>CAWHJN010000004.1:0-318700 GCA_963829705.1 Rhodothermales bacterium
GGCGCACGGCAGTCACCGTCAGCGCGGATTCGCATCTACTGTCTGCCAAATTCGCTCAATCAGACGTCGATCGCTGAACAGTCTACGTTGGATGCCTTTCTCGGAGTGGCTCCTCTACGGATTCCTACTTCCCAGAACCTTGCATAATTCTGCATTCTAACGCACACGGGCACCCAGTAGCGGACATATGCAAATCGCCCCAGACCGGCTTTTAGGGCCAATCTGGGGCGTTTTCGCGTGCTGCCCTGCAAGGACTCGAACCTTGAACCTCCTGATCCAGAGTCAGGCGCTCTGCCAGTTGAGCTACAGGGCAATGGGCTGGCAAAAGGACGCCTAAAGTACGCGATCCCTCGCCCCACGTCTACTGCTGCGCCGGAAGCATCGGAGGATTGGCAGATTCTTCGACAGCCGAAACCAGCGTGGCGTGCAGGTCGGCGCCGCGCCACGCTGCGATCTGCTGCGCGATGATGGTGCGGACGCGCTCGCGCAGCGCGGGCACGTCAGAGGGTTTGAGGCCGGTGGTTTCGACGGGCGCGAGCACGCGGAGGCGGATGGGGGTGGGGGCTCCGAACCTCCACGATGTTTTGGGCAGCGCGTCGCCGGTGCCTTCGATGGCGATGGGCAGGATGGGCACTTTGGCCTTGATGGCCAGCTTGAACGCGCCGTCGGTGAAGGGCAGCACGCGCCCGTCTTTGCTGCGCGTGCCCTCGGCAAAGAAGATCACCGAGCACTTTTTCTTCAGGTACTCGCGCCCACGAATCAACACGCCGGCCCGGCTGCGCGCGTCGCTGCGATCCACCTCGATGTCGCCCGCGAGCTTCATCATCCAGCCGATGAAGGGAAGGTCAAAGAGGGATTTCTTGCCCACCCACTTCATCTCCATCGGCAAGCGGCTGACGACGGGGATGTCGGCGTTGGACTGGTGGTTGCTCACGATCACGTACGGATGGCGCGGATCGCCAATGTGCTCCAACCCCTCGACGGTGATCTGCCAGGTCGGGTTGACGCGCGTGATGGCGGCTCCGAGGCGGCGGAACATCCGTCCCGTGGTATAGAGCGCCGGGTCGCGGTCGAACAGCCGGACGAAGGCCAGCAAGGGCAGCCAGAACAGGATGAGCAGGGCCGTGGCCGCCCACACGTAGGCCGAGCGAAGCGTTGCGATCATGCGAGAGCGATACGAAAACGAGAGACCTCAACCACACGGCGGGCATCCGGGTTCGCCGAACTCGCCGCCAGGCGCAGGCGTTGCGCCGCTCGCCCTGCCTGTTTCCTGCTTTGCTCGCCTGTGGACGCTACTCTTCTCACCATCCTCGTGCTGCTCGTGCTGGCGACGGTGGTGGCCATCGTGCAGGCGCAGCAGCGCGACCGGTGCCTGAAAAGCTTCGAGGACGACTCTATCACGCTGGCCGAGGAGGGGGGCGACATCGTGTGGGGCCGCGCACGGCTCTACACAACGGGCCTGGAGCTGCGCTACGCGGCGCCGGTCGAGGCCGTCGAGGGGCATGTGGAGCAGTCGTTCATGTTTTACAAGGAGGAATATCCGAAGATCGAGGCGCTCTTCCGCGTGCCGGAGGGGCTGACGGCGGAAGAACAGGCGTCGCGGCGGCAGGCGATAAAACGCACGGCGAAGCCGGGCTTCTTCCGGCGCACGGGCCGCAAAATCCGCAACTGGTTCGCCCTCGTGCGCGACGCCGTGGTGCAGTCTGCTGGCCTTATCATCGGCTTCGCCAAAGCGCGGCGGCCCGGCCTGGCGTCGCAGGAGGCGAATATCCAGAAGCTGACTTCCGAGATCGTCGGGTACGCGGGTACGGCGTACGATCCGCTGCTCGAAGCGCACCTGTTCACGCAGGTCGTCGTGGAAGTGACCTTCGACAGCGGCACGCGCTCGTACTGCGGCTGGCTCAAAAACTACACGGCGAACTTCCTCGAAATCGTGGACGCCTTCGGCAACGAGGCGGGCACGCCCGACCTCAGCGGCGTCTACACGACGGCGCACCCGCCCGAGGACGTCGAGATCGTGATGGCCAACACGCGGCTGCACGTCACCAACCGGAGCCGCTTTCTCTACTACGTCGCCCACGCCGAGGTGGCGGGCGCGCGCTACGCCCTCGGGTGTGCGCTGCCGCCGGGCAGCACCGCCGACCTCACCGTGGCGCTGCCCGAGGGCATGACGGACGGCGGAGCCACGGTGGCGGTGACGATGGGCCTCGTCGGGCGCGTGGACCTCGTCGTGCCCCGCGCCCGCGCGCTCGTACGCCACGCCGCTGACGGCTCGGAAACGCGCCGCAAGCATCTCTACGTGGGCGTCGAAAACGAAACCAACCGCGTCCGTGCCGTCGTGGAGGAGCAGGACGTTGGTTGATGGTTCCGCTCGGCTTCGCCTCGCTGGTTGGTGGTAATTGATTGACGAACGAATCCAACAAACCCAACAACTCAATCAACCCGACAAATCAACGTGCAGATCGCCGATAAGACCGTGCTGCCGCCGCGCTCGCTCTGGCGCGCGATGCGCCGCATCCTGACGCTGGCACGGCCTTACCGCCGCCGGTTGCTCGTGGCGCTCGCGCTGACGGTCGGCGCGTCGCTCGTGTGGCTCGTGGTGCCGCTGGGGTTGCGGAGCCTGCTCAACGCGGCGTTCGTGGACGGCAACAAGTCGCTTCTCGACCGCATCACGCTGGGGCTCGTGGGGCTGTTCGTGCTGCAATCGGCGTTTTCGTTCGCGGGCTACTACCTGCTCGAATGGACGGGCGAGCGCGTCGTGGCGGATCTCCGCAAGAGCGTGTACCGGCACCTGCACACGCTCGGCGTCGGCTTTTTCACCCACCAGCGCACGGGCGACCTCACCTCGCGGCTCACCAACGATGTCGGCTCGATCCGCGCGGCGGTCACGACGGCCCTCATCGAGGTCGTCACGCAGTCGCTCTCGCTCGTCGGCTCGCTGGCGCTGATGGTGGTGCTCAACTGGCGGTTGAGCATCGTCGTCTTCGCCATCGTGCCCGTCGTGTCGATTCTGGCGCGCTACTTCGGCTCGCGCATCCGGGCGCTCTCCCGAAAAATTCAGGACGAGTTGGCCGAGACGACGGCGGTGGCCGAGGAGGCGCTCGTGGCCGTGCGCGTGGTAAAGGCGTTCGCGCGCGAGCCCTACGAAACGGGCCGCTTCGGCGCGGCGACGGAGAAGCTCTTCGAGACGGCCCGGCGCACGGCGCTGCTCTCGACGACGTTCTGGACGAGCGTGAGTTTGTTTTTCATGTCGTCGCTCGTGGTCATCTTCTGGTTCGGGGGGCGCGAGGTGCTGGCCGGACGCCTGCTCACGGGCGACCTCGTCGCGTTCATCTTCTACGCCTTCAACATCGCCCGGACGGTGGGCGGCATGAGCCGGCTCTACACGACGTTCAACAGCGCCGCGGGCGCGAGCGGGCGGTTGTTCGAACTGCTCGACACCGCCCCCGAGGTCGAGGACGCGCCGGATGCGGTAGCGCTCGACCAGGTGCGCGGCGCGGTGACGTTCGAGCGCGTCTCGTTCGCGTATGGCGAACAGCCCGTGCTGCGCGAGCTGTCGTTCCACGTCGAGCCGGGCCAGACGGTCGCGCTCGTCGGGCCGAGTGGGGCGGGCAAGACGACGCTGCTCAACCTCATCCCGCGCTTCTACGACGTCAACGGCGGCGCGATCAGGGTGGATGGGCACGATGTGCGCGGCGTGACGCAGGCCAGCCTCCGCGCCCACATCGCCACGGTGCCGCAGGACGTGCAGCTGTTCTCGTCGACGATCCGCGACAACATCCGCTACGGGCGGCTCGACGCGACGGATGCGGAGGTCGAGGAGGCGGCCCGGCAGGCCAACGCGCACCAGTTTATCTCGGCCCTCCCCGAGGGCTACGACGCCGAGGTGGGCGAGCGCGGCGTGAAGCTCTCGGGCGGCGAGCGGCAGCGCATCGCCATCGCCCGGGCACTGCTGCGCGCCGCGCCGCTGCTGCTGCTCGACGAGGCCACGAGCGCCCTCGACGCACAGTCCGAAAAACTCGTCCAGGAAGCCCTCGAACGGCTGATGCAGCGCCAGACGACGTTCGTCATCGCGCACCGCCTCGCCACCGTCCGCCACGCCGACCGCATCCTCGTGCTCGACAAGGGCCGCATCGTCGAGGACGGCACGCATGCCGAACTCACCGCGCACGGCGGCCTCTACGCCCACCTCGCCGCGATGCAGTTCCAGGAGGTTTGACGTTGGAGGCTGGAGGTTCGATACCTTGGTTGTTTGCCTCCAATCTGCGACCTCCGCCTCTACATCCGAAATCCACCCTCCGAAAGCGAAGCTTCACGCCAGTAAATCTGACATTCCCATCATGGTCACCGCCATTCTCCTCCTCAACACGTCGCGCGGACAGGTCAACGCCGTCGCCGAGGCGCTCGTCGATCTCAAGGGCGTCTCCGAGGTGCATTCCGTCGCGGGGCGCTACGATCTCGTCGCCATCCTGCGAGTGAAAGACAACGAGGGCCTCGCGCGCCTCGTCACCGAGCAGATCCGGCCCATCGCGGGCATCGAGCAGTCGGAGACGCTCATCGGCTTCCGGGTGTTTTCGCCGCACGACCTCGAACGACTCTTCAGCATCGGGATGGAGTAAGCGTGCACCCGGAAGGAGTCAGGAACGCAAGCCCGGCACCATCGGTACGGGGCACTTCCGCCGGGCGACAGGTACGCGACCGGGCGCTAAGGAGTGATTTATGGAGACCGGTACGTTTTCGCCAGACACCTACGACGACCTCGTGCAGCTCGGGCGTCGCCTCTACGACCAGGCGCTCGTCCGGCGTGAGCAGGAACTCATCACCGACCCGCGCGGCCAGCCCATCGGGTGGCTGCTCGACACGCGCATTCCGATGCTCGACGGGGTCATGTTTCAGGAGGTCGGGCGCGTGCTGGCCGAGCGGCTCCGGGGGCGCAGCGTGCGGCAGGTGGTCGGCTTTGGCTTCGGCGCGCACGCGATGGTGTGCTCGGTCCTCGCCGACCCCGGCCCGACGGCCTTCAAGGGCGGCCTCGTGCGCGAGCACCGCAAGCCGCACGGACGCCGCCGCCTCGTCGAAGGCCCGCTCGACCGCCGCGCCCCCGTGGTGCTGCTCGACGACATCCTCAACTCGGGCCGCAGCGCCTCGCGGGCTCTCGCGCTCCTGCGTGCCGACGGCTTCCAGGTGGCGGGCCTCTTGACGCTGTTCAACTTCACGTGGAGCGGCGGGCGCGCGCGCCTCGAAAGCGAGGGCCTCTGGGTAGATTCTCTCCTCGACCTCAACCTCCGCTCCGGCACCGCCGGAAGCAGCGACTCGCCATGATCCGCACCGCCGGCAAAGCGTTCATCCGCACCGTCGGCCGGCTGCGCCGACCGCCCGACGCGCCCGCGCCCCTCGCCGAGGGCGACGGGCTGCCCCCCCCCACGCCGCCCCCCGCCGACCCGCTGGCGCAGGGCGAGATGTCGTTTCTCGACCACCTCGAAGCGCTCCGCTGGCACCTCATCAAAGGGCTCGGGGCGGTGCTCGTGGTCGTCATCGTCTGCTTTTTCTTTGCCGACGCGCTCATCGAGCACGTGCTGCTGGCGCCCAAAGACCCGGACTTCATCACCTACCGGCTTTTCGGCGTCGAGGCCGCGCCGTTCGCGCTGCAAAACCGCACCGTCTCAGGCCAGTTTTTCGCGTGGCTCGGGACGATCTTCGCGGCGGGAGCCGTCATCGGTGCACCGTTTTTCATCTACCAGCTCTGGAAGTTCATCGAGCCGGGTCTGTATCCGCACGAGCGGCAGGGGATGCGCTTTGCCGCCGTCGGGGCGACGTTCTTTTTCATGCTGGGCATCGCCTTCGGCTACTTCGTCGTCACGCCGCTGTCGCTCCAGTTTTTCGCCTCGTTCTCGCTCTCGCCCGAGATCGCCAACGAGTTCGACATCACCAAGTACTTCTCGATGGTGACGACGTGGTCGCTGGGCATCGGGCTGGTGTTCGAGCTTCCCGTGGTGATCTACTTCCTGGCGCGGGTGGGCATCCTGTCGGCAGCGCTGCTCCGCAGCGTTCGCAAGTACGCCATCATCATCACGCTCGTGCTCGGGGCCGTCCTGACGCCGCCCGACCCGTTCTCGCAGATCCTCGTGGCGCTGCCGCTGATGGGGCTCTACGAACTGTCGATCTTCCTGGCCGCGCGCGTCGAGAAAAAGCGGGCCAAGGCGCTGGCGAAGGAGGAAGCTGCCGAGGCGAAGCGGCGCGCCGCCGAGCAGCAGACGGGGGCCTGACGTGGCCGCGCTGCCCTCCACGCCCGCACGCCGACTGGCGTTGTGTCTGCTCGCCTGCGCCCTGCTGACGCCCGCCGCGCACGCGCAGCAGCCCTCCGGCGACGCATACTTCGCGCTCAGGAAAAACTTCGAGATCTTCGCCGAGGTCTACGAGCAGCTATCGCTTCACTACGTCGATGAACTCGATCCCGAGCGGGTGATGCGGCGCGGCATGGCAGCCATGCTGGCGGACCTCGACCCGTACACCAACTTTCTCGACGAGTACGCCCGCGCCCAGTCCGAACTCTTGCGCGGGGCCTACGGCTCGGTGGGGGTGACGCTGGAGACGCGCGGCGGACAGCTGCTCGTGGTGCCGCCGCAGGAAGGCTCGACGACGGGCGGATACGCCCAGGGCCTGCGCGTGGGCGACGTGGTGCAGACGCTCGACGGACGCGCCGCCGCCGACCTGACGATGCAGGACGTGGGCGCAATCCTGCGCGGCGCGCCGGGCACGGCCGTCGAACTCACCGTCGAGCGCGCCGGAGTGGAGGAGCCGCTGCGCTTCGTACTCACGCGCGAAACTGCCGACCCGCGCACCGTCACCTTCAGCGGCTTCGTCGGGGCCGACACGTCGGCGGGTGTGGGCTACATCCGGTTGCAGGTGTTCGGGCAGGGCGCGGGGCGCGAGGTGCGCGGCGCGCTCGACACGCTGATGGCGCGGGGCCCTGTGAAGGGGCTCGTGCTCGATTTGCGCGGCAATCCCGGCGGCATCGTGCAGGATGCCGTCGAGATCGTGGGCTTGTTCGTGCCCGAGGGCACCACCGTCGTGACGCTGCGCGGGCGCGCAGGGCGAGTCCAGGAATCCTTCCGCACCTTCGCCGCTCCCGCCGCACCCGAGATGCCCCTCGTCGTGCTCGTCGATGCCCTCAGCGCGTCGGCCTCCGAGATCGTCGCGGGCGCGCTGCAAGACCTCGACCGCGCCGTCATCCTCGGCGAGACGACGTACGGAAAGGGCCTCGTGCAGACGTTCCAGCCGCTGCCCTACCAGACGATGCTCAAGCTCACCTCCGGACGCTACGCGCTGCCGTCGGGTCGCTCGGTGCAGCGGCTGGATTACCGGCACGACGGCAGCGCCTCGGAAGTCGCCGACAGTCTGCGCCGGACGTTTGCGACGGCGACAGGCCGGGCGGTGCGTGACGGCGGCGGCATCGACCCCGACGTGTCCGCGCCCGAAGCCGCGCCCGGCGCGCTCGTGGCCGCGCTCGAACGCGAGGCGCGCTTTTTCGGCTTCGCCAACCGCTACGCCGCCACCCACGCGGCGATGCCCACCCGCGTCGACGAGGCCCTGCTGGACGACTTCCGTGCCTACCTCGACCGCGAGGGCTTCGCTTACCGCACAGGCGCGGAGGATGCCCTCGACGCCTTCATGACCTCGCTGGACGAGGCCGGGTACGCGCGTGCGCGCGCCGAGGCGGAGTCGCTGCAGCAGGCCATCAGGCGCGAGAAGGCCGCCGACTTCGAACGCCACGCGCCGACGATCCGGGAGCGGCTGCGCCGCGAGCTGCTGGCCCGCTACGCCTCGACCGAGGCGCTCGCGCGCGACGCGCTGGCGACGGACGAGCGGCTCGCGCAGGCCATCGCGTTGATCGAGAACCGCCGCGCCTACGACGCACTGCTGGCGGGGAGCCGATGATGGTGGTGTGGCTGCTGCTCGCCGGAGCCGCCGGGGGATTCCTGGCCGGGCTGCTCGGCGTCGGCGGCGGGGTGATCTTCGCGCCCGTGCTGCTGGCAGTGTTTACGGCAATGGGCGTGCCCGCCGCGCAGGTGCCGCCGCTGGTGGTAGGCACGAGCCTGCTCTGCACGATGCTTACCGCCGTGTCGAGTGCCTTCGCACACTACCGGCACGATGCCGTGAACGTACGTACGGCCACGCTGGTGGGCCTCGGCAGCGCCGTCAGCGTCTACCTCACCAAAGCATTCGTGACCACGCAGCCGTGGTACACGCCCGAGTTGTTCGCGCTCGTCTTCGGGTGCGTACTGGCCGTCGTGGCCTTCCGCATGGTGTGGGCGTCCCCCAGCCACGCCCAGCACCGTCCGCCACCGCCACCCGCCGTCAAACTCGGGGCCATCGGGCTGGCCAGCGGCGCGGTGGCGTCGAGTGCGGGCGTGGGCGGCGGCATCATCCTCGTGCCGCTCTTCGACAAGCTGCTCCACATGCCCATGCGTCGAGCGTCGGGCACGTCGAGCGCCACCATCGTCATCACCGCGCTCGCGGGCGCGCTCACCTACGCGCTGGCCGCTGCGCCCGAGTCGGGGCGCTGGGTGGTGGGCTACGTGGACCTGCAGAGCGGACTGGCGCTGGCCGTGCCCGCGCTCATCATGGCCCGCGTGGGCGTCCACGTAGCCCACCACCTCGACACGCGCTACCTGCGCTGGGCTTTCGCCGCGCTTGCCTTCTTCATCTCCCTGCGCCTGATCATCGGCGCGTTTTAGGGAAGGTGGAAACGCGGATCTCGGATCTCGGAACGGGAGCGAATAGCCTCCGGCACTTTCGTCCGTTTACTTCCGCGTTTCCACCTCCGGCTTCCTCCTACTTCATGTCGCCGCCGCTGCCGACGACGAACGTGAGCTTGGCGTTGAGGCGGTACTTGGTCACCTTGTCGTTTTCCACTATCGCCTGCAACTCGTTGATGTAGACGTGGCGGATGTTGCGGACGGACTTCGACGCCTCGGCGACGGCGGACTCGACGGCTTCTTCGATGCTCGAGCCTTCGGCGAGCACTTCGATGACTTTGGCGATAGACATGGCTGGATGGGGTTGAGTGGTTGATCTGCGAGCGTACAGGCTACCCATCCGCGTCTGCTCCAAGCGTAACGACTCGGCAACCTGTGGCACGGCAAGAGGCCGACTGCCCGCGCGGGCGGTAAGACAACCTTCCTGTTTTCTCCAACGACACCTTTCCTACCATCATGGGCCTCTTCGACTTTCTGCGCGGCGCGGGCCGCGACGTCAAAACGGGTAACGAACCCGCCGAGATCAAGCAGACCATCTCCACTGCCCTCGGCGACCGCATCGCCAACCTCAACGTCTCCTACACCGACGGCACCGCCACGCTCTTTGGCACGGCGCATTCGTACGCCGACCGCGAGAAGGCCGTGCTGCTCGCAGGCAACATCAAGGGCGTCGAGAAGGTGGACGACCGCCTGACCGTCAGCGCGCAGACGCCGCAGCAGGAGATTGCCTCCCAGCAGACCGCGCAGCCCAACTTCGTCACCATCGAAAAGGGCGACACGCTCTCGAAGATCGCCCAGCAGCAGTACGGCGACGCCAGCCGCTGGCGCGAGATTTTCGAGGCCAACAAGGAGGTCATCGAAGACCCGGACAAGATCTACCCCGGCCAGACGATCCGCGTACCGAAGGGCTGACGGTTCGACCTCGTACACGCTAAGCGCGCAGGAGTGGGACGCCCCGCTTCTGCGCGCTCGGCGTTTCAGAAACCCCGCCTGACGGCCCCCGTACACGCGCCGGTTTCTCCCGACGCCCCGCGATGCTTCGACTGTTCACCCTTCTCGTGCTGCTCGCCGCGCTGCCGAGTTGCCGCGCGCAATCCCGGCAGGCCCCCGCCGCGACGCCCGAGGTGCAGGCGCTTGACGCCGCCAACACGGCCCTCACAACGGGGCGGCAGACGGCCATCACGCGCGCCGTGGCGCAGTCCGAGCCCGCCATCGTCTCCGTCAACGTCGTCGAGGTGCGGACGGTGCGGCAGCGCTACGACCCGTGGTTCGACCTGTTCGGTCCCCCGCGCGCGATGCGGCAACAGTCCACCGGCAGCGGTTTCGTGCTCACGCCCGACGGCTACATCGTCACCAACGACCACGTGGCGGGCAATGCGACGGAGATCTCCGTGTCGTTCCCCGACGGCGAGACGCTGCCTGCCCGGCTCGTGGGGTCGGATGCCGCCACGGACCTCGCGCTGCTGAAGGTAGACGCGCCGAGCGCGCTGCCGCACCTGTCATTCGCTGCTTCGGGTCCGCCCATCGTAGGCGAGTGGGTGATCGCCCTCGGCAACCCGTTTGGCTTGTTCGAGGCGGCCGAGCCGACGGTGACCGTGGGCGTGGTGAGCGCCACCAACCGCACACTCAACCAGCCCAACCGCATCTACCGGGGCATGATTCAGACGGACGCCGCCATCAACCGGGGCAATTCGGGCGGGCCGCTGCTCAACGCGCTCGGTGAGGTCATCGGCGTCAATACGGCCATCTACACCGAAGACGGCGGCTCCGTCGGCATCGGCTTCGCTGTGCCTGCCGAGCGGGCCCAGACGATCCTCGACGAACTGCGCGAAAACGGCGCAGTGGACCGGTCGTACTACACCGGCTTTGACGCCGTGACGATCAACCCGCGCATCGCGCAGGCCATCGGCACGGCGCGGACGAGCGGCATCGTCGTGCGCGGCGTGGACCCGGGGTCGCCTGCGGACGACGCGGGCATCCAGCCCTATGACATCATCTCCCAGATCGCCGGCACGGCCATCGCCACGGCAGACGACTACGTGGCGCGCATCTACGACTTCCGCCCCGGCGACGAGGTCGACGTTGTGCTGGAGCGCGACGGGCAGCAACGGACGGTGCGTCTCCGTATCGGGCGCAGCCAGTAGAGAATCTGCGCCGTCTCTGTATGGTGCAGACGCGCGTGGCATCGTAGGTTCGGCAGACCTCTCTCCCCCTCCCATGACCACGTCGCCTTTTTCCCTACGCTGGCTGCTCGGCACGATGCTGCTGTTGAGTGGATGCCTGCCGTCGTCGTGCAGCCGCACCGAGACGCGGGCGCTCACGCCCACCGACTCGCTCTCGCGCGCGCTGGCGCTGGAAACACCCGAAGACACCCTCAGCGCCGTGTGGTCGCGCGCGGCGGCGGAGTTGCCGGGCCTGTCGTTTCCCCGCACGGTGGCCTTCAGCCCGGACGGCGCGCTCTACGTCGCCGACGCCGAGGCCAACACCCTGCTCGTGCTCACCGCCGACGGGCAGGTGCAGCGCACCATCGAGGCCGACTTCGACGCACCTTACCTCGCGGGCTTCCGGGGCGACACCGTCGTGGTATTCAATCCCACGCCCGCGCGCTTCGACCTGGTGGCGGATGGCGGCGTGCGCCGCAGCGTTTCCGTGCCCGGCCTGCCCGCCGACCAGACGCTGCTGCGCTACGGCACGGCGTGGAGCGGTGGCTTCGCCTTCAAAGGGGCCAGCGACGACACGCCCGCCTTCATCCTGCTGCTGGATGCGCAGGGCCAACTGACCGAGCGCATCGACCTCGAAGGGCCGTTCTGGCAGTACGCGGGGCTGCTGCGCGCCATGGGCGACGACCTCTACAGCCTGTCGTTCTACCGGCCCGTGGTATACCGCGTGCAGCCCGGTGCCACGGCTCCGCCCGTGCCCACGCCGTTGCTCGGCTTCGACTCGCCCATGCTGGCGCGCACGCGGCTGTTTCTGAGCGGCGAGGAGCACGAGCCGCCGCTGCTCACGTCCGCCGCCGCCTCCGCCGACACGCTTCTGTTCGCGCTCAACATGCGGCCCGGCTGGGTGCAGATCGACGCCTTCGGGCCCGACGGCCATCTCGTGCGCCGCCTCATCCAGCCCGACCCCGGTGCGGAGCGCAACTTCTTCCCCATCCACCTCGATGCCCGCGCCCGCGACGGCGGCTACGACCTCGCCGTGGTGTTGACGCGCCCCGAGGCCCGCGTGATGCTCTACCGCTGGACGCCCTGACGCTCACACGATGCGGTCGGGGTCGCTCTCGGGCACGTCGCCGCGGTAGCCGAAGACGGCCTGGAGCAGCTTGACGAGCGTCGGCGATTGCTTCTGCGCGTACCACTGGTCGGCGGCACGGCGCACGCCGAGGCCGTACGCCGGGTACGGCAAGATGGTGTCGGCGATGTTGCGCAGCGTGACGCCGTTCCGCATGGCGAGGGCGTACGACGAGATGAGTTCGCCCGCGCGCGCGCCCAGCACCGACGCGCCGTAGATCTTGCCGTCGAGCCCGCGCGCGTGGACTTTGATGAGGCCTGTCGTGGCGTCGTCGGTGAGGGCGCGGTCGAGTTTGGTGTAGGGAAAGCGGTACGTCTCGAACGAGGTGCCGTCTTTTTCGAGCTGCTCGGCGGTCGCGCCCACGTGGGCGAGTTCGGGATGCGTGTAGGTCACCCACGGCACGTTGTCGGTGTCCATCTTCGTGGGCAGCTTCAGCAGCGCGTTCATCGCGGCGATCCGGCCCATGTGGTCGCTCATGTGCGTGAACTGGTAGCGCCCCGTCACGTCGCCGACGGCGAAAACGTGGTGCGCCGACGTGCGGCAGTGGCCGTCCACGGTAATGCCTTTCTCGTCGAACGACACGCCCGCGGCGTCGAGGTTGAGGCCTTCGGTGTTGGGCCGCCGCCCGGTGGCCATGAGCACGTGCGAGGCGCGGACGGGCTTGCCTGTATCGAGCGTCAGCACGATCTCGCCGTCTTCCTGCGCGACGTTTTCTAGCGATGCGCCGAGGCGGTACGTGATGCCTTCGCCCTTGAGGTATTCGAGCAACATCGCCGACAGCTCGGGATCGTCGTGCGAGAGGATCCCGTCGCCCTGCTCGATGACGGTCACTTCGCTGCCCAGCCGCCGGAACGCCTGCGCCAGTTCGGTCCCGATAGGCCCACCGCCGACGATGGCGAGGTGATCAGGCCGCGCCTCCAGCTCGAAGACGTTCTCGTTGGTCAGGTACGGCACCTCGCGTAGCCCGTCGATGGGCGGCACCGTGGCGCGGCTCCCGGCGGCGACGATAAAGTAGCGCCCTGTGACGCGCCGCGCGCCGTCTGCACCGTCGATGACGAGCGTGTGCGGGTCTTCGAAGCGCGCGTCGCCGTGTGCGACCTCAATGCCCATCTTCTCGTAGATCTCCGGCGCGTCGGCCTCTTCATAGACCTGCTGCCGCGTGGCGCGGACGTGCTCCATCACCTTCGCAAAATCGACTTCGGGCGGGGCCGCGCCGATGCCGAGGGTGTGCGCGGTGGCGACGGTGTGCGCCACGCTGGCCGCGTGGATCAGCGTTTTCGACGGGATGCAACCCGTCCACGTGCAGTCGCCGCCGAGCTTTTCGCGCTCGATCAGGAGAGTCTTGACGCCGAAGTTGGCTCCGATGCCGGCGGCGGTAAGGCCCGCGGCCCCGGCTCCGATGACGACGAGGTCGTAGTCGTAAGAGGACATGGTTGAAGGTGGGAAGTGGGATTTCGGAGGTAGGGACGCGGCGTGTGGCGTCCGGGTTGCGCGTGGCGTGCAGGACAACCCGCCACGGCGGCGCGGGGATACACGCGAACGGGAACGTTGCGTCCGGCCCATCCGCCCGTTGCATTCTCAACGCCGGAGGGACATGCCGCAGCACATCCCTGTGAATCGATTCACCTGCCACATCGGGCGCAATGAATCGCCCCCTACCACCACCCCATCGCCTTTTCCCGTTCCGCACTTCGCCTTCCGCGTTCCCACTTTCCAGGTCAGTCCCCCGCGTACAGCGCACCCTCGGTGATCCAAGCAGGGCCGGGTTCGCCTTTGAGGTAGTGATCGAACCACTGCTTCATCCGCATCGCCCAGTCGAGTTTGTTGGCGTAGGCCGCCGGGTGATGATCCTCTCCCCGGTACTGGAGGAAGACGACCTCGCGGTTCAGGCGGCGCAGCGCGAGATAGAGTTCGATAGACTGGTACCACGGCACCGAGCCGTCGGCGTCGCCGTGGAAGATGAGCAGCGGCGTGTGGATGCGGTCGGCGAAAAAGAGCGGCGAGTTGTCCACGTAGCGGTCGCGGCCTTCCCACAAACTCACGCCCAGGCGGCTCTGCGTCTGCTCGTACTGGAACTGCCGCGCCAGCCCGCTGCCCCACCGGATGCCGCCGTACGCGCTCGTCATGTTCGACACCGGCGCGCCCGTCGAGGCGGCGGCGAACATATTGGTCTGCGTCACCAGAAACGCCGACTCGTAGCCGCCCCACGAGTGCCCGTGGATGCCGACGTGATCAGCATCTACGAAGCCTTTCGCAATCAAACTCTGCACGCCGGGCACGATGGCTTTCACCGCCGACAAGCCGGGCCGCCCGACTTCGTATGTCACGTCGGGCAGGAAGACGAGGTAATCGTCCGATAGATACAGCGGGTACGCCGGGCGGTGGTTGACGGCCGTCGGCGCGAAGGTGTAGAGGCCGTCCGACAGCCGCTCGTAGAAATAGACGAGCATCGGGTACTTCCGCGAGGGGTCGAAGTCCTCGGGCGTGTACAGAATACCGTCGAGCGTCTGCCCGTCCAGATCGGTCCACGAGACGATCTGTGCGTGGCCCCACCGGAGGTCGTCGATCTGCGGGTTGAGGTTTGTCAGGCGGCGGCGGTTGCCGAAGCCGAGGTCAGCGCGGTAGAGGTCGGGGAAGACGTCGAAGGCCTGCTCGGTGAAAAAGCGCACGTCGGCGGTTTTGGCCTGGTGGACGAAGTCCACGCGCCGATTCTCGGGCGTGTAAAGCACCGCCGCCCGCGTGGTGCCGGGCTGCCAGCGGTACATCCCCTGCGCCCGCGTTTTCTCGTCGAAGCCTTCGAGCAGCAGCGGTTCGTTCGCAGCGTAGAAGTGCGCCTCGGGGTCGGTGCGCTGCACGCGGAAGCGGAGGCCGCGGTCGCGTCCGTCGGTGAGTTTCGCCGCTGTGCCCGCCATCAGGTCCAGCGCCCACACGTCGTAGCGGTCGTAGACGAGGGCTTGTGCGCCTTCCATCCATCCGCCGAAGCCGTACGCACTGGGCGCGTCGGGCGTGTCGTCGAGTTCGTCGGCGAACGAGACGCCGAGGCCGTCCGTGGCGGCCTGCTGCGCGCCGGTGGCCACCTCGTAGCGAAACCACGTGCCGTCGGCGTAGAACACCACGAACCGTCCGTCGGGCGACAAACTCGCCGGGCCGCTCGCCTTGTCGGTGACGCGCGTGCGCGTGCCGTCGGCGAGCGAGACGACGTAGAGGTCGTAGTAAAACCCGTCCCACGTCATCTCGCGGCGGTAGGGCGCGTCGTCACGGGCGAGGGCGACGTTCGGGTTCTGCGGCACCTCCGACAGGTTGAACTCGTCGTCTTCGAGCCGCACGACGCGCCCGTCCGGGTGGAGGACGGCGCGGTACGACGTTTCGCTCTCGGTTTTCCACCGGACCTTCTGCTGCGGGTTGATGCGCGGGTCGTCGCCGTGCCACACGTCCACCGTGCGGGCGCGCAGGATGGCGTCCACGTCGAGGGGCGCGACGGTGGTGTCGTCGTCGGCGTCGTCATCGTGCGGGCGCAGGCCGAAAAAGAGGCGCGCGCCGTCGTCGGTCCATTCGAGGCGCGTTTTGACGGGGATTCTCCAGCCGTCCGGCGCGGCGTCGGCGGCGACGCGCAGGCCGGGCTGATTGCCGTCCCACGTGTAAAGGGCGGCGTCGGCGGTTTCGCCCTCTGCGTCCTCCGTCGCAGCCACGAAGGCGAGCGTGCCTGATTTGCTCCACACAAGCGGGCCGTAGACGGCGTTAGCGCGCGCGTCGAGCGTGTGCGTGGTGCCTGTGGCCAGGTCGCGTGCAAAAAGTCCGTCGCGGGTGGAATCGGGATGGGCGATGGTGTAGGCGATCCACGCCCCGTCCTCGGAAAACGCGAAGTCGTGCACGAACGGAATCGTCGCCTCCGAACCCGAAGCGAGCGTGCGGAGCGTGAGGCGCTTGCCGCGCCGCTGCTTCTTGTTGATCTCGGGCTTGAGCGAGTCGGGCAGGCTCGGGTCGAGGTCGAGCGTGTCGGGCTCGGCGGCTCCGTAGGCGAGCACGGCGCTGCCGGGCGCGAAGGCGTACTGCTTGGCGGCGAGGCTGAGGGTGTCCACGCGCCCGGTGGCCGTCGTGACGAGCAGCAGGCCCGCCTCCGGGGCGTCTTTCTTGTCGCGTTTGGCGCGCTCCTGCGCTTCGAGCGGCGCGTTGAGACGGAAGGCCGCAAACGCGCCGTCGTCGGAGAGCGCGGGGTGGCTGGCGCGCGGGAGCGTGTAGGCGGCCCCGCCGTCGGTGCGCTGCACGATGCCTTCGGGATTGCCCCGGTCGGGCGCGGCGGTGAAGGCGACGACGCGGCCATCGTCCGAGAACACGGTGTTTTCGCGCGAGCGCAGCGCCATCAGCGTCTCGAACGTGACGGGCTGCTGCTGGGCGTAGACGGGAAACGCGGCGGTGACGACGAGCAGAACGAGCAAACAGGCGCGGCGCATAGCAGATGGGGCAAAAGTTCGAGGTGCCCCAAGAAACGACGCCCGTGCCCCATTTTCACCCCGCTTTTTCAGACGGCACGTGCCGCCCAAACGCAAAAAAGCGCTCTGCCCGAACCGGACAGAGCGCTCGTCGGCGCATCCACCGCCCTGTTCAATGGGCGCGTGGATGGTTCAATACGCGTTGTGGTAGAAGCGCTCGTGGACGATCTGGCCGTCTTTCCAGCGCTGCACGCTCACCTGCTCGAGCTGCACATCGCCAAAAGCCTGATGCGAATAGTCCATCGTCCACTCGGACATCACCACGCCGTTGTCGGCGTCTTCGGCGTCCACCGCCACCGCTTTGACTTCGGCCCCGCGGAAGTCGGTGAGGCCGTTTACGAACTGCTCCTCGAACTCGCGGCTGGCAGCTTTGCCCACACGCGGCTCTTTGTCGTTGTCCTGCATCACGACGTCGTCGGCGTAGTATTTGTCGAACGCGGGCAGAATCTGGCCCTGGAGGATCATGTTGTTGAGGTCTTCGACCTTGTCGCGCAAACTCATCGGAAAGAGTGGATTGGTGAGAAAGGGTTGGAGAGGCCTCATAGTTGTCAGGCGGTTATTTGTTTCCACAACTAATATCAGCGTTCAGGCGGTGTGCCCTGCGGGCAGGGAGCGCGTAAGTTTGGCGTCGTCCTCACTTCTCTCCTGGAATGCGCGTTTTTCTTTTCTGCCTGGCCCTCGCGTGTGCCGCGCTGCCCTCGGCTCGGGCGCAAAACGCCGACGTTTCGCTTCAGCAGCAACTCGAAGCCCTCGTGACGGGCTTCCGGGGCGACGTGGGCGTGTACGTCCGCCACCTCGGAACGGGCGAGGAAGCGGCCATCTTCGCCGACACGCTCTTTCCTACCGCCTCGACCATCAAGGTGCCCATCCTCGCCACGCTCTTCAGCGAGGTCGAGGCCGGGCGGCTCGCGTGGGATTCCACGCTCGTCTACCGCGACTCGCTCCTCTACGCGGGCGAAGACCTCCTCGGCGCGTTCGCCGATTCGCAGCACGTGGCGCTCTCGAAGGTGGCGATGCTCATGATCACGACGAGCGACAACACGGCCAGTCTGTGGCTGCAACACCTCGTGGGCACGGGCACGCGCATCAACGAGTGGCTGGCGTCGAAAGGCTTCGAGGGCACGCGCGTGAACTCGCGCACGCCGGGCCGCCGCGCCGACTGGGAGCGCTACGGCTGGGGCCAGACGACCCCGCGCGAGATGGCCGACCTGCTCGTGATGATCCGCCACGGCGAGGCCGTCAGCCCCGGCGCGGACGAGGAGATGTACCGCACGCTGACGCGCATCTACTGGAACGACGAGGCGCTCTCGGAAATCCCGCCGTACGTGCAGGCCGCCTCGAAACAGGGCGCCGTCGATGCCTCGCGCTCGGAGGTCGTCCTCGTCAACGCACCCCACGGCGACTACGTCTTTGCCGTTTACACCAGCAACCAGCAGGACGAAAGCTGGGGCGATGACAACGAGGGCTACGTGCTGCTGCGCCGCGTGTCGGCGCTGCTGTGGAATCACTTCGAACCGGATTATGGCTGGACGCCGCCCGAAGGAAATCGGTATTAGGGAACGGGCGAGGTGCGGAGTGTAGATAGAAGCCTCGTTCGCACCTCGTACCCGGTACCCCAGCCACCCGTTGCCCTTTACCCACCCATGCCTTCACTTCGCCTC
This sequence comes from Rhodothermales bacterium, assembly GCA_963829705.1. GTDB lineage: Bacteria > Bacteroidota > Rhodothermia > Rhodothermales > BA12 > CAWHJN01. The sequence continues at coordinate 18,196 of CAWHJN010000004.1, forward strand.
GGCATCGTCGGAGACACGCGGGCGGCGATGGCCCGGCGGCAGAGCCTGGCGCGGCTCAGGCAGGAGGTGGCTGGCTTCGAAAACACCGAGGGGCTCGAGGGGGTGGATGTGCTGTTCGTGGCATCGCCGCCCGCCATGCGGCACGTACACGCGGTGGCGGCGGTGCGGCAGGGCGTGGCGGTGTTTGCCGAGTGGCCCCCGGCGCCTGCGCTGTCGGACGTGCAGGCGCTCGTGGCGGCAGCAGCAGAGGCCGGCGTACCCGTGGGCACGAGCCGCCCGCTGCGCTTCCAGAACGGCCTCGCGGGGGCCGTGCCGTGCAGGCTCGTCGTCGCGCGCCGCACGCTGCCACCCGGCACGCCGCTGCTGACGGCCCACACGCTGGCCGACCTCGCCGACCTGTGCCGCTACCTCACCGGCAGCGCCGCCCTCACGCGCATCGAGGCGCACGCCGAGCGCGACGCCACGCGGGCCGCGCAGGCACTCGCCTTCGCCCTGCGCTTCCAGAACGGCGCATACGCGCAGGTGGCCGTGCATCCTGCCGACGACGCACACCTGCACGTCTACGCCTGCGCGGGTAGCGACGCGCACTCCGTAGACCTCGAAGGCGACGCCCCGCCTGACGCGCTCCTCGACGCAGAGACCGGCGCGTTTCTCGACGCCGTCGCGGCCAGGCAGCCTGCGCCCGTCACGGCGCTCGACGCGCTGCAAACGCTCCGCCTCGTCGAAAAACTGTGGACGCAACTCCGGTAGCGCGCCGCGAACCTCGTCATTCGCCTGCTCCGCGCAGCGCGGTGTAGACGATGCGCGAGATCCGCGCGCCGACGGCGTGGGCTTCTTCGGGATCGGCAAAGCCGCGTGTGAGGACGACGAGCGTGTAGGGCGGCGTGCCCGGCGGCAGCACCAGCGCGGCGTCGTGGTTGATGCCGGTGATGAAACCCGTCTTGTGCGCCACCGGCACACCGTTCGGCACACCGGCGGGGATCGTCTCGTTGAACTGCTGCCGCAGCAGCACCGCGCGCATCTCGGCATCGGCCTCCGGGCTGACGGCCTCGCCCCGGCCCAGCGCGCCGAGCAGCGTGGCGAGGTCGCGCGCCGTGGCGGTGTTGTTGAGCCCGGCGCGGTAGGCGGGGATGTCCTCGACGCCCCGGTAGACGCGCATGTGCGTCGTGCCCAGCTTTTCGATGGTCGCCTGCACCGAATCCGCGTCCACCAGTTCGATGAGCAGGTTGGTGGCGAGGTTGGACGAGACGGTGATCATGCGCTCGACGAGGTAGCGGATGGGTACGTCCTGCCCGAGTTTGTCGTACACCTCCACGTCGCTGTCGTCTGCGATCTCGTACTCTGATCCGTCGAGGATGGAGGTGAAGGTGTTTTTGACCGCGATGGGGTCGTCGAGCGAGAAGCGCCCCGCCTCGGCCTGCCGGAACACCTCGATCATCACCGGCACCTTCATCGTCGAGGCCGCGTGCAGGAGCGAATCGCCGTTGAGGTCGAAGTCGGCGCCCGTGAGGCTGTCGCGGATGCTGATGCCGAAGAGCACACCGGGATGGGCGTCCACGACGGCGCGGATGGAATCGCCGAGTGCGCCGCCGGGTGCAGCATCGTCGGCGTCGGGGGCGGTGCAGGCGGCGAGCATCAGCACGGGAACGAGGAGAAAGCGGAGCATGGAGGTAGGAGGATCAAAAAATCAGCGTTTGCGGGGGGCACGGCGGTGCGTGAGGCGGCGGGCCAGCGCCACGTATTCGCGCTTGATCTCAATGCCCACCGACGCACGGCCCAGCGCCTGCGCGGCCTCGCACGTCGTGCCCGAGCCCGCGAACGGGTCGAGGACGAGGTCGCCCTCGCGCGTGAATAGCTTGACGAAAAACGTCGGCAGCGCGATGGGAAAGGCAGCGCTGTGGCCTTTGTTGCCCGTTTCCGTGGCGAGGTGCAGCACGTTCGACGGGTACGCGCGGTCGCGGCCCACCCAGTTCGACATGTTCTTGCCGAAGCCGCTCTCGACCTGCGAATCGAAGCGGACGGTGTCGTTAGCGCCGAGGGTTTTCAGACGCCGCCGGGCCCAGTCGCCCATCGGCACCATCACGGCGTCCTGGTACATGTTGAAGTGCTTCTCGCGGTTGAATTGCAGGCAGCGCTCCCACGCATCGCGGAAGCGGTTGGGCCACTTGCCGGGGTGGCAGTTTTTCTTGTGCCAGATGTACTCCTCCGTCCATCGCCACCCCATCTGGCGCAGCGCCAGGATGAGTTCGAGCACGTACGTGGAGCGCTCGCCATCGACGACTTTCTCCTTGATGTTGAGGATGAACGTGCCGTCCTTTTTGAGCACCCGCAGCAGTTCGTGCGCGATAGGGGTGAACCATTCCACGTATTGCTCCGGTGGCACGCCCCCGTAGGTGTGGCGGCGGTTGTCGGCGTACGGCGGCGAGGTGAGGATGAGGTCAACTGAGTCCGCCTCGAAGGTTTTCAGCACGTCGAGGCAATCGCCCTGAATGATGCGGGGGGTGGGCAAGGCGACAGCGTTCACGAAAGTCGGTGGGCAGGGCCGCAGCGTGCTGCGCCCGTACAAGTAGGCGTTTTTACCACTCCGCTCAATTCGTCCGCAGGTCTTCGGGAAACTGCGCGAGGTAGGCGTGGGGTGGGCCGAGGCGGCGCATCACGGCGTTCCAGAGCGTGTCGGGCGTTTCGGCGAACAGGTCGGAGGCAACGGCGGGCGTGAGCACCCAGTCGGGCTCGCGGAGTTCGGTGGCGAGCTGGCCTGGCGACCAGCCCGCGTAGCCGAGGAAAAAGCGAACGTCGTCCGGCCCCATCTGGCCCGTGGCGAAGTGGTCGCGGAGCTGCTGGAAATCGCCACCCCAGAACACGCCATCCACGAGAAACTGCGCGTCGGTGAGCAGGTCGGGGCGGCGGTGGAGATAGTGCAGCGTGTCGGTCTGAACGGGGCCGCCGTAGCGCAAGGGCGGCGACGGGTAGCCGAAGCCGTCGAGCACGTCGCCGAGGTGGAGGTCGAGCGGGCGGTTGAGGACGAGGCCGAAGGTGCCCGACGGGTCGTGTTCGCACACCAGCACCACCGTCCGCCGGAAATTGGGATCCGACAGCACGGGCGCGGAGACGAGCAGGTGACCGGGAGAGGGTACGGGCGTCATGGCAGAGGGGCGGGTCCGGCGCGAAACACCACGATACCGCCGAAGTCACGCAGAGGATTCCCGCACGAGCGCGCGGTACGCGCCGCACCACCAGTCGGCGTCGCGGGTGATGGCGGTCACGGTCACGTCGGAGAGCCTTCCGGCCAGTTCGATGAGGTGCGTCGGAAGCGCGTGCCAGTCGCCCGCGCGGGCGAGGTGGGCGAGCGTCTCTGCCGTCGTTTTCGTCCAGCGCCATTTTTCGCGCAGCGCCTCGGATTTCTTCCAGTACCCACGGTCGTCCCACGTCTGCGCGCTCTCGTCGATGGTCGAGAAGATGCCGCGCAGGTTGAAGACGAGAAAGGCCACCATGTCCTTTTCCTCCTCGCCGAAGCCAGGGCGCTGCGCGAGCAGGCGCACGACCTCGGCGCACGAGCGCAGGTGCGCGTTGCGCGTTTTGAGTGGCGTGTCTCCGGTGGCAACGATGCGGGACATGGGGAAACGCGGAAGTATGAAGTCGAAATGCGGAAGTAGGGACGCACAGGATGGCCTTGCAACGCTGCCGGGCACCAGCCCGGAGCGCAAGCGAAGCGGGCCGCCTCTTCTACCCCCGCCGCAGGCGGCGCACAAGATCGCGCGGCAGCACGCCGATGGCAAAGAGGCCCGCGACGAAGGCGCCGAGGATCAGCAGTTCGGCCCACCAGACTTGCAGGACGGGCACGGCCTTCCAGATGGCGAACAGACCGGCGCAGAGCGCGCCCATCGTCCACACGCGCCGCCAGTCGAACACGACGGGGTAAGCGCGCTGCGCGTAGTGGTAGAGCACGACAGCCATCGTGAGGTAGCCGAGAATGTTGGCCCACCCGGCCCCGGCCACGCCCAGAAACGGGATGAGCCCGAATGACGCCGCGACGGCCACCACGCTGCCCGCCAGCGTGCTGTGGATGAAATAGCGCGTCTGCTTGACGATGTAGAGGCCCGCCGAGAAGGCGTAGTACCAGCCCTGAAAAAAGTAGGCGACGAGCGCGAGCGGCACGAGAAACAGCCCGGCGTAGTAATCCGGCGAGATCAGCGGCGTGCCGCCGCGCAGCGGGAACGTGGCGATCTCACGGGTAAAGAGTGACACGCCCAGCACCACGAGCAGCATCGCGCCCGTGAGCACGGTGAAGATGCGCGCGAACAGCGGCTTCGCGTCGGCGTCGCCCGCGTGTTGGAGGAAAAACGGCTGCCACGCGAACCTGAACATCTGGACGACGAGCATCATGAAGACGCCCAGCTTCCACACCGCCGTGAAAATACCCACGGCGTCCTCGGCCACGATGCCCTGCGACGCGGGCGGCGCGTTGTGTTCGAGCACGAAGCGGCTCACCATCTCGGTGAGGGCGTAGCCCAGCCCGCTCGGCACGAAGGGCAAGCCGAAGACGAGCAACTCGCGCCACGCGCTTTTGTCTGCCAGGCGCGGGCGGAACAGGCGCAGAAACACGGGCGCGAGCATCACCAGCGTCACCGCCGACGCCAGCAGGTTGGCCGCGAAGACGGCCTCCAGCCCCCAGTCCGCCCCCAGAATCAGGTACAGGTTGGCCCCGACGTTGACAAAGATGTTGACGAGTTTGAGCGCGGCGAACGTGTACGCCTTGTTCTCCAGCCGCAGCGCGGCAAACGGCACCACGGAGAGCGCGTCGAGAGCGAGGATGGCGGCGCTGTAGGCCCAGAACACGCGCGGCGCCTCGCCGAAATCCACCCCCGACGCCCACGCCAGCGGCTCGGGAAAGAGCCAGATCACGAGCGACAGCAGGAGGCTCGTCGCGCCCAGCGACACCGTCGCCGTCGAGAACACCTCCGGCATCCGCCCCTCGCCCTCCTGCCCCGAGGCGAACTTCAGAAAGCTCGACTCCATCCCGTACGTGTACAGGATGTTGAGAAACACGAATGCACCGTAGATCAGCCCGACGACTTTGTACTCGCTCGGCACGAACACGTGCGTGTAGAACGGGACGAGCAGAAAGTTGATGAGCCGCCCGACAATCGTGGACAGCCCGTACACCGCCGTCTCGGACGCCAGCTTTTTGATGCGGGAAGCGAAGCCCAAGGGGAAGTTGGTTGGGTGTGTTCGTTGGCTGGGCTTGCGGGTTGGCCGGGTTGGAATGCTCAACCCTCAACAAACCAACCCGCGACCCTCTCAAGCTACGACGCCCGCCGCCCGCGCCGTCGGAACGGGTTGAGGTAGCCGTCCATGAAGAGGTGGCTGAAATAGCCGACGACCGCCGCACCGTAGAACGGCAGCCCCGCCGCCTGCCGCTCGGGGAAAAACACGTACGGCAGAATCAGCAGGGGCGACGGCACCAAAAACATCGCCCACCACGTGTGCGTCCACCCGCGGTGCTTGCCCAGCACCGGCAGGATGGCGAACAGCCCCAGGTACGCTGCTTCCTCGAAATGCCGCGTCGAGATGAGCACCACGTCCACGACGAAAAAGATGGTGTAGAACAGGTTCTGGCCCATCGAATTGGTGTCTACGTCGGGCCACAGCCCGAACATCAGGCACAGCCCGAACAGCGCCAGTGGGTACGCGACGAGTTCCATCTCGGTAAAGCGCGCGTACGCCTGATCGATGGAGAACACGTAGAGCAGCCCGAACAGGTAGATGCCGAAAAAGAGCGTCGCGCCAAAGAGGTGGCCCCGGTAACCGGACATGGGGATTTCGGAAGTGAGAACGCGGAACGCGGGGAATAAGCGAACGCTGAGGTCGATGTAGGGGCGGAATGGATGCAGCCCGTGCGCGGATGCCTGGGGCTTCGCCAGATCCAGAAGTAACGCCCCGCCCGCTGTCAGTCGTGCGTCAGCGGGCGTCCACCAGGTACCGCACCGCGAGGTGGTAGCCTGCCTGCCCCAGCCCCACGATCACGCCCGCGCAGACGGCGCTGAGGTAGGAGTGGTGGCGGAAAGCCTCGCGCTTGTAGACGTTCGAGATATGCACCTCCACGACCCGCAGCCCCGTCGCCGTGATGGCGTCCTGCAGCGCCAGCGACGTGTGCGTCAGCGCGCCCGCGTTCAGCACGACGCCCTCGACGCCTTCGCGCGCGGCTTGCTGCAACCGATCCACGAGCGCGCCCTCGTGGTTGCTCTGGAAAAACGCCAGCGCATGGTCGGGAAAGGCGGCGCGCAGGGTGTCTTCGAGGTCTTTGAGCGTGCCCGCGCCGTAGATTTCCGGCTCGCGCGTGCCGAGCAGGTTGAGGTTGGGGCCGTTGAGGATGAGCAGGTGCATGGGGGAAAATAGAGGTTGGGGCGTGGAGGGTGGTAAAACGTGCCTAATCTCCAACCTCTCCTCTCGAACTTCCAACCTCCCATGTTTCCCGCAGAAGCGGAAGCCTTTCTCCTCGCCCTGCCGCGCTTCGCAGGCGTGGCGGATGCTGCCTACAAACCCGGCTTCGCGCGCATCGAGCCCGTACTGGCGGCGATGGGAGATCCGCACCGGGCCTACCGGGCCATTCACGTGGCCGGGACGAACGGCAAAGGCTCGACGGCCTCGATGGCGGCGGCGCTGCTGGGCACACACGGATACAGAACCGGCCTCCACACCTCGCCCCACCTGTGGCACCTCGCCGAGCGGATGCGCGTGGCGGGCATTCCCGCGCCAGGAACGTGGATCGCCGACGCCGTGACGCGCTACGCTGACGTGCTGCGCGAGGCGGAAACCTCGTTTTTCGAGGCGACCGTCGCGCTCTCGCTGCTGTATTTCGCCGAAGCGCGGGTGGATGTCGCCGTCGTCGAAGTCGGGCTGGGCGGGCGGCTCGACGCCACGAATGTGGTCGATGCCGCCGCGTCGCTCGTCACCTCCATCGCGCTCGACCACACCGAACTCCTCGGCGACACGCTGGGCGCTATCGCCCGCGAGAAGGCCGGGATTTTCCGCCCCGGCGTGCCGGCCTTCACGAACGCCGACGCCGAAGAGGCGCTCGACGCTCTGCGAGGCGTGGCCGAGGCGAAAAACACGCCGCTTGAGGCCGTCCAAGGCCGCGTGCAGCTCGAAGCCCACGCCGACGGCCTCGCCATCATCACGCCCCTCGCGTGCTACGACCGTCTGCACCTCGACCTCGGCGGTGCGCACCAGCCGTGGAACGCTGCCCTCGCCATCCGCGCCGTCGAAACGTGGACGGGCGGGCCGCTCGACGCCGATAAGACGCGCGCCGCGCTGGCAGACGTGCGGCGGCTGGCCGGGCTGCGCGGGCGGCTCGACACGCTCCGCCTCGCGCCCCGGGTCGTCGCCGACGTGGCACACAACCCCGCGGGCGTCGCCGCCGCGCTGGCCTTCGCGCAGCCCGAAGTGGGCGGACGGTTGCACGTGCTCATCGGCCTGATGCGCGACAAAGACGCCGCCGCTATCGGCAGGCTGCTGGCCGCGTCGGGCGCGGTGGCCTCCGTTGTGCCTCTGCCTGGCGACCGAGCGATGCCCGCCGCCGACCTCGCTGCCGTGCTGCGCGCGCAGGGCGTCGAGGCGACCGAAACGTCAGACGTGCGTCTGGCGGTGGAGGCGTTCGCGCGCGCCGCCGATCCCCGCGACACCCTCCTCGTGTGCGGTTCGCATCAGGTGGTAGCCGCGCTGGAGCGCACGTTCTTTGCAGAAACAAGATCGACCCCGCTATGTTGAGGCGCATCAGGCAGGCTACATTGACCGCCTGCACAGGTTTTCCGAGACGCTTTGACGCCCTCTCGCTTCCGTTTCGACGCACGCGCTGTGCCTCTGACCGCCTCTGAGCCGCCGGTGCCTTCCGACTTTTTCGGCCCGGTTTCCCTCTCCGACCTCCGCACGTCGCGGCGTCTGTGGTGGCACATTCGGCCCCACGCTACTGACTTTCCACCCACTCCTTTCGCATGAAAATTAGCGATTTGCAGGCGCTGAACGTGACCGACCTGCGCGAACACGCCCGTGACATGGGCCTGACCGGCTTCTCTGGTCTGCGTAAGCAGGATCTCGTTTACCTCATCATTGAAGCGCAGGCTGAACGCGAGAGCGAAGGCCGCCCGCGTACCCGCCGCGCCGCTGCCGCTCCGAAGGGCGACGCCACGCCGACCCGTCGCCGCCGCAGCAGCAAGAGCGACGAGAAACCCGCGAAGAGCGAGCCCGCCGATGCCACCGGCGACGGCGCACAGGCCGAGCCTGCTGCCCCGCGCCGCCGCCGCCGCGAAGAGGCCCCCGTCGCCGCCTCCGATGCGCCCGCGCAGGAGCCTGCCGCCGAGGCGAGCCAGCCCCCCTCGCGCAGCCGTGTGCAGCGCATCGACCTGCGGAGTTCGGCGTCCGATGGCGGCGACACCGGCAAGAGCACCGACGCGCCCGCCGAAGAGCGTCCCACGCGCAGCCGCCGACGCAACGAGCCGCAGGGCGAAAAAGCAGGCGACGCGAGCGCACCCTCCGACGACCCCTCGACGCGCCGCTCCGACCGCCGCCAGCAACGGCGCAACGACCCGCCCGACGCGCGCGCCGACGACCCGAGCGAGGCCCCGAAACAGGACGAAGGCAGCGACAGCAAAGGCAGCGACGACCGGAAAGGCCGCCGCGACAACACCCCGCGCGACCGCTCGAATGATCGCTCGGGGGATCGCTCCGGCGGGCGGCAGAGCAACCGCAACGACCGCTCCGGCGACCGCTCGAACGATCGTTCCAACGACCGCTCCGGTGATGCCTCGAACGACAACAGCAACGAGGAAGGCGGACGCCGCAAGCGCCGCAAGCGCCGCCGCGACCGGGGCGATCGCAACGATCGCAACGAACGGACCGACAAGCGCGAGGAGCGCCGCCAGGACAAGCAGGAGTCCGCGCGCCACCTCGACGAACGCCGCACCCAGGAACGCGCTCGCCGCGACCGCACGGTAGATCCCAGCGTGTTGCCCGACGACGCCCTCAAGGCGCAGAAAACCCCTGAGGCCCTCGACCTCGCCAGCGCCCCCGCCGACGTGCGCGCGCGCTTCGAAGAGTACCGCGATGAGGTTTACGAAGGCCAGCCCGACTACGTCGCCGCCTTCAAGCCCGAGGACGTGCCCCTCACCGGGATGCTGCGCCGCACCGGCGTGCTCGAAGTCATGCCCGAAGGCTATGGCTTCCTGCGATCGACCGATTACAGCTACCTGCCCAGCCCCGACGACATCTACGTCTCGCCCGAGCAGATCAAGAAGTTCGCCCTCAAATACGGCGACACCGTCGATGGCGACATCCGCCCGCCGAAGGAAGGCGAGCGTTTCTTCGCGCTCGTGCAGGTGTACACCATCAACGGGCGCTCGCCCGAGGAGATGGAGGAGCGCACGCCCTTCGAGTACCTGACGCCCCTCTATCCCGAGGAGCGCTTCAAGCTCGAAACGACGGATAAAGAATACTCGATGCGCGTGCTCGACCTGTTCTCGCCCATCGGCAAGGGGCAGCGCGGACTCATCGTGGCGCAGCCCAAGACGGGCAAGACGGTACTCTTGCAGAAGATCGCCAACGCCATCACCACCAACCACCCCGAGGTGCACCTCATCGTGCTGCTCGTGGACGAGCGGCCCGAGGAAGTCACCGACATGCAGCGCAACGTGCGCGGCGAAGTCATTGCCTCGACGTTCGACCAGGAGCCCGAGCGCCACGTGCTCGTCTCCGACATGGTACTCGAAAAAGCCAAAAGGCTCGTCGAGGCCGGTCAGGACGTGGTGATTCTACTCGACTCCATCACCCGCCTCGCCCGCGCGCACAACGCCACCGCCCCCGACAAAGGCCGCACGATGACGGGTGGACTTGAAGCGGGCGCGCTGCGCGGGCCAAAACGCTTTTTCGGCGCGGCGCGCAACGTCGAGGAAGGCGGCTCGCTCACCATCATCGGCACCGCCCTCATCGACACGGGCTCCAAGATGGACGAGGTCATCTTCGAGGAGTTCAAGGGCACCGGCAACATGGAACTCGTGCTCGACCGCGAGATCGCCGACCGTCGCATCTACCCCGCCATGCACGTCGTCAAGAGCGGCACGCGGCGCGAGGAACTGCTCATCAACGAGGCCAAGCTGGGCCGCATCTGGATTCTGCGTAAGCTGCTCGCCGACCAGGAACCCACGCAGGCCATCAACTTTTTGCTCGACAAGATGCGCGGCACGCGTTCGAACGACGAGTTTCTCGTCGTGATGAACTCCTGACCCCGCGCGCCGCGCCGCTCCTTCTGCCACGTCTTTCTGCTCTCTTTATGCAAACTCCGCTGACGTTCCGCACCGTTCTGTTCGACATGGACGGGGTGCTCGTGGACGTATCCCACTCGTACCGCCAGGCCATCGTAGACACCGTCTACCACTTCACGGGCCGCGAAATCACCGGCGCGCAGATCCAGCGGTACAAGGATCAAGGTGGCTATAACGACGACTGGAAGCTGAGCCACGCGCTCATTCAGGAAGCCAGCATGGAGGTTTCGTTCGGGCGCATGGTGGACGAGTTCCAGCGGCGCTACCGGGGCGACACTTTCAACGGCCTCATCCAGAAAGAAAAGCCCCTCGTGACCGCCGCCACACTCAACGCGATCCTGCCGGGCCGCGTGCTCGGCATCGTCACCGGGCGGCCCGAGGTCGAGGCGCGCTGGGCCATCAAGCAGTTCGGCTGGGAGCGCTACTTCCCGCTCCTCGTGGCGATGGAGCACCAGGATCGGCGCGGCAAACCCGACCCCTACCCGCTCCAGCGCGCGATGGCGATGCTGGCGACCGTCGGCATGACGATCCAGCCCGAGGAGGCCGTCTACGTGGGCGATACCGGCGACGACGTCATCGCGGCGCGCCGTGCCGGGATGTGGTGCATCGGGCACGTGCCGCCGTACGTCGAAGAAGGCGACGCCCATGCCCACCTGCTGCGGGAGCGCGGCGCCCACACCGTCATCCGCTCGATGGACGAACTCCCCGCCGCCCTGGCCCGCATCGCCGAAGAGCACGGCGCCGAAGTGGCCGCGTGACAGACCCGCCCGACGTTTTTCTTACCCTCCGAGGCCATCACGGCACCGGAGGGTTTTTTTACGCCACCGGCTCGGCGGAGGCCGTCGCCAGCTCCGGCTCGGGCAGGCCAAGCACCACCACGACCGCCATCAGCAGGATGAAGAACGCCCCGGCGACGGCATTGCCTGCGAGGCTGAAGCGGGCGTAGACGAGGCCCGCCACGCCCGCGCCCACGGCCATGCCCACCTGCCCGCACGCAATCGCCGCGCTCATCATCTGGCCGCGCTGCTGCGGTGTCACGAGTTCGGTCACGAGGGCTTGCAGCGGCGCCATCCGCAGCGCCACCGACACCATCACGATGGAGAAAAAGAGCGTCGCCGACAGCGGGCCGACGACCAGGCCGGGCACCACGAGCAGCGCCACGCCGAAAATCACGCACGAGGCCACCACGAGCGGCTTGCGCCCGATGCGATCCGACAGGCGGCCTGCGAGTGGCCCGGCTACCATGTTGGCGAGTCCGCCGAAGAGGAACAACCCCGCGATGTGGCGCGCCTCCAGCCCGACCGTCCGCTCGAGCCAGATGGGGAAATACGGGACGAAGAGTCCGATGCAGAAAAACATCAGCAGGTACGCTAGCATCGCCGCGCGCGGGCCCCGCTGGGCGAGCAGGCGCGCGTACGAGCGCGCTGCGCCACGCACCGTCACCGGCTCGCTCGCCCGCTCGACAGGTGGCTGTGGCACGGCCTTCCAGACGAGCAGCGCCGCCACGATCATCACGATCCCGAACGCCAGGAATGGCCACTGGTAGCCCGCCGCCGCCGCCAGCAGCTTGCCCGCCGGGATGCCTAGGATCTGCCCGACGGCGATGCCGCTCATCACCCAGCCGCTGGCCCAGCCGCGCCGTTCGTAGGGGAAGTAGTCGCCCACGTACGCCACCGCCGCGCCCGAGAGCACGCCACCCGCCGCACCCGAGAGCGCCCGCATGGCGAGCAGGCTCCAGAACGTCGTCGCCAGCCCGTGCAGCAGCAGCGTGACGGCCATCACAGTGCTGCCGATGAGCAGGATCGTACGACGCCCCACACGGTCGGACACCGGCCCGGCGACGAGCGAGAAAACGCCCAGCATCGTCGCGTACGCGGTGATGAGCCAGCCGAGGTGGGCCTCAGGCACGCCCAGCGCCGCCTCGATTTCGGGCAGGATGGGCGAGACGATGATGACCTGCGCCGAGGCCGCAAACACCAGCAGCCACAGCGAGAACAGGATGGGAAAGACAGAGCGATTCACAGAAGCACCGAAATAATCGTTCTCACAAGTTTATTTACCTCCGTCGGTTCCAGAAAAGGCGTGACGATGGGTGGCCTGAGCCACGAAGCCTGCGCCAAGAGCGCGTGACAGGCGGGTGAACGGACACGGGTTAACAGTAGGGTAATGGGGGCATAACAGCGAGGTAACGCAGCGCAGATAGGTTTGTATCGCGGGGATGACTGTCGTCCGCGCACCCGACCCACACGCACCTGTCCTCTCACATTCCCATGTGGATGTTTCTCCGGCGCGCTTGCCTCCTCTCCGCCGCCCTGCTCGTTCCGGTGCTCGCCTTTGCCCAGACTGGCACCCTCGCAGGCACCGTGCTCGACAAAGCAGACGGCCTCTCCATCATCGGGGCCAACGTCCGCCTGGCGGGCACCACGCTGGGTTCGACCACCGACCTGTCGGGGGGCTACGAAATCCGCAACGTGCCTGCAGGCACGCACACGCTGGAGATCTCCTATCTCGGCTACACATCGCAGACCATCACGGGGGTGGAGGTGCGCGCGGGGCAGGTGACGCGCATCGACCTCGTGCTGACGTCCGAAGCCATCGGGCTGGCCGAGGTGACCGTTGAGGCGCGGGCGCTCCGCAACAACGAGACGACGCTGCTGCGCGACCGCCAGAAGGCGATGGGCATCTCGGACGCCATTTCCGCCGAAGCCATCTCGCGCTCGGGTGCGGGCGACGCGGCCGCGGCGATGAGCAAAGTCACCGGTGCGAGCGTCGTGGGGGGCAGGTACGTGTACGTGCGCGGGCTGGGCGACCGCTACTCGACGACGCAACTCAACGGCGCGCCCCTCCCCTCCGCCGACCCCGACCGGCAGTCGTTCCAGCTCGACCTGCTGCCGTCGAATCTGCTGGATAACATCGTCACGCTGAAAACTTTTACGCCCGACAGACCCGGAAACTTCTCGGGTGGACTCGTGAACGTGGGCACGAAAGATTTCCCCGACGTGCTCACCTTCCGGCTCTCGTACAGCGCAGCGTACGTGGCGGGCGTGACGGCAGACAACATCCTCCTGTATGAAGGATCCGGCACGGATTGGCTCGGCCGCGACGACGGCGCGCGGGACCTTCCGGAAAGCATCTCGAAGCTGCCGCGCGACCCGAATACGGGCAACGTCATCATCCCATCGGCACCGTCGCGGGGCGATTACCGCCGCAACGCCGACTCGTCGATGGCCGTGGCGCGGCAGATCAGCGGCATAGCCCAGGCGTTTTCACCTGCTTATCAGCCCGCGATGCGGTCGGCCCCGACGAATCAGTCGGTGTCGGTTTCGTTTGGCAACAAGTACCTCGTGCGCGGCCAGCCCCTCGGCATCACCGCGAGTGTGTTGTACGCCCGGAGCGCCTCGGCACAACTCGACGCCCAGCGCGGGCGCTACCGCCTCACAGGCGGCACCGTGGCCGACATCGACGCGCTCCAGCCGACGTTCATCCTCGGCGGCGCGCGGGGCAGCGCGCAGCAGGGATCGACGGAAGCATCGCTGGGTGGTTTGCTGACGCTCGCGTACCGGCCCACCAACAACCACTCGGTTTCGGCCACGTACCTGCAAACGCAGTCGGGCAGCAGCGAGGCGCGGCTGTACAGCGGCTACTGGGATCAACTCAAATCCCCGGTCGACGGGCTGGATGGGTTGTACCAGACGCGCGTACTCCAGTACCAGGAGCGCAGCGTCCGGTCGGTGCAACTCAAAGGCGCGAGCGTGCTGGGCCGCCTCAACGTGGACTGGAACCTGTCGGGCGGGCGCAACACGCAGGACGAACCCGACCTGCGCTATTTCACGAGCGACGTGCGCTACGCCGCCACACCAGCCGGCATCGACACGACGTACCAGGTCAATGCAGGCACACTCTACGAAGCGCCGACGCGCTACTTCCGCGACCTCAAAGAGGACACGTACACAGGACAACTCGACTTCACGCTGCCGTTCGCAGCCTTCGCGCAACGGCACCGGCTCAAAGTGGGCGGCTACTACCAGGACATCGGGCGGGAATTCCGACAGCGCCGGTTTCTCTACGACGGCGTCGGGCGGCTCTACGACGGGCTGGGCGGCAACACCGACACGCTCTTTAGCCGCGGCACCGGCATCATCGGCGAGACGAGCGACGGGCGCGCCGTGTTCGGGATGACCCTCAGCGAAGCCACCGCCCTGCGCTCGCTCTACGACGGCGACCAGACCATCGGCGCGGGCTACGCGATGCTGGATCTGCAAATCACGCCCAACCTGCGCGTGATCGGCGGGGCGCGGCTCGAAAAGACCGACCTCAAACTCACCAGCCTCGACTCGACCGTCAATTTCGACGCGGAAACCGGTGCGCGCGTGGGCGTGCTCGACAACACCGATGTGCTGCCCGCCGCCAGCATCGTCTACGCCCTCGCGGACAACATGAACCTGCGCGCCGCCGCCACACAGACGCTGGCGCGACCGACGTTCCGCGAGCTGGCCCCGTACGCCAACGCCGAGTTCGTGGGCGGCTACGTGTTCACGGGCAACCCCACCCTCAAGCGCACGCTCATCTCCAACTACGACCTGCGCTGGGAGTGGTTTTTCCGCCCGGGCGAGATCGTGGCCGTGTCGGGCTTCTACAAAGGCTTCCAGAACCCCATCGAGCGGGTGATCCGGCTGGCGTCGAGCAACGACAACATCACGTCGCAAAACGTGGAGAAGGCGCGCGTCTACGGCATCGAACTGGAGGCGCGCAAGGGGCTCGGGACGTTCACGCGCCTGCTCGAACACGTGTCGGTGGGGGCAAATGTGTCGCTCATTCGGTCGTTCGTGAGCATCCCGCAGGACGAACTCGACGCCATCCGCACCGCCGACCCGAGCGCCGACGACACGCGCCCCCTCAACGGCCAGAGCCCGTACGTCGTCAACCTCGACCTGGGCTATGAGCGTGGCGGCACCGCCGCGGGCGTGTTCTTCAACCAGGTCGGCGACCGCCTCACCACCGTCGTCGACGGCGCGACGCCCGACATTTTCGAGCGCGCCCGCCCCATGCTGGATGCCTCGCTGTCGCAGAAGCTGGGCCGCGGCCTCCGCGTCTCGTTCCGCGCCCGCAACCTGCTCGACGCGCGCTACCGCGAAACGCAGCAGTTCAAAGGCCAGGATTACGTCTACTCCGAGTACCGCAGCGGTCGCTCGTTCTCGCTCGGCGTGAGCTACAGCCTCGACTGATTTCCTGCGGGCCGGTGTGCAGCCACGCACCGGCCCGCGCGCTTTTCATCCCTCACACTCCACCTACGCCAACCTCATGCGTACCGTTTTACTGCTCTTTTCGCTGTTCAGCATTCCCCTGTCAACACAGGCACAGGTGACCGAAGCCGGGAAGCCCACCAAAGCGCTCGCGTCGGTGGCAGTAGAGCCAGACGAGGACGCTCTCTGCCGACACCGTCTACACCGTCAACGGCGTGATGATCGTGGACAGCCTCGCCACGCTCAACATCCCGGCGGGGACGATCCTCAAGTTTGCCGAGGGTGAAAACTTCAACGCTTCAGCGCTCGTCGTCACGCGCTATGCGAGGCTGTTTGCACAGGGAACCGCCGCCTCGCCCATCATCCTGACGAGCGTGCTCGACGACGTCGATGACCCCGACGATGGCTTCGAGGACGTGGACCTCGACGGCAACCCTTCGACCACCGGCGACATCGTCTCCGTACCGATTCGGGGCCTGTGGGGCGGGCTCGTGCTGCTCGGGCAGGCCACGACCAACAACAACGGCACGAATGCCATGAAGGAGGTCGAAGGCCTCAACCAGATCTTCCCCGGCGACCGCCGCATTCTCTACGGCGGCACCGATGACGAGCACTCGTCGGGCGTGCTGCGCTACCTCTCCATCCGCCACACCGGCATCAACGTGGGCGACCAGGCGACGGGCAACGAAATTCAGGGTCTGACACTGGGAGCCGTGGGCCGCGGGACCACCATCGAATACATCGAATCCTACGCCTCCGCCGACGACGGCTTCGAGTGGTTCGGCGGAACCGTCAACACCAGATACCTCGTCGCCGCCTTCTGCGCCGACGACGGCTTCGACACCGACGAAGGCTTCCGGGGCAAGGGCCAGTTCTGGTTCGCCATCCAGGGCGTGGACGACACGGGCCGGGCCGCCGAGATGGACGGCGCGACAGGCGACGAATTTTACCAGCCCTACTCGACGCCCGTCGTCTACAACGCGACCTACATCGGCGCGGGCTCGACCTCATCTCCTGGCGGCGACGGGGCAGAGTTGATCATCCTCCGCGACAACTCGGCCGCCTCCTACTACCAGTCGATCTTCACCGAAGGCTCGGGCACGGGCTTGACGATCGAAGACATCGACAACACGGGCGCGAAAACCGAGGACAGCCGGGCGCGCCTCGAAGCGGGTGCGGTGAAACTCGAAGGCAACATCTGGTGGAATTTCAAGAGCGGCAACGGCCTCGCGCAGTTCGCGCCGCAGGATTTCGCGCAGACCTACCTGGCGGGTACGGGCAACCAGCGCATCACCAGTCCGCTGCTGGCAGGCATCAGCCGCGACGCCGACGGTGGCCTCGACCCGCGCCCCAACGCGGGCAGTCCCGCGCTGACGTCCAACGTGCCCGTTTCCACCGACGCCTTCTTTACGCAGGTGACCTACACCGGCGCGTTCGGCGCGGACAACTGGCTCCAGGGCTGGACGGCCCTCGATGCGCTCGGCTACATCGGCGATCTCGCCACCGCCATCGAACAGATCGACGCGGTGCCGGGCGCGCTCACGCTGGGGCGCAGCTATCCTAACCCGGCAACAGGCACGTCCACCATCGAATTCACGCTCACAAACGCGCAGCACGTGCGCCTGGCACTTTACGACGTGACGGGCCGCGAAGTCGCCGTCGTGGTGGACAGCCTTCAGCCTGCCGGTACGTCGCGCGCAACCTTCGACGCGGGCACCCTCGCTTCGGGCCTCTACATCTACCGCCTCGCCACCGACAGAGGCGTTCAGAGCCGCACGATGACCGTCGTTCAGTAAACGCAGTAAACGGCACATTTCAGCGGTGCATAGAAAAGGCCGGGTTTCCTACGGGAGGCTCGGCCTTTCTCGCGGCACGCCACGTGCAGATAGACAGACATTTTTTGGGCATAGGTAGTACCAATTTGACGTAGAAAGTCGCATACTACGGATAGTCTTATAGCTCTCTTCAATCCCCTTACGGTCATGCGAATCCTCGGTCGTATCCTCGCCGCGTTACTGCTGCTCGTCCTGGTGGCCGCCGCTGTCATTTACGTCCTCTCGGCGCAGCGGGCCGGGCAGACCTACACGTCCCCCCTCACCGCGCTCGCCGTGCGGAGCGACGAAGGAACGGTTGCGCGTGGCGCGTACCTGGTGGGCATCATGGGATGCCAGGAGTGCCACGGGCGCGACCTCGGCGGCCAGCTGCTGGCCGACGCGCCGCCTTTCCGCATCGAGCCGCCCAACCTCACCCGCGGCAGCGGTGGCGTGGGTGCGCGCTACGACGATGCTGCCTGGGAGCGCGCCGTTCGCCACGCCATCGGGCAGGACGGGCGTGGGCTGTACGTCATGCCGTCGTCTGCGTATCGCAACCTGTCGGACGCCGACATGAGCGCGCTCATCGCGTACCTGAAAAGCGTCCCTCCCGTAGAGGGCGTTCATCCGGGCGTCGTGTTCAAACCCCTCGGGCGGGCGCTGGTGGCGGTGGGTGCTTTCGAGCCGGAAGTGGTGGAAGAAGCGGTACAGATTGGAGAGGCACCCCCGGTGGCCGCGACGGCAGCCTACGGGAAATACCTCGCTTCGTTCACCTGTATGCACTGCCACGGAGCGACGCTCGAAGGCGGCCCCCACCCTGATCCTGCCGGACCGCCGGTGCCATCGCTGCGCGCATGGGCGCACCGGTCGCCTGCCGAATTTGCTCGCGCCGTGCGGCAGGGCATCGCGGGCGACGGGCGCTCACTCGACCCGGCGTTTATGCCCTGGTCCGCGTTTGCCACGATGACCGACCTGGACGTAGCCGCCCTCCACGGGTTCGTGCGGAGCCTCGAAGGGCTACCGCCGGATACGTCCGCCGTCGTGGCATCCACCCGCCGGGCCGGAGAGCAGGGCATGTAGAAGGGGATGCGTCTGGAAGATGGGCGGGTTATTTTCACGGATGTCTTCCCCGCGACCCACTATGCTTCGCCTCTCTTTCCTCGCGTGCGTCGTACTCGTGCTGGCGTCGTGCGCGAGTTCTGGCCCTTCGCAGGGACCGGACGGTTCCCTGCGCTCACGCCCCATCACGCTGGCAGTCCCGTTCGAGTCGGTGCAGAACCCGCTCATGCGCCCTCCCGCGCTGACGGTGCAGGCGCGCGCCGTGTGCGGCGGCAACGAGGAGGGATGCGCAGGGGTGTATCTCGACTTCCGCAACCCCGGCGGTAACGACCTCTACCTCAACTACACGCCCGTCACGGCCCAGGTAGACGGCGAGCTCTACCAGTGGCCCGAAATCGTCGCCAACGAGCAGCGCGTGTCGGTGGCCGTGGGCGTGTTTCTGCGCCTCAGCTTCGATCCCGTCAAGTTCCGCCAACTCGCGTTCGCGCAGGAGGTGACCTTTAACCTGGGCTCGACGCCGTTCGCGCTCGACTACCAGCAGCGCGCGCCGTTCCGCGAACTCCTCGACCGGATGCAGTAGGGTACGTTCACCGGCCCGAAGGACGGGCGGCCAACGACGATGGACCCGCGGCGCGCTTCTCGCACATCCTGAATTCGCCAAAACCCCGCCCCGCGTTGGAAACCCCGGCGCGGGGCGGCGCGCTCTTGCACGTCTCCTTTTTCTTTTATCCCGCGCCCACCGTGCCCAGAGAGCTTCGCAACATCGCCATCATCGCCCACGTCGACCACGGCAAAACCACGCTCGTGGACGCCATGCTGTGGCAGAGCGGCACCTTCCGTGATAACCAGGAGGTCGCCGAGCGCGTCATGGACTCGATGGACCTCGAGCGCGAGAAAGGCATCACCATCATGGCGAAAAACACCGCCGTGTTCTACGAAGATGCCAAGATCAACATCGTCGACACGCCCGGCCATGCCGACTTCGGCGGCGAGGTCGAGCGCACGCTCCGCATGGTCGATGGCGTGATGCTGCTCGTCGATGCCGCCGAAGGGCCGCTGCCGCAGACGCGCTTCGTGCTCTCGAAAGCGCTCGCCCTCGGCCTGCCCGCCATCGTGTGCATCAACAAGATCGACCGGCAGGACGCGCGCCCGCAGGAAGTGTTGAACGAGGTCTATGACCTGTTCATCGACCTCGACGCGAACGAGGAGCAGATCGAGTTTCCCGTGCTTTACGCCGTCGCCCGCGACGGGCAGTGCACGACCGATCTCGAAAAGCCGCTCACCGACCTCAAGCCGCTCTTCGAGGCCATCCTCGAACACGTCCCCGCCCCCACCGGCGACCCCGACGCGACGCTCCAGGTGCTCGTCACCAACGTCCGCCCCGACAAGTACCTCGGGCCGCTCGCCGTGGGCCGCGTCGTCAACGGGACGATCCAGAACAAGGGCCGCATCGCGCTCTGCCACCGCGACGGCACGACGAAGAACGTGAGCGTGACGGCGCTCTTCGACTTCGTGGGCCTCAACCGCAACGAGGTCGAAAGCGCCGGGCCGGGCGAGGTCATCATGGTCGGCGGCGTGGCCGGCATCGGGCTGGGCGAGAGTTTGTCGAGCGCCGAAGACCCCGACCCGCTCGTGCCGCTCAAGATCGACGAGCCGACGCTGTCGATGGAGTTCCGCATCAACGACAGTCCGCTGTGTGGGCGCGAGGGGCAGTACGTGACGAGCCGCAACCTGCGCGACCGCCTGATGCAGGAGGCGGAGACCAACCTCGCCATGAAAATCGAGGAAACCGACAGCCCCGACCGCTTCGTCGTCTACGGGCGCGGCGAGTTGCAGATGGCGATCCTCATCGAGCAGATGCGCCGCGAGGGCTACGAGTTCGCCGTCGGGATGCCGCAGGTGATCCTGAAAGAGATCCACGGCAAGCGCCACGAGCCGTACGAGAAAGCCCTCATCGACGTGCCCGAGGAGCACATGGGCGTGGTGGTGCAGAAGCTCGGCACGCGCCGCGGCGTGATGACGAAGATGACCAACCACGGCACGGGCCGCGTCCGCCTCGAATTCGACATCCCCGCGCGCGGCCTCATCGGCTACCGGACGGAATTTCTCACCGACACCAAAGGCACCGGCATCCTCACGCACCTCTTCGACGGCTACCGTCCGTGGGCGGGCGAGATCGTCCACCGCGCCACCGGCGGCCTCGTCGCCGACCGGTCGGGCAAGGTCACGCCCTACGCCATCGTGGCGTTGCAGGAACGCGGCGAGTTGTTCGTCGGGCCGCAGCACGAGGTGTACACCGGCATGATCATCGGCGAAAACGCCCGCGATGCCGACCTCGACGTGAACATCGTCAAGGAGAAGAAGCTCACCAACATGCGGGCCTCCGGCTCCGACAACTTCGAGCGGCTCATCCCGCCGCGCATCATGAGTTTGGAAGAAGCCATCGAGTTTATCCGCGAGGACGAACTGATCGAGATCACGCCCAAGTCCATCCGGCTCCGCAAGCGGTTTCTGGATATCAACGACCGTAAGAAGTTCGCCCTCCAGCAGAAGACGCAAGCGGCGGGGTGATCACTCCTGCGCCAGCGCGGCGCGGGCAGCGGGCAGGATGGCCTCGGCCCACGCGGCGTACTGCGCGCCGCTCGGGTGCAGTCCATCGGGAGCAACAGCATCCGGCATGGCGCGCGAGAGGCCGGTGATGTTCACGTAGGCCGCGCCGCGCGCCTGCGCTTCCTCCCGCGCGATGGCGTTGAAGGTGTCGATCTCGCGGGCGATCTGCGCGGGGTCGCGGCTCTGCCCGAACGGCGTCACGCCCCAGTCGGGGATGGAGACGATGACGACGCGGCCCGCCTCGCCACCGGCGTAGCCGATGCTGCGTTCCAGCAGAGCGCGAAACTGCACACGGTACTCGTCCGCCGAGCGCCCCCGGTACTGGTTGTTGACGCCGATGAGGAGGGTCACGAGGTCGAACGGCCCGGTGGGTTCGGCGGCGTCGAGGGCGGCGGAGAGTTCATCGGTCGTCCAGCCCGTCTTCGCCACGATCTGCGGCGGCGCGACGGGCACGCCTGCGGCGCGCAGCCGCGCGGCGAGTTGCACGGGCCAGCGCTCCGCTTCCGGCACGCGCTCGCCGATGGTGTACGAGTCGCCCAGCGCGAGGTAGCGGGGCGTAGCGGCGGGCAGTTCTTCGGTGGGCGTGGCAGGGGTGGTGGAGCAAGCAGTCACGAAGAGGAGCAGCGGCAGGAGCAGACGCATGGGCGGGGCCGTCGTAGAGGAGGTGCCAAACTACGACGGCCCCGCCCCGCGCTTCATCACATCCGGACGACGCTCCGCGTCTGACTCTTCCCGTCCTCGGTGGTCAGGCGGACGACGTACAGCCCGGCGGCGAGGCCGCTTTCCGCCCACGTGGCGGTGTGCGTGCCGGCGGGTGCGAAGCCGTCGGCGAGCGCGGCCACGCGGCGGCCCAGCAGGTCGTAGACGGCGACCTGCACGCGCTGCGCCCGGTCGAGCGTGTAGCGCACCTGCACCTCTCCGCGTGCGGGTGAGGGCCACGCGGCAAGCGCTGTCGTGCTCGGCATCGCCTCGGATTCCGTGGCGACCACGAACCCGAGATCGGCGAGGGGCGCGTAGTACAGGCCCTCGAAGAGCACCTGCACGTACAGCGTATCGTTGTGGACGAAAGCGTCCTCGCCGCGCACGCCAGCCGGCCAGCCCTGCGCCATGCCGTACCACGTCGCGCCGTCGTCCTGCGAGACGGCTACGCTGTCGGTGAAGACGCCAATGAGCAGATCGCCGTCGGCGTGCAGCGAGCGCGGGCCGTCGGCAATGACCCCATCGGCGATCAAGTCCTGCCACGTCGCCCCGTCGTCCGTCGAGCGGAAGAACGTCTTCTTGTTGAGATACGTCCCGAAGAGCAGGCGCTCGTAGCCCGACCCGGCGAACAGGGCGGTCGGCGTGGCGGCCACTCCGGCGTCCGTCGAGCCGAACAAGCCCGTTTGCTCCCCGAAGGTCGCGCCGCCATCGGTGCTGATGTACACCTTGGAGCGGTCGCTGAAGATGACGCGGTTTCCGGCGACGCTGGGCCGTTCGAGCGTCCGCATCCCGCTGGCCTGCTGCGTCCACGTCAGGCCCTCGTCGGTGCTCGTGAGGAGGACGATGCCCTGGCCGCCGTATCCGCTCAGGTTCGAACTCCACGACAGCAGGTAGAGTGTGCCGCCCTCCTCAACGAGCATCTTGGTGCGGTCCGTCGGCACGGCGTTCGCACCCACCTTGGTGAAGTTGAGGCCGTCGGTGCTGTGGTAGACGTCGGTCTCGCAGACGGCCACGATTTTGTCGGCGAGTGCCACGGCGAGGCCATTCCCATTCCCTTGCGCGCAGCCCTCGGCGTCGTTGAAGCCGTAGTTGAGCTTGGTGACGTAGCGCCACGACGCGCCACCGTCGTCCGAGCGGAAGAAGCCCGCCCCGTCGCTGATGGTCTCGTCCTCAAAGGCCAGCAGCGCGTCGCCAAACGGGACAACGTTGCCGATGTCACGCCCGAAGCCGTTGACGTTCACCCCTTCCCACTCGATGCCGTCGGCGCTGTAGTAGAGCCGGTTGCCGAACGTGCTGCTGGTGATGTTGGCGTAGAGAAAGCCGGTGCGCGTGGCGACGATGCCGAGGGGCGTCTCCGGCTTGAGGTTGCGGTTGTACTGGGCGCGCAGCAGCGTGCTGTCCGGGTCGCCGAGCGTCCACGTGTCGCCGAAATCGGTGCTGTAGGCCATTATGTCGTCGTTGAACGACTCCACGCCGCCACCCGAACTCGGGCGCTGCGTGACAAGGCTCTTGGCCACCAGCGTGGTGCCGCGCGAGATGATGCCGTCGAGCCGGTTGGTGTTGAGCAGCGTGATGAGGCCGTTGATGTCCTTGCTCTGCCACGTCAGGCCCCGGTCGTCGGTCCAGTAGAGCATCCGCTGCGGATTGCCCGAGGCGCTCAGGGAGGCCGACTGGTACACGCGCGCGCCGTCCGTCCACGTGAAGAGGCCATCGAAGGTGGCATTCATGGGCAGCGCCTGCCGGAAGCGGTCGTCCACGTCGCGCCCAAGTCTGCCGAGACGCGCACGCCGCGCCCGCCGTATGGTTGGACGCGGGCAGGTAGAGCGCGCCGCCGGCGTCCATGACGGGCGCGGGCGTCTGCGTGCCGAAAACCTCGGGCTGCACGGTCCACGTAGCGCCGCCGTCGGTGGAGGCGACGAGCCGGCGCTGGCTCGAGTGGTGCTGGCGAACGCCACGAGGGTGCGCGCGTCGCGGAGGTAGAACGCCCGGATGCCGCCTTCGTAGACGGTGGGGAAGTTGGTCTTGAGTGTCCACGTCGCGCCGTCGTCGGTCGAGGTAGTAGAGGTGGGCGACGTTGTACGCCTGACCGCGCCGCTGCGACCACGAGCCCGTCGGTGGCGCCGATGGCGTTGAAGGCAGGGCCGAGGGGCTTCTGCGTCGTGAGCATTCCCGCTGACACGTTGTCCCACGTCTGCCCCCCGTCGGCGCTGCGGTAGACGTAGCCGCCGTCGGCAGGGGCGCCCGAGCCGCGCGTGGCGAGCGAAAAACACGTGGGTCGCCGTTCTCGGCGGTGCCGATGGGCGTAAACAGGCCCGGCCCGGAGAACGTCCACTGCGCGTGTGCGGCGGCGGGGACGAGGAGAAACGCGAGGAGGAGACGGATAGACATTGGAGATAGCGGAGAGGTGAGCTTCCAGTCTCAGCATACTTCGTGCCTCTCTCGAAAAAATGCAGCCTCCCATCGGGCAGGTGCGCGGGCGAGGAGGGACGCGAAGCCGGGCGGGTTCTCCGATTTTTGATCCGGAAACCGGGAAGAGGGCTTCAACCTTTAGAAGAACTAAGGTGAGAGATGGGATCGCAGGCCGATACGGATGGTACCTTCTCCCTGTGATGCCGAACACGCCTCGTCCATACCGCCTCGCGCCCGCGCTACTGGCTCTCGTCCTGCTTCTGACGGGAGCCGGGCCGCTGCTGGCGCACCTCTGCGCGGGAATGGAAATGCATAGGGGAGTGACGGAGCAAGCCCATCCCTGCTGCGGAGATCATTGCCCCGACCATCCGCCCGCGACCTCCGTGGACGCCCCCGCTGACGCTGCTTGCTGTACGGTTGCTCCGCTTGTGCCAGTGGAAACCCTCGCGGTGGACGCCCCAGCGGTGCCGCGTTTCGACGGAGCGCTGTTCGCCGTCGCCGCCCCGATCTGGGCTGAGGTCGCGGAGGCTCCGCCCGTCCGGCCCCGGCTGGCCGATCCCGGCGGGCCGCCCTTGTCTGTGCGGTCGCACCTCGCCTTCTCGATCCTGTTGATCTGATACGTCCCCGGTAGTCCGGCTGGCCTGCGCGCACGCGCTGCCGCCGTCTGCTCCGTGGAACGTTCTTCAGATCAACCGCATCATGGCTTTCTCCTGTGCAGCGCCTCGCGCGCTGCTGGCCTGCCTCCTCGCCGCCTGCGCCGTCACGGGCGTGGCCCGCGCCCAGGCCCCCGACACCACGCGCCTGCGCCTCGACGCTCTCCTGGCCGAGGTCGAGGCCGCCAACCCCACGCTCCGGGCGGCCCGGCTCGACGCCGCCGCCCGCGCCGAGGTGGGCGCACAGGTGGGCGCATTGCCCGACCCGACCGTTGGGGTCACCGTGTTTCCGTATCCGCTCGTCACGGCGATGGGCGACCAGCGGAGCCAGTGGCGCGCCGAGCAGATGCTGCCGTGGCCCGGCACGCGGGCCCTGCGCGCGCGGTCGGCAGACCTGGCCGCTGAAGCCGCCGGGCACGCCGCCGACGCGCTCGCGCTCGACCTCGCCTTCGAAGTCAAAAAGGCGTACTACGAACTCTATCGCCTGCAACGCACCGACGCGCTCGTGCGGCAATTCGAGCAGCGGCTGAGCGCTATTGCCGAAGCGGCCGCGGTGCGCTACGAAGTGGGCCGCGGGCCGCAGGGGGCCATCCTGCAGGTGCAACTGGCCCGGAACGAGCTGTCGGAGCGGCTGCTGCTGCTCGACCGGCGGCAGGAGGCGGCGCTGCGCACGCTGGCCCGCCTCACCGACCGCCGCGACCTGCTCCGGGGGGGCGTTGTGGCACTGGTGCCGCCGCTGCCCCTCGCACCGGACGGCCTATTGGAGATCGCCCTGCGGCAACGCCCCGAACGCCAGGCCCTCGACGCCGAGGCAGACCGGGCGGCGACGGAAGCGGCCCTCGCGCGCAAAGCGTTCTATCCCGAGCTGGGCGTGGGGGTCATGTTCATGGACATGACCCCCGGTGGGATGCCCATGATGAACGCCGGGCAGCGCATCGCGGCAGGCATCGGCTTCATGGTTTCGGCGCGCCTGCCGCTCCAGCGTGGTCGGCTTCGGGCGCGGCTCGAAGAAGCCCGGCTGCGCCAGGCACAGGTGTTCGCCCGCCGCGAGGCGCTGGAAACGCAGATCGCCACCGACCTCGACGACCTGCTCTACGCGGCACGCCGCGAGGCCGAGGTGCTCGACCTCTACCGCGACCGCCTCGTGCCGCAGGCGCAGGCGACGGTCGAATCCGTACTGGCCGCCTACACGACGGGCGAAGCCGACTACACCGCCTTCCTCGACGCCGAGCGGGCGCGCTTCCAGGTGGCCCTCGGCCTCGAAGAAGCCCTCGGCCGCTACCTCGACGCCACCGCCCGGCTCGAACGTGCCCTCGGCGTCGCCGCGCTCGCCGACCTCTCACCTTCCCAGGATTTCTGACTCCGATGAAAACCCCGAACCACCCTGTGCCGCCCGTGGAGTCGCCCGAGCGCTCCCCGTATGATGCGCCCGCGTCGCCGCGCCCGAAGCGCCGTGCGGCCCTGTTCGTGATGAGCGCGCTCGTCGTGCTGCTCGTCGCCGTCGGCCTCGCGTGGACGATCTCCCGAGGAGGTGGCGGCGGTGATTCCCTCGCAGAGGCCCCACCTGCCACGGCTCCCGGCGAGGGGGGCGCAGCGGGTGGCCTGGCCGCCAGAGACCTCGACGGCGACGGCCTCGTGTACCAGAGCGGGATGCATCCGTGGATCGTGGAGGATGCGCCGGGCCAGTGCCCGATCTGCGGGATGGACCTGGTGCCCGTGCAGGTCTCCGGTGCCGCGCCGGGCACCGTCGAAATCGACGCGGTGACGATGCAGAACATCGGCGTGCGGACGGCGCCCGTCCAGATTCAGGCGATCAGCCGTAGCCTGCGCGCCACAGGCGTCTTCGAAGCCAGCGAGCGCGCCCGCACCGCCGTCAGCCTCAAAGTCGGCGGCTGGGTCGAGAGGCTCTACGTGAACGCCGAAGGGGATCGGGTTCGCCGCGGCCAGCCGCTGCTCGAACTCTACAGCCCGCAGCTCGTCTCGACGCAGGAAGAGTACCTGCTCGCCCTCCGCACCCGCGACCTGCTCGGCAGCGAAGAAGGCGAACGGCTCGTGGAAGCCGCCCGCCGCCGCCTCGCGCTCTTCGACATCAGCCGCGCGCAGATCGAGAAGCTGGAGACGACGGGCGAGGTCACGCGCACACTGACGATCTATGCACCCGCGACGGGCACCGTCGTCGAGAAAAACGTCGTCGAGGGGATGCAGGCGATGGCGGGCGCGTCGCTCATGCAGATCGTGAACCTGGGCACGCTGTGGCTACAGGTGGACGTGCCCGAGCAGGATCTGGGGTGGGTGAGCGTCGGCACGCGGGCCGTCGTGGCGCTGGAGAGCCAGCCGGGGCGGGAGCTGCGCGGCACGGTCGAGTACGTCTACGACACGCTCGACCCCGGCACGCGCACGGGCACGGCGCGCGTGGTCGTCGCCAACCCGGGCCTCGCCATCAAACCCGGTATGTTCGCCACGGCCACGCTCTACGGCGCGCCGGGCGACGCGCACCCGACCGTTCCGAGTGAGGCCGTGATCCGCACGGGCGACGAGGCCGTCGTGATTCTCGCCCTCGGCGACGGGCGCTTCCGCCCGCAGCCCGTCACGCTCGGCGGAGAAGGCGAGGGGATGATCCAGATCCTCGACGGCCTCGTGGGCGGCGAGCAGGTCGTCACGAGCGCGCAGTTTCTCATCGACTCCGAGGCCCGCCTCGCCGCCGCCGTCGGCGCGATGGCGGACGAAACCGACCCCGCTCCCGACCCGATGGGCGGGGTCGACCACAGCCAGATGAACCATTAATCCCCACACCGATGCGTCTGCTCCTCGCCCTCACCCTCGCGCTACTCTTGGCCGCTCCCGCTGCGCTCGCGCAGAAACACGATCACGCCCAACATCGCCGCGCCGAGTCGGTCGTCGACCGCGCCGACACGACGCAGATCCCAACGGGACTCTCTGCCGAGGAGGTTGCCAACTTGATCGCCGGGCGCGGAATGGGCCTCGCCCGCCCCGCCGAACTGCATCACTACCCCGGCCCCCTTCACGTGCTCGAACTCGCTGGCGAACTAGAACTCACCGCCGAGCAGCGCGCCGAAGCGGAACGCCTGCGCGCTGCGATGCTCGCTGAAGTCCAGCCGCTTGGCGAACGGATCGTCGCGCAGGAGCACGCGCTCGACGCCCTCTTCGCCGAGGGCCGCGCTACGCCCAACGCCGTCCGCCAAATGACGTCCGACCTCGCCGAACTGCGAGGCCGCCTCCGTGCCGCCCACCTCAACGCGCACGTCGCCCTCCGCGACGTGCTCACGCCCGAACAGGTCGCCGCGTACGACCGTCTCCGGGGCCACACCGACTAAGCCATGCTCGAACGTCTCATCGAATGGAGCGCGCACAACCGGCTGCTCGTCGGCCTTGTCACGCTCCTCGTGGCCGCCCTCGGCGCGTGGGCCACGCTGAATACGCCCATCGACGCCATCCCGGACCTGAGTGACGTGCAGGTGATCGTCAGGACCGAATACCCCGGCCAGGGGCCGCAGATCGTCGAGGAAGGGGTGACGTACCCGCTCACGTCGGCGCTGCTGTCGGTGCCGTTTGCGAAGACGGTGCGCGGCTACTCGATGTTCGGGACGAGCTTCGTCTACGTCATCTTCGAGGACGGCACGGACATGTACTGGGCGCGCAGCCGGGTGCTCGAATACCTGTCGCAGATCCAGGATCGGTTGCCGGAAGGCGCAAGCCCCGCGCTCGGACCGGACGCCACGGGCGTGGGCTGGATCTACACCTACTCCCTGCGCGACACGACGGGCACCTACGACCTCGCCCAGCTCCGATCCATCCAGGATTTCTACCTCAAATACGAGTTACAGGCCGTAGAAGGCGTGAGCGAAGTGGCGACGGTCGGCGGCTTCCAGAAGCAGTACCAGGTGGTCGTCGATCCGCAGAAGCTGGCGGCTTTCGGCATCCCCATCGGGCAGGTCGGCGCGGCGCTCCGCCGCTCGAACCGCGACGTGGGCGGGCGGCTGCTCGAACTCGGGGAGCGCGAATTCATCGTGCGCGGCAAGGGGTATCTGAAGGGCGTCGAGGACATCCGGGGCGTCGTGCTCAAGGCCGAGGGCGGCACGGCGGTAACGGTCGGGCAGGTGGCGACGGTCGGGATCGGCCCCGAGATCCGGCGCGGCATCGCGGACGTGAACGGCGAGGGCGAGGTGGTGGGCGGTATCATCGTGATGCGCTACGGCGAGAACGCGCAGGCCACCATCGACCGCGTGAAGGCGCGGCTGGTGGAACTGCAGAGCGGCTTGCCGCCGGGCGTCGAGGTGGTGACGGAGTACGACCGCAGCGCGCTCATCGGGCGGGCCGTGGACACGCTCGCGGGGAAGATCTGGGAGGAGATGCTCGTCGTGGCCCTCATCGTGATCGTGTTTCTCCTGCACGTCCGCAGCGCCTTCGTGGCCGTCGTGACGGTGCCCGTGGGCATCCTCATCGCGCTCGGGGTGATGTACCTGCTCGGCATCAACGCCAACATCATGAGCCTCGGCGGCATCGCCATCGCCATCGGCGTGATGGTGGACGCGAGCCTGGTGATGGTCGAGAACGCGCACAAGCACATCGAACGGGCAAAGGAAGAATTTCGCGGAACGGCGGACGGATTCGGGAAGGACGAAGGGAGGCGTCCCGTCCGACCTGCCCGAATCCGTCCGACTGCGCGCCGTGATCGACGCCGCGAAGGAGGTCGGGCCGAGCCTGTTCTTCTCGCTGCTCATCGTGACGGTCAGCTTTCTGCCGGTCTTCACGCTGGAGCAGGTCGAGGGCCGGATGTTTCGCCCGCTGGCGCTCACCAAGACGTTCTCGATGGCGGCGGCCTCCCTCCTCGCCGTCACGCTCGTGCCCGCGCTCATGGCCGTCTTCGTCAGGGGGAAGATCCGGGCGGAGCGCCAGAACCCCATCGCGCGGTTCTTCATCCGCCTCTACCGCCCCCTGATTCGGGGCACCCTGCGGCATCCGGTGGCCGTGCTCGTCGTCGGCTTCGGCCTGCTGTTCCTGACGGCGCTCCCGGTCCAGCGGATGTTTCTGGGCCGCGCCGTCGTCCCGTTTCCGCAGATCGGCAGCGAGTTCATGCCGCCGCTCTGGGAGGGCGATCTGTTGTATATGCCCACGACGCTGCCCGGCGTCTCGCCGCAGGGGGCGAAGGAAATCCTCCAGCGCACCGACCGCATCCTCGCCTCGTTCCCCGAGGTCGAGCGCGTCTTCGGCAAGATCGGGCGGGCCGAGACGGCCACCGACCCCGCGCCGCTGACGATGATCGAGACGACGATCATCCTCAAGCCTGAAACCGAGTGGCGCGAAGGCGTCACGCGGCAGTCGCTCACTGCCGAGATGGACCGCGCCATCAACTTCCCCGGCCTCACCAATGCGTGGACGATGCCCATCAAGACGCGCACCGACATGCTGGCGACGGGCATCAAGACGCCCGTAGGGGTGAAGATCGCCGGGCCAGATCTCGAAATGCTGGAACGGCTGGGCCGAGAGGTCGAGGCCGCCGTGCGCGATCTGCCGGGCACGCGGAGCGCCTACGCCGAGCGCGTCATGGGCGGTAGCTTTCTCGACATCGACGTAGACCGGCAGGCGGCGGCGCGCTACGGACTGACGAGCGGCGACGTGCAGGACGTGATCGCGGCGGCCATCGGCGGCATGAACGTGACCACGACCGTCGAGGGCCTCGAACGCTACCCCGTGAGCGTGCGCTACCCGCGCGCGCTCCGCGACGACCTGCCCGCGTTGCGGCAGGTGCTGGTGCCCGCGCCCGGTGGCGCGCAGGTGCCGCTGGGCCAGCTCGCGGACTTCGCCTACGTCGCCGGGCCGCCGATGATCAAGAGCGAGAACGCGCGGCCTAACGCCTGGGTGTTCGTGGACTTGACGGACGAAGCGGACGTGGGCACCTACGTGCAGCGTGCGCGGAAGGCGGTGGAGGAGGCCGTGGCGCTGCCGCCGGGCTACTCGATCAAGTGGAGCGGGCAGTACGAGTACATGGAGCGCGCCAACCGACGCCTCGCCGTCCTCGTGCCGATCACGCTGGCGATCATTTTCCTGCTGCTCTTCCTCCACTTCCAGAGCGCATCGGAAGCCCTCCTGCTCATGATCCCGCTGCCGTTCGCGGTGGTGGGCGCGGTGTGGCTGATGCTGGCGCTCGGCTACAACTTCTCGATTGCCGTCGGCGTGGGCCTGATCGCCGTGGCGGGGCTTGCCGCCGAAACAGGCGTGGTGATGCACGTCTACCTCGACGAGGCCGTGAAGCGCTACCGCCGCACCGGCCGGTTGACGAGCGTGCCGCGCCTCAAAGAAGCCCTCGAAGAAGGAGCCGTGGATCGCGTCCGCCCCAAGCTGATGACGGTCTTTACGACGATCATCGGCCTCGTGCCCATCCTGTTCGGCACTGGCGCGGGGGCCGAGGTGATGCAGCGCATCGCCACCCCGATGGTGGGCGGGCTGGTGACGAGCACCGTCCACACCCTCATCATGATTCCCGCGCTCTACGCCGTCGTGCAGGGGCGCCGGCTGCGGAAAGAGCTCCGCGCGCCCTCATCCACCACAGCCGAGCCTGACCCGGCGGCGCTGCCCATCCCGGAGCCTGAGATCTGATGAGATCGGGGAATCTCGTTCTCGTGTGAATACTCCCCCTGTCAGCGCTACTGAGGGAGGTGGTGCGAGAGTTCGCCGGAGTCGGCCCGCTTGAGGGCGATGCGCGACTTGGGCGCGAAGGTGCTGTAGAGCGGCAGCGTGGCTACGCCCAGCGCAGCGGCGTCGGTGCCGGCGGTGGCGAGGCGCAGGTCGGGCGTGGCGCGGTGACGCTGGACCCGCCGGGCCGAAAGCAGGGCCTTTGCCCGCTCCAGCAGCGCGTTGAGCAGCACGTTGGGCCAGCGCCCGCCCATAAAAATCGCCTGCGGATCGATCAAATACTCTACCGCCAGCAGCACGAACGCCATCTGCTCGGCGGCGTCCTCCAGCCACGCCAGCACCGCCGGAGACGAGGCTTCCAGCCGCCGCACCAGGTCGTCGAGCGATTCCACCGCTTCGCCGGCCGCCTGCAAGCGCGCGTAGAGCTGGCGGAGGTTGAACAACTCGCCGAGGTGCTGCATCCCGTCGTGCGCGCTGACAGAGGGGCAGGGCGGCAGGTAGCCGACCTCGCCGACGTTGCCCGAGTGCCCCTCGAACGGATGCCCCTGCACCACGAGCCCGCCGCCCAGGCCGCTGCCGAGGTAGACGTAGAAAAACGTGGACACGTGCCGCCCCGCGCCGTACCAGTGCTCACCGACGGCTGCCGCCGTGGCGTTGTTCTCGATAAAGACGGGCAGCTTCAGCTCTTCGTGCAGGAGTTCGGCGAGCGGCACGTCGCGCCACTCGGGCAGCGCCCACGGGCTTACGATGTATGTGCCGGACTGCTGCGGCGACGGCACCATCGGGCCGGGCACGCCTACGCCCACGCCCCACACGCGCTCGGGGCGCAGCCCCTGCCGCTGCACCAGCACCCGTACCGTCTCGGCCAGCAGGGCGATGGCTTCGGTAGGCGTCGGCACCGACAGTTCGTGGTGCAGGCGCTGTTTTACCTCGCCCGAGAGGTTGACGAGCACCGCCGTCAGGTGGTCCACGTCGAAATCCAGCCCGACGGCAAAGGCGGCGTCGGGGTTGATGATGAGGCTGATCGACGGCGCACCGCGCCCCTGGCTCTGCTTGTCGGCTTCGAGCACGAGCTGCTCGTCGAGGAGCTGGCGGACGAGGTTGGAGACGGTCTGCGCAGTGAGCTGCGTCTGGCGCGCAATCTCGGCGCGGGAAATCGGCCCGTACAACCGGATCGTCTCGTAGACGATCTGGATGTTGTGCTGCTTGGCGTGCGTGAGGTTGGTTCCGGTCAGCATGGAAGCGAGGTCAACTGCGAGAAAGGAGAACCGCCGTCGAAGCACGAGGAGGAACCCCTGCTGCCGGGCGCATCCCGGAGGAACGTCCGCCAGCGTCACGTGGGGGCGAACCGGCGCAGCCGGGCACCGTGCCCATCATACGCGAAAAAGTGCAATCGGGTTTGCTAAATCATTTTGATTTAAGATCTGCATCGGGTACCTTCTCGCCCGCAAGCGCTTCCACAGGCGCGGCTGTCCGCCGGCTACCTCTCGTCCCTCCGCCATGAGCCTTCACCCCCTCGACCTGCTCATCGTGGCCGCCTATGTGGTGGTGACGGTGGCCATCGGCTTCTGGATCTCGAAACGTGCCTCGAAAAGCATCCAGAATTATTTCCTCGGCGGCAACACCATTCCGTGGTACGCCCTCGGGCTGTCGAACGCCTCGGGGATGTTCGACATCTCGGGCACGATGTGGCTCGTGTACCTGCTGTTCGTCTATGGCCTGAAAAGCGTCTGGATTCCCTGGCTGTGGCCGGTCTTCAACCAGATTTTTATGATGGTCTACCTCTCGGTGTGGCTGCGCCGCTCGGGGGTGATGACGGGGGCCGAGTGGATCCGGTTCAGGTTTGGCGACGGGCGCGGGGCGAAGCTGTCGCACCTCGTGGTGGTGCTCTTCGCGCTCATCAACGTGATCGGGTTTCTGGCGTACGGCTTTATCGGCATCGGGCAGTTTGCGGCGGCGTTCCTGCCGTTCCAGTTCGCGGCGGATGCCACCGCGAACGCCAACATCTACGGCCTCATCGTCACGGCCATCGCGACGCTGTATGTGGTCAAGGGCGGCATGTTCAGCGTGGTGTTTACCGAGGTGCTGCAGTTCTGCATCATGACGGTCGCGTGCGTGTGGGTGGGCATCATCGCCATGCAGCAGCTGTCGCCGGGTACGCTGGCGGCGGTCGTGCCGGAGGGCTGGCAGTCGCTCGGCTTCGGCTGGAACCTCGATCTCGACTGGTCGAATCTGCTGCCGTCGGCCAACGCCAAAATCGCGGCTGACGGCTACTCCATCTTCGGGGCATTTTTCATGATGCTGCTCTTCAAGGGCATCCTCGTGAGCATGGCGGGCCCGGCCCCGAACTACGACATGCAGCGGGTGCTGTCGGCCAGGACGCCGCGAGAGGCGGCCAAGATGAGTGGGCTCGTGAGCCTCGTGCTGATGATTCCGCGCTACATGCTCATCACCGGGCTGACCGTGCTGGCGCTGCTGTTTTTCACGGACGACCTGGGTGCGATGGGGCCGGACGTCAATTTCGAACTCATCCTGCCTTTTGCGCTGCGCGAGTTCATCCCGACGGGCCTGCTCGGCTTGCTCATCGCCGCGCTGCTCGCCGCCTTCATGAGCACGTACGCCGCCACCGTCAACGCGGCCCCGGCGTACATCGTCAACGACGTGTACAAGCGCTACATCAACCCGGACGCGAGCGAGAAGACGTACGTCTGGATGAGCTACGTCGTCTCCATCGTCGTCGTCGTCATCGGGACGGCCTTCGGCTTCTTGATCGTCGATCTGAACTCGATCGTGCAGTGGCTCGTGGCGGCGTTGTATGGCGGCTACGCGGCGTCGAACCTCCTGAAATGGCACTGGTGGCGCTTCAACAGCTATGGCTATTTCTGGGGCATGCTCGCCGGCATCGCGGCGGCGGGCATCGTGCCCGAGGTGATGGGGGGCGCGTACGGCGCGGCGACGCCGCTCTACGGCT
Source organism: Rhodothermales bacterium (assembly GCA_963829705.1). Taxonomy (GTDB): domain Bacteria; phylum Bacteroidota; class Rhodothermia; order Rhodothermales; family BA12; genus CAWHJN01. Next base: position 52,618 of record CAWHJN010000004.1, read on the forward strand.
TCCCGTTCATTCTCGGCCTCTCGCTCGTCGGCTGCATCGCAGGCAGCCTCCTGACGAAGCCGGACGACGAGGCCGTCCTCAAGGATTTCTACCTCAAAGTGCGTCCGTGGGGCTTCTGGGGGCCGGTTCACGACAAGGTCGTGGCCGAGCGTCCGGAGATCCGCGCCAACGGACATTTCAAGCGCGACGCGTTGAACGTGCTCGTGGGGGTGGTGTGGCAGACGGCGCTCGTCGCCATCGGCATCTTGCTCGTCATCGAAGCCTTCGACGCGCTCGCCATTGCCATCGTCGTGGCGCTGGTGACGTCGGTCTTCCTCAAGTTCAACTGGTACGACAAACTGGAGGATTACCCGGACGAACCCGACGTGAACGCCGCCCGCGCCTCGGGAAATCCCGGCTCGGCTTCGCCCGCCGCCGCGCTGCCCGTCGATCTGCCCGTTCCGTCCTGACGTGTCTGTTTCCGTTCAACTCGTCTCTGCCATGTCTGAGCGTTCCTCCGTGCTCACGGCTCCGTCCGAAAATGCTGTGCGTGCGGCTGCCGAAAACCGGCTGCGTGCCCTGCGCGAGGCCCATCACGCGCTCGTCACGCGCCCCAACGAGCCAGAGCCGCTCGGCAACGGCATCTACACGCGCTACCGCTACCCTGTGCTCACGGCCGCACACACGCCGCTGGAATGGCGCTACGACCTCGACCCCGCCACCAACCCGTTCATGATGGAGCGGATGGGCGTCAATGCCGTCTTCAACGCCGGAGCCCTCAAACACGACGGCAAATACCTCGTCGTGGCGCGCGTCGAGGGGGCCGACCGGAAGTCGTTTTTCGCCGTTGCCGAGAGCGCGAACGGCATCGACGGCTTCCGTTTCTGGGACGAACCCATCGTGATGCCCGAGACCGACGAGCCGGATACCAACGTGTACGACATGCGCCTGACGCGCCACGAGGACGGTTGGATCTACGGGCTGTTCTGCACCGAGCGCAAAGACCCCGCCGCCGCGCCCGGCGACACCTCGGCGGCCATCGCGCAGTGCGGGATCGCGCGCACGCGGGATCTGAAAACGTGGGAGCGGTTGCCAGACCTCGCCAGCCCGTCGCCCCAACAGCGCAACGTCGTACTCCACCCGGAATTCGTCGGCGGGCAGTACGGGCTGTACACGCGCCCGCAGGACAGTTTCATCGAGGCCGGATCCGGCGGCGGCATCGGCTGGGGCCTCAGCCCGACGATGGACGGGGCCGCTGTCGAGAAGGAAGACGTCATCGAGCCGCGCGTCTACCACACCATCAAAGAGGCGAAAAACGGGCAGGGGCCGCCGCCGCTCAAAACCGACCACGGCTGGCTGCACCTCGCGCACGGCGTGCGCAATACCGCTGCCGGGCTGCGCTACGTGACGTACCTGTTCATGACGGCGCTGGACGAACCGTGGCGCGTCACGCACGCGCCGGGCGGCCACTTTATCGAGCCGCAGGGCGAGGAGCGCGTGGGCGACGTGTCGAACGTGACGTTCGCCAACGGCTGGATTCTCGACGACGACGGCGCGGTGTTCATTTACTACGGCTCGTCCGACACGCGCTTGCACGTGGCCACCTCCACGCTCGAGAAGCTCGTCGATTACGCGCTTCACACGCCGCCCGACGCGCTCCGCTCCGCTGCGAGCGTGGCGCAGCGCCTGGCCCTCATCCGCCGCAACCGCGGCTTTCTCCAACAGCCGTGACGATGGACGCGTCCGACCGCCTCGCCGCCCTCGCCGCCGACGCCCGGCGCGAACTAACCGGCCACATCCTGCCCTACTGGATGCGGCGTGCGGTAGACGACACGCGCGGCGGCTTCGTGGGCCGCATCGCCGGAGACGACCGCGTGGTGACGAGCGCGCCTCGAGGCGCCGTTCTCAACGCCCGCCTGCTGTGGACGTTTGCCGCAGTAGCGCGAACCCTCGCCGACGCCCGCTACACGCCGTTCGCTACGCGTGCCTTCGACTACCTGCGCGCCCATTTCGCCGACCCCAACCACGGCGGCGTGTACTGGACGGTGACGGCAGACGGGGAGCCGCTCGACACCAAGAAGCAAACCTACGCGCAGGCGTTCGCCCTCTACGGACTGGCCGAGTACGTCCGCCTGACAGACTCCTCCGAAGCCCGCACGTGGGCCATCGACCTGTTCCACTTGCTCGAAGAACGCGCCGTAGACCCGGTACACGGCGGCTACCTCGAAGCCTTCGCCCGCGACTGGTCGGCCCTCGGTGACGTGCGCCTGAGCGCCCGCGACCTCGACGCGCCCAAGTCGATGAACACGCACCTGCACGTGCTGGAGGCCTACACCAACCTCTACCGCGTGTGGCCGAACGCAGTGCTCGCCGGGCGGCTGGAAGCCATCCTCACGCTCTACCTCGACCGCATCGTGGACGACGAGAAGCACCGGCAGCACGGCTTTTTCGGGATGGACTGGACGCCCCTTCCGTCCCCGGTTTCGTACGGCCACGACATCGAGGCGAGCTGGCTGCTCCTCGAAGCCGCCGAAGAAATCGGCCAAGCCCGGCTCGTCGAGCGGGTGCGGAAAACAGCGGTGTCGCTGGCGCGGCAGGTACTCCATGACGGTGTGGACGCCGACGGCGGCGTGTTCTACGAGCGCCACCTCGACGGGCGGCTCGACGCCGACAAGCACTGGTGGCCGCAGGCCGAGGCCGTCGTCGGCTTCGTCAACGCGTATGCCCTCACCGACGACGAGGCATTTCTGGACGCCGCTGCGCGCGCGTGGCACTTCGTGCAGCACGCCCTCGTGGATGCCGAGAACGGCGAGTGGTTTTACCGCGTCGCCCGCGACGGCACGCCGTACCGCAGCGAAGACAAAGTGGGCATCTGGAAATGCCCTTACCACAACGCCCGCGCCTGCCTCGAAGTGATGCAGCGGGCGCGGCAGGCCATCGAAGCTGTATCGGCACGCTGAAGCGTGTTTCCGCCTACAGGGAGAGGAGAGAGGGCGCGCGTGGTGCGCCTGATCGGGGAGGCGTGCGCGCGATAGAAGGCCTTCGCTGCAGAAAAAAAGCGCTTCGGACTTGCATAAATCAATTTGATTTAGATATAATGACTGACCGGGTTCTCGGAACCTTCAACAGCCTCTCCGCTCGCCCACCTTCCCCATGCGACCCTTCCGCTGTATCAAGGCCCTGTTTGCCTCTGGAGGCGCGTACCTGCTGTTGGTGGGCGTCCTCGGCCTGTCGCCCGCAGCGGCTGCACCCCGCACGGAAGGCCCTGCGGCGGGCGTTGTGACGGGCACGGTGATCGACGCCAGCACCCGGGAAGGGCTGCCCGGCGCCAGCGTGCGCATCAAAGGCACCAGCATCGGCAGCGCGACCAACATCGACGGGCGCTACACCATTCCCAACGCGCCGTCGGGCGCGCAAACGCTCGTCGTCACCTACATCGGCTACGAGGAGCAGGAGCGCGTCGTCGAGATCCCGAACGGCGGCACGCTCACGGAGGATTTCCAGTTGACGTTCCAGACCATCGAGGGCGAGGAGATCGTGGTGACGGCGCAGGTAGCGGGTCAGCTCGCGGCCATCAACGAGCAGTTCCGCGATGCGACGGTCAAAAACGTCGTTTCGCGTGACCGCATCCAGGAATTGCCGGACAACAACGCTGCCGAGTCCATCGGGCGCTTGCCGGGCATCGCCATCCAGCGCTCGGGCGGGGAGGCCAACCGCGTCGCCATCCGCGGGCTCTCGCCCAAGTACAACACCGTGACCGTCAACGGCGTGCGGTTGCCCTCGACCGACGGCGACGACCGCTCCGTCGATCTGTCGCTCGTCTCGTCCAACATCCTCGACGGCATCGAAGTCCGCAAGGCCGTCACGCCCGACATGGACGCCGACGTGGTGGGCGGCTCCATCGACCTGCGTCTCCGCAACGCGCCCTCGGGCTTTCTCGTCGATCTGCTCGCGCAGGGCGGCTACACGGGTTTGCAGGACGATTACGGCAACTACAAATTCGTCGGTACGCTCTCGAATCGCTTTCTGGACGACCGGCTGGGCATCATCGCCACGTTCAACACCGACCGCTACGACCGCAGCGCCGACAAGCAGAGCATCGGGTATGGGTCAGGCACGATCAAAGGCACCAACGATGAGGCTCTCGGGGTCACGCGCATCGATTTGCGCGAGGAAACGGTAGACCGGGGTAGGACGGGCGGCAGCATGCTGCTCGATTACCGCATCCGGGGCGGCGCGATCAAGGGCAACGTGTTCTACAACGAACTGAGCAGCGACGGCCTCTACCGCTTTTTCGGCCCGACGACGAGCAGCGTCACCTTCAACGTCGAGGACCGCTCCCAGACGACGTCGCTGCTGACGAGCGGGCTGGGGGCCGAACAGAATTTCGGATGGATCAAGTACGACGCGCAGATCGCTCTCACCCGCTCGCGCTCGCGCAACCCCGAGGACTTTATCTGGTCGTTCAGCACCGAACAGTCTGCCTTTCTAAACATCGGCGGAGCAGACCTCATCGGCGTCACCGCCGACAGCGCCTTCACGTACGTCGTCGCCGACACGACGGCCCCGCTGTCGAGTCTGTGGGTGGATTCGCGCCGCCTCGACGAAAACCAGACGAGCGCCGAACTCAACCTGCAGGCGCCGTTCCGGCTGGGCGAGTGGTTCACGGGCTACGTCAAGGTCGGTGGCAAGCTGCGCCGCCTCGACCGCACGTTCGACAACGAGCGCAACGGCCTGCAAGGGTTGCAGTATCCCGGGCGGTGGGGCACGGCACGGTTCGACTGCATCGTAGAGCCGCTGGGGGAGGCATGGACGGATAAGCCTGGCCGCCGTCGATCCAATGCAGAAAACTGCCCGATCTACCTCGTCGATGCGGATTACACGCGCGGCGGCGATTTCCTCGGCGGCAACGGCTACAACCTCGGCGTCGTGCCCGACCAGAACCTGCTGCTCCAACTCACCCGGGCGTTGCAGAGCGACGCCTGCGCTGCCGAGTACCGCCGCAACTCCATCGCGTCTATCGGGCAGGATTACACGGGCGACGAGCGCTACGAGGCCGGCTACGTGATGGCCCGGTTCGACCTGGGCCGCTACGTGACGATCATCCCCGGCGTCCGCTACGAAGCAGACCACTCGGACTACACCGGGCAGCGTTTCCGCGAGCTGCTGGCCAACGGCTTCGAGGACGAAGACCCGCAGGACCTGGAAGCGCTCCGCATCAAGCGCGACAACACGTACTGGCTGCCGATGGTGCATCTCGACATCCGGCCCACGTACTGGCTGTCGCTGCGGCTGGCGCGCACCGAGACGATCTCGCGCCCGGGCTACAGCCAGTACGCGCCCATCACGTCCATCAACAACTTCGGCACCTACATCCAGGCATCCAACGGCCTCTTGCGCCCCTCCACGGCCACCAACTACGACGCCTCGGTGCAACTCATCAACAACACGCTCGGGCTCGTGGGCGTGTCGGCGTTCCGCAAAAAGATCGACGACCTCATCCTCCGCATCGAAGCGCCCGCCAGCGTCGCCATCGGCACGCCCGAGGGGACGAGTATTCCCGAGGCGTGGCTCGCGAAAACGCCGTTTGTGCAGACGTACGTCAACAACGAGGAGCCTGCCACCTTCTACGGCTTCGAGTTCGAGTGGCAGACCAACTTCTCGTACCTGCCCGGCGCGCTCAAGGGGCTGGTGCTCAACCTCAACTACACGCGCTCGTTTTCCGAGACGACCTACCATTCGTACGCGCTCAAGCGCACGTTCATCCCGGGTTCGCGCCCGCCGAAATACGACATCTCGCTCGTAGACACCACGCGCACGGGCCGGATGCCCGACCAGGCTGAGCACATCGCCAACGTCACGCTGGGCTACGATTACAAAGGCTTCTCGACGCGCGTGTCGTACCTGTTCCAGAGCAACACCACGGCGTACGTCAACCCCGTCAACCCACTCTCCGACACGTTCGTGGGCGATTACTCGCGCTTCGACGTGTCCGTGCGGCAGAAGCTGCGGCAGGGCTTCGAGGTGTTCGCCAACCTGAACAACCTCAACAACCGCCCCGACCGCCAATTCACCTACCAGGACACCGCCGACCCCGACTACTCCTTCAACGAGAAGTACCTCTCGTTCCGCGAGATGTACGGCTACACCATCGATGTCGGCGCGCGGTACCGGTTCTAACGTGCCCATCCTTCCCGTTTTCCGTTCCACTTCCCCAACACTCATACCAGAGGCACCATGAAAGTCAGCTACCAACTCCTGGCGGTACTCGCGCTTACCGCGCTCGCGTGGCCGCAGCAGGCGGCAGCGCAGGAGTTTACCACCTGCCCCGCCACCGAAAACGTCTGTCTCGTCGAGTGGGCCAACCCCACCACGGGCGAGCCCATCATCAACGGCCTGCGCAACACCATCGACAACGATACGGCGCGCCCGGCGGGCCGCGTGTACATGCTCAAGCGCGGTGGCTACTACTACAACTCCGAGCACATCTCCAACACCGGCTTTCACCTGCGCATCGTGGGGCAGTCGGCAGAGGAAGGCGAAGCAGCAGGCGAGAACGTCTGCGGCGCGGGCAACGAGGATTGCGGCCCCGCCATCTTGCAGCGCTTCCGCCGCGAGGACAACACCGTGGACGGGCTGATGATCGAGAGCAGCGGCGACGGCAACGCCGGCCTGACGCTCAAAAACCTCTGGCTCATGGGCATGGACAACACGGGCGTGACCAACTACGAGCCCATCAAGATCAACTCGAGCAACTCGCGTTTCATGATCGACAACGTCGTGTTCGACCGCAACGACTGGCACCACCTCGGTTTCAAGGGCGCGGGCAACAGCGTCTTCATCACGAACTCGCACTTCCGCAACCTGACGGGTGGGACGCAGATCTGGGAAGGCCGAGGCGTTCGCTTCGAGGCTGGGGCAGACACCGTGATGTTCGAGAACAACTCGTTTTTCAACATCACCTCGTTTCCTTTCCAGAGCGAGGCCGCACCCGTCGATTACTTCGTGTTCAACCACAACACGCTCGTCAACTTCGGCCGCAACTTCAACGCTGGAGGACATCTGGAAAGAAGCGTACGTCGCCAACAACATCATGGTGAACCCGTTTTTCCAGGGCGAGAGCCGGCGCAGTTCGACGAGCGCCTCGCTACATGGACGGCCCAGGGCAACGATCCCACCACGATTGATCCGTACACCGGCGTCTTCTCCATCGCCGTGCTGCCGTCGCAGTTCGGGTTCGAAAGCGACCGGCGCATCCTGCTGGCCAACAACAACACCTGGCGCAGCCCCCAACTCGACGCCCTCTACACGCCGCTCGGCATTCGCGCGCAGCCGCTCGTGAGCGACTCGACGATGGGCTTTTTCAATCTGTACCAGGGGATGGTCATCCAGGGCAACCTGAACCAGGAGCCCGGCCTCGACACCGCGCCGACGACGGCAGACGTGTACACGCAGATCGGCAGCTTCCTGAGCCAGTGGGTCAACGGAGGAAGCCACGCCGTGGACGATTCTGGGCTGGGATCCCGGGTCGCGGCTCGACGCCGCAGGACGTTTCCTGGCCCCTCCCGGAGGACTTCTCGTACACCAACAGCGCCCTCCTCACCGCCGGCACGGACGGCCTTCCGCTGGGCGACCTCAACTGGTTTCCGCAGTCGAAGGAGACGTACCTGACCAATCGGGCGAGTTACTTGCAAGCGCTCAAAGACCTGGCCGGTCCGCCCGTCGAAGCGCCCGCCTCGACCCTCGTCGTGCAGGCGGAGTCGGCGGCGGAGATGGACAACGCCACGGTGAAATCGGTGACAGGCTTCACGAGCTTTTTCGTCGAATCGGGCGGCTCGATCAAGTGGACGTTCGAGGTGCCGAGCGAAGGCACCTATGGACTCAACGTGATGACGAACCTGCGCGCCGAGAACGAGCGCGGCCAGCACATCCGCATCGACGGCACGGGCCTGCGTAACAGCGAGGGCTTCGGCGAGTTTTTCTTCTGCTCGATGGCCAGCACCAACACAGGCTGCGTCCTCAAGATCGAGAACAACTCGTGGCAGACGGTGCAAATCCGCCAGGCCGATCTGATCGCGGAGCAGAGCAGCGCGCTCATGCTTGCTGCCGGTACGCACACGCTCGAGATCGCGCCTTCGTGGGGCTACCAGGCCTTCGCCGGCATCGAAGTCGTCGACGGCGCAGGCACGGTCGTCACCACGCTGACGCCGCCGATGGCGACGGCGGTGGGCGTGCAGGAAATCTGCGAGGAAGGAGGCTACTGCCCGTCGGGCTTCCAGTCGGTCGAACTCGCCGCAGGCGGCAGCCTCACGCTGGGCCTCAATGTGCCGCAAGGCATCAACAGCGGCGTTCTTCGCCTGTTCTACCAGTCGGAGAGCGGCAGCATGGCAACCGTCGCGGTCGATGGCGTCGAGCTGACGACAGTGTCGTTTGGCGCCGCCACGGGAGCCGCGTCGTCCGATGTGGCGACGATTCGGTTGCCAATGATGCCCGGCGCACGGCAGGTGAAGGTGACCTCGCCCACCGGCGGCGTCACGCTCGACTACGCCATCGTGTTGCTCTACGAAGGCGGCAGCACCGCCGTGGACAACGGCACGCTACCCGATGGCTACGCGCTCGACCAGAACTACCCGAACCCGTCGGGCGACCGCACGGTGATCCGCTACGAGCTGGCCTCCGCTTCGCCCGTCACGCTGACGGTGTACGACCTGCTGGGCCGCAAGGTGGCCACGCTCGTCGACGGAATGGAGGGGCCGGGGTCACACGATGTGTCCTTCGACACCAACCGCCTTTCCAGCGGCACCTATTTCTACCGGATCCAGACGGCCGTTGGCCAGCAGGTTCGGAAGATGACGGTGGTGAAATAACCGGCGTTTTGAGATGCAGGGGTGGGGGGACGTGCGCCTTCCACCCCTGTTTTTTTGCCCACGCGTACCCTCTCGGCAGGGCGCTCTCGCATCCAGACGCATGGAATCGCCTGCTGCTTTTACCGCCAGACAACCTTCGCGTCGCTGGGCGCGCACGCTCCTGCTCGTGATGATGCTCGGCGCGATGGGCTGCGCGGCGAGCCGAGACGCGGCCTACGCCCACCTCGACCTCGCCGACGACCGTGCCACGCCCGAGACGCGGGCGCTGTTCGGCAACCTCCAGAAGCTCGCGCCCGATCACGTGCTGTTCGGCCACCACGACGATCTCGCGTACGGCTACACGTGGCGCGACGAGCCGGGCCGGTCGGATGTGAAAGAAACCGCAGGCGCGTACCCCGCCGTTTACGGCTGGGACGTCAACCGGCTCTTCCTGCGGGGCCGCCTCGACACGCCCGACCCGCGCGGTGCGCGGCAACTCAAAAACTGGATCGTCGAGGGCTACAGGCGTGGCGGCGTCGCCACGCTGGCGTGGCACATGGACAACCCCGTCTCGGGCGGCAACACGTGGGACACCACGCGCGCCGTGGCGGCGATGTTGCCGGGCGGCGAGCGCCACGAGCTGTACAAAGCCAGCCTCGACATCGTCGCCGATTTTCTCAACGGCCTGAAGACGGGAGGGCTGCTGGGTGGGGGCACACACATCCCCGTCATCTTCCGCCCGTTCCACGAGCACACCGGAAGCTGGTTCTGGTGGGGCCGCCCGCACGCGAGCGTCGAGGACTTCGTGGCGCTCTGGCGCTTTACCGTCACCTATCTGCGCGACGAAAAAAACGTTCACAACGTCCTCTACGCCTACTCCACCGACGTTTTCGATTCCGAAGCCGACTACCTCGAACGCTACCCCGGCGACAGCTACATCGATATGCTCGGCTTCGACGATTACCACAGCGTCGTCTCCGTCGCCGCACGCGACACGCTCGTGCGCCGTCTCCACATGCTCGGCGCGATGGCCGAGGCACGCGGCAAGCTCGCCGCGCTGACGGAGACGGGCGTCGAGACGGTGCCTGACTCGACGTGGTGGACGAACGTGCTGCTACCCGCTCTCAAAGCCGATTCGATGGGTCGGCGGGTGGTCTACGTGCTCGTCTGGCGCAATGCCAACCCCGCCTTCGACCGCCCCGATCATTTCTACGCGCCGTACCCCGGCCACCCGAGCGCACCCGATTTCGTCCGCTTCAAGGAAGATCCGTTCGTGCTCTTCGAGGACGAATTGCCCGACCTCTACCGCCTGCCCTGACGGTTCAGGTTGCAGAAGCCCTCCTGCGTTTCCCATGCCTCTTTTCCACCCCGTTGCTTCCCATCCGGCCCGCTGGCTGTGCGGTGCGCTCGTGCTCGCCGCGGTGACAGTCGGCTGCGGCACGTCGCGCCCAGCGGTCACAGGACAGCCGGCGCCTCGTCGATGCGCGGGCAACGCCCGAGGTGCGGGCGCTCTACGCCAACCTGCAAACGCTCGCCCCCGACCACGTACTGTTCGGGCACCAGGACGACCTCGCGTACGGCGTCTCGTGGGTGCGTGAAAAGGGGCGGTCGGACGTGAAGGAGAGTGCAGGCGCGTACCCTGCCGTCTACGGCTGGGAGTTGGGCGACCTCGAACTTGGCGCGAAGACAAACCTCGACGGCGTCGATTTCCGCGCCATGCAAGGGTGGATCAAAGAGGGCTACGCGCGCGGTGGCGTCATCACGGTGGCGTGGCACATGGGCAACCCCGTCACGGGCGGCAACGCCTGGGACACCACGCGCGCCGTCAGGGCCATCCTGCCGGGCGGCGAAAAACACGAGCAGTACAAGACGTGGCTCGACGCGCTTCGCCCAATTCGTGGGCGGCCTCAAAACCGGGCCGCTCGCGTGGCTCGGCATCGGGCGGCCCGTGCCCATCATCCTGCGCCCGTTCCACGAGCACACCGGGAGCTGGTTCTGGTGGGGCGCGGCCCAGACCGAACCCGAAGAGTACGTCGCCCTCTGGCGCTTCACCGTCGAATACCTGCGCGACGAAAAAGGGCTGCACAACCTCCTCTACGCCTATTCCACCGACGTTTTCGCCGACGAGGCGCACTACCTCGAACGCTACCCCGGCGACGCCTACGTGGACATTTTCGGCTACGACGATTACCAGGCGCTCCGCACCGACACGACCGTCGCGCTGATGACCGAAAGGCTGCGGCAGCTTGTAACGATGGCCGAGGCGCGGGGCAAGCTCGCCGCCCTCACCGAGACGGGCCTCGAAGGCGTACCCGACCCCACGTGGTGGACGGGCCGCTTGCTGCGCGCCATCGAAAACGACCCCGTGGCGCGCCGCATCGCGTACGCGCTCGTCTGGCGCAACGCCAATGCCGACGTGCGCGCCGCCACGGGCCAGAGCACGACGCACTTTTTCGCGCCCTACCGGGGCCACGCGAGCGCACCCGACTTCGTCCGCTTCAAAGAGGATCCGTTCGTGCTTTTCGGTGACGAGCTTCCCGACCTGTACACGCTGCCATCTTCCCGCCTGCCATGATTCGTTTTCTTCTGCTGTGCTGTCTGCTGGCTCGTCGCCTCTCCTGTTACGGCGCAGCGTCTGGATCGCGTGCCGTTCAACGGCCAGGAACTGTGGGTGAGCGGTGGAAACGTGGCGTGGGTCAACTTTGCCCGTGACATCGGGCCGGGCGCCACCAACCTGGCGGCGTTCGACAAGATTTTCGCCGACGTGCAGGCCAGTGGCGGCAACGCGATGCGGCTGTGGCTGCACACGAGCGGCTCGACCACGCCCGAGTGGAATCCGGCGCGCACGGGCGAGGTCGTGGGGCCGGGCGTCGGTGCCATCGACGACCTGCGCGCCATCCTCGACCTCGCGTGGAAACATGAAGTCGGCCTCCAACTCTGCCTGTGGTCGTTCGACATGCTGCGGAGTGCCAACGGCACGGCCGTCACCGACCGCAACTACGCCCTCCTCACCGACGCCGACCTCACGCAGACCTACATCGACCATGCGCTCGTACCGATGGTGGAGGCGCTGCGCGGGCATCCCGGCGTGCTCGCGTGGGAGATCTTCAACGAGCCCGAGGGCATGAGCCACGAGCACGGCTGGAGCGGCATCCGCCGCGTGCCGATGGCGACCGTCCAGCGCTTCGTCAACCAGACCGCCGGGGCCATTCACCGCGCCGACCCGCAGGCACTCGTCACGAACGGATCGTGGGCGTTTATCGCGGCGAGCGACACGCCGTCGAGCAGCAAGCACGGCGCGGCGCTGACGGCGCAGGGCGTCGAAAACCTGCGCGCCTCGCTCGCCCAGAGCCACCGGCTCGACCTCACGACAGCAGAAACGGAAGCGTTCTACGACGCCTTTCAGTCCGCTGCCAACTTTAATTACTACCGCGACGACCGCCTCGTGGCCGCCGGTGGCGACGCCGACGGCACGCTCGATTTCTACAACGTCCATTACTACGAGTGGGCGGGCACGGCGCTGTCGCCCTTCCACCACGCCGCCGACGCATGGGGCCTCGACAAGCCCCTCGTCGTCGCCGAGTTTTTCATGGGCGGCGGCGACGACGGCGACCCGGATCGCGTGTACGGCATCCCGCAGGAAGATCTCTACACGACGCTCTACGACCGAGGCTACGCCGGTGCGATGGCGTGGCAATGGTACAATTACCCCGTCAGCGCCGAGGGCGTCGTCAACTGGCCGCGGATGCTGGCGGGGATGCAGTCCGTCTACGATGCACACCCCGAGGCCGTGATGGTGCAGCCCGGGCTGCGGATTCTGCGCTTCACCGCCGCGCCCCGCGCGGTGGAAACGGGCCAGACGAGCACGCTGAACTGGTCCGTCACGGGCGCAGCCTCCGTCACGCTCGACGGTGCGGCGGTGGATTCCATCGGCACGCGCACCGTCGCGCCCGCCACCACGACCACGTACACGCTCGTCGCCACCGACCGCAGCGACGCGAGCCGCGCCGACACCGCCGTCGTGACCGTGGAGGTGCGCGCCCCCGACGCCATCAACCGCGCCCTCGACCGGATGGCCGTGGCCTCAACCGTCGAGACGTGCTGCGGAGCCGAGCGGCTGGCCGCGCACGCCTTCGACGGCGACCTCACTACGCGCTGGAGCAGCGAGTGGCAGGACGGCTTCGCCGACGATGATCCCGACGACGAGTGGATCTACGTGGATTTGGGCGCGGCCTACGATCTCAGCCGCGTCGTGCTCCACTGGGAAGCTGCGTACGGCACCGGCTACCGCATCGACGTCTCGTACGACGCCCGCCTCTGGACGACACTGTACGAGGAGACGGCAGGCGACGGCGGCGTGGACGAGATCGCGCTCGGCGGCGCCCCTGGCGCGCGGTACGTGCGGCTCGCCGGCGTCGAACGCGGCACCGAGTACGGGTATTCGCTGTGGGAAATCGAGGTCTACGGCCTGCGCGCCACGCGCCAGCCGCCCACGGTGCGTCTCACCGCCCCCGCCGAGGGCGCGTTCGTGACGCCGGGCGCGTCTCTGACGCTCACGGCCACAGCCGCTGACCCCGACGGCAGCGTGGAGCAGGTGGCGTTCTACGCCGACGGCACCCTCCTCGCCACGGCCTCCGCCACGCCTTTCGAGGTGATCTGGACAAACGTGCCCGCCGGTACGCACACGCTCACCGCCATCGCCACCGACGCCGACGGCCTCCGCGTCAGCACCGCGCCGGTCGCGCTTTTCGCCGTCGAGAACGTCGATTTCACGCGCTACGAGGCCGAAGCGTCCACGTTTTCAGGCGACGTGGCGAAGGTCATCTCCACTCGGGCGAGCGGTCGTGCCTACCTCGACCTCAAAAGCAGCGGTGGCCTCACCTTTTCCACGATTAACGTGCCCGAGGCCGGAGAATATCTGCTCAGCTTTAGCTACAACCTCGCCTACGACACGCCCAAAGCGCAGATTCTCCGCGTCAACGATGGCGCGGCGCAGCGCGTGACGTTCTCCGGTCCAACAGGCGAGGCGGGCACGTGGCTGCGGCGCGGCCTGAAGGTGTCGCTGCAACCCGGCCTCAACACGCTCGTGCTCGAAAAAGAGGACGGCTGGATGCACCTCGATTACCTCGAAATAAGTGAAAACACGCTGGCCGTGGCGACGGCGCCCGACGACGCGCCAGGCGCGCTCACCCTCGGCAACCGCCCCAACCCGTTCCGCGACGAGACGACGATTGCGTTCACCCTCGACGCGCCCGCACCCGTCACCCTCGCCGTGTTCGACGTGACGGGGCGGCGCGTGGCGCTGCTCATCGACGGCCTCCAGCCTGCGGGCACGCACGCCGTGCCGTTCGCGGCCCGAGGACTCGCCAGCGGCGTGTACTTTTTCCGCCTCCATACGCCCACCGCCACCGTCACGCAGCGAATGCTGCTGCTGCGCTGACGTGCACCCTTCCCGCTGCCCACCTCCATGAAAACGTTCGCGCTCTTCTCGATGCTCGCGCTTTCTTCCGCCTGCCAGGCCCAACTCACCCTCCCGCCGCTCGTCGGCGACCACATGGTGATGCAGCGCGAGGCTGAGGTGCCTGTGTGGGGCTGGGCTCCGCCGGGCGAGGCCGTCACCGTCACGTTCGACGGCACGCCCTACCGCGCCACCGCCGCCGCCGACAGCACGTGGCGCGTGACGCTGCCGCCGATGGAAGCGGGCGGGCCACACGAGATGACCGTCGAGGGCGCGGGGGAGACGATCCGGGTCAGAAACATCCTCGTCGGCGACGTGTGGATCGCGTCGGGGCAGTCGAACATGGAGTGGACGGTGATCGACGCCCGCGACGCGGCGCGAGAAATCGCCGCTGCCCACGACGACGGCATCCGGCACTTCAAAGTCCCGCAGTCGTGGGCGCAAAAACCCGCCGCGCACCTGGCCGGTGGCACGTGGCAGCAGGCCGACCCCGAGCACGTGGGCGCGTTCACCGCCGTCGGCTACTTTTTCGCACGCGCGCTGCGCGAACACAGCGACGTGCCCATCGGCATCGTCAACACGACGTGGGGCGGCACGCGCATCGAGCCGTGGATGAGCGCCGACATGCTGGGCTTCGACGACGACAACGCTGGAGGCCGTGTGGGCGCGGGAGCGCGAGCGTGAACAGGAAATCATGGAGCGCGTCCGCGCCCGCATCGGCACGCTGCCCACCCGCGATGAAGGGTTGGTGGACGGCGACGCGCGCTGGGCCGCGCCCGATTTCGACGACAGCGCGTGGTTCAGCCTGCCCGTCCCGGCGCAGTGGGAGGCCCACGGCTTCGACGGCATGGACGGCGTGGCGTGGTACCGGACGACGTTCGATCTGACCGCGGACGAAGCCGCCGCGGGCGTCACGCTCGGCCTCGGCATGATCGACGACTCTGATATCTCGTGGGTGAACGGCGTCGAAGTGGGACGGATGGACAACGCCTGGAACGTGGCGCGGGCCTACGCCGTGCCGCCGTCCGCGCTGCACGCGGGCGCGAACGTGATCGCCGTGCGCGTCGAGGATTTCCAGGGCGGCGGCGGCATCGCCGGGCCGCCCGAGACGCTGTTCGTCGAAACGGCCAGCGGGCGGCACTCGCTCGCGGGCGACTGGCGCTTCATGGTGGGCCGGGTCAGCCTCGGCGCGAACGCCGCGAGCTACCAGGTGCCGACGGCGCTGTGGAACAAGATGGTGCACCCGCTCACGCCGTTCCCCGCGAAAGGCATCATCTGGTACCAAGGCGAATCCAACGCCGACCGCATCGAGGACGCCAGGGCCTACAAGGCGCTGTTTCCGCAGATGATCGCAGGGTGGCGGGAAGCGTGGGGGCAGCCCGAGATGCCGTTTCTCTGGGTGCAACTCGCCAACTACATGGCACCCGATTCCCTGCCCAAATCCGCGAGCGCGTGGGCGACGCTGCGTGAGGCGCAGAGCGCGGCCCTGGCACTGCCCGCCACGGCGCAGGCCGTCATCCTCGACCTCGGCGAGGCGGGCGACATCCACCCGCGCAACAAGCAGGACGTGGGTGCGCGCCTCGCCCTCGCCGCGCGCAAGGTGGCGTATGGCGAAAGCCTCGTCTACTCTGGCCCCGTCTACCAGCGTCACGAGATGAAAGATGGCCGCGTCGTCGTCTCGTTCGATCACGTCGGCGGCGGGCTCGTCGCGCGCGGCGGGACGCTCGGCGGCTTCGCCGTGGCGGGCAAGGACAGACGGTTCGTGTGGGCCGAGGCCCGCATCGAAGGCGACAACGTGGTCGTCTGGAGCGAAGAGGTGCCTGATCCCGTCGCCGTGCGCTACGCCTGGGGCGACAACCCCGACACGGCCACGCTCTACAACGCCGAGGGCCTGCCCGCGTCGCCGTTTCGCACGGACACGTGGTAAGCGTTCGCAAACCCGCCCCATTCTCTTCAAGGCTCATGAACCGTGTCTGCTTTTTGCTCCTCCTGCTCGCGGTGCCGGTGGCGTCTGCCCAGGAGGCGATGCCTGGCGCGAGTCTCCACAAATTCCCCGGCCTCGCCTCCACACCGCCGATGGGATGGAACAGCTGGAACACGTTCGGCTGCAACATCGACGAGGCGCTGATCCGCGCGACCGCCGACGCAATGGTCGCTTCCGGGATGCGCGACGCGGGGTACGTCTACGTCAACATCGACGACTGCTGGCACGGCGCGCGCGACGCCGACGGCTTTATCCAGCCCGATCCCGTGCGCTTTCCGTCGGGCATGAAGGCCCTCGCCGACTACGTGCACGGCCTCGGCCTCAAGCTCGGCCTGTACTCGGATGCGGGCAGCAAGACGTGCGCGGGGCGGCCCGGCAGCCAGGGCTACGAATACCAGGACGCGCTGCAATACGCCCGGTGGGGCATCGATTACCTCAAGTACGACTGGTGCAACACGGGTACGCGCAACGCGGTCGAGGCGTACACCACGATGGGCAACGCGCTCGTCGCCGCCGGGCGGCCCGTCTTGTTCTCCATCTGCGAATGGGGCGACAACAAGCCGTGGCTGTGGGCACAGCCCATCGGGCACATGTGGCGCACCACGGGCGACATCATCAACTGCTGGGACTGCGTCGTCAACCACGGCAACTGGAATTCGTGGGGCGTCATGCAAATCCTCGACAAACAGGACGGCCTGCGCGCCTACGCCGGGCCGGGCCAATGGAACGACCCCGACATGATGGAAGTCGGCAACATGCCGACGCCCGGCGAAGACCGGGCGCACTTCGCCATGTGGGCCATGCTCGCCGCGCCGCTCATCGCCGGCAACGACGTGCGCACCATGACCGACGCCACGCGCGAGACGCTCACCAACGCCGACGTGATCGCCGTTGATCAGGATGCGCTGGGCATCCAGGGCTTTCCACACAAGAAAGAGGACGGCGTCGAATCTGGTTCAAGCCGCTCGCCGGGGGCGACTGGGCGATGGTCGTGCTCAACCGCAGCCGCGACGCCCGCCCGGTGCGGTTCAGTTGGGCCGAGGAGCACGTCGAGGACGCGCTCACGCAGCACCGCCCCAGTTTCGAGACGCGCGTCTACGCGATGCGCGACCTGTTCGCGCACGCCGACGCGGGCACGACGGCGCAGCCTTTTGAGGCGACGGTGCCACCTCACGATGTGCTGATGTTTCGCCTGCACGCCCGCTGAGGCACAGCCCGCTTCCACCTGGCACCCCGATGCTCCGATGAACATGCGAACGCACTTCTGCCGCTCTACCCTCGCCCTCGCGCTGCTCGTCGCCTTTTCCGTCCCCACCACCTTTGCCCAGCAGATCATGATCGGCGCGTTCACCCATCACAGCGACGTGGGAGCGCCGCGTCTGGAAGGAAGCGCGCGCTACGACGCCACCACGCAGACGTACACCGTTACCGGCGCGGGAACGAACATGTGGGCCCGGCGCGACGAATTCCAGGTTGTCTGGAAAAAGATGACGGGCGATTTCATCCTCACCGCGGACGCGGCCTTCGAGGGCGAAGGCGTCGAAGGGCACCGCAAGATGGGCTGGATCGTGCGGAAAAATCTCGACGCCGACGCACCGTACGTGGACGTGGCCGTCCACGGCGACGGCCTCACGGCGATGCAATTCCGCCGCGCGGCGGGCGACAGCACAGCCGAACTGCGCTCGACCGTCACCGCGCCCGAGGTCATCCGGCTGGAAAAGCACGGCGGCGCGTACACGATGTCCGTGGCGCAGCGCGGCGAGCCGTTCACGACAGGGGAAAGCGTCGACCTCGACCTCGGCGACGAGGTGTACGTGGGCCTGTTCGTGTGCGCGCACAACGCGCGATGTGCGCGAGACGGCCACGTTTCGCAACGTCCGCATCGCCGTGCCCGCGCCCGAAGACTTCCGCCCCTACCAGGATTACCTCGGCAGCAATCTGGAAGTGGTAGACGTGGCGACGGGTCACCGCGAAATCCTGTACCAGTCGCCCGCGTCGTTGCAGGCGCCCAACTGGACGCCCGATGGAAAAGCGCTCATCTACAACCGCGACGGACTCCTGTACCGCTTTGATCTCGAAACGCGGACGCCCGAAGTCATTCCTACAGACTTTGCCACGCGCAACAACAACGACCACGTGCTGTCCTTCGACGGCACGATGCTGGGCATCAGCCACCACGCCGACGACGCGGGCCGGTCGGTCGTCTACACCGTTCCCGTGGAAGGCGGCACGCCGCGCCGGGTGACGGAGAACGCCCCGTCCTACCTCCACGGCTGGTCGCCCGACGGGCGCTTTCTGATCTACACCGCCGAGCGCGACGGCAACTTCGACATCTACCGCATCTCGGTAGACGGCGGCGACGAGGAACGCCTCACCACCGCCGAGGGCCTTGACGACGGTTCCGAGTACAGCCCGGATGGCACATACATCTACTTCAACTCCGTCCGCAGCGGGCGTATGCAGCTCTGGCGCATGAACGCCGACGGCAGCGACCAACAGCAACTCACCGACGACGGCTTCAACAACTGGTTTCCGCACGTCTCGCCGGACGGGCGCTGGCTCGTCTTTCTCACCTTCGGCGACGACGTGGAGCCGTCCGACCACCCGTTTTACAAAAAGGTCTACCTCCGCCTGATGCCCATCGAGGGCGGCGCGCCGCGTGTGCTGGCGTACGTCTACGGCGGGCAGGGCACCATCAACGTGCCCTCGTGGTCGCCCGACAGCAAAAAGGTGGCGTTCGTCAGCAACACCGCGTTTGAATAAGCGCCCTTTCGCGCACGCCCACAGGCTGCACGTTTGTCACCCACCCATCTGCCAACCATGCCCCGCATCCTTCTCCCCATCGTGTTCTTGCTGGTAGGCGCAGCGGGCGTCGCGCACGCGCAACCGGCGCAGGGGCTCCCCCGACTGCGCGTCGAGGGCAACCGCATCGTCAGCGCTACGGGCGACACCGTCGTGCTCAGGGGCGTCTCGTTTTCCGACCCCGACAAGCTGGAGCGCGAGGGGCACTGGAACGAAGCGTACTTCGACGCGGCGCGGCGCTGGGGGGCGAACGTCGTGCGCTTTCCCGTCCATCCCGCCGCGTGGCGCGAGCGGGGCGAGGACGCCTACCTCCGCCTGCTCGACGACGGCGTGCGGTGGGCCGCTGAAAGGGGCCTCTACGTCATCATCGACTGGCATTCCATCGGCAACCTGCGGACGGAAGTGTTCCAGGCCTCGATGTACAACACGACCCGGACGGAGACTTTCCGGTTCTGGAAAACCATCGTCGAGCGCTACGGCGACGACCCCGTCGTGGCGTTCTACGAACTGTTCAACGAGCCGACGAGCTACCAGGGCACGCTGGGACGGCTGACGTGGGCGCAGCACAAGGAGATGATGGAAGACCTCATCGCGCTGCTCTACGCGCACACCACCGAGGTCATCCCGCTCGTCGGCGGTCTCGACTGGGCATACGATCTTTCGGGCGTGCGCGAGGCGCCCATCGATTTTCCGGGCGTGGTGTACGTGGCGCATCCGTACCCGCAAAAGCGCGAGGCGCCGTGGGAGCCGAAGTGGGAGGAAAACTTCGGCTTCGTGGCGCAGCGCTACCCCGTCTTCGCCACCGAACTGGGTTTCATGAGCGCAGACGGGCGCGGCGCGCACGTTCCCGTGATTGGCGACGAGATGTACGGCGAAGCCATCCTCGACTTTTTCGACGCCCGCGGCATTTCGTGGACGGCGTGGGTCTTCGATCCGGTGTGGTCGCCCCAACTCATCGAAAACTGGGACTTCGAGCCTACCCGGCAGGGGCGCTTTTTCCGCGACCGGATGCTCCGCACAAACCCGCGCTGAGAGATTGCGCGCGTCAGGGCGCTTCGCGCAGGTGCCGGACGAGGTTCATCAGCGCCCGGGCGTCGTGGTACGAGGCTTTCCAGATGTGGCCTTTGTCGGCGGTGCGCAGTTCGGGCTGCATGTCCAGCCCGCCCGCGTACCAGCCGCCGTACTGGTGATCGACGAGATACGCCTGCGTATAGGCCCAGAGCTGGAGGAATCTGTCGTGGTAGCGCGCCGGGTCATCGGGGAATAGCTGCCCCATGAGGTAGAGCGTGTTGAGGCCCTCGGCCTGCGCCCACCAGTTTTTGGTGCTGTCGAGCACGGTCAGCGCGGTGTCGCCACGCAGGTAGTAACCCGCCTCGTAGAAGCCGCCCACGGCATCGTCCCAGCCTGTCTTCAGCGCGTGATCGACCATTGTTTTGCCTGCGCGCAGCGTCGGGGCAGGGTCGAGGCCGAGGGCCTCGGCCGCTTCGAGCATGAGGTAAGCCGTCTCCACGTCGTGCCCGAACGAGACGTGGTCGAAGTACCGGTGGGCCTCGCGCACGTCGGCGGTAGAGTCGCGGTAGGAGATGGGCTGCCAGTCGGCGGTCGAGAACAGCGTCAGCGTGCCCGGCGCGACGGTAATCGTGTCGCGCACGAGCGTCAGCATCTCGGAAAGTCGCTCGCGCAGAAGTTGGTCGGGCCAGACGTGGTAAAGCTCGGTAAAGGCTTCGAGCAGGTGGATGGACGAGTTCTGGTCTTTGGGCGGCGTGCCTGCGTAGCCGCCGGTGAGGGGCGTGCCGTCGCGCAGCAGGTAGTTGAAATAGCCGCCGCGCGCAGGGTCGTGGGCGTGGGCGTCGAGCCAGCGGAAGGCGTCCTGCGCGAGGTGCAGCGCCGCCGTGTCGCCCGAGGCCGCGTGATACGCTGCCAGCGCGTAGATGCCGAAGGCGTTGCCGTAGGCCTGCTTGACGAGTTGCCCGTCCGCCTCGGGCAGAGGCGTGCCGTCGCGGGCGACGAGCCAGAAAAAGCCGCCGTGCACGTCGTCCCACAGCGCGCCGCGCAGGAACGCCGCCCCGTGCGCGGCCATCGCAAGGTGCGCGTCGGCGGCGTCGGGGAAGAGGCGGGCAGCCTGCGCGTTCGTCCACACGTGCCGTGCCTGCGTGACGATCATCTTCTGCTGGTCGCCCACAGGATTCCAGCGATAATCGAACCGGCTCAAAAAGCCGCCCTGCGTGGAATCCACCGACCGTGGGTACCATGGCGCGAGCACGTCGTGCTGGAGCGAATAGGCGATGTCGCCCGCGAGCACGTCGTGCCCGGCGGCGAGCAGGGGGCGCTGCTGCGCGGAGGCAGGCAGCGCGAACAGCGTCAGCAGGAGCAGGAAGGGGCGCATGCAGGGTGGAAGATGATAGAAGATGGGAATGGAGGTCTGCCGGAGTTAGCCAACTTCCACACTCTGACTTCCACTTTCCACCATGAGGCCGTTGCGTCGGATGACGTCGCGGTACCAGGCCGCCGAGGTTTTCGGAATGCGCGTGCCCGTCGGAAAATCGACGTAGTGGAGGCCGAAGCGCTTCGAGTAGCCCAGCGCCCACTCGAAGTTGTCGAGCAGCGACCACACGAAGTAGCCAGTGAGATTGACGCCCTGCTCGATGGCCTCGTGGCACGCGGTGAGGTAGCCGTTGAGGTAGTCGATGCGCCGGGGGTCGTCCACCGTTCCCGCCACGACGCGCTCGTCGAAGGCGCAGCCGTTTTCCGTCAGGATGATCTCCGGGTGATCGTAACGGTCGTCGATCCATTCGAGCAGCTTGCGGCAGCCCCACGGCACGATGGGCCAGCCCATCGCCGTCGTCGGCCACGCCGGGTCGATGGAGAGGGCTACATCCTGGTCTTCGCTGATACCCGCGTTGCTGAACGTCGGCGCGTGCGCGGCGTCGCCGTCGGCATGCGCGGCCCGCATCGTCGTGTAATGGTTGAGGCCGAAAAAGTCCGCCGAGCCGCGCAGGAGCGCCCGGTCCTCGTCCGAGAACACGGGCAGCCGGTCGCCCACGCGGTCGCGCATCGAGGCAGGATAGTCGCCCGTGTAGAGCGGATCGGCGAACCAGCCGAGGTAGAATTCGAGGGCCCGTTCGGCGGCGGCGCGGTCGCGCGCGGAATCCGTGCGTGGCTCGCGCCAGTCGCAGTTGTTGGCCATGCCGATGACGCCGTGCTGATGCGGCTGGAAGTCGCGCCGGTACACGTCCACCGCCGCCGCGTGCGCGCGCAGCATCTCGTGCGCGGCCCGGTAGGGTTCACGGTTCGACGTGCGGCCGGGTGCGAAAACGCCCTGCCCGTAGCCGAGGATGGCCGTCACCCACGGCTCGTTGAGGGTGATCCAGTGCTGCACGCGGTCGCCGAAGTGCGCAAAGCAGATCCGCGCGTAGTCGCTGAAAAACGCCGCCATGCGTGGGTTCAGCCAGCCGTCGTGTTCGAGCTGGAGCGCGAGCGGCAGGTCCCAGTGGTGCAGCGTCACCCACGGCGTGATGCCGTTTTCGAGCAGCGCGTCGAGGAGGTCGGAGTAGAACCGGAGGCCGTCCGGGTTGGGCGGGCCGTCGCCCGTGGGCTGGATGCGCGGCCACGAAATCGAGAAGCGGTACGCCGTCAGGCCCATGTCCGCCATCAGCTTTACGTCCTCCCGGAAGCGGTGGTAATGGTCGCACGCCACGTCGCCCGTGTCGCCGCCCGCGACTTTCCCCGGCGTGTGGGCAAAGGCGTCCCACACCGAGAGGCCCTTGCCGCCGTGCTGCCACGCCCCTTCGATCTGGTAGCTGGCCGTGGCAGCGCCCCACGTGAAGGTGTCTGGAAAGTCGAGCATGGAGCAGGCGGGAAAAGGCGGGGCACGCCTCGCAGTGGGGCTGCGAGCAGGCGCGTGCTTGAATTAGTCAATTCTGTTTACTAAAATAAGTTGACGAAACCCCGAACGCTACGCCGCACCCGAAAAACCGCTTTCGCGGGGAGGCATGCCGCGTGCTATTCTTCCTTCAGCCTTTCCTCCTGCCATGCAGCCTCTCGTTCGCCTCGCCCTGCTCCTCGTGGTCGCCGGTGGATGCGGCGGTTCCGCTCTCGCGCAGAGCCCCATCCACCTCAACCAGACAGGTTTCTACCCGGATGCCCCGAAGGAAGCCGTGGTGGTGACGAGCGGGGCCGACTCGTTCTACGTGCGCGCGTCGGGCGGAGAGGTCGTGTACCGGGGCCGTCTGGAGGCCGCGCAGACGTGGAGTCCGTCGGGCGAGACGGTGCGGCGGGCGGCGTTTTCCGCGCTGCGCGACGAGGGCGCGTACGTGCTCGACGTGCCGGGCGTGGGTACGTCCTATCCGTTCGAGGTGGCGGGCCACGTACATCAGGAGGTGGCGCGGGCGGCGCTGAAGGGGTTTTACTTCCAGCGCGCCTCCACGCCGCTGGACGCGGCCTATGCGGGGCGCTGGGCACGACCCGCCGGGCACCCCGACACACAGGTGCTCGTCCATGCCTCTGCGGCGTCGGCGGAGCGGCCTGCGGGGACGGTCATTTCGGCTCCGAAGGGGTGGTACGATGCAGGCGATTACAACAAGTACATCGTCAACTCCGGCATCAGCACCGCCACGCTGCTCCAGCTCTACGAGCATTTCCCTGCGTATTTCGCCGCGCTGGAGACGGGCATTCCCGAGAGCGGCGGCGCGCTGCCCGATGTGCTCGACGAGGTGCTGTG
This sequence comes from Rhodothermales bacterium, assembly GCA_963829705.1. GTDB lineage: Bacteria > Bacteroidota > Rhodothermia > Rhodothermales > BA12 > CAWHJN01. The sequence goes on from CAWHJN010000004.1 coordinate 76,407, forward strand.
GAATCTCCGTTGGATGCTCACCATGCAGGACCCCGCCGATGGCGGCGTCTACCACAAGCTCACCACTGCCAGTTTCAGCGGCTACGTGATGCCGAACCGGGCGACGGCCCCGCGCTACGTAGTGCAGAAAAGCACGGCGGCCGCGCTCGACTTCGCTGCCGTCGCCGCACAGGCCAGCCGGGTGTTCGCTGCCTTCGAGACGGCGACGCCGGGGCTGTCGGATTCGCTGCGTGCCGCCGCGCTCGATGCGTGGGCGTGGGCACGCGCGCACCCCGGCGTGGTGTACCGGCAATCCGCCATGAATGCCACGTATGACCCGGACATCGTCACCGGCGAGTACGGCGACGGCGACGTCTCGGACGAGTTCGACTGGGCTGCGATGGAACTCTACGTCACCACACACGCCGACAGCTTCCTCGTCGCCACGCGCCCTTTCTCGCCCATCCAGATGGCGCTGCCGTGGTGGGGCGGTGTCCGCACGCTGGGCTACTATTCCGTGCTCGACCACCGCGCCGAAACGTCGGCAGACGTGGACACGCAGGCGCTCGAGGCGGCGCTGCTGCGCTGGGTAGATGGGCTCGTGGCGCGGCAGCGTGCATCGGCGTACGGCGTCGTGATGGGCAGCGGCGATTTCTACTGGGGCAGCAACGCCGTAGCGGCCAACCAGGGCGTCGCGCTCGTCCAGGCGTACCGGCTCTCGGGCGACGAGAAGTACCTCCACGCGGCCCTCGCTAATCTCGACTACCTCCTGGGCCGCAACGCCACGGGCTACGCGTTCGTGACGGGCTATGGCAGCAAGACGCCGCTGCATCCGCACCACCGTCCCTCGGAGGCGGACGCCGTGGTTCCGCCCGTGCCCGGCCTGCTCGTCGGAGGGCCGAACCCGGGTCGGGAGGATGGGTGCTCGTATCCGTCGGCGCTGCCCGCGCGCGCATACACCGACGAGGTGTGCAGCTACGCTTCCAACGAGATCGCGATCAACTGGAACGCGCCGCTGGCGTACCTCGCCGGTGCCACCGAGGCGCTGCTGTCCGCGTCGGGCCTGCCGGTGACCCTCGGACACGCCGGGGACGCGGCGCGTCCACCTGCTACGGGCGTGAACGTCTACCCCAACCCCTTCGCCGACACCACCACGATCCGCCTCTCGCTGCGCGAGCCGTCGCCGGTGCGCGTGACGCTGCACGACCTGCTGGGCCGCACGCTCCGCGTGGTGGCCGGCGGCGAGGTGCGGGCGAGCGGCGCGTCCGACGTGCTGCTGGACGCGGCAGACCTGCCCGGCGGCGTGTACGTGCTGCGCGTGGCGACGGGGGCCGAAGTGCAGACGCGGCTGGTGGTGCGGGCAGGCGAGTAGCGCGCGTTTCCACGCAGCCGTCGTTCGGTGCGAACGTGCCCCGCTCAGGCGGAAGCGCGTGGCCCGCTGGCGTCAAACATGACTTCGGCCCCGCCGACGGGGTGGCACACGTAGAGCGACGGCTCGGCGTCCACGCGCATCCGGTAGGCGGCCTCGACGGAGCGGACGAACGCATCGGCCTCGTCGGCCTCGACGAGCGCCACGGCGCAGCCGCCGAAGCCTGCGCCCGTCATGCGCGCGCCGTAGCAGCCCGGCGCGGCGCGCGCCAGGTCCGAGATCACGTCGAGCGCGGGGCTCGATACCTCGAAGTCGTCGCGGAGGCTGACGTGGCTCTCGTTCATGAGGTGGCCCAGCGCCGCCGCGTCGCCCGCCCGCATGGCCTCGACGGCGCGCAGCACGCGGGCGTTTTCGGTGACGACGTGGCGGGCGCGGCGGCGCGTCTGCTCGAGCAGCGCGTCAGCTTTCTCGGCGAACGCCGCCTCGTCCACGTCGCGCAGCGCGGCCACGCCGAAGGCACGCGCGGCCTCCTCGCACTGCCGCCGCCGCTCGTTGTAGGCCGAGTCCACCAGCCCGCGCCGGGTGCCGGTGTCGAGCACGACGACCGATGTGCCGGACGGCAGCGGGATGGTCTCCACATGCAGCGTCCGGCAGTCGATGAGGAGAGCGGCGTCAGGCTCGGCGCTGGCCACCACCATCTGATCCATGATGCCGCAGTTGACGCCCACCCACGTATTCTCGACCCGCTGGCCGAGCAGCGCCATCGCGCGCGCGTCCCAGTCGAGGCCCGAGGCGGCGGCAAAGGCGCGGGCCACCGCCAACTCCACCGCCGCCGACGACGACAAGCCCGCTCCGAGCGGCACGTCGCCCGCCATCACGCCCTCCCAGCCCCGCAGTTCGTGACCCGCCTCCTGCATCGCCCACGCGACGCCTCTGACGTACTCCGCCCACCCCTCGTCGCCGCGTTCCAGTGCGTCGAGGTGGAACGTGAGGTCGGCGGCGTAATCGAGCGAGCGGAGCGTCACCTGCCGGTCGTCGCGCGGGCGCAGCGCGATCCATACCGCCCGGTCGATGGCGATGGGCAGCACGAAGCCGTCGTTGTAGTCGGTGTGCTCGCCGATCAGATTCACGCGCCCCGGCGCACGGACGACGATGGGGGGAGCGGTACCGTAGCGCGCCTCGAAGGCGTGCGTGACCTGTTCGCGAAGCATGGCGGAAGGGGGTGGAGGCTCAGGGCCGCATCGTGAAGACGAGGGTGGGGTCGAGTGGGTAGCGCCCGAACTGCGCGCCGTAGAAGGCCACGCCGCCCGGCAGGCCCTCGTTCACCTCGAAACGCACCACGATCTCGCCCGTCTGCATCGCCTGCTCCAGCACGGCGCGGGGGAGGACGACGCTCTTGAGGTAGCCGTACGAGCCCGCCTCGCGCAGGTAACGGTCGCGCAACTGGTTGTGCCATGACAGGATGCCCCGGTGGTCGGCGGGATCGTCCGAGAGCAACCACTGGCCGGCGGTTTCTCCGTTGGCGCGGACGGTCACGGCACTTGGAAAGCGCGTCTCGTCGGTCATCGGATAGGCGTTGCGGTTGCGACCGGGGTCGTTGAGGCCCTTGCCGCGCATGTAATCGCCGTCATCGGTCTGGCCGTCGTCGCGGTCTTTGCCGAAGAGCTGCTTGGCCGACACCTCGGCGACGAGCGAGACGGATTCCACGCGGTTCAGGTCGAGGTCGGTGGGTATGCGCACGCGGTACTCGAAGTACCCCGCGCCCGCGCCGTTGACCTTCAGGCCGTCGAGCACGTTCCACTGCTTCAGCGACCACGCGGCGGCGCTGAACGAGGCGGGGTTGAACGGCACGAGGCGCGCCGCGCGACCGGCGACGGTCATCTCACGTGGCGCGTCGCCCTCGACGACGAACGTGGTGAAGTTGCGCTGCAACACGTGGCCCGCCGCGTCTTCGAGGTGCGTGACGAGCACCGCCACGGCTTTCTCGCCGGGCATGGTGATCTGGAGCGGCGCGAGGGGCTCGGCCATCCACGGGCGGTAGGGGATGCGGCGGCTCGACTCGGCCCACGTCTTCTCTTCGCCCAGCGCGTTCCATCCGTAGAGTTTGAAGCGCAGCGTGAGCTGGTCGCCGTAGCCCTCTTCGCCCGTCATGAACGACGCGAAAAGCGGCACTTCGACCGTCTGGCCCGGCTGCACGCTCTGGCTCGACTGGTCGCCGACGGCCACGTAGAGCGGCGCGTGCAGGTCGCGCAGCGTCATGCCGTCGGCGAGTTCGTCCATGCCGGTAAACTTCTCCGTCCGGTCGAAGCGCCAGTAGCCGTTCCACTCGTTGACGACGTCGTGGTGCTCGGTGTAGAGCCAGCCCGCGACAGTGGGATGGCGGCGGAAGGCGTCCACGGCGCGGTGGTACTCCCAGCTGTAATCCACGTCGCCCGTCGAGCCTTCGTAGCCCCACACGTTGCCGAACTCCGAGTTGATGTTGGGCTCGCCGCTCGGCGCGTAGCCTTTTTCCCAGAGCGACGCGCCACCGGGATACGTCCCTTTCGTCACGTCCGCCAGCGCATTTTCCCACTCCCAGCCCGGCAGGTAGGCGTGCCACGAGTTGAGGTCGGTTTCGGTGTGGCCAGCGTCGCAGCAGATCGAGTTGTCCTCGACGAGGCGCGTAGGGTCGAGTTCTTTGGCGAGGCGGTACATCGACACCACCCACGCCTGCGTCTCGGGCAGGTAGCGGTCGCCCTCGGGCGTCTTCGTCCGCAGGCCCCACGTCTCGTTGAAGGTGATCCATGAGAAGATCGACGGGTGGTTGTAGTCGCGTGCGATCATCCGGCGCAGCGTGTGCTCGCCTTCCTGGCGCTGCTCTGCCGTGGGCTCGCCCCAGCCGTTGGGCAGGTCGGCCATGATGAGCAGCCCCAGTTTGTCGGCCCAGTAGAGTTTGCGCGGGTTGGGCACCTTGATGTGGACGCGCATCCCGTTGAGGCCGATCTGTTTGGAGCGCAGCACCTCGTCGCGCACGAAGTCGTCGCTCGGGAAGGTGTAGAAGCCCTCGGGATGGTAGGCCTGATCGAGCGTCAGTTCGAGGTAGAGGGGCTCGCCGTTGAGGGCGACGTACGGGATGCCGGTGCCGGGCAGATCGATGACGCCGATCTCGCGCATCCCGAAGTAGGTCTGCACCACGTCGGGCGTGCCCACACCGTCGAGGCGGACTTCGACGTCGTAGAGGTGCGGATCGTCGAGCGTCCACAGGTGCGGGTGGGCGATGGGCACGTCGAAGCTGACGCTCTCCGCGCCCCGCGCCACGCGCTCCGTCGCGGCCGGCACGCCGGGGTCGGCGAAGGTGAGCGTGAGCGTCAGGTCACTGGGCGCGGGCTCCATCAGCCGTGCCTCGACCGTCACGCGGCTACCGGCCAGATCAGGCGAGAAGTGGACGCTTTCGAGCGGCGTGGTGCCGCGCGCTTCGAGGTAGGGCGTCTGCCAGATGCCGCGCGCGTCGCCGTAGCCCTGCTTGCCTTCGAGCGTGAACGCGCGGTCGACGTCGTCCACGCGGAGGACGAGTTGGTGGGACTGCCCCGGCTTCACGTACGGCGTGATCTCGAACGAGAACGGCGTGTAGCCGCCCTGGTGCGTGCCCACCTCGTGGCCATCGACCCATGCCGTCGTGAGCCAGTCGGAGGCGCCGACGGTGAGAAACACGCGCTGCCCGCTCCACGCAGCGGGCACCTCGGCGGTGCGGCTGTACCATCCAATCTGCGCTTCGTCAGGCACACCCGAGAGCGCCGATCCCCACGGAAACGGGACGACGATGGCCCGGGGCGCAGGCAGGCCGCTCGTGGGCCATCCTTGCGCCTGGCCGGCGTCCTGCGGGTCGAACTGGAAATCCCACGTGCCGTTGAGGTTGAGCCAGCCAGAGCGCATCCAGTTGGGGTTGGGGTGCTCGGGCAGTGGGATGGACGCGGTCTGCGCCGTGGCCGCGCGCGCGTTCCCGGCCAGCAGCAAGGCAACGAGCAGGGCGAGCCGGATGGACGAAGATCGGGTCATGAGCGCGGGGATGAAGGCGCGGGGAGGCGGCGAAGAAAGACGACCACTCAACGGTGCAGACGTTGATAGCGTCGTGTGCTGCCGAACCTACACCGAGATGCTGGGTGCAGCCCGGAAAATATCGAACGGGTTCTATCTACTTTACGAAGTCCCGCCGCCCTGCGTGATGCGCGCACACGTCGCGTGAGGTGCGCGCATGAGGAGGCCCGCCATCGCCGGCGGATCGCTTCCTGTCCCTCTTTCACGCCGCCCCCGCGCCTTCCACGATGCGATGAACGCCACTCATTTCCTTACCTGCATTGCGCCCATGTGCCTGTTCCTGCTGGCAGCCTGCACGCCTGCCGACGCCCCCTCCGACGGCGCAGCGGCAAGCCGGGTCACGAGCGCGCCTTTTGGCACGTTGCCCGGCGGTGAAGAGGTGTCTGTCTACACGCTCACCAACGCCAGCGGCATGACCGTGCGCGTGACCAACTACGGCGGCATCATCCTCTCCATCGACGCGCCCGACCGCGACGGCAACAGGCAGGACGTCACGCTCGGCTTCGACACGCTCGACGGTTACCTCGGCGCGTCGCCTTACTTCGGCGCGCTCATCGGGCGCTACGGCAACCGCATCGCCAACGGGCGTTTTTCGCTCGACGGGCAGGACTACACGCTCGCCACCAACAACGGCCCTAACGCGCTCCACGGCGGGGAGAAAGGCTTCGACAAGGTGCTCTGGCACGCGGAGCCGTTCGAGACCGACACGACGGCGGGCCTCGTCTTCACGCGCACGAGCGCGGACATGGAAGAGGGCTATCCCGGCAACCTCGACGTGCGCGTCGTCTACACGCTCACCGACGCGAATGCGCTCGTCTTCGACTACACCGCGACCACCGACAAGGCCACGCCCGTCAACCTGACGCAGCACACGTACTTCAACCTCGCCGGGCCGGGTCACGACATCCTCGGCCACGAACTGACGCTCGACGCCGACCGCTTCACGCCTGTTGATGAAACCCTCATCCCGACGGGCGAACTGCGCGCGGTCGAGGGTACGCCGTTCGATTTCCGCACGCCGCACGCCATCGGCGAGCGCATCGGCGTGGACGACGCGCAACTCCGGTTCGGCGGCGGCTACGACCACAACTTCGTGCTGGACGAGAGCGGCGAGGTCTACGGTGATTCGCTCCGCTTCGCCGCGCGGCTCCACGACCCGGCGAGCGGCCGGGTGATGGAGGTCTACACGAGCGAGCCGGGCATCCAGTTCTACTCGGGCAACTTCCTCGACGGCACGCTCACGGGCAAGGGCGGGACGGTCTACGAATACCGCACCGGGCTGGCGCTGGAGACGCAGCACTTCCCCGATTCGCCCAACCAGTCGGCGTTTCCATCCACGATTCTGCGCCCCGGCGAGACGTACCGCTCGCGCACGGCCTACGTCTTTTCCACCACGCGCTGACGGGCAGCCGCCCGGCGGCGTGAAGACGTATTATGGCCCGCTCGCCTCAACGCCGCGCGCGACCGGCGCGTTAGTGGAAATGCCGTCCGCTCTCACCTGACCAACCGCTGAACCGATGACTTTTGGACTGGCCGACATCCTCGTTTTCGTAGCCTTCGTGGCTATCGTCGTCACCGTGGGGCTCGTGCGGAGCCGCAACGCCGACGACTCGGGCGAAGACTACTTTCTCGCCGGGCGCGACCTCAAGTGGTGGCTCATCGGCTTCTCGCTCATCGCCGCCAACATCTCGACGGAGCAGTTCGTTGGCATGAGCGGCAACGCGGCCAGCCACGTCGGCCTCGCCATCGCCTCGTACGAGTGGATGGCCGCCATCACGCTCGTCGTCGTCGCCTTTGCGTTTCTGCCCTACTTCCTGCGCGCGGGCATCTACACGATGCCGCAGTTTCTGGAGGTGCGTTACAACGGAGCCGCGCGCACGGTGATGGCCGTCGCCACGCTCGGCATCTACCTGCTGCTGCTCGGCGCGGTGACGTACTCGGGCGCGCTCACCATCCGCACGCTCGCCGTCGAGGCGGGCTACCCGATGGGGCTGTTCATGCCTGCCCTCGCCATCGGGCTCATCGCCATGCTCTACGTGTCGGCGGGCGGGTTGAAGGCTGCCGTCTGGGCCGACCTCATCCAGGGCAGCGCGCTGCTCATCGGCGGCCTCCTCATCACGTACTTCGCCTTCAAAGCCCTCGGCGGGGCCGACGTGGCCACCACCGTCACGAGCGTCGCCACGGGGGCTGTCGAGACGCGCCCGCTCGCGCCGGGATCGGGGGCGATGGAGCGCTTCCTTGACCTCAATGGCAACCGGCTCAACATGTTTTTGCCCGCCACCGACAGCGTGCTGCCGTGGACGGCGCTGCTGCTGGGGCTGTGGATTCCCAACTTCTACTACTGGGGCCTCAACCAGTACATCACGCAGCGCACGCTGGGCTCGGAGTCGCTGGCCGAGGGGCAGCGCGGCATCGTCTTCGCCGCCGCGATGAAGCTGCTCCTGCCGCTCGGCATCGTCATTCCCGGCATGATTGCCTTCAACCTCTACGCCGATGGCATGGCCGCCGACGCCGGGCCGGACAACGCCTCGGTGCTCGTGCAGTACGTCAAGGCCAATCCCGAGACGGGCTTCGTCGAGGTAGACGAGACGCCGACGGACGCCGAGGTCGCCGCGTGGGACGGCGAGCGTTACCTGCTGGCCGTCTACCCGAACGAGAGCGCGATCCCGCAACAGGCGCGCCTGAGCCCGACGGTCATCCCCGTCACGCGCGCGGTCTTCGACGCGGCCACGCCCGCGCCCTACGCCACGTTCACCTCCGCCGACCTCGCCTTCGCGCACGTCAACGCGGGCATGGCCGAGGAGATGGCGGCCTTCAACGCTGCGCAGACCGAGACGGCGCGGGGCGTCGGCGCGGCGACGTCGTCGCAGACGCTGATCGCCTACAAGTACGACACGGCGCTGGCGCGCCTGCTGGCGGGCGTGCTGCCGCAGGGCGTGGGCGTCGTCGGCTTCATCCTCGCGGCGCTGCTCGGAGCCGTCGTCTCGTCGCTCGCGGCGATGCTCAACGCGGCCTCGACGATCTTTACCATCGACATCTACCAGACGTACATCCGCGCGGACGCGACGCAGAAGGAGATCGTGCGGGTGGGGCGTCTGTGCGTGTTCGCCTTCGCGGCCATCGCCATCGGGCTGGCGCCGCAACTGGGCAACCCGGCGGTGAGCAACTCCATCTTCACCATCATCCAGGAAGGGCAGGGGTTCATCTCGCCGGGCATCCTGGCGGTCTTCGCCTTCGGACTGCTCATCCGGCGCGCGCCGCGCATCGCGGGCGTGGCAGGCCTTCTGACGAACATCGTCGCGTACGGTTTGCTCAAAGTGGCCGTGCCGGAGGTGCAGTTTCTCAACCGGATGGCGATCTGCTTCGCGCTGTGCGTGGCGGTGATGGCGGTGCTGACGTTCATGCGCCCGTTGAAGGAGAAGATCGTCTTCGAATCGACGGCGGGGCTGGAGCTGACGCAGTCGCGCGGGGCGCTGTGGGGCGGGCTGGTGATCGTGGTGATCACGCTCGGGCTCTACCTGTTCTTCAGCCCGCTCGGCATCGCCCGGTAGTGTTTTTAGCGGAGACCCGCGCATCACTCGGTGAAAGGGCATGACGACAAGCGCATCCGTCCTCGTCGAGGCGTGCGTGGACACGGTCGCGTCGGCGCTGGCGGCAGAGGCGGCAGGGGCCGCGCGCGTCGAACTGTGCGCGGGCCTCGCCGAGGGCGGCACGACGCCGAGCGCGGGCCTGATGGCGCTGGCGTGCGAGCGTCTCCGCATCCCCGTTTTCGTCCTCATCCGCCCGCGTGGCGGCGACTTCCTCTACTCGGAGGCCGAGATGGAGGTGATGCGGCGCGACATCCGGCAGGCGAAAACGCTCGGCGCGCGCGGGGTGGTGCTCGGGGTGCTGCGGCCCGACGGCCACGTAGACGAGGCGCGCACCCGCGTACTCGTGGACGAAGCGCGCCCGATGGCGGTCACCTTCCACCGCGCCTTCGACGTCACCCCGGATGCTTCGGCGGCGCTCGAAGCCCTCGTCGCGCTCGGCATCGACCGCGTGCTGACCTCCGGGCAGGCGAGGACCGCGCTCGGAAGGCTGTGAGACGATTGCCGCGCTGGTGCGTGAGGCGGCGGGCCGCATCGGCATCCTCGCGGGCGGCGGCATCCGGCAGGAGAACGTGGCGCGCCTCATCGCCGCGACGGGCGTGCGCGAGGTACACGCGCGCGCCGCGTTCACCGAGCCGAGCCCCGCGCAGCACCACAACCCGGAGGTGGACTTCGGCGGCGGTGCAGTCCCGACGGATCGCGTCCGTGTGGGGACGGACGCGGCCCACCTCGCGCGCATCGTCCGGCTGGCCTCGGACGGGGGCGGCGGGGGCGATCAGGACAAGGCGGGGTCGAGAAGGGGATAGCGGCGGCGAAACCGCCTCTCGTCGCTGTGTTAACGCCGCCCGCCGCCCTGCCCGAGGGGGTACTCCTTCGGTGGCTCCGCGCCCAGCAGGTGCTCGACGAAGTAATCCCAGCGCCGCCGCATCCAGTAGGTGCTGCCCGCGCCGAAGCCGTGCCCGCCGTTGGGGAAGAGCAGCAGGTCGAAATCCTTGTTGGCTTTCACGAGCGCATCGACGAGCACGAGCGTGTTGTTGGGCGGCACGTTGCCGTCGAGCGTGCCGTGTCCGATGAGCAACTTGCCTTTGAGGTTGTCCACCAGTAGCTGGTTGGCCTGGTTGTCGTAGCTCGTCGTGCCGTCCGGGTTCGTCGTCAGCAGTCCCTGCCACTTCTCGCCCCAGTCATCCTCGTAGGTGCGGTTGTCGTGGTTGCCCGCGCCGGAGACGGCGACCTTGTAGAAATCCGGGTAGCGCAGGATGCCCGCCGCCGAGGCGAAGCCGCCGCCGGAGTGGCCCCAGATGCCGACGCGGTCGAGGTCCATCCACGGATGGCGGCGGCCGAGTTCGCGGATAGCGGCCACCTGATCCGGCAGGCCGTTGTCGCCCATGTTGCCGTAGTAGGCGTCGTGGAAGGCTTTCGAACGGCCCGGCGTGCCCATCGCGTCGAGTTCGACGACGACGAAGCCCAACTCGGCGACGGCCTGCTTGTCGCTGCGTGCGGCCACGAACGAGCGCGTGCCCACGCTGCCCGACTGCGGGCCAGGGTAGAGGTAATTCAAAACCGGGTAGCGCTTCGAGGCATCGAAGTTCGACGGCGTGTACATCAGCCCGTAGAGATCCGTCTGGCCGTCGCGGGCCTTCACGGTGAAGGGGATCGGGGCCTTCCAGCCGTGGGCGACGAGCGCGGAGATGTCGGCTTTTTCGAGCGTCTCCACGACGCGCCCCTCGGTGTCGCGCACGACGGTCACGGGCGGGGTCGTCGGCGTCGAGTAGCTGTCGATGAAAAAGCGGCCCGACGGGGCCATCGTGACGGTGTGATGCGCGTCCTCGGGCGTGAGCAAACGCAGATCCGAGCCGTCCATGTCCACGCGGTAGAAGTGCTCGAAGTACGGGTCGCTGCCATCGCGCCCGCCCGCAGTGAAGTAGAGCACCCGGTTCTCGGGGTCGACGTGGCGGAGCTGCTGCACGGCCCACGCGCCTTCGGTGATCCGGTTTTTGAGGCGGCCCGTGGTGAGGTCGTAGAGGTAGAGGTGGCCCCAGCCGTCGCGCTCGGAGTACCAGATAACCTCGTCGGTGTCGAAGAGCACGCGCCAGCTGATGCCGTCCACGCCGGACTCGAAGTACGTGTCGGCGGTTTCTTCCAGCACATCGCGCACCGCGCCCGTCTCGGCATCGGCGACGCGGAGGTTGCGCACGTTTGTGGTCGCGGGAGCTGGAGACGAAGGCGAGGTGCCGCCCGTCGCCGCTCCACTCGTTGTCGAGAAACACGCCGCCACTCGCGACGTGGTCGGTGATGGTGCTGCGGTGCGGGTCGGGCGGCATCTGGAGGCGCACCACCTTCGGCGCCTCGGTGTCGATGATGACGCGGCTGATGCGGAAGATGACGCTGTCCTCGGGCATCGGGTAGCGCCACGCCTGGAGTTCGGGGTGCCCCACCTGCGTGTTGACGAGGTACATCATGCCCACGCCGCGCGCATCGTGCTGGAAGGTGGCGATGCGCCGGGAGTCGGGCGACCAGAGCACGACGGGGCGGTCGCTCCGCGTCCAGCCCGCGTTGTCGGTGGCGTAGCCGAAATCCTCGACGCCGTCGGTGGTGAGCGCCGTTTCCTCGCCCGTCTCCAGGTCGATCATCCAGAGGTCGTAGTCGCGGATAAAGACCGCCTTCGTACCGTCGGGCGACGTGGAACTGAAACGTGGGGCCTGGACGCCGCCGCTCGGGCGCGGCGCGCGTGCACACGTGTAGGCCGTCAGGTTGCACGAGAGGCGCTGCCCGTTCGCGCTGAAGGTGGCCGTGCCCAGGTCGTCGGTGAGCGAGAGGCCGCCCAGCGGCAACTCTGCGGCGGCATACGACGTGTCGGTCGCCTGCCCGATGGCATCGGCGAGGCGGCGGTGGTCGAAGGCCAGCGCCCGCGTCCCCGCTGCCGGGTCGGCCACGACGTACTCTGTCCCTTCGGGAATGCGGTTGGCGTACCAGAAACGGTCGCCCGCGAGCCACGCCGGGCGCACCGAGGCGCGGTAGACGAGCGGGTACGTTGCCGCGCCCAGGAAACGCTCGGCGCGGGCGTAATCCTCGGCGGTGACGGTAGCCTCCTGCCCCGAGGCCGGGATCAACGGCAGCAGGACGAGGACGACGGCGGCGAGCGTGAAGCGGAGGCGCATAGGGGCGATGGGATGAGCGGGGAAACCGGAAGATAGAACGCGCGAGTATGGGCGCCCGTCTGCCGCCACGGAAGCGATGTCTTGACGCTGCCTCACACGCGCCCACGCTGCCGCCACTTCTGCACTCTCCGAAGGATATCCTCCTCCACAACCCCTTTTGAAGCGCGCCGGACCATCATGTCCAGCGCGCTCCGGTAATTGACCATGTGGATTCCCAGCACCAATCTTTCCTTCTTGCCTCCGAAGGAAAAATCGACGTGGTACATCGTCAGAGGAGCGGCCTGGTAAAACGTGCGGACCGACGTGAGGCTTCCCCAGGGCAGGTGCTGAACACGGGTGATGAAAGGGATCGGGCCTATCCCGAGGGGCACGCTGGTGAGCGTAATTCCGCTCGAATCCAGCACGGCTCGTTCCCAGAAGCGATACACGGTGAAGAAAACGCCACCAGCCAGACTGATCGTTGAGATGAGCCACTCCTCTGCATCTTGCGGAATGCCGATGAGCGGAACGACAAACAGAAGGAGCAGCGCCACCAGCAGCCGAAAGACTGCGGTTGCAACGCGCGTCTGCACGACCACGACTTCGGCCACCTCCTACACCCGCGCCGCGGCCAGGCGCTGCGTGCGCGTGCGGCGCGGGGGCTTGGCGCGTTCGGTGAGGTCCTGCTCTTTCGCATACGCCGTACACGCCTCGATGAACGAGACGAACAGCGGGTGCGGGTCGAGCGCCGTGCTCCGGTACTCGGGGTGGAACTGCACGCCCACGAACCACCGCTTGTCGGGCAGTTCGACGATCTCCACCAGGTCGCGGCTCGGGTTGACGCCCGCGAACTGCATCCCGTGCTCGGCGAGCTTGTAGCGCAGCACGTTGTTGACCTCGTAGCGGTGCCGGTGGCGCTCCTCGACGGTCTCCTGCCCGTAGATCTCCCGCACACGCGAGCCTTCTGCCAGACGGCACTCGTACGCACCCAGCCGCATCGTCCCGCCTTTGTCGGTGATGCGTTTCTGGTCGCCCATCATGTCGATGACGGGGTGCTCGGTGGTCGTGTCAAACTCGGTGGAGTGGGCGTCCGCCCAGCCGCAGACGTTGCGGGCGTACTCGACGACGGCGCACTGCATCCCCAGGCAGATGCCGAAAAACGGGAGGTCGTGCTCGCGGGCGTACTGCACGGCGGCGATCTTGCCCTCGATGCCGCGCTCGCCAAAGCCCGGCGCGATGAGCACCCCGGCGACGCCGGCGAGCTGCTCGGCGACGTTCTCGGGCGTGAGTTCGTCGGAGAGCACGTAGCGCACGTCCGGCCGCACACCTACCTGCGCCCCGGCCAGCGAAAAGCTCTCGGTGATGGATTTATAGGCGTCCTGGTGCTCGACGTACTTGCCGATGAGGGCGATCGGCACGGTGGTTTCGGGCGATTTCAACCGCCGCAGAAACTCCGTCCACGCCGTCAGATCCGGCGCGTCGGGGGCTTTGTCGCCCGTCAGGTGCAGCATCTCCAGGACGATCTCGTCCATGTGCTCCTCTTTGTAGAGCAGCGGCACCTCGTAGATGCTCTCGGCGTCGAGCGAGGCCACGACGGCGCGGGGCTCGACGTTGCAGAAGAGGGCGAGCTTGCGGCGCAACTCGGCGTCGAGCGGGTGCTCCGAGCGGCACACGAGCAGGTCGGGCTGGAGGCCGTAGGAGAGCAACTCTTTCACCGAGTGCTGCGTCGGCTTCGTCTTGAGTTCGCCCGCCGCCGCGAGGTAGGGCACGAGCGTCAGGTGGGCGTTGAGTACGTTGCCGCGCCCCATCTCATAGCGCAACTGGCGGATGGCTTCCAGATACGGCTGGCTCTCGATGTCGCCGACGGTGCCGCCGATCTCGGTCAGCACCACGTCGTACTGGCCCGTCTCGCCCAGCTTCCGCATCCACCGCTTGATCTCGTCGATGATGTGGGGGACGACCTGCACCGTCTTGCCCAGGTACGCGCCCGCGCGCTCCTTCGTGATCACTTCGAGGTAGATGCGCCCCGTGGTGACGTTGTTGGCCTGGCTCGTGGGGCGTCCCAGAAAGCGCTCGTAGTGGCCGAGGTCGAGGTCCGTTTCGGCGCCGTCGTTCGTGACGTAGACCTCGCCGTGCTCATACGGGTTCATCGTCCCCGGATCGACGTTGATGTACGGGTCGAACTTCTGGATCGTCACGCGCAGCCCGCGCGCTTCGAGAAGGCGGCCCAGCGAGGCGCAGAAGATGCCTTTGCCCAGCGACGACGTCACGCCGCCGGTGACGAAAATGTACTTGGTCTGCACGACGAAACCTCCGGTTGGTGGTGGTGGGAAAAACCGACGCCCACCGCAGCGGTGCGCCCGAACCGGAATTCAAAGTACGCGATGGGGGCAGGCGGGTAAAGGGCGATGGGTGAAGAGTGAGGGGGAAAGCCGGGAGGATTCGGTGGTGGCACGTCCGGCGCGCATCCCCGCAACCGGAGATTGCCTTGTAGGGACATCCCGCCGCACGTCCCTACGTGTATTTACGCGGGTTTGCGCGCCTCGACGAGCAGGCCCGTGCCCGTCGCGTTGTCGTGGCGCACGTCGAGGGCGTGGAGCGCGAAGCCGACCGGGGCAACGGGCAGAAAGTAGAACGGCAGCACAGCGGCAAAGGCCGTCGAGCGGCCCATCCACGTCATCGGGCGCTGGATCATCCATTTCCACGCCCGGCTGCCGTACGGCCCGTAGGTGTACTGCGCCCGCACAGGCTCCAGCCCGGCCTCGCGCAGCTTGTCCTGGATCTCGTCGATGTTGTAGCCGTCGCGGACGTGCTCCGAGATGAACGACGTATCGCCCTCGGCTTCCACCGCCGAGCCGCCCTGGTCGCTGGGCGTGTTGATGAGCACCGTCCCGCCGGGCGCGAGCACGCGGGCGAAGTGCCGGAATACGCCGCGGTCGTCCTCGATGTGCTCCATCACGTCGACCGACAGGATGAGGTCGAACGGCCCCGTCGCCTGCAAATCCGTGAGGTCCTCGACGGCGAAGCGCACCCGCCCCGCGTACGGCGTCCTGTCGAAAAAGCGGCGGGCGTTGGCGAGGTAATCGTCCTTCACGTCCACCGCCAGGATCTCGGCGTTGGGAAACGTGCGGGCGATGAAGTAGGCGTACTGCCCGAAGCCCGTCCCGGCGTCGAGCACGCGGATTTTCCGCTCCCGCGGGTACGCGCCCAGAATCCGCCGCAGCGCTTTGTGGACGTGCCACGCGCGCAGGAAAAACAAATCGAGCAGGCGGTAGAAGCCTTTCTGGAACAGCGGGCGGCGGCTGAAAAACGCGCCGAGGCGGTCCTTGACGGGGTCGTAGTGCATCAGGCGGCCTGTGCTTCGTAATAGGCGATGGCGCGGCGGATGCCTTCCTCGAACGGGATCGACGGCGTGAAGCCCAGCGCCTGCTGTTTGGACGTGTCGCCCCCACGCGCGAAGACGCCCTCGGGCTTGTCGCTCGTGCCGACGACCTCGGGGCTGTAGCCGCACACCTCGGCGGCCATCCGGGCGAAGGTTTTGAAGCTCGTAAAAAGACCCGTCGAGAGGTTGAGCGCGTCGCCGTCGTCGATCTGGTCCATCGTCGTCAAAACGCCCGTCACGCAGTCCTCGATGTGGATAAAGTCGCGCATCTGGTTGCCCGATCCCCACACGGTCAGCGTGTCCGCTCCGCGGTGCGCCATCGCGCGCTTGCAGACGCCGGGGAACGGGTACGTGTCGTCTTGGTCCTCGCCATACCCGCTGAACGGGCGGTAGCAGACGCTCTTCAGCCCGTGCTTCTCGAAGGCGAGGCGCGACAGGTACTCGACCGTCAACTTCGACCAGCCGTACGAGAGGTCGGGCATCCCCAACTCGCCGTCGAACCGAATCAGGCTCTCGTGCAGCAGTTCGTAGTGATTGGGTCGCTGAAGCGTGATGGGGTAGGCCGCGCTCGACGAGAAGATGACGCTCTTTTTCGGACGCGCCTCGACGGCCCACTGCCAGTAGCGCGCGTCGATGGCGAGGTCGTCGGCCACGGCGAGCGGGTTCTGCTCGATCACCAGCCGCCCGCCGACGATGGCGGCGAGATGGAAGGCGTAGTCGAAGTCGTCGTCCTTGCGTTCGTCGAAAAAGGCGCGGCAGTCCTGGTGGTAGAAGTGGAAGCCCGAAAAACCGCGCGGGTCGAACAGCGGCCAGCCCGCGTCGGGGTGGATGCCGCCGGTGAGCGGCGCGACGCTGTCGACGGCGTGAACCTCGTGGCCCTGTTCGAGCAGCCGACGGGTGAAGTGGCGGCCCACGAAGCCCGCGGCGCCGGTGATGAGGATTTTCATAGTGCGGATAGCGTGTCAGCGGTTGAGCAGGAACGGCAGCAGTCGGTCCACGAGCGCGTCCCACGAGTATTTCTCGGCCTGCCGCGCGGCGCCGTCGGCGAGCTTTTCCGGGCCGATATCGTAGAACCGCGCGATGCCTGTAGCCAGCGCATCGGGGTTTTCGGGCGGCACGAGCACGCCCGCCACCCCGTCCGGGACGACCTCGGCGAAGACGCCGAGATCCGTCGTGACCATGGGCTTCCCGAAGAAAAACGCCGTCTGCGCCACTCCCGAGGGCGTCGCCCGGCGGTACGGCTGCACGATGGCGTCGGCGGCGGAGAAGTAGCGGTGGACGTCTTCGTTGGGGATGTAACCGGGGAAAAAGCGGACGACGGGCGCGTCGCCTTGGTCGAGCCCGAGCTTTTTGGTCTGCGCCATGATCGCGTCGCGGTTGTCGTAAAACTCACCCGCGACGATGAGCCGCGCACCGGTTTTCTGGTGGACGGCGGGCATGGCGTCGAGCAAAATATCCAGCCCCTTGTACGGACGGATCAGTCCGAAAAACAGGAGCGTCCGCTCGTCGGGAAGGCCCAGTTCGGCGCGGGCTTCGGAGGGCGCGAGCGGCGGCTCGAAAATGTCGTAGACGGGGTGGAAGCCTTCGTACACGCGGGCGTCGGGCACGAACGTTTTGAGGTCGCTCGTGACGTGCTCGCTCATGGTGAAATACGCATCGGCCCGGCTCAGCAGCGTTCTCATCAGCGGCTTCGTGGCGGGGAAAGCCTTGTGCGGAAACACGTTGTGCAGAAACAGCGACACCTCGGGCTGCGGGGCGTTGGCGCGTTTCAGCGCCTTCCGCATCGCCGCGAGTACGCCCAGGTAGGCGGGCACGAAGAACGGCAGCCAGTGGCTGAAGACCACGGCATCCGGGCGCTCGGCGGCGATCCAGCGGCCCGCTTTCCGCCACGACAGCGGATTGACGGAGTCGATCAATTTCTCGGGCGTCGCGGGCAGGCGTTTCTGCCAGCGGGCGTCGTCCTCGAACTGGCTCTCGCCGGGAAAGAGCAGCGTCGGGTACTGCCGCGAGAACGTGACGAGGCGTACGTCGGCGCGCTCGCCCAGCGCCTGCGCCAGCCGGTTCTGGAAGTGCGCGATGCCGCCGCGGTACGGATACGCCGGGCCGACGAGGACGATTTTCGGGCGAGCAGGCACGGAGGCGAGGGCGGGTGGATGGATCTCCAACTTAACGCCGACGACACGGCGCGGGCGCGGCGTACCCGGCGCATTCCCTCGTTTTTGGCAGAACCACCGCCGCGCGCCTCCCATGCGCCGCCGCGAGGCCGGCGAAAGCGGCGGCCTCGTGCGTATTCTTGCTCCTCTGGTTTTGCTCTTTTCCGACCCATGCCCACGTCTCTCTTCCGGCTGCGCGGCGCGTTCTTGATGACGCTGCTCGTCTTTCCGTTCGCCCTGTACGCGCAGGCACCCGCGCCCACGCACTACGACGTGTCGTGGCCCGACGCCCAAGGGCACGAGACGCGCATCACGGCGACGTTCACCGGCCTCGACCGCGACCGCGCCGCTCGACGTGTTGATGAGCCGCGCCTCGCCGGGCCGGTACGCCCTCCACGAGTTCGCCAAGAACGTCTACGACGTCTCCGCCGTCGATGGCGCGGGCCGACCGCTGGACATTGACCGCTCCTCACTGTACGGCTGGACGGTGGACGGGCACGACGGCACGGTGCGTTTCCGCTACACGCTCTACGCCAACCACGCCGACGGCACGTACGCGGGCGTCGATTCCACGCACGCGCACTACAATATGCCTGCGGCGTTCGTCTACGCACCCCACCTTGCCGAGCAGCCCGTCCGCATCACGTTCCACCCTATCAACAACTGGAAGATCGCCACGCAGCTTCAGCCTACCGACGACCCGGCGACGTTCACGGCCCCCAACCTCCAGTATTTCATGGACTCGCCCGTCGAGTTGAGCGACCACACGCTGCTCGAGTGGCGCGTGGGGCCGGGCGGCGCAGCACACTACCGGATGGCGCTCCACCACACCGGCACGCACGACGAAGCCGAGGCGTACGTCGAGATGGCCAAGAACGTCATCGCCGAGCAGGCCGCCGTGTTCGGTGAGTACCCCGACTTCGACTACGGCACGTACACGTTTCTGGCGGATTACCTCCCGTGGGTCTACGGCGACGGGATG
Organism: Rhodothermales bacterium; assembly: GCA_963829705.1. Classification (GTDB taxonomy): domain Bacteria; phylum Bacteroidota; class Rhodothermia; order Rhodothermales; family BA12; genus CAWHJN01. The sequence goes on from CAWHJN010000004.1 coordinate 95,070, forward strand.
GAGCACCGCAACTCGACGATCCTGACGAGCAGGGGCGCGCTCGAAGGCGACGGCGCGCTGCGGGTGCTGGGCACGCTGGCGCACGAGCACTTCCACGCCTGGAACATGGAGCGCCTGCGCGACGCCACGCTCGAACCGTTCGACTTCGCGCGCGCCAACCCGTCGCAAAACCTGTGGTTTGGCGAGGGCTTCACGAGCTACTACGACGGCCTCACGCGCGTACGGGCGGGCGTGCTGCCCCTCGGCGAATACGCGCAGGACCTCACGGGCGTGCTCAACACCGTCATCCGCTCCCCCGCACGCGCCTACCGTGGCCCCGCCGATATGAGCCTGATGGCTCCGTTCGTGGATGCCGCCGTCACCATCGACGAGACGAACTACGCCAACACGTTCGTCTCGTACTACACCTGGGGCGAGGCACTGGGCCTCGGCCTCGATCTGCTCCTGCGCGAGCGGTACGGCAAAACCCTCGACGACTACATGCGCGCCATGTGGACGCAGTACGGCACGCATCAGCAGGATCTGAAGCCGACGAAACCCTACGACCGCGCCGGACTCGAAAAGGTGCTGGGCGAGGTCACGGGCGACGCGGCCTTCGCCGCCGATTTCTTCGACCGCTACGTCGATCACGGCGGCGTGCTCGAGTATGCCGCGCTGCTGGAACAGGCGGGCCTCGTCCTGCGCACCGCGCACCCCGACCGTGGCTACCTCGGCGTGCTCGCGCTCGACGCCGGCCCGGAGGGAGCCGAGGTGATGCGGCCCGTACCCGCTGGCAGCGCCGCTGCGCAGGCGGGCGTGGCCTCGGGCGACAGGCTCCTGAGCGTCGATGGCGTCCGCATCGACGCGGCGCAGATGGTGGAGGGCGCGCTCGACGGCAAACGCCCCGGTGACGTCGTCACCCTCGTCTACGAGCAGCGCGGCGTGGTCAAGACGGTGCGCGTGGCGCTTCAGCCGGACCCCAGGCTCGAAGTCGTGACGTTCGAGGAGGCGGGGCGGCCTGTCACCGATGCCGTCCGGGCGTTCCGCGCGGCGTGGCTCGGCCCGAAAGCCTCGAACGAGTGAGCGGGTGCGCCGGCGTGTTCAGCGCGCCTCGGGCATCGGAATCGCGGTTTCCTCGCGCACGTCGTACGACGCCACGCGCTCCAGGCGTGGCTTGACGATCATCTCGCCCAGCAGCCCCGTCGTGAACATCTGCACGCCCACGATGACGAGCGTGACGCCGAGCAAGAGCAGCGGGCGGTCGCCCACGGGGATGCCGTAGACGAGCTTCTCGACGGAGATCCACAGCGCGATGACGAAGCCGACGAGGAACGACAGCGTGCCGAGGACGCCGAAAAACTGCATCGGGCGGGCGGCGAAGCGCGTCAGGAACGAGACCGTGACGAGGTCGAGGAAGCCGCGCGCGAAGCGCTCGAAGCCAAACTTGCTCGTGCCGTGCTTGCGCGCGTGGTGCTGCACGGCCTTCTCGCCGATGCGCGTGTAGCCCTCCCACCGGGCGAGCAGCGGGATGTAGCGGTGCAACTCGCCGTAGACGCGCACACTCTTGGCCACCTCGCAGCGGTAGATCTTCAGCCCGCAGTTGAAATCGTGCAGCCCGATGCCCGAGAAGGCCCGCGTGACAGCGTTGAAAAAGCGGCTCGGGATGGTTTTTGACAGCGGGTCGTGGCGCTTTTTCTTCCACCCGCTCACGAGGTCGAAGCCGCCGTCTTCGAGCATCGCCACCAGGCCGGGAATCTCGGCGGGGTCGTCCTGCAAGTCGGCGTCCATCGTGACGACGTACGTGCCCGCGGCACGCGCAAAGCCGACGGCGAGGGCGGCGCTCTTGCCGTAGTTGCGCCGGAAGCGGATGCCACGGAAGCGCGCATCGGCCTCAGCGATGCCCTCGATCACGCGCCACGAGTCGTCGTGCGAGCCGTCATCGATGAACCACGTCTCGAACGACAGGCCTGCCCCGTCGCACGCCTGCCGGATGCGGTCGGCCAGTTCGGGCAGGCTCTCGGCCTCCTCGAAAACGGGCACGACGATGCTGACGGCTGGCTCCATCGTCACAAGCTACGCCGGGCGTCGGGCGCGAGGCGCGAGGCTTCGCGCTCACCCCGGTGATCGCGGAGTGCCGGGGCGGCGAGCGCGTCGTTCCAGTCCATAACAACTGCTTGGTCTAAAAACCCGTCCCCCTCGTGTGAGGGGGACCGTCCGGCAGGACGAGGGGGTCACACGTCAATCGTGGCGTACTTGGCGTTGCGCTCGATAAACTTGCGGCGAGGCTCGACGGCGTCGCCCATGAGCATGTTGAAGGTGCGGTCGGCAGCGGCGGCGTCTTCGATGGTGACGCGCTGCAACAGGCGGCGCTCGGGGTCCATCGTCGTCTCCCAGAGCTGCTCCGGGTTCATCTCGCCGAGACCTTTGTAGCGCTGGATGCCCACTTTCTGACGCCCCTCGTTCGACATCTCCTCGGCGTAGCGCTGCATCTCCTCCTCCGTCCATGCATAGCGCTCCTCCTTGCCCTTCTTGACGCGGTAGAGCGGCGGCAGGCCCACGTAGATGTAGCCGCTCTCGACGATAGGCCGCAGGTGGCGGTAGAAAAACGTGAGCAGCAGCGTCCGGATGTGCGCGCCGTCCACATCGGCATCCGTCATGACGACGATGCGGTGGTAGCGCAGCTTCGAGAGGTCGAAGTCCTGGCCGGTCGTGGCGAGGCCCGTCCCCAGCGCCGTCACCATGTTGCGGATTTCCTCGTTGTCGAGGACCTTGTCGAGCCGGGCTTTTTCGACGTTGAGGATTTTGCCGCGCAGCGGCAGGATGGCCTGGAAGTGCCGGTCGCGCGCCTGCTTGGCGGATCCGCCTGCCGAGTCGCCCTCTACGAGAAACAGTTCGCTCTCCTCGGGGTCGCGGCTGGCGCAGTCGGCGAGTTTGCCGGGCAGGCCACCGCCCGAGAAGGCGTTTTTGCGCTGCACGAGTTCACGCGCGCGCCGCGCCGCCGCCCGTGCCTGCGCCGCCAGTGCCACCTTGTCGACGATGCGCTTGGATTCTTTCGGGTGGTCTTCGAGCCACTCGGCCAGCTTCTGCCCCACGAGGCTCTCCACCATGCCCTGCACCTCCGAGTTGCCCAGCTTCGTTTTCGTCTGCCCCTCGAACTGCGGCTCGGCGACCTTCACGCTCAACACCGCCGTCAGCCCCTCGCGGAAGTCGTCGCCCGAAAGCTCCACCTTCTGGTTTTTGAGCAGGTTGTTCGAGTCGGCGTAGCCTTTGAGCGTGCGCGTGAGCGCGCGGCGGAAGCCACTGACGTGCGTGCCGCCTTCGTGCGTGTTGATGTTGTTGACGAACGAGTGGACGTTCTCGTTGTAGCCGTCGTTGTAGCGCATCGCCAGCTCGACGGGCACCTCGGCGTCTTCGTCGGCGATGTAGATCACGTCGTCGAGCAGCGGCACGCGGCCTTCGTCGAGGTAATCGACAAACTCCGAGATGCCGCCTTCGAAGTGGTAGGATTCCTGGAGATCCTCCTCGCGCGCGTCGGTGATGGTGATGGTGACCGACCGGTTGAGGTAGGCCAACTCGCGCAGCCGATCCGCCAGCGTGTCGAAGCGGTACTCGGTGTCCTTGAAGATCGTCCCGTCGGGCCAGAAGTGGACGGTCGTGCCGGTCTCGTCGTCCTCGCCGAGCGGACGCACTTGCTCGACCGGCCCCGTCGGCACGCCCGTTTTGTAGCTCTGTTTCCACTCGTATCCGTCGCGCCGCACCCGCACTTCGAGGTCCCGCGAGAGCGCGTTGACGCAACTCACGCCGACACCGTGCAGGCCGCCCGAAACTTTGTAGGAGCCTTTGTCGAACTTGCCGCCCGCGTGCAGCACCGTCATCACGACCTCGACGGCCGCGCGTCCTTCCGTGGGGTGCATCTCGACGGGAATGCCGCGCCCATTGTCGACGACGGTGATCGAGTTGTCCTCGTGGATCGTGACTTCGATGTGGTCGCAGTAGCCCGCGAGCGCTTCGTCGATGGAGTTGTCCACGACCTCGTAGACGAGGTGGTGAAGCCCGCGCATCCCGATGTCGCCGATGTACATGGCCGGGCGCTTGCGGACGGCTTCGAGCCCTTCGAGTACCTGGATGTTGGACGCGCCGTAGGTGCTCGGAGGCATGGGGGTTTTATCTGCCTGCATAAGGGTGGGGCACGCGCCGCGCCGGAGGCGCTAAACGCTGGTGAAACAAGAGGGTAGTGCCAACGCTCTGAGGGGCCTTTCGTTCGCCCCGAGCGGGGTATCTGGCCGTCAAGATACGGCCCAGACCCGGCTATTTCAGGCGGTTTCGTCGCGCACGCGAGCGACGAGGCGAAGCACCGAGGCGGCAAACAACGCGGCGGCGCTGTCGAACGCGTCGCCTTCTCTGGCGGCCAGTTCGGCCCGTGCCGCAATCGCTTCGCGCACGTCCTCGGCGAGCCCTTCGCTGACGGCCGGGTACAGGCTGAGGACGTGGCCCTGCAACTCGGTGAGCAGCCGCCCCATGCGGCGCAGCACGAGCATCTGGTCGAGGCGGCGCAGGAGGGCGGCGGTGCCTTCTTCCTCGCCCATCGCCAGTGCGGCGACGAGGCGCATCGCCAGTCCGGAGAGTTCGGCTCCGGCTTCTTGTCCTTCCCGCTGCGCGAGCGTGTGCGGCTGCTGCGCGCTCGGGTCGCGGCCTTCGCGGCGAGCCTGGTACGCCGCCATCCACTCGGCGGCGACGGAGAGCGTCGAGAGCAGCGCGGTGGCTTCTACGGCCTGGTGCTCGGCGGATCGAGAGGGGCGGTCGGGGGGGATATGCATACCGGCAGGACGCCGGAAAAGACGCCCGATCTGAGATTACACTTCGAGGTAGCGGACGAAGGCGTCGATGCGCTGCTGCAAATCTTCCTGATCCTCGACCTCTCCATACGACGCCGCCACGTGGTAGCCGTAATGCTCCAGCATGTGGCGCACGCGCGCGGCATCGACGACGTTGAGCTTCAGCGTCAGCCGCACGTCGCCGTCGGCGGCGTCGGGCAGTTCGGTGACGATCGAGCGGATCTGGACGTCGTTCTGCTCGATGGTGTGGACGATCTTGGCGAGCGAGTAGTCGCGCGGCGGCACCTCGACGGAGACGACGGCCCCGCTTTCCTGCGTGGCGAGCATCTGCGCGAAGCGCTCGAAGATGTCGTGGCGGCGCGCGAAGCCCATGTAATGGCCGCCCTCGTCCACGATGGGCAGCGCCGCCAGGTTGTGCTGCACCATAATCTTGGTGGCCTCGAACACGTGCGCGTCGGGCGCAATGCTGATGGGCCGCCCGGCCAGCACCGAGGCCACGTCGGCGTCGGCGCTGAGGGCGTTGAGCAGCACGGACTCGGTGACGACGCCCGCGAGCACGCCTGCCTCGTCCACGACGGGCAGCACGCCGCTGGGCTCGTCGAGCAGCAGCCCCAGCGCGTCTTCTATCGAAGTCGTGGGCCGGACGGCGTCAGGCGTCCACGTGATAATGGTGTCAGGCATCATGAAAAGATGGCTTCAGGAGCCGGTCGTACAGGCACATACAAGGCAACGTTTGTGCCGTACGCATCCGCAGGCTCTCACGATTTACGAACAGATGCCGTTGTGGCGCAAGGCCCGAAGCCGGTGCCCTGCTTCCTCTACGGCTGTCTCTTTCCGTGATCGGTAAGCGCGGGGACCGACGGAAGCCGCGCCTTGCGGGCGCTCACGAGGCGTCTTCTGCGAGGCGCGACAGCTTCCGGTAGCGGCCCAGCGCGGGGGCGAGGTCGGTGTAGTGGTGCGGGGCGATGCGAAAGCGCAGCACCACCACTGCCTCGGGGTCGTGGTCGGGGGTGTCGGGGGAGGTGGCGAACGTGTAGGCTTCCTCCAGCACATCGGCGACGCGACGGACGTGGGCGACGAGGCCCGCGTCGCGGATGGGGATGAGGGCCTCGACCTCGCGGTAATCCTCCTCGGCAATCGTGATCATGCGCTCGCGCAACTCGTCGAGGCCGATGCCGCGCAGCGCCGAGACGAACACGGCGTCGGGGTACTCGGCGCTGAGGGCGGGCAACAGGCCACGCGCATCCAGTTCGTCGACTTTGTTGAAGACGAGGAGCGTCTTTTTGTCGAGCGCGTCGAGTTCCTTGAGCGTCTCGCGGACGACGGCGATGTGATCCTCGAAGCGCGGATGCGAAGCGTCCACGACGTGCAGCAGGATGTCGCTCTCGCGGACTTCGTCGAGGGTGCTCTTGAACGACTCGATGAGCTTGTGCGGCAGCTTGCGGATAAAGCCGACCGTGTCGGAGAGCATCACCTTCTTGTTGCCGTCGATCTCGACGAGGCGCGTGGTGGCGTCGAGCGTGGCGAAGAGCCGGTTCTCGGCGAGCACGTCGGTGCCCGAGAGCGCGTTCATCAGCGTGCTCTTGCCCGCGTTGGTGTACCCGACGAGCGAGAAGCGCACGAACTCATCGCGCCCCTTGCGCTGGGTCGTCCGCTGCTTGTCGATCTTGTCGAGCCGTTCGCGCAGCGTGGCCATGCGCGTGCCGATGAGGCGGCGGTCGGTTTCGATCTGCGTCTCGCCTGGCCCCTTGGTGCCGATGCCGCCCTTCTGGCGCGACAGGTGCGTCCACTGCCGCGTCAGGCGCGTGCGGAGGTAGTCGAGCTGGGCGAGTTCTACCTGCGTCTTGGCCGTGGCCGTGCGGGCACGCGAGGCGAAAATGTCGAGGATGAGGGCCGAGCGGTCGACGAGCTTGCAGCCGATCTGCCGCTCGAGGTTGCGGAGCTGCATCGGCGAGAGGTCGTCGTCGAAGATGACGAGGTCGGCCTCGTGCTGCTCGGCGAGGGCTTTGAGCTCCTGTACCTTGCCGCCGCCGAGGTAGGTCGACGGCTGCACGCGCGACAGGTTCTGCGTCAGCGTGTCGACGACGTCGGCTCCGGCGGTGTCGACGAGTTGTTCGAGTTCGGCAAGCGAGTCGTCCATGTCGGCGCGCATGTCGGCGCTCGTAGAGACTCCTACCAGGATGGCGCGCTCACGCGCGGGGCGACGGTCGTGCAACAGGATGAGAGGCGTTTGAAAAGACGCCTTACACGCTTCAACGGCAGTCGTGTTGCCTCGTGTAAACGATGTGATTCCAGCGATTTAACGGCAACGGCAGGTTCACAGCTTCCGCATCACCGCGAGCACGCGCCCGATGATGTAGCAGCCGGGGTCGTTCGGCGCGAAGACGTCTTCGGTGTAGCGTCGATCAGCGGGGCGGAGTTGGTAGCGGCCGTTGCCCGCGTGGAAACGCCGCACGCGCAGGTCTTCACCGACGAGGCAGGCGGCGAGCGAGCCGTTGGCGAGCGCGCCGGCATCCACCTCCTCGACCACGACGACATCGCCCTTGCGAATGCCGTCGCTGTTCATGCCGTCGTCGCCCACGCGGGCGAGCAGGCACCGGTCGCGGTCGGCTCCGCGAATCCAGAACGGATCGACCGACAGGTAGCCGTTGGGCTGCCGCCACAGGCTGGCGGGGTCTGAACTCGACGTGCGGCTGACGACGGGCAGCGTGGGCGACTCGGAGCCGATGAGCGTGAACGGGTCCTCGGTTTCGTTGAGCGACAGCCCGCGCGCCTGGTTGGGTTCGCGCTGGATGTAGCCTTTCGCTTCGAGCGCTTGGAGCACCTTGAAGACGCCGTTGGACGAGCGCATTCCCAGAGCCACGCCGATCTCCTTGAGCGTCGGCGGCTTGCGCGACTCGCGGATGTACCCGCGGATGAAATCGAGGGCCTGGTTCTGGCGCTGGGTGAGGGGAGACGGCATGGGTCAAAGGTACATGTGTGCCGCCGCGATTCTGCCGCCCCCTCACGGGGTGAAATCATTTTCACCGACCATTAATGATGGTGAAACAATTTTCACTCAGGTCGTGGATGACGGAGTTTGGGTGAGAGAAAACGTATGTCATATGCAAACAGACACACGAACGTGCACCTCTAAAAATGCCCTAAACGCCTCGTTTTCGTTGACTTCGGAGGCCAAAGCCTTACTTTGCGAGCGTGGTGGGGAAAAGTGGGGAAACGGGGGAGAAAGCGAACGGCGGCGACGGCTACAGCACAACGGATTTCATGACGGGGCTCAAAGGCAACGCGGAATACTCGGTCGACAGCAAGGGTCGCGTGGCGATCCCGGCCAAGTTTCGCAATGCCCTCAACCCTGACGCCAACAGCACCTTCACCGTCATCAGCGGGCTTCGTCCGTGTGTCCAGCTCTACCCCGCCGACGTGTGGGAAGAGAAGGCCGCCGAACTCAAAGAGCTCAACCAGTACCGGCAGATCAACCTCACCGCGCTGCGCCTCATCCTCATGAACGCCGACGACCAGACGCTCGACAAGCAGGGCCGCGTGATGCTGGGCAAACAGCACCTCGACGCTGCGGGCATCGACGTAGGGGAGAAGGCGCTGATGGTAGGGATGCTCGACCACATCGAGATGTGGAACCCGGAGCGCTTCTGGGCCGAGATGAACGCGCACAAGGCCGAGGCTGAAACGCTGGTCGAGACGGTGATGGGGGGGATGTGATGGAGACGCGTGGCTCCAGAGGCGAGGCGTTGCCCTACGCGACCTCGTACCACGCACCTGTTCTTTGCACGGCTGTGATCAGAGGACTCGTCACCAATCCGGCGGGCCTCTATGTAGACGCCACGCTCGGCGGCGGCGGCCACGCGGCGGCGCTGCTCGACGCGCTCGCGCCCGAGGGCCACGTCGTCGGTATCGACCGCGACGCCGAGGCGCTCGACGAAGCCACGCGGCGGCTTGCGGCCGACCACGCAGCAGGGCGCTTTCGGACGCTTCGCGGCTCATTCGCCGACCTTGCCCAACTGCTCGACGAAGCGGGCATCGACGGTATCGACGGGCTGCTTTTGGACCTCGGCGTGTCGTCGCACCAGCTCGACGAAGGCGCGCGGGGCTTCAGCTTCCGCCACGACGCGCCGCTCGACATGCGGATGGACACGCGCCAGACGCTGACGGCGGCGGACATCGTCAACACGTGGCGCGAGGACGATCTGCGGCTCTTGTTTCAGGACGGCGAGGAGCCCCGCTGCCGCCGCATCGCCCGCAAGATCGCCGACGCCCGCCCCCTCGACACGACGGGCGCGCTGGCGGACGTGGTGCGGAGCGCCGTTCCGATGAAAGAGGAGGCCAAGGCCGTCACGCGGGTGTTTCAAGCGCTGCGCCTCGCCGTCAACGACGAGATGGCGGCGCTCGAAAAGGTGCTCGAAGCCTCGGCAGAAAAGGTGCGCGTGGGCGGGCGGGTGGCGGTGCTGGCGTACCACTCGCTCGAAGACCGCCGCGTCAAGCGCTTTTTCCGCAACGGGCGCTTCGAGGGCGATGCGCCGCGCGACGTCTTCGGCAACCGCCTCGCGCCTTTCCGCGAGGTCAACCGCAAACCCATCGAGGCCGACGCCGACGAGGTGGCCCGGAACCCGCGTGCCCGCAGCGCCCGCCTCCGCATCGCCGAGCGCGTCGCGCTTCCAGAAGCCTGACGCCATGCCCGCGACCATGACTTCAAAACCAACTACCAAGCGCGCCTCCGTGGTGCGGCCCCGGCCCGTCGCGTCGGGGCGGCTGCCCGGCTGGGGCGACCTCGGCGGCGAGCCGCTGGCGCGCAAGGTCGGCAAGACCGAGGCGCTGCTCGGGCGCGTGTCGATGGGGCGCTTCGTCATCTACGTCGCCCTGTTCGCGCTCGCCTTCACGCTCTGGGTAGGCCACGTCTACCGCACGCAGGAAATCCTGTCCGACCTCGAAAAGGCCCGCACCACCAACGTCCAGCTCAACCTGCGCTACAACCGCGTCAAGGCCGCCTTCGACGCGGCCACGTCACCCGCCGTCGTCATCCCGAAAGCGAAAGCCCTCGGGCTGCGCGAAGGCGTCGCCTACGGCCCCGCCATCCACGTCGAACCCTGACGCCTCGCGCGTCCGAGTCCTCTGATCACCTTAATCCCTTCGCTCTCCGGTGCAACCGCGCGACCAGATACAGACCCGCATGTACGTAGTGCTGACGCTCGTCAGCCTGCTGCCGGTGTTTATCGGGTTGCGGGTGCTGCGGATCCACCTGGGCGAGGGGGCGGCACTGCGCGAGTCGGGAGAAGCCCAGGCCAGCGGTCGGGAGCCCATCCCGGCCCTGCGCGGGACGATCCTCGACGCGGCGGGGCGCGTGCTGGCGACCAACCAGGCGCGCTACACGCTTGCGCTCGACCCCACAGTGGCCTCGTTTTCGGCGAAAGCCGACGTGTTCTTTGAAAAACTGTCAGATCTAACGGGCGTCCCGGCGGGGGCGTACAAGCGGCGTGTGCAGAAGCGCGCGTCGCCGCAGTACGTCGAACTCCACCGCGGGCTCACCGAGCCGCAGGCCGAAGCCATCCAGGGCTGGGGCGTCGCGGGCCTCATCTTGCAATCGTCGCACACGCGGCGTTACACCTACGGGCCGATGGCCGCGCACGTGCTCGGCCACACCGGGCGCGACGCGCACGGGCTGGCGGGCATCGAGGTGCAGTACGATGAATTCCTCAACGGCGTGCCCGGCTCGCGGGCCGTCAAGTACGACCGCTCGCGGCGGAAAAAGGCGTTCGTCGGCGGCGAACTCGTCGCCCCCAAGCACGGCGAAACCGTCGTGCTGACGCTCGACCTCGTGCGGCAGTCGATGATGGAGGAGGAACTGGCGCGCGGGCTCGAAGAATCCGGCGGGCGCTGGGCCACGGCCATTGCGATGGATCCGAAAACGGGCGCCATCCTGGCGATGGCCAACGCGCCCACTTACGACCCCAACGCCCCCGGCAGCGCCGACGAATTCGCGCAGCGCAACCACGGCGTGACCGACCAGATCGAGCCCGGCTCGACGTTCAAGCTCGTCCTCGCCGCCGCCGCCATCGAAGAAGGCGCCGTGCAGATGGACGAGCCCATCGATACGGGCGAAGGCTGGGTTCGCATCGCCGGGCGCACGCTGCACGATTCGCACGGCTACGGCGAGATCCCGTTCGCGCAGGTGATCGCCAAATCCAGCAACGTGGGCACGGCGAAGGTGGCGATGCGCTTGAAAAAGGAGACGTTCTACGAGTACGCCCGCAACCTCGGCTTCGGGCAGAACACGTGGATCGACCTGCCAGGCGAGACGCCGGGCCGCCTCAAACGCCCCTCGGAGTGGAGCGGCACGTCGCTGGCCTCGATGGCGATTGGCTACGAGGTGGCCGTGACGCCGCTGCAAATGCTCGCCGCCTACTCTGCGCTCGCCAACGGTGGCCTGCTCGTCCAGCCTTACCTCGTCTCCGAGCGGCGCGACGTGACGGGCCGGACGCTGTGGCGCGCGCAGCAGGACTCGATCCGCCGGGCGTTCTCGTCGAAGACGGCGCAGCTGCTGCGGCCTGCCTTCGAGGCCGTCGTGGACAGTGGCACGGCGCGCAAGGCACAGGTGGCGGGCCTCACCATCGCGGGCAAAACGGGCACGGCGCGCAAGGCCGGTCCGGGCGGCTACACCGGCACGTACCGCTCGTCGTTCGTGGGCTTCTTCCCCGCCGACAATCCGCAGGTGGCGATGATCGTGGTGGTGGACGAGCCGACGCGCGGCAGCTACGGCGGCCTCATCGCCGCGCCGATCTTCCAGCGCGTCGCCGAGCGGTGGGTGGGCACCTTTCCCGAGATCGCCGCCCGCCTCGCGCCCGTGGAGCCGCTGCCCACCGGTGTGGCCCGTGCCATTCCCGACCTGCTGGGCGCGCCGCTCGCCGTGGCGGAGCAGAAGCTGCGCGCCGCGGGCTTCGCGCCCGGCGCGTACGACCCGCGCCTCGCATCGGAAAGCGTGGATGAAGTGTCGCCCGCACCCGGCGAGGCCCGCGCGCTCGGCACCCGCATCAAGCTCGCCACGCACCGCGAAATCGCGCAGACGATGCCCGACCTGAAAGGCCTCAGCGCCCGCGAGGCGCGGCTGTGGCTGCACGCGCTGGGCATCCGCGCGCGGGTGAAGGGGACGGGGCTTGTCACCGGCCAGTCGCCCGCCGCGGGCGCACCCCTCGAACCCGAAGCCACGCTCACCTGCGACTGAACGACGATCTGACATGACCCTGAAGCTGACCACTCTTCTCGAACGCCTCCAGGCGGCGGGCCTCGCGCCCCGCCCGGTGGGCGACGTGGAGGCGGTCGGCTTCACCCACCTGACGGCCGACAGCCGCCAGGTGCGGCCCGGCAGCCTGTTCGTCGCCCTGCGCGGCGGCCAGGCCGACGGCCACCAGTTCATTGACAAGGCTGTGAAAAACGGAGCAACCGCGATCCTGTGCGAGGCGGTGCCGGCGGACGCGCACACGCGCTTTCCCGGCACCGCCTTCGCGCAGGTCGCGAGTACGCGTGTCGCCCTCGCCGAGAGCGCCGCCCTCTTCGAAGGCGATCCGTCGCGCGACCTCACGCTCGTGGGCGTGACGGGCACGAACGGCAAGACGACGACGACGCACCTGCTCTACCATCTTTTCAGACACCTCGGCTACGACGCCGGACTGATCGGCACCATCGCGGTAAAGATCGGCGACGACGAAATCGAGGCCGAGTACACGACGCCCGATGCGCCCGCGCTCCAGCAGACGCTGCGCCGGATGGTCGAAAAAGGCGTCACACACGCGGCGATGGAAGTGTCGTCGCACGCGCTCGACCAGCACCGGACCGACGCGACGCGCTTCGCCGCGGGCGTCTTCACCAACCTCACCCGCGACCACCTCGACTACCACCCGTCGTTTGCTCAGTACCTCGCCGCCAAGAAGCGGCTGTTCGATGGGCTGACCGCCGATGCCGCCGCGCTCTACAACGCCGACGATTCCAACGGCGCGGCCATCGTGGCCGACACGCGCGCCCGGCGCATCGCCTACGGCAGCACGCCCGACGCCGACGTGCATTTCGAGATCGTCCGCAACGAACTGCGCGGGCTGACGCTGCGGCTCGATGGGCAGACGGCGCGCTTCCCCTTCGTAGGCCGCTTCAACGCGTACAACCTGACGGCGGCCTACGCGACGGCGCGCGCCCTCGGCACAAGCCCACACGACACCCTCGACGCCCTTCGGCACGCGCCGCCCGTGCCCGGCCGCTTCGAGCTGTTCTCGACCCCCGACGGCAAAACCGTCATCGTCGATTACGCCCACACGCCCGACGCGCTCGAAAACGTGCTCAAAGCCGCCCGCGAGACGATGACGATGGGTGGAAAGCTGTGGTGCCTCTTCGGCTGCGGCGGCGAGCGCGACGTGCCCAAGCGCCGCCTGATGGGCAGCCTCGCCGAGCGCTACGCCGACCGCGTGATCGTGACGAGCGACAACCCGCGCCGCGAGGACCCCGAGGAGATCCTGAGCGAGATCCGGCGCGGCATGGACGCCCCCGGCGACGCCGTCTGGATCGTCGACCGCCGCGCCGCGCTCGGCTACGCCGCCGAGCACCTCGCCCCCGGCGACGTGCTCCTCGTGGCGGGCAAGGGCCACGAACCCTACCAGATCGTCGGCACCGAGAAGCGCCCGTTCGACGACCGCGCCGAGGTGCGCAGCCTCTTCGACGCCGCCCACCCGACGCCCGCCTGACCGCCGCTATGCTCTACTACCTCCTCACGTACCTCGAAAAGACCTACGAGCCACCCGGCTTTCAGGTGTTTCAGTTTATCACCGTCCGCGCGAGCCTGGCGGCGCTGACGGCCCTCGTCATCGCGCTGTTCGTGGGGCGGCAGATGATCAACTGGTTGAGCCGCAAGCAACTCGGCGAGCGCGTCCGCGAGGGCGAGGCGGCGGGCGCGGTGAGCCACGCGCACAAGTCGGGCACGCCCACGATGGGCGGCCTCATCATCCTGCTGGCCCTGCTGGGATCGACGATCCTGTGGGGCGACATCTTCAACGTCTATATCTGGCTCGTCGTGCTGGCGACGGCGTGGATGGGCGCCTTCGGCTTTGCCGACGACTACATCAAGACGGTCCACAAAGACAAAGAGGGCCTGAAGCCACGCACCAAGATCATCGGGCAGGTGACGCTCGGCCTCATCGTCGGCTCGGTGCTCTACTTCCATCCGCAGTTTGCCGACGTGCGCTCGGTGACGCACATGCCCTTTTTCGCGGGCAAGGACTTCGACTACTTCTTCTTCCGCGACTGGGTGGGCGGTTGGGACATCGGCTGGCTCGTCTACATCCCCGTCGTCGTTTTCATTCTGACGGCCTTCTCGAACGCCGTCAACCTCACCGACGGCCTCGACGGGCTGACCACCGGCGTGACGGCGTTCGTGTCGATGGGGCTGCTGGCGCTGACGTACATCGTCGGCAACGCCAACCTCGCCGACTTCCTCAACGTGATGTTTCTGCCCGGCGCGGGCGAGGCGACCATCTTCGCCGCGGCGATGGCGGCGGCGTGCTTCGGCTTCCTGTGGTTCAACGGCTACCCCGCCACGGTCTTCATGGGCGACACCGGCTCGCTCGCGCTCGGCGCGGCCGTGGCGACGCTCGCGCTCGTGATCCGCAAGGAGTTGCTGCTCCCCATCATGGGCTTCATCTACTTCGCCGAGGCGCTGTCCGTCGTCATCCAGACGGGCTACTTCAAGTGGACGAAAAAGCGCACCGGCACCGGCCAGCGCGTCTTCCGGATGGCGCCGCTGCACCACCATTTCGAGGCCAAAGGCACGCACGAGGCGAAGATCGTGACGCGCTTCTGGATCATCACCGCCGTCACCACCATCGCCACGATTCTCAGTTTGCGGATCCAGTAAATCCGTCGAGGCGCAATGAATTGCGCCCGCGCCGAGACGCCACCGCACCTGCACTTCTCTTCCATGCCCGCACCCATCACACTCAAAAACACCAACGTCACCGTCGTCGGCGGGGCGCGCAGCGGGTTGGCCGTGGCGCGGCTGCTGGCGTCGGAAGGTGCGCGGGTGTTTCTGACGGAGCGCGGCGCACCGGCGGCCGGGATGGAGGAGGCGCTGAAGGCGCATAAAGTCCAGTCCGAGTTCGGCGGCCACACGGCCCGGGCGCTCGACGCCGACGCGTTCGTCGTCTCGCCGGGCGTGCCGTCGACGGCACCGCTCGTCGTGCAGGCGCAGCGGGCAGGCATCCCCGTCTACGCCGAGATCGAGGTGGCGTCGTGGTTCTGCCGCGCGCCCATCGTCGCCATCACGGGCACCAACGGCAAGACGACCACGACGAGCCTCGTCGGCTACGTCTTCCGGCAGTCGGGACGCGAAACCGTCGTCGGCGGCAACATCGGGTATCCGTTCTCGGACTACGTCCGCAACGTGCCCGAAGACGGCGTGGCCGTGCTCGAAGTGTCCTCGTTTCAACTCGACCACATCGCCACGTTTCGGCCGAAGGTGAGCATCCTGCTCAACGTCACGCCCGATCACCTCGACCGCTACGACCACGACTTCAACCGGTACGCGCAGAGCAAATACCGCGTCTTCGAAAATCAGCGCGCCGGCGATGCGCTCGTCTACAACGCCGACGATGCCATCGTCGCCGATTACCTCGCCCTCGTCCATCCCCGCCGCGCCTTCCGGGCGCTCGCGATCAGCCAGAACAGCGAGCCCGCCGAGGGCGCGTTCGTCCGCGACGGCCAGATCGTGATTCGCCTCCACCAGCAAGAGGAAACACTCATGCCCATCACCCAACTGGCCCTCCGGGGCCGTCACAACCTGTACAACTCGCTTGCCGCCGCCGTCGCCGCACGGGTGATGGAGGTTCGCAGCGAGGTCGTCCGCGAAAGCCTTGCCACGTTCGAGGGCGTGCCGCACCGTCTCGAATTCGTTCGCGACGTGCGGGGCGTGCGCTACATCAACGACTCGAAGGCCACCAACGTCAACGCCGTCTGGTACGCGCTCGAGAGCTTCCCGTCGGAGAAGATCGTGCTCGTGGCGGGCGGGCGCGACAAGGGCAACGACTACGCCTCGCTCCGCGCGCTCGTGCGCGAGAAGGTGCGGGCCGTGGTGGCCCTCGGCGAGAGCGCGGACAAGGTGATGCGCGACCTCGGCGGCGCGGCCCCGATCAGCGAGAAGGTGCCGTCGATGGAAGCCGCCATCCAGCGCGCCAGCCAGCTCGCCCGCCCCGGCGACGTCGTCCTCCTCAGCCCCGCGTGCTCGTCGTTCGACATGTTCGAGAACTACGAAGACCGCGGCGACACCTTCAAACGCCTGGTCATGAACCTCTGATACCGGGCGTTGCGCCCCTACCGATCACCCTTCACTCTGTACCCCTTCCCGTGCTCGCGCAGATCAAAAAGGCTGCTGCCAATCCCGCTGACCGCTACACACTGTGGCTGGTGTTCATCCTCGCAGCGGTGGGGATCGTGGCAGTGTACAGCGCGGTCGCATTTCTGGCGGAAACCAAGAGCGGCGGCGACACCGAGCTGTTCCTGCTGCGCCACGCCTCGCGCCTGGCGATGGCGCTGGCCGTGATGGGTCTCTTCAGCGTGATCGATTACCACGCGCTGGCGAAGTGGAGCAAGGCTGGACTCGTCGTCGCCATCGCGCTGCTCGTCGTGGTGAAAGTGATGGGCGTGGCCTCGGGCGGGGCCGTCCGGTGGATCCGGGTGGGGACGCTGGGTTTCCAGCCGTCGGACCTGGCGAGCGTGGCGCTACTCGTGTACCTCAGCGTACTGCTCGTCCGCAAGCAGGACTACATCAAGAGCTTCTCGCGGGCTTTCCTGCCCGCGATGCTGTGGATCGGCGCGACGGTGGGCCTGATCGGGCTGGAGAACCTGTCGAGTGCCGTGGTGCTGCTCGGCGTGTGCCTGATCGTGTGTTTCGTAGCGCGCGTGAGCGTGCTGCACCTCGGCGGACTCGCCGTGCTCGGGCTCGCGCTGGCGACGCTGATGCTGTGGTTCTCGCCCGCGCGCGCCGCGCGCGTCGAGGCGTACCTGGGCGTGCCGCTGTTCGCGCACACCGAGGCCGAGGGCGTCTTTGACCAGCAGGCCGAGGGCTACCAGGCGCGGCAAGCGCGCATCGCCATCGCGCTCGGCGGGTGGACAGGCGTGGGGCCGGGCAAGAGCGTCCAGCGCGACTTCCTGCCCGCGCCCTACAACGACTTCATCTATGCCATCGTCGCCGAGGAGTACGGCATCCTGGGCGCGTTCGGGCTGCTCATCGGGTTCGTGATCCTGCTCTTCCGTGGTTTCCTGCGGATCGCGCGCCACGCACCCGACCCGCTCGGGCTGCTGCTCGGCGTCGGCTTCACGGTGCTCGTCGTCCTTTACGGGTTCATCCACGCGGGCGTCTCGTGTGGCCTCTTTCCCGTGACGGGTCTGCCCATGCCGTTCGTCTCGTACGGCGGCACGGCCCTCGTCTCGATGGGGATGATGATCGGCATCCTGCTCAACGTTTCGCGCCAGAGCACATGAGCACGCCCCAACATACCGCCCCCCGCATTCTCTTTGCCGCCGGTGGCACGGGCGGGCACGTCTACCCCGCCATCGCCATCGCCGACGCCGTGCGTGCGCTCGCGCCCGAGGCGACCATCGCCTTCGCGGGCACGCGGGAGAAGATGGAGTGGCAGGCCGTGCCGCGCGCGGGCTACCCCATCCACGGCATCACCGTGAGCGCGCTCCACCGCGAGATCAGCCTCCGCAACCTCGCCTTTCCGTTCAAGCTGGCGAAGGGGTTGTACGACAGCTACCGGCTCGTCAAAGGCTTCGACCCCGACGTGGTCGTGGGCGCGGGCGGCTTCGTTTCGGGTCCCGTGCTGCTCGCGGCGAGCGTAAAAGGGGTGCCCATCGTGGTGCAGGAGCAGAACGCCTTCGCCGGGCTGACGAACAAGCTGCTCGCCAAGCGCGCCGAGGAGATCCACGTGGCCTTCGAGGAAGCGAAGAACGCGTTTCCCGAGGCCACCGTCGTCGTCTCCGGCAACCCCACGCGCGACGACCTCCGCCACGCCACGCGCCCCGAGGGCCGGGCGTTCTACCAGATTCCCGAAAACGCCCGCCTGCTGTTCGTCTTCGGCGGGTCGCTGGGCAGCCAGAAGCTCAACGAGACGCTGCTGGCGCACCTCCCAGAACTCCTCGAAGACGACACCCTCCACATCCTCTGGCAGACGGGCAGCCACTACTTCGACCGGATGACGGCGGCGGCGCCCGACCACGAGCGGCTGCACCTCCACAAGTACATCGACCGGATGGATCTGGCCTACGCCGCCACCGACCTCGTGCTGTGCCGCGCCGGGGCTATCACGTGCTCGGAACTGATGGTGACGGGCACGCCCGCCGTCCTCGTGCCCTCGCCCAACGTCGCCGAAGACCACCAGACGCACAACGCCCGGTCGATGGAAAAAGCTGGCGCGGCGCGCCTGCTGCCCGAAGCCGACCTCGACGCGCAGCTCGTCGAAACCGTGCGCGCGCTGCTTGCCGACCCCGCCGCCCGCGACGCGATGGTGACGGCGGCGCTGCGCCTCGCCCGCCCCGACGCCGCCGAGCGCATCGCCCGGCGCGTGCTCGCCATCGCGGAGGAGGGCCGATGACCGCGAAGCAAGCCCCCCGGCGTCAGCCCGCCTTCGGGCGGTTGCGCGGCGTGCATTTCGTCGGCATCGGCGGCATCGGCATGAGTTCGATTGCCGAGGTGCTGCTCCGGCGCGGCTACCGCGTCAGCGGCTCCGACGCCAAAAAAACCGATGTCACCGACCACCTCGAAGCGCTCGGCGCGACGGTCTACGAAGGCCACCACGCCGACCACATCGGCGAGGCCGAGGTCGTGGTCTTCTCCTCCGCCGTGCGCCCGATGGAAAACCCGGAAACCGTCGCCGCCGCGCAGCGCCGCCTGCCGGTGTTGCCGCGCGCCGAGATGCTCGGCGAACTGATGCGGATGCAGTACGGCGTGGGCATCGCGGGCACGCACGGCAAGACGACCACGACGACGATGACGGGCCTCGTCGTCCGTGAAGGCGGTTTCGACCCGACGATCATCGTCGGCGGCAAGGTCGAGGCCTTCGGCTCCAACGCCGTCGCGGGCGAAGGCGACGTGATCGTGATCGAGGCGGACGAATACGACCGGACGTTCCTTCGGCTCACGCCTGGCCTCGCCGTCATCACGAGCCTGGAAGCCGACCACCTCGACATCTACCGCGACCTCGACGATCTCAAAGAGGCGTTCGCGCAGTACGCCAACCGCGTCCCCTTTTTCGGCGCGGCCATCGTGTGCCTCGACGAGCCCAACGTGCAGTCCATCATTGGCAAGATCGAGCGGCGTCTGGTGACCTACGGACTCGCCCGGCAGGCCGATGTGCGCGCCGAGGAACTGCGCATCGACGGGACGACGACGCACTTCGTGGTGTACGACGGGCCGGACAAGCTGGGCCGGATCGCGCTGCACGTGCCCGGTCAGCACAACGTCCGCAACGCCCTCGCCGCCGTCGCCGTGGGGCTGGAACTCGACGTGCCCTTCGACGCCATCGCGCGCGCGCTCGGCAGCTTTCGCGGCGTGCAGCGGCGCTTTCAGCTGCTGGGCGAGAAAAACGGCATCCTCGTCGTGGACGATTACGCGCACCACCCCACCGAGGTCGAGGCGACGCTCGAAGCCGCCGCCGACGCCTTTCCGGGCCGCCGCATCGTCGCGGTCTTTCAGCCGCACCTGTTTTCGCGCACCCGCGATTTCCTCCACGGCTTCGCCCACGCGTTCTTCGACGCCGACGTGCTGGTGCTGACCGACATCTACCCCGCCCGCGAGCAGCCCATCGAAGGCGTCACGGGTGCGCTCCTGGCCGAGACGGCGCAGCGCTACGGCCACCGCGCCGTGCAGTACGTGGCCGACAAAACCGACCTGCCCGCGCACCTCGCCTCCATCACCCAGCCCGGCGACGTGGTGCTGACGATGGGCGCGGGCGACGTGTACCAGTATGGCAAGCAGTTCTTCGACGACCTGAACGATTAACCCACTTCCACGCACCGTAGGGGCAGAATTAATTCTGCCCCCACCGTCCCCGAACACGATGCCCACCAGACCCAGAAAAACGCCGAAGAAACGCCCCACCCGCTGGGGTCGGATCGTGCTGGGCGTGCTGCTGGCGGCGCTCGTGGGCGTGGGGATGTACCACCGCTACACGCTGCGGCTCGCGGGCGTCGAGGTGGCGGGCGCGCACTTCAGCGACCCCGAGGCGCTGAAAGCACTCGCTCGCGTGGACACCTCCGCGCTGCTCTACGACCTCGACACCGACGTGGTCGCCGACCGCGTGGCGCGCCACCCGTGGGTGGCGAACGCGAACGCGACGCGCCTGCCTACCGGCACGCTCGCCCTCGACGTCACCGAGCGCGTGCCCGTGGCCCTCGTGCTCGACGCCGCCGGGCGGCCCGCTTACTACTTCGACGCGCAGGGCTACGCGATGCCTGCACCCGAGGGCGCGTTTTTCGACGTGCCCCTGTTGTACGGCGCCGCCAAACCCAAACACCCGACGCAACCGGCGGTGGCGCGCTCGGTGCGCGAACTCCTCTTGGCGCTCGCCATGCTCACCCCCGACGAGCACGCCCTCGTCTCCGACCTGCGCGTGGAGCCCGACGGCACTGTCACGCTCTTCACCACGGCAGCGCCACAGGGCAGCACGCTTCCCGTGCTGCTGGGCCGCTCGGGCTTCCGCGCATCCTTCAACAAGCTCCGCGCCTTCTGGGAGCAGGCCGTCCTGACGCGCCCCGAGAAGACGTACGAGCACCTCGACCTCCGTTTTTCCAGCCAGATCATCACCCGCGAATCCTGACGGACACGCGGTTTATCTCCTCTTTCTGATTCCAATCCTTTATTCAACCACAGCCATGAGCGAGCGAATTGTCGTCGGCGTAGACATCGGCACCACGAAAGTGTGCGCCATCGTGGCCTCGGCCGATCCAGGCGGGCGCGTGACCGTGCTCGGCGTGGGCGTGGCCGAGAGCGACGGCCTCAACCGGGGCGTCGTCGTCAACATCGACCGGACGGTGGCGTCGGTGCAGAAAGCCGTGCGCGAGGCCGAGAAGGTCGCGGGCGTCAAAGTGCAGCGCGTGATCGTCGGCATCGCGGGCGACCACATCTCGAGCCACCAGAGCCGCGGGGTCATCACCGTCTCGAACCGCAGCGGCGAGATTTCGCAGGGCGACGTGAACCGCTTGCTCGAAGACACCAAGCAGGTCGTCATGCCCAGCGACCGCGAGATTCTGCACGTCATCCCGCAGGAGTTTATCGTGGACGGGCAGGACGGCGTCGTCGATCCCGTGGGGATGTGCGGCGTGCGGCTGGAGGCCAACGTCCACATCATCTCCGGGCTCGTCTCGGCGGTCCGCAACATCTACCGGTGCATCGAGAAAGCCGGCTACCAGGTGGCCGACATCGTCCTCGAACCGCTCGCGTCGAGCTACGCGGTGCTGCATCCCGACGAGAAGGAGGTCGGCGTCGCGCTCGTGGACATCGGCGGCGGCACGACCGACATCGCCGTGTTCGAGGAGCAGACGATCCGCCACACCGCCGTCATCGCGATTGCGGGCAGCAAAGTCACCGACGACATCCGGCGCGGGCTGGGCGTGATGCGCGACCAGGCCGAAAAGCTCAAGTGCCGCTTCGGCGTCGCCCTGGCCGACCTGGCCGACGAGCACGAACTCATCACCATCCCCGGCATCGGCGGGCGGCCCGATAAAGAGGTCGGGCGCAGCGTGCTCGCGCAGATCGTGCAGCCGCGCATGGAGGAGATCCTGGAGTTCGCCGCCATCGAGATCAAAAGGAGCGGCTACGCGCGCCAGCTTTCCGCCGGGCTCGTGCTCACCGGTGGCGGCTCGCTCATCCCCGGCACCGCCGAACTCGCCGCCGACATCCTGGGCGTCGAGGCCCGCGTGGGCCGTCCTATCGGCATCACGGGCGGGCTCGTCGAGGAAGTCGACGATCCCAAATTCGCCACGTCCGTCGGCCTGATTCTCTACGGGATGCGGCCTGAACTCATCGGCGGCGCACTCAAGCCCGGCGACATGGGCCAGCGTCCGCAGCACGAGATCGAACCCGAAGCCGCATCCTTCTTCTCGAATACCCGCGCGGGCGGCGACGGTGCCGAAGGCGCGGACGAGGACAAACTCGTCCACCGCATCACCGACCGCATGAAGCGCTGGTTCGACGAACTCTGACAAACGCGGAAGCCGGAACGCGAAACGCGGAAGGTTTCGATTGCCAACGCGCTGCCTTTCCCGTTCCGCACTCCGACTTCCCACTTCCCACTTTCACACATCACCTGCGGCAGTGTGCTCAGCCTGCCGCGCCACACGCAACACAACCCAAGGGGGCCCCTCTATGAAAACCAACAGCACCATCAACACCCGTTTCACCTTCGACCCGGACATGGAGCCGGCTGCCAAGATCGCCGTCATCGGCGTGGGCGGCGGCGGCGGCAACGCCGTCAACAACATGATCGCCAAAGGCATCAAGTGCGTCGATTTCGTCGTCATCAACACCGACGCGCAGGCGCTCCAGGCCAACCGCGCGCCCATCAAGGTGCAGGCCGGGCAGGTGCTCACCAAAGGGCTGGGTGCCGGTGCGCGCCCGAGCGTCGGCGCGCAGGCCGTCGAGGAGAGCCGCATGGAAATCGAGCAGCTCCTGACGGGCTACGACATGGTGTTCGTCACCGCCGGCATGGGCGGCGGCACGGGCACCGGCGGCGCACCCATCGTGGCGCAGATCGCCCGCAAGCTCGGCATCCTGACCGTCGGCGTCGTCACCAAGCCGTTCGACTGCGAAGGCCGCAAGCGGATGCGCTCGGCGGACGAGGGCATCGACGTGCTGCGCGGGGCCGTGGACACGCTCGTGACCATCCCCAACGAGCGCCTCTTCGCGATGGCCGACGACGACATCACGCTCATCGACGCCTTCTCGACCGCCGACGACGTGCTCTACAACGCCACGCGCGGCATCTCGGACCTGGTGACGATGCACGGCCTCATCAACCTCGACTTTGCCGACGTGCGGACGACGATGGAGAAGGGCGGCACGGCGCTGATGGGATCGGCCATCGCCTCGGGCGAGAACCGCGCCGAGCGCGCCGCCATCGAGGCGATTTCGAGTCCGCTCTTCGACGGTCTCAGCATCGCCGGGGCCACCAATGCACTCGTCAACATCACGGCGGGCGCGCGTGTGGGCCTGCGCGAGATCAACAGCGCCATCGACGCCATCGGGCGCGAGGCGGGCGAGGAGGTCGAGATCATCTTCGGCGCCGTCATCGACGAGCAGATGGCCGACGACTTCCGCGTGACCGTCGTGGCGACGGGCTTCGACCGGGCCGCGGAGAAAGAGGCGGCGGCGCACCGCGTCACGCGCACCGCGCCGCGCAAGGGACAGGAGCCGATCTTCCACAAAGGTGAGGAAAACCTGTCGCGCCTGGACACGCCCGCGTACGAGCGCCGCAAGATCGTGGACGTACCCGCCGAGAAGCCCGAGGAGGTCGCCTCCACGCCCGTCGCCCGCATCCGGCGGCTCGACGAGCCGCGCGACCGCCCCGAGCGCATCCGCAAGGACAACACGGAGACGCCCGCCTTTTTGCGTCGCCAGATGGACTGACGGCTTTCCGTCCCGAGACGTGCGGTCCACCACCCGCCGCTGCGTGCACGACGCCTCCGGGCGGCGGCACCGGCTGCGCGTGCGGACTGTGCGGAAAGACGTTTCGTGCCCGCACTCTCAACGACCGGCGGGCTCTGAGCAAGCCCGCCCCCGTCGGCGGCGGAACGTCTGACGCGCTGTGCGCGGCTTCAGGCCCCCTGAGCGCACCCGCGTCTGCCCGCGCCCTCACTCACCCGAGGGCGCGGGCTTCTTTTTTGAAAGGGGAACGGGAACGCCTGGGCTTCGGATTTCGAAGCGTACCCGCTCCTTTACAGCGCTGGTGAACCTCGCGTTGGCGCGTGTGCGTGTGTGGGAGGGGCACCCGTTCGGCGGTGCTGCAAGGGCGCAGCACCCCTACGATCCATCCTCGTTTCCGCCCCGCCCCGTTCCGCGCTCCCACTTCCCATTTTCCCATGCGCCGCCTGCCCGCTGTTCTGCTTGGAGCCACCGCTGCCGTCGTCGGAGGAGTTTACGTCTGGTACCACGGGCGCGGGGCGCGGCTGGCGCGGGAGATGCGGCGCGCGCCCGGCTCGTGGCCGGTCCAGACGCCCGCTGAGGGGTACGGGCCGCTGTTTTTCCGCTACTACCGCGTCGACATCGCCCGCCCGAAACTCGATGCGCGTGCGCTCATGCAGCAGGTGCAGGCCGGTCCCGATGCGTTCTCGCCCGGCGAGATCGCCCACTTCGAGAAGACGCACGGGGCTGAAGATGAGATGGCCGAGGGCGACGAGTTTTACATCCACATCCGCAGCCCGTGGGATGGGCCTGTGCGCGTGGCCGACGTGAGCGAGACGCACTTCCGCCTCGTCACGCTCGGCGGGCACCTGGAAACCGGCGCGATCCGCTTTCTGGCGAAAGAGCGCCCGCAGGGCGGCATCCGCTTCGAGATCGCCTCGTGCGCGCGGAGCGCGAGTGGAACTGTCCACCTCGCCTACGACGTGATGCGCGTCGCGCGTGGCGCGCAGACGCTGATGTGGGCCACGTTCTGCCGTCGCGTCGCCGAGGCCGCGGGTGGCGAGATCCTCGGCGACGTGCAGATCCACACGTTCCGGGCGAGCTACGACGACCCGCTCACGCCCGGCGACGCGCAGCAGCAGACGCCCTACCAGGCGGTCCTGGCCGACCTCGCCGCGCGCGCCCTCAACTTCGAGCCGACGGACGACGACGCGCCGCCCGAAGGCTGGAACCACGACGACGACCGCATCGACCTCATCCCCGAGCCCCCTGGCCCGCCGCTCGAAAACGGGTCGTGGCAGCACGCGCGCGCCTTCGTGCAGGCCTACCGCTTTCCCGACCCGCGCCGCGTTGTGGGCCATTACGACACCCGCGCCGCCCTCGAAGGCAGGACGATGCTGCTCCAGGCCCGCTTCATGGGCCTCGCCTTTCCCTTCGGCGTCCGCATCAGCCGCACCTTCGACGAAACGCGCGACACGCCCGACGGTCCGCTGCGTGTGTGGGGTTACAGCTACCGCACACTCGAAAAGCACTTCGAGCGCGGCGAGATCACCTTCGAGGTCGTCAAACACATCGAAACAGGCCGCGTCGAGTTTCGCATCCACTCGTACTCGCAACGGGCGCACATTCCCAACGTGCTCTTCCGCGCAGGCTTCCGGCTGTTCGGCCGCACGCTCCAGCGGCAGTTCGCCGCGACGGCTCTCGAACGCACACGCGAGTACGTCGAAGAGCGGCTCGTGCGCGAGGCGTGCCTGGCCGGAGATGCCGAGGCCACGCGCCTGCTGCTGCGCGATCCGCTGCCCGTGAAAGAGGGCGCGAGCGCCTGAAAGCGTTCAGGCCGCGACGTCCTGCTGGATGGACGCCGCCATGTCCGCCGCGATGAGCCTGGCGTGGTGCCGCCCGTTCTCGATAAACCAGCGGCTCGTGTGCAAACCGCCGCAGACCGTCCCGGCGAGGTAGACGCCCGCGCGGTTCGTCTCGTGCGTCGCTTCGTCGTACACCGGCGTCCGCGCTGTGTCGTGGTGGTGGGCAATGCCGAGCGCGTCGAGGAGGGCGTAGTTGGGGCGGTAGCCGATGAGGGCGTAGACGAAATCCGCATCGAGGCGCTTCAGGCCGTCGGGCGTCTGCACGTCCACATAATCCGGCCCGATGGCTTCGACCGTCGTGTCGAAGTACGCGCCGATGCTGCCTTCGGCGATGCGGTTGACGAGGTCGGGCCGGATCCAGTACTTGACCGACGGCGAGATTTCCGGTCCGCGCACGACGAGTGTGGCGCGCGCGCCGCTGCGGTAGAGCGACAGCGCTGCCTTCGCCGCCGAGTTCTTCGCCCCGATCACGATCACCTTCTGCCCCACGTGCGCGTACGGCTCCTTGAAATAATAGGCGACGTTCGGCCCGTCCTCGCCCGGCACGCCGAGGCGGTTGGGGACGTCGAAAAAGCCCGTCGCCACCACCACGCGCCGCGCCTCGACGATGCCTCTGTCCGTCACGACGCGAAACGCACCGGCCTCGCCTTCGAGTTTTTCGACCCGCGTGTACAGGCGCAGATCGAGCTTCGCGGCGTCGGCGACCTTGCGGTAGTAATCCAGCGCGTCCTCGCGGAGCGGTTTGTAGTGGAGCGTCGGAAACGGGTAGTCGCCGATCTCGAGCAGATCCGGGGTGGAGAAGAACTCCATGTTCGTCGGGTAGCCGACGAGCGAGTTGACGAGCGTGCCTTTCTCGATCACGCAGGCGGTGAGCCCCACGCGCTGCGCCTCGATGGCACACGCAAGCCCGACGGGCCCGGCTCCGATGACGGCGACATCTATCATGCGCGTGTCAACCGGAGCGCAGCGTCGGCTGTTTCGCGTGTTTTGTGTGGGGTAGGGGCAGCATCAACGCTGCTGCTACGTCACCGCCGCTGTGCGAAGAACGCCCGCAGCAGGTCCGCCGCACGGTCGGCTTCGACGCCCGAGACGGTTTCGACGCGGTGGTTGAGGCGGGCGTCCTGGGGCAGGTGGTAGAGCGTGCCGCACGCACCCGCCTTTTCGTCGAATGCGCCGAAGACGAGGCGCGAGAGCTTGCTCCACACGAGCGCGCCCGCGCACATCGGGCAGGGTTCGAGCGTGACGTAGAGCGTGCAGCCGTCGAGGTACTTGGTGTTCAGCGTCTCGCACGCCGCCGTGAGCGCGATCATTTCGGCGTGCGCCGTCGGGTCGCGCAGCTGCTCGACGGAGTTGCGCCCGCGCCCGACGATCTCGCCGTTGCGCACGACGACGGCCCCCACAGGCACCTCACCCGCCTCGAAGGCCCGCTCGGCCTCGCGCAGCGCCACGCCCATCCACCGCCGGTCGTCGGCGAGCAGACGGCGGAGCGCCGAGGGGTCGTGGCCGTTACCGTTCACTGTGAGGCAGCATGGGTAGGGGTGCCGCGCGCCGCGCCCCTACGAACCGTGAAAGCAGGGGAGCGCGTATCATCTCACCCGCTGGATCGGCATCGTCATGCAGCGGGGGCCGCCCCTGCCGCGCGAGAGTTCGGTTCCGCCCATCTTGATGGCGATTCTCTCGCCGTGCGCGTAGTTGCTTTCCTCGTGGTAGGCCAGGAAACCCTCTGCCGAGACGACGCGGTAGCCCTGCCGTTGCAGCATCTCGAACGTCCGGTGGTTGCGCTCATAGCCCATCACCACGCCCGGCGCGAGGGCGAAAAAGTTGGCGCCGTCCGTCCACTGCTCGCGGCGCTGCGACAGCGGGTCGTTGCCGCCGCAGGGGATGAACGTCAGTGAGCGTTCCAGGAGCTCTTCGAGCGTGTCCTTGAGGTTCGAGCGCATCTCACTGAGAAAGCGCCCCGGCGTGTCGCTCTTGGTGAAGTGGACGATGTTGCCCGGCCCTTCACCCGTGAAAAGCGGCGGGAAGACGATGCACTCGTCGTTGGTGATGAAGTTGAAGACCGTGTCGAGGTGCATACAGGAGCGCTGCTTCGGCAAATCCACCATCAGCACGTGGTCGACGGTGTCGCGCTCGAACAACGCCTCGGCGATGGCCATCACGCCCGAGAACGACGTGCGCTCCGAGTGTCCGATGAGCGCGAGGCGCGGCCCGGCCATGATGAAGTCGCCGCCCTCAAACGTCACGCCTGGCGGCAGGTTGATGAGCTGATCCTTGGCGTGCGCGAACAGCGGGTGGTGGTTGAGCACCACGTTGATGATGACGCCTTCGCGCGCCCGCGCCGCCGTGGCGGGGTGCGACAGGATCACCGAGTTGCCCGCCACGGCGGCCACGTCGCGGGTGAACATGAGGTTGGGAACCGGCTCCTCGTTGACGGGCAGCAGCGTCTTACCCGTGAGCGCGAACGTGTAGAGTTCTTCGGGCGCGAGGCGGACGAGCTTGCCCTCGAAGGCGTGCAGGTTACGGTGCGCCGAGATCTGGCAGAGCTGCCGCACGAAGTCCGCACGCGCTTCCTCCTGGTGGAACACGTCGCGCAGGAGGTCGCCGATCTGGAGCACGCCGTCCTTGTGGCCGATGACTTTTTCGAGCACCTCGCACACCAGCAAATGCTCGGTGCGCGCCTGCCCGACGAACAGGATGTCGTCAAACAAGAGGTCCATACGCGTTTCGGGCGAGACCATGTTCATCTCGGCCCCGGGCGTGTGGACGATCACGCGGCGCAGCGTGCTGGTTTCGTCAGGGATGTTGAACTGGATCTGTTCGGACGTCGGGGTTGCGGTGTCGGTGGACATACAGGAGGAGAAAAGTGACAGGCAGCAAACTACGTGAGCGCGGCCTTGTGCCAAAGAGAAAGCGCCGCGACTCAGGGTGAATCGCGGCGCTCGAAAAGAGAAGCGGACGGGTCAGCGGCGCTCTTTGACCATCCCGAAAAACCGCAGCACGATGGCCACAAGCAGCACCACGAGTAGGATTTTGAACGCCAGCGCCAGGAACGGCACCGCCAGGCTGAGTACGACGCCCAACAGCATCACCGCCCCGAGCAGGACGACGACGACGACGAGGGCGCGAAGAATCTGCTGCGTGTCCATAGGTATAAACGAGCGAAAGGCTGTCTCGGGTAGTGCGTGTCCTCTACGGCAGGTCGTCGGGAAAGTTAGGGCACGGGTCTAAAAAAACGGTTGAGATCCCGTTCCTTCACAAAGCACGGCGGCCCGCCACCCTATGAACGAGCAGCGGGCCCCCGCAAGTATCTGTCTTTCAAGAAGATCAGCCAACACGCACGGCCATCGCGGGGCGAGCCGGGCGCGGCGCGCGGACCGGTGCAGCGGTGGCAGGCGCGGGTGCCTCGGTGCGGAAACGTGCAACGGACACGTTGAGCGTGTCGGCGAGGTGCGACAGGTTGGAGGTGGCACCGGCGATGCCGCTCACGCCGTCGGCGGCTTCGTGCGAGAGCCGGGCGATGAGTTCGACGCTGCGCGCCATCTCCTCGCTCGTCACGCTCTGCTCTTCCGTCGCCACCGCGATCTGCGTCACCATGTGCATCACCTCGTCGGCGTGCTGGACGATGGTGCTCAGCGCCGTCTGCGCCTGATCGGCGAGGCGCAGGCCCTCGTCCACCTCGCTCGTGCCGCGTGCCATCTCGCGCACGACGACCTCCATCTCGCGCTGAATGGTGCCGATGACGCCGCCGATCTCGCCCGTCGCTGCACTCGTGCGCTCGGCGAGTTTGCGGACTTCGTCGGCCACGACGGCAAAGCCGCGTCCGTGCTCGCCCGCCCGCGCGGCTTCAATCGTGGCGTTGAGCGCGAGCAGGTTGATCTGCCCCGCGATGTCGTCGATGATCGAGACGACTTCACCGATGCGGGCGCTGGAGACGCCCAGGCTCTGTACGGCTTCGGCCGAGTGTGAGACGACGCCCGCGATGTCGCGCATTTTGCCCACGGCCTGCTGCACCACCTCGCCGCCTTCGCGCGCGGCCTCGCCACTGCGCAGCGCCACGTCGGAGGTGCGGTTGGCCGTCGAGGCGTTTTCGACGATCGAGCGCGCCATTTCTTCGACGGCTGCCGCCACGTCGCCCGCGCGCTGCGACTGTTCCTGCGCGCCCTGCGTGAGCAGAGCCGCCGATTGCTCGAGCTGGCCGGAGAGCGCCGTCGTTGAGGCGGCGGATTCCTGCACCTGCTGGAGCATCTGCTTGATGTTGCCCGCCGCGCGGCGGAACGTGCCGTAGAGCCGCCCGATCTCGTCGTCGCGCTCGGCGTCGAGGTGAACGTCGAGGTAGCCTTCAGCGAAACGCTCCATCTGCCCCACCATCAGGTCGACACTGCGGGCGAGGTAGGCTTTTTCCTGTTCCGACGCCTCGACGGCGGCTTCGACGCGCTCTTCGACGGCGGCCTTCTCGGTTTCGAGTTCTTCGTGCCCGGCGCGGATCTGCTCCACCATCTGGCCGAACGACGCGGTAAGTTCCCCCACCTCGTCCTCGCCTGCTGCCGCCACGGTCGTGTCGAGGTCGCCCTGTGCCACGCGCACCGAAGCGTCGCGCAGGCGGCCGATGCGCTGGGCCGTCTCGCGCGCTACACGCAGCACCACGACGAGCCCGACGATGAGCACGAGCGCAGTGATGAGCATCCCCACCATCAGCGTCTGGTTGACGGCGGCGAAGCGCGATTCGAGCGAGTACGCGAGCACGATCTGCCCGAGTGTTGCGCCGTCGTGCGTGACAGGCGTGACCACGTCGAGGCGGTCGGAAGCGTTTCCGGCTTCGGCCAGCGTCCCCTTTTCGGTGAGCGTCAGACCCGCGCGGTTTTCCTCGGCGAGTGCGCTGCCGGTTTCGTCGACGATGGCGAGATACGCCACATCGGCGTCGTGTTTGGCCCACTCAAACGTGGCCAGGACGAGGTCGAAATCGCCCTGCCCGAGTCCCTGCCCGACGGAGAACGCCAGCATCTCGGACAGCGACGCGACGCGCTGCTCGGCGTCGTGGAGCGCTTGGGCGCGCTGGTGGAAAGGAAAGTAGATGGAGACGAACGCGGCGACGCCCAGCATGGGCAGCGCGAAGGCCAGCGTGAGCTTCAGCCGGAGCGAGCGGTTGACGCGAGAAAACATGGAAGCCGAGAGGTTGAAACGCCACGGCGTCCGCGCGTGCGCAGCCCGAAGGCCGGAGCGCGGACGCCGGAGCAGAAGAGTTAGAACGTGGCCAGCACTTTCACCGCGCCGGTGACGGCAGCGGCGGGCACGAAGCCCACGGCACCGGGCGTGCTGCTGACCTTCTG
The DNA here is from genome assembly GCA_963829705.1 of Rhodothermales bacterium. Taxonomy (GTDB): domain Bacteria; phylum Bacteroidota; class Rhodothermia; order Rhodothermales; family BA12; genus CAWHJN01. The sequence goes on from CAWHJN010000004.1 coordinate 125,737, forward strand.
GATCATCTCGGCGGGTGAGCCCACCTGTGCGGGCGGCTCGCCCTCACCGGCAAGTTTCTTGCGCAGCCAGTCTTTCTTGATGGCGCTCTGTCCGCGCCCGATGGCGTCGTAGAAGGCGTCGGCACCTGCGCCGGTGAGCGTGAAGAGGACGACGGTGCTGCTGCCCAGACGCGTCTTTTCGAGCGAGAACAGGTCGAGGGCGGCGCGCTTGTCGAGCCTGGCCTCGGAGACGCCGGGGTGCGCGATGAGCGCCACCTGCGCCTGGCTGGCCTGCACGCCGAAGGCGAGGGCCACGAGAAGGAAAAAGCGTTTCATGTCACAAAAAGGAATAGGGGGTGGAGAGGCTCAGAAGGTGGCGCTGATGGCACCGAAGAGGAAGTTGCCGTCGTAGTCCAGCCCCACGTCGCCGCGCGTCTGCACCCGTATGTACTGGGCTTTCACGGTGAGGGCGTCGTTGATGCGGTAGCCCGTGCCGCCGCTGAAGGCCTCGAATCCTTCTACGGAACCCGTGAGGGTTGAGGCATCGTCCTTCTGGAAGTTGTAGGTTCCGTAGACGAAAAAGGCCTCTGTGACGTCGGCACCGAGGAGGGCATAGTAGAACGTGCGCCCGAGGTCGCTCGGCACCATCCCGCCCGTCGCGGCTGGCAGCGCGTCGAGGCGCGCCTGCTGCGCGTCGTTGGGGTCGTAAGAGACGCGAATGTACTCGCCTTCTCCGAAAAAGCGGGAGATAGTGAACGAGGCGTCGGCGCCGAAGCGAAGGCGGTCGACTTCACCCATCGCATAAGGCGCGCGGTTGAAGTTGTCGCGGTCTACCGCTGCCGAAACGCCCACTTTGATGCCGTTCCAGCGCGCGCCCACGCGCCCGCCAAACAATTTGGCCGATGACGTATCGGTGGCCGAGGGGACGGTGAGCAGGGACGCGGAGATGACGTTTTCCTGTTCGCTGTTGCCCATGTAGGCCGCGTAGTCGAACGTGGCATCACCTGCAGGCAGCGAACCGCTGGCTTCGATAAACGCCTGCTGCGGCACGAACTCTGCGATGCCCAGCACGTCGGCGTACGAGTTTTCGTAGACAAACGGGCGGATGATGTAGGGCAGCAGCGGTGCGCGGTTCTTGATCTGGTTGAGGTTGTTGAACGTCGGGATGAGCGCGCCCACCTTCACGTCGAAGCGGCGGTCGTAGCGGTAGCGTACCCACGCTTCCTCGACGCCGAACGAGCCCCAGCCCAGATCCGAGTCGTAGGTGTTGACGAACTCGAGGTTGACGAAGGCGCTGAAGCGCTCGCTGAGATTTTTCGCCATCAGCAGGTTGAGGTGCTGAAGCGAAAAGCTGTTGACGGTTTCCGGGATGTAGACGGGCACCGTCATCCCACCCGGCAGGTTGACCTGGGCGGCTTCTTCCGCGTGGCGGAACTGCGTCTGGAAGTAGCCGAAGATGCGGAGGTCACCGGACTGCGCCTGCGCATTGAATCCTACAACGCCGAACAGCGCGAGGAGGAGCAAGAAACGTTTCATGGAGGGAGACAGAAGAGAAAGGAGGGAAGAAGGGTACTCTCCTCCTATCGGCTACTCCGGACGGCTGTAAAACCGTGCGGCCCGGAAGAAGCCGCTTCACAAAATCTCCTGCTAGCGCACCTGCAGCCGGTAGCACGCCGTCTCGGCCGTCGCCATGCCCGTCTCGCCGAAGCCGCCGAGTACGCAGATCTGCTCCGCGTCGCCCGTCAGGCCAAGGCCGTAGCGGTCGGCGGCGAGCAGGTTTTCGGGAAGGCGCAGCCAGCGCCGCGCCGCCGCGACGTAGAGTTCGCCTGTCGTCACGGGCACGCGGTCGAGGCCCGCCGCGCCGCCGAGCACGAGCACGCCGAGGGTTTCCAGCGGAAGCGCCGCCATCTGCGTGCGGGCCGTACGCATCGGAGGCACGCTTTGCAGCCCGAGGCCCCGCTGGCGCACCTGCAACACCAGCGCACTGTTCGCCGTGCCGTTCGGCGAGAAGTACGCGCCCGCGATGAGGTGGTCGCCGTCCCCGTCGGGCGGGGTGCCGGTAAGGCGCGCCGTCAGGTGACCGCTGAAGGGCTCGATGGGGCTGCCCGTGCCTGAGGTGGTGCCGGGTGTGAGGGCGCGCAGCGTATCCGGCTCGAGGGCAAAGGGCCGCAGATCGTCGCGGATGCCGAAGCGGAAGTCGCCCGCGCCGAAGCCGACGTTGCCCTCGCCGCCGAGCAGTTCTACGACCGGCGTGCCACCCACGCGCCGCAGGATCGCCGTGTGACGTGCCCGCAGAATCGGCGCGCCGCGGACAGGCAGCAGGGTGAACGTGCCCGTGGCCGGGTCGAAAAGCTCGGCGTCGCGCACGAACGCACCGGGGTCGCGGCTGCCTTCGCGCGTGCGCCCGCCCGTGATGAGCACGCAGCCATCGGGCAGCAGCGTGGCGGTGTGCCCCACGCGGGCGCGCTGCATGGGCGCGCCCAGGCGGGCGAAAACGGTGCGGTCGGCGGAGAGGAGGAAGGCGGCGTCGGAGGCGTCGCCTTCCACACGCGTCGCGCCACCGGTGACGAGCACGCGTCCATCGGCGAGGAGGGTGGCGGTGTGGCCGCCCCGCGCCTCGGGCAGCGGCGGCACGTCGAACGGCGAGGCGGCGAGGCGGACAGCGTAGAGCGTATCGATCCCCACGACGCCGCCCGCATCGACGGCGCGGACGGCGAACGTGTTGACGCCGAAGGCCAGCGGCACGCGCCGCGCCCACGTATGGCTCGCGGCCTCGCGTTGCAGCGGGAAACCGTCGGCCGTGACTTCGTCGATCTCGCGGAACGAGGTGACCTCCAGCCGCAGGTCGAGCGAATCGGACTGCTGGACGTCGAGAAACACGTCGGCGTCGGCCGGGCGGATCGTCGGCTCGACGGTGGCGACGAAGGGGCGCTCGCAGCCTGCAAGGGCGAGCACGGCAGCGAGGAAAACGGCGGAACGACGGCGCACGAGGCAGACAGGTTGGGGCTTCGTCTAACGACGCGCTCGGCGGGAATATTCCACCCGGCACGCGGGGCGCTGGCGCTGCCCTTGACGGATCGCGCTTTGGACGTACTATACAGAAAACATCCACCCCAGCCCCGGACTGCCATGCTCGCCCGTTCCGCTCTTCTCATCTGCGCCCTCTGCCTCGCGCTCGCCGCGCCGACGTTCGGCCAGGTCGTCTACCAGACGCCGCCGCCCGAGCTGGCCCGGCTCGTCGATGCGCCCGACACGCCGGGCGTCTCACTCAGCCCCGACGGCGCGACGATGCTGCTCATCCAGCAATCCGACGTGCCGTCGATTGCCACCGTGTCGCAGCCCGAGGCGCGGCTCGCGGGGCAGCGCATCAACCCGCGCACGAACGGCCCGAGCCGGGCGCGTGGCGCGCTGGGCCTCGCGCTCCGCACCGTCGCCGACACCACGCAGCGGCCCATCACCGGCCTGCCCGCCAACCCGATCCTCCGCTCGATCCGCTGGTCGCCAGATGGCCGCCACGTGGCCTTCACGCAGGACACCGACACGAGCGTCGAACTCTACGTCGTGGACGTGCAGACGGCGCGGGCGCGGCGCGTGTTGGATCGGCCGCTCAACGAGGCACTCGGGCGCGGATGGGCGTGGATGCCCTCGAGCGACGGCTTCGTGGCGCTCCTGGTGCCCACGCAGCGCCCGCCGTTGCCCCGCGAGGACGCGACGCCGAAAGGGCCGGTCGTGCAGGAATCCACGGGCGACGCGGCCCCGGCGCGCACGTACCAGGATCTGCTCTCGACGCCGCAGGACGAGCAGGCATTCACGCACTACGGCACGGCGGAACTCGCCCGCGTCGGGCTCGACGGCAGCGTGAAAATGCTCGGCGCACCGGCGATCTACACCGACGCCACGCCCGCGCCCGGAGGCCGCTACGTGCTCGTCGAAAAACTCCAGACGCCGTTCTCCTACATCGTCCCGTACTACCGCTTTCCGCGCACCATCGAGGTGATCGATGCCCAGACGGGCGCGAGCGTTTACACCGTGGCCGAGTTGCCACTCCAGGAAAACGTGCCCACGGGCTTCGGCTCCGTGCCGACGGGCCCGCGCAGCGTGGCGTGGCGCGCCGATGCGCCCTCGACGCTCGTGTGGGTGGAAGCCGCTGACGGCGGCGATGCCCGCGCCGACGCCGACATCCGCGACAAGGTGATGATGCACCAGGTGCCCACGCGCATGGCCCCGACGGTGCTCGCTACTCTGCCGCTGCGCTACGCGGGCATCGAGTGGGGCGGCGACGACCTCGCGCTCGTGAGCGAGTCGTGGTGGAGCACCCGCACGAGCCGCGTCTACCGCGTCTCGCCCGAAGACCCCGGCGAAAAGACCGTCGTGTTCGATTACTCGTACGAAGACCGCTACAACGACCCCGGCTCGCCCGTCACCGAGCCGACGCCGCAGGGCACCCAGATTCTCAAACGCGACGGCGACACGATCTACCTCAGCGGCGCGGGCGCGAGCGACGAGGGCGACCGGCCCTTCCTGCGCGCCTACAGTCTGTCGTCGGGGGAGGCGACCGAGTTGTTCCGCTCTGAGGCGCCGTCCTACGAGCGCTTCGTGGACTTCCTGCCCGACGGCCGCATCCTCACCGCGCGCGAAACGGTGACGGAGCCGCCCAACTACTTCGCCATCACCCCGAACGGCGACCGCACGCAGCTCACCTTCTTCCCGCATCCGTACCCTGAACTCAAGGGCGTGCAGAAGGAATACATCCAGTACGAGCGCGCCGACGGCGTGGCGCTGAGCGCGACGCTGTACCTGCCCGCGGGCTACGACAAAGACCGCGACGGGCCACTGCCGACGCTCCTCTGGGCGTATCCGCGCGAGTTCAAGAGCATGGACGCGGCGGGGCAGGTGACGGGCTCGCCGTACCGCTTCAACCGCATCTCGTACTGGGGGGCCGTGCCGTACGTCACGCGCGGCTACGCCATCCTCGACGGCGCGACGATCCCCATCGTGGGCGAGGGCGATGCCGAGCCCAACGACACGTTCGTAGACCAACTCGTGTCGAGCGCCAAAGCCGCCATCGACGAAGGCGCGCGGCGCGGCGTCGTCGATCCCAACCGCGTGGGCGTGGGCGGGCACTCGTACGGCGCGTTCATGACGGCCAACCTCCTGGCGCACTCGGATCTGTTCCGCGCTGGCATCGCCCGCAGCGGCGCCTACAACCGCACGCTGACGCCGTTCGGCTTCCAGTCGGAGGAGCGCACGTACTGGGAAGCGCCCGAGATCTACAACACGATGTCGCCCTTCCAGAACGCCGCGAAGATCGACGAGCCGCTGCTGATGATCCACGGCATGGCCGACAACAACTCGGGCACGTTCCCCATCCAGAGCGAGCGGTTGTACGCCGCACTCAAGGGCCTCGGCCACACGGTGCGCCTGGTGATGCTGCCTGCCGAGAGCCACGGCTACGCGGCCCGCGAGAGCCTTTTGCACATGCTGTGGGAGACGGATCGCTGGCTGGAAACCTACGTCAAAAACGCACCCGCGCCGGGCGTGCCCATCCAGAGCAACGAGGGGTCGGGGCGCTGAACGCGCTGCGTCACCGGGCGCGGCGCAGGGTCATCTCGAAAAACTGCGTCCACGTGTCGCCGTCTGCCGAGCGGTGGCCGGTTTCGTGCCAGCGGCCCTCGTCGTCGAGCCGGATGACGTAGCGCACGTGCCCCATCTGGCTGTTTTCCATCGTCCACACGAGGGCGTCGCCTTCCATGTGGGCCTCGTACGTGCCGCCGCGCCCGGTAGCGAGGTGCGTGTCGAAGGTGTAGTGCCCGGCGTCGGCGTCGTACGCGAACATCCCGAAGGCGTGATGGATGAGCATCGGCTCGGGGCGGTTGGGGATGCTGGCAAAGTGGCGGCCCTCGACGAGCAGGAGCAGACTGTCGAGTCGGGCTTCGACGCGCTCGGTGCCGGTGAAGGGCGCGCGCTGGCCGTTGTAGTCGTACCACCCCTCGCCCTCCCAGTCGCCCACGAGAAACAGGAGCTTGCCCATCGCCTCCTGCTGCGCCACGCGCTCGGGCGTTGGCGGGCGCTGGGCGTGCGCGGCGGAGACGAAAAGCAGGAGCGCGAGCAGCGGGAGGAGGCGGTGCATGATCGGGGAGGAGAGGACGTGCACCAACGTACCCCGCGCCGCTGCCGCCGGGCTTGAACGTTTGCGACATCCGCATCCCCGGCGAGCGTTCAGGGCCGCACCCAGCCGTGTTCGATGGTGCGGATGATGCGGGCGAAGTCGCCGGGCGCGTCGCCGTAGAGGGCGTGGAACTCGCGGATGAGGTGGGCCTGGTCGGCGAAGTTATGCTCGGCGGCGACGCGGCCCCACGCCTCGGGATCGGCGCGAAGCACGTTGCCGATGGCCTCGCGGAAGCGGCGGATGCGGGCGAACCCTTTGGGCGTCAGCCCCGTCGCCGCCCGGAAGCGCCGCTGGAACTGCCGTGTGCTGAGGTACGCGTCGCTCGCCAGCGCCTCGACCTGCACCGCGCCATTCGTTGCCTCGATGCGTGCCACGGCGTCGGCAACGGCAGCGTCGATCTCGCCCGCCCCCGCTGCCAGAACGCCCATCACCTCGTCGAGTGCGTGCGTGGCGTCGGCGTCGGGTTGGCCGGCGTGCAGCCGCTCTTCGAGCGCGGCGGCGAGGGCGGGGGCCGCCTGCGTGAGCGGAACGAACGGCGCGTGCCGCGCGGCATCCGGAAGGTGCAGCAGCGGCCCCGCCGTACCGGGGCGCAGCCGGACACCCCGGTACACCGCGCCCGGTGCGATGGTGACGGGAAAGGCCCGCGCGCTCGGGGCGGCGTAGAACGAAAAGGCCCCGCTGCCCGGCGCGTGCATCCACACGACGTTCGCGCAGCCGTCGGGCAGCACGCGGTGCTCGTACGGTGCGTCGAGGTGCGGGGCGGCACGGAACGTCCAGTACGCCTGCACGAAAAGGCGCAGCGGCGGGGCCGGAGGCGTTTCGTGGTAGTGGACGAGGGGGCGTTCGGGCATAGGCCAAAAATACGCCGCCCCCGCCGGCGACCGGCACCACCCGCCGAAGTGCAGGCTGGCACCGAGTACCGCCTGCTATCGGTAGACGATGTCGAGGTGTCGAAGCCCACTGCCGACGCGACCTGCCTCTGGCACGTCGGGCGTCCGAAGCCTGCCCACCGGCGTGCAAGGGACACGCGTGACGAGGTGCGCGAAAACCAGAGGCGGAAAATCGTGCCGGGCGTCAGAGCCGGAATGTCCACCATAGCCACTGCGAGCGCTCAGAAAGTCACGGCGCGGTTTTCTCTGTGGCCGAGTCAGCCCTTTCCTGCACGCCATGTCGTATCTCGCCGATTGCATCGAACAGGTCGCCGCCGCTCCCGTCGTCGCGCGGCGGTTCGGGCGGGTGCAGTCTGCCGTGGGGCTGCTCGTCGAGGCCAGCCATGTGGGTGCGGCGGTAGGCGAGCTGTGCTACCTCTACGACGCCGAGACGCCCACGGGCCGGTTCGTGCCTGCCGAGGTCGTCGGCATCCGGGGGCACACGACGGTGCTGATGCCGCTCGAAGAAACGCACGGTTTGCGGTCGGGCTGCCTCGTCGAGCGCGCCGGGCTGCCCCTCAGCATCGCCGTCAGCGACGCGCTGCTCGGGCGCGTCATCGACGCCAGCGGCAAGCCCATCGACGGCAAAGGGCCGCTTCCGTCGGGCACGCCTCAACCCGTGCATTGCGAGCCGCCCGCGCCGCTCCAGCGCCGCCTCATCTCCGAACGGATGCATACGGGCGTCCGCGCCGTCGATGCGTTTCTGACGATGGGCAAGGGCCAGCGCATCGGCATCTTCGCCGGGTCGGGCGTGGGCAAGAGCACACTGCTCGGCATGATGGCGCGGCAGACGGAGGCCGACATCAACGTGATCGCCCTCATCGGCGAGCGAGGCCGCGAGGTGCGCGAGTTCGTCGAGGACAGCCTGGGGCCGGAAGGCATGGCGCGCTCGGTCGTCGTGGCCGTCACGAGCGACCAGGCGGCGATGAGCCGCGTCAAGGGCGCGTTCGTGGCGATGGCGATTGCCGAGCACTTCCGCGACCGTGGGCAGAACGTGCTCATGATGATGGACTCCGTCACCCGCGTGGCGATGGCGCAGCGCGAGATCGGGCTGGCCGTGGGCGAGCCGCCGACGACGCGCGGCTACACGCCGAGTGTTTTCGCGCTGCTACCGCGCCTGCTCGAACGCGCCGGTCCAGGCGAGGTCGGCACCATCACGGGCCTCTTCACCGTGCTCGTGGACGGCGACGACATGAACGAGCCCGTCGCCGATGCCGTGCGGGGTATCCTCGACGGCCACGTGGTGCTCTCGCGCCACCTCGCGCACGCGGGCCACTTCCCGGCCATCGACATCCTCCAGAGCGTCAGCCGCGTGATGACGCGCGTGGCTCCCGACGAGCACCTCCACGCCGCCGACACCGCCCGCCGCCTGCTGGCCGACTACCACCGCAGCGAAGACCTCATCCGCATCGGCGCGTACGTCAAGGGCACCGACTCCGGCACCGACCGCGCCATCGCGGCGCGCGAGCCGCTCAACGGGTTTCTGCGCCAGCGCTCCCACGGCGACGCTGCCCCGGACGCCTCCGAGGAACTGGTCCGCGTGCTGGGCAACGCGGGCTGACCGCGAAATTGCAGCACACGAACCCGGTAGTTTTTCCATAGCGGCGCGGGGTATCCTGCGGGAAGACGCCCATCCCGAACGCCATGAACGCCCCGATTTCCAAATCCGACCGCTGGAACGCCCTCGCCACACGCGACCGCCGCGCCGACGGGCTTTTCGTCTACGCCGTCCGAACCACCGGCGTCTTTTGCCGCCCGTCGTGTACGGCCCGCACGCCGAAACCGGCCCACGTCGCGTTTTTCGAGACGCCAGAGGAGGCCCTCGCGGCGGGCTTTCGGGCGTGCAAAAAATGCCGCCCCGATCATCCGGCGGGTACCCCAGCCGAGGAAACGGTGGCGCGTATAAAGGCACTGCTGGACAGAGCCGAAACCCCGATCCCGCTCGACGTGCTTGCGGAGAGAGGTAGACTGGAGCGTGGCGCACCTCCAGAAAACATTCACCCGGCTCGTGGGCCTCTCGCCCCGCCGGTACGCTGAGGCGCGTCGGCTGGAACGCGCGAAGGCGGCGCTGCACGATGGGCAGACCGTGCTGGAGGCGACGTACGCGGGGGGCTATTCGTCGGCGAACGCGCTCTACGAAACCGACGCGCTGGGCATGACACCCGGCGCGTACCGCCGCAAGGGCGCGGGCGAGACGATCACGTATGGCATCTTCGACAGCGACCTCGGCGCGCTGCTCGTCGCGGCGACCGGCGTGGGCCTCTGCGCCGTCACCCTCGGCGACGATGCCGGGCCGCTCGAAACGGCGCTGCGCGGCACGTTTGCCCGAGCCACACTCGTGCGTGACGAGGCTGCCGTCGAAACGCACGCGCACCCCATCGTCCACTACGTCAACCGCGCCGCGCCGGGTGACGCGCTCCTCGCGTTGCCCCTCGACGCGCGCGGGACGGACTTCCAGCAGCAGGTGTGGCACGCGCTGCGGCAGATTCCCTGCGGCGAAACACGGTCGTACGGCGACGTGGCGAAAGCCATCGGCAGGCCCACCGCCACGCGTGCCGTCGCGCAGGCGTGCGGAGCCAACCCCGTCGCGCTCGTCGTGCCCTGCCACCGCGTCGTAGGCAGCGACGGCGCGCTACGGGGCTACCGCTGGGGATCGGCGCGCAAAAAGGCGCTGTTGGGGTTGGAGGCCGGGGATCTGAGATTGGAGCTTTGAGGACAGACGTTGGCGTGCGAAGCGGTAGGTTCTTGCGTTTCGTCAAGGCTGCTGTATGTCCACCTCTTCAGATTGTCCGTACATGGCGCGACTGCTACTCGTTTTGCTGCTCGGCCTGCTCGCGTTTTCCCCCGCCGCCGCGCAGGTGCGGCTCGAAGGGCTCGTCGTGGATCGGACGACCGGCGTGCCGGTCGCGCAGGTACACGTGCAGGACGAGGACGGCGGGCGCGGGTCGGTGACGAACGAGAACGGGCGCTTCCGCCTGGAGGTCGAGAAGTTGCCGGTGACGCTGACCTTCCGGCACATCAGCTACGCCGTGCAGCGCGTCGCGGTGCGCGAACCGGGCGAGATCACCGTGCGGCTCGTGCCCGCGCAGATCACGCTGGGCGAGTTGCTGGTGGTCGGTGAGGACTTCGCGCCGAGCCTCATGGAGCGCGTCATCCGCAGGAAACGGCAGATGCGTCAGAACCTCGAAACCGTCGCCTCGGCGGGCTACACGCGGTTGCTGCTCGAAAAACAGGGCGAGATCGTGCTGATGAGCGAGGCTGTGTTCGACGCCTACTGGGATGCGCGGCGGGGCATCCGCGAGGTCATTCGGTCGCGGCGCGAGTCGGCCGATTTCTACGCCACGTTCGGCTTCGAGGCCACCGGCCCCGTGCCCAATTTCTACGACGACCGCATCGCGCTGGGCGGGCTGGACTTTATCGGCCCGACGCATCCCGACGCGCTCAAACACTACGTTTTCACGCTGGCGCGGCGGCGCGAGGCAGGCGCACAGACGATCTACGACCTCTACATCACCCCGCGCGCGGAAACCGAAAACACGCTCATCGGCACGCTCTCCGTGCTCGACGGCGCGGACGTGCTCCTCTACGCCGACCTGCGCCCGGCGCGCCACGTCGTCTTTCCGCCGCCCGTGCTCGCCTGGCAGATGGGCTACCAGCAGCAGTTCGGCCCTGCCGCCGACAGCACGCTCTGGTGGCCGCTCGACCTCCACGCCGAGGGCCGCGTGACCGTCGCCGACGGCGCGCGCGACGAACGCACCGCCTTCGCCTCGCTCACCGCCCGGCTGTCGGACGTGCAGGTTAACGTTCCTCTTCCCGCCGAGCCATACCAATCGCCTGACCGCGTGCAGGTGGACGTCAACTCGGTGATGGACGACCAGCTGTTTTACCGGGGCGAGGGCATCGTGCCACTGTCGCCCCGCGAAATCGAGGCGCTGGGGCGGTTGCAGGGCTTCCCGCTGACACTGGCCGAGGCGTTCCCCGCCGAGGCGCAGGGCGGCTTTCTGAATGCCTTTCGCGGCTACCGCGCGGGCGAGCCGCCGTGGACGTGGCCGGAGGTGTTCGGGGTACGTTTCCGCACGCGCTACAACCGCGTCGATGGCGTTTTCCGAGGCGTCGGGCAGACGTACGGCGCGGGAGACAAACAACTGGAAGTGCGCGCCGGGCAGCGCTCGTCGCGGGGGCGGCTGACGTACTACGCGCGCCTCCGCCGCCCGCTCGGGCCGCTGTACGTCGAGGGGCTGTACGACGACGACACGTTCGCCCAACTCCACGGCTCGCGTTACCCCGACGTGCTCGCGTCGATTCCTGCGCTCGCGGGCTCGTCGTATTTCGACTACGGCATCCGGGTACGGTACGCGATGACCCTGGGCGTCGAAAAGGTGCGCTGGCAGGCAGCGCTCACCGGCGCGCACGACGTGTACCGCAGCACCGACCGCCTCCTCCGCAGCGGCGTCGTGGGCCGTTTTGACCCCAATCCTGCGCTCGATGCCGGGCGGTTCAACCGCCTGCGCGCCGCCGCCCGCTACGCCACGCCCCCCGCCTCCCGCGCCCTCGACGCCTCCGCCGAAGCCGACGTGATCCACGCTGGAAGCCCAGGGACCTCCGCCCGCGTCGGCGTGCGCCTCGACGTGCAGGTGCCGACGTTCGCGGCGCGGCGCTTCGACCCGAACACGCTGCGCGTGCGGCTGGCGGGTGGTGTTTCAGGGGGCACGCTGCCTGTGCAAGAACGGTGGGCACTCGACGGGCAACTGGCGGGCTTCGCGCCGTTCGGCGTTTTGCACGGTCGCCTCGCCCGGCCCTACGCAGGAGATGCCTACGCCGCGCTGTTCTGGCAGCACGATTTCCGCACGCGCCCGTTCGAGATCCTCCACCTGTGGCCGCTCGTCGGCGCGGGGACGGGCCTGCGGCTGCGCGGCGCGCACGGCAGGACGTGGCAGGAGGGCGCCCCTGCGATGCCGTGGCACCACGAAATCGGCCTCGACGCCACGCGCCTGTTCGCCACGCCGCTGCGCGTGGGCCTCACCCGCCGCCTCGACGCGCCCGGCTGGTACGGCGCGTTCGGCTTCGACGTGCGTTGGTAGCGGTTGGCGTCTTCTTTCAGCCTCCAATCTTCACCCCTCACCACGCCACCCGCGCGCCGAAGAGGAGCCACCGGCCCGGCATCGCGGCAAAGACCTCGGTGTAGCGCGTGTCGAATACGTTGCGGACTTCGGTGGAGAGTTGCACGCGCGCTACGGCGAGCGGCAGGGTGCAGGCGGCGCGCAGGTTGTGGACGCTGTACGCCGCGCCGTCGAGCGGCTGTTTGACGAGCGACTGCACGCCCACCGTCACGTGCCCGGCGTCGAGCGCGGCGGCGAGTTGGCCAAGGTGGCGGGCGTTCGTAAGTGCGTATTTCGCCTGCACGCCGGGGCCGAGGTTTTCGATGGCGGCGTCGAGGTAGGTGTACGCTCCGTTCAGCCGCAGCCGGGCCACGCCGAGGTCGAGCGATCCATCTGCTTCGAGTTCGAGGCCATCAGTGCGGACTTCCAGCAGGTTCTGCGCGCGGAAAACGGTGTCGGCGGGCGTCAGCTTGACGAAGTCGATGAGGTTGTCCACCCGGCGCGTGAACACGGTGGCGTGCAGCGCGAGGCCATCGAGGTACGCATCGGCGCCGACCTCGGCCGTCCACGACCGCTCGGCCTCCAGATCGGGGTTGCCGTAGTCGCGCCCGCGCGGACGCGCCAGGCGGGTGTTGAAATACCGCTCGACGTACGTCGGCGCGCGCACCGACCGGCCCGCAGCAGCGCGAAACGTCAGGTTTTCTATTGAAAACGCCAGCGCGCCCTGCGGCGTGATTTCCGTTCCGTAGCCCGGGTCGTGGTCGAGGCGGAGGCTGCCCGAGGCGGTAAAGCCCGGCAGCGGATGCGCCCGCAGACCCGCGTACACGCCCGCCGAGGCGTCGCCGTGCTGGCCGAGGTTGTTCGAGTCGATGTCGCGCAAAAGTGCCGTCACACCCGTCGTAGCGACGATCCCGGAAGGCAGCGTCTGGTGGAGCGCCACCAGCGCTGTCGCCTGCCGGCTCGTGTGCTCGTTGGCGGGCGTGGCCGGGTTGTAGACGTAGCGGTCGCGGTGGGCGCGCGTACCGATCTGCGCGGTGAAGCGCGTCGCCCTCGCCGGATCGGTGGTGAGGCCGAGGTGCGCCCAGTACGTTTCTGTGGCCTCGCGGGCGGTGTCGGAGGGGAAGGGGGTGTAGAAGCGGACGGCGTCGAAGGCGCGGGCGTCGAAGGCAGCGCGGCCTGTGATCTGCGCGCGGCCCTGCCGGTGGTGGAAAGCGGCGGTGGCAGCACCACGCTCGAAGCCCGCCCGCAGCGGTCCCACGGTCGAGTCGAGGTTGACGATCTCGTGGCCGTCGGAGCGTCCGTACGCGCCGCCCACGCTCCACCGCGTCGCGCCGTTGCCGAAGCGCGCCGCCCCCTCGGCCTGCGCGAGCGCGTGCGATCCGCCCTCCATCTGTATCGTCCCGCCCGGCGGCGTGCCGCCGAGTCCGGTAAAGGTGAATACCTGGATGACGCCGCCCACGGCATCCGGGCCGTAGAGCGCCGACGCGGGGCCGCGCAGCACCTCGATGCGGGCGATCTCGGAGAGCGGGAGCGGGAAGTCACTCAGGAAATGCCCCGTCATCGGGTCGTTGAAGCGCACGCCATCGATGAGCACGAGGACACCGCCGAAGGTCGAGCCGCGCAGGGTCAGGTCGCTCTGCACGCCCATCGCACCCCGGCTGAACACCTCGACCCCAGCTGCTGTCCGCAAGAGTTCGTCGAACGACGCGGCGGGCAGCGCCGCGATGTCGGCTGTCGTCAGCACGGTTACCCTTCGGCCCGTTTGCCGCGCCTCCACCGGCTCGCGCAGCGCTGTGACGACGATGCTGTCTGGCAGTGCGACGGGCGGGAGCGTCTGCGCGGCGGCGGGCAGGGCGCAGAAACCGAGCAGGCCGAGGACGGCAAGCAATCTGGACATGAGGCGGCGGGCGAGCAAAGTGGGAGGAAGATCGCGCCCCGGCAGCCTGTCCGGCTTCGCTGGTTCGCGTGCTGCACCCGACTTCGCTGGAAACTCGTCCCTCATTTCCGTTCTTTGCCCCGCGTGCAGGTTGCGATGAATCGCCAACGGGCGCAGCACGCTGCTTCCCTATCACTACCATTTGAGCCTGCAACTTCCGCGTTTCCACTTCCGACTTCCCCCCATGCACCTCGGCCTTTTCGGTGGTACGTTTGACCCGCCGCACATCGGGCACCTGATCGTCGCGGAGGTGCTGCGCGAGGCGTTCAGGCTGGACAAGGTGCTGTGGATGGTCGCGGCCACACCGCCGCACAAGCAGGACCGGCGCGTGACGGACGCCGAAAGTCGGCTCGCGCTCGTCGAGGCCGCCATCGCGGGCAACCCGCATTTCGAGGCGTCGCGGCTCGAACTCGACCGCGAGGGGCCGTCGTACACCGTCGACACGCTGCGGCGTCTGCACGGCCTTTACCCCGAGGCGAAATGGTCGCTGCTCGTCGGAGCCGACAGTCTCGCAGGCTTCCCGTCGTGGCGCGAGCCCGCTGAGATCGCCCGCCTGGCCGATCTCGTCGTCTACCAGCGCGCCGGGCATCCTGCGCCGTCCGTGCTCGGCGGCATGGCCGTGCGCTTCGCCGACGCCGGTCGGGTGGACGTGTCGAGTTCGGAGATCCGGGCGCGGCTGGCGGCGGGGCGGTCGGTGCGCTACCTCGTGCCAGAGGCCGTGCTGCGGCGCATCGAAGCGGGGGGGCTGTACCGCGAAGCGTGATGGGCGGGGGCGTACGGGTGTGCCTGCAGCCTCAAAACGCGGCGTGCGAACCCGGAGCGGCGGTCGTTCGTAGGAAAAAGTTACGCGCGGCTACAGTAGGCCGTGCTCCCACGAATGCGCGTGTGCGCACCCTATATGGCCAAACAGCAACCCATCCAGCAAGAAGGCGTCGTCACCGAGGCGCTGCCCAACGCCCAGTTCCGCGTCAAACTCTCCAACGGACACGAAATCCTCGGCCTGCTCTCGGGCAAGATGCGAAAGTTCTTTATCCGCATCGTCCCCGGCGACCGCGTGGACGTCGAGATGTCGCCCTACGACCTGACCAAGGGCCGCATCGTCTACCGTTACAAATGATCAGCCCATCACCGCCCCGGCCACGGCAAAGAGTACGGTCGTGACGGCGGCGGTGGCGAGGGCGTACGGAAGCTGCGTGTTGACGTGATCGACGTGGTCGCACGCCGCCGACATCGACGAGATGATGGTGGTGTCGGACAAGGGCGAGGCGTGGTCGCCGAAGATGCCGCCGGAGAGCACCGCCCCCAGCATCAGCGCGGGCGAGAGGCCGAGGCCTTCGGCGAGCGGCAGCGCGATGGGAAAGAGGATGGCGAAGCCCGTCCACGACGACCCGAGCGTGAACGAGACGAAGCCCGCCACGACGAACACGAGCGGCGGCATCCACCACGTCGGCCCCGTTTCGCCGACGAGCCCGACGAGGTACGGCCCCATCTCCAGCGCCCGCGACACCTGCCCGAGCGCGAACGCGAACACGATCAGCACCGTCACGCCGACGAGCCCGGCGCTCCCCTTGAGCACGAGGTCGGCAGACTCGGCCACGCTCAAAACCGAGCGTCCGCGCCGCGGGATGGCATAGAGCAGCATCGCCGCGCCGATAGCCAGCCCCACGGCCCACAGCACCGACGTGGAGCCGCTCGCCGCCGCCAGCAGATCCCAGATGGAGGTAGCTACCTGCCCGCTTTCAGCCAGCGCGGCGCTGCCGGTGACGTAGAGCCCGACGAAGATCATCCCCACCATCACCGCCAGCGGCAGAAAGAGATCGACCGGGTTGCGCGGCGCGTGCGGCACGGGCGGCAGGTTGGCGACCTCGTCGGCCACCATCGGCACGGCGCCTTCGCGGTGCAGCGCGCCGGTGGCGGCGGCGCGCTCCTCGGCGCGGCGCATCGGCCCGAAGCCCCAGCCGGTGAAGGCGAGCACGAAGGCCAGCGCGATGGACAGGATCGCGTAGAAGTTGAACAGCAGGCTCGACGCCAGCAGCGCCACCGCACCCGTCGTGATGCCCTGCGCCGCCATCAGCCCGAGCACGTACGCGCCCCAGCCGTTGAGCGGGATCATCATGCAGACCGGCGCACTCGTAGCATCGCAGTAGTAGGCCAGCTTTTCGCGCGGCAGCTTCAGCGTGTCGAAAAACGGACGGCTGACAGCTCCGACGGTCAGGCACGTGATGCTCGACTCGACGAAGACGACCATCCCCACGAAAAACGCCAGCAGTTCCGCGCCGCGCCGTGTCTGCCCCCAGCCGCGCCGCTGCGCCCACGCGATGAAGCCCGCCACGCCGCCTGATGCCTGCACGAGCGCGATGAGCCCGCCGACGAGCAAGCAGAAAAACACGACGCGCGTGTTGCCCGGGTCGGCGAAGACCGCCACCATCTGCGCGGCCAGTTCGGAAAGCCCCGCGATGGGATTGCCGCCCGCGAGGATCGTCGTGCCCAGCCACAGCCCGGCGAAAAGCGACAGGTACACCTGGCGCGTCCACAGCGCCAGCCCGATGGCCACGAGCGGGGGAAGAAGGACGATCCAATCCATGTGAAGGGGGGAGCTGGGAAGTCGAAATTCGGAGGTTCGAACGGCGCGCTGCACCCTCGCCGATGACGGAACGCCGGTGGAATACCGAAGGCGGTGGGGCACAATGAATTTGTCCCGTCACTTATTCATCGCGACCACCACTGCGTCGCCAGACGAATCACCACGCCGTGCCCGCGCCAAACGGCACGTCAAAATAGGCGGCGGCGGCGGCGGCGTGGTCGGCAAAGGTGGCGCGCAGGCCCAGGTCCTGGCTTTTCATGCCCGCGACGAGCAGCGGCACGAACTCGCGGTTGTGGTCGGTACCGGGCGTCGTCGGGTCGTTGCCGTGGTCGGCGGTGATCACGAGGCGGCCGTCGGCGGGCAGGGCGGCAAGCAGGTCGGGCAGCGCAGCGTCGAAGGCTTCGAGCGCGTGCGCAAACCCGGGCGCGTCGTTGCGGTGGCCGTACTCCTGGTCGAAATCCACCAGGTTCGTCCAGATGAACGTGGACGTGCCGCGCTGCGCGGCCATCTGCATGTGCGCGCGCGTCATCGCCACGCCCTGCGCGTTCGACTTCGTCTTGTAGGCCTCGTCGAAGCCGACGCCCGCGAACAGGTCGCTGATCTTGCCGATGGCGACGGTCCACACGCCATGCTCCTGCAACACCTGCTGGATGGGCGGCGACGGCGGCGCGAGCGAGAAGTCACGGCGCTTGTCGGAGAGCCGCGTGTAGGTGCCGGGCGCGCCGGTGAACGGGCGGGCAATGACGCGGCCCACGGCGTGCTCGCCCACGCACACCTGCGTGCGCGCAAGGTCGCACCAGCGGTAGAGCGTGTCGAGGTCGATGGTCTCGACGTGCGCGGCGATCTGGAAGACGCTGTCCGCGGAAGTGTAGACGATGGGATGGCGCGTTGCCTGGTGCTGTTCGCCCCACTGCCGGATGACCGCCGTGCCCGAGGCCACGCCGCCGTCGAGGACGCCACCGCAGCCCGTGGCGTCGATGAAGGAGCGGAGCAGCGCGTCGGGAAAGCCGCCGGGGTAAGTAGGAAACGGCCTGTCGAGCGCGATCCCCGCCATCTCCCAGTGTCCCGTCGTCGAGTCCATCCCCGCCGACACTTCCTGCATTTTACCCCATGCTCCGTGGGGTTTATCCGCGGGGGCAAGCCCGTCGAGCGGGACGATGTTGCCCAGCCCGAGGGCTTGCAGGTTGGGCAGGTGCGGGCGCTGCTGCGCGACGATGTGGCCGAGCGTGTGCGCGTCGGGCTCGCCGTAGTGGGCAGCGTCCGGCTGGGCGCCGATGCCGACGCCGTCGAGCACGACGGTGACGAAGAGGGCCACCGGATCAGCCGACGAGGACGGGCTGCCCCGTCTCGTACGATTCCTGGAGTGCATCCGTGGCGTCGGCGCGCAGCGCGTCGGGCGTGTCGTGGCGCTCGGCGACATAGACGGCTCCCACGCTGACGGGGTGTGGAAGCTGCTCGGTGAGCTGGGCGTGGCCCACGCCCACACGCTCCTCGATGGCCTCGACCGGCCCGCGCAGGAACACGCCGAAGGTCAGGTCGCCGAAGCGCTCGATGCGTGTGTCGGGGAAGGTGCTCTCCAGCGCCACATGAAGGGCGCGCTCGTGGAGATCGAGGTCGCCCTCGTCGTCGGCCTGCTGGTGGACGAGCATCAGCGCCATCTGCCGGTCCCGGTCCATCTCCTCGGCGATAATCTCGCGCCGGGGGCGCGGCTCGTCGCTGGCAGGCGCGGTCGTCGCGGGCGGTTCGGAGGTCGCCGCGGGCAGCACGGGGAGCGGCGGCACCTCCGTGCTCGCCGGTTCGTGGACCTGCTCGATGATGCGTGCCGTCGCCTCCAGCATGAACTGGGCGCTCGGTGTGGCGAGCAGGTCGTCTTCCATCGCATCGGCGAAGAGGACGTGTGGGGTGCCGCGGTAGGTGAGCGCGACAGCCAGCAGCCGGTGAATGGCCAGCTCCTCGCGGTAGTACCGCAGCGACGCAGGCGTGAGCTCGCCGCCGATGACGTGAAGCACAGGCGAGCGCTGCTCCGCCGTGGCAAACGGCGTTCGCGCCACGAACGACCCCTCGGCACGTGCAAACGCATTGCGCGAGACGATGAGTTCGAGGTGGTAGCGTCGGCTCGTCGTCATCTCCTCGCGCAGCAACCCGGTCGTCTGCGCGCCCGTGGCGTGCAGCAGGGCGTGCAGCAGGTGGTTGAGCGTGGCCCGCGCCTCTTGGTCTGGCGTCACCACGTCGGGGTCCTGGCGCGGCGGGGCCGTCTTGACGCGCACGACGGAGCGCGTCGGCGCGGTCGGGGCGGGTTCGTCCGGGATGGACACCTCGGGCAGCGCGCCTTCCTCGACGGGCGGGGCCGGGCGCGTGCTGGGCGTGCCTCTGGGGCGTACCTCGAGGATGCCCAGGTCTTCGAGTTCATTAGCGGGAGCAGCGGTGCGGGTGGTGGGCAGGCGCGACGGCGCGGGGCGGCGGCGGCGAACCCCCACCAGAATCACCACGAAAACGAGCGCCAGCACGCCGGCGGCGATGTACAGAACGGTGTTGTCGAAGAGCACGGCGAGGGCGGCGGCTACGAGGGCGGAAAGCAAGAAGAGCGTGCGGATGATCATAGAAGGCCAGAGTGCGCCGCACGGCGGTGTGAGCCTGCTCGGGCGCTCGCGGTTCCTGCGAGAGAGGGGACGTGTCCAGCGTGGCGAGATGCAAGCGAATCTACCGGTTGCCGCGCAGACGTGTCAACATACGTTCGAGCGAGCGTCGGCACGCAGAGGGAGGACGCAACGGAGTAGAGCCGGATAGCCAGCGGCGTGGTGCAGATCGTGCCTCGCGGGAGGCTTTGCGCCTCCGCCGGTGCGCCGGTGGCGCGCTCCGCCGCCCGTATCGGCGCAATGTGAGGCGTGGCGGGGCGCAACGTGCTTCTCGCGTGCCCGTGGCGCTTGACACGCGATCCCAGGCCACGCAAGCTTTCTGTGTGGCCGCCCAGGCACCCGCACCTGTGATTCCGTACTGCTTCACGCGGCCAGAGCCCTGCTCGTTTTCATCATGCTGCATCCCAGAACATTCTGGCAACGGGAGGGCGTCTTCGTCACGCCTTCCATGCGCATCGCTCCGGCACTCGCGCCGGATGGTGACACGCGCCCGCTCACGATCTGCGAGGTGCTGGCGTGGGGGCGATCACCTTTGCCGGTGCTGCCGTGCGGCCCGCGCCACCGCGCCGCGCGCCGCCGGAGCGCCCCCATCCGCTGGCTGGCAGGCGCGCCCCACGTGCGATAAAGCGCGGAAACAGGCGCCGCTGCGCCACCTCGCGCAAGGGGCGGTGCGTCTCTGGCGCACGCCTCCTGCGTCGGCAGCGTGTCGTGGGTCGCCCTTCGGCGCAAGCCCGTTCAGGGCGTTGACACCGCGCCTGAGGTTACAGTTTCTTCCCACCATCCGCTCGCAGGCCCCCCGTCTGCTGGCGAAACCGGAACTCTCGGACGGCATCCCCAGCGCCGACCGCCGCTGTTCCGACATGCCAAGCCCCTTCTCATGCTCCTGACTTCAGTGGCATTGGAAGGGGCTTTTTTGTGGCCTCGATTTTCTCTTTCCTCACCGCATCTCGATGTTCACGCGCAACACAGGTACCGCACGCCGCCTTTTCCTGGCGGCCTCGCTGGCATTCTTCGGTAGCCTCGGCGGGTTCTCCACCGTCACTGCACAGGTGACGTCTCACGAAGTCAACCCCGACGCGCTCCCGCAGGAGATCCTGGGGTCGGCGTACGCCACGATGCTGGTGGCAATGCCGGAAGCGTTGAGCACCAGCGAGTCGTCGCAGAACGCGGCGGGCCGGTGTACGCCCGCGACCCAGGCATCGCTCAAGAGCAAGAGCAAGATCGTCGGCGGCACGGCCACGCTCGTCGTGCCCGCAGGCTCCTGTCCCGTCGAGGTCAGCTTCACCACGTACATGCTGCCTGGTGGAAAGGTGCGTCCGTTCGAGGATCAGGTGGTCTACCGCAACGTCACGGCCACCTACGGGCCGGGCACGCACACGATCAATCTCGCCCTGCCCGCATGCGCCTGGCAGTCCGATCTGTACCTCGGGCCGGTCGTGACGCAGCTCATCCCCAACGTGGGGCATCCCACCAACCGCATCTTCGCGTGGGCGTACCTCGAAAACGTCAACCAGGCGTGCGCCAGGGCGTCGCTGGGCGACGTGATCTGGGTCGATTCGAACCGCAACGGCAAGCAGAACACGAACGAGGTGGGCATCGACGGCGTCACGGTTACGCTCTACGATTCCAACGACGTGCAGCGCGGCCAGACGACGACCAGCGGCGGTGGTAAGTACCTGTTCAGCAACCTGCTGCCGGGTACCTACTACGTGGTCGTCTCGGGCTACCCGGATACGTACCGGATCACGCAGCAGGACAGCGGCTCAAACAACGCCATCGACTCCGATGTCGACAGCGCCGGGCGCTCAGAGTCGGTGACGCTGGCCGTGGGCGATGCCTACCGCGACCTCGACGGCGGCCTGATCCTGTCCAGCGTACGCCCGATCCTCGAAAACGTCTTCGCACAGTGCGACGGCACGTTCCGCGCCGAGTTTGGCTACCTCAACGAGGACTCGCGCGTCGTCACGATCCCGGTCGGCTCCGACAACAGGCTCACGCCGTCAAGCTTCAACGGTGCACAGACGACCGACTTTCAACCGGGCCGCGTCGAGAGTGCGTACAGCATCGCCTGGGACGGCACCGGGAACGTCGTCTGGAGCCTCCGCGGCCCCGACGGTCGCAACCGCACGGCCACGGCGGGCACCGGCAACGCCATCCCGGCGACGGGCTGCGTCTGCGCCACCGACGACACCGCGCCTTCGTACGCCGGTGGCTACGTGCTCAATGCCGCGCAGACCCGCGCCTTCGTCCAGGTTGATGTACCTGCGGGCGGCACGACGTTCGAGTTCTACAACACCCGCAACCTCGTCGTGGCGATGCCGGAAGACGCTTCCGAGACGCCGCTAACGGGTGTGACGAGCACGGGCACGGCGTTCGCCTTTACGGCGGCCTCGCCCACGACGGTGTACTTCCCCATCTCGCGCGCTGATGCCAACGTGCCAGGCGTGGCCTTCTATCTTCGCGTCACCGACACGTGCGGCCGCACCGTCGACGTCGATCCGGCCTTCGCGCTCACGGGCGTCGAAGGCGAGGGGGCCGAGGCGTGGATGCTGGATCAGAACGTGCCCAACCCGTTCGCGGGCGAGACGGCCATCACCTTCTCGCTGGCCGAGGCGTCGCAGGTGCAACTCGCCGTCTACGACATGATGGGCCGCGAGGTCGCGCGCCTGACCGATGGGCTGCGCGAGGCCGGTACGCACACCGTGCGGCTCAATGCGCAGGCGCTGCCGGCGGGGCAGTACGTGTACCGCCTCCGGGCGGGCGGGCGCACATTCCAGCACCTGATGACTCTGGCGCGCTAAAAACATCGCATGAGTGCGCTAAAAGCGCCCTTGCATCTTCAGCACGCCATCTTATTTTCCATTCCAGTTACGTCCATGAATACGTCAACCAATCCCCATGATCAGGTCTCTTCGCACGCCGAGGCTTCGGCATCCGCGAAGAAGCTGTACACCCCCCCCAGCCTCCGGCGCGAAGCGTCGATGGCACTCGTGACAGCGGGCTCGTTCGACCTGATCATCCCGGGTGGAGTGTGAAGGGAAAGCACATCTCTACCTCGGGTGGGGCCGGGTCTCTCGAAAGAGCGGCCCGGCCCCTTCCTCGTTTCTGGGAATGTGGGAGCGGAGGGGAATTCGGATTTCTTTTGGGAAGCCGCGCTTTCGGAACGCGGATTTCGGAGCAGGGAATCCATCCTCCATCCTGCAACACTTACCCCTGCCACGCCATCGGCACGTGGAGGATGCCGGCTTCCCAGAAATTCGGTCCGCAGCGGGTGAACCCGAACGACGCGTAGAAGCCTTCGAGGTGCGCCTGCGCCGAGAGCACCTGCGTGGCGAAGCCCGCGCGGAGGGCGTCTGCCGACACCCACGCCACGAGCGCCCGGCCCAGCCCGCGCCCTCGAAACGCCGGGAGGATGGCGAAGCGCTCCAGCTTGGCCGCCGGTTTCGTCTGGTAGACGGTGGTGCGCCAGCGCGCGGTGCCAGCCGGGACGCCGTCCACCGTTAGCAGCATGTGGCGGGCGGTGTCATCGTAGGCGTCCCACTCCTCCTCGGGCGGGCAGCGCTGTTCTTCCACGAACACCACCTGCCGGATGGCGCGGCAGGCGTCCCACATGGCCTCGCTCTCGACGGGCTGTATGGCGACCTCTCGCATCGTCACAGCGGGGCCAGGAAGTCCTGCGACTCGGAGACCCAGTTGAGCGGGAACGACAGCGGCGTGTGCTGGCCGCCGTCCCACTCCAGGTACTCGAAATCCGCCCGGCCCTGCATCACCGCTGCCAGGCGGCGCGACTGGCTCACATCCACGATGGCGTCGGCGGTGCCGTGCTGCACCTGCACGGCAGGCAGCCGGTCGGCGAAATACACCGGCGAGCGGCGCAGCAGCTCCTGCCGCATCTGCGGAAGGAGGACGTCACCCGCTTTGAGCGGCTGGATGAATCGGGCGTTGAGCACGTCGAAGCCGGGGAGTGCACGGTCGGTGCCGCGCAGCGCGTCCTCGACCACCTGCTGCACGTAGGGGCCGAGGAAATCCGTCGGGCCGAAAAAGTCCAGCACCCGTTCGATGCGCGCGTCGCGGATGGCCATCAGCAGCGCCACGTCGCCGCCCCGGCTCAACCCCACCACGCCGAGGCGGAGGCGTCGGCAAGGAGCGGTTTTATGGAGGGTGACGGTTGAGCAGCGAGAGGGCGTCGTCCACGTCGTAGTCCCACGGGCTCGCGGGCGCCGTCGGAGCGGAACGTCTGGTTGCCGAACGTCAGCGTTTCGTCGCGGAAGGACGGTACCACCCACACGTACGATTTGCCACTCGGGCGTGAGCGTCGGCGGCCGAGCGTCGCGGCCTCGCTGGCCACACACACCGTGTCGCCGCCGTGCGCGTAAACCAGGACGGGCGAGGGCGCGCTCAGGCCGCGCGGCACGAGGACGGGCCCGTAGTGCTTCACCCCGCGACGGTGTGGCGGGTAGACGCGGGCGTTGAAGCGCGCTGTGCCGGTGAGGCCGGAGGCCGACGAGCGTGTCGGAGGCTACAATCGTTGGGTTCTGCGCCGCACATCGCGGCGCGCCCAGTCTGTCTGCACAGTCTGGAGTTCCGCCGCCGTCGGCGACGGCGAAGAGCACATCGAAATCGACGCCCGCGATAACGCGGTTGCTCGTGTCGCCGCTGTCGCAGGCCGGGAAAAGGACGAGCGCCAGCAGCAAGGCGGCGAGGGACAGGCGGCGGGCAGGCAGAAGCATACGCGTGTGAGGCAATCGACGTGTGGGGCAGAGGCGGGGAAAGCGTGCTCGAAACCCGCCCCGGAGCGTTCCGTTTCGCCCCTTCACCCCGCGCCGATGCCTGCCATCTACCTCGACTACAACGCCACCACGCCCGCCGACCCGCGTGTGGTGGAAGCGATGCTGCCGTTTTTCAGCGAGCACTTCGGTAACCCTTCGTCGGCGGGGCATTCGTGGGGGTGGGCGGCGAAAAAAGCCGTGGACACCGGACGCGCCGAGATCGCCGGGCTGCTCGACGCCACGCCCGAGGAGATCGTCTTCACGAGTGGCGCTACGGAGGCCGCCAACCTCGCCATCAGGGGCGTGGCGGCACGCTACGCCGCGAAGGGCCGCCACCTCGTCACGTGCCGCACCGAGCACCACGCCGTCCTCGACCCGCACGCACGGCTCGAAAAAGAGGGCTACGACGTCACCTACCTCGGCGTGGATCGTCAGGGGCGCGTTTCGCCCGACGAACTGGCGGCAGCGCTGCGCCCGGACACCACGCTCGTCTCGCTCATGCGCGCCAACAACGAGACAGGTGTCGTCCACCCGACGGAGGCGCTCTGCGACGTGTGCCGCGCCGCGGGCGTACTCTTTTTCGTGGACGCCACGCAGGCACCGGGAAAAATCCCCGTCACCGCCCGGCACGCCGATCTGCTGGCGTTGTCGGCGCACAAGTTCTACGGCCCGAAGGGCGTGGGATCGCTGTACGTGCGCCGCCGCGATCCGCGCGTGTCGCTCGTGCCGATGGTCGAGGGCGGCGGGCAGGAGCGGGGTTTACGTTCGGGTACGCTCAACACGCCGGGCATTGTGGGCATGGGCGCGGCGGCCCGCCTCGTCCAGCAGGCGAGCGGCGAGGCCGCCGCGCTTTGCGCCCGGCGCGATGCCTTCGAGCACTACGTCGCCCAGGCCCTCGGCGGCGGCGTGACGATCAACGGTGTCGAGGCCGAGCGGCTGCCCAACACCTCCAGCCTCACTGTCCACGGCGTGCTCGCGAGCAGGCTGCTGGCGTCGGTGCGTGGGCTGGGGCTGTCGGCGGGAAGCGCGTGCGCGTCGGCGTCGGGTCGGCCCTCGCACGTGTTGAAGGCGATGGGGCTGCCGGACGAGGCGGCGCTTTCCACCGTTCGCGTGTCGTTGGGGCGCTTCACGACGGATGCCGAGGTGGCTGAGGCAGCGCGGGTGTTCGCCGAGGCCGCGCGTCGCGAGGGCGTCGCGGCGCGGTAGGCGCGTGTGGATGCGCCATACGGAGCCGCATCTATCTCCTTCTGGCAGTTGCAGTTGCGCGGAGAAGGACGTACTGTACCGCTCCCCTGTGCCACCGAGCCCCCGGATTCCTCGTCATGCCGGAGACCGCCAACGTCACGCAACTCCTCCTCGCCTCGGAGGGCGACCCTCGCCTCGTGCTCGACCGCATCGCGCCGCTCGTCTACGACGAGATGCGGCGCATCGCGCACGCCTACCTCCGCCGCGAGCGCTCCGACCACACACTGTCCACGACGGCGCTCGTCCACGAGGCGTACCTCAACCTCGTCGATCAGACGCGGGTACAGTGGCAGAACCGGGCGCACTTCCTGGCCGTCGCCGCGCAGGCCATGCGGCGCATCCTCATCCAGTACGCCCGCACGAAAGGCGCGCAGAAGCGCGGCGGCGGGTGGAACCGCCTTGACCTGTCGGGCGGGCTCATCATGGCCCCGGAGCAGAGCGATGCCGTACTGGCGCTCGACGAGGCGTTGCAGCGCCTCGAAAGCTTCGACGAGCGGATGGGGCGCGTGGTCGAGTGCCGCTTTTTCGGCGGGATGTCGCACGAGGAGGTCGGCGAGGCGCTCGGCATCTCGGCGCGCACGGCCAAGCGCGACTGGCAGATGGCGCGGGCGTGGCTCTACCGCGAACTCGGCGCGTCGGACTGAGCGGGATTTCGGAAAGGGTAGAGGCCGGTTGCCTCGTCACCGCCTATCCCGAGGCCGTCCACCCTGCCTGCTCTGAGTTGCTCTGCGGGGAGGAGAGAGGGCGCTTCTGGCTTTCGCGCGCTCGAAAACGTCCGCATCTTCCGAGATCCACAATCCCGCTCCGCCCGCCTATGCTCTCCCGCCTCGTCCTTGCCACACGCAACCCCGGCAAAGTGCGCGAACTCGCCGCGCGTCTCTCGGGCACCGGCATCGTGCTCGTCTCCGCGCCCGAGGACGCGCCGCCGGTAGAAGAAGACGCGCCCACGCTCGCCGGCAACGCGCTCAAGAAGGCGCGGGCACTGCACGCCTTCACCGGCCTGCCCGCACTCGCCGACGACACCGGCCTCGAAGTCGACGCGCTCGGTGGGCGGCCGGGCGTGCATTCCGCTCGCTTCGCCGGGACGCAGGCCACCGACGCCGACAACCGCGCGCACCTCCTCGAAGCGCTGCTGGACGTGGCGCCGAACGAACGCGCGGCGCGCTTCCGCACCGTCCTCGCGCTCGTCACCGATGAAGACGAACACACGTTTGATGGGGTGTGCGAAGGGCACCTCCTGACCGAAGAGCGCGGCAGCAGCGGCTTCGGCTACGACGCGCTCTTCGTCCCCGACGGGCACGACGCCACGTTCGCCGAGATGCCGCTGGCGCTCAAAAACACCATCAGCCACCGCGCCCGCGCCCTCGACGCCTTTGAGAAAGGCCTCGGCCTCCTCTGATAAAATCATGGTTGCACTCGTTCAGCGCGTCGCACAGGCGCAGGTAGAAATAGACGGTGCCATCGCGGGTGCCATCGGGCGCGGGCTGCTCGTGCTCCTCGGCGTTCACCACACCGATACCGACGCCGAAGGGCAGTGGCTGGCGCGCAAGGTGGCGGGCCTCCGCATCTTCGCCGACGACGAGGGACGCATGAACCGGTCGGTAGTGGACGTCGGCGGTGCGGTGCTCGTGGTGTCGCAGTTCACCCTGTACGGCGACACGAGCCGGGGCAACCGGCCCTCGTTTGTGTCGGCAGCTCCGCCCGAGCAGGCCGAGGCGCTGTACCGCGCCTTCACGGCGCACCTCGAAACGCACCTGGGGCAGCCCGTGCCCACCGGCATCTTCGGTGCTGACATGCGCGTCGCGCTCGTCAACGACGGGCCGGTAACGCTGTGGGTCGAGCGGCGAAACGAAGCGGAATGAGAGGGCGAGAGGAAAATTTGGCCTTCCGGTCCTGAATTCCGGCAGCGGCTGCGTAGGGCTATAAGACTGGGGGAGTGTGCTCGGAGGCGAGCACTCCCCTCTTTCCCCGCACCCCCTCCTCCCTCGAACTATGTTTAAAGTGGTGGCCGATACAGATCGGGCCACCCTGCACGTGCAGCTTGGCGAGCACGTAACGGTGGCAGATCTGAACCAGCAGGCGGCGGCGCTCGAATGCGAAGCGCACCTCGAGGCGCTCCAAGATGGCGGCGTCGTGCTGGTGAACGCGATGCGGTTGGAGCAGATAGAGATGGAAGCTCAGGGCGTGCTGCTGTTTCTGCTGCAACGCGCCCTGCGGATCCCCGGCATCACGGTGGTAGTCACGGCCCCCGAGAGCGCGCGGCGACGGCTGGAGCAGACGCCCGCCCGGCGTTTCCTCTCCAGCGATCAGGTCCGCCTGTTCAGCCGCCCGAGCGAGGCTTTCCGGTACGCGCAGCAGGCGACCGCCTGAGACGCGGCAAGGCCCGGCGCGCGGGCATCGGGCGAGGAGTTGGCCACGCGGAGCAGATTGCAATACGCATCTCCCGTCCAGCGTTTGAGCAACGCGCGGACAGGTGCCGCGTCCTATCTTCGATCAACCCTCAACTGCTCATGCGCGCGCTCTTCGTCGCCTTCGTCCTCCTCGCCGCTGCCCTGCCGCTCATGGCGCAACAGCCCGCCCCTCCGTCCGTCGTCTCGCCGCCCGAGACGCAGCAGAACGTGTCGCTGACGGTCTACAACCAGAACTTCGCCGTCGTGCGCGAAGTGCGGCCCATCGACCTGCAACGCGGCATGAACGTCGTCCGGTTCGAGGGGGTCGCGGCGGAGATCGACCCGACGAGCCTCGCCATCACGTCGAAGACTGCGCCGGGTACGATCACCGTGCGCGAGCAGAACTACCAGTACGATCTCATCGGTACGCAGTCGGTGCTGAACGCTGCCGTGGGCCAGCGCATCCAACTCATCCGGCGACTGGGCGAGAGCGTCGTCGTCGAAACCGGCGTGCTCTTGAGCCAGCCCGGCCAGGGACGCATCGTGCGGCTAGACGATGGCCGCGTGCTCGTCGATCCGCAGGGCGAGATCGTGTTGCAAGACATGCCCGATGGCCTCGTCTCGCGCCCGTCGCTGTTGTGGCACCTCGGTACCACACGCGCAGGCACGCACGACGTAGAGGTGTCGTACATGACCGGCGGCGTCGGCTGGAAGGCCAACTACGTGGCCGTCGTGTCGGAAGACGAGACGACGGTGAACCTGACGGGCTGGGTGACGCTCGACAACCAGAGCGGGGCCACCTACCGTGATGCGCGCCTCCAGCTGATGGCGGGCGAAGTGCGTCGCGTGCAGCCGCCGCCCCCGCAACCCGTCTATGCCCGCGCGCAGATGATGGAAGAGGTGGCAATGGACAAAGCGTTCGAGGAGGAGGCGTTTTTCGAGTACCACCTCTACACGCTCGACGGCACGACGACGCTCGCCCACCGCGAAACCAAGCAGATGACGCTGCTTTCCGCCGACGGCGCGAAGGTCACACGCCGCCTCGTCTTCGACGAGCAGGCCCCCTGGTCGATCTATCAGCGGCGGCGTCCGGGCAGCGGCGGGGCCACGAACGAGGTCAGCGCCGCCATCGTGCTCGAACTCGAAAATACCGAGGCCAACAACATGGGGATGCCGCTGCCCGCGGGCGTCGTGCGCGTCTACAAGGCCGACAAAACGGGCAACCTTCAATTTCTCGGCGAAGACCAGATCGGCCACACGCCGCGCAACGAGCACGTCCGCCTCTACATCGGCGACGCCTTCGACGTCGTTGGCACGCGGCGCGTGGTGTCGGAAAAGCGCCTCGCCGACAACCTCCGCGAGCAGACCATCGAGGTCGAGGTGCGCAACCGCAAGCAAACCGCCGCCGACATCTCCGTCGTCGAGCATCTCTACGGCGACTGGACGATCACGCAGAACAGCCACGACTTCGTCAAGCTCGACGCCCGCACGCTCGAATTCCCGCTCCGCCTCGGGGCCGACGAAACCGTGACGGTGCGCTACACAGCACGCATCCAGTATTAGGTGAAAGGGGAAACGCGGAAGTCGGAGTGCAGAACTGGGAGGAGCAGGGCGGCGGACCGTTTCGTGATTTGTGATTCGTAGGGACGTGCCGCGGCGCTTCCCTACCATGTCGTCATCCTTCCACGTTCCGAGATCCAGCTTCGGAAATCCAAAATTCCTCATGCACATCCCCTTTTTCCTGCTCGTCACCCTCGCGCTCGCCGCGTGCCACGTGGACATCCAGATGGACGATGAGGCGGCGGCGGTGGACAGCGTCGGTGTGCAAACGGGCGCGCAGCAGCTTGCGGCAGAGGCATTCGCGCCATGGCAGCAGCAGCGCGTCGGCCTCATCGTCAACCACACGGCCCTCGTCGGCGACAAGCACCTCGTCGATCTCGCCCACGAGGCGCCGGGCGTCACCGTCGCAGCCATCTTCGCACCCGAGCACGGCTGGCGCGGCGAGGCCGACGCGGGCGCGAAGGTCGAGGACGACCGCGACCCCACGACGGGCGCACCGGTCTATTCGATCTACGGCAAGGTGCGCGCCCCCACACCCGAGATGCTGGAGAACGTCGATCTGCTCGTGTTCGACATCCAGGACGTCGGCGCGCGGTTTTACACCTACATCTCCACGATGGGCCTGTCGATGCAGGCCGCTGCGAAGGCCAACATCCCGTTCGTCGTGCTCGACCGGCCCAACCCGCTCGGCGGCGAGTACGTGTCGGGCTTCGTGCTGGAGCCGGAGCACGAGTCGTTCGTGGGGCAGTACCCCATCCCCATCGCCCACGGGCTGACGGTGGGCGAACTGGCGAAGATGATCAAGGGCGAGAAGATGCTCGACGGGCTGGAAAATCTCGACCTGCGCGTCGTCGAGATGACCGGCTACACGCGGGCGATGACGTGGGAGGAAACCGGCCTCGCGTTTACGCCGCCGAGCCCCAACATGCCCGACATTGAAACGGCACGGCTGTATCCGGGGATGTGTTTGTTCGAGGGCTACTCGGCCAGCGAGGGGCGCGGCACGCGCAGCCCGTTCAAGATGGTCGGCGCGCCGTGGGCCGACGGCGAGGCGCTGGCGGCGTCGCTGAACGCGCAGAACCTGCCGGGCATCGCGTTCGAAGCCGCCGCCTTTACGCCCGTTTCCATCGAGGGGATGTCGAGCAGTCCCAAGCTCCAGGACACCGCGCTCGAAGGCGTCCGCGCCGCCGTTACCGACCCGCGGGCGCTGCACCCCGTCGAGGCGGGTGTCTACGCCACGCACGCTTTTCTCCAGCAAGCCCCGGACAAACAGGCGTTTTTCGCCCGCCCGGACTTCGTTGCCAAGCTCGCAGGCACCGACCGTTTTCAGCAGATGCTGCTCGACGGCGCGACGCCCGAGGACGTGATCGCCGCGTGGCAGCCGGAGGTCGAGGCGTTCAAGGCGCAACGGATGCCGTATCTGCTGTATTGATGGGGGCGGCGTAGAGACGCGCCGCGGCACGTCCCGACTGGCAGGCCGGTCCGGCACGTTGATGGCGCGCACTCGGCGGCTGCGGGATGCAAGGCGCAGGCGCGCACCAGATGGGCCACGCTCTCGAGGCGCTGCGGGAAAAGCTGCGGGCGTTTGCACAGGAGCCTGCCCGGAGCGCGACGGACGCGGGACGTTCAGCGCAACGCGCGTGCGTCAACGGCTCGTTGTGCGCGTGGAAAGCGGCCGCACACGCGGAGATCGTCGGTTGAGACATGGAGGCCCCTGTCAATCGCACAAAGATGTGATGTGCAGCGGTTGAGGGCTCGTTAACGTCGGGCGACCTCACTCTCCTCACGCGATCATGAAACCTCGTTTCCTCGCGCTCCTGCTGGCGCTCATCGTGCTGGCACCGCGCGCCTACGCACAGCCCGGCACCTCGCTTGGCGTATTTGCCTCCGTCAACAGTCCAGTCTCCATCCGCCCGCTGTCCGATGGCACCTACCTCGTACCCAGCTACTTTGGCGGATACGTGGAGCGGCTCTCGGTAGATGGCACGTCTCTCGGCATCTTTGCCTCCGGCATTTACAAGCCCAACGACGTCATCCAACTCCCCAACGGGAACGTCTGGGTCGCCGAATGGGCTGACATGGGTGGAGCTATTCGAGTCTACCAGGAAGACGGTACGTACCTGGGCTACCTGCCGTCAAGTCCCGCAGGCCCCGCCAACCTTCGGCAACTCGCGGACGGGTCTATCATGGTGTCTGTGTTCAGCTGGACGAATGGAAGTCTTTACCGCTTTGCAAGTGACGGGACGTACCTGGGTGTGTTTGCCACTGGCTTTGTGGGCGGCCCCTACGGCATTGTAGAGCTTCCCGATGGTTCCCTCGTCGTCACCGAGGGGTACAGTCACCTCGTGAAGCACTTTGCTTCCGACGGCACGTATCTGGGCCTGTGGGGCGCGGGGCACAATCTCCCTGTTGATGCGGTGCTGCTGCCAGACAACACCGTTCTCATTGTGAATTACGGGGGTGGTAGCGTCACACGTTTCACCACAGATGGCACCCCGCTGGGTACATTTGCCACTGGTTTGGCTGTGCCCTACAGCGTCGGTATGCTGCCGGACGGTACCCTGCTATATGTGGACTACGGCGGCAACGCTATCCTGCGCGTGGAAGGCGTGGGGCCGCCGGCGAACGCCTGCACGGACCCGGCGACGGCCCCCTCGTACGCGGGGGGCTACGTGCTCAACAGCGCCC
Source organism: Rhodothermales bacterium (assembly GCA_963829705.1). Classification (GTDB taxonomy): domain Bacteria; phylum Bacteroidota; class Rhodothermia; order Rhodothermales; family BA12; genus CAWHJN01. The sequence goes on from CAWHJN010000004.1 coordinate 157,721, forward strand.
AGAGCCGCGCCTTCGTCAGGGTCGAGGTGCCCCAGGGCGGCGCCACGTTCGCGTTCTACAACACGTCGAACCTCGTCGTGGGTGACCCCGAAGCCGACACCGAGAGCGGCACGCCGCTGCCCGGCCTCACCCGCTCCGGCAACACGTTCGCCTTCGCTGCCGCCTTAGAGCCCACTGAGGCCTATTTCCCCGTCTCGACGGCAGGGGCAGGGTCGCACGTGGCGTTTTTCCTTAAAGTCACCGACACCTGCGGGCGCACCGTGGACGTCGATCCGGACTTCGAGGTGATGGGCCTGGCAGATGACGCGCTCACCGGCTTCGCGCTCGCCGCAGCGCAGCCCAACCCGGTCGCAGCGCAGGCGACGATCCATTTCTCACTCGACGAGGCGGGCCCGGCGCGGCTCGTCATCTACGACGTGCTGGGGCGCGAGGTGGCGCAGTTGGTGGAGGCGTCGCTGGAGGTGGGCGCGCAGGCAGCACGCTTCGACGCCACGCGCCTTCCGGCGGGCCTCTACGTGTACCGTCTGGAAGCCGGTGGCCGCTCGCTCAGCGGCACGCTCACCGTGGCCCACTAACGCTTTGACCTCTACGACCATGGATATCCAACAGAAATCGGAGACGAAGAAGCCCTTCGAGGCTCCCGTGCTACGGCGAGAAGACAGACTATTCGTCGTCACGGCGGGCTCCTTCGACCTCGTCATCCCCAACGCCTGAGCCTGCAGGCCACGGCATCGCCAGCAGCGCCGGATCTTCCGCGAGGAGGGTTCGGCGCGTGCGTTCTTGCGAGGACTCATCGAGTGGTGCAGGGACGTGCCGCAGAACGCCCCCTACTGTGCAGGCGGCGTGAATTTCTGAGGGCCCCGGCGTTTAAACCCCTCTAAACGCGACGGCTCCCCGGCCTTCTACGCTCCCGGAGGCCCCCTCCGTATCTTGGCGGAAACGCTTTTCTCACGCCCTCCGACGTTCTTCTCCATGGAAATGACGACCCCGCGCACCATCGCCCCCGCCGACGTCCGCGCCACCATCGACCGCCACCTCCTCGCGGATGGGATGCCCATGGTGCTCGACATCTCGCAGTCCACCGGCCTCTCGCTCGTCGATGCGGAGACGGGCAAGCAGTACCTCGATCTGTTCGGCTTCTACGCCTCCAGCGCCATCGGGATGAACCACCCGAAGATGCGCTCCGACGAGGCGTTTCTGGGTCGGCTGATGGAGGCCGCGCTCAACAAGATCACCAACTCCGACGTGTACACGCCGCACCTCGCGCGCTTCGTGGATACGTTCTCGCGCGTGGGCATCCCCGAGTACCTGCCCCACGCCTTTTTCGTCTCGGGTGGCTCGCTCGCCGTCGAGAACGCGCTCAAAGCGGCCTTCGACTGGAAGGTGCGCAAGAACTTCCAGAAGGGCTACCGCCGTGAGGTGGGCCACCAGGTGCTGCATTTCGACCAGGCCTTCCACGGGCGCAGCGGCTACACGCTGCCGCTGACGAACACGGCCGACCCGCGCAAGACGATGTATTTCCCCAAGTTCGACTGGCCGCGCGTGCTCAACCCGTTCATCGTGTTTCCGATGGACGAACACCTCGACGACCTGGAGCGGCGCGAAAACTGGCGCTGGCGCAGGCCAAACAGGCCTTCCACGAACGTCGCGACGACATCGCGTGCGTCATCATCGAGCCCATCCAGGGCGAGGGCGGCGACAACCACTTCCGTCCGTCGTTCCTGCAGAGTCTCAAAGACCTCGCGCACGAAAACGACGCGCTCTTCATCTTCGACGAGGTGCAGACGGGCGTGGGCATCACGGGCACGTTCTGGGCGCACCAGGCGCTGGGCGTTGAGCCGGACATCCTCTCGTTTGGCAAGAAAACGCAGGTGTGCGGCATCTTGGCCGGGCGCAAGATCGAGGAGGTCGAAGGCCACGTCTTCGAGACCTCCAGCCGCATCAACTCGACGTGGGGCGGCAACCTCGCGGACATGGTGCGCTTTGACAGGACGCTCGAAATCATTGAGGAGGACGACCTCGTCGGGCACGCTGCCACGATGGGCGATTACCTCCAGAAGGGGCTGCACGCGCTGGCCGAGAAGCACGACGCGGTGTCGAGCGTGCGCGGTGAGGGGCTGTTCTGTGCCTTCACGCTGCCCTCGCCAGGCTTCCGCAACCGCGTGCTGGATGCGTGCTGGGACGAAGGCGTCGTCATCCTCGGCTCGGGCACGCACTCGATCCGCTTCCGCTCGCCGCTGACCATCCAGGAGGCCGAAGTCGATCAGGGCCTCGAAGCCGTCGCGCGCGCCATCACGCGCGTCGAGCGCGAAGGAGCCGACCCCGAGGCGAAAGGACGGAAGTGAATTGAATAGAGGGTGAAGGGTAGCCAGTAACTGGTTGGAGATAACATTCACTGCCGTCACCCTTCAGCAGTCACCCAACCGCCATGCCCGAGCACATCGTCACACCCACGCGCATTCCCGTTCCCGGCGGCAAGATCATCGAGGAGTTCGTGGGGCGCGTGCAGACGGGCACGGCGTCGGTGAGCGTGGCGCGCATGGTGGCCCCGCCGGGCTGGGACGAGCCGTTTCAGACGCCGACGTTCGACGAGGTGACGATGGTGCTGCGCGGCACGGTGCGCGTCGAGCACGACAGCGGCGTGGTGGACGTGGGACCGGGGGAGGCGGTGCTGTGCCGTGCGGGCGAGCGCATCCGCTACTCGAACCCGGCAGGCGAGGAAGCCGAGTACTGGGCTGTGTGCGCGCCCGCCTTCAGCCCGGAGGCAGCGCGGCGCGACGAAGGGTAAAGGACACGCGAAGCGAAAGGGCGGTGTCGAAGCGACGGACTTGACCGATCCAGTTGAAAAACTTAGGTTTGGTCTGTCGTTACGGAAGCGTAACGCGCTGCGCGTACGCTTCTTTTCCACGCCGTCCAACCCCGCTCTCGATGCGCTCTTTCTGGCTCGCCGTCCTCGCCGTCACCTTCACCCTCGATGCGGCGGCTCAGGAGCCCGCAGCGCGGTTTTCGCCCACCGCGCTGCGCGCCATCGAGCAGGCGACAGCCAGCGCCAAGCAGGGTCCGGCGCTGATGAGCGCGGTGATCTACACCTCCGACCCCGCGGGGCTCGAAGCACTCGGGCTACGCGTGCAGTCGCGCTACGCCGATTTCGTAACCGTCTACGGCCCCGCCGAGGCCATCCGGTCGGCAGCGTCGCTGCCCGAGGTGGCGTACGTAGAGGCGGGCCGCGTGGAGTATCCCGAGAACGACGTAGCCGCCGCGCTCATCGGCGCAAAGGCGCTGCACCAGGGCGCGCTCAACGGCACCCAATACCGGGGCGCGGGCGTGATCGTGTGCGTGATCGACTCGGGCATCGACTGGCGGCACGGCGACTTCCGCGAGCGCGATGACCCGACGAAGTCGCGCATCCTGGCCATATGGGATCAGACGCTCACCGCGCAAGCCGGAGAGGCGCGCTCCGGCGCGGCTACGGCTAAAGGCGTCGAGTACACGCGAGGCGGCCATCGAGGCGGCGCTGGCGGGCGGCACGTCGCTGCGAAGCGCCGACACCGACGGGCACGGCACGCACGTGGCGGGCACGGCGGCAGGCAACGGCGCCTCGCTTTCGCCCGCGCAGCACGTGGGCATGGCGCCCGAGGCGGAGATCATCGCCGTCAAGGCGGGCAACGGATCCTACGCGACGGCCAACATCATCGACGGCATCACCTACTGCGACGAGAAGGCGGCGGCCGAGGGCAAGCCGGTGGTCGTCAACATGAGCCTCGGCTCGCAGTTCGGCGCGCACGATGGCAAGGATGCCAAGAGCGTCGCCGTCAACGATTTCGGCAAGAAGGCCGGGCGCGTGGCTGTGCAGAGCGCGGGCAACGACGGCGGCGACGACATCCACGTGACGGGCAGCCTGCCGGACTTTTCCACCGTTACGTACACCTTCACTGTGCCCGCCTACACCCCCGCGTCGGGCGCGGAGAACGACGAGTTCGCCTTCGACCTGTGGTTTGACGGCAGCAGCGGCATCACCGCCGAACTGACGCGGCCTTCGGGCGCGAAGGTCACCCAGGCGGCAGGCGGCCAGGGCACGAGCAATACGAGCGAGGGATCGATCTACCTGTTCAACTACAACGACCCCTCCAATGGCCAGCGCCACCTGTACATGACCGTCAGCGATGCCAGCACGGCGCAGACGCCCGCGAGCGGCACGTGGACGCTGCGCGTGACGAGCAACGGAAACGAAGAAATGACCTACCACGGCTGGGTCGTCCGCAGCAGCTTCGGCACCAACAGTGATCCTGTCGGGCTCGCCGGGGCCGATGCGCGCTACACCCTCTCCAACACGGCGGCGGGTGGGCTGGCGGTGGGTTCGTACGTGCACCGGTGGAACTGGTGCGCCGCCAGCGGAAGCTGTTACCTCTACAGCAACGCCTTCGACGGCACCACCGGCATCTCGGATTTCAGCTCGTCCGGCCCCACGCGCGACGGGCGCGCGCTGCCGCACCTCGCCGCGCCGGGGCAAGCGACGATTTCGACGCTGTCGCAGGATTACGCCCTCGACCCCGCCGGTTCGCGTGCTGCGCCGGGGGGCAAGCACTATCTCACGCAGGGCACCAGCATGGCCTCGCCCGCGGTAGCGGGCAGCGTGGCGCTGCTCATGGAACAGGACCCGACCCTCAACTTCGCCCGCACACTGGCGCTGCTCCAGTCCGAGGCCGACGTCGACGCCTTCACCGGGGCCGTCCCCAACGACCGCTGGGGCGCGGGCAAGCTCGACGTTTTCGGCGCGATGGCCCGCCTCGTCAACACCAGCAGCAGTGCCAACCGTACCGTGCTGGCCTATGACGATTTCGCCGCCACCGGCGCGGTGGAGGTCACCAGCCGCAACAAGGTAGCCGTGCGCTTCACGCCTCCCGGCAACGCGGGCGAGCACGTAACGGGCGCGCTGTTTCACGCCTCCTCGACGCTCGGCCTCGCCCAGCCGCTGTCGTTCGAGGTATGGACGGATGGAGGCGGCGCGCCAGGCACGCAGGTGGGCAACACCGTCGCCTTCCCCGCCTCGCTGGCCAACGCCTTCGGCTGGTCGTACGCCGACCTGTCCGCCGCCGACGCCGTGCTGAGTCCGGGGCAGGAGTATTTCCTGGTGCTGTACTTCACCGAAGCCGAGGGCAAGTTCTCGCTGATGCACGACGCCAGCACGCCGACGGGCCGCTCGCTGGCCAATGTAGACGGCGGGGCGTGGTTCGCGCTGGGCTATGACCTGCGGATCCGGCCCGTCGTGGCCTCGAACATCGTGCTGACCGACGTGGCCGATGCCGCACTGCCCACCGACGCGCTCGTGCTGGCCCCGAGCCTGCCCAACCCGTTCACCGACCGCGCCGAGATCCGCTTTGCCGTGCCCGTTTCCGGAGCGGCGACGGTGGAGGTCTTCAACGTGTTGGGGCAGAAAGTCGCGGTGCTCTTCGACGAGCCTGCCGCCGCCGGGCAGACGTACCGCGTGCAGTTCGGCAGCGACGGGTTCGCGTCGGGGCTGTACGTGTACCGCCTCACACACGGCGGCAAAACGGTGTCGCGTTCGATGACGCTCGTGCGGTAATCGTTCGCGTTGCTGAGAATCCAGCGGAAGACGCCTGTCTCATCGTTGCGGGTGATCACGGGAGTCTCTACGTTGGAGCGAGAATGTGCGCGCGTGCCAGTTAGGGTGCCGCACGCGCCTGCCGATAGCGATGAAGTCGGCTTTCTCCTCTCCCTTCTCATCAGCCTATCGGCACCCATGCAACGACGCTACCTCTTCACGCTGATCCTGACGCTGCTGGCCTTCTCCACGGCCCGCGCGCAGCAGCCCGCACCCATCCTCCTGCCCGAACGCGCGATGCGCGCGGTCGATGACGTTGTGCCCGGCGGTGACGAACGTGTAGGTGTTATCATCCGTACCACCGACGTGGCAGCGCTCGAACAGGCGGGTGTGGACATTCAGACGCGCCTGGACGGGTTCGTGACGGCGCGGGTGCGCCCGGAAGACCTGGCACGCATCGCGGCGGTGGAAGGGGTGAAGATGATCGAAAACCCCATCGAGTACGCGCACAACGACGTCGCCGCCGCCCTGACGGGGGTGCAGGCGCTCAGGAGCGGCATCCTGGGCGGCACGGCCTACACCGGCGCGGGCGTGATCGTGTGCGTGATCGACTCGGGCATCGACTGGCGGCACGGCGACTTCCGCGATCCCGCTGATCCCACGAAGTCGCGCATCCTCGCCATCTGGGACCACACGCTCATCGCGACTCCGGGCGAAGCCGCCCCAGCGCCCTATGGCTACGGCGTCGAGTACACGCAGGCGGCCATCGAGGCAGCGCTGGCGGGCGGCACGGCGCTGCGAAGCGCCGACACCGACGGGCATGGCACGCACGTGGCGGGCACGGCGGCAGGCAACGGCGCCTCGCTTTCGCCCGCGCAGCACGTGGGCATGGCGCCCGAGGCGGAGATCATCGCCGTCAAGGCGGGCAACGGATCCTACGCGACGGCCAACATCATCGACGGCATCACGTACTGCGACGAGAAGGCGGCGGCCGAGGGCAAGCCGGTGGTCGTCAACATGAGCCTCGGCTCGGACTCCGGGCCGCACGACGGTACCGATGCGAAGTCGGTGGCCATCAACACGTTCGCAGCCAAAGCCGGCCGTGCCCTGGTGCAGAGCGCGGGCAACAGCGGCGGCGACGCCATCCACGTGACGCGGAGCGTGGCTGCAGGCGCGGCGGACGCCTTCACGATCACGGTGCCCGCCTACACGCCGAGTCTCAACCCGGATGACTTCCTGCTCGACGTGTGGTTCGGGGGCAGCACCGGGGTGAACGTGACCGTCACCTCGCCCAACGGCCACACAGCCACGCAGACGGCAGGCGGGCAGAGCACCACCAGCACCGCAGATGGGGACGTGTACCTGTTCAACTTCCTCGACTCCGGCAACCTCGACCGCCGCATCTACATCAGCGTCAACGACGGGAGTGGCACCGCGCCTGCCGCGGGCGTCTGGACGGTTCAGCTGAACAACACCAGCGGCGTTTCCGACACGTACCACGCCTGGCTCTTCGACGCCGAGGTCACCGGCACGCTCGTTACATTCGGCGGGGCCGATGGCGATTACACCGTCAGCAACGTCGCGGCCAATGGCATCACCGTGGGCTCGTACGTGCATCGCTGGCGGTGGACGGCGTCGGCGGGCGGCGGATACTCGTACGTGGGCGGAGAACTGTCCAACGACCTGTCGAGCTTCAGCAGCCGCGGCCCCGACCGCAATGGGCTGACGATGCCGCATCTGACGGCGCCGGGCCAGGCGATGGCTTCGAGCCTGTCGCAGGACGCTGCCGCCTTTGTGCCCTCTGCGCTGCTGCTGCCGGGCGGGCAACACTACGTCACGCAGGGCACGAGCATGTCGTCGCCGGTGGTGGCAGGCATCGCCGCGCTCGTGCTCCAGCAGGCCCCCACGCTGACGGGTGTGCAGGTGCAGCAGGCGCTCGTAAACGCCTCCGATGCCGACGCCTACACCCTCGCCGTGCCCAACAACCGCTTCGGTGCGGGCAAGGTCAACGCCTATGCCGCAGTAGCCCGCCTCGTCAGCGGCAACAGCACGCCGGGCTTCCAGGCCATCGGCTACGACGAGGCGATGATAGGCTCCGTCAACCTGACGAATGGGCAGGCGCTGTCGGTGCAGTTCCAGCAGACCTTGGGCCACGAGGGGCGCGTGCGCGGCGTGCTGCTGCACCCCTCCAGCCTGGTATCCCCGACGGGTTCGGCCTGCGTGGCCGTCTACACCGACGACGGCGCGGGCAACCCTAACACCCGCATCGGCTCGTGCATGGGATTTCCGATGGCGAGCGTCGCGCCGAACACGTGGAATTACGCCGACCTCAGCGCGGCCAACATCGACCTGCTCTCCGGCGTCAACTACCACCTCGTCGTGACGATGGACGGCACGACGGGCAGCACGGGCCTCTTCCGCGACGCGACGGCGGCGGCAGGGCGGCGCTCGCTCCTCAACACAGGCAGCGGCTGGACAAAGCAGAGCTTCGACTGGGCTGTGCGTCCGCTCGTGTCGAGCACGGCGTCGGCGCTGCCGGTGGAGCTGGCCGTGTTCGACGGCGTCCTCGAAAGCCACCGCGCCGTGCTGACGTGGCTAACGGTTAGTGAAACCAACAACGCTGGCTTCCACGTGGCCGCGCAGCACGACGGTGGCGTGTGGAGCGATGTGGGCTTCGTGGATGGAAAGGGCACGACCATCGAGGCGTCGCGCTACCACTTCGAGACGGGCGAGTTGGCGCCGGGCGTTCACCGCTTCAAGCTGCGCCAGGTCGATTTCGATGGCAGCGTGACCGAGAGCGCCATCGTCGAACTCACCGTGGACGCGGCGCGCGCGCTGGCGCTCACCGTCGTGGGTGCGAACCCGTCGCGCGACGGGGTTTCGGTGACCTTCACCGTGCCGCGCACCGGCGAGGCCATCGTAGACCTCTACGACGTGCTGGGACGCCGCGTGGCGACGCTCTTCGAGGGTGAGGTGCAGGCAGGTGCGGTGCAGCAGGCCACACGGTCGGCAGACGGCCTCGCCGCCGGGGTGTACGTCGTCCGGCTCGTACACGAGGGCGCGCAGCAGACGCAGCGCGTGGTGCTGGCGCGGTAAACGGCAGACATCGAGAAGCATCCCGAAGCGGGCAGCGGCGTTGACATGGCCGCTGCCCGCTTTTCCATGATCTACACGCCCGACGAAGCCCTCGCGCACCTGCGCCGCGACCCCGCGCTCGACGCCGCCATCGAGCGCCTCGGGCCGTTCACCCTTGACGTCCGCCCCCGTCCTCCGTACCTCGCGCTGATGCGGTCGATCCTCTACCAGCAACTCGCGGGCAAAGCCGCCGCCACCATCCACGGGCGGTTGCAGGTGCTCCTGGGTGACGACGAGGGCGATCCCGAAGCGCTGCTGGCCCTTTCCGACGAAGCGATCCGCGGCGCGGGGGTGTCGGGCAACAAGATGGCGGCGCTGCGCGACCTCGCCGCGCACACGCTCGAGGGCACCGTCCCCGACCTGGGCAGCCTCGCCACGCTCGACGACGAAGCCATCATCGAGCGGCTCACCCGGGTGCGCGGCGTCGGGCGGTGGACGGTCGAGATGCTGCTCATCTTCACGCTGGGGCGGCCCGACGTGTGGCCCGTCGACGACCTCGGCGTGCGTCGCGGGGTGCAGATCATCCTCGGCCTCGACGCCGAGCCGACCCCCCGCGCCCTGCCCGGCATCGGCGAGGCGTGGCGTCCCTACCGTTCGGTCGTGGCCTGGTACGCCTGGCGCGCCGCCGACGCGGCAAAAGGGGCAAAAGCGCGCCCGTGAGTCCGGTTCGCCGCCCGGGAGGCGTACCTTTCGACCCGTTAAAACCTGAAAAATGAGGATGGTACGTATCGTTGCTCGGCTGTTCGCGGCCGCCGTTCTGGGTCTCGTAGCGGATCAGGCCGCCGTGGCCCAGCAGGCTTCCCCGTCCTCTGCCCCCGCCGCGCACTGGAACGCCATGTGGGCCCTCCACGCCGATGCCTGCGAAACGAAAGTGCAAGAGCGGCCCGTCACCGTGCCCGGCGCGCGGCGCGAGGCGTGGGTAGAGCACACGCTGCGGGCGGCGGACTACGATGCCAACACCCGCGTGCGCGCCACGTCGGAGCGGCGGGGATCGGGGAAAACCGCGGCACCCACCGCCACCCTCAACGTGACCTATAACGGCTTTCCCGCGGAGGCCCGCGCCGCGTTCCAGTTTGCCGCCGACATCTGGGAGACCCACATCAAGAGCAGCGTCCCCATCGATATCGAGGCCACGTGGCGGGCGCTGGACGAGGGCGTGCTCGGCTCGGCCGGTGCGCGCTTTGTCGACGCCAACGAGCCGCACCTGCCGCAGCAGAACACGTGGTACGCCATCGCGCTTTCCGAAGCCCTTGCCGGGCGCAACCTCAGCGGCACCGATTCCGACATCCAGGCCTCGTTCAGCAGCGCGTTTCCCAACTGGTACTTTGGCACCGACGGCAACACGCCCGTAGGCCAGTACGACCTCGCCACCGTGGTGCTGCACGAAATCGGGCACGGGCTGGGCTTTTTCGACGGCTTCAACTACGACGACGGCGACGCCTCCAACGGCGACGAATGCGTCGGCGACGTGGGCACGGGTTGCGGCGGCATCCGCGCCTCCAACGGCCAGACGTTCCCCGTCATCTTCGACCGCTTTCTCGAAGACGCGCAGGGCACGCCCACGCTGACCCTGCCCAGTCCCTCCCTCGTGCTCGGAGCCGCGCTGCAGAGCCGCCTCCTCTTCGACGGCGAGACGGTGCGCCTCACCACGGGCGACATTCCCGTGGACCTGTACGCACCGGTGAACTTCGAGCCCGGCTCCAGCACCGCGCACCTCGATGAGGCGACCTTCCCAGCGGGCGATCCCAACTCGCTCATGACGCCGCAACTGGGCCGCGCCGAGTCCATCTTCAGCCCCGGTGCCATCACCTGCGCCATCTTCCGCGACATCGGCTGGCAACTCGGCGACGATTGCGAACTGCTGCTGGGTGCGGACATCCTCGAATTCTCCGCCTCCATCGCCAGTGGCACCGACAACGCGACGCTCACCTTCCGCACCGGCCCGACCACCGACGCCACCCGTGTCGAAATCGTCCAGCGGTATTTCGACGATCCCACGGAGGTGGTGCGCCAGGTGGACGTCCAGCCGGGCGAGACGTTCGAGGTGATGCTCAACGACCTCGCGCCGGGCCGCTACGTGTTTCAACTGCGCGTCATTCGGGAGAGCGGAACCGTCGTTTTCGGGCCGGAGCAGTCCCTCACGGTGGCCCTTCGCGAGAGCCTCGCCTTCCGGAGGCTCAGTGCCAACCCGTTCCGCGACGAAGCGCGGTTCAGCCTCCAGGTCAAGCGGCGGCAGGACGTAGACGTGCGGCTCTACACCGCCACCGGCCAACTCGTCGCTCTGGTGTTCGATGATGAACTTGGCCCCGGTGAGCGCCAGATTCTGCGCGTCGCGGGTAGCGGCCTGGCCTCGGGCGTGTACTTCCTCGTACTCAGAGGCGAGGCGTTCGCCGAGACGCACCAGCTCGTGCATCTGCAATAGGCGCTGTCAAGAACAGCAAAACGCCGGAGCAGGCTCGTCCCGCTCCGGCGTTTTCGTGTTCGGTGGTGAGGGCGCGCTGAAGGAGGGGGCCGTGCCCCTTAACTGCTTCCCGCGCAGCGCGATAATTCCCTGACCGGGCCGCCGTCTCTTTCGCACGGCGATTCCGCTATTACGGACAGATGACCTTTCTCAACACCTATGTACCGCACGATCACGCTCCTGCTGCTGCTGCTCCCCACCGGGATGCTCCGCGCGCAAACCACCGACGACGACCGCTATGCCGTTTCGTTCGGTATCACCGGCATCCAGGGCACCGTCTCAGCTGCCGTGGAGGTGGGAAGTGACGTGTACGTCGCCGGCCGCTTCAACCTCGCCGGGGACGTGCAGGCCCACAACATCGTTCGCTGGAACAGGATGTCGCGCACGTTCCACCCTGTCGGCGCGGGCCTCTACACGCCGTACTACGAGGCCGAGAACGTCAGCTACCTTCACGCCGTCGGCGACTACCTCTACGCGAGCGGCTACTTCCGGTACGCGGGAGAACAGCCAGCAAACGGCCTGGCGCGCCTCCACGTGCCCACCGGGACGTGGGAAGCCGTGGACGTGGGGCAGGGGGAATCCGACTTCCAGGTAGGCCCCATTGCCAGTGTGGGCGGCGATGTATACGTGAGTTACAGCCGCTATCTGCGCCGCTACACGCCCGCCACCGGCGCGTGGTCCGAGGTGGCGGAACTGGGCACGACGGCTGCGGCCCTGGCCGCCATCGGCACGGACCTGTACGTGTCGTGGGCGTTCGCCGGCACCGAAGGCGCGCTCCTCGCCGACGCCGACGGCACGGGCCTCAACCGCATCGGACGCTACGATACGCAGGGGGGCACGTGGCATCCCCTCGGGGCGGGCGCGGCCAACGGCCTCGCGCTGATGAACGCCGCGTGCTACGACCCGGCGACGGGCAAATCGAGCAACTACCAGACCGGCGTGGCCTCCTTTCTGCTCCCGCACGCGGGCAAGCTCTACGTGGGAGGGCAGTTCGGAGAGGCGGGCGGCGTGCCGGTCAACAGCCTCGCCTTCTACGACCCCGCTGACGATACGTGGCACGACCTCGGCGGCGGCCTCCGCTTTATCACCACCAACGCCTACGAGCAGACCGTGTGCGACTACCCGGCGCAGGTCGAGGGGATGGCCTTCGACGACGCGGGTGCCTTCTACGCGGCTGGCTACTTTGCCCGCGCGGGTACCGGCGACGCCGCCCTCTACTCCACCGACAGCCACCCGCTCTTCCGCTGGACGGCGGCGGGCGGATGGGAGGGCACGGGCATCCACCGGGCGCGCGGGGTCTTCCACCTTGACGGCGCGTCGCTGCTCGTCCACGGCGACGACCTCCGCTGGAAGGACACGCTGGAGACGTATGGCGCGATGGAGTACGATGCGGCCAGCAAAACCGCGCATCTGCTGAACGCCCAGAACGCGCAGGGCACACGCTCCGGCAGCATCACCAAGCTCAAGACCGGCCCCGGCGGCGCGCTCTACGCACTCGCCAGCGGCTACGGCATCGGCACGCTCCAGGAGGCCGGGCTCGTTCGGTGGAACGGCAGCGCGTGGGAGTCCGCCGCCCCCCCGATGCCGGGCTGTTACCTCGCCGACTTCGTCTTCGACGACGACGGGACGCTTTACGGCGGCGGCCGCACCGATTCCTTCGAGACGTGGAACGGCAGGGCCACCCGGCCCTGCGCGATGCGCCTGCGCGACGGCGCGTGGACGATGCTCCCCGGCGAAAACCTGGTCGGCTACCACGTCGATGCCGTCGCTCTCAGCGGCGACACGCTCTTCGTAGGCGGCAACATCGGCGGCCTCCTCGACGGCGACGGCAACGTCGTCGAGGGCAGCGAGGGCATCCTCCGCTACACCCTCACGACGGGCCGCTGGGGCAGCGTCGGCACGGGCGTGGATCTGCTCAACGACACGCAGAACGGTACCGTGCACACGCTCGCTGTGGACCCGGTCACGGGGCACCTCTGGGCGGGCGGCTACTTCGACGTGGCGGGCGGCTCCACCATCAGCAGCCTCGCCCGCTGGGACGGTACTCGCTGGACGGGCATCGGTGGCGCGGTGCTGGAAGACTACGGTTCGGCCTATCCGGGTACCGTCCGGGCACTTGCCTTCGCAAACGGCGCGCTCTACGTCGGCGGCACGTTCTCGCACATGGGCACCAAGGCCATCCCCAGCCTCGCCCGCTACGACTTCGCGTCGAAGTCGTGGTCTGGCTTTGGCGACGGGCTGCGCCTCGACACGCGCGCCTATCCGGACATCAACGCCCTCGTGGTGCGCGGCGGCGAGGTGATCGTGGGCGGGTACATCCACCGCAGCAGCGAGCGCTACGGCCTCAACAACGTCGCCCGCTGGGACGGCCAGGCGTGGATGCCGCTCGGCAGCGGCGTCACGAACGTGCCAGAACCGGGTGGGGGCCTGTCGGCCTACGCCAGCAGCCTCGCCCTCGTCGGTGACGCGTTGTGGATCGGAGGCGGCTTCGAACTGGCGGGCGGCAAGCCGTCGGTCGGCGTGGCGCGCTACACGCTGCCGCCCGTCGGCACCGGCGGGGCAGCGACGGCAGAGGTACAACTGCTCCACGGCTCGGCAGCGCTGGCGGCGTACGGTCCACTGGAAGTGTACGTGGGTGAAAGCGCGACGCCGCGCGCGGTCCTCCGCTTCGGCGGCGGCACGTCGTACCTGACGCTCCCCGCCGACGCGCCGCTCGTGTTCAAGCTGCGCCTGGAGCAGGAGCCGCCCCCGTGGCTGCCGCGCGAGTTCAGCTTCTCGGCGACCCTCTCGGAAGGACGCCACGTGCTCTCGCTCGCCGGCGTGCCCGACGTACTCGAAAATGTCTTCGCCGCCAACCCGGACGGCATCAGCACCTACCTGCGCTTGCTCGAACAGGAGATCCCGGCGTCGAGCGGCAAGGGGGCCGACGCGCAGTTCGTGCTCGTCCACGCCGTCACCGATGCGCCTGCGCTGGGTGTGTTCGTGGAGGAGACGAACAGCCCCATCACGTACTACTTCCCCTACGCGAGCGTCTCCGAGCCGGTGTCGCTGCCCGCAGGGCGGTACCGCCTCCGCTTCGAGCGCAACGCCGACCGCGCCGTACTCGGCACGTTCGACCTCGACCTGACGGGCCGCGGGGGGCAGACGGTGCCCGTGCTCTTCACCGGCTTCCTCGACCCGGCGGCCAACCAGAGTGGCCCCGGTCTGCTGCTGGCGGCAGTGGACGAGCAGGGCGTCTCGACGGGCGTGGTAGACAGCGACGGAGCCATCTCCGATGCCATCGGCCAGCCCTTTCCCAACCCGGCACGCGAGTTCGCCACGGTGCGCGTGGAGATCCCAGGTGCCGCCGAGGCACGGCTCTACGACGCCCTCGGCCGCCACGTGAGCACGACGGCACGCCCCTCCGGCACGGCGGGCGATCTGCGTGTGGACACCTCCACGCTGGCCCCCGGTGTGTACGTTCTCCGCATCACCGCGGGCACGGCGCACGCCACCCGCTGCGTGACCGTCGTGCGCTGACGGCGGCGGCGCAGCACGCAAAAACGCCGGAGCGGGACGAGCCTGCTCCGGCGTTTTCATGTTCGGAGGCGCGGTGTTCAGCCCTCGTCCGAGGCCGGCAGCGCGGCAGGCGCGGCATCGGAGATGGCTCCATCGCCCGCGGCTTCGTCCTCCTCGTCGATCACCAGGCGCGTCACGTCGGCGATGGCGTCGCCGTCTTTGAGCGAGATGAGCCGCACGCCCTGCGTGTTGCGCCCCAGCGTCGAGATCGCGTCCACGTCCATGCGGATCATGATGCCGTTCTGCGTGACGATCATCAGGTCGTCCTGGCTCGTGACGGCTTTGATGGCGACGAGCTTGCCCGTCTTGCCTTTCGTGTTCATCGTGATGATGCCCTTGCCGCCGCGCGTCTGTACGCGGTACTCGTCCAGTTCGGTGCGCTTGCCGTAGCCGTTGGCCGAGATCGCCAGCACGTCTTTGCTTTCGTTCTCGATGACGATCATGCCCACGAGGTGCTCGCCGCGGCTCAGCGACATGCCGCGCACGCCCTGCGTCCCGCGCCCCATCGGGCGGGCATCGCTTTCGTGAAAACGGATGGAGCGGCCCGTGTTGCACGCCAGCACCACGTGCGCGTCGCCACCCGTCAGGTGGGCCTCCAGCAGCGCGTCGTCCTCGTTGATGGCGATGGCGATGATGCCGTTGGCGCGTGGGCGCTTGAAGGCGTCGAGCGTCGTCTTCTTGACCTGCCCGTTGCGCGTGGCCATGAGCACGAAGTGGGTTTCGAGAAACACCTCGTCCTCGAAGTGGGCCTTGGGCACGGCCAGCACGGCGCGCAGGCGGTCGTCCGGGTCCATCTGCGTGAGGTTGCGGATGGAGCGGCCCTTGCCTGTGCGCGCGCCCTCGGGTATCTGGAAGACGCGCTGCCAGTAGCACCGGCCGTGGTCGGTGAAAAAGAGGAGGTAGTCGTGGTTCGAGCACGTGAACAGGTGCTCCACGTAGTCCTCGTCGCGCATCCCCGTGCCGCGCATCCCCACGCCACCACGCCCCTGCTGCCGGTACTCGGTGATGGGCGTCCTTTTGATGAGGCCCTGGTGCGACACCGACACGATCACCTGCTCGTCCTCGACCATGTCCTCCATCACGAAGTCGCCGCCGCCGGTGTAGTCGATCTCCGTGCGCCGGGCGTCGCCGTACTTCTCCTTGAGTTCGATCAGTTCGGCCTTGATGATGGCCATGCGCTGCTCGCGCGAGTCGAGGATGGCTTGGAGGCGCGCGATTTCCTGGAGGATGGCCCGGTACTCGTCCTCGATTTTCTGGCGTTCCAGGCCCGTCAGGCGGCTCAGGCGCAGCGCGAGGATGGCGTCCGCCTGGATCTCGCTGAGCGCGAACATCGACGCACCGTGCGTGGGCAGGCCGAGTTTGACGAGCTGCTCCGTCGTCAGCTTCGACGGGAAGACGCCCGCCATCAGGTTGCGCCGCGCCGCGTCGGTGTCGTCCGAGTGCCGGATGATGGAGATGACGGCGTCAAGGTGGTCGAGCGCAATCGTGAGCCCTTCGAGCACGTGCGCGCGCTCCTCGGCCTTCCGCAGTTCGTACTCGGTGCGCCGCGTGACGACCTCGTGCCGGTGCTCGACGTAGTGGTGGATGAGCTCTTTGAGCGTCAGCGTTTTGGGACGCCCGCCCACGAGCGCGACGACGTTGACGCCGAAGGTCTGCTGAAGCTGCGTGTACTTGAACAGGTGGTTCTGGACGACGGCGGTGATCGCGTCTTTCTTGAGTTCGATCACGATCCGCATGCCGTCGCGGTCGCTCTCGTCGCGCAGGTCCGAGATGCCCTCGATCTTCTTGTCGCGCGCGAGCATCGCGATCTTCTCGACGAGGTTGCTCTTGTTGACCTGGTACGGAATCTCGGTGACGATGAGCGCATAGCGGCCCGGACGGATTTCCTCCTCGGTCATCTTCGCCCGCATCAGCACGCGCCCGCGCCCGGTGTGGTAGGCTTCCTTCACGCCCGCGTAGCCGTAAATGGAGCCGCCCGTGGGAAAGTCCGGCGCTTTGATGTGCTCCATCAACCCGTCGATGGTGATGTCGCGGTCGTCGATGTAGGCGGTGACGCCGTCGATGACTTCGCTCAGGTTGTGCGGCGGAATCTTCGTGGCCATGCCCACCGCGATGCCGTCGGAGCCGTTGAGCAGGAGGTTCGGCAGCGCGGCCGGCAGCACCGACGGCTCGGTGAGCGAGCCGTCGAAGTTTTCCTGGAAATCGACCGTTTCCTTCTGCAGGTCGCGCAGCATCTCCTCGGCGAGCCGCGTCATGCGCGCCTCGGTGTAGCGCATCGCCGCCGCGCTGTCACCGTCGATAGAGCCGAAGTTTCCCTGCCCGTCTACGAGCGGGTAGCGCATCGAGAAGTCCTGCGCCATGCGCACGATGGTATCGTACACCGACGCATCGCCGTGCGGGTGGTACTTGCCGAGCACTTCACCGACGATGCGGGCGCTCTTCTTGTGCGCGCTGCCGGCGGTAATGCCCAGATCCATCATGCCGTAGAGGGCACGGCGGTGGACGGGCTTGAGGCCGTCGCGGACATCGGGCAGCGCGCGCCCCACGATCACCGACATCGAATAGTCGATGTAGGAGGATTTCATCTCCTCCTCGATGTTGATGGGGATGATGCGCCGGTCGTTGGGCGCGAGCGCGCCGTCGCCGAGGCCGTTGTCGGACGGGTCGTTGGACTGGGGATCGAGTTCCATTCGCAGAGGGGGATGACCACGCGGGAATTAGAGCGTCCGCGCCGGTCGAGCCGGGATAAAAAGTGGGGCGGGCACGCCACGCGCGCCGTCGGGTTCGATGGGGGTAAAGATACGAAAAAACGCCCTCCGAGGCCAGTTTTTGGCCTCGGAGACGGCGTCAAAAACGCCGGTCCGGGCAACGCATGGCGAGGGCGCGTGTCCTCTGTATACGCCCGGTCTACGATGCAAGTAGTAGTTTGGAGGGCTGCGCCGTTCCGTTCCCGACATCTTTCCGCCATGCCGCGCCTTTTTCTCGCCTGCCTGCTCGTTTTGGTGGCCGCGTCTCCACTCGCCGCCCAGTCCGCGGCGGTGCGCGAAGCCCGCCTCCGCCTCGCCGCCGACGACCCCGCCGGGGCGGTGGAAAAGCTGGCTGGAACACCTGACGCCACCGATCCAGAGGGCGCGTTTACGCTCGCGCTGGCGCTCCAGCAACTCGCCCGACACGCTTCTGCCGACAGCGCCTTCGCCCGCGCCGATACGTCGCAGAGCCGGGTTCTGGCCGCGTGGGCGCGCTCACTCGAAAGCCTCGGGCGCGAGCGGAAGGCCGTGCAGGTGCTCGCCCACGCCTACCACACAGATTCCACCGCAGCCCCCATCGGGCTGGCATACGCCCGGCTGCTGGCGGCGCAGAACGACTGGCGCGGCGCGCGGCGCGTCTACACCGGCCTGCTCGCCCTCGACTCCACCAACGCCTATCTGCACGCCCGGCTCGGCTACGTTGCCTACCAGCTCAAGGAAGACCTCGACGCCATCGTCCACTACGAGAAGGCGCTCCAGCTCAACCCGCAGGACAAAGGCGCGCTGCTGGCGCTCACGCGCGTCTATCTGGAAAACGACGCGCCGCTCTCCGCCAAGCGCAGCATCGAAAGGCTGCTGGCGCGGCACCTCGAAGAGCCCGATGTGTGGGTGCGGCGCGGCGAGATCGGCGTGGCGCTCGAAGAGTACCCCTCGGCCATCGGCGCGTACCGGGCGGCGATGGCACTGGGCGACACCACGGCGCCGACGCTGCGGGCACTCGGGGCGAGCTACTACCTCGCCGAGCGTTACCCCGACGCCGACACCGTGCTCACGCGCGCCTTCCGCTCCGACGACACGCACGCGCTGACGGCCTATTACCTGGCCATGACGCGCTTCGCCCTCGAAGACTACGACAGCGCTCTCCAGCTTCTCCAGCAGACGACGACGCTCATGGAGCAGGGCTTACTCGCCGAGGTCCACGCGCAACGCGGGGCCGTCTACAAGGCGCAAAATGACGACTCGAAGGCCATCGCCGCGTACCGGCTGGCGCGGCTCCTGGACGAGGGCAAGCCCGAATTCCTCTACCATCTCGCCACGCTCTACGACCGCTACTACCGCGATCCGTCGGCGGCGCGCGAGGCGTTCGAGGCCTTCATCCGTCTCAGCGCCGACGCCGAAGCCCTGGCCGACCAGCGCGCCTACGCCGAGGAGCGCCTCCGCCAGATGCGCGAGCAGGCGCATATGCAGGGGGAAAGGTGAGGCGGGTTGATTGAATTCGTCCTCTCTACCACCAACCAGCGGGCAACGCGAGCGGAACCACCAACCAACAGCGTGGGCAAGCAGAGCGAACCATCCCCCAGAACGCGCAGAGGCAGAGAGCGGGATGCCCTCTGCCTCTGGTGGTGGTACTCCGCGACGCGGCTCAGTCGGTGTGCTGGAACGTTTCCAGTTCGGACGTGACGAGCCGCCGGTTTTCCTCGTCGAAGGCCGTCACACGCACGGCGTACGTGCGCTCAGGCTTGAGCGTGGCGCGGAGTTGCGCGGTGAAATCGCTGCTGGCGGATACCTCGGGGCGGATGACGATTTCCGAGGCTACGGTCGTGGCGGCGGCCTCGTCCCACACGATCACCTCGTAGCGGCTGGCCTCGGGCACGGCGTTCCACTCGATGGCCAGCGAACTCGGGGCCACGCGCACGCCGAGCACCACGGTCTGCTCGGTGTCGGCGCGGAGCTGGTCGCCCGGTGGGCCGATGACGACGCGCAGCACCGCGCCCACCATCAGCACGAGCGCGACGACGGCGGCGATGCGCGAGACGTTGCCCAAGGGATGCACGCGAGCGGCGGGCCGGGCATCCGTGCGGCGGGGCAGCGTGTGCAGGCGCGGCGCAGGCTGCCGACCGGCTTCGAGCGCCTGGTACGACATGCGGAGCCACTCGCGGGCGTCCTCGTGGCTAGCCAGGTACCGGATCACCTCGGTCCGGCGCTCGGGCGTGAGGCGTCCTGCCATGAAATCGGCGAGGTCGTAATCGTCAAGAGTGTTCATCAAAGAGCAGCGGCAAAGAAACGAGCGGTTGCGTGAAGTCTGCGGTGCGGCAAAGGGACACGTTTGTTGGCGCGTCTACCTTGCTCCTTACGCAGCGCCCCGACAAATTCAGGATGCGCGGCGAGATTAATTTTATCGGCACCACCGGTCCGGCAGTCAAGAGCGGCCTCTCGCGGCGCAGGTTTTCGCTTTCAAAACCGGGTGCATGTGCGAAGGGCGGCACATCCAGCACGGCAGACGGGGAGGGTGCGAAAGGCACATGTGCGCGTGTCAGCAGGCGTGGAGGTCGCGTGGCGGGGCATGGCCGCCGTGCGGATCGTGTATCTTGCCCGCTCTCCTGCACGTGATCTTCACCCTCGATGCACATGGACGCCGATCTCGCTTCTATCCAGCAGGCCCGTGAGGCCGTGCGGCGCGCGCGCCAGGCCCAGCGCACCTTCGAGGACGCCACGCAGGAGCAGGTCGACGCCGTCGTGGCGCGCATGGCCGAGGCGGGCGCTGCCGAGGCGCAGCGGCTCGCCGTGCTCGCGCACGAGGAGACGGGCTTCGGGCGCGTCGAGAGCAAGACGCTCAAAAACCTGTTCGCCACGCAGACGCTGCACGCCCGGATGGCGGGTATGAAAACCGTCGGGATCATCGAGCGGGGCGCGACGGTGTGGAAAGTCGCCGGGCCGATGGGCGTGGTGGCGGCGCTCATCCCGTCCACCAACCCCACGTCTACGGCCATGTACAAGGCCATCATCGCCGCGAAGGCGCGCTGCGCGGTGGTGATGAGTCCGCACCCTCGGGCCAAGAAATGCACGGCCGAGGCGCTGCGCGTGGTGGCCGAGGCGGCGTATGCCGCAGGTGCGCCCGACGGGCCTGTTCGCCTGCCTCACCGATGTCACACTCGGCGGCACCAACGCGCTGCTCGAACATCCCGACGTGGACGTGATCCTCGCCACAGGCGGCTCGGCGATGGTGCGCGAGGCGTACGCGAAGGGCAAACCGGCCTATGGCGTCGGCTCGGGCAACGTGCCCGTCTACGTCGACCGCTCCGCCGACCTCGACAAGGCCGCCGCCGACATCCTCCACGGCACGTCGTTCGACTGGGGCACGCTGTGCTCCACCGAGCGCAGCGTCATCGCTGACCTGCCTATCCGTGCGAAACTGGTCGAGGCCCTCAAAGCGCGCGGCGCGTATTTCGTGACGGACGAGGAGAAGGAGAAGCTGCGGCGCGTGGTGCTTAAAAACGGGCACCTGAACGTCGAGCAGGTGGGACAGTCGCCTTTCCGCATTGCCGAGATGGCGGGCTTTCGCGTGCCCGAGACGACCCGCGCGCTCGTAGCCGAGGTCGCCGACGTGGGCAAGACCGAGCCGCTGTCGATGGAGACGCTCTCGCCCATCCTGTCGTTTTACACCGAGGACGGCTGGGCCAGCGGCTGCACGCGCTGCGTGGACGTGCTCGGCTTCGGTGGCATCGGCCACACGCTGGCGCTCCACGCCACCAGCGAGCGCGTCATCGAACAGTTCGCCCTCCGCAAGCCCGCCATGCGAATCGTCGTCAACAGCGTCGCCGCGCTCGGCTCGGTGGGCTACACGACGGATCTCTTTCCCGCGATGACGCTGGGGCCGGGCACCATCGGCGGCTCGATCACGAGCGACAACATCTCGCCGCTCCACCTGCTCAACATCAAGCGCGTCGCCTTCGAGACGCGGCCCGTCGGCGAGATGCCTGCCGCGCCCCTCCCCGCGCCGCACGCCGCTTCCCGGTCCGAACCCAACGGACACTCGTGGATGGACGAGATCGAGGCACGGCTGCGGGCGCGAGCGGGCAACCCGGCCACGCCACGCAGCGCGAAGGCCGCCACGAAAACAGCGGCAGCACCCGCCGATGCTGGAGCATCGAACGAGGCGCTGCCGCTGCCGGAGCGCGACATCGAAGCGCTCATCCGCCGTTACCGGCGCTGAACGCCCCGGTCAGTGGGCGACGACGAGCGTGCGGGTGCTCGTGGTGCCGCCGGCTTCGAGGCGCACCACGTAGACGCCGCCGGGCAGCGGGGCCGCGTCGAGCGTGACGGTGTGCGGCCCGGCGGCCATCGTCTGGTTGGCGAGGCGGGCCACTTCGCGGCCCAGCGCGTCGAACACGCGGACGCTCACGCGCCCGGCTTCCGCTACCACGAAAGCGATGTCGGTGTCCCCGGCGGTCGGCGTGGGCTGCACGCTCGTCAGGTGCGAGGCCGGTGCGAGGGGGGCATCCCCTTTCTCGGTGCCCGTGGCGAGGTCGGTATACGTCAGCGTGACGCGGCTGCTCGCGGGCGTGTCGAGCGTGCCGTCCCCTTCCTCATCGGTGAAGAACTCGACGAGGGCGGCGTTGCCGCTGGCGTCGTAGGTGTAGGCAATGCGCGTGTCGGGCGTGAAGGTGGTACCGTCGGCCGAGCTTTCCATCAGAATGTCCTGCGTCTGATCGGCCGCGAACGTCAGCGTCGTGCGGTTGGTGATCACCCAGGCGCTCGTAGCGTCGTCCCAGGTCTCCGACACGGCTTGCAGGGTCGTGGCGTTGTCGAGGGTCGGGCGCGTGCGCTCGGAGTTGACCCAGGCGCTCGTGGCCGTGTCCCACGTTTCCGTCGTGTAGGAGAGGGCGTAGGTGAACGCCGTCAGCGCGCGGTCGGGCACGATGAAGTAGAAAAAGCCGGTTGCGATGCCCGACCCCTCCGTGGCATTGGAAGCGTTGAAGATGGCCTGCACGGAGGCGGCGTACGTGGTGCGCTCGCTGTTGACGTAGGCGGTGCCGTTCCACTCCTCGTCGACGACGACTGCCATGCCGCCGCTCTCCGAAATCGTCGTCCGGTCCTCGACCACCCACGCGCCGCTCTTCCAGTCTTCGCTGAGGATCTGGGAAGGAAGCCCGCCGACGTACGTGGTGGTGGTGCGGTAGTCGTTCTGCCACGCTCCCGAGGCAAATTCCTCCTCCAGTTCGACGGTGACGAACCCGGCTCCGTTGCGCGTATACGACGTGCGGTACGTGGGCACCCACGCGCCAGCAATCCAGGAAGACTGGGTTTCCGAGGCGAGGCGGCCAGTGGCGTCGTAGGTGAACGCCGTGTGCGACTGGTTGACGAGGTCCAGGGTGCCGTGCTCGAAGTCCGGCACGCGGGTGATCTCCTCGCTCACACGCCCGTCGCTGAAGGTGCGGGTGCCGCTGAGAAAGAGGAGGTACGCGGCCGGGGACTGCGTGGGGTCGAGGAATTCGTACGTGTACGCGGAGACGGCGAACGGGGCCTGCGCGGCAGCGGGGGCGACGAGGTTCGTCAGCGCGCGGGCGCGCGTCGCGGAAGGCGTGGGCTGCTGCGCGTGGAGCATCGGCGCGCTCAACAGCGCGGCCACGAGCAGGACGAGGGAGCCGGGGAAGCGGGGCATGGGGCTAGGATGAATGAGTGGAGGAAAAAGATGCCGGAAGAAAGCCGGTGTCCAGGAAAAGCAAGAACAGAACCGCGCGGACAGAGCAGGAGCATACAGGATGCTTCGGGCCTGCGGGCGCATGGTGGGAGTGTTGCGGGCGAAGGCTCTGCAAAGATACAGAAGGTGCCCACGCGCGCCACGCCGTGGAGGTGCGTGCAAAACGACCCCGCCATTATATTGCGCGCTTTGCTGGGCAGGGCATTCCTGCCTGCCCCCCTCAGGCAACCCGCGCGCCGTCTCGCGTGTAGGTGTGCTTTCTTCCTCTGGTCTTTCGCGCTTATCCTGAGCGCGCTTTCTTCTTCTCTCTCATGGCAGATACCAGCGACTTCCGCAACGGCCTCGTGCTCGTGTGGAACAACGATCTCTGGCAGATCATCGAGTTTCAGCACGTCAAGCCCGGCAAGGGCGGCGCGTTCGTCCGCTCGAAACTCCGAAACGTCCGCAACGGCAAAGTCGTCGACAACACATTCCGCGCGGGCGAACGGGTGGAGACCGCGCGCGTCGAGCGGCGCAAGCACCAGTTTCTCTACGAGGACGACATGGGCCTCCACTTTATGAACACGGACACCTACGAGCAGATCACGCTGCCCGTTGCCAGCGTCGAGGCGCGTCCGTACCTCAAGGAAGGCGGCGTGATCGACATCCTGTTCCACGCCGAGACCGAGCAGCCGCTCACCACCGAGATCTCGCCGTCGGTCGAGTTGCTCGTCACCCAGACCGATCCCGGCCTCAAGGGTGACACGGCCACGGGCGCGACCAAGCCCGCCGTGCTCGAAAGCGGTGCCACGGTGTACGTGCCGCTCTTCATCAACGAGGGCGACGTGCTGCGCGTCAACACGAGCGAGGGCACCTACATCACCCGCGTCTCGACGGGCAACTGAGCCTTCCCCACCCTCATTCCTCCAGCCTCACCCCGGCATGAACCTGAGCGAAATCAAAGAACTGCTTCGCATCGTCGCCGAGAGCGGCATAGAAGAAGTGGAGGTCGAGCAGGACGGCATCCGCGTGGTGGTGCGCCGTCACGCCGCCACGGTGTTCGTACCGCCCTCGATGCCCCAGATGCCTTCGATGCAGCAGATGCCGCAGGCGATGTACCCGCCGATGGGCTTCGCGCCGCAGCCGTTCGCGCCGCCGCCTGCGCCCGCCGCATCGCCCGCGCCGCCACCTGCTCCTGCCGCGCCGACGCCCGCCGCGCCTGCCGAAGCACCTGCCGCCGAGGCCGCCATGCAGGGCCACGTCGTCAAAGCGCCCATCGTGGGCACCTACTACCGCTCGCCCTCGCCCGACGACCCGCCGTTCGTGGACGTGGGCCAGAAGGTCAGCAAAGGCGACGTGCTGTGCATCATCGAGGCGATGAAGCTCATGAATGAGATCGAGGCCGAAGTCAGCGGCACCGTCCGCCAGATGCTCGTCCAGAACGCCCAGCCCGTCGAGTACGACCAGCCGCTTTTCGTCATCGACGAAGCGTGATGGGACGCGCGAACGTCGGAACGCGAACGGGGAAAGTTCGCGTGCCTGGCCCGCGCTCCACCGTTCCGCGCTCCGCGTTCCGACTTCCGACTTTATGAAAAAGGTACTCATCGCCAACCGGGGCGAGATCGCGCTGCGCGTCATCCGCACCTGCCACGAGCAGGGGTTGCAGACCGTCGCCGTCTACTCCACCGCCGACCGCGACTCGCTGCACGTGCGCTTCGCGGGCGAGGCCGTCTGCATCGGGCCGCCGCCGTCGCGCGAGAGCTACCTCAAAGTGGACCGGATCATCGCCGCCGCCGAAGTCACCGGCGCCGACGCCATCCACCCCGGCTACGGCTTCCTGTCCGAGAACGCCGATTTCAGCGCCATCTGCGAGGATCACGGCATCACGTTCATCGGCCCCACCGCCGACACCATCCGGCGGATGGGCGACAAGAGTTTGGCCAAAGACACCATGAAGGCCGCGGGCGTGCCCGTCGTGCCCGGCTCGGACGGCATCGTGGAATCGGAGAAAGACGGCCTCGGCGTAGCGCGCGAGATGGGCTTCCCCGTCATCATCAAGGCCAGCGCGGGCGGCGGCGGGCGCGGGATGCGCGTCGTCGAGGAAGAAGGCCAGTTTGCACGCCAGTTTCAGGCTGCGCGCGCCGAAGCCGAAGCCGCCTTCGGCAACCCCGACGTCTACGTCGAGAAGTTCGTCACCCAGCCGCGCCACGTCGAAATCCAGCTTCTCGGCGACGGGCAGGGGACGGTGGTGCATTACGGCGAGCGCGAGTGCTCTATCCAGCGGCGGCACCAGAAGCTCGTCGAGGAATCGCCCTCGCCCATCGTCTCGCCCGAACTGCGCGCGCGCATGGGCGCTGCCGCCATCCGGGGGGCCGAAGCCGTCAATTACCGGGGCGCGGGCACGGTCGAGTTTCTCGTCGATGCCGACCACAACTTCTACTTCATGGAGATGAACACCCGCATCCAGGTGGAGCATCCCGTGACGGAGGAGGTGACAGACACCGACCTTATCGAGTGCCAGCTCCAGGTGGCGCAGGGCGAGAAGATCACCGGCGGCAACGCGACGCTCCAGGGCCATGCCATCGAGTGCCGCATCAACGCCGAGAACCCGTTCAAAAACTTCGCGCCGTCGCCGGGCCTCATCAGCGCCTTCCACACGCCGAAAGGGCGGGGCGTGCGGGTGGACACGCACGCGTACGCGGGCTACCGCATCCCGCAGTACTACGACTCGCTGATGGCCAAGCTCATCGTGCGCGCCGAAACGCGCGAGCGCGCCATCGCCAAGATGCTGCGCTCGCTCGACGAATTCGTGGTCGAGGGCGTCCACACGACCGTGCCGTTCCACCAGCAACTCCTGCGCGACCCGCGCTTCGTGGCGGGCGACTTCGACACCAAGTTTCTCGAATCGTTCGAGTTGAAGCCTGAAGGGTGACGGGGCGTTGAGGAGGTTGGCGGGGTCGGTTGCGGGTTCAGCCGCGCTGCCAACCACCAAACTCGTTTAACTTCCGCGTTTCCACTTCCGCATTCCGACTTTCGACCATGACCTTCCCCGACGAACTCTATTACACCAAAGACCACGAGTGGCTGCGCGTAGACGGCGACACGGCCACGCTGGGCATTACCGAATTCGCCGCCCGTGAGCTGGGCGACATCGTGTTCGTGGAGTTGCACGACGAAGGCTCGGAGGTAGACGCCGAAGGCGTTTTCGGAACCGTCGAAGCCGTGAAAACCGTCTCCGAGCTTTTCGCGCCTGTGGCGGGCACGATCACCGAGAAGAACGAGGCGCTCGACGCCAACCCGGAGTTCGTCAACGAAGACCCGTACGGCAAAGGCTGGATGGTCAAGATGACGCTGGCCGACACCGCCGACCTCGACAGCCTGATGCGCGCTGACGCCTACGGCGATATGGTAAGCTGATGCGTGCCGGCGCTGCACTGGCACTTCTGGTGGTGCTGGCCGCGTGTGGCGACCCCCGTGCGCCGGTACTCGAAGAAGCGCAGCCGTCGGCGTTCGATACGACGATTGCCTACGACGTGCCCCTGCTGCCCGGTGGTGCGCCGGCCACCGTCACGCACGTGTTTACGGCCACCGCGAATACGGCGCCCTTGCAGTGGAGCCGCCGGGTGACGCGGGGGCTGGACACGCTCCTGTTAGAGAAAGGTGACAGCGCCGACCTCGATCCGATGTTCACCAACACGGCGGCCTTCGGCGTGTGCCCCGATCCCGGCACGTGCCGAAAGCTGTGGTTTGTGGGCACCTTCGCCCGCGCCGATGTCGAGACGCTGGCGCCCGGCCCGCTCGACGCCTACGAGCGCGAGGTCGCCCGTGGGTTTCTGCTCGACGATGGAATTGCCGAAGCCGAAGCGGACCGCCTGCTCGACTCGCTCGACGCGCAGTATGCCACGCAGGAGCGCGTGACGGTTCAATTCACCGAAAGCCCCACTGCCCGAGGGCCGGTGTGGACGTACCATCCCGGTATGCAAAAGCTGCTGCCGGTTTCGCTGGACGACGAATAGCACAAGCTCCTCGAACGTCGTGGACGACGGCGCTCAAAAACGAGCGGCCGGTGACCAGTGACCAACGATTCTCCCCCATGCACGAAACCATCGTCATCCTCGATTACGGCTCGCAGTACACCCAGCTCATCGCGCGGCGCGTGCGCGAGGCGGGTGTGTACTCCGAGATCCACCCGTGTACGGTTGCGCCGGGCGAGGTCGCCGCGATGCGGCCGAAAGGGCTGATCCTGTCGGGCGGGCCGTGCTCGGTCTACGACGACGGAGCCCCGCAACTGTCGCCCGACCTGCTCGAATTGACGCGGGAGGACGGGTCGCCTGTGCCCATCCTCGGCATCTGCTACGGGTTGCAGGCGATGGCGCACGCACAGGGCGGCGAGGTCAGCCCGAGCGACCATCGGGAGTTCGGGCGGGCCCACCTCGTCGTCGAAGACGCCGCCGACCCGCTGCTCGCGGGCATCCCCGAGGGCTCGAACGTGTGGATGAGCCACGGCGACCGCCTCACGCGATTGCCGGAGGGCTACCGCGTCATCGCCCGGACCGACAACGCGCCCATCGCCGCCGTGCGCTCGGACGCCCGCCCGCAGTTTGGCGTGCAGTTCCACCCCGAGGTCGTCCACACCGACGCGGGCAAGACGGTGCTCGAAAACTTCGCCCTCCACATCTGCGGCTGCCAGGGCGACTGGACGCCCGCGCACTTTATCGAAGAGAAAAAGGCCGAGATCCGCCAGACTGTCGGCGACGCGCACGTGATCCTCGGACTGTCCGGCGGCGTGGATTCGAGCGTTGCCGCCGTGCTTTTGCACGAGGCCATCGGCGACCAGCTCACCTGCATTTTCGTCCACAACGGCGTCTTGCGCGCGGGCGAGTACGAGCAGGTGCAGGAGACCTTCCGCGACCACTACCACATCCGCCTCGAAGCCGTCGATGCGAGCGATTTGTTTCTCGACAAGCTCGACGGCGTCGCCGATCCCGAGACAAAGCGCAAGATCATCGGCAACACGTTCGTCGAGGTCTTCGAGGAGGCTACGCACCGCATCGAAAGCGAGATCGGCACGAAGCCGACGTTTCTGGCGCAGGGCACGCTGTATCCCGACGTGATCGAGAGCGTGTCGTTCAAAGGCCCGAGTGCCACCATCAAGACGCACCACAACGTGGGCGGGCTGCCGGAGAAGATGAACCTGAAGGTGCTCGAACCCTTCCGCGAACTGTTCAAGGACGAGGTGCGCGAGATCGGGCGTTTGCTGGGCGTGCCCGAGCGCATCGTCGGGCGGCACCCGTTCCCCGGCCCCGGCCTGGCGATCCGCATCCTCGGACCCGTCACGCGCGAAAGCGTCGCGCTCCTGCAGCGGGCCGACGACATCTTCATCTCCGAGCTGCGCGACAAAGGCCTCTACGACGACGTCTGGCAGGCCTTCGCCGTGCTCTTGCCCGTGCAGAGCGTCGGCGTGATGGGCGACTACCGGACGTACGAGAGCGTGTGTGCGCTGCGCGCCGTGACGAGCGTGGACGGCATGACGGCGGACTGGGCGCACCTGCCGTACGGTTTCCTCGCGCACGTCTCCAACCGCATCGTCAACGAGGTGCGCGGCATCAACCGCGTCGTCTACGACATCTCAAGCAAGCCGCCCGCGACCATCGAATGGGAGTAGGGAGCAAGCGCGAGAGACGAATTCGTGATTCCGGCGCGCGTGCGGTGATGGGCGCGTGCGGGTGTCGTTTCTTGGCACCCTATCACCGTCCTGCCCCGGCATGCTCCGCGCCTCGCTCTTCTCGTTTCTGCTGTTTCTCCTCGCCTTCCCCGTCGCGGCGCAGACCTTCGACGTGCCGCGCAATCCCGATGCCGAGGCCATCTTCGACGAGGCCGTCGAGGCTTTCGAGGAGAGCGAGTACGCCACGGCCTACCGCCGCTTCCGGCTCGTCTACACGCAGTACCCGCTCAACCAGAAGACGACGGCGGCGCTCATCATGGCGGCGAAGGCCCTCTACCGGCAGGGCGACACGCAGCACGCCCGCGCGCTCCTGCAGGAGTTCGTCCGCACCTACCAGACGAGCAGCTACCTGCCCGAGGCGCGGAGCCTGCTGCGCCGCATCGAGCAAGGTGGGGCTGCGCCTTCCGGGCCGCGCCGCGCCACGGTGGACCTCGGCATCGTGCTGCCCCTGACGGCGCGCGATGCGCCGCTCACGCAGGCGTTTTTCAACGGCCTGCGGATGGCGGTGGACGAGCACAACGCGCAGTCCAGCGGCCCGCGCGTGCGGATGGTCTTCCGCAACACGCGCAACGAGGCCGAGCGCGCCCGCTCCGCCATGGCGGAGTTGCGGGGAGCCGCTGCCGTCATCGGGCCGCTGTATTCGGAAGAAGCGCTCGCCGCTGCCGCGACGGCCGAGCGTAACGGCGTGACGATGATCGCGCCGCTGGCCACCGATCCGCGCGTGAGCCAGGGCCGCGCGCACGTGTTCCAGGCCAACGCCACCACCGAGGTGCGAGGCCGCGCGATGGCGCGCTACGCGATCTCGTCGATGCGAGGGCGCACCTTTGGCATCGTGGCCGAGGGCGGCGACGAAGGCCTGAGCGCGCAGATGACGGAGGCGTTCGAGGACGAGGTGATGCGCGAGGGCGGCACGATCCAGTTTTACCAGGAAGTGCCGTCGCGCGGCGGCTGGTCGAAGCTCGACGAGAGCATCGACCCGGAAGCCCTCGCCGCGGTCGACGCGCTCTACCTGCCCGTCGTGGGCGGCAACGCCGACGCTGACATCCGGGCGGCTCTCACGGCCCTCGGGCGCACCGGCTCGACGCCCCGCGTGCTCGGCAACGCCGAGTGGCACCGCCGCGGCGATGCCACCGTCAACAGCCGCTACGGCGTCACCTACACCAACGACTTCTATCCCGACGACAGCCGCGAGGCCGTCCGCCGCTTCCGCGAGCGCTACCGGGTGCAGACGGGCGACGACCTCGACAAGCAGCCGTTCACGCAGCAGCGACTGGCGTTCACGGGCTACGATCTGGGCCGCTTCGTCCTGGCGCAGATCGGCAAACAGGGAGATCTGCGCGACGCGCTGCGTGAAGCCCCGCGCTACGAGGGCCTCGGCATCAACCTCGACTTCCGCGACGGCAACGTCAACACGGCGCTGTTCATCAACCGCTACCGCGCAGGGCAGGTGGAAGTCGTGAGGTGAGGGGTGACTGCGGGTGGAGAGCAAAGGGCGCAGCAGCCTGCCCGGCCTCGCGGGGCGCGGCTCCTCGTGCGTTTTTCTTTAACACACACGGAGGCCGTGGCGCGTGGCGTTACTTTTCCGTCAACGTTTCCAGGCGCGTGGCATCTGTTGCGCGCCCTTTTTCGTGTCCAGAATCCACGTCTTTTATGAAGCTTTTCCCCCTCTTTCTCCTGCTGTTCACCGTCGTTCTCGCCGCATGCGGGGGCGCCGACACGCCCGAGACGCCCGCCGACGAGCCGATTACGTTCACGATGGGTGACCCCGTGGCCGATTCGACCGTCGCGCTCATCGTCACCGTTGGCCAGCAGGTCGATACGCTCGGTGCCGAGGTGTTTTTCCAGCAGTACGTGGGCCAGGTGCAGCGCAACCCCTACCTCATGGCCGACACGTCGCAGGCGCGTGAACTGCGCCGTTCCATCGCTGAGGGGTACGTGTTCCAGAGTGTGCTGAGCGGCCTCGCCAGGCGTGAGACCGACCTCAAGATCGACGCCACGCAGGCCGACCTCCGCATCGCGCAGATCCGCGAGCAGGCACAGCAGGCGGGCACGACGCTCGAAGCCGAACTCGACCGCGCCGGCATGACGCTCGACTCGCTGCGCTCGCTCTATGTGCAGGAGTTGCGGATGCGGGCGATGGCCGAGCGCCTCGCCGAAAGCGCCGCCATGCCCTCCGAGGCCGACGTCGACACGTACCGCGAGGAGCAGGCCGAGGAGGTGCGTTTGCAGCACATCATGTTCATCAAGTCGCCCGGTCTCAGCGCCGCGCAGCGCGACTCGGTGCGAATGCGCGCCGCCGCCGTGCTCGACAGCGCGCAGGCCGGCACGCCCTTCGCCGACCTGGCCCGCCGCCACAGCGAGGACGGCAACGCGGCCAACGGCGGCGACCTCGACTACCTGAGCCGCGCCGCGGGCCTCCCCACGTCGGTCGAGAAAGCCGCCTTCGCCCTCCGCGACTCAGGCGACGTGGCCCCCGAGGTCGTCGAGTCGCCTGTGGGGTATCACCTGCTGCGCCTGACGGGCCGCCGCACCGGCACGCCGATGGACACCACGCAGGCCCGCCGCGTCATGCTCAACGAGCGCAAGGGCGAGGCCGTCGAGAAAGCCATCAAAGAAGCCATCGAGACGATGGGCGTCGTCGTGCGCGTGAACCCGGAGGTCGTCCAGGCGGATCTGAACACGCCATACAAGGAAGGAGAGTAGAAGAGAGAGGTTAGAGGTTGGAGGTCAGAAAGTGCCTCCAACCTCTGATCTCCAACCTCCAACATCCATGCTCCGTTACTTCACTGCGGGCGAGTCGCACGGCGAGGCGCTCGTGGGCATCGTCGAAGGGCTGCCTGCCGGGCTCGCCGTCACCCCTGCCGAGATCGACCACCACCTGGCGCGGCGCTGGCTGGGCTACGGACGCGGCGGGCGCGCCAAGTTCGAGCGCGACAAAGTCCACGTTTTCAGCGGGCTGCGCCACGGGAAAACGATGGGCAGCCCCGTCGCCCTCAAACTCGACAACGAGGCGTACCACCGCGACAAATCGGGCTGGCCGGACGTGATGGCTGTCGAGGGCACGGGCGAGGGCGTCGAGAAGGTGACGCTGCCGCGCCCCGGCCACGCCGACCTGACGGGCACGCAGAAGTACGGCTTCGACGACATCCGGCCCGTCATCGAGCGGTCGTCGGCGCGCGAGACGGCCATGCGCGTGGCGTGCTGCACGCTCGCCCGCGTGCTGCTCAAGAGCGTCGGCATCGAGGTGGGTAGCCACGTCGTCCGGCTGGGTGATGTCGGCTACGACGCGCCTGAAGGCTGGCAGGCGCTGGCCGCGCCGCTCGTGGCCGAAGGAGCCGAGGCGCTCTACCGCGCCGCCGACGAGAGCGAGGTACGGATGCTCGACGCCGGCATGACCGCGCGCGCCATCGAGCACATCAAGGAGATGAAAAAGGCGGGCGACTCGCTTGGCGGCGTCTACGAAGTCGTGGTGACGGGCGTGCCCCCGGGACTCGGTTCGTACGTGCAGTGGGACCGCAAGCTCGACGCCCAGCTCGCCCACGCCATCCTGTCGATCCAGGCGCAGAAGGGCGTCGAGATCGGCGACGGCATCGCGGGCGCGCACCGCCCCGGCTCACGCGTCCACGACCCCATCACGCGCGAAGACGGCGCGTACGGCCGGGCGAGCAACCACGCCGGCGGCATCGAGGGCGGCATGAGCAACGGGATGCCCATCGTGGTGCGCGGCTACATGAAGCCCATCCCCACACTCATCAAGCCGCTGGGGACGGTAGATATCTCCTCTGGCGAGGCGCAGCCCACGCGCTACGAGCGCTCCGACGTGACGAGCGTGCCCGCGGCCTCCACCGTCGCCGAGGCCGTCGTCGCCTTTACACTCGCCAACGCGCTGCTGGAAAAATTCGGCGGCGACAGCATCGGCGAACTCGTGGAGCGCTACCGGCGCGAAGTGGGCTGAGGAAAGCCTCATGGGTCGATGGCGAGCGAGGAGCGAACTGGTGGTACCAATCCAGCTTTTCCGGCGGCAGGAAAACGGCTTCGTTACAGCTTTGACAGATCTGTTGGCGCGGTCTATGTGTAGTGCAAAACCCCTCGTCAGAAGGGTATTGTAGGCCTCATGATTCCCCCCCCCGTTTCTCCGCAGGTTGTTTTCCAGACGGCTGCCGTGCTGGCCGTGATGCCCGGTCACGTCGCGCTCGTCGGCGAGAGCGGCGACACGCTGGCGGCGAGTGCCGCGTGGCAGTCCGGCGTGGGCGGCATCGACCGCCTCACCACGCCCGGTGGCGCGTCGCTCCTGGACGCGCTGCGCGACGGGCAGACGGCGGGAGAGGCCCGCACACCGTTTGGTCCGGTAACCTGGCAGGCGCAGCCCTACGAAGGCGGCGACGCCTGGCTGGTGTCACTGGAGGTGCCGCCTGACGACCGCTTCCGGGCCATCTTCCACGCCATGTTCCAGTTCATCGGGCTGATGGATCCGGATGGCACGGTGCTGGAAGCCAACGAAGCCGCGCTCCGTTTTGGCGGTCTCAAACACGCCGATGTGGTGGGCAGGAAGCTGTGGGACTGCTACTGGTTCGGCATCTCCGAAGGCACGCGCGCGCAGGTGCGCGAAGACGTGCGAACGGCGGCACAGGGCACCTTCGTGCGGCGCGAGATGAGCGTGTGGGGAGCAGGCGAGACGCCCGTGACCATCGACTTTTCCATCATCCCCGTTCGCGATGCCGAGGGGCGCGTCATCCGCCTCATTCCCGAGGGGCGCGACATCCGCGCGCTGGACGAGACGCGCGAGGAACTGCGCCGCCAGTCGGCAGCGGCAGCACGGTTCGGCACCCGGCTCGAACGCCTTTACCGCATCGGCACCACCGTCTACGACAGCACCGACGCCCTGCTGCGCGACGTGCTCGCCGTCGGCTGCGACGTGCTCGGGTTGCCCGTGGGGGCCATCAACACGTTTCAGGGGGCGAGCTGCCGTTACCAGCTCGTCGTGCCGTCGGACGCATCCATCCGGGCAGGCGAGGTGCTGCCTGCGGGCGACACGCTCTGCCACTACGTGCGCGAGCGCGGCGGCACGGTCGTGTATCACGACCTCGACGCCGTTCCCGAGCGCCACGACCATTTCGCCTACCGCGAGCAGGGCGTCCGGGCGTACGTGGGTACCCCGCTGCGCGTCAATGGCGACCTCTACGGCGCACTGTTTTTCGCCGACCTGAAGCCGCACGCGCCCTACGACGAGGCCGAGATCCGCGTCGTCGAACTGATGGCGCGGCGCGTAGAGCGTGCCCTCGAGCGTGAGCACGCCGACGCCGAGTTGCACCGCTCGCAGGCGCATCTGCTCCACGCGCAGCGTATGGCCCACCTCGGCACCTGGCAGTGGAACACCGAAACCGACGAGATTACGTGGTCGGATGAGGTGTACCGAATCTTCGGGCTGGAGGTAGGCGATCCGGTGGATTTCGCCGCGTACATGGAACGCATCCACCCGGCCGACCGTGCCGCGTTGCAGGCGAAGGTGCAGCGGGCACTGGAGGCGAAGAAAGGGTACGAAACCAGCCACCGCGTCGTGCTGCCGGGAGGCGAGGTACGCCACGTGGACAGCGTCGGCGAGGTGACCGAAAGCCCCGACGGCCACCTCACGCTCACCGGCACTGCGCAGGACGTCACCGAGCGCGTGCGCGCCGGTGAAGCGCTGCGCGAGAGCGAGCGGCGCTACCGCTTCCTCACCGAAAACGCCACCGACATCATCGGGCGGCACCGCCCCGACGGCACGCTCATCTACGTCTCGCCTGCCGTGGAAACCGTGCTCGCCCGCCACCCCGACGAATTGCTGGGCCGCTCCCTCGCCGACCTCGTCCACGAGGACGATCTGGCGGCGTTTCGGAAGGCCTTTCGCGCCTTCACGCACCAGCCGCAGCAGATGCGTCACCGCCTCCGCCACGGCGAGGACGGGGGCTGGGTGTGGTTCGAGACGCGCTGGCAGGCCCTCTTCGACCCGAACACCGACGCCGTCACCGAAATCATCTCGAGTGTGCGCGACGTGTCAAAGCAGGTGGAATTCGAGGACACGCTGCGTCGCCGTGAGGCCCGGATGCGGCTGCTCTCGCGCATCACGGCCGAGGCGGCGATGAGCGCCGACGAGCAGGTGCGCCGCGCCATCCGCATGGCCACCGAAGAGTTGGGCATGGACGTGGGCGTGCTGGCGCGCAAAACCCGCAACCGCTACTGCGTGCGAGCGCTCCACGCGCCCGGCCTGGCGCTGCACGTGGGCGACGAGTTGCCGCTGCCGCGCGCGTCGATGTTGATCGGCCCGGAAACCGACGCCACCGTGGCCATCTCCGACCTGCGCAGTGTCGGCGCGGAGCATCCCGCGTACGCCCGGTTTGGCCACTGCGGCTACCTCGGCGCGCCCATCCGGGTGAAGGGGTCGTTCTACGGCGCGATCACGTTCTGGAGCCGCGAGCCGCGTGCGGCCTTCGACCCGGAAGACCGCGAGTTTGTGCTACTGCTCGGGCTGTGGCTGGGGGGGCTGCTCGAAAAAGCGAGTGCCGAGGCGCAGGTGCGTAACTCGCGCAACCTGCTTTCCACCCTGCTCACCTCGTCGCTCGACGGCATCATGGCGTTCGAAGCCGTGCGCGATGAAGCGGGCGAGATCGTCGACTTTACCTGGATCCTCGCCAATCCGCGTGGTGCCGAAATGATCGGGCGGTCAGGGGAATACCTCATCGGCAAGAAACTGCTGGACGAACTGCCGGGCAATGTCGACAGTGGGCTGTTCGACCGCTACAAACACGTCACCGAGACGGGAGAAGCCTTCCAAAGCGAGTTTCCCTATTTCAAGGATGGCTTCGAGGGATGGTTTTACGCCAGCGTGGTAAAGCTCAACGACGGCTTTTTCATCACCGTCCGCAACGTGACGGTGCAGCACGAGGCAGCCGACGCGCTGCGCGAGAGCGAGGCGCGCTTCCGACTCCTCGCCGACAACGCCAGCGATCTCGTCTGCCAGTATTCAGCCGAAGGCGTCTACACGTACGTCAGCCCGTCGGTGAGTTCGCTGTTGGGGTACGAGCCCGCCGAACTCGTCGGGCAGACTCCGTTCAGCATCATCCACCCCGATGACGCCGAGCGTGTCCACCTCGAATCGCAGCAGAACATGGCCGAGGGGCGCTCGGCACCGGTGCTATGCCGCGTGCGGCGCAGCGATGGCACCTACGTGTGGCTCGAAACCCTCACCCGCCTGACGCTCGACGACGCGGGCGCGGTGCTGCACGCGCAGACCTCCTCGCGCGACGTCACCGACCGCGTGGCCGCCGAGCACGACCTTGCCCACGCCAACCAGACGCTCCAGCAGCGCAACCGCGAACTCCAGGACTTCGCCTACGTGGCCTCGCACGATTTGCAGGAGCCGCTGCGTAAAATCCGCGCCTTCTCTGACCTGCTGTTCCAGGACAACGGCGACCAACTCGGCGACGACGGCCGGCATTACCTGAGCCGCATCGACGACGCGGCCACGCGCATGTCCGTGCTCATCTCCGACCTGCTCACCTTCTCGCGCGTGACGACGAAGGGGCAGCCCTTCCGCGAGATCGACCTCGGCGCGGTGATACAGGATATGCTGCAGGACCTCGAGATCGCCCTCGACGAGTCGGAAGGGAGCGTCGAGGTGGGCACGCTGCCCGTGCTCGAAGCCGACCCGCTGCAGATGCGGCAGTTGTTTCAGAACCTCGTCGGCAATGCCCTCAAGTTTCACCGCCCCGAGGTGCCGCCGCGCATCGAGGTGCGCGCGCGCGTGCAGCGCGGAGCCGCCGACGACCGCGAGGTGGTCGTCATCGAGGTGGCAGACAACGGCATCGGCTTCGACGAGAAATACCTCGACCGCATCTTCACCCCCTTTCAGCGCCTCCACAACCGCCAGCAGTACGCGGGCACCGGTATGGGCCTGGCCATCTGCCGCCGCATCGCCGAGCGGCATCAGGGCCAGATCACCGCCCGCAGCACGCCCGGCGAAGGCACGACGTTCGTCATCACCCTTCCGCGTCACCACGAGCAGACTTCCCCGTTCGACCTATGATTCCCGAGCCCGTAGCCATCCTCCTGGCCGACGACGACCCTGACGACCGCGCGCTCACCATCCGGGCGCTCAAGCAGAACCGCCTCGCCAACAACATCTACACCGTCGAGGACGGCGAGGAACTCATGCAGTTTCTCAAGCGCCAGGGCGCCTATCCGGATCCAGAACACGCGCCCCGCCCCGGCCTCATCCTGCTCGACCTCAACATGCCGCGCAAGGACGGACGCGAGGCGTTGCAGGAGATCAAGCAGGACCCCTCGCTGCGCTCGATTCCCATCGTGGTGCTCACCACGAGCGAGGCCGAGCAGGACATCCTGCGCTCCTACGACCTCGGCGTCAACGCCTTCGTCACCAAGCCCGTCACCTTCGATGGCCTCGCGAGCGCCGTCAAGGTGATCACCGATTTCTGGTTCGAGTTAGTACGGCTACCGCCGCTGAACACATGATCACGCCCGAGTACGTAAAAATCCTCATCATCGAGGACGACGAGGACGACTACTTCATCACGCGCAACCTGCTGGGGCGGGCGGCCTCCATGCAGTGCGAGACCGAGTGGGCGCGCACCTACGAAGAAGGGTGGGAGCGGCTCGTCACAGGACACTACGAGGTGTGCCTGGCCGACTACCGACTCGGCGCGCAGAACGGCGTGGAGCTGCTCCAGCGCGCCACCGACCTGAACGTTCGCACGCCCATCATCCTGCTCACCGGGCAGAACGACCTCGAAGTCGACCTGATGGCGATGGCCTCGGGCGCGTCGGATTACCTCGTCAAAGGCTCCACCGACGCCCTCGCGCTCGAGCGCTCGATCCGCTACGCCCGCGAGCGCCGCCGCGCCGAGGAGCGCATCCGCGAGCAGGCCCAGCTACTCGACGAGGCGCGCGACGCCATCTGCGCCTTCACGCTCGACGGAACGCTCACCTACTGCAACAAGAGCACCGAGCGCCTCACCGGCTACTCGTTCGCCGAGATGGAGGCGAGCCCCAACCTGCCTTTCACCGACGACGACTTCCTGGCGGCGGGCCGCGAGGAAGCCGTGCAAAACGGCGAGTGGACGGGCGAGCTGACGCTCCAGACGCGCAGCGGGCAGCAGCGCACCGTCGAAAGCCGGTGGACGTACGTGCGCGAGGCGCCGGGCACGAGCGCGTCGCTGCTCGTCATCTCGACCGACATCACCGAGCGCAAGCTGCTCGAAACGCAGTTCCTGCGTGCGCAGCGCATGGAATCCATCGGGCGGCTCGTCGGCGGCATCGCGCACGACCTGGGCAACCTGCTCGTGCCCGTCGTGCTGGGCGTCAAGGTGCTCCAGTCGCGCTTGCAGAACGACGAGAAGGCGATGCGTACGCTGACGATGATCCAGAAGAGCGCGCAGCGTGGCTCCGACATGGTCAAGCAGGTGCTGGCCTTCGCGCGCGGCGTCGAGGGCGAGCGCGTGGCCATGCGCGTCCACGACGTCGTCGAGGAGGTGGGCAAGATCCTGCACGAAACCATCCCTGCCACCATCCAGGTGCGGCTACACGTAGCCGAGGGCCTGCCGGCCGTCGTGGGCGACGCTACGCAGCTTCAGCAGGTGCTGATGAACCTGTGCGTCAACGCGCGCGACGCGATGGCGGAAACCGGCGGCACGCTGTCGGTGGAAGTCGATGCGATGATGATCGACGAGTCGTACGCGCAGCGCAACTACGAGGCGAGCGCGGGGCCGTACGTCGTCCTCAGCGTCACCGACACGGGCTGCGGCATCCCTCCCGCGCTCACCGACAAAATCTTCGAGCCCTTTTTCACCACCAAAGCGGTCGAAAAGGGCACCGGCCTGGGCCTCTCGACAGTCTACAGCATCGTCCGCAGCCACGGCGGCTTCGTGACGGTCTACAGCGAGCTAGGCATCGGGACGACCTTCGGCGTGTACCTACCCGCTCTCGCCTCCCACACTGAGGTGCGTTTGCCGTACGAGGACTTGACCGCGCTGGAGCAGGGCACCGGCGAGCGCGTGCTGATCGTGGACGACGAGCCGTTCATCCTCGAAACCGCCCGCGACCTGCTCGAAGAGGCGGGCTACGATGTGCTGACGGCCTCCAACGGCAGGGAAGCACTCGACTTCTTCACCTCCGGCGCGCCTCCGGTGGACGTGCTGCTCACCGACCTGATGATGCCTGAGATGGACGGCATTGCGCTGATCCGGCACCTGCGCGAGCGCTATCCGCACCTGCCCGTCGTGGCCGCGAGCGGCATGATGGGCGAGAAGGCGCGCGAGGTGATCGAAGCCGGAGCCGACACGTTCGTGTCGAAGCCGTTCACGGTGGGGCGGCTGGCCGTGGCGCTGCGCGAAGCCATGCAGCGGCATGCCCCGGTAAACTGACGCGGGTGCTGGGTACGCGCTCTGTTCCAGCTACCGCGTACTTGGCTCTATTCGCCGCTAGGCGTTTCCGACACCCAGCCTCGGGTGAGGGCTTCTTCGTAGCCCCGCGCGCGGAGCACGCTCGCCGGGTTGTCGAGCGCGCCGTAGCCCCAGGCGTTCCACGTGGTGCGGTCGCCGTTGTAGTCGGTGTGCGTGTCGCGCCGCACGGTTTCCAGCACATCCACGCCGCCCACGGTGCCGAGGTCGGCGGCGAGCTTCCACGTCTCGGCCTTGGTGAGGTGCATCAACGGCGTGTGGATGCGGACGGCGCGGCCCAGCGCGAGCGAGAGGCTCGTTTCGGTGGCATCGACGAAATCGCGTCGGCAGTCCGGGTAGCCACTGTAATCCGTCTCGCACATCCCGCCAACGAGGTCGTGAATGCCGCGCGTGTAGGCGTGGGCGGCGGCGACGCTCAGAAACAGCGCGTTGCGCCCCGGCACGAACGACGCGGGCAGGTCGGCGTCGAGCGCGTGCGCCGCCGACACGTCGGTGCCGGGCTCTGTCAG
Organism: Rhodothermales bacterium; assembly: GCA_963829705.1. GTDB lineage: Bacteria > Bacteroidota > Rhodothermia > Rhodothermales > BA12 > CAWHJN01. Next base: position 197,550 of record CAWHJN010000004.1, read on the forward strand.
CGCGCTGCCCGAGAGCGCGCCCGTCAGGTCGATCACGCGGAAGGGGACGCGGGCCTTGCGGGCGATGAGGGCGGCCTGCTCCAACTCCACGGCGTGCCGCTGCCCGTAGCGGAAGCCGAGCGCCTCGACGCGCGAGAAGTGCGTCAGCGCCCAGAACAGGCACGTCGTCGAGTCCTGCCCGCCCGAGAACAGCACCAGCGCCGCGTCGCCCAGCGGACGCTCGCAGGGTGGGATGCCGGGGCTGCCACTCACGCGACGACCGGCGCTGAGACGCGCTCGGTGTGCTCGGCGTAGCACGTTTCCGTTTCGGCGACGCGCACCGTGACCCTTTCCACCCCGGCCTCGTGCAGCAACACGCCGGCTTCGCGGGTGAGGAAGGCCGCGGCGTAGGCCGCCACGTTCTCGCTCGTCGAGTCAAAAGGCAGCACGTAGCGCTTCGAGCCGAGGGCGTCGAGGGCGGCGAGGAGGGCCGCGTCGTCCTCGGCCACGAGCGTCGCGTGGTCCCATGCCTCGATGAGCGGGCGGAGCACTTTTTTGACCTCGTAGAAATCCACCAGCATCCCGCGGGCGTCGGGGGTGCCCTCCATCTCGACCGTCATCGCGTACGAGTGGCCGTGCAGGTGGCGGCAGTTTCCGCCGTGCCACGGCAGCCGGTGCGCCGCTTCCCAGCGGAATCGTTTGGCGACTTTCATGGTGGGTCCGAGAAGGGGTGAGGGTCGAGCGGGAATGAAGCCGAAAGCCGCAAGCGTGCCCCGGTTCTCCCGGCGAGGCGAGGAGGTCCAATTCGCCAATTCGTCAACGTTCGATTGCGAATGGGAAGCAGTGCAAATGTGCCGCCGGATTTGTCTGTCCATTAGCCATCAGGAATCACCCGGTGACGAATCAGCCTTTCTCCCCGCTCGAACCTCCACCCGTCCCCAACGTACAGCGCGCTGATTTTCACTTCAGACTGAAAACGCGCATGGCCTCCTGGATCGACCGGCTCGTCTACCGCGAGGACGCGACGCTCAACACGCGCACGTCGCCCGTACCCGTGGCTGCCGACGCGCCGCACGCCGTCGTCATCGGAGCGGGGCTGGGGGGGCTGGCGGCGGCCATCCGGCTGGGGGCGCGCGGCTTCCGCGTGACCGTCGTGGACAAGCTCGACCAGGCCGGGGGGCGGGCGCGGGTATTCCGCGACAATGGCTTCACCTTCGACGGCGGGCCAACGGTGGTGACGGCGCCGTTTCTGTTCGACGAATTGTGGCGGCTCTGCGGCAAAAACCGCGCGGACGACGTCGAACTGCGCGAGGTGACGCCGTTCTACCGCGTCTACTTCGACGACGGCACGCACTTCGATTACACCGGCGACGCCGAGGCCATGAAGCGCGAGATCGCCCGGTTTTCTCCCGAGGACGTGGAAGGCTACGAGCGTTTTTTCGCCCACTCGGCGGACATCTTCAAGGTCGGCTTCGAGGCGCTGGCGCACGTGCCGTTCAGCCGCATCCGCGACATGGCGCGCATCGTGCCCGCGATGGTCGCGTTGCAGAGCCAGCGGACGGTCTACGGCCTCGTCTCGAAATACGTCAAGCACGAGAAAATCCGGCAGGTGCTCTCGTTCCACCCGCTCCTCGTGGGCGGCAACCCGTTCAACGTCACGAGCATCTACACGCTCATCGCGTTTCTCGAGCGCAAGTGGGGCGTGTGGTACGCGATGGGGGGCACCGGCGCGCTCGTGCAGGGAATGGTAGAGCTGATCGACGGGCTCGGCGGCACGCTGCGGCTGGGCGAGGAGGTGAAGGAAATCACGCTCGACGGACGGCGCGCCACGGGCGTGAAGCTGGCGAGTGGCGAGGAGATCGCGGCAGACCTCGTCGTCTCGAATGCCGACGTGGCGTGGACGTACAAACACCTCGTCCCGTCGCACGCGCGTTCGCACTGGACGGATAAACGCATCGACAAAACGCGCTATTCGATGAGTCTCTTCGTGTGGTACTTCGGAACGGATAAAAAATACCCTGACGTCAAGCACCATTCGATCATCCTTGGACCGCGCTACAAAGAACTCCTCGAAGACATCTTCGAGCGCAAAGTCCTCGCCGACGATTTCAGTCTCTACCTGCACCGCCCGACGGCCACCGATCCGTCGATGGCGCCCGAGGGCTGCGATGCGTTCTACGTCCTCTCGCCCGTGCCCCACCTCGACAGCGGCACGGACTGGTCGGCGGAAACCGAGCGCTACCGGCGGGCCATCTCGAAGCACCTGAGCGAGACGGTCTTGCCCGGCCTCGAAGATCATCTCGCCGCCTCCGTCACGCTCACGCCGCAGGGCTTTCTGGACGATTATCTGTCGTACAAAGGTGCGGCGTTTTCCATCGAGCCCGTGCTGACGCAGAGCGCGTACTTCCGCCCGCACAACGCGAGCGAGGACATCGAGCACCTGTATTTCTCCGGCGCGGGCACGCACCCCGGCGCGGGGATGCCCGGCGTGCTCTCCGCCGCCCGCGTGCTCGACACCGTCGTGCCTGATCCCGAGGCGTTCCGGTAGCAGTGTAACCCTTCTGCGCCTCTGGAATCCATCCGAGCGGGCGGCGCGTGACAGGTGCACACTGTTTCCTATGGCCATGGAACCCGACCTTCCTTCCAAGAAAGAGCAGATCGTGTCGCTGTACCTGAGCGGCATCGAAGACGTGGAAAGCCTCGCGCTGCTGACCGAGGCGCGCCCGTCGTACGTGGGCAGCGTGCTGCGCGACGAAGGGCTGGCCACGAGCTACTACGACCTCTACACGTCCACGTCGCAGCCGATGAACGCCTACAGCCGCTTCTTCGCCGGGCGGCTGGGCTTTCGGGACGTGGAGACGGCGCGCGAAAGCATCGACCTCATCGACAGGCTCTACCAGCAGTTCGGGCGCACCGGCGACCGCGCCGGGCAGCACCACGCGATGCTGATGGCGCTGACGATGTTCAACCGCGCCCGGTGGACGGACAAGCCCGACGAGGCCGCCGTTTTCCGCCAGTGGCTGCTCGCGCACCTCGACGCCGCCGAGTTGTAGCCCGTCATCTACCACCTACTCCGCGTGCGCCACGTCGACGACGATGCGCGGCGGGGCGTCGAGGGTGAGCACCCGAAAAGAGGAGCGTGTCTGCAAACCCGCCGCCCAGCTGACCTGTGCCTCGAAGTCGCACGTGAGGTGGAGCGAGCGCACGACGGGCAGCGCGAGGTGTCGGTCGCTCCCGTCGACCGTGGGCACGCCCGCCTCGGTGTGCGCGGCGGTGCCCTCGAACCGCACCGCGAGCGTCGCTTCGCCCTCCACCGCCACCGGCGCGCCCGACCCGCACGCGCGCACGGGGTCGCCTGCTACTTCGACTGCGTAGGCAGGCAGCGCGCCGTCGAAGGTGAACACGATGCGGTCGTAGCCCTCGTGTGTGCCCGTCTCCACGTCCACCAGTCGCCCCGCCGTAGCTGCCGCTGCCGGAGCCGACACGCGCCCGGTGTGCCACGCGCCGACCGAGAAGTCGGGTTCGGCGTTTTCCACGCGGCTCAGAGGCGGGGAAGCGGCAGTGGATGCAGGCGAGGGGTCGCCGGAGCAGGCCGCCAGCGCGACGGCCACGCCCATCAGCGCGAGGTGCAGAAACGTCGGTTGCATGGCTGGATCAGGAAGGAGGGCTGATGCAGGAGCGCGAGCGGCCTGTACCCGCGCTCTCACTCCACGATCCTTCCGCGCCCTTCACTCCGCCCCAGGTTTATTTGATCGTGGCGTTGCAGTCCCTGGAGGCATCGTGTATACTTGCGCGCCTTGAAAAATCCAGCGCCGGTGTTCCGCCTCCTTTTGCTGCTGTTGTTTTGCACCGGGACGGCCTCTGGGCAGCACCCCTCGGATCGTCTGGAGGCCCGCTTGGGGCCAACACTCGAACCGGACGAGCAGGCGTATTTCGGCCTGTTCTACACGCTCGACGCGCGGTTTCACACGGCCACCTTCGCGCCGCAAGGCGACAGCCTCTCCGCCGTGCTCACCCTGCATGAGGGGCCGGTGCTGATGGATTCCACCGTCATCCTGAGCGTCGAAGCGAGCAATCTGTTGGCGCGGTACGTGGAGGAGTACGAGACGCTGTTTTCGGGCGATGGGCTGGTGCCGCGCCGCCGTGGGTATGCCACGCTGCTGCGCGAGCGCATCGCCCGGCCCGCCGATGTCCGCCAGCCGGGCACGCGGGTGCGCGTCGTGCGTCGCGACGGCAGCGTGGCGCGGGGCACGCTGCTGTGGGCCGACACGCGCAGCCTGGGCATCCACGAGGGGTACGGCGTGTTCGACTGGCACCGCGCGGGCGAGGTGCAGGTGGTGAGCCCGTCGGAGGTGGGACGCATCGAGCTTTCGGGGTGGCCCGAGGGCGCGGTGCAGGCTGCGCAGGTGGCCACTGCCCTCGCCGTGCAGGCCACGGCTCCGCTGTACGACGGTGCCGAAACGCCCGCGCTGGACCTGCTGCGCGTGGGCAGCGGGGCTGCCGCCATCGTGCTGCTGGGCGAGCGTCCGCGCAACCGGATCGTGTTGCAGGGGCAGCGGGAGGCGTACGCGGCGGCGCTGCCGCGCCTCACCGCGTTGAGCCGCTTCCAGACGCTGCGCCCGCCCGAACTCGCCGCCCGCGCCGAACCGCTCGACCCGCCGCCCTTTGCTCCCGACCCTTTGCCGCGCGTACGCCGGCCGTACGTGTCGGTGATGGTGACGCACGCCTTCGAGGTGCCCATCTCCGACGCCTTCACCGTCGAGGCGCGCTACGCAGCGGCGAACCCGCAGGCCGAGAGCGGGGCCAAGCAAACCGAGGTGCGCGCCCGCGCCCGCGCGGCGGGCCTTCACGGCGAGGTGTCCGTCCACGTGCTGCCGTGGCTGAGCCTGTCGGGCGAGGCGGCGCACCACCGCAGCGCGACGCTCGACCGCGGCAATGACGAGGCCTTCGGTGCGATCACGCTCTACGGCGCGTCGGTGCGGGCGCGGCGGCGCGTGCAGCGCACCCGCATCGGCGATGCGTGGCTGTCGGCGGGCGTGGGCGCCCGGCACGTCGCGGCATCGATGCGCGGCACGTACCTCATCACCGCCGCCGCGCTGGCCGCCGCGCCTGCACCCAACATCTACGACACCTACGCCGCCGACGCGGCGCGGTGGCAACCGGTCTTCCACGTGGGCTACGACGTGTTTTTCGCCCGGCACGCCTCGGTGTACGTCGAGGGCGACGTGGCCGCGCCGCTCACCTTCACCGTCGAGGCGCGCGAGGCGTCGTTCTCCAACGCGGCGGGGCGCTACACCGCTTCGATGCCGCGCCACCGCTCGCGCGTGGCCGGGGCGCGCTACCGCCTCGGCCTGCGGCTGCACTTCTGATTGGTTGTCGGTCATTCGTCCTTTGCCGGTTTCTCGCCCGGTCACGTACCCCTCCCTCTTTACTCATCCATGCCTCGGCTTTTCCTGATCGTCCTCTTTGGCCTCGGCCTGCTCACGCCGCGCGTCCACGCTCAGCACCCGGCGGATCTGCTCCGCGCCCGCCTGGGCGACACCATCGACCCGGACGAGCAGGCGCATTTTGGGCTCTTTCCTTCCATTCCGCGCACGGCGTTCGTCGCCGCCACGTACCGACCCGAGGGCACGAGTTTGCGCGTCGAACTCCGCACCCGGGGCCGAGACACGTCACTGGTGCTGAACGACGCGCTCGGCACGGCGCTGGGCACCTACGTCGATGGGTACGAAAAGCTGTTTGCTTCTGGCACGCCCGCGCTGCTCGCCGAGGCCACGACAACGCTCGCCTTCGCGCGCCTCGCCCGCCCCAACCTCGTCGCCACCGACCGCACCGTGATTGTGGAGCGCGCCGACGGCACTGGCCTCACGGGCGACCTGCTTTACGCCGACGCCGGGGGCGTGGCGCTGCTGCCGACGGGCCAGCCGTACGTGTGGCGCGACGCCGCGCAGCAACTCGCCTGGATTCCGGCGGCCGAGATCGTCCGCGTGCGTGCCGTCGGCGGCAGGCAGCAGGTGCTCACCGCCGGCCAGCTCGTCGGCGCGGCGGGGCTGTTCGCGGCCCAGGCGCTGGCGGCCTCGGGCGACGGCGTGACGTACCGCGTGGAGGGTGTGAGCCTGGTGGGGGCCGTAGCCGGTGCGGCGGTGGTGGGGCTGAGCGCGGTGACGAACACCGGCCCCGGCAGGGGCGCGGTGCCTTCCGGCGTCGCGCACCTCGCCCTGTTCGCCCGCACTGCGCCGCCCGAGTTTCGCGCGTGGTGGGCAGCCCGCGACACGCCGACGACGGCCTCCATCCGACCGAAAACCCTCTACCAGCCCCGCCTCCACGTGACGTTGCTCGATACGTGGTCGGCAGCGGGCGACGTCTCCACCACCCAGGTGGCAATGTTCGACCGGCCCTCAAGGCCCACGCAGACCGAGACGTTCTCCCGCGACGCCTACGTGCCGTCGCGCCAGCAGTCGCTGGTGCTCGACGCCGAGGTGCGCGTGTGGAAGATGCTCTCCATCGGCGGGGCCTACCGGTGGTCGCGCGAGGGTGCCGGGCTGCTGCGCGAAGACAACGAGCAGATCGCGGACAAAAAGCTGATGATGGGCTTCATGAGCGCTGGCCTGAACGGGCTGGTGCCGCTGCCCGACTGGCTCACCGTCTCGGTGGGCGTCGGCGCGGCGCGCTTCACCGCCGAGGGCTCGGGTGCCGTTTACGCCACGCGCGCCTTCCAGGATAAAGCACCCGACGAAGGCAACATCGAGCGGTACGCCTTTCGTGCAGACACGTGGCTGCCTGCTGCCCGTTTCGTCGTAGATCTCTACGGAACGCGAGCGCTCTCGCTCGTGGGCCGCGTGGTGGTGGTACCCGGTCAGGAGATCGAGATTGCCGAGGTGAGCAAAAGCGGCGGTCTGTCCAACAACCGCTGGTCGAACACGCAGGCGGCCCACACGCTGTCGCTCTCGCCGGTGAGCGTGGGCATCGGCCTGCGCGCGCACCTGTAAGGGTTGGCCGTTCACGGGTCTTCTTTCCAGTCACCCTCCCGCGTTTCCCGCAATTTTTCGTGGCGGGGCGCGGCGCAATGGCGTTGCTTGCGCGTTCGCTCGTCTTCTGCCTCAGCCGCCGCACCGCATGAACCCGACCGCCGACGCCCCCACGCCCTCGACCGCCTACGATCCCTCGCAGATCGAGGACACCTGGTACCGGTTCTGGGAAGAGGGTGGCTTTTTCCACACCGACATCGACCCGTCGGAAGCGCCGCACGTGGTGATGATGCCGCCGCCCAACGTGACGGGTCGCCTCCACATGGGCCACGCCTTGCAGGACACCATCCAGGACGCGCTCACGCGGATGCGCCGGATGCAGGGCCGCCCCGCGCTGTGGATGCCGGGCATGGACCACGCGGGCATCGCCACGCAGAACGTCGTTGAGAAGACGCTGAAGGCCGAGACGGGGCAGGACCGCCACGCGCTCGGACGCGAGGCGTTCATCGAGAAAGTGTGGGACTGGAAGGAGGAGTACGGCGGCATCATTCTCCAGCAGAAGCGCCGCTTGGGCGACAGCGCCGACTGGGCGCGCAGCCGCTTCACGATGGACGAAGGCTTCACGCGCGCCGTGCAGCAAGTCTTCGTTCAACTCTACAACGAGGGGCTCGTCTACCGCGGCCACTACCTCGTCAACTGGTGCCCCGTCGATCAGACGGCGCTCTCCGACGAGGAGGTCGACAACGTCGAGCGCGACGGTCATCTGTGGTTCGTCCGCTACCCGATGGCCGAGGGCGATGGATACCTCACCGTCGCCACGACGCGGCCCGAAACCATCATGGGCGACACGGCGATTGCCGTCAACCCGGAGGACGAACGCTACACGAGCCTCGTCGGCAAAAAGGTGCGCGTGCCGTTCGTGGACCGCGAGATTCCCATCATCGCCGACGCCTACGTGCAGAGCGATTTCGGCGCGGGCGCGCTCAAAGTCACCCCGGCGCACGACAAGAACGACTTCGAGATCGGCGAGCGGCACGGGCTGGAGGTCGTCAACGTCATGAACCTCGACGGCACCCTCAGCGAGCACGCCGGGCCGTACGCAGGCATCGACCGGTTCGAGGCGCGCAAACAGATCGTCGCCGACCTGGAGGCGCAGGGATTGCTCGAAAAGGTGGAGACCTACAAAGCCACCGTGCCCGTCTCGTCGCGCTCAAAAGCCATCATCGAGCCGCTGCTTTCGACGCAGTGGTTCGTCAAGATGAAGCCGCTCGCCGCGCCCGCGCTTGACGCCGTGCGCGACGGGCGCATCCAGTTTTACCCCAAGCGCTGGGAGAACGAGTACTACCGCTGGATGGAAAACATCCGCGACTGGACGATCTCGCGCCAGCTCTGGTGGGGCCACCGCATCCCCGTGTGGTATTACACGGATGCGGAGGGCGAGATCGACGAGAGCCGCCCATACGTCGTCTCTATCGACCAGCCCGAGGCTGGGATGGTGCAGGACGAAGACGTGCTCGACACGTGGTTTTCGTCGTGGCTGTGGCCGTTCGCCACGCTCGGCTGGCCCGACAAGTCGCGCGAGCTGGCGTATTTCTACCCCGGCACCGTCCTCGTTTCGGGCTACGACATCCTCTTTTTCTGGATCGCCCGGATGATCATGGCGGGCCTGCATTTCACCGGCGAGATCCCGTTCAAGGACGTCTTCATCACCGGCATGGTGAAAGACAAGCAGGGCCGCTGGATGTCGAAGAGCCTCGGCAACGGCATCGACCCCTTGGAGATGATCGAGCAGTACGGTGCCGATGCCGTGCGCTACTCGCTGACGGTGCTCTGCACGCCCGGTCAGGACATCAAGCTCGACCCCTCGCGCTTCGAGATGGGGCGCAACTTCGCCAACAAGATCTGGAACTCGTTCAACGTCTTCGCGCAGTTCGCCGAGCGCGACGACAGCGGACGGATCGCCAAATCCTACCGCCGCACGCGGGCGTTCGAGGAACTGGAGCTGGTGGAAAAATGGATCGTCTCCCGCCTCAACGACACCGTCGAGGCCGTCGATGAGGCCGTGGGCCGCTACCGGCTCAACGAGGCGCTGGCGCACGTGTACGACTTTTTCTGGCGCGACTACTGCGACTGGTACCTCGAACTCATCAAGCCCGAGCGCGGCGAGGCGATGGACGAGGAGACGCTGGCCCTCGCCGTCGAGGTCTACGAAAAGGCGATGCAGCTTCTGCACCCGTTCATGCCGTTTATCACCGAGGAGCTGTGGCACAAGTTGCGCCCGCGCGCGGCGTCCGAGGCGTGCATCGTGAGCCCGTGGCCGCAGTCCGACCGCGACGAGACGAGCGCACAGGCCGTCGAGACGTTCGCGCTCGTGCAGGATTTCATCAGCGGCATCCGGTCGGTCAAGAGCGATTACGGCGTGCCGCCGAGCAAAGAGGTGACGGCGGTGCTGAACCTACCCGACGTGGACGAGCGCCTCGAAACCGTGCTGCGGGCGCACACGCCGTACTTCTACAAACTCGCCCGCGCCAGCGACGTGCAGATCGGACGCGGGCAGGCCAAGCCAAAGGCCAGCGCCGCCGTCGTCGTGGGCGCGAGCGAGGTGTTCGTGCCGCTGGCCGGGATGATCGACCTCGGCGTCGAGCGCGAGCGACTGGAAAAGGAGATCGGGCAGAAAGAAGGTTTCCTGACAGGCGTCGAGAAAAAGCTTCAGAACGAGAGCTTCGTCCAACGCGCCCCCGCCGATGTCGTCGAGAAAGAGCGCCAGAAAGCCACCGACGCCCGCGCCGAGATCGAACGCCTGAAAGCCAACCTCGCCGACCTCGACGGGTGATTTCTTGCCTTTGTAGGGGCGCAGCGCGCTGCGCCCTTACACCGCATCGCCTGCTGGCTGGGCTGCCGTCCTGCTACGCCCTCGCGGTTCGCGTGCGATGCCGGCGAACGCGCTGAGGCCGAGCCAGTCGGGAAAGGAACGCCGGAGTTCCACGTCGCCGCCGAGCCACAGCATCTCCGCTTTCAGCGCCTGCGCGAGGCCGAGGTCGCCGAGCCAGATGTCCGTGAGCGTCTGCACGTCGGAGCGCACGTAGAGGTCTTCTTCCTGCCCCGGATCTTGCAGGCACAGATCCACCTGTCCCTTTTCCACGACGAGCCAGTAGTGCTGCTGCGCCTCGGGCGCGTCGGTGAAATAGAACTGAACGACCGTCTGCCGGGGCGGAAGGCGCTCCCGCAGGATCCGGCGGTGGATGTCCCACATCAGCAGCCCGGCATCCAGCACGTCGCGCGACACTTCGCGCTGCACCCACCGCTTTCCCCAGTCGCCAAGCTGGACGATCAGGGGCTGGAGTTCTTCTCCCGCCTGCGTGAGGTGATACTCCGGGTGCGCGTCTGCCCCGACGAGCCGCCGCTCGATCAACCCCACCGCCTCCAGTTCGCCCAGGCGGCGCACGAGCAGCGTCCGTGACATTCGGGGCACGCCACGGTGCAGGTCGTTGAAGCGATGGCTGCCGCACAGCAGTTCGCGGATCACGAGCGGCATCCACCGCTGCGTGACGATTTCGGCAGCCTGGGCTACCGGGCAGAATTGTCCATAGGAATCCATGGAGAGCAAGGTAGACCACGGGTGTGCTACCTGCCAGTACAGAACGTGTACTGGACAGCCGGAAAGGTGCAGTCGATCTTGCAAACGGCCCCTACGATCCACGTCGGGCCGTTTTCTTCAACCCCCACCTACAGGAGGCACCCGAAATGCGCGTAGCCAAAAACGACATCCCCACCCGAATCGACGCACCCGGTGCGGTAGCCCGGCAGCAGACCTGTTTCGGCGACGCTTCCAGGTACGGCATGATCAGCGGCGAGTACTTTTCCCTCGGTGCCGGTGCCGACATCACGCCGCTGCTGCAGGGCTTAGAGGGCGACCTGTGCCAGTGCCCGCACTGGGGCTACGTGTTGGAAGGCGACCTCACCGTCACCTATGCAGACGGTACTGACGAAGAGACCACCGGCGGCGACCTGTTTTACTGGCCACCCGGTCACACCGTCAGGGTCGGCCGAGATGCCGAGGTCATCCTGTTCAGCCCCCAGTTCGAGCACAGCGAAATCATCGCGCATATGCGCGCTAAAATGGCGGGTTGATGGCAGCGGGCGCAAACGCCTGGCGCCTCGTGTGTGCGAAACGTCCTGAACCAACCGAATCAATGTCCCCTACACAGCTTTCAGCGACCCCGCACGCCGGAGCCATAGACGACGCCCTGGTGGCGCTGCGGCCCCACTTGCGCGGCGACCTGATCACGCCGGAAACGCCCATCTACGACGAGGCGCGGCGCATCTGGAACGGCCTGATCGACCGCCGCCCAGCCGCCATCGCGCGCTGCCTCGGCGTGTCCGACGTGCGCGCGGCGCTCGCGTTTGCCCGCGAGCAGAGTTTGTCCGTGTCGGTGCGCGGTGGCGGACACAACATCGCCGGCCTCGCGGTGAACGACGGCAGCCTCGTGATCGACCTCTCCCGGATGCGCGGCGTGCGCGTCGATCCGTCCACGCGCACGGCCCACGTTCAGGCAGGCTGCCTGTTGAGCGACGTGGACCGCGAGACGCAGGTACACGGCCTCGCTGCCGTCCTTGGCTTCGTGTCCCCCACGGGCGTCGCGGGCCTGACGCTCGGCGGCGGCTTCGGCTACCTCACGCGCCAGCACGGTTGGACCTGTGATACCGTCCGGTCGATGGAACTCGTCACCGCTGACGGGGACGTGGTGCGGGCCAGCGAGACGGAGAACCCGGACCTCTTCTGGGGGCTGCGGGGCGGCGGCGGCAATTTCGGCGTCGTGACCGATTTCGACTACGAACTCTATCCCGTGGGGCCGCAGATCCTCGGCGGCGCGCTGGCGTGGCGCGGGGAAGACGCGCCTGCCGTGCTCGAACGCTACCGCCTCTTGATGGAAGACGCGCCGCCGGAGATGACGTGTGTGGCCGTGCTCCGTAAAGCCCCACCAGCCCCGTGGATCAGTCCGGCGGCGCACGGCCAGTCCATCGTTGCGGTGTTCGTCTGCCACACGGGCGCGATGGAGGAGGGCGAGGCGCTCGTCGACGCGCTCCGCTCGGTGGGTACGCCCGTGGGCGACATCGTGCAGCGGCGCTCCTACCTCTCGCAGCAGACGATGCTCGACGCGACCCAGCCCCAGGGCCGCCGCTACTACTGGAAGTCCGAGTACCTGCCTGCCCTTGACCCCGCGATGATCGATCCGCTCATCGACCACGCGGAGAAGGTGGTGTCGCCCCACGCGGCGATCCTGCTCTTTCCGCTCGGCGGCGCCATCGGCCGCCTGCCTGGCGACCATTCCGCCGTGGGCAACCGCGATGCGGGCCTCGTCCTCAACATCGCCGCCGGCTGGGACGATGCCGCGGACGATGAGGCGAACGTGGCGTGGGCGCGCGCGGCGTGGCAGGACCTGCGGCGCTTCTCGACGGGTGGCACCTACATCAACTTCCAGACGGCAGACGAAGGCGACGCCCGCATCCGCGCTGCGTACGGGCAGAACTACGACCGGCTCGTGGACGTGAAGACGAGGTGGGACCCGGAAAACGTGTTCAGGATGAACAAGAACCTGGTGCCGCAGGGATAGCGTTGCGGGGGTGTTCTTTAACTGCGCCTGCCTGTGACGCCCCTTCCCGTTTTCCGCGTCGCCACGTCCAACCTGCAAACGGGCATCGGCACGACGCGCGGGTGGGCGCACTACCTCACGACGGCGTGGAAATACCGCTACCCACACGGCTCCGCGCCGGTGCGCGACGCCGCCCGGTTCACGCGAGACGAACGGATCGACCTCGTCGCGCTGTGCGAGGTCGGCGGGGGCAGCCGCCGCACGCGGGGCGTGGATCAGGGCGCGCTGCTGGCGGAAGCGTCGGGAATGGACGGCTACGCCTTTTTCCCCGCCCTCGTCACCGACCGGGTGTTTCAGGGCAACGCCGTTTGCGCCCGGTTTCCCGTGGAAGCCGTCGCCAACCACGCGCTGCCGGGCGTGGGCGAGCCGCGCTTTCTGAGCGAGGCCGCCGTGGTGCTCGGCGGCGTGGCGGTGCGCGTCTTCGTGACGCACCTCAGCCTCGACCTCGGCCAGCGCGGCAAACAGATCGACGCCATCGCGGAGATCATCGGCGCGTGCGACGTGCCCACGCTGCTGGCGGGAGATTTCAACGTGTCGCGCGAGGACGAGCTGGATTTGCTGTCCGGAACGGCGCTGCAAAAAGCCGCCTCTGCCCCGACGTTTCCCTCGTGGAAGCCCACCAGGGCGCTCGACCACCTCTTTTTCAGCCGCCACTTCCAGGTCGAGCGCGTCTACGCCTTCGACGCCTTCCGCTTTTCCGACCACCTCCCGCTCGTGGCCGAGGTGCGGCTCATCATCTAAAGCTGCTCGTTGACGAGGTAGTAGCCGAAGTCGCGCAGGCGGGCGAAGGGGCTGCGCTTTTTCCACTCGTCGAGCGTGCGTTCGACGCAGTCTTCGAGATCGCGCTCGAAGATCTGTTCGAGGTGGTGGGCCATGCCGGGGTCGAAAAAGCCGAGCGTGATCTCGTCGTTGATCTCGAACGAGCGGTCGTCGAAGTTGCTCGACCCGACGGCGCACCACACGCCATCGACGGTCAGCACTTTCTGGTGGAGGAGCGTTTTCTGGTACTCGAACATGCGAATGCCACCCGCGAGCAGCTTGCCAAAGTTGTGGTGCGCCGCGTGCTGCACCATCGGCATGTCGGAAGCTTCCGTGGACGGCATCATCACCCGCACGTCCACGCCGCGTTTTACCGCTTCCACGAGCGCGTCGATGGCCTCGGGGTCGGGCAGGAAGTACGGGTTCTGGATCCACAGTTTTTCGCGCGCCATGCAGACGGCCATGTAGTGGAAGATCTTGACGGCGGAGGCCGACGTGGTGGGCCGGATGCGCGCTACGTGCGCCGTGATGCTGCCTCGTGCCTCCAGTTCGGGAAACACGTCCTCGCCCGCGAACAGCTCGCCCGTCTCGGCCACCCAGTTCTCGCTGAAGGCGGATTGCACGTCGCGCACGATGGGGCCTTCGAGCCGGACGGAGAGGTCGCGGTAGTGCTCCTTGTCCTGCGCGTCGCCCGTCCACGTGTCCACCACGCAGTGGCCGCCCACGTAGGCCACGCGCCCGTCGAGGACGGCAATCTTGCGGTGGTCGCGGTTGTTGAGGTGCCCGATGGTCCGCAGCTCTTTCTTGTGGTACTGGCAGAACTGGCACTCTGCGCCCTCAATCATCTCGCGGGATTCCTTGCCCATGCCGCGGCTGCCGTTGGCGTCCACGAGCACGCGCACCTCCACGCCCGCGCGCGCCTTCTCGGCCAGCGCCGCCGCCAGCTTCTTGCCGATCTCGCCCTCTTTCCACAGAAACGTCTCGAAGTGGACGGAGTGCTGCGCAGCGCGGATGTCGGCCAGCAGCCTGTCGAAATACGCGCCGTTCTCGACGATCTCCACGTCGTTGCCCGCGACGAGCGTGCCGTGCGACAGCCCCGCGAGCGACGGCACGAGGTCGGCGAACGGCGCGTCGGCCTCGACGGTGAACCGGGGGTCGTAGCGCACTTTGACCGACCACAGCACGACGGCGAGGCCCACGACGAGCAGCCCGAGGGCCGCGAGCAGCAGCACGGAAACGGGAATCGTGGAGGTCAGGAAGTCCATGAGCAGCAGGTAGAGAAGGGCGGTGCGCGTCAGGATACGGTGCCCCGGCCCGGCGGCGGACGCGGTTGCAGCATCGATACGCGCCGCCCCGAGGGGTTCAGCGCAGCGCCTCGGCCACGCGCCGGTGGCCCTCAGCCGACAGGTGGATGCCGTCGCCGTAGAGGTACAGCGCGGCAGGGTTGTCGGTCGGGTAGAAAACGCGCCACAGGTCGCGGGCGGGGATGCCCCGAGCGCGCAGTTCACGGAGCATTACCTCCTGCGGCAAACGGTCGCCGTCGCGGAGCTGGGCGGCATAGGGCAACAGCACGACCTCGAACGGGAGGCCACGTGCCTGTGCCTGCGCGTGCATCGCGGCGAGGTGGCCGAGCGCATCTTCCAGGTACGGGCGGAAGGCGTCGTCGGCGTAGAAGCGGCGGTCGTAGCGGTAGTAGGCGAGGGGGCGGTCGAAAAACGTGGCGCGCAGCCACTGGTAAGTGTGGATGTGCCTGAAGACGAACGACCGCACCGCAGGAAGCACCCGCATCGGACCTTCCACTACGTCCGGCATGGCGCGTCCGGCGACGGCGTCGTTGAGGCACCAGAACACCGTCACGCGCCGGAGGGGCGAATCACCGGGCTGCGAGCGGCGCAGCCACGCCTCGAACACGGCCCGGTAATCATCGCTCGCGTAGCCCACGAGCGAAGGGTTGACGATGTCGAGCGTGTCCTGCTGCGTGGCGATGCGTCCGGCAAACGTGGAGTCGGGCGCGACGCCGATGCCCATCGTCACCGAGTCGCCGAGAAACAGCCAGAGAGGGAGGCCGGGGCGGGCGTTTGCGTAGCGCCACACGCCGCGCGCGTCGGAGGCAAACGCGGCGCCGCTGCTCTGCCCCGTGGCACCGGGGCGGATGCCCAGCGTGGTGCCGTAGACGCTGTCGGCCATGAGTGTGCTCGTCGTTCCAGCGGGGCGGATCTGCGGATGCGCGAGCCGCACGACGCCCTCGACGGCAAGGCACAATGCCAGCGTGAGGAGCGCGTTGAGGCCGATCAGGCGGAGAACGCGTCGCGCGCGCGAACGTCGGGGCATGGGGAGTGGAAAGGCCGGGCTCGAGAAGGGGTGCGTACCCCTGCACACAGCGTTATCAACATACGCGATGGAGTCCGCCAAGCGTTACCTTTGCCCGCTCCTTCCTCACCTACTTCTCCTCACCGCTCATGCGCCTCCTCCCCGCGTTCCTCCTCCTCGTGCTGGCCCTTCCCGCCGCCGCCCAGACCCACGAAGGCACGCTCGGTCCGCAGAGCGCGCAGCGCGAAGACGGCATCCCGTACGACGCGCAGACGATCACGCTGAAGCAGCACCAGCGCTTTACCGCCCGCCTCGAAAGCACGGCCTTCGACACCTACCTCCTCGTCAAGGGTCCGGCGGGCAACGAGTACGTCAACGACGATTTCGGCTCGACGGAGGTGTCGCAGGTCGAATTCATCGCGCCGCAGGAAGGCACCTACACCGTGTGGGCGAGCACCTACGACGCCAGCGGCGCGGGCGCCTACACGCTCACGCTGGCGGCGGGCGCGCAGGCGACGGTGACAACCACCGAGGGGCGCCTCGACGGCAACGATGCGCTGCTGCCCAAAGGCGAGCGCGCCGATACCTACGAACGCACCTTCGACACCACCGGACCGTTCGACATCGAACTCGTCTCGTACGGCTTCGACGGCTACCTCGCCGTGCAGGCGCCCTCGGGCACGTGGTACCGCAACGACGACGCGGGCGACACCACGCGCTCGCTCCTG
This sequence comes from Rhodothermales bacterium, assembly GCA_963829705.1. Taxonomy (GTDB): domain Bacteria; phylum Bacteroidota; class Rhodothermia; order Rhodothermales; family BA12; genus CAWHJN01. The sequence goes on from CAWHJN010000004.1 coordinate 213,948, forward strand.
TCAGACTTGCAGCCTGAGCCGGGCACGTGGCGCATTGTCGTCACGTCCGCCATGCCCGAGGAGATGGGCGCGTACGACCTTCGCGTGCTCACCTACCCGCGCTGACCGCGCTGCCTTTTCTTCCCGTAGTCCCCCGTCTTCATGTCGCGTTTCCGCCTGTTTCTGCCGCTGTTGCTGCTCGTCGCGGCCTGCACGTCCACCCGCCCTGCCGAGACGGCGACGGCCACCGTGCCCACGCCGCCCGAAACCGGCGGCCCCACGCCCGTCGAGGTCGTCGCCGCGCCCGAGGCGCCTGCCGACGTGCTGGCCGAGCCTGTGCCGCCGCACGACTGGTACCTGCGCCCGGGCACGAGCGCGTACCCCGGCGTAGACGTGGACGCGGCCTACGCGCTCGTCGCCGACCGCAGCGCCACGCCCGTCGTCGTCGCCGTTATCGACTCCGGCATCGACATCGACCACGAGGATTTAGAGGGTCGCATCTGGACGAACGAAGACGAGATCGCCGGCAACGGCATCGACGACGACGCCAACGGCTACGTGGACGACGTCCACGGATGGAGTTTCCTCGGCAACGCCAAGGGCGACAACGCCGACCACGAGCAACTCGAAGTCACGCGCGAGTACGCGCGCCTGCGCCCCGTCTACGGCACGATGAAAGCCGCCGACGTGCCCGAGGCGCAGCGCGATGAGTACGCCTACTTCGAGCAGGTGCGCGACGAGTTCACCCGCCGCCGCGACGAAGCCAAGGCCACGATGCCGCAGATCAAGGAGATCTACGACCTTGCCCGCGTCGCCGTGCCGCGCATCCACAAGCACTTCGGGCGCGACACCGTCACTGAGCGCGACCTGCTCACCATCGGCGACGACGCCCGCGAACTGGCGCGCGCGCGCAATTTCTACGCCTTCCTGCTGTCCAACAACCTCACCCTCGGCGACCTGGAGCAGTACTACAAACAACTCGACAGCCAGGTGAAGTATCACTTCAACCCCGACTACGACGGGCGCGCGAACGTCGATGACACCGACGATCCGGCTTTCCGCACGTATGGCAACGGCGACGTGAAAGGCCCGAACCCCGAGCACGGCACACACGTCGCGGGCATCATCGCCGCCCGGCGCGACAACGCCCTCGGCGGCAAAGGCATCGCCGACGCCGCCCGCATCATGGTCGTCCGCGCCGTGCCCGACGGCGACGAGCGCGACAAGGACGTCGCCAACGCCATCCGCTACGCCGCCGACAACGGCGCGCGCGTGGTCAACATGAGCTTCGGCAAAGCCTACTCGCCCGACAAAGAACTCGTGGACGAAGCCGTGCGCTACGCCACCGCGAAGGGCGTGCTGCTCGTCAACAGCGCGGGCAACAGCGGCGAAAACGTGGATGTGACAGCGAGCTACCCGTCGCCCACGTTCCTCGACGGCGGCGCGGCGACCTCGTGGGTCAGCGTCGGCGCGTCGGGCTGGGAGCCGGCCAACCTCGCCGCGACGTTCAGCAACTACGGGCAGACGCGCGTCGATCTGTTCGCGCCCGGCCTGGACATTTACTCCTCCTTGCCGGGCAACACCTACGGCGAGCGCGACGGCACCTCGATGGCGGGACCCGTCGTGGCGGGCGTGGCCGCGCTCGTCCTCAGCTACTACCCCGAACTCACCGCTACGCAGGTGCGCGGGATTCTGCGCGAGACGGCGCGGCGCTACGAGGGCACGCGCGTGCCCGCACCGGGCGGCGAAGAGGAGGTCGATTTCTGCACCCTCTCGTCCACCTGCGGCGTCGTCGATGCCGCCGCGGCAATGGCCCGCGCCGCCGAAGTCGCGGGCGCCGGCGGGCGCTGAGGGTTGTCATTTGTCACTGGTTCACCGACACTCGACACGCGATGAAGCCGTTCTTTTCTTTCTTCCTGCTCGTGCTCGTGCTGCTGCCCGCGTGCCGGATTTTCGATCCGAAGGGCGTCGTTCGAGATGAGGGGTACACCTTCTCCGACAGCACGCTCGCCACCGACACGTCGCGCGCCCGTTTCGCCGAACTCCGTGCCCACTGGGATGCCACCGAGCCCGCCGCCTACCGCTTCACGTACAGCCGGAATTGCTTCTGTATCGACCGCGGCCCGTACACCGTGGACGTGCGCGGCGGCGCGATCGTAGACCTCCAGCCGCCGAGTGACCAGCCGTACGTGCGGCAGACGATGGACAGTCTCTACGCGACCGTCGAAGCCGCTTTTGCGCGCAACGCCGCGTCGGTGCAGTACCAGTACGATCCCGCGTCGCGCCTGCTCGCCTCGTTCTTCATCGACTACGACGAAGGCATCGCCGACGAGGAAATGGGCGCCAGCGTGAGCGAGATTGTGTTCCGGCGGTGACCGTCCTCGGCCTGTCCGCTTTCTACCACGACAGCGCCGCGTGCCTCGTGCGCGACGGGCGCATCGTGGCGGCGGCGCAGGAGGAGCGCTTCAGCCGCGTCAAGCACGACGCCCGCTTTCCCGCCCGGGCGGCGGCGTATTGCCTCCGCGAAGCCGGGATCACCGCCGCCGACCTCGACCTCGTCGCCTTTTACGACAAGCCGTGGCTCACCTTCGAGCGGCTGCTCGAAACCTACGTGTCGTTCGCGCCGCGCGGGCTGGCGTCGTTCATCAAGGCGATGCCCGTCTGGCTCAAGCAGAAGCTGTGGATGCGCGACGAGATCCGCAGCGCGCTGGGCGGCTACGACGGCGAGATCCTCTTTGCCGAGCACCACGAGAGCCACGCCGCGAGCGCGTTTTTCCCGTCCCCCTTCGACCGCGCCGCGTTCCTCACGACCGACGGCGTGGGCGAGTGGACGACGACGAGCTACGGCGTGGGCGCGGACGCCGACCTGCGGATCGTGGCCGAGCAGCACTTTCCGCACTCGGTCGGGCTGCTCTACTCGGCGTTCACGTACTTCTGCGGCTTCCGCGTCAACTCGGGCGAGTACAAGCTGATGGGGCTCGCGCCGTACGGCACGCCGCGCTTTGCCCAAAAAATCCGCGACGAGGTCGTCGACATCCGCGACGACGGCTCGATCCGCCTCCACCTCGACAGGTTCACGTTTCCCGTGGGCCTCGCCATGACGGGGCGGAAGATGGAAACGCTCTTTGGCCCGCGCCGCCGCCCCGAAGGCCCGCTCACCGCGCGCGACTTCGACCTCGCCGCGTCCATCCAACTCGTTACCGAGGAGATCGTGCTGAAGATGGCGCGGCACGTCAGGCGCGAGACGGGCGAGAAAAACCTCGTGATGGCAGGCGGCGTGGCCCTCAACTGCGTCGCCAACGGCCTGCTCGTGCGCGAAAAGGTGTTCGACGACGTGTGGATTCAGCCTGCTGCAGGCGACGCGGGCGGCGCGCTTGGTGCCACGCTGCTCGCCTACCACCGCTACGCCGGACAGCCGCGCATCCCGCAAAACCCCGACGCCATGCAGGGCGCCGCTCTCGGTCCTGCCTTCTCCGACGACGACATCGCTGCCTTTCTCGACGCGCAGAACGTCCCGTACCAACGCCTCGACGCCGACACGCTCGTCGAACACGTCGCCGATCTGCTCGCCGAGGGTATGGCCGTGGGCTGGTTTCAGGGGCGGATGGAGTTCGGGCCGCGCGCCCTCGGCCACCGCTCCATCCTCGCCGACCCACGCGGGCGCGACGTGCAGCGACTCGTCAACCTCAAAGTCAAGTTCCGCGAGTCCTTCAGGCCGTTCGCGCCCAGCGTGCTCGCCGGACAACAGGCCCCGTTCTTCGACCTCGACGCCGACAGTCCGTACATGCTGCTCGTCGCGCCGGTCAGAGACGCGCGGGTGCAGGGCGAAGGGCTGGACAAACTCAGGCACGTCGAGAGCGCCCTTCCCGCCGTGACGCACGTGGACGGTTCGGCGCGGGTGCAGACGGTTGATGCCCACACGCACCCGCGCTATGCCGCGCTGCTGAAGGCGTTCGGCCAGAAAACCGGCGTGCCCGTGCTCGTCAACACGAGCTTCAACGTGCGCGGCGAGCCCATCGTTTGCACGCCCGAGGACGCCTACCGCTGTTTCCGCCGCACGCACCTCGACGCGCTCGTGCTGGGGGCGTGCGTGCTTGAAAAGCGCCACATCCCGGGTGCCGAACGCGAGGTGCTTTCCGCCCAAGAAATCGCGCAGACCTACGGGCTGGACTGAGCTGCCGGGTGACGGCCTTTTCTCACGCGCTGCACGCGCTGCGCGGTAATTTTCAATCCCTTCCCCTTTCCCAGACGATTCCATGCGCGCCGTTCTGCCCCTTTCCCTGTTGCTCTGCCTGGGCGTCTTCGCCGCGTGCGGCGGCACGCCCATCGAAGCGGGGCAGGTCGAGTCACGCGACGTGCAGCTGTTGCGCGAGGACGGCGGCACGCCCTACATCACCGGCAAACTCGTCAACCTCTCCGGCACGACCATCCCGAGCGTGCAGGTGCAGGTGGTGTTCTACGACGCTGAGAACACGAAGGTGGACGAGATGGTCTTCCCCGTGCGCGACCTCACGCCCGGCACCGAGGTCGCCTTCAAGCACTCCATCGATACCAACGTCGAGATCGCCCGCGCGGCCATCACAGGCATCCTGCGCCTGTGAACGGAGCCGTCTTTACGACGCCGCCATCACGGGCGTCCATTCCAGTGTGTAGTCGGGCTGGCGTTTGACGCCGTCGGAGCTGCTGCGGCGCTGCTGCACGCGCGGAAGCTGGATGCTGAACGTGCTGCCCTGGCCGGGCGTGCTTTCGACGCCGATGGTGCCGTACATGCGCTCGACGTAGTGCCGGGCAATCGACAGCCCCACGCCGTTGCCCTCGTGCGTGCGCGAAAGCCCCATCGACCCCTGCCGGAACGGCTCGAAGATGACGGGAAGCTGCTCCTGCTCGATGCCGATGCCGGTGTCGATGACGGCGATCTGGACCTCGTGGAGATTGTTGCGCAAACAGATCCGCACCGACCCGGCAGGCGTGAACTTGATGGCGTTGCCCACCAAGTGGTTCATCACCCGGTCGAAGGCGGCAGGGTCGATCTCGGCGTAGAGCGCGTGTGCGCAGGGTTCGAGCACGAGCGCGAGGCCCTTCTTTTTCGCCTGTTCGTGCAGCGGCGCGACGGCGTCGTGGAGTGCGCGCCGCAGGTCCACCGTCCGCAGCTGCACCCGCTGCGTGTCGGCTTCGAGGGCAGAGAGTTCGAGCACATCGTTGATGGTTTCGAGCAGCCGCTTGCTGCTTGCTTCGAGGATCTCGACGAGTTCGGTGGCGGGGCCGTCGATCTCCTCGCGCAGGATCTGTGCCGTCGCCAGGATGCCCGCCAGCGGCGTGCGAACCTCGTGGCTCATGTTGGTCAGAAACGTGTCGCGCAGCAGGACGATCTCTTCGGCCTGCTCTTTGGCGATGGCCAGCTCGAGCGAGCGCCGGGCGATGTCAGCGTTGCGGCCTTCGAGTTCGCGGTAGGTCTTCACCATGCCCGCCACCATCGTGTTGAGCGCGTGCGCCAGGTCGGCGGTTTCGCGGTGGCCCGACGGCAGGGCACGACGCGTCAGGTTGCCGCCCGCGATGTCGCGCGCCACGTCTACCAGGTCCACCAGCGGGCGCGTCACGAGGATGCTGATGCCCATCGCCAGCACGCATCCGAGTACGATGAGCACGAGGAAAATGGCCGTGACGGTCCACCCGCTGCGGCTCGTCACCGCGTCCATCGGGGCCACCGACAGCGCCACGAACACGGCGTGCATCGAGTCTACCACGCCGTCGGTGGCATAGACGGGCCGGTAGATGCCGTACGTCTGCTGCTCACCGGAAAGCCCCGCCTTCAGCGCCACCAGCCCGGCCGCGTCGGGCGACGTCTCCTGAACGAGAGGCGTGCGGAAGGAATCGACGAGGGCGACGAGCGCCACGTCTTCGATGCGCGAGGCGTCGTGGATCAGGCGGCGCACGGCGGCGGTGTCGCCCGTGGCCAGCGCGTGCCCCACGGCGCGCGCGGTGATGTCGGCGATGCCGATGGCGGTACGCTGGCTGGCCTCGCGCAGGGGTTGCTGAATCTGCTTCAGCGTGAGCGGCAACGCCAGCAGCGCCAGCACCGCCACGCCACCCGCAATCAGCAGCGACAGCGTGCGTCCCAGGTGTCCCTGCCGCCAGATGCGGCGCAAACGCTCGACCAGCCTCATGGCGCAGCCCTCCACGCACGCCCGGTGGCGGTGTACGCGCGGGCGGAGGTGTGCCAGGTGGCACGCAGAGAACGGGGCGCAGGCTGCATGGACGAGGGGAAGGCCGATGTGCGCTGCCGAGGCAGTCGTAGTCCGCTCGATTATCGGCCCATGCCCGTCGCCTGTTAAGGCGCGGCCTGGAAATCCAGCCCTACGCGCCGAGCGCCTGCTGCTGGCGGCTGTCGATGGTGCAGGTGGTGGTGATGCCGCCGCGCACGTTGTAGACCGTCGTGACGACGAGGTACGCCGGATTTTCGAGGTGGCGCAACAGGTCTTCGTACACGAACGCCGTGATGTCCTCCTGCGCCGCGCCGATGGAGCGCCAGGAGAGCAGGTAGTACTTGAGGCTCTTGAGTTCGAGCACGTGGTCGCCCGGCACGTACTCGATGCGGACGACGCCGAAGTCCGGCAGACCGGAGAACGGGCAGAGCGCCGAGAATTCGCCCTGCTCGGTTTCGTAGACCACCACCTGCCGCGCCGCGTGCGGGTACGGCATCCGGTGGATGTCCTGCTGCCGCGCGTCGGGTGGCAGGAAGAGATTCACGTGCCCCTCGGGCCGGATGCCGAGTTCGGCCATGTAGGCCAGCGCGCGGCGTGTGTGGTCGGCCGCCTGCGCCGCCCGTTCAGCAATGGGATCGTGGGACATTTTTTGAAGGTGGAAAGTGGGAACGCGGAAGTAGGGGCGTGCCAGCCTGCCCTGAGCGCAGTCGAAGGGGGGCACGCCCGGCACAGGAATCGAAGATCGGTGGTAGGGGCGCAGCAGCGTGTCGCCAACGCCACCCTGCAGGCTCGTATCCCGTCCCGTGCTTCTTCCGAAAATCCGCAAACACACGTTCGCGCGCGCTGTTAGCTTGCTCGAACCTCGAACTCCAAAACCTCATGCCTACTCAGACCGCCACTTTCGGCAGCGGATGCTTCTGGTGTACCGAAGCCGTCTTCGAACAACTCAAAGGCGTCGAAAGCGTCGTCTCTGGCTACGCGGGCGGCCATGTGCCCCACCCGACGTACGAGCAGGTGTGCGGCAAACAGACCGGCCACGCTGAGGTTGTCCAGATCACTTTCGATCCCGACGTGATCGCGTACGCTGACGTCCTCCGCGTCTTCTTCACCACACACGACCCCACGACCCCGAACCGGCAGGGCAACGACGTGGGCCCGCAGTACCGCTCGATCATCCTCTACCACGATGACGCCCAGAAGGCCACCGCCGAGAAAGTGCTGGCGGAGGTCGAGGCGCAGGGGCTGTACGACGCGCCCATCGTCACGCAGATCGAGCCGCTGGATGTGTTCTACCCGGCAGAGGAGTACCACGCGGGCTATTTTCGGAACAACCCGGCGCAGCCCTACTGCGCGTTCGTGGTCGCGCCGAAGGTGAGCAAGTTCCGCAAGATGTACATGGACAAGCTGAAGGCGGGGGCGTAGCGCATAGAGGTTGGTGACGGTGCATGCTTTGTCACCCTCCATTCTCCAGCCCAAACTGTCCGGTGATGTAACAAGGGGTGTCCGCTGCCGTACAGCGCCACCATTGTCCCTGCTGCCTGTGCCTCATCGGGCAGGGCGGAACAGCGATTGCGCGCCGTGCCGCTGTTTTCCACCTCATCCTGTTGCCATGCGCTTTTTCGTCCTCGTCCTCACCCTGTGCGTGCTGCCCGCGGCGGCGTTCGCGCAGGGCACGCCCATCGACCGCACCATCACGCTCGACGAAGCGCTCCGCATCGGGCTGGAGCAGAACCTGGCGTTGCAACGGCAGGAGAACGGCGTCCGGCAGCAGCGGGCGACGCTGTCGGCGCAGCGCAACAACTTCCTGCCCACCTTCGGCGTCAACGCGGGCACGTCGCAGTCGTACGGACGCTCGGTTGAGGAGACGCGCCTGGTGAACCAGACGAGCGAGTCGTTCAACGTGGGCGTGGGCGCCAACGTCAACGTCTTCAACGGCTTCGCCGACGTGGCGCGGGTGGAGCAGGCGCGTGCCGCGCTCGAAGCAAGCCGTCTCCTGCGCGACCGCAGCGAGCAGACCGTCGTGTTCAACGTGGCGACGGGATTCCTGACGGTGCTGGCCAACCGCGAGCAGGTGCGGGTGCTGGAACAGACCCTCGCCGAGCAGCGCGCCCAGCTCGCGCGCATCGAGACGCTCATCGGCGCGGGCAGCCGCCCGGAGTCGGAGCGCTACCAGCAGCAGGCCCTCGTGGCGCAGGCCGAACTCAACGTCCTCAACGCGCAGCGCGACGCCGAAGTCGCCGAGGCACAGCTCATCCAGATTCTCCAGCTCGACCCCTTCGGGCAGTACCGCTTCGTCATCCCCGACCTGCCCGCGCTCGACAACGCCGACGTGCAAGTCGAGGCGTACGACATCGCCACACTGTTGCGGCAGGCCCTTCAGGACCGGCCCGACCTGGCGGCGCAGCGCGCCAGCATCCGCGCTGCCGAGGAAGGCATCCGCGTCGCCCGCTCCACGCGGCTGCCGCGCGTGGGCTTCTCGGCCAACTACGGCACCGCGTGGAGCAGCGCCTTTCAGGCCCCACAGTTCGACGCCAACGGCAACGTCGTGGGCGTGCGGACGACGCCGCTCTTCGACCAGTTTGACCAGCGTCGCGGCGGCAGCGTCTCGTTCAGCATCTCGCTGCCCATCTTCGACGCCTTCTCGACGCGGAGCAATACGCAGCGCGCCCGGCTTCAGGTGGAAAACGAAGAACTCGGCCTCGCCGATCTGCGCCAGAATGTAGCCACGCAGGTGCGGCAGGCGTACCTCGATTACCTCTCGTTCGAAAAGCAGGTCGAGGTGACCGCCGTGCAGGTCGAGAGCGCCCGCCGTGCGCTCGACGCCGCGCAGCAGCGCTACGACGCGGGCGCGGGCACGCTGCTCGAAGTCACGCAGGCACAGACGTCGCTGACCCAGGCGCAGAGCAGCCAGCTCCGGGCGCAGTACAGCTTCTTTTTCCAGGAGAAGCTCATCGAATACTACCTCGGCGTGCTCGATCCCGCCTCGGCGGCGTTCAACTGATCGCGGGGGCAGGTTGGTTGATGGTTAGAGGGTTGGTCTGTTGAGGACCGACTTTAACCACCCCGACCAACCAGCGACCCCAACCCACTTCTCAACCAACCAACTCCCTTCCCCAGCATGGCACAGCCAGCACCCAAGTCCAACCGCACGCTCTGGTGGGTTCTCGGCGGCCTCGTCGTGGTTCTGCTGCTCGTCGTCATCGCCGGCAGCGTCTTCAACAAGGGGCCCGAGGGCACCGAAGTGGAAGTCACCAACGCCGACCGCCGCTCGATCACGCAGGTGGTGACGGCCTCGGGCCGCATCCAGCCCGAAACCGAGGTCATCATCTCGCCGGAAATCTCGGGCGAAATCATCGAGCTTCGGGTGAAAGAGGGAGACGCCGTGCGGGCAGGCGACCTGCTGTTGCGGATCAAACCCGACGCCTACCAGGCCCAGGCCGAGCAGCTCCGCGCCGGTCTGCTGCAATCGCAGGCGAGCCAGAGCCAGGCGAAGGCCAGCCTCGAAAGCGCCAAGATGGACTTCGACCGCAAGAAAGACCTGTTCGACCGCGGCGTGATCGCACAGGCGGAGTTCGAGGCGGCGCAGAGCCAGTACGAAGTCGCGCAGGCGCAGTACGAGGGCGCGCAGTTCGCCGTACGCAGCGCCGAGGCGCGGCTCCGGGAGGCGGGCACGCAACTGAGCAAAACGAGCATCGTGGCCCCGATGAGCGGCACGGTCTCCCAACTCAACGTCGAACTCGGCGAGCGCGTGCTGGGCACGAGCCAGATGCAGGGCACCGAGGTGATGCGCATCGCGCAGCTCGAAGTGATGGAACTCGAGGTCGACGTCAACGAGAACGACATCGTCAACGTGACCCTCGGCGACACGGCCTCCGTCGAAGTCGATGCCTATCCCGACCAGCGCTTCCGTGGGACGGTGACGGAGATCGCGTCTTCGGCCCGGCTCAACGCGGTGCAGGGCACGGACCAGGTCACCAACTTTACCGTCAAGGTGCGCGTCGATGAAGGAGGCGGGGCGGTTGCCTCGCAGGGCGGCGTCGTCAGTTCCGAGGTGCCGGGCGGCCCGCAACCCGGCATCCGCCTGCGCCCCGGCATGAGCGGCACGGTGGACATCTTCACCCAGACGATCGCCAACAGCGTCGCGGTACCCATCGCCGCCGTCACCGTGCGCGACTTCAACAAGATCCGCGCGGACACCACCAAAGACGAGGAAGCCCTCGCCGCCATCCCCACGACGGAAGACCTCCGCAAGGTCGTCTTCGTCCACGAGGACGGCGAGGCGAAGATGGTGGAGGTCGAGACCGGCATCGCCGACGACACGTACATCGAAGTCCGCAGTGGCCTCGCGGCAGGCGCACAGGTGGTTTCCGGCCCGTACAGCGCCGTCAGCCGCACGCTCACGCCGGGCGACAAAATCAAGCCCGAAGACCCTGCCGAGGCACGTAGGCGGATCACCAAGGCGGAGTAGGGCTGGGGATGAGAGGGTAGAGATTGGAAATCGTGGAGCAGAATGTGGCTCCTCGAAGGTTTTTTCAACCCGTCTCGTGTACGCATTCGGTTCAACAGACACCGTCCGGCGGCTCGCCTCTCTAATCTCCCAACCCTCAACCTCCACCCTCCAATCAGCACTCTTTCCATGGAAATCAACGCCCCGCTGCTGCGGCTTCGCGCCGTCGAGAAAGTGTACCAGATGGGCACGCAGACCGTGCGGGCGCTCGCGGGCGTGGACCTCGACGTGGAGGCGGGCGAGTACCTCGCCATCATGGGGCCGAGCGGCTCGGGAAAGAGCACGCTCATGAACATCCTCGGCTGCCTCGACACGCCCACGGCGGGCACCTACATCCTCAACGGGCAGGACGTGAGCCGGATGCACGACGACGCCCTCGCGCACGTCCGCAACAAGGAAATCGGCTTCGTCTTCCAGACGTTCAACCTCTTGCCACGCGTCAACTGCCTGCAGAACGTCGAACTGCCGCTCGTCTACGGTGGCCTGTCGAAGCGCGACCGGCGTGAACGGGCGGTGCAGGCGCTGGAGTCCGTCGGACTGGGCGACCGGATCGACCACAAGCCCAACGAGCTTTCGGGCGGGCAGCGGCAGCGCGTGGCGGTGGCGCGGGCGCTCGTCAACCAGCCGGCCATCCTGCTGGCCGACGAACCCACGGGCAACCTCGACTCGCGCACGAGCGAGGAGATCATGCTGTTGTTCGAGCAACTCTACCGGCGCGGAAACACGCTGCTCGTCGTCACGCACGAGGAAGACATCGCCCAGCACGCCCGCCGCATCGTGCGGCTGCGCGATGGCCTCGTCGAGCAGGACGTGGCCGTCGAGAAGCCCGTGCTCGCGGGGATGGCCGTCTGACCCACTTCGTGGGTATCACCTGTTCGCAGTCGCGCAGGTGCAGGAATAGCGAGAGGTCCCCTCTTCTGCCGGATAGCCGTTTTGCCCGCACGGATGTGGATAACCTGTGCCCTCGCGGTACACGGGCGGGGCTGGCAGCCCCGGCGGCGTGGCAATTCGCCGCATAGCGGTCATTGAGTGTGCTCGAATCGCGCTTTTCAAGCGGATTTGCCGGGTGCGCGGGATGACCGTTATGCTTACGGACGATCCTTTGTGAATCCCACAGGTGTGGAAAAGTAATCCTTGCCTTCCCTCCGGGGGCTTGGTTTCTTGAATCCCAGCGGCCTCCGCCACCGGTTTACTCGCACGTGCAGGGTAAGCCGGTTTTTGTCGAGGCCCGGTCGAGCGCCGTCCCACCCACATTTCCCACGTGTCCTTATGTCCAAGAAGCCAGCCCCCGCCGCGTCCCTGCAAAACGGTCTCTCCATCGACCGCGTGTTCACCACCGACGGGCAGGCCCCGTTCGACTCGGTCGCGTGGGAGACGCGCGACGCCGCCATCAAGAACCACACGGGCAAGGCCATCTTCGAGCAGAAGGGGGTCGAGTTTCCCAAAAGTTGGAGCCTGCTCTCGACCAACGTGGTCGCCTCGAAGTACTTCTACGGCGACATGTCGAAAAGCGGGCAGGACCCGGCCACGGGCGGGCGCGAGCATTCGCTCAAACAGCTCATCCACCGCGTCACGCGGACGATCACGGACTGGGGCAAAGAGGGCGGCTACTTCGCCACCGACGACGACGCCGAGCGCTTCTACGACGAACTCACGTGGCTGTGCGTCAACCAGTACGGCGCCTTCAACTCGCCGGTGTGGTTCAACGTGGGGCTGAACCACCTCTACAACGTCCGCGACACGGGCGGCAAGACGATCTACGGCTGGGACGCCGAGAAAGAGGCCGTCGTGCCCGTCGATCCGTACGAGCGTCCCCAGGCGAGCGCGTGCTTCATCATCTCCGTCGAGGATTCCATCGACGACATCTGGCAACTCATGGGCGAGAGCGCGCGCCTGTTCAAGTACGGTAGCGGCGTGGGCGCGGACTGGTCGAAGCTGCGCTCGTCGCAGGAAAAACTCTCGGGCGGTGGCATCCCGAGCGGGCCGGTAAGCTTCATGAAAGTGCAGGACGCGACGGGCGGCACCATCAAGAGCGGCGGCAAGACGCGCCGTGCCGCCATCATGCAGACGCTGAAGTCGTGGCATCCCGACGTGATGGAGTTCATCACGGCCAAGATGGAGGAGGAGAAGAAGGCGCACGCGCTCATCGAGCAGGGCTACGACGGCTCTTTCAACGGCCCTGCCTACGGCTCCGTCGCCTTCCAGAACGTCAACCAGAGCGTGCGTTTGGACGATGCGTTTTTCGACGCCTACGAGAGCGGCAAGCCCTACGCCCTGCGCGCCGTGACGACGGGCGAGACGGTCGAGGAGATCAGCGCGGAAGAGATGCTGCTGAAGATCGCCGAAGGCACGCACGTCTGCGGCGACCCCGGCGTGCAGTACGAAGACGTGATCCAGCGCTGGCACACGGTGCCGGAGTCCGGCCCGATCAACTCGTCTAACCCGTGCAGCGAGTACATGCACGTGGACGACAGCGCGTGCAACCTCGCCTCGCTCAACCTCCGCAAGTTCCAGGATGCCGACGGCACGTTCAACGTCGAGCGGTACCGCGCCGCCGCGCGCGTCTTCATCACCGCGATGGAGATCCTCGTGGACGCGGCGGGCTACCCGAGCGCCGAGATCGCCAAAAACTCCCACGACTTCCGCCCGCTCGGCCTCGGCTTCGCCAACCTCGGCGCGCTCCTGATGTCGATGGGCGTGCCCTACGACTCCGACGAGGGCCGTTCCATCGCGGGCGCGCTGATGGCCATCGAGCACTGCGAGGCGTACGCGCGCTCCGCCGAGATCGCGGCCAACGAGAAGATCGGCCCGTTCAACGGCTTCGCGAAAAACCGCGCCCCGATGCTGAAGGTGATGGAGATGCACCGCGCCGCCGTGGCCGACATCCACCCCACGTGCCCCGATGCGCTGCGCCAGGCCGCGCAGGAGAGCGCCGACCGCATGGTGGCGCTGGGTAACAAGCACGGCTACCGCAACGCGCAGGCGACGGTGCTCGCGCCGACGGGCACGATTGCTTTCATGATGGACTGCGACACGACAGGCATCGAGCCGGACATCGCGCTCGTCAAGTACAAACTGCTCGCGGGCAAGGGCGAGGGGCTGCTCAAAATCGTCAACCAGACGGTGCCGCAGGCACTCGAAAAGCTGGGCTACAGCGAGAAGGAGCGCACCGCCATCCTCGATTACATCGACCAGCACGACACCATCGAGGGCGCGCCCGGCCTCAAAGACGCGCACCTGCCCGTGTTTGACTGCGCCTTCAAGCCGCACAACGGTACGCGCTCCATCGGCCACATGGGCCACATCCAGATGATGGCGGCGTGCCAGCCGTTCATCTCGGGCGCGATCTCGAAAACCGTCAACCTGCCCGAGACGGCGACCGTCGAGGACATCGCGGACGCCTACGTGCAGGGGTGGAAGCTGGGCCTGAAGGCCGTCGCCATCTACCGCGAAAACTCCAAGCGCTCGCAGCCCCTCTCCACCAAGCAGGGCGGCAACACGAAGGGCAAGACGGTCGAAAGCGCCGAGGCGGGCGGCGACGGCATGGCGCTCACCGAGCCGCAGATCGTCGAGAAAATCGTCGAGCGCGTCGTCGAGAAGATCGTCTACCAGCCGTCGCGCCGCCGCCTGCCCGACGAGCGCCCGTCGATCACGCACAAGTTCTCGATCGCGGGCCACGAAGGGTACCTGCACATCGGCCTGTACCCGGACACCCACCTGCCCGGCGAGATCTTCATCACGATGGCCAAGCAGGGCTCGACGATCTCGGGCTTGATGGACGCCTTCGCGACGAGCATCTCGATGGCCTTCCAGTACGGCGTGCCGCTCGAAGACCTCGTCAACAAGTTCTCGCACATGCGCTTCGAGCCGTCAGGCTTTACGAACAACAAGCAGATCCCGATTGCGAAGAGCTTGATGGATTACATCTTCCGCTACCTGGGGATGAAATTCCTGGGCAAGGCCGTCGAGGAGCCGGAAACGGTAAACCCTAAGACGGCCGTTGCGGAGCTCGTCGCCCGCAGCGGCCCGGCGCAGGACGAGTCGCAGGCGAGCCTGTTCGAGGTCAACGAGGACGCCCGCCAGCCCGTCGACGCGCTCGTCGGCTCGACCATCGAGGCATTCATGCAGCAGGCGGGGAACGTCGAGGTGGCGTCGCAGCCCGCCACGGCAGGGGCCTTCGCCAACCAGGAGGACAGCCCGCCGTGCTCCAACTGCGGCGCGATCACCGTGCGCAGCGGCGCGTGCTACGTCTGCACCCAGTGCGGCACCTCCAGCGGCTGCGGCTGAGAGTTGTTGATCGATCTAAACAAGGAGCGCCCGGCTTCCTGCGTGGAGGCCGGGCGCTCGTGGTTGCCGGAACACGCAATCCCGCGTTCAGCGGGCAACGACAATCCGCTGCGTGATGGTGCGGTTCTCCCCCTCGGCGCGGACGAGGTACAGCCCGCTCGGCAGCGTGCCTGCCTCGAAGGTGAGGGTCTTCGCCGTTCCTGCGGCCACCAGTCCGTCGTGCAGCAGGGCGACGGCGCGGCCGAGTGCGTCGTACACGGCCACGCGCACGCGCTGGCTCAGGGCCACTTCGAGGCGCAGCGTCGTGGTGGTGGCCAACGGATTGGGGCCGGCGAGCGCGAGGGCGAGCGAGGCGGCCGTGGGCTCCACCGGATCGACGGGCGTGGGGATGGCCGAGACGGCGACCCACGTGGGGTCCAGCAGGTCTACTTCCGGCGTGTTGCCGAGCATTCCGTCGGGGCCAGCGGCCTTCTCGTTGCGCGCCACCTGTCCCGCCCCCTCATCGAACTTGAAATACGCGACGAGCGCAGGGTCGGCCACGTCCGCCGCGGAAAGGCCGCCGAGGTCGGCCGCGATCTCAGCTTCGGTGCGCGCCTCGTCCCAGATGATCACCTCGTCGAGGTAGCCAGGCCAGACGGTGTCTCCGATGTGGCACCCGAGGCCCAGGTTGACCCCGTTCGTGGGCGGGGCCACATCCGCCGAGGCGGCGAGCGCGCCGTTGACGTAGAGCCGGCTCGTGGTGCCGTCGAACGTGTAGGCTACGTGCTGCCATTTGCCGACAGGCAGGCCCTCGGTCTGGACGATGAGGCCCGACCGGCTCAGCACACGCAGAAAATCGCCGGAGACGCCGAAAAACGGGCTGTCGTCGCCGAACGAGAAGATCGGGTAGGTGCCAAACGCCTCCGGATCGCCGTCGAAGTGGGCCCACGCCTCGAGCGTAAACGCTGCTGTCGGCGCGTTGAGGGGCACGCCGACGCGTTTGCAGTTGAAGGGGAAAAACGCCAGTGCGTGGCCGGACTGTGCCGCGGCAGGAGACGCGAAGCCAGCGAGCAAAAGGACGGAAGCGAGAAGAGCGTGCCGAACGTGCATTGGAGTGGAAAGAGAAGCCAGAGAAGAGGCCACGAGGGGGCCCTGAACGAGTCTCTAATCTCGTACCGGCGCTCCTTCGGGTGCATGGGCAGATCTACCCATCTTCGAGGTTTCCGAGCCGGTGGGACGATGCACAAACGCCCAGTTTCCTACATGGAGGCGGGGCGCGCTTGCTGAATCAGAACGGCACGCCTAGCCGCAAGCGGTAATACACTTCGTAGTCGCGTCCGAACAGGCCGGTCACGGGCTGCGCGACGCCGAGGGCGTGGCCGAGCGTGTACGAGCCCAGCCGCAGCGCGTTTTTGACCTCCGCGCCCGCACCGGCCTGCCGCACCGCGTCGTCGAACGCCGCGCCGTTCCACACGAGCGCGCCATCGGCGAACAGCGCCACGCTCGTCGCGCCGAGCGAGACGACGCCGAAGAGGCGCGTCCGCAGGTCGGGCACGACGGGCACGCGGTATTCGAGCGTGCCGTAGAGCATCCGGTCGCCGACGACCGAAAAATCGTGGTAGCCGCGCACGCGCTCGCGCTGCCGGATGCCCAGCGAGCCCCCGGAGAGGTCGGAGAGTTGCCAGGCGTCGTAGCGCGACAGCCCCAGGTAGGTCTGCGGCAGCGGCGTGCCCGTCTGCGCCACGGCGCGTCCGTAGGCGTACAACCGGTTCATTCCCAGGCCGGGCAGGATCGAGTAGGCCCGCACGTCGCCGCGTGCGAAGCGCGACTGCGTGCCGGGGATGGGCGGGGTGCCGCGCACTTCCGCGCGGATGCCGAGGCCGTCGAGCGGATGGATGACGGCGTCGCGGTAGGGCTTCTGCCGCCGGTAGGTTGCCCTGAGCGACAGGGTGGCCTCGGTGCCACCCGTCGGAAAAGGCAGCGTGCCGAGGTCGTCCAACTCGTCGGCGTTGAGGGGGGTGCTGTGCGTCACTTCGGCGCGCGCGCCCACGCTGAGGCCGGTGTACGCCCGCGCGCCCAGGTCGATGGGCCGCCACACGTCGAGCGCGCCGCCTGTCAGCCGCTCCACCAGCACACTCGATCCGTAGAGCCGTCCGGCACGCGGAAAGCGGTAGAGCGTCAGGTCGAGCGTGGGGCGCAGGGTGTTGTTGCGGTAGAGCATCCACAGAAAGCTCTCGTCGGGTAGATTTTCGAAGTCCAGCCCCGCCGCCAGCACGAGGGTGTGCTTGCCCAGCGGCTCCGTCCACGACGTGAACGCGCCCACGCCGTAGCCCTTTTCCGATCCCGAGTACGGAAACGGCACCGTGACGACGTGCGTGAGGTTGCGGAGCGCGCTGTACGCATAGCGCCGCCCGATCATGCTGGAATCCACCTTCACGGAGAGGGGCACCTCGAACAGGCGGGCGGTGGGTTTCCCACGCGGAAAAGGCGGGCGGCACGGCGTCCGGCGGATCGGGCAGCGACAGCGACGCATCGACGGTGTAGGCGCGGTCGTAGCTCTTGGACGGCGCGGTGATGCCCAGCAACCGGCCCGTCGAAAAGAGCGAGTCGGCAGGCAGCCACGCCTGCGCCTCGAAGCCCGTCGCCTGCGCCGTCACGCGGTGGTGCGTGGCCGTGGCCGGGTCGAAGCGGAAGGCGTTGGGCACGCCGTCGCGCAGCGACGTGTAGGCGAGGTAGCGGCCGTCGGGGGCCCACACGGGGTGGCGGTCGTCGTGCGCGCCCTGCGTGACGGGGATGAGGGCGCCCGTTGCGAGGTCGAGCACCTGGATGGAGCGGTTTCCCAGGGCGTCGAAGAGCGCCAGCGCGATCTGCTCGGCGAACGGATGCCACGCGAGCGAGGAGATCTGCACGTCGCCGGTGAAGTGCGTCAGGGGCGTCTCGCGGAGCGTGCTCACGTCCAGCAGAAACACGTTCGACGTGCCGCCATCCGAGCCCACGAAGGCGAGACGGTCGCCCTCGGGCGAGAACGTGGGGGCGGAGGCGCGGCGGCTGAAGGTGAGGCGGCGGCGGCCCTCGCCGAGCGTGCCCGAGAGGAAGAGGTCGTTGACGAGCGAGCCGTTGTCGCCGCGCACGGTCTGGCTCCACGCCACGAGCGCCCCGAACGGGTTCCACGCGATGGGCCCTTGCACCGCCCCCTCGGCGATCACGCGCGGCAGCCGCCCGTCGATGACGAGCTGTCGCACGGGCCGCGACAGCGACACGAGCCGGACGACGGCCACGCGCGACGTGTCGGGGCCGGGCTGGACGGCATACAGATACTGCCCGCCCACGCGGTAGCGTGCATCGAGCGAATCGGGCGTGTCGAGCCGCGAGGCACGCGTACCGTACTGCGTGGTGACGTGCTGCCGCCACCGCTTGTCGAACGCGCCGTACGTCTCGCCGGTGATTCTCGGGAAGGCTTTGTCGAGGTCGTGTACGCGCGCCAGTCCCAGCAGCGCGGGCGAGCGGTGGGCCAGCAGCCGCGCCAGCGCCGAGTCGCCGTACTGCTCGGCAAAAAAGCGCACCTGCGCGTTGCCGACGGCATACAGCAAGCGCCCGTTCCACGCCGACGCGCCATCCTGATACGACAGCCGCCCTTCGAGCGTGGCCGTCCGCAGCCAGCGCTCGCCGCGCTGCGCGTCCCACTTTTCGGTTTCGTACTGCGCCAGCCCCTCTGTCCAGAAGCGCGGCGTGGGGTCGGAGAAAATCCGGGCGAACGGGCCGAGGTTGGACTCGGTGGCGCGGTAATGGAAGATGTGCGTCAGCTCGTGCGGCAACACCCGCCGGAGCCACTTGTCGGAGCCCGTCCACACATCCGCCACGGCATTCTGATGCACCCAGATGTTGGTGTAGCCGCCGCCCAGCGGCACCGCAAAACCGTTGACGATCTCATCCTCGTCCGACAGGTAGATGCGGATTTTTTTGTCGAACGTGACGCCGAGGTTTTTCGAGAGTGCGGCGTAGGTCGTCTCGGCCAGCGCGGCGGCTTCGTACTCAATGCCCGCGAGGTGGGCTGGGTAGGCAATGCGGAAGTGCGGCGTCTCGGCTACCTGCCAGTCGAGTTCCGGGTGGTTGCGCCCGCTCGTCGTGTTGAAGCCTTGCGCGCGCGCATCGACGCACGCGAAAGCGCACACGGCGAGGCAGACGAGCAGGCGGAGGAGCAGCAGGGGCGGCAAGGCAGGCGGAGGGAGAAGCCGGAAAGCGCGTTCTCGGGTTATCGCACCTCGGCGGCGGAGCTAAAACACCGCCGGAGGCGTGTGGCCCGGAACCGCAAAAAGGGCTGACTCAAGAGAGCCAGCCCGGAGCGGGTATACCCGACAGCGACGAAAATCGTCAGCGCGCGCGCGAGTAGCGGCGGGAGTTGCGGTAGCTGCGCTCGCGCTCTTCACGACGAACCTCGGAAGGCTTCGTGAAGGCCATGTTGTCGCGGTAGATACGCAGCACACGGCTGCGGTTGACGGCGCGCTTGAAGCGGCGCAGCGCCCGGTCGATGGATTCGTTGTCCCGGACTTTGATGCCGATAGCCAAAGTGACTCTCTGAGATGTGGAAAAGTGGAGCGAAAGGTTCGCATGATACCCCATGCCGGGCGCCGGGTTCGGTTAACAGGGTGTGAATGTTGATGCAGACGCACACAATCGGGCCGTTGGCCGCTCTCCCGGCCTCGCCGTATGATGGGTTTCAGAGGGGACGCCACGTCCCCTGCCGACCCGTAAAACCGCCATGCCGGATTCTTCGACCGTTCCTGCCGCGCGCGTGCCCGTGCCGCCCGGTTTCGACCTGCAAGGCCATCGGGGCGCGCGTGGATTGCGGCCTGAGAACACCCTCGACGGCTTCCGCCACGCGCTCGACCTGGGCGTGACGACGCTCGAACTCGACACCTGCATCAGCGCCGACGGCGAGGTGGTGGTATCGCACGACCCGTGGATGAGCGCGGAGATCTGCTCGCACCCCGGGGGGCGGCCCGTCACGCCAGAGGAGGCCGAATCGCTGCTTCTGTACCGGATGCCGTACGCCGAGATCGCCCGGTACGATTGTGGGCGGCGCGGCCACCCGCGGTTTCCCGGGCAAGAAGCGCGGACGGCCCACAAACCCCTGCTGCGCGACGTGATCGCGCAGTCGGACGCCCACGCCCGCGCTACGCACCGCCCGCTGCCGCGCTACAACGTCGAAACCAAATCCACGCCCGCCGGCGATGGCCTCCGGCATCCCGACCCCGTCACGTTCGCGCGCCTCGTCGTGGGCGTGCTCCGCGAGGGCGGCGTGCTGGAGCGGAGCACGCTGCAATCGTTCGACCTCCGCACGTTGCGGGCCGCGCGGGAAATCGCGCCCACGCTCGGCCTCGTGCTGCTCGTCGAGGAGGACGCCCGCAACCTCCCCGGCGACACGTTCGAAGAGCACCTCCATGCGCTCGGGTTCGCGCCCGACGTGTACAGCCCGCAGTACCGCCGCGTCACCCGCTCGCTCGTCGAAGAAGCGCACGCGCGCGGCGTGAAGGTCGTCCCGTGGACGGTCAACGAGGCGGACGAGATGGCGGCGCTCGTGGCCCTCGGCGTCGACGGCCTCATCACCGACTACCCCGACCGCTTCGCACAGGTGAAAGGGGAGGACGGTGTAATAGAACGGTAATGCCCCCGGCGAAATCTGGATAGAGGGCGTCCATGCAGGTAAAATGTGGAAGGGCTTCCGTAAAGCCCTTGACACAGGCGGTAGGCGCGCCTTAGATAGTGTCAGGGCAGATGTAAACGTTTACATCTCTCCGCTGCCCTTGCTCAACGCCAGCCCCTGTTTCCATGAGCATCACCATCCGCGAAGTTGCCCAGCGCGCCGGCGTGTCGGTGGCCACGGTGTCGCGTGTGCTCAACAGCAGCGGCCCCGTCAGCGCGCGCACGCGGGCCCGCATCGAGCAGGTGGCGGCGGATCTGCGCTATGTCCCCAACGGCGCGGCGCGCAGCCTCATCACGAGCCGCACGCAGACGCTGGGCGTCATCCTGCCCGATCTCTACGGCGCATTCTTCTCCGAAGTCATCCGGGGCATCGACGCGGCCACACGGCATCATGGGTACCACCTGCTCGTCTCGTCGTCGCACAGCGACCGCGACGAACTGCACGCGGTGCTCGGCTCGATGAACGGGCGTGTGGACGGGTTGCTGGTGATGTCGCCCCACGTGGACGCGGCGATTTTGCAGGCGCTGATCCCCGAGCGCGTGCCTGCGGTGCTGCTCGGCAGCACGAGCGGGCCGGTGACGGCGCACGGCCACATCACGATGGACAACGCGGGCGGCGCGGCGGCGGTGGCCCGGCACCTCGTGGCCCTCGGCCACACGCGCATCGTCTACCTCGCCGGTCCCGACGACAACGCCGACGCCTACGAGCGCGAGGCGGGGTTTTTCGAGGCCCTCGAAGCACACCACGCGACGGCGGACGTCATCCGGGGCGACTTCACCGAACAGGGCGGGCACGACGCCGCGCTGCGCGCCCTCGACACGTCCGCGCCGCCCTTTGTCCTCGCCGCCGCCAACGACTCGATGGCCATCGGCGCGATGCTGGCGTTGCGCGAGCGCGGCCTCGACGTGCCCGGCGACGTGGCCGTGACAGGCTTCGACGATCTGCCCATCGGGCGCTATTTCAGCCCGCCGCTCACGACGGTACATGTCGCTATCGACGAGATGGGCGGGCGGGCCACGTCGCGCCTCGTCGCGCTGCTCGAAGCCTCCGGCGACGGCGCACCGGACGACTTCCCGCACACCGAAACCATCCCCGCGCGGCTCGTCGTCCGGGCCTCGTGCGGTGCCGGGCGCTGAGGCGCGCGGCTCTTTCCTTTTGCTCATCCACTCACAACCTCCAACCCACCCTCAACCAACCATGAGAAAACTCGCTACCACCCTCGCGCTCGCCGCGCTGCTTGTGCTTCCCGCTACGGCGTGGGCGCAAGTGAACCAGTCGGTCATCGTCGCCCGCGACATCGCGGGGGCCACGATGACGCTCGACGGTGACCTCACCGAAGGCGTCTGGCAGAACGCCGAGACCATCGAACTCATCTGGGACCAGAACGCGGGCGGCTACAGCAGCGGCCAGCAGGTCGAAGGCACGCCTACGCTGGCCGAGCCGCCCGACCCCATCAACGCGACGGTGTACCTGCTGCGCGACGGCAACAAGCTGTGGATCGGCATCGACGCCAAAGACCAGTCCATCGGCGGCAACTCGGGCTTCTTCCCCTGGGACGGTGTCATCATGGCGATGCAGAACCGGAAATCCGGCGGTATCGGAGAATTCATCTACAGCTGGCGGCGACTGGCAGGCGACACGACCGCCACGGGCGAACCCACACCCGGCCTCGATCCCATCCCCACGGGCAGCTTCGCCGACCGGAGCAACCCCGACAACGTGAAGGTCTGGGATTTCCGCACGGTCGCCAACGGCACCTCCAACGACGATACACAGACGGACGTGGGCTACACGATGGAGATGACCATCCAGATGGATTCGCTGGGCTTCGACTTTACCAAGGCGGGCGGTGACGTGGCCGGGTGGAGTGTGGCCATTCAGGACCTCGACTTCATCTCCGACAACACCAAACGCTTCCAGTCCCGCGTGTTCTGGGAAAGCAAGTGGGGCAACACGTTCCACGGCGTCGGCTACATCGCAGGCGAGCCGGGCGTCACGGTTTCCTCGGGCGACAACGCCACCATCACCGTCGGTCCCGACCTCACCATTCCGTCCCTCAGCCCGGGTGGCGACGCCAACATCACCATCGACGGTAAGCTCGACGAGGCCGCGTGGTCGATGGCCCCGGTGGCGCTCTCGCTCCAGTATGGAAACCCCGAGTTGAACGGGATGGCGAGCCACCTCGGCAGCTCCATCGCACGCCAGTTCGCGCCCGACGTCAACGGCGCGGCACCGGCCCCCGACGTGGTCGATCCGTCGCAGGGTGACTTCAAGATGTTCTTCAGCGGCACCAAGCTGTACGTGGGCGTCACCTCCAGCGATGCCGCCCTCTCCGGGCTCGCCGGTGAGGATGGGCGCGACGGCTTCCGGCTCGTCATCGACCGCGCCGACACCACGCGCTCCGACGGGATGCCCTTCCAGGTGCGCCTCGACTTCGGCATCAGCGGGGCCGACACGGTCACCTTCGACGGCGACGTGAACACCTACATGAAGCGCTTCCCCGGCTTCCTCGAAGCCGATTTCACCGTGGACGGCACCGTGGACGACCCGACGGACGTGGACGGCGGCTGGATGTTCGAGGCCGTGATCGACCTGACGGCGCTGGGCTACGGCGCGGACCTGGGCGACAACATGCTCCACTTCACGCCGGCCTTCTTCGACGGCGATTTCCTCCAGGACGAGGCCAACTCGTACGCCACCCGCGTGTGGTTGGGCCGCGAGCGCGGGCAGCCTGGTGTGCCGCTCTTCGCCTTCCTCGACGAGAACACGGTGCTGGCGCGTGAAAGCGCGGGCGTGCCCGGGCAGGACCTCGTGCTCTACGGCGCGCAGCCCAACCCGTCGGCCGGCGCGACCGTCGTGCGCTACGACCTCCCCGAAGCCGGTGACGTTCGCCTCGACGTGTACGACCTGCTGGGCCGCCGCGTGGCGACGGTGAATGCGGGCGTGCAGAGTGCGGGCGCGCAGCGTGCCGCGCTCGGCACCGAGGTGCTGGCTGCGGGCCTCTACCTGTACCGCGTGAGCGCGCAAGGCGTGAGCGGTACCACGCACACCGCCACGGGCCGCCTGGTGCTGGCCCGGTAAGCCACCCTGGAGATTGGAGGTTGGAGGTTGGAAGGGCATACCGCCTTTCCAGCCTCCAACCCTCTCTCATCCACGGCTTGTGATTCCAAATCGTCATCCCCGCGAAGGCGGGAATGACATGCAAGAAGCTCCTTTCAGGGCATCCTCCTGCATTCTATGTACAGCCGACTCTTCACCCTCGCACTCACGCTGTGCCTCACCGGGATCGCCTCGGCGCAAACGGGCAAGCTGTCCGGGCGCATCGTGGACGACAACGGCGAGCCTGTCATCGGCGCGACGGCGCAGATCGTGGACACCCAGCTCGGCGCCGCCAGCGACATCGACGGCGATTACGTCGTGCTCCAGGTGCCGCCGGGCAATTACAACGTCCGCTTCCAATCGGTAGGCTACCAGACGAAAGTCATCGCCGACGTGCGGATCGCCTCCAACCAGACGACCGAACTCGACGTGACGCTTTCCGAGGAGGTCATCCAGGGCGAGGAGGTCGTCGTCACCGCCGCGCGGCCCATCGTGGACGTGACCGAGACTGCGAGCGTGCAGACGATCTCGCGCGACGAGATCGCCGTGTTGCCCGTGCAGAACATCAATGATGTCGTCAACCTGCAGGCAGGCGTGGTGGAAGGCCACTTCCGCGGCGGGCGGCTGGGCGAGGTGCAGTACCAGATCAACGGCGTCTCCGTCAACAACCCGTACAACAACCAGGCGACCGTCCAACTCGACCGCTCGGTATTGCAGGAAGTCCAGGTGATCTCGGGCACCTTCGACGCCGAGTACGGGCAGGCGCTCTCGGGCGTCGTCAATGCCGTGCTCCGCACGGGCAACCCCAACGAATACGAGTTCTCGGGCGAGGTTTTCCTGGGCGATTACCTCAGTCCCGGCAACGACTCGACGACGGTGCGCGACTTTTTTACCGGCGACACGCGCGTGGTGCAGTACCCGTACATCACGCGGTTTCACCCCCACGGCGCGGCAGAACTACCAGCTCAACCTGAGCGGGCCGGTGCCCTTCGTGCCCAACACCACGTTCCTCCTCAACGGGCAGCGACTGGTGCAGGGCGGCTACCTCTATGGCCAGCGCCGCTTCATGCCTACAGACACCTCCAACTTCGAGACGCGCCGGCTTTACCCGACGGGCGACAGCGCCATCGTGCCCATCGGCTTCAACCACAAGTGGGCCTACCTGGGCAAGATCACCACGCGGCTCAACAGCAAGGTTTCGCTCAGCTACCAGGCCATCGGCTCGGCGAGCGAGCGGCAGGGCTACAACCACGCGTGGCGCTTCAACCCCGAGGGGCTGGCCACGCAGCGCGAGGTGACGCTCGTGCATGGCCTCGACCTGACGCACACGCTCTCGAACACGATGTTCTACGAGCTCAGCGCGCGCCAGAACTTTCTCGACTACAAAGATCTCAAGTACGACGACGTGCGCGACCCGCGCTACTTCGAGGCCGAAGGCCCGCGCAGCGACGCCAACTACGAGGAAGGCGCCATCGTGCAGGGCGTGGACCTGGGGCGGTTCGTGCAGAAGACCAACCAGTGGATCGGCAAGGGCACGATGACGTGGCAGGCCACGAAAGTCCACCTGCTCAAGATGGGCGTCGAGGTGCAGGCGTCCGACCTCGACTTCGGCGTACCCGGCCAGATCCGCAACGTCATCGTGGACGGACGCCAAGAACTCGGCGTGCGCGAGGACACCGTGGGAGCCGTGGTGCTCAACTATACGCCCCTCGCCGGGGCGGCGTACGCCCAGGATCGCATCGAGTGGGGCGATCTGCGCGTGCGCCTGGGGGTGCGCGCCGAGTATTTCGACGCCAACTCGACGGTGCCGAGCGACCTCCAGAACCCCGCCAACGCCATCCCGGGCTCGCCCGAGTCGCGCCCGCAGGTCACCACGGCAAAAATCGCCGTGGCCCCGCGTTTGAGCGTGTCGTTCCCCATCCTCGACCGTGCCTCGCTGTTTTTCTCCTACGGCCACTTCTACCAGCTTCCCGCGCTCGGGCAGTTTTTCAACAACTCCGATTACAGCGTGCTGCGCGACCTGCAGGCGGGCGCGGTGAGCTACGGGGTGCTGGGCAATCCCGACCTCAAGCCCGAGTTCACGGCGCAGTACGAGTTCGGCTTCAAGAGCGTCATCACGCCGTGGCTGGGCGTGGACGTGAACCTGTTCTACAAAGACATCCGAGACCTGCTCGGCGTCGAGTTCGTGCAGACGTACGCGGCCGCCCAGTACGCCCGCCTCACCAACGTCGACTTCGGCGGCGTGCGCGGCTTCACCGTCTCCATCGACCAGCGCGGCATCGGCAACGTCACCACGTCGCTCGACTACACGTTGCAGGTGGCGACCGGCAACTCGTCCGACCCGCGCGAGACCGCCAACCGCGCCGCAGCGGCGGGCGGCGACCCCTCGAAGGCCGCCGCGCCACGCCAGGTGCCCTTCAACTGGGACCAGCGCCACACGTTTAACGCCTTCGTGATCTACCAGCCGAAGGGCTACAGCTTCACCGGCATCGTGCGCTTTGCCACCGGTCAGCCGTTCACGCCGGTTCGCGGCACGGGCTTCGGCGCGCAGCTCGAGGACAACTCGGGCCGCAAGCCCGGCGCGGTGACGGTAGACCTGCGCGCCGAGCGCTTTTTCCGCTTCGGCGGGCTGGAGATGACCGGCTTCGCCCGCGTGCTCAACCTCCTCGACGCCAGCTACAACAACGGCTTCGTCTACGCCGACACCGGCAGCCCGCTCTACACGCTCGACCCGGTGCAGCAGCGCAACCCCAACCCGACGCGCCTCAACCCGCCGCGCCGCGTGGAGGTCGGCCTCTCGTTCCGCGGCATCGTCAAGCGCTGATCCTTCTCGACGCGCTGCGCGCGAGGGCGCACCCCGTGCGCCCCTACACGTCTCCCGATCCTTTTCCCGTATGCGTTCTCTTCTGTCTTTCCTCGCGCTGTGCCTCGCGGCCCCGCTGGCCCTCGCGCAGACGCCGCCGACGCTGGAGCCCGTCACGCCACCCGAGCAGCGCGGCAGCATCAGCGCCGAGCGGCTGGGCATCCACGATGCCAACCGCATCCGCACGTGGTTTTACAACTACGGCATGGTGGGCGATTACCAGACCAACCCGGACCTGAGCGTTTTCCACTCCGTCGAGGTGCCCAAAGGCTCGGGCCTCAACTACTCCGACGGCATCTCGCCCTTCGTACTCACGCGCGTGATTCAGGAGAACGGCAACCCGACCGAGATCATGGAGACGGGCTTCCGCGAGCGGCAGGCCATCTCGCCCATCACCGACAGGACGATGCGTTTCGAGCCGCGCCCCGGCTTCGCCCAGCCCGACCCCGCCATCAACCAGGCGCGTTCGATTGCCCTCTCGAACGACCCGCGCACGTGGCCCGACTGCTGGCCCGACAAGGCCAACGACCCCGACGATCCGGGCTGGTGCGGCTCGTGGAACGGCTTTTTCGGCAAGCGCCCCAATGCGGACCAGGAGTCGTTCTCGGTGATGGACGACAACTACTACGACGCCTTCAACTTCTTCCCCGACACGCGCGACCGCACGCGGCGGGGCCTCGGCCTGCGCGTCGAAGTGCGCGGCTTCCAGTGGTCCAACCCGCAGGCGCAGAACGTCATCTTCTGGCACTACGACATCGTCAACGAGTCGACGACGGACTACGAAGACATCGTCTTCGGCCTCTACATGGACTCCGGCGTCGGCGGCTCGCCGCGCTCGTGCGACGGCGTGGCTGAGAGCGACGACGACAACGCCTTCTACAACCGCGACTTCGGCCTCAACCTCGTCTACACCTGGGATCGCTTCGGCAACGGCATCTCCCTCTCCGGCAACTGTACGCCCACGGGCTACCTCGGCTACGCCTACCTCGAAACGCCCGGCAACCCCTTCAACGGCGCGGACGACGACCAGGACGGCATCATCGACGAGCAGCGCGACAGCGGCCCGGGCCAGCGCATCGACGGCCAGGACGCCATCCGCGCCTACGTCAATGCCAACTACAACCTGGCCGATTTCGAGCGCACCTACGGGCCGCTTGAGGAGCGCCCGCCCTTTGCCGAGGGCATCTGGTTCACCGGCGACGAGGACATGGACTGGGTGGCACGCTTTCACGACGTGGGCACCGACGGCGTCGCCGAAACGGGCGATACCGGCGAAGGCGATGGCATCCCCACGCGCGGCGAGCCCAACTTCGACCAGACCGACATCAACGAGTCCGACCAGATCGGGCTGACGGGTTTCCGCATGAACCGCATCCGGGCGGGCGCGGGCGCGCCGTCGTCGGAGACGGACAACATCGTCTTCTTCAACAACGAGCGTGAATGGGCGCGCCGCCTCTACGAGCAGTTCACCGACCCCGACCCCGCCGTGCGCTTCGACACGCCGCTGGCGCTCAACTACAACATCGGCTTCCTCTTTGCCTCGGGGCCGTTCAAGCTCGAAGCCGGGCGGCGCGAGCGTTTCAGCCTCGCGCTGGCATATGGCGGCGACCTGACGGAGCTCGAAACCAACGTC
The DNA here is from genome assembly GCA_963829705.1 of Rhodothermales bacterium. Lineage (GTDB taxonomy): Bacteria > Bacteroidota > Rhodothermia > Rhodothermales > BA12 > CAWHJN01. The sequence goes on from CAWHJN010000004.1 coordinate 242,202, forward strand.
AACACCGTCCAGAGCATCTACAACGCCAACTACCAGTTTGCCACGCCGCCACCCGCGCCCACCGTCACGGCCATCGCGGGCGATGAGACGGTGACGCTCTCGTGGGACAACGTCGCCGAGCGCTCCGTGGACCCGGTTTCGAACCGCAACGACTTCGAAGGCTACCGCATCTACCGCTCCACCGACCCCAACTTCAACGACGTCCGCATCCTCAACGTGCGCGACACGCCCAGCGGGCGGCTCGTCTCGGGCAACGGGCGGCCGATGGAGCAGTTCGACCTCGTCAACGACGTCAAGGGCTACTCTGACATCACCGTCGAGGGCATCGCGTATTACCTCGGCAACGACACCGGCATCCGCCACACCTTCACCGACACCGACGTCGTCAACGGGCAGACGTACTACTACGCCGTGACGGCCTACGACACCGGCTCGGAGGAATTCGGGTTCTACCCCAGCGAGAACGCCATCAACGTCTCGCGCACGCTGCGCGGCGGCACCATCCTGCCCGGCAACGTGGTCGAGGTGCGGCCCGCGCCGCGCGTGCCGGGCTTCGTCGGCGCTACCGTGGACTCGACCACCATCGAGCAGGTCACGGGCACCGGCACGGGGAACGTGCGCGTCGTCATCGCCAACGACGACCTCGTGCCTGACGGCGACCGCTTCCGGCTCGACTTTCTCGGCCTCGCCGACAGCGTTCGGGCCCGCACCTACACGCTCACCAACCTGGCCACGGGCGAGGTCGTCATCGAAGGCGGCACCGACCTCGACGGCGCGGGCACCGGCCCGACGGGCAGCGGCCTGCTGCCCATCGTCTCGACGTTGCAGACGCCGCGCGTGGATACGCTCGCGTCGGGTTTCACGCCCACGAGCCTCACCAACGCCCGCCTCACCGCGCAGTATTCGCAGGCGCTGCCGCCCAACCTGCGCCGCCCGCACTACCCGGAGAGCATGACGGTGACCTTCGCCAACGCCCCGCTCGACACGAGCAAGGCGGCCATCGGCGCGCCCGCCGTGCCGGTCAACTTCAAGATCGTCGGCGACAGCGGCTACCAGTTCGATTTCCGCTTCCGTGACGTCAACGGCGACCGGACGCTGAGTGCCGATGGCGAGTACATCGAGGTACTGACGCCGCGGGCCGAGAACTCGAACAGCGTCTCGCCTGCGTGGCGCATCAACTTCGACGCCGAGCGTTCGGACTCGGTGCTCGTTGCGCCGGGCGAGGGCAGCACCTACCGCCTCGAAATCGACGCCCCCTTCGCGGCGGGCGACGCCTACGAGTTCACCACGCAGAGCGCGTTCATCGACGACGACCTCGCGCGCAACGTCTTTGCCGACGAGGAGCCGTACGCCGTGCCCAACCCGTACACCGGCTCGGCGTCGTTCGAGCCCGATCCCTTCGGCGTGACGGGGCGCGGCGACCGGGCGATGGAGTTTCGTGCCATCCCCGCCGGGGCCACGCTCCGTATCTACACGCTGCGCGGCGACCTCGTGACGACACTCCAGCACGACGGCTCCACGGCGGGCACCATCCGCTGGGATCTGCGCTCGAAAGACAACCTCAGCGTCGCGCCGGGCCTCTACTTCTTCCACGTGGACGCGGCGGGCATGGGCACCTTCGTCGGCAAGTTCGCCATCATCAAGTGAGTGCTATGAACCCTCTTTCCCCGACTCTGCGCGCGGCCCTGCTCGCGGTGGCGCTGCTGCTGACGAGTTCTGCCGCCTGGGCGCAGTCGAAAACGGGCACCACCATCGGGCAGGCGTTTCTGATCGAGCCGAGTGCGCGCGTGGCCGCGATGGGCGGCGCGGGCGTCACCGGCTTCAACGAGGTGGCGGTGGCCTACGGCAACCCCGGCGCGCTCGGCCACATGGACGGCAGCGGCGTGCAGTTCACCCGCATGGCCTACCTCGCCGACGTGTCGTACAACTACGCCGCCACGGCCCTGCGCTTTGGCGGGGCCAACACGCTCTTGCTCTCGGTGACGTACCTCGACTCGGGCGAGATGGACGTGCGGACGGAAGAGCAGCCTCTGGGCACCGGGGAGCGCTTCTCGTACACCTCGATGGCTCTCGGCATGGGCTACAGCCGCCGCCTCACCGACCGTTTCGCTGCGGGCGCGCAGGTGTCGTACCTCCGCGAGTCGATCTGGCATTCGAGCCTCGACGCCGTCTCGTTCAACTTCGGCGTGCTCTACCGCTTGCCGATGGGCGCGTACCTGGGCGCGAGTTTGTCCAACTTCGGCACGCGCGGGCAGTACCGGGGCCGCGACCTCTACGTGGACGTCGACCGCTTCCCCGAGCAGTTCGGCGACAACCCCAACCTGCCAGCGGAATTCAAGACGGACGAGTACCCGCTGCCCATCCTGTTCCGCGTGGGCGTGGGCTACCCCGTGCAGGTCAGCCCCGACAACACCATCAACCTCGCCGTCGATGCCTTCCAGCCCAGCGACAACACCAACGCGGTGAGCCTGGGCGCGGAGTATGCTTTCCGCGACCTGATCGCGCTACGTGGCGGCTACGAACGGCTTTTCCAGGAGGACAACGAGGGTGGCCTGACGCTCGGCGCGGGCCTCGGCCTCGGCACGGCCTCCTACCGCCTCTCGTTCGATTACGCCTGGGCCAACCACCAGCGCCTCGGCGACATGCAGCGCTTCACGCTCGGCTTCGGTTTTTAGGCTCCTGCGTCCTTCGGCTTCGCGCGGGATGACGTAGAGGACGTAGAAGCGGCGGCGCGGCTTGCAGGTGGCTGCGTCCCTGCGATTCCGATGCTTCTCTGCGGCTTTCCGGGGCGCAACCGAACTGTGCCCCTACAAAACGGTCGGCTCCTGCCGCCGCTCTGGATGTGTTTATGCCTGTTCTGCTCCTGCTCCTCGCCCTCGTCGCCCTGCCGCTCGACCCGCCCGCCGACGTGGCCGTGCGGCCCGGTGAAGGACGCGTGATCGTCCGGTGGTCGGCGGTGACCGGGGCGACGGGCTACCGCGTCTACCGCTCGGCGGACGGCGGTGCCACCTTCGGGCAGATTACCCCCGCCGCCATCCGCCCGACGTTCTGGATCGACACGACGGTCGTCAACGGCACGACGTACCGCTACGATGTGCGCTCGTACGCGAGCGGGCAGGAGAGTGCGCCCGGCGCGGGTATCGCCGCCACGCCGGACGTGCAGACCGACGACGAATTCCTCGACCTCGTCAGCCATACCGCCTTCGACTTTCTGTGGAACGAGGCCAACCCCGCCAACGGCCTCGTCAAAGACCGCTCGACGCCCGGCAGCGCCGCCTCGATTGCGTCGGTGGGCTTCGCCCTCACGGCCTACGGTGTGGCCGTCGAAAAGGGCTGGATCACGCGCGAGGCCGCCCGCACACGCACGCTCAACACGCTGCGCTTTTTCTGGAACGCCGAGCAGTCCACCGACGCCGACGCGACGGGCTACAAGGGCTTTTTCTACCACTTTCTCGACATGCAGACGGGCCAGCGCCGGGGCACCACGGAGCTGTCCACCATCGACACCGCGCTCCTGCTCGGCGGCGTCCTCTACGCCCGCGAATTCTACGGCGAAGCGGACGACGATGAGAACGAAATCCGCGCCCTCGCCGACTCCATCAACCGCCGGGTGGATTGGAGCTGGGCCAGCCCGCGCGCGCCGCGCGTGGCGCTGGGGTGGAAGCCCGAGAGCGGCTTTCTGCCCTACGACTGGGGCGGCTACAACGAGGCGATGATCCTCTACCTGCTCGCCCTCGGCTCGCCCACGCACCCCATCTCCGCCAGCGCGTGGAACGCGTGGACAGGGGGGTATTCGTTCCAGTCGTACTACTCGCCCGGCAAGCCGTACGTCACTTTTCCGCCGCTCTTCGGGCATCAGTACTCGCACGTCTGGGTCGATTTCCGTGGCATCCAGGACGCCTTCATGCGCGCGCGCGGACTCGACTATTTCGAGAACAGCCGCCGCGCCACGCTCGCCCAGCGCGCCTACACGACGGCCAACCCCAGTGGCTTCGTGGGCTACGACGCGAATGGCTGGGGCATCACCGCCAGCGACTATCCCGGCGGCTACCGCGCGCGCGGCGCGCTGCCCGTCCAGAACGACGACGGCACGCTCGTGCCCACCGGGCCCGGCGGCTCCTACGCCTTCACGCCCGACGAATCCCTCGCCTCCCTCCGCGCCTTCTACGACCGCTATCCGCAGCTGTGGGGCCAGTACGGTTTCAAGGACGCCGTCAACCCGACGAAAGACTGGGTGGCGACGGATTTCCTCGGCATCGACCAGGGACCCATCACGCTGATGATTGAGAACGGGCGCTCGGAGGCTGTGTGGAAGTGGACGATGCGGGCTCCGGAGATCCAGGCCGGCCTGGCACGCGCGGGCTTCGAAAAGACCCCCGTGGCCGTGAAAACGCCGACCGATATAGCCACGACGCTGACTGCCTGGCCCAACCCGGCCCGCGAAACGGTGCGGGTGGCGTACACCGTCTCCGGCCCGTCCCGGCTCACGCTCTTCGACGCACTCGGACGCGAGGTGTGGACGAGCACCGTCCAGGCGGCCTCCGGCACCCTCTCGGTGTCGCTGGCAGGGCGCGCGGCGGGCGTCTATGTGCTGCGCCTCGAAAGCGACGCGGACGTGCAGACGCGGGCGGTTTTACACCTGTGATGTGTCTCTGGGCATCAGGGACCCGTGACAAAGGATCAGCATCCAGTGACCCATGACTACTACCAGAAGCCTCCTTTTCGTGCTGCTGCTCGCCGTCGCCGGGAGCGTGCAGGCGCAGCCTGCCGACACGCTCGGCCTGCTGACGCTCAACATCTGGCACAACCGGGGCGACTGGGACGCGCGGTTGCCGCTCCTCGTCGAGAACGTCCGGCTGCTCGATCCTGACCTCGTCGTGCTCCAGGAGGTGCTCGAAAACGACTCGTTGCCCAACCAGGCGCAGACGATTGCCCGCGCCCTCGGCTTCGCGCACGTGTTCATGAGCAGCGCCGACCCCGAGGGGTCGCCCAAGCGCTACGGCAACGCCATCCTGTCGCGCGTGCCCTTCGACACGACGGCGCAGCGGCTGCTCGAACCGCTCAACGATTACCGCAACGCCGGCTTTGCCCGCGTGACACTCGGCGGCAAACCCCTGCGCGTGTACGTGACGCACCTCCACCACACGACGACGCCCAAAGGCAGCGGCATCCGGGCGATGCAGATGATCGACCTGCTCGACTTCATCGACGCCACCGACGACGGCAGCCCGTTCCTCGTCGCGGGCGACTTCAACGCCACGCGCGGCGGGCCGGAGTTTCGGTTGCTCACGCCGTTGCGCGACCTCTACACGCACTTCCACCCCGACGCCCCTGACGCGCCCACCTACGGCCACTACGGCGACACGCCGCGCCACATCGACTACGTCTTCGACAGCCGGGATGCGCGCCTCGTCCCCGTCTCTACCGGCATCGTCCTCGACGAGCCCGGCGCGCCCGGTCTGTGGCCGAGCGACCATTTTGGCATCTTCACCCGCTTCGTGCTCCGATGAGATTTCTCCCGTACCTCGGCCTCGCCCTCGTCTTCGTCGCCTGCGCGCCGCCACGCTTGGCGATGGACGTGCCGCCCACCGCGCCGTCCGTGGCCGCGCTGAGCGCCGACGACACCGCGTTTCTCGACAGTCTCCAGAAACGCACGTTCGACTGGTTCTGGGAGACGACCTCGCACCAGACGGGCCTGACGCCCGACCGCTGGCCTGACACGACGTTTTCGAGCGTCGCCGCCATCGGTTTTGGGCTGACGGGCTACCTCGTCGGGGCCGAGCGCGGCTACGTCACGCGCGAAGAGGCGGCGGAGCGCACGCGCAACACGCTGCGCTTTCTCCACGACGCGCCGCAGGGGCCAGGCGTCAACAAGTGTGACGGGCTACCGCGGCTTCTACTACCATTTCCTCGACTTCCAGAGGGGCCACCGCTTCCGCAACGTCGAACTCTCCACCATCGACACGGCCCTGTTGATGGCCGGCGTGCTGGCCGCGCAGGCGTACTTCGACGGCGACGCGCCCGCCGAGCGCGAGATCCGCGACGTGGCCGAGAAGATGTACCGTCGCGTCGAGTGGCGCTATTTCCAGCGGCCCGATGGTCTCATCGGCATGGGCTGGCGGCCCGAGAACGGCCTGGTCGACGCGGCTTACAAAGGCTATGACGAGGCGATGATCCTCTACCTGCTCGCCCTCGGCTCGCCCACGCACCCCGTCGACGCGACGGCGTGGACGGCCTTCACGAGCAGCCACCCGTGGGGCACCTTCATGGGCGAGACGTACGCCAACTTCGAACCGCTCTTCGGCTACCAGTACAGCCACGTCTGGATCGATTTCCGTGGGATCCGCGACGCCTTCAACCGCGAGAAAGACCTCGACTACTTCGACAACAGCGTCCGCGCCACGCGCGCGCACCGGCAGTACGCCATCGAAAACCCGATGGGCTGGAAAGGCTACGGGCCGGACGTGTGGGGCCTGACGGCCAGCGACGGCCCGAAGGACACCACGATGGTGTGGAACGGCGAAGAACGCATCTTCCGCACCTATTCGGCACGCGGGGCATCGATGCGCTACGTCAACGACGACGGCACGATCGCGCCGACGGCAGCGGGCGGCAGCCTGCCGTTCCTGCCCACCGAGACGCTCCGCGCCCTCCGCACGATGCGCGACACGTACGGCGACGACCTCTACGCGCGCTACGGCTTTCTCGACAGCTTCAACCCGTCGTACGCGACGCTCACGAGTCGGGCTTCTGACGGGCGCGTCATCCCCGGCAAGATGTGGGTGGACGACGATTACCTCGGCATCGACCAGGGGCCGATCCTGCTGATGGCCGAAAACCTCAGGTCGGGCATGGTGTGGGATCTGCTCAAAACCAACCCGCACATCGTGCGCGGGCTGCGGCGCGCAGGCTTTACCGGCGGCTGGGTGGACGACGCGCCACCGTCCACGTTCTACCCCGTCGAGCCGACGGCCGACGCGGCCCGCGACGCCTCGTTCCGCATCGTCGTGCTGGGCTCGTCGTCCGCCGAGGGCACGGGGCCGAAGGACTACGGCAACGCCTGGGTCAACCGCTACCGGGCCGCGCTACAGGCGGAGGATCCGAGCATCGAGGTCCTCAACATCGCGCGCGGCGGCTACACGACGTACCACATGCTGCCGACCGGCACGCCCGAGAAAGCCGACCGTCCGAAGCCCGATCCGCGCCACAACATCACGCGCGCGCTCGCGCTCGACCCCGACGCGCTCATCATCGCCTTCACCTCCAACGACCGCACGTACGGGTTCTCGAACGAGGAGCAGATGGCGAATTTCGAGGCCGTCCGCCAACTCGCCGAGGCGCAGGGCGTGGACGTGTGGTTCACCACCACCACGCCGCGCAACCTCGACGCCGCCGCCCGCGCCGACCAGAAGGCCGTCGCCGACGCGCTCAAGGCGCGTTACCCGGATCGCGTCCTCGACTTCTGGGAAGGCATGGACGAGCCCGACGGCACCATCAAGCCCGCTTACGACAGCGGCGACCACGTCCACTTCAACGACGAAGCGCACCGGATCTGGTTCGAGCGCGCGATGGCGGCCCGCATCCCCGAAACCGTTCGCGCCCAACGATGACCATTCGTTTAGCAACGTTGATTGCCCGCAGAGACGTCGCGCAGCACATCCCTGCGATGGTGGTGGTGCTGGCATTGATTTTCCTGTCTGTCCAGCCCGTACAGGCGCAAGCCACCCGCGAGGCGTTCACCGACAGCCTTCTCGCCCGGATGACCCTCGCGGAGAAGCTGGGCCAGCTCAACCAGGTGCCGAGCGCGTGGAGCGACACCGGTCCCACGGCCCGCGAAGGCGGCCTCGACGAGATCCGCGCGGGCCTCGTCGGCTCGTTCCTCGGCATGTGGCAGGCCCGAAGCACGCGCGAGGTGCAGCGCGTCGCCGTCGAGGAGTCGCGCCTCGGCATCCCGCTCGTGTTCATGTACGACGTCATCCACGGCTTCCGCACCATCTTCCCCGTGCCCCTCGGCGAAGCGGCCACGTGGGACACCGCCGCCGTCCGCCACAACGCCCGCATCGCCGCCCGTGAGGCCGCCGCGCACGGCATCCACCTGACGTTCGCGCCGATGGTGGACGTCAGCCGCGAGCCGCGCTGGGGCCGCATCGTCGAGGGCGCGGGCGAAGACCCGTTCCTGGGCAGCGCGATGGCCGCCGCACGCGTGCGCGGCTTCCAGGGCGACGACCTCGCGGCCGATTCTACCGTGGCCGCGTGCGCCAAGCACTTCGCGGGCTACGGCGCCGCCGAGGGCGGGCGCGACTACGACGCCGCGCAGATCCCGCCGCGTTTGCTCAGCGACGTCTACCTGCCGCCCTTCGAGGCCGCCATCGACGCGGGCGTCGCGTGCGTGATGGCCGCCTTCAACGAGATCGACGGCGTGCCCATGCACGCGCACGAGACGCTGCTGCGTGGCTACCTGCGCGAATGGCTCGGCTTCAGACGGCATCGTCATCAGCGATTACACGGGCGTGCTGGAGTTGATGGCGCACGGCATCGCCGCGACGAAAGCCGAGGCGGGCCGCAAGGCACTCGCGGCGGGCGTGGACATCGACATGGTGAGCCGGATTTACGTGGACAGCGTCGGCGCGGAGGTCGAGGCGGGGCGGCTCGACGAGGCGCGCGTAGATGAAGCCGTGCGCCGTGTGCTGCTGCTCAAATACGACCTCGGCCTGTTCGAAGACCCGTATCGCTACAGCGATGCCGAGCGCGAAAAGGCGTGGACGCTGACGCCCGCACACCGACAGGCCGCGCGCGAAGCCGCGCAGGAATCCCTCGTCCTCCTCAAAAACGACGGCACGCTGCCCTTTGCGAAAAGCGCCCGGCGCGTCGCCGTCATCGGCCCGCTCGCCGCCGACGCCCGCTCGACCATCGGCAACTGGGCCGGGCAGGGCCGCGCCGCCGAGGCGGTGACGATCCTCGACGGCATCCGCGCCGCGCTGCCGAACGCGACGGTCACGCACGTGATGGGCGTCGAGAAGCCCGAGTCGATGGAAACGGACGGCATCGCCGCCGCCGTCGAAGCCGCGAGCAATGCCGATGCCGTCGTCCTCGTCGTGGGCGAGCACCACGAGATGAGCGCCGAGGCCTTCAACCGGACGCGGCTGGACCTGCCCGGTGCGCAGCAGCAGCTGGCGGACGCCGTCATCGCCGCGGGCAAACCCACCGCCGTCGTGCTGATGGCCGGTCGGCCCCTCGCCACCGTGAAGCTCGATTCCACCGCCGGGGCTGTCGTGATGGCGTGGTTTCCCGGCACGGAAGGCGGCACCGCCGTCGCCGACGTGCTCTTCGGCGACGTGAGCCCGAGCGGGCGGATGCCCGTCACCACGCCGTACACCGTCGGGCAGGTGCCCCTCTACTACAACCGCCACAACACGGGCCGCCCGCAGGTGGCCGCGAGCCGCTTCAACGTCCGCTACATCGACGCGCCCATCACGCCGCTCTATCCCTTCGGCCACGGCCTGACGTACACGACGTTCGCCTACGACAGTCTGCGTCTGAGCCAGCCCACGCTCGCCGCCAACGGTACGCTCGACGTGACGGTGCGGCTGACCAACACGGGGTCGCGCGCGGGGACGGAGGTGGTGCAGCTCTACGTTCGCGACGAGGTCGGCAGCGTGGCGCGGCCCGTACGCGAGCTGAAAGGCTTCCGCCGCGTGACGCTCGCGCCCGGTGCTTCCCGCGACGTGACCTTCACGCTGCGCCCCGAACGTCTCGCCTTCACCCAGCTGGATTTCACCCACGCCCCCGAGCCGGGCGCGTTCACGGTGTTCGTCGGCCCCAACGCCGACGCCGACCTCTCCGCTCGCTTCACCCTCACCGATTGATGGGATGGATTACCTCAAGAAAACCCGCACGTCCCTACTACGTCACCGGCGCGTGGCACGACGCGAGGACGCAGCACGCTGCGCCCCTATGAGGTGGTTTGTGTTACTGATGCTGCTCGTGCCCGTGCTGGCGCACGCGCAGCCGAAAAACATCGTCGTCATCCTCTCTGACGATCACCGCTACGACTTTTTCAGCGCCCATCCCGACGCGCCCGACTTCCTGAACACGCCCAACCTCGACAAGATGGCACACGAAGGCGCGCACCTCGCCAACGCCTTCGTCACCACGAGTTTGTGCTCGCCCTCGCGCGCGTCGATTCTGACGGGGCGGTACGCGCACAACCACGGCATCGTGGACAATTCGAGTCCGATCCCCGATGGCACGCGCTTTTTCCCGCAGGACTTGCAGCAGAACGGCTACGCGACGGCCTTTGTTGGCAAGTGGCACATGGGCGAGGTGGACGACGAGCCGCAGCCCGGCTTCGACCGCTGGGTGAGCTTTCGCGGGCAGGGCAGCTACACCAATCCACTGCTCAACATCGACGGCGAGCGCCAGCAGCAGACGGGCTACACGACGGACATCCTGACGGACTTCGCCCTCGACTGGCTCGACACGTCGGACGGCGACGGGCGCGACGCGACGAAGCCGTTCTTCCTCGAACTCTCCCACAAGGCCGTCCACGCCGAGTTCATCCCTCCTCCGCGCTACGCGGGCACCTACGCGGCTGTCGCCCCGCCGTACCCGGCTTCGATGGCGTACACCGAGGCCAACTACGCGGGCAAGCCGCGCTGGGTGCGCGAGCAGCGCGGAAGCTGGCACGGCGTCGATTACCTCTACCACGGCACGCTCGGCCCCGGCGGCTTCGACGCCTTCTACCGCCGCTACGCCGAAACCATCCTTGGCCTCGACGACAGCGTCGGGCGCGTGCTCGACTTTCTCGAAAAGAGTGGGCTGGCCGAGAACACGCTCGTCCTCTACCTCGGCGACAACGGCTTCCTGCTCGGCGAGCACGGCCTCATCGACAAGCGCAACGCCTACGAGGAATCCATCCGCATCCCGATGCTCGCGTGGGCACCCGGCTGGATCGAGCCGAACACGCGCATCGACGGCCTCGTCCGCAACATCGACCTCGCGCCGACCTTTCTGGACCTGACGAACACCTCGACGACCATCGACATGGACGGGCAGTCGTTTCTGCCGCTGCTGCGCGGCGAGAACGCCGAGGGAGCGGGCCGCGAATTCCTGTACGAATACTACTGGGAATACGCCTTCCCGCACACGCCGACGACGTTCGCGCTGCGCGGCGACCGCTACAAGTTCATCTACTACCAGGGCGTGTGGGACACCGAGGAACTGTACGACCTCCAGACCGACCCGAAGGAGATGTTCAACCTCGCCCTCGTCCCGGCTTTCCGCGACACGGTGAACGCCATGCGCGAAAGGCTTTTCGACCGCCTCGCCGCCGACGACGCCATGCGCGTGCCTATGCGGCGCGGCAACTGGAAAGCAGGCGAACGCCTGCTCTACGACTGATTCTTTTCGAGCATGCGCCTCCTGTTCGTCCTCGCCTTCGTGCTCCTCGCCCCGCCCGCCGCGCAGGCGCAGCGCCTTCAGGTGTCGATCAACGACGGCTGGCGTTTTTACGAGGGCAGCCTCGAAGGGGCAGGCGCTGCTGGATTTGAAGACACCGAGTGGCAGCGCGTCGACCTGCCGCACACGTGGAACGCCGCCGATGCCTTCGACAAAACCGAGGGCTACCGGCGCGGCGAGGGCTGGTACCGCCGCGACCTCACGCTTGGCGAGGCGCACGCGGGCACGCGCATCTTCCTGTATTTCGAAGGCGCGAACCAGGTGGCGGAGGTGTTCGTCAACGGCCAGCGTGCCGGGCAGCACGTCGGCGGCTACACCGCGTTCTGCTTCGACGTGACGGATCTCGTGCGCGTGCCCGGAAGCAACACCGTCGCCGTGCGCGTGGACAACCGCCACGACCCCGACATCCCGCCGCTCGACGCCGACTTTACGTTCTACGGCGGCATCTACCGCGACGTGTGGCTGGTTGCGACAGACCCCGTCCACATCGACCTGCTCGACCACGCCGGGCCGGGCGTGTACCTGACGACGCCCGACATAACCGACGCCTCCGCTACGGTGACGGCGCGGGTCCGCGTGACGAACGACGCGACGACGGCCTCGAACGTGAGGCTGACGCATCGCGTGTTCGACAGCGAAAACACCGAGGTGGCCCGGTGGAACGGCGAACGCCGCGTGGCCGGAGGCACCACCGAAACCGTCACCACGTCGGGCCGCGTGGCGAATCCGCAGCGCTGGTCGCCCCCGAATCCACACCTGTACCGCGTCGAGACGGACGTGCTGGACGAAAGTGGCGCGCTTCTCGACCGCGTGACGCAGCCCCTCGGCTTCCGCACGCTCCGCGTCGAGGGCGACGGCTTTTACCTCAACGGCCAGAAAACCACGCTCACCGGCACCAACCGGCACCAGGACCGGCCCGGCAAGGGCAACGCACTGACGAATGCCGACCACCGGCGCGACGTCGAACTCATCAAAGACACCGGCTTCAACTTTCTGCGCCTCGCCCACTACCCGCAGGACGAAGCCGTGCTGCGCGCCACCGACGCCGTCGGGCTGGCCGTGTGGGAGGAGATCCCCGTCGTCAACACCATCACGCAGAGCGAGGCGTTTGCGCGGCACGCGGAGACGATGCTCGTCGAGATGATCAAGCAGCACTACAACCACCCGTCGGTTGTGATGTGGGGCTACATGAACGAGATCCTGCTGCGCCCGCTCGATCCGCTGCCGGAAGGCTACGTCGCCGACATCGAAGCGCTCGCACAGCACCTCGACAGCGTGGCGAAGCGCGAAGACCCGTCGCGCCCCACGGCGATGGCTGTCACCGACGGCATGGCGCGGGAGACGTCGCCTGCGAGCAGCAAACGCCTCAACGACATCCCGGACGTTCTCGGCCTCAACCTGTATTTCGGCTGGTACTACGGCACCTTCGCCGACCTCGGCCCCTTTCTCGACGATGTCCACGCGCGTCACCCAGAGCAGGGCTTGATGGTGAGCGAGTACGGCGCGGGCACCGACGAGCGCGTCCACGCCGAGAACCCTGTCGCCTTCGACTTCTCCGTCGAGCACGGCGAGGCGTTCCACCGCGAGAGCTTTCCGCAGATCCAGGCACGCGACTACATGGTCGGCAGCGCTGTCTGGAACCAGTTTGATTTTGGCTCGGCAGGGCGGCAGGACACCAAGAACGCCCTCAACCAGAAGGGCCTTTTCTATTTCGACCGGACGCCCAAAGACATCGCGTTCTACTACAAAGCCCTCCTGAGCGACGAGCCGGTGCTGCACATCGAACGCGAGCACCGGCACCGGCGCAGGGGCGACTGCGTGCAGACAACATGCACGACTCCCCCACGGGAGCCGGTGCAGGTCTACACGAATGCCGATATCGTTTTGCTGCGTGTGAATGGGCGACTGGTGGAGCATGCCGTGCCCGTTGAGGGCCGTGCGGTGTTCAGTGTGCACATGACGCCCGGCACGCAGCAGCTACGAGGTCGAGGGCTTTTGGGGCACCCACGAGGGGCGAACGGATGCTGCGACGTTCAACCTCTTCGAGAACGGGTATCAGACGAAATCCGGCGTGGCCATGGCGGTCAACCACGGCGCGGCCTACAGCTACACCGATGCCACAGGCATCGTCTACGAACCGGCTGCTCAGAAGAGCACGCGCACGCACCACCGCGTCTACGGGACGGACGACGACCCGCTGTTTCAGGCGTACGCAGAAACCATCGCTCCGATGAGCCTCAGCCTGGCAGATGGCGCGTACGACGTGACATTCGGCTTCATGGAGCCTAACGACACGAAGCCCGGCGACCGCGTGTTCGACGTGACGGTCAACGGGCAGACGGTCATCGAAGCACTCGACCTCGCCGCTTCTGCGGGCCGATGGACGGCGCTGACACGCACCGTTGGGGTAGACGTGACGGGCGAAGCGCTCGACATCGCCTTCGTACCGCATGCCGGGAAACCCATCCTGAGTTCTCTCCTCATCGTACGCCGCTGACCCATGCGTTTTCTCGCACCTCTGCTGGCTGTTCTCGCTATCGGCTGCGCCGCGCAACCCGATGACGGCACCGTCACGCTGCGCTTCTGGGCGATGGGGCGCGAGGGCGAGGTCGTGCGCGAACTGGTGCCTGGTTTCGAGAAGGAAAACCCCGGCATCCGCGTGCGCGTGCAGCAGATTCCGTGGACGGCGGCGCACGAGAAACTGCTGACCTCGTTCGTCGGCGAGGCCACGCCGGACGTGGTGCAGATGGGCAACACGTGGATCCCCGAGTTCGTCGCCCTCGACGCGCTCGAACCGCTCGGCCCGTACCTCGGCGACAGCGTCGCGCGGCCCAACTATTTCCCCGGCATCTGGGACACCAACACGCTCGACGGCGCGCTCTACGGCATTCCGTGGTACGTGGACACGCGCCTCGTCTTCTACCGCAAAGACCTGTTCGACGCGGCGGGTTACGACACCTTCCCGACCACGTGGGCGTCGTGGATGGACGCGATGGACAAGGTGAAGGCTCTCGTCGGGCCGGAGCGGTACCCCATCTTCCTGCCCACCAACGAGTGGAACGTGCCGATGCTGCTGGGCCTCCAGAACGGCTCCGATCTTTTGCGCGATGGCGGGCGCTACGGCGATTTCTCGGGCCCAGCCTTTCGCGAGGCATTCCACTTCTACGCGACCCTGTTCCGCGAGGGCTACGCACCGCCCGGCGCGCAGACGCAGGTTTCGAACGTCTACCAGGAGATGGCGCGCGGCTTTATCGCGCAGTTCATCACCGGGCCGTGGAACCTGGGCGAGTTCGCCAACCGCCTGCCGGACAGCCTGCAAAGCGCGTGGGCCACGGCGCCGATCCCTGGCCCCGATGGCCCCGGCACGTCGTTGGCGGGCGGCGCGAGTTTGTCGATCTTCGCGGCGTCCGAGCACAAAGAGGCCGCGTGGAAGCTCATCGCCTACCTGTCGCGCCCGGAGGTGCAATTGGAGTTTTACCGCCTCACCGGCAGCCTGCCCGCCCGCCGCGAGGCGTGGCGCGACACCGTGTTCACCTCCGACCCGCGCGTGCAGGCGTTCGAGGAGCAGTTGGAGCGCGCCGTCCCCACGCCCAAAGTGCCCGAGTGGGAGCGTATCGCCATCCGCTTGCAATCCTACGCCGAAGCCGTCGCGCGCGGGGCGATGACGGAGGACGAGGCGCTGCGCCGCTTCGACCGCGACGTGGACGCCATTCTGGAAAAACGCCGGTACCTGCTGGACCGGGAAGCGGAGCAAACGTCGGCGGTTTCGTCGCCCATGCCCGTATCGCCCGCATCGGCACCCGCAGGGGCGCACTTGAAGATGCACCTGCGCCACCGCCGTTTCGTGGAGGCATCGTCATGAGCAGCGCCGTCGATCCCATCCAGGAATTGCAGGCTCCGCCCGTGCGCGCCGACGGAGCGGCGGGGCGCGCGTCGTGGCGGATGCGGCTGCTGGGCGACCGGGGCGTGGCGTCGGCGTGGGGTTTTCTCGCGCCTGCGCTCCTGTCGCTGTTCTTCTTTTTCGCCCTGCCCGTGCTCGCCGCCTTCCTGCTCTCGTTCACCGACTTCGACATCTACGGCATCGGCGACGCGGGCACGGCGCGCATCGTGGGCTGGCAGAACTACACGCGCATCTTCCAGGACGCCACGTTCTGGCAGGCGCTCAAAAACACGGCGTACTTCGTCGTCGTCGGCGGGCCGCTGACGGTGGCTACGTCGCTGGGCGCGGCGTTGCTCTTGTCGAACAAGCTGGTGCGCTTCAAGGGGCTGTTCCGGACGATCTTCTTCGCGCCCGTCGTGACGACGCTCGTGGCCGTTGCGGTCGTCTTCCGCTACCTCTACCACCCGCGCGCGGGGCTGCTCAACTACGTCATGGGAACCGAGATCGACTGGCTCGGCGACCCCACGTGGGCGATGCCCGCGCTGATCTTGCTGGCCGTCTGGAAAAACTTCGGCTACAACATGATCATCTTCATCGCGGGCCTTCAGAACGTGCCTGCCGAACTCTACGAGGCCGCCCGCATCGACGGGGCGGGCACGTGGGCGCAGTTTCGCTACGTGACGCTGCCCGCGCTCGCGCCGACGTTCCTGTTCGTGGGCGTCTTGACGATGATTGGCTACTTCCAGTTTTTCGCCGAGCCGTACGTCATGACCGACGGCGGCCCGCTGGGATCGACGCTCAGCCTGGTGCTGCTGATGTACCGCGAGGGTTTCAAGTGGTGGAACATGGGCTACGCCGCCGCCCTCGCGTTCGTCTTCTTCGCCCTCGTGCTCCTCATCACGCTCGTGCAGTTGAAACTGCAGAACAGGGAGGCGGGCGGGTAGAGGTTGGAGGTTGGAAGAGGCAGCGTGTCTTTCGATTCCAACCTCCAGCTCCACGTTCCAACCTCTACCCTCTACCCCATGAATCGCACCGGCACCCGCATCGGCCTCTACGCGCTGCTCATCCTGGGCAGCGTGCTGACGCTGATCCCGCTCGCGTGGATGGTGTCGGCGTCGCTGATGCCAACGGGGGAGGCGAACGTGTTTCCGCCGCGCTTTTGGCCCTCCGCGCCCACCACCGAGCACTACCGGGCGCTGTTCGTGCGGATGAACCTGGGGCGCTACCTCCTCAACAGCGCCGTGCTGTCGGTGAGCGTGACGCTGATTTCGCTGCTCGTCAACGCGATGGCGGGCTATGCCTTCGCCAAGCTGCGCTTCAAGGGGCGCGACAAGCTGTTTCGCGTGCTGCTGGCCGCGCTCGTCGTGCCCGCGCAGATCACGATGCTGCCGTTGTTTCTGCTGCTCAAAGAGCTGGGCTTTATCAACACGTACTGGGGCATCCTCGTGCCCGGCTTGGCGAGCGTCTTCGGCATCTTCCTCATCCGCCAGTACGCACTCTCCATCCCCGACGACCTCATCGACGCGGCGCGGATCGACGGCGCGGGCGAAGCGCGCATTTTTGCGACCGTCGTGCTGCCGCTGCTCAAACCCATCCTCGTCACGCTGGCGGTCTTCACGTTCATGGGCGTCTGGAACGATTTCCTGTGGCCGCTCATCGTGCTCACGGACGATTCGATGTACACGCTGCCGGTGGCGCTGGCGAACCTGTCGGGCGAGCGGGCGCAGGACACCGAGTTGATGATGGCGGGGTCGGTGCTGACGGTGATGCCGGTGCTGCTGGTGTTTCTGGCGCTGCAACGGTTCTACATCGAGGGCATCATGCTGGGGAGCGTGAAAGGATGAGGGGCCTTGTGTTCGATAGTCCACCGAGCCTGAAGTTCGATGATCCACACGATGCCATGCACGTGGTCGAGCATGACGACGAACGCATCCAGCGCCACGTACGCGCGCAACGCCGCCGCCCGATCCCATTCCTCCACCACGATTCGCCCCCGCGCCGACAGATGTACCCGCCTCTCCACGACATGACCGAACAGCGGCTCCTGCTCCCGCGCGCGGACCGTCCCGAAGTACGCCCCGGCGACGCGGTAATCGAACAGCAGCAGGCGGACGGAGCGGCGGTGCATGACAGAAACCCTCGCCTCAAGACGCACTTCGCCGCACTCTGTACCCTGCTCGCGCTGCTGCTCGCCGCCGCGCCCGCGCACGCACAGCGGCAGGTGCTCGACGACTTTTCCGACCTCTCCGCGTGGACGACGGCGACCGCTCCGGGCGTGACGGCGCGGATCCGCGAAGAAAACGGCGCGCTGCGGCTCGACTTCGACTTCGGCGAGGGCGGCGGCTACGCCATCGCCCGCCGCGACCTCTCGCTCGCCATCCCGGACAATTACCGCCTCAGCTACCGGGTCCGCGCTGATTCGCGCCTCAACGACCTCGAATTCAAACTCGTCGACCCGAGTGGCGAGAACGTGTGGTGGCACAACCGGCGGCAGTTCGCCTTCCCGACCACGTGGCAGACGCTCACCACGCGCCCGCGCCACGTCTCGTTCGCCTGGGGTCCGACGCAGGATCGAACGCTGCGCGAGGTCGGCTCCGTCGAGTTCGTCGTCGCCGCCGTCGAGGGCGGCAGGGGCACGCTGTGGATCGACGACTTCGTGTTCGAAAAACTGCCACCGCCCACGCCGCCCCAGAAGCCCCGCGTGAAGGCCAGCGGCGGACAGGTCGGCGCGGCCGTTCTCGATGGGGTGAGCGGGTGGGCGGTTCCGCGCGGGTCGCCGTCGCTGACGCTCGATTTCGGCGAGCCACGAGAGTTTGGCGGCGTTGTGCTCGAAAGCGCTGCGCCGTCCGCAGAGGGTGACGCTCACTTCCGCGTGCTGCGCTCCGACGATGGGCGGCGCTGGGACGTGCTCGTTCCGCTGCGGCGGCTCGAACCGCGCCAGGCATTCTATCTGCCCGAGCACGAGGCGCGCTTTGTCCGGCTTGAAGTAGAGGCGGCAGGCGCGGCGCGCGTCACGCGCTTCGCCGTGTTGCCCAAAGAAGTCGGCTATTCGCCCAACGCGTATTTCGCCTACCTCTCTGAAAGCGCACCGCAGGGCACGTTTCCCGCGTACTTCGACTCGACGCAGGTGTACTGGACGGTGACGGGCGAGGCGGGGGCGATGGAGGAACTGCTCGTCGGGCAGACCGGGAGCGTCGAGCTGCGCAAGGGCGCCTTCAGCGCCGAGCCGTTCTGGCAGCACGCCGGGCAGGCGCGGAGCTGGGCCGACGCCGGGCACACGCAGCGCCTCCTCGACCGTCTGCCCATCCCCGTCGTCACGCGCTCCTATCCCGACAGCACGCACCTCGACGTGACGGCGTTTGTCCACGACGGGCAGGGCGTCGTCCGCTACGTGGCCCACAACGCCACCGGCGCAGCGCGCAACGACACGCTGCTCGTGCTGCTGCGTCCCTTCCAGGTCAACCCACCGTGGCAGTTCCTCAACGGCGTCGGCGGCGTGGGCGCACTCGGCGGCGTCCGCGCGACGGGCGAGGCGGGGCGCTTTGCCCTCGACGGCTACCGTGGCACCTTCGACACGTATCCGGCGGCGCGTGGCGTGGCGTCGTGCTCGTACGAGGCGGGGCGGAGCGTGCTGATGCTTTCTGGAAGGGATACCTGCGCCGAAACCGAAGAACCGTCGGCGTGGCAGGAGCACGCTTTCGTGTTTCCCCTCAACCTGGCCCCCGGCGCGCGCGACACGTTCTACGTCGCCCTCCCGATGGAGCCCGACGCGCCGACGCGGTGGCGGCTCGACCGCGGCCTCGGCGCACCTCGACAGCGCCCGCGCCGACTGGAGATCCCGCCTCGAACGGGTGCAACTGCGCGTGCCGAACTCCGACCTCGTCGAGACGATGCGTGCCAACCTCGCCTACGTGCTCATCAACCAGGACGGCCCCTCGCTCCAGCCCGGCAGCCGCTCGTACGACCGCTCGTGGATTCGGGATGGCGCGCTCACCAGCGCCGCGCTCCTACGCCTCGGCCTGTGGGAGGAGGTCAAAACCTTTCTTGAATGGTACGCGCCCTACCAGTACGAGAGCGGCTACGTGCCATGCTGCGTGAGCGCGCTGGGGGCCGGCCCCACGCCCGAGCACGACAGCCACGGGCAACTCGTCTACGGCATCGCCGAGTACGTCCGCTTCACGCGCGACCGGGCCTTCGCCGAGAAGATGTGGCCGCACGTCGAGAAAGCCGTGGCGTTCATGGACACGCTCCGCGCCACGCACCGGACGGCCGCCTACCGGTCCGACACGCTCCGCGCCTACTACGACCTGCTGCCCGCGTCGATCTCGCACGAGGGCTACTCGGAGCGCCCGATGCACTCGTTCTGGGACTACGCCTTCGCCCTCAAAGGCTACAAAGACGCCGCCTACCTCGCGCATTTCCTCGAAAAGCCCGATGCTGCCGACTACGACGCCCGCGCCGACACCTTCCGCGCGACGCTGAAGCAGAGCTACGAGCTGGCGATGGAAAAAGAGAACATCGACTACCTGCCCGGCTCCGTCGAGCTGGGCGACTTCGACGCCACTTCCACCACCACGCTCGTCTCTCCGGCGGGCGCCGCCGACCTGCTGCCGGATGCGCTCGAAACCACGTTCAGTCGCTACATGGACTATTTCCGGCAGCGACGTGATGGCGAGATCGCGTGGGACAACTACACGCCCTACGAGTGGCGCGTCGCGGGCACGCTCGTCCGGCTGGGGCGGATCGAGGAGGCCAACGAGGTCTTCGACTTCTTCTTCGGCGACCGCCGCCCGATCGAGTGGCGGCACTGGGCCGAGGTCGTCTGGCACGACGCCTCCGCGCCGCGCTTTATCGGCGACATGCCGCACACGTGGGTGGGCAGCGACTTCATGCGCTCGGCGCTCGACCTGTTCGCGTTCGAGGACGACGAAGACGCGCTCGTCGTGGGCGCGGGGCTGCGGGCGGGCTGGCTCGAAGCGCCCGGCGGCGTCGCCATCGAGGGACTGCACACGTGGTTCGGGCCGCTGACGTACACCGCCGCTCGCACGGGCGACACGCTCGTGTTCACCTTCGCGCCCGGACTTCAGGCGCCACCCGGCGGGCTGGTGCTGCGGCCCGTCTACGGCGCGGCGCGGCGCGTCGAGGCCGACGGCCAGCCGGTCGCATCCGCGCCCGACGGCTCCGTGCGCCTGTCCACCGTGCCTGCCCGCGTCACGTTCCGCTACTGAACTTCTCCAAAGACTCCGGCCTGTCCGCCGTTCTGCTCATGTCCGCACCCACTTCCGACGTTTCGACTTCCGACCTCGTCCACCTCACCAACGGCACGCTCGGCGCGCGCGTGACGCCCGGCGGAGGAGGCTACGCTGCGCTCGGCGACCTCGCCCTGACGCGCTTCACGCCCGACGCCACCACCGATGCCGACGGCCTCGACCTCTACCTCCGCGACGTGGACACGGGCGAGACGTGGCGCGTGAACCGCCGCGCCGATACCGTGACGATGCGCGAGAAGCAGGTCGTCTTCGAGACGCAGAAGAACGGCATCACGAGCCGCCTCATCGTCGCCGTCGCGCCGCACGCCGACTGCCTCGTGCAGCGCCTCGCGCTCACCCACGACGGCGACGCGCCGCGCACGCTGGAAGTCACGACGTACGCCGAGATCGCCCTCAACACGCTCGGTGGCGACCGGGCGCACCCGGCGTTCTCGAAGCTGTTCGTGCAGACGGATTACGAGGCGAACCTCCAGGCCCTCGTCGCTGAGCGCCGCCTCCGCAGCCCCGACGACACGCCCGTGGCGCTCGTCCACACGCTCGTCGCCGACGACGGCGCGCAGGAGCCGCCGCGTTTCGAGACCGACCGGATGCGCTTCCTCGGACGCGGCGGCACGCGCCACGCACCGCACGCCCTCAATGGCGGCGCGCTCACGCAAACGGCAGGCGCCGTGCTCGACCCCGTCTTCGCCCTGCAACGCCGCGTGACGCTCATGCCCGGCGCGACGCAGCGGCTGACGGCGTGCTACGCCGCCGCGCCCACACGCGCCCAGGCCTTCGCCGCGCTGTTTCCGTGCCTCTCCGGCGCGCGCGCAAAGGCCGTCGTGCAGGCCACGCACGGCGATGCTGCCACGACCGTCGAGCACGAAAAACCCGATGCCGCGCGCTACCGCAACGTCGAGGCTCCCGCCGAGACGCCGCCCGCGCCGGATGGCGGCGACCTCCTGTTCGGCAACGGCTACGGCGGCTTCACGCCCGACGGACGGGCGTACGAGGTGCGCGTGTTTCCCGGCGAGCACCTGCCGCCGCTGCCGTGGACGAATGTGCTCGCCAACGAGCGCGTCGGCTGCATCGTGAGCGAGCGCGGGATCGTCAACTCGTGGAGCGCCAACAGCCGCGAGAACCGCCTCACGCCGTGGTCCAACGACCCCGTCGCCGACGTACCCGGCGAGATGCTTTTCGTGCGCGACGAGGAGGCGAAAACGTACTGGTCGCTCACGCCCGGCCCGGCGGGGCGGCCCGCGTGGCACACCGTGACGCACGGCTGGGGCTTCTCGTCGTTCGAATGCGAGGACGACGGGCTGAAGCAGAACGTGACCGTCTTCGCCGCCCCCGACGCCCCGGCCCGTCTGGCCGACGTGACGCTCGAAAACACCGGCAGCACGCCGCGCCACCTGACGGTCTTTGCCTACGCCCGGCTCGTCCTCGGCGGGTTGCCGCACGAGACGGGCGCGCACGTCGAGACGAGGGCAGAGGAGCGGCGTGCTCTACGCCACCAACGCGCAGCGCGGCGAGTTTTCCGACGGCGTGGCCTTCTCGGCGCTCCACGGCGCGGGAGAGGCCTCGCACACGACGGATCGGCGGGCGTTCCTGGGCGACGAAGGCCGCGAAGACGCGCCGCACGCCGTCACGCACGCCGATGCGCTCGACGGCGCCACCGAGCCCGGCGGCGATCCGTGCGTGGCCCACGCCCGCACCTTCACGCTTGCGCCCGGCGAAACGTGGCGCGGGGGCTGGGTGCTCGGCGAGGCCGACGGCCACGACGCGGCCCGGAAAACCGCCGCCCACTTCGCGGGCGCCGACGCCCGGAACGCCGCGCTCGAAAAAAGCAAAACCTTCTGGCGCGGCCTCGCGGACGCCGTGCAGGTCGAGACGCCCGTGCCCGCGCTTGACCTCATGCTCAACGGCTGGCTTATCTACCAGAACCTCGTGTGCCGCATCTGGGCACGGTCGGCGTTTTACCAGAGCGGCGGCGCGTACGGCTTCCGCGACCAACTCCAGGATTCGTCCGCCCTCGTGTTTGCCTTCCCCGCACGCGCGCGCCAGCAGATCCTCATCAACGCCGCGCACCAGTTTCCCGAGGGCGACGTGCTCCACTGGTGGCACCCGCCGCTCTCGAAAGGCATCCGCACGCGCTTCGCCGACGACCTGCTGTGGCTGCCCTACCTCGCCGCGCAGTACGTCGAGGCGACGGGCGATGCGAGTGTGCTGGACGAAGAGACGCCCTTTGTCGATGCCCGCCGGCTGGAAAAAGGCGAGGACGAGGTCTTCCTGATTCCCGAAAGGCTCGAAAAGACAGCGACCGTCTACGAGCACGCCTGCCTCGCCATCGACCGCTCGCTCAAAACCGGCGCACACGGCCTGCCGCTGATGGGCGTGGGCGACTGGAACGACGGCATGAACCGCGTGGGCCGCGAAGGCAAGGGCGAGAGCGTGTGGATGGGCTTTTTCCTGTACGACATCCTGGGCCGCTGGCTGCCGTTCGTTGAGGAGCGCGGCGACGAGAAGCGTGCCGACGCCTACCGACGTCACCGTGCCCACCTGCTCGAACACCTCAACCGCGAGGGCGACGGCTGGGACGGCCAGTGGTACCGCCGCGCCTACTACGACGACGGCGCACCGCTCGGCTCGAAAGACAGCGACGAAGGCCAGATCGACGCGCTCGCGCAGGCGTGGTCGGTGCTCTCCGGTGCCGCCCCGCCCGACAAAGCCGCCCTCGCCCTTGATGCGATGGAAACGCGCCTCGTCGATGAAGATGCGGGCATCATCCGGTTGCTCACGCCCGCCTTCGACAAAACGCCCCACGACCCCGGCTACATCAAAGGCTACCTGCCCGGCGTGCGCGAGAACGGCGGCCAGTACACCCACGCCGCGCTGTGGGCCGTCCGCGCGCTGGCACAGGCAGGCCGCTGCGACCGCGCCGCGCACCTGCTCGAAATGCTCAGCCCGGTCTCGCACACGGCCACGCGCGAAAAAGCCGACGTCTACAAATCCGAGCCGTACGTCATCGCCGCCGACGTGTACGGCGTGGCCCCGCACGTGGGGCGCGGCGGGTGGACGTGGTACACCGGCTCGGCGGGGTGGATGTACCGCGTGGGGTTGGAGAGCATCCTCGGCCTGCGCCTCGAAAACGGCACACACCTCGTCATCTCGCCCTGCATCCCCGACAATTGGCCCGGCTTCACCGCCACGCTGCGCCTGCCGAACGGCCCCACGGTGCGCGTCGAGGTGACGAACCCCGATGGATGCGCCGTGCGCGTCGTGCGGGCAGAGGGCGCGGAAGTAGAGAAAGGCGTGGCGCGGCTGCGGCTGCCGAAAACAGGCGAGTCGACAGTGCGCGTGACGCTGGGCGCGTAGGTGCTATCGGGCTGCGGAAAACGAGATGGCACCCACACCCACCACACCCGCCTCGCCATCCCTGGCGTCACGCTCGGCGGCCGAACGGCATCAGCATCGTCCTCGACGGCACCACGCTCGTGTGGGCCGAGATGCCCGCGCAGAAATTCGCGAGTGCCGTCCACGCGGTGAAGCGGTACGCATAGAGACCCCAGCGGGTATATTCGACCCTATCTCTCTGCTGCCGATGAACACCCTCATGCTCTGCCGTCTGCTCGTCGCCCTCGCGGGCGTAGCCCTTCCTCTTCTCTCGCCGATGATGCCGTCTGCAACTGCTCAGGGGCAGGACTGGGCCGCGCTCGAACGCTACCGGGACGCCAACCAGCACCTCGCCCCGCCCGCGCAAGGCGAAAAGCGCGTCGTGTTCTACGGCGACTCTATCACCGATGCGTGGGCGGCGTATTTCGACGCGATGTTTCCCGGCAAACCGTACGTCGGGCGTGGCATCAGCGGACAGACGACGCCGCAGATGCTCGTGCGCTTCCGGCAGGACGTGGTGGCGCTCGACCCGGCGGTCGTCGTCATCCTCGCGGGCACCAACGACCTCGCGGGCAACACCGGCCCTTCATCGCAGGCGATGATCGAGGACAACCTGAAGTCGATGGTCGAGATCGCGCAGGCGAATGGCATCCGCGTCGTGCTCGCCTCTGTGCTGCCCGCGTCGGACTACCCGTGGAAACCCGGCCTCGACCCCGGCCCGAAAATCGTGGCGCTCAACGCCTGGATGAAAACCTACGCCGCCGCCCACGGCCTCGTCTACCTCGACTACCACGCAGCGATGGCGGACGAGACGCTGGGGTTGCCGAAGTCGCTGTCCGAGGACGGCGTACACCCGACCGAGGCCGGGTACCGCTTGATGGCCCCGCTGGCCGAAAAAGCCATTGCCGAGGCGCTGCGCGCGCGCGAATAGCCCCTCGGCAGGAGCGGGCGGTCTGGCGATCAACGAACCCGAAGCTCACGTGCGGAAGCGGCCCACCATCTGCTCCAGCGACGCGGCGACGTCGGCGAGGTGTTCACCGGCGGTGAGGCTCTGGTAGGCCCCGGCAGCCGTCGTCTGCGCCACCTCGGCGACCACGTGCACGCCGCGTGCGGCCTCGTCGGTGCCCCGCGCGGCCTCCGTCACGTTGCGCGCGATCTCGCTCGTTACGGCGGTCTGCTCTTCCATCGCCACGGCCACGCAGGCGTTGAAGGCGCCCAGGCGGCCCACCACGTCCACCATCTGCTGAATCCCGCCCGAGGCGGCCGCGATGTGCCGCTGCACGCCCGCCACCCGCGCGGCGATCTCCTGCGTGGCGGTGGCCGTCTGCGTGGCGAGCTGCCCCACTTCTTTGGCCACTACCTCGAAGCCCCTGCCCGCCTCGCCCGCCCGCGCCGCCTCGATGGTGGCGTTGAGCGCCAGCAGGTTGGTCTGCCGGGCGATGGAGGTGATCAGGTTCACCACGGCGCCGATCTCGGACGAGTGCCGGGTGAGTTCCTCTATTTCCTGCACGGTGCCGGCCACCGAGCGCGCGGCCTCTTCGCTCACCACGTGCGCCTCGTGCAACTGCCGGTTGATCTCGTGGATGCTGGTGGACATCTCCTCGGCGGCGACGGCGACACTCTGCACGTTCTGACCCGCCTGCATACTGGCCGCCGACACGCTCTGCACCTGCCCCGACGTTTCCTCGGCGGCGCTGGAGAGCGTCCGGCTCGTCGCGCAGATCTCGGCGCTGGAGGCCGCGAGCGTGGCGGAGGTGTCGCGGATCTGCGCCAGCACGTCGCGCAGCGAAGCGGTCATCTGGTTGAAGCTCTCCTGCAGGCGGCCATAGGCCCCGCTGTACGTGCCCGTGAGGGCGCCCGTGAAATCGCCCTCGGCCATCTCGCGCAGCAGCACGCTCACGTCTTCGAGCGCATCCGTCTTGGCCTTCATCTCGTCGGCGGCTCCGTTGAGGGTGCGCGCGCCCGATTTAAAGCTGCCGTGCATCCCGCGTTCGAGAAAGCGGCGGTAGAAGCGTCCGTCGCTGGCAGCGGCGAGCGACGCCGTGGACTCGCGCACGTAGGCATCGGTGAGGTCGAGCAGGTGGTTGACCGATAGGGCGACCTCGCCCAGCGCGCCGCTGCCGCGCATTCCCAGCACGCGCGGTTCGAGGTCGCCGGTGGCCGCGGCCTGGCACACCCGCGCGATGACGGTCAGTGCCTCGTTGTGGCGAGCCAGCTCGGCGCGCAGCGCTTCGTTTTCGCGCGCCATCGGCAGGCGCGCTTGCAGGCGGTGGAGAAAAGTGTGAAACATGGGGGAGGGCGCGTTCAGAGAGACCAGACGAAGGCGTCGTACGACTGGCCGGCCTGGGTGAGGATGCGGGTGAGTTCGTCGTAGCCGGCCTGCGCGGCGTCGGTCTTTTTAGCGTGTCGCGCCTCCACGTCGCGCAGCCGGGCGTAAAGCCCCTCGGCGGTCGCCCGGGCGCGGGCGTCGACGGTGCGCCGGTTGGAGTGGTAGCCCGTGATGCGCCCCTCGGCGTCGAACGTGGGCGTGACGTGCGCGAAGACCCAGTAGTGATCCCCGCTCTTGCACAGGTTGATGATGTAGGCAAAGACCTCGTCACCTGCCTGGATGCGCTCCCACAGCAGCTTGAACACGCAGCGCGGCATATCCGGGTGGCGGACGATGCTGTGCGCCGCGCCGAGGAGTTCCGCCTCGTCGAACTGCGACACGTCGATGAACACGTCGTTGACGTAGGTGAGCCTGCCTTTTTCGTCGGTTTTGCTGACGATGATCTGGTGGTCGGAAAACGTCCGTTCGCGGCCAGTGGGGGCAGTAGCAGTGCGCGTCATGCGGAGAGAGAGGAGAAGTTGGCGATCTGCATTCAGATATCGGATGATCCGGTTAGGCCGTAAGCGGCTCCTGAGATTTAGGAGCCTTTCAAGAGTGCTGACATCCATCTACCTTTTGATCTACGATCAGCATCGAAAGGCAGGTGGTTTAAAAGCAGGCATTTAGTACGTGTGATGGTGAGTCGCTTATTCATGCCCGATATGAAAAAGGCTGTGCATCTTTTCAGTCTGCTCTGGCGACGAAATGGGGATGACGAGTCGAATGGGAGCACCTTACGCTCCAGATCGGGTGGCACGAGGTAGGGAGCCGGGCGGTCACTTGCGGGTGGCGCGTAACCTGCCCGGAAGTCCTCCCGTAGGGCAGGCCGACCCTCTTTTCGTCACCAGACGCTCTACGCACATGGCACTGCCGATACGCTCTATACCAGGCCTGGCAGCCCTCACCGCTACGCTCCTCCTGCTGGGAGTCACTCCCGTTGCGCTCCTCGCCCAAACCTCACCTTCGGGGTTGGAGGTGCAAGACCTGCCGCTCCCTTCCGAGGCGGTGCAGCGCTTCGCCGGTCGCTACGCGGTGACCCTGCAGGGCTCGGAAAAGCCGCCTATGTCGTTTCTGTTTTTTGGAAAAGGAGAGGCGTTGATGGGGCAGATCAACGACAACGATCCCACCCGTATGCTGTACCAGGGCGGCACCGTTTTTCGTCCGGAAGATGCGCCTGTCTTTGTCGTCACGTTCACCGTCGAAGGAGACCGGGCCACAGCGCTTTCGGTAGCGTCGCCGGAGGGAACGATGGAGGGAGTGCGCGTGGCAGAGCCCCGAAGCGCTGAGGACGATGCGCCTGTCTCTGCCACCTCGGGGCCGTTGTACGACGAACTGGCCCGGCTAGACAGTCTCCTGTTCACGGCTTCGTTCGTCACCTGCGACACCCAGCAGCGGAACGCCCTGTTTACCGAGGATGTCGAGTTTTACCACGACCGAGGAGGGTTCTCACCGGCAGAAAAGGTTCGGGCACCTATCACGGAATGCCCACGCGACAGCGGCCTTGTCAGGCAACTCGTCGAGGGCAGCCTGGAAGTGTATCCCATGCAGGACTACGGAGCCATTCAGATGGGCCTCCACCGGTTCGTAGAACCCGGTAGATCGGTTCCTACCGTGGCGAGGTTCGTGCATCTCTGGCAAAAGAAGGACGGCGTGTGGAAGATCTCGCGTGTGTTGAGCTTCGACCACCACAGTGAAGCCGCGCCAGCAGGCGACGCGGAAAAGTGATGCGCGACGCCTTCGACATTGGAGCGATGGCCGGTTCGATTAGGAAACGGTGAACCGCCGCGCGGGCGTAACAAGGTGCGTGGCCCCTCGTTGTGCGGGCAGCCCTTTTTCTCGCCTATGCGCCTGCTCCCGGTTTTCCTTCTGCTGCTCGGCTTCACCGGCAGCGCAACAGCCCAGCGGGCGAGTCTGTCGGGCTTCGTGCGCGACGCGGCGAGCGGCGAGACGCTGCTGCTGGCCACCGTCCGCCTCGACGGCACGCCGTACGGCGCGGCCACCAACAACAGCGGCTACTACACGCTCGCGGGCATCGAGCCGGGCACGTACACCGTGGTGGCCTCCTACATCGGCTTCCGGGATACGCGGCAGGAGATCACGCTCGCGCCCGGCGAACAGCGCCGCCTCGACATCGACCTGGCCAGCGCGGCGCGTGAACTCGACGAGGTCGTCGTCACCGACGACCGGGCCGAGGAGGAGATCCGCCGCGTGGGCACGGCGCAGATCTCGACGGACCTCATCCGCCAGCTCCCCGCCGTGCTCGAACCCGACGTGTTCCGCTCGCTCCAGCTCTTGCCCGGCATCAAAAACATCTCGGACTTTTCCAGCGGCCTCTACATCCGGGGCGGCTCGCCCGACCAGACGCTCATCCTGCTCGACCGCACGACGGTCTACAACCCGACGCACTTTTTCGGCTTCTTCTCGACCTTCAACCCCGACGCCATCAAGGACGTGCGCGTGTACAAGGGCGGCTACCCGGCGGAGTACGGCGGCAGGCTCGGGTCGGTGGTGGACATCTACAACAAGGACGGCAACCGCCAGAAACTCGACGGCTCGGCGACCATCGGACTGCTCGCCTCGCGGGCGCTCATCGAAGGGCCGTACAAAAAAGGCTCGTTCATGCTGTCGGCGCGGCGCTCGACCATCGAGCCGCTGCTGGCCGCGCTCCAGAATGCCGACATCGACGGGCTGCCCGAGGCGTTTTACTTCTACGACCTCAACGGCAAGCTCAACTTCGACGCCTCGGAAAACGACCGCTTCTCGCTGGCCTTCTACGCCGGGCGCGACTACGTGCGGGTGCCGTTTTTGACGGACGAGGAGACGGGCGAGGCGACGGCGCAGATCGATCTCGCCTACGGCAACACGACGGGTTCGCTCAACTGGACGCACCTGTTCTCGAATACGCTCTTTTCCAACTTCACCTTTACCGCCTCGCGCTACTATTCAAAGCCCACGTTCTTTTTCGCCGAGACGGAGTTCGCGCAGCGCACCCGCATCACCGACCTGTCGGCCAAAGGCGACATCGAGTGGATTCCGAACGCGCGTCACGAGCTGAAAGTGGGCGCGTGGGCGGGCCGGTTCGGGCTGACGTACCGGCGCGCCTTCGACGGCGAGGTCAACTTCGACCCGCAGATCGAGGCGTGGTACGCATCGGCGTACGCGCAGGAGCGCTTCAAGCCGTCGCCCCTGTGGACGCTCGAAGCGGGCGTGCGGGCGCAGTACTTCGGCGATGGCGGCTATGCCCGGTTCGAGCCGCGCGCCTCCGTCGAGCACCGACCGATGGGCTCCGACGATGTGCGCGTGCAACTCGGCTACGGGCGCTACTACCAGTTTTTGACGCTCATCACGAGCGAGGTTTTTTCGGGCGCGGATTTCTGGCTGACCGCCGCCGACGGCGTGCCCCCTTCCTACGGCGATCAGTTCGTGCTCGGCGTCAAGACACGCCCGACGGCGTCGCTCAACGTGGACGTCGAAGGCTACTACCGGACGATGCGTGGGCTTTTCGAGATCGACCCGTTCCTGCAGGACCCGGCGGGGCTGGACTACCCCGCGTTTTTCCGCTTCGGCGACGGCTACGCATGGGGCGTCGAGGCGCAGGTGGAGGGCCGTGTGGGCCGCGTGAGCGGGCTGGCGGCGTACACCTACAGCACCACGCGCCGACGCTTCCCGGACTTCCCCAATCCCGCCCCGGACGATTTCTTCTGGTACCCACCCAAGTACGACCGCACCAACGACGCCAACATCGTCGTGGCCTACGATCTGTCGCGGGCGTGGCGGGCGACGAGCGTGTTCACCTACGGCACGGGTCAGGCGTATACCGAGCCGTACGCCCAGTACCGGCTCACGGAAAGCCCGTTCACCTCGACCGATACCAACGTCTTGCAGTCGCAGTACAACGCCTCGCGTTTGCCCGCCTACCACCGGCTGGACGTGGGCGTGACGCGGCGCGGGCGCTTTTTCGGCTTCGCCGATTACGAGCTGCAACTCCAGGTCATCAACGCGTACAGCCGCAAAAATGCCTGGTTTTACTTTCTCCAGTTCGAGCGCGACAACACCGTAAAGCGCACGCGCGCCAACCAGATTCCGATTCCGATCCCCAACGTCTCGCTCACGCTGAATTTCTGAAGGGGTAGAGGGTGAGGCCACGCCCGCCCTTGTAGGGGCGGAAGGAATGCTGCCCCTACGCCGCACCACCGTTCCAGACAGGCGCACCACGGTGCACCCCTACCACGGGTCCATCGCGTTCCGAAATCTCCCGCATTCCTACTTCCGCGTTCCGACCTCCCACTTCCGACTTGCCCCATGCTCCGTTACCTGCCGCTGTGTGTCGCCGTGCTGTTCGCCGCGTGCGACGGGACGGTCGAGAACGCCTTCACGCCCGAGGTCGTCGTCGAGTCGTACCAGATCGTAGGTGAGCCCCTCGCGCCCGTGTACGTGCTGCGGAACGCGCCCGTCGGCGCGACCTTCGACCGCGCAGCGCTCGCCATCCGCGACGCAGCAGTCGAGGTGCAGTTGCTCGGTGAGGCGGGCGGCGTCGAGGCGCGCTACGCCTACCGCAACACCGGCGGCGACCGCTACGATGCGGGCGACACCGAGGGGGCGGGGGTGCTGCCGCTGCGCCGCTACCGGCTCGAAGTGCGCGTGCCCGGCGAGCCTGCCGTCGTCTCGGCGGAGATGCTCACGCCCGGCGCGTTCGAGTTCGTCACCGCCTCCGCCGACACGGCGACCTACGGCGTCGATGGCGACGAACTGACCTTCAACGTCACCCGTCCCACGTACCCGGCGCGGCAGGCCGTCTTCCTGTTTACCACCGAGACGCTGCTCGACGCGCTCACGCTCGACGACGCCGTGCCTTTTATCCGCGCCATCCTCGAGCGCAGCGACGACGGCGACTTCGAACTCGAAGACCTGCGCGTGGGCGCGTCGCCGCTCATCAACGAGAAAACCTACGAGACCAACCCCGACGGCACGCTGCGGATCGAGCTGCCGTGGATCGCCGTGCCGTTCTACGGTCCGAGCCGTGTCTCGGCCAACGCCGTCGACGACAACCTGTACGACTTCCTGCGTTCGCAGGCCGTGCAGCAGGGTGGCTCGACGCTCTCGCCCGGCGAGATTCCCAACGTGCTCGACCGCGTCGAGAACGGTGCGGGCCTTTTCGGCAGCTTCAGCCGGGTGTCGAGGGAGGTGTTCGTCAAAAAACAGGCCCCGTAACAGAAGCGTGGGAGTGCGGGTGCCCGTGCGGCGCAACACGCGGTGACGCGCGCGGTTAGCCGAATGCACTTTTCCCTGGAGATAGATGTGGTTTGATGGATGGGACAGCGTGGGTCGCACGGCCCTAACGGCCGCGGTGGCATACGTCGCCCTCGTGGTGATGCTGCGCGCGACGGGCAAGCGCACGCTGTCGAAGATGAACGTCTTCGACTTCGTCGTGACCATCGCGCTGGGGTCGATCCTGGCGTCGGTCATCCTGCTCTCCGATGTGACGTTCGCTGACGGGCTGGCCGCGCTGCTGTCGCTGATTCTGCTCCAGTTCGGCATGACCTGGCTGCAGGTGCGCGTCGCGTGGTTTGAGGACCTCGTCAAGGCCGAACCCACGCTGCTCGCCTACGATGGTCTCCTGTTGCGCGACGCCATGCGCCACGCGCGCATCACCGAGCGGGAGGTGCACGGCGCGGTGCGTTCAGCGGGATATGCCGCGCTGGACGACGTGGAGGCCGTCGTGCTCGAAACCAACGGCACCTTCAGCGTCATCACCAGTGGTGCCTCCGACCCCGGTGCGATGCAGAGCGTGCAGGGCCTGGAGGCGGCGCGGCGCGCAACGTCGCCGGAGGCGTGAGGAAGCCGGGGCCCCACCCGTCGGGCCTTCCCACGCAGCGGAGAAACCCCCTATGTTGAGGCGTCCCCACTCCGTTTTCGCATGAACCGATCCGTTCTGTTTCTGGCCCTGTGCGCCCTCCTGCTCGCCGGATGCGCGGGCTCGCGCCCGGTGGATACCACCGCCTCCGGTCCCGTCGTCCTCGTCTCGCTCGACGGCTTCCGCTACGACTACGCCGCGCGCGTGCCGACGCCCACGCTCGACCGCATCGCGGAAGAGGGCGCGCGCGCGCAGTGGCTCAACCCGGCCTACCCGACCCTCACCTTCCCCAACCACTACACGCTCGTCACCGGGCTGTACCCCGAGCACCACGGCATCGTGGGCAACCACTTCTACAGTCCGGAGAAACAGGCGGCCTTCAGCTACCGCGACACGGCGGCGGTGCGCGACGCCCGCTGGTGGGGCGGCGAGCCTATCTGGGCGACGGCGGAAAAACAGGGCGTCCGCGCTGCGACGGTGTTCTGGCCCGGCTCCGAAGCCGCCATCGGTGGCGTCCGCCCGTCGCACTGGCTGGCCTACGACGACGACCTCGCCTACGACGCCCGCGTCGACACGCTGCTGGCATGGCTCGATCTCCCTGCTGAAAAACGGCCCCGCCTCCTCACGCTCTACCTCAGCGCCGTCGACAATGCCGGGCACCGCTACGGGCCGGAATCGCCCGAGGTGGATGCTGCCATCGAACGGGTGGACGCCACGCTGGCCCGGCTCGTGGAAGGGCTGGAAGCACGCGGCCTCTACGAACAAGCCACCCTCATCGTCGTCTCTGACCACGGGATGTCCGACATGGCGGCGGAGCGCGTCGTGTACCTCGACGACTACGCCGACGTCGAGGCGCCTTCCGAGCGCGTCTACTGGGGCGAGCCGCTGGGCGTGTGGCCGCGCGCGGGCAAGGCGGACAGCCTGTACGCCGTTCTCGCCACCACGCCGATCCCACACGCGCAGGTGTACCGCCGCGAGACGCTGCCCGCCCGGCTGCACTTCGACGGTCACGCCGCCGCCCCGCCCATCCTCGTGCTCGCCGAGCCGGGCTGGACGCTCACCACGCGCGCCCGCGCCGCTGCCCGCCCGATGGAAGGCCACTGGGGCACGCACGGCTTCGACAACGCCGCGCCCGAGATGCGGGCGATTTTCTACGCGCGCGGGCCACGCTTCAAGAAAGGCAGCGTCGCGCCGCCGCTGGCGTCCATCGACGTGTACCCGCTGCTGGCCCACGTGCTCGGCCTCGACCCCGCCCGCGTGGACGGCAGCCTGGACGCGAGCCGGGCGATGCTGCGCTAACGCGCCGGTTGCACGGTGCCGGTGCAACGGCCGAAGCCGATGCGCAGACCGTCGTTCTCGGCGTACGCCGAGAGTGTGAGCGTGTCGCCGTCTTCGAGAAACGACCGCGTCTCGCCCGACGGCAGGTCGATGGGCTTCTCGCCTTTCCAGGCCAGTTCGAGGAGCGATCCGTAACTGTCGGGGGTGGGGCCGCTGATGGTGCCGCTCGCCAGCAAGTCGCCGCGTGCGGAGGTTGCACCCGTTCACGGTGTGGTGGGCGAGCTGCTGCGCCATCGTCCAGTACAGGTGGCGCGTGTTGGAGCGCGCGATCACGTGCGGCGCGTCCATCTGCGGCGTCTGGATCGCCACTTCCAGCTTTATATCGAACGCGCCGGGATGGTCTTGCCGGAGGTAGGCAAGCGGCGCAGGGTCCTGCGCGGGCGCGGCGACGCGGAAGGGTTCGAGGGCCTCGAACGGGACGATCCACGGCGAGACGGTGGTGAGGAAGTTCTTGCCCAGAAACGGCCCCAGCGGCACGTATTCCCACCCCTGGATGTCGCGCGCGCTCCAGTCGTTGACGAGCACGAGCCCGAAGATGTGCTCCTCGGCGCGCTCGATGGGGACGGCCTCGCCCAACCTGTTGCCCGGCCCGATGAAAAAGCCCATCTCGAGCTCGAAGTCCAGCCGCTTCGACGGGCCGAACACGGGCGCGTCGGCGGTCGGTGGCTTCATCTGCCCCTTCGGACGGATCACGTCGTGGCCGCTCACGACGAGGCTCGACGCCCGCCCGTGGTAGCCGACGGGCAGGTGCGTCCAGTTGGGCATGAGGGCGTTTTCCGGCCCGCGAAACATCGTCCCGACGTTCGTGGCATGCTCGCGCGACGAGTAAAAATCGGTGTAATCACCCACCTCGACGGGCATCCGCACCTCGACGGTTGCAAGCGGCAGGAGCGCCTTTGCGCGCAAGTCGGCATCGTCCTTCAACCGCGCATCGTCGCCGCTGAGGAGGTTCTGGAGCGCCGCGCGCACCGTCCGCCACACGGGCTGCCCGAGCGCCATGAAGGCGTTGAGCGTGCCGCGCGCGAACGGCGTCGCCTCGCCCAGCGCCGCCCGCAGCACCCCCGCCTCTTCGAGCACCCGCAGATCGAGCACGTGGTCGCCAATCCGCACGGCGGGACGCGGCCCACCCGTTTCGGGCTTCACGATGCCGTACGGCAGGTTTTCGAGCGGGAAGAGCGTGTCGGCGGGCAGGTCGAAAAACGTGGGCATGGGGAGGGGGCGAGGGGTAAAGAGTGAAGGATAGGGGCGCGGTGTTACACGATTCAGGAGGATGGGCGATTCGTAGGGACGTGCCGCGGCACGTTCCTACAGCCGATGTCAACATCCGCGCGACGTTGCGCGCCTACCGCCGTTCCGCGTTCCGCCTTCCGTGTTTCCACCTTTCCCTCATCCTTCACGCAGCGACAGGCGGATGAGTTCTTCGGCGGTCTGGATGCCGGGGTTCGTGCGCAGCACTTTGCGGAGGTTGCGCTCGGCGGCGGCGCGCGAGAGGCCGAGGGCTTCGAGCGCGGCGAGGGCATCCTGGCGGGCCTGCGTGCGCCCATCGTCGCCCGCGAGTGCGCTGCCGCCGTCGAGTTCCATCCGCGCCACGCGGTCGCGCAGGTCCACGACGAGCCGCTCGGCGGTTTTGCGGCCCACGCCGGGAATCGAGACGAGCATCGCCGCATCGCCTTCGAGGATGCGGCGCTGGAGTTCGGCGGGCGGCAGCGCGGAGAGCGCCGCCAGCGCCAGCTTCGGCCCCACGCCCGACACGCTGATGAGCGCCTCGAACAGCTCGCGCTCGGCCTGCGACGCGAAGCCGTAGAGGAGCTGGGCGTCCTCGCGCACGGCGAAGTACGTCAGCAGCTTCACCTTCGCGCCTGCGTCGGGCAGCGCCTCGAAGGTGGACGTGGGGATGGACACGAAGTACCCCAACCCGCCGACTTCGACGACGACGTGCGTGGGCTTTTTCTCGACGAGGATGCCGGAGACGAAAGTGATCATGGGAAACGCGGAAGGGAGAATGCGGAAGGTGGAACGCAGGAAAAGAAAGGTGCGCTCGCTATTTGTTGAGGGTTGGTGTCAACAACCAACCCAGCCAACCGGCCAACCGGCATCACTCCCGCTGCCACTGCATCACGATGGGCAGGCGGCGGCCCGAGCCGAAGGCGTGGCGCGTCACGCGCAGGCCCGGCGGTAGCTGGCGGCGTTTGTACTCGTTGCGGTCCACCAGGTCGAGCATCTGGCGGACGAGGGCGCGGTCGGCACCCGTGGCCTCCACGATGTCCCGCACGTCCTGGTGCTGCTCGATGTAGCGGCGCAGGATGTCGTCGAGCAGGTCGTACGGCGGCAGCGAGTCCTCGTCTTTCTGATCCGGGCGGAGCTCGGCAGAGGGTGGCTTGGTGAGCGTGTTCTCGGGGATGACGGCACGCCCCGCCTGCTCGTTGATGTAGCGCGCGAGGCGGTACACGTCCGTCTTGAACACGTCCGACAGCACCGCCAGGCCGCCGTTGGTGTCGCCGTAGAGCGTGCAGTAGCCGACGGCGATCTCGCTCTTGTTGCCCGTCGAGAGCAGCAGGTAGCCGAACTTGTTGGAGAGCGCCATCAGCGCGACGCCGCGCGCCCGGCTCTGGATGTTCTCCTCGGCGATGCCGGGCTCGGTGCCCTCGAAGACGTCGGCCAGCATCGCGTCGAACGCCTCGACGGCGGGGGCAATCGGGATCTCGTGGAACGCGATGCCCAGCGCGTCGGCGAGCGCGCGGGCATCGACCACCGAGCCTTCCGACGAGTAGCGCGACGGCATCGCCACGCCCACGACGCGGTCCGCGCCGAGCGCTTCCGCCGCCAGCGCCGCCACGAGCGCCGAGTCGATCCCGCCGGAGAGCCCGACGAGGGCTTTGGTGAAAAACGGCGACTTCCGCACGTAATCGCGGATGCCGAGCACGAGCGCGTCGTGCAGGTCGGCCAGGCCGGTGCTGCCAGGGGCGGGGCAAGGCGTGGCCTCGTCGGTATCCCAGAAAACGAGCGCTTCCTCGAACGACGGCGCGCACGCCAAGAGCGTCCCGTCTGCGCCGTGAACGCGGCTGTCGCCGTCGAAGACGAGTTCGGTGTTGGCCCCCACCTGGTTGACGAACACGAACGGCACGCCGTGCGTCCGGCAGATGTCCTCGATGAGCGCCGTCCGCCTCGCCCGCATCCCCACCGAGAACGGCGACGCGCTCAGGTTGACGAACAGGTCGATGCCCTGTGCGGCGAGCGACACGATGGGGTCGGGTTCGTACAAACGGTGCGGGGCCGATTTCTCTCCGTTCCACATGTCCTCGCAGACGTGCAGGCCGAGCCGCAGCCCGCGCCACACGACGGGTTGCTGGGGCAGCGCAGGTTCGAAGTAGCGGTACTCGTCGAACACGTTATACGTGGGCAGGAGTTGCTTCTGCACCACAGCCACCTGCCTGCCGCCTTCGAGCAGGATGGCGGTGTTGAAGAGCCGCTTGCCCACCGGCGTGTCGTTGCGTACCGGCACCCCCACGATCACGCCGATCTGCGGCGGCAGCGCCTCGGCCAGCGCCACCAGCGCCCGATCCGTCTGATCGAGAAACAGCGGCCTGTCGAGCAGGTCCTGCGGCGGGTAGCCTGTCAGGCACAGCTCGGGGCACACGACGAGGTCGGCCCCGGCATTCGCTGCGCGCCGCGCTGCGTCGAGGATGAGGGCCACGTTGCCGGACAGGTCGCCGACGGTGACGTTGAGCTGGGCGAGCGCGAGACGCATGGGGAAGGGTTGAAAGTGGAAAGCTGGACGTGGAAGTGGGATCACGGACGCAGCGTGCTGCGCCCGGCTGGCGTACGGCCCTCGTGGCGGAAAAAGCGGGATCGCGTCCGTGAACCCCGCCCACGCAGTGCGTGTTGCGCGCGCACTGGCGCGCCCGAACGAGACTCTGTCTTTTTTCGCCCCTCGACGCTCGCCCTTCCGAAATCCCACTTTCAACCCTTCCCCATGTCCCCCACCGAATTCCTGTTCCGCCGCCGCGCCACCGACGTGCTCCTCGACGTGCGTACGCCCGCCGAGTTTGCCGGTGGCCACCTCGAAGGCGCGCGCAACGTCGACTTCCTGGCCTCCGGTTTCGCCGACGCCGTGGCCCCCCTCGACCGCGACGCCACGTATTACCTCTACTGCCGCTCGGGCAACCGCAGCGGGCAGGCCGCGCAGCGCATGAAGGCGATGGGCTTCGCGGACGTACACAACATCGGCGGCTTCGACGCGCTGGCGGGGGCCGGGGCGGAAACGTCGCGCTGAGAAGCCGGGCCACTCGGTTACGAGATCGCGGCTTTTGCGGGGTAACAGCGTCGTCGGCTGAGACGTTGGCACGACACGAAGTCCCGTTTTCCCGTTTGTACCATGCTGGCCCTGTTACGCGCATTTCTGAGTGATGACAACACCCTGCCGCCCGCCGAGGTGCGCAAGCGAAGCAAAGACGGCGTGCTCGTCGATGTCAGGACGCCCGCGGAGTACGTGTTCGGCCACCTCGACGGCGCGATCAACGTCGACGCGCGCGCGCGCGACTTCGACGACCTCGTGGCCTCACTCGACAAGAGCAGGCCGTATTATCTGTACTGCTCGTCCGGGCGGCGGAGTCGCCATGCCCTCAAACGGATGCAGCGGCGCGGCTTTTCGCGCGTTCACAACGCGGGCAGTCTCAGCGACCTCGCCGTCGCGGGCGTGCCCCTTGCCCCGTAGCAGCTATGGCATCGTTCGATGACGACGTGCTGGCCGTGAGCCACCGCAAACCCGTTCTCGTGGACTTCTGGGCCCCGTGGTGCGGGCCGTGCCGCGTGCTTGGCCCCACGCTGGAGAAGCTGGCGAAGGAGAGCGGCGGCGCGTGGCGGCTCGTCAAGATCAACGTCGACGCACACCCCGATCTGGCGCAGCGCTTCGGCGTGCAGGGCATCCCCGCCGTCAAGCTCTTCCGCGACGGCGCGGTGGCCGCCGAGTTCGTTGGCGCGCTGCCGGAGCCGCAGGTGCGCCGCTGGCTGGTCGAGCACGCCGTGACGGCGGCATGAAGAAGCGCCACGTCCCGGCCCGGCCCACGGCTGCCGAGTACGCGGCCTTCTACGCGCCGTACGTGCTGCACGTGCGGACGGACGACATCGTGAAGACGCTCGAAGAGCAGGCTGTGGCGCTGCGCCAGACGTTCGCCGCCGTCTCCCCGGAGAAGGAGACGTTTCGGTACGGGCCGGGCAAGTGGAGCGTGCGCGAGGTCGTGGCCCACATGGCCGACACGGAGCGGGTGTTCGGCTACCGGGCCTTCGCCATCAGCCGGGGCGAGTTGAAGCCGCTGCCGGGCTTCGACCAGAACACGTACGTAGCCAACTCGGGCGCGGCAGACGTGCCCCTGAAGGTGCTCGTGGCCAGCTTCGTGATGGCTCGCGCGGCGAATACGGTGATGTACGACACCCTCACTCCGGAGGCATGGACGCGGGGAGGCGTCGCCAACGGACAGCCCGTATCGGTGCGCGCGCTGGCTTACATCTCGGCGGGGCACGTCATCCACCACCTAGCCGTGCTGCGAAAACGCTACGGCATCGGATGATGGAGGCGAAGTGCGCGGTGGAGTTTCTCCAACCTTCTGCCTACGTCCAGGCATTTTTGAAGCCGCCGCGAAACCAATCTGCCCGAAAATGCAACCTTTCTGGATGCCAAGTGTCTGTTAAGGCTCGTTGTCCTATCTCATTTGTATGCCTAACATGATTAGCCCCTACAACTGGAGGATCTGCGATCCCACCGGTGAGCCCATCACCAACGTCACC
The DNA here is from genome assembly GCA_963829705.1 of Rhodothermales bacterium. Lineage (GTDB taxonomy): Bacteria > Bacteroidota > Rhodothermia > Rhodothermales > BA12 > CAWHJN01. The sequence goes on from CAWHJN010000004.1 coordinate 281,525, forward strand.
GTCGTCTCGGATGTCACCAAGATGGATTCGCGCACCAAGCGGCTCTACCGGACGATCAAAATCGGAACCCCGGAATCGCACCTCGCGCCGCCCGGCCAGTATCTCCTCGAGGATCCGTCGGGCGAAAAACTGCCCATCGATCTGCCCAGCAACTGGACGGCCGGACGCACCGAAGTCCGTGAAATCGAGCAGCTGACGGCGCAGAAAGCCGGTCGCTGAGTCCGCACGCAGCGCAATCCCGCGCCGCTCGCAAAACAGAAAACCCCCGCGTGTCCGGAGACAGCGGGGGTTTTTGTGTCGTGGAGGATAGCGGGTTCGAACCGCTGACCTCGTCAATGCCATTGACGCGCTCTACCAACTGAGCTAATCCCCCGTTTTTTGGGACGGGCATGATACGGAAGCGGCGGTACGGGCCGCAACCGGCGCGCCGCGATGCCACGCCAATTTCACGCCGTCGCCACGTTCGACGACGCGCGTGTACGCCATTTTTGCGGAATCTGCGAAGCACTGCGCGAGGTCACCGCATAGCTTTGCCCGATCCTCCACTCCCCGCGTTCCATGCCCGACCGCCGCTATCAGGTTTTCAAGTTTGGCGGTACGTCCGTGCGCGACGCAGGGCGCATCCGCCGCGTAGTGGAGTTGGTGGGGCAGGAAGACCCATCGGCAGAGCGCGTGGTCGTCGTCTCGGCGCTCGGCGGCGTCACGGACCGGCTGCTGCGTGCTGCCGACGAGGCCGTGGCGCGCTCGGGCGAGCACCGCGCGATCCTGGCTGATCTGCGCGCCCGTCACGACGCCGTGCTCGCTCAGGTAGCCCGTATCGACGAGCACGAGGCGCTGCGCGCCCAACTCGACGCGCAGTTCTACACCCTCGGCGAACTGCTCGACGGCGTGTTTCTGCTGCGCGAATGCACGCTCCGCGCCCGCGACAGCATCGCCGCGATGGGCGAGCGGATGTCGGCGCCGCTCGTGGCCGCTGCGTTTCGCGGCGTGGGCCAGGACGCCGTGGCCGTTGCTGCCGACGGCTTCATCCTCACCGACGACCGCTTCGGCGACGCCAACGTCCTCTTCGACGAGACCAACGAGCGCGTCCGCACCTACTTCGGTAGCCTGCCGAAAGGGCGCGTGGCCGTCGTGACGGGCTTTATGGGAGCCACCGACCGGGGGGTGACCACCACGCTCGGGCGCTCGGGCAGCGACTACACGGCCACGATCCTGGCGGGCGCGCTGCACGCCGGCAAGATCGTCATCTGGACCGACGTCGACGGTGTGCTCTCCGCCGATCCGCGCCTCGTGCCCGACGCGCAGCGGCTCGACACGCTCCACTACCGCGAGGCTGCCGAACTGGCGTACTTCGGCGCGAAGGTGCTTCACCCGCGCACGATGCGCCCGCTCATCCAGGAGGGGCTGCCGCTGCTCATCAAAAACACCCTCAACCCCGACGCGCCCGGCACGCTCATCACCAGCGAGGAAGTGACCCGCGACCGGCCCGTGGCCGCCGTCACGACCATCCGGGGCGTCAGCCTCGTCACCATCGAAGGGCCGGGCATGGTAGGCGTGCCGGGCATCTCGGCGCGAGCGTTCTCGGCGCTGGCGGCCTACGGCATCAACATCCTGTTCATCACGCAGGCGTCGAGCGAGCAGAGTCTGTCGCTCGTCGTGATGGAGCGCGACGCCGAGGCCGCCGTGCGCTCGCTCGAAAACACCTTCGAACTCGAACGTGCGCATGGCGACGTGAACCGCATCTCGGCCCGCGCGCAGTGCGCCGTGCTGACGGCCGTGGGCGACGGCATGCGGAGCGAGCCAGGCGTGGCCGGACGGCTCTTCACCGCGCTCGGACGCGAGAACATCAACGTGATGGCGATGGGCATGGCGGCGGCGCAGAACAGCGTCACCACCGTCGTCAACGAGTCGCGCATCCGCGAGGCCGTGCGCGTGGTGCATCAGGCGTTCGCGCCCGGCGGCGACGACCTCCGCATCGCCCTCGTCGGCGCGACGGGCGGTGTCGGACGGGCGCTGCTCCAGATCCTCGACCGCGACCGCGCCACCATCGAGGCCACGACGGGCCTGCGCGTGCGTGTGGTTGCGATGATGAACTCGCGGCAGATGCGCTTCGACGTCGACGGCCTCCCGCTCGACGCCGATCCTGCCGCCGTGCTCGCCACGGGCGAGGCGGCGTCGCTCGACGCGCTCGTGGCCACGCTCGCCGACCTGCCCTCGGGCCGGTTGCTGTTCGTCGATTGCACGGCTTCCGACGATGTGCCCGACGTGTACCCGTCGCTGCTCGAAAACGGCATCGGCATCGTTACGCCCAACAAGCGCGCCAACACGCGCGGCATCGACTTCTACCGCCGCCTCCAGATGCTTGGCCACGCGACGCCGTATTACTACGAAACGACCGTCGGCGCGGCGCTGCCGATGCTCTCGACGCTGCGCGACCTCATCCGCACCGGCGACCGTCTGCGGCGTATCGAAGGGATGCTCTCGGGCACGCTCGCCTTCGTTTTCAGCGAGATGGCGGCGGGGCGCGCGTTCTCCGACGCCGTCCGGCAGGCGCGGCACAACGGCTTCACCGAACCCGACCCACGCGACGATTTGATGGGCCGCGACGTGGCGCGCAAGCTGCTCACGCTCGCCCGCGAAACCGGCTACACCGGCGACCTCGCGGACGTGCAGGTGGAGTCACTCGTGCCCGACGCGCTGCGCGAGATCGACCGCGAGGCGTTCATGGAGCGTCTGCCCGAACTCGATGCCGCGTGGGACGCACGCCGCGCCGCCCTCCCTGAAGGCGCGAAACTCGGCTTCCTGGGCGTCTTCGAGGGCGACACGCTGCGCGTCGGCGTGGAGGCGATCACGCCGGATTCGCCCTTCTACCGCCTCAGCGGCACCGACAGCATGGTGTCGTTCGTCACCGACCGGTACACGCGCCCGCTGGTGGTGTCGGGGCCGGGCGCGGGCCACGAAGTCACCGCCACCGGCGTCCTCGCCGACGCGCTGCACGCGGGCCTGCGGATGGGGTGAGGGGGAAAGTCGGAACGCGGAAGTGGGAAGCCGGAGATGGAGGAATAGAACGCGTGGGGTGTCAGTCGCGCTGCACGAAGGCGCGGAACGGCGCGAGGAGACTTTCGGAGAGCCGGATGGGCCGCAGCGCCTCGCGCCCGACGAACACGACGACCTGCTCGCCCGTGGTGCAAAGCGCGCCGTCGGCGTCGCGGAAGCGGTGCTCGATGCGCGCCTTGAGCGGGGTGAGTTCGGAAAGCCAGAGTTCGGCATATACCGTGTCGTCCAGCTTGAACGGGCGTTTGTAGTCGATGGACGTGTGGACGACCACGGGCGTCCAGCCGCTGTCCCACACGCCGCGCATGGGCATCCCTGCCGCCTGCATCAGCTCGCCGCGCCCGATCTCCATCCACTGCACGTAGACGGTGTTGGACACGACGCCGCCGAAATCGACCTGGAAAGAGTGGACGGGGATGGTGTAGGTGAGCACAGAGGTTGGAGGTTAAAGGGTGGAGAGAATACAGACCGAATCTCTAATCACCAGCCGCCAGCCTCTCCGCGCATCACCGCAGCAAAAACGCGACGATGCGGGCGTTGACGGCGGCGGGGAATTCGCGCGGCACGAGGTGCCCGGCGTTGGCGAAGACGTGAAGTTCTCCGCGTGGGCACAGCGCGGCGGCGCGGCGTGCGTGGCGGACAGGCAGCATCCAGTCGCGGGCGCCGTGGAGCCAGAGCACGGGCATCGTCAGGTGGTCGAGCGAGGATGTGACGTGTGTGCGGACGCGGTGCGGCAGCAGTTCGGTGCGGAGCCAGATGGCGAAGGCGTCGAGCGCGTCGGGGCGCTCCAAGCCGGCGCGGGCGTCTCTGACGAGTTCGTCGGTGAGGGCGTGGCGGTGGCCGAGCGCCGTCAGCAGCGCCAGCCGCATCGTTGCGGGCGTGTCGAGTGCGCGGCGGAAAAAGGCAGCCAGGCCCGGCACGCGCGCTGCGAGGCACGCCGCCTCGTGAAACGGCACGCGCGGCTGCACGCCGAAGGCGCCCGAGAGCAGCAGTTTGTTGATCCTTTCCGGGTAGCGCAGCGCGTAGACGAGCGCCACGGCCCCGCTCATCGACGAGCCGCCGAGCGCGAAGGGGCCGAGGTCGAGGGCCGCGACGAGGGCGTCGAGCCAGTCGGCGTACCACTCCGTCGTACACGGTGCGCCGTCCGGCAGGGCGCTCTGGCCGTAGCCGGGCAGGTCGGGCACGAACACGCGAAACGGCGCGGGGAGCGCTTCGAGGGCCTTTTTCCACGTCAAGAGCGACGAGTCGAGCATCCCGCCGGGCAGCAGCACGAGCGTCGGTCCCACGCCCGGGCTGTAGCGCACGAATGTCTCCACGCCCGCCACCTCGAGCCGCATCTCCTCGATGCCCTCGCCGGTGCCGAAATCGATGGATTTGTCATGGGCCATGTGTCACTGGAAAACGGATGACGGGTGACTGTTCACGGATGGCCAGCCCTCACCGCATCCCATCGCGCGCGTCCACGTGCCATTCTTCGAGCACCTCGTCGCCATCGACGAGAAACAGGCGTTCCTGCGTGGCTACGCACGTGCACGCGTGGTTGGGCACGACACGCAGGCGATCACCGACGTCGAGCGTAGAGGCGCCGGGCACGACACACCAGGCGTGCTCTTCGGAGAGCGCCACGATCTGCAGATGCGGCATGACGCGCATGGCGCGGGCGTTGTAGAGCGGCACGCCGTGGCCCACGAGGCCGTAGCCGGTGTCGGAGGTGAGCGTCTTTTTGCCCGCGTCGAGGAAAAGGCGCTCCACCCCGTCGTGGCGTTTTTTGGAGACCACCGTCGCCAGCACCGTCAGCGCGCAGTCTTGCAGCGTGCAGGTGCCCAGCGACACCTGCATGGCGTCGTAGAAGACGTAGTTGCCGGGGCGGATTTCGGTAATGCGGAAGCCGCCTTCCGTCTGGTTTTCGAAGTGCCGCATGGAAGGCGTCGAGCCGACGCTCAGTTCGAAGTCGCCGGGCGTGGCGAGGCCCGCGTCGCCGAGTTTGACGGCGAGCGCGAGCAGGCGGTCGCGGCCTTCGGCCATGGCGCGGTGGAGGGCATCGTCGCGCGTTTCGCCTTCGCGCGGCCCCGCGTAGCTCTGCCCCTCGTGCGTCAGCAGGCCTACGACGCGCAGGCCGGGCATTGCGCTGACCTCGCGCACGAGCGCGACGGCATCGGGGTCGTCCCAGCGGACGCCGCAGCGACCGTAGCCGGTGTCTACCTCGATCAGGACTTCGGCCTCGCGGTCGGCGTCGGCGTAGACGCGCGCGGCGGCGCGCGCGCCCTCGGCGGTGTCCACGCAGAACGAGATGCGCGCCCTGTCCATCAGCCCGAGAAGCTGCCGGTGCCGCGCCTCGCCCACGACGGTGTACGCCAGCCGGACATCGTCGAATCCGGCATCGACGAACACGGCGGCCTCGGAGGGTTTGGCGACGGCGAGGCCCTGCGCGCCGCGTTCGCGTTGCAACCGCGCCAGCGCGACGGATTTGTGCGTTTTCACGTGCGGGCGCAACGCGACGGCGTTGGTGGCGGCGCGGGCCTGCATCCGGTCGAGGTTGAAGAGCAGGCGGCCCTTCTCGATGAGAAGCGCGGGGGTAGGGAGGTCGTCGAGGAGCACGGGCGGATGGGTTTCGGGCAAGATAGCGCTGCCTCTGCGTGGGGGCGGCATCGGTGGCGCGTCGCGTCGCGGGTGGCGCAACGTCCCCGCTGCGCCGAGCGTACCTTTGGCTCGTTCCACTTTTTCGCAGGCCGATGTTCAACGAGAAACAGGTCGGTGCCCTTTTGCGCCGCGCTGCCGAACTCCAGGCGGGCACACCCAGCGACGAGGCGGGCCTGACGCTCGACGAGGTGCAAACGGCGGCGGCCGAGGCAGGCATCGACCCGCGCTTCGTGGCGCAGGCGGCGGCCGAGCTTCGCGTGCGTCCTGTCACGACGCCGCAGGAGGGCTTCGCCTTCTGGGGGGCGCCGGTGCATCTGTCCGAGGAGCGCGTGCTCGCACATCCGCTTGACGAGGACGAGTGGGGGGCCGTCGTGCGCGAGGCGCAGCGCATCTACGGGCAGGTGGGTGAGCTGCGGTCGGTCGGCACGACGCGCACGTGGTCGTACGGCAACAAGTCGACGACGGTGATGGGCCTCTCGGTCACCACGCGGCGCGGGCAGACGATTGTGTCGGCGCACCGAAACCTGACGCAGGAGATCGCCGGGACGTTTGCCGGGGGCGGCCCCACGCCTATCGTGTTCTCGATGCTGCTGGCCTTCGAGGGCCTCGCGTTTCTGCCCGTCGGGCTGCGCGTGGCGGTGGCGATGACGCTGGTGCTGGCGATCTACCTGGCCCTGCGTGGGATCGTCTACACCGTCGGGCGCGTGCAGCGGCGCAAGATGGCCGGGCTGCTCGATGCCGTCGAGCAGGTAGCCGGAGAAACCGAGGCTCTGTCAGAGGCGCACGCCGAAGCCGCGTCGCGCCCCGCTCTCGACCTCGGGCCACTCGGCGACGAGCCGCGCGAACACGCCCCTGTCGCCACGCGCCACCGCACCCGATAAGCACCCATGCGCATCTACAACGAGCAGGAAACGCAGGAACTCATCCGGCAGGCCGCCGCGCTACAGGCCGCCAAGCGGGACTTCACGACGGGCCTGACGCTCGACGAGATTCGCCGCGTTGCCGCTGAGGCAGGCATCGATCCGCAGTTCATCGAGCAGGCCGCCGCGGGCGACGCCGCTGCCCGTGCCGGTGCAAACAAAGGCCGGGCTCTGGGGCGGCGCGTACCGCCTCGAACGCGAGCGCCTCATCGACCACGAGGTCGATGGCGAGGAGTGGAGCGAGATGGTCGACGAAATCCGGCGGGCGTACGGGCAGCCGGGCGAGGTCAAAGAGGTCGGGCGTGGCTTCGAGTGGCAGTACGGGTATCCGCAGTACGGCTCGGCGTATGTCTACGGACACGTCTCTGTGGCCCCGCGCCGGGGCCGGACGCGCATCCGCGCCACGCGGCGGCTGTCCAACCAGACGCTCGTGTTTCTGCTGCCGTTCTTCCCCGCGCTGTTGGCCGTCCTTTTGGGCATCGGGGCCATCGCGGGCAAGACGATCTTCTGGGTGCCGATCCTCCTCGCGCTCGTCACCGCCGCCTCGTTTATGTGGGCGCGGTCGCTGTTCGGGTCGATGTCGCGCAAGGCCGAAGCCGATCTGGACGAGATGATGGCGCGCCTCGAAACCATCGCGGGTGAGAGCGAGCAGTACGCCGAGGAGGAAACGGCGGCGATGGAGAACGAAGGGGGCCGCCTCGATGCGGGCCTGCTCGACGACAACGCGCCCACATCGGCATCGTCCAACCGCACTCGGCGGCGCACGCGCTGAGGCTCGTTTGCTCGCAAGGACAGGCTGTCTTCGTTTCTACAACGTCAGCCGCAGCCCCAGCCGGATTTCCCGTGGCAACCCGTAGTTCTCGGGCGCTTGCAGGCGCGCCTGGTAGTAAAACCGCTCGATGCTCCCCGGCGGGAAAATCTGCGCGGCATCCTGCGTGCCGAGGTAGCCGTCGTCGTCGGGGTCGCCGGTGAAGCCGTAGACGCGCCGCACGTTGGCGCGGTCGAGGAGGTTGCGGACCTGCGCGAAGAGCGTTAGCGTGCGCCCGCGCACGGGCACGTCGCGCTGGGCCTGGAGGTGGAGGAGGACGCTCCACGGCTGCGTGCGTGTGCCGCGCGTGCCCACGGGGCGAAGAGACAGATCGGTGAGCGACACCGGCGCTTGGAGCGCGAAGTAGGCGTCGCCGCTGTGCGCCTCGCCCGCCAGCACGAGGCGCGTGTGCGCGAACGGCGCGAACCCGCCGAGGCGCGGCCCGGCATCGTCGCCCGTCTGGTAGTCGAGCACGCCGGTGAGCGTGTGGCGCGTTTCGTCGAGCAGATCCTGACCGGAAAACCGGGTGCCGCTGGGGTCCCAGAAAAAACCCTCAGCCGAGCGCGCGCCGAACAGATCGCCGGTGGCCTTCGACAGCGTGTAGGCCGCCTCGATGGCAACCCCGCCTGTACGGTCCATCTGCACGAGGAAGCTCCCGCTGCGGATGCGCGCCTGCGCTGCGGAAACGAACGTCGTGTAGTTGTTGGGAAACACGTTTTTGCGGGTCACGGGCACGGCGAGGTCGGCGAGGTCGCGCTGCGCGGCGGAAAGCGTGACGCGCAGCGCATTCTGCCGGATCGTGCCGCCCACGGCGTACGTCGTGGCGACTTCGGGCTTGAGGTCGGCGTTGGGCAGGAAGCTACTCGTCTCCAGCGCCATGCTGTACTGAGCAACGGTAGCGTTGAGGTACGCCTCGTCCGGCAAATCGGCGGTGCGGCTGTAGGAGAGCCAGACGGACGCATCGACGGCGACGGCGAGGTTGAGTGCCACGCGCGGCTGGATCACCGCGCGCGTTTTGGCGTCCCGAAACACGCCTTCGTCGAGCACGCCCCGCGAAGTCCCCGGCGCCGCCCGCACCCGCCCGCGACCGGCGATGTCGGCGGCAGTGGCAGGCGCTCCCGTCGGGCCGAAAAACGCGCCATCTGGACTGCGGTAGCCGATCACGTCGTCGCCCGAAAAATAGACGGCGTTGAAAGGGTCAATGCCACGCGGCTGCACCGGCAGGTCGCGGGCGCGCACGATGGGCGCGAGCGCGTACGGATCGGTGGGCGTCCGCCGGTTGTGGCTGAAGAGGCTGTAACGCAGGCCGAAGTCGGCGGTGAGCGGGCCGAGGTGGAAGCGATCCGCGCCGTACACGTCCGCCCGCGTGATCTCCAGCGGCGCGACGTCCAGGTTGCTCCGGTCGGTGAAGTCCGAGAAGCGCTCGCTGTTGGCGCGGCGCAGGCCGAGGTAGTCGTAGCCGTAGTACGCCGCGTCCACCTGCCACGGCGCGAGGTCGCGGTACGCCGAGGCCGGGTTCTCGGTGCTCGTGGCGGCACGCGCGATCCGGTACGGGTCGCCGATCTCGAAGGCGCGGCGGGCGCGCTGCTGCTGCTCGACGCCCAGCAGCACCGTGTGCCCGCGCAACTCGGCCCGTCCTTCGAGCCGCAGGAAGGTCCCGTCCGTCTCGCGGTGCGCGTAGCCGGTGCCCGCCGCGCCCGGCAGCGCGAAAAGGCCCCACACGCTCGGCGGCAGGAAGCCGTCGAGGAACAGCGGGGCGAGGCGGCCGTCCGGCTGAACTCTCCCGTACCGTGCCGCGATGGCGTTGGCGGGCGCACTCAGGCTGCCGTAGTCGAACGTCTGCTCGACGCCGTCGGAAAACGCCGGGTTGTACGTCGTGGCGCGGTCGTGGTAGACGGCGACGGTGCCGCGCACGTCGAACGGGCCGACGGTACGCCCGAGGGTCGTCTGGAAAAACCGCTGCCGCGCCGTCGTACGTCCGTACGGCCGGGCGTTGAAGAGGGCGTACGCGGCATCGAACAGGTCAGCGGCATCGTACGCGTCGGCGTACGTCACGTCGGCGTCGAATCCGCCCAGCGCCAGCCCGGCGCGGCCCAGAAAGCGCCGCTCGTCGGACGATGCCTCCGAACGCTCGCGTGTCGTCGTGAAGTCATTCGCCGTCAGGCCAAGCGGGGCAAAGCGGAAGGGAAACACGACGTTCGGGTCGAGCACATAGCCTGCTGGAATCGTCAGCCGGGCGCGAAGGTCGTCGAGCGTGGCAGAGGGAGGCAGGTCTGCGGGGATCGACAGGTAACGCTGGTCGGAGGCGTCACCTTCGCGGTAAACAATTACATCCTGGGGCGAGGCCGCCAGCCGAGCCTGTACCTCGGGCCGCAAGCGCGTAATCGGTTTTGCAACGGGGTACGGGATCGTCCTGCCGTGCCACCGAGGCGGCTACGAACACGCGGATGCGGTCGCCGAGCAGCGGCGTTCCCGCCGTCAGCCGGATTTCGCCCAGCCCTGTCGGATCAAAAGGTGCGCCGAGTGCCTCGACGTGCAGCACCCGCTCCGCCGATCCGTCGCGCGTGGTGACGTCGAGTGCGGCGTCGCGGCTGCCTGCCAGCGCCGCGGGCGTGAACTCGCCGTAGAGGTCGAGCCGGGCGACGCCGTTCCACGGCAGCCGCAAGGGCGCGGGCAGCGGCACGCCGTCGAGAACCGGCGCGATGCGCGTGCCGTGCAGGAACGTCAGCGTGTCCGAGCGCTCGTCGCGTAGCGCGCCGGGCAGCAGGCCGGAGGCCTCCGCCGTCGTGCGGGCGGGGAGGGCGGTGGCGTCGCGCGTGCGCGGCAGGGCGAAGACGGCGCTGTTGCTCTCGGCGTCGGGGTCGGTCGAAAAAAGCGCGGTGCGCTCCCAGAAGGGACGGCGGCGCAGCGTGAAATCGACCGTGGCGGTTTCGCCGGGCGCCAGCACACGCCGGGCGGTGCCGGTGCGGAAGCCCGCGAAGGCCGCGTGGATCTCCACCTCGCCGGCGGGCACATCGGCCAGCGTGTAGCGCCCGCCCGCGTCGGTGAAGGTCGCCGCCAGTGTGCCGGGCACGAACACGCTGACGCCTTCCACGGGCCCCTGCTGCGCGGTGGTGACGCGTCCCGTGAGGGTGGCCGTCTGCGCGTGTGCGAACGGGGGCGCGAGCAGCAGCGCGAGGAGGAGAAGCGGTCGGGACATCGGCATGAAAGGCAACGCGCCGCAAAGATCGCGCAGCCCCCGCCCGTTTCCAATGCACGAACAGATGCCCGCACGTTTCCTGCACGTCCGCATTGGCTGGACGTGTCAGGGCGTGATGCGTGGTTGCGGCGTGCAATGCAGGGCGCGACGATCCTTCGGCGTTGCTCAGGATGACGTTGCGTACCCACGTCCGAACCCGACCCGAATGCCGTAGGGACCCAAGGCTCTGCGCCGCTACCACCACCGTTGCCTTCGATCTTTCCACGGACGCGCCACGGCACGTCCCCCCTTCCGAAGTCCGCCTTCCAAAACCCCACCTTCCCATCATCCGTCCCAGAACGAGGCGTAGCCTTCGTCCTGGCCCTGCAGCCACAGCTTGCACAGCCGCGCCGCCGTCAGGCCAAAGCGGGCGGAGGGCAGCACGGTGGGCCGCCCGGCATCGTCCCAGGTGGTGGCGAGGCGGCGAGCGTCGCGTGCCTGGGACAGCGGCGTGCCACTCGCGGCCCAGCCCAGCAGGTGCAGCAGCGCCCGTTCGAGCACGACGCGGCTGCCCGAGAGGCGCGGCAGGATTTTGAGCGACAGCGCCACGTCGAGCGGGTCGAGGGGCGTGCCACCGCGCGTGCGGAAGGCGTCGGCGGTTTCGCGCGCGTGGAGCACGAACAGCGCCACCTCGTCGCGGGTGCGGTAGGCGATGCCGCCGCCCGCCTTCGCCAGCCCCTCGTGCGCCGCGACGAGCGCGTCGATGGTGCGGCTCAGGTCGGCCTCCTCGGACTCGTCGAGGGTGCCGAGCGCGGCGAGCGTCCGGGCGCGGGGCTGCCACGCCTCGACGGGCCACCGCGCGCCGACGGCGTCGCGGGCGGCAGGCTGGGCGCGGAGATCCGCCGTGCTCAGTTCGAGCGTGAAGGCGCGGTCGAGCACCTTGCGGCTGAACGGGTGCGTGCTCTCGTCCACGTTAACGGTGCCGACGATACCGAGGTTGGACGGCAGCGCGACGCCTGCCCATGCTTCGTCGCGCACGCCGTCGAGCAGGGGGGGCGTCTGCCCGCGCCCGTCGCGCTGCTCGATGCGGCTGAGGACTTCGGCGAGGTATTGCTCGACGCGGCTGAGGTTCATCTCGTCGAGCACGAGCAGGTGGTAGCGCTGCGGGTCGTCCATCGCCGTGCGGGCGGCGCGGAGCACGCTGCCGGGCCGGAAGCGCCCCTGCAAGTCGGTGTAGCCCAGCGTCTCGGCGCTGTCGGTCCAGTCGGGGCGGACGGGCACGAGTGTGGCCGTCGCGCCGGTGCCGTCGGCGACGAGTTGCGGCAGGCGGCTCTTGCCCGTGCCGGTGATGCCTGCGAGCAGGGCGAAGCCTTTGGTTCGCAGCGCCGCGACGAAGGCCGCCACCTGCCACGGCGCGTAGACGAAGCCACGCGCATCGAGGTACGTGAGCAGCGCATCGAGCGCGGCCCCGCGGTCGAACGTCTCGGGCGCGCGGTACGGCTCGGCGGCCTCGGCCACGAGTGGCGGCGCGGCCGCACGCGAGGCGAGGTACGTCTCGTACGCTTCGATGGCGCGCTCCGGGGCCGTCACGGCGCGGGCGTGGAGCAGGAACGCCAGCAGCTTCTCGTCCACCCGGGGCAACTCGTGGAGCACCTGCTGGAAAACGCGGCGCACGTCGGCGTACTCGTCGGCGACGGCGAGCTTGTCCGCGAAGGCGTCGAGCGGCAGGCGCGCCTCGCCGGGCAGCGCGATGAGCGGGCGCACGCGCACGCGGTGTTCCATCGTTTTGCCGCGCACGAGGGGCGTGTCGTCCTCGAAGGGTGCGCCCGTCACCTCGAACATCCCCGCCAGCACCTGCGCGCCCGTGAGGTAGGCGAAGATCACGTCGCCCGGCTGCATCGCGTCGAGGCGCGGCTTGCCCACGCGGTGCAGCGCGAAGGTGCGCGTCTGCGCGAAGACCGCGTACGCCTCGGGCGCGGTTGCCCACAGGTAGGCGCGCATCAGGAAGCGTCGGGCAGCGAGAAGTGCGGGTTCTCGATGACGCCGAAGACGTTGCCGTCGGGGTCGCGGACAGTCGCCGTGCGGATGCCGCCGCCCACATCCTGCACAGCGTCGTGGGCGAGGGCGCCCCGTTCAATCAGCCGGTCGAAGGCGGATTGCGCGTCATCCACGCCCCAGTACACCGTCGTGCCTCCTGCGCCGGGCTGCGCGTTGGTTTCGGCAGGAAGGAGGCCCAACTCGTAGCCGCCGACGTTGAAGCCGACGTAGTATTCCTCGTCGAAATACGGGCCGAAGCCGAGCACGTCGGTGTACCACGCTTTTGCGCGGGCGAGATCGGTGGTGGCGTAGATGGCGGTGCGGAGGCCGTGGAGCATGGCGGTGAAAGTTGAGGCATCAGGCGTTAGGCTACAACAGGCCCAGACCAGGTGCAAGCGTCGGTGACCTCTGTGTCAAGCCGCACCTTCCGCGTTGCGTTCCGCCGCCGTGGCGGCGTTACTTGAAGGTCGGCGGTAGGGCATGGCGTTTGCGCACAGGCGCAGCACGCTGTGCCCTTGCGAGGGCTACCTCCTGCGTTCCGACTTCCGAAATCCGACTTTCCACTTTCATGAAAATCCTCGTCACCGGCGGCGCCGGTTTCATCGGCTCCCACGTCACCGACGCGCTCGTCAACGCGGGCCACGACGTCCACGTACTCGACGACCTGTCGTCGGGCAAGCGCGAAAACGTCAACGAGAAGGCCACGCTGCACGTGCTCGACATCCGCGACGCGAAGGTCGTGGAGTTGTTCGAGCAGGAGCGCTTCGAGGTGCTCGTCCACCACGCCGCGCAGATGGACGTGCGCCGCAGCGTCGCCGACCCGCGCTTCGACGCCTCCGTCAACGTCGACGGCTTTCTCAACCTCATGGAAGCGGGCCGCCAGAACGGGCTCCGGAAGGTCGTCTTCGCCTCGACGGGCGGCGCCATCTACGGCGAGCCGGATTACGTGCCGCAGGACGAGAAGCACGCCCTCCAGCCGCTCTCGCCCTACGGCATCACCAAGCTCGTCACCGAGAAGTACCTCTTTTTCTACCAGCAGACGTACGGCATCGAGTACGTGGTGCTGCGCTACGGCAACATCTACGGGCCGCGCCAGAACCCGCACGGCGAGGCGGGCGTGGTCGCCATCTTCAGCGAGAAGATGCTCAAGGGCGAAGACGTGTTCGTCAACGGCGATGGCCTCCAGACGCGCGATTACGCCTTCGTGGGCGACGTCGTGCGCGCCAACCTGGCCGCGCTCGCGCACGAGGCGTCAGGGATTTTCAACGTCGGCACGGGCGTCGAGACGGACGTGGTGACGCTGTTTCGCACCATCCGCACGCACACGGGCGCGGACATTGAGGAGCAGCACGTGCCCGCCAAGCCCGGCGAGCAGCGCCGCAGCGTGCTCTCGTTCGAGAAGACGAAGAACACGCTCGGCTGGACGCCCGAGGTCAACGTCGAAGAAGGCCTGCGCCGCACGGTGGAGTGGTTCAAGGACAAACTCAGGCGCGAGGCGTGATAGACTCCGATTGCGCTTTCAGCAGGTCTTGCCTTGCGTACTCCTCCCTCGCTCGCTGAATGACCAGTTGCTTACGCGCGTAGTCTGCAAAGTCATCGAAGCCTACTTTTACTCCGAAAATTCTGACCCAGAAGCCTCCGCTGATGCAGTAAACGGAGGCCGTCCTGTCGTTGAAATCGAAGCGGTAGACGGGTGGAGACGTGACGAGTGAAGGACTGAAGGCCTCAACCTTCGACCAAGGATGCTGCTTCATGCTTGCTCCCTGCTGCACGGTGATCCCGTCGCGATCAAGCGTCACAAACGAGATGGTAGCGCGAGCGGCAAGCCCAACGAGCGTTGTCACGACAGCAGAAACTCCAAAAAGCGCCGCGTGAAGAGCGAGGCCCTTCACCCCCAAAAACACCGAGAGCAGCCCATAGGCGACGACCAAGATCGACCACCCAAACCGGCTGGCTTCATAGCCAAACAAACTGCTCGTCATGAGCGAAGGTCAGGGTTGGTGATGGACATCTCACCTACGGCTTTCACCCCACGCTGAACGGCACCCGGCAGATGACGAGTGTGCCGACGGGATCGCGGGCCTGCACCTCGAGCGAGCCGCCGAGCATCTGGGCGCGTCGGCGCATGGTTCGCAGGCCGATGCCGCCGCCGCCCGCCACCACGCGCGGGTCGATGGTGGCGCCGTCGTTTTCGACGATGAGTTCGAGGGTTTCACCGTCGCAGCGTACGTGGAAGCAGAGGTACGACGGCAGGCCATGGCGCAGCGCGTTCGAGGCGGCTTCCTGCGCGATGCGGTAGAGGTGCCGCCCCGCCTGCTCGTCGGCGTATGCCACCGGCTGCGGCACGTCGAGCGTGCAGGAGAGGCCGTGCGCAGCTTCGAGGTTGTCCGCCAGCGTGGCCAGCGCGCCCACGATGCCATCGGCGCCCATCACGGCGGGGTAGAGGCTGTGCGCCAGCGAGCGCGTTTCGTAGATGGCCTGCCGCGTCAGGTCGTTGGCGCGCGCGAGGAGGTCGTGCGCCTGCACGTCGTCCACGCCGCCCAGCCGCGTTTCGAGCGTGGCGAGCAGCACCGAGAGCGTCGTCAGGCGCTGGCAGAGGCCGTCGTGAAGCTCCTCGGCCAGACGCGACTGCTCGTGCGCGGCCGCGTCGATCACCTCCTGTTCCATGTGCTGCAGCCGGGCGCGCAGGTGCTCGATGACCTGGGCCTCGCCATCGGCGCGGACTTCGAGGAGGAGCCGGACGCTTTCCTCGACGAACGGCTGCGAAAACTCAGCAGCGCCGTTCATGCTGCCTGCTCCTCCCGAGGTCGCCACAGGATGGCGTAGATCGCGCCGATGTAGCCGCCGAGCAGCAGCAGCGGGGCGACGTAGAGCGACAGGAAGCCGTCCACTTCGTTCTCGACGCGCATGACGGTGTAGCCGACGAGGATCAGCGCGAGCGCGATCCCGAGCAGCACGTAGTTGCGCGAGGTGAACACCATGTGACCTGCAGAGGTCGTCCGGGTAGCGCGGCGCGCGGTACGGGCGGAACTACGGCGTGCAGAAGGCGAAGCCATGAGGCATATCGTTTGTAACGCGGCTGCAACAGGGCTTCGCAAAGCCGGTTCCAGCCCCCCGCGTCGGCACGCACCCGCGTTTTGCCCGTTGCACCCTGCACTTCTTTCCCCTCGCCCCATGCGTTTCCGCTCCGCCCTGCCGCTCGTCTTCTGCCTCGTCCTGCTCGGCGGGATGCTGCCCCCCACGGTACAGCAGCGCATCAACGCCATCGTCAACGACCCGGCGTCGCAACCGGCGCTGTGGTCGGTCTACGTGGCCGACGCGCGCACGGGCGAGGTCGTCTACACGCACGACGCGGGCATGACGATGCTGCCGGCCTCGACGATGAAGCTCTTCACCACCGCCACGGCCCTCGACGCGCTCGGCGCGGACTACCGCTACACCACCGACCTGCGCTTCAAGGGCGTGCGCGAAGGCGGCGTGCTCGACGGCGACCTCGTCATCCGGGGCTCGGGCGATCCATCGTTCGGCTCGTCGCTGGTGAGCGGGCCCGATCCGCTCCGCACGTGGGCGCTCGCGCTCGCCGGGCAGGGCGTCAGGGAAGTCCGGGGCCGCATCGTCGGCTACGACGACACCTTCGACGACCGCCCCTACGCCGAGGGCTGGGACGTGGACTACATCGCCACGCAGTCGAGCCGGTTGCTGGGCGTAAGCGCGAGCGGGCTGTCGTACCACGACAATCTGGTGGAAGTCCAACTCAGGCCCGGCCCTGTCGGCAAGGCCCCTGCGATGACGGCCAGTCCGCCTGATTACCTCGACATCGCCAACCGCGCCACCACGAGCGCTCGACGGCGCGGACGGGCCGCGCGGATGCACCGCGCCCTCGGCACCGACCGCATCGACGTGTCAGGGACAATCGCGCGGTCGTACGCGGCCACCTACGAGGTGCCCGTCTACAACCCCACGCACTTCGCGGCGTCCGCCTTCCGCGAGGCGCTCAAAAGCGCGGGCATCACCGTCACCGCCACGCCCTCCGACATCGACGACCTCGACCAGCAGCCCGTGCCCGACAAGATGGAGGTGCTTTTCAGCCACACGTCGCCGCCGCTGGGCGAGCTGCTGAAGATCGTGGGCAAGAAGAGCAACAACTTCTACGCCGAGCAGATCTTCCGGACGGTGGCCTGGGGCGGCAGTGCGGCGGGTGGCGAGGCGCGTGTGAAAGCGCTCGTGACGAAGGCCGGCGGCGACGCCACCAACCTGTCCATCCGCGACGGGTCGGGGCTTTCGCGCAAGGATTTTGTGACGGCGGAGGCGATGGGGCGCGTGCTCGTCTACATGAACGGTCATGCCGAGCGGGCCGCTTTCCGCGCCGCGCTGGCGATGTCGGGCGAGGAGAAATCGACGCTGCGCTACCGGCTCAAGGACGTGCCGGTGCAGGCCAAAACGGGCTCGCTCGAATACGTGCGGGCGCTGGCGGGCTACGTGACGGCCCCCGACGGGCGCGAGCTGGCCTTCGTCGTCTTCGCCAACAACTTCGCCGTGCCGCCCTACCGGATCACGCAGGCAATTGACGCCATCGTCACCGAACTGGCCGTGGAGCCTGCCTCCTGAGGCGCACGGGCCGTCGTATACTGACCCGTTCCCCCGTCCGGCCCGCTTTTCCCCTTCCGATGCCCCGCTCTGCGCGCTACGTTCTCGCCGGTTTGTTGGTGTTTCTGGCGCAGTGGCTGGTGCTCGGGCGGCTGCGCGTCTGGGGCGTCGCGCCGGATGCCGTGCTGCTCTTCATCACGTGGCTGGGCCTGCGCCGCGGGCGTCGCTACGGGCTGGCCGCCGGTTTC
This sequence comes from Rhodothermales bacterium, assembly GCA_963829705.1. Classification (GTDB taxonomy): domain Bacteria; phylum Bacteroidota; class Rhodothermia; order Rhodothermales; family BA12; genus CAWHJN01. The sequence goes on from CAWHJN010000004.1 coordinate 298,997, forward strand.
ACGCTGGGCTTTCTGATGGACGCCGTTACGGGCTCGTGGGGCATCCACATGGTGGTGAAGTCGCTCGTGGGCTTTCTCGTGGGGCTGTTTCCGGCGAGCGAGCGCGAGACGGTGCTGATCCTGCCCGGCCAGGCGTTCGTCGGGGGGCTGGTGGTGGCGCTGCTGCACAACGGCCTGCTGGTGCTGCTGCTGGCGGTGGACTCGGGCTCGCGCAGTCCGTTTCTGCTCTTCGGCCTGTGGCTCGGCGGCACGCTCTACACCGCCGTGCTCGCCTTTATCGCCTCGCTGCTGACGTCTCGGTGACGCGGCCAGAGGGCACGGCGTGCTGTGCCCTTCTACGACGGCAACCGTTCCGGGCGCAATGAATTGCGCCCCTACGCCGTGCTTCCGCGCTCCGACTTCCGAAAGCAAAGCTTCACGTCCGTAAATCCGACCTTCCTCTCATGCTCATCCTCGGCATCGATCCCGGTTCGCAGCACACCGGCTACGCGCTGGTGGAGGTCGAGGGCGGAAAGGAAACGCTCGTCGCGCACGGCACCCTGCACCTCGACACGTCGGGTGAGCACCAGGATCGGCTGAAGGAACTCTACGACCGCCTGAGCGCCGTCATCGACGAGATGCCGCCGGACGAGTGTGCCGTCGAGATGCCCGTCTATGGCAAAAACCCGCAGTCGATGCTGAAGCTCGGCCGGGCGCAGGCGGCGGCGATGCTGGTGGCGCTCAACCGGCAGATTCCCGTGACGCAGTACGTGCCTACCGAGGTCAAGAAGTCTGTCACCGGCACGGGCGGCGCGTCGAAAGAGCAGGTGGCCTACATGGTGCGGACGCTGCTCGGCCTCAAGGACGACGTGGCGATGAGTCTGGATGCCTCCGACGCCGTGGCCGTGGCGCTGTGCCACGCGCATCGGCGCGCCCAGGGCACCACGAAGCAACACAAAAACTGGGCGGCCTTCGTGCGGGACAACCCCAACCGCGTGCGCTGAAAACACAGCGTCGGGTTTCATAGAACCTTCGGTGCCGTGCTGGAGCCTGCCTGGCTCCATGGGATTAGGCGTTCTTTCTCCGCGCTGCCCATGCCCACACTCGTCCACTACATCCCCATCCTGACGACGCTCGTCGCTTTTCCGTTCGCCATCGTGCTGTACAGGCACTGGCGGCGCAAGCCCAGCGCGCTGTACCTGTTCTGGTGGTTTGCAGGGGTGGCCTTCTACGGGATGGGTACGCTCGCCGAAGGCTTGACGACGCTGCTGGGCTGGCAGGAAGGCCTTTTCCGTACGTGGTATATCGTGGGCGCGTTGCTGGGCGGCGCACCGCTGGCCCAGGGAACGGTATACCTGCTGATGCGCGACCGGGTCGCGCACGTGTTGACGGCGGTTTTGCTGACGGCGGTGGTTGTGGCATCCGTGTGCGTCCTGCTGACGCCCATCGACTATTCGCTGGTCGAGGGGCACCGGCTCTCGGGTGCCGTAATGGAATGGCAGTGGGTGCGGCTGTTTTCGCCCTTTATCAACGTCTACGCCTTCATTTTCCTCGTCGGCGGCGCGGTATACTCGGCGTGGCAGTACGCGCGGCGCAAGCAAACCGGCGGGCGCATGTGGGGCAACGTCTTTATCGCCGTAGGCGCGCTGCTACCGGGCATCGGTGGCAGCTTCACCCGCTTCGGCCACGTGGAGGTGCTGTACGTAACCGAACTGATCGGTTTGCTCTTTATCTGGCTGGGCTATCGGCAGGTGAGCCAGGCGCACGCGCCGTCGGTGCATGCCAACCAGACCATCACGTCATAGCCCCCGAGAAGGTCAGGCGCTTTCAGCCGAGGCTTCGTGCCTGTCGCCACGGCTCGCGTCGTCGGTAGCGTCTGGTGCGGTATCCGGCGCGCTGTCGGTTTGTGCTTCCGAGGCTTCATGGGCAGCAGATGCTTCCTGGCCGTTCGTTTTCGCTGGCTTCGCCGGCACTTTCCCCGCCGCGATCTTCTGGAGGAAGGTGCGCTCCGCATCGCGCATCGCCACGACGCGGGCGATCTCGTCGGCGTCGATGGACGTCTCGGTCATCTCGTTGATGAGGTGCGTGAAGAGCTGGGCCTTCTGCTCCACCTGCACCCACTCGGGCCGCACGCCTTCGATGACGTTGACGAGGATGCGGAGGTACGGGTAGCGCGCCTCGGGCGTGTCGAGCGTGCTCACGACCTGGGCAAAGAGCTGCGCGTTGCGCCCGATCTGGCGGTTGAGCATTTTTTCGTTGTACGGCATGGCGCGGGGCAGAAGTCGAGTGGAGGAAGGGAGCCGCGTGGGGCAACGGGCAAGGTAGGCGGCAGGCTCCCGCGCGTGCAACGCTGCCGTGTGCGGCTTTCGTGGAAGCGGCAGGCCGCGCCGCCCCTTGCCGCCGAACCTGCTCCCGCCCGCCCGCGTTGGCGAAGCCGTTTGTTCGTGTTTTGCCCACCCCGGCCCGTGCCCGCTTCCGCTGCCTCCAACGCTCCGCGCCCGACGCTCTACCGCCTCGAACGCCTCTCGCCTGTGCCGCCCTACCACCGGCGGGCGATGCGTACCCGCACCTTCGAGCGCGGCGACCTCGTCTTCTACGGCCCCATGCCGCGCTACTACGGCATCGGTGAAGTTCGCCGCGTGGACGGCCCGTACGTGACGGTGGATTTTCGTGGCACCGGCACGTGCGCCATCCACCAGGACATGTTCGAGACGCAGTACCTCATCCCGCTCTCGCCCGCCGAGTTGCAGATGATCTGAGCGGCGGCGTCAGGGGCTTTCTTTCCGGTACGCGGCCACGAAGTAGTCGTAGGCGTCGAGGTCGATGGGGTGCGCGACGGCCTGCTGCAGGCGCGGTACCTCGGGCGGCTCGACTTCGTAGACGAGGTACATGTCCGGGTCATCGTCCTCGTCGGGTGAGAACAGCGTTTTGAGTTCGTACAGGTCGATGCCGCTGAGGACTTCTTCGCCCACGAGCGCCTCGCCGGGGTCTTTCTCGTACCATTCGAGCACGCGCTCGACGGCGGTTTCGTCTGTGGTTTCCATGTGTACACAAGGTTAAACGGGCGCGAAGCGGCTAACGCTCCGGCGAGTGAATCTACGCCACGTTGCCAGCCTCGTATCTTCCGCCATCCCTTTTCGTAGGGGTGCGCCGTCGTTCTCACCTGCCGTTTTCCCCATGCTCCCTCTCACGGTCGATCACGCCGTCAAGCGCTATGGCGACTTCACCGCCGTCGATGGCGTCTCGTTCACCGCGCAGCCGGGGCGCATCCTCGGCGTGCTCGGGCCCAACGGCGCGGGCAAAACGTCGACCATCCGCATGATCGCGCACATCACACTGCCCGACGGCGGCGCGATCCGCTACGGCGACAAAGAGGTGGGGCCGTGGTCGCAGCGCCGGATGGGGTACCTGCCCGAAGAACGCGGGCTGTACAAGAAGCTGAAAGTCGGCGAGCAACTCACGTACTTCGCCGAGCTGCGCGGCATGAGCCACGCGGATGCGAAAACGCGCATCACCTACTGGCTCGACCGGCTGGGCGCGGCGGACTGGGGTAAGAAAAAGACCGAGGAGTTGTCCAAGGGGATGCAGCAGAAGGTGCAGTTTATCGCCACGCTCGTCCACGATCCCGACCTGATCATCCTCGACGAGCCGTTCTCGGGCCTCGATCCCATCAACTCGGATCTGCTCAAGGACGTGGTGCTCGAACTGCGCGAGGCAGGCAAGACGGTGCTCTTCGCCTCGCACCGCATGGAACAGGTCGAGAAGCTGTGCGACGACATCTGTTTGTTCGCCAAAGGACGGATCGTGCTGCAGGGGCCGCTGCGCGAGGTGAAGCAGCGCTACGGGCGCGGCACGGTGCAACTCGACTTCGACGGCGACGCCTCGTTTCTCGACGCACTCGTGGCCGAGGGGGCCGTCCGCCTCTCCGACCGCTCGCACACGCACGCCGAGGCGCACCTGCTCAATGGCACGCCGCCGCGCCGCGTCCTCGACGCCGCGCTCGGCAGCGTGGACGAACTCTACCGCTTCGAGGTCACCGAACTGCCGCTCAACGAGATCTTCGTCCGCGCCGTCGGCGAAAGCGAGATGGGTGAACGTCGGATGTCGGAAGTGGAAAGTCGGAGGTAAGAACCGGCCTGTTTGTTTTGATCCGCTGACTTCCCCGCCGGGCGTGCTTCGGCACGCTCCTACGCCGCCCCTCCGAACTCCGCAACCTGAAATCCGAAATGCCCGACAATCCCGCGCTGCGTAACATCTGGATCGTGCTCCGCAGCGAGTTTCTGCGGCGCGTCCGCACGAAGGCGTTCATCCTGACGACGCTGCTCGTGCCGTTCGGCTTCCTCGCGCTCACGGGCGCGGGCGTGGCCATCGCCGTCTTGAACGACTCCCCCGGCGTGGATCGCGTGGCGGTGATCGACGAGACGGGCGTGCTGACCGAGCGGCTGACGCTGCCCGACAGCGCCGAGGTGGTGCCCGTCGCCATCACGCCGGATTCGCTGCGCGCCGCCGTCCGCGCCGAAGTGTTCGATGCGGGCCTCGTCCTGCCGGCTTCGCTGCTCGACGGCGAGGGCAGCGCCGAGTACATCAACCGATCCGGCGGCGGAATGCTGTTCCGCGAGACGCTGCAAAGCCGCATCACGACCGCCGTGCAAGACGCCCGCCTCGACAGGCTGGGCACGTCGGACGACGTGCGGCAGGTGTTCGACAACCGCGTGCGCCTCCAAAGCGTCAAGGTCACCGACGAAGGCACGGAAGACGAAGGCAGCATCGTCGCGGGCACGGCGCTGGGCTTCGTGATGGCGTTTCTCATCTACCTCGCCGTGCTCATCTACGGGCAGTTCGTGATGCAGAGCGTGCTGGAGGAAAAGACGAACCGCGTGGTCGAGGTGATGGTGTCGAGCGTGCGCCCGTTCCACCTGCTCATGGGCAAGGTGCTGGGCATGGGCCTCGTGGGGCTGACGCAGGTGCTCGTGTGGGCCGCGCTGTTCGTCGGCATCGGGGCCATCGCGGGGCCCATCGTGGCCCTGCTGACGCAGCCCGCGATGCCGAGCGCTGCCGAGATGTCGCAGGCCACGGACATCGTCGGGCAACTGAGCACCTTCCTGCCCGACAACCTCGGCTGGCTGATGCTGGCGTTCCTGGTGTTTTTCGCGGGCGGCTACCTGCTCTATTCGAGCCTGTTCGCCGCCGCGGGCAGCGCCATCGAGCAGATGCAGGACGCGCAGAGCTTCACGCTGCCGCTGGTGCTGCCGCTCATCCTCGCCATCTTCTGCCTGCAACCGGTGATGGAAAACCCGGACAGCACGCTCTCCGTCGTGCTCTCGCTCGTCCCGTTCTTCTCGCCCATCCTGATGATGGTGCGGATGGGCGCGACCGACGTGCCCTTCTGGCAAACCGCGCTGGCGATGCTGCTGCTCTTCGGCGCGTTCCTCGGGGCGATGTGGGTGAGCGCCCGCATCTACCGCATTGGCATCCTCTCGTACGGTAAGAAGCCGAGCTTCCGCGACCTCGCCCGCTGGGTGCGGTATTCGTGATGTCGGATTTCGGAATCCGGAATGCGGATTTCGGAAGTGTGGACGTAAAGGCACGCCGTGGTGCGCCTTGCGCGGATAGTCAGTGGGGCCAGATGTGATTGCGCGTGGCGATGTCGCGTGCGGAGCACCAGCGTCGTGCTGAGGCCGCACGATGTCGCAAACAGGTGAGTGGATGTCGCACGCGGCTGTGGCGCGACGGCGTACGCTTGGGGTGCACCGGGCAGGATGCCGGGTCGCCTCTCCGATTCATCGTTTACAGCCATGAAACCACCTGTGTGCCTCCTGCTCACGCTCTGCGCGCTGAGCGCCTGCACGACGACGTATTCCACCCAGCCCGGCACCCCCCACGCCTACCGCCTCGGCAGGCTGGGAGAGAAAAGGGCGGCGACGATCACCCTTTCCTCCGGCGAGCGCCTGCGTGCCGAGCACGCGCGCGTCGAAGGCGACACGCTGCGGTGGTACGACGCCTCCGCCGCGTCCAGCCAGGCCGCGCCGCTGCACGACGTGCGCGAGGTGCGTTTTCTCCGGCGTGGGCGCGGTGCCGGACAGGGGCTGAGGTACGGCGTTGCAGCGGGGGCCGCGGTGGGCGCGGTCTATGGGGCGGCTACGTTCGAGGGAGCAAACTCCTGCGGATGGGAGATCTGTACCTGGCAGGCCCGTGCTTTCGGGTACGGCGTCGTAGGAGCGTTCAACGGCTTGGTGTACGGACCGCTGGCCGGCTTTATCGTCGGTGCGCGGGACAGGTTTGTGTTCACCCCGGCGGCGCTTTCCGCGCCTGCACGCTGACGGGTGCGCGTTTTTCCACTTGGCCCCTGCCTTCTCAGTTGCAAACCACTCTATTCAAATGCGTACGCTCTTTTTCTTTCTGCTCATCCTCGCCCCGCTTGCTGCGGCGGCCCAGCAAACTCCTGCCGACGAAACCCTCGGCCAGCGCTACCGCGTCGTCCTCGTCGATGGGACGCTCGTGGGGGGCACACTCGTCGCCGCCACGGCTACCGACATCACGCTCGAAAGCGCGGCGGGCGTCCGCACGACGATTCCGCGCATTCAGATCCGTTCGATGGTGCTCGTCACGGGCGCCTTCAGCCGTACCGACCCCAACGCTACGCGACTGCTGCTTTTCCCCACGGCGCGCTCGCTCAAAGCGGGGGCGGGACGCTTCGGCACCTACACCGTTTTCCCGACCGTCGCCGTGGGCGTGACGAACAACGTTGACGTGTCCTTTGGCAGTTCGCTGCCCGTAGAGGGCTACCTAATCACCAACCTCAACCTGAAGGTGACGCCCGTGCGTACGGAGAAGCTGAACATCGCGGTGGGTGGCAGCGCGCTCGTGCCCATCGGCGAAGGGACAGACGGCGTCGGCGGCACGTTCTACGGCGTCGTCACCGTCGGCACGTCCGAGCAGGCGTTTACCGTCGGCGGGGTGGGCGTGTACGCGACCAACTTCGAGGATGCTGAGGTAGGCGACGGCGGCGCGCTCGTGCTGGGCTTCGAGAAGCAACTCTCGAACAACGTCAAGTTTCTGACAGAAAACTACCTCGGCTTCTCAAGCGAGGTCACCGGCGCGTTGCTGTCAGCGGGTGTCCGCTTTTTCGGCGACAACCTCTCCGCCGACATCGCACCCGTGCTGGCCATCGGCGAGGGCGAGGTGACGTTCGTCCCCATCCCGTACTTCACCTTCTCGTACGCTTTCGGGCAGTGATGGGAGCGCGAACCGGGGAAAGCCCATCGTAGGGGCGTAGCGTGCTGCACCCTTACGCGTTTGTACGGGTTGCCCGAGGCCGCGCGTTCGTACTATCGACGGGTGCTGTTCCGTTGTGCCGGTACCTATTTCCGCCCCGCCGTGCCTGTTCGTTTTCTCGGTTTGCTGATCGCGCTCGGCCTGCTCGCGCCGCAGGCCGGGGCGCAGTATTTCCGCTACGGGAAGAACAAAGTCCAGTACGAGAAAGAGGACTGGTCGATGGTGCAGTCGGAGCACTTCGACGTCTACTACGCGCCCGGCGGGTACTACCTCGCCGACTTCGCGGCGAAGGCATGCGAGGAGGCCTACACGTCGCTCGCCCGGCTCTTCCAGCACGAGATCGACGGGCGCGTGCCCATCCTCGTCTACCAGAGCCACAGCGCTTTCGCCGTCACCAACGCCATCGACCTGCCCGACGACGCGACGGGCATCGGCGGCGTGACGGAGTTGTTCAAGAACCGGGTTGCCGTGCCGTTCACGGGCGATTACCGCGGCTTCCGGCGCGTGCTGCACCACGAACTCGTCCACGCGTTCGTCAACGACTTTTTCTACGGCGGCTCCATCCAGAGCGTCATTCGCAACAACATCCGGTTGCAGATCCCCCTGTGGTTCAACGAGGGGCTGGCCGAGTACGCCGCGCTGGGCTGGGATACGCAGTCCGACCTTTACGTGCGGGACGCGATCCTGGAGGGCAACCTCGCGCCCATCGAATACCTCGGTGGCTACTTCGCCTACCGGGGCGGGCAGAGCGTGTTCGACTACCTCGCCGAGCAGTACGGACGCGACAAGATCAGCGATTTGCTGCAAGAGGTGCGCGGCGCGCGGTCGATAGACGCGGCCTTTCGCGTGACGACGGGCTTCGGGCTCGAAGAACTCTCGACGCGCTGGCAGGGCGCGCTGCAGGAGGTTTACTTCCCCGAACTCGCCGCCCGCGAGAAGATCGAGGACTTCGCCCGCCCCCTCGTCACCCGTGCCTCCGGCGGCGCGTACAACGCTGCGCCCGCGATCTCGCCGCAGGGCGACCAGGTGGCCTACGTGGCCGCGCACGGCGGGCGTTTCAACGTCTACGTCCTCCGCACCAACGACGGCGCGGTACGCAAACTCGTCGACGGGCAGAACAACCCGGACTTCGAGGCACTCCGCATCCTCACGCCCGGCCTGACGTGGAGCCCCGACGGCACGCAGATCGCCATCGCCGCGAAGAGCGGAGCCTTCGATGCCATCGCGCTGGTAGAGGTAGAAACGGGCGCGACACGCCACTACCGCGTGCCGCAGGTGGATCAGGTGCTCGCGCTTGCGTGGAGCCCCGACGGCACGCGCATCGCCTTCTCCGCCAGCCGCCGCGCCCAGGGCGATCTCTACCTGCTCGACGTGACGACGGGCGCGGTGCGGCCCCTCACCGACGACGTGTTCTCCGACCATGACCCCGCGTGGGCGCCAGGTGGCGCGCTCCTCTTCCACAGCGACCGCGGCGATTCGCTCAAGGTGAAGGCGCAAACAGCGGCGACGTTCGACATGACAGGCCACGAGTACGGCGCGTACAGCCTCTATGAGTTGCGCCCCGGCGAGGCCACCGCCACGCGCCTCACGCGCGCCGACGGTTACGACGACACCGGTGCGCAGATGGGCGCGGACACGACGAAGCTGCTGTTCCTCTCTGACCGGAACGGTGTCCCCAACCTCTACGAGAAAAACCTGACGACGGGCCAGGAACGCCCCCTCACCGACCTCGTCACGGGCGCGATGCAGGTGTCACTCTCCGCCGATGGCGACCGCGCCGCCGTGCTGGCGCTCAAGGCAGGCCTGCCGTCGATCTACCTGCTCCAGACGCCCTTCGAGCGCGCCCCCGCTCCTACGCTCGCGCCCAACGTGTGGGCCGAGCGCCGGGCACCGCAGCCCATGCCACCGCCCACGCTCGTGCTCGCCTCCGCCGCATTGCAGCAGCGCAACCCGTTCCTGCGCGACGCCGCCGACGGACACCCCTACGAGCGCCCCTTCCAGCCCGGCTTCACGCTGCCCGACTCGCTCTTCCGCGCCCCGCTCAACCCCGCCTTTCCCGACTCGGTGTTTCTCGCCAGCGCCGACTCCACCGATTACGGCGGCGTGCGCGTGGACTTCCGAGACTACGTTTTCGGGCCTGCCTTCGACGAGGCGCAGCGCGAAACGCACGGCTCGGATTACGACCGCGACGAGGCTCGCCGCCGTCCCCGCGACCTGATGGGGGAGGACGGGCGCTACAAGCCGCGCCGCTATAAGCTCACCTTCTCGCCCGACCTCGTCTACGGCACGGCGGCCTACGACGTGCTCTACGGCGTGCAGGGCGTGACGCAGCTCCTGTTCAGCGACGTGCTGGGCAACCACCAGTTTTTCGTCGCCACCAACCTGCTCGTCGATCTGCGTAACTCCGATTACGTGCTGGCCTACACCTACCAGCCGGGCCGCCTCGACTGGCGCGCGCAGGGCTTCCACGTCTCGCGCCTGCTGCCCGCCGACGTGGCCTCGGAGCGCATCTACCGCTACCGGCAGTACGGCGGCGGGCTCGCCGTGTCGTACCCGTTCGACAAGTTCAGGCGCGTCGATGCCGAGCTGTCCGTCGTGGGCGTGTCACAGGCCAACATCTTCGACCCCTCCGAGGCGCCTGTGGCGCGCACGCTCGTCCACCCCGTCGTCACCTTTACGCGCGACGTGACGACGCCGGGCTACCTCTTTCCCACCGACGGATCGCGTGTGGCGCTGAGTCTGTCGGGCAGTCCCACGTCGCTCGCGGGCGAGCCGTCGCGCTTTTTCACCGCGCTCATCGACGGGCGGATGTACACCTCGCTGGCCGATGGACTGTACACCTTTGCGCTCCGGGCGTCGGGCGCCGCGTCGGTGGGGCCGTCGCCGCAGCTGTTCTACACCGCGGGCGTGCAGAACTGGCTGAGTCCGCGCTTCGACGACGCCAACCGCTTTCCCATCGCCGACCTGTCGGATTTCGCCTTCGCCACGCCCGTGCTGCCCTTGCGCGGCTACGACCTCAACGCCGAGAACGGCTCGTACTTCGGCCTCGTCAACGCCGAGTGGCGCTTTCCGCTCGTGGCGGCGCTGATCCCCGGGCCGCTGCCGCTCTTTCCGCTCTACAACATCCAGGGGACGGCCTTCGCCGATGCCGGCGCCCTGTGGGGCGGGCGCAGCACCGACCCGCGCTTCAACCTGACCGCGCGTGGCGACGACGGCAAGCGCCGCCTCGACGACCTCCGCGTGGGGGGCGGCTTCGGGCTTCGCAGCGTGCTCTTCGGCTTTCCCGCCCGGCTGGATTTCGCCTGGCCCTTCGACGGGCGCGCCTTCGGCAAGCGTCACACCTACCTCTCCATCGGCCTCGACTTCTGACGCTGACCGGCGCGGGGCGCGTTGCGACTCCGTCACAATGTCTTCGCGTACGCTGCATGGGTACCGGTACGTTTTCGCGGGTACCCTTCCCATGCTGGCACATCTCTTGCCACCGCTCCACGCGACCCTCAACCTTGCGGCATTCGTTTGCTGCCGCGTTTCTCATGCGTAATCCCTCCCGTACGAAACCGCTGCTCTCCCACGCCTTCAAATCCGCCGACGGCTTCGCGCCCTTTGGCCGGCTGACGCTCTTCTCCGACCGCATCGAACGCTCCGCGCTCGGGCGTGTGCGCCAGACGATCCCGCTCGCCGACGTGCAGGACGTGCACTGGCAGACGACGAACACTAGCGCGCCCAACTTCACCCTGTTGCTGCGCGATGGGAGCCTCGTGTCGGGCCACTTGCAGGGAGCCGGGCTGTGGAAGGTGAAGCTCGAAGCGCTGCGACGTGCGCCCCGCCCCGCCCGCCTGCCCGCCGATTCCCCGGCAGCAGGGCGCTCGGCTGCCTGACGGCAGGGGCAGCAGGTGCTGTTTCGCGGCTTCTTTGCCGTTGACAGGCGTGCGCGGCGGAACTACGCCGGGGCTCCGCTACTCTAAAACCGGCTTTTCGACACAGGAAACGCGACCGGCCCACACCGCTCGCGTTTTTGTTTTCGCCGTTTTTTCTGCCCGCTCATGGACGCCACCATCCAGCCCATCGGCCCTGCCGACTACGAACTCCACCTGACCGAACAGGCCGACGCGCTGCGGCCCAAGCTCGACGCTGCCCTCAAGCAGTACCGCGGCCGCGTGCAGATGCGCGGCTTCCGCGCGGGCAAGGTGCCCATGCAACTCGTCCGCAAGCTCTATGGCAAGGAGATCGCCTTCGAGATTGCCGAGAAAGAGGTGCAGTTCGCCTTTGAGGAAGAAGTGCTCGACAACCCCGAGTACAAGGTGATCGGGCGGCCCGTGATGACCGAACTCGCCTACGACGGCGACAGCGATCTTACGGCTACCATTCGCTTCGGCGTGCGCCCCGCCATCGAACTGTCAGATCTCAGCGGCGTCACGATCACGCGCCTCGTCCACGACGTTACCGACGAGGAGATCGACGAGGAGATCGAGACGTTGCGCGACCGCCTCGCCACGACCGAGCCTGCCGCTGACGACGAGATCGGCGACGACCACGCGCTCACGCTCGACCTCCAGCAACTCGACGAGGAGAGCGGCACGCCCATCGTCGGCAAGAAGGAGGAAGGCATTGCCGTGCGGATGTCCGACCCCAACCTCAAAGACGAACTCCGCGCCGCGCTGCTGGGCAAAAAGCAGGGCGACGTGTTCCAGGTAGAGCTGCCTCACGGCGACGACGAACACGCGCACACGCACACCTACGAAGTGACGATCCACACCGTCGAGCGCCGCTCGCTGCCCGACGCCGACGACGCGCTCGCCCAAAAAGTCTCCAACGGCAAGATCGACACGCTCGACGCGCTCCGCACCGACATCCGCACCGAGTTGGAGAAGTCGTGGAAGCAGCGGCAGACGGATTACACCGAGACGCAGATCGTCGAAAAACTCAGCGACCTCCACCCCGTGCCGGTGCCGCAGAGCGCGCTCGACATCTACCTCGACTCGTTCGTGCAGCGTCTCAAAGACAAGCAGGCCGAGAACGGGCAGGAGCTTCCGCCGCACTTCGACGAGGCAGGCTTCCGCCGGGCCATGCAGCCCGAGGCCATGCGGCAGGCGCGCTGGATGCTCATCCGCGACCATCTGATGGAGGAGGAGAACATCGAAGTCACCAGCGAGGACCTCGACGCCTACTTTGCCGACATGGGCGGCGACGGCCTCGACCCGCAGATTCTGCGCCGCTACTACGAGCAGATGGACGGCGTGATGGAGCAGCTGGAGCAGAAGATGGCGAGCGAACGCTTGTTCGAGAAACTGGGCGAGCGCTTCCAGTACGAGGACAAAGACATGGAGGCCGTCGAGGCCGAAATGCGCGAGCGCCAGCAGGCCCGCGACGCCGCGCTCGAAGCCGAAGACGCCGCCCTCGCGGAGTTGAACGCGGCAGCCGATAATGCGCCGGACGCTGCTTCCGACACTGACGAAACCGCGCCCGCCGACGAGATCGGCGCGGCCTCTGAGGCGGAGGAACCGGCCAAATAAGGCCCCGTTCAGCCGCCCCGCGTCCTTTCTCCACCTTCCCGCACGCCCCATGGTCGACGACTTCATCAAGTTCAGCAAAGGCCTCCACCGCCTCCCCGACGACATCGCGAAAGGTGGCCTTGGCGACCAGCCCATGAGCGGCCTCGTGCCGATGGTGGTCGAGCAGACGTCGCGCGGCGAGCGGGGGTACGACCTCTACAGCCGCCTGCTTAAAGAGCGGATCGTGCTCGTCGGCACGCCCATCAACGATGCCATCGCCAACGTGACCGTGGCGCAGCTTCTCTGGCTCGCCAGCGAAGACCCCGACAAGCCCATCAACATGTACGTCAACTCGCCCGGCGGCATGGTGTACAGCGGGCTCGGCATCTACGACACGATGCAGTTCATCCAGCCCGAGGTGGCGACGATCTGCGTCGGCCTGGCCGCGTCGATGGGTTCCGTGCTGCTCGCCGCCGGGGCTGAGGGCAAGCGCGCCGCGCTCCCCAACGCCCGCGTGATGCTGCACCAGCCGTCGAGCGGTACGCAGGGCATGGCGAGCGACATTGAGATTGCTGCGCGCGAGGTGCTGTGGATCAAAGAGCGGTTGTACAACATCCTGGCGCACCACACCGGCAAGGCGGTAAAAGAGCTCGAAAAAGACGCCGACCGCGATTTCTGGCTCAGCGCGCACGACGCCAAAGAGTACGGCCTCGTCGATACCGTGCTGGAGTCGCGCCGCGGCTACAAACCGCCCGAGCACGGCGACTCGATCAAAAAGACAGACGGCTGACCCTCAGGGCCGGTCAGAAATAAAGAAACCCGTCAGGTCTCCGAGACCTGACGGGTTTTTCTGTGGTACCGCGTACGGGATTCGTTCAGCGCCCTATGTCAAAACCGGCCTATACGAACTGTGTTGCGCATTTTTCCTGCTCATGTCCGAGCACACCAGCGCACCATCAGGCGCAGATTAGGGAAAGAGTAGGGCAGCACGAGCGGCTCATCAATACTCATTCGACGAGCTTGAATTCGTTTGAAACTCGCGACTCTATTGGTACTAGCTTACCAATACCCAACTCGCTATGCAATGGGTCCCACGTCTCGTAAATCTGCATAGTAATACGATAGGTGCCAGGTATTTCATCCGCTTCAAATCGGGGTAATGTGTTCGGACGAGAGTACGCCGTTAGCTCGATTTCGAAGTTGTGGCTATTATCCGGCTTAACCTCCACAGGAGGAGCAAGAACGGAGTCGCAGATTGGATCCAGAGCAAGGATCCATTCATCACCGACTCGCTTCCACAGTGAAGCAGTCGGAGGTAGGTATCCGCATTTGGCGATGTAGACCGTCTGTTCACCAGTATTGGTGTACGTGGCAACGAGGGACAATTTCATACTACCTGCCACGTCGTTGGACCGATGTAGCTGATACGTGCTGTTAGAGGTCTGAATCGCGTGCTCTGTACTTGCTTCGTCTTCAAGGATTGCTTGTGGATCAAGAAGCGAGCAGCCTGCTCCCATAAGGAGTGTTACCGACACAAATATCATCAAACGCATAGCATCCTCTCTGATTAGGGGTTGATCGGATCAAAGAAGTCCAGTTCAGCTTGGACAGCAGCAAACGGACTGAAAGTGAACACCGTATTTGCGGAGTTTCCACCCCAGAGAAGTCCGTGCAGTGTAACGGAGTTTGAGCCATTCCAGCTAAACACAGGTGAGCCACTATCACCGCTCTGAACCCCGGCGTCCACTTGGTACTGACAAAGTAGCATTTTGGAGCCAGTTCGAGGAATGTCGGCACAGGTAGTAATGATTGGGCCATATGTCCATCCTGAAGTCTGGCCAACCTTATTCAACTCTGTACCCATAATGTGTTGAGAGACTTCAACGGCAGTAATCGTGAATGGCGCATTCCCATCCCATTCATTGAAGCTCCGAGAGCCTGTGTATCGACCTCGACTATTGGTACGGGTGATTCTGCCAAAAGCAACATCGTAATTGTATACGGGACCGGCAAAGCGAACATAGGCAGCGTCGCTTCGGCGGCACGAGTAGCCCTGCGGGCATGGCAATCCCATTGCGCTTGCATTCTTTGCGCCACCTGTGCCCTCAAACTCAGGGTCCAGCGTCTCAATACCAATCTGATTACCACTTCGCTGGTAATAGATCGTCCCCTCTACTCCGCCTTGAGTAAGCGTGCAGTGAGAGTTGGTCACGAAGCCGTATTGCGTGCCAAGTCTAACGTTGAATCCAAACGTGCATAGGCTCCCATAGCCCCAATCTATGGTTATCCCGCCCTTGAGTGGGCGGACGTGATCACTCAGCACAGCAGCGTTGTTTACGGGACCAGTGACTTCTACAATGACTGCCCCTTGAGGTACCTTTAGATTGTCCAGCGCTTTCGTTACTCGATCCACGACACCAGGATCAGAAACGCCGATCCGAACGCGATTTTTAGATTCGTCCACATCGAATAGTGTAACACCGGGGAGGTGGGCCAAATCGAGCACTTGCGCCTTCCATGTCTTGAGTTGTAGGAAGTCGTAGTCAGCTTGAAGCACACGTGTTTGGGATTGAGCAACACGCTCAGCCCCAACAATATTTGAGATTGCAGCCATCGCCCTGGAGTGCTGCTGGGCATCCTTCAGATAAACTGCGAGCTGCCCGCTCTCATCGAAGAAGAACCCACCAAACCCCGGTACTTGCTCAGCAATCTCAGCAAACCTCTCATCCAGCGTTCGTAAATCCGCAGGTTCCGGTTTCGCAGCACCGACCAATGCATCTTTCGCGGTAGGGGCTGAATCTGCTAAATCAGTAGCGGAGTCGCACCCGCCCCCGAGTGCTACCAGCAGCATAAGGCTCAAGAGACCGAGGTTCCGATTCATGCGTTGTCCTGTGGATGTGGTGGTAGGGATCATTTAGCGCGCCCTCAGCGAGCACGCATCCAGTTTATTACGCTGTTCCGCCTCTGTCAAGTCAGTTCTGCGGTCACTCGGCTAACAGATCGTTATGCACCTGCCAGACCTTTGGAGATCATACCCTGAGGCTGGCAAAAAAGCGACAGGGCTATTGCGTGGCTGGCGGTGACGCGTATCTTACGTCAACATAAATCATACGTCACATGAAGCGCCTGAACCTGATGGTCCCCGACAGCCAGTATGACTGGCTATATGAACAGAGCGAGGAGCTGGATATCTCGGTAGCTGAGATTGTCCGCCGGGCTCTGGATGCGTGGATCAAATCTCGGTCGGAAAGTCCGCCTTTGTTCGAGTTCAAACCCCGGTCAAACTTCTTTGGATGGCCTCGGGGTGACAACTCTTCCCTTGCGAACAGCATCAGGGAAGTGCAGGAGGTTGTAGGCTACATCGAACAAGCACTAAGGCGGACTGCCTCCCCCGAAACCATGGCCGCGTTCGACGCTGCTATTGCAGGCTTGCGTGAACGCCACCGTCTTCTCTCCCCATTAGGGGAGAATCCAGAATCCCGGAGTGATGAGGCAGAAAGCGGCTAAATCACCTCCGGGCTAACGCGGAAAGGCCCTGTTGCGCTAACAACAGAGCCTTCCGAATCCTTTAACCGGCTTCCCCTCTGAGCTTGGCGGCAACGCGGGGGGCCAGAAACAGATGCTCTAATGGTACTCAAACCAATCGGCGTAGTTTCTACGCCGCACATGGAGGGTGTGCGCACCCTCCCAAACTGGCTCGAAATGCAGCCTCTGGCTGCTTCCCCCCCAATTGATAACATGGGGGGGGTAAATGCCACCGTCTGTGGCACCACCTCGGGTGGCCCGAAGGGGTTTGCCGTTGAGGCTGTACGCCGGGGTGATTCGGCTGACTACTTCTACCGCCTGGCCCTCGACACGCTTCAGGTGTCCGTCAAAGGATCGTGGGCCAACACAGATGCAGGTTTGATCCTGCTCGACAAGCGGCGCAGGGCCGAGGCCTTCCAGGCTGTGGGCTTCGGTCAGGAGAAATACGCGGCTCCGGATGGGCGCGAACTCATCGTTCACCCTCATGGTGGCCGTCCGGCCTATCAGGTGCTCATGCGCGACGGGGACGGGCTCGAAGTCCGGGCGCTGCCGAGTGGCCCGAGTATGCCGGGCTTCATCCTCCGCTTTGGGGCGCGCTGGTGCGTCGAAAACAGCGTGAGCGAGCTTGGGGCGTGGGTGGATAGCTTCGTGCGCTCTGCGGGCTTTCTACCGGCCAAGGTGATGCTCTCCGAGGTGCACGTCCGGTGTGATACGCCGGTACCCTTCACCGAGGCTGACCTGAAGGGGATGCGGGGTGCTGGCACCCGTCATGGCCGCTTCAACACGCACCACTACTTAGGCAGGCTCTCCGGCATCGACAACCTCGGCGGCAAGAAGAACGTCAAGTTCGTTATCTACGACAAGCGTCTTGAACAGACGCAGAAAGAGGGGGCGCTATGGCCCTCAGTATGGGCGTCCTTCGGCATCTCGCCGGACACCGACATTTGGCGTGCCGAGGCACGTTGGGGCCGGAAAGGGCTTCTGATCGTCGGGCTCGATGAGCTTTCGCAACTCACGGATGCGGCTATCAGGATGCTGTGGCACCGCTTCGCGTCCGAGTACATCCTGTTCGTGCAAGACCCGGACAAGCGCACCTCTCGCACAGTGCCGACCGAGAATTGGGCGCGGATGCAGGCGTGCGGCCAGATGATGGAAACGCAGCCCGTCAAGGCGTCGCTCGGCGTGACGGCCACGCAGCTTATCAAGCAGGCCACCGGCTGTATCGCCAAGGCAATGGCTGTGGCTGGCATGGGCCACGCAAAGGCCGAACTCGACGCAGTGATTGCGGAGACGGTAGCGGCGGCTGACACGCGGTTTTCCGAGGAACGGGCAGGCTACATCAAAGGCCTTCTCAAAGACATCCTCGAACGCTACCCCGACGAGGCCTTTTCGAGTGCGCGTGCCGTCAAGGGCGAAATCGAATCGCTCATTGACCTGGCGCTCTCCCGCAAGGCTCTTGCTCAGCCCTTCAACCCTGCTCTCTGATCATGACTACGCATAACAATTTCCAGCCGAACACGCCGAAGCGCGTTCATCCACGCCCCTACAAATGTGAGTTTTACCAAGGCACCTTCTTCGTCAAGGGAGAGGCATCGGAAGCCCTCTTGAGGTTCGCCTTGATTGAAATCGACCTCCTGTTTCTCAAGTGGATCTTGAACGGCACCGTTCCGAGCCAGACCCAAAACCGGCGCTATCAAGTGACCCTTGTTACCGACGAGGGCGCACCCTACTACGATATCGTCAAGAAGTCGAAGCATAAGGTGTACGTCTCCTCTCGCACGTCTGACGTTTTCAAGACCGGAGGTGGCTATGGATCGTGCAATTAATCAGGCAGGGACGGCGCTTACTGTCTCGGCAGACCTGCTCAGCCACCTTATGGAGCGCATAGAGGCGCTGACGGCCCTCGTGCGGGACATTCACGCCCGCGAGGCGGCTAAGCCTGAGATCGACCCGAAAGCGCGGTATGCCCTCGACTTCGCAGCCGAATACATCGGGGCCAGCACGAGCACGCTCAAACGCCGGGCTGCGGTCGGGAAACTGGTGCTGCTCTACGACGGCAAAAAACCGTTCGTCACGGGCGCTGAACTCCTGCGCTATGCACGCGAGGGCTCCCGCCGGGGCCTCCGTCGCAAGCGCAAAGACGCGTGAGGTGCCGCCATGGGAAAACCCTTAGAGATCGACGGGCGCACCTTCTACGAGCCCAAGTGCGCTGGCGCTCCGGCATGGCCTACATGCGCTTCTACGACCCGGACAAACGGCCCATTCAGAAAGACTTTGCCCTCCACACGCACGACAAGGCGGCGGCGGACGTGCTCTTTCAGCAGCGGCGCTTTGAGTACCTGCATGGGATGCTCGATCCGTGGACGCAGCGCCGCAAGGGCGGCGTCACACTGGCCGAGGCGTTAAAGGGCTACCTGGACGATGCCGACGTGCGGCCCTCGTCGCTCAAGTGCAAACGTGTCCGGCTTGAACCGTTCTCACGAGAGCATCCGGGTATGCTCGTGAGCGGCATCACAAAGGATCTGGTTCGGGCCTACTGCTACCGGCCAGACCTGAAGGTGAGCACGCAGCAGCGGTACCTGTCCGAGATGCGCCAGTTTATCAGCTATTGCCAGATCCAGGGATGGATGAGCAGCAACCCGGCAACGCAGTCATGAAAGAGACGCCGAGGCGCAAGAAGCGGGTAAACCGTGACCTGACGGAATACCTCTCGCCTGAGGAAGTACGGAGGATCGTGGAGGCGATAGAGGCCGACGTAGCCGAGAATCCGAAGCGTGAGGGGCGGCGCGTACTGATCGATGTGATAGGCTTTGCCGTCATGACCGGGCTTCGTCTCGGGGAGATCTGCCGGCTGAAGTGGAAAGACGTCCGGCTCTACACGCCGCCCAAGCCTACGAGAGATGGCGGCTTGCTCTACGGCTGGCTCTCGATACGGAGCGAGGCAGGGGCACTCACCAAAACGGGTGACTCTGATCGGGTGCCCGTCGTGCCGCAGGCCTACGAGCTGCTACGGAAGCTCTCCCCCCTTGAAAGCAAAACCGGGTACGTGTTTCGGTCGCCCCGTAGCGGTGAGATGTTGCACGGATGGTGGGTGAGCAACCGTTTCCCGGAGTACCGTCGTGCCGTGGGGATACGAGACGAGATTCACTTTCACAGTCTGCGCCATACGTGCGCGTCGTGGCTGGCGGAGGCGGGCGTTGACCTGAAGGTGATTCAGGAGGTGCTCAGGCACGCCAACATCCGGCAGACGATGCGCTATGCTCACCTAGTGCCGGAGGTGGTAGCGAGTAAGATGGTGGACGCCTTCAGCCAGATCGTTTTGGACTAGCGAAGGCGCTACAGCAGGGAAGCTGTAGGACACAATATCTACCTAACAGAAAAACCCTCTCTGTAAGTGCCCTAGATCAAGGGTTTACAGAGAGGGTTTCTCGTG
>CAWHJN010000005.1:0-412500 GCA_963829705.1 Rhodothermales bacterium
GCCGGGCAGCGTCAAGCGCGAGAGCGTCGAGCAGTGGGATATCCGAGACTGGATGCTCACCGCCACCAACGGCGCGCACTACCGCGTCCTGCCAGAGGCGGAGCTTATTATCGCGGACGACGGCACGCGCGTTTCCTATCTCTTTCCAGACCGCGCGCCCGGCGACGCGCGCACGTCTATCCCACGCTGCACTCTCATGAGCTTCGGAGCCGACGCCTGCGCCAGTCTCAGTCTGTCGGCCATCGAGCGAGCGGCGCGCATGCACGCCGTCTCGCTGGGCCAGCACCCCCGAGACCATCTCCATCACGCGCCTCGACATCGCCTACGATCTCGGCGTCAGCACCTCGGCCGTGTGCGCAGGCGTCGTGAAAGGGTATGTGGCTCGCCGCGCGACGCAGTACGACTACACGAACAAACCTGTCGCGCTTGACGACCTCCACACGGAGCGTGCAGGCTTCAGCACGGCCATGGGTAAACGCGGCGGGCGGCGGTACGATGTCGCGATCTACGACGCCGTCCATCTGGCATGCCAGCCTGGCGAGCAGGCGCGCCTCGAGCGTCTCGAGTGGCGCGGGCAATGAGGTCTGCTGCGCGGAGTTTCGTGCCTATACAAACGCGCTCAAGCGATTCAAGCTGCGCAAGTTCGGCGATATCACGCCTCAACGCCTGCAGGAGATGATGTCGCACATGATGGGTAACTACAGCCCCATCGTCACGCGGGAGACGGCGGGCCGGGCGAGGCGGCACCAGAGGCTCACGCCCGAGTGGCAGGCGCTCTGCGCGCAGGCATCGCGCCTCGACGGGCGCATGTTCGAGCCGCCATGGGTCTATAGGATCCTAGAGTCCGAGGAGTCCGATGGCGCGGCCACGATCACGCTCGTCTGCCGCGAGTGGGGTACGACTGCGGCGGTACCAGCGCTATGAGAGCAGCTCTCGCCGGCGGCGGTAGCCCTCGCCTTCCGCCGCCGTGCCCGTGCTACTGGCCACCACCTCGCGGCAGACGAGCGTGATCGTGGCCGCGCCATCGGACTCCTCGGACTCTATGATCTTGTAGACCCATGGCGGCTCGAACATGCGCCCGTCGAGGCGCGATGCCTGCGCGCAGAGCGCCTGCCACTCGGGCGTGAGCCTCTGGTGCCGCCTTGCCCGTTCCGCCGTCTCCCGCGTGACGATGGGGCTGTAGTTACCCATCATGTGCGACATCATCTTCTGGAGGCGCTGAGGCGTGATGTCGCTGAAGCTACGCAGCTTGTATCGTTTGAGCGCGTTCGTATAGGCCCGAAACTCGGCGCGGCAGCCTCCTCACCCGCCCACCCGCGCCGCTCAAGACGTTTGAGGCGCGCCTCCTTGCCAGGCTGGCATGCCAGATGGACGGCGTCGTAGATCGCGACATCGTAGCGCCGTCCGCCGCGTTTACCCACGACCGTGTGAAGCTGCACGCTCCGTGTGGAGGTCGTCAAGCGCGACAGGTTCGTTCGTGTAGTCGTACTGCGTCGCGCGGCGAGCGCATACCCTTGACGACGCCGCGCAAGACCGATTGGACGCCGAGATCGTAGGCGATGTCGAGGCGCGTGATGGAGATGGTCTCGGGGTACTGGCCCAGCGAGACGGCATGCATGAGCGCCGCTTGCTCGATGGCCGACAGACTGAGGCTGGCGCAGGCGTCGGTTCCGAAGCTCATGAGCATTGAGCGCGGCATCGACGTGCGCGCGTCGCCGGGCGCGCGGTCTGGAAACACGTAGGAGATGCCCGTGCCGTCGTCCGCGAGGACACGCCCCTTCACTGGCAGGACGCGGTAGCGCGCGCCGTTGGTGGCGGTGAGCATCCAGTCTCGGATATCCCACTGCTCGACGCTCTCGCGCTTGACGCTGCCCGGCACTTGGAGTGAGACATAGGGACCGGTCACAGAGACCGTAAGGGTGTCGTGGCGCGCAGGCGCACCGAGAGCAGCATCCCGATGGCGAGGACGAAGGTCCCTGCGTAGGCTGTACTGCGTTCGAGAAGAGACGAACGACAGCGACCGCCTAAGCGAGGGAAACTTCGCGCGCCAATCTCACCCTTGAAGCACTCACCATCGAGATTGCCACGGCCCCTATGGAGCCCTGCAATCCCACGTTGGGACAGGAAGAGCCTTGCGGCGCGTCACTTGAAAAGCTGCAGCAGATCTGCGACGACGGCCGGGTTGGTGCCCAGCGCAATCAGCAGCGAGATGAGCAGGCCGACGCCCGCGTACCCCACGTCCTTGCCCATCAGGCGCAGCGCACCCAGCGGCGTCCGCCGGTCGGTTCCACTGCCGAAGAAGCTCATCGCCACCTCGCGCCCGCCCAGCAACCCGATGAATACCCACGTGGTGCTCATTGGGATGTTGTTCAGGTTCTTGAAATAGAACAGGATGAGCGCGTAGACGAAGTCGATGATCGTCGCGCTGCGGATGTCGATGATGTCGCTCTTTTCATCGACGACCTGCTGGATGCGGTCGCCGCGCATGTAGAAGAGCACCCCGAGGCCACAGAAGATGTAGACCACGAACACCGCCACTTCGGTGCCCGAGAGCTGGCGCGGCAGGTATACGGCGATGTTGGCCGCGTCCTGCTGCAACCAGTTCGACCACAGAAACGCCGTCGATAGCCATTGCAGCCCGATCCAGTAGCTTTTTGCCTCCGTCCCGTTGTAGCGCGGCTGGACGTATTTCGAGACGAAAGCCCACACGGCGATGGCCACGACGAAGGCCAGCGCGTAGCCCGACAGGCTTTTCGTCAGCATGTCCAAGATCCCCTCCGGGTGCGTGGCAAAGCACGTCAGGATGAGGAACGTCGTCGACACCGGCATCCTGAGCCGGGTGATGATGAGCAGGAACACGGGCGCGGCCACCTGCAGGAACGAGAACGAGACAGGCGCTTCCGCGAAACCCTTCGACGAGAGCCGCCCGTAGCTGACGTCGCCGTTGTAGGCGTACCAGCCGTAGAGCGCCGTCACCACGAAGACGCCGCCCACGAACAGCCACAACACCCACCAGGGCCGCTTGCGGTTGGAGGCGATGAACGTCCCGATGGTCTGGATCGAGTCGTTGGCGATGGCCGAGAATGCCGCGATGGCGAAGCCAAACCAGCGCGCCACGTCCGGGTACGGAAACACGTCGCCCGCGATGAGGAACAGCAGCCCCACGAAAACGAGGTAGGTCCTGTTCTTGCGAAACGGCTTGGCGAACGTGTACCGCCGCCTCACGACGCCAGACGCCAGCGACTTCGGTTTCTTCTTCTTTCGGATCGGAGGACCCGGCTCGATGGGTGGCGTCATGCCTCAGGGTAAAGGTGGAAATACGTCCGCAAAGGACGGGCCGCCATGCTACCAAATGATTAAGAAGCGCTGCACGAGCCGCGTTTCCAGTTAGGTCTTCACGCAAGCACCAGGTGCATCAGAACGGTGCGTCGCCGGTAGGCGGCGGAATCTGTGGCGGCGCAGAAGGCGGCGGGTCGTAGCCGTCCCCGCCCGCGTCGGGTGCGTCAGGGTGGGCGTAATACGTTGTCAGGTTCTCGAAGCGTGCGTAGCGGTTGACGAAGGCCACCTCGACGGTGCCGATGGGCCCGTTGCGCTGCTTGCCAATGATGACCTCGCCGATGCCCTCGGTGGAGTTGCCGTTGTCGTCGACGGTGATGCCGTAGCGCTCAGCCCGGTACAGAAATGCGACGACGTCGGCGTCTTGTTCTATTGACCCCGACTCCCGCAGGTCCGAGAGCTGCGGACGCTTGTCGCCGCCGCGTGTTTCGACGGCGCGGCTGAGCTGCGAGAGCGCGATGACGGGCACCTCGAGTTCCTTCGCCAGCCCCTTGAGCGAGCGCGAGATCTGCGCGATCTCCTGCTCGCGGTTGGACGAGCGCCCCATACCGCTGCCGTGCATGAGCTGCAAATAATCCACGATGATGAGGCCGATGTCGTGTTCAGCTTTGAGGCGGCGAGCTTTGGCGCGCAGTTCGAGGATCGACAACGCCGCCGTGTCGTCGATGTGGATGGAGGCGTTGGCGAGTTTGGAGGCCGCCTGCGCGAGGTTCGACCAGTCGTGCTGGCTCATCCGGCCCGTGCGGGCCGCCTGCGCGTCCACGCGCGCCTCGCTCGTGAGCATACGCTGCGCAATCTGATCCGAACTCATCTCCAGCGAGAAGTACGCGACGGGCACCGGGTTGGTCGGGTGCAGAGCCGCGTTACGCGCCATCGAAAGGGACATCGCCGTCTTGCCCATGGAGGGCCGGGCCGCGATGATGATGAGGTCGGAGTTCTGCCAGCCGCCCGTCATGCCGTCGAGCCGGGTGAACCCGCTCGGCACACCCGTCACGCCGCCCTCGCGCCCGTGCAGGCTCTCCAGGCGCTCGATGGTGCGCTTGATGATGTCCTTGATGGGCGAGGCGCTGCGGCGAAGTTGCGAGTCGGATATCTGGGAAAATCTCGCGCTCGGCCTCGTCCAATAGCTCGAAGGCGTCGAAGCCCGGCTCGTAGGCCTTGCCGACGAGCAGCGACGCGACTTCGATAAACTGCCTGAGCAGACTCTTTTCCGCGATGATGCGCGCGTGGTACTCGACGTTGGCGCTCGTGGCCACCTTCGCCGTCAGCTCCGTCAGGTAGTACGAGCCGCCGATGTCGTCGAGTTCGCCACGCCGCTTCAACTCCTCGCTCACCGTCACGAGGTCGACGGGGTTGTTGCGGTCGAACAGGCTCAGGATGGCCTGGTAGATTTTCCCGTGCCGGCTGTCGTAGAACGAACCCTGTGGCAGCACTTCGACGGCACGTGCGATGGCCTCTTTTTCGAGCAGCATCGCGCCCAGCACCGACTGCTCGACGTCCATTGCCTGCGGCGGCATCCGGCCGGCCGTCTTGTGGATGTCGTCGGCCGAGGCGCGCCGCCGCCCGCCGCGCGTCATCTTTTCGATGGGGTAGCGCGCCTCGCCCTCCGGGTCGATGTTGAGGCGCGGCGACCGTGGTTCGTCCTGGTCTGCCATGCGTCAGGCCTGGGTAAGCTGGTCGTAGCGCGTGCGGAGCAGCTTCATGTCCTCCCACGTGGGGCGCTTCCACTGCTCGTTGCGGAGGAGCGCGGCGGGGTGGTAGGTCACGAGAAGGGGTAGCCCGTGGAAGTCGTGGAATTTGTCGCGCAGCGCGCCCAGGCTCGAGCGGCGGCCCAGCAGCGAGTTGCCCGCCGTCTTGCCCACACCCAGGATGAGCTTGGGTTTGATGAGCACGATCTGCTTGAAAAGAATCGGCAGGTGGGCTTCCACCTCGTCGGGCTCGGGATCCCGGTTGCCGGGCGGGCGGCTCTTGAGGATGTTGGTGATGTAGACCTCGTCGCGCTCGAAGTGGATGGCCTGCAAAATCTTGTTGAGCAGCTGCCCGGCGCGGCCCACGAACGGCTCGCCGTGCTTGTCCTCGTCGGCTCCCGGTGCTTCGCCGATCACGAGCAGGCCCGCGTGTGGGTCGCCTGTGCCGAAGACGGGTTTGATGCGGTCACGGTCGAGGGGGATGAACTCGTGCGCGGCGACGATGGCCTCGAGTTCGTCGAGCGTCTGGCCTTTTTGACGGGGTGGCCGTCGGGGATGAGTGCCTCGATGCGCTCGTACGGGTCGTCGGAGGCGGTCGGCGCGGCGTTGCCAAACAGATCGGTGGTCGCCATGTCGTCGGGTTCGGGAAGGGCGGAGGATGAAAACGCGGCAGCGCGCGGGGCGATGTGGGGGACGTACCGCCCGCCCAGCTCGCGCTGGAATTCGAGAGCGTGGCGCAGCGCCAGCAGGGCGTTTTCCATACGGACAGCCGCGAGAGGGGTTCAGGAGGACACGGCCAAACTATGCGACGACACCCCCATTCTCAACCGCCGCACCGCCTTTTCTCAGGAAGGAAAAACGGTCGAGCAACGCACTTGCCACGTCCCGTTTGGCGGCCAGCGGCAGGGCGTCTTCGCGCCCGTCGGCCCACAGCACGGTGACGCGGTTGGTGCCCGCGCCGAAGCCCGCACCGGCCTCGCCGAGCACGTTGAGCACGATGGCGTCGAGGTTTTTGCGGACGAGCTTGGCGCGTGCGTTCTCCCGCCCGTCGCGCGTCTCCATCGCGAAGCCGACGAGCACCTGCCCGGTTTTTTTGGCCTGGCCGAGTTCAGCGAGGATGTCGGGCGTGCGGACGAGCCGGAGCGTCAGGTCGTCGGCGGTTTTCTTGAGCTTGTGCGCCTGCGGCTCGGCGGGCGCGTAGTCGGCCACGGCGGCGGTCATCACGACGAGGTCGGCGCGCTCCGCGTGTGCGACGGTGGCATCGCGCATTTCCCGCGCCGTCGTCACGTCGATGCGCGTCACGCCGGGCGGCGTTTCGAGCCCCACCGGACCGGCCACGAGGGTCACGTCGGCGCCACGCCGGGCGGCTTCTTCGGCAATCGCGAAGCCCATCGTGCCCGTCGAGGGGTTGCTCAGAAACCGGACGGGATCGACGTGCTCGCGCGTCGGGCCGGCGGTGACGAGCACGCGCCAGCCGTGCAGCGGGCGCGGTGCGGGCGTCAGCATCTCACGCAAAGCGTCGGCGATCTCGTCGGGTTCGGGCAGCCGGCCCTGCCCGATGAGGCCGGAGGCCAACTCGCCGTGTGCCGCTTCCATCACGCGCGTGCCACGCTGCCGCAGCGTGTCGAGGTTGGCGCGCGTAGCCGGGTGCGCGTACATGTCGTGATCCATCGCGGGGCAGAGGAGCACAGGGCAGCGGGCCGACAGGAAAACGGCGGTCAGCATCGAGTCGCAGAAGCCGTGGGCGAGTTTGGCGAGTGTCTGCGCGGTGCAGGGCGCGACGACCATCGCGTCGGCCCACAGGCCCAGCTCCACGTGTTTCGTCCAGCTTCCGTCCGACGATTCGGGCCACACGTCGATGAGCACGTCGCGCTCGGAGAGCGTACCCAGCGTGAGCGGGGTGATGAAACGCGCCGCGTCGGGCGTCATCAGCACCTGCACTTCGGCGCCCGCTTTCTTGAGCAGCCGCACGAGGAGGGCCGCTTTGTAGGCCGCGATGCCGCCCGTGACGCCGACGATCACCTTTTTGCCCGCGAGCACGTCGAGGCGTGGAGACGAGGAAACGGTGTCGGGCATCGCGGAGCGGGGAGATCGAGATGCCTTCCGCAACGCGGCAGCACGCGGCGAGGTGCCGATGGCGAAACTGCCCGCCAACAGAAAAAGGCACCCCGACGTGCGGAGTGCCTTTTAAAGCGGTTGCTACACGAGAAAAATCAGCCTTCCTGGTCGGTGTAGCGGAAGTAGATCTCGTGATCGAGCATCTGGTCGATGGCGCGCTCGGTGGGCTTGGGGCGCTTCTCGAAATCGACGGACACGCGCGCTTGCTCTTCAGCCATGCGGGCGTCCTCCATCTCGGGGCCGAAGCCTTCGTAGTACGAGAGCTTGGTTTCCAGCTCGGCCTTCTCGTCGGAGGCGACCTGACGGGAGCGCTTGGACAGGATGACGACGGCTTCGTAGATGCTGCTCGTCTGCGAGGTGAGCGCGTTGAGGTCTCGGGTCTGGATGGCCATGATTCAGGAAAATATGTCGTAAGTCAAGCGCTCAGAAACGAGCGCACGTGGTGCAAGGTTTCCGCAACGGCGGCGTCGAGGCGGTCGTTGATGACGAGGCGGTCGAAGCGGTGGGCGAAGGTCATCTCGTAGGTGGCGCGGGCGAGGCGGGTGGCGAGCGTGGTTTCGGTCTCCGTTCCCCGCGCGCGCAGGCGGGCTTCGAGCGCAGCGAGCGACGGCGGCGCGATGAAGAGGGTGAGCACGCGCGGCCCGAGCAGCGTCTTGACGCTCAGCGCGCCTTTCACATCCACGTCGAGCAGCACGGAGCCGTGTTCGAGGGCTTTCTCGACCTCGCTCGCCAGCGTGCCGTAAAACCGTCCGGGGTAGACTTCCTCGTATTCGAGCAGCGCGCCCGTGTCGATGAGTTCGCGGAAACGCGCCTCGCTGACAAAGTGGTAATCCACGCCGTCTTCTTCGCCCTCGCGGGGCGCACGCGTGGTGGCGCTGACGGAGAAGCGCAGGCCAGCGACTTCGGCGAGCAGCCGGTGCGCAAGGGTCGTTTTGCCCGCGCCGCTAGGGGCCGTGAGGGCGATGATGCCGTGCTCCATCACTCGACGTTCTGTACCTGCTCGCGGATCTTCTCCATCTCCTCCTTCATCGCCACGGCGAGGTGGGCCGTTTCGGTGTCGTTGGCCTTTGAGCCGATGGTGTTGACTTCGCGCCCGATTTCCTGGACGAGAAAGTTGAGCCGGCGACCCGCCGGTTCGGTGGCGTTGAGAGCGTCGCGGAAGAACGTCAGGTGTGCCCGCAGCCGCACGCATTCCTCGGTGACGTCGAGGCGGTCGGCGAGGAGGGCGATCTCCTGTTCGATGCGCTCGGGCTGCACGCGGGTGTCGGCGAGCACATCGGCGAGGCGCTCGGCCAGCCGGGTGCGGGCCTCCGTCACCCGCTCGGGCGCGCGCACCTCGACCTGTTCGACGGCTTTCTCGATGGTATCGAGGCGGGCGTCGAGATCGGCGCGGAGGGCTTCGCCTTCCTGGCGCCGCGTCGTCTTCATCTCGTCGATGGCGACGGCGAGGGCCTGCCGCGTCGCCGCCCAGGCGTCCTCGGCGCTCTCGTCGTCGGGCGCGTCGTTGGTGAAGACGTCAGGGTAGCGGAGCAGGTGGTCGAGCGTCACGGGCTCGTTGAGGCCCGACGCGGCGGCGAGGTCGCTCAACAGGTTCGTGTAGGCGCGGGCTACCTCGGCGTTGACGCGCAACGGCAGGTCGGCGCTCGCGGCGTCGAGTTGGACGTTGACGGTGAAGCGGCCCCGGTCGAAGTGCCCCCGCAGCAGGTTCTGCACGTCAGTTTCGTGATCCGACACGGCACGCGGCAGGCGCGTGGCAGCTTCGAGGAAGCGGTTGTTGACGGAGCGCAGTTCGGCGGTGGCCGTGATGGGCCCCACGGTGGCCGCGCCGCGCCCGAAGCCGGTCATGCTGTTCATTCGAGGACTGTAGGAAGGCGGTGGAGATGTCGATACCAGACGTAGGCGGCTCCGGCGACTCCGATGGTGAGGGCGGGAACCCCGAGGGCGCGCGGCCCCATCCATCCGTAGAGGACGGCCCCGAGCGCGCTGCCGAGCACGAACCCGCCCAGCAGCGAACCCAGCAAGACGGCCTTGCGCTCGTCCGCTCCCCGTCCCCGCAGCACATCGCCTACGAGGATGCCGAGGTCGGTGACGATGCCGGTGACGTGGGTGGTCCGCAGGACGGCTCCGCTGTAGGTGGTGGCCATCGCGTTCTGAAGGCCGCTGGCCGCCGCCACGAAGTAGTCACCTACCGGGTGGCTGCGTCCGAAAAGCGGCACCGCGATGCAGAGCAAGACGGATTCGAGCATCAGCGCCCAGCCATAGCGCCGCCCGAGCCGCAGGGTGCTGTCGCGGATGATGAGCGCGCTCACGACGGCGCCCACGAAAAACGACGCCACGATGGCAAACAGGTGCAGGCCTATCCCGAAGTGTCCCTGCGCGAAGGCGGCCGCGCCGAGCGTCGTCGTGCCGCTGAGGTGGGTCACGGCCCGCTGCTCGGCCCCGAGCAGACCGGTGGTGTTGACGGTCCCCGCCATCAGCGCCAGCCAGGCACCGCCCATCCAGATCCAGCGTGGCAGTCGGGTGTGCATGAGGAGAGAGGGATCGAAAAACCCCGCAGGGGTGGATTCCTGCGGGGTTTGCAGACGCGGAGAGGGCGGGATTCGAACCCGCGGTACCGGGAAACCGGCACACTCGCTTTCCAGGCGAGCCCCTTCAACCACTCGGGCACCTCTCCGAAAGTGCGAACACGGAACGCGTAACGCGGAATGAGCAGGTGGAAGATCGTCGTTTTGCCCGGCGTGCTCAACCCGCGAAGGCAGGATGGGCCATCTTCCATCCGAAATCCGCATTCCGAGCAGGACGTGCCGCACAGGGCGCAACGAATGGCGCCCCTATTCCCACGTTCCGCCTTCCCCCTTCCGCGCTTTCCTCACACTTCCATGATTTCGACTTCCTTGCGCGCAATCAGATCATCCACCCTGGCGACGTGGGTGTCGGTGAGCTTTTGCAGTTCGTCCTCGGCGGTGTAGCGCATGTCCTCGGGCAGGTGCTGCTCCTGCTGGACGGATTTGATCTCGTCTTTGGCGCTGCGGCGCACGTTGCGGATCGAGATTTTGGCGTCCTCGCCTTTCGACTTGGCGACCTTCACGATGTCGCGCCGCCGCTCCTCGGTGGGGGTGGGCACGGGGATGCGGATGAGGGAGCCGTCGTTGGACGGGTTGAAGCCCAGGTTGGCGGCGGCGATGGCGCGCTCGATGGCGCCGAGCGACGAGCGATCCCACGGCTGGATCGTAATCAGGTCGGTCTGCGGCGCGCTGACGTTGGCCATCTGGTTGAGCGGCGTCATCGAGCCGTAGTATTCCACGCGCACGCCTTCGAGCATCGCGGGCGTGGCGCGGCCCGCGCGCAGCGTGTGGAACTCGGCGATGAGGTGCTGCACGCTCCGGTCCATCGATTCGGAGGCTTCGTCGAGCAGGAGTTGAATGTTTTCGTCCATCGTGGCAGAGAGTGAAGTGGGTCAGGAGGCGGTGGCGGGCGCGTCCCAGTGTACGCGTGTGCCGATGGCGTCGCCGCGCACGACGCGAGCGAGGTTGCCGGGCTCGTTCATGTTGAACACGATAATGGGCAAACTCGATTCTTTGCAGAGTGTGAACGCCGTCAGGTCCATCACCTTGAGGTCGCGCGCAATGACCTCGGCGCCGTGGACGGTCGCGTAGCGCTCGGCATTCGGGTCTTTCTCGGGGTCGGCGCTGTAGATGCCGTCCACGCGGGTGCCCTTGAGGATCACGTCGGCCTCGATCTCGAGCGCGCGCAGCGCGGCGGCGGTGTCGGTGGTGAAGTACGGGTTGCCGGTGCCCGCGCCGAAAATCACCACGCGGCCTTTTTCGAGGTGGCGGATGGCGCGACGGCGGATGAACGGCTCGGCGATCTCCTCCATCTTGATGGCCGACAGCAGGCGCGTCTTGACGTCGATCTCTTCGAGTGCGCCCTGGAGCGCCATCGCGTTGATCATCGTGGCGAGCATCCCCATGTAATCGGCGTGGGCGCGCGGCATCCCCTTGTTGGAGCCGCTGACGCCCCGGTAGATGTTGCCGCCGCCGATGACGAGGGCGACCTCAACGCCCATCGCGGCGACCCCGGCCACGTCGCGCGCGTAGGCGGCGAGGTGGTCGTCGGAGATGCCGAACGCCTGGCCACCCAGCAGCGCTTCACCGCTGAGTTTGAGCAGGATGCGTTTGAAGCGGAGCGGGGCGTCGCCGGGTGTGGCTTCCATGTAGCACTGGGGTAAAGGCTCGAAAACATACGAAGGCCTCCTGCGTGCGGAAAGCGCGGTGCGGGTGAAGATGCCGTACAGGGCTCTGTCACCGGCACACCCTCCCCCAGAATGCCGCGAGGGGCGCTCCGAATCGGAGCGCCCCTCGCAGTGCGGTCTATCTGGAAACGTCAGTCGCCGAGGGCGAAGCGGACGAAGCGCTTGACGGTCACACCCGCCTTCTTGAGCATGTCGCCTACGGTCGAGGAAGCGTCTTTGACGAACGGCTGCTCCAGCAGCACGTTGTCTTTGTAGTACCGCTCCAGCTTGCCCTGCGCGATCTTGTCGAGGATGGCGTCGGGCTTGCCTTCGTTGCGGGCCGTCTCGCGCCCGATCTCCAGCTCTTTCTCCTTCACGTCCTCCGACACGTCCTCGCGGCTCGTGGCGACGGGGTTGAGCGCGGCCACCTGCATCGCGGCATCGCGGCCCGCGGCGTCCACATCGTCACCCATGGCGTCGATGAGCACGCCCAGGCGGCTGCCCGGGTGGATGTAGGTGACGACTTTGCCGGCCTCCGAGGTGACGAGGGCGAAGCGGCGCACGTCGATCTTCTCGCCGATCTTGCCCGTCATGTCGGTCAGCGCCGTCTCGACGGTCTGGCCGTTGAAGTGGAGCGCCTTGAGCGCCTCTACGTCCGAGGGGCGCTCGGCGAGCACGAGGTCGGCGATCTTCTCGGCAAACTGCGCGAACTCGTCGTTGCGGGCGACGAAGTCGGTCTCGCAGTTGACCTCGACGAGCGCTGCCGTCCGGCCGTCGTCGGTGGACTTGGTGACGATGAGGCCTTCGTTGGCCTCGCGGTCGGCGCGCTTGGCGGCGACCTTCTGGCCTTTCTTGCGGAGGATGTCGATGGCGGCGTCGAAGTCGCCGTTGGCTTCCTGGAGGGCTTTCTTGCAGTCCATCATGCCCACGCCCGTGGCCTCGCGGAGGCGCTTGACGTCGGCGGCGGAAATATCAGCCATGAGTATCGTAGGGTTTTAATTGGTCAATTCGCGGAGGGCTGATGCAGCAATGTTCAACCGCATGAAACGGGACGCGTCCCTTTCACGTGTGCTGAGCACCGATCATCAACCATTGATCACGCTTCGTCCTCGGCAGCTTCTTCCTGCTGCTCCAGGTCGGCGCGGCGCGATTCGGCTTCGGCTTTCGAGGCCTCGCGCTGGATCTCCTGCACCTGCTTGCCCTCTCTGATGGCGTCGGCGATGATGCCGGCCACGAGGTCGATAGAGCGGAGCGCGTCGTCGTTGGCGGGGATGGGAAAGTCCACCACGGTCGGGTCGGTGTTGGTGTCCACCATCGCGATGATGGGGATGCCCAGCTTGCGCGCCTCGTCGACGGCGATGTGCTCGCGGTTGATGTCGACGATGAAGAGTGCACCCGGCATCCGGCCCATGTCGGCGATGCCCGTCAGCACTTTCTCCAGCTTCTCGCGCTCGCGGGCTTTCATCAGCCGCTCTTTCTTCTTGAGCTGCCCGAAGGTCTCGTCCTGCTCGAGCTTCTGGAGCGCCTCCATGCGCTGGATCGAGCCGCGGATCGTCTGGAAGTTGGTCAGCGTGCCGCCGAACCAGCGCTCGACGATGTACGGCTGCCCGGCGGCCTCGGCGTGACGGCGGATAGCGTCGCGGCCCTGCTTCTTGGTACCGACGAACATGATCTTCTTGCCCTGCCGCGCAAAGCGCGTGGCGGCCTCGGCGGCCTCGTCGAGCTTCTCCTGCGTCTGCAAGAGGTCGAGGATGTGGATGCCGTTGCGCTCCATGAAGATGTATTCCTTCATCTTCGGATTCCAGCGGCTCGTCAGGTGGCCGAAGTGCACACCGGCCTTGAGGAGGTCTTCGACGCCGACGCGGTGCTTGCTCTGCTGCGTCTGTTCCACCTGCTCGGTCTGCGCAGTCTGTTCTTGCGTTTCCATGTAATTGGAGAGAGTTGGGTTGATGCCGCTACGGCTGTCGCGTGCAACGGCCAGCCCCGCAGGGCACCCGGTCGTTGCATCGAGCCGTATGTGGGATAGGTAGGTTGTGGGTTGCAGGTCGGTCGTAGAAGACGCATCTCCTACACACTACCTGCCACCAACAACCCACTTTCCGCCATAGGCGGACGAAAAAGGCGACCCTTCTGAAGAAAAGCCGCCTGTTTGGGTTAACGCTTCGAGAACTGGAAGCGTTTGCGGGCCTTGGGCTGCCCGTACTTTTTGCGCTCGACGGCGCGCGGGTCGCGGGTGAGGTACCCGGCGTCGCGGAGAGGCTTACGAAGCTCCTCGTTGTAGACAACGAGGGCGCGGGCGATGCCGAGCCGGATGGCCTCGGCCTGGCCCGTAAGGCCACCGCCGTTGGCGTTGACGAGCACGTCGAACTGTCCCGCCGTCGTCGTCACGTCAAAGGGCGACGTGACGGCTTTGCGCCGCCATTCGAGCGGGAAGTACTGCGCGACGTCGCGCTTGTTGATGACGACCTTGCCGCTGCCGGGGCGCAGGTACACGCGGGCGACGGAGGTTTTGCGCCGTCCGACGGCGCTGTACTGGATGGGTGCTGCCATGAAGAGATTTAGTCGTTGGTCACCGGTCATCAGGATATTGGAGGCTGGCAGAGAAATCCAGTGACCACTATCCAATGACCCGTGACTCTTTTAGAGCGCGAGTTCCTGGGGCTGCTGCGCGTCGTGCGGGTGCTCGGCGCCCGCGTAGACTTTCAGCTTGCGAAGCATCTGACGGCCCAGCGGGCCTTTGGGCAGCATCCCCTTGACGGCGTTGCGGAGGATGAACTCCGGGTCGCGCTCGCGCGTCTCGCGCGGCGTCCGGGTGCGAACCCCGCCGGGGTAGCCCGAGTGCGAGAAGTACTCCTTGTCGGTTTCCTTCTTGCCCGTAAAGCGCACCTTGGCCGCATTGACGACGACGACGAAGTCGCCCGTGTCGATGTGCGGGGTGTACGAGGGCTTGTGCTTGCCTCGCAGGATCGAGGCGATGCGCGAGGCGAGGCGGCCTACCACCTGTCCCTCGGCGTCGGCGACGTGCCAGGCCGCCTGCACGTCGGCAGGTTTGGCGCTGTACGTCTTGAAGCTGTTGGCGTCCATCAGTCTTGAAAAATCGGAGCGGGCGCGAGCGTCCGCAGGGTGCGCGCAACGCGGCGCGTTGCGCGAGAAACAGTCGAACAAAATACGGTGCCCTCTTCACACGCATCCGTGAAAAGATGGCGGAGCCACGGCTCCGTGGGCAAGGAGGCGTGCCACGCGGAAACCGGCGCGAGGTTTGGCACCGGCGCATGTCTTCCCCTAATCTCCATTGCCCGTCGCGGATCTGTACCCGTTCGCCGCACGCCCCTATCTTTACCGCTGTGCCCGGCGACCCGCCTCCACTCCGCGCCTTCCGCCCATGTCGCTCGACGACGAGTTCCGCTCGCTCCACACGCTGACGCAGCACCTGCCGTTCGACCTCGACGATTACGGCGCGGCAAACCGGGCGTTTGCACAGTGGCAGGTTTCGCGCGCGCCTGCCGACCTGCGGACCGTCGATCTCTGGGCCTACCTCTATCTGCGCTGGTACTTCCTGGGCAAGTTCGCCCACAGCCGCAACCTGCCGTCTACCGACCTCGACGAGTTGTTGACGGCGGTGTTCAAGCGGGTGCAGGACAAACGCGACAGCGTGCGCGGCGAGTTCGCGTCGTGGGTGAGCGTGGTGTGCAAAAATGCTTTCCGCAACTACCTCACGCGCCGCCGCAAGATCTACACGCTCAGCGACGAAACCGCTGCTCGCCTGCCGGGCGACGACCTCGACGACGAGGCCCTCGATGCCGAGCCGACGACGGCGGCGCTGCACGAAGCCTTCGAGCGGCTGCCGGATTTTCTACGCGTCGTGGCGCGCCGTCGATTACTCGAAGGGCAGGACTACGAGGCCATGTCCGCAGAATTCGACCGGCCTGTGCCCATTCTGCGGAGCTACGTCAACAAAGCGCTGACCCGGCTGCGGGCCGATCCCGCGCTCAGGCGCTTTCTCGGGATGCCTACGTTAACCGAATGAAACCACTCAGGTTATGCAAAACCGGCGGAGGGGTCTATCGCTCCGAATCCTTTCCCCGCGCCCCGCACTTCTGCGAAGACGATGACTCCTGACATAGAAGAACGCCTCCACGGCTACGCCGAGCTTGGCCCCGACGCGCGCACGGCGCTGGAGGCGGAGATCGCCCGCGACCACCCGGAAGGACTGCCGTTGCTGAGCGAGATGCAGACGCTCGCGCACCTGCTCGATGAGCAGTCCGCTTCGCGTCCGCTGACGCCCGAAGCGCTGGCCCGCCTCGCCGCACACGCCCATGTCTCCGATGCCGAGCCGCCCGCGCTTATCAAGGAGCGCCTGCAGCGCGACGCCGACGCTCGCCACGAGTTTTACGAACTGCGTGACCGCATCGAGGCCCTCGACCGCGCTTTGCCGGACCCCACTGCGCAATTCGAGGCACTGACGGGCCACACGCTCGAAAAAGCCCCCGCGCTGCCCAAGAACATCCACCGGCTAACGCACGCCGCGCCCGACCGCGCCCCGCAGCCACGCACGCGCGTGCTGAAACCGAACGTCATGCGCTACGCCGTGGCCGCGTGCTTCGGTCTCGTCGCGCTCTACGGTGGACTCGCCATCGCCAGCCGCGCATCGGTCTCTGAACTCGACCGACTAGGCGCGCTCGACGCTCACGCGCTGCGCGTCGAAGGCTTCGGCGGCACTGTCCGAGGCGAAACCGTCGCTGCCGACCCAGCTACCAACGAAGGCCGCTACCTCCGCGCCCTCGACCTGCTCGACGATGCTCGCCACAGCACCCTCGGCCTGTTTCCGCGCTACGACGCCGATGCGCTCAGTGACGCCCGCCGTTTGCTCGAAACCGTCGTGTTGAGTGAGGAACGCGGCTCGTTCCTGCAACTCGAAGCCTCCTACGTGCTCGGCAAAACGCTCCTGCTCCTCGGCGATGAAGCACAGGCCAAACCCGCCTTCCTCCGTGTAGTCGAGTTCGGCGGACGCCATGTCCAGGAATCCACCCGCATTCTCGCCTCGCTCGAAGCGCGAACCGGGTGAAGGTGAAAGGGCGCAATCAGTTCAGCAGGCGCGGACGGTCTCCGTTGGGGGTAGAGCCCACGTCATTGCCAGACTCTTGAGCGGGGCAAAGCGAGACGGATAGCACCGCCACGAACGGGAACGCTACAAAAGCCCGAAGGGCCTTGAAGACCCTTCAGGCTTGGCGCTCGTACTCCGCCACGGGCGGTCACGCATACGTGTTCAACATCACCGGCATAATCAGCATCAGCAGGTCTTCACCTTCGTGCTGCTCACCCGGCGTGACGACGCCCGCACGGTTGGGCGACGAGAACTCCATCACCACGTCCTCGGCGTCGAGGTTGCCGAGCACTTCGGTCAGGTAGTCGGCGTTGAAGCCGATCACGATGGCCTCGCTGTCGTAGTCGCACAGCACCGTTTCCTTGGCCTCGCTGCTCCGTTCGATGTCCTCGGCGGAGATGTCCACCTTGTCGGGTTCGACGGACAGGCGAATCTGGCGCGTCGTGCTCGACGTGTAGAGGGCGACGCGCTTGACGGCGGCGAGCAAACTCTGCCGGTTGACCGTCAGCTTGCGGTCGTTTTCGAGCGGGATGACGGCTTCGTAGTTGGGGTACGTCTCGTCGATCATGCGCGCGATCACGTCCGAGTGCTCGAACGAGAAGCCGACGTAGCCGCCCGCAACGCGGATCGTGCAGGTGCCGTCGGTCGCCACACGCCCGGCGAGGCCCAGGGCTTTCTCGGGCACGATAAAGTTGACGGGCTCGCTTGCCGTCATCTCACTCATCGTCATGCGGACGAGGCGATGGCCGTCGGTGGCCACGGCACGGCCTTCTTCGGGCGTGATCTGGAAGTAGATGCCCATCATCGCGGGCCGCAGCGCGTCTTTGCTGACGGCAAAGCTCGCCTTGCCGATGGCGCGTTTGAGCAGCCCACCGTCGGTCTCGATGGTCTGACCCTCGGTAAGTTCGGGGAGTGCCGGGTAGTCAGCGCCGTCGTAGCCCACCATCTTGTAGCGCCCCTGATCGGTCTTGAGCGTCACGTTGAAGTCGCCGTCGGACGTGAACTGCACGGGCAGATCCGGCAGGGCGCGCAGCGTGTCGAGGAGGCGGCGGGCGGGCACGGCCACGCGGTTCGCGTTTTTCGTGCCGTTCTGCTCGAAAGGTACCGCCATCGACTGCACGATGGAGATTTCCAGGTCGGTGGCGCTGAGTCGAAGCCGGTCGCCGTCCTGCTCGAACAGGATGCACTCGAGGATCGGCATGGCCGATTTCGTCGGGACCGCGCCGCCCACGGTCGTGAGGGCTTTGAGGAGGTCGGCGCTCGAAGCGGTGAACTTCATGGGGCTACCGGATAAGTGGATTGAGTCGTCAGAAAAGAAGGAAAAACACTACGAGAAGTGGGCTCCCGTTGATCCGGCGCCCGCCTTCGTCACCGCCCCCGGCTCCGCAGTTCGATGCGGCGGCGCAGCGTCTCGACGCTGTCGCGGAAGCGCTCGTCGGTGTCGAGCAGGTTGTCCACGCTGTTCGTCGCGTGGATGACCGTCGAGTGGTCACGCCCGCCGAAATGCAGGCCGATGTTTTTGAGCGAGTGCTGGGTGAATTGCTTCGAGAAATACATCGCCACCTGCCGCGCCTGCACTACCTCACGCTTGCGCGTCTTGTCGCGCAACAGATGCTCCTGGAGGTTATAAAACTCGGCCACGACGCGCTGGATTTCTTCGATGGTGATCGACGCAGGTGTGTCGTGGATGAGGTCGCGCAGCACCTCTTTGGCGAGGCTCAGGTCCACCTCGCGCTTCTGCAGCGTCGCGTTCGCCAGCAGGCGGATGAGGGCGCCTTCGAGCTCGCGGATGTTGCTCTTGATGTTGTGCGCGATAAACTCGATGATGTCCGCGCTCAGCTCGATGCCCTCGTCCTCGGCCTTGCGTTGCAGAATCGCCACGCGCGTTTCCAGCTCGGGCGCCTTGATGTCTGCCGACAGGCCCCACTGGAAGCGCGACAGCAGCCGGTGCTCGATGCCCTGGATGTCCTTCGGCGAGCGGTCGGACGACAGGATGATCTGCTTGCCTGACTGATGCAGCGTGTTAAAGACGTGGAAGAACTCGTCCTGCGTGCGTTCCTTGCCGCCAAAAAACTGGATGTCGTCCACGATCAGGATGTCCATCGATCGGTAGAACAGCGAGAACTCTGCCGCCCGGTTGTTCTTGATGGACTGCACAAACTCGTTCGTGAACTGCTCGCTCGAGACGTACACCACGCTCGCCGCCTTGCCTGCGGCACGGGCGTAGTTGCCGATGGCCTGGATGAGGTGCGTCTTGCCGAGGCCCACGTCGCCAAAAACGAGGAACGGGTTGAAGGCCGTGCTGCCCGGGTTCTCGCCGATGGCGAGCGCGGCACTGCGGGCGAGCCGGTTGCAGTCGCCCTCGATGAAGCGGTCGAAGACGTACGAACTGTTGAGGTTGCTCTCGACAGGGGTCCGCTGGATGCCGGGCAGGGCGAACGGATGTGCCTCGGGCACGGCGGGCAGGCGCGGAGCCGCCCCGGCCCGTTCCCCACCCCCGCGATGCGGCTGCGGAGCTGAAAGGGGTCGCGGACGGCTGGACTCGGGCGGCGCAGACGCTGGCATCTGTGGCGGCGGCGTGCGCGCGGGCGAATGCTGCGTCGACGGCAGTTGCAGCGACGCCCCGCTCTGGCCTGTCTGCCCGTCCTCCCGGGCAATGTCGATCTTGTAGAAGAGCCGTCCGTTAGGGCCGAGCACCTTCGTAATCGTCTTGCGAAGCAGGCTGAAATAATGCTCTTCCAACCACTCGTAGTAGAACTGGCTGGGCAGCTGCACCGTCAGCCTGACCGCCTCGCCCTCACGCTCCACGCTCACCGGCTTGATGGGGCCGAACCAGGTCTTGAAACTCTGCGGATTGATGTTGGCCCGAATGACGTCCAGGCAGTCGTTCCACAGGACTTCAGGCGAGTGCTCCATGGACGGATCGGGGGGTTCAGCAGGCCACGGAGCGTGACGGTTGGGGAGGGAAGGGCACGAGGTTATCCACGCAGTTATCCACGCCAAAGGAGGGCATGTGGATAAACCGGGGAAAGGGGATTACCTGCAAGGAACGAGGACGCGGCGCACAACAAGGACGGGCCAGATGACCCGAAAATCGCGATGCGCGCCCGTTTCCGGGCAAGAACAGCATCGCGCTCAGACGAGGCCAACGGAACACGGAAGCGGAGATCGGCGGGCAACAGGCGCTGCCGACGCAGTTATCCACATCTTGTTCACACTCAGGCACTTGCCTGCCGCCCCCTCGCTGGTTCAAGCCCCTCTGAGAAAAGCGGGCCTCAAACCTACGGAAGAAAACACAGCCCCGCACCGGGCGAAACGTGTTTCCTTCCTGTTACCAAAGGATGGTAACTCAGGGGTGCGCGACGGTGCAAGGCACCTCCCTGATTTCACACAACAAATGTCCGGAGGAGCGGAAGCAGACCGGCGGGCACCTCTTCATGTTTCACCGCCTCTTCGGAATATGGGAGGCGCGCGTGGTTGGAAAGCCAGCGGCGGCAGAGTTATTTTCCGGGTTCTCTGTTCTTTGGTTTATCCACCCCCAGGGTCCGCCCATGCTCGCTGTTCGCATTGCGGGGCTTTCCCCCGGCTTGCACTCGTACGACTTCCAGCCAGAAGCCGAGGAGGTCGGACTCGATCCCGAAGCCTTTCGGGACCTCGACGTTCACGTTCGTCTGGATTACGACCCCGACCGCATCTTCGTGCGCCTGAACGCTTCGGCGACGGCCACGCTCTTGTGCGACCGGACGCTCGTGTCGTTCGACGAGGATATCGAGGGCGACTACGCGCTCCTGTTTACTGCCGACGCAGACGGGGACGCTGATGCCGTTGAGCCGCTTCCGTCAGATGCGGTTTCCATCGACCTCGCCGACGCTGTCCGCGACACGCTCGTGCTGGCGCTGCCCTCGCGGCGCGTAGCACCGGGTGCCGAGGACGCGCCCATCCAGACGCAGTTCGGCACGCTCACCGACGACGAAGGCAACCCCATCGACCCGCGCTGGGAAGCGCTCCGCAGATTCAAAGACCACTCTTAACTTTTTCCTCTTTCGAGGTGACTTATGGCACACCCCAAACGCAAGACTTCCAAGGCCCGCCGCTCGCACCGTCGCGCGCAGTACTACAACCGCCTCGAAAGCCCCAACATCACGACGTGCCCCACCTGTGGCGCGCCGCAGCAGATGCACCGCGCCTGCTCGACGTGTGGCACCTACCGGGGCCGTCAGGTGATCAAGCCTGCTGAGGCAGCCGCCTAACGCCTGGCGCGCACCACGGCGCGAGACGTTTCTTTCTGTTCAACGCCCGGCACCGGCGCGCACCCGCGCTCCCGTTGCCGGGCGTTCGCCGTTTGTGCGAGCGCGTTCGTACCTTGCTGGCCCTCTACCCGCGATTCCACCTACCTCATCTTCCATGGCGACCCGAGTTGCAGTTGACGCAATGGGGGGCGACGATGCCCCGGCAGTCGTTGTAGAAGGAGCGGTTCGAGCAGCCAGGGCCACGCAGGGCGCGCTCACGGTGCTGCTCTTCGGCGACGAAACGGCGCTGCGCGACGCGCTCGCCCGTGCCGATGGAGCCGACCTGCCCATCGAGATCCACCACGCGAGTGAGGTGGTCGGCATGAGCGACTCGCCCTCGCACGCGGTGAAAAACAAGACCCAGTCGTCCATCCATCTCGGGCTCGGGGCGCACAAGGCAGGGCAGGCCAGCGCCTTCGTGAGCGCGGGTAACACGGGGGCCATCATGGCCGCGTCGCTGCTCGTGCTCGGGCGGCTGCCCGGTGTCGCCCGTCCGACGCTCGTGGGCTTCTACCCCACCACGAAAGGCTTCTCGCTGCTACTCGATGTCGGCTCGAACGTGGACTGCAAGCCCGAGCACCTCGTGCAGTTTGCGCAGATGGGCACCGTTTACGCCGAGCGCATCCTGCGCCGCAACGCGCCCACCGTCGCGCTGATGAACATCGGCGAGGAGCCGGGTAAGGGCAACGAGCAGGCGAAGGCCGCCTTTCCGCTGTTGCAGGAAGCCGAGACGCTGCGCTTTGTAGGCAATATCGAGGGGCGCGACCTGCTCCACCACGGCGCGGACGTGGTGGTGACGGACGGGTTCGTGGGCAACGTGCTCCTCAAGTTCGGCGAGAGCATCACGACGGCTTTTCCCGAACTCATCGCGCAGGCCATGGACCGCCTTAAGCTGGGCCGGGCCGAGCAGGAGATGGTGAGCGCGGTGCTGCACGAGATGAAGCGCCCGTTCAACTACGAGAACTACGGCGGCGCGCCACTGCTGGGCGTCGCGGGCAACGTCATCATCGGGCACGGCGGCTCCACGGCCCGCGCCATCGAGCAGATGATCTACGCCGGCGCCGAACTGGCGCGGCAGCAGGTATCGAAAGCCATCGCCGGCACGCTCTCCCAGCCCGTCGCCTGACACCGGCGACGCCAACCCTTTTTCTATGCGACGAGCCGCCATCACCGCCGTCGGCCATTACGTGCCGGACGATCTGCTGACGAACGCCGACCTCGAACAGATGGTCGACACCAACGACGAGTGGATTCGCACGCGCACGGGCATCCGCGAGCGGCGCATCCTGCGCGACCCTTCCAAGGCGACAGCCTTCATGGCGTCGGAAGCGGCCAAACAGATCCTCGCCAAACGCGGCATCGACGCGAGCGAAGTGGACCTCATCGTCGTCGCCACCGTCACGCCGGACATGTTCTTTCCCGCCACGGCCTGCCTCGTGCAGGATGCCATCGGCGCGACGAACGCCTGGGGCTTCGACCTGTCGGCGGCGTGCAGCGGCTTCATGTTCGCACTCTCGACGGCGGCGCAGTTTATCGCCAGCGGCAAGCACGAGCGCGTGCTCGTCCTCGGGGCCGACAAGATGAGCGCCATCATCGACTACACCGACCGCAACTCGTGCATCCTCTTCGGCGACGCGGCGGCGGGCGTGCTCCTCGAAGCCGACACCGACGGCTATGGTCTGATGGATTCGCGCGAATACGTCGATGGCGCGCACGCGGATCTGCTCCGCATGGAAGGCGGCGGCAGCCTCAACCCGCCCACGCACGAGACCATCGACAAGCGCATGCACTACCTCTTTCAGGAGGGAAAGGCCGTTTTCAAGCATGCCGTGACGGGCATGGCGGACGTGGCGAGCGAGATCATGGAGCGCAACGACCTCACGGGCGACGACGTGCGCTTTCTCGTCCCACACCAGGCCAACCTCCGCATCATCGACGCGACGGCGCGGCGCATGGGCATCGGCATGGACAAGGTGATGCTCAACATCGAGCGCTACGGCAACACGACGGCGGCAACGATTCCGCTGTGTCTGTCGGAGTGGGAATCGCAGCTCCGCAAGGGCGACAACCTCGTGCTCGCGGCCTTTGGCGGCGGCTTCACGTGGGGCGCGTCGTACGTGAAATGGGCGTACGATGGAAGTGGGAACGCGGAAGGCGGAAATGCGAACGAAAGCGCGTAGGGCTAACCGTTCTGCTTCTCTCCCTTTCCGACTTTCACTTCCGACTTCCCACTTTTACCATGACCGCTTTCCTTTTTCCTGGCCAGGGATCGCAGGCGCCGGGCATGGCCCGTGACCTGTTCGACACGTTTCCCGAAGCACGCGCGCGCATGGAGGAGGCGGATGCCGTGCTCGGCTTTGCGCTCCGCGAGGCCATGTTTGGCGAGGATGCCGAGGCGTTGAAGCCCACCGAAATCACGCAGCCCGCACTGTACGTCCACAGTCTGGCCGCGATGGCCGTGCTCGAGAAACGCGGCTTCCGGCCCGACGCCACCGCAGGACATAGCCTGGGCGAGTACAGCGCGCTCGCCGCCGCCGGTGCGCTCTCGTTCGCCGACGGGCTGCGCCTCGTGCGGCTGCGCGGCGAGTTGATGGCGCAGGCCGGCGAACAGCGCCCCGGCGCAATGGCGGCGCTCATCGGCGTGACGGACGAGCAGGCCGACGAACTCTGCACCCGCATCACCGATCAGGACAACGGCCTCGTGCAGCCCGCCAACTACAACGCGCCCGGGCAGATCGTCATTTCCGGGGACGTGGAGGCCGTCGAAGCCGCCATCCGCCTTGCTCCTGAGTGCGGCGCGCGAAAGGCCATCCGGTTGCCCGTCAGCGGCGCGTTCCATTCGCTGCTGATGGAGTACGCCCGCGACGGCCTCGCCGAAGCCCTCACGCACGTCGAGATCGCCGCGCCGCGCTGCCCCGTCTACCTCAACGTCACTGCCTGCCCCACGCAGGACCCCACCGACATCCGGCAGCGCCTGCTCGAACAGCTCATGGCTCCCGTCAAGTGGGCGCAGACGCTCGTACAGATGCGGGAAGACGGCATCGACCGTTTTGTGGAAGTCGGCACCGGCGCGGTACTCACCGGCCTCGTCCGCCGCACGCTGGGCCGCGACGTGACCGCGCTGACGGCGGGTACGGCAGGGGAGTTGGAAGGATTGGAGATGGAGGCGGGAGCATAGAGGAGGGAAGCCGCAGCGGTAGCCCGGCTCGCGGCTCCCCGCGCGACCCGCTATCTTCCATCCTCCATCATCCCTCTTCGATCCATTCTTCCATGACCCTCGACCTCACAGGAAAAACGGCCCTCGTCACCGGCGGCACGCGCGGCATTGGCCGCGCCATCGTGCAGCACCTCGCGGGCGCAGGCGCGAACGTCGCCTTCACGTTCCGCTCGTCCGCCGACGAAGCCGAGGCGTTCAAGGCGGAGCTCGAAAAAGGCGGAGCGGACGTGCTCGTCTTCCAGGGCGATGCCGCCGACACGGCGCACGCGCAGGAAACCGTGGACGCCGTCCTGAAGGCATGGGGGTCGCTGGATGTCCTCGTCAACAACGCGGGCGTCACGCGCGACGGGCTGATGATCCGGATGACGGAGGAGGACTGGGACGCCGTGATCGGCACCAACCTCAAGAGCGTCTTCAACTTCTGCAAGGCCGCCTACCGCCCGATGATGAAGCAGCGCGGCGGCAGCATCGTCAACCTGTCGTCGGTCGTGGGCGTGACGGGCAACCCGGGGCAGACGAACTACGCAGCGTCGAAGGCGGGCATCATCGGCTTCTCGAAGAGTCTGGCGAAAGAACTCGGCAGCCGGGGCGTGACGGTCAACGTCGTCGCGCCGGGCTTCGTGGCGACAGACATGACGGCCAAACTCGGCGACGCGGCGAAGGAGGCGATGCTCGGGGCCGTTCCGCTGGGTCGCCCCGCCACGCCCGACGACATCGCCGCGGCGGTCACGTTTCTGGCCTCGCCATCGGCCCGTTACATCACCGGGCACGTGCTGCACGTGGACGGCGGGCTGGCAATGTGAAACGCAAGACGAACCTGCGGGAACACGCAGCGTCTAAAGCAGGCATTTTATACCCAACCCTTTGAGTCGGTTTATTCAGCAGATGGACCTGACGACGCGCGCCCAGGAGCAAGCGCGTCTCACCGTGTCCCCGCAGGAAGTCGTGCAGCCCGAAGACGCGCTGCCCTCCATCGAAAAAGAACAGCTCCCCGCAAAACTTCA
Organism: Rhodothermales bacterium; assembly: GCA_963829705.1. GTDB lineage: Bacteria > Bacteroidota > Rhodothermia > Rhodothermales > BA12 > CAWHJN01. The sequence continues at coordinate 24,988 of CAWHJN010000005.1, forward strand.
GCAGGCCGTCGATACCGCCGGGTGGCCCAGCCTGATGCCGGTGCAGCAGAAGGCCATCCCGTACCTGCTCGAAGGGCGTGACCTCATCGTGCAGTCGAAGACGGGCTCGGGCAAGACGGGCGCGTTCCTGCTGCCCATCTTCGAGCGCATCGACCCGCACCAACGAGCCGTGCAGGCGCTCATCATGGCCCCGACGCGCGAGCTCGCCCGGCAGATCCACGAGGAGTTCGTGCGCCTGACGAGCGACCGCGCCACGTTCGGCGGCCTCGATGGGGCCATCGTCTACGGGGGCGTGAGCTACCAGACGCAGAACCAGTCGCTACGCGGCGGCGCACAGGTCGTCATCGGCACGCCGGGGCGCATCCTCGACCACCTCGAACGAGGCACCTTCACGCTCGACGCGCTCAAGACGCTCGTGCTCGACGAGGCCGACGAGATGCTGTCGATGGGGTTCTACCCGGCCATGAAGCGGCTTTTGCGCTACCTGCCCCGCGAGCGGCAGAGCACGCTGTTCTCGGCCACGATGCCCCCACGCGTGCGCGCGCTGTCGAAGGAGTTTCTCAAAAACCCGGACTTTCTCGCGCTCTCGGCGGGCAACGTCAACGTCGACACCATCGACCACCGCTTCTACGTGGTGCCGGGGCTGGACCGGGACCGGGTGCTCGTGCGGCTCATCGAGTTGGAGAACCCGGAGAGCGCCATCGTCTTCGCCAACACCAAGCGCGAGGTCGAGTACCTGACGCAGTTTCTGCGGAATTACGGTCACGACGCGGGCGAGATCTCAGGAGACCTGTCGCAGAAGGCGCGCGAGCAGATCATGCAGCGCATCCGCGACGGCAAGCTCCGCTTTCTCGTGGCAACGGACGTGGCCGCGCGCGGCATCGACATTTCCGATCTCAGCCACGTCGTCCAGTACGGCGTGCCGCAGGACCCGGAGTACTACGTGCACCGCGCCGGGCGGACGGCCCGCGCGGGCAAAACGGGCGTCGCGCTGTCGCTCATCACCTACGACGAAAAATCGCGCCTCATCTCGATTGCGCGCCGCTACGACATCCCCATGGAAGAACACCCCGTGCCCAGCGAAGAAGACGTGCAGCAGCGCCTCACCGAGCGCCTCACCGAGCTGCTCGAATCGCAGTACCGCGACAAATCGAACCTGGAGCGCGAGCGCGCCGCCCGCTTTGAGTCGATGGTGAAAGACCTCGCCCGCGAGGAGCCGCAGCTCCTTGCGATGATGGTGGACGAACTCTACCACAAGCAGATGCACCGCGCCGCCGCGCCCGAGCTCGCCCACCAGGAGCGCTTGGAGGAGACGCCCCGTCCCGAGGGCGACCGGCCCAAGCGCAGCCGCAGCGGCCGCAACCGGGGTGGGCGCAACCGCAGCGACGAAGGCAGTAGCCCGGAACGTAACGGCAGCGGAGAAAGCGCGTGAAACGCCTCCTGCTGCTCGCCGCCACTGCCGCGCTGCCATTTGCGGTACACGCGCAGGAGAGCTACCGCGTGTTCACCGCCGACGGCACACCGACGACCCTTGACGCGCTGGCGCGTGACGTGATGAACGCCGACGTGGTGTTCATGGGTGAAGTCCACGACGATTCCGTGGGCCACGTGGTACAGGACGCACTGTTCGGGTTGCTGCTGGCGCAGAGCCAGAAACCCGTCACGCTTTCGCTCGAGATGTTCGAGCGCGATGTGCAAGGGGTGCTCGACGAGTACCTGTCGGGCATCATTCCCGAGAGCCAGTTTCTGCCCGCTGCCCGCCCGTGGCCTATGTACGCGGCGCATTACAGGCCGATGGTGGAGAAAGCCCGCGAGGCCGGCCGCCCTGTGCTGGCCGCCAATGCGCCGCGCCGCTACGTCAACCTCGTCTCCCGCGAAGGCCCTGGCGCGCTCGAAAAGCTGTCGGAGGAAGCCCGCTCGTTTCTGTCGCCGCTCCCGTTCGTCCAGCCGACGGAAGCGTATCAGGCCAAGTGGAACGCGCTGATGGCCGAGATGGGCCACGACTCCGGCACGTCCGCCTCTGGCCCCTCGAATATGCTGCTCTCGCAATCGCTGTGGGACGCGACGATGGCGCACACCATCGCCCGGTATTTGATGGCCCGGCCCGGCGACATCGTCGTCCACCTCGTCGGCGGCTTCCACGTCGAGGGCAAAACCGGCACGCCCGAAGCCCTGTTGACGTACCGCCCCGGCACCGACCTCCGCGTGATCGCCGTGCAGCCTGCCGACGATATCACCGTGTTCTCCAGCGACTACAACGGCCTGGGCGATTACATCGTCCTCACGGACGCCGCCCTCCTGCCGCCGCGTGATTTCTGAGCGGGGCCAGGAGGACTTCACGGCAACAGCACCCAGCGCCGGACGACCGAGGCCGCGCCTGCTTCGAGGCGGCTGAAATAGACCCCGCCCGAAAGATGCGAGGCATCGAACGTGACGGTGTGCGCGCCCGGCCCCTGCGCGTCGTTCACGAGGCGGGCCACCTCGCGCCCGAGCACGTCGAAGACGCGCAGGCGTGCGTGGGCGGGCCGGTCGAGGTGATACCGAAAGTGAACGAGACTGCGCGCAGGGTTCGGGTATGCCGCCTCGAGGTCGAGGGAGGGCGGGGATTGCGGCCCCACTTCGGCGTTCGCAACCGCCTGCGCAGACACCATCTTGACCGCGTCGGCCCGAAGCACACGTCCCGATTCCCATGGCCCGCCCTGCCGCACTTCGACCGCGACAGAATCCCCCGCGTACAGATAGTAGCTGCCCAGGAACTGCCAGGAGCCGCTACCGACGTTCTGATCCACGACGGCAGAGCCCGCGAGACTTCCGTTCCGTACGACGCGGTACTCGGCCTGCCGAGAGGCATTTACGGTGTGCGGCACGATTTGATAGAAGGCGTGGAAGCCCTCCTGCTGCGTCTCCATGCGGAAGGTCGCCACGGCATCGGCCCCGGTGTCCACGAAGCGGCTGCTGCCCTCGTAGGCCTGCGCCACACTCTGCCGCCACGGCCCCGACTCGCTGTAGTCCATGTCGTCGTTGTCCACGATCTGTTCGCGGAGCGCCTCGCCCAGGAACGAGAGGCGGATGGCGTCGGTGCGGAGCACGCGCACATCCTCGATCTGCGTCGGGGCCACGCGCACGGTGAAGCGGGCACCCTCCGGCAGGGGGTAGAGGCCCAGCGAGCGCCACGCGCCGCTGCCCTGGTTCTGGTCGATGACGAGGCTGTCCACCCGTCCACCGTCACCGACATGGACGGTGTAGGCTGCGTGCCGAGCGCTGTTGGTGCTGCTCGGCACGAGGATCGAGAAGTCGAAGTATCCGCCCCGCTCGACCGTCACCGAGAACGTGGCCGAGGCGTCGGCGGTGTTCCAGAGCGGGGCGTAGCGGCTCGCCGCGCCGTAGGCCTCCGTGACACTCGTAAACCAGGCACCCTGCTCCGTGTAGCCGGTGGGATCGGCGTCGTCCACTACGACGAAATAGTCGAGCGCGCGCAGCACGACGGGCACCCGCAGCAGCGGCCGCAACGGATCGTCACTGGCGAGGAGGAGGGTGTCGGCCAGCACGCCTGGGGCTGGCGGCAGGAGATACAACGGGAGCGAAAGGGTTTCCTGCCCTTCCAGCACGAACGGGAGCGGCGCGGGGGTGTAGGCATGGCCCGCCGTGCTCGTCACGCCGGTGACGGTCAGACGCGCGGTGCCGAGGTTGCGGACAGGCAGCGAGAACCACGCCGTATCGCCGTACACGACATCGCCGATGTTCAGCGTCGGCTCTGCGATGTCGAGTTGCCGGTCGCGGAGGAGCGCCGAGAGGCGAAGCGCATCGGCAGCGAAGCGGACCGTGCCGCTGCCCGTTCCGCGCGCCACCACCTCGATCTCCGTCGGCTGCGCCGGGTCGAGGTCCGCCTGTCCCGCGAAAACCCATTCGTCCGAGGGCGGGGGGGAGGTAACGTAGAGGCTGTCCACGACCGCCCCGCCCACGCGCACCCGCACGGTGAGATCACCGGCCGGGTTGGACACAGCGGGTAGGCGGAAAAAGACGTTGTAGCGGGCGGCGTCGGCGAGCGCGGGCGTCCAGCGGACGGCGGCTCTCTGGCTGGGCTCTACCACCGCAACGCGGTAATCGGTGCCCCAGATTTCTTCCCCCTCCGCCGCCTGTACGGTCTGCCACGTCCCGGCCGTCTCCTCGTAGGCTGCGTCGCGGTTGTCGAAGTACCGATCGTCGGGCAGGAAGGCGAGGGCGGTCTGGGCGAGGTTGCCCACCGAATCCGTCACGGCCACGGCGACTCTGGCCGCGTCGGCGCGGTGGAAGGGCTCCGTCTCCCACGTGCCCGCTCCCGTCTTCGTGGCCCCGAGCACATGGAACTGCTCGTACCGATCCTTGAGCGCGACGAACGGGATGGACTGGAAGATCGGCTCGTCGGACGTGATGCGGAGGACCACGTCTTCTCCCTGCACGATCTCCGACACGCCGAGGCGCGGCGATGTGGCGTCGTCGCTCTGCAACCAGCGCTGCATGGCCTCTACAGCCGTCGAGAAGCGGAAGGGCACGTCGGGATACTCGGCGGCGATCCGCACGACCCGCTCGGCGGCGCGCTCCAGGTCGTCCACGAAAGCGGAGTCGGCAAGGTGCCCCCACACGCACGCCACCTGCGCGGTGCCCGCTCGCGCCTGCTCGAAGATGTCGCGGATGCGCGCCTCGCTGGCCTGGTTGAGGTCGATGGAGCGGACGTTCCAGCCCCCGCTGCCGCCGGGCACCTGGTAATCGTCGGCCGACGGGCGGAAGGGCACGAAGTCTGTCGGAGCCCGGCTCCAGTCGAGCAGGTTGTCGAGCGGCTCGGTGACATCGCGGCCCCGGTAAGGCGAGGCGTTGTGCATGCTGAACGGCAGCAGGCTGTCCAGGCGGGCCTGCCACGCATTGTCCATGTAATGCCAGCCGCTGCGAAACGACACCGGGAAGATCTCCTCATCGAGCAGCGACTGCGCCAAGGCGCGGTCGAAGCCGTCGCGAAACTCGGCGTAGGTGAGGGCCTGGTTCCAGTACGGGATGCCGTCCCCGTTGTAGTCGCTCCACACCCACGAGTGGTAATGCAGCGAAACTTCGTCGCCGTGCCGGTCGAGCGCGTCCTTCCAGTAGGCCCGCATGAGGTGGAGCGTCTGCGTCGAGGCCAGCGGCACGTTGGTGTTGCGCGCCGTCTCGTAGAGGCTGCCCACCTGCATCCACCACGTCATCTTGAGCGGCGTGCCGTAGCGATCCCGGTAGCGCGCCCGCCGCGCATCGTCCATCATGGCCGCCGCCGCGCCGGTAGGCGACGTGTAAAGCGACAGATGCCCCGACGTGAAACGGAGCGTGTGCCGCGCCACATTCAGCCCCGGCGACGACGTGTCGGAACCGAAAACGAACTGCACCTCGGCGGGCTGAACCTGTGCCTCTACCGGGGCGGGCATCGCGAGCAACGCGACCTGAAGGACGCAAAAAGCGGCATAGCACGTGGTACGGCGAACTTCGATTTCAATCATCGGGTCGTGGAAATGAACGGTCGGGTACACGCTGCGCGCGAGCCTGGTGTCGACGGTGGAGCCAGAGTTGAATGCAGGAAGGTAGGGGGTTCCCTTGCAATCGAGCGCGTACCCCGAACCGCGTACCGATCCGAAGGGTGCTCTGGCTGCATCCGTCGCGTGGACTCTGAGGGCCAGTCTGTCGGCGGGCACACCGCGCGGTCTGGGCTCTCGCCTGCCGCGCGCGCTACGGCTGCGCGGGGACCTGGACGAGCAGCGCCCGCACCTCGTCTGCCGAGGTCGCCTACTGCAACCGCTCTACCGCCTCGCCGGAGCGCACCAGCCGGGTGACGCCCGCCAGCCGACGCAGGTGGCGTTCGGGCTGCTCCGCCTCGGGCCGGAGCAGCACCAGCACGACGTGCACGAGGCCCGCGAGGAATGCACCGAGCAAACCCACGAAACGTTGCTCACGCTTCGGGCTTTCTCAGTTTGCTGTGCCTTCTTCTCCGTCACTCCCGCGAAGGCGGGATTCCATGGTGAGATCGTATGCAGCATGGAGTGCTGACGCTGCTTCGTGTCCCGCTTCAAAGGGATGACGGGTAGGGAATGCGCTGTTCAGTTAGCGACTTGATGCGAGTTAGAGGTCCATGCGCGGCCCCGCCTTCTCGCAGGCGAAGCGGTCACGCGCCGTTCAGTTGGCCGCTACGCCCTCGGGGGTCGGCTTTGCCCGCGGAGCCCCGTCCAGGTCGTTGCCGCGCGGCGTGAAGGACTGGATGCCGGTGATCTCGCGGCCCAGAATCAGGCCGTGGACATCGTAGGTGCCCTCGTAGGTGTTGACGGATTCCAGATTCACCATGTGGTGGATCACGCGGTACTCGCCCGTGATGCCGTTGCCGCCCAGCATGTCGCGCGACTCGCGGGCGATGTTCAGCGCCTTGCCGACGTTGTTGCGCTTGGCGAGCGACACCATCGCCGGGGCCACCTTGCCCGCGTCTTTCAACTGCCCGAGCCGCCATGCCAGAAGCTGCATCTGTGCGATGTCGGTGAGCATGTTGGCGAGCTTGGTCTGGATAAGCTGCATCGCGCCGAGCGGATAGCCAAACTGCTTGCGCTCGCCCACGTAGCGGCGCGCGCGCGTATAGCAGTCTTCCGCCGCGCCGATGGCGCCCCACGAAATCCCGTAGCGTGCGTTGTTGAGGCACGAGAATGGGCCTTTGAGGCCGCGAACCTCGGGGAAAACGTGGCTGTCCGGCACGAAGCACTCGTCGAGCACGATCTCGCCCGTGATCGAGGCGCGCAGCGACATCTTGTTGTGCGTCTTGGGCGCCGAGTAGCCATCGAAGTCCTTCTCCACCAGAAAGCCGCGGATGACGCCTTCCTCGTTTTTGCGCTCTTTCGCCTTCGCCCACACGACGGCGATGTCGGCGACGGGCGAGTTGGTGATCCACATTTTGGCCCCGTTGAGCACCCAGCCGCCGTCGACTTTGAGGGCCGTCGTCTCCATCGAGGCGGGGTCGGAGCCGTGGTTGGGCTCGGTGAGGCCGAAGCAGCCGATCATCTCGGCGCTCGCCAACTTCGGCAGGAATTGCCTGCGCTGTTCCTCGGTGCCAAAGTCGTAGATGGGGTACATCACGAGCGACGATTGCACGCTGGCGAACGAGCGGTAAGCGGAATCCACGCGCTCCAGCTCGCGGGCGACGAGGCCGTAGGCGGTGTAGCTCGCGCCCAGCCCGCCGTACTCCTCGGGGATCGTCACGCCCAGCAGGCCCATCTCGGCCATTTCCTTGGGAATCTCCTCGTGGAACACCTCGTCCTGGTTGCCTTCGAGGGCGCGCGGTTCGAGGTTCTGCTGCGCGTAGTCGCGCGCCGACTGCATGATGAGGCGGTCTTCCTCACTGAGCATCTGCTCGAAGAGGTACGGATCGTCGATGTTGAAGGACTGCTTGGCCATGAAAGTTGAAGGATGACGTTATCGAGAGAAAGGAAGGCGCGGCTCACCTCTTTTCGTCATCCCCGACGTGATCGGGGATCCAGCCGCTGGCAGGTGGCGTCGGCTTTCGCAGGAGTGATTCGTTTTTTGGTGGCAGCAACGCCGAGACAGCACCACGATAGTTGAGGTTCAGCGTTCAGCCAAAGTTCCAGTTGACGCCGCGCCCGGCTTCAGGGTCGGGATAGCTCCACGCGACGGCACCCTGGTCGCAGGCGTACATGCACGTGCCGCACTCGATGCAGTCCTCGAACTGGAAATGCACCTGCCCGATCTCGTCGAGCGTGTAGCAGTTGGCGGGGCACATGTACGTCGTGCATTTGTGCGGGCAGACGCTGTTGCAGATCGACGTGTCCACGAGGATGTGCGGCACGGCGTCGGCGCGGCCCTGGTTGCGGTAGGCCACCGTGCCCAGCCGCTCGGCGAGGCTGAGGGTTTTAACGTTGGTCATGGAGAAGAGAGGTTGGAGGTCGAGGAGGGTTCGTTCGAGGCATTCCAACCTCTGTCACAGCGCACGCGACGCGCGCGCGCCGAGCTTGACGAGATCCCACCAGCCCATGTGCTCCTTCCGCACGTCGCGCAGAATCTGGTACGCCTTGCGGGCGGGCTTGTTGTCGATGGTGAAGTAGCTGCGCCCGAAGTCGCACACCATGCGCGGGACGGTCGTGAACATCTCCGGGCTGTGGAGCACCTGCACGGCCTGCTGGAAGCCGCGCAGGTCCTGCATCACGTACGAGTTTTCGAGCGCCGTCCGGTAGTGCTTGAGGAACGCGCTGCTGAAATCGCCCGCGTTCCGGGCCTCCACCACGGTTTCTGCCGCCAGGATGCCGCTCCGCATCGCGTAGTCCATGCCCTGGATGGCGCGGCCCGCGTTGAGGACGAGGTTGGCCGCCTCACCCGCCACGAGCACGCCATCGGCGTAGATCTCCTTTGGCATCACGCGCATGTCGCCCGTCGAGACGACCTTAGCGCTGTACTCCAGCACCTCGCCGCCTCGGATGGCGTCGGCCACGCTGGGGTGCGTTTTAAAGTGGTTGAGGAGGTCGTAGGGCGTCTTCCGCGCGCGGCGCAGATCGGCCATGCCGAGCACGAGACCGAGGGAGACCGTGTCGCGGTTGGTGTAGAGAAAGCCTCCACCCTCGACGCCGTCCGTCGCGTAGCCGACGTATTCGTTCGTGAGTCCGCTGCGGCCGTTGAGCTGGAAACGGTCTTCGAGCGTTTTCTGATCGAACCGGATGACCTCTTTGACCCCGACGGCCAGCCCCTCGGCAGGCACGTAATCCGTCTGCAGGCCCACCTGCCGCGTGAGCAGGTTGTTGACGCCCTCGGCCAGGATCACGCAATCCGCGTAGAAATCCTCCCCGCCAGCCCGGATGCCGACGGTTTTGCCGTTTTCCTGGATGAGTTCGCGGACGAGGATGTCGGTGGCGAGAAGCGACTCGTCGGCGTGCGCGCTCGCGTCGATGGCTTCCTGCACCTTGCCCGCCAGCCAGGCGTCGAACTTCGCGCGCAACACGGCGAGGCCCGAGTACGGCGGGGTGTTGAAGTGGTCAGACTTGAAGTCGAGCGAGAACGACGCGCCCTCGTCCATGAACGTCAGCCGCCGGTGGTTGATGAAGCGCTCCCAGCCCGCGTCGTCGTCGAGCCAGTAGTCGGGCACGAGGCGGGCGAGGTCGCGGCCCCACAGCACGCCGCCCGAGACATTCTTCGCGCCGCTCCACTCGCCGCGTTCGACGAGCAGGAAGCGTGCGTCGGCGCGGGCCAGCGTCATCGCCGCGCTCAGTCCCGCCACGCCACCGCCGACGATGATGCAATCGAATCGGTCTTCCAAGTTGGGATTTTAGATTTCGGATTTCGGAAGAGAGAGCAGGAGGTTCGGACAATTCCGAAATCCCACTTCCGAAACCCAAGATTCACTGGGTGCGCTTGATCTCCTCGATGAGCGCGGGCAGGATCTGGTAGAGATCGCCGACGAGGCCATACGTGGCAACCTGAAAGATGGGCGCGTCGGCGTCGCGGTTGATGGCGACGATGATGCGGCTGTTGGACATCCCCGCCACGTGCTGCACGGCCCCGGAGATGCCGACGGCGAAGTACACCTCGGGCGAGACCACCTTGCCCGTCTGCCCGATCTGTGCCGTGGCCGGAAACATGCCCGTCTCCACGACCGCCCGCGACGCGCCCAGCGCCGCGCCCGTCACGCGCGCAAGTTCATCGACGAGGTGCCGGGCAGCTTCGTCCTTGACGCCGCGTCCCGCCGCCACCACCACCGTTGCCTCCGACAGATCGACGGCGCCGCTCGTCGCCGCGGCCACCTCGCGCAGCGTTTGTTTGAGTCTCGAAGCGTCGAACGAAAACGCCACGTCCTCGACCTGCGCCTCGGCGGGTGCCTCCTCGGCCTGGTACGAGCCCGACCGCACCGACACGAAGACCGGCGCTCCCTCGGCCCGCGTGCGCGCCATGAACTTGGCCGCCATCACCGGGCGCAGCGCCTCTACCGCGCCGTCGCCCGTCACCTCGAACGAGGCCACGTCCGGCAGCACCGAGGCACCCGTCCGCACGGCGAGCGCGCCGAGCACGTCCTTGACGCCTTCCGACGACGGAAACGCGACCACAGCAGGTTGCTCCTGTTCGATCACGGCGGCGAGCGCGGCGATGACGGGCGCGTTGAGCGGGTTTTCGAACACCGAATCGCTGACGGCAAAAACCTTCGTCGCGCCGTAACGCCCCGCCTCGTCGGCGAAGGCGCGGGCGTCAGGAGCCACGATCACCGCGGCTACGTCCCAGCCTTTCGCCGCGCCAATCTGGCGGCAGCGGGTGAGCACTTCGAGCGCGGCGCGGGTAGGCTTGCCGCCCTGTACGGCGACGTAGCTGAGAATCGTAGGCACGGAGAAGGGAGGATTTCGGGTTTCGGAAGACGGGGCGGTCATGCGTCACCGGGTTGCCGACGAGTAGGAATGACCAGTGATCACCCCTTAGATCGCGCTCGCCTCGCGGAGCCGCTGGACGACCGCTGCTGCTTGCTCGGCGGGTTCGCCATCGAGCTTCTGGCCGGGTGCGCGCGTCGGCATCGCCTCGTAGCGCAGCACCCGCACCGACGCGGCGGGGAGGGGTTCGACGGGCTGCGTCTCGATGGTTTTCTTCTTGGCGTCCATGATCCCCTTGAGCTTGGGGATGCGCGGATCGTTCATGTCGTTCGAGCACGTGACGAGGCACGGTGTCGGCAGCGCGATGGTTTCCTGCCCCGCGTCGCCCTGCCGCGTCACGACGAGTTGCCCGCCTTCGATGGCGAGGCCGACGGCGTTGGTGGCGTAAGGCAAGCCGAGGCGCTCGGCGACCATCCCGCCCGTCAGGCCCGCGTCGGTGTCTTGTGCCTGTTTGCCCGTGGCGATCACGTCGTACGAATGGCCTTCGAGGTGGCGGGCGAGCAGTTCGGAGACGGCCCCCGAATCCAGCTCCGCACCTTCAGGTACGACGAGGTGCGTGCCCCGCGTCGCGCCCATCGCCAGCGCCTTGCGGATGGTTTCGGTGGCGCGCTCTGGTCCAACGAGCACCACGTCCACCTCGCCGCCGTGTGTTTCGGTGAGCACGAGGGCTTCCTCGACGGCCGAGGCGTCGTAGGCGTTGAGGACGACGCGGCCCGTGTCGATGGCCAACTCGCCGTTGCGAATCTGGATGGGGGCCGACACGTCGGGGACTTGCTTGATGCAGACGCAGAAATTCATGGCAGGCGCGGAGAATCGGGACGGTTCGCGCCGGAAGTTAACACAGTGCCCCTGCCGCGCAGATCGATTTCTGGCCAAGTGTGGCAGAGAAAAGCGCTTCTTTCCTCACCCGAGGCCCTACTCCACAGGCATCTCGTTTATAGCGCGTAGCGGGTGGACGATAAAACGGGCAGAGGCTCTCTTGGCCCTCCCGCTTTTCCTTTTAGCCCCTGAAACCATGCGTCCCCGCCGCACTCCTCGCCGCTCGCTCGTCCGTAGCCGCAAGCAGCAGCCCACGCCCGCGAAACCCGTCGCCGACCGTTACTCAGCGCACCGGATGCTGATGCTCCAGCAGGTTCGCAACCTCGTCGAAGCGCCGATGCCATGCGGCCTGCGCCCGGTGTTCAGCCCCAACTGAAGGAGCCTTCGTTTCCTGACGAGGCCGCTCATGAGCGCGACACGGTAGAAGGTGGGCGGTGAGGGATTCGAACCCCCGACCCCCTCGGTGTAAACGAGGTGCTCTGAACCAGCTGAGCTAACCGCCCGGTCTGAACGTCAAAACGCGGAAGCGAGAGTCCAAAGGCGCGGACACTCCACGCTCCGACTGTCGGCTTCCGCGTTCATACGTTCCAGAGAGCGGGAAACGGGATTCGAACCCGCGACCCTCAGCTTGGGAAGCTGATGCTCTACCAACTGAGCTATTCCCGCAGACGAGCGCGCAACTTACCTTCGTTTTTTGTGAATGTCAATACACGCCTTGTGACCCCGAGGCAGGTGCGTATCTTTCAGGCTCTTTTGACCTGAACACCCTTTTCGATACCTACCGCCATGAAACGGACGTACCAGCCCAGCCGCCGCAAACGTGCCAACAAACACGGGTACCGCTCCCGGATGGCCACCAAAGACGGCCGCCGCATCATCAAGCGCCGCCGCGCGCAGGGCCGCAAGCGCCTCTCGGTCAGCGACAGCCGCCCCGGCAAGTGAGTCCGGCGCAGGAGGAGAGGGCTGTGCGGCGCAACACATTCCCGCGCAGCGCCTCCCTCAAGCAGCGCCGCCTGCTCAGCCCGCTTTTCCGGCGCGGGCAGGCCCAGACGCTGGCCTCCGGCTCCATCCGCCTGCTGTACCGCTGCGTGGCGGCAGAGCACGTGTCAGGCAGCGCTTCCGTGCAGGTGGCCCTGATCCCTGGCCGGTGCGCCACCGCCGTCGCGCGCAACCGCATCCGGCGAGCATTGCGAGAGGTCTACCGCGTGCATCAGCACGGTCTGGTAGACCTCTTTCTGCATCGGCCCGACACGCTCACGCTGGCCATTCTGTACCGGGGGCGTGGCACTCGTCCGCACGAGGAGGCGAGCCGGGATCTGCCGCCGCTGCTGGAGCGACTGGCGGCCACGCTGCGCGCCGAAGATTCGCGCAACCCCTCCCGCGCATAGCGCGTAGCGCGCCTGCTGCGGCTTATCCAGCCCGTATTGCCTTTTTCGGCGTGTTCATACCTGTTTTCCTGTGGATCGCAACACCGTCACCGCCACCGTCCTGATCACGCTGATCCTGTTCGGGTGGCTGTACTTTTTCCAGCCGCCGCCCCCTCCACCGACGAGCGACGTGGCCAGCGAAGACTCGCTCGTCGCCGATCTCCCTGACGAGGTCGCCGTGCAAGACGCGGACGTGGCCCCTGCCGCAGACACTACGCTGGGCGCATCCACGGGCGAGGCGCGGCTGGTGACGGTCATTTCGGACCTCTACACGGCGACGTTCTCCACGAAGGGCGGCACGCTCGTCTCGTTCAAACTAAACGACTACGACAAAGCCAACCGGGCAGCGGCGGTACAACTCGTCGACTCGACCCTCGCCGGGGCGCTCTCGCTCGAATTCACGACGCCGCGCAGCCGCAACGTCAACACGCGATCGCTCTTTTTCACCCCCTCGTTCGCGGGCGACACGCTGCGCGTCGCCGGGGATTCGACTCTGCTCGCCTTCGAGGCTAACCTGGCGGGCGGCGTGCTGCGGCAGACGTTCGTGTTCAAGCCGGAGACGTACGAACTCGGCTGGCGCATCGACCGGGAGAACAGCGCAGCGTTCATGACCGCCGACGGCTACGACGCCGTCTGGAGCGGCGCGATTCCGTACGCCGAGGAGTCGAAAGAGGAGGAGGTGCGGCGTGCGGGCGCGTACGCGCGCAGCGGCGGCAGCGTCGAGTACGTGACGCTGCTCGGCGACGCCACCGCCGACCAGACGCTGACGGGATTGGTGGACTGGACGGCCATCAAGAGCAAATACTTCGTTTCCGTCCTCATCCCGTCGCAGCCCACAGCGGCCGCCGTCATCGAAGGCGAGCGTACCGGCGACGCCGACGATCCCCTGGTGCAGGAGTTCTACCAGATGCGGCTGGAGATGCCCGCCTCGTCCACGACGGATGCGTACCGGCTCTACCTCGGGCCGATGGAATACAGCCGCCTCGCCGCCTACGACCTCGGCCTGTACGACATGGTCGACTACGGGTACGACTTCCTCGAATTCCTGACGCGCCCCATCGCGCGCTTCATCTTCATCCCGTTTTTCACGCTGCTGGGGACGTTCATCTCCAACTACGGCATCATCATCATCCTGCTGGCGCTGCTCGTTAAGCTCGTCACGCACCCGCTGCAGCGCACGGCGTACCGCAGCATGGGCAAGATGCGGAAGCTGCAACCGCAGATGCAGGCCATCAAGGAGAAGTACGGCGACGATCCGCAGAAGCAGCAGCAGGCGATGATGAGCCTGTACAAGGAAGCCGGGGCCAACCCGCTCGGCGGCTGCCTGCCGATGCTGCTCCAGTATCCTGTCCTCATCGCGCTGTGGATGTTTTTGCCGCAGGCCATCCAGATCCGTCAGGAGCCGTTTCTGTGGGCGAGTGACCTCTCAGCCCCCGACGCCATCCTGCACCTGCCGTTCTCGATCCCGCTCTACGGCAACTTCGTGGCGGGCTTCACCCTGCTGATGGGGCTGTCGCTCGTGGTGCAGATGCGAATTCAGATGCGCTCGCAGCCGCCCAACCCGCAGATGCAGGCGTTCGTCTACATCATGCCGGTGATGCTGTTCGTGTTTTTCAACAAGCAGGCGGCGGGGTTGAGCCTGTATTACCTGTGCTACAACGTGCTTTCGGCCTTCCAGCAGTGGTGGATCAACAAGCAGATGGACAACGAGCCGGATCCCGTGGTGAAGCCGCCGCAGGCGAAATCGCCCGTAGCACCGCGCACAGCACGCAAGAGCAAGCCCGCGCTCGCCTCCGACAACGGCCGGGCGCGGCGGCGGTGATTTGCCCTTGATGGATCATGCCCCGGATACCATCGCCGCGGTCGCCACGGCGCGCGGGCAGGCGGCGCTGGCCATCGTACGGGTGTCGGGGGCAGAAGCGTGCAGCGTGGCAGCGGCGTGTTTTCGCGGCGCGGACCTCACTGTCGTCCCCTCGCACACCGTCCACGTGGGCTTCGTAGGAGAGGAAGGGCACGACCTCGACCAGGTGGTAGCGACGGTTTTCCGCGCCCCGCGCTCGTCGACGGGCGAGGACGTAGTGGAGTTCACCTGCCACGGCGGCGACGTGGCGGCTCCGCTCGTGCTCGAAGCGCTCGTGGGTGCGGGCGCACGGCATGCACTGCCGGGCGAGTTCACCCAGCGTGCCTTTCTCAACGGCAAGCTCGACCTCGCGCAGGCCGAAGCCGTCGCCGACCTCATCCACGCCTCTTCGCGCCGCGCGCACGAAGTGTCGATGGCCCAGCTTCGGGGCGACTATTCGCGCGCGCTCGCTGACCTGCGCGACGAGCTTTTGGAAGTGACGGCGCTGGTGGAGTTGGAACTGGATTTTGCTGAAGAGGACGTCGAATTCGCCAGCCGCGAAGGAGTGACGGCGCTGCTCGGGCGGGCCGAAGCGCTGCTGCTCGAACTGGTCGAATCGTACCGTTACGGACATCTGCTGCGCGAGGGCGTTCGCGTGGTGATCGCCGGGCGGCCCAACGCGGGCAAATCCACGCTGCTCAACCGCCTCGTCGGCTACGACCGCGCCATCGTCAGCGCCACGCCGGGTACAACGCGCGACGAAATCGAAGCTGAGGCCGAGATCGAAGGGGTGCGCTACGTCTTCACCGACACCGCCGGGCTGCGCGACACCGCCGACGCCATCGAAGCCGAGGGCGTGCGCCGAGCCGAGGCGAGGCTGGCCCACGCCGACCTCGTCCTGTATGTCTTCGATGCGTCAGTAGGGTTGGACGAAGAAGAACGCCGTCGCATCGCGGTCATACAGGCCGCACGTCCCGAGCTACCCCTGCTGACCGTCGCCAACAAAACCGACCTCCTCGACTCCACCGGGATGCCCGCCGCCGACGTCCTCACCGCCGCCACGCACCCCGGTGGTGGCATCGTGGAGTTGGTGACGCGCATCACCCGCATCACCGACGCGCACACACGCCCCGAAGGCTCCGTGGTGGTGACGAACGCCCGCCACCGCGCCCACCTGTCGAACGCCCTCAACGCCGTGCGTCGCGTACAGGCGGCGTTATCCGGCGGGATGAGCGGCGATCTACTCGCCGTCGATCTGCGCGTGGCGCTGCGCGAACTCGGCGCCATCACAGGTGCCATCACGCACGAGGACGTGCTGGATCAAATCTTTTCGCGCTTCTGTATCGGGAAATGAAGGGGGAGTGCGAAAGAACACGACGTTGACTATGACGGAATCCTATTTCAATTACGACGTGATCGTGGTGGGCGGCGGCCACGCGGGAGCCGAAGCGGCCTCGGCGGCAGCGCGGGTCGGCGCGCGGGTGCTGCTCGTCACGATGAGCCTGGATCGCATCGGGCAGATGTCGTGCAACCCGGCCATTGGCGGTATCGGCAAGGGCCAGATCGTCCGCGAAATCGACGCGATGGGCGGGTTGATGGGACGGGCGACCGACCAGACAGGCATCCAGTTTCGGATGCTCAACCAGCGCAAAGGCCCTGCCGTGTGGAGTCCGCGCGCGCAGACCGACCGGGCGCAGTATGCGCTCGTGGTGCGGCAGATGCTCGAAGATCAGCCGGGCATCTTCATGCGCGCCGACACGGTCGTCGATCTCCTTGTCGAAAAAGGCGCAGTACAGGGCGTCGTCACCCAACTCGGTCAGACCTTCTATGCGCCTACCGTCGTTCTCACGAGCGGCACGTTCATGAACGGCATCATCCACGTGGGGGAGCAGCAGCACGGTGGCGGCCGAATGGGGGAGCGCGCCTCGAAAGGTCTGACGGCGGTGCTCGAAAGACTCGGCTTCGAAACGGGACGCCTCAAAACCGGCACTCCGCCGCGCATCGACGGGCGCACGCTCGATTACACCGTGATGGACGCGCAGCATGGCGACCCCGCTGCCTCGCCCTTCTCGTTCCTGACGGATGCCCTTCCCACTGACCAGTTGCCCTGCTGGGTGACGTATACCAACCCCGGCGTTCACACGACGTTGGCCGAAGGATTCGCCCGTAGCCCTCTGTTTGCAGGCCGCATTCAGGGTCAGGGGCCGCGCTATTGCCCCTCTATCGAGGACAAAGTCACCCGCTTCGCCGACAAGGATCGGCACCAGATTTTCGTTGAGCCGGAGGGACGCGGCACGCACGAAGTCTACGTCAACGGCTTCTCGACGAGCCTGCCGGAGGAGGTGCAGTTCGCCGCGATCCGGCAGGTGCCGGGCTTCGAGAAGGCGCACCTGCTGCGGCCCGGCTATGCCATCGAATACGACTATTTCCCGCCGCACCAACTACGTTATACTCTTGAAACAAAACGGGTTAAGGGTCTCTTTTTCGCGGGACAGATCAACGGCACTACAGGGTACGAGGAAGCCGCTGCGCAGGGGCTGATGGCAGGGCTCAATGCAGCACGCTTTGTCGAGGGAGAGGACGGCATCGTACTCGACCGCGCGCAGGCCTACATCGGCGTGCTGATCGACGACCTCGTCGCTAAAGGCACCGACGAGCCATACCGAATGTTCACCTCGCGCGCCGAGCACCGGATGCTGCTTCGGCAGGACAATGCCGACCAGCGCCTGACCTCTCTGGCTAAAACCCTCGGTCTGGTTTCAGAAGACCGAGTTCGCCGAATGGAACGGCGATGGCAAGAGGTAGATGACGTGATTGCGTACGCCCATGCCCTCTCGGTCACACCTGCCGCAGCCGAAGGATATTTGCTGTCGGTCGGCACCGATCCGCTGTCCCAGCCAGTCCGGCTGGCGTCGCTGGCGTCGCGTCCACAGGTGGTGCTGGCGGATCTGCTTGCTGTCTTGCCGGATGTCGTGCCTTACGAGCGCGACGCGGTGCTTCAGGCCGAGATTATGCTGAAATACGCGCCTTATATCGAGCGAGAGCAGCAGCAAGTGACGCGTATGCGTGCATCGGAAGGTGTGGCGATACCAGCAGATTTTGCCTTCGAGAACGTAGGAAGCCTCACGCTGGAGGCCCGCGAAAAGCTGGCTCGGATACGACCGCAGACACTCGGGCAGGCCGCGCGCATCAACGGTGTTTCGCCCGCCGACGTAGCCGCGCTGTCGGTGCTCATCCGGCGAGGCGGATTCCCGCGTAATGTTTCACGTGAAACAATCGAGGCGTGAAACCACTCACCGAGGCCCTGAACGCACTGCCTGGCGCTCCCGATGCCCTCGAAGAGCGGCTACATGCATATGCCGAAATGCTGGGGTTCTACAACAAGCGCCTCAACCTCATCGCCCGCACTGATACAGACGACCTGCTCAACCGCCACATCGCGCACTGCCTTCGGCTGGCCCAGTACGCCTACAATTCTGGAGATGTGGTGATCGACTGGGGAACGGGAGGGGGTCTGCCTCTGATTCCGCTGGCGCTGGCATTGCCAAAGGTGGAATTCGTCGGAGTAGATGCAGTCGAGAAGAAAACCCTCGCGGTGCGGCAGATGGCTCGGCAGTTGGGTCTCCATAACGTCGAAGTAGTAGCTGGAAGGGCCGAAGTGCTCTCAATCCCGCACACCCATAGCATATCGCGGGCGACGGCATCACTCGATACCCTGTGGAGTTGGCACACGCAGAGTGCAATGGGGAAGCATGAGAGCGTGGCAGACCTGATCTGCCTCAAGGGAGGGGACCTCGACGAGGAAATTCAAACACTGATGGCGAAGTCTGGGGTCGGTGTGACGGTCGAACCTGTCGGCTTCACGGACCCGTACTTCGCACTGAAAAAAGTAGTGCTCGTACGAGCGAAGGCCGAGCCTCGCGGATGATCCGCCTGCGGGCTCTGGGTATATTGCCCCACGCCCACCTCGCCCCACTATGGCCAACGCCGAGCGCGTCCTGAACCGGACGGAACGCCTTTTTTCTCTTGTGCTGCTGTTGCAGACACGCCCTAGCATGACCTCGCGCGACCTCGCGGAGCATTTTGGCGTCAGCCGCCGGACGATCTTCCGTGACCTTCGCGCGCTGTCGGAATCAGGGGTACCACTCACGTACGCGGAAGGTGGCGGCTACGAGATTCTCGAAGGATATCAGCTTCCTCCGCTCATGCTCACCGCGCGGGAAGCAGCGACCCTGCTGATCGGGACAGGTTTCATGAAGCTCCAGTCTGACCCTTCGCTGCGGAAGGATGCTGACCAGGTGGCGCTCAAAATCCAGCATGTGTTGCCCCGCGAGGTAGCGGATTACGTGGGAAGGCTCCGCGACAGTACGGCGCTCGATCCCTACTGGCAGCACGCCGCCGAGGCTACGACAGAGGAGGAGGGACGGTGGTACGAATTGAGCGAGGCCGTGGCGCGGCAGAAATCCGTGATCATGGAGTACCACGTGGCCTCGCGCGACGAAGTCACCCGCCGAACCATCGACCCGCTCGGCCTGGTCTACTACACCGACCACTGGAACCTCATCGCCTACGATCACCTGCGCGGCGACATTCGAAACTTTCGCCTCGAAGCCATCCGATGGATGCGGGTACTCAACGAGCACTTCGAGCGGCCGAAGGATTTTTCGCTCACCGACCATCTCGAAGAGCGAGGCGCGAGCAGGCAGAACCACCGGATCGTACTGCGCTTCTCGGACAAAATCTACCGGTGGGCGCGCCGCAGCATCCCGGCCCGAATCGAAGGCGACGTGCCGTTCGAGGAGGGGCACGAGATTTCGTTCTATTTCGAGAACCTGCCGTACGTCGCGCAGATGTTGCTGCGCTACGGAGCCGAGGCCGAAGTGATCGAGCCGGAGGCGCTGCGCGCCCTCGTCATCGAGCGGGTGCAGAAGATGCAAGCGCTTTACCAGAAATCAGGCGCAGAAGCCTGACCGGATTCTAGCCGCCTCGCCGCCGTTCTGGCTAAAAATGGCCCTTTTCCGGGCCGCGGGCTGGACACCGGCAGGATCGCCCGTTCTGAGGCGATTCTGTGCGTCGTTTTTTCAGCGCACCCCCGGCTTTTCGGGCCGACAAGGCTACGCTGCCATGCTGCTAAGCGTCACGCCGCAGCAGAAGCCTCTGGCTCGGCGATCCCCGTGAGGTGGTGCAGCACATCGCGCGCCTTGCCCAGCGTGCCGACAGACTGCACGATGACGCGAAGCTTCTTACCGCTGTCTTTCAGCACGTAGCGGTGACCGGAGGATTCGAGGCTGGCGAGGAGCGGTTGGAAGAGCGCATCGTAGAAATACGCGTCGGCGTCGGTGTGGGGCACGTCGAGGAAGAGACGCTGGTTTTTGTACTGCACGCGTGGCAACCGGAGTTTTTGCGCCATCAGCCGGAGTTCAGCGGCGCAGAGCAGGTTGTCCACTTCTTGCGGAGCCGGGCCGAAACGATCGGCGAGTTCGGCGCGGATTTCTTCGAGGTCGTCGCCTGTCTCAGCATCGGCGATGCGGCGGTAGAGGTTGAGGCGCTCGACGCCGTTGCTCACGTAATCGTCCGGGAGCAGGGCGTCCTCCTCCACGTCCAGCGTCGTCTCGCTCGCGCGCGGCGGGGCCTGCCCGGCGAAGAGGTCGCTGAACTCCTGGTGGCGCAATTCCTGAATGGCTTCCTCCAGAATGCGCTGGTACGTCTCGAAGCCCAGTTCGGCCACGAACCCGCTCTGCTCGGCCCCCAGCAGGTTGCCCGCACCTCGGATGTCGAGGTCGCGCATGGCGATGTTGAAGCCGCTGCCCAAATCGCTGAACTCTTCGACGGCCTGCAGGCGCCGCCGCGCTTCTTTGGTGAGCGCGTGGATACTCGGCACGAGCAGGTAGCAATACGCTTTGCGGTCGGAGCGTCCCACGCGCCCGCGTAGCTGGTGCATCTCGGCCAGCCCGAAACGCTCGGCGTGGTTGATGAGGATGGTGTTGGCGTTCGAGATGTCGAGCCCGCTCTCGATGATGTTGGTGCTCACGAGCACGTCGAACTTCTTGTCCTGGAAGTCCATCATCACGTTTTCCAGCTCCGTCGGCTTCATCTGGCCGTGCGCCACCACCACGCGCGCGCCCGGCGCGATGGCGCGCACCATCGTGGCGATTTCCTCGATAGACTGCACGCGGTTGTGGATGAAAAACACCTGCCCGCCCCGGCTCGTCTCGAACAGGATGGCGTCGCGGATGAGCTTCTGATCGAACGAGTGGATCTCGGTGACGATGGGCTGACGGTTGGGCGGCGGCGTGCGGATGACCGACAAATCGCGCGCGCCCATGAGCGAAAACTGGAGCGTGCGCGGGATGGGCGTGGCTGTGAGCGTGAGCGTGTCCACCGTCGCCCGCAGCGCCCGCAGCTTTTCCTTGACGCCGACGCCGAACCGCTGCTCCTCGTCGATGACGAGCAACCCGAGGTTCTTGAACTGCACGTCCTTCGACACGATGCGCTGCGTGCCGATGACGATGTCGACATCGCCCGAGGCGACTTTTTTGAGCACCTCGCGCTGCTCGGCGGCCGTCCGGAAGCGCGACAGCACGTCGATGCGGACGGGGTAGGAAGCAAGGCGTTTTTTGAACGTCTCGAAATGCTGCGCGGCGAGAATCGTCGTGGGCACGAGGATGGCAGCCTGCTTGCCGTCCTGCACGGCCTTGAAGGCGGCACGCACGGCGACTTCGGTTTTGCCGAAGCCCACGTCGCCGCACACGAGCCGGTCCATCGGAACGGGCTTCTCCATGTCCTCCTTGACGGCCTCGGCGGCGGCGCCCTGATCGGGCGTGTCTTCGAATTCGAACGACGCCTCCATCTCGCGCTGCCACAGCGTGTCGGCGGGGAAGCGGTGGCCCTGCGCGGACAGTCGCCGGGCGTAGAGTTGGATCAGGTCGCGCGCAATGTCTTTGACGCGCTTCTTAGTCTTCGCCTTCGACTTCTCCCACGTACCCGACCCAAGCTTGGTGAGTTGCGGCTGGTGGCCTTCCTGGCCCGTAAACCGGCTCAGCTTGTACAGCGCGTTGACGTTAACGTACAGCGTATCGCCGCCTGCGAAGATGAGCCGCACGGCCTCCTGTTGCTTTTCGCGCACGGTGATCGTCTGCATCCCTGCGAACTTGCCGACGCCGTGGTCGAGATGGACGACGAAATCGCCGGGCGTCAGGTTCTGGAGGTCGCGCAGGCTGAGGCCGCCCACACGCCGTCGGCTCCGGTGGGAGGTGGGGCGGTGGTAGCGGTTAAACACCTGATGGTCGGTGTAGAGCGCAAGCGAGGCGTCGGGGAAGACGAAGCCCTCGTGCAGCGTCGCGTTCTCGATCTCGACCTGGCCGAGGTCGAGTTGCACGTCGAGCAGCTCGGCGAGGCGGGCGCGCTGGCTGGCGGTGTCGCACAAGAGCGACACGTCGATCCCATCGGCTCTTTTCGTGGCGAGGTCTTTCCGCAGCACGTCCATCTTCCCGTTGAACGGCGGCTGGGGCGTCGTCCCGAAGGCCAGCACCGATTGCGGCTGCTCCTCCACGAACCCGAACAGGAGACGCTTCCGGGCAGCGAGGGCGCGGCGGATCTCGTCGCGCGACAGGTAGAGATCGGCGGGTTTCGGGCGGTGGTCGCCTTCGGATTGCGCGAACGCCTCGGCGGCTTCGTCGAACAACTGCCCTGCTGTTTCCAACACGCGCGGCGCGTCGAACAGGACGAACAGCGTGTTTTCGGGAAGGTGCGCGAAGAGCGACGTGGCCTCGCCGCGCCCTTCGTGGAGATCGAGGTTGGGCAGCAGCCGGGCGTGGTCGAGTTTGCTGATGGAACGCTGCGTGTTGGGGTCGAACTCGCGGATGGAGTCGATGTCGTCCCCGTACAACTCGATGCGGAGGGGGAAATCGCCTGCGTACGGGTACACGTCAATGAGGCCACCGCGCAGTGCCAGTTCGCCGGGTGCTTCGACGAACTCCGTCCGCTGGAAGCCTTGCCCTTCGAGACGCTGGAGCAGCGCCTCTACGTCCAGCGTGTCGCCGACAGCGAGGCGGGTGGATTCGGTGTCGAGGGCTTTCTGGGAGGCGACGCGCTCGTACAGGGCCTGCGCACTGAACACCAGCACCCCTGAGAACCCGTCGTGGAGTTGCTGCAGCACCTCGGCGCGGGCCACGACGGCGCGGGCGTCGAGCACGTGTTCTTCGTCGTACGGGCGGTAGCCAGAGGGCGGCAGGTGCAGCGTCGGCAGGCCCGTGACGGCGAGGTGTTCGAGGTCGCCCAGCAGATAGCGAGCGGAATCCTCCTCGGGCAGCACGCAGACCACGAGCGGAGCCGTATCGGCAGCCACGAGCCCGGCGACAAGAAACGCGGGCGTCGAACCGGCGGCCTCGCGCACGTGCAAGGTCTGCACGTCGGTGGCGAGCGTGTCGCGCAGGCTGCGGAAACTCTGCGAGGCGGTGAGTCGGCGGTAGGCGTCGCGGAGGGTCACGGATTTGAGCTGGTTTCGCTCCCCGCAAGGCGGGGCTGGCTGCCGGTGGGAGAGTCGTGGTTGGTTTGTCAGGGGTTATCCAACCCGGTCAACTAACCTACCTCTTTCCCTTCGATGGCATATCGCACGAACCCGTTTGCCGCCTGGATCCGTCGGGCGGCCTCGTCCTTTGTGACGCCTGCGAGAATCATGACGAGGGCCGTCTTGACGTGCCCGCCGGCGTCGTTGAGGTGCTTCGCTGCCTCGTCATAGTCCACTCCCGTCACCGTCATCACGATGCGGCGAGAGCGTTCGACGAGCTTCTTGTTCGTCATCTGGAGATCGACCATCATGTTCTCGTACGTCTTACCAAGCCGCACCATCGCTGTCGTCGTGAGCATGTTGAGCACGAGTTTCTGCGCCGTGCCGCTCTTCATGCGCGTCGATCCCATGACGACCTCCGGCCCCACGACAGGGCAGATGGCCACGTCTACGTCGAGGTCGAGCGACGCGCGCGGATTGCACGTGACGAGCATCGTGGTAGCACCGAGCACGTCGCGGGCGTACTTGAGCGCGCCGACGACGTACGGCGTGCGGCGGCTCGCGGCGATGCCGCAGACGACGTCGTTGCCGGTCACGCCCGCTTCGCGCAGGTGGTCGGCCCCATTTTCCTCGTAGTCCTCAGCGCCTTCCTGCGCGGCGTAGATGGCGGCGGGTCCGCCCGCGATGAGCCCCTGCACCATGTCAGGCGGGGTGCCGAAGGTGGGCGGGCATTCGGAGGCATCCACCACGCCCAGCCGCCCGCTCGTCCCGGCACCGGCGTAAAACAGCCGTCCGCCGCGCTCGAAGGCGGCCACGATTTTCTCGACGGCCTCCTCGATGTACGGAATCTCCTCGCGCACGGCGATAGGCACGCGGTGGTCTTCGGTGTTGATGATCTCGAGGATCTCCCGCACCGAGGCGGTGTCGATGTTGGTAGAGCGCGGGTTGCGTTGCTCGGTGGCAAGGCTTTTGATTTCGTTGAAGAGAAGGGGAGCGGTCATGAGGATCGGCGGAGTTTCAGAGCAGAGAAGCGGTAAAAGAACAGCCCCAGCAGGGCTATGAGGGCGGTGCCCAGCAGCAGGGCCCACCTCGGAAAGCCAGGTGCTGGGGGCAACGCGAGGGGAGCCGTGGAGCCGTAGAGCACCGGTGACGCCCAGAAGAAGGGAGAGGCGTTTGGGTGCCGGGTGCGGAAAGCGGTCTGTGCCTGCTGCAACGCCCGGTCTTTGGACAGGCCGTCGGCGAGGGCGCGGTAAAACGCCTCGAAGAGTTCGGCGCTGGCGTCGTCGCTCAGGCTCCACAGCGTGGACACCGTGCTCCGGGCACCCACGGCGCGGAACGCATACTGCAACCCGGCCATCCCTTCGCCTACGCGAAGATCGCCCCGCGCAGTGTTGCAGCCGCTGAGCGTGACGAGGTCGGCGTGAAGTTCAATGCCTTCGATCTCGTGGAGGTGCAGCAAGCCGTCGTTGCCCTCAGCCGGGCTGAGAACGAGCGCGTGGTAGAGCGGTGAGGTGCGGTCGATGAGGGCGTGCGTGGCGAGGTGGATGACGCGGCTGCCGCGCGCCTCATCCAGAAAACGCTCCCGCGTGACCTCATCGTTGAGCAGGACCGAGGTAGCGTGGAGGGGTTTGCTGACGGCGCGTACTTCACGGCGCACCCCTTCGAGCGGAGGCAGCGATAGGCCCGCCTGTTCGAATGTGCTCTTGCCAGCCACCAGCACGCCATTCCCTGCACCTTCACCGGGCAGATGCTGGGCGAGCGAGAGGGCGACCTGGATGGGATGCATGGCCCCCAGATATGTGGCACCCGCGTAGTCGAAACGTCCCGATAGCCGGGTCACGAGGGCCGCAAACGGCACGGCGAAGAGCCCTTCGTCGGGCACGATGGTGAGCGGACCGGAGGGCGGCATCAGGTCAGCGACGGGGGCTACAAGCGCCTCGTATAGCGCGTGCAGCGCACCGAGGTCGAAGGCTGCCGCACCGGCAGGCACGTCCCCGGCATCCGACTGGAACACGCCGCTTATCTGGCGGACCTGCGCGGTGATTTCGGCAGGCGTAACCGTCAGCACACGCCGCACCGCTGTGTCGGCCCGCAGCACGTAAACCGATACCTGCTGGCGCTCAGGGAAGAGCTGGTCGCCGTGGTCGAGCACGTAGTACAGTACCGTCCGGTCGTCGGCCTGAAGGTGTTGCTGGAGGGCCGGGTAGTCGAAGCTGTCTGCGCGGGGTGGCGGGCCTACGATCTCGTTGAGCCGCAATTGGAGGAGGGCGGTTTGCATCCGCAGCGAGTCCGCTCGGCTGCCCCGCGCGGAAAACAGCGCCTGGCGGGCTTCGTTGAGCAGGACCTGCAGGCTGTCGGCCTGGCGGGCATCCCGCGGGTCGGCGCTGTTAAGGCGCGCGAGGCGTGCCTGGAGGGCCAGCAGGTGGCGTGCCCGCGACTGCTCGAGCACTGCCACCGCCGCCACGACGCTGTCCTGATCGGCCAGCGCACGCGCGAGGTCGCGGTACGGGGCCTGCCAGCCCCCGACCAGACTCGCGGCCCATTCGGTCGTGCCGGTCTCTGCACGCAGGTCTTCAGACAACTCGATTGCGTCGCGCAGGTAGGCTTTAGCGCTGGGTAGATCGCCCAGTTGATGCGCGGCAATGGCCTGGCTCTGCCGCATGAAGCGCGCCCCATAGAAAAAGGACTGCGTCATGGCATTCTGGTAAGCCTCTTCCATGAGCGCGAGCCCCTGCGCGGGCTCTCCTGCGCGGAGACGGTTGCGACCCAGGCGACCCAGCGCCACGAAGTGCTCGAAGCGGTCGGCCTGACGCGCTACCGCGATGGCTTCGCGCAGCAGCGCTTCGCCCTCACCGAGCCGTCCCATGCGGGTGTAAATGGCCCCCGCCAGGTGGAGAGTATGTGCCCGGTCGGAGGGGGAACTGTAGGGGGCCAGCGCAAGCGCTTCTTCTACGGCACGGTAGGCTTGGTCCAGAGCGTCGGGAGGAGCATCCACGTCGTCGTGCCATTGCAAGAGCGTCTCGGCCAGCGGAATGAGAACGCGCACGTACTGGCGCTTCTGCACGTGGCCCATCATGTGGCGGCTCACCAGCGAGTCGGCCCGGCGGATGTATTCCACGGCTTCCTCGTAACTGCCCAGCGACCGCTCCATCTCGCCCAGCCGCAGCAGCGTCTCAGCGCGACCCCGGACCTGCGTGGGAGGCGTGATGGTGAGCAGCCGGTTGAGCACGGCGAAGGCCTCAGCCATATCTCCCTGCGAGGATTTCAGCACCGCGAGATGACGCATCACGAACGCATAGCGCTGCTGCCCGTCTTCCGGTGTGAACGTGTCGAGGTACGCTTCTACCGCTGCCTGGTGAGGGGTGCCCGCCGCTGCGCGGCTCAACAGGTAGATCTCCAGCATGTAGACGCGGGTGGCCTTATTGCGATTGGCTTCCTGCATCCAGCAAACTCCCGCTTCATGGAGCAAGGCCGCCGTGGCCTTCAACTGCGCCGGGCTCTGGCTGGGCACCTCGTAGGCCGCCGTCGCTTTCGCGTCGAGAGAGGCGCAGTCGAGGGTCGTCGAGGCAGCGAGGAGCGAAAAGAGCAGAACGGCGGTCACGCGGTTCGGGTGGTGAGCGTGGAAGGTGAAACTACGCCTTCGGCAGCACAGACGCACCGGTGTGCTGCGTAGGGGATAGTTTCGCTTCCGCGCGCGTACCGCCCGTCTTTGCCTTCTCCGCCCTCCGTGCGCTGTACCCGCCTCACGCTCCAGAACTTTCGCGCCTACGACGAAGGCAGCGTCGCCTTCGGGCAAGGCATCAATCTCGTCTACGGGGCCAACGGGGTGGGGAAAACCAACCTGATCGAGGCACTGGGTTACCTGGGGCTGGGCAAGAGCTTTCTCACCCACTCCGACACCTACGCGGTGCGCCAGGGCGCGGCGCACTTCGAGATCAACGGGGAGTTCGAGGGCGAGCGGAGAGGTGCCTTCCGCATACGGCTGCGCGTGGCGCCGGGAGAGGGGAAGCTGGTATGGGTCAACGGTGCGCCGCTCGCTACACTGGCGGAACTGGTGGGGCGCGTGCCCCTCGTACTGATGACGCCGCAGGATTACGCCCTCACGTCGGGACCGCCTGAAGAGCGCCGCCGGTTCATCAACACGTTGTTGAGCCAAGCGCAGCCGGTCTACCTCGACGACCTGCTCCGCTACAACCGGGCCCTCCGCCAGCGCAACGAACTGCTCACGAGCGCCCGCCGCCGCCGGGCGCCCAGCGACGATCTGCTCGGCGCGTGGACGGAGGAGGTAACCGTTCTCGGTGCGCGGGTCATCGAAGCGCGCCGCGCCGCCTTGCATACCTTTACTGGGCACCTCAACCGTGCCTACGATGTCCTTGGTGGGCAGGTAGAAAAGCCAGCGCTAGTGTATGCCGAAACCTCTGCTGCACCGCCCGAAGCAGAGGTGGAACCGTTCCTGCGCGCCCGCTTCGACGCTCTGGGACGGCGCGAACGCGAGACGGGCCGCACCCTCGCAGGGCCGCACCGGGATGACCTCATGTTCTCGCTCGACGGGATGGAGGTGCGCCGCTACGCCTCGCAGGGCCAGCACCGCACCTATGGCATCGCGCTCCGCCTGGCGCAGTATTTCTATCTCCGCGAGCAAGTCGGCGAAAGCCCCATTCTGCTGCTCGATGACCTATTTGGCAGTCTCGATGCCGAACGGACCGCTGCAATGGAAACGCTGCTCCTCTCCGATGAAGCGGGGCAGGTCATCGTGACAGACACCAGCCCGAACGTGTTTTCCGAAGCGGTGGCCTACGACGACGAACACCGGCGCGTTCACCTTACAGAAACGTTGCGCACGTCTGCAAAGGATGCGTGAACGCATTGGCGGCGAATGGGTGCGAAGACCCAGCCGATCCTTTTACCCATCCCGATCATGTTTCACGTGAAACGTTACGCCGCCCTCTGCCTGCTCGCCGTTTTCCTCGTTGGCTGTGCCTCCGTATCTCGCGACCTCGTGACAGGCAAGCGAAAGGCATTCGGGTACGACTGGAGCCAACAGGTGCAGATCGGGCAGGAAGCCGACCCGCAGATCGTATCGCAATACGGCGTGTACGACGATCCTGAACTCAGTGCGTACGTGACGCAGGTAGGACAGCGGGTGCTGGCCGTGAGCCATCTGCGGAGGGCCGACACGCCGCAGGAGGTGCTCAACACGACGTTCACGTTCCGGGTGCTCGACAGCCCCATCATCAACGCCTTCGCCCTGCCGGGCGGGTTTATCTACGTTACACGTGGTTTGCTGACCCACTGCGAGAACGAGGCACAACTCGCGATGGTGCTGGGGCACGAACTCACCCACGTTTCGCGCCAGCACTCGGCGCGCCAGGCCTTCGAAGCGCAGCGCAACCAGTATCTGCTACTCGGGGGTGCACTACTCGGCCAGGCGGCGCTCGGCGGCAGTGCGGCGGAGAATATCCTGGGGCTTGGGGGGCAAGTAGCGCAGTTACTCTCGCTCAAATATAGCCGAGGCGACGAGCGTGAGGCCGACAACTGGGGTACCGAGTACGCCGCGCTGGCAGGCTACGAGGCACGTGAGGGAGCCGCGTTCTTCCACGTCCTCGACCGCATCCAGCAGGAGAGTGGGGGAGCTATCCCAAACTGGCAGTCCAGCCATCCCGACCCCGGTGAGCGCGAACAGACCATCCGTCAGCTCGCGGCGGAGTGGGAGAGTAAGGCCAACATGACCATCGTGAACCGAGACGAGTTGCTGGCACACGTCGCGGGCGTGGTCTTCGGAGAAAACCCCCGCAACGGATATGTCCAGAACGGAACGTTCTTGCATCCCGAGTTGCGTTTCCAGTTCGACGTGCCGCGCGGCTACCAGGTCGTCAACGAAGCCGCACGCGTGATCGTCGTCGAACCCAATGGCGCGGCGTATGCCATCATGACCCTCAGCAACGAATCGGCGGCGCAGCAGGCAACGGCGTTCGCACAGCAGGAGGGCGTGCAGGTCTCCGACAGCGGCACGGACCGCGTAAATGGACTCACCGCGGCATACGTGCTCGCCAATGCACAGACGCAACAGGGCGTGTTGAGCGTGCTCTTCTACGCAATCGAGTATGCAGGCAACACGTACGAATTCACGGGCATCACCTCGCAGCAGGGATATAGCACGTACGGGCGCGACTTTCAGACGATCATGCGGAGCTTCCGCCCGCTGACCGATAACCGCCTGCTCAACGTGCAGCCTGCCCGCATCGACCTCGTCAGTGTGCAGCGGGCGACGCCTTTCCAGCAACTCGTTCCCAACGCGCTGCCCCGCGACATCACCGCACTCGACCTCGCCATCGCCAACCAGGTGGAACTGAGCGAGACGATCCCGGCAGGCACGCGCGTCAAGTTGCTGAAATAATGCTACTCGGCGTCGGAGGGCGGGATGAGCACGGCTTCACCGCCGACCGACATTTTGCCGTTGTAGTAGCCGTAGACCTTCATCCGGACGTGCTTGAACCGCTCGATCTTTTCTGCGACTTGCACCTCGATGGTCACCTCGGAGCCAACGGGCACGGGCCGCAGGAATTTGGCTGAGATGGACACTGCCACGCTGCCCGCACCGGGATAGTCGCGCCCGAGCACTTTCGAGACAATGCTGAGGAGCAGCACGCCGTGGACGATGGGCTTGCCCCCAGGCGCGTGTTGCGCCGCGTAATCGGCGTCGAGGTGGATGGGGTTGTCGTCGCCTGAGACCTGCGCGAACAGGCGTACGTCTTCGGCAGTGATGGTGCGCGTGACGGCGTGGCGGTCGCCGACTTGCATGGATTCGTAGGTGTTCATGGAAGCGAGATTGGATCAGGTGCGAGAACATACGCACGCACCCATACCGCACCGTTCGAGGAAAAAGCACGAAACGGATGCATTGGGCTTCGGGTATCGGAGCGACTCCCTTGCGTTTCATGCCTGCACCGACTGCCCAACCCCTCGTGAGCTGCCTCATGGTGACGGCCAACCGGGCCGCGCTGTGCCAGCGCTCGGTGCGCTGCTTCCTGCGGCAGACGTGGCCCAACCTCGAACTCGTCGTCGTGGACGACGGCCGCGAAGACCTGACGCCGGTGTTACAGGACGTGCCCACCGAGAAGCTGAAGTACATCAGGCTGCCGCCCGACGAGCAGAACGTGCTGGGCGCGCTGCGAAACCGCACGCTCGACGAGGCCACGGGCGACTTCATGGCGCAGTGGGATGACGACGACTGGTACCACGCCGAGCGCATCGAAATGCAGATGCAGCCCCTCCTCAGCGGGACGGACTCCTGCACCCTCAGCGCCTCGCTGATGCACCTCAACACCCCGCAATTCCTCCACCGGCCCTACGTGGGGTCGCTCAAAGGCGGCGTGCCTGGCAGCATCGTCCACCGCCGCGACGATGCCATCCGCTACCCCGCGCTGCGGCGGGCAGAAGACACCGTGTACCTCGACGAATGGAAGGCGCGCGCCACCGCCACGCTGCCGCCTTCCGATGCGCACCTGTTCATCCGGGCATTCCACGGCAGCAACACGTGGGAAGTGGAGCACTTCACCCGCCGCATCCGCAACACGCCGAGCGCGCTGGCCGCGTACGCCTGGCACCGAGGCGTGAAAAAGAACCTGTTCGGCCATCCGCGTTTCAAGCTAAACGCAAAAGCACGAGAAGCCTTCGAGACGTACCTCACCGATTCGGTAGAACTCGGGCTCCTGCCGCCGGAAGGGGTATGAAGGTCGTCTACCTCCTCACGTACCCCATCTACCACGACGGATGGTCGGCGGAGGCGTGGTTACGCATCGAGAACCAGAACCGGTGGATTCCGGGCGTACTGGCCGAGATGGGGCACGAGGTCGAGTACTGGGCAGGAGACTACGAAGCGGGCACGCACGTCTCGCGCATGGAGGGTTTTCCAGACTACCCGATCCGCCTCTTCGCCACCGACCCGCGAGGGCGGCGCACCAAGTTCCACACGAGCCCTGACCTCGTGGCCCACGCCCGCGCCCATCCCGCCAATCTATACCTGCTCAAAGGCGTCGATGGGGGGTTGGGAGAGCGGCTGCTCACCGAGGTGATCCTGCCCGGGCAGCTTCCGTTCGTGTACGTCACGGGTGGCAAATACCGGGGTCGGCACGCCCGCCGTGCCCTCGCCACGGTGTACGAAACCTCCGCTCAAGCCGAGCACCTCCTTCAACCCCGCTGGCCGTGGCAGCCCATCGCGCCTGAGCGGCTCATTCCTATGCCCAAATCGGTGGATACCGATGTGTTCAGGCCCCTCGGCGTGCCACGCCGCTACGACGTACTTACCGTCTGCCGCCTCGACAGGCGCAACAAGAGCTTCGAGGAACTGGGCAGGCTCTCGGAGCACGTCCGGGTGGGCGTGGTGGGGGGCGGAGGCGACGAAGCCGTGCTGCGCGATGCCTACCCACGCATCGACTGGGTTGGGCGGCAACCCAACAGCGAGATTCCGACGTGGATCAACCGGGCGCGCCTCTTTCTTCACAATGGCCTGCGTGAGCGACGGCCCACCCGCGACTTCTTCCCCCGCGTGATCGCCGAGGCCATGGCCTGTGGCACACCGGTCGTTGCCTTCGACGATTGCATCGGTTCGGACGTTATTCCGGAAAACACGGGCCTGCGTGTGGCACGGCAGCACGTGGTGACGGCCGTGGAAAACGCCCTCGCTCACCCCGACGCACTCGAAGCGATGCGGCACGCGGCGCGGGCGCACGCCGTCGAGCACCTGGGCAAACGCTCCAGCCACGACGCCCTGCGCGCCGTGCTGAACCTGGCCGAGGCGGCGTGAAAGCATTTTTTCAGCACCTCAGCACCCGGTACGCCGCATTCAAAGACACGCCTGCGGGGCAGCGCGTCCAGCGTGTCGGGCGGCGGCTCGTGTTCGCGCTGCTCGTCGGCTACCTGCTCTATCAGTTCAGCAAGATCGGCTGGGCTGACATCCTGACGTCGCTGCCAACGAGCCCGCTGTTCTACGTCATCTTCCTGCTGCTCTACTTCGCGCTGCCGGTCACCGAGAGCCTGGTGTACAGCCTCACGTGGCCCAGCACGCTCCGGCAGAACCTGCCCGCATTCCTCAAGAAGCGCGTCTACAACAAGGACTTCCTCGGGTACTCGGGTGAGGTGTACCTGTACACGTGGGCACGCCGCAACGTACAGATGTCCGCCCGCGCCATCTTGAGCGCCATCAAGGACAACACCATCGTATCGTCTGCCGCCTCGACGGTGTTTGCCGTGTCGCTGCTCGTGGCCTTTCTGGCGCTGGGCGACGTGGGGCTGCTGGGGTGGGACGCCGCCACGGGAGCGCGCGTGGCGTGGGGCGCCGTCGCGGTGACGGTCGTGCTCGTGGTGGCGGCCGTGCTGCTGCGCCGTCGGCTGTTCGGCATCGGCGCGCGGCTGCTGGGGGTCACGTTTGTGATCTACTTTCTGCGCCTCGTGGCGATGAACGTGCTGCAGGTGGGGCAGTGGTCGCTGGCGGTGCCGGGCGTGGGGTGGAGGGCGTGGTTCGTCTTTCTGGCGGTGCAAGTCATCGTGAGCCGCATCCCGTTTCTGCCCGCGCGCGACCTGGTGTTTCTGGGCGCGAGCGTCGAGGTGGCGGCGGCGCTGGGCATCGACCGGGCGGCGGTGGCGGGGATGCTGGTGGCCCTCAGCGCGTGCGACAAAACCCTCAACCTGCTGCTGTTCACACTCGTGAGCGCCTTCGACCGCGATGCGGGCCGAGGGCCCGAACCCCTTCCGCCCGACGAGGCCGACGCCCCGCAGGTGCTCGCCGATCTTCCCGAAGATGCCACGCCGGACATGCCGCGCTGACCCGCACTGGCATACTGTTGGCACCTGTAGAGGCACACCCGCGAACGCCCTTTTCGCGTTGATCGTACGGCTTCCCAACCCTGCTGCGCGCCGGGGTGTCCTCCTACAGAGACACCCGCGTTTCTCTTCTGTACACGCCTGACTCACCGACTCCCCTGATGACGTTTCGTCTTTCTCTTTTCCTCTCCCTGCTCTTCCTCTCCGCGATGCCTGCCAGCGGCCAGCGCACGGTCATCGAAGATTTCCAGCGCTATGACGTTGGCACCACGCCCGAGCGGTGGCACCGCATCGAAGGCCGAGGCACGGTCGCCATCAACCAGTCGTACCTGCGTACAAATGAGTACTTCAAGGTGGTGAACGTAGACGGACGCAAGGCGCTCGAAGGGTTCACGCGCGGCATGTCGCACAGCATCGTGCTGCCCAACGGGCATGGCTACGACTGGCGGCTCAGCCAGAAGCCCTGGCTTTCGTGGATGTGGAAAGCCCAGCACCTGCCTACGCGCGCGCGGGAAGACGAGAAGGACAAAAACGACGTCGGCATCGCCGTTTACGTCACCTTCGACGCCGACGTGCTGGGGCGGCCCCGCAGCATCAAATACACGTACAGCAGCACCCTGCCCGTCGGCACCGTCATCAGCTTCGGCAGCCGGCTGAAGGCCATCGTCGTGGACTCGGGCGCGAGCAAGATGGGCGCGTGGCGCCGCGTAAACCGCAACGTAGTCGCAGATTACAAGCAGGTCTTCGGGGGCGAACCCGGCAGCGACACACCGCTTTCGATCATGATCTGGTCGGACTCCGACAGCACCGGCGATTACGCAAAAGTGTTTATCGACGACCTAGCGTTGAACTCGTGAACAAGGGCGTTGCAGGGGGATGCTGACTCTTGCCGCTCAGAGTATGTAGGTTCAGTTTCGCCCCCAGACCCTGCAAACGCCTTCGCCCAGAAAACTATGGACACAGCCCTCGCCGCCCTCCAACGCCTGAAAGACGGCAACCAGCGCTTCGTCGAAGGCAGGGAACGCCAGGGATCGCTCGATATCCAGGCGCGGCGCGCCACGCTGGTGAACGGGCAGGCCCCGTTCGCCACCATCCTCGGCTGCTCCGACTCGCGGGTGCCCGCAGAACTGGTGTTCGACCAGGGAGTGGGCGACCTGTTCGTGATCCGCGTGGCCGGCAACATCGTCGCGCCCTCGCTCGTGGGCAGCATCGAGTTCGCCGTAGAACAGTTCGGCACGCGGCTCGTGGTGGTGCTGGGCCACACCAAATGCGGGGCCGTCACAGCGACCATCGACGAGTTGGAACGCCCGATGGAAACGCGCTCGCCCAACCTCCATTCCATCGTCGGCCGCATCCGCCCCGCCGTGGAGACGCTCATGGAAACCGACCTGCGCCACGATCACGACGCCCTCCTGCGCTACGCCGTGCGCGCCAACATCCGCGCTTCCGTCAGCCAACTCCGGCACGCCTCGCAGATTCTGGAGAATCTGACGCAGAACGATGGCCTGCTGGTGGTGGGGGCCGAGTATTCGCTCGAAACGGGCGTGGTCGAGTTTTTCAACGGCACCGCTGCGTAACCTCTCTTCCCGCCGTCCGGCGCGGTTCTTTCGCTTACCCTCTCGCCTCTCGTGAACACGTTTTTCGAAAAGCTGCGCCCATTCATCCGCTGGGTGGCGCGCCATCCGAGCATCGTCGTTGTGGCGGCGCTGCTGCTGAGTGTGCTGGCCTTCACCGCGGCCCGCCACCTCACCATCGACCCGGACTTCGCCAACCTCCTGCCCGCCGATTACCCTAGTGTGCAGGCGCTCGATAAACTGCGCGCCAACGTCGGCGGCGAGAGCGAGGCGGCCGTCGCCATCGAGAGCGGGTCGTTCGAGGCCAACAGGGCGTTTGCCGAGGCCCTCATCCCCCGCGTACTCGAACTGCGCCCAAATCCTGACGCCGAGCCGTTCTTCCGGCGCGTCGAGTACAAGCGCGAGGTGGATTTCCTCCAGCGCAACGCCCTCTACTTCGCCACCGACCGCGAACTGGACGAACTGGAAGACTACCTGCTCGGCTTGCAGGAGGACGCGCGCCTCGAAGCCAACCCCTTTTACGTCGACCTCGGCGAAGATTTCGACGACGAGGACGCCACGATGGAGGACGATCCGGCGGCGCGCATGAAAGAGTCCTACGACCGCATCGTCGGCACCGAGTACCCGGTTTCACCCGATAGCACCGTGCTCGTGCTGAAATTCTACCCGTCAGGCTCGCAGACCAATACAGGCAACACGCGGCGGGCCTACGACCGCCTCGACGCGCTCATCGCGGAGATGAAGCCGACGGACTACGCGCCCGACATGCAGGTGACGACGGCGGGGAGGTTGTACCGCCAGCTCGTCGAGGTGCAGAGCATCCAGAACGACGTCACCGGCTCCTTCGGCGTGGGCGCGCTGTGCGTGCTCTTGTCGGTGCTGCTCTACTTCAGCTACAAAGCGTACCAGGCGCGGGCGGGCAAAAAGTTCGACGCGCGTGTGCTGATGCTCACGCTGGCACGCGCGCCCGTACTGGCGCTGCTGATCGCCCTCCCGCTGCTGATGAGTTTGTCGTGGACGGGCGGCATCGCCTACCTGATGTTCACCACGCTCAACCTGATGACGGCCACGCTGGGGCTGGTGCTCTTCGGGCTGGGCATCGACTACGGCATCCATTTTTACGCCCGCTACGCCGAGGAGCGCGCGCGCGGCCACAGCGCCGTCGACGCCGTCGAGCACACGTTCATGTCCACGGCGCAGGCCATCACCATCGGCGCGCTCTCCACGGCGGCGGCGCTCTACGTGATCGTGTTCGCGGACTTCAAGGGCTTCAGCGAGTTCGGCTTCATCGCGGGCACAGGTGTGCTGCTGGCGCTGGTGAGCATGACCGTCGTGATGCCCGCGCTGCTGGTGCTGTTTGAAAAGTGGCGCGTGCTCGACTTTACCGCCCAGCGGGCCACCGAGCCGCACGCCGGGCCGGGCGGCAAGGCGTATCCGGCCTTCAAAGCCATCGTGGTCGCGTCGTTCGCGGCAGTCGTGTTGGCCGTCGTGTTTCTGCCGCGCGTGTCGTTCGAGTACGACTTCTCGACGCTCGAACCGACGTACGAGGCCTACAACGCCCGCAACGCGCCCATCTGGAAGGTCTCGACGAGCACGCGGCGCAACCCGGCGTACATCGTCACCGACACGCCCGAGGAGATTCCTGCCGTCGTGGCCGCCGTGCAGGCGCGGCAGGCGGAGGACTCGACGACGCTGATCTCGGAGGTCGAGAGCCTGCAGCAGCGCTTTCCAACGACGCCGTCGGAGGCGCAGCGACGCCTCGACCGCATCGCGTACATCCGCGAACTGCTCGCCGACGATTTCCTCTCCGCCGAGCCCAACGCCGACCTCGAGAAGTTGCGGATAGCGGCCTCTACCGCCGAGCCGCTCGCCCTCGCCGACGTGCCCGAGTCCATCCGGTCGCAGTACACCAACAAGGCGGGCGAGATCGGCAACTTCGTGCTCATCTACCCCGACCCCGACCGCTCCCTCTCCGACGGGCGCACGTCGATCAAGTTCTCCGACGAAGTCGGCACCCTCACGACTGCCGACGGGACGGTGTACCACGCCGGTTCGACGTCGCTCGTGGCGGCGGACATGCTGCGGCTCATGCGGGGCGAGGCCCCTTACGCCATCGGCGCGACGTTTTTGATGGTGACACTGCTCATGTTCGTCAACTTCCGCAGCGTGCGCTGGGCGCTGCTGGCAATGATTCCGCTGGTGGTGGGCGTGCTGTGGATGCTGCTGGGGATGGAGTTTTTCGGCTTCAGACTCAACTTCTACAACCTCGTGGTGCTGCCTGCCGTGCTCGGCATCGGCAACGACGCGGGCGTCCACATCGTCCACCGCTACCGCGAGGAGGGGCCGGGGTCGCTGCGCTTCATCCTGCGCTCAACGGGCGAGCACGTGTTCATGTCGAGCTTGACGACGATGATCGGCTTCGGCGGATTGCTGTTGAGTTTCCATCCCGGTTTGCGCTCCATCGGGCAGTTGGCGGTGCTGGGCATTGGCACGACGCTGGTCGCCGCGCTCGTCTTCCTGCCGGCCCTCCTCCAGTGGATCGAGGCGCGCGACCCGCAGGCGGCCACCCGCTGAGCGTCACACCTGCCGGAGCGTTTCCACGTAGCGCCGCGCCACGGCCTCCCACGCGAACGTCGCCGGGATGTGGGCCGCTGTTTTCCGGGACGAGGTCGCGCAGCGCGGCGCGGTCGGCGGCGTAACGAGCGAGCACGCGGGCAAACGCCCTGGCGTCGCCCGTGGGCAGCAGGTGCCCGTTGACGTTCTCGGTGATCACGTCGCGGATGCCTTCGATGCCCGCGCCGACGGTCGGCATCCCGGCGAGGCCTGCTTCGAGCATCACCACGCCGAAGCCCTCCATGTCGCCCGCGACGGGCCGGTTGGGCATCACGAACAGATCCGCGCCACGGTAAAGGTGCGCAAGCCGGGCGTCGGAAATACGTCCGGGCAGGTACACGCGGTTTTCCAGCCCGTGCCGCGCGATGGCGGCTTCGACGACAGGCGTTTCAGGTCCGTCGCCCACGAGCCACCAGTACACGTTCTCGGGCAGCAGCGGCATCACCGCGTCCGCGAACCACGCGAAGCCTTTACGCGGCACGTGCCGCCCCACGCTGCACAGCAGCAGGGCATCCTCGGGAAGCGAAACACCTGCGCCTTCGAGAAACGCGCGGCGCGCGGCGGCGCGGTCATCCGGCGGATCGAAGCGCGACACGTCGATGCCGTTGGGGACGACGTGCAGTTTCTCCGGCGGCAACCCGCGTTCGAGGCACGCCTCGCCCGTGGCCTGGCTGACGGGCAGCACGGCGTCGAGCGCGGCAAAGACACGGGGTACGACGAGCTTCTGGTGCGCGAACGTCGGCAGCGTCACGTCGCGCCCGTGTACGATGGCCGCCGTGCGGATGCCCGCCCGTGCGAGCGCTTTCCGGACTGGGATCGCCATCGTGGCCGTCACCATCGACGAGAACAGGACGACATCGACGGAGTCATCGGCGGCGACGCGGCGCAGGCGCCTCAGCACGCGCAGCAGGAAGCCCGGCACGCGCAGATGCGTGGTGCGCCACGACGCGCGCAGCAGTTCGCTCGTCAGCGCGACATCCGGCGTCCGTTCGAGCGCGGCATAGAGTTCCGTCGCCACGCGCTGCATCCCGCCGACGTTGCTCATCGGAGCGTCTTCGGGCGGGAACGAGTGCGAGACGAACAGCAGCCGAAGCGGCTCGTCGTTCCGTTCAGGCATGTTCCAGCGCGCCGACGGCAGGGCTGGGCACGGGCACATCCGCCACGCCGTCGCCGCTCATCGGGGAGGCCAGCGCGTAATAATGCTCGTGCATCTGCCGGAGGATCTTCTTCCACGCGAAGCCACGCGCCTTTTCGAGCGCCGCCCGCCCCATCTGCGCCCGCAGGTCGGCGTCGAGGACGAGCGCTTCCGTGGCCGCGAAAAAGGCCTGGCTGTCGCGCGGCGGGACGAGGAAGCCCGTCTCGCCGCTCGTCACGAGCGAGGCGCTGCCGGTAGCGTCCGCGCAGACGGTGGGCACGCCCGAAGCCATCGCTTCGAGCGTCACGTTGCCGAACGTCTCGGTTTCAGAGGGAAACACAAACACGTCGCCCGAGGCGTGCGCCACGGCAAGGTCGGTACCGGCGAGATGGCCAGTGAAAACGGTGTTTTCGAGACGCGCCTCCAGGTCGGCCCGCGCCGGGCCGTCACCTACAACGAGGCTGCGGTGCGGAATCCCACGCGCTTCGAGCCCTTCGATCACATCGGCGTACACCGTCAGCCCTTTCTCCCACACGAGCCGCCCCACGAACGAGACGACGACCTCGTCCGGCCCGAAGCCGTGCTCGGCGCGCCAGGCGTCGGAGCGGCGCTCAGGGTTGAAGCGCTCGGTGTCCACGCCACGCGCCCAGATGCCGAGGTTGCCTCTGATGCCGTGCGCCCGTAAAACATCGAGCATCGACTGCGAGGGCACGTAGACTTCGTCGCATTTCTCGTAAAACCACCGTGCGTAGCGCCACAAGGCGCTTTCCAACCATCCGACGCCGTAATAGCTCAGGTACGACGAGAAATGCGTGTGGTACGTCGAGACGACGGGGATGCCGTGCTTTTTCGCCAGCCGCAGCGCCTGAAAGCCGACGACATCCGGCGTGGCGATGTGGATGACGTCGGGCGCGAAGGCCAGCACCTCTTTCCGCAACCGCGGCGTCAGCCCTGCCGACAGCCGGTACTCGGGGCGGCCCGGGAGGGGCAGCGACGGCACGGGCACGAGCGTACCCGCGTGCTCGAGCGCAGGCGTGTCGGACGTAGGCGCGAACACGCGCACGTCGAAGCCCTGCGCCGTCAGGTAGGCGACGAGCCGGTTGAGCGTGAGCGAGACGCCGTCGGCGATGTGGTTGTACGCGCCGGTAAAAAGCGCCACCCGCAATCCGAGACGCTGCGGGGCAGCGGCAGCGCGCGGGACGCGGGCGGTGGGAAGGGGCATGGCGACGCGAAAGTTGTTGAAACAGGTACCGGCAGGGGCAGCGGAGAGTTTGGCGTACACCGCGTTTTCACGCATCGCCGCGCAGCATTCCAGTAGCCGCCACGAAGCGCAGAGAGGTAACACCTGTTTTGTGACGAAATGGAGAAGTGCAGGCTTTCACTCGCATCTCAGCCGAGCATCGAGTGTGTCTCGTACGGCAGGCCACTCGTCGGCGAGGATGCTGTAGTACACCGTGTCGCGTACCCGGCCCGTCTCGGTCACGATGTGCTGCCGGAGGAGGCCTTCCTGCACGGCACCCAGTTTCTCAATGGCGCGGCGCGAGCGCAGGTTGCGCGCGTCGGTCTTGAGTTCGACCCGGATGCACCCCAGCGTCTCGAACGCATACCCGAGCAGCAGCCGCTTGGCCTCGGGGTTGACGGCGGTGCGCTGCCACGTCCGCGCCACCCACGTCCACCCGATCTCGACGCGGCGGTGAACGGGGGCAATGTTGCCGTAGCGCGTGCAGCCCACCACCTCACCCGTCGCCTTCAGGACGATGGCGAAGGGCAGCGCGTGCCCGGCGTCGCGGTCGCGCAACGCGACGTCGATGTACCGGCGCAGATCTTCCCGGCTCGCCACCTGCACCGTCGTCCACTGCCAAAGGTCGGGGTCGAGCGCGACCGGCATCAGCGCATCGATGTGGTCGAGGCGCAGCGGTTCGAGGCGGACGGTCGCGCCTTCGAGCGTGATGGAGGATGGAACGATCATTTCCGCACCTGCCCGTCGCCGTAGACGACGAACTTCTTCGTCGTCAGCGCCTCCAGTCCCATCGGGCCGTAGGCGTGCAGTTTGGTGGTCGAGATGCCGATTTCGGCACCCAGTCCCAGTTCGCCGCCGTCGGAGAAGCGCGACGAGGCGTTGACCATCACGACGGACGCGTCCACGTCGCGCACGAAGCGCTGGGCGTTCTTCAGGTCGTTCGTCGCGATGACTTCGGTGTGCATCGACCCGTACTGCTCGATGTGTTCGATAGCCGCGTCGAGACTCCTCACGACGCGGACAGACAGGATGAGGTCGAGGTATTCGGCGTGGTAATCCTCGTCGGTCGCGGGCGCGGCGTTTTCCACGAGCGCACGCGTGGCCTCGTCGCCGCGCAACTCGACGCCTTTCTCGCGCAGCAGCGCAGCGGCACGCGGCAGGAACGCATCGGCTATCGACTCGTGGACGAGCAGGGTTTCGAGGGCATTACACACGCCGGGGCGCGACGTTTTTCCGTCCACGAGCAGATCAAGCGCGAGGTCGAAGTCCGCCGTCTCGTCCACGAACAGGTGGCACACGCCTTTGTAATGTTTGATGACCGGAATGCGGCTGTGCTGGTCCACGAAGCGGATCAGCCCCTCACCGCCGCGCGGGATGACGAGGTCGATGCTGTCGGTGAGGGTGAGCAGTTCGGGCAGCGCGGCGCGGTCGGTGGTGGGCACGAACGTGACGCACGCCTCGTCGAAACCCGCCTCGCGCAACCCATCGTGCAGCGCCGCGACGACGGCCTGGTTGGAGCCGAACGCCTCTGATCCGCCGCGCAGAATCACCGCGTTGCCCGCTTTCAGGCACAGGCCGGCGGCGTCGCTCGTAACGTTGGGCCGCGCCTCGTAGATGATGGCGATGACGCCGAGCGGCACGCGCATCTGCCCGACGCGGATGCCGTTGGGCCGCGTCCACTGCGCTGCCATCTCGCCGACGGGATCGGGCAGGAGCGCCACGTCGCGCAGCGCCTGCGCCATCCTGGCGAGCCGATCGGGCGAGAGCCGCAGCCGATCCTGCAGGGCCGCCGACAGGCCTTTTTCCGCGCCCGTCTGCACGTCGCCCGCGTTGGCTTCCAGGATCGACGTTTCATGACGGAGCAGCGCGTCCGCCATCGCGCCAAGCGCGGCATTGCGCTGGGCCGTCGTGGTGCGGGCAAGGCGGCGGGATGCGCGGCGAGCACTGTGGCCGAGAGAAGCAAGAGAGGACATAAAGATGTTCGAAAGGAATAGAATAAACGATCACATCGACAATACTCGATTTCCAGCAATCAAATTACGTCTCATCGTCCACCGGCGAATGATCCATCAAAAACACCAGGTCGTCGCGGTGGATGGCTTCGGGGGCATAGCAGTATCCGATTCGCGCTTCAATTTCGTGCGACTGTGCGCCGCAGAGCCGGGTGAGGTCCGCCACGCCGTACTGCGCGATGCCTTTTCCCAGCGCGTTGCCATCCGGCCCCACGACGCGTACGGCATCTCCTCGCCCGAAGTGGCCTTCGACGGCGACGATGCCGGAGGGCAGGAGGGACGCGCCTTTCTCCAGGAGCGCCCGCACCGCTCCGGCATCGACGCGCACGGTGCCGAGCGCCAGCGCGGTGTGGCGCAGCCAGTGCTTGCGGGCGGCGAGGGCGTGGCCGTGCGGGTGGAAATAGGTGCCGTCTACCTGCCCGCGGGCGAGCGCATCGAGCACCTCGGGGCGCGTGCCGCTGACGAGGACGGTGGCGATGCCGCGTGCAGTGGCTTTGTCGGCGGCTTCGATTTTGGTCCGCATCCCACCCGTGGCGTTGGCCGTGCCCGCGCCGCCCGCGCGTGCATACACGCTTTCGTCGATGCGCGGCACGTCGTCGATGCGTTTGGCGTCGGGGTGCG
Source organism: Rhodothermales bacterium (assembly GCA_963829705.1). Lineage (GTDB taxonomy): Bacteria > Bacteroidota > Rhodothermia > Rhodothermales > BA12 > CAWHJN01. The sequence continues at coordinate 66,994 of CAWHJN010000005.1, forward strand.
CGCGCGGATCGGCATCGAAGAGGCCGGCCACGTCGGAGAGGATCACGAGGAGGTCGGCGTCGGCGAGGGCGGCGACGTGCGCGGCGAGGTTGTCGTTGTCGCCCACTTTCAACTCCTCGACCGCCACCGTGTCGTTCTCGTTGACGATGGGGATGGCCTCCATGCGGAGCAGTGCACCCAACGTGGCGCGAGCGTTGGCGACGCGGCTGCGGTCGCGGAGATCGTCGTAGGTGAGCAACAACTGGGCGCACGGCGCGCCGAGGAGGGCGCTCCAGACGGCCATCAACCTCGGCTGGCCGAGCGCGGCGAGCGCCTGTTTCTCCGCCAGCGAGCGTGGGCGAGGCCGCTGCCCGTCGGCACCGGCCCGCCCCGACGCCACGGCCCCCGACGACACGAGGATCACCTCGCGCCCGTCCGCCCGACACGCCTCGACGAAGCGCGCCACGCCCGACAGGTGCGCGTCCGACGGCACACCGTCCGGGGCCACGAGCGCACTGCCGACTTTCACGACGGCGCGTTTCCAATCGGGGAGGAGCATCGGCAGGAGGAGCGGAAAAGCGAAATGCGCGGGGTCAGTAAATGCCAGCGAGCGACGGCCAGACGGCCTCGATGGGCTGGCGCGGCGCGCGTGCAACGGCAATGGGGACGTTTTTCTCCTCTGGCACTACCCACGGCTCATCCACCGTCTGCATCACCTCGAACTGCTCGTAAAACCGGCTCAGCTGCTCGGGCGTGAGGCCGAGGGACACCGCCACAGTTCCCGGCTTCTCGCCCGGCCCGAAAAACCAGAAGCTGGTGTGCGCGCAGACGACGCGCGGCAGCCCGTAGCGCGGGCCGTAGAAATCGAGCGCGCCCGCCTCGCCGTAGTTGCGCGCCAGCACGATGGCCGCGTCGCGCTCGGCAGGTGGAAGGGCGTGATACACCTCGGCCACGGTTTTCACCTGCGCCTGCCAGCCCAGCATATCGGCATAATCCTGCGGCAGCGGCAGCGTCTCGCCCGTGTTCGTTTTGGTCGATCCCTCGAAACGGGCCGCGTAGCGCGCCATCTGTGCGGGCGGCAACACGGGCACGCCCATCGGAAACGTCAGCGCGCCGAAGGCGGCGACGAGCACGAGGAGTACCGCGTAGGACGGGCGCGCCGCGCGGCGTGGCAGCCTTTCGAGCGCGACGGCGCCTGCCCCAAAGAGGACGGGGTAGATCGGCCCGATGTAATACGCCTTGCCGTGCGTGACGAGCATCAGCACGAAGGCGGCGAGGCACGTCCACCCGGCGGCCCGCGCGGCGCGCGTTTCTCGGCTGTGGAGCAGGAACAGCAGCCCGGCGAGCGCGAGGACGGCGGCAGGGCCGAGCATCTCGAACTGTCCACCCAGAAACGCGCCCGCCGTGACGCGCTCCAGTTGCGCCTCACGCAACGCCGCCATCTGCCCGAAGACGGGGAAACCCAGCTTTATCTGCCCCACGAACGTGGCGCTGCCGAGGATGAACGCGGTGAGCGCGGCGAGGTACGGCGCGGGCGTCAGCAGCACCCGCCGTTGCGGCGACACGGCGAGGCCCACGAGCACCGCCACTCCGAAAAACAAAATGCTCAGTTTCGTCAGCAGGCCCAGCCCGCACACGATGCCCAGCGCGATCCACCCGCGCCGCCGCCCCGTCTGCCCTATATGAATCAGCGCCAGCAGACCCGCCGTCCACCACACCTGGTCGAACACGACGGGTTGAAAGAGCGTGCCGGCGCGGAGGTACAGCGGGCTGAGGAAACGAGCGAGGGCGGCGAGCGTCTGCGCCTTCTTGCTGCCACCCAGCCACGATGCCGCCAGCGCCGCCATGGCCACGAGCGCGGCGTGCCCCACGGCGGGCCAGAAGCGCACGGCAAAGAGCGTATCTCCGAAAACCGCGCGGGCCACATTGGCAAACACGCCGATGCCCGGCGGCACGTCCATCGCCCAGAAGCGCAGGTGCGCCCCCAGCGACAGATACAGGAATTCGTCGCGGTGGATGCCGTACGGGGTGACGAGGGCGACGACGACGTGCAGCGCCAGTGCTGCTCCGGTGAGCAGCCACGCGGAAGGCGCGAAGCCATCGGAAAAACGCGACCCGATAGGCAGGGGCATAGGCGAGGGCGGGGTGCGGAGTCCGAGGGGCGGGGTACCGGGTACACGTTCGGCGGTGCCTCGTACCCGCCCTGTACCCAGAAGGGCGGCCTCTACGCCCCCAGCATCGCCCTGGTTACAGCGCGGCGCGGTTGCCCCAGACCCTTACGCTTTCGCAGACGCGCCCACACGCAGGATGAGGCGCGGCATCGTCAGCCCCTGCACGACGATGGAAAACACCACGACGGCGTACGTGGCCGTCAGCAGGATGTCGCGCACCTCGCTCGGCGGCAGCGACAGCGCGAGGGCGACGGAAATCCCACCGCGCAGCCCGCCCCAGATGAGCACGCGCCGCGCCCCTCTTTCGGAGTATCGAAACGGCTTGAGCACCGTCAGCGGTAGGCCCACGGCCAGCGCCCGCGCCACGAGCACGATGGGAATGGCCAGCAGCGCCAGCCCGATGCGCCCGGTTTCGTAGGTCACCACGAGCAGTTCAAGCCCGATGAGCACGAAGAGGACGGCGTTGAGGATCTCGTCGATCAGCTCCCAGAACGTGTCGAGGTTGCGCCGCGTCGTCTCGCTCATCGCAAAGGCCCGCCCCTGGTTGCCGATGAGCAGGCCCGCCACCACGATGGCGATGGGAGCCGACAGGTGCAGCGCGGCGGCGAGCGCGTAGCCGCCCGTCACCAGCGCGAGCGTGAGGAGGGCCTCGACGTGGTAATCGTCCACCTCTTTGAGCAGCCGGTACGCCACGTAGCCGACGGCCAGCCCGAAGAGCGCGCCCCCGAACGCCTCGCGCGCGAAGAGCAGCGCCACGCTGCTCGCCGTCACGTCCGCTCCGCCCGTGGCCATCTCCAGCACGATGAGAAACACCACCACCCCCACGCCGTCGTTGAACAAGCTCTCGCCCGCGATCTTGATCTCCAGCCGGTGCGAGACGGGCATCGTCTTGAGCAGCGCCAGCACGGCGATGGGGTCGGTGGGCGAGATGAGCGCGCCGAAGAGCAGGGCGTAGAGAAAGGGCAACTCGATGCCCAGCGCGTGCGCGGCGAAGTAGAACAGCGCGCCCGTCACGAACGTCGAGAGGAACACGCCGACGGTGGCGAGCACGGCGATGGTGCCTTTTTCTTCGAGCAGATGGCCGAGGTCTACGTGCAGCGCGCCCGCGAACAGCAGAAAACTCAGCATCCCATCGAGCAGCGCCCGGTCGAAATCCACGCGGGCGAGCAGGCGGCGCGCGAACTCGTCGAGCGGCAGCCCGAGGGCGTGCAAACCCAGCATCCCGAGCGACGCCGCCAGCGCAATCAGCATCACGCCGATGGTCGTGGGCAGGTGGAGGTACCGGTAGTTGAGAAAACTGAACAGCGCCGTGATGGTCAGCAGCGCGGCCATCAACGAGAAGAGATCCATGCGGGTGAGGCAAAAGCAGCACGTTCAAGAAACACCGCCGCGCCCGGCTCGACCGGGAAGGTGCCGTTACCGCTTCTCTCCGGTGCACTTGTTTGCCGTCACACGGCTGACAACGCACGCTCCGTCAAAGCACCTCGCGCAGAAACGCGCCCGTGTGGCTCTGTGGCGTGGCGGCCAGTTCTTCAGGGGTGCCCGCCGCGTCTGCCTTCCGGGTCAGACAGATGACACAATCAAAAGTAGAAACATCAACTACCTTTTATACCTATAACACTAGAAATTGCCTTGTTCGATCTACGCAAGGCAAGTTCTTTTGATTTCAAAAAACCTTCCATTCCCTTCCTGATATCCATTGAGAATCCTTCGAGATTTATTTTTTTAAGGATCTTTTCCTGTTCGCCACTTATAGAGGATAGAGATATGAATATTATATCCTCTTCCACAGCTCCCATCATGTGATCCCATGATATTTCTTTAATTTTAGGCCATCTCCACAACTTAGGATGTACTTGATATATGTTCTCCCAGTGCTGAGTTGGGTGAATACTGAAACTGGGTCCATGTTTTGAATTTCTCAGCTCTATACCCTCCCAGAAATACGACAAATATGACGACTTACTCAAACCACTTTCGTCTACAGCACGACAATGCTCCACAAACTCCCTAACAACAGGTATAACATATACCGAGTCTATCAATCTCTCATTTATACTGTAAGCCAGATGAAAAACACTGTCAGATCTTCTAGACTTCGTCACGGAGTCTAGAAGATCCCTGTTGCTGGTTGGATAGTTACATATGAACAATGCTGTGAAATATTCCTGGAAAGATCTATGGGTAAACGTATATTCAAGTCCGTCATATATTAGCAAGCATACAGACTGCCCGAGATCGGAAAAGAAATCTTCTTTATCAACCTTGATACCTGTTGCATCGATAGATTTATTAATCCAGCTTATCGCACTAGATTTTGTAAATCTAAAAGCTTCTTCGCTATACGTAAATAAACAGAATGCGCTAGTTAGGTTGATAAAATCATCTAATGGCACATTCGTTTTCATTTTCCTCTTGTATACTTCCTTGGTAGAGTCGTGCCTAGAGTGAAGGGTCTCAAAAGCCTGCTGATAGAATATATGTATTTTAGAAGGTATTTCTGCGTATTGCTCATAGGTCATTAACATCATCGTTAACAGCAAAGGATTTGACGCGAAGCTTTCATGACTTGAGTATAGACGGTCATCTAACGCCTCCATAAACTTCTCTTTCAAAACTATATCATATTTTATCTTACTTACAAGGTCAATGGATTGGTCTTTAGACAGAGGAGCCACGAATAGAGATTTGAACTCGGTCCAAGAATGGATCGAATCATCGGGTCTGCTCGACACAAGAATTCTAGCGTTTCTATACATCTCTGAGAACTCCACTATATGCTTTACTACAATATCATACTTATCCTCATCAACCTCATCCAAACCATCTAGTATTATAAAAACTTTACCCCATTTAGCCAAGCTATGAATATACTCCGACTTGTACTCAGGAGAACCCTTTCTTACTTCTGACAAAACAAAATCTAACAGGTCCCTGGTATCTCCTCTAAAATTCCGAAGTTCTATAAAAAATGGCACTCCGTAATCTTGACTATGCACAAGTTTCCTAAATATTGCCTTACACAAAGTAGACTTTCCCGCACCAGCTGTTCCTATGATCTGTATCTTATCCCATTTATCAGCAAATTCGCATAAATTTTCGGTGTGTATGGATCCATATTCTTCATCACGAAAATAATGTCTATTCTCCATTAGATCCAGATCTACATACATGCTATCAAGATCAACAGGCTCATTTCTGTAAAGTATGGTCTTGGCTTTTGAAAGTTTTTTATATCTATCCGATACATACTTCTCTGTAACATTTATCACATGAGGCAAAAACTCATCGTACTTACCCGATAGCCATGTTTTTATGTTGGAATATAGCTTTTCTGTGGCATCCTTTGATATTGCAGATAGTGCTGTTTTTATCATGGTCGGCTGAGTTTACGCGGCTAATTATTCATGCATGTTAAGATTAGAAGCATGTGGGCGCAAGAGGAGTCATGCCAAAGAATTACAGCACGGCGCGCAGGAAGTGCCCGGTGTGGCTCGCGGGCGTGGCCGCCAGTTCCTCCGGCGTGCCCGCCGCCACGACCTCGCCGCCGCCGCGCCCTCCTTCCGGACCGAGGTCGATCACGTAGTCACTCGCCCGGATCACGTCGAGGTTGTGCTCGATGAGGATGACGGAGTGGCCGTTTTCCACGAGCGAGTTAAAAGCTCGGAGCAGCTTTTTGATGTCGTCGAAGTGCAGGCCCGTCGTGGGTTCGTCGAAGAGGTAGAGCGTCTTTTCCTTCGTCGTCTTGCCGAGGATCGCGCCCAGCTTCACGCGCTGCGCCTCGCCGCCCGAGAGCGTGTTGCTCGGCTGACCCAGCGTGAGGTAGCCGAGGCCGATGTCGTCCAGCACTTGCAGCTTGTTCTGGATGGCGGGCACGTCCTCGAAAAACGCGACGGCCTCGCTGACGGTCATCCTCAGGATGTCGTCCACATTCTTGCCGTGGTAGCGGACTTCCAGCACTTCCTGCTTGAACCGCCGCCCCTTGCACGCCTCGCATTCGAGGTACAGATCCGCCAGAAACTGCATCTCGACTTTCACCACGCCCTCACCTTCGCATGTTTCGCAGCGCCCGCCGGGGACGTTGAACGAGAACGTACCGGGCTTGTAGCCGCGCAGCTTCGCCGCGTGCGTGTCGGCGAGCAGCGCCCGGATGGCATCGTAGGCCTTGATGTACGTCACCGGGTTCGACCGGCTCGTCTTGCCAATCGGGCTCTGGTCCACCATCTCGACGGCGTCGATGTGGCCCGCACCCCGGATACCGTCGTGTGCGCCCACGCCCGTGCCTTCCTCGTACTGCCCTTTGAGGCGGCGCAGGCCGTTGTACAGCGTCGCCTCGACGAGGGTGGACTTGCCCGAGCCGCTCACGCCCGTCACGCACGTGATCATGCCGAGCGGGAAGACGACGTCGATGTTTTTGAGGTTGTGCTCGCGCGCGTTCTCGACGAGGATCACGTGGTCAGGGTCGACCTCGCGGCGGTGCGCGGGCGTCTCGATGAGTTTGCGCCCGCTCAGGTACGCGCCCGTCAGCGAAGCGTCATCTTCCAGGATGCCTGCGTAGTCGCCGAAATACATGACTTCGCCGCCGTGCCGCCCACTGCCGGGGCCGATGTCTACGATGAGGTCGGCGCGGCGCATCATCTCCGGCTCGTGCTCGACGACGAGGACGGTGTTGCCGATGTCGCGCATCTTTTCGAGGATGGCGATGAGGCGGCCCGTGTCGCGCGGGTGCAGCCCGATGGACGGCTCATCCAGCACGTAAAGGCTGCCGACGAGCGAGCTGCCCAGGCTCGTGGCGAGGTTGATGCGCTGGTTCTCGCCGCCCGAGAGCGTCTGCGACAGCCGGTCGAGCGTGAGGTAATCGAGCCCGACTTCCACGAGGTAATTCAGCCGTTTGCGGATCTCGTCGAGGATGTGCGCGGCGACGGCGATCTGGTGCTCGGTGAGCGCGAGGTGTCGAAAAAAGTCGCGGGCGTCCTCGGTCGTCATCTCGCAGACCTCACCGATGTGCAGGCCGCCAACCTTTACATACAGCGCCTCCGGCCGCACGCGGTAGCCGTGGCATGTCGGGCACGTCGTGTAGCCACGGAAGCGCGCCGCGTAGATGCGGTAGTGCATCTTGTACGACTTCCGCTGCAAGTAGTTGAAAAATCCAGTGATGCCCACGTAATCGCCCTCTCCGTCCCACAGAAACGCTTTCTGCTCGTCGGTCAGCAGGCGGTACGGGGTGTCGATGGGGAAGCTAACGCGCGCCGACTGCCGGATGAGGGCGCGGAAGTGCTCGCTCCACTGCTCGGTGCGGAACGGCGCGATGGCCTGCTGCCGCACCGTCAGGTCGGGATTGGGGATGACGAGGTCGGGGTCGACGCCGGGCACACGCCCGAAGCCCTGGCACGTCTGGCACGCGCCCACGGGCGAGTTGAACGAGAAGAGCAGGGGCGTCGGCTCCTCGAAGGTCATCCCGTCGCGCTCGAAAAACTCGGAGAACTCCAGGTGCTCGCCTGCCTGTTCGCCGCTGGCAATGCGTACCGTGCAGCGCCCTCCTCCCTCGCGGAATGCCTGCTCCACGGAATCCGCGATGCGCGAGGTGGTGCTTTCGTCGTCTTTGCGAATCACCAGCCGGTCCACGAGCACGAGCAGCCGGTCGCGCCCGGCGCGCACGCTCGACGGCTCGGTTTCGTTGAGATCAACGAGGGTTTCCGCTGCGCCCTTCTCGGCCTGTTTGTCCGTCGGCAGCACGAGGATGCGAAAAAAGCCGCGCGCGCGCAGCGTATCCAACTCGTCCGCGACTTTGGCTTTTTTGTGGTCGGGAAGCGGAAAGGTGAGGTAGAAGCGCGTGCCGTCGTCGAGCGCGGCGGTGAGGGTGTCGGCGACGGAGCGCGGCGAATCCTTCGTGACGACCTCGCCCGACACCGGCGAAATCGTCGTGCCGATGCGGGCGTAGAGCAGGCGCAGATAGTCGTACACCTCGGTCTGCGTGGCGACGGTCGAGCGCGGGTTTTTGATGGCCGTCGTCTGCTGGATCGCCATCGCCGGGGCGAGGCCCGAAATGAAGTCCACGTCGGGCTTGTCCATCCGTTCGAGAAACTGGCGCGCGTAGGCGCTCAAACTCTCGACATAGCGCCGCTGCCCCTCGGCATAAATGGTGTCGAAAGCGAGGCTGCTCTTGCCCGACCCGCTCGGCCCGGTGACGACGATCATCCGGCCGTGAGGCAGGTCGAGGTCGATGTTTTTGAGGTTGTGCTGGCGCGCGCCCCGCAGCACGAGCACGCGGTCGCGCAGACGGCGGGCGGAGGACGAGGAGACAGGCGCGGTGGACATGCGGCGCGGATAGGTGCAAAGGTGTGTGTCAACGCGGCAACGGCGCGCAGGTTGTCGGCGGAAAGACGCGAAAGCGGTGAGGAAAGCTTTGCCACTTTCTTGCGCTTCTGTTTCGATGGGTCGTACCTATTGTGCAGGAACGCCGGTAGGATCGCCGTTTGATGCTTGAGGCATGACCTCTCCACCCGCCCCTTCCGCTCATGCAGGTTTCGCAGCAACACTGGACACCCGGCACCGCCATCGAGGCGCGGCCCGGCGTGAGCCTCGTTCTCGCTTTTGGCAGCCCGGCGCTCATGGCCGACTCGAACGTGTACGCCCACGTCGCCCGGTGCTATCCCGGCGCGGTCGTCGTTGGCTGCTCGTCGTCGGGCGAAATCGAAGGCGACCAGGTCCACGACGATACCCTCGTGCTGACGGAGATCACGTTTGCGCGCACCGACGTGCATCTGGCGTGGACAGAGCGCCGGGTGGACGAAAGCGACGAGGCGATGGGAGAGCGGCTCGGCGCGCGGCTGCCGCCCGAGTACAACGGGCTGCCGCTCGCCCACGTCTGCGTGCTGGCCGATGGCGTCCACCTCAACGGGACGGCGTTTGCCGCGGGTGTGGGCGCGTGCCTGCCCAGCGGCCCCGCCATCACAGGCGGCCTTGCGGGCGACGTGGCCCGCTTTGTGGAAACGCCCGTGTGGGCCGAGGGCGTACGCGCGGCTCCCGCAGGCGTGGCACTCGGGTTTTACGGGCAGCACCTCCGCGTGGGATGGGGGGCCGTCGGCGGGTGGCATCCGTTCGGCCCTGACCGCCTCGTGACCCGGTCGGAGGGCAACGTGCTCTACGAACTCGACGGCACCCCGGCGCTCGGCGTGTACAAGAAATACCTCGGCCCTCACGCCAAAGACCTGCCGGGCAGCGGCCTGCTCTTCCCGCTGTCCATCCGCCGCAGCGACGGCGAGCGCGAGATCGTCCGCTCGACGCTGGGCATCGACGAGGCAGAGGGCAGCATCCGGTTTGCGGGCGACATTCCGCAGGGCACCTACGCGCGTTTCATGAAGACCAACACCGACCGGCTGGCCGACGGCGCCACCGAGGCCGCCGAGGACGCGCTGGCCGGACTTGGCGGCGCTGCGCCCACGCTGGCTTTTTTGGTGAGTTGCGTGGGCCGCCGCATCGTGATGGGCGCGCACACCGAGAACGAACTCGAAGCCGTCGCCGCCGCACTTGGCGGGCACGCCGTGATGGCCGGCTTCTACTCGCACGGCGAGATCGCCCCGTTTGGCGGCGCAATGAACTGCGACCTGCACAACCAGACCATGACCATCACCCTGTTTGCCGAGGATGTCTGACGGGTCGGGCCAACACGCGTGGAGTACGTTGCTGGCCCGGCAGATCCGGCGCTTGCTCGGCGGCAGCGTGCCTCCGGGGATGGAAACGTTCGTCGCGAGCGTAGACGCAACCTACCGCCAGTTCGACGCCGAGCGCGAGTTGATGGAACGCTCGCTCGAACTCACCTCGGAAGAACTCGTCGAGCGCAACCGCCGCCTCAGCGGCGAAGTCGAAGCGGGCCACCTGATGCAGGCCGCGTTGCAGAACGAGTTGGCCGAGCGGCAGCGCGTCGAGCACGAGTTGCGCCGCAGCCTCTTCCGGCTCGGCGAGGCGCGCCGCATCTTCGGCATGGGCTACTGGGAAGCCAACCTCGCCACGGGCGAGGCCACGTGGTCGGACGAGATGTACCCCCTCTTCGGCTACGCGCCCGGCGAGGTGAAGCCTTCGCGTCAGCTCTTTGCGCGCCACTGCTACCCACAAGACCTGCGGCGGCTCACCCGCGCGGCGCGCTTTCTGCGCCCCGGTACCCCCCAGGAGCACGACTTCCGCGTTCGGCTGCGCGGGGGCGAGGAGCGCATACTGCGCGTCAGCGGGATGCGCACCCGCGACGATAACGATAGCGGAGGCTCGAGCGTGCTACTCGGCATCTGCCACGACATCACGCGGCAACACCGCTACGAGCGGGACCTCGTGGACGCCCGCGAGCGCGCTGAGCAGGCGCAGCGCCACGCCGAGGAGTTGCTGCGCCTCAAGTCCTCGCTGCTCGACAACATCAGCCACGAGCTTCGCACGCCGTTGGCGGCCATCATCGGCTTCGCCGACATCCTCTCGCACGACCTCAGCGGCGAACAGCGGGAGTTCGCCGCCCTCATCTACCAGAGCGGCGAGCGGCTGCTCGACACGTTCAATTCCGTCCTCACCCTCGCCAGCTTCGACAGCGGCAACCTCCAGATCGACCTGAAACCGGTAGATCTGCGCGCCGAGGCGTCGGAGGCCATTGCCATGCTGCGGCAGAGCGCCGAGCAGAAAGGCCTCGCACTGGACCTGGGCGCTCCCGGCCCCGTGCCGGTGCTGGCCGACAGCGCCGCGCTGCACCGCATCCTCCACAACCTCGTCGCCAACGCCATCAAATTCACCGAAGCCGGCAGCGTGTGCGTGCGGGTGTACGCCGAGCCGAGCGAAGAAGAGGGCGGTGCGCGCGGCGTCATCGAGGTGACCGACACTGGCATCGGCATCGAGGAAAGCTTTCTGCCATACCTGTTCGAGCCGTTTCACCAGCAGTCGAAAGGCATGGCGCGCGCGCATGAAGGGGCGGGGCTGGGCCTCGCCATCGTCAAACGATTGACGGAGATGATGAACGGCACGCTCAAGGTGCGTTCGCAGGTGGACGTTGGCACCACCTTCCGCGTAGCGCTGCCGCTGCACGACGCCACGCTGCGCCTCGTCGTCGGGCGGCGGGAGTAGGGGGAGTTTCAGATTTCGGAGGTCGGATTTCGGAGGGGCGAGGCGGGAAAATGGAGGAGGGAGGATCGAGAATAGCGGACGGGGCTTCCATCCTCTATTCGCCATTTTCCATCTTCCGGCTCCGTGACGTTTCTCAACCCGCTGCTGCTGCTCGGGATGGCCGCCGTCGCCATTCCCATCGTGGTGCACCTGTTCAACTTCCGGCGTCCGCGGCGCGTGGTGTTCTCGTCGCTGGCGTTTCTGCGCGAGTTGCAGCAGACCACCATGCAGCGGATGCGGGTGCAGCAGTGGCTGCTGCTGGCGCTGCGGATCCTGGCGCTGGCGTGCCTGGCGCTGGCGTTCGCGCGGCCCGTCGTCGAGGGCGTCGCGGGCGAGGCGCTGGGGCGGTCCCGCGCCTCGGTGGTGTTCGTGCTCGACAACTCCCTGTCGATGCTCTTCCGGGATGCCCAGGGCGCGTACTTCGACCAGGCGAAGACGCTCGTCGCCGAGATGGCCGAGAAGCTGGAAGACGGCGACCAGGTGTTCCTCGTGCCCACGGCGTCGGGCGTGCAGGGGCGGCCTGCGCCGTTCCGCAGCCGTGCCGCGTTTCTCGACGCCCTCGCCCGCGTAGAGACGGCACCGGGCACGTACCCGCTCACCGACGCCCTCGACCGCGCCGCCGCGCTGCTCGAAGACGCCACCTACGCCAGCCGCGAAATCTACCTCGTCTCGGATTTCCAGCGCGCCACGCTCGCCGACTCGGGCCGCACGCCCATCCCGTTCGACGGGCGCGTGGTGCTGCTGCCCGTGGGCGGGCGCGCACAGGCCAACGTGGCCGTCACGGGCGTGGAGGTGGTGAGCCGCATCGTCGAGGCCGGGCAGCCCGTCACGCTCGACGCCACGCTCGTCAACTACGGCGACGAGGCGCTGCCGGACTACGGCGCGGACGTGCTGCTGGATGGCCAGCCTGTGGCACAGAACGCCGCGACACTGCCGCCCGGAGTGCCCACCACCGTCCGCTTCACCTTCACGCCCGACGCGCGCGGCTGGCTGGGCGGGCGCGTCGAGACGGAGGCCGACGTGTTCGAGGACGACAACGCCCGCGCCTTCGCGCTCTACGTGCCCGAGCAACGCCGCGTGCTCGTGGTAGAGGGCACGGGCACCTCGGCGCGCTACGTGGCCCTGGCACTTTCGCCCGAACTCGTGCGCGGGCAGGGCACCTTCGCCCTCACCACGATCCCCGAAGAGCGCCTCGCCGCCACCGACCTCTCGGCCTTCGACGCCGTCGTGCTGGCCGCGCCCACGTCGCTCGCCTCGGGCGAAACCCAGACGCTCGCGGCGTTCGTCGAGGGCGGCGGCGGTGTGCTCGCCTACCCGTCCGACGCGCCCGGCGCGCTCGACGGCTTCCTCGCGGCCATCGGCGGCGGCACGCTCGGCGCGCCCGTGGGTGATGGCGAAACGCCCGTGGCGAGCTTCGACCGGGTGGAACCGCGAGCATCCCGTCTTCGCGGGCGTCTTCGAGCGGTCCGACGGGCAGGTAGAGGGGGCCGAAATCTACCGCTACGCCCCCTACCGCGCGGGCGGCGGCGCACAGACGACGTTGATCGGGCTGACAGGCGGCGGCGCGTTCGTGCAGGAGATCCGCCACGGATCGGGGGGCGTGCTGCTGTTCACCTCGGCCCTCGACGGCCGGTGGAACAGTCTGCCCACGCGGGGGCTGTTCGTGCCGCTGTTGCACCGAAGCCTGTTCTACCTCACCTCGCCCGAGGGCGACGGCGCACAGGCGCTCGTGGCGGGGCGGCCGCTCAGGCTGCAGGTGGGCGGGCGCGTGGCCTGGCAGCGCCCCACGCTCACCGGCCCCGACGGCGAGGCCTACGTGCCCGACATCCGGCCGCTCTTCGGCAGCACGCTCGTCGAAACCGCCGACCCGCTCTCACGCCCGGGCCTCTACACGCTCGAAGCCGATGGGGCCGTCGCGCGCCGAATCGCCGTCACGCTCGACGCCCGCGAGTCCGACCCGCGCACGTATGGTGGGGCCGAGGCGCGCGAAGCACTCGCGCAGGCGACGGGTCTGGAGCCTCGCCTCGTCGCCTCTGGCGCAACGTCGGCGGAGCGTGCCCAAAGCGCGTTACGAACCGGTCCGGGCGGGCGGGAGATCTGGAACATCCTCCTATGGGTCGCATTGCTTTTTCTCGCCGCCGAAATGATCGTTTCCTGGCAGCGGCGACCGGTTACCGTAGCGGCCTGAAGGCACTGCTCCCATGTCTCTTTCCCTCCTCCGCGACCTGCTCTTCACGTTGGCCTTCGTGGGCTTCGGAGCCGTCACGCTGGCGCTGCTCGTGCTGACGGTGCGTAACCGCCTCCGCACCCCGGATGCCTTGCTGTCGTGGACGGATCGCCGGGTGTGGCGTGGTGCCGTGTGGCCGGTGGGCTTCGTGCTGTTGATGGGCGCGTGCGCCGTCGTGTCGGCGGGAAGCGAAGGAGGCTATGCCGTCTGGCAGCTTTCCGGCCTGATGCTCTGCGGCATGTGCTGGCTCGTCTCGGTCGTCATCGCCCACACCGTGCTCGTCACCGACCGGGGCATCGTCACCCACCTCAACCATCCCGAGCGGACCGTCGTGTGGGATGAGGTGCAGGATTACTTCGAGGGCGGCCCCGCGCCGTGGCACTACGCGTTCTTCCACGCCGACGCGCGCGGCAAGCGCTGCCGCCAAGACGTGTGGGTGCCGCGCCCGCTGCGCCGCGCCTTCAGCGAGATCACCGAGGACATGCTCCACGCCCGCTTCGAGGTAGACACGCGCGAGTCGCGTCGCCAGACGCTGGGGTAAACGTCGGAACGCGGATTTTCGGAAGCGGGAAGGGATCCAGCCGAATCGAGGATCACTCGTAAGCGATCTCCACGATTTCCCACGCTTCCGGCCCGCGCGTGGCGGGCAGGGTGATGGCGTCCCCCACGCGTTTGCCGACGAGTTGCCGGGCCACGGGCGCGGTGAACGCGATACGTCCCTGCGCCGCGTCAGCCTCGTCCACGCCGACGATCTGGAAGCCCCGCTCGGCGTTTTTCGCCGACCGTAGCACCACCTTCGCGCCGAAGCGCACCTCGTCCTGCGGCTGCGCGGCGCCTTCGAGCACACGCGCAGCGGCAATGCGGGCGTTCAACCCACTCAAGCGCCCGCCTACGAAGGCGAGTTGCCGCTTGCGGTCGTTGCTGTCGGCGGGGAGCGTTTCGAGGCGGGTGCGCTCTTGTTCGAGTTCGGCGCGCTCCTCGTGCAGGAGGCGCAGCCCACGGGGCGTCACGTAGTTGATGGCGCCCGGTGGCAGCGGCGCGCGGGCCGGTACCATCACCGGGTCTTCAACGGCGTCGTCTTTGAGAAAAGCGCGGCTCATGGCAGGTACGAAGGTCGATGGACGAGAGGTGAACAACGACCCGGGCAGCAGACGGCTCCTCAGGCGTCGCGGCGAGGCAGCAGCGCAGGATGAGCGAGCGTGGCCGCCCACGCCAGCACGGCGGCCAGCACGAGGATGCCGGGCGCCAGCAGCGGACTCGCACCGAAGAGGGCCTCCCACAGCACCTGTCCTGCCGAGGCCGCCGGGCGGATGTCACGCTCGAAGAGGTAGTTGGCACGCAGGTGCAAAAAGACGCCCACCGCGCTGCCCACCGCCACCGTCAGCATCGTGCCCCGCAGCGCGTTCACGCTGCCCCGGCGCGGGCGCCGCCATACCCATCCGACGGCCGCCAGACCGAGCGCGCACAGCGCGAACGGCATCCACTGCTTCCAGTCGCCATAGTGCTCGGCCAGCACCAATTCGGCGGGCGTGGCGGCGAAGAGCGCAGCAGCGACGGCGAGCAGAAAGCGCCGGTAGCGCCCGACGAGCGTGGCGTCGGTCACGACGGCGAGCCGAGGTACACCGAGATGGCGTTGGCGTCCACGTCGGCGTACGGGGCGGCGGCGCGCAGGAACGCCTCGCGCGAGGCATACGGGCGTCCGGCGACGAGCGCGTCGGCCTCGGCGTCGTCGATGCCGGGAATCTGCCGGAGCGTCGCAGCATCGCTCTCGTCGGGGTTGATCGGCACGAACACGTGCTCTTCGTAGCCCGCGATGGTGGCCTCATCGACGTACTTGCCCATCTCGCGGCGGAACTGCTGGATCGAGACGTACGGGCGGTACTCCTCGAACTCGTGGATCATCCGGTCGCTGATGTCGGGCATCACGGCGCGGAAGTCGTCGGGTGTGGCAGTGTTGAGGTTGGCACGCGCGGCGAGCGGATCGGCCGAGGACGCGTCAGTAGCGGTGGGCTCCGGAGCGGGCGGTGCGTCTGGCGCAGGCGTTTCGCACGCGGCGACGAGCAGCAGCAGGGCGAGAGCGGAGAGGAGACGGGGCATAATGAAGGGGACTGGTGAAGGGTGAAAGGAGAACGGGTGGAGGGCGACGAGAGGGAAAGATATCTCCGAGCCGAACGAAGCAGTGTGGCGAGTTGGTGTGTGGGCACATTCAGCGGCGCAGCAGTGCTACTGTCCCCAGCAGGACGCACAGACCCTGCTCCCGCGAGGCGGAACAGACAGGGTGACGCTGCGCCCTTATTTACGACCTCCGCCTTCCGCGTTCCCATTTTCAAAAATAGAGCGTGAACGTCGCGCCCTCGTCGAGCGTGGAGCCGGACGGTGATCGTGCCGCCATGCTGCCGCAGGATCTGTCGCGACAGGCTCAGCCCGATGCCGCTGCCGCCGCTCTTCGTCGTGAAAAAGGGCACGAAGATGCGCTCCTGCACCTCGGGCAATATGCCCGGCCCATCGTCCTCGACGCGCACCACGGCGCGGCCGGTCTCGCCCATCTCGGCGCGCAGCGTCACACGCCCGTGGCCGCGCCCTTCCATCGCCTGGAGCGCGTTGAGCGTCAGGTTGATGAGCACTTGCTCGATGAGTTCGGCGTCGGCGGCGACTTCGAGCGTGGGCGGCTCGACGCGCGTTTCGAGCGTGACGTTCTGAGCGCGTGCCGACGTCTTGAGCAAACTGCACACGCCGTCGAACAGGGGCGCGAGGGGCACGAGGCGCAGGTGCGGCTGCGGCACGCGGGTGAGCGAGCGGTAGGCATCGACGAACGAGACGAGCCCGTTGCCGCGCTTCTCGATGGTGGCGAGCGCCTCGCGGGCGGTGTCGCGCGCGTGCGCGGCATCGGTGTCGAGGGCGTTCTGCGCCGTGGCGGCGAGGCTTGTGATGGGCGCGATGGAGTTCATGATCTCGTGTGTGAGCACGCGCGTGAGTTGCTGCCACGCCTCGGTCTCCTTCTCCTCCAGCTCCTGCCGGATGTCCTGCAGCGACACCAGCGTGTGCGCCTCGCCGCCGAGTTGGAAGCGCGTCGAGAACAGCACGAGTTCGAGCACCCGGTCCTGGCGCGGCAGCCGGACGAGCGCGCGCCGCCCCGGTTCGAGCATCTGGATGGCCTGCGCCAGCCGCTCATCCACGCGCCTCAGCGCGTCGATGGTGCCCAGGCCGGGCACGCCGAGAAGGCGGCGGGCGGCGGTGTTGAAGAGCGTCACGCTGCCGTCGCCCCGGTACGCGATCACCGCCACCCCCACGTGGCGGACGACGGCCTGCAGGTAGTGCGCCTGCTCCTCGCGCTCGGCGCGGACGGTGCGGAACGCCTCGCTGACCTCCTCGAAGGCTTCGGCCAGCGCCCGTTGCAGCGCGCCGCGCCCCTGCCCGGAAAAGCGGCCCGAGAAGTCGTCGTAGCGGATGCCTTCGAGAAAGCGCAGCACGTACCGGGCGGTGCGCTCGGTCGTTTGGACGAGCCCCGCCACCTGCGCCATCACGAGGATTCCCGCCAGCGCCGCCGCCCACCACCACGCACCGCCCGCCTCCGCCGCGAGCGTCCCGCCCACCGCCAGCGCCACCATCACCCCCACACGCCCCACCATGCGCACCCGCTGGTGCCGCCACACGCGGCGCAACGACTGAAACGGCTGGGGCATGGGGAATGGGGTGACTGGTGATTGGCAAAGATGAACGGGTAAGATGCGCGCATTTCCCCTCTAACCAGTCACTCTTCACCCTTTACCCGCTACCGTCCCTTCCTCACAACCCATACTTCTCGATGCGGCGGTAGAGCGAGGCGCGGGTGAGGCCGAGTTCGTCGGCGGCGCGGCTGATGTTGCCGCCGTGCTTGCTGAGGGCCTTGCGGATGACGGCCCGCTCGACTTCTTCGAGATCCAGGCTCGCCGCGAGCGCGTCGGCGTCGGGCGCGGCTCCGGCAGAGAAGGCAAAATCGGACGGTTCGAGCGTGTCGCCGTCAGCGAGGATGACGGCGCGCTCCATCGTGTGCTGCAACTCGCGCACGTTGCCGGGCCAGGCGTAACGCCGCAGCTTTTCGATGGCGGCGGCACCGAGCGACCGGGCAGGGCAGTGGTACTGCGCCGCGTAAAACCGCACGAAATGCTCGGCGAGGAGCCGGATGTCGTCGCCGCGTTCGCGCAACGGCGGCAGCCGCAACTCGACGGTGTTGATGCGGAAGAGCAGATCCTGCCGGAACGCGCCCTCTCGCACGCGCTGGTGAATGGGCTGATGGGTGGCGCTGACGAGGCGGATATCCACCGGGCGCGGCGTCGTCTCGCCCACGCGCGTGACCTCGCGGCGTTGCAGCACAGTGAGCAACCGCGCCTGCTGCGCGGGCGTGACGTTGCCGATCTCGTCGAGGAAGAGCGTACCGCCCGAGGCTGCCTCGAAGCGCCCCTGGCGATCACTGGCTGCACCGGTGAACGCGCCCTTCGCGTGGCCGAAAAGCTCGCTCTCGAACAAACTCTCGGTGAGTGCGCCCAGGTCGGCCGTCAGGAAGGGCCCTTCGGCGCGGTGCGAGGCGCGGTGCAGCGCGCGCGCGACGAGTTCTTTGCCCGTCCCGTTCTCGCCGAGGACGAGCACGTTGGCATCCGTGGCGGCGACTTTGCGGATCGTCTCGAAGACGGCCTGCATGGCGTCGCTCTCGCCCAGCAGTTCGGGGAAAAGGGCCGGGCCGGTGGCCACGGGCGGGCGCGCCTTGCGTGTGCGGTGCAGCTGCGTGGCTGCGTGGACGGCGGCGACGAGCCGGGCGTTGTCCCACGGCTTGGTGATGAAATCCACCGCCCCCTTTTTCATGGCCCGCACGGCGAGGTCGAGGTCGCCGTACGCGGTGATCATGATGACGGCCACGTCGGGCGCGAGCGCGAGGATGCGGTCGAGGTACTGCAAGCCTTCGAGCCCGCTGGAAGCGTCGCGGGAGAAGTTCATGTCGAGCAGCACCACGTCGTACGCACCGCCGCGCAGCAGCGACGGCAGCGCGGCGGGCGAAGTCGCCGTCTGCACGTGCTCGACGTTGCCCTGGAGCAGCAATCGGATAGCGGTGAGCACGTCCTCGTTGTCGTCCACGACAAGCACACGTCCGGTAGGCATGGTGGGAAAGGGGAAGTGGGAACGGAGAAAGATGGAGGATAGATGATGGGAGGGTGGTAGAGGAGCACCAGCCTGGCCCGCCCTGCGGGGTGGTACGCCCGCGCAGTGTCTCACCGCCCGTAGATACAACAACCGTTCGCCCGCGCGCGAGCAAGGGCAGAGGCCATTGCGACCGACCACGTTGTACGGTAGCGGGCAGCGGGTGTCCGGCAGCGAACACTGGAGGATCGCTTTGGCCCGCTGAAACGCGATCTGGCGGCGCGGCACAGCCGTTGTCCCGTTGGGGATCAGCCGTCGCTTTCCTCCATCTCATTTCCCGCCATGCGCCTGCTCGTTGCTGCTCTCTTCACCGCTCTGCTCGTCTCGTTCGCGCCCACGGCGCAGGCCCAGATGACCGCGATGGTCAACCGCGATGCGGCGGCTTACCCGGTGCGCTTCAACGTGGGCGTGCGTAGCGACGCTTCGGACGCCGCCGCGCTGCCCGACCTGTCGCTGCTGACGGCGGTGCAGGCGGACGACGCGCTCGAACGCCTGTCGCTCGACGGCGACGCACGGGGGGCACGCCTGCTCGCGCGCTTTCGCTTCACCGACCTCGAGGCGTTCAACGCCTGGTACGCCCGGCCTGCCACACAGGCCATGATCTCCCGGCTCCGCGAAGCGGCTCCGCCGGAGGGCTTCTCGTACGAACTCGACGTGCAGCGCAGCAACTGACGGCCTGGGCAGGCGCACAGAATTCGCTCCTACCATCCGCCCATCGACGCGCACCCTGTCCGCGTTCCGACCTCCCACTTCCCACTTTCGACACATGTCCGACGTGCAAGAACAGCAACCCGACAACGGCATCCTGACGCGCCCGCTGGCGTCCGGCTCGGGCGGGGCGCGGGGCGATGGGAGCGGCCTCGACCGCACGCTCGTGCCCCGGCGGTTCACGCCGAAGCGCATCGCCCTCGGCGTGGGTGTGCTCGCAATCGTGGCACTCGGCGTGTGGATGGCGCTGCGGCCCGGCGGGCAGCGGCTGCGCGTGGACGCCGACCGCCTCACCGTCGCCACCGTCGAGGAGGCCGCGTTTCAGGAATACATCGCCGTCACGGGCACTGTGCAGCCCGAGCGCACCATCTACCTCGACGCGCTCGTGGGCGGGCAGGTCGCGCGGCGGCTCGTCGAGGAAGGCGCGTTCGTCGAGGAGGGCGACCCGCTGCTCGAACTCGAAAACGACAACCTCGCGCTGTCCACGATGGCGAGCGAGGCGGGCATCACCGAGCAGGTCTACAACATCCGCAACACGCGGCTGGCACTCGACCAGAACCAGCTCAGCCTCTCGCAGCAACTCACCGAGCTCGACTTCAACCTCGCCCGCGCCGAGCGGGAGTTCGACCGGCTGGATGCGCTCTACAAAAAGGGCGTCGTGTCGCAGCAGGAGTGGCAGGCCGCCCGCGACGAGCGCGCCTACCTGCGCCGCCGCCGTGACCTGACGATGAAAAGCCACCAGGCCGACTCGCTCAGCCGGTTGACGCAGCTCGCGCAGATGGACGCCACGATGGCACGCCTCAACCGCAACCTCGACATGGTGGAAGCGACGATGGAAAACCTCGTCGTCCGCGCGCCTGTGGCGGGCCAGCTTACCGCGCTCGACGCCGAGATCGGCGAGCTCAAGTCGCAGGGATCGCGCCTCGGGCAGATCGACATCCTGGGCCGCTACCGCGTGCGCGTGCCCATCGACGAGCACTACGTGGCGCGCGTGGCCGTGGGGCAGCAGGGAACGGTGACGGTGCGCGGCACGGACTACACGATGGTCGTCCGCAAGGTGTACCCCGAGATCGTAAGCGGGCGCTTCGAGGTGGACCTGGCCTTCGACGGGGCGGTGCCCGACGACCTCCGGCGCGGGCAGTCGCTCCGCATCCGCCTCGAACTCGGCGATCCCGAAAACGCGCTCCTGCTCGCCCGCGGCGGCTTTTTCACGACCACGGGCGGCCAGTGGGTGTACCTGCTCGACGGCGACGGCGAGGCCGTCCGGCATCCCATCACGCTGGGCCGCCAGAATCCGCTGGCTTTCGAAGTGCTCGACGGCCTCCACGCGGGCGACCGCGTCGTCGTCTCGTCCTACGAAGCCTTCGGCGACGCCGACCGGCTGGTGCTGAAGTAGTCATTTGTCAGATGACCCGTGACAAATGACCCGTGACGTCTCTTCTCCTCTCCAACGACCTTTGACTAACGACCCATGACCAACCTCATCCGCACCGAGAACCTCTCGAAAGTCTACCGCACGACGGAAGTCGAGACGACGGCGCTCCAGAACGTGTCCATCCAGATCGACCAGGGCGCGTTCGTGGCCATCATGGGCGCGAGCGGCTGCGGCAAATCGACGCTGCTCAACCTGCTCGGCCTGCTCGACGCGCCCGACAGCGGGCAGTATTTCTTCGACGGGCAGGACGTGGCGAAGGCGGGCGAAAGTGCCCGTGCGAAGCTGCGGCGCGGACGTATCGGCTTCGTCTTTCAGAGCTTCAACCTCATCGACGACCTGACGGTGTACGAGAACGTCGAATTGCCGCTGCTGTACCTCAGCGTCAACTCGTCGGAGCGCAAGGCGCGGACGGAGGCGGCGCTCGACCGGGTGGGCATGGCGCACCGGCGCGGGCACTTCCCGCAGCAGCTTTCCGGCGGGCAGCAGCAGCGCGTGGCCATTGCGCGCGCCGTGGTGGCGAGCCCGCCGCTGATCCTGGCGGACGAGCCGACGGGCAACCTCGACTCGACGAACGGCGCGGCGGTGATGCAGCTTCTCGGCGAACTCAACACCGCCGGGACGACCATCGTGATGGTGACGCACTCCGCCGCCGACGCCGACCACGCGCACCGCATCATCAACCTGTTCGACGGGCGCGTGGTGAGCGAGCATTTCGTGGCGCAGCAGGTGTAGGGAAGGTCGGAACGCGGAACGGGGGAGCAGAAAGCCGCGCCGTTAGGCACGAATCCAAACCGAGCGTCGTGGGGGCGGGGCGCCACGTCCCTGGCACTGCCTCTCGACCCGCACAGGGCGCAATCGCTATCCGTTCACCCACGAACCGCCATGCTTCGTCACTACGTCACCATCGCCTTCCGGTCGCTCAGGCGGCAGTGGAGCTACGCGCTCATCAACGTCGGCGGGCTGGCGGTGGCGCTCGCCGCTGCCATCGTCATCGGGCTGTTCGTGTGGCACGAGGCGTCGTACGACCGCTTTGCACCCAACGCCAACCGCGTGTACCGGGTGGTGCAGACCGTCCACGACGACATCATCGCCGCGACGCCGCCCGGACTGGCGCAGGCCCTCCAAGACGCTTCCCCGGACGTGGAGGTGGCGACAGTGGTAAACGGGCTGGCAGACGAAACGCTGTTCGAGCGCAACGAGAAGACGTTTTTCGTCGAGCGCGTTTTCCGGGCCGACGACGACTTTTTCGAGGTCTTTCCCTACGCCTTCAAACAGGGCAATCCGCAGACGGCGCTGGCGCAGCCGAACACGGTCGTGGTGACGGAATCCCTCGCCCGGCGGCTCTTCGGCGACGCAGACCCCATCGGGCAGGTGCTGCGCTACGAGGCCCGCGCCGACCTCACGGTGACAGGCGTGATGGACGACCCGCCCACGAACGCGCACTTCCGCCCGCAGGCGCTCGTGTCGCTGTCGGAGACGCAGCGGGCCGCGCGCTACGGCAGCTCGGTCAACTGGAACCGGTTCGATGGGGTGATCTACCTCACCCTCCGCGATGGCAGCGACCCCGCCGCGCTGAACCGGACGTTCGACGCGCTGCTGCAAGACGCCGAGGTCTACGGCCACCCCCACGTTCGCGCTCGAAAAGCTCACCTCCATCCACCTCCACACGAAAGCAAAAGACGACCTCGCGCCGCAGAGCGACGCGCGCTACCTGTACCTCTTCGCCGCCATCGGCCTGCTCATTCTGGTGATGGCGTGCGTCAACTACGTCAACCTCGCCACGGCGCGGGCGGCGACGCGGGCGCGCGAGGTGGGCGTGCGCAAAGCCGTCGGCGCGGCGCGGCGGCAGGTACGCGGGCAGATTCCTGGGCGAGGCGCTCGTCGTGTGTGCG
Organism: Rhodothermales bacterium; assembly: GCA_963829705.1. Taxonomy (GTDB): domain Bacteria; phylum Bacteroidota; class Rhodothermia; order Rhodothermales; family BA12; genus CAWHJN01. Next base: position 89,716 of record CAWHJN010000005.1, read on the forward strand.
CTCGCGCTGCCGCTGGGCGTGGCGCTGGCGGCCTTCGCGCTGCCCGTTCGTCAACGACCTGGCGGGGTTGGAGTTGGGGATAGGCGCGCTGTTTCAGCCTGTGGCGCTCGCGGCGTTGCTCGGGCTCGTGCTGGGCGTCGGGTGTGATTTCGGGGGCGTACCCGGCATTCGTGCTGGCCCGCTTCCGGCCCGTGCGGGCGCTGCGCGGCAACGTCGCGGGCGGGTCGCGCAGCGTGTTGCGGACAGGGCTGGCGACCTTCCAGTTCGCGGCGGCGCTCGTGCTGCTCATCGCCACGATGGTCGTGCAGCGTGCAACTAGACTACGTGCGCGACTTCAACCTCGGCTTCGACCGTGAGCACGTCGTCACGTTTCGGACGCAGTACTTGGGCGACAACTACCCAGCGTTCAAACAGGAAATCGAGCGCGAAGCCTCGGTCGTGTCGTTCGGGTCGGGCGCGCCGCTGGGCATTGGGTGGATGACCATGAGCGTCATGCCGGATCCCGAAAAAGGGCGGCTTCAGCGGCTCCTCATCGCCTCTGCCGATGCGGGCTACGCCGAAACGGTCGGGTTGCGGCTACTCGCGGGACGCCTGTTCTCGTCCGACGTGCCCTCCGACAGCACGCACGCCGCCGTGATCTCGGCCTCCGCCGTTGCCTACTTCGGCCTCGAAGGCGACCCCATTGGGCAGGAGATCACCGCTGGGACGGAAACACGCACCGTCGTGGGCGTCGTGGACGACGTTTATAACCTCTCGCTGCACCAGACCGCCGAGCCGTTTGTGCTCATCTCGGACTTCGAACACCACTGGACGAGCCTCGCGCGTCTCGGATCCGGGTACCACGCGGGCCGGGATCGCCGCGCTGGAGCGCGTCTGGGCGAAGTTCGTCCCCGAGCGCCCGTTCGTCTTCACCTTCCTTGACGACGACATCCAGGCGCAGTACGCCGCCGAGCAGAGGCTGGGGCGCATCTTCGGGCTGTTTTCCGGGCTGGCCATTTTGCTGGCGTGCGTGGGACTGCTGGGGCTGGTGGCGTTTTCCGTGCAGCAGCGCGCCAAAGAGATTGGCATCCGCAAAGTCCTCGGCGCGACGGTGCCGGGATTGGTAGCCCTCCTCACGCGCGACTTCGCACGGCTGGTGCTCGTGGCGCTTGTCGTGGCGGCTCCGCTCGCTTATTTCCTCGCGGATAAGTGGCTGGCAACGTTCGCGTACCGCGCGCCGTGGAACGCGGGCGTGTTCGCGCTGGCGGCGCTGCTGACGTTCGCGCTGGTGCTCGTCACGACGGGCTTTCAGGTCGTCCGCGCCGCGACGGCCAATCCGGCGCGCACGCTGCGGACGGAGTGAGGTTGGTTTCGCCCGGCTTCGCCTCGCGGTTGTTTCGCTCGCTGGTTGCCGAGATACACGTGTCGCTCTAATCCCCACCTCGCTAATCCCCATGCTTCGTCACTACGTCACCATCGCCTTCCGGTCGCTCAGGCGGCACGCGGGATACGCGTTTCTCAACGCCTTCGGGCTTGCGCTGGGGCTCGCGTGCGCGTTTCTGGCCGTGCTGTTCATCCGCGACGAGCTGGGGCAGGATGCGTTTCACGAAAAGGCGGACCGCATCATGCTCGTTTCGTCGGCCAACCTGACGACGCCGTGGCCGCTGGCAGATGCCATCCGCGAATACGTGCCGGGCGTGGAAACCGTCGTGCGGACGGGCTGGAACGGCAGTCTCGTGCGGCTGCCCGGCGAGACGCAGCAGCGCGAAATCGAGGGCAGCATCAAGCTGGTCGATTCGACGTTTCTGGACGTGTTCACCTTCCCACTCGCGCAGGGCGATGCCCGTACCGCGCTCGACCGCATCGACGGGCTCGTGGTTACTGAACGCGAGGCGAGGTCGCTGTTTGGGACGACCGACGCGATGGGCAAGACGCTCGACGTGCAGGTGTCGAATATGTGGCACACGCTCACGGTGACGGGCATCGCCGAAAATCCGCCCAAGAACACGACGGTGGGCTTTTCCGCGCTGGCGCGGCTGGAGTTGCACGACGCGAAGTACCGCGAGCCCGACAGCTGGGGCGCGAGCATGTACAACACATACGCCCTTCTCGAAAACGGCGTAACGCGCGCCGCCTTCGACACCTCGCTCGTGGCGATGGGCAAGGCGCACGACCCGCATTTCAAGGGCGAGACCTACACCCGCACATTTTTCTCCACGCCGCTGCGCGACTTCTACCTGTCGGGCCTGGGCGGCTACCGGGCGGGCGGCTTCACGGGCGACGTGCGCTACCTCAAGCTCTTCGGCGCGATTGCGCTCGTGGTGCTGCTGATCGCGAGCATCAACTACGTCAACCTCGCCACGGCGCGGGGCGTGGAGCGGGCGCGCGAAGTGGGCGTGCGGAAGGCCGTGGGCGCGGGCCGGGCGCAGGTGTCGCGGCAGATCCTCGTCGAGTCCATGCTGCTGGCGCTCGGCGCGGGCCTTCTGGCACTCGCGCTACGGCCCTCGCACTGCCCGCCTTCAACGCGTTTTTCGACAAGGGCGTGTCGCTGGGCGTGGCAGACGCGTGGCTCGTGGCCGGCCTGCTGGGCGTCGCGCTGGCTGACGGGCGTGCTCGCGGGCGTGTACCCCGCGCTCGTGCTCGCGCGCTACAAGCCCACCCGAGTGCTCAAGGCAGGCACGCCTGCCGGGCCGGGCGGCTCGTGGCTCCGGCGCGGCCTCGTCGTGACGCAGTTCGCCGCCACCATCGGGCTGCTCGTCTACACCGGCCTCGTCTTCAAGCAGATCGATTTCCTGAGCAGCCGCTACCCGCTGCCCGAGAACGCGCGCCTCGTCACGCTCGAGGTGCCGTCCGAGTGGCAGAGCCGCACGCCCACGATCAAAAACGCCCTCGCCGACCTGCCCGGCACCGAGGGCGTAGCCGCCACGACGGGCTTGCCCGGGCGGGTGGGTATGTACTTCGGCGTGAGAGACAGCGCGGGCACCGACCTGACCTTTGCCGCCGTCAAAGGCGACCGCGATTTCATCCGCGTGATGAACCTCGAAGAAACCGCAGGCGACGCCGACCCGCCCGATGTACCCCTGCGGATGTTCATCAACGAGGCGGGCATGAGGCTGATGAACAAGCCCTGGAAGCCCGGCGTCACCGCGCCCCTCGGCATCATCAACAACGGCATTTCGAGTGAGGGCGAAACCGAGATCGCGGGTGTGTTGCGGGACTTCCCGTTCAAATCACTCCGCGAGCCCATTGAACCCTTGATGTTCACCGAAGGCGTCGACACGCTCGACTACGGAATGGTCGTCGCGCGTGTCGATGCCAGCGCAGCTGCCGATATTTCTGTCGGCGCTACCCGGCGTGTGGGCACAGTTCTCCGAACGCCCCCCGAGACGTGCAGTACGTCGAGGATTTCGTGGCCGATCTCTACAAAGGCGAAACCCAACTCGCGCAGATCGTGACGTTTTTCTCGCTGCTGGCGCTGCTTGTCGCCTGCCTCGGCCTGTTCGGACTCGCCGCCTTTTCCGCCGCGCAGCGCACCAAAGAGATCGGCGTCCGCAAAGTGCTCGGCGCGAGCGTGGGCGGCCTCGTGGGGATGCTGTCGAAGGATTTCGTGTTTCTCGTCGTGGCCGCGTGCCTCGTGGCGATGCCCGTCGCCTACATCGTGGCGGGGCGGTGGCTGGAGGGGTTCGTCGAGCAGGCCCCGATCACGCCGCTGGTGTTTCTGCTCGTGGCCCTCGGCGCGCTGCTGCTCGCGCTCGTAACCGTCGGCGCACACGCCTACCGCGCGGCACGCGCCAACCCGGTGAAGTCGCTCCGGTACGAGTAGCGCGGGTGTGCGGCGGCGCGCACCGGGTGTTCAGCTCCGTACACCCGGTGCGCGTCAGGGTGGTAAAAAAACCACATCAGGCGTTCGGTACAACCTTCGTGCGGAAGGAGAGCAGCACCAGTCTCCCTCACCGGCATGCTCAAAAACTACATCCTCGTCACCGCGCGCGGTGTACGTCGGCATCCCGGCTATGCCGCCCTCAACGTCATCGGGCTGGCTGTGGGGCTGGCGTGCTGCCTGCTCATCGGTCTATACGTCCGCTACGAGGGCGCGTACGACCGCTTCCACGACAACGCCGACCGGATCTACCGGGTAGTAGGCCAGCCGCTCACCGCCGACCAGCCCACGAATGCGAACGGGGGATTTTCGTACGGACCGGCCCTCGAAGACGCCTTCCCGGAGGTCGAGCACGCCGTGCGCTTCGTCAAGATGGGGTGGGGTGAGCAGCGCGTGTTTGCGCGAGGCGAGCACCGGTTCTACGAGGGCAACGCGTTCGTGGCCGACCCCGAAGTGTTCGACGTGTTTTCGTTTCCCCTCGCGCGCGGCGATGCGCGCACCGCGCTCGTCGAGCCTCGCACGATGGTCCTCACCGCCCCGATGGCGGACAAGTACTTCCCCGGCGAAGACCCCCTGGGCCAGACACTCCAGGTCGACCTTTTCAACGACGGGAAGTTTAGCGACTACCGCGTGACGGGCGTGATGGAGCCCTTCGCCGGACCGACGCATCTGCCCTTCGAGTTTCTGCTGTCCTATGCCAGCCTGCCGCCCTTGCCGGCCCCGGTGTGGGGCTACGAGTCCGTCTTCACCTACCTCCTGCTCACCGAGAACGCCGACCCGGCCCGGTTGGAGGCGCGCTTTCCGGATTTCCAAGAGCGGTATGTAGGGGATCGTGTGCCGTACCGGATTCACCTCCAGCCGCTCACGGACATTCACCTGCGCTCGCACCTCAACGCCGAGTTGAGCCCCAACGGCGACATCGCGTACGTGTACTTGTTCTCGGCCATCGCGCTGCTGATCCTGCTGGTGGCCTGCATCAACTACATGAACCTCGCCACGGCGCGGTCGGCGCGGCGGGCACAGGAGGTGAGCCTGCGCAAGGTGCTCGGCGCACATCGGCAGCAACTGGTGAAGCAGTTTCTCGGCGAGGCGCTGCTGATGAGTGCGCTGGCCGCCGGGCTGTCGGTGGTGCTGGCCGCCGTCTTTCTACCCGTCTTCAACAGCATCGCCGGGACGCCGCTGGCGTTGGGGGATGTGGGCGTAGGACGCATCTTTCTCGCTCTTGCCTCCCTGACGCTCCTCGTAGGCGTGGTGGCCGGGAGTTACCCGGCATTTTTCCTGTCGTCCGTCACGCCCGCCAGCGTGCTCAAAGGTGGCGGCGTCAGCGGCGGGCGGTTCAACGTGCGGCTGCGCGAAGGGTTGGTCGTCTTCCAGTTCGCCGTGTCGATCGGACTGCTGGCCTGCACCGCGGTCGTGGCGAAGCAGATGGCGCATGTCCGCTCGCTCAACCTCGGCTTCGACCGTTCGCAGGTGGTGGTGCTGCCGCTCAACGACGCCATCCGCTCGAACGCCACGGCCTTCCGCGCCGAGGTGCTGCGCGCCCCTGGGCTGACCTCCGTCTCGCTCAGCGAGCAGGTCCCGGCGCGGGCGGGCAACGGGTCGAGCTACGAACTCGAAGGGCGGGAAGAGCGCCTGGGAGCCTACCGCCTCTTCACCGACCTCGCCTTTATCGAGACGTACGGCCTGAAGGTCGTGGCGGGGCGCGGGTACGCGGAGACGTTTCCGTCCGACGAGGACGAGGCGTTCGTGGTCAACGAGGCCTTCGTGCGCGACGCCGGGTGGGGCGAGCCCGCCGATGCCATCGGGCAACCGGTGACGTTGCACTGGGCGGGTACCACACGGCCCGGCGAGGTGGTGGGCGTGGTGGAGAACTTCCACCTGTTCTCGCTGCGCGACTCGGTGTACGCCACCGTACTCAACCCGATGCCACTTGAGGTCCTCAACTTCGTCTCGGCCCGCATCGCCCCGGGCCAGACCACGGAGGCCCTCGCGCACCTGCGCGAGGCGTGGGCGGCGTTCTCGCCCGATTATCCCTTCGATTACTTTTTCGTCGACAGCGACTTCGACCGGCTCCACCGTGCCGATGCGCGGCTGGGGCAGGTATTCCAGACCTTCGCGCTGCTGGCCGTGCTCGTCGCGTGCCTCGGCCTGCTCGGGCTGGCGGCCTTCGTGGCCGAGCAGCGCACCAAAGAAATCGGCGTGCGCAAAGTGCTGGGCGCAACGGAGCGCAGCATCGTCGTGCTGCTGTCTAAGGACTTCGTGCGGCTCGTGCTCATCGGGGCCGTCGTCGCCACGCCCGTCGCCTACTACGCAATGGATCGGTGGATGGAAGGCTTCGTCTACCGCGCCCCCCTCGGGCCCGGCGTGTTTGTGCTGGCCATTTTGGGAGCGCTGGGCGTCGCGCTTGCCACCGTTGCCTACCACGCCCTGCGTGCCGCCACCGCCAACCCCGTCCAGGCGCTCCGCGCCGAATAACCGCTCACCTTCCATGCTCAAAAACTACCTCACCGTCGCCTTGCGCAACGTACGCCGGCAGAAAGGCTACGCCGCGATCAACATTGTCGGGCTGGCGCTTGGGATGGCGTGCTGCCTGCTCATCTTCACGCTCGTGCGGCACGAGTGGAGCTTCGACACGATGCACGAAAAAGGGGAACGCATCTACCGGGTGCTCATCCAGGAAACGCGCCCGGACGGCGACCTCGACTACCGGGTCCTCATGCCGCCCAGCATTGCCCCGGAGACAGCGACGATGTTTCCTACCATCGAGGCGATGTCGCGCTTCGTGGTCGGCCAGCGCGACGTGCGAAAAGAGGATCAGGTGTTCCAGGAGCGCCTGGCGATGGTCGATTCGACGTTTCTCGACCTGTTCTCCTTTCCTCTGCTGGCCGGCGACCGTGCCACGGCGCTGGACGATCCGCAGGCGGTTGTACTGACCGAGCCGGTGGCGCGCGCGTACTTCGGCGTGGCCGATCAAACCGCGCTCGGCAAGTCGATTACCGTGGAGCGTGGCACGGAACGGTATGACTTCACCGTCACGGGCGTGCTGGCACCGCTGCCAGTCACGTCGAGCCTTCAGTTCGACATGCTGATGTCGTTTCACCAGTACGAGGCGCTGCCCATCGGCAGCAATGATTGGGGCGGGCGCACGTCGCTGTACGTGCTGCTGGCCGAGGGGCAGCAACCGGCGGCGCTGGAAGCCGCGCTGGTGCCGTTTACGGCCACCCTGTTCGCCGAGCGCATCGACGGGCGGCGCGCGGCCGGCTTTCTGGCGGATGGCCCGGAGGCGTTCCAGCTCACGCTCCAGCCCCTGCTCGACCTTCACCACGACCCGGAGCGCAGCGTAACCTATGAGACGCCACCGAGCAACCCGCGCTACGCCTACATCCTGCTCGGCATCGCCGTGATGGTGCTCACCATCGCGTGCATCAACTTTATCACGCTCGCGCTGGGCCGCTCGACGACGCGGGCACGCGAGGTAGGCGTGCGCAAGAGCTTGGGGGCCAACCGGGGCCAGCTCATGAGGCAGTTCTGGGGCGAGGCACTGCTGCTGAGCGTGCTCGCGCTGCCGTTGGGCGTTGTGCTGGCCGCGCTCGCCCTGCCTACCTTCAACCTGATGACGGGGCAAGATTTCGGCTTTGCCCACCTCGCGCATCCGGCAATGCTGTGGCTGCTCGCCGGGCTGATCGCATTCGTGGCCCTCGTGGGCGGCAGCTACCCCGCCCTCGTGCTGTCGCGTTTTCAGGCCGCATCGGTGCTCAAGGGCGACCTTTCCACGCGGGGCCGACGCCCGTTCACGAGCGCGCTCGTGGTGGCGCAGTACGTCGTCTCCATCGGGCTCATCGTGTGTACGCTGGTGATGTACCGGCAACTCGACTACCTACTCACCAAAGACCTCGGCTTCGACGCCGAGCAGGTCGTGGCCGTTGCCATGCCACGCCTCACCGACACGCAGAAACAGCAACTGGTCGACGTGGTGCGGCAGGATGTCGTCGGGCAGCAAGGGGTCGTGGCAGCGGCACCCACGTCTTACTCGTTCACGCGGGGCTACGACACCTATGGCTGGACGGCTGCCGATGGCACACCCTTTACCGTCCACAACATCGCGGGGGGCTACGGCTACCTCGACCTGCTCGGCATGGAACTCGTCGCCGGGCGCAACTTCTCGCCCGACTTTCCCAGCGACTCGACGCAGAGCGTGCTCGTCAACGAGGCGTTTGTCGAGACGTACGGCATCGCGGAACCCATCGGGCACGTGCTGACCGGTCTGGAGGACAGCTTTTTCGCGGGCAACCCCACCATCATCGGGGTGGTGAAGGACTTCAACTTCGAAACCCTCCGCGACCCTGTAGCCCCGGCGATGCTGAACATGCACCCCGACTATTACGGCGGCCTCAATGCCCTGCTCGTCCGCGTCCAACCCGACGACGTACCCACCAGCCTGGCGCATCTGGAGGCCACATGGACGGCGCTCTTTCCCGACCGGCCCTTCACGTATTCGTTCCTGCGTGAGGACCTGGCGGACCAGTATCAGGACGAGCGCCGCTGGCGCACGATCCTCACCGACTCGGCGCTGCTGGCGATCCTGATCGCGTGCATGGGCCTCTTCGGGCTGGCCACGCTGACGGTCGCCAAGCGCCGTAAAGAGATCGGCGTGCGCAAGGTGCTGGGCGCGAGTGTGGGCAGTGTCGTCGCGCTGCTGTCGACGGAATTCGTGCGGCTGGTCGTAATCGCCTTCGTGCTCGCGGCTCCGCTGGCCTACCTCGCCATGCACCGCTGGCTGGAGGACTTCGCCTACCGCATCGACATCGGACCGCTGTCCTTCTTGATCGCCGGCATTCTCGCCATCGCGGTGGCGCTCGTAACCGTCGGCGCACACGCCTACCGCGCGGCACGCGCCAACCCGGTGAAGTCGCTCCGGTACGAGTAGCGCGGGTGTGCGGCGGCGCGCACCGGGTGTACGGAGGTGAACACTCTCTGCCTCTCCAGATCCGTCTCCGCACCCGCTGCGGGTCTGGAACAGGCTTGGCGGTCGGCATCTGCACATCCCTTTCGACTCCTCCATGCTCCGCAACTACATCCTCGTCGCCCTGCGTGCCCTTCGCCGGCATCCCCTCTACGCCCTGCTCAACGTGGCGGGGATGGCTGTGGGGATGGCGTGCTGCCTGATGATCGGGTCGTACGTGCGCGAGGAACTGTCGTACGACCGTTTTCACGCCCACGCCGACCGCCTCTACCGGCTGACGACCGACGGGTTTGCGGCGGCGCAGCCCCCGGCCGCTGCCGCGTTGATACAGGATTTCCCCGGCCAGGTCGAGGCCGCGGCGCGGCTCTGGCCCACACCCGCGCCCGCCACGATCCGCCGTGGCAGCGAGGCGTTTGTCGAGCGCGGCGTTTCGTTCGCCGACCCGGCCGTGTTCGACGTGTTCACGCTGCCCGTCCGGGAAGGAGATGCGCGGGCCGCGCTGTCGGCCCCTCACTCCATCGTGCTCACGGCGTCCCTCGCCGACAAGTACTTCGGCGACGCCTCGGCGCTGGGGCAGTCTGTCGAGTTCTGGGGCGAGGCGTACACCGTGACGGCGGTGATCGAGGACCTGCCTGCCGCCACGCATTACCCCATCGACGCGCTGGTGTCCATGGCGTCGCTCGAACCCATCCTGGGCAACATGATGGACAACTGGCAATGGGCGGGGTTCTACACGTACGTCCTGCTGCGCGAGGGCACGACGGCCCGCGACCTGGCACCGGCGCTGGCGTCGTTTTTCGAGCGTCACACCGACGCTCCGCTGGAAACGCCGCAGCTTCAGCGCGTGACGGACATCCACCTCCACTCGGATCTCAAGAAAGAAGTGGCGGCCAACGGCAGCGCGGCGTACACCTACCTGCTCGCCACGATCGCCCTGCTGGTGCTCGTGGTGGCGTGCATCAACTTTGTAAACCTGACGACGGCGTACGCGGGGCGGCGGGCCCGAGAGATCGGGATGCGGAAAGCGCTGGGCGCGCGGCGCGGGCAGCTCGTCGTGCAGTTTCTGGGCGAGGCGGTGCTGCTGAGTCTGGCCGCTTTCGCCGTGGCCGTCGGGCTGACCTGGCTGGCGCAACCGTTATTTGCGGTGCTGGCCGGGCAGCCCTTCGACGTGTCGCTGGATGCACCGACGCTGGCGGTTCTGGTGGGCCTGGGGATTGTTGTGGGCCTTGCCGCCGGCAGCTACCCGGCGCTCGTGCTGTCTGGCTTCCGGCCCGTCGCGGTGTTGAAAGGGCAGGGCGGCCTGATGGGCGGTGGAGGCCTCGTGAGAAAAACCCTCGTCGTCGGGCAGTTTGCCGTCTCCATCGGCCTGGTAGCGGGCGCGCTCGTCGTCTTCCAGCAGTTGCACCACCTGCAGAACCAATCCCTCGGCTTCGACGCCGAGCACCTCGTCGTGACCGAGGCGGGGCGCGCTGCGCCGTACCTGGCGGCGCTGGCGGAGCAGCCCGGCGTGGTGTCCGCTGCTGCTACGGGCAGTGTACCCGGCCAGCGCATGCAAACGCTGCCCCTCCACACCGACGCCATGCCCGCCGACTCGGCCTACGACATCCGGGTGATGAACGTCGGCTTTGGCTTTCTCGAAACCATGGGCATCCGCATGGCGGAGGGCCGCAGCCTGTCGCGCGCGCATCCCTCCGACGTGCAGGAGGGGTTTGTACTCAACGAGGCCGCCGCCCGGAAGCTCGGCGCAGCGGTAGGCACGCCCGTGGCGCTCTACAACTTTTCGGACGACGGAGCCGCGTTCGACGTGTCCAGGTCGGGTACCGTCGTAGGCGTCACGGAAGATTTTAACTACGCCTCGTTGCACAGCCCCATCGAGCCGCTCGTGGTGCAACTCACCGAGGGCGAAAGCCTCGACTACGTGGTCGTGCGGCTGCACAGCGGCGACGTCCGCTCCGGACTCGCGCAGGTGGAGGCCGCCTGGCAGCAGAGCAACCCCGGCGATCCCTTCGACGCCTCGTTTCTCGACGACCAACTCGACGAGCAGTACCGCACCGAGCAGCGGTTGAGCCGGATTTTCGCCGTGTTCACCGGCCTGGCGCTGTTCGTCGCGCTGCTGGGCCTGTTCGGAATGACGGCGCACGCACTTCAACAGCGCACCCGTGAGATCGGCATCCGGAAAGCCCTCGGCGCCACGCCCTTTGGCCTCGTCGTGCGGTTCTCTAAAGAAGTGCTCGTGCTGTTGGGCATCGCCTTCGTCGTGGCCACGCCTATAGCCTACGCCGCGCTCAACCAGTGGCTCGATGGGTTTGCCTACCGCGTGCGGCTCACACCTGCCGTGTTTCTGATGGCCGGAGCCTTCGCCATTGGCGTCGGGCTGCTCACCGTCGGCGTGCACGCCTACCGCGCGGCGTGGGCCAACCCGGTGAAATCGCTTCGGTACGAATAACTCCCGAGACCATGCTCAAGAACTACTTCGTCGTTGCGTTGCGCAGCCTGCGTCGTCAGAAGGGCTATGCCGGACTCAATGTGGCCGGCCTCGCCGTGGGCCTGGCGAGTTGCCTGCTGATCGGGCTGTGGGTGCGCCACGAGCGCGGCTACGACCGCTTCCACACCCAGAGCGAACGGATCTACCGGGCTCAACAAGATCCACACGCTGCCGACGGGTGGGGAGCAGCTCGAGGCCCTCTCTTCGGGTCCGATGGGCCCTACGCTCGGTGACAGCGGAGTATCCTACGAGGTGGAGGGCTGCCGTGCGCATCCTGCTCGTGGTGGAAGATGACCTCCTTTTCCAACGCGACGACGCCTGCCCGTCGCCGACGTGACCTTTGCCGACCAGAATCTGTTCGAGGTGTTCGACTTCGAGCTTCTGCGCGGCGACCCCGCCACGGCGCTCGAAGCGCCGCTGTCCCTCGTCCTCACGGAAAGCCTCGCCCAGACCTTCTTCGGCGACGCCGACCCGGTTGGGGAAACGCTCCTCGGCTTCGGCGATCTGACGTACACCGTCACCGGCGTGGTCGAGGATGCTCCGCAAGCCTCGCACCTGCGGTACGGCTCGTTCGTCTCGTGGTCGAGCGTCGTGCCGGGCAACGGCGCTCTGGAATTCGGATGGCTTGCGCAGTGGCGACCCCAAACGATGTTCACCTACGTCCGCCTTCGTCCGGGTACGGACCCGGTCGCGCTCGAAGCGAAGCTGCCGGATTTCATGCGCCGGCACTTCGCCCAACGGGCGGAGCAGTACCACCTCTACTTACAGCCGCTGGAGGACATTTACCTCGGCTCGAACCGACCTTCTTTCTACCAGCGGAGCATGGTGCAGGGCAACCGCGCCTACGTCTACGTGCTCAGCATCGTCGCCCTGCTGATCCTGCTCATCGCGTGCGTCAACTTCATGAACCTTGCCACCGGGCCCGCGCCGGGCGGCGGGCGATGGAGGTCGGCGTGCGGAAGGCCATCGGCGCGCAGCGCGGACAGCTCATCGGGCAGTTCCTCGGGGAGGCCTTTCTCCTCGTGCGGGGTCGGCATGGTGCTGGCGCTGGCACTCGTCGAAACCGTACGCCCGGCATTCAATGCGCTCGTCGGGCAAAGCACTGCCCGCCTTCGCCTGGTGGCCGATCCGCCCGTTCTGGCGGCGCTAGTTGCCCTGGTGGCCTGATGGTCGGCTTTGCGGCAGGGCTGTACCCGGCCTTCGTCCTCTCCGCCTTCCGACCCACGCGCGCGCTCAAGGGCGTCGCTCTCGGTCGGCGGGCAGCGGTTCCGGCAGGCGCTCGTGACGGCCCAGTTCGCGGCGTCCATCGCGCTTCTGGCCGGGACGTTTCTCGTCTTCCGCCAGATGCAGTTCGTGCAGTCCGAAGATCCCGGCTACGACCGCGAGCAGATCGTGACCCTGCCTATCGGGGCGGACCGACACCCCGAGCAGTTCGACGGCCTTCAAAGCCGAGGTGCTCCGCCATCCAGGCGTGACCGCCGCGACCGCGACGGGGGACCTTTCCCGGCGAGGACTTCTCCACCTACACTGTCGTCCCGGAGGGCCGCGCCGAGGAGCGAGGGCCTCACCGCCGCGCTGCTCACGCTGGCGGACACGGACCTCCTCGACACTCTACGGCCTGCGACCTCGCCGACGGCCGCTTCTTCGACCCTGAAAGCGGCCCGGTGACTCCAGTGCCGTGGTGCTCAACGAAGCGATGGTGCGCAGCCTGGGCTGGACCGAGGCCGTGGGCAAGCGCTTCGACGTACCGGGCGAACTCGACCAGGGAATCGTCATCGGAGTCGTGAAGGATTTCCAGGTGGCGTCGATGCATCAGGAGATCGCGCCGCTGTTCATGCTGCTGACGGACCATCCGGGCGGGCTTTGCGTGCGCATCTCAGGCGAGGACGTGCCGGGCACGCTGGCCCACCTGGAGGCGACCTGGGCGCGATTCGAGGCGCGCTACCCGTTCGAGTACGAATTCCTCGACGACGCCTTCGCCCAGCTCTACCAGACCGACCGCCGCCTGATGCAGACGCTCAGCGTCTTCGCCCTCCTGGCGATTCTCGTGGCGTGCCTCGGGCTTCTCGGACTGGCGGCCTACACGGCGGAACGACGGACGAAGGAGATCGGCGTGCGCAAGGTGCTCGGCGCGAGCGTCTCGTCCCTTGTCGGTGTGCTTTCGGTGGAATACCTGAAGCTGGTCGCGGTCGGCTTCCTGATCGCAACGCCGCTGGCCTACGTCGCCACGCAGCGCTGGCTCGATGATTTCGCCTACCGCATCGACATTGGCGTAGGGGCCTTCCTCCTCGCGGGCACGGCGGTGCTGCTCCTGGCGCTGGTGACGGTTTCCTACCACGCTCTCCGCGCCGCCACTGCGGACCCGACAAAAGCCCTCCGCAGCGAATAACCTCGCCTCACCATGATCAAAAACTACCTCGTCGTCGGGTACCGCGCCTTTAAGCGGCAGCGGTTGTTTGGCTTCATCAACGTGTTCGGGCTGGCGGTGGGACTGGCGTGTGCGCTGCTGATCGGGCTGTATGTGCAGCACGAACGCTCGTACGACCGCCACCACCCGGACGCCGACCGGCTCTACCGCCTCACCTCGGAGATCCGCTTGAGTGGCGAGCAGACCCACGTGGCCCGCAGCGCCGCCATCACCGGACGGGTGCTGGAGGAGGTCGATCCGAACGTGGAAGCGGTAGCCCGTTTAGCGGAAGCAGACCCCATCGTGCGCGTGGGCACGGAGACGTTTCTGCGCGAGCAAACGTTCTACGCCGATCCCGCGTTTTTCGACGTGTTTTCCCTCCCGTTCGTGGACGGGAACGTGGCGCAGGCCCTTACCGCGCCCGGCCAGGCCGTGCTGACGGAAACCGCCGCGCACCGCTACTTCGGAGACGCTGACGCCCTCGGGCAGACGGTCGAGATCGGGCCGCGCGCTGATGCCTTCGAGATCGTCGGCGTCGTGCCGGACGTACCCGAGGCCACGCATCTGCACTACGACGTGCTCTTGTCGATGCGTTCCCATCTGCCCGAAGAGCCGCAGGGCCCGCCCGCGTGGGTGTCGGATATGAATTACCTCACCTACCTGCGGCTGCGGCCCAGCGCGCAACCGGAAGCGCTCGAAGCACACCTGGCCCGCCTCGTCGAAGCCGCTACCGGAGACCTCCTTCGGCAGTTCAATGCCGTCTACACCGTCCACGTGCAACCCGTCACCGACATTCACCTCGGGCCCTCGCTCGCCGACGAGGCCGAGCCGGGCGGCAGCGCCTTGTATGTGTACGTGTTTGCGAGCGTGGCGCTGATCGTGCTGCTCATCGCGTGTATCAACTTCACCAACCTGGCGACGGCGCAGGCGCTCGACCGGGCGCGGGAAGTAGGATTGCGTAAAGCACTCGGAGCCGAACGTCAGCAACTCGGGCGGCAGTTTCTGGCCGAGTCGTTCGTGGTGACAACGCTGGCAGCGGGGCTGGCCGTTAGTCTGGCGTGGGGCCTCCTGCCCGCCTTCAACAGCCTCACCGGGCGAGCGCTGACCTATTCCGACACGCTGGGGATGCTGGGCTGGCTGGCGCTGGCCGTGCCCATCGTCGCACTGATCGCGGGAAGTTACCCGGCCTTTGTGCTCTCGGCGTTTCGGGCCTCAGAGACGCTACGTGGGCGCTTCCGGTCGAGCCGTTCCGGGCTGGTGCTGCGACGGGGCCTCGTGGTGGCCCAGTTCACGCTGTCGGTGATGCTCGTCGCGGGTTCGTTTGTCGTGCAGCGGCAGCTTTCGTACGCCCGCAGCCAGCAACTGGGCTTCAGCCGCGAGCAGGTCGTCATCCTGCCGCTCCGGCCCGACGAAGGCGTGCGCGCGCAAGCTTCGGCCTTTAAAGCCGCCCTTCTCGAAAGCAGCAGCATCGCCTCCGCCACCCTCACCGACCAGTATCCGTCGAGTGGCGATGACAACAACAGCACGTACATCCCCACCGGCAAACCAGGTGATGCGGGCTTGATGCTAACCATCTACACGGCGGACTTCGATTTTCTCACGACCCTCGGGATGGAGGTAGCCGAGGGACGCGCCCTCGACGCCCGCCTGCCCACCGACTCGTCGGCGTTTCTGGTGAACGAAACCGCTGCCCGGCTGCTGGGCTTTTCGGACGCCGAAACTGCCAACCTCGACGAGATCATCGATCCTGAGAGCATGGAACGGGTTACCCACCCCGTCGTGGGCTTCGTGCGCGACTTCCACTACGAGTCGTTTCACCACGCCATCCAACCCGTCCTGCTCCAGGTGGGCGAGGCGGGCTTCCGATATGATTACGCGCTCGTGCGCGCGCGTGCTGGCGCGCTCGACGAGGCGCTCGCCCACCTCGACGCCACCTGGGCGCGCTTTTCGAGCGGGACGCCGCTCGACGTGTCATTTCTCGACGCAGAGTTCGAGGCGCTCTACCGCAACGATCAGCAACTGGCGCGGGCCTTCGGCTATTTCACGATCCTTGCCATCCTCATCGCGTGCCTCGGGCTGCTGGGGTTGAGCGCGTACGCTGCGCGGCAGCGCCGGAAAGAGATCGGTGTGCGAAAAGTGCTTGGCGCAGGCGTGCCCGGCCTGATGGTGCTGCTGGCGCGCGACTTTGCCCGGCCCGTAGTGCTGGCCGTCGTGTTAGGCGTGCCCCTCGCCTACCTCGCCGCCGGTCACTGGCTGGAGTCGTTCGCCTATCAGGTTCCACTCGGGCCGGTACCGTTCGTGCTGGCAGGCGTCCTGTCGCTGGCCGTCGCCGTTGCCACGGTGAGCCTGTACACGCTCCGCGCCGCCCGCGCCAACCCCGTCGATACGCTGCGCTCCGAATAGCCTTTATCCCCGGGTGGCATACCCACCTCCTCGCTGCGTAACGCCGGTTGCGACGCGAGCGTGGGTATGCGTTCCTGAACGGCGCCGGGGTTTCGCATTTGCGGGCGCGCTTGCGTTTCTCGTGGCGCTACTCTGCCGTCGGCAGGCGTAGCGCGCGGCACAGGGCCACCGCGCGTTTACCGCGGACCGAGCAGCATTGTCCGGGGGCGGGCAGAAGTGTCCGCCTGCGAACACCTTCAGCGTGCAGCGGGCCTAGAAACGCCCCTCCGGAGGCTGGGAATGGCCTTCGCTGAGAACCGCATCGTCTCTACTCTCGCCGCCATGTTCCGCAACTACCTCCTCGTCGCCCTTCGCCACCTGCGCAAACAGAAAGGCTTTGCCGCCATCAACGTTCTCGGCCTCGCCATCGGGCTGGCGGGGGCCCTGCTCGTCGGGCTGTTCATCCGGCAGGAGTTGACCTTCGACCGATTCCACGCGCAGCCGGATCGCGTTTTCCGCCTGTGGAACGAGGAAGACACGCCGCAGGGCGAACACCTCGTCAACACGGTTACGCCGTGGGTGCTGGGCCCGACGATGGCCGAGGCCCTGCCCGACGTAGCTGCCTTTACCCGCATCCAGGCGACCGACGCTTCGCTGCGGCGCGAGGACGAGGCGTTTGCGCAAAACGTGGCGGTGGTCGATGCAGGCTTTCTCGACGTGTTTTCGTTCAGCGTGGTGCAGGGCGACCGCGAGGCAGCCCTCGCCCGCCCCGACGCGCTCGTACTCACGGAAGCCGTGGCCACGAAACTGTTCGGCGACGCTGATCCCGTAGGGCAGACGCTGGCCGTGCGGCTGCGCGACGAGGAGCGCGACGCGACGGTGACGGCCGTCGTCCGCGTCCCGGCGGCGTCGAGCCTTCAGTTTGACGCGCTCGTGCCCGTGGCCACGCTGAAAGGACGTGTGCCCGAGGCCATGTTCGAGAACTGGTTCGCCCTCTCAGTGGAAACGTGGGTGCGGCTGCGCGACGGAGCAACCGCCTCGTCTGTAGAAGCGACACTGCCCCAGATGCTGGCCACGTCGAGAGGCGAGAGCGAGGGCACCTACACGGCGCACCTGCAACCCTTGCTCGACGTGCACCTCAACGCCGACCTGCCACAGGGCATCGCGCAGACGCGTAACCCGAAGTCCTTCTGGATTCTCGGTCTTATTGCCGCGCTCGTGCTCGTCATCGCGTGCATCAACTTCACGACGCTCGCACTGGCCCGCAGCCTCGACCGCGCGCGCGAGGTGGGCGTGCGCAAGGCGCTGGGCGCGTTTCGCGGGCAGCTCATGGGTCAGTTCTGGGGCGAAGCCCTCGTGCTCACCCTTTTCGCGCTCGTGCTCGGCCTGGGGCTGACGGCGCTCGGCCTGCCCCTGCTGAGCAACCTCGTCGAGCAGCCCGTTTCGGCGCAACTGGATGCGTTCAGCCTGCTCCTCGTGCTCGCCATCGTGGGCGTGACGGCGCTGGGAGCAGGGGCGTACCCGGCTCTCGCCCTCGCCCGCTTCCAGCCGACGGAAACGCTGCGCGGGCGCTTCAGCCTCGGCACAGGCGGGCGCGTGCAGCGCGTGCTCGTCGGCCTCCAGTTCGCCCTTTCCATCGGGCTCGTGGCCAGCACCTTCGTGATGGCGAGTCAGCTTCAGTATCTCCAGACGCGCGACCTCGGATACGCGCCCGACCGCCTCGTGCGGCTTCCCAACGTCGTCCCGGAAAGCGCGGGTATGGGGGGACTCGACGCGCTGCGCACCTCGTTCGAGGGCCTGGCGACGGTGGAAGCCGTGTCAGCGGCAGCCTATCCACTGCGCAACGCGGGAATGCTGGTCTACAACGACGCGCAGAACGTGAGCCGCCGCTTTAACTACAACATCGTCGCGCCGGATTTCACCACGGCCCTGCGCATCCACCTGGCCGAAGGTGGCGGGTTTTCCCGCGACGTGGAGGCGGCGCAGCGGCAAGCCGTCGTCAACCGGTCGTTCGTGGAAGCCTTCGGCCTCGCCGATCCCATCGGCCAGCCGCTGCCCGGCCCGTTCACGTTCTACACCATCGTGGGCGTCACCGACGACTTCAACTACGACTCGCTGCACGACCCCGTGGGGCCGCTCGTGCTGCTCACCTACGACGGCGCGGCGCGCAACGCCGCCGACGGCGTGGGCATCTTCAACAACCCATCTCTCGACCTGCTCGTGCGGCTGCGTCCGGGGCCGTTGCCCGACCAGATGGCCTCGTTGGAGCGCGCCTTTACCGCCACCGTGCCCGGGCAACCGTTCGATTACGAGTTTCTCGACGATGCGCTCGACCAGCAGTACCGCGAAGACGCCCGGCTGATGCAGGTGGTCCGCTTTGCTTCCAGCCTCGCCATTCTCATCGCCGCGCTCGGTCTGTTCGGCCTTGCCGCCCTGACGACGCAGCAGCGCCGCAAAGAGATCGGCGTGCGCAAGGTGCTGGGCGCGAGCGTGACCAGCATTGTGATGCTCCTCTCGAAAGAGCTGGCGTGGCTCGTGCTGGCGGGCTTCGCCGTGGCCGCGCCCGTAGCGTTCTGGCTTATGAAGACGTGGCTCTCCAGCTTCGCCTACCACACCTCCCTGGGTCCAGTTCTTTTCGTGGCCTCCGGCCTCGTCGCCCTCGGCGTCGCCTTTGCCGCGACGGCTCTGCATTCGTTTCGCGCGGCCCGGCACAACCCCGTGAACGCGCTTCGCAGCGAATAAGGCTCCGCTTCACGCTCCAGAACGTCCATGCTCACAAACTACCTCACCATCGCCTTTCGCACGTTCCGGCGCGAGAAAGGGTACGCCGCCATCAACATCGCTGGGCTGGCGGTAGGACTTGCGTGCGCGTTGCTCATCCTGACCTACATCCGCTTCGAGCAGTCGTACGACACGTTCCACGCCCACGCCGACCGTCTCTACCGCGTCGAGAATCAACAGCCGGGAAACGTCTTCATGGGCACGGATCGATTCGCCGTCACGCCGGCACCGCTGGGGCGTGTGCTGCGGGAAGCGGTCGAGGGGGTGGAGGAAGCGACCACGTTTTCGCAATCCGTGGCGCTGCTGCGGCGCGGCGAGGTGCGGATCATGGAAGAAGGCCTCTGGGCCGACGCGCACTTTTTCCGGCTGTTCTCGTTTCCGCTGCTGCGGGGAGAGGCGGAGACGGTGCTGGAGCGTCCCAACACGGTGGTGCTGACGGCCAGCCTGGCGCAGCGTCTGTTCGGAAGCACCGACCCCGTCGGGCAGCCCATCGAGTTCGTGGATCAGGGCACGTTCATCGTGACGGGTGTGGCGGCCGATCCGCCGGCCGCGTCGCACCTGCAGTTCAGCTACGCGGTGTCGATCGTCTCCAGCGGCTTTTTCCGCGAGAACCAGGATGTGTGGAACAACCAGTCGTGGCAAACCTACGTGCGCGCCGCCCCGAACGCCGACCCCGACGCGCTCGGCGCGCGGCTGACGGCGCTCTACCGGTTGCACGAAGGGCAGAATGCCAGGATGAGCCGGGCGTATCTCCAGCCGCTCGCCGGCATCCACCTGCACAGTGAGGCGAACTTTGGGCTGGGCGATGGGGGGGATGCCCGAACGCTGTACCTCTTCGGCGCAATTGCCATCATCATCCTGCTGCTGGCGTGTGTCAACTACACCAACCTGGCCACGGCACGGGCGGCACGGCGGGCGCGGGAGGTCGGGGTACGCAAGGCCGTCGGCGCGGCGCGCAGCCAGCTCACCCTGCAACACCTGAGCGAGTCGGTGCTGACGGCGATGCTGGCGCTGCTGGTGGGCGCGGGGCTGGCGGCGGCGCTGCTGCCCACCTTCGGCGCGTGGGTGGACCGCGACCTCAGCTTTAGCGCGCTGGGCCCGTATGCGGCGCTGGTGCCTCTGCTCGGCCTCGCCGTGGGCCTGCTGGCGGGCGTCTACCCTGCGTTCGCGCTGACAGCGCTGCGTGCGGCCCCTGCCCTCCGCGGGCAAGGCGCGCTGGGAGCCCCCCGCTCCAGGCTGCGCGCCGTGCTGGTGGTGGGGCAGTACGCGGCGGCTGTCGTGCTCGTCATCGGCGGCCTGGTGGTGTACCAGCAACTCCAGTTCATCCGGAGCCAGACGCCCGGCTTCGCAGGCGAGCAGATTGTGACGCTGAACATTCTGGATGCCGTCCCGCAGGAGGCGCTCGGCGCGTTCAAAGACGAGTTGTTGCGCCTGCCCGGCGTCAGCGGCGTGACGGCCTCCACCGACCTGCCCATCAATGTGGGCTCCAGCACCCGCCTGCAGGTATGGGAAGGCCATGCCGAGGGCCCGGGCAACGACCTGTCCGTCTATCAGATGGGAGCCGACCACACCTTTTTCGACGTGTTCGGGATGGAGATGGCGGCGGGGCGAGCGTTCTCACCCGCGTTTCCCTCTGACACGAGCGGCGCGCTGATCCTCAACGAGACCGCCGCCCGGCACCTCGGCTGGTCCGCCGAGGAAGCCGTCGGCAAGACCATCCAGTTTTGGGAGGAGGACCGGCCCGTCGTCGGGGTGGTGCGCGATTTTCATCTCCACTCGCTCCATCGGCCCATCGAGCCGCTGCTCATCCGCTACACCGCCCGGTGGGTCGGGAACGTCGCCGTGCGCGTGCAGGCGCGCGAGTTGCCGCACACGCTGGCGCAGCTTCAGGAGACGTGGCAGCGCTTCTCGACGTATCCGTTCGACTACGCCTTTCTCGACGATGCCTTCGCCACACTTTATGAAGAAGACCGGCGGCTGGGAGAGGGTTTCGCGGGCTTCATGATGGTGGCGCTGTTTATCGCCTCGCTGGGGCTGCTGGGGCTGGCGGCCTTCGCGGCGGAGCAGCGGCGCAAGGAGATCGGCGTGCGCAAGGTGCTCGGGCGCCTCCGTCCTCGGCATCGTCGCGTTGCTCTCAAAAGATTTTCTCAAGCTGGTAGGGCTGGCGCTCGTGGTGGCCTTTCCAGTGGCGTACGGGGCCACCCACCTGTGGCTTCAGGATTTCGCTTACCGCATCACGCCCGGCCCGGCGCTCTTCCTGCTCGCGGGCGGACTGGCGATTCTGGTCGCGCTGCTGACGGTGAGCTATCAGTCCATCCGCGCGGCACGGGCGGATCCCGTTCAATCGCTCCGCGCGGAATAGATCGCGCGCGCTGACTTCCCCCTTCCGAAATCCCACTTCCGAAATCCCATGTCCCTCATCCAACTCGAAAACCTCAGCCGCGTCCACCAGCAGGGCAGCCAGCAGGTGTTCACGCTGCGCGGCGTCAACCTCACCATCGACAAGGGCGAGTTCGTGTCTGTGATGGGGCCGAGCGGCGCAGGCAAGAGCACGCTGCTGCACATCCTCGGCTTGCTCGACGCGCCGACGAGCGGCACCTACTTTTTCAAGGGCGAGAACGTCGAAAACCTGTCGGAGCGCGAGCGGACGGGCCTCCACCGCAGCGAGATCGGGTTCGTGTTTCAGGCATACCACCTCATCGACGACCTCACGGTCTACGAAAACCTCGAAGCGCCGCTGCTCTACGCCAAGGTGCCTAAAACGGAGCGGCAGGGGCGCGTGGCGACGCTGCTCGACCGCTTCGGCCTCGCCGCCAAGCGTGATCTATTCCCCAGCCAGCTCTCGGGCGGGCAGCAGCAGATCGTGGGCGTCGCCCGCGCGCTCGTCATCGAGCCGAGCGTGATCCTGGCCGACGAGCCGACGGGCAACCTGCACGCCAAGCAGGGCGAGGAGGTGATGCAGGCGCTGCGCGAGCTCAACGAGGAAGGTGTCACCATCGTCCACATTACGCACTCGGAGCAGTGGGCGTCGTACGGCACGCGCGTGCTCGAACTCGTCGATGGACGCCTCGTGACCGACCGCGCGCCCGTCGCGGTGGAGTAATGCCGGGCGAACGGGCACAAAAACGACGATGCCGTTAGAACCTCGATGGGACGGCACATGCAGACCGGCGGCAGAGTTTGAGGAGGACACTTTACCCATCCTCACCTCCATGATCCGCCTCGACTACCAGCCGGCCCTCGCGTTTCTCAAACCCGGCGCACTCGAAGACCTGCGCCCCGCCACCGAAAAAGCTCACCAGACGCTCCTCGATGGCTCCGGCGCGGGCGGCGACGCGACGGGCTGGCGGCAGCTTTTGCTCCGTCCCGACGACGCGCTCCTCGAAGACCTGAGCGCGACGGCCAGCCGCATCCGCGAAAACGCCGACGTGCTCGTGTGCATCGGCATCGGCGGCTCGTACCTCGGCGCGAAGGCCGTCATCGAGGCGCTCACGCCGTACTTCGGACACAAAGGGCCGGAGATCCTCTTCGCCGGGCACCACATGAGCGGGCGCTACATGGAGGAACTGCTCGCCTACCTCGATGGCAAGAGCGTCTACGTCAACGTGATCTCGAAGAGCGGGACGACGCTCGAACCGGCGCTCGCCTTCCGCGCGCTCAGGACGTGGATGGAAGACCATTTCGACGACGCCGAGAAGCGCATCGTCGCCACCACCGACCCGGACAAAGGCGCGCTCGAGACGCTGCGGAAGGAGAAGGGCTACAAGAAATACGTCATCCCCGGCGACGTGGGCGGTCGCTTTTCGGTGCTCACGCCCGTGGGCCTGTTGCCCATCGCCGTCGCAGGCATCGACATCCGGGCGCTGTTCTACGGCGCGGCCGATCTGTGCCGCCGCTACGAGAAAACCGACGACAACCCGGCGCTCGACTACGCCGCCATCCGCAAACTTTTGCTCGACAGCGGCAAAACCGTCGAGCTGCTCGCCGTCTTCGAACCGCGTCTCGCGGGCATGGGCGGCTGGTGGCAGCAACTCTACGGCGAGAGCGAGGGCAAGGAGCACACCGGCCTCTTCCCCGTCAGCGTGCAGTATTCCACCGACCTCCACTCGCTCGGGCAGTACGTGCAGCAGGGGCAGCGCTCGCTCGCCGAGACGTTCCTGATGCTCGAAGACGACGGCGGCTCACTCAAAGCCCCGTCCGCGCCGAGCAACCTCGACGGGCTGGATTACCTCGTCGGCAAGACGTTCACCGAGATCAACCGGAGCGCCTACGAAGGCACCCTCCAGGCGCACGTCAGCGGCGGCGTCCCGGCGATGACGGTCTGGCTCGACACGCTCACGCCCGAAACCCTCGGGCAGGCCATCTACTTTTTCGAGCACGCCGTGGGCGTGAGCGGCTACCTCCTCGGCGTCAACCCGTTCAACCAGCCGGGCGTCGAGGACTACAAGCAGCGGATGTTCTCGTTGCTCGGCAAGCCTTCCTGACGCTCGCGCCTTTCCTGCTTTCTCTAAAACGCCGTTTGCAGTTCGCAGGCGGCGTTTTTCCGTTTATCCACACCGTGGACGGCGTGTGGAGAACGTTTCGCACATACAGCTCTGTAACACAACCGCCCTCCACGGCGCAGAAACGCCGTTGTGCCGCCGCGCTCACACGTCTGCACAGATGTTTTCCACGGTGTGGGCATCGTGTGGATAACCCTGCCCTTCGATTGTGGAAAGATGCCCGGCTTTTCCACCCCGTGGAAAACTCCCCGGCGGTCCACATTTCATGCGCGGTAATCCACCGTGTGGACAAGTGTGGACCGCGAACGCTCTGTTCGAGGCCTTTTCGTGTGGACCGCTGGGGATATGTGGACCGCACCCGTCGAAACCGGGCGTACACCTGTTTCAGCGACCCTGCGCGGCAGCCCCGATGTGGACCGCACGGTGGATTACCGGGGGTGTTGGTCCACAATAGCGCAGGGCACGTGTGGACAACGCGGCGGTCCACATTTCCACACCCTCTATTACCCCTTCTACTTTCTTTTTAAAAAGAAAACAGATATAGAAATACAGGAGTCAGGTAAGGAGAACGGGGCGCAGGCGTCTGGCATGGAGACGGGCGATCCAGTACCTTTGAGATCCCAACCCGCAGACCGATGATCAAGCGCATCCTCGTCCCCCTCGACCCCGACGCCGACACCCCCGTTGCCACCCGGTATGCCACCGAGATCGCCCGGCACCACGATGCGCTCGTCACCGGGCTGGCCGTGGTAGACACCGAGGGCATCGCCGAGGGCGCTCGTGGCGGTGGCATCGGGAGCCTGTACTACGCCGAGAAGCTGCGCGAGCGGCTTACCGAAGAAACCCGCGTCACGGCGCAGAAACTCATTCACGCCTTCGACCTGGCGATGCGAGATTCGGGCGTCCAGTACCGCAACGCCGTCGAGGAAGGCGTGCCGTTCCGCCGCATCAACGAGGACTCGAAGAGTCACGACCTCGTCGTCGTCGGGCGCGACCCGCACTTCTTCTACGGCCATCCCGCGGACAGAGGCGCGACGCTCGTTCACCTCGTCCGCGACGCCATCTGCCCTGTGCTCACCGTCTCCGGCACATACGAGCCGGTCGAGCGCGTGCTCGTCGCCTACGACGGCTCCGAGGCGTCGGCGCGCACGCTCCACGCCTTTGCGCAGCTCAAGCCCTTCGGCGCGTCGGTAGCCGTGAGCCTGCTCAACGTCTACGACGGCGAGAAAGAGCAGCCCGAGGCCGAACTCCGTTTGCAGCAGGCACAGACGTTCCTGGAGGCCCACGCCTTCCCCGTCGCCGCGACGGCGGTGAACGGCAAGCCCATCGAGCACATCCGGGCCCACGCCGATCAGACCGGCGCGCAGGCCATCGTGATGGGTGCGCACGCCGTGGCGAAATGGCGGCAGATGGCCTTCGGCTCGACGACGGCGACGCTCATCGAAGACGCCCAGCGCCCGCTCTTCCTCTTCCACTGAGGCACGCCATGCCCGACACCATGCCTGTTCTCACCACGCTGAACCGGATCGTGTCCGGGGGAGAGGGCAGCTTCACCATCGTCGTGGCCGACGCGGACAAAAACTATTACGCCCAGTTCGTGCCCGCCGGCGGTGGCCTCTACGCCGAACTGTCGGGCAACGCCGTCCTCGAACCCGCCGACCGTTTGACCCCCGCGCAGCAACAGGCCCTTCGGGCGCGTGGATGGGAGAGCGACGGGCACGAAAACTGGTCTCGGGAATGGCCCGACGCTTCCACGCCGGCGTTGCAGCAGCAGATCGCGCTCGAAGCCCTCACCGCGCTCCACGACGTGTACGGCGCGCACGGGCCGATCACGGTGGAGGAGAACCTCGAAGGCCGCGGCTTTGCAGCTGGAGGCTCTGCACTCGCAAAAACGCTCGGCCTCGGAATCGCGCTGTTCGTGGTGATCGGGCTGCTGCTTTTCCTTTTCCTCGCCGCGTGAGACCCGAAATCGGGTGTCAGAGCGCGGGCACCGGCCACCCTTCACGCGCCGCGAGGGCGCGGTACTCGGCGTCGAGCCAGTCCGTGATGGCGTCGTGGGGCAAGAGGCCCGTGTCGGCAGCGCGGAAGGGCAGCCCGTCGAGCACGTCGTGGTAGGGACCGAAGCCGAAGAGGCGGAAGGGCACCACGAGGACGGTGCGACCGCCCTGCGACTCTGCCTCGACGAACGCGCGGATGCGACGCTCGGCGTCGGCGCGGCGATCCGGCCAGTCCTCCCGCAGCGTTTCCACGCGGACGCTGTGGAAACCGAGAGCGCGAAGGGGGCCGCTGAGCTGCTCCATCGCCACGATCCAGCGGGCATTCTCGACCTCGTCGCCGGTGCCGTGCGCCAGCACCAGCACGGCCTCCTGGGCCGGTGACTTGCTCAACGTCGCCGCGCGTGCCGCGAGGATGTCAGCGACCTCGCTGGCCTGCATCAGCCCGTCCTGCGAGAGCGCGATGTTCAGGTCGTGCGTCAGCGGTGCCGGGGTTGGCGTGCTGCTTCCGTGGCCGTTCGTGTGGTCGCTTCCATGATGGTTTCCATGTCCGCCAGCGGAGCCGCTTCCATGCAGGAGAAACTGCGCGGGCGGGTCGGGACGCAGGCCGAGGAAGTACTCGGTCTGGTGCAGGAACGAGCCTCCATCCATGAACAGGCGCACGACAGCGACTTGCTCGACACCGCGGGCGTCAAGCGCGCTGAGTGCCTGCCCGAGCGTATGCGGGTCGGCCATGCCGAAGGCGATTTCGACCGGGTAGCGTCCACGCAGCGGCGCGACGGCCGCCTCCACCGCATCGTTCCACTCGGCGGTGCCGCCGTGCGCCATCACGAGCAGACCGGGGGCAGCGATCGGGTTAGCGAGAGTCTCCGTCGTCGTTTTCTCCGTCGGCTTTCCGGCGCTGGCAAGAAACGGCTGTGCGAAAACGCTCGGTGCGACGAGCGCCGACAGGACGATCCAGGAGAAGAAAAGGCGCGGCATGGTGAAGGGCTGTTATTTAGGATGAGTCTAAACTACAGCCTGCTCAGCCCTGCCGACAAGAGGGGGGTGCGCGAAGAGTCTGTACAGCACGGGTTCACCGCTGCCAGGGCACGATGTCCACACCGCGCCCGTCGCTGCGGAGCCAGAGCGCGCCACCGTCGCGGGTAAGGCGCACGTCCGCGCCTGCGCGTCGCCACCGGGCGAGGACGCTGTCGGAGGGCAGGCGGTAAACGTTGAAGGCCGCCACGCTGACGAGCGCGAGGTCGGGGCGCACGCGCTCCATGAAGTCTGGCGTGCTGCTCGTGCGCGAGCCGTGGTGGCCGACTTTCACGACGGTGCTGCCGAGGAGGGTGTCGAAGCGTGCCACCATCGCGGCTTCCGATGGCGCTTCGGCATCCCCGGCGAAGAGGATGGACGTTTCGCCGAAGGCCAGCCGCAGCACCACGGAGGCGTCGTTGGTATTGGATGGATGCGCGTCGGCACGCTCGGGGGCGAGCACGAACAGCCCGGTGGCCGGGTCGAGCGCGAGCGTGTCGCCTGCCTGGAGCGCGTGCCGGGGAATGTCGAGCGTATCCAGCAGAAAGCGCGTTTCGTCGTAGAGGCTGGACGAAAAAACCTCGCCGTTGTCGTACACCGCGCCGACAGGAATATTTCGTAGCACCGCGGGCAATCCGCCGAGGTGGTCGGCGTGCGGGTGCGAGACGACGACGGCATCCAGCTTTTTGACGCCGAAACGGCGCAGGTGGGGCAGGATCGTCTTTTCGCCCGCGTCGAACGTGGCGTCGCGCGGCCCGGCGTCGACGAGCATGCGCTTGCCATTGGGAAACGTCACGAGCGCCGCGTCGCCCTGCCCGACGTCGAAGAAGACGACTTCGAGGCGAGGTTCATGGCGGCCCTGCGCGACGCCCATCCACACCCCCGCGGCGGCGAGCACGAGCGCCAGCGTCAGCATCTTGAAACGCACACGCGTGTACGTCCACAGCGCGAGCGTGAGCACAGAGGCCGTGAGGGCGGCGAGCGCGAAGGGATTGGTGACGTAGCCATCGAAGGCGAGCCACGACAGGTGCGCGTCGCCCGCTTCGGCGAAAAAGACGAGCCAGCGCGCCGCGTAGTCTGCCATTGCCCCAAACCCTGCCGCGACGGGTGGCCACCACGCGGTGAGCGTTAGCAGCAGCCCCGCCGCGAAGGCCGCCATCGTCGAAAACATCGCCGCGTAGTTGAGCACGAGCGCGGCCAGCGGCAACCGCCCGAAGTGGTAGAGCAGGATGGGGGCTGTGGCGAGCGTGGCTGCGAGCGTGGTGACGAAGCCCTCGACAATCCAGAACCGGACTTTTTTCGACCGATCCGGCAGGTACGGGCGGACGATGCGCGGCAGCAGGACCAATCCCGCGACGGCGGCGAATGAAAGCTGGAAGCCCGGCTCGAAGAGCATCGTCGGGCGGAAGAGGAGCAGCACGAGTGCCGCTGCGCCCAGCGTGTTCATGGGCGTCGCGGGCCGTTCGAGCACGACGCCCCCGATAAACACCGTCGCCATCACCACGGCCCGCACGACGGAAGGGCTGCCGCCCGTCACGAACGCATACGCCACGAGCACCGCCAGCGTGACGGCAGCGCGCAGCACCTCGGCCTTTCTCCGAGGCACGCTGAGGCGCAGCAGCATGGGCCGCAGCAGCACGAACAGCACCATCCCGACGAGCAGCACGTGCAGGCCCGAGACGGCCAGCAGGTGCATCAGGCCCGTCTGCGCGAAGGCGTCGCGCATGTCGGGGTCGAGCAGCGAGCGGTCGCCGAGCAGCAGCGCCCGCATAACCGACCGACCACGATCCGACGGCACGTACGCCGCGAGCGCCGAGGTGAGGTAGGCCCGCGTGCGTGCCAGCAGGCGGAGCGACCGCGCCGCCGTGTGCGATTGCAGTTCGACGTCGGTGGAGTCGCGCACGGTGAGCGTGGCGAAGACGCCCTGCTTTTCGAGAAACGCGCCGTAGTCGAAATCTGCGGGGTTGCGTTTTTGGGGCGGCAGGCGCAGCGTGCCCGCGAGCCGCACGCGGTCGCCGTGCCGGAGGGGCGGGTAAAAAACCGTGTCGCGCCACGCGCTCTGCACCAGCGCCACCTGCACGCGCCCGGTGACGGCAAGCGTGGTGTCAGGCAACACGAGCCGTGCGGCGTCGAGCCGGAAGCGCGTGCGGAGGGCGGCGTTCGTCAGCGGCTCGTCGGCGACGGTGCCTTCGAGCAGGACGTCGGCGCGGGCGTCGGCGTCTTCGAGCAGGCGGGCGACGTGGTGCGCGGGCAGACGGTAATGCGCGGCTACGCGCCATCCGCCGAGCGCCACGAGCGCAATGCAAAATGCCAGCGTGGGCCACAGCGACGCCGTCAGCGGCATCCACCGGCGCGCGGCCAGCAGCGCCGCCATCAAGGCCAGCGACAGCGCGAAGGCGAGGCTCCACGCGGCCGCCGGCCCGCCCACGAGCGCCGCTGCCACGATGCCACTGCCCAGGCAGAGCGCGGCGACGAGCAGGGGAAGGGCGCGGAGGTCTGGGGTGGAAGGCACAGCAGCGGCAGAATCTCCCCGACGCTACGAACGCCGTGCCTTTCGGGGCAAGCCCGAGAAAGAGACGTGAAACTCCGTCGCGCAAGAACACCCGCTCGTCATCGCCATACAACCGTGCCTTTTTGCCTTCCCGCGTGGCGTGGAGGTGGGAATAAAAAACACAACACGACATCCAGATGAGCACACGGCGCGAGGTACGGGAACGGGTGATGCAGGCGCTCTACGCCTTTGAACAGGGCGGCGGCGACGCCGAAGACGTGGTCAAGCACGTGCTCAACGCGCAGGTCGAGGAGCCGAAGGCACGGGCATTTGCCGAGAAGCTGTTTCTCCGCTCGCTCGACCGCGCCGTCGAGGCAGACGACCTCATCGGGCAGCACACCGCCAACTGGGAAATCGGGCGCATCGCGCTCGTGGATCGCATCCTGCTCAGGATGGCGATCGTCGAGATGCTGACCTTCGAGGACATCCCGCCGAAGGTATCCATCAACGAAGTCATCGACATCGGCAAGCGTTACTCGACGCCCAAGAGCGGCGTGTTCATCAACGGCATCCTGGACGCCGTGCTGCTGCAACTCTTGCGCGAAGGGCGCATCCGCAAGACGGGCCGTGGCCTCGTGGGGATGCCCCGCCTCAACACCGACGCCTGATGGGAACGATTGCCATCGGCGATGTCCACGGTTGCGTGGAGACGTTGCGCGCGCTGCTGGAAAACCTCCAGCCCACACCGGACGACCGCCTCGTGTTCGTGGGCGATTACATCGACCGGGGGCCGGATTCGAAGGGCGTCATCGAGCTGCTGCTCGACCTCCGCGAGCGCTTCGATTGCACGTTTCTGCGCGGCAATCATGAGGCGCTGATGCTCGCCTACCTCGACGGCACGACCATCAACGGCGTCTCGGGCAGTGAACTGTGGAGCGTCAACGGCGGGCGGCAGACGCTCGGCTCGTACGCCGACGCCGCGGGCCGCGTGGCGATCCCGGCGGCGCACGAAGCATTCCTGCGCGAAACGCAGCTATACGCCGACCACGACGAGTTCTTCTTCGTCCACGCCGGCCTGCTGCCCGACCTCACGATTGCCGAGAACCTCCAAGAGGATGACCAGGAGGTGTTTCTGTGGGAGCGCGAGCACCTGCGCGCCGCGCACCTGGCGTGGGAGAAGCCCGTCGTGTGCGGCCACACGCCCCGCAGCGAACCCATCGACCGCGACAAGCTGTTGATGATCGACACGGGCTGCGTCTACCACCTGCGCCCGCACCTAGGCCGCCTCTGCGCCGTGCGCCTGCCCGAGCGCGCGTTCGTGTTTCAGGATTACTGCGGGTGACAGTTCTCCGGCGGCAAGTGGCTGGAACCTGCCAGAGCCTTCGACGCGTGGCACGGCTCCGCCTCTCGTACAGGCTGGGCGCAAGCAGAGCACACACCATACTCTCCATCTTCTGCGCTGCCACTTCCCGCTTTCCCAGGATCCTGTTGGCGGCGCGGGCGTGTGAGGGCTACGTTTGCAGGCGCACTGCGCCCCTCACCTCTTGCCCGTCGGCCCGGCTCCTGTTCTACGGCCGAGGCCCGACTGCTCTCTGAGTTGACCTGTTTATTTGCCGCGTTCCACGGCTTTTTTAGCTCGCTGGCAGCGCTTCTTACTTCACTTCACCCCGTCAGGTGGCGCGCGCCGCGCTTCCTGAGCCTGTCTGTGGCGGGTGCCCCGCGCAGCCTTGCACGCCTGTTGTCTCCGCGTGCAGGATTTCTGGGAGAGACGCGCGATGCGCGCCGCCTCTCCGCGCTGCACCCCCCCACATCTCGGATGCCTCGTGGCCCGGACGCCGTCCCTGCGGACGTGCGCCGACGCGCCGACCGGCCTGCTCAGGAAGCCCGCCGGTGCGTCCCGCGACGGCACCACCCATGGCAAAAAAGGAAATCGTCATCAGTGCCGACAAGTCCAACGGCACCACCCGCATCGCCCTCGTCGAAAACGGCGAACTGGCCGAACTCCACGTCGAGACGCCGCACCACGAACGTACCCTCGGCGACATCGCGCTGGGAAAGGTAAAGAAGGTCATGCCGTCCATCCGGGCGGCGTTCGTGGACATCGGGCAGAAGCAGGATGCTTTCCTGCACTTCTCCGACCTGTCGGACAACCTGGCGCAGCAGCTCGCCTTCGTCGAGCAGGACAACCCCGAGATCGCCTCCATCCGCATCCGGCGGCGCGTCCGGCTCGCGCGTGTCCGGCGCCACCGCGTCAACGCCCGGCGGGCGCGTCGCAAAGGCTCCGTCGAGGACGCGCTCGAACGGCTCTTCCGTACCCGCCGCCGCGCCATCAAGCCGCGCCCGTCGGCGTCGGGACGTAAAAAGGCCCAGCTTCCCGACTTCAACGCCACCGACCGGCCCGAGGAGTGCCTGAAGCGCGACCAGCGCATCCTCGTCAAAATCGTCAAGGAGCCCATCTCGTCGAAGGGCAGCCGCGTCTCGACAGACATTTCGCTGGCGGGACGTTTCCTCGTGCTGGTGCCGCTGGCGGATTACGTGGCCGTCTCGAAGAAAATCTCGTCCTACAAAGAGCGTCGGCGGTTGCGGGCGCTCGCGCGCAGCCTCGTGCCCGACGGCTTCGGCGTCATCATCCGCACGCAGGCTGAGGGCAAGAATGCCCGCGCGCTCGACACCGATTTGCGGCTGCTCGTCGAGAAGTGGCGCAAGATCGAATCGAAGCTCGCCGGCAAGCCGCGCCCGCCTGTTCCCCTGTACGAGGACGTGAACATGGTTTCGTCGATGGTGCGCGACCTGTTCTCGGACGATTACGACCGCATCCTCATCGACGACCCGAAGGTGTACCGCAACGTGAAAGGCTACGTGCAGGCCGTGGCCCCGTCGATGGCCGATGCCGTGCAACTCTACGAGGGCAAAAAATCGGTCTTCGAGACGTCGGGTCTGCAAAACGCCGTGCGTGAGGCGTTCGAGAGCCGCGTAAACCTGCCCTCGGGCGGCTACTTGTTCTTCGAGCGGACGGAAGCCATGCACGTCGTGGACGTGAACTCGGGCCGCAGCGGGCGCGGGCTGTCGCAGGAGGAAAACTCGCTGCGCGTCAACGTCGAGGCCGCCCGCGTCATCGCCCGGCAGATGCGACTGCGCGACCTCGGCGGCATCATGTGCGTGGACTTTATCGACCTGCGCGACGACAAGAACCGGCGCAAGGTCTACGACGAGTTCAAGAAGGAATTCCGCAAGGACCGCGCGGTGACGAAGCTCTTGCCGATGAGCGACTTCGGCATCGTGCAGATCACGCGGCAGCGCCTGCGCCCTGCCCTGACGACGCTGCACACGGCGGAGGAGGTCACTGGCGATGGCGGTGGCATGGTGGACGAAGAGCCGCCTGCGCACCCTCCAGTCCTCGAAGCGCCCGAGCCGCAGCCCGCCGCGCGCCCGGCGCCGCGCGCACCCCGCGAAAAACGCAGCGACGAATCGCCCGACGCGCTCGTGGAGCGCATGGGCCGGTGGGTATCTGACTACAAGCAGAAAGGCGGCAAGAGCGGCCTGACGCTGCGCGTGCATCCGTTTCTGTGCGCGTTCCTCAACCGCCGTGTGCCCAACTGGCCCACGCGCTGGAGCTTCCGCCACCTCGTGCGGATCCGCGTGGAGGAGGATGCATCGATGAGCCCGCACGAGTTCGCGTTCGTGCCCGCGCAGCCCGAGGCGTTCCCGAGCGCCGCCGAGGCGGCCTCGGTACGCGCCGCGAAAGTCGAGGCGGCTCCGGTACGCGAAGAAACGCCCGCGCCTGCTCCGCAGCCCGAGCGCCGCCGTGGCGACCGGCCTTCGGGCGAGGCATCGCGGAAAAGCGAAGCTGCGCCGTCGCAGTCCACGCCCGACACGCCCGACACGCGCGACACCGCCGACGCCGATACGGACGCGAAGGATGACCCGCCCCAGCGCCGTAGCCAGTCGCGGGGTGGACGCGGCAGCCGGGGCGGGCAGCGCTCGCGCAGCGGCAGCCCGAACGCGCGGACAGAGTCCGGCGACGGCGGCGAACGCAGCAGCCGGAGTCGGTCGCAGCGCGCGGGTTCAGGTGCATCGTCCCCTTCGGGATCGTCCGGCAACAGAGGCAGCGGCAGCGACGCATCGTCCGAAAACGCCACGGCAGACGGCGCAGCCCCTCGGAAGCGGCGGCGGCGCGGCGGGCGCAACCGGCGGCGCGGCGGGCGCTCGTCTGGCAGCGGCTCAGAGAACGGCGGCGGCGCCAAGAGCAGCGGCAACGACGGCAACACCGCCCCCGGCGATGGCTGAGAAACTGCTGCTGCTCGTCCTCGCGGCCAGCGCCGCGCTGCCCGCGCAGGCGCAGCCACGTGGCGGCCCCACGCAGGGCGTCTACGCGCGCGTGCAGGCCGCGCAGTTCCGCAGCGTCAGTGACCTCGACACGCTGGCGTCGTACGGCTTCGACGCCCCGCTTTTCGGGCTGGGCTACGCGCGCGGGCCGTTGTACGCCGAGATTGCGTACGGCACCGCTTCAACGCCCGCCGGGCGTGTGGGCATCCTCGACGCCGACGTGGGGACGAGCAGCAGCGTCACGCTGCGCGAGGCCCGTGGCCTGCGCCTCGAAGCGCCGCTCGTGCTGCACCTCACCTTCCGCCGCGTCCAGCTCCGCGATGCCCGGAGCCTGTCGGATTTCGAGGTCACCGCGCTCGGCCTCTCGGGCGGCATTGCCGGGGAGATCGTGCGGGGGCGCACTGCCTTCGACGCTTCCCTCACGGCAGGGGCCGGGCTGGCGACACGCAATTTCGATGGCACGCCGGGCGTCCTCTACACCGGCACCGCCCGCGTCGGCGCGCGTTTTCCCATCGGCGAGCGTTTCGCCCTGACGACCGGCTACCGCTTTCGCTTCCGGCAGTGGGACCTGGGCAAAGGAAACCTCGGCGTGACCCGGCGCAGCGACCTCTACGACTACCGCGCCCTCGACCACAGCGTGCATCTGGGAGTGCTGTTTTGACGTTGGTGGTTGGAGATGTTGGCGTTTCGCAGTCTTCTCCCCCCTCCTCTATTCTCGATGAAGCCTGAGCAGATCGCGCGCGAGTTGGAAGAGGTCGCCCGGCACTTCGGCGTGCAGGTGCGGACGGAGAAAGGGCGCTTCCGGGGCGGGCGCTGCACGGTCGAGGGCGAAGATTTCGTCGTGCTCAACAAGCTGCACCCGCCTGAGGTGCGCGTGGCGATTCTGGCCCAGAGCCTGCGAGATTTCCCACTCGATACCGTCTTCCTCCGCCCGGCGGTGCGGCACGCACTCGACGAGGCATGGGCCGCCACACCCGATGCCCCCGACCTGCCCGACGCATGAGCCACCGGCCCCGTATCCGGGTGACCCTGCTGGGCACCGGCACTTCGACCGGCGTGCCCGTCATCGGCTGCGGCTGCGCCGTATGCCGCTCCGCCGATCCGCGCGACACGCGGCTGCGCTGCGCCGCCTACGTGGAGGTGGGCGATGCGCGCTTGCTCATCGATGCCGGGCCGGATTTCCGCCAGCAGGCGCTCCAGACGCCCATCGAGCGCGTCGATGCGGTGCTCGTCACCCACCACCACTTCGATCACGTCGCCGGACTGGACGACCTGCGCCCGTTTCTGTTCGACCGCGATCAGGCTCCGCTCGTGTGCTACGCCAGCGATGCCACAGCCACCGTGCTGGAGCGGATGTATCCGTACGCGTTCCACAACACCGGCTACCCCGGCGCGCCTCAGCTGTGCCTGGCGCGCGTCGGCGACGAGGTTTTCGAGGTGCGTCCCCGGCGCGGCGGCGTGCCCGTCGAGGTAGAGCCTATCCGGGTGTTTCACGGCCAACTGCCCATCCTCGGCTTCCGCATCGGGCGCTTCGCCTACCTCACCGACACGAGCGCCATCCCTGAGGAGAGCTTCGCGCAGTTGCGCGGCCTCGACGTGCTCGTGCTCGATGCCCTCCGCCCCACCCCGCATCCGACGCACTTCACCTTTGGCGAGGCTGTGGACGCCGCGCGGCGCATCGGCGCGCGCGAAACGTATTTCATCCACCTGTCGCACAACGCGCTTCACGCCGAACTCGACGCCGCGTTGCCCACAGGTATCCACGTGGGCTACGACGGGCTGACGTTTGAGGCCGGGCTTTAGCGGGCCACGACGAAGCCGCCATGAGGAGCGAGAGGAACCATAGCAAACGTATGGTTTCGCTGGGATGTGTCACGGAAAGCATAGACGTTTCCAGACGAGCAAAAAAGGCGCGTCCAGCGAAGTGCCGGACGCGCCTTTGATCGGACCGAACGCCGAAAGCGTCAGCGGTCGAACTTGTACCTCAACTCGCGCGAGTACGTGTCGAGTTTGCGGCGGATGTTTTCGCGCGTCTCGCCCGTTTTCTCCTCGAGGTGTCCTTCGAGTTGATCCCGACGACCTTCGTACTGATCCATCTCGTCGTCGGTGAGCGCGCCCCAGGCTTCTTTGAGCTTGCCTTTGAACTGTTTCCAGTTGCCAGATGCCTGCTGCTCGCCGGGTGATTTCATATGGTCCATGATGGGCCTCCGTGTGGGTTGGTTGAAAGAACCGGCCCCCTACACCCGGCACAGGGGTAGCAGGATTCCGCTATCCCGTTGTGTTGCAACGCCTTTACGCCTGTGCCCGGCCCGTCACGGAGACTGCACCGCCCGTTTCTGACTGAGGATGAGGCGGGCCGTGGCGGCGTTGGTGGCGAGGGGCACGTTGTGGACGTTGCACGCCCGCAGCAGCGTCTGGATGTCCGGGTCGTGCGGGTGCTTGTCGAGCGGATCGACGAAGAAGAAGACGGCGGCGACGTCGCCCGTCACCACGCGCGCGGCGATCTGCACGTCGCCACCGAGCGGGCCGGAGAGGTAACGATGCACGTCGAGACCGATTTTGTCTTGCAACAGTCGGCCCGTAGTACCGGTGGCGATGAGGCCGAAGGAGGCGAGCACGTCGCGGTGAGCGGCGGCAAAAGCCATCATCTCGTCTTTCTTTCCGTCGTGTGCGATCAGGGCGATGAGCATGGCGTTGGCGTGGGTGAGCGTGTGCTACCAGAGCGCGCCCGCCGCGTTTCTTCGCGGAACCGCTCCCGGCTGCACGAACTTTTTGCAGAGCCGTGCCTGCGCGTCCGGCGTGCGATCCTACCTTGTTTTTCTCGTCTGACCCTCTTTTTCCATGCCGTACGTCGTCACCGAAGCCTGCATCAACTGCAAACACACCGACTGCGTCGAGGTGTGCCCGGTAGACTGCTTCTACGAAGGCCCCAACTTTCTCGCCATCAACCCCGACGAGTGCATCGACTGCAACGCCTGCGTGCCCGTGTGCCCCGTCGAGGCCATCTACGCCGACGACGAGTTGCCCGAGAGCCAGCAGCACTACGCGCAGTGGAACGCCTACCTCTCCGAGCAGTGGGCCGACTACAACATCACCGAGAAGAAAGACCCGCTGCCGGGCGTCGAGTCCTGCACGACGCAGCAGAAGACCGAGGCCGACATCCTGACGTGGGACGCCTGAACCGCGGAACGGCGAACGCGGATCGCGGATTACGGTTCGACGCTCCTGAACGCCCGACCTCTGCCGTCTCATACTTCCGCGTCTCCCCTTCCGACCTTCATTCCATCATGCGTACGCTGCTCCTGCTGCTTCTCGTCGCCGTGCTGCTGGCCGTCTTTAATCCCGGCCGGGAGGATTTCCAGGCGTTCGTGCGCGACCAGGCGGGCGAGATGATCCGGGGGCAGGTAGGCGGCGGGGGCCTGGGCGACGCGCTCTCCGGGCTGGGCGGATCGCTCGCGGCGAGCAACCTCAACCGGGTCACGCGGCGCGACAACTACTACGTCTTCAGCCTGTACACCATCGACCTCGACGGCCCGGCAGGCGAAGCCAACGAGTGGCGTTTCCTCGGCATCGCCACGCAGTTCATCGAGCTGCACCGGCCCGAGACGCTGACGCGGGAATGAGCTTGGTTGGTTAGAAGTTGGTTTGTTGATGGTTAACCAACGCAATCAACCGCCGGCCCCGAGCCCTCCGACCCCCCTTCCATGACCGCCCTGCAGCAGCAAGATCCCGAAGTGTTCGCCGCCATCCAGAACGAGACGGCGCGGCAGAACGACGGTCTCGAACTCATCGCGTCCGAGAACTTCGTCTCGCGCGCCGTGCTCGAAGCCGCCGGGTCGGTGCTGACGAACAAGTACGCCGAGGGGCTGCCGGGCAAGCGCTACTACGGCGGCTGCCAGTTCGTGGACGTGGCCGAGGACCTGGCCCGCGACCGCGCCAAAAAGCTGTTCGGAGCCGAATGGGTGAACGTGCAGCCGCATTCGGGCGCGTCGGCCAACGCGGCGGTGTACCTCGCCATGCTCAAGCCCGGCGACACGTTCCTGGGCCTCGACCTCGCACACGGCGGCCACCTCACGCACGGCTCGCCCGTCAACTTCTCGGGCATCCTCTACAAGCCCGTGTACTACGGGGTCGAGAAAGACGGGCCGCTCGCCGGGCGCATCGACATGGACAAGGTGCGGACGCGGGCGCTGGAGGTCCGTCCCAAGATGATCTCCATCGGCGCGAGCGCCTACACGCGCGACTTCGACTACGAAGCCTTCCGCCAGATTGCCGACGAGGTGGGCGCGTTTCTGTGGATGGACATGGCGCACACCGCCGGCCTCATCGCCGCTAAAGTGCTCAACGACCCGCTCCCGCACTGCCACGTCGTGACGACGACGACGCACAAGACGCTGCGCGGCCCGCGCGCGGGCATGATCCTCGTCGGGCAGGACTACGAGAACCCGCTGGGCGTCGTCGCCCCCAAGAGCGGACGCGTCAAGATGATGAGCGAACTGTTCGACAGCGCCGTTTTCCCCGGCACGCAGGGCGGCCCACTGATGCACGTCATCGCCGCGAAAGCCGTCGCGTTCGGCGAGGCGCTCCAGCCGTCGTTCAAGACGTACGCGCAGCAGGTGGTGAACAACGCGCAGGCGATGGCGACAGCGTTCACCGAAAAGGGCTACCGTCTCGTCTCCGGCGGCACCGACAACCACCTCGTCCTCATCGACCTTCGCTCGAAGGGGCTGACGGGCAAAGCCGCCGAGGAGGCGCTGGGCAAAGCCGAGATCACCGTCAACAAAAACATGGTGCCCTACGACACCGAGAGCCCCTTCGTGACGAGCGGCATCCGCGTGGGCACGCCCGCGATGACCACGCGCGGCTTCGACGAGGATGCCTTCCGGCACGTCGTGGCGTTGATGGACGAAGTGCTCACCCATCCCACCGACGCCGCCGTGATCGACCGCGTGCGCGGCGAGGTACACGACCTCTGCCAGCGCTACCCGCTCTACGACCTCGCCACGGCCTGACCTATTTCACGCCCGCCTGCTGCGCCGCCTCGCGGAGCGCGTCGCGCTGGGCGTCGGTGAGGGTGGGGATGGTGACGTTGACCTCGACGTAGAGATCGCCCTTGCGGTCGCCCCGGTCGACGCCCTTGCCGCGCAGGCGCAGCTTTTCGCCGGGCTGCGTGCCTGCCGGGATGGCAAGTTTCACCCGCTCGCCGTAGGGCGTCGTGATGACGCGGTCGGTGCCGAGGAGGGCGTCGAGCGCGGTGATGGTTTCCTGCATGTAGAGGTCGTCGCCCTCGCGGCGGTAGCGCGGGCTCGGCTCGACGACGAAGCGCACGTACAGATCGCCTCGCTGTCCGCCGGGGCCGGGCACGCCGCGCCCCCTGAGCCGGATCTTGAAGCCATTGGCGACGCCCTTCGGGACGTTGAGCCGGATGGTCTCGTCGCCGATGCGTACTTCCGTCGGGCCGCCTTTGAGGGCCTGCTCGAATGAGAGGCGGAGTTCGGTTTCGGCGTCGCGTGCCGGTGCCTGCCGCTGCCGCGCCTCGCCGCCGAACATCCGGCTGAAAAAGTCGCCCAGTCCACCGTCGGCGTCCTGCTGAAAGTCGAACGGACTGCCGCTCGTCTCGAAGCGCACGTACGAGCCATCGGGGCGCTGGCCGTAGCGCGCGCCGTTGCCGGTGAAGACGTCCTCGAAGTCTCTGCCGCCGCCGTGTTTGCGG
The DNA here is from genome assembly GCA_963829705.1 of Rhodothermales bacterium. Taxonomy (GTDB): domain Bacteria; phylum Bacteroidota; class Rhodothermia; order Rhodothermales; family BA12; genus CAWHJN01. The sequence goes on from CAWHJN010000005.1 coordinate 128,636, forward strand.
CGGTATTCGTAGGCTTTGCGCTTCTCCGGGTCGGAGAGCACGTCGTTGGCCTCCTGCACCTCTTTGAAACGTTCCTCGGCCTTGGGGTCGCCGGGGTTACGGTCGGGGTGATGCTCGCGGGCGAGCTTGCGGTAGGCCTTTTTTATGTCCTCTGCACTGGCCGATGGCGTGAGGCCGAGCACAGCGTAATAGTCGGGCAGAGCAGGCATGGAACGAGAGAAAAGTCAGGAGAAAGGTCTATACACGGAAGCGCCCGCGCAGGATGCACCCGGCGGACGGCAGGCTGAGAAAAGCCGCAAGCGCCATGCCGCCCGCCCGCATCCCGACAGCGTGTCAGCCGACGGCGCGTCCGTGCCAGACGGTGTGGCCTGCGTAGCGCAGCGCCTCGGCAGCCGCCAGCGCCTCGCGGTCTTCCTCGAAGACGCCGAAGAACGCCGAGCCCGAGCCCGACATCGACACGTACGCTGCGCCTGCGTCCCAGAGCGCCGCCCGCAGCGCGCCCAGCGCCGGGTACGCCGCCACGACGGGCGCCTCGAAATCGTTGACGAGTTCGGCGCGCCACCGTTCGAGGTCGAGCGAGGAGACGAGTGCAGGCAGGTCGGGCCGGGCATCGGCCCGCGGCGTGACGAGGCGCGTACGCTTCCGCCGTCGAAACGTGCAGACGGGCGGCACGGCCACGACGAGCGCATACGGCAGCACGAAGGGTTCACCGTCTTCATCCTCCAGCGGCGCGAGCACGTCTCCGCGTTCGGTGCCGCGCGCAGGGATGGGGTCGAGGAAAAAAGGCACGTCGGCCCCCAGTTCGCGTGCCAGCGCGTGCAGGCGCGCCTCAGGAAGGTACGTTTGCCAGAGATCGCACAGCAGCAAGAGCGCCGCCGCCGCGTCCGACGAGCCGCCGCCGAGGCCCGCGCCGAAGGGCAGGTGTTTTTCGAGGTGAACCGTAGCGCCCCCCTGCGCGCCGGTTTCGCGCCGCAGCATCTCCGCCGCGCGCACGACGAGGTTGCTGCCATCAACGGGCAAACGGGCGTCCGAGCACGTGAGCACGAGGTCGGATGCGCGGTTTCTGCCGAAGCGCGTCGTGCCAGGCGAAGGGGAAGGAAGATGGTGTCGAGATCGTGGTAGCCGTCTGCCCGGCGGCGCAGTGACGTGGAGGCCGAGGTTGAGCTTGGCAGGAGCAGGGCGGGTAATCACGGATGCCTCGATTGATCTGATTGGTGACGCGCGTCGTAATTTGCGCGTCTTCACATCCGTTTTCAAAGCCGTCGCGCGCCGCCTATCGATCTGGTTACAGCCTGCCCGATCCTACCTGTTTTCAAATCCGCGCCGACGCTTGTTTTCTCTCTTTTCCATGCGGCTTCGCCGAAGCCTGGTGGCCTGCGCGCTGCTGTGCCTGTTCGCCATCCCCGCGCAGAGCCAGACGGAGCGTGACCTCCGCGACGCGCTCCGCAGCCGCGCCGGCGCTCCGTCGTTCTCCTCGGCAGCCTCGCCCGACGCCCTCGAAGGGGCCATCGACGCGCAGCAGTACCGCGTGGGGCCGGGCGACGTGTTCAGCATCAGCATCGGCGGTGCCGAGCCCATCGTGGCGTCGCTGTCCGTCAGTGCCGACGGGCTGCTGATGCTGCCCGCCGCAGGAAGCGTGGACGTAGCAGGGCACACCCTCGCCGATGCCCGCCGCGAAGTGCTCGATGCGCTGCGCCCGTTCTTCCGGAACGTCCGGCTCGACGTCGCGCTGGCCCAGCCGCGCCGCTTTCTCGTTCACGTCTCGGGGGCCGTGCCGAATCCAGGCCGCTTCGTGGCCACGCCCGTCGCGCGCGTGGCCGACGTGCTCCAACAAGCCTTCGCTGCCGACTCGCTCACGCAGGCCACGTGGATTGCCGAAGGCTTCGCGCCGTCGCTGCGCCAGGTGCGCGTGCTGCACCGCGACGGCACCGCGTCCACCATCGACCTCCAGCAGTACCGGCGCACCGGGGATCTTTCCAGCAACCCCTACCTGCGTGACGGCGACCAGCTCGTGGTGCCGTCCTACGAGATCGCCACGCAGTCCGTGTACGTCGATGGAGCCGTCGCTTTTCCCGGCGCGTACGAGCACCGTCCGGGCGACACCGCCGCCGACCTCGTCGCGCTCGCCGACGGCCCGCCCCGCGCCGACGACGCCCGGACCGATTCGGGTAGGAGACGACGCCCCGGTGCCCGTCGCCCGCGCCACGGAACGCGCGGTGCCCGAAGGCGCGCACGTGTACGTCGAGGAAAACCGCATCATCGGCACGGCCACGGTCGAAGGGTTCGTGCGCTTTCCCGGCACGTACCGCATCCGGCAGGGCGAGACGACGCTGCGCGACCTCGTTGAGCAGGCTGGCGGGCTGCTGCCCGGTGCGCTCGCGCGCGGAGCCTACATCGAACGCTCGTACTCTGATCTGCGCAGCCAGTCGTTCAACGCCGCGCTCAACACCGTCCGCGCCCCTGGCGACCTGCCCTTCGTGACGCGCGCGTCGCTGGGCGATCAGTTTTTCGAGACGCGCATCGCCGTGCAACTCGATGAACTCCTCGGCGGCGGCAGCGGAGCCGATCTTCCCCTCTACGACGGCGACGTACTCGTCGTGCCGCGTGACGAGGGCACTGTGCTCGTCATCGGCGCCGTGGCGCGGCCGGGCTACGTGCCCACGCAGGCCAGCAGCGGCGTGGCTGCGTACCTTCAGGCAGCAGGCGGGCTGCGGCAGGCGGCGCGCGACGTGTTCGTCGTTCGGGCGGGCACCAACCAGATGCGCCCGGCAGGCGGAGGTGCCCCGGCTCGACTCCGGCGACGTCGTCCTCGTCACCAGCGACGACCCCGCTACGCGCTCCGACCTCTACGGCTTCTCGCTGCAAGAGCGTCAACTCACGTTGCAGGAAAACAACGCCCGCCGCGACGCCCGCTTCCGCACCATCACGACGGCCCTCACGACCGTCTCCACCGCCGTCGCCATCGTCACTACTTACCTGCTCGTGCGAGACCGCACGAAGAGCAGCGCAAACTGACGCGCGGGTTCTCGACGCTGCCTCCCATCGGGCACTCTACGGATTTATCTCGAACGCTCCGTTTACCCAGAAAATACACGTGGATCAACTTCAGGCTGAATCGCAGCATCACGCACGGTTTGGACGTGCGGCAGCTGTTGCCTCTTCGTCTGCAGCAGACGACTTCTGGTGGTCGGCGGTTCAACTCATGCACCACCGCTTTCTCATCGTCGGCGCAGCGGTGGGCGTAGCGGTATGCACAATCGTGGTGACCCTGTTGATGCCCAATATCTACGAGGCGCGCACGCGGCTGCTGCTCCCGGCCAAAGGAGGACTGTCCGATCTGCTCGGTGGCTCTCTGCCATCTTCTGCCCGTGCGCTGCTAGGGGGCAACGTTGGAGATTACACCCGCTCCCTCGCGCTGTTGACGAGCGAGTCCATGCTCGATCAGACCGTTGAAGCTTTCAATCTGGTGGAGGTGTATAAGTTGGATGACAACAAACACCCGCACTATCAGGCTAAAAAAGAGCTACGCCGCAACACATCGTTCGAGGTGGACGATCAGTACGAGTTTCTTTCCATTGCTGTACGAGATGAGGAGCCGGAGCGGGCCGCACAGATGGCCAACTACATGGCGGAGCAGCTCAACAGCATGAATGCAGCCCTATCCTCCCAGGCCGCTCGTGGCTTTCGTGTCTATGTCGAGTCGCGCTACAACGTAGCGCAGGCAGCGCTCGACTCCACGCTCGACGCGCTCCGTGCTTTTCAGCAGGAATACGGCGTATTTGCCCTCGCTGAGCAAACTCAGGGCTTTTTCACCCAGCTCGCCGAACTGCGCGGGGAGATGCTGCGGCTTGAAATTGAGTACGAATCGGCGCTGAGCCAAATGGGAGAAAACAATCCCCAGGTGCGGCGACTGGCCGCTTCGGTGGCGGCCGCGCGGCAGCACTACGAGCGAGCGCTGCAAGGCAGCGAGCAGTTGCTTCCCGTGCCGCAGCAGGCCATGCCGCAGATGGTGCGCCAGTACACCGACTTGGAGCGTGAGCGCCTCATGCAGGCGACCATCCTGGAAACCGTAGTGCCGGTACTGGAGCAGGCTCGGTTGGAGGAAATGCGGAAAGCTGAAACCGTTCAGGTGGTGGATGTGGCCACGCCGCCCGAACGCAAAGCGGCTCCACGCCGATCTGTCATCGTGCTTGTGGCCACCCTCACCGCCGGAGTTCTGGCGTGCTTGTTCGTGCTGACCCTTGCTTGGTGGAGGCGCGCCCGTGGTGTGCTTCGGCAGCGGCTCAGGATAGCGGAGGAGGTCGCTGTACGTGCCTGAGCACCTAGCGTCATATGGTACCGGGAGGCGTCCGAGCAGGGAGGTGTTCGTACTGGGTTTCGGACTTGCCGCGCTGGTGGGGGTAGTGCGCGTCGCGCCCGCGCTGCTACTTCCCATTCTCCTTACCGGTGTCGGCCTGATCGGGTTGCTGCTGCTAGCTCCTTTGCTAGGACGTGTGCGAGGTGAAGGGATGCTGCTGGGAGCCGTGGGAGGCTACGTGCTCATCACCGTCTACGAGCCGGGCATCCAGGCGACAGAGGCGTTATATGGACTGTTCTACAGCACTTTTCTACTGGTCTGGCTCGTATCGCGTCGCCGCGCCGGGCTAGCGGGCCTCATTCGGCGGCACGAGGACATCTGGGTGCTGCTGTTTCTGGTATGGGGTGCTTTCATCACCCTGTTAGGCGTGCTGCTCTTCAATGCGAAAACGCTGGAGGCCATCACGCAGATCAGTGGGCTGGCACTTCTGGCCTTCTATTTCCCCATCCGTGACCTGTGCCAGGCACATCCACGCGGGGCACTGCGTGTGCTGCAACTGCTGCTGTTCTTCGGTCTTTATGTGGCCCTGCGCAACATGATGGCTTACCGGGATCGGCTAGCCGCCGCAGAGGCAATCTGGCAGATTGCGATGGGACGCATTTCGCTGGCGGAGTTGCTTCTCGTAGGAGGCGTGATAGGCGGCATGGCGGCCGGTCTGTACCATCAACCAGGGCGCAGCAGAAGCCTGTTTTTCCTCGCCTCGTTACTGTGCCTGCTTGCCCTGATTCTGACCCAGAGCCGGGGCTACTGGGTAACATGCGCGATCGGTCTGACATTGCTCTTTTTGCTAATTAACGGAGCGCGCCGCCTGCGCATGGTGGGCTTGCTGGCAGGAGCGGGCGCTACCGGCCTGCTCGTCATTGTAGGCGTGCTGGGGCCGCAAGTCCTGTTGATCGCATCAAGCATTGCCGGGCGTATGCTTTCTATCGGCACGGCTGTTTCACAGGATGCTTCGCTCATCAGCCGCTTTTACGAGGCGCAGGCCGTGCTTGAACGGGTCACCGTCAACCCAATCTTGGGTTACGGCATGGCATCCCCTTTCACGCATTTCGACATCTTGGGCGACATGACGGCGACGAGCACATTTATCCATAACGGCTTTGTAGATGCGCTTTTCAAGTTCGGCGTGCTGGGGCTGGGGCTGATTCTGGCGTTCTGGATCACCTTGGCTGCACGTGCTTTTCTGCTTCACCGCCACGCGCGTTCCTGGCCCGACCGTGCGCTCGGCGCAGCCGGTTTTGCCCTCTTGGTGGGCTGGGTTTTCGTGGCCAACACGTCGTCGCCCTTCTCGATGGCGGACGGATACATTTTCTTCGGCGTGGTGGGCGGCGGCGTGTCCGGCGCGGCGGCACGCATCCGCGAAATGCACCGCCCGACCCCTGTGCCTAATGCTGCGTAACCTGTCGTGGTTGGGGGCGAGCGGTGCGCTTGCGAAACCAATCTGGTTTCTGTTCATCACAGCCTACGTGATCGGTGTGCTGGGGCCTGCTGCCTATGGCCGATTCACGGCGGCGATGGTACTGGGGGGCATTGTGATGGGGATGTGCGTGGCCGGCACGGCAGCCGTCACCGTACGCGACGTGGCGCGTCAGCGCAGCCTGGCAACGGCATACTGGGCTAACCTGATGCCCGCTCGTGCTGTGCTCGCTCTGCTGGCCCTGTTGTTGCTCGAAGGAATCGGGCGCTTGCTGGGCCAGCCGCCGGTGTTGCTCCGTGCCGCGTGGGTATACTGGTTCGCCCACACACTGCTCGACTTCCTACGTGCTTTTTTCCGCGCTGCCGAGCAGATGCGCTACGAGGCAGAAACGGTGGTGCTAGAAAAGCTGGCTGGCGTGGCCGGTGGAGGCGTAGCGCTCGCCCTCCGTCCCTCTCCCACTTCGCTCCTGCTGGGCATGGCCGCAGGTACCGCCCTCACGGCTTTTTTTGCCGCGTGGCGTGTGCACCGGCGCATAGCGCCGCTACGGCTAGCTCGACTCGACTGCGCGCTGATAGGGCGGGCCTTCAGCGCTGCGCTTCCGCTTGGCCTGTCCACGGTTTTTATTGCCGTTTACGTGCGCATAGACGTGGTCATGGTAGAGCGCATGATCGGGGCTGCTGAAGCAGGGCTGTACGGCGTTGCGTATCGGTTTATAGAAGCGCTCTCGCAACTGCCCGAATTGCTCATGATTGTACTGCTGCCCCGGCTTGCCATTCTGTACCGACAGGGGGAAACGCAAACCTCAGCGCGCCTCCTACGCACCAGCCTAATGGTGCTGCTGGGTGTCGGCATCGCCGTTGCGGGTACCAGCGCTGCGGGCGCACCATGGATTCTCAACCTGCTTATGCCAGAGGCGGCCGCAGCGGCTCCTCTGCTTCGAGTCTTGATCTGGGTTTTCCCGTTTGCGGCGGTCAACTACGCCTTTAGCACGGCCCTCATCGCCCGCGATGACCAGCAGGCACTGATGTGGATGCTGGGCTTGGCTGCAATTGTCAATGTGAGCCTCAACTTGCTACTGATCCCCCGGTATGCAAGCATGGGAGCCGCCGTTGCCACACTCGTCACGGAAGGGTTGCTCTTGTTTCTACTTGTGCTCCGTTACAAGCATCGACCACTTTCCAGTTCTACGGCCATCGCCACCACTGCCTGATCTACTGTGGACTGCTCGGTCATCATCGTCTCCTATAACACCTTTGACTTGACTCGCGAGGCCGTTGCCAGCGCTTTTGCAGGAGCTGGCAGCCTTTCCTGCGAGGTAATCGTAGTGGACAATGCCTCGCCTGATGACAGTGCGGCGAGGCTGGGCCAAGCGTTCGCAGACGAAGCCAGAGAGGGTTGCTTCACGCTGATCGAGAATAGGCGCAACGTTGGCTTCTCGGCAGCTAACAACCAGGGAGCCGCTGTCGCGCGCGGCACAACCCTGCACTTCTTCAACCCCGACACTATCACCCATGCCCCGGCACTCGAAATCCTGCACCATTTCTTGGTCAGCCACCCCGAAGCCGGAGCCGCCGGGCCGCACGTGCTCAACATGGACGGTAGCGACCAGGGCTCAGTACGCCCTTGGCCAACACTAGAACGTCTGGTGCATTTTTACCTGCCGATCACCGCCATTCTGCGTGAAAACCTGCGCCGACACGAGGCGCTGCCTGCCATCACGAGCCCTGTTGATGGTGTGTCTGGCTGCGCCCTCTCCGTGCGACGCGACGCATTCGATGTCGTTGGAGGTTGGGACGAGCAGCTTTTTATGTACGCCGAAGAGGATGTGCTATGCAAGGGCCTGCAACAGGTCGGCTATACTAACTACTTCGTGCGGGAGGCCCGCGTGTCGCACCACGGTGGGGCTTCCACCCAACCCGACCAGGCCCGTTTCGAGGTGATGTCGAGCCGAAACGCGCTGGCGTTCCGGCGTGTCCATTTTCCCCACCTTGTGTTGCCCGCACGCGTACTGGGCGTGCTTGGCTACGGCACGCGCAGTGTCCTCTTTACACTTCAGGCGTATCGCACAGGTGATGCGTCGCTTGCCGCACGGGCTGCTGTAGCCCGCGCTCTCTTTCGCTGGTATCTCTTTTCATATCAATAAGCCTGCTCTTTAAATGAGCGTTTCCAAACCCACGCTTCTCGTTACTGGCTCTTCTGGACTCATCGGCTCCGAGGTCGTTGAGCATTTTCTGCGTCAGGGCTGGCGCGTGCACGGCCTGGACAACAACCAGCGCGCCGTGTTTTTTGGCCCTGAAGGCGATACACGCTGGAACCAGCAGCGCCTTGAAAGCACCTACGCGGATTTCACGCACCACGAGCACGACGTGCGCGACCGCGATGGTGTGCGCGAACTGCTCGGCTCGCTGCGCCCCTCGGCCATCGTCCACACTGCCGCGCAACCCAGCCACGACCGTGCCGCAGCCATCCCCTTCGCCGATTTCGATACCAACGCCGTCGGCACGCTCAACCTGCTCGAAGCCGCCCGGCAGGCCTGCCCCGAGAGTCCGTTCGTGCACATGAGCACCAACAAGGTCTATGGCGACGCACCCAACGAGATCGACCTCGTGGAACTTGAGACGCGGTGGGACTACGCCGACCCGGCGTACCAGAACGGCATCGACGAACACTTTCGCATCGACCAGTCGAAGCATTCGATTTTCGGTGCCTCGAAGGTGGCGGCAGACGTGATGGTGCAGGAATACGGACGGTACTTCGGGATGCCCACGTGCGCGCTGCGCGGTGGATGCCTCACCGGGCCAGGCCACAGCGGCGTGGAGTTGCACGGCTTCTTGTCGTACCTCATCAAGTGCAACCTCGAAGGGCGACTTTACAAGGTGTTCGGCTACAAAGGCAAGCAGGTGCGCGACAACATTCACAGCCACGACGTAGCCGCCTTTATCGAGCGCTTCATCGCTACGCCCCGTTCGGGCGAGGTGTATAACCTGGGCGGCGGGCGTGGCAACTCGGTGTCCATCCTCGAAGCCTTTGCCCGCGCCGAGGCCGTGAGCGGCAAAAAGATGGTGTACGAGTACGTGGATCAAAACCGCGCCGGGGATCACGTTTGCTACATCTCCGACCTGTCCAAGATGAAGGCGCACTACCCCGGCTGGGACATCACCAAAACCCTCGACGACATCTTTGAGGAGATCCACGCTTCTTGGATGGAGCGCACGGTCGCGTAAACACAATAGCGAGTAAATGCGGATTGCTTACGTCACGACTTACGACGCACGCGAGATCAAACACTTTGCTGGGATCCCTTTCTTTATGGCACGTGCGTTGCAAACGCAGGGTGCCGAACTGACGCTTGTCGGAGGATTTCAGCAGCATGCAAAGCGTGTATTACAAGCCATGCAGCTTTTCTACCGCCTGGGACCGCGGGTCGATCATCATCGAGATTGGGAGCCCTTATCACTCGACGGCTGGGCTAAGCAGATTTCTCGAGCGTTGCCTGCCGTGAAGCCGGATATCATCCTCTCGCCAGCCACGATTCCTGTAGCGAATCTCGATACATCTGTGCCAATCGCAGTATGGTCAGATGCAACCTTTGCCGCTATCTCAGATTACTATCCCGAATACAGTAACATCAGTAAGCGCATGCGACGGCTGGGCAACGCGGCCGAGCAACGCGTTGTGGATAAAAGCCAAACGCTTATCTACTCGTCCCACTGGGCTGCCCAGAGCGCCATTGCGGACTATAGAGCCAACCCTGATCGGGTGCACGTCGTCCCTTATGGGGCTAACCTGCACGATCCTCCTTCTCCTTCCAGTGTGCGTACCGCTATTGCGGAGCGCGTGAACTCAGGGGCGCTTCGCTTGCTCTGGGTAGCACGGGGGTGGGAGCGCAAAGGGGGATCATTGGCGATAGAAGTGACGCAGCAGCTTCGTGCGCAGGGCCTCAACGCCACCCTGACGATGATCGGCACGGCACTGCCTCCAGGAATCCAAACGGGGGAAGGCGTAACGGTTATCCCTTTTCTCGACAAAGAAGACCCTGCCCAACGGGTGCAGATCCGCAATGCATTTATGGAGTCGCATTTCTTTGTGCTTCCAACAAGGGCAGATTGTACACCAATCGTTTTCAACGAGGCTGCTGCCTGCGGGCTACCCGTCATCTCCTATGACACGGGAGGGATCAAGTCCATTGTGAAAGATGGGGTCTCAGGTATTCTTCTATCCCCAGACTCTGGTGCAGAGGCTTTCACCCACGCCCTTTTAGAGCACTGCGTAGGGGAGGCATACACGCGCTTGGCAGAAGGTGGCCGGGCACGCTACGAAGGCCTCCTGAACTGGCACACTGCGGGGGCACAGGTATATGGTCTCTTGCAACATGCAATAAGTCAGCATCGGAAGCAGTAAAACGGCATGCTCACCTGCCGCGTAAGATTCAGCACCTACCAGGAGGTACCATCCCCGTTTGCTCAGCAACTGTCCGCACTTCGCCTGATCCCTCGTCGCTCTGTGCCTGCCCTGCGTCACATTGTAGTTCAGTGGCCGCGCTTCGGCCCCTACCATCTGGCCAGGCTGCGGGCCGCGCACGCCCACCTGTCCGCAGAGGGCGTCGTGCTGACTGGGCTGGAAACGGCCTCGGCAGATGCCGCCTATGCATGGAATACCGTCGCCAAACCGGTAGGCTGGAACTACTGCTGCGCGTTCCCCGGGCGCGACTACCGCGCCATCCCGCCGCGCGAGATGGAAGCGCGGGTAATGGCGGTGCTGGACGAGATCAACCCGGACGCCGTAGCCATCCACACCTACAGCCTGCCCGACTCGCGGGCCTGCCTGCGGTGGTGCCGCAAACACCGTCGCACCGCCGTGTTGATGACGGACAGCCGCTATGCTGATGCCGCACGCAGCCCATGGTGGGAAAAGCTGAAAAGCCGCATCATCGTCCAGTACGACGCCGCCCTTGCCGCCGGCACGGACGCGACGGCTTACGTGGTAAGGCTGGGGATGCCCCAGAGTCGCGTCTTCACGGGCTACGACGTGGTGGACAACGATGCCTTTGCCGCCGCCGCTGACGTGGTGCGAGCGCAGCCGGAAAAGTGGCGCGCGCTGCCCGGCTTGGCTTCTCCCGAACCGTTCTTCGCCTGCGTCAGCCGCTTTCTCGACCTCAAAAACCTCGATGGGCTGCTGCGCGCGTACGCTGCCTACCGCCAGCGTGCTGCTCACCCATGGCGGCTCATCCTGGTGGGCGACGGGCCAGAACGCCCTGCGCTCGAAAGGCTACTGGCCTCCGAGAGCATCAGCGGTGTGACGCTGACGGGCTTTATGCAGATGGATGCACTGCCCGCTTACTATGCTCTTGCTCGCGTACTCGTGCATCCAGCGCACAAGGACACTTGGGGCCTAGTTGTCAACGAGGCGATGGCGTGCGGGCTACCCGTCTTGGTGTCGCGCGAAACGGGCTGCGTAACCGACTTGGTGCGGGAAGGCGAAAACGGCTTCATCTTTCCCTCTGCCGATGAAGCCGCACTGAGGGACTTGCTTGTTCAGGTGAGCAGCCGCCCGGAAGCGTTGCTGGAGCTAGGCGTGCAAAGCAAGCGCATCATCGAGAATTGGAATCTAGATCGCTTTGCCCGTTCGCTTCTGGATGCCGTTCAGGCAGGCCTTTCCCAGGCGCAGCGCGGGCTGAGTCCAGACGTAGCCCTTCTCTACACCACGCTTCGGTGGCTGGCCCGCACGCCGGAAGCGTTCCACCGCGTCTCCGCTTAGCGCTGTAACCTCTCTTTTCCATGAGCCTTCTCTCGCGCGTCATGCGCCTGGCCTCTTTGCTACCGCACGCTACTGGGCGACGCGCTTTCCGTACGTGGAAGCCGTTCTCGATCACGTCGTACGAGATCACCCAGCGGCTCAGTATGGCCGACTACCGATTCAGCACCGTCGTGGACGGTGGGGCCAACGCGGGCCAGTTTGCCCGCGCCAGCGCCGAGACGTGGCCAGGGGCACGTGTGTACTCGTTCGAGCCCCTTCCTGCTCTCGCCTCCATGCTGCGCCGCAACCTTCAGAACCTGGGTCAGCGGGTACACATCGAAGAAGTAGCGCTGGGCGCTTCCGCGGGTACGGTTACGTTCTACGAAACCCCCTACTCGCTCCAATCTTCCGCTCTCAAGCCCACAGGGACTACCTACGAGCAGATCACAGTGCGGCAGGCTCGCTTGGACGATCTGCTACGGGACGCTTCACTTCAACCGCCTGTGCTGCTCAAGCTCGATTTGCAGGGCTACGAACTCGAAGCACTCAAAGGCGCGACGGAAACGCTGGCAAAATCAGACGCCGTTCTGCTCGAAGCGGGTTTTGAAACGAGCTACGAAGGTGAACCCTCGTTCGAGATGCTGCGCGCCTTTCTGGCCACACACGGATTTGCCTTCCGCCGCCCGGTAGACGTTCTCTGGGAAAACGACCAGATCACCCAGATGGACGCGCTCTTCACGCGCGCCGACGCCTGACGCCATGCGCCTCTTTCTACACGACTTCACGGCTTACGCCTACCCTGTGCAGCTGGCGCGCGAGTTGGCGCGGCGCGGCCATGACGTGACCTTCGCCTTTTGCCCGTCCAACCCCTTCAACCCGGGCGGCGTGGAGCCCCGCGAAGACGATCCGGAGACGCTGCACCTGCTGCCGCTGCCGCTCGCGGAGCCGCTCGCCAAGTTCGATTTCGTCAAGCGCTTCCGGCAGGAGAACGCCTTCGGCAAGCGCGTCGCGCAGGCGCTCCGCGACCTTCAGCCCGACGCAGTCCTGTCCTCTAATGCCCCGCTCGACGTGCAGCGGCACCTGCTGCGCGCGGCCCGCGCGCACGATATCCCCTTCGTGTTCTGGCTGCAAGACGTCATCGGCATCGCCGCGCACGGTTTGCTGCGGCGCAAACTCCCCGTCGCGGGTGCGCTGATCGGGCGGTATTACATGGCGCTGGAGGCGCGGATGCTGCGCCAGAGCGACGCCGTCGTGATGATCACCGAGGACTTCCGACCCCTGCTGGCCCGGTGGGGCGTGCGCGACGCGAAGATGACGACCATCGAAAACTGGGCTCCGCTGGCCGAGCTTCCCCTCCTACCCCGCGAAAACCCGTGGAGCCGCGCCCACGCTGCCGCCGACACCTTTAACTTCATTTACGCCGGCACGATGGGGATGAAGCACAACCCGGCTCTCCTTCTGGAGCTCGCCCGTCATTTCCAGAATCAGCCGGATGTGCGCGTGCTGGTGCTCACGCAGGGAGCCGGAGCAGACTGGCTGGCCGAGCACAAAAAGCAGGAAGCGCTGCCCAACCTGCACCTGCTGCCTTTCGAGCCGTTCAGCCGGATGCCCGAGGTGATGGCCTCGGCAGACGTGCTCGTAGCGGTGCTCGAACCCGATGCGGGTGTTTTCTCCGTGCCATCGAAGGTGCTGGCATACCTGTGCGCTGCTCGTCCGCTTCTGCTGGCCGTTCCACCCGAGAACCTCGCTGCACGAATCGTTGAGCGTGAAAAAGCAGGATATGTCGTTTCCCCCGCCGATATCGAGGGATTTGTTGCGTCTGCGTCTAGGCTCATACAAGATCCAGCAGCAAGACACACCATGGGCCGAAACGCACGGGCCTATGCCGAGGCAACCTTCGGTATAGACGCGATCACAGATCGCTTCGAGGCGGTCTTCGGCCAGGCTACCAAGTAATCTCGGAGGCAGCGCGTTTAGCTTTTGGCGCATACGCCGCACGGCTCTGGATCAACCTGCGCGGCAGCAGCAAAAAACCTGCACGCGGCGGCGCCTGACGGCTTCCAGAGAACACGGTGCGCGTCTATCTTGCCGGGATGGACCACGCCTTTTCGATGCGTGCCCCCAAGACCGGCCCCCCCCCCTCGCCGGACTGGTCGCTTTTCAAGACTCTCTCCTCAGACCTTTCTGCTGACCCGTCCCGGTACCACGTACTGGACGCGGTAGGGGTGCGTCTTGGCGTCGTTTCCGGATGGGTGCGCTCACCTCTCGGCCAGGTGGCGGGGCTGCGTGTAGCGGTGCGCGGCTTCTTTAACGACCACCTGTACGTCATACCCATCGGGTACGTGGCGCAGATCGACCCGCGTCACCGGGTGCTGCACCTGCGCGAGATCACGCGGCGGGCGCTGCCGCAGATGGCCCTCCGCTGCGACGGCGACGCGCTGCCGCCGCCCGAGGTGCTCGAAAACGTGTTTCAGGATGCGCCCGCGCCCCGCCCGGACATCCTCGCGGCGCTCGTTAACCCGGAATACGGCCCTGTGATCACGCTCGCAGCGAGCGAACCGACTTGTGCTGCCGAACTGTCTCCGCCCGAGGCGTTGCCCGCGTGGCGCTCGCTTGCCGCGCTCGCCGAGGACGAGGACGCACCGTACTGGCTGTAACACCGCTGTGGCGGCAGACGTAGGGAGAACGACTTTCGCTTCTTCCTATGCCACGCTTCCTCGCCCTCGCCGTCCTCGCCTGCCTGGCCGCTGCTCCGCTGAGCGCCCAGACGCTCCAGCCCCTCGACCGCGCCGAGACGCGCGACGCGCGGGCCGTCTCGCTCACCGTCCGGTCGCTGCTCGACCTGCTGCGAGAGGCCGTCCTGCGCGCGCCCGAGCCCGGCCTCGGCGACCGCCTCCGGCCCCTCACCCAGTCGCTCGTCGCCTTCGAACCTGCTGACGGCCCGGCGACGGACGACCTGACCCGGCAGCTCCAGCAGCTCCTCGACGAGGTGGTGCGGCTCCGCGACGACCTGCGCGCCGAAGGAGCCGCCGTCACCGCCGGACGCCTCGACCCTATCGTAGAGGGCCTGCGCGATGCGCTCGCTACGGCGCGGGAAGCGAAACCCACCGGCACGCCGGAGCAGCACGGCTCCGGCTTCCGCTTCTCGTGGGAAGACGATGCGGACGACAATCGGAAAGACAGCCGGGAAAACGACGACGCCTGGGAAACCGAACGCGACGACACGTGGGATGCCCGTGATTCCGATGGCCGCTACCGCTCCAACCGGAACCGGTACTTCTACCACGGCGCCCGCATCGGCGAAGAACTGTTCTGGGAAGACGCCCTCGTGCAGGACGACCTCCCCATCCGGTACAACCGGGTCGAGGGTTTTTACCTGGGCCTGGAGCGCAGTCCGCTCGACCTCAACAGCCGCCGCCCCGGACGCATCTTCGGCGAGGCGGGCTACGCTTTCGGGCTGGAGGACTTCCGCTACGCCATCGGCGCTGACCTCCGCGTGACGCCGCGCGGGCCCTACGCGGTCAAAGTGGGCGGCTTCTACCGCGAGAGCACCGTCACCGAGGACGACTGGAAGATCGACCCGGTCGAGAACGCCCTGGGAGCGTTCGTTGCCCGCCACGATGCCTACGATTACTACGAGGCCGAAGGCTGGACGGTGTATACCGAAGGGCAACTCGGCAAGTACGGACGCGCGCAGGCGGGCTTCCGCAGCGAGGAGCACCGCAGGCTCGACCGCAACGTGACGTGGTCGCTCTTCGGCGGCGACGAGTTTCGCTACAACCCCGCAGCCACCGAGGAGACCGTCAACAGCTTCGTCGGCACGCTGGAGCTGGGACGAGTGCGCGGGCTGACGGACCTGCCGCGCGGGGCTGCGCTGCGCCTCGACGCTGAACTCGGGCAGGGCGTCGGCGGCGACGCCGACTTCAGCCGCTTCGTGGCCGACGGGCGCCTGTACCTGCCCGTGTCGATGTACAGCAGCCTCAGCCTGCGCCTGCGCGGCGGCACCACCGTGGGCGACGACGTGCCCTTCCAGAAAGGCTTCACCCTCGGCGGCCTCGGCTCGGTGCGGGCTTATCCGCAGAACGCATTCGGCGGCACGCGCATGGTCACGAGTTCTGCCGAGTTTACCATCACGCAGCCCGGCCTGCTCGACGATCTGCTCAACGACGTCCACCTCTTTGGCTTCGCCGATTACGGCTGGACGGGCAACGGGCAGGCGTTTGCGCTGGCCGACGGCGTGGGCGACGTGGGCTTCGGCGTGGGCCTCGACGAGCGCCGCGTGCGCCTCGAACTGGCCTTCCCGCTGCGCGACGAGGGGTTCGGTACCCGGCCCACGCTGTGGCTGCGCGTGGCTCCGTCGTTCTGACGCCTACGCGCCGCGCAAACCAATTGGGCCGCAGGGGGGTTAGAGGACGCGCTTCCTCTCGCCCCCCTGCTCTTTTGCGACGTTTCGCCTGGTACCCGTTCGCCCTCGCGCTGCTCGTAACCGCCTGCGGCGACGTAAGGCTGGGCGAGATGAAATCGGCCCTGCGTACCGTGCTCGTCCAGACGGGTGACTCGACGCTGACGGTCTACTACGACGCGCGCGACTTCAACCCGCGGTGGACCCAGCGCGATCACCTCAATGCCGCCGCCGATTCGCTGCTGAACGCCCTGTGCCACGCCGACGCCCACGCCCTCGACCCGGCCCACTACGACGTCGCCCACCTCGGCGACATTTACCACACTGCCTACCAGCAGGACGACCTGCCGGACTCGGCCCGCGCCGTGGCCCTCGCCACGCTCGAAGTCGCCCTGTCGCAGGCGCTCCTTGGCTACGCACGCGACCTCCGTACGGGCCGTGCTTTCCCCCTCGACACGGCGCGCGCGAGGTGGACGATCCGGGATTCCCTGTCGGTTCTGCAGGGGGAAGCGCCCTCCGATCTCAAGAAAACCCTGACGCCACCCCAGGAGGGGTATGCCGCCTTGCACGACGCCCTCGACCGCTACCGCGCCCTCGCGGATTCAGGCGGATGGCGTCCTCTCGCGCGCCCGCTCGAACCCGGCGTAGCAGACGCCGACGTGCAGACGCTGCGCCTGCGCCTCGCTGCCACCGGCGACCTCGACGCCGGAGACGCGGGGGTTACGTACGATGCGGCCCTTGCGGAGGCCGTCGGGCGGTTTCAGCGCCGACACGGGCTGGCCGCCAGCGGAGTCGTGGACGAGGCCACGCGGCAGGCGCTCAACGTGCCCGCCGACGCGCGCGCTCGGCAACTGGAGGTTGCCCTCGAACGCCGTCGCTGGTTACCCGTCGCGCTGGGCAAAACCTACCTCGTCGCCAACACGGCGGACAGCCACCTTTACGGTTTCCGCGACGGCGTGGCCACGCTGCGCCTGCCGATGACGACCGACCCCGCGTGCCGACGCCCCCCCCTCGTGGCTGACAGCGTGACGGCAGTGACGTTCACGCCGGGGGGCGGCGCGCGGCTGTCGCTCGGCACGGCGGCACTCGACGTCACCGCCACGGTGGAAGGCAACGCGGGCTGCTTTCGCGTGCGGATGCCCGGCCCGCTCGCATCCTTCGTGCTCGACGGCACCGACCGATGGAACGAGGCGCGGGTGGGCGAGGCGCTTGCCGCCCCTGAGACGCGCACGGTGGCGCTGGCCAGCCCGCTGCCCTTCTACGCCCTCCCGCGCACCGCGTGGGTCGAGGACGGCACCGTGCAGTTCCGCGACGAGACGCCCGCCGACCGTGCCCTCGCCCGATCCCTCCGCCCGCGCAATCCCCGCGAAACCGGGCAGGCGTGCCGGGTGCTTACGGCCCCGCGCTGAACGTCAGCCCGCGATAGCGGTCACTTCGCCACGCAGCCGCACCACGTCGGCTTCGAGGGCGGCTTTGCCCGCGTCGAGGGTGGCTACGGCTTCCCGCTCGGCCTCGACCTGCTGCACGTACGGCGCGACGGTGCCGCGCGTGCGTTCGATGATGCGCTCGGCCTGCTCGTCGAACTGCGCTTCGAGCGCCCGGTGGAGGTCGCGCCGCAGCGTGTCCATGCGCTCGTTGAACTCGGCGACGGCCTTGCGGCGCTGCGCGGGCAGCACGGTCAAACTCAGCGCCCCTGCCACGCCCGCCGTCACGAGGCCGAAGCCGCCCAGCGCGTCGAGAGACGTGGCGGCGATGAGCACGCCCGAGAGCACGCCGAGCCCCGCCGCGCCGACACCCGCGTACTGGAACAGGTCGGCGGAATTGCGGGCGTTTTCGAGCAGCCGGCGTGCTTCCTCGCGCACGTCGTGGACCGCCAGGCGGCGGCCCGCCTCGCGAGCGAGCGCGTCGAAGGCGGCGGCGCGGTCGAAGCCCGGCCCGCTCGTGCCCGGCGCGAGCGTCGGCGCGGCGCGGCGCAGCGTCTCCAGCGCGCCCTGCCACAGGTCGAGGGCGCGGGTCAGCATGGCGTCCACGCCCGCCGCCACGTGCCCCTCGATCTGCTGGTCGAGGTCGCGGACGACCTGGCGGTTGAACTCGTCCTTGAATTTGTCGCGGTCGCGCAGCATCCCGATGTTGGAGATGCGGAAGGCGTCGTGCAGAAAGCGAACGCCGCGCGAGTCCATGTCGTCGAGTAGCGCGTCGATTTCGTGGAGCGGAGCCTGGGCCACGTCGCGCAGCGCATCGCGTGTGGCGTCGAGGTGAGCGTGGAGGGCGTCGAGGTGGCGGGCGTCCTGGGCGAGGGCCTGCCGCCGCGTCTCGAGGGCAGGCTCCAACCCACGCAAGAGCGCCGTGGCGGCGTCGAGGGGCGCGCCCAGCTTGAGGCGGAGACGCTCCGGCCCGGCGAGCGTCTCGCGCACGTACCGCTCGAAAGGCGCGAACCGGCTTTTCTGCAACAGCTCCTCGCGGGCCGACGTGCTCGAAACCTGCTTGCTGTCGAAGGCCAACTCGGCGCTCACGGGGAACACCTCGGGCGTGATGCCCAGCTTTTCCTCCACCCCCTTCCGCACGTGCGAGACGACGGTGGCCATGTCCGACTCCGACTTCGCCAGGTCGGCCTTGTTGACGACGACGGCCAGCGCCTTGCCCCACTGCCCTCGGATGTACGTCAGAAACTGCCCCTCCGACTGCGTCAGCGGGCGGTCGTAGGAGGTGACGAACAGCACGAGGTCGGCGCGCGGGATGAAGTCTTCGGTCAGCCGCTGGTGCTCCTCGATGATGGAGTTGGTGCCGGGCGTATCCACGAGCGAGAGGTGGCGCAGAAGGTCGCTCGGCACAAACTTCTCGACGAGGTACGCCGATTTCTGCCTTTCCGTCTTCTCGTCGCCGTAGCGCAACACCGTGATTTTGGCCGTCGTCGGCACCGGTCCTTCCTCCATCAGCTTCTCGCCAAAGAGCGCGTTGATGACGCTCGACTTGCCCGCGTTGAATTCGCCCACGACGACGAGCAGAAACAGGTCGCCCAGGTTGCGCTGCACGTCGTCCACGCGCCGCGCCGCCGCGTCGTCGCCCGCGCGCGTGAGCAGGTCGCGCAGCGTTTCGAGCAGGCGGCGCTCCTCGTCGAGGAGGGGGCGGGCGGAAGGCGGAAGGAGCGTGTCCATGCAGGTGGCGAGCAGGCGTGCAAGGTACATCCTCGGCTGCGCCGTTCGCCCGGCGCTCACGACATCGTCAATCGATGGCGGTGGCGTCGATCTCGGGCACCTCGGGCGCGGGGAGCTCCACCTTCTCGATCCGCACCAGGTTGATGCGGTTGGCCGTGGCGTCGAGGATGGTAAAGCGCCACGCGTCGAAATCGAACGCGGACTTCGGAGGTGGCACCTCGCCGATGCGGTCGAGGAGGTAGCCCGCGAGCGTCTCGTAATTGCCGTCGGACAGCGACACGTCGTAGCGGTCAGCGAGCAGGTCGAGGTCGGTGCGGCCCGCCGCGATGAGCACGTCCGGCCCGGCCTGCCGCACGTAGTCGTCCTCCATGTCGAACTCGTCCTGGATGTCGCCGAAAAGGCGTTCGAGCAGGTCTTCGCGCGTGACGAGCCCCGCCGTGCCGCCGTACTCGTCCACGACGATGGCGAGCGAGTGGTTGAGCGCCAGCATCTCGCGCAAGAGGTCCTGCACCCCTTTCTGCTCGGGCACGAAGTGCGCAGGGCGCAGCATGTCCGCGAGCGTCGGCGGGTTGCCGAAAAGGTCGAAGGCGAAGGCGATGCCCACGATCCGGTCGACGCTTTCGTCGTAGACGGGCAGG
Organism: Rhodothermales bacterium; assembly: GCA_963829705.1. Taxonomy (GTDB): domain Bacteria; phylum Bacteroidota; class Rhodothermia; order Rhodothermales; family BA12; genus CAWHJN01. Next base: position 148,341 of record CAWHJN010000005.1, read on the forward strand.
CGCGAGTGGCCCGACTCGATAAAGCGCTCGCGCACCTCGTCCAGCGACGCGTTCTTCTCGACAGCCTCGACGTCGGGGCGTGGCACCATCAACTCGCGCACGCGCAGCCCGCCCAGCGTGAGCACGTTGGCGAGCACGTCGTCGTCGTCCGCGCCGGGGTTGACCTCGATGTCGCGGTGCTCCTGCAAGAGAATCTCGAAGTCGCGCCGGATAAACTGCGCGAAGTCCTCGGCATCCGACCGGAACAGCCGCGCCAGCATCGCCGACGTGCTGCCGGCGAGTTTGACGAGCACCCACAGCAGCCAGTAGAACACGCGCAGCGGCAGCCCGAGCACAAACACGGCGCGGTTGGCCGTCTCGCGCGCGATGGACTTGGGGATGATCTCGCCGAAGACGAGCACGATGGTGGAGGCGATGATCGTCTGCGTGACGAGCACGAGCACGTCGGCCGTGCCGGTGGACAGCCCCAGTTGCACGCCGAACAACCGCTCCAGCGGCGGGTCGAGGTAGAAGGCCACGAGCGTCGAGTAGAGCACGAGGGCGAGGTTGGTGCCCACGAGCGTCGTCGTCAAAAACGTAGCCGGGTCGCGCAGGAAGCGCATCACCACCTGCCCCGCCAGGCCACCGCGCCGCGCCTCGACCTCGACGCGTAGCCGGCTCGCCGTCACGAACGCGATCTCGGAAGCGGCAAAAAAGCCGACGAAGCCGAGCATCAGAAGAATGAGCAGGATGTCCATCAGCGCCGCCGAGAGGTTCTGCTCATGGGTTCACCCGGAGGAGGCTCGTCGTTCATCGACCTGTCCAGTTCGGCGCGCGTTTTTCCAGAAACGCCGCCGCGCCTTCTTTGAGGTCATCCGACGCGCACGCCTGCCCGAACAGCGATGCCTCGTAGGCCAGCCCCTCCGTCTGCGGCACGTCGGCGGCGTAGACGGCGCGGAGCGACAGCGCCACGGCGAGGGGTGCTTTCCCGGCGACGGTCTGCGCCATCTTTTTCGCCGCCGCCACGGCCTCGCCCTGCGGCACGACGGCGTTCGCCAGTCCGATCTCGTACGCCCGCTGCGCCCGGACATTGCCTCCCGTCAAAATCATCTCCAGCGCGAGGCCCCGGCCCACCACGCGCGGCAGTCGCTGCGTGCCGCCGTAGCCCGGCAGGATGCCCAGGTTTACCTCGGGCTGCCCGAAAACTGCGTTCTCCGACGCCACGCGCAGGTGGCACGCGAGCGCCAGTTCGCACCCGCCTCCGAGCGCGTACCCGTTGACGGCGGCGATCACCACCTTCGGCAGCGCCTCCAGCTTGCCGAACACCTCCTGCCCACGACGCGCGAAACGCTCACCGTCGAGCGCGTTGAGTTTCGAGAACTGGCTGATGTCGGCTCCGGCCACGAACGCCTTGTCACCCGAGCCGGTCAGGACGACGGCTTTCACGTTTTCGTCCGCGGCGGCTTTCTCCACTGCCTCGTCGAGCGCATCCATCAGGTCGAGGCTCAGGGCGTTGAGCTTGTCGGGGCGGTTGAGCGTGAGCGTGAGGAGGCCGTCGCTATCGACGTCGTACAGAACGAGGGACATTTTTGGAAAGTGGGAAGTGGGATTGCGGAACGGGAAGCGCAAACTCAGAAGGTCAGAGTAGCAGATCACGCTGCTGCGTAGCGACTCGCCGCCGTCACGACCTGCGATCCACTATCCGCGCGTTTTCTGACGGGGCGCGGGCGTGGAGAGGTCGTCGGTCGAGGGCGGTTCGAGGTCGAGGCCGTCGAGAATGGAATCGTTTCCGATGCCCGAGATGAGGTCGCCTGCGCTGGCGAACACGTCCTCGACTTCCTGCACGGCTTTCTCGGTTTCCTCGACCTCGGAGAGCAGCGTGTCGAGTTGGAAGGTGATCTCCTCCGGGTTGCGCATCGTCAGCGACTGCTCGTGGATGTACTGCGTCACGTCCTCGACCGTCGCCAGTTGCGCGTCGATGATCTCGATGTTTTCGCGGCCTTTCTTGAAGCGCTCCAGCCGGTTCGAGAGGATGCGCAACCGGCGCTCTTTGATGGCGCGCACGCGCGGCGGGTCGTCGCGCATGTCGTCTTTGAGCGCGGCGATGGCGGCAGAGACCTCGCTCTGCGTGCTCTGCTGCATGGCCACCTCGTAGCGCTCGCGCTGGTAGAGCAGGTTGAGGTACGAGTCGAGCAGCCCGTCGATCTTTTTGAGGTGGCTGTCCAGGAGCCCCTGCGAGGCGTACGACAGCTTCTCGTAGTTGGATTTGATCTCCTTCTCCAGCCGCCGCAGCCGCACGTAGCGCCGCTGGTTCTGCCGCCCGAGCAGGTTGAAGATCTCCTTCTGCGACGGCGCTTTGGCGCGCTCGGCGGCCTTCTGCGACTTGATGACGCGCTGGAAGCGCGGGTCGCGCGGGACGATGCCGAGAAACATCAACTCCGCCGCGGCGGTGAGCAGCAGCACGAGGTTGAACACGAACGGCACGCCGCCCACCACGAACGCCGTCAGCATGGCGGCGATGAGGAACGTGAGGTTCCACGGGTGCAGAAACGCCTCGCGCGTGTAGTTGATGTCGCGGTCGCTCATAAACTCATTAGCTGCGGCGGCCCAGCGTTTTGTCGGGGAGAGCCGCCGGGGTCGAAGCCGGTTCGTTGGCGGTAGGACGGGCGCGGCCCAGCGTTTTGTCTGTGTCGGCGGCGGATGCGGGTTGGTCGGCAGGCGATGCCGCCGGAGGCCCGCCCATCTGGCCTTTCATCTGCGCGACGAGCTGGCGGGCGCGGTCGCGGGCGAGTTCGGCTTCGCGGGCTTCTTCTTCGGCGGCGCGGGCGAGTGCATCCCCGCTGGAGCGGGCCACGCCGTCGGCCGACGAGGCTGCGGAGACGTTTTCCTGGGCGATCTCGAAGCGCGCCTCGGCCATCGCCGTCTGCTGCGCGAGCGCGTCCATCGACTCGTCGTACGTCGCGTCCGGTGACATGGCCCCGGCGATGTTTTCGAGGGCCTGCGCCAGCCGCCCTTTGCGCCCGGCGTCGCGCGCCATGCCCTTGAGTTTCTTCAACTCGCGCAGGTGCGCCTTGTGCTGCTCTTTGAGCTTGTTGAACTCCTCGGGAGACATCGGAACGTGGGAAGTGGGAAGGCGGAAGTGGGAACGAGGACACGGAAGCCGAGGGAGACGCGGATGCTACGTGCGCTCACCTTCGCGTTCCGAGTTTCGCAGTCCGACGTTCATTCCCCGGCGGTGCGCTCGCGGCCCAGCGTGCGGCCGTCGCCGCCGGTGGCGGCGGGCTCGTCGGGGATCTGGATGGCGGGGCGTTGCGGGGCTTCTTCGGCGGGCTCGTCCATCATGCCCATCTCCATCTTGAACTGCTTGACGACCTCGGCGGCACGCATGGCCTCGGCGTCTTCCTCGATGCGCATCGACTGCGTGTCGAACGAGTCGAGCGCCATTTCCATGCGGGCCTCGTTTTTGGCCGTCTGCTCGTTGACGCGCGTGATCATCTCGTCGTGCGTCTGGTCGATGCCGCCGACCTCGAACTGTTCGAGTGCGTCGGCGACCTTGCCCTGCCACTTGGCGCGCTCGTGGGCGCGAAGGGCTTCGCGGGCCTCGTCGATCTTGCGCTCCTTCTCGCGCATGAACGCCTTTTTGACCTGCAACGCCTTGTCGTAGGCCGCCGAGGCGTAGCGAAGCTGCTCTTTGGACGAGTCGAGCCGGGTGCGGATGCCTTCGAGCTTCATCGCATATTGCTGCGCGATGTCGTCGCGGCTGGCCTGGATGGCGGCCTTGACCTTGCTCGTCGTCTCGGCCAGCTCGCGCTCGGCGCGGGCGACTTCTTTTTGCAGCAGGAGCACATTCGCCTTCACGGTGGCGATGTTCTCGTTCATCTTCGGCACCTGGTCGTTGAGCTCCCGGATGTTCTGCTCGAGGATCAGGCGCGGGTCTTCCATCGCCGAGATGGCTCCCCCAAAAATCGACCGCATGAGGCGGCTAAAACGTTTCCACATAGTGTTGCGAGGCGCGGTAAGTCGCGGGAAATATAAACGTCGGCGGGCTGTAACGGACGAAGGATGGGGAAGATGCAACGTGGGGTGACTCGTGAAGGGTGACTGGGTTGGGAAGAGGGCAGGAGGCGCAGGACATGCCGTGGCACGCCGGGCGGGGCAAGCTGCTGCACTCCTACGACTCCGCGTTCTCACCTCCGCCTTCCGCCTTCCGCGTTCCCAGCTTCCCGTAACTCCATCTTTGCAGCACGGAGAGCGGTGTGGCGGTTTACTGTGGGCGGCTCATTCCCCGCCCCCATGCCCGCCCTTCCTCAGACCGTTCTCGACACCACCGCCGCTGACCCTGCCTCCGCCGACTCCGTGGTCGTCAACGCCGATCCGGGCATCATCATCGCCAAAGTGTCGGAGATGATCGATGGCTTTCTGCGGATGCTGCCCAACATCGTGCTGGCGATTGTCGTCTTCGTGATCTTCGTCTTTATCGCGAAGGTCGTGCGCAGCGGCATCAAAAAGGCGACGGCGGGGCGCAAAGGTGCCAACGTGGCCCTCGTGCTGGCGAGGCTCGCGGGCATTGTCATTCTGTTTGTGGGGTTGCTGATCGCCGTCGGCATCGTGTTTCCGAGCGTCGGTGGGGCGCAGCTCATCCAGCTTCTGGGCGTCGGCTCGGTGGCCATCGGCTTCGCCTTCCGCGACATCGCGCAGAACTTCCTGGCGGGCATCCTCATCCTGCTTCGTCAGCCCTTCCGCTCGGGCGATCAGATCGTCTACAAGGACTTCGAGGGGACGGTCGAGAACATCGAGACGCGGGCGACGATGGTGAAGACGTACGACGGCACGCGCGTCATCATCCCCAACGGCGAGATTTACACCAACGCCGTGCGGGTGAACACCGCGTACGAAAAGCGCCGCAGCGAGTACGTCGTCGGCATCGGCTACGGCGACGACATCCGGCGGGCGCAGCAGATCATGCTCGAAACGGTGAAGGGCGTCGAGGGGGTGCTCGAAAGCCCCGCGCCCGAGGCGCTGACGGTAAACCTGGGTGAATCGACCATCGACGTCAAGCTGCGCTGGTGGACGGAGCCCGCGCGCCTCAACGTCGTCACGATTTCGAGCGAGGTGCTCACCTCCGTCAAGCTCGCCCTCGACGACGCGGGCATCGACATGGCGTTTCCGACGCAGGTGGTGCTGTTCCACGACCAGACGGAAGCCACCGACGGCGACCGGACGAAGCAGCGTGAGGGCTGGCCCGCGGGCCAGAATCCGCCCAGGCCCGGCAACGTGGCGCACGCGCTGCGCAACGGGCAGGGTGGAGGGGCGACGGCGTGAAACACTTTCTCGGCACCACATGGGAGAATCTGCGGGCCTCGTACTGGTTCGTCCCCTCGCTGATGGCGCTGGCGGCGAGCGTGCTGGCGTTTGCACTCGTCTACATCGACGGACGCATCGGGGCCAACTGGACGGAAGGGTTTTCGTGGATCTACGCCAACAAGCCCGACGGCGCGCGCACGTTTCTCTCGACCATCGCGGGCTCGATGATCACCGTCGCCGGCGTGACGTTCTCGATCACGATTGCGTCGGTGGCCTACGCCACGTCGCTGTTCGGGCCGCGCCTCTTGACCAACTTCATGCGCGACCGTGGCAATCAGGTGACGCTGGGGACGTTCATCGCCACGTTTCTCTACTGTTTGCTCGTGCTGCGGACCATCCGCGCTGCCGACGAGCCGGTGCAGGGGGGCAACGCGCCCGACGTAGTGAGCGCCTTCGTGCCACACCTGGCGATGCTCGTCGCGCTCCTGCTCGCCGTCGCGTCGGTGGCGGTGCTCATCTACTTTATCCACCACGTGCCCGAGCAGATCCACGCAGGCCGGGTAATCGGGCAGATCGGGCGCGACCTGGCCGACGGCCTCGAAAAGCTGTTCCCCGAAACCACCGGGACGGCGCGCGAGACGCACGAAAAAGCGGCCGAGCGGCTACGCGACGAGGCCCTCCCCGTTGCGTCGCAGAAGTCGGGCTACGTGCAGTACGTCGATGCTGATAGGCTCGTCGAGATCGCGCAAGAAATCGACGGCGTCGTGTTCGTCGAAACCGGGCCGGGCGATTTCGCGCACGCCTCGCTCCCGGTGGCGAAGGTGTGGAGCAGGAGAGTATTGTCCGACAAGGTCGAAAAGGCGATTCGCAGCGCGTTCACGCTGGCCCCGATTCGCTCGCCCGGGCAGGACATCCGCTTTTTGGCCGACGAGCTTTCCGAGATCGCGGCCCGGGCGCTGTCGCCGGGCGTCAACGACCCGTACACCGCCATGAACTGCCTGGAATGGCTGACGAGCGCCGCCGTCCTGCTCGCCCAGCGCCCGCTGCCATCGGCCTACCGCGCCGACGACTCGGGGCGCCTCCGCGTGGTCGCCGCCACGATTGACTTTGCACTCTTGCTGCACCGCGCCTTCGACAGCCTGCGCCCGTACGTCGGTGCGGATCGCAACGCCGTGCTGCACCTCTTCAACCAGTTCAACCGCATCGCGTTTGCCATTACGCGGGCGGAGGACGGCAGGGCGCTGGCCGCGCTGGCCGCGCGGTACGCGACGGAAGCGCGGCGTCACTTGCACGTGCCCGAAGACGTGCAGATGCTGGATGCGCGCCACGACGCGCTCGTGCGCGCCTTGCGCCTGCGCGAAGCGGTGCCGGTGTAGCGCTTTTCGGTGGGCGTAGATTGCAGCACGATTCCTCCTGCCTCGCCTGCCCATGCTCAACCAGACGCCGCGCGCTCAGGCCCTGCTGCGCCTCGGGCAGCCGGAGGGGCTGCCGTTTCTCGGCTACGTGGTGCGGCAGATGCTCGACGGCGCGCTGCCCCACACGACGCTGCTGGCCGTCTGCCCCAACTCAGAGGCCGTCGCCCGTGCCGCGCTGCGAGCCGCATACCGGGTGGATGCGCCCGTGCTCTTCGCCGCCACGCTCAACCAGGTGGACGTCGACGGGGGCTACACGGGCTGGACGCCGCAGACGTTCGTGGCATTCGTCGAACAGGAAGCCGCGCGCATCGGCCTCGACGTGCCCATCCTGCCGTGCCTCGACCACGGTGGGCCGTGGCTCAAAGACGCCCACGCGCAGGCCGGACTGAGCCTCGACGACACGATGGACGCCGTCAGGACGTCGCTCGAAGCGTGCCTCGATGCGGGCTACGCCCTCCTCCACCTCGACCCGACGGTGGACCGCACACTGCCTCCGGACGCTTCCATCCCCATCGAGCGGGTCACCGACCGCACGCTCGACCTGTTCGCGCACGCCGAGGCCTACCGCACCGCCCGCGCCCTGCCGCCCGTGGCCTACGAGGTCGGCACCGAGGAGGTCCACGGCGGACTGGCAGACCTGATGACGTTCGAGCGCTTTCTCGCGCGGCTCGCCGCCGGTCTGGACGCGATGGGGTTGCAGGGGGCGTGGCCATGCTTTGTCGTGGGCAAGGTGGGCACCGACCTGCACACCACGCACTTCGACGCCGACGTGGCGCGCGCACTCACCGGCGTGGCGCGTCGCTACGGCACGCTCGTCAAAGGCCACTACACCGATTACGTCGCCAACCCGGAGGCGTACCCCCTCAGCGGCATGGGCGCGGCGAACGTCGGGCCCGAGCTGGCCGAGGTCGAGTACGGCGCGCTGCTGGACCTCGTCGCACTCGAACGAGAGATCGGGGAGGATTCCGGCTTCGAGCAGGCGCTTTATGCCGCCGTGGACGCCAGCGGGCGGTGGCGCAAGTGGCTCCAGCCCGGTGAAGACGGCGCGGCGCTCGCCGACCTCGACCCGTCGCGGCGGGCGTGGCTCGTGGCCACCGGCAGCCGCTACGTGTGGACGGACGCACGCGTCCGCGAGGCCCGCGCCGTGCTCTACCACCACCTCGAAAGCGTGCGCGACGCCGACGCCTACGTGCTGTGGAAGATCGAAACCGCCATCCTGCACTACGCCCACGCCTTTCACCTCGTCGGCCTCAACGCCCGGCTGCTCGAAAAAGCATAGCGCGATTCTTCGCGCCGCCGAAGTATCATTACGCCCTCTCTTCTCACCCCGCACACCATGTACTTCACGACCCTCGACTGGGCCATCCTCATCGGCTTTTTCGTGTTCTCGCTCGCCCTCGGCCTGTGGTCGGCGCGGGGCGCGGGATCGGGCTTCTCGGCCTTTTTCCTCGGCGGGCGCAAGATGCCGTGGTGGCTGCTGGGCGTCTCGATGGTGGCCACGACGTTCTCGACCGACACGCCCAACCTCGTCGCGGACATCGTCCGCACCAACGGCGTCGTGGGCAACTGGGTGTGGTGGGCGTTCCTGCTGACGGGAATGTTGACGGTGTTTTTCTACGCCAAGCTGTGGCGGCGCAGCGACGTGCTCACCGACATCGAGTTTTACGAACTGCGCTACTCGGGTAAAGCCGCCGCCTTCCTGCGCGGCTTCCGGGCCGTGTACCTCGGCGTGTTTTTCAACGTGATGATCATGGCGTCCGTCACGCTCGCGGCCATCAAAATCGGCGGCGTGATGATGGGCTGGTCGCCTCTGCAAACCATCGTCATTGCGGCGGGCGTCACGGTGATTTACAGCGCGCTGGGCGGCTTGACGGGCGTTTTGCTCACCGACCTGTTCCAGTTCGGGCTCGCGATGACCGGCTCTATCGGCGCGGCGGTCTACATCCTCGGGATGCCCGAGATCGGCGGCCTCGCGGCCCTCGTCGCCAACCCCGCCGTGCAACCCTACCTGTCGTTCCTGCCCGATTTTAGCACCGTCGGCTGGGAGGTGTTCATGCCCATTTTCGTGATCCCGCTGGCGGTGCAGTGGTGGTCGGTGTACTACCCCGGTGCCGAGCCCGGCGGCGGCGGCTACATCGTGCAGCGGATGCTGTCGGCCAAGAGCGAGAAGCACGCCGTCGGCGCGACGCTCTTCTTCAACGTCGCCCACTACGCGCTGCGCCCGTGGCCGTGGATTCTCGTCGCGCTCGCCTCGCTCGTCGTCTTCCCGGATCTGGCGGCCATCCAGACGCGCTTCCCGCACGTGGCCGAGAGCGTCGTCCGCAACGATCTCGCCTACCCGGCGATGATGACCCTGCTGCCCGCCGGGCTCATCGGCATCGTCATCACGAGCCTCGCGGCGGCGTACATGTCCACGATGTCCACGCAGGTCAACTGGGGTTCGTCGATCGTCGTCAACGACGTGTACGTGCGCTTTTTCAAGCCCGAGGCGAGCGAGCGTGAGCAGGTGTGGATGGGCCGGATCTCGACGGTGGTGCTGATGGTGCTCGCGTGCGGACTGGCCCTCCTGCTCGAAAACGCGCTCCAGGCGTTCAACATCCTGTTGCAGGTGGGCGCGGGGACGGGCCTCTTGCTGCTGCTGCGCTGGTTCTGGTGGCGCATCAACGCGGCGGCGGAGATCACGGGCATGGTCGTCTCGTTTCTCGTCGCGCTGGTGTTTTTCTTCGCCGGGCGGCTGGGCTTCGAGCCCGCCTTCGGCCTGGCCGACTGGCACCAGCTCGTCGTCGGCGTGGCGATCACGACGCTCTCGTGGATCGTGGTGATGTTCCTGACGCCGCAGACGAGCGAGGCCACGCTGGAGAACTTCTACCGCAAGATCCGCCCCATCGGGCCGGGCTGGGAGCCGGTAAAAGCCCGGATGCCCGAACTGCCTGCCACGCGCCAGACTGACTTCACCGCGTCGATGACGAGCTTTCTCGCGGCCATCGTGGGCGTGTATTCGGCGCTCTTCGCCACGGGCTACCTGCTGTACGGGCGGACGGTGCCGGGTGTCGTGTTCGCCCTCGTGGCGGTCGCCGCCTTCGGCCTCATCGCCCGCCTGTGGTCGCGCCTGTCATTCGAGTAGGAGGGAGGACGGTTGGCTGGATTGGTTACCCAGTCGGGTAGCCAATCCAGGCGACCAAGCAACAGCAGCCTGCCCCACTTGCGGAGAGCAACGCGAGCGCAACCAACCTCCTACACGTCGAACCCCTGCGCTTCCAGCTCTTTGATTTTGCGGTAGAGCGTGCGTTCCGAGATGCCGAGGGCCTGCGCCGTCTGCCGCCGGTTGCCGTCGAACTGCCCGAGGGCACGGGCGATGAGTTCGCGCTCGACCTCTTCGAGTGGGCGGATCTCGGGTTCTTCTTCCTCTGCCTCGGGTGCGCGGTCGGGCACATCGGCGATCTCGAAGGGCGCGTCCTCGAACGTAGGCTCGGGTTCGTAGGTGGACTCGGGCCGGAGCGCGCCTTCGCGCACGATGACGAAGCCCTCGCCGCGCGGCGTCGCGCGGAGGCCGTCGAGGTCTTCGCGCGTCACCTGGAAGCCCGTCACGAGTTGGCCGAGTTGCTCCTTGAGGTCGCGCACATCCATGCGCAGTTCGAGGAGGGCGCGGTAGAGGAGTTCGCGCTCGCGCCCGTCCTCATGAGCGTCTGCCTGCCCACCGGCGTGCATGCCGCGCAGCGCGGGCAGCAGCATGTTGGGTGCCGGGGCTGAGACGCCGCGCAGGTACGGACGAAGGTCGTCTGCGCCGAGCGTGTCGCCGCGCAGCAGCACGACGCTCTGCTCGGCCACGTTGCGGAGTTCGCGTACGTTGCCCGGCCAGGCGTACGCTTCGAGCAGGCGCCGCGCGTCGGCGGTGAGGCGCGGCGCGGCGGTGTCGTAGCGCTGCGCCGTCCGGTGCAGGAAATGCTCGAAGAGCAGCAGGATGTCCTCTCGGCGCTCGCGCAGCGCGGGCAGGTCGATGACGACGGTGGCGAGGCGGTAGTAGAGATCCTCGCGGAAGCGCCCCGCTCGCACGTCATCGGCGAGGTTGCGGTTGGTGGCGGCGATGACGCGGGCATCCGTCTGCCGCGTCACCGACGAGCCGACGCGCGCGTACGCGCCCGTTTCGAGCACGCGGAGCAAGCGCACCTGCGCCTGCGGCGGCATCTCGCCGATCTCGTCGAGGAAGACGCTGCTGGCGTCGGCCTCCTCGAAATAGCCTGTCCGCTTTTCCGTCGCGCCCGTGTATGCGCCCTTCTCGGCCCCGAACAGCTCGCTCTCGATGAGTCCCTCGGGGATCGCGCCGCAGTTGACGACGACGAGCGGCTTATGCTTGCGCGGCCCCAACTGGTGGATGGCCTGGGCGACGAGTTCTTTGCCCGTCCCGCTCTCGCCCTGAATGAGCACCGTCACGTCCGTCCGCGCCACCTGCCGGATGCGGTCGAGCACGCGGTGCAGAGAGGGCGCAGTGCCCAGAATGCCGAATCGTTCCTGTATGGCTTCGCGGTCCATGTCGTGCGTGTGGATGGTCTCCATTCACGACACGATGGCAGAGGGCGTTCCGCCCGGATGCACCGATAGCAGGATTCTGCGATGTGCGCGATCTCCAAACGACAACCCGCGGCCCTACCCGGCCCGCTACCTGCGGAAGCTCCGGTGCAGGCGCAGCACGCGCCGCGTGGCCTTCATCTTTTCGCCGAAGCGCGCGACGCCGTCGCCGCGCATCCGGGGCGCGTCCTCGGCAACGTAGCGGTCGAGCGCGGCCTGCGACGCAACGCGGTAGTGCGCCACAAACACCTGCGCATTTCCCGGTGCCTCCGCCTCGAAAATCTCGGCCTGCTCGAACCCGTCGATGTCCAGCATCTCGCCCGCGTGCGTTTCCAGCCAGTCGCGGAACGCATCGGCGATGGAGGCCTCGACTTCGAGAGTGACTTCGTAGAGCAGCATGGTGAGAACGAGCGAGTGCGCCACGCGCACGACACGACGCGGCCCGGCGTTCCGAGCCGCACGCAACCGAACACTCCGCCGGAGGGGCTTTATAGCAGGATCGCCACAGTACGCACCCGCACACGCTCGCAGATTATCGCCGTATTTCTCGCCTCATACCATGCACTTTATCTGGGGAATCCTCGGCGCGCTGATCATCCTCGTGATCGCGAGCGAGATCATCGTCACCACCACCCAAGGCGGTATCAGCCCCGTGACCCGGTTTCTCATCGGGTTCTACCACGGCCTGTTGAAAATCTCGCGCGTGACGAGGTTCAAGCTCGTGCGGGCTTACCTGGGCACGGGGCTCACGGTCGCTGTCATCTTCACCTGGATCGTGCTCCTGTGGCTCGGGTGGACGCTGGTGTTTTGCAGCGCGCCGCAAGCGGTCGTCACCGAGTTCAGCGGCGTGCCTGCTACCTTTCTCGAGCGCGCGTACTTCGCGGGCTTCACGTTTTCGACGCTGGGGCTGGGGGGCTACCTGCCCGGCACCACGGGCTGGCAGATCGTGGTGGTATTGTGCGCGCTGGGTGGCTTTATGCTCGTCACCTTCACCATCACCTTCCTGACGCCTCTTATTTCCGCTGCGCTGTTTCAGTGGCGGCTCGCCCTGCAGCTCTACCGACTGGGGAGCACGCCCACTTCCATCCTGCTGCACGCGTGGGACGGCGATTCGCTCGAAACGCTGGCGTCGCGCCTCGACAACCTGGGGACGGATCTGGTGCAACTCGAACACTTTCTCATCCTCTACCCGCTCGTGCGCTTCTACGGCAGCCGCGAGCACACCTCCACCATATCGCTGAGCGTGGCGCGGCTGGGTGAGGCCATCGTGATGGCGCGGTTCGCGCTGGACGACCAGGCCACGCGGCAGGGGGCGTTCCAACTGGCGTACCGGCAGGTCAGCGGCATTGCCGAGGCGTGGCTACAGGCCGAGCACAAAGCTCCCAGCACCATACCCGACCTCCCTGACCTCTCCAGCCTTCGGAAGGCAGGGCTGCCGGTGGTGAGCGACGAGGTGTTTGCCCAGCGCGTGGCCGCCCACAGCACCTTCCGGCGTGCGCTGTGCGCGCTCGTCACGCACGATGGGCAGGACTGGCACGACGTGCACCACGGTGTCAACCCGCTCTGAACCGCAGGCTACGCGGGCACCGCGCGGAGGGACTCGGCGTCGAGTGTCGTGGCGTGCAGGGCGGTGCCCATCAGCGTCGCGCTCGTGCAGTCGTCGATGCGGACGCGCGCGTACTGGCCCGCCGCGAAGTCCTGCCGGTCGAAGACGACCATCTTGTTGGTGTCGGTGCGCCCGCAGAGTTGATCGGCGGAGCGCTTCGACGGGCCTTCGACGAGCACGGTGTGGACGGTGCCCACGTCGCGGCGGTTGCTTTCGAGCGCGTGCGTCTGCTGCAGGTCGATGATCTCGGTGAGGCGGCGCTTTTTAATGGCCTCGGGCACATCGTCCGTGTACTTGCGGGCGGCGTAGGTCGTCGGGCGCTCGGAGTAGGCGAACATGAAGGCATGGTCGTAACGAACGGCCTCCATCAGCGAGAGCGTGTCGGCATGTTCTTCGTCGGTCTCGCCGCAGAAACCGGCGATGATGTCGGTCGAGAACGAGATGCCGGGTACGATGGCGCGGGCGCGGTCGATGAGCGCGAGGTATGCGTCGCGCGTGTACGTGCGCCGCATCCGCCGCAGCACGTCGGTGTTGCCGTGCTGCACGGGCAGATGGATAAAGTCGCACACCGTCGGGCGCTCGCGGTGGACGTGCAGGAGTTCGTCCGAGCAGTCCTTCGGGTGGCTCGTCGAGTAGCGGATGCGAAGCTCGGACGAGAGCAGCGAGATTTTGTAGAGCAACTCGGCGAAATCCACCTGCGCGCCGTGCTCGTCGGAGCGGTACGAGTTGACGTTCTGGCCCAGCACGGTCACTTCTTTGTAGCCCGCGTCGATGAGCACCTTCACCTCGTCGAGGATGCTGACGCTCGGGCGGCTGCGCTCGCGCCCACGCGTGAACGGGACGACGCAGAAAGCGCACATGTTGTCGCAGCCACGCATGATGGACACGAACGCGCTGATGCCATTGGTGTCGTAGCGCACGGGCGCGATGTCGGCGTACGTCTCCTCGCGCGACAGGTGTACGTTGACGGCGGCCTGGCCCGTCGTGTCGCTCTCGGCGAGCAGACGGGGCAGGTCACGGTAGGCGTCCGGCCCGACGACGAGGTCGACGAGCTTCTCCTCTTCCAGAAACTGGTGGCGCAGCCGCTCGGCCATGCAGCCGAGCACGCCGAGTTGGATGTGTCGGCCCTTTTTGGTTTTCTCCGCGCGGAAGGCATCGAGGCGGCGACGCACCTTCTGCTCGGCGTTCTCGCGGATGGCGCACGTGTTGAGCAGCACCACGTCGGCGCGGTCGGCGTCGTGGGTGAGACCGTAGCCCGTTTCGCGCAGCACCGAGGCGACGACCTCGGAATCCGCCACGTTCATCTGGCAACCATACGTTTCGATATACACCTGCCGCGCGCCGTCGCTCTCGGCGGCCACGGTTTTCGGCGCGTCGATGGCATCGGTGAGAATGTCGAGGTCGAGGATGGGCTGCATGACGGTCGGTGCGATCCAAAAGGCGAAGCGTAACGCGCTGGAAACGTGCGGGTTCAGCGAGGTCACCACGACCGACCTGTCAGGCGAACCAAGGCGCAGCGTACGCCGAGGCATAGTTTACCCCTTCCACCTTCTTCGCCTCCGATGCCCCTTCGCCTCCGCCTTTTTGCCTGCGCGCTCGTCGTCGGCACGTGTTTCCTGACCGCACACGCGCAGCCCGTCCGGCACGTCGTGCTCATCTCCATCGACGGGTTTCGCCCGGATTTCTACGGGGATCTCTCCTGGCCCGCGCCGGTCCTCCAGCAGCACCGGCAGGTGGGGGCATACGCGCGCGCCGTGCGGCCCGTCTTCCCATCCGTCACCTACCCCGACCACGCCACGATGGTCACGGGGGCGCTGCCTGCCCGGCACGGCATCTACTACAACACCCCGTTCGAACCCACCGGCCAGACCGGACGGTGGTACTGGGAGGCCGATTCGATCCGCGTGCCGGCGCTCTGGGACGCCGTGCGCGCGGCCGGCGGCACGACGGCGGCGGTGAGCTGGCCCGTGTCCGTGGGCGCGGACATCGACTACAACGTGCCCGAAGTGTGGTCGCTCGACCCGTCGGAGGATGCGGTCGCGCCCATGCGGCGCAACGCCCGGCCTGCCGGGTTGCTCGAAAGGCTGGAACGCGACGCCGTGGGGCCGCTGACGGCGGCGCGCGTGAGCGACGATTTCCTCGCCCGCGACGAGGCGGCGGCAGCGATGGGCGCGTACCTGTTCGAGCAGCACCGCCCGACACTGCTGTTCGTCCACCTCATCAGCGTGGATCACTACGCGCACGAGGAAGGCCGCGACGGACCGATGGTGCGCCAGTCCGTGGCTACCGTGGATCGGGGCGTCGGCGCGCTCGTCCGGGCTGTGGAACGCGCCGGGCTGTCCGATTCGACGGCCTTCATCGTCACGGGCGACCACGGCTTCATGGACATCCACACGCGCCTGGCTCCCAACCGCTGGCTGATGGACGCGGGCCTCCTTGAAGCCGGGCGCGACCGGGGCGCGTGGCGGGCGGCGTTCCTCACGTCGGGTGCCGCGGCCTTTCTGCACCTGCGCGACCCGAACGACGCCGGGGCCCTGGCCGCCGCCCGCGCGGCGCTGGACCGGGTGCCTCCTGAACTGCGGGCGCTGTTCCGCGTGCTCGAACGCGACGAACTCGACGCGCTCGGCGCCGCGCCGCAGGCAGCCCTCGCCCTCTCGCCCCACCCGGGCGTCGTCTTCACCGGCTCGACCTCCGCGCCCGTCCTCAGCGCGGCCACCGGCGGCACGCACGGGTACCTCGCCGATTTTCCCGAGATGCAGACGGGACTGGTGGCGTGGGGCGCGGGCATCCGCCCCGATGCCGTGGTGCACCAGATGCGTCTGACGGACGTGGCTCCGCTCGTGGCCGAACTGCTGGGCCTCAGCTTCACGGCTCCGGACGGCGTGTTGCTGCCGGGCCTGCTGGCGTGGTGAGGCGCCGCCACTCAGGCAGGCGTAAGGGAACCGGGGGCTTCTATTTTCCATGATCCCGTGAATGCGGGATGCGGGCCGAGCCGCTGAACCCGTACGTTTCCCTCCCCTTGCCCCTCAATCTCACCCGCTTCCCATCATGCCCCGCGCCCTGCTGCTCCTCGCTGCTCTGCTGATGCTCCCCACCGCACACGCGCAGACGGGCGCGCGCTCCCTCGGCCCGCAACTGAGCACGCTGGGCGTGGGCCTGAGCGGCTCGTACCGGCTCTCGCGCCTGTTGAGCGTGTCAGCCGAGGCCAACCTGCTGCCCACGTTGAGCGCGTCGTACGACGTCGACGGCATTGACTACGACGCTGACGCGCAGGTGCGGGGCAGCCTGCTTCTGGTCAACCTCCACCCGTTCGGCGGCACGTTTTCGGTAGGAGGGGGGCTGTTTTTCGGCGGCTACGAACTCGACGCCACGGCCACACCCGCCGAGCCCGTCGAAATCGGCGGCGACACGTACCAGCCCGAGGAGATCGGCACGCTCGACGGGGTCTTCTCGGCGCGAGGCCCTATCCCCGTGGTGATGCTCGGCTGGCGTGGGCGCGGCTTCAACTTCGGCGTGGGCGTGACGACGGGCTACGCGGCCAAGGTGGAGCTGACGGCCAGCGGCCCGTACGCCTCGCGGCCCGAGGTGCAGGAAAGTCTGGAAGAGGAACGGCAGGACATCGAAGACCAGATCCGCGAGGTGCCGGTGCTGCCGTACCTGCGCCTCGGCTGGCAGTTCGGCTTCTGACGGGGACGACTACCGCCCGCGCACCACGCGCCCGCCCTGCATCACGAACACGACGCGCTCGGTGGCGGTGATGTCGGCCACGGGGTCGCCCTCGACGGCGACGAGATCGGCGACGAGTCCAGTGCGGATGCGCCCGATTTGATCGGACAGGCCAAGAAGGTCGGCGGCGGTGGCCGTGGCACTCTGGAGCACGTCGAGGGGAGCCATGCCGTAGTCCACCATCAGGACGAGTTCGCGGGCTTCTTCGCCGTGCGTGAACACGCCCACGTCGCTGCCCGCGAGGATCGTCACGCCCGCGTCGAGGGCGGCGCGGAATGAGGCGCGTTTCTGCGCGAGACGCGCGGGTTCGGGCGCGTTTCCGTTCCAGCCGCGGTAGCGCTCGATGGCGTCTCCGGCGGCGAGTGTCGGGCACAGCGCCACGCCCTTCTCGCGCATGAGGGCGAAGATTTCGGGCGTGCCGTCGTCGCCGTGCTCGATGGTGGCGACGCCCGCCATCACGGCGCGGCGCATCCCCTCCGCCGTCGAGGCGTGCGCGGCAACTTTCCGCCCCGCGCTCGCGGCGACCTCCACGACCGTCTGCAACTCGGCCAGGGTGAAGGTCGGCAGCGCCTCGCCGTTCGGCCCCCAGCGGTAATCGGCGTAGACCTTCACCCAGTCGGCCCCCTTGCCCATCTGCTCGCGCGTGGCGCGGATGAGGTCGTCTCCGTCGGCTTCTTCGGCCCCGAGGGGCACGTCGAAGGCCGGGTCGAAGCCTTTCGGCCCGTACGAGCCTGTCGCCACGAGCGCGGGCCCGGCGACGAGCAACCGCGGGCCGGGAATGATGCCCTGCGCGATGGCCTGCTTCACGCCCACGTCGGCGTAGCCCGCGCCTTCGGAGCCGAGGTCGCGGACGGTCGTGAAGCCAGCGCGGAGGGTGTTGCGTGCATGGACGGTGGCCCGCGCCACGCGCAGCGCCTGCGATTCCCTGAGCACCTGATCGTTCCACGGCGTCTCGTCGTACGGATGCAGCAGCAGGTGCGCGTGTCCTTCGATGAGGCCGGGCAAGAGCGTCGTGCCGGGCAGTTCGATGGTTTCGATGCCCGCAGGCAGCGCGAGGGCGGCGAGCGGACCGGCGGCGGCAATGCGTCCGTCTTCGACGAGCACGGCCCAGCCGTCGTGCAGCGCCTCGCCGTCGAAGACGCGGTCGGGGACGAGGAGCGTGGCGGGTGTCTGAGCCGCGGCGGGCAGCGCCGCGAGCACGAGGGCGAGAAAAAGCAGGATCGTTCGCATACGCCGATGGTACGACGCGCTTCTCTCTATCCGCAACGCTTTGAGCTTTCCGCATCCCTTCAGCCAGGCCCGCCCGCACCCGTGGCACGGCATTCCCACCGGCCCCGACGCGCCGCGCCTCGTCCACGCCTTTATCGAGATCACGCCCTTCGACCTCGTCAAGTACGAAGTCGACAAGCCCACGGGCTATCTGCGCGTGGATCGCCCGCAGCGCACGTCGAGCCTGCCGCCGACGCTCTACGGCTTCATCCCGCGCACGTACTGCGCGCACCGCGTGGCGCGGCTGGCCGATGTCGACCGGGCCGACGGCGACCCGCTCGACATCTGCGTGCTCTCGGAGCGGCCCATCACGCGCGCCGAGGTCATCCTGAACGCACGCGTCGTGGGCGGTTTGCAGATGATCGACAAGGGCGAGGCCGACGACAAGATCGTAGCCGTGCTCGACGCCGACCAGTACTACGAGGGCATCAAAGACCTGAGCGACCTCCCCGACCTGTTGATGGACCGGCTGTCGCACTATTTCGCCACGTACAAGCAGGTGCCGGGCCGGGAGGTGGACGTGAAGATCACCGAGCGTTACGACCGCGAGCACGCCCACCGGGTGATCGAGGCGGCGGTGGAGGATTACTGGGAAGCCGCGCGCGAAGTGATCTGAGCAGGCGTGGGGTTCGGTCGGCAGGAATGCGCGCCTGTTTTCCACCGAATCCCACACCCCTCCAACAGCGTTGGCGCGCGATGCCTGTCCTCGCTGCCGCCGCCCCGCCGTTCCTGTTCGAACTCGTTGCCCTGCTGGGCATCAGCGTCGTCATCGCGTACGCGTGCTTCAAGCTGCGCCTCGTGCCCATCGTCGGGTTCGTGGTGGCGGGCGTGCTCATCGGGCCGAATGCCTTCGGCATCGTCCAGGACCCGGAGCTCGTCGACAGCATGGCGGAGATCGGCGTGATCCTGCTGCTGTTTTCCATCGGCGTCGAGTTTTCGCTCGAAAAGCTGTCGCGCCTTTCGAGAGCGATCTTCGTCGGCGGCGGCACACAGGTGGGGCTGACGGTGGCGCTGACGACGCTCGTGCTCCTGCTGTTCGGGGTGGCGTGGAACGCGGCGCTCTACACCGGCTTCCTCGTCGCGCTCTCGTCGACGGCCATCGTGCTGTCGCTGCTGGCCGAGCGGGGCGAGACGAACACGCCGGCGGGTGGGCTGTCGCTGGCGTTCCTGATCTTCCAGGACCTGGCCATCATCGTGATGGTGATGGCGGTGCCGCTGCTGGCGGGTGGCGACGGCTCGACGCTGGGCACGCTGTGGGCGCTGGGGCGGGCGCTGCTCGTGATCGCGCTGGCGGTGGTGACGGCGCGCAAGGTCGTGCCGTTCGTGCTCGAAAAGATCGCGCAGACGCGGCGGCAGGAGCTGTTTCTGCTGGCCGTGGTGGCGGTGTGCTTTGGCACGGCGTGGGCCGTCTCGCTGGCGGACGTGAGCGTGGCGCTGGGGGCGTTCCTCGCCGGCCTCGTCGTGAGCGAGAGCCGCTTCAGCGAGCAGGCGTTCAGCGAGATCGTGCCGCTGCGGACGGTGTTCAACGCGGTGTTCTTCGTGTCTGTCGGGATGCTCATGGACCCGTGGTTCGTCGTCGAAAACCTCGTGCTCGTGCTCGTGGTCACGCTGGGCGTGGTGGTGCTGAAAGTGCTCGTGACGGGCTTCAGCGTGCTCATCCTGAAGTACCCGGCGCGGCTGGCGGCCATCGTCGGGCTGGCGCTGGCGCAGATCGGCGAGTTCTCGTTCGTGCTCGAAAAGGCGGGCAGCGAGGCCGGGCTTTTGCCCGCCGGGCTGGAGACGGGCAGCCAGACGTTCATCGCCGTCTCGGTGCTGCTGATGCTGCTGACGCCGCTGCTGGTGCACTACGGGCCAAAGGCGGGCACATGGATCGCCCGGACGCCGCTGGGGCGTGTGGGGCAGGAGCCGGAGGTGCAGGCCGTCGACGAGCACCTCGAAGACCACGTCGTGATCGTCGGCTACGGGCCGTCGGGGCTACGCCTCACGCAGGTGCTGCAGCGCACCGAGATTCCGTACTGCGTCATCGAACTCAACCCGGCGGCGACGCTCCAGCCGGGCACGGGCGCGCACGCCCTCTACGGCGACGCCACGCGCCCGCACATCCTCGAAGCCGCAGGCATCCACAAGGCCAAGCTGTGCGTCGTCGTCATCAACGACGCGGCGGCTGCACAGCGCGTGACGCAACTCGCCAAAGTCCTCAACCCCACTGTGGAGGTCATCGCGCGCACGCGCTTCCTCACCGATGTCGAGAAGCTGTACCACGACGGCGCGGACATCGTCGTGCCGGAGGAGATGGAGACAACCGTTCGCATTTTCTCGCACGTGCTGGGTGCGTACATGATTCCGCCCGACGTGATCGAGGAGCAGGCGCGGATTCTGCGGGCGGGCGACTACCAGGTGCTGCGCGGCTCGATTCAGGAGGCGCACCTGATGGTGTTGCAGGGCCTCGACGAGGACGGCCTCCATACGCGCGCGGTGCTCGTGCGCGAGGGGGCGCCCGTGGCGGGCCGCACGCTGGCCGAACTCCAACTCCGGCAGCGCCACCGCCTCACGGTGCTGGCCGTGCGGCGTGGCAGCCGTACACACGGC
The DNA here is from genome assembly GCA_963829705.1 of Rhodothermales bacterium. Taxonomy (GTDB): domain Bacteria; phylum Bacteroidota; class Rhodothermia; order Rhodothermales; family BA12; genus CAWHJN01. The sequence goes on from CAWHJN010000005.1 coordinate 168,795, forward strand.
AACCCGGCGGGGCACTTCCAGCTTCAGCCCGGCGACCGCCTCGTGCTCATCGGCAACGCCCTCGACTTCGCCGACAGCGCGGCGCTGTTTCGCCTGCCTTCGGCGGAGTAAGTCGTTGGGTGGGTTGGCTCCTCAACCCTGAGTCAGCCCCTGTGCGGATCAGGGCATTTTGCGGCGATCCGCGCGTGCCCACTTCGTTTTGTAGGGCAGGTAGAACAGGTAGAGCCCCGTCAGGTAGAGGCCCAGCAGCACCAGCGCGGCGGGAAAGAACACCCACAGCTTGACGTGGTCGTGAAACCACGAGCCGTCGTGCAGCGCCTCGATGAGGTCGGAGCGGCGCTTGGCCACGTGCAGCACGCCCCCGGTGGCCAGGTCGATCTGCACTTCCCAGCCGCCCTCGCGGGCCTGCACCTTGACGATCCCTTTGCGGGGCTGGACGTCCAGTTTGTCCACGTCGTCCCACGTCGAGATGCCCGCCGCGTCGGCACTCCGGGCGGCGCGCAGGATGTCGTCGAGCGACACGCGCGGCGGGCTTCCCGGCGCCTCGCTGCGCTGCTCCGGCGGCTGGATCCAGGCCACCTGTTTCTTCCACAGCAGCAAGGTGCCCGTCACGAGCACGATCAGCAGGGGCACCGCCACGGCCACGGTGCCCCAGCGGTGCAGCTTGCGCGACCAGATGGCGAGGACCTTTCGTTTTGCACGCACGGGCGATCTCGGGCAGATGAACGGAGGATGATACGGCCCGTCTCTCCCTCGCAAGGAGGCAGAGCCGCAGGGCCTCGCTACTGGAAATGGACCTACCAATTGACGGGGCGGCAGGCGCCGTGTATGTTGGTGCTGCGTGCCGCGCGTTTCGGGTGCCAGAACCCTTCACCAAACCCTCCCTGCCATGGCTTTCTGGGAATGGATACCGTTTGCCAGCACCGTCGGGCACGCCCTCGCAGACCCACCGGGCCGCTCGTTTCACGATTACATCGACTGCGCGATGACGGAAACGGACTGTGTCGGCTCGTACGAGGAGATCGCGGCTGCCCGGCTCGTATGTCAGAAATGCATCGATGACAAGATGCGCGACTACGTCGCCGAGTGGATGTTCTCAGGGGCGCCGTCGGACGTCGTGGGGGCCATCGGCGGAGCCACGCTGGCCAAGTTTGCCGAGTCGCTGAGCAAGCTCGCCGCCAAACGCATCGCCCCGCGTCTGGCCGCGGTGGGAACGGGCGTCGGCGCGGCCCTCGCCCTCGACGGCGTCGTCGACATCGGCATTCAACTCAGCAAGGCCGCCGATATGTGGAGCGCGGCGCACAAGGCCAAACAGCGGTACTGCCAGTGCGCGTGACGGCGCGCTTCACATCAGATCTATCATCCCCACGATGCCCGTGCGGATCATGGCGACGGAGATGGCGGCGAGGAACAGGCTGGCGACTTTGGCGACGGCCTTCGACGTGTTCGCGCCCAGCTTCTTAAGCACCGCCGGGCCTGCAAAAAAGAGCACCAGCACCAGCAGCAGGTTCAGCGTCAGCGATGCCATCGTGGCCGGGTAGCCGTAGTTCTGCTGCGACACGATGATGGTGGTGATGGCGGCGGGGCCGATGACGAGCGGAATACCCAGCGGCACGATGCCGACGCCGTGATCCTCCATCTCCGTCTCGCTGTCGGGCGCGCGGCGCTTGAGGTCGCTGAAGAGCAGGTCGGAGATCGAGAGCACGAGCAGGATCAGCCCGCCGCCCACGCGCAGGTCGTTGACGGTGATGCCGAGCGTGGCGAAGATGACGTCGCCCGCGAACAGGATGAGCATCGCCACGATGAAGGCGGCCACGACGGCTTGCACGGCGAGGCGGCGGCGCTGCTGCGTCGTCATGCCGTCGGTGAGGCCGATAAAGAGCGGCAGGATGCCGAGCACGTTGACGGCCACGAACAGGGGCAGAAACGCGCTCAGGAAATCGTTGAACGTGAAGGACATGGACACGCCCGAAGCGGGCTTTGTGGGCAGAGGGAGAAAAGCGGCGCAACCTTCACCGCCGCGCGGGGTCTGTGAAAGGGGCACACTCGTACAGAGCGCCCGTTCCTACGCAACACCGCGGCCCGCGACGCCGCCCTTTCCGCTCCCGATGACGCGAACCGCTCAAATTCTCGCCCTCCTCACGTTCACAGTCGTCCTCGCAGGCTGCAAAAAGCCCGAGCGCGTCGGCGAAGTGGTGCTGGGCGACGACGGTGCGATGCCGGTGTCGTTCGAGATCGTCGGGGCCGGTGCTCGCGCCGACGTACCCGCTCCGCTCACCACGACCGTTACCCAGGCGTCGATGTGGGACACGCTGCGGCCACGTCTCACCTTCACCCGCCCGCCTGCGCCGGTGGACTTCGCGGGCGCGATGCTCGTCGTCGTCGCGCCGGCGGTGCCGTCGAGCGGGCACAGCGTGCGCGTCGAGGCCATCGAGGAGGACGCCGACGGCCTCCATGTCAGCTACGTCGTCTACGCCCCGGCGGCGGACTGCCTCACCGAGGGCCGCCCGCAGACGCCCTTTCAGGTGGTGCGCCTGCGGCGGATCGACGGCCCCGTCCGCTTCACCGCGCGCGCGGAGCCGCTGAAATGCACGTTCGACTGGTGATGGGTCACCGGTCAGCGGGTCGGTGACGAATGCCTACTGACAAATCACCAGCCCCCGACAAAAAACCCGGCAGACACGAAAAGCATCTGCCGGGCGGATGGGAGCGGCGAGGCGTCAGGACTTACTCGTCCTCATCGTCCTCGTCGTCGAACAGGAGATCTTCGTCGTCCTCGTCGTCGAGGTCGTCGTCGTCTCCGAAGTCGAGATCGTCGTCGTCGAGGTCGTCCTCATCGTCGAGATCATCGTCGTCGAGGTCGTCTTCTTCCAGGTTGACCGGGAGAACGAGCAGATCTTCTTCCTCGGTAGTTAGCAGCATGCTCATGGCAGCAAGGGCTTGGGTTCGGGAGGCGGGAAAAGCCATACGCGCGCGGCACGAAGCCGCCCCCGCGAGATTACACGGCGCGTGTGGCCAAAAGCAAGGCGGTTTGCAGGACGGTAACAAAAAATCGTCCTTTCTCGAAAGCACACACAGGGCCTTGAACAGCGCGCGAGGCGGCGGCGTATCATGCGCCTCCTGGAAATTCTGCCTACCACCATGTCCGATTTCAACGAACGCAGCGCATACCCGTCGCCCGACGAGTTCAAGGTGATGCGCCCTGAATACACCGAAACCGAGGACGGCTTCGTGCGCGCCTCGATCACGATCACGCCGTTTCGCGTGACGGGCGAGAGCACCACGCGCCCCGGTGCGCGCCGCGCCGCGCTCTATGACGCCGAGAAGACGTACCGCTCCTACCATCCCTCGTACCGCATCGACAGCCCGTTCCCCGACGAGTTCGTGGACACCGACGGCGCGACGTGGAAGCGCGTGCCGCCCATGCACCGCGACAAGCTCGGCGACTACTCGTTCGTGCCCGCGGGCGAAAGCGCGGACGACGAGGATTATGCCGACATCGAGCAGATGCTCTCGTGGGACATCCGCCCCGAAGGCCAAGCAGCCGAAGCAGACGAGGAGTGAGCCCCTGCACAACCTGAACGATGGAGCACTCTGTTACAGCGCGTTACACGTGGACCGCTGATGAACTGATGCAGGGCGTGCGGTACCACCGTCGTCGTGGACAAGGTCGCCGCCAGCGCTGGCTCGCTTGGTGGATAACAGGAGTAGCGGTATCAGGTATCATCATGGCTATCTGGGCAGACACGCTGGGCTCGAGTGCTCTGCTGTTTGTTCTCCTTGCAGCGGGCCTCGCCGGAATCTTGCTTCCCGACTGGCTCACGAGACGCCAGATGACGGCCAGCGCGGCGCAGAGCCGACCCATCACGATTGCTCTTTCGGAAAACGGGATGGAGTCGAACGTCACGGGGGTTTCGCAGAATCAATGGACCTGGCCCGCTCTCAGCGAAGCCGTTCAAACGCCGGAGGGACTGCTCGTGTACCTGAACAAGGCCTCGTTTGTGTGGCTTCCCGAGCACGCGTTCTCCAGTCCAGCGGAGGCGCGACGCGCGTACGATATAGCATCCGCGCACGCGCCCAAATTTAGCCGCGTGAAGTGACGCGCTTGCTTTTCCCCCTCGGGCGAGGCTGGCTCCCCGAGATCCGAGGCCGCCGGAGCACCCAGAAGGCGTGGACCACGCCGGGCAGATAGAAAAGAAGGGTCAGCGCGACGTTCAGCCAGAAGACGCCCGTAAATCCGGTGCGGACGTAGACGCTCAGCGGCGGCAGGGCGATGGTGAGGACGACGCGGGGCGCTTTCATGCGTCTGCCTCGGTGGTCGGCAGCAGCGCCTCGCGCCGCAGTCCGTCGAGGTAGGCGAGCGCCGCGTCGTCTTTTTCGGGCAACGGGTGCGTGGCGAGGGCTTCGCGCAGCGCGCCGAGGGCCTTGCGGTCGCTGGAGGTGAGCGTGCGGATGAGGTGGTCGAACAGGTGGCCTCGCCGCAGCGCGTCGTCGCGGTGCTGCATCATGAAGGCGTAGGCGGCATCGTGCTCGTTGGGAATTTCGCCGTCGAGGATGGCTTCTTTGATGCGCTCTTTGAGGATGCCCACGGCCAGTCCCTCCTGCACGCCCAGCGCCTCCATGATCTCGTAGCCGTCCACGGGCGGCTGGAACGTGCGGACGTGGTCTTTCTCCTCGACCGTCCGCATCTTCTCCTCGACAACGTCGAAGCCGCGCCGGTAGCGGCGCACACGCCGGGGGTTTTTGCTCGTCAGGTCGGCCCGCACGAGCGTCATCAAATCGTCCACATGCTCGCCCGCGTCGAAAAGCAGGCGGCGCACGGCACTGTCGGTTACCTCGTCGTCCACGAGGGCATGGGGGCGGTGGTGCATACGGACGAGGTCGCGCACGTAGTCGAGGCGGTGGTCGAGGGGCAGTTTGAGGCGGCGGAAGACGTGCGGCACCATGCGGCTGCCCACGTCGTCGTGCCCGTGGAACGTCCAGTTGCCGCGAAAAAACCGCTTGGTGCGCGCCTTGCCGATGTCGTGCAAAAGCGCGGCCCAGCGCAGGTAGCGCGTCTCGTCGGCGTCGCGGTCCGTCGTCGCGGCGGCGAGGTTGTCGAGCACCTGGAGCGAGTGGTAAAAGTTGTCTTTGTGCCCCACTCCGTCGATGGCCTCGACGCCCGCGAGGGCGGTGAGCTCGGGCAGCAGGTGTTCGAGCACGCCGCCCTCGTAGAGCACTTTCCACCCGCGCGACGGCACGGGCGTGGCGATGAGTTTCTGCACCTCGTCCGCCACGCGCTCCATCGAGACGATCTCGATGCGGGCGGCAGCGGCGCGCATCGCTTCCGTCGCGGCGTCGTCCACGCGGAAGCCCAGCTGGGCGGCGAAGCGTGCAGCGCGCACCATGCGGAGCGGGTCGTCTTCAAAGGTCTGCGCCGGGTCGAGGGGTGTGCGGAGCAGCCCGGCATCCAGATCGGCCAGCCCGCCGAAAAGGTCGAGGAGCGTGCCGAAGCGATCGGGGTGCAGGTCGAGCGCGAGCGCGTTGACGGTGAAGTCGCGCCGGGCGAGGTCGTCGTCGAGCGTACCCATTTCGACCTCGGGCTTGCGCGAATCGTGACGATAGCTCTCGCGCCGCGCCGTCACGAACTCCAGCACGAGCCCGCCTGCTTTTTCGGGCAGCCGGATGGCGGCCGTCCCGAAGGTGGGATACAGGTGTACCTGCTGCCCGCGCAGCGCTTTCGCCACCTGCCGGGCCACGCGCAGACCGGCGTTTTCGCCGACGGCCACGAAGTCGAGGTCGGTGGTGGACCGGCCCAGCAGCAGATCTCGCACCGCACCGCCGACGGCGTACACCGGCACGCCATCCCGCGCGGCGACCTCGCCTACACGGCGCAGCACATCGCGGAACGGAGCCGGGTCGAGGAGAGCGGAGAGATCGGACACGGGGAGGAGGTTGGATGGTTGGGGTTGTTGGGTGGCTCAAAACAACTTAACCAACCCCTTTCGCCGCGCGCAGCGCGTACTTGCCCATCATGTCGAATTCCAGGTTGACGGGCTGGCCCACGCGCCAGGTCTGCGCCGTGGTTTTTTCGTAGGTGTGCGGGATGAGGGCGACGGTGAACGTGTCGGCGGCGAGGCGCGCGACGGTCAGGCTGATGCCGTCGATGGCGATGGAGCCTACGGGGATGAGGTTGGCGGCGAACGCGGCGGGAAACGCAACCTCGACCTCCCACGACGTGGAGCGCTCATCGACGCGGCGAATGGTGCCGACGGTATCCACGTGTCCCTGTACGAGGTGGCCGTCGAGCCGCGATCCCACGCGCAGCGCCCGTTCGAGGTTGACGCGGTCGCCCTCGGCGAGCGCGCCAAGCGTCGTCTTCGCAAGCGATTCCTCGACGGTCACGAACGAGAACGCGCCGTCGCCGATCTCCACCACCGTCATGCATGCCCCGTTGACGGCCACGCTCTCGTCCACACGCAGTTCGCTGGCAAACGGGGCTTCGACGGTGAAGCGCCGCCCGTCGCCGCGCGGCACTGCGCGCCGGACCGTGCCGAGGGTTTCGATGATGCCGGTGAACATGAGTTTCGGATTTCGGAAGGCGGATTTCCTCCGGGAAGCTTCGCTTTCAGAAGGAAGGGTGCAGCCGCTGCGCGGAGGAAGTGCGAGGGGGCGAGGTGGGATCGGACACGCGGAACGCACGAATCGAGAAGATGCAATTCTTTGCGCCCTGTGCTGCGCCCGGAAAACGACGAATGACGAAACCTCAACGCTCCAACCGCCACCCCGTAAACAGCACATCGTCACCCACCGTTTCCCACGTGGGATCGGCCCACGTCCGTGCCTCCGACATCCGGGTGGGCGAGGGGAGCCGCACCGACCGCTTCCCGTCGCCGAGGAGTTTGGGGGCGATAAAGCACGAGAAGCGATCCACGAGGCCCGCGGCCAGCAGCGCCGACGACAGGCCCGGGCCGCCCTCGACGAGGAGAGATTGCACGATGCGCCCGGCGTCGCCCCGCCCCAACGCATCGAGCAGCACGCCGAGGTCGAGGTGGCCGTCGTGTTCGGGGATTTCGAGCACCTGCCCCCCTTTCTCGCACAGCGCGTCGGCGTAGGGGGGCAGCGCCCCCGGCGCGGTGACGGCGACGGTGCGCGGAGCGTGGGTGTCGGTGAAGAGCGCGAGTGTAGAAGGCAGCGTGCCTGTGCGGTCGAGCACGACACGCCGAGGCTGGCGCGGCGCGGCGATGCTGGTATCGGGCGTGCGGACGGTGAGGGCGGGGTCGTCGGACCGCGCGGTGCCGCTGCCGACGAGGACGGCGTCGTGCGTGGCGCGGAACGTGTGGACGCGCGCCCGCGCCGCCTCGCCCGTCACCCAGAAGCTGTCGCCGGTGCGCGTGGCCACGCAGGCGTCGAGCGTCTGCGCGATTTTGAGATGCACGAGCGGCCGGCCCGTCGTCACGTGCTGCACGAAGGCCGCGTTGAGGCGTCGGCACGCCCGCTCTTCGGCACCCACCGTCACCTCGACGCCCGCCGCCCGCAGCTTTTCGACGCCGCGCCCGGCGACCTTCTCGAACGGATCGACCATGCCCACGACCACGCGCGGGATGTTCTTCTCGACGATCAGGTCCGCGCACGGCGGTGTTTTGCCGTGGTGCGCGCACGGCTCCAGGTTGACGAACAGCGTCGCCTCGCGCAGCTTTTCCGCGCCATGCCGCGCCTCGGCCTGCCGGATGGCCTCGACCTCGGCGTGCGGCCCGCCGTATCGACCGTGCCACCCTTCGCCCAGCACCTCGCCGCCCGCGCCCACGACCACGCAGCCGACCATCGGGTTGGGGCTCACGTGCCCCGCGCCGCGCCGTGCCAGTTCGAGGCACCGATGCATAGAGGACATGGTTTGTGGAGTTGGTTGGATGGTTGACCGACGTGGACTCTATCCCGCTATGCGGGGCCCTCTCGTGGTTAGGAGTTGGAAATCGTGGCGTCTGCTGCCAACCCCCAGCGAGCGCAGCAAACCTGCCAGTTTACCGGGGGCGGGGCGGCGTGTGCAGGGCCTCGTACGCATCGTCGCCGCCTTTGAGAATCGCCCGCATCTGCTTTCCTTCGTAGACCCGCACGCCGCCCGGCGCAGCAATCGCCGCCTCCACCATCGCCGCGGCCACGTCGCGCGCCTCGATGGGGCGCGTGTTGGCCAGCGGGCCAATCATCAGCGGCGCGAGCGGGCGCATGGCTTTCTGAAAAAACGCCTCGGCGGGCCGGGGTTCGTCGCGCGCGCCCATGAGCAGCGACGGGCGGAAGAGGTAGACGCCTGCGAACGGCTCGATGCCCACGGCGCGCTCGGCCTCGCCCTTGACGCGGCTGTAGAAGACGAAGGAGTGCGGGTTGGCTCCGTGCGCGCTCACGAGCGCGAACTGCCGCGCGCCTTCCTCTCGGGTGATCCGGGCGAGGAAGCGCGGGTAGTGGAGATCGACCTGCTCGAAGGCCTCTTTCGAGCCAGCCTCCTTGATCGTCGTGCCGAGCGCGCAGAACACGTCGTCGGCGCGGAGGTGCTCGCGCGCAGCGTCGAGGTGGTCGAACGACACGACGTGGTGCGTGTGCTTCTCGCCGCGCGACGGAGCCTGGCGCCGCCCGATGGTGACGACGCGGGCATACACATCCGAGGCCAGCAGGATATGCAGCAGGTGCCCGCCGACGAGCCCGGTGCTGCCCGCGACGAGGGCGGTGCGGGAGGCCGTCTCCGTCCTCATCTCAGGCGGGAAGCGCGCCGCGCACGATGGAGGTCACGAGCGCGTGGTGCGCCTGCAGCGTGTCGAAGTCGAGTTTGGAGCCCGCCTCCGTCCACGGCACCCACGCGACGGCGTCGATGCCCTCGTCGGCCTGCGGCGTGAACGTGTCGGCGTCGGTGCGCATCAGAAACCAGCGGGTGGTTTTGACCATGCAGTAGCCTTTTTCGAGATAGACGTGCTGCGTGTCGCCCAGTCCGCGAATCACGCGCACGGCGTCGATGCCCAGTTCCTCCTTTACCTCGCGCTCGGCGCACGCGTGCGTCGATTCGCCGGGGTCGCGCTTGCCTTTGGGCAAGTCCCACGCGCCGCGCCGGTGGATGAGCAGCACCTCGGGCTCCTCCGCGCCCGCCCGCACGACGTAGCCGCCGGCGGCCTTCACGCTTTTGAGCGGCGCGTACGGGCGCAGGTTGCAGTACGCTTCCGCCGGGGCCTCGTCGGCCACGAAGCCGAGCGGCGTAGCCCGCAGGCCGAGGAGTTTGCGGGCGTCCGCCACGAGCACTTCGGACGAGAGGTGCAGCGCCTGCTTCAGCGTCGCGAGAAACAGCGACGGCGCGGGGGCCGGCAGGACGGGTTGAAAAAGCAGCATGGAGAGACGGACGCCAACAGAAAGGGGGTGCCGGTACAGACGCCCGCGCGGTTCAGCTTGTTCGCTTGATGGTGCAGCCGATGGAGCGCGTGACGTCCTTGCTGACGGCCTCGCCCGCCGTCATGGCGTGGAGGGCGTTCATCAGAAACGGTTCCTCGACGGCACCGGCGTCGGCGGCGTTGTCGTCGATGGCACCGCGGTAGACGAGTTTCAGGTCGGCGTCGAACAGGAACACGTCGGGCGTGCGCGTGGCCCCGAAGGCATCGGCGAGGCGGTGGTTGGCGTCCACCACGTAGGGCATCGCGTAGGCGTTGCGCTGCGCGTGCGTCCGCATCTCATCCATCGAATCCACGCCGTCGCGCTGGCCCTCATTGGAATTGACGAGCACGACGCCGACGCCTTTTGCTGCCGCCGCCGCAGCGATTTCGTTGTAGCGATTCTCCCAGCGGAGCACCCACGGGCACGTGTTGGCCGAGAAGATGACGAGCAGGCCGTTCTCGCCTGCCACCTCCGCGAGGGTCAGCACTCTCGCCCGCCGTCGAGGTCATTGCGTAGTCCGTCATCGGAGCCGCGCTGCCGATGGGCAGCGGGTCGAGGAACCCGGTGAAGGCGAGGCTGGCGAGCAGCACGCACGCGGCGGGGACGAGACGGCGGTACATGGCGGCAAGAGGCAAGTGAAAAGGACACGGATGCGACTACAAAAAGCGAGAGGCAGGCGGGTTCCGGGCAGAACAGCCGCCGCGCCCCGCCACGAACAATTGCACGCGCCTCCCGTTAGGCGGAGCCGCTGAACGCGCGCGTGTCCGTCCCCCTTTTTGCGGTCGAACCATGAGCAACACCATTCCCCTTGGCCAGCTTCACGACCTGGCGCTTCTCTACCTCGGGCTCGCCTACGGAGCTGACGCCGATCTCGCCTCTGCCGAGGAGCAGGAGATCGTGGCCCGGCTGTACCGCTGGCAGCCCGACCGCGACCCGGCGCTGCTTCAGCACGTCCTCCGCGACGCCAAGCTGACGTACCTCAACGACGCCTCCGGCGCGCGCATCGACCAGGCCATCACGGCGCTCCGGACCTCGCTCTCCGCCGACGTGCGCCGCAGCATCCTCGACGACCTCGGCCACATCGCCCGCGCCGACGGCACGGTGGTCGAGGGCGAGAAGGTCTTCATCCACACGCTGCGCGAAGCGTGGGGCATGGGCGTGCCGGGCGAGCAGCCGGGTACCCACAACTGAGGGGCAGCCCACCTGTCGTTAACTCACTGTTGACCTTCCGGTAAAGCTCGGGTAACAGCACGCGGCTATCCTGGCCTCAACAAAACAGGATGACGGCGTGCAACCGCACCTCTACCGGACGATCTGGATTTCCGACGTTCACCTGGGCACTGCAACGTGCCGGGCCGACGCGCTGCTCGACTTTCTGCGCCACCACGACGCCGAGCGCTGGTTTCTCGTCGGCGACGTGTTCGACGGGTGGGCGATGCGCCGCGCGTGGTTCTGGGGGCAGGCGCACAACGATGTCGTGCAGAAACTGCTGCGTAAGGCGCGCAAAGGGGCCGAGGTGACGTACATCCCCGGCAACCACGACGACTTCGTACGCGACTCGGCGGGCCTACGCTTCGGCGGCATCACCGTACGGCAGCGCGCCGTACATACCACAGCCGATGGGCGGCAACTGCTCGTCCTTCACGGCGACGAGTTCGATGGCGTCGTGCGCCACGCGCAGTGGCTCTCCAAGCTCGGCGCGGGTGGCTACCGACTCGTGCTGCACCTCGACCGGCACCTCGACACGCTGCGCGACACGCTCGGGCTGCCGTACTGGTCGCTGTCGGCGTACCTCAAGTCGAAGGCCCAAAAAGCCACGCAACTCATCGGCGATTTCAGCAGAGCCGTCGCCGCCGAGGCGCGCATGTGCGACGTCGACGGCGTCGTGTGCGGGCACATCCACCACGCCGAGATGCGCGAGATCGACGGCATCGCGTACTTCAACTGCGGCGACTGGGTAGAGAGTTGCACCGCCCTCGTCGAGCATTTAGACGGCAGGATGGAGATCCTTTCCTGGACTGAGGTGCGCCCCCTTTCGGATGCGGCCTACGCGGGCGACGGCCTGCCTACGGAACCTGCGCTGCCGCTCGCGCACCTTCGCGCGATGCTGGCGAGCCCCGCGTAGCAGCAGGCCCCGCGAGGCGGCAGCGGTGTGACGTAACGGACCTGAAACCCGACTTTGTAGAAGCGAGTTGGCAGCGGCAATTAATGCACGCTGACTATGAACGCCCGATGGATGCTGCGCCCGGTGGAAAACGCCGCGCGTGTCGAACCCCTTGCGCGCGCCCTCAACGACCTTCCGCTCCCGCTGGCACGTGCGCTCGTGCTCCGGGGCGTCGAGTCGTTCGAGGACGCCCGCCGCTTTTTTCGCCCCACGCTGCACGGCCTGCACGATCCGTTTGAGATGCAGGACATGAAGCGCGCCGCCACACGCGTCGCCCGCGCCATCGACAGCCGCGAGCGCGTCGTCGTCTACGGTGATTACGACGTGGACGGTACGACGGCGACGGCCCTGATGACGCACTTTTTGCGCTCGCAGGGCGTGGACGCGCAGTTTTTCGTGCCCAACCGCTTCGAGAACGGCTACGGGCTGTGCAACGCCGGGCTCGACTGGGCGAAGGCGCAGGGGGCTACGCTCGTCGTCGCGCTCGACTGCGGCATCACGGCCATCGACGAGGCGCGCTACGCGAAGAGCCTCGGCCTCGACCTCGTCATCTGCGACCACCACAAGCCCGGCCCCGCGCTCCCCGACGCCTACGCCGTGCTCGACCCCAAGCGCGACGACTGCACGTACCCGTTCGACGAACTCTCGGGCTGCGGCATCGGCTTCAAGCTCGTCCAAGCCGTGCTGGCCGAGACGGGGAAAAGTCCCGACGAGGCGATGCCCTACCTCGACCTCGTCGCCATGTCGACGGCGGCGGACATCGTGCCGCTCTTCGGCGAAAACCGGGCGCTGATGCACGCGGGCCTCGAACGCCTGCGCCGCCAGCCGCGCGTGGGCCTCGCCCAACTGGCCGACATGTGCCGCACCGACCTCGCCACGGCCACGACGGAGAACATCGTCTTCACCCTCGGCCCGCGCATCAACGCCGCCGGGCGGCTGGGCGACGCCGACCGGGCCGTGCAACTGCTCTTGACCGAGGACTCGCAGGAGGCATTTCAACTCGCGCTCGATCTGGAAGGCCTCAACCAGAAGCGCCGCGACCTCGATCAGGAAATCCAGCACGAGGCCATGCGGATGGCCGAGAAGCAACTCGCCGCGTGGGCCGAGCACTCCGTCGTGCTCTACCACCCCGACTGGCACCTCGGCGTGATCGGCATCGTGGCGAGCCGGCTCGTGGAGCGGTTCTACCGCCCCGCCATCATGATGTGCTCGGTCGGCTCGCACGTCAAAGGCTCCGCCCGGTCGATCAAAGGCATCAGCGTGTACAACGCGCTCAAAGCGTGCGACGACCTGCTCGAAGGGTGGGGCGGCCACGACTTCGCGGCGGGCCTGACGATCAAAGAGGAGAACGTTCCTGCCTTTCAGCGCCGCTTCGATGAGGCCGTAGGCAACAGCATCACCGAAGGGCTGCTCGAACCGACCGTGGACGTGGACGCGCACCTGCACCTCGGCGACCTCGACGAGCGCTTCTGGGCGATCCTTCGCCAGTTCGCCCCGCACGGCCCGACGAACCTGATGCCGGTTTTCCAGAGCGACAGTCTCGAACTCGTGGGCCAGCCGCGCACCGTCGGGCGCGACGAGGCGCACCTCAAGTTTGCCGTGCGCCCGGTTTCCGGTGACGGCGAGGCGCGCGACGTGATCGCCTACCGGATGGGCAAGAAGATGCCGCTTCTACAGCAAAGCCAGCGCGAGGGCCGCCCACTCGATCTGCTGTTCAACGTCAACGAGAACACGTACCGGGGCCAGCGCTCGCTGCAACTGAAGGCGAAAGACGTGCGGCTGAACGGCGACGGTTGAGCAACGAGAGGGCGGCGGGGAGGTCTTTAGATGGAAGCCCTGCCGCTTTCCATGTTTACTTCCTTATGCCTCACACAGCCAAAACGAACCCCCACGTTTTCGATGCGAACGTGGATTCTGCTGTTGTGGGATGTAGCGCTCATCGGGATGGTCTTCATCCTCGTTCCCAGCTTCAAATACACAGGATTCTGGTACCTGATGACGGCTCCAGACAAGCGGTTGCCATCGGCGCACTTGGCTGAACCAGACGACGATATGTGGAGCGTGTTGTGGGTGGAGGTGGAAAGAGACACGATCCAAATCGAAAACTACCGACTGACGCTCACCTCGCTACCAGATGCTCTTCGGGATTCGAGGCAATGGAGTGTGCAAGGCACGGCGTACAGGTTCGGCTACCCACGTGACGCCGTACTCCTCGTCGCTGACCGCGACACGCCGATGGGCGACATCCTGCCCGTTATCGAAGCCGCGCGGCGGGCGGGCTACGAGGAGATCCGGTTTATGACGGTGCGGCGGTAAATCCACGCGCACCCTCTCCGTCGCTCTGCGTCTCGTTCCCCTCACACGAGGGGGACCGGCCAGAGGCCGAGGGGGTCACACCACGAGCAGCAGGAGGGGCGTGAGGCCGATGGCGAAGCGGAGGCAGAAGATGGCGGCGTCGAGCATGGCAGTAAGGGGGTAGAACGACACCGCGGTAGCCGCCGCGAACGAGGGAGAAGTAACGCGGGCCGGTGCAGAGTCTGCTATCTTTGCAGGCGTTTCAACACCCCATCCTCCATGCGCTTCCGTTTGCTCGCCTTCGCCTTCCTGTTCACCCTGCCCGTCGCCGCGCAGACCGTCCCCACGCCCGAGGCGTTTCTGGGCTACAGCCTCGGCGACCACTTCACGATGCAGCACCGCGTGCTGGGCTATGCCGAGGCCGTCGCCGAAGCATCGCCGCGCGTGGAAATCATGCCGTACGGCCAGACGTACGAAGGCCGCCCGCTCGTCGTCGTCGTCGTGGCGTCGGAAAAGAACATGGGGCGCTTGGAAGCCATCCGGCAGAGCAACCTGGCGATGGCAGGGCGCGGAAACGGGCCGGTGCTTGACGACGCGCCCACCATCGTGTGGCTCTCCTACAACGTCCACGGCAACGAGGCGGTGAGCAGCGAGGCATTCATGCCCACGCTCTACGCCCTCGCCGACCCGTCGAACGCGCAGGCGTCGGCATGGCTCGAAAACACCGTCGTCTTTCTCGACCCGATGATCAACCCCGACGGGCGCGAGCGGTACGTGCAGGGCTTCAAGCAGCGCGTCGGCGCACATGTCAACCCCGCTCCAGAGGCGCGCGAGCACAGCGAGCCGTGGCCCGGCGGACGCGCCAACCACTATTACTTCGACCTCAACCGCGACTGGGCGTGGCAGACGCAGATCGAGAGCCAGCAGCGCAGCGTGCTCTACCGCCAGTGGATGCCGCACGTCCACGCCGATTTTCACGAGCAGGGCGTCAACTCGCCGTACTACTTCGCCCCCGCTGCCGAGCCGTACCACGCCGTCATCACCCCGTGGCAGCGGCAGTTGCAGACGCGCATCGGCGAGCGTAACGCGCAGACGTTCGACCGCGAAAGCCGCCTCTACTTTACCCGGCAGGTGTTCGACCTCTTCTACCCGTCGTACGGCGACACGTGGCCGACCTACAACGGAGCCGTCGGGATGACGTACGAGCAGGGCGGATCGGGCTTCGCGGGCCTCGGCATCGAAACGGAGACGGGCGACACGCTGACGCTGGCCATGCGGATCGCCAACCACTTCGCCACGAGCCTCAACACAGTAGCCGTGGCGTCGGAGAACGCTGCCGAGATGAAGGCGCAGTTCCGTACCTACTTCGACACGGCGGGGCGGGGCGAGGGTGCGCCCTACGCCGCGTACGTCGTCCACGCCACGAACGGGCCGGACAAACTCCGCGCCCTCACCCGGCTGCTCGACCGAAACGGCATCGCCTACGGGCAGGCGACGGCGCAGGCGCGCGCTGACGGCTACCGCTTCCGTACGGGACAGAGCGAGCGGGCGAGTGTGGAGGCGGGCGACCTCGTCGTGCCTGCGGCGCAGCCCGCGGGCACGCTCGTGCAGGTGCTTTTCGAACCCGAGGCGCTGCTCGTGGACTCGCTCACGTACGACATCACCGCGTGGGCACTGCCGTACGTGTACGACCTCGATGTGTCGGCCCTGAACCGCACCGTCGAGACGCGGCCCTACACGGCCCCCGCGCCCGCCCCGCCGTCGGGGCAGCCCTACGCCTACCTCGTCCCGTGGCGCACGATGGACAGCGCCCGTTTTCTGGCGGATCTCGTCGAGGCGGGCGTCCGGTCGCGCTTTGCCACGGAGGCGTTCACCACGAACGGCAAAACCTACCCGCCGGGCACCCTCATCGTCACGCGCACCGACAACGTGCGGCTGGGTGCGCGCTTCGACGAGGCGCTCCGATCCGCCGCAACGGCGCACGGCGTAGCGGTGGACGGCGCGGGCAGCGGCTACGTCACGAGCGGCTCCGACTTCGGCGCGTCGTCCGTGGCCTACCTCGACGCCCCCCGCGTGATGGTGCTCTCGGGCGAGGGCCTCTCGTCGCTGGCGGTCGGCGAGGTCTGGCATTTCTTCGACCAGCAACTTGGCTATCCCGCCACGCTCGTCTACACCGACGATTTCAGCCCGGCGATGCTCGAAGACTTCGACGTGCTCGTGATGCCGTCGGGCAGCTACGGCCGGATGCTGGGCACCGACCGCCTTGCCGAGGTGCGCCGCTGGGTGCAGGGCGGCGGGCGGATCGTCGCGCTCGAAGGGGCGATGGGCTTTCTCGCGGGCAAGGAAGGATTCGGCCTCAAGGAGAAAGAAGGCGCGAAAGCCGACGCCGATTCGCTCGACGCCCTTCTCGAGCCCTACGGCACGCGCACGCGGCGCGGCATCTCGTGCGAAACGCCCGGCGCCGTCTACCGCGTCCGCCTCGACGCCACGCACCCGCTCGCCTATGGCTACGACGACGACACCTTCGCGCTCGTGCGCTCGGGCCGGGCCTATGGGTTTCTCAAGGACGGCTGGAACGTGGGCGTCGTGCAGCAGGATGCGCGCGTGAGCGGCTTCGTCGGAGCCGAGGCCCGCGAGCGCTTGCAGGACGCGCTCGTCTACGGCGTCGAGCCCATCGGGCGCGGGCAGGTCGTCTACATGACCGACAGCCCGCTTTTCCGCGGCTTCTGGGAAGGCGGCAAGCTCCTCTTCGCCAACGCCGTGTTCTTCGTCGGGCAGGACTGAGGGGTGTTGCGGATGGAGCGTATAGGGGCGCGGCATGCTGTGCCCCTACGAGGTAAAGCGGGTGATTCCTGGTGCAGGCGCCGCGCCGCGCGGAAACGATTTCCTGTGGTTTGTTGGTGAATCCGGGTCGGCGGGGTTATGCTTGGGTGCAGCCAACCCCGCCACCACATGGGCCGCCGCCGCGATCTCGTCATCCTCGTGATGGTGACGTTTTTCGTCATCTCGTTCATGACGAACGTCATCAACGCCCTCATCCCCGCCTTCCGCGAGGACTTCGCCCTCAGCCTGACGCTGGCCGGGCTGCTGCCGTTCGCCTTCTTCATCGCCTACGGCGTGATGTCGATCCCGGCGGGAATGCTCGTCGAACAGGTGGGCGAAAAGGCGACGATGATGCTCTCGTTCGCCGTGGCGGCGGTGGGCGCGCTGGCGCTCGCGTTCTTCGCCGACTACCGCGTGGCCGTCGCGTCGCTGTTTTTCATCGGCTCGGGCATGGCGGCGTTGCAGGTAGCCATCAACCCGCTCCTGCGCGAGGCGGGCGGTGAGGAGCACTTCGCCTTCAACTCGGTGATGGGGCAGCTCTTCTTCGGCGGCGCGTCGTTTCTGAGCCCGCTCGTGTACTCGTACCTCGCCGTGCGACTGGCCGAGAACCCGGAGGCGCAATCGGGCCTGACGGCCTTCCTGGCGCGCATCGTCCCCGACGAGTTGCCGTGGCTGTCGATCTACTACCTGTCGGCGATCCTCGCCGTCGCCATGATCGCCGTCATCGCCGCCATCCGCTTCCCGAAGGTCGAGCGCAAGGAGGACGAGCAGGTGGGCAGCCTCGCCACGTACCGTGACCTGCTCAAACGCCCGCTCGTGTGGGCGTACTTCGTGGGCATCTTCATGTACGTCGGCTCCGAGCAGGGCGTGGGCAACTGGATCTCGGAATTTCTGCTGCGCTACCACGGCTACAGCCCCGAGACGACGGGCGCGCAGACGGTGTCGTGGTTCTGGGGCATGATGACGGCGGGGGCCTTCCTCGGGCTCGTCGCGCTCAAGTTCATGGACAGCCGCCGCGTGCTCATCGGCTTCACGCTGGCGACGCTCGTGTGTTTGTCGCTGGCGCTCTTCGGCAGCGGCGAAACGGCGCTGTGGGCGTTTCCCGCCGTCGGCTTTTTCATCTCGGTGATGTGGTCGGTGGTGTTTTCGCTCGCCCTCAACTCGGTCCGGGAGCACCACGGCGCGTTCTCGGGAATCCTCGTGACGGGCATCGCGGGCGGGGCCATCGTGCCGTTCGTCGTCGGCGCGCTCGGCGATGCCTTCGGGCTGCGAGCGGGGATGCTGTTCCTCTACCTGACCTTCGGCTACATCCTGTCCGTCGGCTTCTGGGCCAAACCGCTCGTCACCAACGAGACGCTGGCGATGCGACGCGAGGCCGCCACACTCCCGAACGAGTCTTGACCGTCCCCCCGCCCTCGACACGTCCGCGCATCGGCGTGGATCTGGGCGGCACGAACGTCCGGGCCGGGCGGGTGCGGGGCGGAGAGATCGAGGCGCACGCCGCGCGGCGCATCGACGCGGCGGGGTCGGTAGAGGACGTGATGGCCTTCCTCCACGCGGTCATCGACGAGGTATGGACGGACGACGTCTGCGCGCTCGGCGCCGGCGTGCCGAGCGTCGTCGATCCCCGAACGGGAACGGTCTACGACGTGCAGAACATCCCGTCGTGGGTGGAAGTCCCGCTCAAAAACCTCCTCGAAGCGCGTTACGATGTGCCCGCGCGGGTCGGCAACGACGCCAACTGCTTCGCGCTGGGCGAGTACCACTACGGCCCGCCGCGCGACGCCGCGATGTTCGCCGGCCTCATCCTCGGGACGGGCTTCGCGGGCGGACTCGTCTCCGGCGGGCGGCTCGTGGCGGGCGCGCACAGCGGCGCGGGCGAGTTCGGAATGCTGCCTTACCGCGACGCCATTTTCGAGCATTACTGCTCGGGCCAGTTTTTCGAGATCCACCACGGCACCACCGCCGCCGAGATGTTCACGCGCGCCGAGGCGGGCGACGCCCACGCGCTCGCGCTGTGGAACGCCTTCGGCACGCACCTCGGACACGCGCTCTGCGCCGTGCTCTACACCGCCGACCCCGACGTGATCGTTTTCGGCGGCTCGGTGCGCCACGCCTACCGGTTTTTCGAGGCGTCGATGCTGGAAGCGCTTTCGCACTTTGCCTACCGCCGCTCGCTCGACGGCCTCCGCATCGAAGTGTCCGCGCTGGACGACGTGGCCCTCCTCGGCGCGGCGGCGCTGACGCTCGACGAAGTGCCACCGATTTCCGTACCCGGCTGACCTCTTTTCCATCCACCAACCCTTTCTACCCATGCGCCTTCCGCTACTGTTCGCCGCTGTGCTCGCTGTGTTGCCCGCGCGGGCGCAGAACATCCCGACCGACCGGCCCCTCAACATCATCTGCGTCGAGGCGCACCCGGACGACTGCGATTCCAAGATGGGGGGCACGCTGGCGCGCTACGCCGAACTCGGCCACCGCGTCAAAGTCCTCGCGCTCACCAACGGCGACGCCGGGCACCAGTCGGAGGGCGGAGGGGCCCTCGGCAACCGCCGCCGCGCCGAGGGCCGGGCGGCAGGCCAGGCGCTCGGCATCGACGAGTACACCGTGCTCGACAACCACGACGCCGAACTCATCCCGACGCTCCACGTCCGGCACCAGGTCATCCGCCACATCCGCGACTGGAAGGCCGACGTCGTCTTCGGCCTGCGTCCCAACGATTACCACCCGGATCACCGCAACGCGGGCATCGCCGTGCAGGACGCCGCCTACCTCGTCATCGTCCCCAACGTCACCCCGGATACGCCCGCGCTGGAGCGCAACCCGGTGTTTTTCTACATGAGCGACGGTTTCCAGAAGCCCACGCCCTTCGAGCCGACCGTGGTGGTGGACGTCGAGGGCACGCTCGACAAGAAGGTGCGCGCCCTCGCCGCGCACGAGTCGCAGATGTTCGAGTGGCTGCCGTGGGTGAGCGGCAACCGCTCGCTCGAAGGCGTGCCGTCGGATCCCGGCGAGCGCCTCGCGTGGCTCCGTGAGCGCTGGACGAGCCGCACCGTGCCCGCCGACTGGCGCGCCGCGATGGCGAAGTGGTACCCCGAGAGCGCCGTCGAGGACGCGCAGTACGTCGAGGCGTTCGAACTGTGCGAGTACGGCTACCGGCCCACCGACGCCGAAATCCCACTGCTCTTTCCCATGCTGCCGGGTAAGTAGGGGTTAGAGAAGGCAGGTTGGAAGGCGGAGGGTAGGCACCTCATTCAGCTCCAACCTCGAATCTCCAACCTCTAACCTCAAATCTCTAATACCCGAGGACTCCCATGCTCCACTCGCTACTGCTCCTGCATCGACGCTTTTTGCCCCACGGATTCGCGCTCTGCGTGCTCCTCCTCGCTGCCCCGACGCTCGCGCACGCGCAGGGCTTCGCTGTCTCCGGCACCGTCACCGACGCTGAGTCGGGGCTGACGCTGCCCGGCGTCAACGTGGTCGTCAAAGGCACCGCCACCGGCACGGCCACGGACGGCGACGGGCGCTATGCGCTCTCGGCACCGTCGGGGCGCGACACGCTCTTGTTCACGTTCGTCGGCTATGTGCTGCAAGAGGTGCCCATCGCGGGCCGCTCGCGCATCGACGTGGTGATGGCCCCCGACGTGCGGCTGCTCGAGGACGTCGTCGTCGTGGGCTACGGGACGCAGCAGCGGGCCCTCGTCACCGGCTCCATCGGGTCGATCACAGCGGAGAAGCTCGAAGAGATTCCCATCACGAGTTTCGAGGGCGGTTTGCAGGGGCAGATCCCCGGCGTGACGGTGCAGCAACCGACGGGCGAGCCGGGCGCGACCCCGACCGTCCGCGTACGCGGCGTGGGTTCGATCACGGCGGGCAACGAGCCGCTCTACGTCATCGACGGCTTCCCGATGACGCGCGACGTGGCCATCCAGGGCGGCAACAACCAGCAGAGCGCCGCCTTCCAGCCGCCGCCCGCCAACCCGCTGGCTGCCCTCAATCCCGCCGACATCGCCTCCATCGAGGTGCTCAAGGATGCGGCCTCGGCGGCCATCTACGGCTCGCGCGGCTCCAACGGCGTCGTGCTCATCACCACCAAAAAGGGCCGCGCCGACCGACGCCCCGTCATCCGGTACGACTCGTACATCGGCGTGCAGCGCGTGGCGAACGAGCCGGATTTGATGGACGCCCGCGAGCTTATCGCCTACACGCAGGATTCCCGCAACAACAACTACCTCCAGAAATACGATCCGCTGAACCCGGCGAGCGCGAACTACAACCCGCAGTACGACCCGGAGACGAACGTCGGGCGGCCCGACGACGCCAACGTGCTGATGCCCGAAAGCTTCGTAGACTGGGACGGCACCGACACCGACTGGCTGGACCTCGTGCTGCGGAGCGCGCCGATGGTGTCGTCCAACCTGTCGGTAGCGGGTGGCGCGGGCAACACGACGTACTACCTCTCGGGCGGCTACCTCAACCAGGAAGGCATCATCGAGCGGTCGGGCTTCTCGCGCTACACGGGGCGGCTCAACGTGGCCTCCGCGCCGTATAAGTGGCTGAACGTCGGGGCCAACCTGACGACGGCGTACACCAGCCAGGACCGTTTGCCCGCCAACGCGCCGTACTTCGGCAGCCCGCCGGGCATCATCTACTCGGCCCTCGTGCATTCGCCCACCGTGAAGCCGTACAACGCCGACGGTACGATCAACCAGCGCGACAACCAGGGCTACCTGGGCGGCGGCACGACGAGCGCGAGCAACCCGCTGGCCATCATCGAGGCCATCGACGAGACGCTCGACAGCCACCGCTCTATCGGGACGGTCTACGGCGAGGTCGAACTTCCGTACAACCTGCGCTTCCGCACGACCTTCGGTGCCGACCTGGTCGATTACACGCGCTCGTACTACCAGGCCTCGACGCTGCTTTTCCGCACCAACGTCGTCGGCGATCCGCGCGCGCAGGCGACGTCGTCGCGCTCGTTCAACTGGGTGCTCGAAAACACACTCTCGTACGACAAAACGTTCGCGGGTGAGCACGCGCTTTCCGCCATCGTCGGCTACACGGCGCAGAAGGAAAAGCTGGATTACCGGACGGTGCTGGCGCAGAACTTCCCCGACGACGAGGTGCGGACGGTGAGCGGTGGGCAGGTCACAGGCGGCACGAGCACGCGCGAGGCGTGGTCGCTCACGTCGGCGCTGGCGCGGTTGAGCTACAGCCTGAAAGAACGCTACCTCTTCAGCGCCTCCATCCGCAGCGACCGATCCTCGCGCTTCGGGCAGAACAACCAGACGGGCTACTTCCCGTCGGTGTCGGTAGGCTGGCGCGTGGCCGAGGAGCCGTTCTGGTCGCTCGACGCCGTCAACGAATTCAAGCTCCGCGCCTCGTTTGGCGTGACGGGCAACTTCCTGATTCCCAACTACGGCTCCATCGCGCTGCTCGACCAGGGCAACTACATCGTCGACAACGGCGTGGTGAGCGGCGTCGTGCCGGTGACGCTGGGCAACGAAGACCTGACGTGGGAGACGACGCGGCAGTTCGACGTGGGCGCGGACGTGGCCCTTTTGAACGACCGCGTCTACTTCACCGCCGAGTATTACAACGCCACCACGAGCGACCTCTTGCTCAACGTCAACGTGCCGTCGGCGCTGGGCTTCACGTCGGCGCTGACCAACATCGGCGAGGTGCGCAACACGGGCTTCGAGTTCTCGATCACCTCGCGCACCATCGACACGCGCCGCTTTAGCTGGACGACGGATTTCAACATCGCCGCCAACAAGAACGAGGTGCTGGCCCTCGGCGACAACGACGCGCCGATCCTGGCCTCCGGCGGGGCGGGCATCCGGCACATCACGCGCGTTGGCGATGCCATCGGCAGTTACTACGGCTGGGTGGTCGAGGGCATCTACCAGACCGAGGCGGAGATCGCCGCCGCCCCGCGCGACGCGCTCGCCCCCGACGCGCAGCCCGGCGACTTCCGCTACAAAGACCTCAACGGCGACGGCGTCATCAACGCCGCCGACCGCACGGTGACGGGCAACTACTTCCCGGAGTACACCTTCGGCCTGACCAACACCTTCCGCTACCGGGGTCTCGATCTGAGCGCGTTCGTGCAGGGCGTGCAGGGCAACGAGATCCTCAACCTGACCTCGCGGCACCTCAAAAACGGCGAGGCCAACTTCAACTCGTACGGCATCCTCCGGGACCGCTGGATCTCGCCTGACCAGCCGGGCGACGGCAACACGCCGCGCGCCGACCGCCAGAGCGACCTCCACGGCAACAACAACCGGGAGTCGAGCTACCAGGTCGAGGACGGGTCGTACATCCGGCTCCGGACGGTGACGCTGGGCTACACGCTCGACGGTACGCGGCTGGGCGGTACGCTGCGCGGGCGCTTCCAGAGCGCGCGCGTGTACGTGACGGGCACCAACCTATTCACGATCACGGACTACCTCGGCTTCAACCCCGAGGTCAACAACCAGTCGCAGTCGTCGCTCACACCGGGCGAGGATTACGGTGCGTACCCCCTCGCCACGACGTGGACGGTGGGCCTCAACCTGACATTCTGATGGAGGCTACCCGGCTCGCGGACGCCGCGTGCTGCGTCCCTACGAATTCCTCTGCCTCTGCACGGGCGCGTCATCCTGAGTCTGCCGAAGAATCTGCGCCCCATCCACCCGATATCATGAAACGCTTACCCTTTTACGCTTTCGCGCTGCTCGCGCTCGCGGGCACCCTCACCGCCTGCGGCGACGACTTCACGCTGCTCGCGCCCGAGTCGCAGCGCAACGCTGCCAACTTCTTCGACAGTCCCGGCGACTACGAGATCGCCGTCAACGGCATCTACGACGCCCTCCAGCTCAACGGCACCTACGGCGGCGACTACTGGATGCTCATGGAGATGCGCTCCGACAACACCGACCAGGGGCCGGACGTGACGGGCCTCGCCGCCGCGCTGGCCGCCGTCAACGAGTTCAAAGAGCTGCCCACCAGCGAGATCGTCCTCAACGCGTGGGTGGACTCGTACCAGGGCGTCGCCCGCGCCAACCTGGTGCTGGCCCGGCTGGGCGACATCCCGCTGCCCGCCGGGCTGCGCGACCGCTACGAGGGCGAGGCGCTGTTTCTGCGCTCGCTGTTCTACTACAACCTGGCGATGGCCTATGGCAACATCACGCTGATCCTCGAAGCGACGTCCTCGCCAAATCAGAAGATCAACCAGGTGCCTGCCAGCGAGGTGTTCGCGCAGCTCAAAACCGACCTCACGCGCGCCGCCACGCTGTTGCCCCCCACCAACCCGGGACGCGCCACCGCGGGCTCGGCGCAGGCGCTGCTGGCGAAAGTGCTGCTCGTGCAGGGCGACAAAAGCGGCGCGGCCACCGTGCTGCGCGGCCTGATGGACGGGCGCTACCGCCTGCTCGATGACTACGAAGACCTGTGGCAGGGCCGCAACGAGAACAGCGCCGAGTCCATCTTCGAAGTACAGTTCAAGAAGGGGGGCATCGGCGAGGGCAACCCGCTCACCACCACGTTCTCCCCCGCGTTGCAGTCCAACGGTGCGTACCGCAACCGTCCCACGATGGATATGCTCGAAGCCTACGAGGCGGCAAACGACCCGCGCTTCGACGCCTCGATGGACACCGTCTACACCACCAGCGCCGGTGACCTCACCGATGCCCGCTGGGTGCAGAAGTACGACGGCATCCCGTTCGCGCCGGGCGACGCCGACAACAACTTCATCGTCCTCCGCTACGCCGACGTGCTGCTGATGCTGGCCGAAGCGCTGGGCGAGGGGCCGGAGGCGTACGGCCTCATCAACCAGGTGCGCGACCGCGCGGGGATGCCCGACATCAGCGCCACCACGCCGGGCTCGTTCGAGGACAAACTCCTCCACGAGCGGCGTGTGGAACTGGCCTTCGAGAACCACCGCTGGTTCGACCTGCGCCGCTTCGGGCGCGAAAGCGACGTGGCTGCCAACGAAGCCGCCGTCACGAGCGTCAAAAAGCTCTTCCCCATCCCGCAGCGCGAGATCGACACCGCGCCCGAGGTGATGAAGCAGAACCCGGAGTATTTGTAACTGCACGTGTAGCCGTACATCCAGACCCTAAAGGTTGTCGACAACCTTTAGGGTCTTTGCTTCAACCACGTCTTTTCTGCGTCCCCGCCCATGCGCCCTCTTCTTCTCGTCCTCGCTCTTTTCGCGACCGCCACGCTGCCCGCCCGTGCGGCCGACCGCATCCCCGTCACCGTCGAGGCGCCTGCGCCCGGCGCGCCCGTCACGTTCGGGCTGCCGATGCCGGTGGGCGCGCTCCACTCGCCCGATCACGTCCGCGTGCTCGACGGCAGCGGGCGCGAGATCCCGTCGCAGATCACCGAGGTAACGACGTGGGAGCCCGCCGACGGCTCGATCAAGTGGATCTGGGTCATGTTTTTCGTGGGCGACGGTCCCAACTACACCGTCGAGTACGGCGAGGACGTTGTGCGGGCGCGCTACGACGGTCCGCGCGTGACGGTCGTCAACAACCAGCGGCCCGGCGGCGCGGCGGAGATCACGACGGGGCCGCTGCGCCTCAGCATCCCGAAAGGAAATGCGGGCTTTCTCGATGATGTGTCGTTCGACTGGGACGGCGACGGGCTGGACGACGGCGACCGCATCGCGCACGCGCCCGCCAACCGCGGCTCGTTTCTCGACCTGCTCGACCAGGCCGGGATGGACCCGTCGGGCGTGACCGTCGTGCAGACGTTCAAGGAGCGCGGCTCCGGGCCGCTGCACGCCATCGTGCGCGTCGAGGGCACCTACGCCTACGGGCGCGGCGACAACAACCCCGCTCCGTTCGTCATGCGGATCCACGCCTACGCCGGGCAGCCCTTCGTGCGCGTGCTCCACACGCTGACCTACACCGGCGAGCCGGATCAGTACCCGCGCAGGCCGGGCGAGCACGCCAACATCGCCACGAGCGGCGACACGCTCCTCATCGACGAAGATGCCCGGACGGGCGACCCGCGCTGGCAGCAACCCGAAGACCGGATCGCCGCGGCAGGGCTCGGCCTCAAGTTGGGCTTCGACGGGCCGGTGACGTGCCAGGCGGGCTACCGCGCAGGCAACTGGTGGGGCGAGGGCACGCCACAGGTCGCGGCGTCCAGCGTGACGGGCACGTTCGAGGTGCTGCAAACCGGCCCCGAGGTCTACGGCGTCACACAGTACCCCGAGCCGTCCTCCGGCCCCGGCGCGCACATGGACGGCTTCGCGGCGACGCTGTCCGCCAACGGGCAGGGGCTCGCCACCGCCGAACGCGCCGACGGCTGGATGCGCTGCGCCGACGGCCAGAAGGGCGTGGCGGTCGGCATCCGCTACTTTTTCGAGGAGTACCCGTCGGGCCTCTCGTACAGCGCGGCAGACTCGCTCCTGACGCTCTCGCTCTGGCCGGAGAGCGCCGACCCGATGCAGTTCACCCGCTATTCTGCCGATGCGTCCGACGGCGGGATGATGGGCAACTACGCACAGGGGCTGACGAAAACGTCCGAACTCATCGTCCATTTCCTGCCCGCCTCTGAATCTCTCGAAAGGACGCAGCGCGTGCTGGGCTACGTCCTCGACCCGCCCGTGGCGCACGCCACGCCGCAGTGGTACGCCGACAGCGGCGCGTACGGGCACTTTGCCACCGCCGCCAACACGCCCGACGTGTACGAGCGCGGCCTGGAGTACAAGTTCGCCTGGTGGCGCTTTAACCAGAAATGGGAGCCGTGGTACGGCTTCTTCAACCACGGCGACGGCAAAGCCTACTACTTCCGCGACGACTGGGTGATGTGGCTCAACAACGAGCCCGGCACGGACTACATGTGGTGGCTCCAGTTTATGCGGACGGGCAGCCGCGACGCCTACCTCGCCGCCCAGGCCACGAGCCGCCACACGATGGACGTGGACAACATCCACTGGCCCGCGCCCGAAAGGTACCGGGGCGACACCAACGACGCTGTCGATGCCTTCCGGGCCGAGCAGCAGCCCGCGGGCACGCCCTACCTCGGCATCGGGCGGCGGCACGGCTGGCAGCAGTGGTCGGCCCTGCTGAGCGCGCACGTGTGGACGCCCGGCTGGGTGGCCGACTACTACCTCGCCGCCGACCACCGCGGCCTCGACATTGCCCGGCTCACCGCCGACACTTACCTCAAGCGCATCTGGGGCGAGCACGATCTGCGCGGACGCCGCCTCTACCTCTCCGTCTGGAACCTCGCCGAGGTGTGGGACGCCACGAAAGACCCGCGCTACGCCGCCGAAGTGGGCGACCGCGTCGGGCTGATGCTGGCGCTCCAGCGTGAGCAGGGCGGCCAACTCGTCATCGACCGGTACGGGTATTCACAGGTCTACGTCACGAACGGATTGCAGAAAATCTACCAGATGACGGGCGACGAGCGCGTGGCGGAAGCCCTCGTCAAGCACGCGCGTTTCGTGCGCGACAACCCGCCGCTCAACCACGAGATGGAATCGTTCCTCGCCTCCATCGGGAGTCTGGTGGCGGGCTACGCGCATTCGGGCGAACCGACGCTGCTGGAGACTGCCATCGACCGGGCGCAGTACCTCGAAACCGACGCGCTGCCCGGCGGGGCGTTCGCGTCGATGACGCAGGGGCAGCTAAAAACGGCGATGGAAAACGTCAGCCACCTGCCCGGCGGCGACGGTGGCGGTAGTTTTGCGCCCATCTGGCGCATCTCGAACGGCCTCCGCATCTTCGGCTGGACGCACATCTACAATGTGCCCGCGCTCGCCTACTGGATGAACCAGGCTGGCATGAACCCGCACGGCACACACTGAGGCGCGTCACCCGCGCCCGTTGCCTCCTCGCGGCGTCTGCTGCTCACGTCGTTCGACGGCCTTGGCTTCCGGCGTGGCGTCCCCACCGGCGCGTCTTCGCTCGGTGCGTCTGCCGTTCTCCCTGCCAACTTGCTGCGCCGCGCCCGACGAATCCGGCGCGGCCTCCTCTACCGGCGCGTACACGTCGTCGATGTTGAGCGAGTCGGGGATTTCGATTTCGATGCCGTCGAGACTGAGCGAATCCGGCTCCACGACAGGCGGCGCGACGGGTGCGGCGTAGCCTGATGGCGGCTCGAAGCGAGCGTTGGCGGAGACAACGTCAGGCGCGAGCTGTTGCGCGCGCTTCAGAAATGCGCCGACGATGGGCAGCGCCGTGTGCGCGCCCTGCCCGTAGTAGCTGCTCCGGAACGTGATCGACGGCGTGTCGAAGCCTACCCACGCGCCCATCGCCAGGTCGGGGTGGGCGAGCATGAACCAGCCGTCCGCCCCGTTCTGTGTCGTGCCGGTCTTGCCCGCGAGGTCGCCCTTTGCGTAGCCGCGCAGGCGCGTGCCGGTGCCGCGCTGAATCACGCCGCGCAGCATGTCGAGCAGCGTGTAGCTCGTCTGCGCGTCGAGCGCGGTGACAGGCTCGGCGGGCGCGAACGTCTCCAGCAGATTCCCTTCGGCGTCCTCGATGCGGCTGATGAGGCGCGGCGCGCGGTAGCGCCCGCCGTCGGCCAGCGTGGCGTAGGCGGAAACCATCTCCAGCAGCGTCACCTCCGACGTGCCCAGGCCCAGCGACGGCACCTCGACGAGGTCGCTCTGGATGCCCATCCGGTGGGCAAGCGCGGCCACCTTCTCGGGCCCCACCTCGGTGATGACGCGGGCGGTGACGGTGTTTTTCGAGTACGCAAGGGCGTCGCGCAGCGTCATCATGCCGCCCGACGTGCCGCCGCTGTTGCGCGGCTGCCACGCCTGCCCCGTCTCCGCATCGCGGTAGGTCCGTACCTCGTCGGGGAAGGCGTCGTAGGGCGACAGGCCGTTTTCGAGGGCCGCGCCGTAGACGAACGGCTTGAACGTGGAGCCGGGCTGACGCCGGGCGTCGGCGACGTGGTCGAACTGGTTGGCACCGTAGCTGCGCCCGCCCACCCAGGCGCGCACGGCACCGGTGTGGGGGTCGATGGCGGCGAAGCCTGCCTCGACGCGCTGCAACTGCCGCCGCAGCGAGTCGGCGACGGGCGAGCGGCGGAGGCTGTCGAGCGCGGCGTTTTCGTCGAGCCCCGCGTCGCGCAGCGTTCGGTACCGCGCGTTCCGCCTGAGATAGGGGGTGAGCACGGCGTCGTGGCGCTGCCACAGCGCGGCGTACGGCTCTCCCACCGTCCCGCCCCACGACTGCGCCGACACCTCTTCGAGCTTCTGGCCTTCCTGCTGGACGGCGCTCTCGGCGGCTTTTTGCAGTCGGCTGTCGAGGGTCGTGTACACGCGCAGGCCGTCGCGGTAGAGGTTGTGGCCGTGCGCCTCGGCCCACGCATCGAGTTCCTGCCGGACGGCCTCGGCGAAGTGCGGGGCGAGGTAATCGTCGCGCGTGAGCCGCTGGAAATGGAGTTCGGTGGGGGTTTCGCGCAGCAGGTCCAGCGTGTCGGCGGGCAGGTAGCCCCACTTGACCATCTGGCCGTAGACGACGTTGCGGCGCGTCTGCGACCGCTCGGGGTTGCGGACGGGGTTGTAGTAGACGGTGGCCTTGAGCATCCCCACGAGCGTCGCCGCCTCGTCGAGGTCGAGGTCGAGCGCGCCTTTGCCGTAGTACGTCTGCGCCGCCGCTTCCACGCCGAAGGCGTTGTACATGAACGGGACGGTGTTGAGGTACATCTCCAGGATGTCCTCCTTGCGGTAGCGCCCTTCGATGCTGAGGGCCAGCAGCCACTCGCGGAGCTTACGCGTGAGCACGAAATCGTCCTGCAACGCGGTAAAGGCGTTGCGCGCGAGCTGCATCGTGATGGTCGATCCGCCCTGCGCGTCGCCCGCGAGCGTGCGCCCCGCCGACGAAAACAGCCGCCGCAGGTCGATGCCGCCGTGCTCGAAAAAGCGGTGGTCTTCCGTCGCCACGAGCGCGTCCACCATGACGGGCGCGATGGAATCGAGCGGCACCCACGTGCGGTTTTTGTCGCTGTAGGTGGAGAGGGGCTCGCCGTCGTGGGTGTAGAGGATGGTCGCCTCGACGTAGCGCGCCGCCCGGATGTCGCGAGCCGACGGCAGCCCCGCCACCACGACGATCCAGTAGACGAGCACGAGCACCAGCACGCCGATGCCTGCCAGGCCTGCCAGCGTCACCACGCGCGCCCGAGGATCGCGCAGGTTCGTGCGGATGCGGTCGGCGCGGGTGCGCGCGTACGCCACCGGCGACAGGCGGCGGAAATCGAGCGAAGGACGGTTCATGCAGCGTCAGCGGGAAGAGAATTCGGATGCACCACGCGCCGGGCGTTCCGTTTCACGCACGCCGTGAGAATTGCGCGACCTCGCCACGCAAAAAGCCTCCCCACTTTTCAGCAGAGAGGCTTTCTGATCGAGGTGCCGAGCGGATTCGAACCGCTGTACAAGGTTTTGCAGACCTTTGCCTAACCACTCGGCCACGGCACCGGGAGAGGTACGCCCGGCAGGGCTCGAACCTGCAACCTGCGGTTTAGAAGACCGCTGCTCTGTCCAGTTGAGCTACGGGCGCAGAACAGGCTCGAAAGATACATGTCGGGGCGGCCGGATTTGAACCGACGACCCTCTGCTCCCAAAGCAGATGCGCTACCGGGCTGCGCTACGCCCCGAATGCCGGAAGAGCCCGTGGCTCAGCGGACGGCCTTGATCTCGGTCTGCACGTTGTCGAGCATGACCATCTTCTGGCGGAAGCGGTACTGGCCGTTTTCCTTCTTCTCGGCCACGACGATCTTCGCCATCTTGTTTTCCTGACGGTTCTTGCCGCGGTCGGTACGCTGGTTTTTGTTGACCTTTGCCATCGTCGTAGAGGGGTTGGGTTACTTGATTTCCTTGTGCAACGTGTGCTTGCGAAGCTCCGCGTTGTACTTCTTCAGTTCGAGACGCGCCGTCGTGTTGCGGCGGTTCTTCTTGGTCGCGTAGCGCGACGTGCCCGGTGCCTCGGTGCATTCGAGGATCACCTGGATGCGGTTTTCTTTGCCCTTTGCCATGGTCTATTGGGGGATGCGCGTCGCCGACGCAGTTTAGAGCGTGACGCCGTTTTTCTTCGCGTCGCGCAGCACGGCGGAGATGCCCTTGCTGTTGATCGTCTTGATCGTCTGGCCGGAGACGCGGAGCGTGACCCAGCGGTCTTCTTCGGGGATGTAGAAACGCTTCTTCTGCAGGTTGACCTCGAAGCGCCGCTTGGCCCGGTTGTTCGCGTGCGAGACGTGGTTGCCCGCGACGGGCCCTTTGCCCGTGATCTGATCTTTGCGCGACATGGCGGAGTGTATAAAGTCTGAAAGAGTCGTGCGGCTGCGTAAGACGCAAAAAGCCGCTCGGGGCGGCTAAGCCACAAAAGGTAAGGGCTTGCCCGCCGCCCCACAACGCAAACCGCGCCCAAAGACTCCCAATCGCGCGGAATTAACAGTGAAGAGAAGGATGGGAAAGTGGAAAGTGGAAAGTGGAATCTCGAAACGCGGAACGGGGCGGAGGTTTGGAAGGGGGCTGACGGTTTTTGCGAGCCGCTTCCACTTCCGCGTTCCGCGTTCCCACTTTCATTCCAGCGTCACCGCCTGGGCCGGTTCGATGAGCGAGGCGCGGCGGGCGGGGTAGACGGACGCCAGCACGCACAGCCCGAAGGCGGCAGCGGCAATGCCAAGCACGTCGAGCGAATGGATGTCGACGGGGTAGGCGGCGATGAGAAACGAATCTGCCGTGCCGCTGAGTTTGACGAGCCCGAAGTGCTGCTGTGCCAGCGCGAGCCCGAGCCCGAGCACCACGCCTGCGCCCGTGCCGACGAGCCCGATGAGCGCGCCTTCGAGCAGAAAAAGCTGCCGGATGCCTTTGCGCGAGACGCCCAGCGCAGCCAGCACGCCCACGTCGCGCCGCTTCTCGATGACGACCATCATGAGCGAGCCGACGATGTTGAAGGCGGCCACGATGACGATGATGAACAGCACCGCCGACGCGCCCCACTTTTCGAGTGCCATCACATCGTAGAGCGCCCTGTGGAGATCGTACCACGTCTTGACGCGCACCTGCGACGTGTCCAGCCGGGCTTCGAGTTGGGCTTTCACCTGCGCGGCGCGGTCGAGGTCGTCGAGGCGGAGTTCGAGGCCCGTCACCCGGCCCGGCATCCGAAACAGCTTCTGCGCTTCTTCGGTGGCGATGAAGACGTGGCTCTCGTCGTAGGCGGCCTCCATCTCGAAGGTGCCGCGCACCTCGAAGCGGGTATAGCGCGGGGGCGCGAACGGGTTGGTGAGCGCGCTCTCGATGGCCGCCGCCGAGAGCAGCGTCACGTCCGAGCCGCGGTACGGCCCCGTCGCGGCGACGAGGTCGTAGTGGTGCGTCAGACCTGCACCGACGACGATGCCGGGCCGGCCGTCACGCCGTTCGAGGCTGAACGCGCCGCGCACGATGCCTTCCGCCACCCGTGTCGTGCCCTCGAGCGCGTCTTCTTCGATGCCGCGCACAATGACGACCTTGTTGGCCTCCGCCGCCGTCTGCTGCGCCACGAGCGCCTTGCCCTCCACGTACGTCGACGCATACGTAACGTGCGGCAACCCTCGGGCGAGGGCGAGGAGGGAGTCGGCAGTAGCCAGCCCATCCTCGGCCACGGCCACGATGCGGACGTGCGGGTCGAGCGAGACGAGCAGGTCGCGCGCGAAAGTGTAAAAGCCGTTCATCACCGACAGCACCACGATCAGCGCCGCTACGCCCAGCGCCACGCCGCCCATCGAGATGCCGGTGATGATGGAGATGGGCGAGATCCGCTTCCGGCTGAACAGGTAGCGCTGCGCGATGCGGAAGCGATAGTCCATTTGAGATGACTACTTCGTCAATGAGTAAAGGGTTGAATGCGTTGGCGAGAAAGACCCACGTATCCTCGTGAACCCCTGGCAATCAACCGTTAACGAACTGGCCATTCGTTCAGTCCATCCGCACCGTGGGATCGGTGAAGGTACCGGCGGGGACGGTGGTGGGCAGGGCGACGGCGTCGGTGTAGAGCGTGCGCCCGCCGCCCGATTTGTGCGCCGTGGCGAGGCGGGCGGTGCCGTGCGGCGTGTCGAGCGCGACTTCTCCGGTACGTTCGATGAACGACATCGGCGCGTCGGGATTGCCTTCGAGCACGAAACCCCACGCTTCGAGCGCCCCGGTATCCGGGTTGGCGTAGAGGCGGTAGGTATCGCCCGGCGTCAGGCCCACGTCGGCAAAGGTGAGCGTCAGCACGTGGCGTCCGAGCGTGTCGGGCCTCGTGCCGCGCGTGACGCCGTCGTCGAAGAGCTTGGTAGGGACGAGCAGCCAGTACGTGTCGTTGATGAAGGCGCGGTAGGCGCGTTCCAGCCACGGCGCGGCGGCGCTGTCGCCGAGTGCGATGCCGTTCTCGTAGACGTCGCCCTGCCGCGAGTTGACGTTGAAGAGGGCGGTGTAGACGGTGTCGTTGCGCGTCGTTTCGAGGCGGTAGTCGCCCGTCATGCGGTTCCACAGGTGACGGCGCGGCGGCGGGCGCGTGGCGGCGGTGTCGAAGCCCGCGCCGAAGTCGAAGCGCAGGTAGGGTGCCTGCGTCCACACCTCGGGGCCTCCGGCGTAGGCGTAGATGCGGTAGGCGAGGCTGTCGGCTGCCGTGGCGAGGTCGGGGCGCGCGATTCGGGGGCGGAGGCGTCGGGCTGGCAGCCGGTGAGGGCGATGAGCAGCGCGAGCGGCAGGAGCAGACGCATGGCGGCAGGGGAGTGGGTGAGGGAGCAAGATAGGCCGCATATCTGCCCGAAACCCGCCTCTGCGCCGCCGGTACGCCCGCTCTGCCGTTACGAGAGTCCGCCGTCCCATGCGCTCTGCCTGCCTGCTCGCCGTTTTGCTCTCCGTGCCGCTCGCGAAGGCCCAGCCGACGCGTGCAGCAGCGGCTGATACCGCCGTCATCGACACGCTCGAAGCGCCGCGCTACGGCACCGGCGCAGGCGCGGCCATCTTGCTCACCAACAGCGGCTTCGGACTGGGCGGCTACGCCACGGCGCGCGTCGGCCCGGCGACGTCGCTCGTGGCCGAACTCAGCCTCGGCGGCGTGCGCGACGAGCGCGAAACCAAGTTCTTCGGCATCGGCGGCCCGACGATTCAGAACAAGGCGAATTACCTGATGCTCGTGCCGCTGCGGCTGGGGATCTACCAGCGGCTGTTTCGGAGCGCCATCGAGGACAACTTCCGCCCGTACGTCCACCTGAGCGCGGGGCCGACGCTCGGCTGGGTGTCACCGTATTTCGACGACTGCAACGGTAACGGGCGCTTCGACCGCAGCGCCGACTGCGACGGCGACGGGGTGCTGGGCGAGGGCGAAGGCGAGCGCGAACACGACGTGTTCTCTGCCTTCCCGAAAGGCCACGCGCAGTTCGGTGTGGGCGGGCAGGTTGCCGTAGGCGCGTTTTTTGGTTACAGCACGCGGCTGTCGCAGGGGGTGCAGATCGCCTACCGATTCGACTATTTCGGCGAGCCTGTCGCCCTCCTCGAAGAGCGCGTCAAGCCCGCGCAGCGCTACTTCGGCACGCCCGTCGTCTCGTTCACCTTCGGGCGGCTTTTCTGAGGAGCAGGTGGGAGAGGCCACCGCTGCCTCGGCCTGTCCATCTCGTCAGAACCTCCGCCCGCATGCCTCAACCGTCCGTCTTCGCGTCCGGCCCGTCTCGGCGGAAGCCAGCGTCGGCGGTGCGGAGCGTGATGAGGGTGAGTTCGGGGCGGCAGTTGATCCGCACCGGCAGCGTCGAGAAGCCGATGCCGCGGTTGACGTAGAGCCGGTTCCCAGACGCACCGATGGCGTCTGCCGCCCAGCCGTCGACGGCGACCTCGCCCGGCCTGACGATGTCGAGCCACGAGTTGTGCTCGCCGGGGAAGAGGCGGATCTGCCCGCCGTGGGTGTGCGCGGCCAGCGCCAGCGGAGCCGCGCCGGGGGCGATCTGGCGGTACGACTCCGGGTTGTGCATCAGCACGAGGCGCGGCGCGGCCTCGGGGACGGCGGCGAGGGCGCGGTCGGGGAAGCTGTCCTCCGCCCACACCGACCCGATGCCCGCCACCCAGAGCGTGTCGCCGCCGCCCGGCGCGGCGATGCCCACGGCCTCGTTTTCCAGCACCGCCACGCCGAGGGCGCGCAACTGCGCCGTCAGGTATTCGGCGATGGGAGGCCGCGCCTCGCTGCTCTTCTTCATCAGCGAGTAGTCGTGGTTGCCCAGCACGGCGACGACAGGGATGCCGGCCTCGACGACGGGCCGCACCATCGCCACGGCACGCTCTGCGCGTGACGAATCCGGGTGGTACATAAAGTCGCCCGCGATGAGCACGAGCGCCACGCCCTCGTCCACGGCGGCGCGGAGGGCCTCTCGGACCATGCCGTCGTTGCCGAGCCACATGCCCAGCTGGAAGTCGGCGACGAGGGCCACCTGCTGCCCGTCCCATTCCGGCGGGAGGTCGGGAATGCGCGCCTCGTACTGCTCGTGGTCGAGCAGAAAGCGCGGCTCGATAAACACGCCGTAAACAGCGACGAGCACGAGGAGGAGGAAGAACCCTTTGACGATGTTTTGCAGCATGGTGAGGGCGTTTCCGGCATGGCGCGCCGAGCAAGAACGGAAGGTAAGAATGACTACTCTGCCGTGGGTTCTTGGACGTTGACGCCTCGAGCCTTCGCCTCCATTCACCCTTTACTCTTCACCCTTCGCCCTTCGCCTGCACCCGTATTTTCCGCCTTCTCCAGAACCCCCGCGCCCATGCTCGTCACCCCGTCGCACGCCAACCCGCACCCGCCGCGCACGCACACCTGCGGCAGTCTCCGCGCTGCCAACGTCGGCGACACGGTCACGCTCGAAGGCTGGGTGGACACGCGGCGCGATCTGGGCGGCCTCATCTTTCTCGACCTCCGCGACCGCCACGGCCTCACGCAGGTGGTCTTCTCACCCCAGGACGACGCCGACGCCTACGCGCTCGCCGAAAAGGTGCGCGGCGAGTACGTCGTGTCGGTGCAGGGCGTCGTGGATAACCGCTCGCAGGACACCGTCAATCCGAGGCTGCCCACGGGCGAGGTCGAGGTGCGGGCGAAAAGCCTGGTGCTGCTCAACACGAGCGAGGCGCTGCCGTTTTCCGTGTCGGCGCACGAGGAGAAGCGCGTGACGGCCAACGAAGACCTGCGGATGCGCTACCGCTACCTCGACCTGCGGCGGCCCGAACTCGCGCAGAACCTCGTGCTGCGCCACAAACTCTACCAGATCACCCGTCGCCACTTCGACCGGCACGGCTTTCTGGAGATCGAGACGCCGGTGCTGATGAAGTCCACCCCCGAGGGCGCGCGCGACTTCCTGGTGCCGTCGCGTGTCAACCCGGGCAAGTTCTTCGCGCTCCCGCAGAGCCCGCAAACGTACAAGCAGATCCTGATGGTGGCGGGCCTCGACCGCTACGTGCAGATCACCAAGTGCTTCCGCGACGAAGACCTCCGCGCCGACCGCCAGCCCGAGTTCACGCAGATCGACGTCGAGATGACGTTCGCTCGCGAAGAGCTGATCTACGCGATCATCGAAGAGCTGATGGCGACGCTGTGGCGCGAACTCAAGGGCGTGGAACTGAAGACCCCGTTCCGCCGGATATCGTACGACGAAGCCCTCACGCGCTACGGCTCCGACAAGCCCGACCTGCGCTACGGCCTCGACTTCCACGACCTCACGGGGACGTTCGAAGGCGCGGGCTTCCGCGTGTTCGACCAGGTACGGGAGAGCGGCGGCAAAGTCCTGGCGATCCGCGTGCCGGGCGAGGGCGACCGCGGCCGTGGCGCGATGGACCGGCTCGACAAAGACATCGTCCGCAAGAAGATCGGCGCGGGGGGGCTCGTGTATTTCAAGCGGCCCTCGGACGGATCGGAGACATTCTCGTCCATCAAAGCCGAAGCCCTCGACCCGTCGTACGTCCAGAAGGCCGTCGAGACCGTCGGGGCAGAAAAAGGTGACCTCGTCGTCGTCCTGGCCGGGGCCGCTCCGAAGATTTATTCGCAGATGGGTGCGCTGCGCGAGCATCTGGGCAAAGAACTCGGCTACGTGCCCGACCCCGCCAACCCGGACGCCGTGCACGGCGAAGGGCCATGGGAATTCCTGTGGGTGACGGAGTTTCCGCTGCTCGAATGGGACGAGAAGGAGGAGCGTTATTTCGCCATGCACCACCCGTTCACGTCGCCCCGCCCCGAGGACATCCCCACGCTCAAGGACGACCCCGGCGCGGCGCGGGCGCGGGCGTACGACCTGGTGCTCAACGGCAACGAGATCGGCGGCGGCTCTATCCGTATCCACGACCGCAGCGTGCAGGCGCAGATGTTCGAGTTGCTCGGCATCGGCGAGGAGGAGGCGCAGCAGCGCTTCGGCTTTTTGCTCGACGCCTTCCGCTACGGCGCGCCGCCGCACGGTGGCATCGCGCTGGGGTTGGATCGCCTGGTGATGCTGCTCGCCGGGGCCACGAGCCTGCGCGACGTGATCGCGTTCCCCAAGACGCAGTCGGCCCAGGAGCCGATGGTCGGCTCGCCCGACGTCGTGGACGACCACCAGCTCAAAGAACTTCACATCCGCACCGTTCCCCCGGAAACGGGCGGCGACAAGACGAAAGTGGTGAAGCAGCCGTCTTGAGCGCGTGTCGAGTAGCGGCGCCTGCCCCGCCTTGCGGGGTGCTGCGCGCCGAGGCGAGGTCGAGCCGCGAAAACAACGCGCGCAGACGGCGGAGCACTCACCATGGAGGCGCTGCCCGCGCTCGCTCCGGTGGACGTGACGGGCATCCTGCCGCGCCAATCGTAGCCTCGGCGGTACTGTTGCAGCAGATGGGCGTGCAGTATTCTGGCACGTTCCGCTTTTCACGCCCATGCCCTTCAAACCCAACAAGATGCAGGCGGGGTTTTTCCTCGCGCTGCTCGTCGTCACCTCGCTCGCCTTCCTGTGGGTCATCCGCGGGTTTCTGCTGCCGCTCTTCTGGGCGACGGTGCTCGCGCTCATCTTCCGACCGCTCTTCGAGAAGCTGGCGAGGAAGATGAAAAACGGCTTCGCAGCCCTGCTGACGGTGATGGCGATCCTGCTCGTCGTGGTGCTGCCCGTGTTTCTCGTGGGCGTGGCCGTCGTCAGCGAGGTGGATAACCTCTACCAGCAGGTCAGCTCGGGCGAGATCGACCTGGCGGCGACGGTGGCGTACATGGAAAGCAGGCTGCCCATTCTGCAGGAGTTCACCGCGCGCGTCGGGCTCGACCCCGAGCGCATCCGGGGCACGCTCGTGGGCGCGGCGGCGAGTGCCAGCCAGGTCGTTGCCACACGCGCCATCGACTTCGGGCAGAACATCCTGTCGGTGCTGGTGCAGTTTTTCCTGATGCTCTATCTGCTGTACTTCTTCTTCATCGACGGCGACCGCCTCGTCGAGCGCCTGATCCGCGTGCTGCCGCTGGGCGATGAGCGCGAGCGCCGCCTGCTGACGCGCTTCGCCGACGTGTCGCGGGCGACGCTCAAGGGCACCCTCATCGTGGCCGCCGTGCAGGGCACCATCGGCGGCATCACCTTCGCCCTGCTCGGCATTCAGGCTGCTGTGTTCTGGGGCGTCATAATGACGCTGCTCTCGCTCCTGCCTGCCATCGGGACGGCGCTCGTGTGGGTGCCAGCGGCAATCATCCTGTTTGCCACCGGGCACCTCGTCAAAGCCATCATCCTCGTGATCGTCGGCACGCTCATCATCGGGCTCGTGGACAACCTGCTCCGGCCCATCCTCGTCGGGCGCGACGCCCGGATGCCGGATTACCTCGTCCTCATCACCACGCTGGGCGGCATCACGTTGTTCGGGTTGTCTGGCTTCATCATCGGGCCCGTGGTGGCCGCGCTGTTTCTGACGACGTGGAATATCTTCGCCGAGGACTTCTCGTACCTCGACGATCCCAACGGGACGCCGAGGATCGTGCCGCCGGGCGACGCCGCCCTTGCCGAGGCGGCGAATTCATCCCCGGATGACATCGTGCAGAGCCGTCCGCAGTAGATTCGTAGGATGGTACAGCGTGCCGTCACCACCGTCCTCGTGGGCCTCGTGCTCCTCAGCACGCAGCACCTGCTGCTCGTGCAGACGGTGTTCGTGCTGCGCCGGGCGTACGTGGTCGAGTACCTGTGCGTCAACCGCGACAGGCCGGAGATGAAGTGCAACGGGCGCTGCCACCTCGCCAAACATCTGCGCGAGCACCAGCAGCACGAGCACCAGGATCGGCAGTCGGCGGTGATGGAGACGATGCTCGCGTTCGCGCTGTGGACGCCGCCGCCCACAGGTGTGACCGCGCCGCCGCCGCACCGCCGGGCCTACCCGCCCGCCACGCTGGGGCGCGCCTCCGATGGCGTGCCGGCGCTGCCGTTGAAACCGCCTGACGCTTCCTGAGCCGCGCCCGAGGGCGCTCGTGTGGAAGGCCGCACTGTGCAACACAGGCGCGGTCCCGTTCCCTTTTTGCTCAGGAAAGCTATGGATCTCCGTGTCTTCGGGGCGTGGCGGCAGGGTGCCGTTTCCACGTCCGCTATCGCCTGTTCGCGTGTAGCGTGCTGGATGGCGCTGCTGCTCGCCTCATCTCTTTTCTTCGCCGCCGACGCGGCCGCCCAGCACCCCACCCACGCGTTCGTCGTCGCCGGGCGCGTCACCGACGCGCAGACGGGCGAGGGGCTGCCCGGCGTCCACGTCCGCGTGCCCGACTCGCCGCTCGGCACCGCCACCGACCGTGAAGGCCGCTACCGCCTCGTCCTCGACGTTCCTCCGGCAAGGCTGCTGTTTTCGTTCGTCGGCTACGAGGCGCGCGAGGTGCCCGTCACCGGTGAAGTGCTCGACGTGGCCCTCGAACCCGCCCGCCTCGACCTGTCGCCCGTCGTGGTGAGCGCGAGCCGCCGGGCGCAGGCGCGCGAGGAGGTGCCCGTCGCCATCTCGGCGCTGGCGACGCAGGCCATCCAGGAGACACGCGCCAAGCTGCTGCCCGAGCTGTTGAGCAAGCTGCCCGGCGTCCACATGACCGACCTCGGCAACGAGCAGCACAACATGAGCATCCGGCAGCCGCTGTCGTACAAGGCGCTCTACGCCTACCTCGAAGACGGCGTGCCCATCCGGCCCATCGGCATCTTCAACCACAACGCGCTCATCGAGATCAACGCGGCGGGGATGGAGCGCATCGAGGTGGTACGCGGCCCGTCGTCGTCGCTCTACGGCGCGAACGCCGTCGGGGGAGCCGTCAACTTTCTCACCCCGTCGCCCACGCTCGCCCCGTCGGGCGGCGCGCAGCTGCGGGCCGACAACGGGGGCTACCGCCGGGCGGACCTGAGCGCGTCGGCCACGCGGGGGGCGCTGGGCGTGTGGGCGGGCGGCTACGCGGCGCAGCAGCAGGACGGTTTTGCCGAGCACAGCGACTTCGACAAGGTGTCGCTCACCGCGCGCGCCGACTACGCCTTCACGCCGCGCACGCACCTGCTCGCGACGCTGACGACCAACCACCTCGACACCGACACCAACGGCGCGCTCGACAGCCTGAGCTTCTACACCGGCAACCTGTCGAGCCTGCAGACCTTCACCTACCGCCGCGTCGAGGCCACCCGCCTGACGGCCCGGCTCAACCACGTCTGGAATCCGCGCCACGCGACGGAAGCGACGGTCTTCGCCCGCGACAACACGACGGCGCAGCTTCCGCACTACCGCATCCGCAACGACCGCACAGACCCGAGCAGGGCCACCGGCGAGAAGAACGACCAGTCGTTCACGAGCCTCGGCGCTCAGGTGCAGCACGCCTTCTACCTGCCCGCGACCACGCTCACCGTCGGCGGTCTCGTGGACCGCAGCCCGAGCCGGTACGTGGCGGAATTTCTCGACATCCAGCGCGACCCCGCCACGGGGCAGTACCTCCGCTACACCGCGTCCGACTCGCTCCTGACACGCTACGACGTGCGGCTGCTCAACACGGCGGCCTTCGTGCAGGCGGATGTGCGGGTGCTCGAAAAACTGCGCCTCAGCGGCGCGCTGCGCTACGACGTGCTCGCCTACGACTACGACAACCACCTGCCGCCGACGGCCTTCTCGGGTGCGCCCGACGCCACCAACACGTACCGTCACCTGAGCCCACGCCTCGGCGCGACGCTCGACCTGGGCGCGCAACGTGGCGTGTACGCCAACTTCGGGCAGGGCTTCGTGCCGCCCGAGGTGGGCGAGTTGTACCAGGGTGTAAAGGTGCCCACGCTGCGCCCGGCGTTCTTCGACTCGTACGAAACTGGCGGCTGGGCGTCGTTTTTCGCAGGCCGCGTGCGGGCCGAGGTGAGCCTATACCGCATGGATGGGCGCGACGAGATCCTGAACGTCCGCCTCGACGACGGCGCGACGGAAAACCGCAACGCGGGCCGCACGCGCCACGAGGGCGTCGAGTACGCGCTCACGCTCGCCCCCTTGCGCGGGCTGACGTTCTACGCCTCGGGCACGAACGCCCGCCACACGTACCGGCGCTTCGAGGACGGCGGCGTCACCTTCGACGGCAACCGGATGGAAGCCGCGCCGTCGTGGATGTTCAACGCCGAGGCCACCTATCACCTGCCGTTTCTGCCCGCGGCCTACGCCTCCGCCGAGGTGCGCCGCCTCAGCGCCTATTACATGGACGCGGCGAATACGCAAAAGTACCCGGGCTACACGCTCTGGAACGCGCGCGCGGGCTACCGCGTGGGGCCGGTAGACGTGTTTGCGAGTGTACTCAACGTGGCAGATGTGCGTTACGCCACCATCGCCCTCCGCAGCCGCTTCGGGCAGCAGTACACGCTGGGGGCCCCGCGCACGCTGAGCCTGGGCCTGGCCTACCGCATCGGCCGCTAACACTATCCCAACGAGATGATGAAACCCTGGACTTTCGGGCTCGTCGCCCTTCTCGCCGCCTGCTCACCCGACACGCACACGCCCGCTGCCGAGCCGCCCTCCACCACGTGGACGCTGACGGACGCCGCCGTCCCCGCTACGCTCGCCGCTGCCGCCGACGGTGTGTATGCCGCCTACGCGCGCGGCGGGCACGTTTACGTGCGGCACCTCGCGGAAGGCGAGGAGGGTGAGGCCTTCGTCGTCAACCCGGATTCGGAGGATGTGGCGATCCACGCGCAGGCCCCGGCGCAGGTCGCCGTCACGCCCGATGGGGCCGTCCTCGTCGCCTACGTGCGCCAGATTCCCGTCGCGGGGCGGCGTTTCCCGGCCAGCGAAATCCGCCTCGCCCGCTCGACGGATGGCGGGCAGACGTTCTCCATCGAGACGGTATCAGAGGACGTGGGCTACCTCACGGGCAACCACTTCCACGACCTCACCGTCGCGCCGGACGGCACGGTGTACCTCTCGTGGCTCGATGGGCGCGCGCGCGACGCCGTCCGGGCCTCGGTGGTGCAGAATGCGTCCTTCGTAAAGCACGCCCACGAAACCGGCGGGCCGGGCACGGAAGTCCGCGTGGCCCGCTCGGCGGACGGCGGGCAGACCTTCGCCCCCTCGGTCGTCGTGGCGAAGGGATCGTGCGAGTGCTGCCGCACCGCGCTGGCCGTCGCGCCGGACGGCGAGGTGTTCGTCGCGTGGCGGCACCAGTTCGAGCCCAACGTCCGCGACGTGGCCGTGGCTCATTCGACCGACCGGGGCGCGACGTTCTCCGCGCCCGTCCGCCTGCCCGCGCCCGCGTGGCACATCGACGGCTGCCCGCACACCGGCCCGGCCCTCGCCGCGCCCGTCAGCGGCACCGTGGAGGTCGCGTGGTTCACCGGCTCTGCCGACGGCACGGGCGTCTACCGCGCCACCTCCACCGACGGCGGCCAGACGTTCGACGGGGCGCTCCTTGAGGGCTCGACCCGCATCCGGCAGGTCCATCTCGACGCGCGCGACGGCGCGACGGTGATGGCGTGGGAGTACGCCGATGGCACGCACATCGCCCCCTTCGCCGAGGCGGGCGTAAAGCCCACGCTGGAAAACGTCGCGGGTTCGGGTGCGGATCTCGTGCTGGTGCGCGGCGCGGTGTGGGTCGCCTACCGCGACGCCGACGCCACGTTCGTCGAGCGCCGGATGCTGTGACGGCGCGCGATCAGCCGAGGCGGGCGACGAGCGCGTCTGCGAAACGTGCCGCCGCATGGCCGTGGGTCAGAAAGAGGGCGGGTTCGACGAGTTCGATCTCCATCAGCAGAAATACGCCGTCTTCTACGACGCCGTCGACGCGCGCGTAGAGCGGAGCGTCGGGCATCGCGGTCAACACCGCCTGCGCCTGCGCGACGAGGCCGGGCGGCGCGGCGCGGGATTCTTCCCGCCCACCGTGGCGCGCCTGCACGCGGAAGTCGCCTGCCTTCGGGCGCTTGACGACGGCGTGGCTGTACGCACCGTCGAAAAACACGAGCGACCACTCGCCCTCGGCGGCGATCTGTGGCAGGAACGGTTGCACGAGCACCGCCCCGCGATGCAGCAGCGCCGCGAACCGATCCTGCGAAGCGCCGGCGTCGGTGGAGCGCACCCGGAAGGTCTCGAACGCCCCCGCGCTGACGGCGGGCTTGACGACGGCCTCGTTCCAGCCCCGCCCGTCCAGCACGTCCGCGAGCGCGTTGCCCGGTCGCGGCCACACCGTCGGCACGATGGGGATGCCTCGTTTTTCGAGACGCCGCAGGTACGTCTTGTCCACGTTGGATTCGAGGATGGCGCGGGCGTTGAAGAGCCGCGTGCAGGCATCGACCCGCGCGGTCCACGCGAGGAAGGCGTCGAGGTGGTGGTAATAATCCCACGTCGAGCGGACGACGACCGCGTCGAAGCCCGACCAGTCCACCGCGTCGTCGTTCCATACCGCGAACGTCACGTCGATGCCCTGCGCGCGAAGGGCGTCGGCAGCGGCGTAGTCGTCCGCTTCGCCCTCGGGGCGGGCGGCGTAAGTGGCGAAGGCAATGGCGCGGGACACAGGCAGTTTTCGAGGTGTATGTTGGCCGAAAGCTACGGCTGCTCCTCCGCGAACCGCCTCCCGAAAACGCCATGCGGCTCCACCTTCTCGCTCCGCTGTTCACCCGGTCCTTTCCGTGGGCACGCTGGGAAAACGCCCTGCGCGCGGGGTCTATCACGCTCGACCGTCCGAAGGATACCGTGCATCCGGCGTACCCCGACATCCGCTACCCGCTCAACTACGGCTTTCTCGAAGCCACCACGAGCGGCGACGGCGACGGCGTGGATGTGTTCGTCGGCACAGGTGCGACCGGCCTCACCGGCCTCGTCCTCACCCACGACAAACGCA
The DNA here is from genome assembly GCA_963829705.1 of Rhodothermales bacterium. Classification (GTDB taxonomy): domain Bacteria; phylum Bacteroidota; class Rhodothermia; order Rhodothermales; family BA12; genus CAWHJN01. The sequence continues at coordinate 212,694 of CAWHJN010000005.1, forward strand.
AGGACGACCGCGAGGTAAAGCTGCTCTACAATTGTACGCCCGTCGAAATCTACACGGCCCTCGGCTTTCTCAACTACGCGCCCGATCTACTCGTCGGTCGCCTCGCCACGCGCTACCCGATGGCAGAGGTGTGGGGGATGGAGGTTAGTGGTTAGTAGCATTTTCAAACTTCCAATCTCCAACCTCAACCCTTCGCCAGCACGTACGCGAACATCAGCGGAGCGACGATGGTGGCGTCCGATTCGACGATGAACGACGGCGTGTCCTGCGCGAGTTTGCCCCAGGTGATCTTCTCGTTGGGCACCGCGCCCGAGTACGAGCCGTAGCTCGTCGTCGAGTCCGAGATCTGGCAGAAGTAGCCCCACAGCGGCGTGCGCCGGTCGAGGTCCTGCTCCAGCATGGGCACGACACAGATGGGGAAGTCGCCCGCAATGCCACCGCCGATCTGAAAAAAGCCAATCGACGATTCTTTCGACGTTTCCGTGTACCACTCGGCGAGCCGCATCATGTACTCGATGCCCGTCCGCACCGTGTGGACGTTCTCGACGTCGCCGTTGATGCAGTGCGCGGCGAAGACGTTGCCCGTCGTGGAATCCTCCCAGCCCGGCACGAAGATGGGCAGGTCGCGCTCTGCTGCGGCCACGAGCCACGAGTCTGCCGGGTCGATCTGGTAGTGTTCTTCGAGCGCACCGCTGCGGATGAGCCGGTACAGAAACTCATGCGGGAAGTAGCGCTCGCCGCTCCGGTCGGCGCGCTGCCATTCGTCGAGGATGGCGGTTTCGATGCGCCGGATGGCTTCCTCCTCTGGGATGCACGTGTCCGTGACGCGGTTGAGGTGTTTTTCGAGCAGCGCCTGTTCGTCGGCAGGCGTGAGGTCGCGCCAGCGTGGCACGCGGACGTAATGGTCGTGCGCGACGAGGTTGAAGAGGTCTTCCTCCAGGTTCGCGCCCGTACACGTGATGGCATCGACCTTCCCCTGCCGGATCATCTCGGCCAGCGAGAGTCCCAGTTCCGCCGTGCTCATCGCCCCGGCGAGCGTGATCATCATCTTGCCACCGCCTTCGAGGTGTTTGACGTACGCCTCGGCGGCGTCTATCATCGCCGCCGCGTTGAAGTGGCGGTAGTGGTGCCGCATAAACTGGGCTACGGCAGCAAAATCGGTGCGTGTTTCCGTCTGCATGTATCGAACAGGGTGGATGGAAAAGGGCCTGGAGGAAGAAGACGCAACGCCTTGATCCCTGGGGAAGATGCACGGCGGCACGTGCGATCCATCCAGCCTTCCCCTGCTCGTCACAGAAACTTCGACGGCCCACGCTTGCCGAGGCCCCGGCCCGCGTGGTACTTTTGCCGCCCTGCCCTCCACACGGAGTGCGGGATTGATCCCGTAGCTCAGTTGGCAGAGCAGCTGACTTTTAATCAGCGGGTCGTAGGTTCGAGCCCTACCGGGATCACGACACGCTGACTTCTTTGCCCGGGTGGTGAAATTGGTAGACACGCCATCTTGAGGGGGTGGTGGCCGCAAGGTCGTGCTGGTTCGAGTCCAGTCCCGGGCACCAAGGAGGGGCCCCTAAGCGCTGATAACAAAGCACTTAGGGGCCTTTCGCTTTTGGGGTAGGTACAGGTGAAACTTGGCTTGGAAGAAATCTAGGCGGGGCCTACCTATAGATCCCTCACGCGACCGTTTGCATGGTAACCCAGCACGCGGTGAGGTGGGAGAAAAACGGGATGTGGCACTGCCGATCCTTTTGGGAATCCAAACGGGAGCAGTGCGCTATGCCTTGCGCAGCCGCTGGATCACGGTTCGGATAGCCGCAGGAGGTCTACCCTATGACCATCCAGGATATCGAACGCGAGATCGCCCGCATGCCGCTGCGTGAGGTGAGGCGGTTGCAGCACCTGCTCCATGCCTATCTCGCTGCTCCCCAGGCCTCTCCGACCCCACCGAATGGACTGGAATCGCCGTCGCCCTCTTGACTTCCGCCTAATAACAGCCGTGGGTTGGGCGCATCAAGACCGTGGTCATGTCGGCCCGCTCCACGGACGGGCTCAACGAGGCCAGTCCGGTAGACGAATCTGGCTCTGCGGCTCGCATAGCGGTGCGGAATGCGAGGGCGCTATCACTCGGGACCTGCCACCTGAGCAGCACGGGTTGATCCTGAGCGCTTGCGGGCAGTGCCAGTAGAAGAAGTAGAGCGCGGACGAGCGCTTCCAATAGATCGATGTTTGATGCTGGCGCGAGTGCGCCTAGCGGCGAAGCGCTGCCGCGACGGGCAGCGGTGAAGGTGATGCGGCAAGGTAGACGCCGCTGATCTTATGGGCAATAGACGCCGCGCCCGTCGTCATTGGCCTTACGTTACGCCGGCCCTGCGCCTCAGCGGTAGAGCACCTCGTCTCCATGAGAAGCGCCCGGTTTCCTGCGTGGAGACCGGGCGCTTCTGGTTTGCATGGATCGAGGCGTCAGCCGGCCGTCGTATCGGCGGGAACGCCCGTCGTATCGGTGGGGACAACGATCCCATTGACCTCGAACCGCTTCGTCTTCAGCACGGGCTTGAACAGGTACTGGCCGCTCGCGCCCGCCTTCACGAACGAGTGGTTCACGTCGAAGTCCACGAGGACCTCGACCTCGTCCGCATCGTCAGCGATGTCGAATGCCGGCAGGTTGAGCTTGATGCCGGTTTCCGTGCCGCTCGGCACTTTGAACCGAGTGGTCGTGCCGCCATCGAGGAAGTCTACGCGGGCGGTGTCGGCGATGATGAGGCGCAACTGGTGATAGCGGCCCTCAGGCACATCCCGGGTGGCGAGGGTCGTGGTGAGGCCGTTGCGGAGCGTGAGCAGATCGAGCGTCCGCGCGGAGTCGGACAGCACGTGGGTGTCCTCTTCGCCGACGAGCTCGACCCGGACGACGGTGACGTAGGCGTGGGCGAACTCGTCCGCCGGAGCGTCGGTCATCAGCACGCGGATCTGGCCGCTGGCTTCTGTACCGGTGCTGTCGCACGCGGCGACGGTCAGGCCGAGGAGCAGGAGGACGGACAGAGAAGAGAGGAGAGAACGCATAGGTACTGCATGGATGGTGAAAAGAGCGGCATCAACGCCAAGCATCGTCGGCCGATACGTTTTCCTTAAAACCCGTGCCCAGAACCTTACATCTCCGGCGCAGCCCTGGGCTTCAAGGCGTCCGCCGCCTCCAGGCAAGCCTGAGCGCCGAAGAGCTGCAGGTGGGGCGCGATCGCGTGCGGCGTCTGATGCGGCTGGGCGGGGGAGGGGACGGCGCTTGACGAGGCTCCATGCGTGTGTTGCAGATCCACATGGAAACCACGGTCGTGGAACCCCCCAAGATGCGGTACGGGTGGGTGGCAGATGTACCCGGATTTCCCGGTGGATCGAAGGCCACCGTGTTAACGAGATGGCAAAGTTGCCTTTCCGTCCCCTCGCCAGTTTCAGGAGGAAAGGGCGAGAGTGAGAGATGTCACGCAGCCAATCGTGCGGGTCGCACGCGGGGCCACACGTGCGCGGCGAAGAGCACCACCGCCGCCGCCTCACAGAGCCGCCCTCCCAGAAACCACGCGGTGCCCGGCAGCAGCGCCGTCGCCAGCGCCACCGTCCACACGCCTGCGTTGAGGAAGGCGAGCGCCGCCGTCATCAGCGGCTCGCCACGCGGCGCGGGCACACGCGGCAGGATCCAGTAGCCGACGCCCATGACGAGCTGCACCATGAACCCGAACAGCAGCACCTCCACGTGCGCGGCCCGCAGCAGCCACAGCCACGGCGGCAGCGCCACGGCCTTCCCGGCGAGCAGCAGCGCGCCCACCGACGCGCCCAGCGCGAAGTACACCAGCGACAGCCGCACGGCCCACACACTCAGCTTCTGCATGGCGGCGCGGTCATTTGGTGCGGACGCGCGGCCAGAGGTAGGCCACGAAGGCGAGCACGCCGAGGGCCTGTAGCGCGGCGGAAGTTACGAGCACCCCGCGCCACACGCCGCCCGCGCCGCCCGCTACGGCAGGCTCGCCGAAGGCTCGGAGCACCAGTCCGGCGTTGAGCAGCGCGTACGTCGCCCATGCCACGCCCGAGCGCCCGTACGGCTCGGCCTTGCTCACGCGGGGGAAAAACCAGTACGCTACGCCGAAGATGAGCTGCGTCAGCCAGCCGACGACGAGCAGGTGAATCCACGCCGGGCCGAGCAGCGCCACCCATCCGGGCAGCGTCGCCGTCGGCCCCAGCGCCAGCGCGATGCCGAGCACGAGGGCGACGGCCAGGTAGCCCAGCGCCGTCTTGATGAACAACCGGGCGAGAAAGGGCATGGGCGTGGGGAGGTCAGAAGGACACGGGCGGGACAGAGGCGCGGGACCGGCTCGCCCACATCGAAAAGCCCACGCTGGCCAGGAAAAGTACGATGGCTGCGGCGTTGAGCAGGCCGCCCCAGCGTCGCAGCGCCATCCACCCGGCCACGTCGGCCACGATGCGGAGCGCGAGCGAGGCGTGCAAAAGGGCCAGGGGCGCGTACAGCACGGGCCGGTAGAACGGCGGCACGCCCAACACGGCGGGGAAGATGATGGGCGCGTGCCCGAAGATCATGCTGAAGACGAAGCCAACGAACACGGCGTGCAGCAAGGCATCGTAGAAAGGCCCGGCGGTGACGCCGCCCACGAACAGCGCCAGCACGCCCGCCACGCCCATCCACACGTATCCCGCCAGCAGGCAGACGGCGATGAAGCGCGTCAGGCCTTTCTGGCGCACAGTGTAGCGGGCCACGTCGTAGCGGGTCAGCCACGCGGCCATCGCAAGGAGGGCGAAGCCCATCCCACGCACGCCCGCGCCAGGGGCGGAGACGGTCGCGGCGAGGGCCGTCAGCAGCACGGCGGCGATGCCCATGAAGAGGTGCTGCACGCGGGCGTCGTGGCCCAGCATCCGACTCAGCTCCAGTCGCTCCCCGGCGATGGTGAGCACGAGAAAGCCCATCCACCACGGCACCGCCGCGAAGACGGGGGCGCCCGAGAGCCACAGTGCGTTGCCGACGACCCACGCGCCCGCGCCGAGCGCCATCACCTGCAAAAAGCCATCGGCCTGCACGCGCAAGAGCACGGCGTAGAGGGCGACGAGGCCGAGGCTGCCCAGCGTGAACAGCAGCGCGCCTGCCGGTTCGCCCACTCCCACGGCGAGCAGCAGCCCGCCGACGCCCACGACGAGCGGTATAGCATACGCCCACCAGCGCCTGAGTGCCACGGCGCGTTCGAGCGAGATGACCGTCCCGAGAAAGCCGCACACCATCAGCGGGCCGTGCTGCATCGCGAGTCCGGCGGGCCCGCGTGGCAGCCCCCAGCCGATCCGCAGTAGGCCGCTCCACAGGCCGAACACCAGCGCGAGCATCCCCATCGCCAGCAGAAGGTAGCGTCCCCGTTCCGCGTGCGGCATGGGCTTACCGGTGCCTCCCGAAGCGCGCCGCCCGCACCTCCGGGTCCATCATCTGGAACGACCACGGCGGCTGCCACACGAGCGACACCTCCGTGTCCTCCAGACCGAGCAGGCCACGCAGCGCCCCCTCTGCCTCCCGGGCGATGTAGCTCGACATCGGGCACGCGGGCGTCGTCATCGTCAGATCGAGTTCCGCGATCCCGCCTTCGACGCGCACGTCGTAGACGAGGCCGAGGTCCACGATGTTGATCCCGACCTCCGGGTCGATCACCTGGCGGAGCCGGTCGATGATGGCTGGACGAGCGGGCGTCGGCATCAGACCGTGACCCGGGTGACGACGACCCGCCACGCCTCGGGCCCGCGTTCGAGGTAGTCGAAGGCGAAGGCATCGGCGCCCTGCTCGGCCAGCAGCGTGTAGTACATGCACGACGGGTCGTGGTCGAGCGTCAGGTCGAGCTGCTCCCCAGCGGCGAGGCGAAGGTACGCGCCCATGATGGTGTCGAAGCGGTATTTCGGTTCGACGGGTCGGACGTCGAGCGTCTCGGCGATGGAGGAGGTTTGCATGGAAATCGTCAGAGGAGGATCGGGACGGATGAAGCGAAAGACGGAGCTTCCGCCGGGCCGCACGCAACGGGTACAGCTTCGGGTTTCGCGTTGGCGGCGCGTGCCGGGGCGCGGGTGACGGTGCCCGTGTAGCCCCGGAGCGCCAGCGCGGCCAGCAGGCAGCCCAGCGCTTCACACGCGGCGTGGTCGGCGTCGGTGCCGAGGAGCCGGACGTGGGCGAGCGTGGTGCCGGTGTGTTCGAGCACCGTCGCGGCGGTTTCGGCGCGCAGCGTCGCCAGGTCGATCTCCCACGCGGTGCCGACGCCGTGGTAACGCGCCCACGCACCGGCCTGCCAGGCCGCCAGGCGGTCGGTTCCGTGGACGAGTGCGATGCAGGGCGGCGGGGCCGCCAGCGTGGTGTACACCAGCAAGCCCGCTCCCAGGCTCACCGCTACCTCGACCGACCCCGCGAGCGCAGCGGCACCGGCCACCGTCAGCATGTTGGACGCAGGCGGCATCCGCACCCAGCGCACCGGAGCACGGGCGAGATCCGTGGCCACTGCGACACGCGCGTGCGACAGCGACAGTTCGAGGCCGTCGAACGCACCCCGGCGGCATGCCTCGTCCACGCCGTGGATGGTGCCGCCGGGAAGAGCATCACTGCTGAAGAGGAGCCTCATGCTGCCGCGTCCGCCATCTTCGAGATCTTCACCCGCCACAGCTCCGGACCCTGCTCCAGGTACTCCCAGCCCATCGCACCCGGACGGGTGAACTCGAGCTGGTAGCGTAAGGGCACCGGGTCGTGGTCGTTGACGAGGACGAAGTGGTCGCCCGCGTCGAGCGCGTCGAACACGGAGAAGATGGCCGGGTGCTTCTGCGGCGGCGGAATCACACGCACGTCGAGTGTTTTGGACGGCTCGGCGGTGGCTGCCGCGTCCGTTTCGACGGGCGTTTCCTGCGACGCCACGTCTTCTTCGGCGTCCGGGCTGAGGGCGAGGGCTTTGGGGAAGAGAATGTTGTTTTCGAGGTGCACGTGGCGGTGCAGGTCGTCCTCGAACTCCTCCAGCTTCACGAATGCGGCGCGGTACGTGTTGCACGCATCCGGCGGCGGGGTAAAGTCGCTGCTCAGTTCGCGGATCTGGCGCATGGCCTCGCCCGCCTCGTCGTGGTCACCTTCCATCTCGCGGAGCACGTCGGCCAGCGGCGTCTCCGGCGCGGGGCCGCCCGAGGCAAGGGCCTTGATGGCGGGAAAGACGATCTGTTCTTCGCACACCATGTGCCCTTCGAGGCCCGTCGCCACCTGCTCGAACAACTCCGCGATCTCGACGAGTTCGGGATGGCGCTGGCCGTGGACGCGCGCCACTTTCTGCGTGAAGGCGCGCAGCACCGGGATGCTCTCGCGCACATACGTGTGGTGCTCGTTGACAACGTAATCGGCCAGGAACGAGGGCGACCAGTGCTCGACGCGCGCCTGAGGCGAGGTGCCGCGCGCGTCGGCGTGCCGGAGCGCGTCGGCCACGTCGGCCAGGGCGATGCCTTTCTTGGCGCAGACGGACGCGAGCGTGGCGCCGCCGCCGCAGCAGAAGTCGATGCCGAGGTTTTTGAAGGCCGCCGCGCGCCGGTAGTCCTCTGTCACGAGGTCGCCCACGGTGCGCTGGCCCAGGTCGGCCGGGTCGAGGGTAATCGGGATCATAAAATTGAGTAGTTGAAAAGGTGCGTGCCGTGTCTGCCGAGGAGGAGAAGCCCACGAGTAGACTTCTCCTCTGTTCGGCGCGTGCAGGGAGGTGGGTGTTAGCCCGCCACGGTCATGGTGCCCTGCATCATCATGTAGTGGCCGGGGAAGGTGCAGATGTAGCGGTAGGTGCCCGGCGTGGTGGGCGCGGTAAAGGTGACGCTCACTTCCTCGCCCGGCTTCGCCAAGGCGGTGTGCGCGAGGATGGACGGGTCGCTGGGCACGTAGTCGCTGGCCTCGCCGGCCGTCATGCCCGCCTGCCCCACGCGCTGCACGGTGGCGTCGTCGTCGTCGTTGAGGATCACCACGTTGTGGCTCATCGCCTCGGTGGTGGCGGTGTTGCGGAAGGTGAGCGTGACGGTTTCGCCGGGTTGCACCGTGAAGCTCGTCTGCTCGTAGCGCATCTCGTTGCCGACGGGCGTGAGGGTGACGTTGGCGCCGCTGCCACCGCAGCCGGTGAGTACGAGTACGGCGAGGGCCGCGAGGGAGGAGAAGTAGGATGCCTTCATGAATCGAGGAGGTAAGGAGGTGTTTAGCGGGAGAGCGGGGTGGCCTGTAGCGAGTCCAGCACCTGAACGGCTACGTCGGTGGCACCGGAGCCCGGCACCTGAGCGGCGACCTCGCCCTGCTTGTTGAGGATGGTTAACAGGTTCGCGTGTGCGATCTGCCCATCGGACTGATCCCGGTAGCCTACCGAGATCGAGGCCGCGAGGGCGCGGATGCTTTCCGGCGAACCACGGAGAAGCGTCCACTGGGCGGGCGAGAGGCCATGGGCCTTCGCAAATTTCTGCAGCTGCTCGGGCGTGTCGCGCTCGGGGTCGAGCGTGACGAGTACGTACGCCACATCCGACGGCACCGAGGCGTCGAGGCGCTGCGCGATGGTCTTCATCTCGTGGACCAGCAGCGGGCACGTGGCCGCGCAGTGGGTGTACACGAACGTCAGCACGACGGGGCGGCCCAGGAACGCTTGCAGGCTGGCCGCCTCGCCGCTCTGGTCCGTCCACGGCGCGTCGAGCAGGTAGACAGACTGATCCGAGAGGCCGTCCGAGAGCACGACGGCGGGCACGACGGGGGCGGCGCGTTCGATGAGCACGGGCGCGCTCCGGTCGCAGGCTGCAAGCAGCAGCACACTCAGCAGAAGGGTCAGGGTCGGTTTCATGGTCGTGGTCTTGTATGAAATTCAGAGGTCGCGGGCGCCGCGAAAGCCCATCGACGCGCCCGTGTAGCGGGCATCGAGGCCGGAGCGGAAGCCGTAGCGCAGAAACGCCGCGTAGTCGGTGGGGTCGAGGGCGCGGCTACCTCCGCCCCCGCAGAACGCCTGGAAGTCCGCGCCCCCGGCATCGCGCAGGTCGGCGGGCGAGAGCTCGCGCTCGACATCCAGCACCCACTCCCAGACGAGCCCGTGCAGGTCGTACGCGCCGAGGTGATCGGGCGCGTCCTGCCGCACGCGCGGCGGCACCGGCGGCAGCGGCTGGCTGAGCCAGTCCGCGAGGTGCGCCCCGATGCCGGGGTCGGGCGTGCCGTCGGGGCGTGTGGCACCCGTCTGGGCAGCCCATTCCCACTCCGCCGTCGTCGGCAGGCGCTTGCCCTGTGCGTCGAGGTAGGCGCGTGCGGCAAACCACGACACGCCCACCACGGGCCGGTCGGCGAGCGAGTCGGGGCCGAAGTCGAGGTCGCCGCGCCACGAGGCGAGGTAGCCGTCGTCGGCAAGCAGCCCCGCCACCCGCGAGCGCTGCCACGTCGGATGCGTCGTCACGAAGGCGAGGAACTGGGCGTTCGTCACCGGGGCGGCGTCGAGCAGGAACGCAGCGACGGATTCACCCTCGGGCTCTCCGCCCACCGCCGCGCGGTACACGCCGCCCGGCACCATCACCATGTCGGCAGCGGGGGAGCCGGAGCGCCCCAACTTCCCCGGAGCCGTCGCAAACACCGCGAACCCGCCCAACACGAACACCAGCAGGGAGAAGAGCGCGCGCATGGTCATGGAGTGGAAAAGGTGGAAGGAGGGTTGCCGCCGGCCTTACCGCAGGCTCGCCGTGGAAGCGGCCTCTGGCGCGGCGGGCGTCTCGACGCTGCGGTAGATGGCCGTGTTTTCCGGCCCCACCACTTTCAGTTGCCCGATGGCGCCCTTGTTGAAGGCGCGGAAGATGGCGTGATCGACGAGCAGGAAGGTGCCCGGCACGTCCGTCTTGAACTCCACCATGGCCGAGCCGCCGGGCGGCACGTTGGTCGTCTGCACGTTGTGCTGCGAGGCCAGGGTGCCGCCTTCACCGTAGACGCGGTCGAAGATCTCGCCGATGAGGTGGAACGACGACGCGAGGTTGGGGCCGCCGTTGCCGACGTAGAAGCGCACCGTCTCGCCCACCGAGGCCTGCAGCGCGCGCGCGCCGGTAAGGGCGTCCACGCCGCCGTTGAAGACCACGTACGTCGGGTCTTCGCGCAGCGCCCGGTCGAGGTCGAAGTCCTGCAAGCCCGCCTCTTTGAACGCGCCCTTGGTGTAAAACTCGCTCTGCATGATGTAGTACTCGCGGTCCACCTTCGACAGCCCCTCTTTAGGCTCGACGAGGATCATGCCGTACATGCCGTTGGCGATGTGGAGGCCGACGGGGGCCGTGGCGCAGTGGTAGACGTAGAGGCCGGGGCGCAGCGCCCGCCACTCGACGGTCGCCTCGCGGCCTGGCACGACGAGCGTTTTCTCCGCGCCACCGCCGGTGCCCGTCACCGCGTGCAGGTCGATGTTGTGGGGCAGTTTGTTGCCCGCGTGGTTGATCACGCGCAGCGACACGAGGTCGCCCTCGCGGACGCGCATCATCGGGCCGGGCGTCTCACCGCCGAACGTCCAGAAGGTGTACTGTACGCCATCGGCCAGCTCCTTGACGACCTCGACGATCTCCATGTCGAAGTGGACGCGGGTGGCGTAGTCGCGCGTGATGGGCGCAGGGACTTCGGGTGCGTAGGTGAGCACACCCGTTTCGCTGCCCTGCAGCGGCGGCAGCGCCTCGGTGGCCTGCGCGTCGGCCAGGACGGCCGGCTCGACGTTGCCGTAGATGCGAGGCGCCACGGCGGAGGCCGCGCTGACGCCTACCGCACGGGCACCGGTGGCTGCGTCTGTCGAGGAGGCGCCGGGACGGCAGCCGGGGCCGAGGAGGAAGGCTGCCACGAGGAGCGCGCCGCCGAGACGGGAAGAGAGGAGAGGAGTCATGAGAACGAAGGCGTTGGTTCAGAAGGGACTGCCCTGAGCAGCTATTGAATATTAAATACTATTTTGTATCTTATACAAGCGATTTCGCTCGCTGGTGCGATCTTCACTGCTGTCTCCACCGGCGGTTCTCCGGTTCATCATCCCCGGATCTCCCCTCCTACTTGTTACTGCTATGCTCCTCTCCCGCGCGTGCGAATACGGGCTCCGCGCCTCTTTCTACCTGGCCGCGCAGAAAGCCGACGGCTACCTCCCCATCCGCGCCATCGGCGAGACGCTGGGCATCTCGGTGCCCTTCCTGACGAAGGTGCTCCAGCAACTCACGCAGGCGGGGTTGCTGGCGTCATCGCGAGGGCCCAGCGGCGGCGTGGTGCTGGCACGCGCGGCGGAGCAGGTCACGCTACACGACGTGGTGGTGGCCATCGACGGGCCTGAGCTCTTCACCGAGTGCGTGCTGGGGCTTCCTGGATGCGGCTCGCAGCTTCCGTGCCCGCTGCACGCGAACTGGACGGTCGAGCGTGAGCGGCTGCGGGCGCTGTTCAGCACTACCACGCTGGCCGATGTGGCCACGCGCCTTCACGGCCAGGAGCTGCGGCTGGCTGCGCTGCTGGGCTGACGCCGCGCGCGGGGGCGGGCGAGCATGAACACCGCTGCGCCGACGGGGGCGAGGGTGGCCCACGCGGCGGCTCGCCACGCCCAGCCGCCGCCGAGGGCGGCAGGCCACACGCCCGTCAGCGGCAGCAGCGACGCGATGACGAGCAGCGCCCCGGCGGCGAAGGCGCTCCGCCCTCGCACGGCCTCCGGTCCCCACGTCTGCCCCGCTGCTGCCACCAGCCCCAGCGACACGAACCCGAGCAGCAGCCAGTGCAGGTACGACAGGCGCAGGCCCGTGGCCTCGGCCCAGCGCGCCACGGGGGCCACGGCCACACCGAACTGCGCCAGCGCCTTGAGCGCGAGCAGGCCGAGGGGAAGCATCCATCCCACCGCCGCGCGCCGTGCTGACGGCAGCAGCGCGCGCACGTGCAACAGCAACCCGACGGCCACCACGGCGCCTGCCGCGCCCGAGAAGGCCCGCAATCCGGGCGGCACCAGGTGGACGGGCACGCCCAGCAAAAACGTGAACGGCAGCGCGTATGCGACGAGGTCCGTCGCCAGGCGGGCCTGCGGACCGTCGGCCTGTGGGAGGTGCGCGTAGGCGATGCCCAGCAGCGCCAGCACGAACCAGCCTTCCGAGAAAAGGCCCAGAAACAGGTGCAGCGCCGCCGCTGCCGGGAACGGCTCCACCACGCCCGCGCCGCGCACCAGTCCGAGCGCCCACGCGCCCAGCGACGAGAGCACGATCATAAAGAGGGCGGCGTCCCACAGGTGCAGCGGCAGCGTGCGCGCCACGCGCCACGTCGCCCGCGCGTAGCAGGCGCCGAAGGCGTACCACGCGAACACGTTGAGTGCCGCGCCGATGACCGACAGCGGCACGCGCGCGTCGCCGATGCGGGCCACGCCGTAGCCGTAGAGCAGGAATGGCGTGTACGCCGCCAGCCCCATCGCCACCGCCGCGCCAATGGCGACGCCCGTGAAGCGTGGCATCGAACGGCCCGCGACGGCAGGCATCCGGGCGGCGATCAGCGCCATGAGCGCGGGCGTCACCCAGCCGAAAAACATGAGGTGGGAATGCGCGTGGCGCACGTTGACGGGCTCCAGCCCGGCGTGGCCGAAGTAGACGCCGAAGCGGAAAAATGCGCCCGTGAGCCCGGCCAGCACGAAGCACGCGAGCGCCGCCGTCCACGCCCACCGGAAGCCGGGCCGTTCGCCCTGCGCCGTGCCGCGCAACGGCCGGGCATCGTCGTTCTGGCGTGCGTGGGGCCGCGTGTTCGGGCGGCGAAGAGGCGTGGACACGCCGCCGGGTTCGGACGGTGGGTGGACAGATGTGGGCATCGGAGCGCGTGGAATCAAAGCCGAAAAGTGCGCACGGCAACCGTATCAGGATAAAAAAGTCCCAATTGGAATGCGCTCACGCCGGTCTATTCGCAGGCTTCTCACGCAACTCGCACTCGTCACCCCGCCTTTAACGCTTCGTCGGCGGGAAGCGGCGCATCGGGGGAGACGACGCCGGGGCGTCCGGAGCCGAAGCCCACGACGGCTTTGCCCGCGAGAACGGCGAAGAGCGCCACGAGCGGCACCGTCCACCCCTGCGCGAGGTCGTGCAGCAGGCCGAAGAGGGCGGGGCCGACGGCGGCCACGAGGTAGCCCACCGACTGCGCCATGCCCGAGAGCGCCGTCGCCGTCTCGGCCTCTGGCGCGCGGAGCACGAGAAAGAGCAGCGACAGCCCGAAGGTGCCGCCCAGCACCGCGCCGAGCAGGCCCACCCACAGTGCCGTCATGCCCACGGCAGGAAGCGCCAGCCCCGCCAGCGCCACGGCCTCCGCCCCGACGAGCCATCCGACGATGCGGCGCTGGTCGGCGCGGCGGCCTGCCCACACGGGCACGGTGGCCGAGCCGAGGATGCCCGTGGCCTGCGAGAGCGCGAGCATCCACCCGGCCTCGGCGGCCCCCAGGCCCCGGCTCTGGAGCAGATCCGGCAGCCACGCCAGCACCACGTAGAACGTGAGCGACTGCAAGCCCATGAAGAGCGCGATCTGCCACGCGCGGGGCGAGCCGAGTACGCGCCGCAGCGCCGCGCCGGGCCGCGCGAGCGGGCGGGCCTCCGACTTTTTGAGCATCTGCGGCAGCCACACCGCCAGCGCCGCCAGCGCCAGCACGGCCCACGCGCCCAGCGCGCCACGCCACCCGAACGCCCCCGCCAGCGGGATGCTCGTGCCCGCAGCGAGCGTCGCCCCCAGGCCCATCGCGCTCGAATACAGGCTCGTCATCGAACCGGAGCGGTGCGCGAAGTCGCGCTTCACCAGCGTCGGCAGCAGCACGTTGCCCAGCGCGATGCCGACGCCCAGCAGCACCGTCCCGGAGAAGAGCAGCGCCACCGACGGCACCGCTCGCACCGCCGTGCCCGTGCCGATGAGCAGCAGCGCCGCGCCGATGGCCCCTTCGACGCCCAGCCGCCGCGTCACGAGCGGCGTGAGCGTGGAGACGACCCCGAAGGCCAGCAGCGGCAGCGTCGTGAGCAGCCCGAGGGCCGTGTTGGAAAGCCCCGTCGCGGCGCGGATGTCACCCACGAGCGGCCCCACCCCCGCCAGCGACGGGCGCAGGTTGATGGCGACGAGCACGATGCCGGTGACGAGGAGGGTACGGTGCAGGGCGGGGCGGGAGGCGCGGGTGCGCGTGGAAGTCATCAGGAGAGGAGGAGTCGGATGGGCGGGCGGCAGGCCGTGCCATGGCAGGGCTCAGGTAGGGGTGCGGGGAGAGAAGTGAACCGCCGGGCCGGTTTGAACGGCCTTCATCGGGGGGAGAACACCTTGAGGCCCACGATGCCCGCGACGATGAGCAGGATGCAGACCAGCCGCGCCACGTCGCGCGACTCGTCGAAGAGCACCATGCCCAGCACCGCCGTGCCCACCGCGCCGATGCCCGTCCAGACGGCGTAGCCCGTGCCCAGGGGAATGTCGCGCAGCGCCCGCGACAGCAGAAACACGCTCACCGCCATCGACGCGGCCGTCCACACGCTGGGCCAGAGCCGCGTGAACCCTTCGGTGTATTTGAGCCCCACGGCCCATCCCATCTCGAAAAGCCCCGCGATCACGAGGTACGTCCATGCCATGATGTTCAGAGAAGATTGGTGAACAGGTTACTCCACCGGGCCCACGCGCCGCACGACGACGCCCCGGCTGACAAACGACAGGCCCTGGGTACTCGCCGTCGAAATCATGACGCCCTCGGCGAGCAGCGGTGTCACCTCGGCATTGCCGCGCCAGGTAACGAGAAAGCTGGCCCCGACGCCGCCCGTCCGGTCGCGCTCGGCCACCACGAACGACTGCGATGCCAGCGGCCCGAGGCGCACGGGCGCGTCGAGGTAGCGCCGCACGAGCTGTCCCGCCGAGTCGTAATACGCTACCGACACGACGGTGAGGGACTGCTCGGGGTCGGTGTTGCGGAGGCTGAGGGTGACGGCGAGGTCGAACTCACGCTGAGCGTCGCCGTGGTAGATGTGCGAGTAGACGGGCACGTAGATCGTCTGCTCCACGCTGTCGCCCGGCGCGGCGCTCGCCTGCGGGAAGGCCGTGGCGGAATCCGTCCGCAACGGTGCGGCAGACTGTTCGGACGCGGGCGTGGCGGGTTCGCACGCGGCCAGCAGCCCCAGGGCCAGCGCCAGGGTTGAGAAAGCGGAAACGGATCGCAGGGAGACGTGGTGCGGCATCGTCGCGGGGCTGGAGGGCGAAGGGGAGCAGGATGAGCCTGAGCAACAGAGCAGGGGCTGCGGGAAAGCCATCCTGCGGCAGAACGGCCGGTCTGGATACGACGCGCGCTCGGCAACGTGCCGAGCCCCCACCCCGGCATCCCGCGAGGGTTTCGCGTAATCCAACTCTTCAACCTTTGCAGGCGGTGGGCCGGGGGAGCCGCGCATGCTGCGGACGCGCGGGCGGGAAGAAGTATCTTCGCCCCAACCAACGCCGCCCGCCGCCATGCCTTTGCCCATCCTCCGCACCGCCCGGTGGGCCGTGCTGCTGCTGGCGGTGCTGGGCGCGCACACGGCGCTGGCGCAGCCCGCCGACACGACGGCCTCCCCGGTGCCCCGGCGCGTGGGCCTGGCGGTGCAGCAAACGCTGCTGTCGAACGTCGTCGTCAACCGCTTCAATGCGTGGGCGCTGGGCGAGGCGTGGGCGCGCGACGTCGATTTCGAGTCGTGGAACCGCAACCTGCGGCTCGGCTGGGAATGGGACGAGGATGCCTTTGCCACCAACATGTTCGGGCATCCCTACCAGGGCGCGACGTACTTCAACGCGGGCCGCGCCAACGGCTTCTCGTACTGGGAGTCCGTGCCCCTCGCCGCCTTCGGCTCGTGGACGTGGGAGCACTTCGGCGAGACGTTCCGCCCCTCGCTCAATGACTTTTTCATGACCACCTTCGGCGGCATCTCGGTGGGCGAGATGACGCACCGCGTGGCCGCCACCATCCGCGACGAAGAGAGCCGGGGCGCCGAGCGCCTCACGCGCGAGATCGCGGCGCTCGTCGTCGACCCGATGGGCGGTTTCAACCGGCTCTTTCAGGGCCAGTGGTCGCGTGTGGGGCCGAACCCGCCCGAGCACGACCCCGGCGCGTTTGCCTATGCCTACCGCGCGGGCGTCCGCAACGTGTTCGCGGACGCATCGGGTACCCACAACGTGGCCGCCACCCTCCTCATCGATGTGGCCTACGGCGATGCCTTCCTCAAGCGCTACCGCGAGCCGTTCGACGTGTTTTCCGCCCACGTGCAGTTCAGCCCCGGCGGCGGCGGCCTCAACGCCGTGCAAACGTCGGGTAGGCTCTACCAGGCGGGCCTGCCCTCGTGGAGCGGGCGCTTCGAGCACGCCTTCTCCGTCGATCAACGGTTCGATTACCTGAGCAACCCCGTCTACCGCTTCGGCGCGCAGAACGTCGAGGTGGGCATCCTCTCGCGCTTTCCGCTGCCCCGGCGCTTCACGCTGCGGACGCGGGCGGCAGGCAGCTTTCTGGTGCTGGGGGCCATCAGCGCGCCCGAGGGCGTGCTCGAAGAAGAGACGACTCGCGCCTACGACTTCGGGCCGGGCGTGGGGGCCGTCGTCAGCGCCGAGTTGATGCGGGGCGAGACCACCTTTCTGTCGATGTACAACCGCGCCGAGTACCTCCACTCGGTCAGCGGCACACCCGCCGACCACGTCATCGCCTTTACCGGGCTCAAAGGCATGCTGCCACTCTACGGCAACTTCGGCGTGGGCCTCGACCTCCGCGGCGACGTGCGCGAAAGCCGGTATGCCGACGTGCCCGACATCAGCCGCCGGTTCGTTGAGACGCGCGTGTTCGTCTCGTGGGCGAGTAGCCGCAGCCCCCGAGAAGGAGGACGCCGATGATGCATCCACCTGCCTTTTCCCGCTGCCTGCCGCTGCTCTTGCTGGGCACGCTCCTGTTCGCCGCTCTCGCTGCCGCGCAGCCTGCGCGAAAAAGCTTCTGGGCCGAGGTCGGCGCGGGCACGGGGGGTCTGTGGGTGGGCTGTGTGGGCTGCGAAACCCCACCTCCCGCCTATGGCGAAAGCTCGTACCTGCGCGCGGGCGGCACGTTTTCCGACCGCGTGCTGTGGGGCTTCGAGGTCTTCACGCTGCTCAACAAGACGTTCGAGGCTGGCGACACACGCAACACGCTGCGCGTCGAAAATGTCAGCCTCGCGCCCGTCGTGCTGTGGTATCCGTGGGAAAGCCACGTCTTTTTCAAAGGCGGCGTGGGGCTTTCCCGGAGCGAGGTGCGGCTGCCGAGCGAGGAAGAGCAGATGCCGCTGCTGGCCAGCGGCACGGGCGTGGGCATGACCTTTGGCGCGGGCTTCGACATGCCCGTGCTCTCATGGCTCGCCCTCACCGTCAACGCGGGCGCGTACTTCGGAGCCGTGGGCGACCTCGCCGTCGAGGACGCCTACATCGACGACGTCATCACGACGATGTACAACGCCAACTTCGCCCTCACCCTGCGGTAGCGTGCTGGAGGAACGCCTCGTCGGTGAGTAGCCGCAGCGCCAGCCCATCGGCGAGGCGGGTCTGGGTAAGGTGGTAGAACATGGCGAGGGGCAGGTCGCTGAACACGAGCACGGCCACGCGGTGCGGCCCGTCGGCATCGGCGCGGCGCCACACGGCGACGGCGAGGTGGCCGGGGAAGCCGCCGCCTTTCGAGCCGAAGGCCGCGCCGCCGATTTTCTGGGGGAGCGCGAGGGGTTCGAGAAAACGCGCCGACGTTCCGGCGTCCACCAGATGCTCGTCGAGCGCGTCGGCGATGAGGCGCGCGTAGGCGTGGGCCGATCCGCGTGGCAGCGACAGCGCGGCGGCGCGGCGCTGGGCGTCGAGCGACAGTGGAAAGCCGCGTGCGTGAAAATCGGCCACCCGCGCTGCTCGGAAGGCGCTGTCGGTGGCGAGGCGGTGGGCCAGCGCGGGCGCGTCGGCCGCGCGGGTGTCGCCCTGCTGCCACGCCAGCATCAGCCCCTCGAACGGCACGGGCGGATCGGCTCCGTAGCGCCGCGCCCGCACCGCCACGGCGTCGGCCCCCAGCACGTCGATCAGCACGCTCTCCGCCGCTCGGTCGCCGCGCAGGGCACGCCGCACGAGCGCGTGTACGTCCGCCGCCGCCGTGTCCGGCGTGCCGCCCGAGCCCGGCAGACGGCGCGCGTTCAGCGTTTCCGGCAGGACGCGCACGGCGTCGAGCGCGCCGCTTTCGGCTTGCGCGGCCCACTCGGCGGCGAGCCACAACGCGGGCAGTCCGGCGACGGGGCGAGGTGTGTCGGCTTCGTAGGCCAGTCGCACCTCGCCCTGTTCCAGCACCACGAGCGACGCCTGGGCAGGGTGCGCGGCGATCCAGCTATACAGGTCTTCGGGCGTCTCCAGCGCCCGCGCCTCGTCGCTGCCCTCGCGCATCGCCAGCTCGTTGGCGACGAGGCGCTGCACGCCGCCGGGGTTGCGGGCCACCAGCACCGCCAGCGCGATACCAAACAGCCCGGCGATCACGACGAGGTGGCGCGCGCAGCCGCCACGCGGTGGGGGCGTGCTCACGTATCCAGTTCCGCGTCGGTCATCACGCGGGGGTAGCGAATCTGCTCGACCATGCGCTGCACGCGCGCGGGCGGCGGCGGCGTGGCGAGGCTCACGCCCACCATCAGCGCGAAGTTGATCAGCATCCCCACCGCGCCGATGCCCTGCGCCTTGATCCCCAGGAAACTCTCGATGATCGGCTCCTCGAACAGCGCCGGTGCCACCACGTGCGCCCGCATCAGCACGATCATCACGAACGTGAACGCCAGCCCCGCCGAGATGCCCGCGATGGCCCCCTGCTTGTTGGCGCGCTTCCAGAAGATGCCCAGCACGATGACGGGGAAAAAGCTCGCCGCCGCCAGTCCGAAGGCGAAGGCGACCACCTCGGCGACGAAGCCGAGCGGGTAGATGCCCAGAATCCCCGCCAGCACGACGGCCAGGAAAATCATCGCCCGCCCGACGGCCAGTTTTTTCCGGTCGCGCGCCTGCGGGTTGATGATCTTGCCGTAGATGTCGTGCGCCAGGCTCGACGAGATGACGAGCAGCAACCCCGACGCCGTAGACAGCGCCGCCGCCAGCCCGCCTGCCGCCACGAGCGCCACGATGAACGGCCCCAGTCCCGCGATCTCGGGCGTCGCCAGCACGATGATGTCGCGGTTGATGGCCGCGAGGAAGGCGTTCACGTCCGGCCCCGCTGCACCAATGGCCGCCGTGTCGATGAGGCCCGTCTGCGCCCAGTTCTGCACCCACGCCAGTTCGAGGAAGCCGTCAGTGCCGAGCGTGCTGTATTGCTGGAGGATGTACGTCTTGGCGAAGACGGCGATGGCGGGGGCCGTCGTGTAGAGCAGTGCGATGAAGAGCAGCGCCCAGAACGCACTCCACCGCGCCGCGCGCACGCTCTTGACGGTGTAAAACCGCACGATCACGTGCGGCAGCCCCGCCGTGCCCACCATCAGCGTGAGCGTGATGCAGAAGACGTTGAGCAGGTCGTTGTTGACGAACGGGCTGGTGTACGGGTCGAGGCCGAGGTCGCGCTGCAAGCCGTCGAGCAGGGGGATCGCCTGCCCCATCGCGCCCTGCGGGATCGGGTTGCCGAACAGGCTGAGGGCGATGGCGATGGCGGGAATCGTGTACGCCACGATGAGCACGCAGTACTGCGCCACCTGCGTGTACGTGATGCCCTTCATGCCGCCCAGCACGGCGAAAAACGCGACGATGACCATGCCGATGACGACGCCGATTTCGAATGGCACCTGCAAAAACCGGCTGAACGCCACGCCCACGCCGCCCATCTGCCCGGCCACGTACGTGAACGAGACGAAGATGGCTGCCACCGCCGCCACCACACGCGCCGTCTGCGAGTAGTAGCGCTCGGCCACGAAGTCCGGCACGGTGTACTGCCCGAACTTCCGCAGGAAGGGCGCGAGCAGGAGGGCCAGCAGCACGTACCCGCCCGTCCAGCCCATCAGGTACACGCTGCCGTCGAAGCCGAGGAACGTGATCATGCCGGCCATCGAGATGAACGAGGCGGCGCTCATCCAGTCGGCCGCCGTGGCGGCCCCGTTGGCAATGGCGGGCACGCCCTGCCCGGCCACGTAAAACCCGCGTGTCGAGCCCACGCGCGAGCGGTAGCCGATGTACAGGTAGGCGGCAAACGTCAGCCCGACGGTCACCCACGTCCACGCTTGTATGCCCATTAGCGGGGGGTCATTGGAGGTTGGTCAGGTGGCGTGACGGGCTGCGTGCCATCGAATGACCCCTGACGAATGACAAAAATCAGTGCGCGTCGAGCGCGGTCGAGGTGGTGTCGTCGGTTTCGTCGAGCCCGGCCTCGCGGTCGGCGCGGTCACTGGCCCAGGCGTAGACCCAGACGAGCACGACGAAGACGAAGATGCTGCCCTGCTGCGCCATCCAGAAGCCGAAGGGCACGCCGCCGAACGAGAACTCGTTGAGCGCCGGGGCCAGGAAGATGGACATCCCGAAGGCCACGAACGCCCACACCGCCAGCAGTACGGCGATGCGGCTGAGCTGGCGTCGCCAGTAGGCTTCTCTGGTCATCGAAAGAGCAGGCAAAGAGAGGAGACAAGGATACGACGCGCGACCAGACTGCTCACCCCAGCCAGTCGTCGCGCTCGTCCTCGGAGCGGTTGCGGCGGCCTTTGACGAGCTTGTCCACGACTTCGGGATCGGCGAGCGTGGACGTGTCGCCCAGCGCGTCGTGTTCGTTGGCGGCGATCTTGCGAAGGATGCGCCGCATGATTTTGCCCGAGCGCGTCTTGGGCAGCCCGCCGATGGCGAACTGCAAGAACTCGGGCGTGGCGATGGGGCCGATGACGCCGCGCACGTGCTGCCGCAGCGCCGAGCGCAGATCCTCCGACGGCTGGCGCTCGGCGTTGAGCACGACGTAGGCGTACACCGCCTGCCCCTTGATGTCGTGCGGCACGCCCACCACGGCGGCCTCGGCGACGGCCTCGTGCAGCACCAGCGCGCTCTCGACCTCTGCCGTCCCCATCCGGTGGCCCGACACGTTGATGACGTCGTCCACGCGGCCCGTGATCCAGTAGTAGCCGTCGGCGTCGCGGCGGCAGCCGTCGCCAGTGAAGTAGTAGCCGGGGTAGGCGGTGAAGTACGTGTTGACGAACCGCTCGTGATTCTGGTAGACCGTGCGCGCCTGGCCGGGCCACGAGCCGTCGAGGAGCAGGATGCCCTGCGCCGCGCCGTGCTGCTCCACGCCCTCGCCGTCGACGATGCGGGGCTGGATGCCGAAAAACGGCAGGCCCGCCGCGCCGGGCTTCTGAGGCGCAGCCCCCGGCAGCGTGGCGATCATGATGCCGCCCGTCTCGGTCTGCCACCAGGTGTCCACGATGGGGCAGCGCTCGTCGCCGACGGTCTCGTGGTACCAGCGCCACGCCTCGGGGTTGATGGGCTCGCCGACGGTGCCGAGCAGCCGCAGCGACTGCCGGCTCGCCCGTTTCACAAACCGATCTCCCTTCGCCATCAGCGCCCGGATGGCGGTGGGGGCGGTGTAGAAGATCGTCACGCCGTGCTTGTCCACTACGTCCCAGAAGCGCCCGGCGTCGGGGTAGGTGGGGACGCCCTCGAAGAACACCTGCGTCGCGCCGTTGATCATCGGGCCGAAGACGATGTACGAATGCCCGGTGACCCAGCCGACATCGGCGGTACACCAGAACACGTCGTCGTCGCGCAGGTCGAACACGTACTCGTGCGTCATCGAGGTGTAGACGCAGTAGCCCGCCGTCGTGTGGACGACGCCTTTGGGCGTGCCCGTGGAGCCGCTCGTGTAGAGGATGAAAAGGGGATCTTCGCTGTCCATCTGCTCGCACGGGCACGCGGCGGCGGCGTCTTCAGCGGCCTCGTGGTACCACACGTCACGCGCGGCGTCCCACTGGATGTTGCCTTCGGTGTTGCGGACGACGAGCACGTGGCGTACCCGCTGCCCGTGCGCCTCGGCGCGGTGCACGGCCTCGTCGACGTTGGCCTTGAGGGCGACCGTGCGCCCACTGCGCCGCCCCTGATCGGCGGTGATGACGAAGTCGCTCTGCGCGTCGACGATGCGGCCCGAGAGCGCCTCGGGGCTGAACCCCGCAAACACGACGGAGAACACGGCCCCGATGCGGGCGCAGGCGAGCATCGCCACGGCGGCCTCGGGGATCATCGGCAGGTAAATCGTCACGCGGTCGCCGCGCCGGACGCCGAGGTTTTTGAGCACGCTCGCGAACCGCTGCACCTCGGCGTGGAGGTCGGCGTAGCTGATGCGCCTCGCCTCGGCGTCGGGGCTGTCGGGCTCGAAGATCAGCGCCGTCTTGTCACCTTTTCCGGCCTCCACGTGCCGGTCGAGGGCGTTGTAGCAAGCGTTGAGTTTACCGCCGCCGTACCAGCGGATGTGGACGTCCGGCGGCGAGAACGACACGTCTTTGACCCGGTCGAAAGGCGCGTACCAGTCGAGGCGATTGGCCTGCTCGCGCCAGAAGCCCTCGTTGTCGTCCACCGACTGCCGGTACAGACGGTCGTACGCCTCGCGCGAGGCCACGCCGGCGTGGGCGCGGAAGGCATCGGAGGGCGCGTAGGTGTCGGGGGCGGGGGTCGAGGGCATAACGCTTGAAAAAGTTAGGGCCGGGCGGCGCGGGTGAAGGGACCGGGCGAAAGATACAGGGCCTGTTTCCGGGTAGCACCGGGGAAGCCGACCGGCAAGATGCGCCTGTGCCGCGTGGAGATTCTGCCCAGGTGGCGTAGCGTTGCAGTTCCGTAACACGTGCCGGGAGCACAAGCGGGGCGGGGATGGTGCATAGATGACTTTCCCACCCACCCCTTTTTTACCATGTCAGACCAGATCGCTGCGCAGTCCGGCACGTTCTCGCTCGGAGACGCGCTCCCCGTCCACCGCCTCGGCTTCGGAGCCATGCGTATCACCGGCAAGGGCATCTGGGGGCCGCCCGCCGACAAGGCCGAGTGCCTCCGCGTGCTCCGCCGCTGCCTCGACCTCGGCATCACGTTTATCGACACGGCGGATTCCTATGGCCCGTACGTGTCGGAAGACCTTATCCGCGAGGCCCTCCACCCGTACCCCGCCGACCTGGTGATTGCCACGAAGGGTGGCCTCGAACGGCCCGGCCCCGACAAGTGGGATTCCAACGGTCACCCGAAGCACCTGCGCGAGGCGTGCGAGGGTAGCCTCAAACGGCTCAACGTAGAGCGGATCGACCTCTATCAGCTCCACCGCATCGACCCCGACGTGCCCGCAGACGACCAGTTCGGCACGCTGCAGGACCTTCGCGACGAAGGCAAAATCCACCTCGTCGGGCTGTCGGAGGTGAACATCGACGAGATCGAGCACGCCCGGCAGTATTTCGACGTGGCGAGCGTGCAGAACAAGTACAACCTCGGCGACCGCGCTCACGACGACGTGCTGGATTTCTGCACCGACGAGGGCATCGGCTTCATCCCGTGGTTTCCGCTCGCCGCGGGCAAAGGGTTGACGGAGGACGCGGTGCAGGAGGCCGCCAGCACGCTCGGCGCGACGCCCTCGCAGGTGGCGCTGGCATGGCTGCTCAAACGCTCGCCCGTGATGCTCCCCATCCCCGGCACGTCGAAGGTGAAACACCTCGACGAAAACACCCGTGCTGCCGCACTCGAGTTGCCGGACGAGGTTTTCGATACCCTCGCGCACGCCGCCGATGCCTGATTCCACACGTACCCGGCGCACGACCGTCGTCTTCGACCTCGGCGGTGTCCTCATCGACTGGAACCCGCGCTACGTCTACCGCGACATGGGCGGCAGCGAGGGCGAAATCGAGCACTTTCTCGCGCACGTCGCTCCGTCATGGTGGAACGAGCAGATGGACGCGGGCCGCCCCTTCGCCGACGCCGTCGCCGAGCGCGTCGCCGAATTCCCGGAGCATGCCGTCTGGCTGCGCGCCTACCACGAGCGCTGGGAGGATATGCTGGGCGGCCCGATGCCGGAAAGCGTCGCGGTGCTGGCCGACCTGCGCGCCCGAGAAACGCCGCTCTACGCGCTCACCAACTGGTCGGCGGAGACGTTTCCGACGGCGCGGCGCCTGTACGATTTCCTAGGCTGGTTCGAGGGTATCGTGGTTTCGGGCGAGAAAGGCGTCGTCAAACCCGACCCGGCCATTTTCGATCATCTCCGAATGGACTTCGGCGTCGAACCGGAGGGGGCCGTCTTCATCGACGACAACCTGCCCAACGTCGAGGCAGCCCGGCAACTCGGTTTCCACGGCATCCACTTCCAGAACGCCGCCGCGCTGCGAGCCGAGTTGAAGGCGCTGGGGCTGTTGTAAGCGTCAGGGCGTCAGCACGAGCACGCGCGTGTGGGACGCCGCGTCGGTTTCGAGGCGGCACAGGTAAAGGCCCGCTGGCAGCCCGTCGGCGTGCCACGTGGCGGTGTGGGGCCCAACCGGGACTACGCCATCGACGAGGCGGGCGACCTCGGCACCGCGCACGTCGAACACGCGCAGGCGGACGTTCGTGGCGCGGGGCAGTTCGAACGGGATCGTCGTGGCCGCGCGGAACGGGGTCGGGCGAGCCGGCAGCAGGCGCAGGCTGCCCAGCTCGGGCGCATCGTCGGTTTCCGTCGTGGACGCGAGCAGGCGCGTGCCGATGGATTCGAGGAGCGGCTGACCCTTGCCGGGCTGCGCAGGGTCGTAGTCGTGGTGGAGGGCCCACAGGATCACGCCGCCGAGGCCGCGCGCCTGCACGAACGCCACCTTGCCCTGTGCCGAGGTGGTGTCCTCGTAGGTCACGAGTTCCGTCCGGGCAGGGTTTTGCAGGTAGGGTACGCGCGCGGTCGTGTCCCAGGTGTATGTCCACCCGCTGGCCCGCAGCGCGTCGGCAGCCCAGTAGGTGATCGACGGTGTCGCGCCGGTGCGCGGCTGGTAGAGGCCGGTGCTCGTGAAGCGGTAGCCATACAGCGGGATGCCAAAGTGCAGTTTAGCGGGCAGCATCCCCTCGTTCAGCCACAGCGTCACGCTCTGGCTGGCCGATCCTTCGGCATCGCTGGCGGGGTGGTAGAGGGGTGCCACGTGTCCCGCATGCGCCGTCCACCCACCGTGGTAGTCGTACGTCATGATGCCGAACCAATCCACCGATGGCTGGATCGCGCGCACGTCGTAGCCGCCTGCCCAGTTGGAGGCGGGCAGGGCGAGCGAGAGGGTATAGGTGGCGTCGGCAGCGGTGAGGGCTTCCCGCAACTCCTGCACGAGCGCGGTCACGTTGGCGCGGTCAGCCGCCTTCGGGTACTCCCAGTCGAGGTCCACGCCATCGTAGCCGTGCGTCTTCACGAACCGGACGAGGTTCGTCACGAACGCGGCCCGAAGGGCGGGGTTGGCGGCCACGCGCGCAAAGTTGGGCGTCAGGGTGAGGTCGTAGCCGCCCACGGCGATGACGACCTTCACGCCCTGCGCGTGCGCTGCCTGCACCATCTCCGGGTACGCCGTCCAGTGTCCGTCCGTCAGCAGCGAGCCGTCGGCGTTGGGCCAGATGAAGGCG
Organism: Rhodothermales bacterium; assembly: GCA_963829705.1. Taxonomy (GTDB): domain Bacteria; phylum Bacteroidota; class Rhodothermia; order Rhodothermales; family BA12; genus CAWHJN01. The sequence goes on from CAWHJN010000005.1 coordinate 238,237, forward strand.
TGGGCGATGTGGGTGAGCAGGTCGTAGCGCACCGCGGTGTGTGGATACGCGCCGCGCGCCCACGAGGGGTAATAGCCCACCACACGCGGCTGGGCCTGGGTGGGAAGCGTACAGGCAAAGGCAAGCAGGAGGGTGGCGAAACGGCACATCGGGGTACGGAAGTCGAGAGATCGCATCAGCGGTCTTGCGGTGTGCGCTCGGGCCCCACGCTCATCTCGATGTAGCGGAGGATGCGCTTGTACTCGTCCGTCCACGACGCGGGCTCGGTAAAGCCGTGGTTCTCGACGGGGTAGACGGCCATCTCCCAGCCTTCCTTGCCCAGTTCGATGAGGCGCTGCGCCAGGCGCACGACGTCCTGAAACTCCACGTTGGTATCCACCATGCCGTGCGCGATGAGCAGCGGGTCGCCCTCGTAGCCCTCGGCGTGGTAGATGGGCGACGACTGCCGGTAGGCGAGCGTGTCGAGCGCGGGCGTATTGAGGATGTTGGCGGTGTAGCCGTGGTTGTAGTGCGCCCAGTCGGTGACGGAGCGCAGCGCCGCGCCGCCGCCGAAGTGCTCGGGCTCGGTAAAGAGCGCCATCAGCGTGATGAAGCCGCCGTATGAGCCGCCGTAGATGAACACGCGCTCGGGGTCGATGCCGAACTCGGTGCCTACGTAGTCGCTCGCGTCCACGTAATCCTGCAAGTCGCGCCCACCCATGTAGCGGTACACGCCCGTCCGCCAGTCGCGCCCGTAGCCTGCCGAGGCGCGGTAGTCGAGGTCGAGCACGGTGTACCCCTGGTCGGCGAGCAGGTTGTGGAACATGTACTCGCGGAAATAACTCGACCAGCCCCGGTGGACGTTGTGGAGGTACCCCGCGCCGTGGACGAACAGCACCGCGGCGCCATTCGGCGTTTCGGGCCGGTAGATGCGGGCGGGCACCTGCGCGCCGTCGGAGGCGGGGACCTGGATAATCTCGGCGTCGCGCCACGGATACGCCAGCCACGCATCGTGGGTGGATGTCGTCAGGCGCGTGCGGTCGCGGTTCGGGGCGAGGGCCTGCACGTAGAGGTCGGGCGGGCGGTTGGCGGTAGAAAACGTGGTGACGAGCAGTTCGCCGCGCGGGTCGAAGGTGGCGTCGTGGTGCCCGGGCTCGGTGGTGATGCGCGTGCGCGTGCCGCCGTCGGCCCCGACGCGGTAGAGGTGGCGCTCGTACGGCGAGGCTTCCGTCGAGGTGAAGTAGAACGTGTTGCCGTCTTTCGTCAGAAACACGTCGCTGACCTCGAAAGCGCCCGACGTGACGGCCCGGATCGCGCCGGTTTCGGCGTCGCCGACGTACAGGTGGCTGTAGCCGGTTTTCTCGCTCTGGAAGTAGAAGTGCCGGTTGTCCGGCATCCAGCCGAACGTGCCGAACCAGCCCACACCCGGCCCTCCGATCCACGCATCGTCCTGCTGCACGTCGAGGGCGGTGAGCGCACCACTCGCGGGGTCGAGTCGGGCAATCCACCGCGTCTTGTTGTCGTCGGCGCGCACGTCGAGGAGGGCGTATTTCGCGTCCCCGCTCCAGCGCGGCCCGACGACGCGCAGCGAGCGTTTGGTTTTGGACGAGTCCACCGCGATGCCCATTGCGAGGCGGTAGGCGGGCACGTCGTAGGTGCCGGGGAGGGCGTAGAGGTCGATTTTGTACGTGGTGTCGCGCGCGAGGTCCTGCACGTACAGATCCGTCGTGGACGATTCGCCGCCGACTTTCGGGCGGCTCCGCAGCGTGCCCGTGTACCCGTCGTCGGTGATCCACGACGGCACTTCGGTGCCTTTGTCGTCGGCGCGGGCGGTGAGGGTGAACGTCACAAAGCGCTCGCGGGGGTCGATCTCCAACTGGCCGATATTTTTGCTGCCGGTGTAGAACGTCGGCGGCGCGTCGAGCGCGCGTTGGTCAGCTTGCTGCGCCTCTTCGCGGGCGTCGCGCTCGGCCTTCTGCTCGCGGAGGTAGCCGAAGAGCGCCTGCTGCTGCGCTTCGAGGTACGCCTGCTGGTCGCTCGGCTTCGGGTCCTGCCGCTCGCTGCCGTCGCGCAGGTCGGTGAGCTGGACGCGTGCGCCGGTAGAAAGATCGTGGCGGTAAAGCTGGCCGTCGTTCTGGAAAACGAGGCCGGTGCCGTCGGGGGTGAAGCGCACGTCGCCCTCACGTGCGCGCGTCTGCGTCAGCCGCGTCTCCTTGCCCGTGGGGCGGTCGAGAACGAACAGGTCGCCGTCGCGGCTGAAGGCTTTTTTCGTCCAATCCGACGTATACACGTGCTCGCCGTGGTGCCAGCCGTCGAACAGTTCGACGCCCGCCCGGCGCTCGGCGGTGGGCACTTTCTCGTAGTCTGTGCGGCCGCGCCGCATCCGGTAGAGCGAGTCCGACGGGGCCGCGCCGCCGGGATTCCAGTAGAAATAGAACGCATCGCCCGTTTCGCTCCACCCGGCGGGCCGGGGCGACGCGCCCACGTACGTGTCGGGGTCTTGCATGATGGTCTCGACGGTGAGCGCGGGGCGCTGCGCCGAGGCGACGGGGACGACGGCGAGCAGCAGCAGGGACAGGAGGACGCGGCGCATAAAAAAGGCGGGTTGGCAGACAGACCTGCAAACTCGCCCTCAAAACCACTCCGCGCAATGGCCCGCGCGGCCCTACTGAAACATCGCCTTCAGGCTGCCCCACGTGCGCCGGATGCCTGTCGAGGTGTAGTTGACCTTCTCCGAAAACAGATCCTGGCGCACCCCGCTTCGGTACACCGCGACGACCTTGTACTCCGCGAGAGAGCTGGCCCCTTTGTAGAGGTTGAGGTCGGTGTAGACGTAGGGCTTGGCCGGGCCGTGCGCGTTCACGGTGTGCAGCAGCACGAAATCGGTGCTCGTGGGCGTGTTGCGGTGGATCTCGAAGGCCTTGACGTCCGGCTCCAACTCGGTCTGCCACGTCAGCACCACGCGCGTGCCCTCGGTTCGGACCTCGTGCATCGACACCCGCGCGGTCTGCTGCGCGGCAGCACTGCCACAGAGCAGCAGGCACATCAGCAGGAGGGACGGGCGGAGATTCATCGGGTGGAGGGCAACGGTCGCGTCCTCCCAATCAACAAAAAGCCGGTCGCCTGTGCAAGGGCCAAACGCACTACGCGGAAGCCGTTGCGTCTGCGCGGTCAGCGGAGCGGCTGGCGCAGTCCGCGCGCTGGCAGTGGCCGTAGAGGGTGAGCGAGTGCTGGGCGATCTTGAAGCCGTAGATGTCGCCGATCATCTGCTGGATGTCGTGCAGGCGCGGGTCGCAGAACTCGAAAATCTCGTTGCAGTCCATGCAGATGAGGTGGTCGTGCTGCCAGTAGCTGTACGCCCGCTCGTAGCGCGCCTGCGTCTCGCCGAACTGGTGGCGGGCCACGAGATTGCAGGCGACGAGCAGTTCGAGCGTGTTGTAGACCGTGGCCCGGCTGACGGCGACGCCCTTGCTTTTGAGGCGGGCGAAGAGCGAGTCGGCGTCGAGGTGGTCGGCGGCGCTGTAGAGTTCGTCGAGAATGGCGAAGCGCTCGGGCGTCTGACGCTGCCCGCGTTCTTTGAGGAACGCCCGGAACCGGCTGCGGGCCTCCTCGATGTGCTGCTCGGAAAAGTGCTGCATGGAGGGCAAAACGGACGGTGTCAGGCGGGGTTTCCGGGCAGGCGCGGGGCGAGGTCGGCCCAGATCTGCGCGTGCAGCGCCTCGGGCGGTTGCGTGCCGTCGAGCACCACGAAACGGTCAGGCTCGGCGGCGGCGAGGGCGTCGTAGATGGCAGCGATGCGCGCGTGGTAGGCCGCGCCACCCGCCTCCATGCGGTCGGCCTCGCGGTGCGACCGTCGCGCGAGCGCCGTCTCGGGGGGGACGCGGACGAGGTAGGTGCGCGCCGGGGTCATCCCGCCGGTGACGGTCTGGCAGAAATCGCGCAGCCACTCGATAGGTGCCACGCCGCGCCCGCCGCCCTGGTAGGCGAGCGTCGAGTCGTAGAAGCGGTCGCACAGCACGATATCGCCGCGCGCGACGGCGGGTTCGATGACTTCGGCGACGAGCTGGGCGCGCGCCGCAGAGAACAGCATCAGCTCGGCCATCGGGGCCACGTGCAGCGCGGGATCGAGGAGAAGGGGGCGGACGGCTTCGCCCAGCGCGGTGCCGCCAGGTTCGCGCACGAGGCGCGCGTCGTGCCCGGCCACCCGCAGCTTTTCGTGGAGCAGCCGCGCCTGTGTGGTTTTGCCGCTGCCGTCGAGGCCCTCGAAGGAGATCAACATGAGACGATGGGAGCGTGTGGCGTCGTGGAAAGCGGCGGGCGGGCAAGATACCCGACTGGCGTGGTGTTTGTGAGGTTCGAGATTGGAGATTGGAAAAGAGACGCCCGCCTCTAACCTCCTTGTATGCACGTCAGAGGGGCTTGAACCTGCACCCGCGTCCGCCTATACTTGGGTGAACCTTTTGGCGGCTGGGGCTTTCTCCACGCCACTTCCGCCGCAACCTCCAGGACCGAATGGGTTTGTTCGACTTCGAGTTTGACGACGCCGGCGATGCCGCCGATTCGGAACGGCTCAACGAGCTCGTCACCGCCTACGAAACAGGCATCAGCACGTATTTCGACTCGCACGCGCTCGAAGAGATCGCCACGCATTATTACGAGCAGGGCCGTTTCGAGGACGCCCTCGGGGCCATCGAACGCCTCGTCGAGGCGCAGCCCTACGCCTCCGACGGCTGGATGCGCCGCGGCATTTTGCAGAGCCTGCTGGGCCGCCACGCCGCCGCGCTCGAATCCTACGACCGCGCCCTCGCCATCAGCCCGTCCGACACCGAGACCATCGTCAACCGGGGCATGGCGCTGGACAACATGGGGCGCTCCGACGAGGCCGTGGCGGCCTACGAGCACGCGCTCACCATCGATCCCATCAACGAAGACGCGCTGTTCAACCTCGGCGTGACCTTCGAGCGCGCCGAAGACCTCGAGCGCGCCGTCGAGCGCTTCGCGCAGGTCGTGGCCATCGACCCCGAGCATCCCGAGGCGCATTACGAGCTGGGCTACTGCTACGACCGGCTGGGGCAGGACGACGAGAGCATTGCCGCCTACCAGCGCCACCTCGACGTAGACCCCTACTCGCCGGATGCGTGGTACAACCTCGGCATCGTGCTCAACCGGCAGGAGCAGTTCCAGCAGGCGCTTGACGCCTACGATTATGCCCTCGTCATCCAGGAGGGCTTTGCGTCGGCGCACTACAACCGGGGCAACGCGCTGGCCAACCTGGGCCGCCTCGACGAGGCCATCGAGGCGTACCTGCGCGTGATCGAGCTGGAGGGCGACGACGCGGCGACGTTCTACAACATCGGGCTGGCGCTCGAGGAGAAGCGGCAGTTCGGCACCGCCATCGACTACTTCGAGAAAGCGCTGGGGTGCGAGCCGCATTACGCCGAGGCGTGGTACGGCATGGGCTGCTGCTACGACGCTGCCGGGCACTTCGAGGAGGCGGTGATCTGCTTCGCCAAGGCCATCGCCATCAACCCGCACATGAGCGAGTTCTGGTACGCCCACGCCGACAGCCTCTACAACGCGGGCCGCATCGACGAGGCGCTGGCGGCCTACCGCACCGTCGTGGGCATGGACCCGCAGAACGGCGAAGGATGGCTCGATTACGCCGAGACGCTCTTCGAGGCGCGCCACACGCGTGAGGCGCTCGAAGCGTACCGCGAGGCGTGCCGCGTTGCGCCGACGTGGGCGGGCGCGTACTTCCAGCAGGCGAAGGCGTTTTATGCCGTCGGCGACCGCGAGAGCACCCTGCGCTCGCTCGAAACGGCCTTCCGCCTCGACCCGGAAACACGCGACGCCTTCCGCCAGCAATACCCGGATCTGTACAGCGATCCGCAGGTGCGGCGGCGGCTGAAGTTTTAGAGGCGCAGGGTAGAGGGGAGCAGGAGCACTTCCGGCGTTCCTGCGCGGCGGGCGCTTTTCCACGCGCTTTTCCTCCGGCAGGCGTTCGCGCCTGCTTTTTTTATGCGCTGCCGGACCAAGCTGCACGCGCGGGGGCCGCGGATTCGCCGCGCATCCAATCTCCAACCTCAAATCTCCGACCTCCCCATGCTTCGTCACTTCGCGCAAGGCCTGCTCATGGGCGGGGCCGACATCATCCCCGGCGTCAGCGGCGGGACGATGGCGCTCATCGTCGGCATCTACGAACGGTTGATCGCAGCCATCTCGGGCGTGGTGGATGCCGTCGTGCTGGTGGCGCGGGGGCGGGTGAAAGAGGCGTGGCAGCAGGTGCTGGAGGTCGAGTGGAGGCTGGTGCTCCCACTCGTGGCGGGCATCCTACTGGCCATCAAGATCGGCGCGCTCTTCATCCCGCACCTGCTGGCGACGTACCCGGTGCAGTGCCGGGCGCTGTTTTTCGGCCTCGTCGCGGGGTCGCTGGTCATCCCGTGGCGCGCGCGCCGCGCGCATCGCCCGTGGCACTACGTGGTGCTGCTTGCCGGAGCCGTCGTTGCATTCGTGCTCACCGGGTTGCCGCGTGGGGCCGATCTGGCGGAGCCGTCGTACGCGCGCGTGTTTTTCAGCGCCGCGCTGGCCATCAACGCGATGATTCTGCCGGGGGTGAGCGGGGCGTTCCTGCTCGAAGTGCTGGGCCTCTACACGCCCACGCTCGCCGCCCTCAACGCGCTCGACGTGCCGTACGTGCTGGCTTTCGTCGCCGGGGCGGGCATCGGGCTGGGGGCGTTCGCCCGGCTGCTGGGCTACCTCCTCGAACACCGCCACGACCTCACGATGGCGCTGCTCGTGGGGCTGCTGGCGGGCAGCCTGCGGGCGCTGTGGCCGTGGGTGGGCTTCGTGGAGCACACCGGCTCGGATGGTGCGGTCTCGCTCGTGCCCAACCCGGCGGTGCTGCTCGCGCCGGCCGACGGCTGGCCGCTCGCGCTGGGCATCGCGCTGCTCGGCTTCGCCTTCGTGACTGGCCTGGCGCACGTCGAGCGCCGCCGGATTTCGCGGGGCGACGAGGTGCTGGCTGAGAAGCTGTGAGCCGTCGGCCCTACCGCCCGCGCACGAGCCGGCCCATGACGAGCCGCTCGTCCACGTGGATCTGGTAGAGGTAGACGCCTGCCGCCACGTCCTCCAGTGCGATGGGAAGCGCGTGGGTGCCAGGGGCCAGCATTCGCGGCTCCACGCCCGCCACTTGCCGCCCCAGCACGTCGAACACGCGGGCCTCGACGCGGGCGGAGGCATTCAGGCGGAAGCGGAGCGCCACGGTACCAGACGAGGGGTTGGGGGTTGGACCGAGATCCACCAGCGCATCGCCCCTCTGCGGAGGTGGGGCCGCGGTGCCCGTGGGGATGCGCGTGTTGCGGTAGAACAACAGGCCGCCGCCCTGTGCGCCCGACATCAGGTCGAGGTCGCCGTCGCCGTCGAGGTCGGCGAAAGCGGGCGCGGCCTCGCCGGGCAGGCGCGAGGTGGGCGTGTCGCCCAGAAACGGCTCGAACGTGGTAAACAGCGCCGCCTGTGGCGTGCCGGTGTTGGCGAACACGACGAAGCCGTTGCGCTGCGTGCCCACGTGCAGGTCGAGGTCGCCGTCGCCGTCCAAGTCTGCCAGCGCGGGCGTGACGTTGGCGCCGGGCCGGGCCACGAGCGTCTCCGTCGTCAGCACGAACTGCGGGCTCGCGGCGGTGCCGTCGTTGCGGTAGGCGTTGACGTAGCCACTGTTCTCGCCGACGAGCAGGTCAAGGTCGCCGTCGCCGTCGAGGTCGCCGAGGGTGGGCGTGGCGTTGCTGCCGCGCGGGATTCGCAGCGCCGGGCCATCGGCCTCGAACGTGAACGGCCCCGTCGCCCGCAACACCGCCACCGATCCGTCGAAGCCGCCGACGAGCAGATCGGGCCTGCCGTCGCTGCCCAGAAAATCGCCGAGGGTGGGCGCGAGGCCGTAGCGCGTGTCGGCGGGCAGTGTCAGCGCGCGCGGGACGAAGCGCGGGGCCGTCGGCGTGCCCACGTTCTCCCACGCGAAGAGCGCGCCCTGCCGCTGCGTCTCGTCCACCTGCGTGGCGACGAGGAGGTCGAGGTCGCCGTCGCCGTCGAGGTCGCCGAGGGCCACGCGGCTCATCGTGCCTACGTCGAGGCTGCCGCCGGGGTGTGCCGGGTGCCGCGCGAACGCGCCGCCAGGCGTGCCCATGAAAAGCGTCAGCACGTCGGTGTAGAGCGTCGGCGTGGCCGCGGTGAAGGCGCCGCCGAGGCTACCCACGACCACATCGCCCCGCCCGTCGCCGTCCACGTCGCCCCAGGCTGCCACGTTGTAGCCCCCGTTGGCGAAGGTTTCCGTGGGAAAGGGCGCGTCGGCGCGGACGAACGTGGGATTCGGGCAGCCTGTGGTATTGCGTAGCAGGATGACGGCCGGGGAGAAGAAGTTGCCCCAGAGGATGTCCACGTCGCCGTCGCCGTCCACATCGCCCGTTTCCACCGTCGAAGCGCCGTGCTTCGCGTCGAGGTTCTTGCTGACGGCCTCCTGGATAAAGATGCCGCCGAAGTTCTCGATGGGCGCGGCAAAGCGCGGCAGCCCGTCGAGGGGCGCGAGGCCGGGATACACGGTCAGCGAGCCGTCGAGTTGGCCCGCGAGCAGGTCGGTCCGCCCGTCGCACGTCACGTCGCCGAAGGCGGGGATATTCTGCGCCTCGATGCTCGCCACCGCTGCGCCGGTAGCGTCGCGCAGCGTGTCGAGGGCGAGCGCAAACGTGCCCGCGCCGTCGTTGCGGTAGTAGCGGGCGAGGCCGAAGGGTTGCTCGGCCAGCACGTCGAGATCGCCGTCGTCGTCGCCGTCGAAGAGCCGCACCCACTCGCCCACGTCGAGGCCGCCGAAGAAATCGGTGCGCCATGTGAAGCGCGGCTCGCCGGGCGCGCCCGTGTTCTCGAAGAGCATCGCCGCCCCGCGCTGCTCGATCACCAGCAGGTCGGGCCGTCCGTCGCCCGTGACGTCGCCCAGCGTGGGGCGTGGCGTGTCGAAGCCGCCCAGGAACGGCTGCGCAAACGCCGATCCCGCCGCGTCGAAGACGGGGAACGGCGCCACCTCACGCGCGAACGGCTGCGCGGCGGCGGGCATCGCCAGCACCGCCGCGAGCACGCAGAGCCAGACGCCACGCATCGTCAGTGTGCCTGGTGAGCACCCGAAATGCCCATGCCCGCCGGGTTGGCACCCACCTCGAACACCTTCCGCACCTTCCCCGAGCGCACGTCGATGAGGACGAGCGTGCCCACGCCGGGCGTGTGGGTGGCGTAGGTGCCCGCGAGGTTGTTGTTGGAGACGTAGAGCGTGCCGCCGTCGGGCGAGAACATCACGCCGTGCGGCTCGGCGAGGCCGTCGCCGGTGATGCGGCGACGCTCGGCGCGCGTGGCGGCGTCGACGACGGCGACGGCGTTGGCTCCTTTGAGCGGCACGTAGATGCTCGCGCCGTCGGGCGAGTAATGCGGGTGCCACGGACGCCCGCCCAGCGTCAGCGCGCCCTCCTGCGCCAGCGCGCCCGACATCTCGCGCTGCATGAAGTAGAGCACCCCGTCGGGCTCGCCGGTGATGACGAGCTTCATGCCGTCGGGCGAGAGGCCGAGGTGCGCCAGCGACGTCGGCGAGCCCGTGGCCTCGCTGAAGACGGTGGCGCTGCCGTCGACGGGGAGGGCGGCGATGCGGTTCTGGCCCAGACTGGCCGTGAACGCCACGCCGTGCGCGAGGCCGAGCGCGTGCGGACGCGGAAACACCACGGGCCGCTCCTCTTCGAGCGTCATCGTTTTGCGGTCGACGAAGACCACCGACGCGGGCGGGTTCGGGGCCGACATCGAGCGGCCCGCCACGAGCATATCGCCCGTCGGGTCGAGGGCGAGCATCCCGGGCGTCTCGGTATCGACACTGCCCAGCACCGCGTTCTCGCGCGAGAGCTTGACGATCTTGCCGTCGCCGATGAGTGACACGTACCACGCGCTGCCGTCGGGCTCGGCGGCCACGTGGTGCGGCTTCGCGTTGGCCGAGAAGCCCAGCTTCGTCAGGTCCACCGTCGTCTCGATCCGCTCTTCCTCGACGTTGAAGACGGTGACGGAGGCGCTGTTCTGGTTGGCAATGTAGAGAAACGTCGGCTCGCCTTCGAAGCCGTCGTTGGCGGTGTCGCAGGCGGCGAAAAGGACCACGAGCACGAGCAGAGAAATCCAGCGCATAATTAAATCGAATCGAATGGATGAATTGAAATACAAAAGCGTGGCGCAAGATAACGGAACGTCCCCGCGTGGAGCACTCCGGGAAAGGCAAAAATAGCCGCCCCGCCGAGCGCGTGGCGGGGCAGTATGTTTGGGCAAACCCGGATCCCATGCGCGGCGCTTTCCTGCTTCTCGTTCTGAGCATTGTTGGCGCCGGTGCGCGCGCGCAGGAGCCGCGTGACTGGGCGGAGAGGGGCCGTTTCGAGGTCCGCAACGTATCGCCCCGCGACTACGGCGGCGAGCCGCAAAACTGGGCGCTCGCGCTCGATGCGCGCGGCGTGCTGTACGTGGCCAGCGAAGGAGCCGTGCTCGAATTCGACGGCGTGACGTGGCGGCGCATCCTGTTGCCCCGTACCCCCACCGTGCGAACCGTCGCCGTCGATGCGCAGAACCGGGTGTTCGTGGGCGCGCACGACGATTTCGGGTGGATCGGGCCGGACTCGGTGGGAATGCCACGCTTTCACTCGCTGATGCCGCTTGTCCCCCCGAACTGCTGCCCATCGGCGCCGTCCGCTCGACGGTCGTCACACCCGAAGGCGTGTACTTCTCGACCCCTCGTGCCCTCTTTCGGTGGTCGGAGGCGGGCGGGATGCGGGTGTGGCCGCTGCCCGGCATCAGCCGGCGCATGGGCTACGCCGGCGGGTCGCTGTTCGTGCTCTCGCGCGACCGTGGGCTGACGCTGCTCACAGGCGACAGCCTGGTGACGGTGCCGGGCGGCGAGGCGCTCGTCGGCACCCAGCCCGCCCGGCTGCTGCCGACGGGGAACGCCGGGATGCTCCTCCTCACCCGCACCGACGCGCTTTTCCACTTTGACGGGAAGAGGGTGGTGTCCTTTCCCACCGAGGCGGACGCGCTGCTGCGCGAGGCCCTGGTGATGGACGGCACCTACCTGCCCGGCGGAGGCCTCGCGCTCGCCACGCTACGCCGCGGTCTGCTCCTGCTCGACGCAAGCGGCCACCTCGTCGGGCAGGTGGGCCGGGACGGCGGCCTGCGCGACGCGGACGTGAAGGCGGTGCTGCTGGGCCCGCAGGGAGCGCTGTGGCTCGGCCTCAACAACGGCCTCGCCCGCGTCGATGCCGGGATGCCCGCCACGTATTTCGGAGCCGACGAAGGGCTGCCCGGCTTTGTGGTCGACGTGGCCCGGCACGACGGCCGCCTGTTTGCCGCGACGAGCGACGGCATTCGGGTGCTGGAGCCCGCGTCCGCGCCCGGAGCCGCTGCCACGTTTCGGGCGCTCCCCGACCTCATCGACCACTGCCACGCCCTCCTTCCCACCGAAAGCAGCCTCGTAGCCGCGTGCGACCACGGCGTCCACACCGTGACGGCCACGGGCCACCGGCCGCTGATGACGGTCGAAAGCGCGTTCACGCTGCACCGCTCGCGCGCGCATCCCGGCTGGCTCTACGTGGGCCTGAACGATGGCGTGGCCGTGATGACGCTGCGCGGCGGACGGTGGCAGTTCGCCGCGCGCATCGAGAACCTCCGCACCGAGGTGCGCTCTCTCGCCGAAGCCGACGGCGTGCTGTGGATCGGCACGGCGATCGACGGTCTCTACCACGTGCGCGTGACCGCCGATCCGGAAGCGCTCGTGGCGCGGCGCGTGCAGGCATGGGCCGGAACGAGTGCCAACGTGTTTCTCGACGACGGCCACGTGCTCGTCAGCGGAGCGGGGAGAGGGGTGTACCGGGTCGTACGGGAGAGCGAACGCGCGTGGCTGCGGCCCGACACCACGCTGGCCCAGGCGCCACCCATCGCCCGGCGAGCCGGTCTCTCCCGGCTGGCCCGCACCGCCGCCGGCACGGCATGGATGCACGCGGGAAGCGCTACCGGCCTGCTCTATCCCGGTGTGCAGGGGGCAGCCGCGTGGGACGACATAAGCGGCTTTCTGACCACCGACGAGGTGTATGCACTGTACCCCGAGCGCGACGGGGTGCTCTGGATCGGCATGGCCGAAGGGCTCGCGCGCTACGACACGCGCCGTGAGACGTCCTCCACCGCACCGCAGGCCCGCGTGCGCCGCCTGTCACGTGGAGAGGCCGTGCTCTACGGCGGCGAAGGGGTGGCCCCCGACCTCCGCCTCGAACACGACCCTGCCGGGCTGCGCTTCGCCTTCAGCGCACCCGGCGCGTCCGCAGCCCGGTTCCAGACGCGCCTCGATGGGCAGGAGGCGGACTGGTCGGCGTGGACGGCAGAAACGCAGCGCGACTACACCAACCTGTCCGGCGGGCGCTACACCTTTCGTGTGCGGGCGCGGGACGCGCAGGGCGGGGTAGGCCCCGAGGCAGCGTTGTCGTTCGTGGTGCTGCCACCGTGGTACCGCACCGGGTGGGCGTACGCGCTGTACGCTCTTCTCGTGCTGGGGGCGGGCTACGCGCTGGTGTGGCTCAACGGCCTCCGCCTGCGCGCGCGCAATGCGCATCTCGAAGCCGTCGTCCACGCGCGCACCGCGACCGTCGAGGCGCAGAAAGAAGCGCTGCTGCGCCAGAACGCGCAGATCGAAGAACAGGCCACGCGCCTGCTGCTGCTCGACGAAGCCCGGACCCGCTTTTTCGCCAACATCTCCCACGAGTTTCGCACCCCGCTGACGCTCACCCTCGGTCCGCTCGACGACGTCATCGAGGGCGTCCACGGAGAGGTGTCCGCCGGGGTGAAAGGCACGCTCGGCCTCGCCCGCCGCAGCGCCTACCGCCTGCTGCGCCTCGTCAACCGCCTGCTCGACCTCGCCCGGCTGGAGTCGGGCCACATGCCACTCGCCGCACAACCGGCAGACCTCGCCGACTTCGTGCAGCGCACCGCCGAGACGTTCGCGCCGCTGGCCGCGCGCCGCCAGGTCACGCTCCGCCACACGGCCCCCGCCGCCCCGTTCCTCGTCGCCTTCGACCCCGACAAGGTCGAGGAGGTGCTCGTCAACTTGCTTTCCAATGCGTTCAAGGCCACTTCCGCCGGAGGCGAGATTCACGTCTCGACGACCCTGCGCGGCGACGTGGCCGAGGTGCGCGTGGCGGACACAGGGGCAGGCATCGACCCGGAAAGCCTGAGCGTCATCTTCGACCGGTTCCAGCGAGGCAAGCACGCGCTGCCGGGCACCACGGGCACCGGCATCGGCCTCAACCTCGTCCAGGAACTCGTCCACCTCCACGGCGGCTCGGTGACGGTCGAGAGCGAACGGGGCCGCGGCACCACCTTTACCGTGCTTCTGCCCCGCGCCGTGCCCGATGCCGCGCCGGGCTTCGCCAATCCCCCGGATGCGCCCGTCGTGCACGCGCCCATCGAAAACGCGCCGCGTGTGGAAGCAGCGACCAGCGAAACCTTACCCTACGAGACCGCCGACCGCCCCACGGTGCTCGTCGTGGACGACCACGCCGACATCCGCGCCTACGTGCGGCAGCACCTTGAAACGGCCTACGCCGTGGTCGAGGCCGCCGATGGCGACGAGGGCTTCGAGAAGGCACGGTCGGTGCTGCCCGACCTCGTCGTGTCCGACGTGATGATGCCGCGCCGCGACGGCTTTAGCCTGTGCCGCGCCCTCAAGGCCGACCCGGCCCTCGGCCACGTGCCGGTGATCCTGCTCACGGCGAAGGCGTCGGGCGAGAGCCGCCTCGAAGGGCTCGACGCCGAGGCGGACGATTACCTCACCAAGCCCTTCGACGCGCGCGAGTTGCTGGCGCGCGCGCGCAACCTGCTCGCGCAGCGGCAGCGTCTGCGCGACCGCTTCCGGCAGGAGATCGTCGTGCAGCCCTCGGGCGTGACGGTTACTTCGACGGACGCCGCCTTTCTCGAGCACGCGCGCGCCACCATCGAAGCGCACCTGTCCGACACGGATTTCTCCGTCGAGGCGCTCGCTGGGGCCGTCGCCCTCAGCCCGTCGCAGCTTCAGCGCCGCGTGAAGGCGCTTACCGGCCTGACGCCTGTGCAACTCGTGGTGCAGATGCGGCTCGCCCGCGCCGCCGATCTGCTGGCGCAAGGAGCGGGCAGCGTGTCGGAGATCGCGTACGGTGTCGGCTTCAACGCGCACGCCTACTTTGCCCAGCGCTTCCGCGAGCGCTACGGCGTGACGCCGTCGGCCTACGCAGCGGGCGAACGGGACGCAGAGATGGAACCTGACGCGGTGCCGTAGGGACGTGCCCCGGCACGTCCCTACGGCTCAGAAACGCGCTTTTGCGGGAAAAGCGACAGCCTGTGCAGGATTTCTGATACCCGGTGCGGGCGTGTTCGGGGGAGGTTGTGCGGTGTCGCTGCCCTCCGGCGGCGCGCACGAATGGCTCCCACATTTCCATGTCCCCGTACCGCCCGCCCGCGCTCGCACCCCGCGCCACCAGCTCCAGGCTGGCACTCGAACTGGCGCTGCTCGACGCCCCCGCGCCGCTGCCGGCACCCGTCGTTACGATGCAGCCGAGCGGAGCGCGCATCCTCGTGGTGGACGACGACGCTGATCTGCGCGCCTACGTGCGCGCCTGCCTCGAACCGGCCTACGCGGTGAGCGAGGCCAGCGACGGCCTCGACGCCCTCGCGCAGGCCGCGCACACGCCCTTCGCCCTCGTCATCACCGACGCGTGGATGCCGGTGGTCTCGGGAGGCAAGCTCTGCCGCGCGCTGCGCGCCCATCCCACGCTGTTCTCGCTGCCCGTGCTCGCCATCAGTGGCGAAGTGGTCGGCCTCGCCGGGGCCAACGCCTTTCTGCCCAAACCCTTTACCCGTGCCCAACTCATCGCCGCTGTGCAGGCGCTGCTGCCGGCCCGGCCCTGATCGTTCCACCTCTCTTTTCCGTACCACCATGAACGCACGCCTCCTGCTCTTGCTCGCGCTGCTCGCGCCCGCACTGCACGCCCAGAACCGGATCCCCCTCGTCCCCAACGACCTCGTCGCCCGCGAGCAGATGGGCGATGCCGTGTCGGTGTCGGGCGATTATGCCGTGATCGGCAGCGGCACCCACACCGTCAGCGGGCGCGCCGTGTACGTCTACCACTGGACGGGCACGACGTGGGAGCAGCAGGCGCGGATCACCAACCCCGAAGGCTACACGAGCTATTTCAGCAAGGCCGTCGCCATCACGGACACGTGGCTGGCCGTCGGCTCATCCGTCGGCATCGGGCAGTACCGGGGCGAGGTGTACCTTTTCCGCCGCGACGGCACGAGCTGGACGTACGTCAAGAAGCTGACCGCCAGCGACGCGTCGCAGGACGCCGACTTTGGCCGCGCGCTCGCGCTCGACGGCGACCGGCTCGTCGTGGGCGCGTACCGGGGCGGAGCGCCCAACGACCGCTACGTACAGACAGGCTCGGCCTACGTGTTCGAGCGCAACGCGGGCGGCGCGGACGCGTGGGGGCAGACGCAGAAGCTCAACGCGAGCGACTTCAGGGACGGCGACCAGTTCGGCTTTGCTGTGGCCCTCAAAGGCAATACGATTGTCGTGGGTGCGCCCTCGAAGCGCAGCGCGTACGTGTTCGAGATGCAGAACGCCACGTGGCAAGAGGTGCGCAAGTGGACGACGAACGAGACGGGTGGGACCCTGTTCGGCGTGAGCGTGGCACTCGACGCCGGGCGCGCGCTCGTGGGCGCCTCGGGCGAAGCCGGGACGCGCGGCGGCGCCTACCTCTACGAGCGCGGCAGCGGGGGATGGCCTGCCACCGGCCAGCGCCTGCTTGCCTTCGACGGCGTGGGCGGCGACAACTTCGGCTACGCCGTCGCCCTCGAAGACGACCTCGCCGTGGTGACGGCTCCGTACACCGAAGCCACCGACGCGGGGTCGTTCTACGTCTTCAAGCGTGGCCAGACGACGTGGGAAAACGTCGAGGCCGAAAAACGCACAGGCACTGCCAACTCGCTGTTCGGCACCGCCGTGGGCCTCGCGGGCAAGCGCCTCGTCGTGGGCGCGCGCGGCGACGACCAGCGCGCCACGGACGCAGGCGGCGCGTATGGCTACGTGCTCGTGCCCGCCACCCCGGCAGGCTTCGTCGCTACCGACGGCAACGGGCCCGGCAACGACCGGATCGGGTTGCGCTGGCTCGACGCCGTCGGGGAGGCTGGCTACCGCCTCTACCGCGACGGCGAGGTCATTGCCACCGTGGATGTGGGCATCACGTCCTACAACGACGATGTGGGCGTGGACAAGGTCTACACCTATGGCATCGAGGCGTATTCGGCAAACCTGGGTGCGAGCGCGCGGGCAGGGGACGTGGGCCGCACCCGCGCCAACGGGCGCATCTCGGGCGACGTGAAGGCGGGGGCCTCGGGTGTGCCGGGCGTGCTCATCTCCGCCGCGCCTTATGCCAATGGTGGCGTGCGCTTCAGCGGCTTCGGCCAGTACGTCTCCGTTCCGCGCACGCCCGCGCTGAACGTAGGCGAGGCGCTCACCGTCGAACTGTGGGTGCTTCGGGCAGCAAACGCAGGGCTTATCGAGCCCCTGTATGCGATGAACGGATCCCCCGGCGAGCCGGGCGCGTGGCAGTTGCGGTTGCTCCAGGGCAAGCCCCAGATCATCGCCTCCGCCAAGATCATCGTGACCGGGGCGGCGCTGCCCGTGGGCGTATGGTCGCACGTGGCGTACACGCGTGACGGAAACACGCACCGGCTCTACATCAACGGCGTGCGCGTAACCGAAACGGTCGACGCGGTGGACTTTACCGACACCGACCAAGCCGTGCAGATCGGCGGTGTGCCGGCGCTACCTTTCGCAGGTTCGATCGACGACGTGCGCCTGTGGAACCGCCCGCGCACCGACGCCGAGATCGCGCAGGACTGGAGCCGCCGCCTCGTCGGGGACGAGGATGGACTGGCGGCCTACTGGCCATTCGACGCGAGCACCGGCACCATCGCCGCCGACCACACGACGGGCGGCAGCCACGGCACACTCGTCAGTGGCGCGGCGTGGGCGGAAGGCGCGCCCGTCACGCTCGGCGCCTACACCAACGCGCAGGGCACGTACAGCATCCGCGAGATCTCCTACGGCACGGGGCGCACCTTTACCGTTGCGCCCAGCCTCGACGGCCACGGCTTCGACCCGGCGCGGCGCGAGAACGTCGAACTCAACACCACCACGCCTGCCATCGCGGGCATCTCCTTCGCCGACACGACGGCCTTCGTCGTCAGCGGGCGCGTGGAGTTTGCAGGCACACCGTGCGCCGCGACGGGCGTGGATATCCTCGTCGACGGTGTCAAGCGCGGGTCGGTCAGGGCCGATGGCACGTACGAAGTCACCATCCTCAACCCCGGCACCGTCACGATCACGCCAGACTTCGCCGGGCACACGTTTAGTCCCGCCGAGCGCGTGCTGACCGTCGTGGACAACCTCACGGGCATCGACTTCGCCGACACGCAGACGTACACGCTCAGCGGCAAGGCCGTCGGCGGCGACTGCAACATCGCCCTCGGCGCGGACGGCAGAGTAGACCTCACCATCATGGGCGGCGGCGGTTGCCTCGCGCAGCAGGTCAAGACGGATGCGAGCGGCCAGTATTCGATCACGCTGCCCGCGCTCGCGCAGGTGAGCGTCGAGGCGTCCGTGCCCAACGAGCCGTCGATCCAGTTCACGTCGCGCCAGGTGTCGCTGCGCGATTCGAGCCAGACGGTGGACTTCATCTACCGCAGCCGACCCGAGGTCACGCTCGCGGGCTTTCCCGAGAACGCGGGGCAGTGCGGCATCCCCGTGCTCGAACAGCTCCAGCCCTACGATTTTACCATCGAGGTGAACGAGCGCTACGGCAACCAGACGTGCGCCGTCGAGGACGGCCTCGTCATCGTCCGCAACGACATCGCCGACGACGCCACGCCCGACACGCTGCGGATGCAGGGCGGGCAGGCGTACTACGCCTTCACCGCGGGCGACCCGAACGTCGTGGGCGGTGGGCAGCGCGCCTACCAGAAACTCATCCAGGCCGAGGTGGTCACCGGCGGCGGGCCAGAGGCCGGGCCGTACGGCTACCGCGAAAACCTGAGCCAGTGGGCCGTCGTGGAGGGCAGCCGCCCGCGCGCAGCCACCTTTGCCACGACCTCGCCGCAACTGCCGCTCTTCATCCTGCACGACCCGCCCGGCGACAGGAGCTACAGCTTTATCGAGAAGGAAGAATCCACCTGCACGACGACGAGCTTCTCGGCCCTGCGGAGCAGCAGCGAGGGCGGCTGGGGGGCCATCAAGCTGGGCACCGAGTTCGAGGCGGGCCT
The DNA here is from genome assembly GCA_963829705.1 of Rhodothermales bacterium. Classification (GTDB taxonomy): domain Bacteria; phylum Bacteroidota; class Rhodothermia; order Rhodothermales; family BA12; genus CAWHJN01. The sequence goes on from CAWHJN010000005.1 coordinate 256,612, forward strand.
CGGCTTCTCGACGGCGACGAGCATCTGGGGGGAACTCAAAAACACGTTCACCGCCGAGAAAACGAGCGTGTCGCGGACGGAGCAGGAAACGTGTTTCACTGCGACGCAGACGTTCAGCACGAGCGACGACGAGAACGTGACGGCGGGCGCGGGGGGCGACGTGTTCGTGGGCGCGGCGCTCAACATCACGTACGCCCTCACCGACGACCTCGACTACAACGAGGCTATCTGCCGCGCCGACCTGTCGCACGGCGTCGCCTTTGGCCTGGGCGGCTTTGCCACCGAATACACGTACACCGAAAGTTTCCTGCGTGAAAACCTCATCCCGCGTCTGGAAATGCTGCGCGACCTGCCCGCCACGCCGCGCGACTCGGTGGTGTATTTCGACAACCAGATCAAGGTCTGGAAGCAGACACTCGACTTCAACACGAACAACAAAGCCGCCGTCGCCAACGCCCCGGCCCTCCTGAACCGCTCGTTCGACGGCAGCGCCGGTCCTGTCGAGGAGACGCAGACGTTCAGCACGAGCAAGGTCGAAACGGTCGAGTTCAACCTCGTCCTCAACGACGAGGTGGCCATCGAAGCCGGGCTCGAAATTGCCGGGTCGGGCCTCTCGGGCGGTGCGATCGTGACGATGCGGAAGGAGGATGGCGGGGGCGAGGGTACCCGCACGGCGTCGTCGAGCACGACGGGCTACGTGCTGGACGACGACGACGCCAACGACTTTTTCTCCGTCGATATCAAGGCCGATCCCGTCTACGGCACGCCTCTGTTTCAGCTCAAGAGCGGCACGTCGGCGTGCGTGTGGGAGCCGGGCACGCAGCCGCGCGAGGGCGTCCAACTGACGGCCAACACGCTCGTGCGGAGCAACGTCAGCCCCGACGGCGCGGCGTCGTTCCAGCTTACGCTCGGCAACACGAGCCAGAGCGACGAAGTGCGGGCCTACCAGCTTTTCGCCCTGTCCGAGAGCAACCCCGACGGCGCTGTGCTGGCCGTCAACGGCTTCGCCATCAACGACCTCGCGCCCGTCACCATCGGGCCCGGCTCGTCGGTGAACCAGACGCTGACGGTGCGGCGCGGGCCGGAAGCGTTCACCTATCCCGCACTCAAAGTGGCGATGCGCTCGCTCTGCGACCCGTCCGCCATCGCCGACACGCTCACGCTCGCCGTCCATTTCCAGAATGCGTGCAGCCCCGTCACACTGGCCGCGCCCTCGAGCGACTGGACGGTGAACCGCGCCTCCACCGCGCCCGTGCGCCTGCTGCTGCGCGACTACGTGAAAAGTGCGCTCGCGAACCTCAAAATCCAGTACGCGCCCGTGGGCACCAACAACTGGAAGACGATCCGCGTGGTGACGGCGGCGGAGTTGCCCGAGGGCTTCTTCGAGATGGACTGGGACACGAAAAACATCCCCGATGGCGCGTACCAGCTCCGCGTGGGCGTCGAGTGCGCGACGGGCACGTCGTTTTCCGAACCCGTCGCAGGCTTCATCGACCGCAGCGCACCCGCGTTCTTCGGCACGCCCGAGCCCGCCGACGGCTTCTGGCAAACCGGCGACGCCATCCGTGCGACCTTCAGCGAAGAACTCGACCCGACGACTGTGACGGCTGACCACGTCGCGCTCGTCGATACGAAGACGGGCGCTGCCATCCCCGTGCAGGTGCAGTACGCCGACCGCCAGATCGTCGTCACGCCCGGCGTGGACGACGCCGACCTCGAAGACCGGGCGCTGCGCGTGACGCTCACCGGCCTGGCCGACCTGCGTGGCAACACGCTCGCCGCGCCGCTCGCGTGGCAGTTCCGCGTGCAGCGCAGCCCCGTGGCGTGGAGCCGCGCCCGGCTGGCCTTCGCCCGCTCGGCGGGTGCCCTCGCCCCCGAAACGGCGACGCTCGCCAACACCGGTTCCACGGACATGGCCTTCGACATCACGCGGCATCCCGTGTGGCTCACGCCCACGCCCACGGCGGGCACGCTCGCGCCGCGCGACGCGCAGACCGTCGTGTTTACGCCCGACCCCGCGCTCGCGCCCGGCCTCTACCGCGACACCGTCGTCGCCCAGACGCCCGGCGGACCTGCCCGCCTTGCCGTCGAACTCGACGTGTCGTGCCCCGCGCCCGACTGGCAGGTGGATGCCGCCGCGTTCGCGCACTCGATGAACGTCACGGCGGGCTTTTACCTCGGCGGCCTGCCCTTCAGCAGCCGCACCGACCGCGTCGCCGCTTTCGCCGGGGCCGAGGTGCGCGGCGTGGCGACGGTGCAGCCGCGCGTGCCGCAGGACGATTTCCTGGCCTTCCTGACGGTCTACAGCAACCAGACGACGGGCGAGGAAATTCGCTTCGAACTCTGGGATGCCTCCGAGTGCAAGACGATGAGCATTGCTGAGCCTGTCGCGTTCGAGGCCAACGCGGCCACCGGCACGCCCACGCAGCCCACCCGGCTGACGGTGAGCGGCGCGGTGCTGCAAACGATTCCGCTCGCGGAAGGCGTGACGTGGATCTCGCTGGGCGTCGAGGCGCAGGACATGGCCACGCAGAGCGTGCTCGGCCGCGTCCGCCCCGCCGACGGGGACCGCATCCAGGCGCAGACGCGCTACAGCCAGTACGCGGCCGGACAGGGCTGGGTAGGCACACTCGACACGCTGCGCGCGGGCGTGCTCTACAAGATGCACGTCGCCAACCCCCAGCCCTTGCCGTTTATCGGGCAACCCGTTTCCGGGCAGGATCGGCCCCTCGCCATCACCGACGGATGGAACTGGCTGGGCTACCTGCCCGACGCGCCGCTGCCGCTGGCGTCCGCGCTGGCATCCCTGCCGCCGCAACCCGGCGACCTCGTCAAGAGCCAGACGGCGTTCGCGCAGTTCGACGGGGGCGCGTGGCAGGGCAGCCTCGCCACGATGGCACCCGGCGCGGGCTACCTCTTCAAAACAGGCACGCCCGGGACGCTCGTCTACCCCGACGCCGCCGGGCCGCGCGTCGAGATCGAGACCGTCGTGGCCGGTGGCCCGCCCGACTGGCAGGTGGATGCGGCCAAATACGAGTTCGCCATGGCCATCACGGGCACGCTGCAGTTCGACGGCGTGGCCGCCGCCAGCGAAGACGCCATCGTGGCGGCCTTCGTCGAGGACGAGGTGCGCGGCGTGGCCCGCCCCGTGTTCGCCCTCGATCGGTGGACGTACTTCCTCACCGTCTACGGAAAGAGCGACGGCGAAACCGTCACGTTCAGGGCCTACGACGCCCACGGCGACGCCGTCCGTCCGTTGAGCCAGCAGGTGGCCTTTGCCGCCGAGACGGGACGGGGCACGCCGCGCGAGCCGTTCGTTTTCGACACCGCCACGACCACCGCTACCGGCGGCGAGGTGCCCGTCGCGTTTGCCCTCGACGCCAACGCACCCAACCCGTTCAGTCGGCAGACGGTGATCCGCTACGCACTGGCCGAGAGCGTTCCGGTACGTCTCGACGTGTACGACCTGCTCGGGCGGCACGTGCAGACCCTCGTGGACGCGCAGCAGCCCGCCGGGCGCTACGCCGTCGCCGTCGAGGCCGACGCACTCGCCTCGGGCGTGTACGTCTACCGCTTGCAGGCGGGGCGTTTCACCGGGTCGCGCCAGATGGTCGTGGTACGCTGACGGGTCCGCGTTCCGCCAGTGTTGTAGCACACGCAGCGCGCCGCGCCTCCTGACATTGAGGTGCGGCGCGCTGCCGTGTTTCGCGATGCCCGGAGAACGGCGTGGTAGCGCGGTCTCACCGCGCGACGATCAGCGCGATCGTTTGCTGATCGCGCCCGGCGACAGCCCGGACGAAGTACGTGCCGCTCGCCAGGCCGCCGGGGTCGAAGGCAACCGCGTGCGCGCCAGCGGACAGCACGGCATCCGCCAGCAGTGCCACGCGCCGCCCGGTGACGTCGTAGACGCTCACGCGCACCGGGCCAGCAGCGGGCAGTGACAGCGTGAGCGCTGTGGGGCCAGCGACGACGGTGCTCGGCGCAGAGAGCCGCAGCGCCGCATCCGGCGACTCCGGCGGAGCCACGGTGGTGCTGAACGACAGCCCCGTCGGGCGCAGCACGAACAGGCCCTGCTCGATGTCGCTCGCCACCACGTTGCGGCTCTCGAAAAAGGGATACACACTCCAGAGGCCCGAAAACACCGTCGCGTCGCTGTTCGGGAACGTGTCGAAAAACGCCACCTCTTCGAGCGCAGCCGGGTTACTCACGTCGAGCACGCGCAGGCCCGACGTGTAGTTGGCCTGAAAGCTGTAGCGCTCGACGATGTACTGGTTGTGGTCGATGCTGGCGGCTACACCCAGGTGCTCGCCGAGCAAAACGGGGCTGTCGAGTTCGAGCAGGTCGAAGACGAGCGTGCGCGTGCGCGGGACGACGCGGTTGAGTTCATCCAGCTCGTCGTCCATGAAAAAATACCGCTGATCCTCCGACAGCCATCCCTGGTGGGTGTACGACACGCCGGGATACGACAGCGCGCTGATTTTCGCCGGGGCGGCTTTGTCCGTCACGTCGGCGATGCTGAGGGCGGTTTCGTTGGCCGCGAAGCAGACCTCGCGCCCGGTATAGCGGGCGTCCGGCCCGCGGTAGACGACGCACTGCGCATCGTGCGTGTAGCCGTTGCCGCTGCGGCCCGTCGAGGGGTCGGTGAAGCAACCTGCGTACGTGGGCGCGGTGGGCGTGCGGATGTCGATGATGTGGAGGCCATAGCCGCAGTTGGGCCCGCTGGCAGCGCGGAGGCTGCCTACTGCATAGGCGAAGCCCGTCTCCTCATCGACGACGAGGTTGTGCGCCCGGCTGATGCCGCTGTAATGCCCATCTTCCACGAAGCGCCGCGATGCCGACGCCTCCAGCCCCCGAAGCTGCGTCAGGTCGAAGACCTGCATCCCGTGGTTGTTTTCTTCGCTGACGACGAAAGCGTGATCTGCATACACCTTGACGTCGCGCCACGAGCGGCGGTTGCCGGGCGTGACGGCGCTCGGCAGCAACCCCAGAAACGCCGGGTTCAGCGGGTCCGTCACGTCCACGAAGGCCGTCCCGTCGGTGCGGCCCACGAGGGCGTACTCGTTGCGCGTCTCGGGGTCGGTCCACCCCCAGATGTCGTTGAGTTCGGCCGTCGTCGCCGCGCCGTTGTCGGTGGCCCCGCCGAGGTCGGCTACGGGCACGAAGGCCATCAGGTCGATGGCGTCGCAGGCGTAGCCCGCCGCGCTGCCGCCGATGCACGGCTGCCGTGCGCCGACGACGGTGGGGCCTGTGGTGACCGACGCGCGCGGCGCGGGCGTAAAGCCGACGGGCTGCGCCGTGGCGGCGAGGCCGACGCTGGCGAGGCCCAGCAGGCAGAAGAGGCGTTGCGGGAGGTGCGGCACGACGTGTATTCTGAAGTGAATGGCAGAGAGCAGCGTCGCCAAAGGTAGGACGGGCGACCACGCCCGACCACGCAATTCCCCATCCCCCAGCTATGTTCAGTTCCTCGCTTCAGGATCGCACCGTCTTCGTCACCGGCGCCTCGGCGGGCATCGGCGCGGCGGTGGCCGAGGGGGCGGCGGCACTCGGCGCGCGCCTCGTGCTGGCCGCCCGCCGCGCCGACGCGCTCGACGCCGTCGCCGAGCGCCTCCGCGACGCGCACGGCGTGCCCGTCCACACCGTCGTGCTCGACGTGCGCGACGCGCGGGCGGTGGAAAAATCCGTCGCCGAACTCCCCGGCGCTTTCGCCGCCATCGACGTGCTCGTCAACAACGCCGGCCTGGGCCGGTCCATGCAGCCCGTGCAGGAAAACACCGTCGCGGACATCGACGACATGGTCGATACCAACGTCAAGGGGTTGCTCTACGTCACCCGCGCCGTGGTGCCGGGGATGGTGGCGCGCGGGCGCGGCCACGTCGTCAACATCGGCTCGACGGCGGGGCATGGCGTGTATGCGGGCGGCGTCGTGTACTGCGCCACCAAGAGCGCCGTGCTCGCGCTCACCGAGGGGCTCAAGCTCGACTTGCACGGCACGGCCGTGCGCGTCACCGCCATCTCGCCGGGCATGGTCGAGACGGATTTCAGCCTGGTCCGCTTCCACGGCGACGCGGCCCGCGCCGACGCCGTCTACGCCGACACCATCCCGCTCACGGCGCGCGACGTGGCCGACAGCGTGCTCTACGCCATCACGCGCCCCGCTCACGTCAACATCTCCGAGATCGTGCTGATGTCTACCGCGCAGTCGGGCCCTTCCACCATCGCGCGCGGGGCCGACGTTCCGGATCTTTCCGCCTCTCGCTAATCCACTCTGCCCATGCGCCTCTGCCTGTTGCCCATCCTCCTGCTCGCCGCGTGCCGCAGCGCGGGCGTCGCCGCCGACTCGGGTGCCGAGATGGAGCGCCTGCGCCTCGAAAACGAACGCCTCCGCAGCCTGATGGCCACCGAGGTGGAGATCGGATGCCCGCCCGCCGAGGCCGCCCGGCGCGGCGAAACCGTCGAGATCCTGCTGGCCGACATCTTCTTCGAGAGCGGCAGCGCCCGCCTCACCTCCGACGGCCAGAAACGCCTCGACCTGCTCGCCGACCGGCTCGATCGTGAGTATGCGGGCCGCACCATCCGCGTTGAGGGCCACACTGACACGCAGCCCATCGGCGCGAACCTGCAGGCGCGCTACCCCACCAACTGGGAACTGTCGGCGGCGCGGGCCACGGGCGTCGTGCGGTATTTGCAGGAGGTGCACAACATGCCGCCCGAGCGTTTCGAGGCCGTCGGCTTCGGCCCCTACGACCCCGTTGATTCCAACACCACCGCCGAGGGCCGCGCCCGCAACCGCCGCGTCCGCGTGGCCGTGCTGCCGCAGTAGGCACCTCTGCCGTGCGCGCGCGTAGGGCGAGGCGCTATGCTGAACCTCCGACTCTTTTTTGGCTGTGCCGCCGCGTGCGTGCTCGCGGGCTGCGCCTCCGGGCGCATCGAAGCCGAGCGGGCCGTGGCCGAGCGGTACCGCGCCGAGCGCGACTCGCTGCAAAGCAAACTCGCCGTCGAAAAGGTGCGCTCCGAGGCGTACGCGGATTCCATCCGCTTCTACGATAGCATCGACTCGGGCGCGTACGAACGCACGCTCCGCACGCTGCGCGACCAGGTGGAGCGCCTCGAATTCCGGCTGGCCGAAGGGGGCGGCGAGCGGACGCTCGAAACGCTGCGCGCCGACGATCTCTTCGAACCCGCCTCGGCCACGCTGTCCACGGGCGGGATCGCCGCGCTCGACGCGCTCGCCACCGACCTCAAAAGGCAGCCCGGCTCGGCGTCGTTCCGCGTCGAAGGCCACGCCGACACCGCGCCCATCGGGCCGAGCCTGCGGGAGCGATTCCCATCCAACTGGGAGCTGGCCGCGCAGCGCGCCGCCGCCGTGGCCCGCTACCTGATCTCGACGGGCCTCGACGCCGACCGCTTCGCCGTCGCCAGCCGGGGCGACACGCAGCCCGTCGCGCCCAACGCCACCGCCGAGGGGAGGGCCGAGAACCGCCGCGTGGTCGTCTACGTGAGCGCGCGCTGAGGAAAGTCAGCGCGTGGTGACGGCGTTGCGGAAGGCCACGCGATGCTCGCCGTCCTCTACCGTCACGTGGAAGCGGTACGCCTCGTTGACGCCCTCTTTGCCGCTGTGCGTGAAGGCCAGCACGCGCTCACCGTCGGTGCGGAGGTGGACGATGCCGAAGTTGGTGCGCTCGAAACCGTAGAACAGTCCCTTCGGGTCTTCGGGGCGCGGTACCCCGGTGAAGAGCTGCCGCAGGTCCTCGCCGGTGAACGTCTCGTCGTGGCGCTCGGCGAAATAGGCGGCGAGGTCGTCGCGGGTGTAGCACTCGGCCTTCGCGGAGAAAAACGCCGCCAGTTCGGTCGAGAACACCAGCCCCTTGCCGCGCATCGACGCGCCGAGGGCGGCCATGAGGGTCGCGCGCGGGTGGATGTATTCCTTCGCCTCGCTCTCGTCGCCCGACGACACGATGGCCACGACGGGGCGCACGGCGCGCAGCGTGTCGAGGTCGAAATCGTCGGAGCCGTGGTGGGGTGCTTTGACGATCTCGGCTTCCAGCTTTTCGAGCGGCACATTCGCCCGCAGCGCCCGCATGGCCTCGTCGTTGAGGTCGCCGGTGAGCAGAAAGCGCACGTTGCCAAAGGTGATCCTGAGCGTGATCGAGTGGCCGTTGACGGTGTGCGACGCCGACGGCGTGCCGGGCGTTTCGCTGTCGCTTTCCAGCGCCTGCTCGGCGCTCAGGCGCGGCGCGTGGAAAAACGGCAGCGCGGCCACGTCCTCGCCCGTCTCAGGGTGCGGCACGCGCGCCTCGAACGGCCCGAGAATCTCGACGCCGACGCGTTCATCCGCCAGGAAACCGAACAGCGCGCTTTCGTCCATCCCGAAGGCCACGCGCTGCACGTCGATGGGGCCGCGCGTGCTCCAGTGGTCGAGCGACTTCACCCAGTGCTCGAAGGGACGGTTGAGTTCGGCGGCGGGCAGGCCGCGCAACTCGCCTTTAAGGTCGAGCGCGTAGAGGCGGCCCTCGTGCTCGGTGGTGGGGCCGAAGAGTTCGGTGTCTTTGAGCCGCTTGCCCTTGGCGTCGCGGTAGGGGCGCTTGACGAGGCCGTTGTGAAACACGCGGCGCGGGTGGATGGCGAGGCGCTTGTGCTTCTGGTAGTCGGGCAACTCCTCCGACCGGGCGATGTCGTTGAGGCCATCGAAGTGATCGGCGTCGCCGTGGGTGATGAGGATGGCGGCCACGTCGAGGGGTTTTTCGGGCGTGGCGGCGCGGTGCCGGTAGCGGGCGGCCACGTGGCGGGCAAAGAGCTTGTTGTCGCCGCCGTCGATGAGCACGATCTGGCCGCCGGGGGTTTCGAGCACGAGGCCATCGCCCTGCTGCACGTCCACCATCGACAGGCGCAGCACGCCGGTGTCGCGCACGGGCAGGCGGCCCCGCACCCAGCCGCGGAAGGGGCGGCTGAAGTATTCGAGCACCCGCACCTGCGTCCACCCGTCCTGCTCGCCGAGCACGTGAACCTGGTCGCCGAAGGCCAGCGTCACGATGCGCCGCGCGCCGGTGGTGGGCTGGGCACGCACGGCCACGAAATCGTCGTCGATGTAGCGGATGTCTGCCATGCTGGGGCCTCCGTAGGGGTAAGGAAACGCGCCGGAGATGGGAAGGTATGACGATTGCTATGTTGTGCGTCGGCGCGTGGCACCTTACTACGCCACGATCCCCCTCCCCCCGAGCGCAGGCACGCCTGCGTTGGCCTCAACAACCGCCCCTCCATGACAGCAGCAACTTCCCCGGCAGGCCAGGCCGTGCGCCAGGCAGACGTGCTGCTGGAGCGTGACGTGTTCATGCGTACGCTCATCCGCGAACTCTCCGGTACGCTGCAAGACCTCGTCGGGCTGGAGGAAGCCGCGGGCTTCGTGAGCATCGTGGGGCAAAACATGGGGCAGCAGATCGACCGCGCCTACCGCCTGGCGCTGGGCACGGAGCACCTCACCCGCGAGCAGGTGGCCGCGGTGCTCGTGGACCTGAAGCGCCGCATCCAGGGCGACTTCTACGTGATCGAAGAGAGCGACGACAAGATCGTTTTCGGCAACCGGGCGTGCCCCTTCGCCGAGAAAGTCCTGGGCCGTCCCTCGATGTGCATGATGACGTCGAACGTCTTCGGCTCGATTGCCGCCGACAACCTGGGCTACGCGAAGGTGGAGTTGCAGGAAACCATTGCCGAGGGGCACGCAGGCTGCCGGGTCGTGGTCCACCTCCAGCCCACGCCCGAGGCGATGGCCGCACCGGGCCGCGCCTACTACCAGCGCACCGAGCCGCTGCCATGAGCTGGGCGCTGGATTTCAACGAGTTGGAGGCCATCCTCCCCGAAGCCGTCCTGCTCGTCTCGGCAGAGGGACACGTGCTCGACGCCAGCCGGCAGGCGCAGCGCATGCTGGGCCTGCCACCGGAGCGCCTGCGCGGGCAGCGCCTGATCGACCTCGTCACCGAGCCGCCCGACGTGGTGCGCACCCGGCTGGAGACGTGGGCGCGCAGTAACCAGCCCATGCCCGCACTGCTGACGTGGCGGCGCGCGGGGGAGGCCCCTCTGGCCTGCCGGTGCAGTGGGGCCCTCGCGCGCGTGGGGCCGCCGGCCCTGCTGCTGCTGCAGGTGCAGCCTCGCTTGCTCGCCAACGCGCCGTTTACCGTGCTCAACCAGAAGATCGAGGAGTTGCACGCCGAGATTCGGGCCCGGCAGGGCGTCGAGGCCGAACTGCGGCAGGTCAACGCGGGGCTGGAACAGGAAGTCGCTCGCCGCACCGAAGAGCTGTCCTGGGCCAACGAAGCGCTGCAACGCCGCAACGAGGAGTTGCAGGAATTCGCCTACGTAGCCTCGCACGATTTGCAGGAGCCGCTCCGCAAGATCACCACGTTCGCGGAACTGCTCACCACCGAACACGCGGACCAACTCGATGAGCAGGGCGCGTTTTACCTGCGCCGGATGCACGACACCGCCGGGCGCATGGTGCGGCTCATCAAAGACCTGCTTGCGTTCTCGCGCATCGCCTCGGAAAGCCAACCGCTCGTCCCCGTCGATCTCAACGCCGTGTTCGCGCGCGTGCTCGACGACCTCTCGGTGCGGATCGCAGAAACGCAGGGCCGCATCGACACCGAAGGGCTCCCCACCGTGCAGGCCGATGCCACACGGATGCATCAGCTTTTCCAGAACCTCGTGGGCAACGCCCTCAAATTCCACCGCGCGGACGTGCCGCCGCGCATCGAGGTGTGCGGCGAGGCGGCCGACGGGCCGGGCGGCGTGCCGGGCTGGCGCATCGAGGTGCGCGACAATGGCGTCGGCTTCGACGAGAAGTACCTCGACCGCATCTTCGCCCCGTTTCAGCGCCTGCACGCGCGCAGCGAGTTCGAGGGCACCGGCATCGGGCTGGCCATCTGCCGCCGCATCGCCGAGAAGCACGGGGGCACGCTCCACGCGCACAGCCGGGTGGGCGCGGGCAGCCGGTTCGTGGTGTGGCTGCCCGCAGCCGCCCCCACGCAGGCCGGAGAACACGCGTCGCGTCGCGTCGCCTGACGCGCCTACTCCGCCTCGTAGACCGCACGGCCTCCGACGATGGTGCGGAGCACCCGCACGTCGCGGATCGCGGCAGGGTCGATCTCGAAGAGGTCGGCGGAGAGCACGGTGAAATCCGCCAGCGCGCCCGCTTTGAGCACGCCCGTCCTGCCCTCCTGGAAACCCGCGTAGGCGTTGGCCGACGTGTACGCCCGCAGCGCCTCTTCGACGGTGATTTTCTCTTCAGGTACCCAGCCGCCGGGGTTGGCGTCGTCGAGGGTGCGGCGCGTCACGGCGGCGTAGATGCCCGCCAGGGGGTCGAGCGGGGCCACGAACCAGTCCGATCCGAACGTCAGCGGCGCGTCGGCGTCGAGGAGCGAGCGGAAGGAATACGTGGTGCGGATGCGCTCGGGGCCGATGCGGCGCTCGGCCCAGCGCCCGTCGTCGATGGCATGGTAGGGCTGCATCGACGGGATGACGTGTTGCCGGGCGAAGGCGGCAATGGCGTCGGGGGTGAGGTGCTGCGCGTGCTCGATGCGGAAGCGGCGGTCGCGCGCGCCGTTGCGGGCGTCGGCGTCGGCGAAGGCGCGCAGCAGCCAGTCGTTGGCACGGTCGCCGATGGCGTGAACGGCCACCTGCAATCCGGCGCTGTCGGCGGCGGCGATGAGGCGGTGCAGCACGAGCGTGTCGGTCACAGGGAAGCCGCTCGTCTCGGGCGCGTCGTCGAAGGGGTCGTAGAACCACGCCGTCGTCGAGCCCAGCGATCCATCCACGAAGCCTTTGAGCAGCCCCCACCGCACCCAGTCGTCGCCACGCCCGTGCGCGTTGATGTAGCGGACGAGGTCGGGCCACGCGGCCAGCGGCATCGCGCCGTACACGCGCGTGTCGAGTTTTCCGGCGGCGTGCAGGCGGCGGTAGGCGTCGAGCACGTCGGCGCCCGCGCTCATGTCGTGGACCTGCGTGATGCCGTGCGCGGCGGCGTGGCGGCTCGCGGCCAGGAGGACGTCGTCGAGGGCCGCGTCGCTCATCTCGGGCATCGCGGCGAAGACGAGGTCCATCGCGTTGTCCTTGAGAATACCCGTCGGCTCGCCGTCAGCGTCGCGGACGATGGTGCCGCCGTCGGGGTCGGGGGTGTCGCGGGTGATGCCCGCCCGGCGCAGCGCGGCGCTGTTGGCGAGCGCCATGTGGCCATCGAGGCGGCGCACGAAAACGGGTACGTCGCCCGTGCCTGGGTCGATCCACTGGCGCGTGGGCAGCGTGCCGCCCCACGCCTCGTGGTCCCAGTCGCCGCCGGTAATCCAGCGGTCGGGCGCGCGGCCCTGCGCGAAGTCGGCGAGGCGCTGCGAGAAGTCCTCGGGCGTCGCCGCCGACCGCAGTTCGACGCTGCTCAGGGCGTCGCCGCCATCGACGAAATGCACGTGGTTGTCGATAAAGCCCGGCACCACGAACGCTCCGCCGAGGTCGATGATCTGGGTGTTTTCGTTTCGCAGCGCGGCGACGTCATCGTCCGAGCCCACGGCCACGAGCGCCTCGCCCGCGACGGCCATCGCCGTGGCCCACGGGTGGTCGGGGTCGCCCGTCCAGACGCGCGCGTTGGTGTAGACGGCGTCGACAGGGGGCGTCGCGCAGGCCGGGAGCAGCAGGCAGAAGACGAGCAGCAGGCGCATGGAGGTGGAGTGTGGAGCGGAACGCCCACGATACCCACGGCCTCCCTCAACGGCAAGCGCCCGCGTCAGGCTTTCGGCAGGACGGGGTGGCTCTCCGGGTGCTGGGGCAGCCATACGCGGAAGGTGCAACCGTCGCCGGGCACGCTCTCGACATCGATGGTGCCGTGGTGGTTTTCGACGATGCGGCGGCAGATGGCCAGCCCGATGCCGGTGCCCTCGTAGGTGCCCTGCGGGTGGAGGCGCTGGAAGGGCGTGAAGATGCGCTCGGCATAGCGCGGCTCAAAGCCGATCCCGTTGTCGCGCACCTCAATACGCCAGCCCGGCATGCCCTCTGGCCCCTCGGCGGCCCCGCCGCGGATCTCGATGCGCGGGGCCGCGCCGTCGCGGTGGAACTTGACGGCGTTGGCGAGCAACTGCTCGAACATCTGCCGCATCTGCGGCGCATCGGCCACGATGGTGGGCAGTTCTCCGATGTCGACGGTGCCGCCTGCCTCGCGCAGCGGCGTTTCGAGCGCGGCGACGAGGCGCTCGAAAAGAGGCGCGAGCGGTACCGGGCTGAGGGTGCGCCGCCGGGTGGTGAGGCGCGAAAACACCAGCAGATCCCGGATCAGGTGCGACAGCCGGAGCGCGCCGTGCTGGATGCGGTCGAGGTAGTGCCGCCCCTGCTCGTCGAGCTTTTCGGTATAATCGAGCCGGATGAGGTCGATAAAGGCGGAGATGCGGCGCAGCGGCTCCTGCAGATCGTGCGAGGCGATGTAAGCGAATTCCTGCAACTCGCGGTTGCTGCGCTGGAGGGCGTCGGCTACGCGGCGCATCTCGACCTCACGCGCTTCGGCGGCTTCGCGGGCATCGTGCTCACGCAGGGCGCGGGCCTCGGCCTCCTGCGCCTCCCGCTGCGCGCTGAGGTCCACCACCACCACCATGGCCTGCGGCTCGTTGGAAGGACCGCCCTGCATCGGCAGCGTCGCGCGCAGCAGCGTCCGCTCGGTGCCGTCGGCGTGTAGCGCAAGCAGTTCGTCTTCGGCGGGCCTGCCGCGCAGGGCGCGCTCGATGCCGAGGGGATCGGGAGCCGCCTCGCGCAACGGAGCCGTCCACGTCGCCACCTCTCGGATGTCGTCGGCCTCGGCAGGGAGGGGCTCGAACGCCCACAGGCGGCGCGCCGCTGTGTTGGCGAAGTCCACGCACCCCGAGGCGTCGGCGACGAGCACGCCCACGGGCATCCTTTCGAGCAGGGCCCGCAGCCGCTGCTCGGCGTCGCGTGCCCGTACGGCGGCGCGTTCCTGCTCGCGGATGAAGACGAATACCAGCAGGCTCAACCCCACGCACAACAGCCCGATGTACCACTCCACGCCATGTACCGTGACGGAGCGAAACAGCGGCGTCTCCGAAAAAACGACAGTCCACACGCGCCCGGCCACCTCAATTTGCCGCTCGGCAGTGTAGCGCGGGCGGGCAACAGGCACGATGCCGACGCGACGCGAGTCATGGAGCAGGGCTTCGGGAGCCGTGATAGGGCCATCGTAGATGCGGAAGGCGGCACGCGGAGCCTCGCGGGTGGTGAAGACGCTGGCGAGCACATCGTCGGCGCGGAACGGCGCGTAGACGAAGCCTTCCAGCGCGGCGCGGCGCTCGCCCTCGGTAGGTGGAGGGGCGCCGCCACGGTAGAACGGGAGGTAGATCAGGAACCCCCTCTGTCTGTCGGGACCAATCTCCTGCACCAGTTTCACTTTGCCCGACAGCGCGGCCTGCCCGGTATCGCGCGCGCGCTGCATCGCTTCCCGGCGTATCGGTTCGGCGTACATATTGTAGCCCATCGCCTCGCGGTTGCGGGCGTCCTGCGGTTCCAGGAACACGATGGCGTGGCGCTCCACCTCGCTTTCCTCCGGCCAGAGCCGGAAGCCAGTTTGCCCGGCGGCGCGCTGCGCGGCCATGACGCTGTCCTCGCGACCCTCGGCTACCCGCAACGAGAACCCGATGCCCTGGATACCGCTGTACCGCTGTTCCAGGTTGAGCCGCTGCACGTACGTGTGAAACTCGGCGTTGGAGACGAAATCAGACGCCGTGAAGAACGCCGTCGTGCTACGTAGCACGGCCACGTACGTCTCCAGTTGCGCGGCGATGCGGTCCTGCGCGCCCTGTACGGCGTTTTCGAACCGGAGTGCCTGGCCTTTCTGTGTACTGGTGTGGACCGCGAACGTGGTGGCCACACTCAGCAGCAGCGTCAGGACGAGCACCACGCGGGAGATGGAAAAGAAACGCACCGGTAGAGAGAGGGATACGGACAGCCAGGCTAGGCGGAGCCGGACTGGCCCCCGCCCTATACGGCGCTGCTGCCAAACATACGACACGACCTTTTTACATGCCGCGCCTCCCGACGCTCTACATCCCGAATAAATCTGTGGGTTTAGGCGGCGGGGTCAGGCCAAAGTGGTCGTAGGCGCGCGGCGTGGCCACGCGGCCCCGTGCGGTGCGCTCCATGAAGCCTTCCTGAATCAGGTACGGCTCGTAGACCTCCTCGATGGTGCCCGCGTCCTCGCCCACCGACACCGACAGGTTGCTCAGGCCCGTCGGGCCACCGGCGAACTTCTCGATGAGCGTCAGCAGGATGCGCGTGTCCATGTCGTCGAAGCCGCGCTCGTCCACGTCGAGGGCGTTGAGGGCGTTGTCGGCGATGGCGCGCGTGATGCGCCCGTCGCTCTGCACCTCGGCAAAGTCGCGCGTGCGGCGGAGCAGGCGGTTGGCGACGCGCGGCGTGCCCCGGCTGCGACGGGCGATCTCGAACGCGCCCTCCTCGTCAATCGCGACGCCCGAGAGCCGCGCCGAGCGCTCGACGATCTGCTGGAGCAGGTCAGCAGTGTAGTAATCGTACCGAAAGTCGATGCCAAAGCGCGCCCGCATCGGAGCGGTGAGCAAGCCTTTGCGCGTCGTCGCGCCGACGAGCGTGAAGGGGGGCAACTGGATCTTGACCGACCGCGCGTTGGGTCCGCTGTCGATCATGATGTCGATGGCGTAATCCTCCATCGCCGAGTACAGGTATTCCTCCACCACCGACGGCATCCGGTGGATCTCGTCGATGAAGAGCACGTCGCCTTCGCCCAGGTTGGTGAGCAATCCGGCAATCGTGGCGGGCTTGTCGAGCACCGGCCCGCTCGTCGTCTTCACCTGCGCGCCCATCTCCTCCGCCACGATGTGGGCGAGCGTCGTTTTTCCGAGCCCCGGCGGGCCTGAGAGCAGCACGTGGTCGAGTACCTCGCCGCGCTGTAGGGCAGCGGTAACGAAGATGCGCAGGTTGTCCTTGATCTTCTGCTGCCCGATGAAATCGTTCAGGCGGGTGGGGCGGAGGGCTTTGTCGAAATCCTCGTCGGCGGTGGGCGGGGCACCGGCAGCGGGGGCGCGGTGGGAGGGATCGGACATCGTCGGTAACGTGTTGGAATCGTTCGGGATGGAGGGCCAGGATAGCCGTCCGCAGGTGACACCGTGGCGTCACCCGGTGCGCGGCCAAAGTACGCGATGCGTCTCCGCTCGGGGCTTCTCCGCACAACGTTGACGCCCGCTCTTCGCAGGGCGGGATTGACACCGCAAAGCCACGGTCTTACCATTAGGCATTATGTTTGCTGTTGACCACGTCCTCGTCTCCGACGACCTCCTCGACGCGCCCTTCGCGTGTAACCTCGGCGCATGCCTGGGGGGCTGCTGCGTGCAGGGCACCGCAGGCGCGCCCCTCGAAGCCGACGAACGCGCCGGACTCGAAGCCGCCGTAGACGCCGTCCGTCCCCTCCTCACCCCCGAGGCGCTGCGCGTCATCGAGCGCGACGGCGTGTGGGAAGAGACCGGCGACGGCCAGTACAACACGACGTGCGTGGACAGCGGCCCCTGCGTGTTCGTGACGTACGCGGGAAAGGTGGCCAAGTGCAGCCTTCAACTCCTGCACACAGCGGGAAAGCTGGAAACCAATAAGCCCCTCTCGTGCCACCTCTACCCCATCCGGGTCGAGCGGTACGCGGAACTCGACGTGCTCAACTACGAGCAGATCGAGCTGTGCGCGCCGGGCCGGAAGCACGGCCAGAACGCTGGGCGCCCAACTCGCCGACGTGCTCGAAGAACCGCTCACGCGGCGCTACGGTGCGGACTGGTACGCCCGGTTCCGCGACATCCTCGACGCCCGCCGCGCCGACCTCGGCCTGTCCATCGACTGATCCCGCGCCTTTCCCCTCGCCCCTTTCCCATGCTCAACCTCCAGCAGCGCCAGTCGCTCCAGCAAAAGCTCTCGCCCCAGCAGATCCAGTACATCAAGCTGCTGCAACTGCCGACGCTCGCCCTCGAACAGCGCATCAAAACCGAACTGGAGGCCAACCCCGTTCTGGAAGAAGGGCTGGAAGAGGACGACGAGGAAACGCCCGAGCAGACCGAGGACGACGCCCGCGAGCAGACGACCGACGAGGAGAAAGAGCAGAAAAACGACGACGACGAGTACGACTGGGACGAGTACCTCAACGCCGCCGACGACCTCTACGGCCACAAGGCGCAGGTGGACCACAGCGCCGAGGAAGACCGCCGCGAGATCCCGATGGCCGCGCGCACGTCGATTGCCGAGCACCTGCGCGACCAGCTCGTCTTCCTCGACCTCGACGATACGCAGGCGCTCATCGCCGAGCAGATCATCGGCTCCATCGACGAGGACGGCTACCTGCGCCGCTCGCTCGACTCCATCGTGGACGACCTCATGTTCAACTACGGCGTCGCGCCGACGGACGAGGACGTCGAGGGCGTGCTCGGCATGGTGCAGCGCCTCGAACCCGTCGGCATCGCCGCGCGCGATTTGCAGGAGTGCCTCGTCGTCCAGCTCGACGTGATGCCCGCGGGCACGCCGGGGCGCGACGTGGCCCTCCGGATGCTCAGGACGACCTACAAGGCGTTCACGATGAAGCACTTCGACCAGATCATGCGGAAGCTCGACGTGACGGGCGGGGAGTTGAAGGAAGCCTACGACCTCATCCAGCGCCTCGACCCCAAGCCCGGCGAGGGCGAGTTCAGCGCGCAGCAGAACTACATCACCCCCGACTTCACCGTCGAGGTCGTGGACGACGACTTCATCATCACGCTCAACGGCCGCAACGCGCCCCAGCTGCGCGTGTCGAAGCAGTACCGCGAGATGCTCGAAACGCTCTCGGCCGACCAGAAGCGCGAGCGCGCCCGCGAATCCTACGACTCGGAGACGCGCAATTTCTTGAAGACCAAGATGGAAAGCGCACGCTGGTTCATCAACTCCATCAACCAGCGGCGGCAGACGATGCTGAAGGTCATGCACGCGCTCGTCGAACTCCAGGCGGATTTCTTCCGCGAGGGCGAGGGCAACCTCAAGCCGATGATCCTCAAAGACGTGGCCGAAAAGATCGGGATGGACATCTCGACGATTTCGCGCGTCGTCAACGGCAAGTACGTGCAGAGCGAGTTCGGCGTCTACGAGTTGAAGTATTTCTTCTCCGAAGGGCTGACGAAAGACAGCGGCGAGGAGGTGTCGAACAAAGAGGTGCGCGCCATCATCGAAGGCATCATCGCGCAGGAGGACAAGCAGAAGCCGCTGTCGGATCAGGCGATAGCGAAGATGCTCGAAAAGCGCGGCTTCTCGATAGCCCGGCGCACGGTGACGAAGTACCGCGAGCAACTCGGCGTGCCCGTGGCGCGGATGCGGAAGCAGATCGTGCTGGGCTGAAGGTTGTGCCCTGCGAGGCGGTGAACGGAGCAGGGCGAGAAAAACTTTCCTGCGTCTTGCTATTGGCTGTTCGTTTCAGGCCCGTTTACCGGGTGCAGACGGAACGTATTTCCGTCATTTCGCGCCAGAACCGGAGTTGACGTGGCCGGGTAGGCACCGACTTCCCAATCTTCCGTCTCCATGCCCGCACCGCCTGTCACGCACGAAGAACACCGTCACCGATTTGTAATTGCGTCCGACGAGGGCGATGCGGAGGCGCTGTACGTGCGGCGCGGAAACACGCTCGTGCTGACGCACACGGAGGTGCCACCCGCGCACGGGGGGCAGGGCTGGGCCACGGCGCTGGCAGAAGCCGCATTTGCCTACGCCCGCGAAAACGGGCTCGAAATCGACCCGGCGTGCGCGTTCATGCGGGCGTACGCAGCGCGGCATCCCGAGTGGCGGGATCTCGTGGTGCCGCGAGGTTAGCTCCGGGGTACGGGGTACCGGGCGAGCACGGCGCGCCCCGTCTCGACCGTACTCCGCACCTCCCCGGCCGACACGTGGGCATGGCCTTTGCAACCGGCGCGGCAGGTGCCACCCGTCCCCGCAGGGACACCACCCCTTCGTTCATGTCGCAGCTCCGCATTCTCTTGCTCACGTGCGCCCTTCTGGCGCTGTGGATGGGCTGTGCTTTCAGGGTACACGCGCAGGACACTCCTCTGCCGGGCCTCTACGCGCCGGGTGCGCTGCCGCTGCAGGTGTACGGCGCCAGCGAGTACCCCGGCACGGCAGACAACTGGGCCATCGCGCCGGGCCCCGAGGGGCGCGTGTTCGTCGGCAACGGCGTGGGCGTGTATGCCATCCGCGGGCAGCACGTCTCAGACCTCATCACGCTCGACAACCGGAGCGTGGCCCGCTCCCTCCACGTGGGTCCCGGCGGGCTGATGTACGTCGGCGGGAGCAACGAAGTGGGCTACCTCGTCCCGACCGCGAACGGATCGCTGCGCTACACGTCGCTCCTGTCGTACGTCCCCGAGGAATACCGGGATTTCCAGGACGTGTGGCTCGTGCAGACCTTCGGCGCGTCGGTGTTTTTCTACAGCTACCGCCAGGTGATGCGGTGGACGCCCGCGACGGCTGCCATGAAGGTGTGGCACTTCGATGAGGTCGTCACGCTGATCAAGGATGCGCCGGAGCCGGTGCTCCAGACGATGGGCGATGGCAGGCTCCACACCCTCAGCGGCGACGACGAGTGGCAGCCGTTCTTTTCTGCCCCCGACGTACTCACGCATGAGCCCGCGCGCCTGCTCCTGCCGCGCGTCGCCGGCGACTCGGTGCTGGTGACCGGGCGCGGCCTGTACCGGCTCACGGGCGGCAAGCTCTACCCGCAGGCGTCTGCCGTCAGCACCGACGGGCGGCGGCGCTGGGTCTACGACGCGGTCCCGCTGCCGGGCGGGCACCTGGCCGTCGCCACGCTCTACGAAGGCGTGCTCATCCTCGATGCCGACGGCGCGCTCGTCCGGCAGTTTTCCAAAGCCCAGGGCCTGCCCGACAACGTCGCGCTGGCGCTGGCCTACGACGCGCAGGGCTACCTGTGGATCGCGCTCGAACGCGGGCTCGCCCGGGTAGACCTCGGCTCGGACGTGACGACCATCGAGGCGCGCGAGGGCCTCGGGGCCGATGCCGACGCGATGGCGCTGCACGAGGGTGCGCTCTACGTGGGCGGCATCGAGCAACTGGCGCGCATCGCCTCCGCACCCGGAATGCCGCTGGAAACCGTGGCCACTCCCGCCGACGACGTGCTCGCGCTGCTGTCCACGCCGCAGGGCTTGATCGTGGGGATGCGAAAAAGTTTGCAGATCTACCGGCAGGGACGCCTCGCGCCGGTCGCGGATTTCAGGATTGACGGCGATTACCCGGTGGCCCTGCTCCGCAGCCGCGTAGACACCACAAAGGTCTACGTCGGCTACCGGCGGGGCCTGGCGACGCTGCGCCTGCGCGACGGGCGGTGGACGTTTGCCGGTACGCTGCCTGCCGTCACTGCGGACGTGGCGTCGCTGGCGGAAGAGGACGACGGCACGCTGTGGCTGGGTACCAATCACGAAGACCTGTGGCGCGTCTCGTTCGAGGGTGGCGTGGCGCGCGCGCACCGTTACGGCCCTTCGGAGGGAATGCCGCGCCTCATAGTCGCGCCCCTGCAGGTGGATGGCCAGATGCTGTTTTTCACGTCGGCGGGGTTCTACCGCCCCGGCGGCGCGGGCATCACGCGGGATTCGTCCGCCCTCGCGGCGGCGCTCGACTACGCACCGCGCGACATTGCCGATGCCCACGTGGCCCCCGGCGGCGACGTGTACCTCGTCGTAGACGGGCAGCCAGGCGTGGCGCGGCGCGCGGGCACGCAATATCGCTGGGAGCCCGTCGGCGATGCCACGCTTCAGCGTGACGCCACGCTCCGCACATGGCTGCTCGGAGGGCACCTGTGGCTGTCGCAGACCAACAGGCTCGCGCGCCTGTCGCCCGGCCCCGAGGCCGCGGCGGGCTTCGCGGAGTTCCAGACCTACATCGAGTCCGTACGCCTCGCAGACCGCGATTCCGTGCTGTACGGAGGCGTGGGCACGCCCGCGTTGCAGCGCCTGGCGGCCCGCCAGGGGTTGGAGTTCGTCGTGGGGGCCCCGCGCTACGAAGGTGTGCAGTACCGCTACCGCCTCGACGGGCTCGACGCGCACTGGTCGGCGTGGACGAGCAGCCCGCAGCGCAACTACCCGGTGCTGCCCGCCGGCGCGTACACGTTCCGGGCGCAGGCGCAGGATCGCCACGGCATCATCGGGCAGGAAGCGGTGGTGGCGTTCGAGGTGGCCGCGCTGTGGTACCGGAGCCGCGGGATGGTGGCCGTGTACGGGGTGCTGGCGCTGCTGCTGGTGCTGGCGTGCGTGGCCGGGGCCACGCGCTGGCAGGAGCACCGCTCGGAGGCGGCCCGCCGCCTGCTGGCCGCCAAAGTGCGCGTCCACACGCGCGAGGCCGAGGCGCAGAAACGGATGCTGCGCTACCTCAACAAAACCCTCCAGGAATCCAACACCCGCCTCGAGGAGATGAGCGCGCAGAAGTCGCACCTGCTCAGCATCGCCGCGCACGACCTCAAGACGCCCATCGCCAACATCTACAGCCTCGCCGAAATCCTGCTCGAAGAGCGCGACGAAGGCCCGGCGAACTACGAATTCCTCGACCTCATCCGCACGTCGGCGCGGCAGATGAGCAAGCTCATCGACGACGTGCTCAACTCCGAGGCGCGCGAGACGGGCCAGCTGCGCCTCAACCCGGTGCGGGCCGACCTGCGGGCGCTCGCCAGCCAGGCCGTGCAGCAATGCACCGTGCAGGCCGAGCGCAAGGGCCAGATCATCCGGCTGCATGTGGTGCCGCCGGAGCTCGCGTTCGAAACCGAGGTGGACGAACTGCGCGTCCTCGACGCGATGGTCAACCTCGTCAACAACGCTGTGAAGTATTCCCGCCTCCACGCGGTGATCGAGGTCTACCTCACCCGCACAGATGACGCCTTCCGCTTCGAGGTGCGCGACGAGGGGCCGGGTGTGCGCGAGGAGGACCGCGATGGGCTGTTCCAGCCTTTCCAGCGCCTGTCGGCGCAGCCCACCGGCGGCGAGTCGTCGTCGGGGATGGGGCTTTACATCGTGCGGCAGTACGTGGAGATGCACAACGGGCACGTGGGTGTCGAGAGCTTCGAAGGCGTGGGCAGCATCTTCTGGTTCACGCTTCCGGCCCCCGTTGCCGTCCTCACGCCCGCCGCCACGCCCGTGGGTGCCGAATCAGGAAGTCCAGCGTGAAGCGCGCGGGGCGACCGTCGGCGCGGGTGAAGTCCACCGCCGACCAGCCGCTCGGGCGCACGGGCGCGTAACGCTGCCCGCCGTGGTGGAAAACGTCGCCGCGGAGGGCGTGGATGAATACCTGCTCGTAGCGTGATCGCCGGATCTGGCGTTCGGAGAACAGCGCGTCCCAGCGGCAAGCGCGGCCCACGTCGTCGTAAGCGTCGGGGCGCGTGTCGAGGTCCAGCAGCGCGGGCGTGTGGCCGCCCATGAGCCCCATCAAAAGGCGCAGCGTGAACGGGTTGGCGATCTGCCGGATGGGCGTCAGAAAGCGTCGGAAGACGACCTCGGCGACCTCGCGCAGCGTGTGGGCCTCGCGGTCGTCGCCGGTGAGGCGGCGGTAGGCGTCCGAGACGTGCCAGCGGCGGGCGTCAGGCCCGGCCTCGAAGGGGTTGGTGTCGAAGCTCGTCGCGTGCGCGAGCCACCCCTTGCGCGACGTGTGCGGGATGGGCGCAAACCGCTGGATGACGGGAATCGCCATCGTATCGAGCATCTCCACTTCGTACGACGGCCATGCCATCACCGCGCGCGCGATGCCGGTGATGAGCGCTGCCGTAGCGATGGAGAGCGAGGGGGCAGGCGTGAAATCCACCGTCACCTCCACGCGGTTGCCGCGCGGGCGCACGCCCACACCTGTGGATAGCCGGTTGGCCGCCACGAGCATCACGGGCGCAGGCAGGATGTGCGCCAGCAGGTACGCCAGCTTCTCGACGGTCTGCTCCGCGCCGCGCCCGTGCGTCTCGAACGAGACGTTGTAGTGCGCCGAGAACCCCTGCAACCGCGCCTGCCGCCCCGTCTTCCTTTCCCAGCCATCGAGCCCGTCACGGACGGCGTGAAGGCTTTCCCACAGCGACCGCCCCGCGCGCGCCGCGCAGCCGTACTGGATTTCGATGGCGGGCGTGGCGACCTCGACGACGCCGGTGTCGAAGTACACCGCGCCGCCCGTGGGCAGGTGGTACGAGGTGCCCTCGCGGTGAACGAGGCCGTCGCCCAGAAACGCGCGCGGATCGCCGAAGACCTTCTCGGGGGTCGTCTGCTTACCATCGATCCACAGCGCACACTCAGCTTCGAGGCCGATGGCGGCCATCTCGAGGTCGGCTCCGGGGCGGTTGGTTTTGCGGGCGACGGCTTTGCCCACGGCGTCGAGGGGGCCATAGGCCTTTACGAACGGCTCGGTCATGGCAGGTAGGGCGGCGTCAGCGCGCCATAGCCCAGGCTGAGGTGCAGGTGGTCGAGGGTGGCGTCGGCGGGGAGGGCGCCCGTGCCGGGAAGCAGCGCTCTGATGCGCGCCGCGTAGGACGTGATCACGTCGGGCGTGTCGAGGAAATCGTCGCCCACGCGGTAGAGGTCGGCGGCGAGGCCGCAGGCGTGGTCGAGCGTGTCGGGCGTGGTGCGTGCGTGCGAGGGCGAGCGGTAGCCGCCGTTGGCCGCGATGTGGACGTACGTATCCACGTCGTGGCGGACGACGGCGAGGTGGGCCGCCAGCACCGTGATGGCGCACGGCACGTAGCGCGGAAAGTGGTGCAGCGCTCGCGCCTCGTAGAGATCGACGTGGATGAACTCGTACAGCCCGAAGCCGGGCGCGAGCACCGTCTCTTTCGCCACTTCCCACGACGGGATCTCGTAGAAGTAGCGCGGCAGCACGACCTCGCGCCCCGCGCCGTCGCGCAGCGTGTCGCCGGGGCGCAGGGCCGTGCGGACGGCCTCGGGCAGGTCGCGGCCGTCCACGACGGCGAGGGCGGTGAGGGGTTCAGCCATCGGTGCGTTCGGGGGCGACGAGCGCCTGGTAGACGAGCTTGCTCACCGTCGCCACGAGCGCGGCGCGCTGGCCGTTCACGTCGGCCTTCCACTCGGTCAGGATGGCGAGAGCGTAGGGCGCGCGGTCGGGCAGGAAGACGAGCCCGGCGTCGTGCTGCACGGTCGAGATCTCGCCGGTTTTGTGCGCGATGCGGGCCTTTGTCGCGCACCTTGTCGGGCAGGCCCGCGGGGATGCCGCTGTTGAAGGCCTGGTCGAAGAGCATCGCCAGCATCGCCTCGCGGCTCGCGTCCGAAAAGCCGCCCTCGTGGAGGCATCGCAGCAGGGCGACGAGTCCGTCGGCGGTGACTTCGTTGTTGAGGCCTGCCTCGAAGGCCTTCTCGTCCTCGACGCCGCGCACGACGGTCACGCCCCGGATGCCGCGCGTTTCGAGCGTCTGCGCCGCCGCGTCCGCACCGACGAGGTCGACGAGCAGGTTGGTGGCGAGGTTGGACGACGTCACGATCATGTGGTAGGCCAGCTCGCGCAGCTTCATCGTCTTGCCGATGGCCGCGTGGACGTCGCCGTTCGCGTCGCGCCCCGCGCCCACACGGAACGTGGAGCCGTCGGCCTTGCTCTCGAAGAGGTTGCGGACGTGCAGCCGGTTGCCGAGCGCGAAGCGGCCACCCTCGACGGCGTCGAGCAGCGCCACGAGCACGCCCAGTTTCATCGTGCTCGCCGCGTGAAACGCCCGGTCGCCGTGCAGGCTGAAGGCGGTGCCGGTTTCGAAGTCGTAGAACGCCACGGCCACGGCCTCCGCCCCGGCGTCCGCGCGGGCGGTTTCGATGCGGTGGCGGAGCGTTTCGGGCATGGCGGAGAAAGACCCGAAGGTTTTGAAAACCTTCGGGTCTGGAGGTACGTGAAAGCACCAAAAGTAGCCGGATGCGCCCGCGTCCGTCGTAAAGTCGCTGTTATCGTCCGGCGAAGACGGCGTGGAGGGACGGGACGGCTTATCGCCCGCCGGGGCCGTGGTAGCGGAGCGCCAGCAGCGTGATATCGTCCGCCTGCGGCGCGCCGCCCGAGAATGCCTCGATGGCGCGGAGCAGGTCGCGCACGACGGCGCCGGGGCTCTCGTCCGTCGCGTCGGCGAGGCAGGCGTGCAGGCGCTCGACGGAGAACTGCTGACGCTGCGCGTCGGTGGCCTCGGTCACGCCGTCGGTGTAGAGCACGAGGGCATCGCCCGGCGCAAGCGTGACCGCGCGTGTGTCGTAAGCGAAATCCGCCAGCAGGCACAGCCCGATGCCGCGCGTGCGGGGCAGCGGCGCGGCACCTCCTCCCGCCGATAGGTGGAACGGCGGCAGGTGCCCGGCGATGCTGTAGCGCACCTCGCCCGTGCGCGTGTCGAGGATGCCGTAAACGAGCGTGACGAACAGGCGTGCCAGCGTCTCGGGAAAGAGCACCGCGTTCACCCGGCGGAGGCACTCGTCCGGCGGCATCCCGCCGAGGGCCGTGGCGCGCAGCAGCGTCCGGGTGACGGCCATGAACAGCGCCGCGCCGACGCCCTTGCCCGCCACGTCGCCGATGGAGAAGCCGAGATGGTCGTCGTCGAGGAGGAAAAAATCGTAGAAGTCGCCGCCCACCTCCTGCGCCGGAATCATCGTCGCGTAGAGGTCGAGGTCGGTGCGGTCGGGGAAGCGCGACGGCAGCGCCGAGAGCTGGATCTGCGCGGCGATCTCGAGCTCACGCTGGAGCGCGCCCAGGTGCGCGCGCAGCGTGACAGCGCTCCGCAGCGCGTCGAGTTCGCGGTGCGTCTTGGCGAGCGTCACCTCGAGATCGGCGAAGTCGATGGGCTTGTTGATAAAGTCGAAGGCGCCCCGGTTCATCGCCGCGCGGATGTTGGACATGTCGCCGTAGGCGGAGACGACAACGACCTTGAGCAGCCGGTCGAGCGCGCCGATGCGGTCGAGCAGCGCCAGCCCGTCCATGCGCGGCATGTTGAGGTCCGTCAGCACGATCTCGACGGCAGGGTCGGCGTCAAGCGTTTCGAGCGCCTCGACGCCGTCGCCCGCGAAGGCGAATTCCAGCGCGCCCTCGCGGATCTGCTTCCTGAATTTCTGCCGGACGAGCAGCTCCAGGTCCGGCTCGTCGTCTACCAGAAGAACACGGACGGGCATGGCATCAGGAGGGGGTGAGGGCGCGGAGGCGCGCTTTGAGCTCGTCGAAGTCGAGGGGCTTGGTGAGGTAGCCGTCGCAGCCCTGCGCGGCGGCGCGTTGCCGGAAGTCGTCGTTGCCGTAAGCGGTCATCATGCAGACGGTCACGGGCGGATGCGGCGGCGAAAGCGCCTTGATGCGGCCGAGCAGCTCCAGCCCGCTCATCTCGGGCATGTTGATGTCCGAGAGCACAAGTGCCACGTCGGCGTGGGTGTGTTCGAGGTAGGCGAGCGCCTCGGGTCCGGAAAAGGCGAAGGCCAGCTCGACCTCGCCCGCTTTCGTCTCGCGGCGAAACCGCTGGCGGAAGAGCGGCTCGACGTCGCGTTCGTCGTCCACGATGAGCACGTTCATGGGATCGGCTTCTGTTCGGGTGGGGGCGTGGCGGGCAGCGACAGCACGAAGGCGGTGCCGGTTCCGTCGGGGCGTTCGACGGTGAGCGTGCCGCCGTGGGCCTGCGCGATCTCGTGCGAGAGCGAGAGGCCGAGGCCCGTGCCTTCGCCGGTGGGTTTGGTGGTGAAAAACGGCTCGAAGATGCGCCGCCGCACGTCGTCGGGGATGCCGGGGCCGTTGTCCTCGACGCGCACGACGACCACGCCCGGCTGCCGCCGCGTGACGATCCGCACGGTGGGCACGTAGGGCGCAGCCTGCCCGTTGGACTGCACCTGCCCGACGGCGTAGAAGGCATTCGAGAGCAGATTGAGTAGCACCCGGCTGATCTCCTGCGGCAGCACCTCGACGCGGCCCACGGTGGGGTCTAAGTCTTTTTCGAGCTGCACCTGCACCTCGGGCTGCTGCGCGCGCGCGCCGTGGTAGGCCAGCGTCGCGTACTCGTCGGCGAGGGCGTTGAGGTCGGTGGCCTCGCGCTGGCCCGTGGTGCCGCGCGCATGCGATAGCATCCCCCGGATGATGCCGTCGGCGCGCTTGCCGTGCTCGGCAATCTTGGTGGCGTTGAGTTCGAGGTCGGCCAGCAGGTCTTCGACGTCGGCCACGCGCAGGTCGGGGCGCGTGGTAGCCTCGGCGCGCAGCTCGTGGACGAGTTCGCTGGTGAGCTGGGCGAAGTTGTTGACGAAGTTGAGTGGGTTCTTGATCTCGTGCGCGATGCCCGCGGTGAGCGCGCCGAGCGAGGCGAGCTTCTCCTGGTGGACAAGCTGATCCTGGGTGGATTTGAGGCGTGCGTGCGTGCTTTCGAGTTCGTGGTAGGCGCGCTCGATCTCGCGGGCCTGTTCGAGGTCGCGCGCCTGCGCCTTCTCGCGCTCGATCCGCACGAGCCGCCGCCGCTGCACCCGGTCGACGGCGAACACCCCTGCGGCGAAGAGCACGGCGTAGATCACGAAGCTCCACCAGCGCAGCCACCACGGCGGCTGCACGCTGAACGAATACCGGAGCGGTGCCTCCGTCCACACGCCCGCGTTGTTGGCGGCTATGACCTCGAAGGTGTAGCGGCGGGGCAGGAAAACGGCGGGCAGGTTGGTGTAGCGCAGGCTCGTCGCCGTCGTATCGGCCGACCAGTCTGTGTCGTAGCCGGTGAGTCGGGTGCGGTAGCGGACGCGCTGTTCGCTGGCGAAGCTGAGGGCGGCATACTGCACGTTCAGTTCATTGCCGCCCCCGCTGCCCTGCGCGAAATCGAGGTGGGTAAAGGCGAGAAGGGGTGGTGTGGTGTTGGCGGCGTCGCGGTCGGGGCGGTAGAGGGTAAGGCCACGCGCGCTGCCGTGGTACACCGTCCCGTCCGCGCCAATGGCGATGTCGGCGGGGCCCCACGTTTCGTCGCTGAGCAGGCCGTCCTGCTTTGTGATGTGCCGCACGGCAACGCGCCGTTCAGGGTCGATCTCGACCATGCCGTCCATGCCGCCGATCCAGAGCGTACCTGTCTTGGGCGCACGGACGAGCACTTGGTGGTTGGCCCCCGTTTCCGCCTCGGGAATAGCGGGCGTGCGCCGCCCGGGGGTGCCTTCGAGGGCTACCAGGCCGCTGTCGGAGTTGGCCCAGAGCGCCTCTTCCGTCCACACGATGGAACTGACACTGCCTTCCAGCCAGGGCGCGCCCGAGGCATCGGTGAGCGGCGCAAAGGCCGCCTCGGTGACTTCGGTGAAACTGGGGGCGGGTTTGGGTGGTCCCGCCCACGCGTCCAGAGCGTCGAGCGAAAAAGGGCGTGTGCTGCGGTAGATGCCGTTGATTTTAGAACCGACGTAGACGTAGCCACTGTCGTCCGACGCGCTTGACCAGAACTCACCGGTGGGGAGCCCCGAGGCCGTGCCGAACAGAAACCACCGGCCTCCCGTCACGCAGTAGAGGCCCCGGCCGGTGGCGAAGCAGACTGCCTCACCGGGCGGTTTGCTGCTGCCGACGTTGGCCATGAGCGGAAACGCCCGGCACGTGTTGGGTCCCGCCATCGAGAAGTTCTTCACGTGCAGCACCGCGTCGAACACCGAAACCGCGCGTGCCGTGCTCCCGCCGGGTGGCAGTGCGGCCGCGGGTGCGATCACGCTGAGGCCCTGCCGGGTGCCCACCCACAGCCGCTGCTGGCGGTCGGCGCACAGCGTGAAGGCAATGTTGTTGATCAACCCCTCGTCGGCCGTGACGTGGGCGGCATGCCCGTCCGGCTTCACGAACGCGACGCCTCCAGACGTGCCTACCACCAGCATTGGCGGAGAAGTGCGGCCCGGTAGCGCGAACGAGAAGTCGGGCAGGATGGCGAGGGCGTCGGTGCCGGGCAGCACAGGGGTCTCGCCCGCGTGCGAATCCCCGGTGTAAAATCGGAAGGCACCGTGGTTGGGGGGCAGGCGCGACAGGCCGCTGTTCTGCGCCACCCAGATATTGCCCTCACGGTCGCGCATCAGCGCCCAGACGTTGGTTTCCAGCAAGCCGTTGGTGCGGGTATAGGCGTGTCGCACGTTTCCCGAGGCCGCGTCGATCTCGACGACGCCCGTTTCGAGGCCGCCGACCCAGAGCGTGCCTGGGGCGATCTCCAAGATGGCGGTGAGGGTCCCCGGGGGAGGCGTCCCTCTGCTCTCGAAGCGTGGTGTAGCGCCCGATGCCACTAGCTTCCACAAAGGAAAGCCGTTGCAGCCGCCCCAGAGAACGCCTTCGGTGTCTTCGTGAAACACCGCTACCTGAGGACACGGGGCATCGGCGGATGCGATGGTGTGGGGCGCGGAAAGGCCTTCGCCAAACACGAGCATCCGCCCGTCGACCAAGCTCGCCCACACCGTTCCGTCGCGCCGCGCTTCGAGAGCAAGCACGCGGGCGTTAGGTGTACCGGGAGCCGGAGCGGTGCTGAGCGTGTCGGCGCGGACGTTGCCGTCGTCTTCAATCCTGTAATGCACGATGCCGTCCTCTACGCTGCCGAACCATATGTCCCCGCTGCGATCTACGGCAAGGAGGTTGACTGGGAAAAGAGCGGGTTTCTGGTACAGCGGCACCGCTCCGAGCGAGTCGGTAAACTGGACGCGTTCTCCCGGCAGGTAGTCGGCCAGGGGTTTTTCCGAGGCGGCCAGCGACTGTGTGCTCGCAACGACCCACAGCCGCCCCGCGCCATCCTCCACCATGCCGAAGACCTGCGTGTCTTCCAGCCCGTCCTCGCCGGTGTAGAGCTCCATGCGCTGGCCGTCGTAGCGGACGAGGCCCACACCGTAGCTGCCCAGCCAGACGTACCCTTGTGTGTCCTGGTATACGTCCGTGACGGCGGGCGACGGGAGCGGGTTGATCTCGTTCTGCGTCGTGTAGTGCCGGAAAGGCAACTCCTGGGCGGGGAGGGCCGGGGCGGCGATCCCGACGAGCAGCGCCAGCCACACGCGCAGAGGAACCGCGCGCCCGGGGAGGGGGGAAACCGGCTTCGTCATGGTGGTGGGGCCTGGCCCTCAGAGGAGGACGTGTGGGCGGCCCGGCTAAAAGAGGAGCACGGGATCGGGACGCGGCACAAACGAAAAAGCGGCCCGAGCAGAGGCGTACCGAGCGAACGAAAACCGGGCACGCGCCGCGCCGAAGATAGACCATTCCGATCCAAACACGTGTAGCACGCGCCGTATCCGAACCTGACCCGCGCCACAGGGGTGTCAGTCGGGTGCCCGATGTTGGGCCGTTTCACCTGCCCTTTCCTATGAGCGAGCACCCCACGTCGAAATTCCGCATCGAATCCGAGTTCGCGCCCACCGGCGACCAGCCCCGCGCCATCGCCGAGCTCGTCGAGGGCCTCGAACGCGGCGATCCGTACCAGACGCTACTGGGGGCCACGGGCACGGGCAAGACGTTCGCCGCCTCGAACGTCATCGAAAAAGTGCAGCGGCCCACGCTCGTGATGTCGCACAACAAGACGCTCGCGGCCCAGCTCTACGCCGAGTTCAAGAGCTTCTTCCCCGACAACGCCGTCGAGTTTTTCATCTCCTACTACGATTACTACCAGCCCGAGGCCTACATCGTCCACTCGGATACGTACATCGAGAAGGACATGGCCATCAACGAGCAGATCGACCGGCTGCGGCTGCGGGCGACCTCGGCGCTGGTCAGCGGGCGGCGTGATGTGCTCGTGGTCGCGTCGGTGTCGTGCATCTACGGACTCGGCTCGCCCGACGAGTACAAGAGGCAGATCGTCCAGCTCAAAAAAGGCGTTTCCATCCCGCGCAACGAGCTGTTGCACGGGCTCGTCAACATTTTCTATTCCCGCAACGACGCCGAATTCGTGCCCGGCACCTTCCGCGTGCGCGGCGACGTGGTGGAGGTGTTTCCGGCGTACATGGAAGACCACGCCTACCGCATCGCGTTCTGGGGCGACGAGGTCGAGAAGCTGACCGTGTTCGAGGCGCTCACGGGCAAAGACCTGCGCGAGGAAGAGGTGCTCACCATCTACCCGGCGCGCATCTTCGTGACGCCCAAAGACCAGCTCGAGCGCGCCACGAAATCCATCGAGGAAGAGCTGCGCTGGCGGCTGGCGATTTTGCGCGAGGAGGGCAAGATGCTCGAAGCGCAGCGGCTGGAGCAGCGCACGCTGTTCGACATCGAGATGATGAAGGAGGTCGGCTACTGCTCGGGCATCGAGAACTACAGCCGCCACATGACCGACCGCAAGCCCGGCGAGCGTCCGTATTGCCTGTTCGACTACTTCCCTGACGACTACCTCCTCGTCATCGACGAGAGCCACGTCACGATTCCGCAGGTGCGGGCGATGTACAACGGCGACCGGGCGCGCAAGCTCAACCTCGTCGAGCACGGCTTCCGCCTGCCATCGGCGATGGACAACCGCCCGATGACGTTCGAGGAGTACGAGGAGCAGCACAACCAGGTGATCTTCGTCAGCGCCACGCCGGGCGACTATGAGCTCGAAAAGACCGGCGGCGTGTTCGTCGAGCAGATCATTCGCCCGACGGGCATCCCCGACCCGCTCGTCGAGGTGCGGCCCAGCGAAGGTCAGATCGACGACCTGCTCGAAGAGATCCAAACGGTGATTGCGCGCAAAGAACGCGTGCTCGTCACGACGCTCACCAAGCGCATGGCCGAGGACCTCGCCGAATACCTCGATTCCTTCGGCGTGAGCGTGCGCTATTTGCACAGCGACATCGACGCGCTCGAACGGGTCGAAATCCTGCGCGACCTGCGCCTCGGCGTGTTCGACGTTTTGATCGGTGTCAACCTCTTGCGCGAGGGCTTGGATTTGCCCGAGGTGTCGCTCGTCGCCATCCTCGACGCCGACAAGGAAGGCTTTCTGCGCTCGGACCGGTCGCTCATCCAGACGGCGGGCCGCGCGGCGCGCAACGTCAACTCGAAGGTCGTCATGTACGCCGACACCGTCACCGGCTCGATGCGGCGCATGATGGAGGAAACCGACCGCCGCCGCGAAATCCAGCTCGAATACAACAAAGAGCACGGCATCACGCCACGCACGGTCAAGAAAAGCCGCGACGAGATCATGCGCGGCACCATCGTGGCGGAGGAAAAGGCGAACCCCGAGGGCGCGCCGCAGCGGTCCGTCGAGTACGACCGAGGCGCGCAGTACGCCGTCGCCGCCGACCCGCTCGTGAAGTACCTCACCGACGATCAGAAGCGCGACCTGATCGCGCAGATGAACCGCGAGATGCTGGAGGCCGCCGAGAACCTGGAGTTCGAGCGGGCCGCCGGGCTCCGCGACTCGATCACGCAGATGGAAGCCCAGGTGGCCGGGTGAGCGTCATCCCTGGGGTGCGGCGAACACACGATGTAACGACCAGAAAAGGAGGGCTTCCAGATGTGCCGACCCGAGGAGGAAACAGGAAATTCGCATTCGGGCCAATTTTCAGGCACCATGTTACCGGCTTGAACGCCCGTTCCCACGTCACGGGAAATGCTTTGCACTTCAGCCCTTTACGTTCGTGCCCACCCGTCAAACTCCTCCGCCCTCACTCGACACTTCCGAGTTGCTGCGCGTCCTCACCGCCATCAAGAACGGTGACTTCACTGCCCGTATGTTTGTCGAAGAGAACGGCATCGTCGGGCGCATCGCCGACACCCTCAACGCGGTCGTCGAGCAGAACGAGAAGTTGTGCCACGAGCTTGCGCGCATCCGCAATGAGGTAGGCCACAGAGGCCACATTTCGGCCCGTGCCGCCCTGCCCGGGGTGAGTGGCGGATGGGACGTATGCCTCACTTCCGTCAACGACCTCATCGGCGATCTGGCCCACCCCGTCACCGAAGTCGAGCGCGTGATCGGTGCCGTCGCCAAAGGCGACCTCTCGCAGAAGATGGAGATGGAGGTGGACGGTCGAAAGGTGAAGGGCGAGTTCTTGCGGACGGGCAAAATCGTCAACACGATGGTGGATCGCCTCGCTGCCTTTGCCGACGAGGTGACGCGCGTGGCACGCGAAGTAGGGACGGAAGGCAAGCTCGGTGGGCAGGCCGCTGTCGAGGGTGTCTCCGGCACGTGGAAAGACCTGACGGACAACGTCAACACGATGGCGAGCAACCTCACCGAGCAGGTGCG
This sequence comes from Rhodothermales bacterium, assembly GCA_963829705.1. Classification (GTDB taxonomy): domain Bacteria; phylum Bacteroidota; class Rhodothermia; order Rhodothermales; family BA12; genus CAWHJN01. Next base: position 289,772 of record CAWHJN010000005.1, read on the forward strand.
CGAGATTGCCAACGTGACGACGGCTGTCGCTACGGGCGACCTGTCGAAGAAAATCACGGTGGACGTGAAGGGCGAGATCGCGGAGCTGAAGAACACGATCAACACGATGGTGGATCAGCTCTCCAGCTTCGCCGACGAGGTGACGCGCGTGGCGCGCGAAGTAGGCACCGAGGGCAAACTCGGTGGGCAGGCCGCCGTGCCCGGTGCGCGTGGCACGTGGCGCGACCTGACGGACAACGTCAACACGATGGCCGCGAACCTGACGGCACAGGTGCGCGAGATCGCCGACGTGACGACGGCTGTCGCCAACGGCGATCTCAGCCGCACCATCACCATCGACGTGAAGGGCGAGATCGCCGAACTCAAGGAAACCATCAACACGATGGTCGATCAGCTCTCCGCCTTTGCCGACGAGGTGACGCGCGTGGCGCGCGAAGTAGGCACCGAGGGCAAGCTCGGCGGGCAGGCGAAAGTCCCCGGCGCACGCGGCACGTGGCGCGACCTGACGGACAACGTGAACTCGATGGCGAGCAACCTCACTGTGCAGGTGCGCGAGATCGCCAACGTGACGACGGCTGTCGCTACGGGCGACCTGTCGAAGAAAATCACGGTGGACGTGAAGGGCGAGATCGCGGAGTTGAAGAACACCATCAACACGATGGTGGATCAACTTTCCGCCTTTGCCGACGAGGTGACGCGCGTGGCACGCGAAGTAGGAACGGAGGGCAAGCTCGGTGGGCAGGCGGCTGTCGAGGGCGTCTCCGGCACGTGGCGCGACCTGACGGACAACGTCAACTCGATGGCGAGCAACCTGACGGCGCAGGTGCGCGAGATCGCCAACGTGACGACGGCTGTCGCTACAGGCGACCTGTCGAAGAAAATCACCATCGACGTGAAGGGTGAGATCGCGGAGTTGAAGAACACGATCAACACGATGGTGGATCAGCTCTCCAGCTTCGCCGACGAGGTGACGCGTGTGGCGCGCGAGGTGGGAACGGAGGGCAAGCTCGGCGGGCAGGCGGCTGTCGAGGGCGTCTCGGGCACGTGGAAAGACCTGACGGACAACGTGAACTCGATGGCCGACAACCTCACCGGCCAGGTGCGCGAGATCGCCGACGTAACGACGGCGGTGGCAATGGGCGACCTCAGTCGCAAGATCACGGTCGATGTGCGCGGCGAGATCGCGGAGCTGAAGAACACGATCAACACGATGGTCGATCAGCTCTCCAGCTTCGCCGACGAGGTGACGCGCGTGGCGCGCGAGGTGGGCACCGAGGGCAAGCTCGGTGGGCAGGCGAAGGTCGCGGGCGTATCGGGCGTGTGGGAAGACCTGACGGACAGCGTGAACACGATGGCCGACAACCTCACCACGCAGGTGCGCAACATCGCCGAAGTCGTGACGGCCGTCGCGCGCGGTAACCTCGCCAAGAAACTGTCGGTGGAAGCGCAGGGCGAGATCGCTGAACTGGCCGATACCATCAACGGGATGATCAACACGCTCGCCACCTTCGCCGATCAGGTGACGACGGTGGCGCGCGAGGTAGGCATCGAAGGCAAGCTCGGCGGGCAGGCCGAGGTGCCGGGCGCGTCGGGCACGTGGCGCGACCTGACGGACAACGTGAACCGGCTGGCGGCCAACCTCACCACGCAGGTGCGCGCCATCACAGAGGTGACAACAGCCGTGGCCGAGGGCGACCTGTCCAAGACGATCACCGTTGAGGCGGCGGGCGAGGTGGCGGATCTCAAGGACAACGTCAACGAGATGATCCGCAACCTCAAGGACACCACGCGCAAGAACACCCAGCAGGACTGGCTCAAGACCAACCTCGCCAAGTTCACGCAACTGCTCCAGGGCCAGAAGAACCTGACGACGGTTTCCAAGCTCATCCTATCCGAGTTGGCTCCGTTGGTAGGCGCGCAGCATGGCGTGTTCTACGTCTCCGAGGCCGTCGAGTCCGAGACCGAACCCATCCTGCGCCTGCTGGCCTCGTACGCGTTCAAGGAGCGAAAGGGCCTTAGCAACCGCTTCCGGCTGGGCGAGGGGCTCGTGGGGCAGTGTGCGCTCGAACGCGAGCGCATCCTGCTCACCGATGTGCCCGAGGACTACGTCGAGATCAACTCGGGCCTGGGCAGCGCCCGCCCGCGCACCATCATCGCCATCCCCGTGCTGTTCGAGGGGGCGGTGAAGGCGGTCATCGAACTGGCGTCGTTCAACACGTTTAGCGACATCCACCTCACGTTCCTCGATCAGCTTACCGAGTCCATCGGCATCGTGCTCAACACGATCGAGGCGAACATGCGGACGGAGACGCTGCTGTCGCAGTCGCAACAGTTGACCCACGAACTCCAGTCGCAGCAGGAGGAACTGACCGAGAAAAACCGCCGACTGGAGGAGCAGGCACGGTCGCTGCAATCGTCCGAGGAGTTGCTCAAGAAGCAGCAGGAGAAGCTCAAGCACACCAATGCCGACCTGGAGGACAAGGCGCAGTTGCTGAGCCTGCAAAAGTCGGAGGTCGAGGGCAAGAACGAGGAAATCGAGCAGGCGCGGCGGGCGCTGGAGGAAAAGGCCGAGCAGCTGGCGCTCACCTCGAAGTACAAGAGCGAATTCCTCGCCAACATGAGCCACGAACTGCGCACGCCGCTCAACTCCATGCTCATCCTGTCCAAGATGCTCTCGGACAACCAGAAGGGCAACCTGACCGAGAAGCAGATCGATTTCGCGCGCACCGTGCATTCGGCGGGGGCGGATTTACTCGGGCTCATCAACGAGATCCTCGACCTGTCGAAGATCGAGTCGGGTGCGATGCACGTGGACGTGGCCGAGGTAGCGCTGGCGGACCTCACGGACGATCTGCGCAACATTTTCGGGCAGGTGGCGGCGAAGAAGGGGCTCGCCTTCGACGTGCAGCGCAGCGACGAGGTACCCGCGTCCATCCACACCGACGCGAAACGGCTCCAGCAGGTGCTCAAAAACCTGCTCTCGAATGCCTTCAAGTTCACCGAAGAGGGATACGTACGCCTCGACATTGAGCGCGCACCGCGCGATCTGAGTTTCGATAACGAACTGCTCAACCGGGCGCGCGAGGTACTCGCCTTCCGCGTCAAGGACACCGGCATTGGCATCTCGCCCGACAAGCAGAGACTGATCTTCGAAGCCTTCCAACAAGCCGAAGGCACGACCGACCGCACGTACGGCGGTACCGGGTTGGGCCTGTCGATCTCGCGCGAGATCGCCCGGTTGCTCGGCGGCGAGATCCGGCTGGAGAGCGTCCCGGGCGAAGGCAGCACCTTCACCTTCTACCTACCTCGCGACTACGCGCCTACGAGCCTGGCCGCGCCGCAGCAGAGCGACGACGAGATGAGCGGCGACGGCGCGGCGCGGCACCGGCAGTCGCCGCCGGTGGCTTCCCGCACGCCTGTACAGGCGACGCTGCCGGCCGAGGGGGACGGCACCCACGCCGAGCCTGCACTCCAGCCCGCCGAGGCAGACCCGGCTACCAAGGCGGCGCGCCTGAACCATGGGACCGAACGTGCCGAAGCACCGGAGGCGGGCGTGGCTGCGCCCGAACCGCTGGAGGACGACCGCGACACCATCGGGCCCGAGGATCGCACGCTGCTGATCGTCGAAGACGACCAGGGCTTCTGCCGCGTGATGCTCAACCTGGCCCACGAGAAAGGCTTCAAGGCCCTCATCGCGCCGTCGGGAGAAATGGGGCTGGAGCTGGCGCAGCGCTATCAGCCCGATGCCATCACGCTCGACATCCAGCTTCCCGGCATGCACGGGCTGGAACTGCTCGACCGTCTCAAGCACGACCCGCACACGCGGCACATCCCCGTCCACATCGTTTCCGTGGCTGATGAGCTGCCGCGGCGGCGGCGGCGCGGAGCCATCGCGCAGTTGCAGAAACCTGTCACGCGCGAGTCCGTCGAGGCGACGCTGGGTGAAATGCAGGCGTTTATCGACCGCAACGTGCGCTCGCTGCTCGTGGTCGAAGACGATCCGGCGCAGCGGCTCAGCATCCAGGAACTCATCGGTGGCGGCGACATCCACCTCACCGCCGTTGCCAGCGGCCAGGACGCTCTGGCGGCGCTCCAGACCGCGCTCTTCGATTGTGTGGTGATCGACCTGGGCCTGCCCGACATCTCGGGCTTCGACCTCATCGACCGGATCCGGCAGGAGGAGGCGTTGCACAACCTGCCGATCATCGTCTACACGGCCAAAGACCTGACGCAGCAGGAAGTCTCCCGGCTCAACAAGCTGGCCGAAGCCGTGATCGCCAAGGACGTGGAGTCGCTCGACCGGCTGCTGGACGAGACGGCGCTGTTCCTGCACCGCGTGGAGGAGCAACTCCCGGGCGACAAGCAGGAACGGCTGCGATTCCTCCACCAGCCTGAGGCGTCGCTTACCGGGCGCAAAGTGCTCATCGTGGACGACGACGTGCGCAACATCTTCGCGCTGACGAGCCTGCTGGAGCAGTACGGAATGGTCGTCGCATATGCCGAGGAAGGGCAGGCGGCGGTCGAGTTCATCGCCAAATCCGACGACCTCGACGCCGTGCTGATGGACGTGATGATGCCCCGCATGGATGGCTACGAGGCGACGCGCCGCGTGCGCAAGATGCCGCGCTTCAAGACCCTCCCGATCATCGCCGTGACAGCCAAGGCCATGAAGGGCGACCGCGAGAAATGCATTGAGGCCGGAGCGTCGGACTACATCACCAAGCCCGTCAACGTCGAGCAACTCATCTCGCTGCTGCGCCTCTGGATCAACCGGTAAACGGAATCAGGCGTCGGCGGTCTCGGCGATTTCGAGCGCTGGCGCGGGGGGCTCGGCGGCGAACAGCTTCGGCAACCGGTGGCGCAGCTTCCGCTCGACGGCGGGGTCGAGGTGCGCGCGGTGCAGGTTGCGCGCCTGCTCGAAACACGCCACCAGGCTCCCGTTCTCGGGCAGCCGCACGCCTCGGAGGTCGGCCCCGTCGAGGTCGGCGTGTTTGAGATCGATCTGAAAGAGGCTGCTGCCTCGGAGATTGGCCCCGACGAGGTTGGCCCCTTCGAGATCGGAGCCCCACAGGTTGGCCCCTTCGAGATTGATGTGCTGGAGGTCGCAGCCTTTCAGGTTGGCCCCGTGTAGGTTGGCCTGCGCCAGTGTGGCGCGGTTGAGCGAGGCGCCTTTGAGATGCGCGTGCTGAAGATCTGCGCCACCCAGATCGGCCCCGCTGAGGTCGGCCTCGGTGAGCGTAGCGTACTGGAGATCGGCCCGTCGCAGATTCGAGCCCCGCAGATCCACCTTGTGGAGATCCGCACCGCCGAGATCGGCTTCTTCCAGATTGGCCCCGGCCATGTTGGCGCGGCGCAGAACCGCCCGGTTGAGGTTGACGCGTTCCATCTGCGCCCCCCACAACTCCGCCTCTTCGAGCTGCACGCCGCCCAGGTTGGCCGCGTTCAGGTAAGCCTGCGTCAGCCGGATGCCTTTGGTGATGCCCGTACGGTTGAGCCGGCGGATGTTGCCTGCGATGCGGTGCGTGGCTTCGGGCGACTGCCACCCCAGGAAGTCCTCGATCTCCTCGCGGTAGCGGTTACTCTGCTGCCGCCGCTCGGCCATTTTGTTGAGCCAGAACATGAACCAGCCGATGATGAGCAAGTCGAAGATCATGCCGTGGGCCTCGGCCATGATGTTCTCGGCAAAGCCCAGCGTGTCGTGAAGGTAGAACGGCAGCGAGGCCGGCACGACGATCAGCGTCACCACGACGAACACCACGAATGCCAGCGTCACGGGCCGCTCAGCGGCCATCTGCTCGATATAGGCGTGGAGACGGGAGATCATAGGGTGCATGAGGCTTGCAGTAGGAAGGGTACAATCACCTATCGCGCCAATGGCTGGGCTCCTGAAAGGTGAGCCGTCGTTATCACGCCAACGTCACACCGGAATCCCCTGCGCTGTGATGGGTGATCACGCCCGGTGAGAGGTGTGCCTCACAGATGCGGTGAGCGCGCATTCATACGCCCGCTTACGCTGCAAGCAAGCGGCACGAAGAGAAAGACCGATGCGCGCCCGGCAGAACGATTTGGTGGCTGGGACGGTATAGCCGCGAGGTTGACCGATCCGCCGATGCCCGCCGAACTCGTCCCGCCCGCGTTCTTCGAAACCGTCGCCCGCCGCTTTCGCGTGCTCGGCGAGCCGGTGCGCCTGCGCCTGCTCGACGTGTTGCAGGAGTGCGGCGAGCAAACGGTGCAGCAACTCGTGACAGCGACCGGGCAAAGCCAGGCAAACGTGAGCAAGCACCTGCGTATCCTGCTCGCGGAAGGCATCGTGGCGCGGCGGCAGGAGGGGGTGTACGCCCACTACCGCGTGGCTGACCCGACCCTCTCCGCCGTCTGCCTGCTCGTGTGCAGCCGCCTGAGGGCGGAACAGGAAGGCTGAGGAACGGACAAAGAAAACGGCAGACAGGGCTACTGCCCTGCCTGCCGCGCGATGGATCGTGGGAAAGAGACTTACTGCACCATCGTCATCGTCCGGGTGAGCGTTTTGTCGCCTGCCTGTAGCCGGTACAGGTACGTGCCGCTCGACACGCGCACGTTGGTGTCGCTCGTGCCGTCCCATATAACGGTGTGCGGCCCTGCGGCCTGCTCGCCATCGACGAGCGTGGCGACCTTGCGGCCCAGCATGTCGTAGACCTTGAGCGAAACCGGGCCGGGCGCGTCCATCGTAAACGAGATCTCCGTCGATCCGCGGTACGGGTTCGGCGCGTTCTGCTTGAGCGCCAGCTCACCGTCCGACGAAACCGGCGGCTCGACGGCGGTGACGAATTGCGGATCGCACTCGACGACGCCACCGGGCGAGCGGATGGTGGCGAAAAACGAGACGGCTCCACTGGCGTTGCCTTTGAGCAGCAGGCCGTAGCCCGCGCTGAAGAGCGCGCCCGCGTCGAACGTCTCGGTGCCGTTTTCCACCTCGAAGACGGCGGCAGGTGCGCCACCGGCATCGACGATGAAGAGCGCCTGGGGGTCGTAGACCATCACTTTGCCGTTGTTGACGGTGATGTCGATGGACGTGACGCCGCGTCCGTCGGAGGCGCCGACGAAGAGTGCTTGGCGCGACTGCGGGTCGAGCCGGAGGCCTTCGCAGACCGGGCGGCCCGCGTCGATAGAGGCCGAGGGGCACGCCATCGAAGAGGCGGCCATCGTTTCGGCCACACCGCCGTCGACGACGAGTTCGGCGGTGCTGCCGGCGGGGAGGTAGGCGTACGCGCCGCCCTCGCCGATGGGGTAGGCCGATCCGGACACCATCGCGCCCGCGCCGCCTTCTTCCTGAAGCGTGAATTCGTACTCGCGGTCACCGAAGTTGTCGATGCGGAAAAGCGAGCCCGAGGTATTGGTGCAGACCGCCTCAAGGCGGTTCGTGGGGGTTTGCGCGTAGGCGTCGGGGCTGCCGCCGGCACTGGCCAGGCAGGCAACGAACACGGCTGCGGCTACGCGTTTGGCCGTAAGGGTAATCATCAGAGAGTCCTCCGTTTAGCTTGATCGGGGTGGTGAAACGCGACGGGCGCGCTCAGGGGCGGTTGTCGCCGAAGATGTCGGAGCCGCAGGTGATGCGGGGCACCGACCCTTCCGACGTGAGCGCGGGCGTCACGAAAGCGCGTTTGCGCGATTCGTCGGTGCTGCGCGGAGCCGGGCCGTCGGCGGACGGCTGGCGGGAGGACTGGGGGTAGATAGACATAGCTGAAAAGGGTGTTAGAAGTAAGGGGAGGCCGGTTCAACTGACGATGAACTGCCCGGCGATGGCGAACACATCGTCCATCGTCAGCGGCTCGTCGAACGACTCGGTGATGGCGTCGGTGGACTTGACCGTCAGCGTCTGCACGTCCACGCCCAGCGTCGTCGTGCTTTCCTCACCGGCGTACACCGCGTTGAGCGCGGGCACCTCGTTGTCGTTGGCGGTGATCCAGCCGTTGAGGCCGCGCAGGCGGCGCACGATGGATGCATGGCGTGCCTCGACCGAGTGGATCTTGAGCGCGACGCCCAGGGTGGCGGGGTCGCTGATGAGGTTGCCCGCCTGGCCTTTGTAGGCGCGCACGCCAGTGTCCTCGAAGCCCTGCGAGAGCACGAGGAACGTCGGGTAGTCGTTGAACGGGTCGAACGCACCGCCCGCGGTGAAGTCGAACGTCGGCTTCTCCTGATCCATCGTCAGGCCCAGCGCGCCTTCGAGCAGGCGAACGTGCGCCATCTCGTGGTTGCGGATGCCGGTGAAAACGGTCGCCGCCGACGCGGGGATGAGGCCGGGCGTCTTGACGCCCAGGTCGTAGAACTCGTATTCGAGGTATTCGAGCGTGAGCGCGTAGCGGAGCACTTCCTCCACCGTGGGAGGCAGCGCGCGGCCATAGGCGCTGCGGGCGAAGAAGCCGAACGAGGCCGGGATGGAGGCCAGCGCGAGGCCCGCGCTCACCTTACCGGCTTTGCGAAGGGCGTCGCGCCGGGACGAGACGCGCTGCACGATCTCGGGATCAAGCGCGCCGAAGAAGGTTGGGTTTTCCATAGGAATAGGGTACCAGAAAGAGAAGGGCGTAGAGCGAGCCGAAAAAAGGCGCGCTTACAGCCCGGAGGTCGTGATGGGGTTGACGATGAAGGCCGACGCGGCGGCCAGCACGTCGGTGGGCGAGAAGCCCCGGTCGAGACCGTTCTCGTCGATCACATCGTCGCCCATCGCCATGTCCAGCGCCACGCCATCGTCTTCGCCCACGGAGGAGGCGGAGAGCGGGTTGAGCAGGTCGCGAATGGCGGCGGCATGGCGGGCTTCCACCGACACGATCTTGCCTGCGGCGAGCAGGATGTCGGGGTCGGCAATCAGGGGCCCCGCGCCGTTGTAGGCGGCCACGCCGAGGTCTTCGAAGACGCGCGCGGTGCCGAGCACGCTGGCGCGGCTGGTGAAGTCGATGGCGCTGAAATCGAAGGTCAGCGCGGGGATGGCCGTGCCGCCGAGGGCGGGGATGCCCTGCCGGAAAAACTCGCGGTGGACGACCTCGTGGTTGCGGATGTCGCGCAGGATCTTGCGCTCCGCGTCGGTGATGCCGTCGTAGGGCGTGGCGAAGGCGCGGACGTAAAAGGCCGCCTCGAGCTGCTCCAGCGCGTAGGCGTAGTTGGCGACGCCGAAGTCGTTGGAAAAGTCGAGCATGACGGCGGCATCGGTGCCGGTGTCGAAGGGAAACGGCAGGCTGCCGTACTCGGTCATCAGGTCGCAACCCGATGTGAGGACGGCGGCACCGGCACCCGCGCCGAGCCATTTGAAAAAGCTGCGCCGGTCGAGCGGGCGGCGGAGTGGGACGCCCGAGGGGGGCACTCCCGTGGAATGGGTATCGTTCGCCATGAGCTACCTCGTGATGAATTGGGGGTGATTGCGGGCCAGATCTCGCCCTGCCCAGACCGATATCTGGATCGTGCAGGATGCTGGTAGAGGCCGTCGCGGAGGAAGAGATAGGGGGCGCGCTTTCCCTCTGTCACCACGTCATAAATGCGACCGCAAAATCATGGTAGGAGGGGAGCGAAAAAATGGACAGGTCACTACCTGTTCATTCCCTGTTCATCCTCGGGGTGTTACCCTAACGTCGCAGGTAGCGTAACGCGAGCGTCGCATCTCGAGCTTTTTTGCGCCCTTGATGCGCTGCGGGGAGGGGCTCCAGACGCAAAAGAGCCGGACGGAAACCCGTCCGGCTCTTGCACCGCACGCCTCGCCCTCGCCCGTCAGGGAAGTCGCGTCACCAGGCGCGTCAGGCGCTCGTTGCCGACGGTCAGCACACCCACGTACGTCCCGGCAGCCAGGGCGTCGCCGCTGAAAACCACCTGGTGAGATCCCGCGCGCTGCAGCTGCGCGGGGACGGGCACGGCCACTTCGCGCCCCATCACGTCGTAGATGCGCAGCGACACGTCGGCGGCGCGTTCGAGGGTGTAATCGAACGTGACGGCGGCGGCGAAGGGGTTGGGATAGGCGGGGCCGAACGCCGTGACGAAGGGCGTGTCGGTTTCTTCGACGGGCACAGTGGAGCGGTCCACCGCCGCGAGTTGATCGAACAACGTCACGCCTTCGATCACCGTGCCGACGGGCACCCCGTCGGCCACGAGCACGATGCCCCAGTGGCGGATCTTGTCGAGGTCGAGCACGCCGTCGCCGCGGAAGCCACCGGGCGGGATCGAGAAGCCCGCGTCGCCGATGCTCGGGGTTTCGGTGAGGGGGATGAGCAGTTGCGTCCAGCCGGTGGGGGTGGTGAGCACGTCGCGCGACTCATAGATCCACGTCTGGATGCTCGTCTCTCCAGCGGGGTCGGTTTCGGATTCGTCCTCGTAGAGTTCGAAGCGAAACGCCACATGCTCCGCACCCGCCGCCATCGACGTGTTGGTGTACCACAGGCTGAGGTGCGTGTACGGCGAGAGGTCGGGGAACGGGTTGGGCGGAGCCGCGATGCGGTGGAAATAGCCGAAGCCGACGTACCCCAACGCTCCTGGTCCCGACTCGATGTGCCACGTGGCTCTGGCCGATTTGCCGTCGTGACCCTGGGCATTGGCGCGTATCTCGACGCGGCTCTCGTCGTTGTAGGTGAGAAAGTAGAACTGGTCTTCCGGGTAGCCACGGTCGAGGTTGAGGATCACCTTCTGGGCGTGGAGGGCCGGAGTGCTTCCGAGCAGGCAGGCGAGCAGGAGCAGACGTTTCATCGAGGTGTGGAGGAGCGGGGAGGACGAGTGCATCTATACGGCCACGGAGCGCAGCAGGCGAGCCGCCGCCGCCGGATCGTCGAGGAGGTCGCGCCCGGCCAGCAACGCGTAGCTCTTCGCCTGCCCGACGAGCGCATGGAGGTCGCGCAGGTGTGCGGCAGCAGCGTCGGCATCGAGCAGCGTGAGCGTGCCGCTGTGCGGGATGAGCCGGACGAGCGCCGCGTGGGCGTCGAGCTTTTCGAGGCGGCTCGTGGCCTCGGGCACGATCTGCGGGAAGACGAGCACGTGCGGTGTGCAGCGCGTTTCGTAGCCGTCGGGATAGAGTTCACAGATGCGGAGGCGGCGCTTGCGGACGTCGCCCATGTGCGGCTCCCAGAACGGCGTCACCTGCGGAAACGTGAGGGCGGCGTCGGGGTCGAGGCAGAAGTCGCGGCGCAGCGGGCGGGCCTCGACGGTGCCGCCTGCGACGCCGAGCAACACGGAATCGTCGGTGAGGTAGTGCCAGCCCTGCTCCACGAGCCGCATCGTGAGGGTGGACTTGCCGCTGTCGCTCTGCCCGGCGATCAGCCAGCCGACGTCTTCGCGCACGAGACAGGCCGCGTGCGTGGTGCGGAGCCCCCGCGTAGTGAGCAGAAGCACGGTGCTGTAAAACACCACGCCGAAGAGCAGTGCCTCGCGCAGCGCCACGCCCATCGCGCCGAAGCCGGGGCCGAGCACGCCCCGCGCCGCACCGTTTTGCATATCGACGTGAACGACGGTGTCGCGGAAGGCGACGTAGAGATCCGGCCCGGCCCGGTAAAACCGGAGGCCCTCGGGGCTTTCGCTCAACAGCCGCGCCGCGCCGGGCACGGCGAGCGGATCGGCGTGCTTCAAGACGGAGAGCACGCACGCGCTTTCTCCGCCCGTCAGCGCTTCAAACCCGAAGTACGACAGCGCCTTGCGGAGGGGCGCGGCCAGCGTCTCGTCGTCCCACTCGACCGCGAGGGCCGCGTGGCCTGCTCGCACACACGCCCGCTCCCGTGGGATCAGCCGGGGGTGTTCAGCGGCGTCGAGGGTGGAGGGCAGCACGATAAAGCTTCAGGTGGGGGGCGGAGGCACCGCTAACTTCGTGGCGAGCGCGTGTGCAGACGAAAGAAGAAAACGTGCCGGGTCGGCGGCCTTTCGGGCCTGGCTGCGTCGGCGCTGGTGGAAGCGGCAGAGGCAGCGCCGGCGACGTCCGTTCATCGCGCCGGTGCTGCCTCAAGGCCGCGGGCTTCCCATCCACTGATAAGCCCGTTGATGAAACGATACGCCACCCACGATGCGCCTTCCAGGTCAGTTGCTGTTCACTTTGTGTCCGCTCTCGTACCGACCCCGTAACGCATTGAGCAAAAGCACGCGGCGGATGTAACTCCGCTGTTGCGACGCTGGCGATGAGGCATTGTACTTTGCAGCCCGTCATCCCCCGCCAGCACTTCCCATGGATCAACCCCGCCTGCTGCTGTACAAGGCGCAGAAGTTTCTGCGTAGCGCAGCCGTGCTGCTGGAGTTGGAAGACTACGACTCGGCGGCGTCGCGTGCGTATTTCGCCATGTTCTACTCGGCCCACGCCGCGCTCCTGCAGCGACGGGTAGACGTGAACCGCCAGCGCGGCATCCGGACGGCGTTCGTCGAGACGTTCGTGGCGTCGGGGCAGTTGCCCGAGCACGCTGGGGAGATCCTCGATCAGGCGCAGCGCCTGCAGGAGATGGCCGATTACACGCACCAGTTCAGCGTCTCGGCGCGCGACGCCGAGCGGCTGTTGCAGGAAGCCGAGGCGTTCGTCAACACGATGGAGATGCTCGTGCCGCGTGAAACTCACACGAAGCATTGAACGCGCCCCGCGCAAGGCCGTATGCTTGCGGGCTGTTCACCGACGAACGCCCTCATTTTCTCTGTTCATAGACGCCGCGGGCCATGAAGCCGAATACCCATCCCGACTACAAGTTCATCACCGTGCAGCTCGCCGACGGTACCGAGTACCAGACGCGCTCGACGATGAGCGCCGACAATTACTCGTCGGAAGTCGACGCCACGAACCACCCGTTCTACACCGGCAAGCGCCAGTACGTGGACACCGCGGGCCGCGTCGAGAAGTTCATGCGCCGCTACGGCAACCGTGGCCGCACGATGCCTGGCATGGAAGCCGAGGAGAACGCCGAGGCCGACGAAACCAAGTAAGCGGCACGCCCTTTCGAGGCTCGCGCGCCGAGCCTCTCACCCTCCCGACGGCTTCGTCTGGAGGGTTTTTCTTTTTCCCATCCCGCCATGCCCGAAGCCTTCAACGCCGTCCCCTTGCTGCGCCGCAAACGCGACGGCCAGCCCCTCGCCGCCGCCGATATCCGCGCCTTCGTCGACGCCTACACGCGCGGCGACGTGCCCGACTACCAGGCCAGCGCCTTCCTGATGGCGGCATTCCTGCGCGGCCTCGATGCCGACGAAACCGCCGCCCTCACCGACGCCATGCTCCACTCGGGCACCGTCGTGGATCTGTCGGACGTGCCGGGTCGCAAAGTAGACAAGCACTCGACGGGCGGCGTGGGCGACAAGATCTCGCTGCTGCTCGCGCCCCTCGTGGCAGCCTGCGGCGTGCCGGTGCCGATGATTTCGGGGCGCGGACTCGGGCACACGGGCGGCACGCTCGACAAGCTTGAATCCATCCCGGGCTTCCGCACCGACCTCTCGCTCGACGAGTACCGGCGCCATCTCCAGCAGCACGGCGTCGTGATGATCGGGCAGACGGCGGAGATCGCGCCGGCCGACAAGAAGCTCTACGCCCTGCGCGACGTGACGGCGACGGTCGAATTCATCCCGTTCATCGCCGCCTCCATCATGTCGAAAAAGCTGGCGGCGGGGCTCGATGCGCTCGTGCTCGACGTGAAGACCGGGCGCGGCGCGTTCATGCACGACGAACACGACGCGCGCCGACTGGCCGAAACACTCGTCTCCATCGGGCGAAAAGCCGGGGTGCCCACCGTCGCGCTGCTGACCGACATGGACGCGCCGCTCGGCAGCGCCATCGGCAACTGGCCCGAGGTGGCCGAGACGGTGCGCTGCCTGAAAAACGACGCTGCCGGTGCCGAGGACGTTGTCGAGGTCACGCTCGCGCTCGCCGGGGAGATGCTGGCGCTCGGCGGCGCGGCGGCGACGCCCGAGGAAGGCCGCGCCTTCGCCGAAAAGGCCCTGCGCGGCGGACGGGCCTGGGCGAAGTTCGTGGAACTCGTCGAGGCGCAGGGCGGCGACGTTTCCGCGCTGGAATCGCGCGACGGCTACGCGCCCGCCCACGTGATCGTCGCCCCCGAAACGGGCTACCTCGCCGACCTCGACGCGCTCGCGCTGGGCCACCTCAGCGTGGACCTGGGCGCGGGCCGCCGCACCAAAGAGGACGCCGTCGATCCGATCGCGGGCCTCGTGTTGCACGTTCGTCCGGGTGCGTTCGTGGAGAAAGGGCAGCCGCTCGCGTCGCTCTACACACAGCGCGTGGCAAACCTCGATGCGTACGAAACCGCCTTCCGGGCCGCGTGCAGGTTCTCGGACGCCGCGCCCGCGCCGCTGCGCCCGCGCGTGCTGGATCGCTACGACGGCGAGCGGTGGGCAGGTACCTGACGCGGCGCAGCCGAGCCGGATCACAAAACCATCGCGGGGTTCTGGTGTTGGGCGTGCCGCAGTACGGCAGGTGTACCACGGTACAGAAGGTGTCGCGGGGTACCGCAGGGCGCAGCACGCTGTGCCCCTACCACGTTCGACCCGAGCGCAATGAAGTGCGCCCCTACCTGCATCCTCCCCGTTCCGCTTTCCGCGTTCTCACTTCCGACTTTACCTCGTGCCTGTTCTCGCCAATTACTACGTCACGTACCGCTGCAACGCGAAGTGCGGGTTCTGCGACATCTGGGAGCAGCCCTCGCCGATGGTGGACCTCGACGACGTGCGCCGCAACCTTGATGACCTGAAGCGCCTCGGCGTGCGCGTGGTGGACTTCACGGGCGGCGAACCCCTCCTCCACCCGCGCCTCCACGAGATGCTGGCGCTGGCCAAAGAACGCGGCTTTCTCACCACCGTCACCACCAACGGGCTGCTCTACCCCAAGCGCGCCGAAAAACTGCGTGGGCTGGTGGATCTGCTGCACTTTTCCATCGACTCGTCGCGGCCCGACGAGCACGACGCCTCGCGCGGTGTGAAGTGCTTTTCGAAGCTCATGGAAAGCATCGAGGTGGCGCTCCAGATGGGGGAGCGGCCCGACCTCTTGTTCACCGTCACCAACGAAAACGTCCACCGGCTGGGGGAGATCTACGAGACCATTGCGCGTCCCAACAAGCTGCTGCTCATTCTCAACCCGCTCTTCGAGTACAACCAGCTCGGCACGCTCTTGCACGACGAGGTGATGGCCACGATGGCGGCGTACGCGAAGAAACCATACGTCTACCTCAACGCCGCCTTCCTGTCGCTCAGGCGCGCGGGCGGCAACGACCCTGAAGCGCCCGTGTGCCGCGCCGTGTCCACGTGCGTCGTCATCTCGCCCTTCAACGAGATCGTGCTGCCGTGCTACCACTTCGGGCTCGAAAAGCTGCCCATCGAAGGGAAGCTTTACGACCTCTGGCAGAGCGACACGGTAAAGGGGCATCAGGCGATGGAGGGCCGCCATCCGATCTGCAAGGGCTGCACGGTCAACTGCTACTTCGAGCCGTCATTCGCCACCGCGCCCGCGACGGCGTACTTCTGGCAGAGCCTGCCCAGCAAGGTCAAGTACGGGTGGACGAAGTTCGTGGTGCAGCGCCTCCAAGCGAAGCTCGGTCCCCGGCAGGCCATCCTGCCCGACTTCGACGCGCTCGTGGCCGCCGAGGCAGGTGGCGACGGGGCCGTGCAGGCCGTCGAAACCTGACGCGGCTCAGAAGTACAGCGCCGCGCCCACGCGCAGGCCCATCGAGCGGAAGCCGTAGTTGCTGCTCACGTACCGCGAGCGGTCGGTGCTGGTGGTCGTGGCGGTGTTGGTGTTGACGCTGTTGCTGAAGGTGGTCGTGCGCGTGGACACGTTCTTGTTGACGCTGCGCTCGAAGAACAGCGACGTCCGGTACTCGGCCATCAGGCTCAGGTCGCCCGCCACGCGCCACTCGACGCCCAGCCCGCCCGTGAAACCGCCGCCCCAGAGGTGGCTCTTGTTGGTGCGCTCGTTGACCGTCACCTGGGTGTCGGAAAACGGCGGCTGGTTGGGTGGGCGCTGCTCGTTGCCGCTCACCTGGCGCTCCTCCTCGTCGAGGCGGGAGTAGCGCGGCCCGCCAAACACGCCGAAGAGCGCGTACGGGCGCATTCGCCCCGCCGTGGCCGCGTAGCGCTCGACCTCCAGCACCACGTCGAAGCGGATGAAGGAGTTGTCGCGCTGGCTGCGGTCGGTGTCGTTGATGGTGGTCTCGAAGCCACCGGGCATCTGGGACGTCTCGTCCTCGCTCGTAGAGCGGTCGTCCTGCGAGAGCCCGGTGAGTTCGATGTCGAGGCCGAAGCGGAGGGCGTGGGTGGGGGAACGCTCGGTTTTGAGCGAGACGCTGCCGCCGTTGAAAGAACTGAAGGACAGGTTGCTTCCGTAGGAGACGAGCAGTGCGCGGCGCAACGTATCCGGTTGCTGCGCCACGACCGCCAGCGGGGTCGCCAGCGCCAGGAGCAGAAATGCTCGTAGCATGAGTCGGGAAAGAAAAGGGAAAGGGGCGCGCGTGGTGAAGGCGCCGGGCCATCAGCCCTCCGCTTTGTAAAGGCGGTGGTAGCGTGGCAACACAAAGATACATTCGGATCCGGCAAAACCGGAGAGGCACAAGCGCGCCATCTGCCCCCCGAACCCCGGTTCGTGTGAGGCGTGTGCAACGAAATCCTCCTGCCCATGCCCCTCAGCGGTCTTCACTCCCTCACACCCGCTCCCTGAACCATGCCGTTTCCCGAACACACCGCTTTCGCCGGTGCCGACGCCGCGAAGGCGACTTCGGCCCTCGTGCTGCTGCACGGACGCGGCGCGACGGCTGCCGACATCCTCTCGCTCGCCGACGCCCTCGGCGTGCCAGCGGGCATGGCCGTCGTGGCTCCGCAGGCAGCGGGCAATACCTGGTACCCCGCCCGCTTCATCGCCCCGCTGATGGACAACGAACCCGAACTGACGCGGGCGTTGGAAACCGTGGGTGAAGTCATAGAATCGCTCGATCACCACGGCATCGCACCCGAAAACATCGTCCTGGGCGGGTTTTCGCAGGGCGCGTGCCTGGCGCTCGACTTCGCCCTCCGCCACGCGCGGCGCTGGGGCGGCGTCCTCGCTTTCAGCGGCGGACTCATCGGTCCACCCGGCACCACGTGGAAGTCCCCTGGCACGCTCGACGGCACGCCCGTTTTCCTCGGCTGCGCCGATGCCGACCCGCACATCCCCGTCGTCCGCGTCGAGGAATCAGCGCGGGTCTTCGACGAGCACGGAGCCGACGTGACCGCCCGGCTGTACCGGGGTATGTGGCACAGCATCCTCCCCGAAGAACTCGACGCTGCGCGCGACGCTGTGCCGCTGCTCAGAGGATGACAGGCGCGGCGTGCTCGGGTAGCCGGGTCATCCGCTCACCATCCCCTGAGGCGAGCGGCAGGCGGAAGGCCGTGGTGCCGGGCAACACGGCGTGCGTGCGGAGGTGGCGGTTGGAGATAAACCACACCTCGTCGCGGTCGTTGGAGAGGATGAAGTATGCTTCCGACGTTTCGGACGGCGAGTAGAGGCCGAGCACGCGGTAGGCTATGTGTGTGGAGAAGCCGTTGTCGAGCGGACGCGGCTGGGGTGCGCGTGGACTGTCGAGTTCCTGCACACGCACGTACAGATCGGGGCAGAGGGCCGTCATAGAAAGGGGTACAGATGGGGCGGAATGCCGCAAGCTTACTGCGCGCCCCGGTCGCCGCCTACGGCTCCGATGCGACGTTCGGGCAACCCTTTGTATGTGCAAACGAGAGGGAGACGGTGACGGGAAAAGCAGCCACCTGCGTCGTCTCATTCTGCCCTGCGCTGCGGTCCGCGGCCGCCAACATCACCAGTTGGAGGTCGCAGCGGTGAAGACGTCGTCGGCGATCTGTTCGAGGGCTTGCTGGGCGGCCTGCGTCTCACCGTCGAAGCCGTCGGCGAGGGCGTCGTAATCGGAGAAGGCGGAGAACGAACGGTCGAGCAGCGGTGTGTCGGCGTCGCGCTGGGCGTAGCGCACCGTCACGGTAATCGTGATGCGCGTGCGCTCGGCGCGGTCGTCGCCCACGGCCGTCGGCTCGCTGCGGTAGCCGGTGATGCGGCTCGTGAGAAGCGCGTCCGCTACCGTCTCGTCGGGTTCGAGACGGAGGCGCGTCTGCCGCACGAAGCGGTCGGTGAGCAGGCGCGTGAGTTCGTCGGGCAGCGTCGGCAGCGGGGTTGACGCGCCCAGTTCGGCCAGCGGGATGGCGAGGGTGCTGATCTCGGCGGGAATCGTCGCGCCGGTGAAGCTGTAGTAGCCGCACGCGGAGAGCAGCAGCAAAGAAAAGAGAGACAGACGCACAGGCTTAAAAAGAAGCGGAGCACCGCGCAAACCGCGATGCTCCGCCGAAGATCTGACTCTCTTAACGGAGACCCTGAACTTATTCAAACCGCACGTAAACGGCCGTGTTGGTTTCCACTGCCCGATCCGCCGCCGCGCCAAACGCACCGACGACTTCGCTCTGCGTGGCACCTTCGGGAATGAGGATTTCCTGGCCAGGTGTTACCGCCGAAGCAGACCCCGATGCCGCGCACGTCACGGTGATGTGCATGGGTGTGAAGAGGCCGAACGTGACGGCAGAAACGACCTGGTTGAGAAAGCTCAACTGCGTCTCAACCACGGCCACACCGTTCGGGCAGCGCCCGGCTACCTCGACGGTGCTGGGCGGGACGAGGCCGTAGACAAATCCTGCTGACCACGGTTGGTCGATGACAATGCTGCCAGGCGTGAGGCCCGTCGTGACGGTGGCATGGTAGCAACCTGCCGAGGTGAACGCCACGAGCGTTAGGAGTGCGAAGAAGCTCTTCTTCATGCGCGAACAGATATGAGGTGATAGGGGCGGGTACCCTGACAGTAAAAGAGGCACCCTTTGCACCGCTCTCATCAAGAGTTAGATGCGCAGCAAAAATAGCCGCAGTTTCTCCGCTTCCGCAATACACCTCATACAAATACTAAACGTCTCAACGACGGTAACGCTCGAAGTCATCGTCGTCGAGATCATCGTCATCGTCGTCTCCGAACGAGCCCAAGTTGGCCAGCATCGAGCCCATGATGTCACCATAGCGCCGGCCTGATTCCAGCGCGTCTTTGCCCACGAGCGAGTGCTGGTGCAGCCCTTCGAGCACGAACTCCATCGCCGCCGCCTTCTCCTCAGGGGTCGAAAAACCGAGGTGTTTCTGGGCGACCTCCGCCAGCCCGTCCACTTTGTCCAGTGCCTGCGCGTATTTGGTGAGGGGCAGGTCGGGGCGCAGCGTGACGGTGCCGCCTTTCGAAAACCAGTCGATGATGGGCTGATACGCCTGCCGCCCGCCTTTCTTGTCCGTCGGGTCAGGGAAGTAGCGGGTAAAGATGGTCCGCACGGCCTTGCCGATGAGCAGCTGCGCCACGCCCGCCGCGCCCGTCTGTTCGCCTTCGTACACCAACTCCACCTTCCCGGTGAGCGCGGGTTCGAGGAAGACGAGGTCGCTGGGGCGTAGCGTGGTCTGGTGCTCGCCATGGACGAGCGCGCGTCGCTCGGCGGCGGAGACGAGGGTTTCGAGGCCCGCCCGCGTCATGCGCGCCGACACGCCTGACTTCTGGTCGATGTACTCGCTCGCCCGCGCCTCGAAGGCCATCTGCTCGACGATCTCGCGGAAGTAATGCGGGATCTCGACCTCGACTTCGTCGCGCTCCTGCCACGCCTCCTGCCGCGTCACCGCCACGCCGATCTCCAGCGTCTTCGGGTAGTGCGTCAGGATCTGCGCGTCGATGCGGTCTTTGAGCGGCGTGATGATGGCGCCCCGGTTGGTGTAATCCTCCGGGTTGGCGGTGAACACCATCAGCACGTCGAGCGGGAAGCGGATGTTGAAGCCGCGAATCTGGATATCCTGCTCCTCCATGATGTTCAACAAACCCACCTGAATGCGCGGCGCGAGGTCAGGCAACTCGTTGATGCAGAAGATGCCCCGGTTGGTGCGCGGGATGATGCCGAAGTGGATCACCTCCTCGTCGGCGTACGTGAGCCGCTGGTTGGCGGCCTTGATGGGGTCGATGTCGCCGATGAGGTCGGCGATGGTGGTGTCGGGCGTGGCGAGCTTTTCGCCGTAGCGCTCGCTGCGGTGCAGCCAGCCGATGGCCGTGGCGTCGCCGTCGCGGGCAACTTTCTCGCGGGCGTACTTCGACAGCGGCGCGAACGGGTCGTCGTTGAGTTCGCTGCCCTCGACGACGGGGATGTACTCGTCGAGCAGCGCGGGTAGCATCCGGATGAGGCGGCTCTTGGCCTGTCCGCGCAGGCCGAGGAGAATCAGGTCGTGGCGGCCCAGCAGCGCGTGTTTGAGCTGCGGGATGACGCTCTCCTCGTAGCCGAGAATGCCGGGGAAGAGGTCGCGCCCGTCGCGGAGCGCGGCGATGAGGTTGGCGCGCACTTCGTCCTTGACGGAGCGGCGCGTGTATCCGGCGGCTTTGAGCGCGCCGAGCGTCGTGGGGCGGGTAGAATCCATGCGGCAGAGGTGACCCGCCACGTGAACTCGTCGGCGGGCACGTAGCACGTGACGCGCCGGGGGCGGTTCCTTCGCTCTGCCGCAGGCGAAGCGGTTGGCCGGGCGCTCGCGGGTGGTCGATCAGGTTGGTGAGAAACAGCACGCCGCATGGCCAGCCCGCACCGCCCTCGACGGGTTCGCCACCCTCACGCAACCCCTCAACTACAAGCACGCGACGCGCGCCTCAGCCCGCAACCAACCGCTCGTAAAAATCCAGCGTCTTGCGGGCGATGGCGCTCCACGAGAACCGCTCCTCGACGCGCTTGCGGCCCGCCGCGCCCATGCGCTGCGCGCGCTCGGGGTTGCGGAGGAGGGCGGCGATCTGCGCGGCCAGCGACCGGGCGAACTGGTCGGGCTCCTGCGGCTCGAAGTCGAGTTCGCTGACGGGCTCGAAAGCCACGAGCAGCCCCGTCACACCGTCCTGCACCACCTCGGGGATGCCGCCGACGGCGGAGGCCACGACGGGCGTGTTGCACGCCATCGCCTCCAGGTTGATGATGCCGAAGGGCTCGTAGACGCTCGGGCACACGAACACGCTCGCGCCGCTGTAGAGCGCGATCAGGTCGGGCCGCAGCAGCATCTCGTCCAGCCACACGATGGTCTGCCCACTCGACGCCTTCGCTTCCTCCACGGCGGCGCGCATCTCCGCGCCGATCTCGGGCGTGTCGGGCGCGCCGGCGGCCAGCACCACCTGCGTCCCCGGCGGCAGATACCGCAGCGCCTGCACGAGGTGGATGATGCCTTTCTGCCGCGTGATGCGGCCCACGAAGAGCACGTACGGCTTCTCCGTGTCGATGCCCATCGCGCGCAGCGTATCAGGCTTTTCGGTGTAGTGCCACACGTCCGGGTCGATGCCGTTGGGGATGACCTGGATGCGGCTGCGCGGCACGTCGTAGAGTTCGTGTACGTCGTCGCGCATCGAGCGGGAGACGGCCACGACGCCGTCGGCGTTCTGGTAGGCCGTCTTCTCGATCCACGACGAGGCGCGGTAGGCGGTGCCGAGCTGCTCGGCTTTCCACGGGCGGTGCGGTTCGAGCGAGTGGGTCGTGAGCACGAGCTTCGCGCCCGCGAGCTGCTGCACGAGGCAGCCCGCGAAGTGCGTGTACCACGTGTGCGCGTGGACGATGTCGGCCCGTTCGATGGAGCCGGCCATGCGGAGATCGCGCACCAGCGTGTCCATGAGCCGGGCGTGCTTCGCGTTCTGCACGGCGATGTCGGCGTTCGCCTCGATGCCCCGTACGTGCAGGTTGCCCTCGTCCACTTCCTGGTCCCCGAACGAGCGGACGATGATCTCGTGCGCGCCGTCGTCGAGCCGGGCGAGGGCTTCGCTCAGGTGCTCGATGTGGACGCCCGCGCCTCCGTAGATGTTGGGCGGGTACTCGTTGGTCAGCAGGGCGATACGCATGGCGGCGGAAGAAGGAGAGGCCGTCAATCTACCACACCCGTTTCCCCCACGCACGCGGGCGCGTCAGCCTTTGCCGAGCCCCAGCAGGCCGAGGCGGCGGCGCAGCGTGTCGAGCAGTTCGGTGCGGACGCGGCGGATCGAGGCGCTGTCGGTTTCGATGTGCCAGTCGCCCTCGCTCAGGAACGGGTCGGCCTCGAAGCGGATCTCGGCGGCGGCGCGGCGCATCTCGGCTTCGATGCCCGACTCCTGCACGCGCAGCAGGTCCACGGGGTGCAGCGTGGCGGTGAGGGGCTCTTTGCCCAGCGCCTCGACGGCCTCGTGAAGCGCGCGCGTGGAGACGAGGCGGACGTTGTCGGGTAGCGGCGCGGCGAGCACGGCCTCGGCGATGTCGAAGGCGAGGCGGGCCATCTGCGTTTCCATCTCGCGGTGGTGGGCCTGCCACGCCTCGCGCAGCGTCCTCATCTCACGCTCGACGGCCTCGCGCAGCGCGATGCGCCCGTCCTCGGCGGCCCGCTCAGCGTCGGCGTAGCCCTGCCGGTAGCCGTTCTCGCGCGCCCGCACGGCAGCCTCTTCGAGTTTTTTCGTCCACTGCGCGGCTTCGTCTGCCCGGATGGCGTCTTCTCTCGCGGTGGAGGCGACGACTTCCGGGGGCAGGTCTGCGGGGACGAACGCGGGCGCATCCGCCGGTGTGAAGTCGGGCGCGGGCGCGGCGGGCGGTGCGTCGGCAAGGGCGTGCGTCGGCACCATCGTGGCCACCTCGAACGGGCGCACGGTCTGCTGTGCCGCCGCGCCCCGCAGCACTTTGGGAATGAGCGTCGGTCCGCTTTCTGCCGGGTTCGCCCGTGCCGCCAAGGCCCCGCGTAGCACGGCGGGCATCGGAGTGGCCGGGGCCACCTCCGCGTCCCGGAACAGCGTGCCGCGAAACCGCTCGTTGCGCTCGTAGAGGGACATGGTGAAAGGGGGAAGTGGGAACGCGAAAGGCGGAACGGAGGGAGGAGCGCACCGTCCTCCTGAGCGAAGCCGAAGGAGCAGGGCGCCCTGTGCGGGGTCTGGCGCGGTCGTAGGGGTGGAAGTAGCGCGGATGGTTCAGGCACCTTCCATTCCCTGTTCACCCATCACCCTAAATCATCGAGTCGGATTTGCTGCGGGTGAGGGTGATTTCTTCTTCCTCCTCCAGCTTCTGCGCGGCGGCGAGGATGCGCTTCTGCGCCTCGTCCACGTCGGAGACGCGCACCGGCCCCATCAGCTCCAGCTCCTCGAGCAGCGTCTGCCCGACGCGCTCCGACAGGTTTTCGAGCATCTTGGCCTTGAGTTCTTCCGACGACGCCTTGAGCGCCAGCGCCAGGTCGCGCTGCTCGATCTCCATCAACAACCGCTGCAAATCGCGCCCGCTGACGGTGATGAGGTCGTCGAAGACGAACATGAAGTTCTTGATCTGCGTGGCCAGGTCGTCGTCGGCGTTGCGGATCTGCTCCATGAGCACGCGCTCGCTGGTGCGGCTGGAGTTGTTGAGGATCTCGGCGACCTTCTCGACGCCACCGGCCACGCTCATTTCGGTGCCGAAGAGCGAGCCGATCTGCCCACGGATCACTTCCTCGATGTCGCGCAGGAGTTCGGGCGAGGTTTTGTTCATCGTCGCCAGGCGCATGAGGATGTCCGTCTGCATCTCGGGTTTGAAGCCCGAGAGGATGTCGGCGGCCTTGCGGGCGTTGAGGTGGGCGAGGATGAGCGCCGCCGTCTGCGGGTGCTCGTACATGAGGAAGTTGGTGAGCTGGCTCGTCTCGACGGTCTGCAACAGGTGGAAAGCCGACACTTCCATCGCCGCCTCGACGCGCATCATGATCTCCTCTGCGCGGCGGTCGCCGAGGGCGGTTTTGAGCACCTCGCGGGCGAAGTCCGAGCCGCCCTGCGCGATAAAGTTCTGCGCCATCTTCATGTCGCGGTACTCGATGAGCACGCTCTCGACGATGTCGGCGGAGACGTTGCGGAAGCGGGCGATCTCGATGGAGATGCGCTCGACCTCCTCGTCGTGCAACCCTTTGAGGATCTTGCCTGCCGCCTCGACGCCCAGCGCCACGAGCAGCACGGCGGACTTCTGCGCGCCCGTCAGCGAGGCGGCGGCGTCCGGCGCGGTGAGCGCGTTGGTGGACGTGTTCGCCATCACCTGCGACGCCGACGTCTGCGCGACGGCGGTGCTACCGCCTGCATCGGGGTTGGAAATCTGGGCCATGGAAGATTTGGAGTTGCGGATTGCGGATGTAGGAGCGGAACGTCATCCTGAGCAGCGTCGCAGGATCATGTCGCCCGGGCAAAAGCAGTGGGGGTGTTCAGACTTCTTCATCATCACGCTCTACCGGTCACCCCTCATCGAATGTTCAGATTGGCACGGCCTTCTTCCACGTCCTGCGCGAGCCAGGAGCGGACGAGGTCGGTGGCTTCGTTGGGCAGCTTCTGCACGTGATCCTTGATCTCCTCGAAGACGAGGTGCTTGGCTTTGAGGCGCGCTTTGGCCTCGCCCGAGAGGCGGCTCGTGTAGATGTCGTCGATGAGCACCACGTCGTCCTCGTCGTCCTCGCCCTGCTGCACGAGGCGTCCGTCCGGCCCGACGCGGGCGCTGCCGAGTTGCTGCGGGTGCTTCTGGTGGGCGTCGAGCTTGACGGGCGGCTGTGGGGCGGTCAACCGGCGCGTGGCCGAGCGGACGAGCCAGAACACGAAGCCGAGCGCGAGCGCGATGAGGCCGTAGCGCAGGTAGAGCTGTACGCGCTCGTTCTGCTCCGCCGACCGGATCTGCTCTTCGGCAGCGTCGTCGGCCGACGTGTCGAAGCGCGTCTGGTGGATGGCGAAGCGGTCGCCACGGTCGGGCTTGAAGCCGACGGCGTTCTGCACGAGCGCTTCGACCTCGCGCAACTCGGTGTCGGTGTAGGGGCGTGCTTCGGGCGCGGTGCCCTCGGGCGCGTCAGGCGCGGGCGGCTCCAGCTTCTGGTTGAGGATGACGGATACCGTCAGGTACTGCACGTCGCCGGTGCTTTTCTCGATGCGCTCGCGCGTGCGCGTGAGTTCGTAGTTGCGGACGGTCGAGTTGGCGGCGTCCTCGCCGCTCGTCTCGTCGAGCTTTTCTTCCGAGATCACCGTCTGGCTCTCCGGGTCGATGGCGTCGCGCTCCTGCACGCCCCGGCTGAAGTCGAGCGTGGCGGCCACGCGCACGATGGCGTTGCCCGGCCCCACCACGCGGTCGAGCATCGACTGGCCGCTCGTGGCGAGGTGCTCTTCCACGGCGCGCTGCGTGCGAAGCTGGGCCGTCGAGAGCAGCACGTCTTCGTCGGGCGTGTCGGGGTTGGAGAGCAGGTTGCCGCGCACGTCGAGCACGGTGACGTTACCGGGGTCGAGGCCCTCGACGGCCCCGGCCACGAGCGCGGTGATGCCCTGCACCTCCTCGCCGCTGAGTTTCTGCCCGCCGCGCGTCTGCACCACCACGGAAGCCGTCGCGGGCTTCTGCTCGGTCGCAAACGCGCTCCGCTCGGGGATGACGAGGTGGACGCGCGCCATCTCCACCTGCCGGATCGAGGCGATGGTGCGGGCGAGTTCGCCTTCGAGGCCGCGCTTGTTGTTGAGCTTCTGCATGAAGTCCGTCATGCCCAGCGTGCCCTGGTCGAACAGTTCGTAGCCTGCCTGCCCGCTCGAGGCCAGCCCCTGCGAGGCAAAGCGCAGCCGCAGTTCGTACACCTGGTCGCGCGGCACGTAGACCGCCGTGCCGTTGTCGCGCAGTTCGTACGGCGTGTTCTCGCTCTGCAACGCCTCGACGACCGTGTTGGCGTCGGAGGCGTCGAGCTTGCCGAAGAGCAGCGTCATGTCGGGCCGGCTCGTCCAGTACGCCAGCCCAATCAGCAGCGCGATGCCGCCGACGAGCACGCCGCCGAGCGCCAGCCGCTGCCCCACCGACAGGCGCAGCAGAAAAGCACGGGCATTTTCGAGGTACGGATTCACGGGAGTGTCGAGGTACGAGTGCCGAGTGTCGAGTAGGGGCGGGATTTATTCCGCCCGAAAAGCGGCCGATGACGAGAACGGAGAGGTGCAGGCCGGGCAGGCCGAGCGGGTCCTTCCCCTCACTCTTCCCCCTTGCCCTTCAGCCCCGTCACACCTGCATCCGCATCAATTCCTGGTAGGTGTCGAGGGTTTTGTTGCGAACCTCGGTCATGAGCTGGAAGGTGAGGCGGGCCTGGTTCATCGAGATCATGACCTCGTGCAGGTTGTCCGTCTCCCCGGCCACGAAGGCCTCCATCTGGCTGTCGGCGGTTTTCTGCGCGCCGTCCACCTGGTCGATGGCGTTTTGGAGCGTGTCGCCGAACGAGGTCGTGCCCTCCTGCTGACGAGGAAGCGGCAGACGCCCGCCGTCTGGCGTGGCCTGAAGCCGTTGAAGCTGCGCGACGGTCATGTTAGAGGGGGAAGTGGAAACGCGAAAGGGGAAGAAGTGGGGGCGGAATTCATTCCGCTCTGCGCGTCAGCCCTGGAGGTCGAGACGCCCGCCGAGCGCGCCGGGCGTGACGGTCTGCGCGTGCGCCTGCGGGCCGTAGAGGCGCATCGACAGGGTGGGCGAAGGCGGGAACTGCTGCTGGATGCGTTGCTCCTCGGTGGCGGAAAGGCCCGCCTGCGCGGGCGGCTGCGCGGCACGGGTCTGCGCGGGCGCGTTTTCCTGACGCGCGCTGACCTGGCGGTACAGGTCGAGCGGGGAGGCGTAGCTGTTGATGCGGTTCATCCGGGCACAGGGAGAAAGCAGGAAGGGAGCGAGGAGCGCGGGTGGTTCGGGAGATCGGCTAAGAGAAATCCGCGCCGAGTGCCGAAAAAGCCGCTGAGACGGATCGGGAGGCGGCAAGGCGGAAAAGGGTGCGGCTTCTACCGGCAAACGCTTCCGTCACGGGTGCCTCCGCGCGTGCCCGGCTCAGATCTCCAACGTGCGCTTGAGCATCTGCTTGGTGGATTCCACCGCCGACAGGTTGGCCTCGTAGATGCGGTTGGCCGAAATCATGCGCGCCATTTCCTCGGCCACGTTGATGTCGGCGTAGTGGACGTAGCCCTGCGCGTCGGCGTGCGGGTGGGTGGGGTCGTACTCGATGCGCTCGCGCGCCTCCTCTTCGATCTCGGTGCGCGGGCCCATGTCCTGCGCGTCCTGCAGGCGCGGCGCGAGGGTGCGCCCGCCGCTGTGCCGCAGGTCGCTCGCCTGCATCGATTCCGTGCGCCGCGCCAGCAGCGACTGGAAGCGCGCCGGGCCGGTGTCGGGCGCTTCGTGGACGGCGCGCTTGATCTGGTACGGGTCGCCGTCGGCGGTGCGGCTCGTGTTGGCGTTGGCGAGGTTTTCCGTGGCCGCGCCCAGCGCCACGCGCTGCGCCTCGAGCCCCCGCGCCGACGTGCGAAACAGGTTGGTCAGTCGGGAAATGAGCATCGGTGTGAAAGTCGGAAGTGGGGACGCGGAACGGGAAACACGGAAGGCGGATGTAGGGGTGTGCCGCGGCACTTCGGCCTGGGCACCGGCACGACCTCACTCACCCCCATCACCCTTCACCGGTCGCCCCTCACCCGTTCCCCATTACCCCGGCTGACCGGTGATGCCGGTGCGGAGCAGGCCGAAGTGCTCGCTGAGGGCGCGCGTGGCGAGTTGCTGCCGCATGTTGTTCTCGGCCATCGCCAGCATCTCGTCTTCGAGGATGGGCGCGTCGTCCTCCACCTTCACGCCGGGGTGCAGCTTGTCCGGGTCGCGCGACGACGGCAGGCCGTGGCGCATCTTCTGCAGCGTCTCCTCGAACGTCACCGTTACGCGCTGGTAGCCGGGCGTGTCGATGTTGGCGAGGTTGGCCGAGATGGCCTGGTTTCGCATCGAGTAGGCCTGCATGGCCTGGCGCAGCACGCCGAGTTTCGGGGTTTCCATGGGTGGTGGAGTACGTGGGACGACGCGGCGACGGGCAAGGCCTGTGCCGCCGGTGCCGGGCGGGGCGGCGGGCGTCTGACCGGGCTGGGCGGAACGTTTTTCCTGCCCTCCGCGTGCAGCGCTCTGGAAAAGCCTTCCTGCCGGGCGCAGCACTCGGCTCTGGTTGCGACAGGATGTTCGGGTACCGTTTGTGCATGGGCGTCGGGCAACCTCGCCTTCACCACCTGTTTCTGCCCACCCGGATGGCTTTCCCCGCTGTCGCTCCTTCCGCTCCGCCGCCGCTGCCGCCGTACGAGCAGGCCCTGACGGACCTGGCGCTGGTGCTCCGGCACCGCCTGAGCAGCCTCACCTCGTCCATCGAAGGCTACGCCGACCTGCTCGTGGACACGCTCGGCTCGCGCGACCAGCGCGACATGGCGCTCCGCATCTTCGAGGGCGTCCGCGGCATCGAGTCGGTGCTGACGGAGCTCGACCTCGTCGGCGTCGAGGTGACGCCGCAGCGCGCCTCGGTGGACCTCGACGCGATGGTCGCCGAGATGCAGGCCGCGCTGGGGCCCGACGCCCGCCGCCTGTGCTGGTTCGCCGAGCCGCAGGCGCGCGTCGAGGCCGACCCGCTGCTGTTGCGGCAGGCGCTGCTCATCCTGCTCAAGAACGCCCTCGAAGCCGCCCCGCGCGGCAGCGTCGTGCTCGACGTCCACGAGGAAGCGGGTGCGCTCGCCTTCGACGTGCTCAACGAGGGCGTTCCCGCCGTGCCCGCCGACCGGCTCTTCGCGCCGTTTTACACCACCAAGTGTCAGCACCTCGGCCTCGGGCTGGGGCTGGCGCGCCGCATCGCCGAGGCGCACGGTGGCACGCTGGTGCTGCACCACGCCAGCGCCCAGCAGGGCACCTGCTTCCGCCTCACCGTGCCGCGCGGCGCGTAACCTCACCCCACGCCGCCGTTTCTTTCCCCTTCTGTATCATTCGATTTCCGCCCCATGTCCGCCGTTACCACCTCCCAGCCGAGCATCCTCTACGTCGACGACGAGCGCCTCTTGCACGGTGTGCTCGACCGGCTCTTTTCCCGCGAGGGTATCCAGGTGAAGGCGTGTTCGAGCGCGCTCGAAGCCATCGACGCGCTCAAAAAGCAGCCCTACGACCTCGTCATTACCGACTTCACGATGCCTGAGATGGACGGCATCGAACTGCTCGGCCACGTGCGCGAGCATTATCCGGACACCAAGACCATCATGATCACGGCGCACGCCAGCGTGCAGCACGCCGTGGGCGCCATGCAGAACGGCGCGGTGGATTACATCGCCAAGCCGTTCTCGACGGCCATCCTGCTCGACCGGGTGAAGGAGCATCTGCAGGAGCGCGAGGCCGAGAAAAACGGCGAGAAGCCCGCTCGCAAGCGCAAGAAGGCGCCGAAGGCCAGCGGTGCTTCGAAGACCGTCGCGTACGTGGGCAACCACCCGAGCGTGCGGCAACTCAAGACGCTCGTGCCGCGCGTGGCGAAGAGCCAGGCTCCCGTGTTCGTCCACGGCGAGAGCGGCACGGGCAAGGAGATCCTGGCGCGGCTCGTCCACCAGGAAAGCGAGCGCGCCGATGGGCCGTACATCACGCTCAACTGCGCCAACCTGCCGCGCGAACTCGTCGAGAGCCACCTGTTCGGCCACAAGAAAGGCTCGTTCACCGGTGCCATCGACGACATGGTGGGCGCCTTCGAGCAGGCCGACGGCGGCACGCTGCTGCTCGACGAGATCACCGAGGTCGAACTGGGTGTGCAGGCCAAACTGCTGCGGGTGCTTCAGGAAGGCGAGTTCACCAAAGTAGGCGCGTCGCAGCCGCAGACGGTCAACGTGCGCGTGGTGGCCACGAGCAACCGCGACCTGCAGCAGGCCATCCAGGAGGGCGTCTTCCGGGCCGACCTCTACCACCGCCTGGCGGTGTTTCCGCTCTACGCGCCCCCGCTGCGCGAGCGTCTGTCGGACGTGCCCGAGCTGGCGCAGCATTTCGCCGAGAAGTACTGCGCGCTCTACGAGATGCCCGAGAAGAAGCTGTCGGCAGAGCTGATGGCGCGCTTCATGACGTACCCGTGGCCCGGCAACGTGCGGCAACTCGAAAACATGGTGCATCGCGGCGTGGTGCTCGCCGCCGACGAAACGGTGGTGCAGCCCGAGCACGTCATCAACGACTTCTTCTCCGACGTGCGCGTACACGCGGCGGCTCCGGCAGCGGCGCTGGCCCCTTCCGGGGAAGAGACACCCGCCGCCACGCCTGCCGAACTGTTGTCCGCCGAAGCCCCCGCGCCGCGCCGCCTGACGCTCGAAGAGGTAGAGCGCGAGATGATCCTCGGCACGCTCCGCGAAACCAGCAACAACCAGCAGGCCGCCGCCGACCTGCTCGGCATCTGCGCCCGCACCATCCGCAACAAGCTCAAGAAATACCGCGAGGACGGATTTCTGGAGTGAAGGAGGAACGGGGAATGACCCGGTGGTAGGGGCGGAAGGCCTTCCGTCTTGAGCGGCAGTGGTGTTTGCGCCATGCAGCCGCCGACTGCGATCAGCCGATCTCCACCAATTCGAGGTCGAAGATGAGGTCTTTGCCCGCGAGCGGGTGGTTGGCGTCGAGCGTGACGTGGTCCTCGCCGACGGTCTGCACCACCACGCGCATCGTGCTGCCGTCGTTCAGTCCTACCTCGAGCTGATCGCCCTCGTCGGGAAGCTGGCCTTCGGGAAACTGGTCGCGCGGCACGTCGAAGGAAAGCTCGGGCCGCGCGGCCCCGTAGGCGTCGACGGCAGGGATCTCGATGGTCTTCGTCTCGCCCGGCGTCATGCCCGTCACGCCCCTGTCGAAGCCCGGAATGACCTGGCCCGATCCGAGGGTGAACGCGAGCGGCGCGCGGCCCTCGGAGGTGTCGAAAACGGTGCCGTCGGCGAGGCGCCCGGTGTAGTGGATGTGGACGGTGTCGCCCGAGGTGGCCTGTGCCATGGTGGGTGCGGGGGTCTGGTGGAAAACGCTCTGCACCGGCAGAGCCCCGCCCGCGTTTCCACGCGCGTCCGTTCGCACAGCATTTTCCAGAAGCGAGAAGCCGTCAGCGTTGCACCGGCACGGGCAGGTACACGGTAAACGCGCTGCCCCGGCCCGGTTCGCTCTCGACGCCGAGTGTGCCGCCCAGCAGATCCAGGAGCTTTTTCGTGATCGTCAGGCCCAGGCCGCTGCCTTCGTAGCGCCGCGCCAGCCCCGACGATTCCTGCGTGAACTCGTCGAACAGGTGCGGCAGAAAACCCGGCGAGATGCCCACGCCGGTATCCTCGACGCGCATCCACGCCTGTCCCCGCTCCTCTCCCGCTGACACCGACACGCGGCCTTTGTGGGTAAACTTGACGGCGTTGGAGAGCAGGCTGTGGAGGATGCGCGCCGCCGCGCTGCGGTCCACCAGGGCCTCGACGGGCGCGGCGGGCGGCACGTAGGTGAGCGCGAGTGCCTTCTCGTGGGCCTGGTGCTGGAACGAGGCGGTGACATCACGCGCCAGCGCCGCGAGGTCGGCAGTTTCGGGCTTCATCTGCACCTGGCCGCTTTCGAGCCGCGCCAGTTCCAGCACGGCGTCGAGGGTGACGTTGAGGCGCTCGCCGCTCTGGCAGATCATCTGAGCCAGTTCGCGGTGCTCGCCCTCGATTTCGCTGGCGAGGATGTCCGAGAAGCCGATGATGGACGTGAGTGGCGTGCGGATTTCGTGGCTCATGTTGGCCAGAAACGCATCCTTGAGCCGGTTCATCTCCTCGGCCCTGTCTCGGGCGCGGGTGAGCTCCCGCTCGTGCTCCTGTTCGGCGGTGACGTCCTGCGCGGCACCGTAGACACGGACGACGCACGTGTGGTCGTCGTTCCATTCCGGGTGCGAGACGATGCGGTACCAGCGGAGCCGACCGTCTTTACGTTTCATCCGGGCGACGTCGGTGCGCGTGGCCCCGCCCAGCACCTCATCCAGATGCTGGTGCACCTGGGCGGCGTTGTGGCTTTCGACGAACTGGCCCCACGGGCTGCCGACGAGTTCGGCGGGCGTGTAGCCCAGCACCTCGCCCACGCTGTCGGTGACCCATTCCAGCGCGGCGTGGCCCTGCGCGTCTACGGCGTACGAAAAGGCGAAGGTGGACACCAGCTCCGACAGGGCCCGGTAGCGCCCTTCCGATTCGCGCAAACGTGCATCGGCGCGCCTGCGCTCGGTGATGTCGCGCGAGTTGGCGACGATGCTGCCCACAGTGGGATCGTCGAGGAAGTTGGCCACCGCCGCTTCCATCCACGTCCACGCGCCGTCATGCGTGCGGAAGCGAAACGCGTGGACGAGGCTCTCGCCCGTTTCCACCACGCGGAAAAACGCCGCGCGGGCCGCGTCGGCATCGTCGGGGTGGATGAGCGTGAACACGTCCAGCCCGACGAGCGCGGCAGGTGGGTAGCCGAGGATACGCTCGATGGACGTGCTCTGGTAGACGATGGTGCCGTCGGCGCGGAGCAGCGAGATGACGTCGGAGCCGTTCTGCACCATGTGGCGAAAGCGCGTCTCCAGCATCTGGGCGTGCTCGGCGTCCTGGACGGCTTTCCGCGCCACGCGCGAGCGCTCCAGTTCTTCCTCGACGATGCGCCCGAGGTCGGCCAGCGCCGCGCACTGCCGCGGCGTGAGCGTCCGCGGCACCGTGTCGAGAATGCACAGCGCGCCGAGGCACTCGCCCGTGCGCGTTCGGATGGGAGCGCCCGCGTAAAACCGCGCCTTGGAAGGGCCTGTGACGAACGGGTTCGACACAAACCGCGCATCCGCGTGCGTGTCCTCGACCACGAAGATGTCGTTGAGCCGGATCGTGTGGTCGCAGAAGGCCACCTCGCGCGGCGTTTCCTCCAGATCGAGGCCGTGGCGCGACTTGAACCACTGGCGCTGGTCGTCTACGAGGCTGATGAGGCAGATCGGCGCGTCGAAGGCCCACGCCGCGTGCCGCGTGATGCGGTCGAAACGTTCTTCCGGGGGCGTGTCGAGCAGGCCGTACGGAGCCAGCAGGCGTGCGCGTTCAGACGCCGGGTCACACATGGGGTGGGGGGCGTTCATGGAGCAGAGTTCGGGCTGTCACAGGTAAATGGGAAGGCGATCTCAGGAAAGAAAGCGGTAGACCCACTGCCTGCGACAGCCCGACGCTACGCACAAAGGATGCCGCCGGGCGGTTGCCAATGTGATCTTCACCGTCCGGGCACTCCGTACCCGTCAGGCACGCACGGAAGCCAGGCGCGGCGCGGCAGACGTACTCCCGTCGCCCCATGCGCTCGGGCGTGCGGGCGCGGTCTGGAACCGGGCGATGAGCACGCTCAACTCGCCCGTCAGGCGCGTCAGCCCTTCCGCCGACTCGGCAATCTGGCTCACGTCGCAGGCCGATTCGTGCGAGACGCTGGAGATGGATTCCACGTTGCGGCTGATCTGCTCGCTCGTCACCGATTGCTCCTCGCTCGCCGCCGCGATCTGCCCGATGAGGCGCATCGTGTTTTCTGCTCCGGCGACGGTGCGTTCGAGCGCGGTGCCTGCCTCGGTGGCCAGGTGCATCCCGGCGCGTACCTCGGCGTCGCCGCGCTGCATGGCCTCCACGGCCGTGCGCGTGCCCTGCTGGATGCCGCCGATCATCTGCGCGATCTGCTGCGTGGCCGTGGCGGTGCGCTCGGCGAGCTTGCGGACCTCGTCGGCGACGACGGCAAAGCCTTTCCCGTGTTCGCCCGCGCGGGCCGCTTCGATGGTGGCGTTGAGCGCCAGCAGGTTGGTCTGCCCCGCGATGTCGTCGATGACCTCGATGATCGCGCCGATCTGCGCGCTCGACGTGCCCAGCGCCTCGACGCTGGCGGCACACGCCTGCACCACGGTGGCGATTTCGCGCATCTTGCCGACCGTTTGCTGCACCACCTCGCCGCCTTCGCGTGCAATCTGGCCGCTCTCGCGGGCCATGTCGGTGGTTTCGGTGGCGCTGCGCGAGTTCTCGGCAATCGTCTGCACCATCTGCTCAACGGCGGTGGCCACCTCGCTCGCCTGTGCCGACTGCTCGTGCGTGGAGGCGGCGAGGCCTTCGGTGGAGGCGCGGATCTGCAGAGCGGCGCTCGCGGCAGAAGCGACCGACTGCTCGACGGCGACGATCATCGCGCGGATGTTTTCCACGGACTCGTTGAAGCCTGTGAACAGGCGCCCGATCTCGTCGTCGTGCTCGGCGGTGAGGTGCGCCGTGAGGTCGCCTTCGGCAAAGCGGCGCATCTGCGCCAGCATGGCGTCCACGCTGCCCGCGAGGTACGCGCTCTGCGCGTCCGACGCCTGGCGCGCGGCGTCGGCGGCGTGGAGGGCGTTTTCGGCTGAG
Source organism: Rhodothermales bacterium (assembly GCA_963829705.1). Lineage (GTDB taxonomy): Bacteria > Bacteroidota > Rhodothermia > Rhodothermales > BA12 > CAWHJN01. Next base: position 323,914 of record CAWHJN010000005.1, read on the forward strand.
TGGCGGCTCTCGTCGGCGGCCTCCATCGCGCTGCGGATGCTGGCGACCATCGCGTTGAACCCTGCTCCAAGGCGGCCGAGTTCGTCCTGGCCTTTGACGGTGACGGTGGCCTCCAGGTCGCCCGCGGACACGCGGTTGGCGGTGGCTTCGAGCGTTTTGACGGGTCGCACCACGAGGCGCGTCAGCAGCACGCCCAGCCCCAGCGCCAGGATGAGGGTGAAAACCAGGATCGCGGTGGTGCGCTTGATGATCTGCACCGTCAGCGCCGAGTTTTCCTCGGACAGCGTCTCAGCATTACGCTTTTTCATGCCGACGAGGGCGTCGAGGCGGGCTTCCACGGCTTTGACTGTGTTATGCCCCTCGGCCTGCAGGATGGCCTCGGCACCTTCAACGTCGCCCGCATGGGCACGCTCCTCGATGCTGAGGCTGTACGGCTCAAACGCCAGGTACGCGCTCTGGTACGCCTCGTACGCATCGCGCATCTCGTCCGTCAGGATCGTCTGCTCGAAGTCCTGGCCGAGGCTGTCCATCTGCGCGCGGATGCCGACGAGCAGCTCTGCGTATCCTTGCCGACCCTCGGGTGTGTTGGCCAGAATGACGTCGCGCAGGTTGATGCGCTCGCGCTGCAACAGCTTGCTCATCTCCGCCAGCGTCGAGAGCGGCTCCGTCATCGACTTCTGCATTATCGTGTACTGCTCATCGACCTTTTTGAGGCTCGTCAGGCTGGTGTAGCCGGAAAAGGCAGCGATCAGGGCGACGAGCGCGAACGAGCCGGTGATTTTGATGGAGATGGGGAGGTTCGAGAGATATTTCATGACCGAGCGAGGGGAATAATGAGGGGACCGGCTGTTTCCAGCAGAGGCGCGACCCCACATGAAACGAGGGGCCAGGACAGCCGGCCTGAACAGGTGGATTATCGGCAGACGGGTGTTAGGCTGAATGCGGGAAGTCCCGTAGTTCCATACGGAAAGCCCCGCAGTCAGGCGTAGGGGTGTTCGCCCGCCGCGCCCGCGTTTCTTCGTCGTCCCCGCGTTACTCGTCGAGGGGGAGGATCCCTGTTTTGATGGCGTAGCGGACGAGGCTCGTCTGCGACTGCAGGCCCAGCTTGCGCATCAGGTTGGAACGGTGCGTCTCCACCGTTCGCCCGCTGATGGCGAGGCGCGCGCCGATGTCGGCGTTGGTGAGGCCCTCAGCGGCCAGGAAGAGCACCTCGCGTTCACGCTCCGAGAGGACGTCGTAGAGTTCGGGACGCGACGCGCGCGACCGGGTGAGGTAGGCTTCGATGGCGCGCTCGGACAGGTGCGCGCTGAGGTAGCGCCGCCCTCCGGCCACCTCGCGAACGGCCTTCACCAACTCGTCGGGGCTTTCGTCTTTGAGCACGTAGCCGGAGGCTCCGCTGTTCAGCGCTTCGAGCACGTAGATCTCGTTGTCGTGCATCGAGAGCACCAACACGTTCGTGCGGGGGAGAGCGCGCGGGCGCGGCGCGTGATTTCGAGCCCACTCAGGCCGGGCATCATCAAATCGACGATGAGCACGTCGGGTGTGTGTTGCTGCACGAGGTCGAGCGCCTCGTGCCCGTCGCCCGTGTCGGCAACGACGTTGAAATCGGGTTGGGCGTCGAGCAGCCGCCGGATGCCCTGGCGTACGATGTGGTGGTCGTCGGTGAGCACGAGGGTGATCATGGCGCGGCGGGGTCTGTGTCGGGGGCGAGCAGCAGCGGCAGCACCACGTGGATGCGCGTGCCCTGCCCGGGCGCGCTCGTCAGGCGGAAGGTGCCGTCGAGCAGCAGCACGCGCTCGCGCATCCCGCGCAAGCCGCTGGCCGCAAAGGCTGGCACGTCTTCGGGCTCGAAGCCGCGCCCCTGGTCTTCAACGAACAGGTGGACGCCGTCGGGCTCCTCCTGCAGCACCACGAGCACGGTGTGCGTGTGGGCGTGCCGGGCGACGTTGGTGAGCGCTTCCTGCACGACGCGGTAGAGCGTGTGCTCCAGCGCGGAGGTGAGGCGGGCCTGCACGCCGAAGACGAACAGGTGGACGCGGATGTTCACCTGGCGCTCGAACCGTTCGAGCATCCAGTTGAGTGCGGGCAGCAGGCCGAGGTCGTCCAGCGCCGTGGGGCGCAACTGGCCCGTCAGCCTGCGCACCCGGCCCAGCAGCTCGTGCACGAGGCCGAGGCTTTCTGCTGTGGTGGGGTCATCGGGGGCCTGCGTTTGCAAGAGGATCTTGAGCGCCGTCAGTGTCTGTCCGATCTCGTCGTGGAGCTCGCGGGCGAGGCCGCGCCGCTCGTCCTCCTGCACTTCCACGAGGCGCTGCGACAGCGCCCGGAGCTGCTCGCGCGAGGCCGCAATTTCCTCGTTCATGCGGGCGCTGCGGATGGCGACGGCCAGCTTGCGTGCGATCTCCTGGACGATCTCGCGGTGCTCGCGTGAAAAGGCAGCGGGCTCCCTCGCTGTGATCGTCAGCAGGCCGAGAAGCGTACCGTCGATCGCGATCGGGGCCGACATGACACTCCTGATGTGGGCCTCGGCCAGCAGCGTTTCCACACGGGAGAGGCCCGGCGCATCGCGCAGGTCGTCGCGTGCAAAGACGTCGTCGTGGCGCGGGTCGATGCGTGGAACGTCGCGGAGCAGCACGCGCGCGCCGATGGAAAGAGGCCCCGCCTCCGGAGGGTCGGAGGCCACGAGGCACAGCGCATCCTCCCCCTCGTCGTCTTCGCGGGCGCACGTGAGCAGTACCGAGCAGCGTGTGGCAGGCACGGTCTGCCGGATGTGCGCTACGGCGGCCCGCGCGATTTCGACGGTCGAGCGTGCCGCGAGGATGGCGGTGTCGAGCTGGTGCAGCACCGCGAGACGCGCGGCGTACTGCTCCAGCGCCGTCACGTCGCGCTGCACGGACACGTAGTGCGTTACCTGGCCGGCTGGCGAGCGCACTGCGCTCACGCTCCATTCGATGGTGAACGGGGTACCGTCCTTGCGGTAGTTGACGGTTTTTCCCGCGAAGGTGCCGTGCGCGGCAAGCTCGCGGCGCAAGCGGTCGAGTTCGGCGGGGTCGGTAGCAGGGCCTTGCAGCAAGCGGGGCGTTCGCCCCAGCACCTCGTCCTGGCGGTACCCCGTCATCGCCTCGAAGGCAGGGTTGACGGACAGGATGCGCGGGCCGGGTCGGTCCAGCATGGCATCCGTGACCACGATGCTGTCTGCCGCCGCCTCGATGACGGCGGCGGCGAGGCGCAACCGTTCCTCTGCCTGCTGCCTCTCGGCAGCAATCTGCCGCGCGTCCGCGCCGTTCTCCGGGCGCAGCACGCGCAACGTGGCCGGTGCATAGGGTCGCTCGCGCATCTCCTTTGCACCCCTGCCGCACCGATGGGTTGCGCGGGAGCCCGGCATGGCGCGCTCCCATCGCTCGCCACCCTCCGAAATCCAAAATTCCATTAACCGCTTCTTTGCAGGGTTTGGAGGCGTGCTTCGGCACCATCGCAGAGCGGGAGCGTTACGTAACCGCTTTTTCTGTCTCCAGGGCGGCACGCGCTGCCTTCACCGAACGCTTCGTCACACGCACATGCAGGATACTCCGTCCCCCGCCCCCGCCGCCCCCGCCGCTGCTCCCGAGAAGGTCAAATCGCGCGGCCTGGCAGGCGTCGTCGCACTCGACACGTCGCTGTCCAAAGTCGATGGGCAGCGGGGAGCGCTGATCTACCACGGCTACGACATCAACGACCTCGCCGAAAACACGTGCTTCGAGGAGGTGGCGTTTCTGCTGTGGAAGGGGCGGCTGCCGGACCAGCAGGAGCTCGACGAACTCAACGCCCAGCTCATCGCCGAGCGTGCGTTGCCGCCGTTCGTGCTCGAGTTGCTGCGCGAAGTGCCCGAGGATGCCAACCCGATGGCCGTGCTGCAAACCGCCGTCGCCGCCCTCGCGCTGTTCGACGGCGAGGCCGACGACATGACGCCCGAGGCCAACTACCGCAAGGCCGTCCGCCTGACGGCGCGCATCCCGACCATCATCGCCGCCTACGACCGGTTGCGGAAGGGCCAGGAGCCCGTCGCCCCGCTCGACCACGGCTCGACGGCCTTCAACTTCGTCTATATGCTCAACGGCGAGGAGCCGGGCGAGCAGGCGCAGCGCGTCTTCGATGCCGCCCTCGTGCTGCACGCCGAGCACGGCCTCAACGCCTCGACGTTCACCGCCCGCGTCATCGGCTCGACGCTCTCGGACATGTACAGCGCCATCGCCGGGGCCATCGGCGCGCTCAAGGGGCCGCTCCACGGCGGCGCGAACATCGAGGTGATGAAGATGCTGCTCGACATCGACGCCAAAGGGGCCGATCCGGCGCAGTACGTCAAGGACAAGCTCGCGCGCAAGGAGAAGATCATGGGCTTCGGCCACCGGGTCTACAAAACCTTCGACCCGCGCGCGACGCTCTTGCGCGAGACGAGCGAGGACCTGTCGGAGGAGCGCGGCCAGCGCAAGTGGTACGACATGTCCGTCCAGATCATGGACACCGTCAAGAAGGAGAAGGGCATCGACGCCAACGTGGACTTCTTCTCGGCGAGCGTCTACTACATGCTCGGCATCGACACCGACCTCTACACGCCCATCTTCGCCCTCGCGCGCATCACCGGCTGGACGGCGCATCTACTCGAACAGTGGGAAGACAACAGCCTCATCCGCCCGAGCGCCGATTACGTCGGCCCGACGGATCTGAAGGTCACGCCCATCGCCGAGCGCTGAGGCTGCGGCGCGCGCTGCCCGCTCGGCGTAACGTCGCAGGGGCAGCAGGTGCAACAACCAAGACGGGGCGGCCTCTCTATTCTGGGAGGCGGCCCCGCTGTGTTTTCGGGAAGGCTCGAAGTAGCGGAGCGCCTCGGGCTGACGGAAGCGTCAGGGCCGTGGTGTGGGCATACCTGATGCGACCGGCGCGTCGAGAAACCGGCGGAGGCGCTCCCCCGGCGCTTCCAAGCTGCACCCGATGGTCGCGTGCCCGCAGAACGACACCTCGGCCTCGGGGCTGGAGTACCGGATGGTGCGCTCGAAGCCGGTGGCCGGGGCGAGAAAGGCGGTTTCCGAGAACCTGATTTCCGCCGCGATCTGCTGCATCGTGGTGGCGTCGGGTAGCGCGTCGCCCATCCACAACGCGACCCTCTCACGAGGCACGCAAAAAATTAGGGGCCGTAGAGCCACGCGCCGGGCTGCGGACCCTCCCCGCCCCCGTATCCGCCGGTGATGAGTACGCGCCCGTCCGGCAGGAGGGCGCTGGCCGAAAACTGCCCTGGCATCCGCGCGTCGCCCCCGGCGAGCGTGAACGTGCCGGTCTGCGGATTGTAGACCTCGGCGCGCGGCGCGCCTCCCGCGATGAGGACGTGCCCGTCCGGCAGCACGAGCGACGTGCCCGCGTGCTTGTAGCGTGCAAGACGCAGCGCACCGGCAGGGCTGAAAACATCTGTAGCCGGGTCGAACATCTCGGTGCTCGTGTAGCGGCCCCGGTCGTCGCGCTCGTCGGTGCCGCCGGTAATCAGCACGCGGCCATCGGGTAGGCGCACCGCGTCGTGCTTGTGGCGGCGCACGGTCATGTCGCCCGATGGTCGGAAGTTGCCTGTCTCCGGGTTGTAGCGTTCGGCGCTGGTAAACAGTTCGATGTCATCGCGGCGGCCCCGGTGCCCACCCACGACGAGCACATCGCCGCCATCGAGGAGCACGGCGACGTGGCTTTCGCGGGCTACGCCCATCGAGCCGGTCGGGGTAGAGATCTGGGTGGCCGGGCGGTACACCTCGGCGCTCGACAGAAATGTCCACCCCGCGCCGACGCCGCCAACGAGCAGCACGTCGCCGTTTTGCAACCGCACCGCCTCGTGCCCCGCTCGTGCCGTGATGAGGGTGCCCGCTGGGCGGAAGGTGTCGGTGGCCGGGTCGTAGCGCTCGGTGCTCGACAGGTAGTTGCCATTTGCGTCGTAGCCTCCCGCAATCAGCACGGTGCCATCAGTCAGCAGCGTGGCGGTGTGGCTGTGGCGCGGTGTCACCATCGGCCCGGTGGGCGCAAACGTGTTGGTCGTGGGATCGTAGCGCTCGGCGTCGTGAGGCGCGGACGTCTCGCCTTCGAGGCCCCCGGCAATCAGCACACGTCCATCCTGCAGCGCGGTAGCGGTGTGCGCGGCCCGTGCCCGAAGCATCGGCGTGATTTCGACGAGCATCCCGGACGTGGCTGCCGCCTCGCCCTGCGCTGCCGCGGGCTGCTGGCAGTGGAGGCGCGGCACACCGCTGAGGGCCAGCGAAACCAGGGAGATCCACGTCAGCGTGCGCATCCTGGGGCGGGGTCGAGAGCGAGCGAAAGAACCTGTATGGCAGACCCACAAGCACGCCAGGAGTTGCCGTTTGCGTTCGAGGCGAGCGGGGCTACCGATTGAAAGAGGAAGACTCAGGCTGTAGCGTCAGGGAACCGTTGGAGTTGCCAGTCCGCTGACGGGTTACTCCGCGCTCGGCGAAGCCGCTGACCCGGCCAGGATGCCGCCATCGATGGTGAGTTCGGTGCCCGTCATGTAAGCGGCTTCGTCCGAGGCGAGCAGGACTACAAGGGCGGCTACTTCGTCCGGCATGCCGAAGCGTTGCAGCGGGGTGTCTGCCGTTAGCGACCGCATCCGCGCCTCGCGCTCCGGCCCCGCGCCCAGCAGGGGCTCCCACATGGGCGTGAGAATGGCGGCGGGATGCACGCTGTTGCACCGGATGTTGAGCCCCTGCGCGGCACAGTAGAGCGCGACGCTTTTGGTGTGGTTGCGCACGGCGGCTTTGCTGGAGGCGTACGCCGCGGCGGCGGGAATGCCGACGAGCCCAGAGCGCGACGAAATGTTGACGATGGAGCCGCGTTTGTGGGGGCGCATCGCGCGGATGGCGTGCTTGCAGCCGAGAAAAACGCCGTCCAGGTTCGTGCGATGCACGCGGTGCCAGTCGTCCAGCGTGGCGTGTTCGGGGTCGTGCGCGGCGGGGCCGTCTTCGAATCCCGTGATCCCGGCGTTGTTGACCAGCACGTCGAGCGTTCCCCATCGTGCTTTTACGTCGTCCATCGCGGCGTGCCAGTGGGTTTCCTCGCGCACGTCGAGGTGCCGGTACGCGGCCCGTTCTCCCAGCGCACGGGCCAGCGCCGCGCCCGCGTCGTCGCGGAGGTCGGTGACGAGCACGCGCGCGCCTTCCCGAACGAACGCCTGCGCGATGGCCTCGCCGATGCCGCGCGCGGCACCCGTGACGAGGGCGGTTTTTCCGTGTAAACGTGGCATCGCCGAATGGGTGAGGGTGGGACGAAAAGATCAAAAAAGCCCGGCTCGCCTGCAACGAGCCGGGCCGGGTGGAAATTCCTGCTTGCACGATCTGCATCGCGGGGGCAGCGCCAGCACGATCATCTTCCCCGGCAAAAGATCGGCGGAAGAGAGCCTCTCATCGCCCGGCTGAATCGCCGTCCGGTTCAACAGCAGGAGGGAGGCCTGCGCGTCGGCAACAGTCGAGGTCGGCATCGTGGCTTCACGGTCTGAAACGGCTGCGCTGGCGAAGCGGAATGACGCACCTGGTGCGAGCGTCGCACCCTCGCGGAAGGCGAGCACGCGGTCGAGGCCACCTGGGCTGCCCGCGCCCGTCCGCGCGCCGGGCCACGTCCGAGGCCGTCGAACTGCCCGAGGTTGGCCGTCCGCCTCTCGGCGATGCCCGCCTCGGCCCCGTCCAGATCGGGGTCGCCCGTGCAGGGGCGCGGTCAGGACGGGTCGGCTCCGTCGCTGGGCAGGTCGCCGGCGTAGCGCTGGAGCTGCGCTTCGATAAACCACAGGCCTCGGTCGGCTACGTGCGTGATGGCGTCGAAGAGATCGGCGGTGGCGGGGTCGTCGAGGTCATCGCTGCGGCGCGAGCCCTCTCGGATCGCGGCGGCATAGGCGGCCCAGCGGTCGGCCATCGCTTCGAGGAACGAGGGCGTCCCGTAGGTATCGGCGCCGTCGGCACCGGGGAAGGGCGGGATCTGCGAGTCGGCAGCGGCCATGCGGACGGTGCCGCGCGCGTAGCCCCCGAGGACGGCCACGCGCTCTGCGAGTTGGTCGGCCAGGCCGGGCAGTTCTTCAGAGACGCGGTCGTAGAGCAAGTGGAGCTGATAGAAGTTCTCGCCCTTGACGTTCCAGTGCGCCTGCTTCGTCTGCGAATAGAGGTCGCTCGTGTCGGCGAGAGCCTGGTTGAGGAGCGCGATCAGGTCGCGCCGCTTCTTGTCGGCGAGGTCGATGCGGGTCTGGTAGGGCGTGGCGGTGGCGTCGGATGTACGGGTGGCCATGAGGGGAAAGAGGTCGAAGGTGATCGGGAAAAAGGGACCGCGATAGGACTCGTCGTGCGGGATGCAGGATCCGAGTAGGCCGGTGGGGTCCGAGGGGGCGACGCCACGCCAGAGGGCAAAGCTCCGTCGCAGAGATCGACGGCAAAGCGCACCGGCAACGGGAGCCCCCGTCGGTGTTTTCAGAAAAAACTGAAAACATCGTGGACGGGCCGGCGTGTAGATTGTCTTCAAAGCCGAGAGGGCGCAAGTCCGCAGCGCACGTCGTCCCTATATTGGCCTCCGGTACCGCTTTCGCCCGTTTTACCCCTTTTTCCATGGCCGTAGATACGCTGGAACCGCCCACCGACGAGCGCAAGGTGATCCGTCCGTACCGGGTACGCACGGGCATGTTTGCCTGGATGGCGCACCGCCTGAGCGGCCTCGCGCTCGTCGTCTACCTCATCCTCCACATCTGGGGGCTGAAGGCGCTCTCGAACCGCGAGGCCTACAACGCCCTCATCGCGTCGTACCACGCGCCGCTGTTCAAAGTCGGCGAGTTCCTGCTGTGGTGCGCCGTCGTCTACCATATGATCAACGGGCTGCGGATCGTGTTGATCGACTTCATGGGCTGGAGTCCGCACCAGAAAAAGCTGTTCTGGACGCTCGGTGCGCTGGCGGTTTTGATGATCGTCGCGGGCGGCTACCCATCGCTCTACGCGCTCGTGACGCACTTCACCTCCTGATCCCGGCGCGCCATGACCTACGGAAAAAACCACCGCTCGAACGCCAACAACTGGTTTCTGCACCGCATCACGGGCACGTTCCTCGTCTTCCTGCTCCTGACGCACTTCTGGATCCAGCACTACGACGCAACCTCGGCGAGCGTCACGCACAGCGTCACGACGGCCGAGACCGACGCGGGCCAGGATGTGCTCGAACAAGACCTCATCGACGCGGGCGTGTTGCCGACGTACCCCGACGAGGCGGTTGCCGCCGTCGAGGCGCGCCGCGCCGTCGATCCCGAGAAGTGGGGCCGGCCCGGCAGCGCCGTGACGAGCTACGACGTGTCCATGTTGCGCCTCGCCGACCCGGTCTATGCCGTGCTCTGGAAAGGCTTCAACATCCTGTTCCTTTTCTTCGCGCTGCACCACGGCTTCTACGGCCTCAACAACGTCCTGACCGACTACATCCGCCACCCGATGGTGCGCGTCGTGGCGACGACGCTCTCGTGGACGGTCGCTTTCGTGCTGCTCATCATCGGCCTCTACTCCGTCATCACGGCGGGCTGGGCCATCATGTGATTTAGGGTTTTGGAAGGCGGATTTCGGGAGAGATCCGTGGCTGTCCGAAAATCCGAAAGCTCAAATCCGAAATCCCAAGATGACTTTTTCGCACGACGTTGTGATCGTAGGCGCGGGAGGCGCGGGGCTGATGGCCGCGCTCTACGCCAAAGAAGGCGGCGCGGACGTGGCCGTCGTCTCCAAGCTCCACCCCTTGCGTTCGCACACCGGCGCAGCGCAGGGCGGCATCGGTGCGGCGCTCGGCAACGAGGAGGAAGACCACTGGCTCTGGCACGCCTTCGACACCGTCAAAGGCTCGGACTACGTGGGCGACCAGGACGCCATCGAGATCATGTGCCAGGATGCGCCGCGTACCATCATCGAGCTCGAGCATTACGGCGTGCCGTTCTCGCGCAACAAGGCGGGTAAGATCTCTCAGCGCCGCTTTGGCGGGCACACGCGCAACTACGGCGAGGCCGCCGTGCGCCGCGCCTGCCACGCCGCCGACCGCACCGGCCACGCCATCCTGCACACGCTCTACGACCAGTGTACCCGCAAGGGCGTCCGCTTCTACGACGAGTTCCAGGTGCTCGACCTGCTCATGACGCCCGACGGCGCGTGCAACGGCACCGTCGCCTACGAAATCCTGACGGGCGAGCTGCACACCTTCCACGCCAAGATCGTCTGCTTCGCCACCGGCGGCTACGGGCGGGCGTTCAAGACGACGAGCAACGCACACGCAGGCACGGGCGACGGCATGTCGATGGTGCTGCGCGCCGGGCTGCCGCTCGAAGACATGGAGTTCGTGCAGTTCCACCCGACGGGGCTGTACCGGCTCGGCATCCTCATCACCGAGGGCGCGCGCGGCGAGGGTGGCATCCTGCGTAACTCGGAGGGCGAGCGCTTCATGGAACGCTACGCGCCGACGGTGAAAGACCTCGCGCCGCGCGACCTCGTCTCGCAGTGCATCTACAAAGAGATCCGCGAGGGGCGCGGCATCAAAGGCAAAGACTACGTCCACCTCGACATGACGCACGTGGGCGTCGAGGTGCTGGAGAAGAAGCTGCCCGAGATCACGACGTTCTCGCGCACCTACCTCGGCGTCGATCCCGTGACGCAGCCCATCCCCATCGCTCCCACGGCCCACTACGCCATGGGCGGCATTCCGACGGATGCCGACGCACGGGTCGAGCGCGCCGAGCGCGGGACGTTCGTGCCAGGCCTCTACGCCGTCGGCGAGTGCGCGTGCGTGAGCATCCACGGTGCGAACCGGCTGGGCACCAACTCGCTCACCGACCTCGTCGTCTTCGGTCGCCGCGCGGGCATCCACATGGCCGAGAGCATCGCCGAGGACAAGAAAAAGCTGCGCCTGCCCGAAGACCCCGAGAAGCGCACGCGCGAGATGCTGGATCGCATCCTGTCGCACACCGGCGGCGAGCCCGTCGTGAAGGTCCGCACCGAGTTGCAGGCCACGATGATGGACAACGTCTCCGTCTTCCGCAACGACGAGACGCTCACGCAGGCCCTGGCCGACATCCGGGCCATCCGCCCGCGCGCGCGCGCCACGACGATTGCCGACAAGGGCAAGAAGTTCAACACCGAACTCCTCGACGCCGTCGAGCTGGAGTTCATGATAGACTACGCCGAGGGCATCGCCGCCTCGGCCAAGCACCGCACCGAGAGCCGCGGCGCGCACAGCCGCGAAGACTTTCCCGACCGCGACGACGACAACTGGCTCCAGCACACACTCTTTACCAGCGACGGCGACGGGCAATACGAGTTTGGCCGCAAAAACGTCAAGCTCGGCCGCTTCGAGCCGAAGGTGCGGAAGTACTAAGCAGGTGACTGGCGAAGGGCAACTGGTGACTGGCGCGTGCCAACACCAGTCGCCGGTCGCCACTCCCCCATCACCCAATCCCCATGACCCTCAACGTCAAGATCAAGCGCTTCAACCCGGAGCTGGACAGTGCGCCGCACTGGGAAACGTACCAGGTGCCCGCCGACGAGATGGACAGCGCGCTGGCGCTCTTGCTCTACGTCAAGTGGCACCTCGACGGCACGCTGACCTTCCGCAAGTCGTGCGCGCACGGCATCTGCGGATCGGACGCCATGCAGATCAACGGCGAGAACAAGCTGGCGTGCTCGGTGCTCGTGCAGGACTTGGCGAAAAGCGACGGCGACACGGTGTCGTTCGCGCCGCTGCCCGGCTCGCCCGTCATCAAAGACCTCGTCATCGACCAGACGCGCTTTTTCGAGAAGTACCGGGCGGTGATGCCGTACCTCATCAACGGGAGCCCGGCGCCGGAGAAAGAGCGGTTGCAGCGCCCGGAGGACTTCGAGATCATCGAGGAGGCCACCAAGTGCATCATGTGCGGCGCGTGTACGCACTCGTGCCCGAGCACCTGGGCCGATCCCACCTACCTCGGCCCGGCGGCGATGCTCAAAGCCTTCCGCTACACCTTCGACACGCGCGACGAAGGGGCCGACGAGCGCCTCCAGGTCGTGGACTCGAAAGAGGGCCTGTGGAAGTGCTACACGATCTTCAACTGCGTGGAGGCGTGTCCGAAGGAGATCGACATCACGCGGTGGCTCTCGGCGCTCAAACGCCGCGCCGTGACGGAGCGCTTTAGCTGACAAACAAACGCCCCGGTGACCTGCACGGCACCGGGGCGTTCTGCTTTTCGCGCCTACCGAAACGCCGGGTCAGGGAGCCTCGGTGAGGGCGAAACGGATGGGGATGGAGTAGCGCACCTTCACGGCCTTGCCGCGCTGCTTGCCAGGCTTGAACGTCAGCCCCATCACGGCCTTGATGGCGGACTGGTCGAGCATCGGGTTGGCCGAGCGCATGATGGTGGGGTCGGAAGGGCGACCGTCGGGGTTGACGATGACTTCGACGACCACGCGGCCCTCGATGCGGGCGAGGCGTGCCATTTCCGGGTATTCGAGCAGTTCGTAGAGCCGCGCCAGCCCGCCTTCGATTTCCGGCATCTCTTCGACGACGACGAAGATCTCAGGCTCGGGTTCGGGCGTGGTGGCGCGCACGGGCGGCGGGGGAGGCGGTGGCACCACGCGCACGCCCGCCGGCACGTCGGGCAGCACGGAAGCGCTTTCGATCGTGGCGTCGTAGCCGGGCGTCTCGGCAGTGACCTCCACGTCGTCGCTGACCTCGCGCACTTCGGCCAGCGGCAGCGCGGGAGCCAGGATGGGCGCGCGCGGCTGCACCGTCGGGATGATGTGCTCCATCTCGATGGTCTCCTGCTCACGCGGCGGTGGAATCGTAAAGGCATCGTCGGAGGAAGCGGGGAAGCGGGTGTTCGCCATCAGGATGAACAGCGACAGCACGCCCGCCAGCGTCACCTGCAGCCGCAGCCGGAAGGCCGAGCGGCTGTGGAGGAAAATATTAGCAGTATTGCGCATGGGTTCGGAAGATGTGGGAGCCGCCCGCGTCAGGCTCGCGGCTTCCCGGTACCTCACGTAGTAAAAGTGCGACGCCGCGTGCGTCGGCGCTGCCGGGCAGCGTCGGCAACGCGTGTGGGGAAGATCCCGGTGGCGCGTGCGAGGCAGGGGCTGCCCTGCTCGTTCCAGCACCCCGGTTGTTCCTCCCGCGCCCGGTGGGGCCACTTGTTTTTCGCCCACTCAGACAGTACCGTACAGGAGCTATCGTGCATCGCCATGAACCCACACATCTCTCCAAAACCGGCATTCTGGCCTGCCCTCGTAGGCTTCGCCATGATCCTGTGGATGCTCTGGGAAATAGCCGCCACCCTCACGGGCTGGAGCAGTGCCCCGACGAAGCTGCGGTATCCCGTGATGCTCGTCTGCCTGTTCGGCTACAACACGTGGGTCAACTACCGCCAGTGGAAAAACGCGCACGACGGCGTGAGCGAGCCCTTGGCCTCCTCCTGACGGCTTCATGAAACGCAAAGGCTCGCGCCGCGCCCCGCGCCGCGTCCTCCTCAACGAGAACCAGCGCCCTCCGGCCTCGTGGGTGCGCTTCGCCCTGCTCGCCGTCGGCACGCTGTGGATGACCGTGGAAACCGTGCTGCGTTTTCTGGGCAAAGCCTCCTGGGCACGGATGCACCCGGCCGTCATCCTGTTTTTCATCGGGTGGGCCACATGGCACGAGTGGAAGTGGCTGCACGCGAAGCCCGCCGCGCCGCCGAACCTCTCACCGCCCGAGTAGCCCGACGTGCCGATGCGTGGCGGAACGTGGAAGAAGAGGATACTGGGGACCGTCGGCGCGTGCGTGCTGCTGATGGGGTCGCTGTGGTGGCCCGTGCCACAAAAACGGCTCGAAAGCGGGCAGGTGTTGAGCGTCCGCTTCACCGACCGCGACGGCGCGCTGCTGCGCGAGTGGCGTCCCGGCGGGCGCGGCCAGCCCGTCCGCCTCAATGACGTCAGCCCGCACGTGGTGGAGGCCCTCGTGGCCGTCGAGGACAAGCGGTTTTACGAACACAACGGCGTGGACCTCCGGGCAATCTTCCGGGCGCTGCGCGACAACGCCGCCGAGGGCGAGGTCGTCAGTGGCGGCTCGACGCTGACGATGCAGGTGGCGCGGGCGCTGCGTGGGCAGACGCACCGCGGCCTGTGGGACAAGCTCGCCGAGACCCACCTCGCCCTCCGGCTCGAAAACAGCTTGTCCAAAACCGACATCCTCACCCTCTGGCTCAACCGCGTCTCGTTCGGCAACCGGGCGCACGGCATCGAGGCGGCCTCGCGGCTGTATTTCGGAAAAGGGGCCCGCGACCTTACGGTGGCCGAGGCGGCATTCCTCGTAGGCCTGCCGCAGAGCCCGAGCCGCTACAACCCCTTCCGCCACCGTGACCGCGCCCTCGCGCGCTGGCACCGCGTGCTCGCCGCCCTCGAAGCCACCGGTGGCCTCACCCCGGCAGCCCGTGCCCAGATCGAGCGCGTGCCGCTGCGCCTCGCCGTCGCCGCGCCGCTGTTCCGCGCGCCGCACCTCACCGAGCGCCTCGCCGCCGCCGGGCTGCCACCGGGCGTCGTGGAGGTGCGGACGACGCTCGATGCCGCGCTGCAACGCGACGTGGAGGCGATGGTGGAAACGCACCTCCGGCGCGTCGGCTCGGCAGGAGCTACGAACGCCGCCGTCGTCGTGCTCGACAACGCCTCGGGCGACGTGCTCGCCTACGTCGGCAGCCGCGATTTCCTCGACGCGCGCGCGCGCGGGCAGAACGACGGCGTGACGATGCTGCGGCAGCCCGGCAGCACGCTCAAGCCGTTCACGTACGCCGCCGCGCTCGGCACGCGCCGCTACACGCCCGCGACCATCCTGCCCGACCTCGAACTGTCCGTGCCCGAGGCGGGGGGCGCGTTCCGGCCCGAGAACTACGACAAGACGTTCCACGGCCCCGTGCCCGCCCGCGCCGCGCTGGCGTCGTCGTTCAACGTGCCCGCGGTGGTGCTGGCCCGCGAGATCGGCCCGGCGGCGCTGCTCGACGCCTACCACCGAGCGGGCTTCACGATGCTCACCCGCAGTGCCGATACCTACGGCGTGGGCCTGACGCTGGGCACGGGCGAGGTCACGCTCGAAGCCCTCGCCGCCGCCTATGCCGGACTCGCCCGCGGCGGGCAGCGCCCCACGCCACGCCTCGTCCACTGCCTACCGGACGGCGCGGGGCGACACGCTGCGCGTGCCGCCGTCGTTCACGCCGATGGGCATTGAACCCGCTGTGGCGTTCCTGCTGGCGGACATCCTCAGCGACGCCGATGCGCGTGCGGGCGGCTTCGGGCGCGGCGGCGTGCTGGAGATGCCGTTCCCCGTGGCCGTCAAAACGGGCACGTCGAAGGACTACCGCGACAACTGGACGGTGGGCTTCACGCCGCGATATACCGTGGCGGTGTGGGTGGGCAACTTCGATGGTGCGCCCATGCAGCGCGTCAGCGGGGTGAGCGGGGCCGCGCCGCTGTTCCGCAGCGTGATGCTGCGCCTCGGCCCGGGCGGAGCGTTCGTGCCGCCGCCGGGCGTGGTGGCGGCCGTCGTGTGCCCCCACAGCGGCCTCCGGCCCGCGCGCGCCTGCCCCGGCACCCAGCGCGTCTGGATGCTCGCCGAAACCCTCCCCGCCGACACGTGCGCCGTGCATCGCCTCGTCGCCATCGACACGCGCACCGGCCTGCTCGCCGACGCCGCGACGCCGCCCGATGCCCGCGACACGCGCCGCTTCACCGACTACGGCCCGCGCTACCGCGACTGGATGCTGGCGGCGGGCCTGCCACGCCTGCCCACGGTGAGCCGGGAGGTCGCGGCACAGGCATCTGCCGAGGCGCGCTATTCCGAAAAGCTCGCCATCACGTACCCCGCGCAGCACGCGCACCTCCTGCGCGACCCGCACCTCCGAAAAGACTACCAGCGCCTGTCGCTACGCGCCCGCGCCGACGACGACCTGCTCGACATCCGCTGGTTCGTGGACGGCCGCGAAGCCGCACCCGGCCTGCGCTACGACTGGCCTCTCGAACCCGGCACCCGCGCCTTCGAGGTGCGGGCCCTCACCCCCGACGGCAGCCGCCTCCGCAGCCGCCCCGTCCGCGTGACGGTGGAATAGGAAGACGGCTACTGGGCTTCCTCCCTCTCGCGCAGCAGGTTCCAGCACAGGGATCGACCGCCCGCGCACGGACCGCGTTTGACGGAGGGGAAGAGGGAGGCCTCTCGGATGGCATCCGGACGCTTACCGCGTGCCGCCCATCAAAGCGAACAACGCCATCTCGTGACCTCAACCACACGTACCATCCGTGTCGAAAGCGAGGGTTCGCGCAAGGCCCGGCAGCGCGGTTCGGGGCATGGCCCTGATGTCGAAAGCCTGAAGTTGGGCCGCAACCGGCGGGGAAGAAGGTTCGGAAGCCGCCCTGGCGATTGTCGGCGCACTCCGAAGCGCGACCGTCACCGGCGGGCACTCTGGCGCAGAAACGCCTCGATGCCCCGCAGGTGCGCCTCGGCGAGGCGGTCGAGAAAGGCAGCATCGCGCAGCGCGGCCTCCTGCTGGGGAAACATCATGAAGAGCGACTCCGTGAGCGTCGAGGGCATCCAGGTGGGCCGGACGAGGGCGAGGCTGCGCGGTTTGGCCCCGAGGTCGGGCAGGCCGGTCACCGGCACGATCTCGGCCAGGAGCGCCTCGGCCAGCGGTCGGGAGAAGGCGTGGAAGTAGTACGTCTCCGATCCGTAGTGCGTAAACGGGTTGACGCCGTCGGCGAAAGCGTTGTTGTGCACGCTCACGAGCAGTTCGGCATCCCACGCGACGGCCGAATCGACGCGGGCCCAGAGGTCGGTGGCGGCGCTGGTGTTGCTCACCATGCCGTCCGGCCCGGTGCGCGTCATGCGCACGTCCGCGCCCCGCGCGCGCAGCTTTTCGGCCAGGCGCAGCCCGATCTGCAGGTTGGCCTCAGCCTCGGTGAGCGCCGTCGGGCCGATGGCACCGGCGGGCGGGTGGCCGGGGTCGACGAGCACGCGCACGCCACGGGTGGGGTTGGCAGGGTCGATGCGCGGCGGATGGCGCAGCCGCACGACGAGGCTGCCGTCGTCGGCGTAAAAGGCCTTGAAGCCCCAGACGGACGTGGAGGGCCGTGCGATGAGCACGGTGCTGTCGGGCAGCGCGCGCCCTTCGACGGCGGCGAGCCACGCCGTCGGTTCGAGCGGAGGCAGCCCGGCCTGGCCGTAGACGGTGACGCGCACTTCGTCGGGGCGGGCGTCGACGAGAAACGGCGCGTAGTGGGCTGCGAGGATCACGTCGGTGAAGGCGGCGGCCTCCACGATCCGTCCCTGGGAGGTGGGCGGCGGCGCGGCCGCGGAGTCCTCGAACGCCAGGAAGTCGCCGCGTATCCACGCCTCGGTCGCGGGCGTCAGCCGCACCCGGTACACATCTTCGCCGGCGAGCTTGCCGTCCACCCGCAGCCGCGTGCCAACGGGGAAAAACCAGCGCCGGTCGGCCCCGGGTGATGGGGCGGCGTCAGCGATCTGGGAGCCGGTGGCGAGGGTGTCGCGCCCGCTCGTGACGAGGGCCGAGCGGGCCTCGAAGGCCTCCACCGGGGGAGCCGCGGTGACGGGGACACGGTACCGGTAGACGAGCGTGTCGCGTTGTCGATCCGCCCGGGCCTCCAACGTGTACGCGCGGCGCACAGGTACAAAAGCCAGAAACGCACCATTGGCCGCCACCGCAACGGGCAGCCCGTTGATGGTCAACTCCGCCTTGCCGGTGCCGGTGCTGCCGAAGAGAAACGTCGAGTCGGCGCCGGGCTGGAGGGCGGCGGCTGCCGGGTAGACGAGTTCGAGGTGCAGCGCCCCGTCCACGGCGGGCACCGGCGGGAGTTCGGGAATGGAGGCCGGCGCGTGCAGCGCCTCACGGGGCGACGCGCACGCGCTGGCGAGCAGCAGCGCGAGAATGGCCGCAAACGTACGAGCGAACATGGGATGGAACGTCTGGAGTTGAGGCCCGGAGGCGTTACTGCCCGATGCCGTGCCACGGCACGCCGGGCGCGCGGTAGAAGTTGACGCCGAGGGCCTCCCAGCGAGCGGCCTGGGCCCCGAGGCGCAGCCGGTACGACGCCCAGGCGCGCGCACCCGAGGGCGACCAGCCGATCTCGGCGACGCCCGCGAGCCGTGGGAAGGCGAGGTGTTCGACGTCCGCCATCGTCGCGAGTGTCTCCGACCACAGCGGCGCCTCGACGCCGAGAATCGCCCTCTCGGGGACGCCTTCGATAAACGTGGCAGGCTCCCAGTCGTAGGCGTTGCGGACATCGCTGTACCCGGCCCAGGCAAGGCCCAGCACGGTCCCCGGGTGGTACTTCATGTCGAGGTAGACCCGGTCGGCGGGCGAGAGCACGACCTGCGCGCCCGCAGCAACGGCTTTGGCGACGGCCTCGGCGGTGGCCGGCGTCGCGGGCCGCCACACCTGGACGATGGTGCCGGGCAGGAGCGCCAGGTCAGCCGCGGCGATCTCGTCCCACCCGACGATGCGCTTGCCGTGCCGCGCCACGATTTCTTGCGTGCGTGCCATGAAGGCCGCGTACTGCGCGCCCGTCAATTCGTGGACTTCGTCGCCGCCCAGGTGGAAGTACGGGCCCGGCGTCACAGCGGCGATCTCGCGCACGACCTCGTCGATAAAGGCGTAGGTCTCCTCCTTCTCGACGCACACGAACGAAAAGCCCACCTTGGTGCCGGTGAAGAGCTCCGGTGCCACTCCGTCGCAGTTCAGCTCCGCGTAGGAGGCGAGCGCGGCGTTGGTGTGGCCAGGCAGGTCGATCTCGGGCACGACGGTGATGAAGCGTTCCTCGGCATAGCGCACGAGGTCCCGGTACTCGGCCGTCGTGAAATAGCCTCCCTCGCCGCCGCCCACCTGGGTGCTCGCGCCGTGTGTGGTCAGGCGCGGGCGGCCCGGGATCTCGATGCGCCACCCTTGGTCGTCCGACAGGTGCAGGTGCAGGCGGTTGAGCTTGTAGAGCGCCATCAGGTCGAGGTAGCGCTTGACGTCCTCGGGCGGGAAAAAGTGGCGGGAGACGTCGAGCATCGCGCCGCGCCACGCGAACCGGGGGCTATCGGCGACGTGCCCGGCGAGCATCCACAGGGGCTGGGGGAAGGCCGCGCCGTACTCGATATAGGGCGGAAGCAACTGCCGGATCGTCTGCATCCCGTAGAACAGTCCGGCGGGCGTGGTTGCAGCTACTGTCACTCCGCCCGGGGCGATGGTGAGGTCGTAGCCCTCGGCGCCGAGGCTGGCCGGGGCGCCCTCACGCGTGAAGCGCACGTGCGGCCCCACGCCCTCGGCACCGGCTTCGACGACGGCGGGCGTCGTTTCCACCGTGTTGCCCAGGAGCGCGGCCAGCGCCTGCCCGATCCGCCTCGCCTCTCTGTCGCCCGCATCGACCACGATCTGCGTGGCGCCGGTAACGAAAAAGGTGTCGGCTCTCGACAGGCGGATCGACGCCGGTACGGGGATGACCGCGTGGAGACCTTCGTCGGAAACGCGCTCTGCAGGTGCCGGGAGGGTCGCCATGCCACCGGGGCCGGCGCACGCACCGAGCAGGAGCGCGAACATCAAAAACGCGGGAAGAGAGGCGGTTTGTGGCATAGGAGGAGGAAGTCGTGGCGGTTGAGGGGCGCTGGCTAGGATGTTTACGCACGCGGCTCGAAGCCAGCGCGTGGCGCAACGTCTGCATCTCTGGTTCTGCTGGGGTGAGCGAGGCGCCAGCCTGGAGAGATGGGCCTGAGTATAGTACGCCCGCGCCGTCTCTCCCCAATCGGGACGGCGATCCTGAACGCTTTCCTAAGGCATGCTCGCCCTGTGGCCTCGCGGCCATGCATTTGCCCTGCTCACAGAACCATCACCCGTTGCTCATGACGCTCAGACCGTTTGTCGCGACCTTCACCGTAAGCGCCCTTGACGGCACAGCAAAAACAAAAGCGTACATGACTCACAACACGATTTCCAGAGGCGCGGCCGCCCTCGTTCTGATCGCCCTCACGCTCGCCACCGGCTACCGAGCCCTCGAACACGACGATCAAACCTGCCGGGGAGACCCTGCCCCTGATTACCGCAGCGGCCACGGGCGGCGAGGTCACGGGCGAGGAGTCTTCGGCCTTCCTGTACGGCCGCATCACGACCTATGACGGCGCCACCTACGAGGGACGGTTGCGCTGGGGAGGCGGCGAGGAGGCCTTCTGGGGCAACTACTTCAACGGCTATAAAGATGAGAATCCCTGGGCCACGCAACTGCCTCTCGAAGGGCTGACCGAAACGCGACGCCCCATCGAGATTTTCGGTTTCAAGATCCCGCGTGGCGAGCGCCCGACCAATCTCGGCCGGCCCTTCATGGCACGTTTTGGGGACATCGCACGCATCGACGCCGTCGGCGATGGCCCGTGGGCGGCGCTCGAGAGCGGACTCGCTTTCGACCCGGACGTGCGGGTGACGCTCAAGAGCGGCACCGTGTTCAACCTCGACCGCCTCGAAGCCGGCGACTTCGACGATGGCGTGCGCGTGTGGGATGAGGAACGCGGCGTGGTGGACCTGGGGCCGCGTCAGATCCGCACCATCGAGTTTCTCTCCACCCCCCGCCTCGGCACCGCCCCGGATCGGCTCTATGGTACCGTGCACACCCGCCGAGGCGACTTCACCGGCTTTCTCCAGTGGGACCGCGAGGAGGCTGTTGGCAGCGACGAACTGGTTGGCCACACCGCCAGCGGCGAGCGCCGCCTGCGCTTCAGCGCCCTCCGCTCCATCGCCCGCCACGGGCGCAACAGCTCGCTCGTGACGCTGCGCAAGGGCGGCGAGGTCGTGCTCTCGGACACCCGCAAGGTCGGCCGCGACAACCGCGGCGTCTACGTCGATGACCCACGCTACGGGCGGGTGCTGGTCTCCTGGGAGGCCTTCGAGCGCGTCGACTTCAGCGCGGGCAGCCGCGGACCTTCCTACGACGACTTCCTGCCGGGGCGTCCGCTCACGGGCCGCGTCACCACGCGCGCCGGCCGCCGCCTCACGGGGCGGCTCGTCTACGACCTCGACGAGAGCGAGACCACCGAGACCCTCGACGCGCCGTTCCAGGGGGTGGACTACACGCTTCCCTTCGGTCTCGTCGCCTCGATCGTGCTCCCTGCCCGCGACGGGGATGCCCGGGTAACACTCCGGAGCGGCGAAGCGCTGCAGCTCGAGCGCACCGGTGACCTCGGCGAGGAGAACGCGGGCGTCCTGATCTTCGTCGACGGCCACGCGCACGCCGAGTACGTGCCGTGGGCCGACGTCGAACGGGTGGAATTCGACCGTCCAGCGGTCCTGAGCCCGCCTGTCAGAAAGCGATAGCCTCGGCAGGCGCTGGCCTCACGCAGGAGGCGTGCGCTGGAGGCCGAAGGCCTCGGCGAGCAGCGTGTAGGAGCGCAGCCGCGCGGCAGGGTCGTGTACGATCGTCATCACCATGACTTCGTCCGCCCCTGCCTCGCGCGCGGCCGCCTCGATGCGCGTGCGCACCTCGCCGGGCGTGCCGACGATGAGCAGATCCGCCATCGGCCCCTCCAGGGCTCCATCCGGCCTCCACCCGGCGGCGCGGGCTTCATCGATGCTCGGCACAGGGCCCGTCTGACCCGTCCGCATGCGCTGGAAGAGTACCTCGACAGACGAAGAAAGCAAGCGCGCCTCCTCGGTGGTCTCGGCGCAGACGACAGAGAGCGCGAGCATCACGCGGGGCTCGGCGAACGAAGCCGATGGCTCGAACGCCGCGCGGTAGGCTGCCACCGCCGGTGCCGCGGGCGTCGGGCTGAAGTGGCCGGCAAAGGCGTAGCCCGCGCCGATCTGCCCGGCGAGGTGCGCGCTGCCGCCGCTCGAGCCGAGCATCCAGATGGGTGGCAGATCCACGCCGCCCGGCGTCACGCCAATGCGTGCGAACGGGTGATCCCCGAAGTCGCCGCCCGCAAACGCGAGGAGTTCGGCCACGAGGCTGCCGACGTGCTCGCCCGATACCGAGCGGAGGGCGCGTGCCGTCAGCGGGTCGGTGCCCGGCGCGCGTCCGATGCCGAGGTCGATGCGTCCGGGGTGGAGCGCCTCGAGCGTCCGGTAGCGCTCGACGACCTGGAGGGGAGTGTGGTTGGGCAGCATCACACCGCCCGCGCCGACGCGCACCCGCGTGGTCAGCGGCGCGACATGGGCGATGAGCAGGTCGGGAGCCGACGAAGCGATGCCGCCCATGCCGTGGTGCTCGGCAAACCAGAGGCGTGTAAAGCCGAGGCGGTCAGCGAGGCGGGCGAGGTCAGCCGCGCGCGCGAGCGCGTCAGCGGGTGCCGAGCCCGAGAGCACGGGCAGCACGTCGAGGATCGAGAGGTTCATAGGCGAGAGATCGCATGGAATCTGGTGTAGTGTTGCTTCAACATGCTCCGCCGTGATCCGGTCCAGCCCCGCGCGCGAGGAGCCTCTATCGCTATCGAGCGCGGGAGAGTAGCGGGTGAACGGGCTCAGGGCTCCAGGAGGGAAGCCTCCGTCAGATCCAGCGCGATCCGCTCGGGTACCTGTGCGAACCTTGTTGCCGACCGCCCGCGCGCTCCGTAACGTTGTTCTGGCGTGCATCACTCGATGCGCGCAGGATCGAGGTTCAACGGATGCAACGGATGCTCACTTCTACACACGGCTGGTTTTTCTGGGCGGCGTTGTCGGCCTGTTTCGCTGCCCTCACGGCCATCTTCGCCAAGGTCGGAATCCAGGGAGTAGACTCGGACTATGCTACGCTCATCAGGACGGTCTTTATCGTAGGAGTGCTCGCAGCTTTTGTAGGATATGCCGGCAAATGGACCGATCCCCGACTGCTCCCCGGCAAGACCCTCGTTTTCCTCGCGCTGTCGGCGCTCGCCACCGGTGCCTCGTGGGTCTGCTACTTTCGAGCCTTGCAAATCGGCGAT
This sequence comes from Rhodothermales bacterium, assembly GCA_963829705.1. Lineage (GTDB taxonomy): Bacteria > Bacteroidota > Rhodothermia > Rhodothermales > BA12 > CAWHJN01. Next base: position 346,849 of record CAWHJN010000005.1, read on the forward strand.
GCGTCGAAGGTCGCGCCGGTAGACAAGTTCAGCCTCGTGCTGGTTGCCGTCTTCGCAGTGGCCTTCCTGGGTGAGCGGCTGTCTGGCCGGGAGTGGATAGGGATTGCCCTGGTGGCCTCCGGCGTTCTGGTGTTAGCCCTCAAGCAGTAGGGGCGCGAGCCGCTCGCCAGCCTGTTGCAGAGGCTCGGAGGAGGCACGGCAGGAGCCACCTCGAACGCAGGCCCGCATGCCTCTTCTGCTGTTCGGAAGAGGCGGGGCGTGGCGACGATGGCGAGTGGAGGTCCGGGTACCGCGCCGCGTCACCGCGTATCTGTGCAGCAGCGGAAGCCCGTCGAGTAGTCGTGGTAGCTGCGCCCGTGCGCAGTCGTACGGTACGAGCAGCCCCGGCCGTTGATCTCGGCGTCGACGTAGAAGCCGCCGCGAAACGTCCCCTCGCTATCGGCCACCCACTCGTGCAGGTTGCCGTGGAGGTCGAAGACGCCCTCGGGCGTCATGCACGCCGCCCGGCTGCCCGTGAGCGCCAGCGAGTTCGGCAGCTGGTTGAGGCGCGGATCGTTCATCTGAAGGGCCGACCAGTCCGCGTTGCCGCCGAAGAGTTCGATCACCGGGTGTACTTCGCGGCCTTCGTTGCACGCGCCCGGCACGTAGGCATCGCCGTAGGGAAACGCCGTCTCGTGCGGCGCGGGCCCCCGGCAGGCACGCAGCCATTCGGGACTCGTACAGAGCCGCTTGCCGACGGCCTGGCAGGCTGCCTCGGCCACGTCGGCGCTGATGTAGGCCTGCGGCACCACGAGCGGCGCGGTCTGCGCGATCCCCGCGAGCGGCACGTCGTAGGGCGCATGATCCTGCAGGCGCCCCTCCCAGCGGTCGATGCAGAACGTGCCGAGGCGCGCCATGCCAGTGGGGCAGGAGCCCTCGCCGGTATCGGCGGCGAAAGTGCAGGTGCTGGTGAAGACAGAGCCCGCCCGACCGGGAACGGCCCCCGAGGGCACGCCGTCGCCGTGGAGCAGGTGCGCGGCGAAGCTGTCCCGTGCGTCTTCGATCAGCGCGAAGGACTCGTTAGCCTGTTTGTGGCACAGCGCGACCTGCTGCGCGTCGCCGGGGGTGGGGCGCTCGTCGTCGTTGGCGAGGGGCGTCTGGCTGCATCCAGCCAGGAGCGCGACCAGAAGCAATCGGTACAACAGCCGCGCCGGGCGGTGGCGCTCGGCACGCGCGAGGGGTCGCTCGAGAAGGTTCATGTCTGGCTGAAGAAAGAGGAGAAACGGAAGCTACCGGTCCAGCACAGGATAGGAACGATGAAGCAAGGCTCCGTCGTCCACGTTTCAGCAGGCGAGGGAGGGCCGTTATGGAACGCCCTGGTAGGAGAGCCGGAACGCTGCCCGCGCTTTCGTTCCCTCTGCACTTCGGTGTATCCTGGTGCCGCTCGATCCCGGCATATGGCGGATCGAGCGGCACGTCCGTCATTCTCCTTTACACTTCCGACATGAAAGTCACCGCCCGTTTCAACGTCACCGGCTGGGATTCGGCCACCTACGATCAGCCCTCGGAGGGGCCAGACTTGAGCCGGGTCACGATTCGGAAAGCGTTCGAGGGCGACCTCGAAGGGGAGAGCACGGGCGAGGGGTTGTTCTGCGGCATGAGCGACCCCGACGCGGGGGCGGGGTACGTAGTGAGCGAACGGTTCGAGGGCCGCCTGGGCGACCGGAAGGGCAGCTTCGTGATGCAGCACGGCGGCGTGATGGGGCCGGGGATGGCTCCGCGCACGTTCGGGCACGTCGTGCCGGGCTCGGGAACGGGCGACCTCGCCGGACTCACCGGCACCGTCGAGATCAGCCAGGCCGGGGGAGATCACTCGCTGACGCTGGACTACGACCTCCCCACCGCCACCGCGTCCGACGCCGGGCGGTGAGTCTCACGGCGTTGCCTCGCCGTGACGCCGCGCCTACCTTGCCTCCGTTCAATGCCGCGCGGCTGAGGCGCCCTTCGTTCCGGGCATCCTGCGTTCGGCCTCGCGTCTCCGTCCCCTCCGCCACCCGCTGCCCCTATGCGCGCCCTCCTGTTTCTCCTCAGCCTCTTCGCCGTGCTGCCCGCCTTCGGTCAGGCGGGGCCTCGTTTCCAGGACGGCCAGGCGCAGATCGTCCCCGAATTCGCCGACCCCGAGGCGTGGATCCGCGAGGAGTTGTGGGTGGAAGCCGACTTCGACTCCGACGGCGACGGGATGCCCGACCGGATGCACGTGGCCGTCGTGCGCCCCGCGCAGACCGAGGCGGAGGGGTTGAAGGTGCCGGTGATCTACGAGTCCAGCCCCTATTACGCGGGCACCGCGGGCGATGCGCCCGGTCTCTTCTGGAGCGTGCAGCACGAACTCGGTCAGGCGCCCCCGGCGCGCACGCGCGGCCCCGAGGTGGCACTGCGCCTGCAGCCCGGCATCTCGAGGAGCCACGTCGAGACGTGGGTGCCGCGCGGCTTCGCGGTAGTGCATTCGGAGTCGCCCGGCACGGGCCTCTCCGAGGGCTGCCCGACCGTTGGCGGACCCAACGAGTCGCTCGCGCCCAAGGCAGTAATCGATTGGCTGAACGGGCGCGCGAAGGGCTTCACGCAACCGCGTGGGGGCGAGGAGGTCGTCGCCTCGTGGAGCACGGGCAAGGTGGGCATGACGGGCACCTCGTACAACGGGACGCTGCCGCTGGCGGCGGCCACCACTGGCGTCGAGGGGCTTGAGGCCATCATCCCCATCGCGCCCAACACGTCGTACTACCACTACTACCGCTCGAACGGACTCGTGCGAAGCCCCGGCGGCTACCTTGGTGAGGACATCGACGTGCTCTACGATTTCATTCACAGCCGCGCCTCCGACCGCCGCGCCACCTGCGATGCGACGATCCGCGACGGCGAGATGGCCGCAGGCCTGGATCGCCAGTCGGGCGACTACAACGACTTCTGGGCCGGGCGCGACTACCTCAACGCCATCGACGGTGTACAGGCGGCCACGCTCATGTCGCACGCCTTCAACGACTGGAACGTGATGCCGGAGCACAGCTTCCGCATCAGCGAGGCACTCAGAGCGCGCGGCGTGCCGGTGCAGGTCTACTACCACCAGGGCGGGCACGGCGGGCCGCCGCCGCTCGAGCGCATGAACCGCTGGTTCACGCACTACCTCTACGGCATCGACAACGGGGTGGAAAACGACCCCGAGGCGTGGATCGTGCGTGAGGGCGACGAGCGCGACGCGCCCACGCCGTACGCATCCTATCCCAACCCTGCCGCGTCGCCGGTGACGCTCTACCCCACGCGCGGCGAAACCGTTGGCGCGATGAACGGCGTCGGGACGCTGGCCCTTGCCGACGCGCCGGGTCAGGGCACCGCAACGGTGATCGACAACGTCTCCTTCGATGGGCAGTCGCTCGCGGCGGCAGAGTGGACGGAGCACCGCTTGCTGTTCGTCACGCCCCGCCTCGCGGCACCGCTGCATCTCTCCGGTGTGGCCCGCATCCGGCTGCGCGTGGCCTCTGACAAACCCGCCGTCAACCTCTCGGTGTGGCTCGTCTCGCTGCCGTGGACGCAGGGGCGCGCGCCGCGCGGGGGCATCGTCACGCGCGGCTGGGCCGACCCGCAGAACTACGTCGCCTCGGCGGAAGGCTCGCTCACCGACAGCGCGCCGCTCGAGCCGGGCACGTTCGTGGAGATGGCCTTCGACCTGCAACCCGACGACCAGATCCTCGCCGAGGGGCAGCGGCTGGGCCTGATGGTCTTTTCGAGCGACCGCGACTTCACGCTCTGGCCACGCCCGGGCACCTCGCTCGTGGTGGATCTCGACGGAGTGTCGCTGGAGCTTCCCGTGGTGGGCGGGCCTGCGGCGCTGGAAGCAGCCTTTGGCACCGAGTAGCCTCGCCGGGCGGCGTGCCGACGCATCTGCCCATTCCGTGATACGACGTGACCCCGAGTAGCCCTTTCCCCGAACCCGCTGGCGTGCTCTTCGTCAGCCGCTCCCGCCGCTACCTGAGTGCGGAGTACCTGCCCAAAGTGCGCGCCTGCCTCAGCCACCTGTCGGACGAAGACCTGTGGTGGCGTCCCAACGAGGCATCCAACAGCATCGGCAATCTCGTGCTCCACCTGGCCGGTAATCTGCGGCAGTGGGTGGTGAGCGGGGTGGGCAGCGCGCCAGACGAGCGGGAACGCGCACGAGAGTTCGAGGCGCGCGGCGGTGGATCGGCAGACGAACTGCTCGCCATCCTCACCGCCGCCGTGGAAGAGGCGGATGGAGTTCTGGAGCTGCTCTCAGAAGTGGACCTGGCACAGCGGCGCACGATTCAGGGCCGCGAGACGACGGTGCTGGAGGCCATCTACCACGCGGTCGAGCATTTCGCGATGCACACCGGGCAGATCGTCTACATCACCAAGGAGCGCACCGGGGCCGACCTCGGCTTCTACGAACTCACGCGTGGCATCGCCCGGGCACGCTGGCCGGGACGAGACCGGGATCTGTAGTCCTACCCGGAGCGACGTCTTCGTAGACGTGCTCCGCATCCGCGTGGATGTGCAGCAAGCTGCGACGCAGGCTCAGTGCGCCCGAGGCAGCATGGCCGTGCGAAGATCAAAGCAAACGACGGGTGTAGGGAAACGATGGATCGTGTCCCTACAGTCCCCACAAACACACGGAATGCAAGGGCTGCCGGAGGGGATACGGTTGCTTCTATGCGCTATCTGCCTCCCCCTCCGAAATCCGGCCTCCGCGTTCCCCTTTCAAACGACCGTCCCGCCGTCCTGCACGACGACCTCGCCGGACATGTACGAGTTACGGTCGGAGAGCAGGAATGCCGCCAGCTCGGCGACCTCGTCGGTAGTGCCCGTCCGGCCCAGCGCGGCGTATTTGCGGTACGTGTCCACGAAGCGGTGGGGGATGGTGCCCGCCAGGTCCGTCTCCACGATGCCCACGGCGATGGCGTTGGCGCGGATGCCCAGCCGTCCGCCCTCGCGCGCGATGGACTTGGTGAAGCCGATGGCGGCGGCCTTCGAGACGGCGTACGGCACACCCGCCGGAGCGGTGCGGATGCCCGAGATGGACGAGATCGCCAGAAAACTCCCCGACCGCTGCCGCGCCATAATGGCGAAGGCAGGCTTGCCCACGTTGTACAGCCCGCCCACGTTGACGCGCAGGATGTCGTCCCAGTCCTGATCCGGCATCCGCAGAAACAGCGACGCGCGGTTGATGCCTGCGTTGAGCACCACGCCGTCGAGGCGTCCGAAGTGCGCGTGCGCCTGCTCGACGAAATCGCCCGCCGCCTCGCGGTCGCCCACGTCGGCCTGTACGGCGAAGGCGTCGCGGCCCTCGGCACGCACGAGGGCCGCGGTTTCGTCGGCGGCCGCGTGGCTCGTGGCATAGCAGAACGCCACATCCGCGCCCTCGCGAGCAAAAACGGTGCACAGCGACCGCCCAATGCCACGCGAGCCGCCGGTGACGAGGATTTTCTTGTCCTGGAGGAGCATGGTTGGAAGTGTGAACGCGGAAGTGGGAAGGGGTTGGCTGACCATCAGCAAACCAACCTGCCCAACAGCAGCCTTCCCCGCTTTGCGGGGAACGCGGTGAGCGAAGCCCCCTCTTAGCGCAGTACGACGAGGGTGAGCGCCGATCCCTGGCGGGAGGCGGCGCGCAGGAAGTAGACCCCGCTCGGCAGGTCGGTGGCGTCGAGCGCGATGGCGTGCTCGCCTGGCGTCACGGACCCGTCGAACACCGTCGCCACGGCCCGCCCCAGCACGTCGTAGAGCACCAGCCGCACCGCTTCCGCGCGCGCGGCGCGGTAGGAGACGGTGGTGCGGCCCCGGAACGGGTTGGGGTGGTTGCCCAGCAGCGCGAAGCCCGCCTCGGGCGCCGTCGGCACCGCGTCCACCGCCGTATTCGTGCCGGTGGGGTAGGTCACCCGGAGGTCGTCGAGGTAGAGGTCGCCTTCGTACGTCTTGCCGATCACGCGTCCGCCCTTGTAATCGAGCTGAAGCCGGATGGCCGTGAGCCGGATGGGGTAGACGATGCTCTCGGAGGAGAGGTTGGCGCGCGTGAGCGGCCCCGGCATGAGGGCGTAACGCGTGGTGTCGTCCGCGTAGCGAGGCACGCCGACGGAGAACACCTGGCCCACATCGTCCCTGAAGTCGAGGAAGACGCGGTGGCGCGCACCGTCGGAGCGCAGCGTGACGTTGACCGAATCCGGCACGCCGAAGAGCGGCAGGTCGGGCTGGAGCGTCAGGATGCCGCCCTCGCCCGCCGTGGCGGTGAAGCGGTAGTGGACCTGGAAACTGCGCCCGCCGGTGGCCGCGGTATCGTCGGCGACGGTGAGGTTCGTGCCGGCGTCGGTGTTCTCGGTGAGGAAGAGCCACCCCGCGAGGTCGTCGAGCGGGTCGAGGACGGTTTCGCCGCGCCCGACCTCCACGCGCACCGTGGACGTGTCGGCGATGCCGCCGGCGTAGCGGACCACCACCTGTGTTTCGCCTTCCTTCCGGCCCTCGAAGAGGCCCGCCGCGTTCACCACGCCCACGGTGGTGTCGGTGGAATGCCACGTCACCCAGGCGCTATCGACCGCCTGCGCCAGCCGGTCGGCATCGAGGGCATGGACGTGAAACTGGACGGGCCGCCGCGTGTCGGTCACGGTGAAGGCCGGTTCGAGCACCAGCGCCGCCACGCCCTTGACGACGATCTTCACCGAGTCGCGCAGCGCGCCCGCAGTGGCGTAGACGTAACCCGTGCCCGCTTCCAGGCCCGCCGTGAACACGCCCTCCTCGGTCACCGTGCCCAGCTCGGGCGCGACGCTGTACGTCACCTGCTCACCGCCGAGGTCGATGGGGCGGTAGTATTCGTCGGCCCCCCGCACGTTGAACTGCGCCGACTGGCCGAGGAAGAGCTTGGTGAATGTCGGCGTCATCTGGATGCGGGCCAGCGGTCCTTCAGGTGCCGTCGAGTAGGCGACGAGAGCGTTGGCGATGGGGCGCTCGGCCCCGGAGGGGCTGTTGACGATCTCACCGCGTACCACGAGCGTCGTCGAGCCGCCACCGTCGAGGTTGACGGCGTTGTCGATGCCGACGCGCAGCAGCCAGTCGCGCATCTCGAAGTTGCTCATGCCCGCGCTCGTGGACTGCCGCCCGTCTACGGTGATAAAGTAGAAGCGCGTCGTGTCCGCGTTGAAGCCGGCGACGGTGCGCGGGTGGCGAGCCGTGTTGAAATCCGAGCTGCCGAACGGGTAGGGCTGGCCACCGACAGTGAGCTGGGGGTTGCCGCTGACGAGTTGGGTGAGGCCGGGCAGGCCGGGCGTGAGCTTTTGGAACACCCGCAGCGTGTCGCCCGGCTGGATGCCCTGCAGGAACGTCGCCGCCGCGCCGTGGCCCGAGAGCACCGCCTTGCCCGCTGGCACCGCCCGGTTGCCCACGCCCGCCTCAACGGTCTCGGCCACCACGAGCAGCGTGTCGTTGACCGTCCACGGCGTCACCGGGCGGACGACCACTTCGGTGCCGAAGCTGTTGGTGCCTGTCGAGTTGACGAACGGGTTGAACAGCACGAGCGCATCCTCCTGGCGCGTCTCGTTGTAGCCCGTGAGCGCGTAGCGCCCGCCGGGCGCGACGACCTCGCCGCCGACGACCGGGCGCGAGATGAACGCTCTCATCTGCTCGGTGATGCCGATGGCGGCGCGGCCCGGCGTTTCGCGCCGCACGACCTGCCCGTTGCTGACCGACGCGCTGACGGTGTTGCCGCCGCCCGTGAAGAAGTCCGCGTTGATGGCCCCCACGACGCGGCGGCCCGGCACGTCCTTGCGCGCAGCGATGTCGGTGGTCAGCTCGTTGCCCCCGGCGCGCGCGTCGTTGGCCTCGACGGTTTCAAACTCCAGGTACGGGTTCGTCAGGTCCAGCTCCAGCACGTCGAGCACCCACGGTACCGTGGGCGCTTCGATCTGCCAGTGAATCATGCCCGGCCCGACGGTGCGGGTGGAGACGGTGTCGAACTGAACCTGTGCGCGCATCGGCGCGGCGGCGAACAGCAGCAGGACGAGAAGGGTAGACAGGCGCATGGAGACGGAATGCGGATGGTGGTGGAAGACCTCTGAAACTAAGGCACCTGCCTGCCCGGAGCAGGCACACCCCCAGAGGAAAACCGAATGGCGAGGCCATGGGCAGAAAGCGGTACCCCGCATTCGCGTGGTTGCACGCGCGAAAGGTTTAGCCTACCATCCTGCTTCATCTGTCTATCCTTACCACACACCCGCATGAATTTCCGATTCGCCCTCTGCCTCGCGCTGCTTCTCCTGCTCGTGCCGGGCCTGGCACGTGCCCAGAACTGCACCCTCGGCACCGCCTCCTCCGACCTCGACATCAACAACGTCCGGGCGCGCCTGTACAACAACGGTGGCCTCTTCTGGAAAGGCGCGGGCAACGTGTACAACGTCCCCAAGGCGGCGCCGGGCCAAAACATCACGCCCAACAGCATCTTTGCGGCGGGCCTCTGGATGGGCGGCAAGGTTGGGGGGCAGACGCGCATGGCCGCCGCAGCCTACGGCAACTGGGAACTCTACCCCGGCCCGCTCGACGCCGCGGGCAGTGCGCCGACGGACTGCGCGCCGTACGATCGCATCTTCACCGTCACCACGCCGACATTGCTGATTACGAGGCCAACGGTACGCTCACCGACGGTCTGCGCGACTGGCCCAAAGCGTGGGGCGCGCCCGTCATCGACGGCGACGGCAACCCGGACAATTACAACCTCGCGGGCGGCGACCGGCCCGAGATTTTGGGCAACGAGACGCACTGGTGGGTGATGAACGACGCCGCCGGGCCGCACAGCACAACAGGTTCGCCGCCGATGAAGATGGAGGTGCAGACGACCGCCTTCGGCGTCAACCTGGCGGGCGACCTAGGCAACACGACGTTTTACCGCTACCGCCTCACCTACCGGGGCGCGCAGCCGCTGACGGACGCCTACGTCGGCTTCTGGGTAGACGCCGACCTCGGCAACGCGACGGACGACTACGTAGGCTCGGACACGACACTCGACATGGGCTTCACCTACAACGCCGACAACTTCGACGAAGGCTCGGACGGCTACGGCAACGCGCCGCCGGCCCTCGGCGTCACCTTCCTCGAAGCCCCCGAAGGCGGCAGCGCCCGCAACATGGACGTCTTCCTCTACTACGCAAACATCACGGCGCCCAACGGCAACCCGCGCAGCGGTACCGACGAATGGTACAAGTACCTGCAAGGCATCTGGCAGGACGACAAGCCGATGATGACGTGCGGCGACGGCTACGACCCCAGTGGCTTAGCGTGCGCGGCCACAGCCCAGCCGACGAAGGTGATGTGGCCGGGCGACCCGGTGACGGGTGCGTTCTGGAGCGAGCGCAACTTCGACGGCGCGGGCAACGCCAACCCGGCCAACGACCGCCGCTTCCTGATGTCCAGCGGCCCGTTCACGCTGCAGCCTGGCGAGACACAGGATTTCGTCTACGCCATCGTGTGGGCCAAAGGCGACAACAACTTCGACTCCGTTGCCCGGCTGCGGCAGGCCACCACCGTGGTGCGGAACGCGTGGGCGCAGGGCGGGCTGGACAACATCCCGCTGCCCGCGGCTCCCACGGCGGCACCCGGCCTCGTGGCCCCTGCCGATGGCGCGGCGGGGCAGCCCACCCGCGTCGTGTTTACCTGGGAGTCCGCGGAAGACGCCACCGACTACGACGTTGAACTCGCCAGCGGCGCGGCACGCGACACGCTCTTTTCCGTAGTGCGCTCCGGGGTGGAAATCTCGCTCGACACGCTGGGTGCGCTGCCCGCGGGGGCCGTCGTGACGTGGCGTGTGCGCGGGCGCAACGCGGGCGGCGTGGGGCCGTGGAGCGAGGCGTACAGCTTCACCACCACGGGCGAGATGCTGGGCGGCTCGCTCGGCGGCTTCGCAGATTTTCTCACCGTCGCCAACGCCAGCGGCCCGCTCAGTCCGCCCGAGTACGCCGCCTTCGCTTTCAACAGCAGCGGCTTCCCCCACCCGACGACCACCGACCGCCCCGACGGCAGCCGCCAGCAGACGACGGCTGATCTCGCGGGCAAGGGCTGGGGCATCTTCACCTTCGGTGCCTACATGACCTTCGATCAGTGGTTCGACCGTGTGACCCGCACCGGCGCGAACGCTGCGCGCATCTTCCCGAACGCCTTCGAGTGGCGCTTCGCGGGCTCGTCGTTCGCGATAAAGCAGTTCGAGGACGGATCCGCCGTGACGGTGCCGTTCGAGCTGTGGAACGTGGGCACGCAGCCGGGCACCGAGGACGATTACCGCATGATCCCGATTCTCTGCGAAAGCGGCTGTGGAGCAGGCGGTACCGACGGCGTCTTCGACCTCGGCGGCGACAGCCCGCTCTCGGGCGCGGAGAACGACCCCATCTCGGATGCCGTCTACTGGTACAACCCGGCAAACACGGCCCCCGGCACGGCAGGCTACGATGCCTACGCCGCCGATGTGGCGTCGGGCAACACGGCCCTTTTCTTCGACCACGTAGGCGACGAAGTGCTCGCGCGCATCGTGCTGATGGGGTGGAATTTCGGAACGACTCCCGCCGAATACCCGCAGGCGATGCCCGAAGCCGGGACGATTTTCCGCATCACGAGCGCCCCGCCGACGGTGAGCGCCCCCGTGCCGTCGGCCCCGCTGCCGGGCACGGAGTTGAGCAAAACCGCGACGACGCTCTACTGGCAGCAGCCCGACGTTCCGGGAGCCGAGACGGCTCTCCAGATCGCCCGCGACGCCGCTTTCACCGATCTCTTGGTGAATGCGACGCCGATGCGCACCAGCTACGACGTGTCGGCACTCACGCAGGGCACGACCTACTACTGGCGCGTGCGGCAGCAGACGCCGGGCGGCCTGGCCGGGCCGTGGTCGGCAGCGCAGATGTTCAGCGTGAGCGCGACGGCGACGGCGGTGGAGACTGGCGCCGCGTTGCCGCTCGCGCTCACGCTGGATGCGCCGTGGCCCAACCCCGCCCGCGACCGCGCCACGGTGCGCTTCGGGCTGCCCACTGCGAGCGAGGTGCGCGTGGCGCTCTACGACGTGCTCGGACGCGAAGTGCAGCGCCTCGCCGACGGCGCGGTGGCGGCAGGCTGGCACGAGGTGCGTCTCGAAACGTCGTCGCTGGCGTCGGGTGTGTACCTGGTGCGCGTGGTGTCGGAGGGGCGGCAGCAGACGCGCGCCGTCGTCATCGCGCGGTGACGCTGAAAGGTTGGAGCGCGACAGGCGCGGGGCTTCCGGCAGCGGAGGCCCCGCGCTTTCGTTTCGGAGAAGGTGTGGCAGTCAGCAGCGTGCGTGCGACGATTGACGGTGCGTGCGCGACGGGTGGCGGGATTTGCCTTTTGCGCGCGCAGGCATCGGGTTTATGCTTCGGGCACCATCTATCACCCACTTTTCATCGTTGCTCATGCACATGCGCTACCGACTCGTTTGCCTGCTACTGGCTTTTGCCGCTCCCTCCTTCGCGGTCGCGCAAACCGCCGGTGGCTGCGTGTTGGGCAAGGCACAGGCCGACCTGTTCGCCAACGACGTGCGCGCGCGCCTTTTCAACAACGGTGGGCTGTTCTGGAAAGGTCAGGGCAACGTCTACAACGTCCCCGCCGTGCCCGACGGCCAACCCATCACGCCCAATGCCCTCTTTGCGGCAGGGATCTGGATCGGTGGCAAGGTCGAGGGCGAGACCCGGATGGCTGCCGCGGCCTACGGAAACTGGGAACTCTACCCTGGCCCGCTCGACGCCGCAGGCAACGCGCCCACCAACTGCGCCTCCTACGACCGCATCTTCCACATCGGGCGTACCGACGTAGCCGACTACGAGGCCACAGGCACGCTCACCGATGACCTGCGCGACTGGCCCTATCAGTGGGGCGCGCCCGTCATCGACGGCGACGGCAACCCGGACAACTACAACCTTACAGGCGGCGACCGCCCCGAGGTGCTGGGGCATGAAGCGTACTGGTGGGTGATGAACGACGCGGCCGGGCCGCACAACAGCACCGTCACGCCGCCGATGCACATGGAGGTGGCCGCGACCGCTTTTGCCGTGGCGTCGCCGCTCAAACCGCTGAACCAAGCGACGTTCTACCGCTATCGCTTTACCTACCGGGGCACGAAACCCCTGACGGACGCTTACTTCGGCTTCTGGTCAGACCCCGACCTCGGCAACGCGACGGACGACTGGGTGGGATCGGACACGTCGCTCAGCATGGGCTTTGTCTACAACGCCGACAACTTCGACGAGACATCGGACGGCTACGGCAGCGCGCCGCCTGCCCTCGGCGTCACGTTTCTCGAAGCTCCCGAAGGCGGCAGCGCCCGGCACATGGACGTCTTTCTCTACTACAACGGTGGTTCCACGCCCAACGGCGACCCGAGAAACGGTACCGACGACTGGTACAAGTACATGCAGGGCATCTGGCAGGACGACAAGCCGATGGTGACGTGCGGCGACGGCTATAATCCTACGGGGCTGGCCTGTGCGGTAGCAGCCAAGCCCACCAAGTTCATGTGGCCGGGCGACCCCGTGACGGGCGCGTTCTGGAGCGAGCGCAACTTTGACGGCGCGGGCCACATCAACCCGCCCAACGACCGGAAATTCCTGATGTCCACGGGCTCGTTCGCGATGCAGCCGGGCGAGACGAAAGACGTGGTCTTCGCCATCGTCTACGCGCGCGGCGCCGACAACTTCGATTCCATCACCGAACTGCGCGCGGCGGCAACAGGCGTGCGTGCGGTCTGGGAAGGAGACCCCGCACTGTACAATGTGCCGCTGCCCGCCGCGCCTTCGCGCGCGCCCGCGCTGCTGCAATCCTCGGTCGTCGCCCGCGACTCCACTTCACCATCGACCTTTCGTGGAAAACGCTGAGGGACGACTACCGCTACGAGGCCGAGACGCACCTGGCGGGCTTTGATACGCTCGTCGTGACCACTGGCACCGGCACGACACTCGACCTGAACCGCATCGTGGCAGAAGGGCGGGTGCTGCCGGGCACCGTGGGCCAGTGGCGCGTGCGGGCGACGACGCTGGGCGGGAAGGGACCGTGGAGCGACTGGCAGCTCCTCGAGCTGGGCACGCCCCCAGAACGACTCAACGAAGACCGCTTCCGGGTCGTGCTGCTGGGCGCGCAGCCGGTGCAGGGCAGGCTGCGGGTGCGCTACGAGGTGGGGTTGGCGCAGGGCGTGCGCCTCGCGCTCTACGACGCACTGGGCCGCCGGGTGCGCGTGCTGCACGACGGGCCGCTATGGCCGGGTGGGCCGTACGAGGCGGAGGCGGACGTGTCGAGACTGGCGTCGGGCACGTACCTGCTGCGCCTCGAGAGCCACGGCCCCGCGCTCCAGACCGACGCCCTCTCATTCACCCTCGTTCGCTGACGATCATGGTGCCTCGCCTTCTGCTGTTGCTCGCGCTCTGCGTGCCTCTTTCCGCCACGGCCCAGCAGGTCGGCTGCGCGCTTGGCGACGCCGAGTCCGTTCTTGCCGCCAACGACGTCCGGGCGCGGCTCTACAACACCGGCGGGCTGTTCTGGAAGGGCAGAGGGCAACCTCTACAACGTCCCCGCCTCGCAAGATGGACGTGCCCAACGCCATCTTCGTGGCGGACCTCTGGATGGGCGGCAAGGTCGACGGCGAGATCCGGATGGCTGCCGCGAACTACAGCGACTGGGAATTCTACCCCGGCCCGCTCGACGCCTCGGGCAATGCGCCGACGGACTGCGCGCCCTACGACCGCATCTTCACCGTCACCACGCAGACGTTGCTGATTACGAGGCCAACGGCATCACGCGACGATCTGCGCGACTGGCCACAAGCGTGGGGCGCGCCCGTCATCGACGGCGACGGGGACCCGGACAACTACAACCTCGCAGGCGGCGACCGGCCCGAAATCCTGGGGCACGAGACGCACTGGTGGGTGATGAACGACGTGGCCGGGCCGCACAGCAAGAACCGGCACGCCGCCGATGAACATGGAGGCGCGCGTGACCGCCTTCGGCGCGGACTCTGACTCCGACGCCATCGCCCAGACGACGTTTTACCGCTACCGCTTCTCCTACCAGGGTACCGCGCCGCTGACGGATGCCTACGTCGGCCTTTTCGTGGACTCCGACCTCGGCAACGCGACGGACGACTACGTGGGCTCGGACACGACGCTCGACATGGGCTTCACCTACAACGCCGACGACTTCGACGAAAGCTCGGACGGCTACGGCGCCGCACCGCCCGCGCTCGGCACCGTGGTACTGCAAGGACTCGACGAGATGCACCCCGACCGCGAGATGAGCGTGTTTCTCAGCTATTTTAGTACTGTGACTCCAAACGGCAACCCGCGCAGGGGTACCACCGACTGGTACAACTACCTCCGGGGCGTCTGGCAGGACAACAAGCCGATGCTCGATTGCGGCGATAGCTACGACCCCAGCGGCCTCGCTTGTGCGGCAGCGGCCAAGCCGACGAAGTACATGTGGCCAGGCGACCCGGTGACGGGCACGTTCTGGAGCGAGCGCAACTTCGACGGCGCGGGCCACATCAACCCGTCCAACGACCGGCGCTTTCTCGATGTCCACGGGCCCGTTCACGATGCAGCCCGGCGAAACGAAAGACGTGGTCTTCGCCATCGTCTACGCGCGCGGCGCAGATCACCTCGATTCCATCACCGAACTGCGCAAAGCAGCGGTCACCGTGCGCGAGGCGTGGGCGTCTGGCTTCGAGAACGTGCCGCCGCTCACCGCGCCGAGCGCGCCCGCCGCGCTCGCTTCGCCCGCCGATGGCGCGACCGGTCAGCCCTCGCGCCTGCAATTCCGGTGGGAGACGGTCGAACACGCCCGCGTCTACGACCTCGAACTCCACCTGGACGACGGCGAGGCCCCGCGCGACACCGTGCTGAGCTTCTTCGGAGCAACGGACGTGACGCTCGACCTCGATTCGCTCGGCAGCACCGGGCCGGGGACGGTGGTGACGTGGCGCGTGCGCGGGCGCAACGGCAGCGGAGCCGCGCCGTGGAGCGAGGCGCGCGCCTTCACGCTTTCGGGCCAGCCGCTCGTCGGGTTTAAGAAGAGCTTCGCCGACTTTCTCACCGTCGCCAACGCCGCGGCCCGCTCGACCCGCCGGAGTACGGTGCTTTCGCTTTCAACAGCAGCGGCTTCCCGCACCCGACGACGGGCGACCGTCCCGACGGCAGCCGCCAGCAGACGACGGCCGACATCTCGGGCAAAGGCTGGGGCATCTTCACCTTCGGCGACCGCAGCACGTTTGACAGCTGGGTGTCTCGCGTCGTGCGTAGCGCCGCAGCGGAAGCCCGCATCGGGCAGAACGACTTCGAGTGGCGCTTCACGGGCACCTCGATTGCCGAGCGGCCCTTCGGAGACGCCGGTGCCGCGACCATGACGGTGCCGTTCGAGTTGTGGAACGTGGGCACGAGCCCTGGACCAGAGGACGACTTCCGGTTGATCCCGTGGATCTGCGAAGCGTCCTGCGGTGCTGGCGGCCCTGCCAACGAGGTCTTCGACATCGGCGGCGACAGCCCGCTCTCGGGCGGGGCGGACGATCCGATCTCGGACGCGGTCTACGTCTTCGAGCCGGCCGACCCGTCGCCGGGTGAAGCGGGCTACAACGCGTGGGAAGCCGAAGTGCTGGCCAACGGTGTGACCGCTGCTTCGGACGCGCTCACAGGCGGGGAGGTCTTCGGACGCCTCGTGCTCATGGCGTGGAATTTCGGCGAGATGCCCGCCGAATACCCGCAGACGCGTCCGGAGGACGGGACCGTCTTCCGCCTCGTCACGTCGAAGGCCACGCTTACGCCGCCCGCCATTTCCGCTCCCGCCGAGGGCGCGGTGCTCGGCAAGACAGCGACCTGGCTCTACTGGCAGGAACCGCTCGACGCGCCCCAGTCCCGCATCGTCGAACTCGCGCGCGACGCCGCCTTCGCCGACGTACTGCGCAGCGACACCGTCTCGACCGCAGGCGCGCACGCCGTCTCGTCGCTCGCGCCGGGAGAAACGTACTGGTGGCGCGTGCGACTGACGTACTCCGGCGACCTGCTGAGTCCGTGGTCGGCAGCGCAGTCGTTCAGCGTCAGCGCGACGGCGACGGCGGTGGATGCCGGTGCCGCGCTGCCGCTCGCGCTCACGCTCGACGCGCCGTGGCCCAACCCCGCCCGCGACCGCGCCACGGTGCGCTTCGGGCTGCCTGCCGCGAGCGAGGTGCGCGTGGCGCTCTACGACGTGCTCGGGCGCGAAGTGCAGCGCCTCGCAGATGGCGCGGTGGCGGCAGGCTGGCACGAGGTGCGTCTCGAAACGTCGTCGCTGGCGTCGGGTGTGTACCTGGTGCGCGTGGTGTCGGAAGGGAGGCAGCAGACGCGCGCCGTCGTCATCGCGCGGTGACGTTCAGCGGCCCGTCGAGCCGAAGCCGCCCGCGCCGCGTTCGGTTTCGTCGAGGTTGTCGGCGATCTGCCATTCCACCCGCTCGTGCCGTGCCACGACGAGTTGCGCGATGCGCTCGCCGCGTTCGATGGTGAACGGCTCGTTGGACAGGTTGACGAGAATCACTTTCACCTCGCCCCGGTAGTCCGCGTCGATGGTGCCTGGACTGTTGAGCACCGTCACGCCGTGCTTGGCCGCCAGTCCGCTGCGGGGACGCACCTGCCCTTCCGTGGCGGGCGGCAGCGCGATGCGCAGGCCCGTCGGCACGAGGGCGCGTTCGAGCGGCGCGAGCGTGAGGGGCGCGTCCTCGGCCAGCGCGGCGTGCAGATCCATCCCCGCGCTCAGGTCGGTTTTGTAAGCGGGCAGGTCGAGGCCCGCGGCGTGCGGGAGCGGGGAAATCGAAACGTGGAGCATGAAAACCGTGGAGGAGGGGAAAAGAAGCGGCGGGTGCCGGAGACTGTCCAGCACCCGCCGTAGAAAGCAGGAGAGGCGCGTTTAATGCACGCCGCCCATGAGGTTGCGGATGGGTTTGCTGAAGAGCGCCAGCACCAGCCCGGCGGCGGCGCTGATGGCGAAGACGGACCAGAAGATGGCCGGCAGGCTGAACGACTCGAACAAACGCGCCACCTGCCCGCCGATGAAGTTTCCCAGCGCCACCGACATGAACCACACGCCCATCATCTGCGCGACGGCGCGGTGCGGTGCCAGCTTCGTGACGGTGCTCAACCCCACGGGGCTCAGGCACAACTCGCCGATGGTGTGGACGAAGTACACGACCACGAGCCACAGCGGGCTCACACGCGCGCCCTCCGGCCCCGACACCATCGCCGCGAAGGCCAGGATGGCGAAGCCGAGGCCCACGAAAATCAGCCCGAGGGCGAACTTCATCGGGCTCGACGGCTCCTTGCCGCGCTTGCTCAACCACACCCACAGCCACGCGAAAACGCCCGCCATCGCCATGATCCACACCGAGTTGACCGACTGGAACCAGCTCGACGGGAATTCGAAGCCGAAGATGCTGTTGCGCGTAAAGCGGTCGGCGAACAGGTTGAGCGTCGAGCCCGCCTGCTCGAAGGCCGACCAGAACAGCGCCGACGCGATGAAGAGCAGCCCGATCACGTACAGCCGCTTGCGCTCGACGGGCGACCAGTCGCTGCGCGAGAACAGGTAGGCGAAGTACACGATGGGCAACAGCAGCACGAGCGCCGACCCCGCCGTCGTGATCTGCAGGATGCCTGCGTTGTGGAGCAGCACGAAGATCCCGAGCACCACGACGATGCCCAGCCCTGCCTTGAGGGCCAGGCTGCGCGCCGCCGAGAAGTCGGCGGGCGTCGAGCTGCCCGTGGGCTCTTTGCCTGCCGCGCCCAGGAATTTGTTGGTGAACAGGTACTGGATCAGGCCGAGGCCCATGCCCACCGCCGCCGCGCCGAAGCCCCAGTGCCACGCATTGTTGGGGTCCCAGCCGCGCGCACCCAGCCACGCCCGGAAGCCGTCGTCTTGTGCCAGGAAGCCGCACACCAGCGGTGCCACGAACGCTCCGATGTTGATGCCCATGTAGAAAATCGAGAAGCCCGCATCGCGCCGCGCCGGCTGATCCTCGGGGTAGAGCTCGCCCACGATGGTGCTGATGTTGGGCTTGAGCAGGCCCGTGCCCAGCACCACGAGCACCAGTCCGCCGTAGAAGAACGCCAGCCCGTGAAACATGAGGCTGATGTGCCCCAGCATGATGATGACGCCGCCCGTGAACACCGCGTTGCGCTGCCCGATGAGGCGGTCGGCGAGCCAGCCGCCGGGCAGCGCCATCAGGTAGACGAACGCGGTGTAGAGTCCGTAGATGATGCCCGCCCGCGCCACGTCGAAGCCCAGCCCGCCCACGGCCACGGGGGCCGTCATGAACAGGATGAGCAGCGCCCGCATCCCGTAGTACGAGAAACGCTCCCACATCTCGGTGAAGAACAGCGTCGCCAGTCCCTTCGGGTGCCCGAAAAAGCCGCGCTGGTCGGGCGGAGGAACGGCGGCCATCGTGCCGCCCTGCGCGGCCGCTGCGGCCAGCGGACTCGAAAACTCGGAAGCGGGATCTTTGGGCATCGAGAAAGGGGGTGGAAGAAAAGGATCGGGCGGAAGATAGCGAATGGTCAATCGGGCAATGTGCCAATGCGCCGGGGCCCGAGACCGGATCGAGGGTTCGGACTGCCCGTCGGAGCGCGAAACGCATCCGGCCCGCGCAGCGGCGGACGAGGCCCGCGCTGTACTTTGTCGGCACGTCGCCCATCCGATCGCCATGCTCCGCTCCCTCTCGCGCCTCGCTTCCGTCGTGCCTCTTGTGGCACTTTGCTCTCTCGGCGCCTGCACGGCCACGGCCCAGCAACCCGCACCTGCCGAGGCGACTCCGGAGGCGCGGTGGCGGACGGTCGATCCCGAAAACCTGCTCCTCCTCCACCTGCCCACAGGCGACGTGCTGGTGGAACTGGCCCCGCAATTCGCGCCCGCGCACGTGGCGCAGATGCAGCGGCTCGTGCGCGACGGCTTCTACGGCGACCGCGCCGCCTTCTACCGCGTCATCGACAACTTCGTGGCGCAGGGCGGCGTGCCCGAGGACGTGGACTCGACAGATGCGCCGACGCTGGCTGCCGAGTTCGAGCGACCCCTCGATGCGCTGGCCTTCGTGCCCAACGACAGCCCCGACCTGTACGCGCCGCGGACGGGGCACATCGACGGGTTCGCCGTGGGGGTCGATCCGCAGGCGCAAACCGTGTGGCCGCTGCACTGCTACGGAGCCGTGGCGATGGCGCGCAGCGCGGATCCGAACTCGGGATCGAGCCACTTCTACATCATCATCGGGCGCGACCAGCGCTACCTCGACCGCAACCTGACCGTGTTCGGGCGCGTGGTGGCGGGGATGCCGCACGTGCAGGCGGTGCACCGCGCCGACCCTTCCGTGGCGAGCGGGCGTATCGAAGATCCTGCCGAGCGCACGCCCATCCTCGGCTTCGACCTCGCCGCCGACCTGCCCGAGGCCGATCGGCCGCAGGTCGAGGTAATGGACCCGCAGAGTCCGGCCTTCGAGGCCGCCAAAGCGCGCAAGTTCTACCGCGACAGCGACTTCTTCGCCCGCAAGCCCGCCGCTGTCGAAGCGTGCGCCGTGCCTGGCCCGGTGCGCGTGACGTGGCCCGGCAGGTAGGTTTACACGTTGAAGCGGAACAGCATCACATCGCCGTCCTGCACGGTGTAGTCGCGGCCTTCGGAGCGCATCGCCCCGGCTTCGCGCGCGGCGGGTTCGGACTCGTAGCGGTCGTAGTCGGCGTACTTGATCGTCTCGGCACGGATGAAGCCCTTCTCGAAGTCGGTGTGGATGACGCCCGCGGCCTGCGGCGCTTTCGTGCCCCGGCGGATCTGCCACGCCCGCGCCTCTTTCGGCCCGACGGTGAAGTAGGTGATGAGGCCGAGCAGCTCGTAGACGCCGCGCACGAGGCGATCCAGACCCGGCTCTTCCAGTCCCATTTCGTCGAGAAACAGCGCCCGCTCGTCTTCTTCGAGTTCGGCGATCTGCGCTTCGAGTTCGGCGCACACGACCGTCACGCCCGAGCCTTCTTTCTCGGCGATGCCGCGCACCACATCCACGAAGGCGTTGCCGTCGGGCAGGTCGCGTTCGGCGACGTTGGCGGCGTAGAGGATGGGCTTGCCAGTGAGCAGGAACACGTTTTTCAGCCACGCGGCTTCTTCGTCGGTCTGCGTCTCGAACGACCGCGCAGGCTGCCCGTCACCGAGGTGGTCGCGCAGGCGCTCGTAGAACGCCATCTCCTCTTTCGCCTTCTTGTCGCCCGTCTTGCTCGCCTTCGCCTGCCGCTCGACGCGCTTCTCGATGGTTTCGAGGTCTTTGAGCAACAGTTCGGTGTCGATGATCTCGATGTCGCGCGCGGGATCGACCGACCCGGCGACGTGGACGATGTTCTCGTCGTCGAAGCACCGGACGACGTGCAGGATGGCGTCGACCTCGCGGATGTGGGCGAGAAACTGGTTGCCGAGCCCTTCGCCCTTCGACGCGCCCGCGACGAGCCCGGCGATGTCGACGAATTCGACCGTGGCGGGGAGCGTCTGCTTGCTGCTCGCCAGGCTGGCGAGGCGGTGGAGGCGTGCGTCCGGCACCGGCACGACGCCCACGTTGGGCTCGATGGTGCAGAACGGGTAGTTGGCCATCTCGGCCCCGGCGCTCGAAAGCGCGTTGAAAAGGGTCGATTTGCCCACGTTGGGCAGGCCGACGATGCCGCAGCGGAGTGCCATCGTGCGTATGTTTAAAGCCTATGGAGGTGCGTTGTCGAGGGCGCACCTATCGTCCCTCAAAGTGCCTTGTTCCACGTATGCGCCGTCTCCACGCGCTCCTCATTGCGCTCGCGCTCGCCGCGTCCGCCGCCGCGCAGACGCCCGAGACGGACGGCACGCTGCAACTGGGCGTGGGCATCCTGCCGGGGTTGGGCGCGCAGGTAGGCTACCTCCGCCCCGGCCCTTTCCTCGTCACCGAGGGGATGCTGTTTGTCGATGGCGTGCCGGGCTTTCTGGGCGGCGAGGGCAACGTGCAGGTGTCGCTGGGCGCGGGCGCGGCGGTCCGCACGCTGGGCGTGGCGCGGCTCTTCAGCGAGGAGCGCTTCCAGGGCTACGACGTGGACTTCGGCGCGCGCTTCGGCCCTGCCCTCACCTTCCGCACGACGGAGACGCGGGCAGAGAAAAACCAGCGGTTCAGCCTGTTTTTCGATCCCTACCTGCGCTTCGTCTCGCGCTTCAACAGCCGCTTCGTCGTCTTCGCCGAGGCCGGAGCACAACGCCCGCTCGTGCGCGGCGGTCTGTGGGTGACGTGGTGAGGTCTGGCAGGGGGCACCTCGTACCGGACCCCACTACCATCTACTTCAGCAGCAGCGCGCGGCGGGTGGTGACGAATCCTTCGCCCTCGATCCGGACGAAATACACGCCGCTCGGCAGGGCCTGCCCGTCGAGGATGACGGGGACCTCGCGGGCGGCCTCGGCGAATCCGGCGAAGAGCGTCTGCACGTGGCGTCCGGTGGCGTCGAAAAGGTCGGCGCGGACGGGCTGGGCACGCGCGACGGTGAAGCGCAGGCTCGCCTGAGCGGCGAACGGGCTGGGCGCGACGGGCGTGACGGCGTACGGCGCGGAGGCGAGATCCACAGACACTTCGACCTCAGCCGAATACGCCACCGTGCCGTCGAAATCGATCTGTTTGAGGCGGAAGCGGTGGGTGCCCGCAGCCAACCCGGCGGCCTGAAACTGGTAGCGCGTACGCTCGAGAGTGGTGCCGTGGCCGGGCACGAACTCCAGCGCCTGCCAGTCGGCGCCGGTGTGCCGATGCACTTCGAAGCCCGCGTTGTTGGTTTCGCTCGCCGTTTCCCACCGCAGCAGCACCTCCGCGCCGTCGGAGACGGCGGAGAACGCCGTCAACTCCACCGGCAGCGACGACGGGCCAACGACGAGGTCGTCGATGTCGAGGTCGAGTAGGCGGCCACGTGACGCGCGGTCGCGGAAGCGCACCTCGTCCACCGTCCATCCGGTGAACGTGAGGGTGCCAAACCACTGCCCGACGTACGAGGCCCCGCCATCCGACGAGTTCTGGTCGAAGTCAAGCGAGGCCGTGTAGCGCTCGACGCCGTCGCGGTAGCCGACGACATCGACGAGGTTTTCGCCCACCCCTCGGGAAATGGCCAGCGTGCCGAGGTCGAAGTCGGTGCCGTCGGTAGAGGCAAACCGGACTTCGGTCACGGCTACCGTGAACGTCGCGTCCCAGCGCAGCGCGCGGTCACCGCCTCCGGCGAGGTCGCCGTCGGTGACGATGCCCACGTTGGCGCTGCCGTTGGCAGAGAAGGTGAAGTCGCCGTAGGTGGCCGACGATGCATTCGAAAGGCCCACCGCCCGCGCGTCGAACGTTTCGCTGGCAGGCTGCGCGGCGGTGGGGAGTACGAACAGGGCGAGCAGCAGGAGGGTGTAGAAAGCGCGCATGAGGGACAAGGGAAAGCAGGCAGGAGGAGCAATGGAAGAGAGCAGGGTATCGAACAGGCAGCGCTGAACTAAAGCCTGACGGGTGTTTTTCGGCCGCTTCTCGGCGGGTCAAAGAACCGGCACGTCTTGCGCGTCGCGCGTCGGTGGTGTATATCGTGAAGTGCGCGGAGGCGCAACGAAGTCTGTAGTCAAAACCGCCCCGCAACTGGTTTTTCTACCCCTTTTTCTGCACGCATCATGGCCTCCACCGTCGAACACCCGAGCGGCATCGCGATCACGCTGCCCGACGGCTTCACCGCCGCACCGTCCACCGCCGAACCCACGCGCCGTGGCCGGTCGGGCGGGGGCAACCGCTACACGCCGCGCCCCGTCGATCTGCCGGAAACCGGCGACGGCTCGCCCGAAGGCGACATCCTGGCCGAGGCGTTCGAAGGGCAGGACTTCGACGTGGTAGAGTTGCCGCCGCTCTCGGCTACACCCGGCGCCACCCGCCGACGTGGGGCCGCCGCCGAGCCCGTCGCCCTCGACGTGCCCATCGCCGACGACGAGAGCGCCGTCGTGCTCGTCGAACAGGACGGCGTGTTCACGTGGCAGCTTCCCGACGAGGAACGTGCGGCTGCTCCCGCGCAAAAACGCACGCGGCGCGGCGGCGAGACGCACAAGGTGGCGCACTTCTCGTTTCCCGTCGAAGGCACCGACGCCACGCCGCCAACAGGGCGTGCGACGCGCGGGCCCATCAAAGACTGGCTCGTGGGGCAGGCCATCGACAGGGTGAAGCTGTACGTGATGCGCTTCGTCGCAAAAAAAGCGGCGGGCGAGATCACCGAGCGCCTCGAGGCGAACGTCAAGCCCGGCCTCGTGGTGATGTACCCCGACGATCCGACGCGGTGGCCGCGCGTAGGGTCGCTCGCCGATCTCGACCTGCCCGCCGACCGAAAGGCCCGCGTGCTGCTCTTCATCCACGGCACGTTCAGCAGCACCGTCGGCGGCTACGGCGCGTTGAGCGCGTATCCGTGGGGGCAGGCGCTGCTCGAAGAAGCCGCGAAGCACTACGACGCCGTCCTCGGTTTCGACCACCCGACGTTGAGCGTCGACCCTGAGGTGAACGCGCGCGACCTGCTGGAACGGCTGGCAGCAGGCCAGAAAAACGGCCTGCACCTCGACATCGTCACGCACAGCCGGGGCGGGCTCGTGTACCGCAGCCTCGCCGAACTCGTCCTGCCCGACGCCGACTGGAAGCCCGAGATCGGGCGCGTGGTGTTCGCGGGCACGCCCAACGACGGCACGCACCTCGCGCACCCCGACAACTGGACCACGCTCATCGACCTGTACACCAACATCGCCGTCGGCGTATTCCGGGCGCTGCAGCTGGTGCCGGGCGCGCAGTTCGTCGGGGTGGTGCTGAAAGAGTTGGTGCAGGGCCTCGGCGGGCTCGTCAAGGTGCTGGCGACGGAAGTGGTGGACGCGAACGCCATCCCCGGCCTCGCCGCGATGGAGCCCGGCGGGCCGTTCATCACGCGTCTCAACGAGGCGCAGCCCGGCCAGCCGGCGTTCGACCGGACGAGCTACTGCGCCATCACGTCCACCTTCCGCGCCCAACTCACCGGCGACCACGAGCCGCGCGAGTTGCCGCGCCGCCTCTTGATGGCGCTCGGCGACCGTTTTACCGACCGGCTGTTCAGCGCAGAAAACGACCTCGTCGTCGATACCAATTCGATGACGGCCATCGACCGGGACACGGCCATGTTCGTGCGCGATACGCTCGATTTCGGCGAGAACCCGACCGTCTACCACACCAATTACTTTACCCGCCCCGAGGTGACGGCGGCCATCAGCCGCTGGTTGGATCTGCCCGCCTACGAGGTGCAGCCGGGCACGCCTGCCCGCCGCCGCCGCTCGCGCACGGATCTGCCGTCGAACGTCACCGACCACATTCTCACGACGACGGCGGACGCGACGCTGGACGAACTGAAAGACGATTTCTTCGAGACCGTCCCAGATTTCGTCGTCGTACGTCGTGCGTACGAGGGAAACGTACTCAACTACGCCTACACGCGCGACGAAGTGACGCAGGTGCTCAAGCGGTCGATGGGCGTGGAAGGAGGCCGCAACAGCCCGATGGAGCAGCCCCTCCTCGACGCGCTGGGAATGCATGAATACCAGGCGTCCATCGAAATGCGCGCTGGAGCGACGACGGCGCGTGCAACTGCAGGCAACTACGGCCCGACGGCCGGGCGCACCGTCGTGCTCGAAGATGATCGCCCCGTCGGCGTCGTAACCCAACACGCGGCACTACCCTCGGCCGCGGATCTGGCCCGGATGTGCGTGACCCACACAGGTATTCAGCAACAACAGCAACAGCAACAGCAACAGCAACAACAGCAACAGCAACAGCAACAGCAGCAACAGCAACAGCAGCAGCAACAGCAACCGACGCCTGCGGCCCCGTCCTTCTCGCCCCCGCGTCGCCGTGGGGGGAGCGCCGGTGCCGCGCCCGCCGCCCCGCGCGCGCCGATGCCGGAGATGGCCGCGCCCGACGAGAGTGGCGCCATACTTGAGGACGCGAAGCCCGCGCTGGGCACGTGCCACTTTTACGCCGAGATGGACGCGCACGTGCAGACGGGCAGCACCGTCTCGCTCCTCGTCGCCGTCTCGCGCGAGGTCATCGAAGAAGCCGCACACCGGGTGACGGCGAGCGGGCAGAGTGATGCCGTGGACCTCAATCGCCAGATCATCTTGGACGTGCGCCCGCGCCACAACTTCGAGGTCGTCGGCGACGCCCGCGCCGCACTCGATCCACCCGCGCCGGGCAGTCCCGCCGAGTTCTATTTCGACCTGCGCGCAACGGATGCGGGTGAGGGCGAAGTTCACGTGACGGCGCGCCAGGGCCAGCAGCCGCTCGTGACGCTCAAGCTGTTCGTCACCATCGCCGACGCGCCGCCCGAGCACCGCAGCCGCGCGCGGGCTACAGGCGAGGCTATCGAGGCGAAACCGCCCGATAAACCCCTCTCCCAACTCCGCATCTTCGAGCGCGACAACGGCAGCGAGGTGCGCTACGAGTACGACCTCGAACTGCCCGGCATCGCCTTCGACCGGTACACGTCGGACTCCTTCACCGGCGACCGGCAAGGGTACGTGGACGCGCTCTACACCGAGATCGAGCAGCGCTGGGTATCGGCGGAACAGGACCTCGACGATTTCAACGACGAACTCAAGGCGCTGGGCGCGCAGATGTTCGGCGAGCTCTTTCCGTTCGAGTTGCAAACCGTACTGTGGAAACACCGCGACGCCATCGACAGCATCCAGGTGATCTCCACCGAGCCGTTCGTGCCGTGGGAACTGGTGTTTCTCAAAGACCCCGCCCAGCCCGGCCTGCCCGACGACGGCGTGTTTCTGGCCGAAAAAGGCCTCGTGCGCTGGCTCCACGGCTCGTGGTTTCCCAATGAGATCAAGATCCGCAACGGGCACGTGCGCTACGTCATCCCCGACTACCCCGTCGCCGCCGACCGTTTGCCGGAGGCGCAGCAGGAAAAAGATTTCCTCGAACAGCGCTTTGGCGCGACGCCCGTGGAGCCGCAGCCCAAGGCCGTGCGGCAATTGTTGAAAGAACCCGGGGCGTTCGACCTGTTGCACTTTGCCTGCCACGGCGAGGCCGAAACGGACAATATCACGTTTGCGAGCCTGGTGATGCAGGGCCGCGTCGAGAACGGCCAGGCCATCCCTGCCTTTCTCGGCGCGACGACCGTGGCCGAGCACAGCCGCCTCGCCGCCCCCGACGGCAACCGCCCGATGGTGGTGCTCAACGCCTGCCAGGCCGGCCGGCTGGGCTTCCACCTGACGAAGATCGGCGGCTTCGCGCAGGCATTTCTGCAGGGCGGCGCGGGCGCGTTCGTGGGCACGCTCTGGTCCGTCGCCGACGCCCCGGCGCGCTCGTTCACCGAGGCGCTCTACGCCGCCCTCGACGCGGGCGACACGCTGGCCGAGGCGACGCGCAAAGCACGCACGAAGGCGCGCTACGAAGACGCCTCGTGGCTGGCCTACGCCGTCTATGGACACCCACATGCTACGTGGGTGCGGGCGTGATAACCCAGAACGCAGAGGGTGGAAGGGGGCGTCTGCCTGCCCCTCTCCACCCTCCTTCGGTTACTTCTCGGAGGCGAGCCGGTCGGTGAGTTTTTGGCGGGCCGTGGACGCATAGCGCGCACACGCGGTGGCATCTACCAGTGCGTCGTCTGCTCCCTGCGCCCGCGCTGCCACCCGTTCCCACAGCGCACTCGCGCCGGGGTGCGGGGCCAGCAGAACGTCGCACGGCAGCGCCTCCAGCACCGCGAAGCCGCGCTCGAAATCGTCGAGGATGGTGGGGTAACGCGTGCTCTCGCTGAAACGGTAGCCCTCTTCCGAGACGGGCGTCATGCTGTCGGCGTAGACGAGGTCGAGGCAGCGATCTGCCTCGCAGGCCGTCCACGTCCACGTCGTACCGCCGGCGGTGTGGCCGGGCGTGAAGTGCGCGACAAACGCCAGCGGCCCCACGCGGAGCGTGTCGCCGTCCGAAATCTCGCGGACGTTCTTCACGCCGGGAAACGGAATTGGGAGGAGTTCGGCGTACTGTGGATCGTCGGGGCCCGGCACGCCCGCTTCGAGCACGGCGGCGCTCGCCGGGCTCGCCGCCACCTCCGCCCCCGACAGCCGCTGGAGCGCGGCGATGCCGCCCGCGTGGTCGAAGTGCGCGTGCGAGTTGAGGATCAGCCTGACGTCCTCCATCTTGAACCCGAGCGCCTCGACGTTCGCGGCGACGAGCGGGGCCGACTCGGGCAGCGCGCCGTCGAGGAGCACGTGCCCCTCGGGCGACGTCACGAGGATGGCGCTCAGGCCGTCGGTGCCCACGTAGTACGTGTCGCCGTAGATCCTGACGGGCGGATGCGGCACGTTCCACTCGGCACACATCGAGCAGGGCGTCCGCGCGGTGTCGGCCACCGCTGTCGTCGGGGCTTCGGGGGCGTCGCCTGGCGAGGCAGGCGCGCAGGCGGCACACGCCAGCAGGGGCAGCAACAGCAGCCGGTAAACAGGTCTCATGGCAGCAGAGAAAAAGAAGCGCTCGCCCCGGAAAACGTCAGCGGCGGAACAGGTTTTTGACGACGAACCAGACGTTCTCCTTGCGCTCGCGCAGGCGGCGGGTGAAGTACGGGTACCACTCGGTGCCGTAAGGGACGTACACGCGCATGTTGTAGCCCTCGGCCACGAGCGCCCGCTGCGTGTCGGGGCGGATGCCGTAGAGCATCTGAAACTCGAAGCGGTCGTGCCCGATGCCCTTGCCCTTGACGAACGCCTTCGTCGCGTCGATGAGCCGGTCGTCGTGCGTGGCGATGCCGGGGTAGCGGGCGTGGAGGATGAGCTCCTGCATATAGTCCACATAGTGCGCCCGGATGTCGTCCATCTTCTGGTAGGCGACCGTCGCAGGCTCGCTGTAGGCGCCTTTGCAGATACGCACGCGGGCGTTGAGTTCGCACATACGCGCCACGTCCTGCGCCGTCCGGTGGAGGTAGGCTTGCAGCACGATGCCCACGTGGTCGGGGTGGTGCGGGTAGACCTCCTCGAACATCGCAATCGTGCTCTCGGTGATGTCGGAGCCCTCCATGTCGAGCCGGATGAACACGTCGCGTTCCTTCGCCACGGCGAGCAGCGCCCGCAGGTTCTCGAGCGCCATGTCGTAGTCGATCTTCTGCCCCATCATCGACAGCTTGATGGACAGGTTGGCGTCGCGCTTGGCGCGGCCCCGGCGGTCGGCGACGGCGTGGACGAGCGCGATGTACGTGTCGCGTGCGGCATTAGCGACCTCTCGGTCTTTGACGTACTCGCCCAGCAGGTCGAGCGCGACGAACATGCCCTGCTCGTTGAGATGCGTCACGACGGGCAGCACCTCGTCGAGGGTTTCGGCGGCGACGAAGCGGCTGGCGAGGAAAAACGGAAGCTTCATGGGTTCGGGAAAAGAGCGGCACGCCTACCACGCGGAAGCCCTTCCGGTTCGGCGGATAAATGATGCGTTCGGGCGCGCAGCCGGTCAACTCAGCGCGTGCTCTAGGTCTGCCGTCAGGTCGCCCGGGTGTTCGAGACCGATGGAGAGGCGCAGCAGCCCTTCGGGCGCGCGCGTGCCCGGCCCTTCGAGCGAGGCGCGGTGCTCGATGAGGCTTTCGGTGCCGCCCAGCGATGTTGCTTGTTTGAACACCTGCGTTTGCCCTGCCACGGCGCGGGCGCGGGCTTCGTCGGCGAGCACGATGGAGAGCATCGCGCCGGGAGCCGCCATCTGCTGCCGGGCGATGGCGTAACCGGCGTGGGCGTCGAGGCCGGGGTAGTACACGGCGTCCACGGCGGGATGGGCGTCGAGAAAAGCGGCCACGTGCCGCGCGCCACGCACCTGCGCGTCGAGGCGCACCCGCAGCGACCGCAGTCCGCGCAGCGTCAGCCACGCGCTAAAGGGGTCGAGGACGGGACCGGCGGATTTCTGGAAGTTGCGGATGCGGGCGAACATCCCCTCGGCATCGCGGGCGACGACGGCTCCGCCGAGCACGTCGGAGTGGCCGGCCATGTACTTGGTGAGCGAATGCACGACGAGGTCCGCGCCGAGGTCGAGCGGGCGCTGGAGCAGAGGCGTCGTCCACGTGCCATCAACCGCCAGCAGCACGCCGCGCGCCTTCGTGACGCGGGCCAGCGCGGCGAGGTCGGTGATGCGGAGCAGCGGGTTGGACGGCGTCTCGGCCCACACCATCCGGGTGTCGTCTGTAAACGCGGCCTCAGCGCTGCCGGGCACGCTGAGGTCGGTGGGCGTGTACGTCAGCAGACCCTCGAACACGGTGTCGAGCAGGTGGCGCACGCCGAAGTAGACGTCGTCGGCCAGGACGATGTGACTGCCGGGTGGGAGCGCCTGGAGCACGGCGTGGATGGCAGCCATGCCCGAGGCGAAGGCAGCCGCCTCGGCACCGCCTTCGAGTTGGGCGAGCAGCGTTTCGAGCGCCTGCCGCGTGGGGTTGTCGGCGCGGGCGTAGACGAAACCGCCGGGATACGAGCCGTCGGCGGCGCGCAGGAACGTGGACGACAGCACCGGCGGGGCTACGAGCGCGCCCGTAGTGGGGTCGGGCGCGCAGCCCGCGTGCGCGAGCAGGGTATCGAGGTGGGGCATAGGTAGCAGGTTGGATGTCCCAAGATCGCACCGAAACCGCCTCGACGGCGCGGCGGCGCGGCACGTTTCGGCAATCACGAGGGAAGCGTTACTTTACCGTGTAGGACGGCATCTTTTTTTATGGTACTGTGTCGGGATCGCTGCCGTCTCACGTACCGCCATGCATCCGTCTGCCCTTCTCTCGCGTCTGCCCCGCGCACTCGTCGTGCTGCTGGCGATGCTCGCCATCGGGGGCGTGTGGGCGCTGGTGCTCGGGCGTGATGTTCTGGCCCCCACGGCGCTGCTGGGGGTAGGCGTCTGCGCCGGTCTGGCGGGTTGGCTGGCACACACGGCGCACGGGTACGCCGCGCCACGCACGGGCGTCTCGATGCAGCGCGGGCGGCTCCTGCAAGTGGTGGATGCACTGCCGTGGGCGCTGCTGCTCACCGAACGCGGCAGCATTCTACACGCCAACCCGGCCGCGCACCGTTTCGTGGGGGCGGCGCCCGGTACGTTGGTGGGTGCCCGGGTGCTGGACTTCGTGGAGCCCGCAGATGCTGCCCGCACGCAAGCGTGGCTGGAGGCCACCGCACACGCACCGAAGATCCCGTCGGTCAACATCTGCCTGCGCCGGGCCGAGGGGGAGAAACTGCGGGTGCGGTTGCAAGGCGCTCGGGTAGAGTATGGTGACCACCCGGTGCTGGAAATCCTCGTCAGCGACCGTGCGGAGGAGCACCGCGCCCAAGCTGAGGTCGAGCGTTTGGCCTCTTTCCCCCAGAACAACCCCGAGCCCATCGTCGAGGTACAGCCCGATGGCACGCTCCGATTCCTCAACGACGCGGCGCGCAGCCTCATGCCTTTGCTGGTTGAGCAGGAAAGCGCGCATCCGTTTCTGCACACGCTGCCCGGCCTGCGCGCGGTGCTGCACGGTGGCACGCGCGTGGCGACGGCCAACGCGGAAGCCGAAGGACGCCTCTACGAGCAGGCGGCCACGCTGGGGCCCGACGGCGAATCGATCCGCATTTACGGGCGCGACGTGACGCAGCGCGAAGAGGTCGTGCATTCGCTGCATCAGAGCGAGGACCGCTTCGCCCGCGTCTTCCACCTCTCGCCTGTGGCGATGAGCCTGAGCCGCCTCGATGACGGGGTGCTGCTCGACGTTAACGAAAGCATGGCGCGGCTGCTGGGCTACGATTCGCCTGCCGACCTCGTGGGCCGCGCGGCGTCGGAGGTGATTTGGCAGGACGGCGTGACGGGCGCGCGCGTGGCGGAACTGCTGCGCCGCTACCGCCGCCTGAAGCCGCACCGCGCTGTCATCCGCACCCGCACGGGCGCGGCGTGCCACGTCATCGGCTCCGCCGAACTCATCGAGGTGGGCGGGGTGTTGTGCATCGCGGGGATGCTCATCGACGTGGAGGAGCAGGAGCGGCTGCGGCAGCGCGTCGAGGAGGAACGCGACTTCGTCCGGTCTATCCTCGAAACGGCAGGGATGGGCCTGGTCGTCAGCGACGCGGCGTACCGGGTACGCTACGTCAACCGGGCGTTGCTGGACATGACGGGTTACGACGAAGCCGACGTGCTCCACATCGATCCGCTGACGTTCGTGCACCTCAGCGACCGGCAGGCCATCGTGGACGACCGCGCCGAGCGGCGGGAAAGCACAGGGGGCAGGACGTACGAGGGGCGCGTGCGCTGCAAAGACGGCGCGTACCTCGATGTGCTCGTGGCCATCGTGCCGCGTATCGAAGGCGGGGTCTACATGGGCACCACCTCCGTCGTGATCGACGTGACGGAGCAGCGGCAGGCGACACGCGAGGTGGAGCGGCTGCGCTTCTTCTACGAGAACATCCTGCACGACCTGCCCATCGATGTGGCCGTGATGGATGCCATGGGACGTTTTCTGTTTCTCAACGAGCGGGCGGTGGCGTCGCTGGAGGTGCGAGAGCAACTCGTCGGCAAAACCATTCTGGACTACGCTCGTCTACGGGGTCACCCCCTCGAACTCTACGAACGGCGGCAGGCGTGGATCGAGGAGGTCGTGCGGATGCGCCGGGAGGGCGAGCTCGAAGAAATCATCAAGCGGCCCGGCGGCGACCATGTGACGCTCCGTGTGGCCCGTCCCGTGCTCGACGCCTCGGGCGAGGTGGCGTACCTAGTGAGTTACGGGCTGGACGTGACCGACAGCAAGCGCTCCGAGGCCGAACTCATCCGGGCGCGCGACCATGCCGAGGAGTTGAGTCAGCTCAAGTCGTCGTTTATCGCCAACATGTCGCACGAGGTGCGGACGCCGCTCACCGCCGTCATCGGCTTTGCCGAGGTGCTGCAGGAGGAGATCGAGGTGCCTGAACTGCGCGAGGTGGCCATGCTCATCCGCGAGAGCGGCACGCGGCTGCTCGAAACGCTCAACTCCGTCCTCGAACTCGCCCGGATGCAGGCCGGCGTGGTGGCCTTGCAACTCTACCCCGCCGCGCTGGGACCGCTGCTCAGAAGCTCCGTCGAACTCTACCGCCCGACGGCGGAGCGCAAGGGGGTGTCGCTCCATTTCGAAGCTCCCACCGAAGCCATCGCCGCGCACGTGGACGTGCCCGCGTTCAACCGCATCCTCAACAACCTGCTCTCCAACGCCATCAAGTTCACCGACACCGGCGATATCCGCGTGACGCTCGATGTGGTGGGTGCCGGGGTGGAGGTGCGCGTGGCGGATACCGGCGTGGGCATCGACGAGGCGTACCTCGAAAAAGTGTTCGAGGAGTTCCAGCAGGAATCCTCCGGGCTGTCGCGGTCGCACCAGGGTACGGGCCTCGGCCTCGCCATCGCCCGCCGCCTGGCCGAGATGATGCACGGCACGCTCTCGCTGGAGAGCCGCAAGGGCGAAGGTTCGACGTTCACGCTCACGCTGCCGGGCGCGGCCGAGGCGTAAAAGAAAGGCCGGGCCCCTCGCGTGGAGAAGCCCGGCCCGCTCGTGGGAGCGTAGCACCCTTTACGAGTTCGGGATCAAGAGGTCGAACGAGCCTGCCGTCACAAGCGCGAGGCGCGCCTCGCGGCGCAGCACGGGTGCGGCGTAGGGCTTCTTCGGGTCCATCGTCGGTTGCGTGTTCATATCAGCAAAAGGGTTTGATGTGAGGAAGGATTACCGCGCGATGGTGAGCGTCTTCTGCAACGTCTGCCCGCCCGCTGTCAGGCGGTAGAGGTAGAGGCCCGAGGGCAGACTCGCGCCCTCGAACGACGCCTCGTGCGTGCCTGCAGCCATCGACCCATCGACCAGGCGGGCGACTTCACGGCCCAGCACGTCGTAGACGGCCAGCGTCGCCTCGCCTGCCACGTCGAGCGAGAAGCGGATCGTCGCTGATCCCGTCGTCGGAGACGGCGCCGCCGAAGCCAGCGCGAAGCCCGAAAGCGCCTCGCGCGAGAGCCCCGTGACGACGAAGACCGGATCCACGTCGACGCTGCCGCACTCGTCCACGATCTCGACGAAGAACGACACCTGCGTGCCGCTGCCGCCCGGCGTGATCGGGAAGTAGAGCACCATCGGGTCGCTCGAGAAGTCGAACGTCGCTCCCGTGCGGTTGTCGTAGCCCACCAGGACGCCGTCTTCCGCATTCGTCTCGGGATCGCCGACGTTGAGGTTGGTCATGTTGTAGAAGCGAACCTGCTCCGCGCCGCGCGGCGCGTTGACGACGACGAAGGCGCGCGTGCCGGCGGCGTTGAGCACGTAGCCGCCCGCGTAGCTCGGGGCCAGCGACGGATCCTGGCAGGTGTCGCCCCCAGCCATCCACGTCTTCGAGGCCGAGTTGGACGTGATCGTCTGCTGCCGGCTGCTGACGAAGCGCGCCACGACCACGTCGGTGCCTGCGGTGGAGCTGCTCCACGTAAACGTGGCCTCGCCGTCGCCGTCGCTGACGTCGGAGCCGGTCAGGCCCGCATTTGGCCCGGAGATGATCTCGAAGTCGACAGTGCGGCCCGAGATCGGGGCACCGTTGTCGTCCTGCACGAGCGCGGTGACGGTGTGGTTGGTGTTGACGGGGTTGGTGGCCGTCAGCGGCGTGAGCAGGATGCCTTCGCCCACGATGGCTGCCGTACCCTGAATGAGGAACGTCGCCAGGTGGATGATGTCGTCGTTCGACGGGTTCTGCGAGAACACGGTCACGTTCGTCGCACCTGTGGGGATGAACGGGTCGAGCGTGTAGAGCTCGTCGTCGTCGAAGGAGGTGCTGGTCGGGTCGGTCGGGTTGGCCGGGTCGTCGCCTAGGCCGCCGACGGTGTAGAGGGCACCGTTCGCGGCCGCGCCGTCGTCGTAGTTACCGGCGGAGCTGGTCATGCGCGTGCCGTTGACGTCGATGAGGCTATACTGATTACCCGCCTGGTTGCTGAAGCCGATGGCGAGCGAGAGTTCGATGTGCTGCGTCAGAGCATCGAAAGGCTGGGCCAGCCCGATATTGAAGGTGTCGCCGCTGGTGGCCTGCCCGCCAAAGGCGAGCACGGCGGTGCCGACGTTCGTCTGGTTCGGGTCATCGAAGATGACGACGAGGGTGACACCGTCGATGCTGTCGTTGTTTTGCCCCGTAACGGTCAACGAAGTCAGGCCCGCCGCCGCCGCGTTGATGATGGGCGCGACGATGCTCGTGACGTCGTCGAAATGGCTGGAGAAGAAGTTCGAATTGAACCCTCCGGCGTCCGTGCTCACCTGCTGATCCCAGTTGATGGGCGCTCCGGCCAGCGTCACGAAGCCGTCAGGGATGACGAATGCGTT
Source organism: Rhodothermales bacterium (assembly GCA_963829705.1). Lineage (GTDB taxonomy): Bacteria > Bacteroidota > Rhodothermia > Rhodothermales > BA12 > CAWHJN01. The sequence goes on from CAWHJN010000005.1 coordinate 381,192, forward strand.
GTTCGTCGACGCGGCGAGGTAGGCCCCGCGGACGGTAGCACCGGCGGGCTTGTCGACATCGACCGTGCAGGAGGAGCCGGCCGTGCCGCAGCCGTCGATGGAGAGGCTGAGCAGGCCCGTCTCCGTGACGGTGGGCGTGAGCGCGGCCGTTCCAGACGACTTCGACAGGCTCATCGGCACGAAGTCGGCCGAGACGCTGCCCGGGACGCCCTGCCCGAAGGCCAATGGAGCCGTGAGCACGCACAGGAGCAGTGCGAGCCCCAGGGCTGAGGTGCGACGTAGCGATTTCATAGGATTGATAGAGAGTGGGTGAGAGGGAAAATCGTCCAGCATAAAACCCTGTCTATGGGCCAGCCGGAGCACCGTGGAAGAGATGGCAGAACGCGAAGGGAAGACAGAAAACAGAAGCCTCGCTAATCTGCTATGGACCCTACAGGAAGACCCCTCCTCATTGAAGTTGAATCAGAGAGACGGGCCTTTTCCTACAGAGCACGTGCAAAAGTAGTCGCGCCCACCCACGCCCCTTTGCGCTTTTGACTCATTTTGGTTGCGTGTTACCTGCCGATTGGTTCTGCCAATTTCGTCCTCCGACTTCCTTCTGGTAGAGCCATGCAGGCCCGCCGCGAGGTCGTTGAGCAGGACGTCTGCGCCACCGTGTGCGGCCTCGTGGTGTTCACGGCAAGCGCATTGATCCTAGTTCTGCGCTTTGTGAGGGCGATAGTCTGACGCGTGCGTGCCTGAAGACGAGGGTATGATCCTGCCTTCTCACGCTCAGTGCGTATCACGCTGCCGCGCAGATCAGCAAAAAAGGGCCGGGCCTCTCCACGTGGGAGGCCCGGCCCTTTCGTCGTTGAGCGCCGAGGGGCGATCAGCCTTGGGGATCAGCCGTTGGGGATCAACAGGTCGAACGAGCCCGCTGTCACCAACTCAAGGCGCGCCTCGCGGCGCAGCACGGGCGCCCTGTAGGGCTTCTTCGTTTCCATCGTCGGGTGCGTGTTCATATCAGAAAAAGGGTTGGCGTGAAAAAGATTACCGGGCCACCGTCAGCGTGCGCGTGCGCGCCTGGCCGCCCGCCGTGAGGCGGTAGACGTAGACGCCCGCCGGCAGCGACGAGCCGTCGAAGGCGGCTTCGTGCGTGCCCGCGCTCATCGTGCCATCGACGAGGCGCGCGACTTGGCGTCCGAGCACGTCGTAGACGGCCAGCGTCGCCTCGCCTGCCACGTCGAGCGAGAAGCGGATCGTGGCCGCGCCCGTCGTGGGCGACGGGGCTGCATCGGCCAGCGCGAAGCCCGTCAGGTCGTCTCCGGAGACGCCCGTGACGGCGAAGACCGGATCCACGTCGACGTTGCGCTGGCACGTGTCGGTCACTTCGAGGAAGAACGCGATGCGCGTGCCGCCGCCTGCCGTGGTGATGGGGAAGTAGAGCGCCGTCGGATCGGTGGTGAACGAGAACACGTCGCCCGAGCGCGTCACGCCCGCGATGGCCGTCATCGACTCGGCGTCGGTTTCGGGCGCACCGACGGTGAGGTTGGTTGTGTTGTAGAAGCGCGCCTCGGTGGCGCCTTCGGGGGCTTGTACGACGACGAAGGCGCGGGTCCCGGCGGCGTTGAGCACGTAGCCGCCCGCGTAGGAAGGAGCCGTCGAGGGGTCGGCGCAGTTGTCGGCCACTTCGCAGGCGTCGCCGACGCCGTTGGCGTTCGTGTCGGCCTGGTCGGCGTTGGCGAGGGTGGGGCAGTTGTCGCAGGCATCGCCCACGCCGTCGCTGTCGGCGTCTTCCTGGTTCGGGTTCGGCGTCGCCGGGCAGTTGTCGTCGTTGTCGGCGACGCCGTCGCCGTCTGCATCGGCCAGCGTGAAGCCGGCGTAGCGGACCTGCGCCTGCGAGTAGTTGTAAAAGCCGAAGCGCCCGGAGGGGAACGTTCCTACCCCTGCGTCTGCCGAGGTGAGGTTGAAGATCTCCTCGTTGTCGAAGGTGCCGCCGTCAATAGAGATGACGATCTGGGTGGGCGTGTAAAGCAGCGTGAAGTTGTAGGTGATGTTGGACACCCAGCCGCGCGTGGTACTCTGGTCGGTCGCGAGGACATTGAACTCGGGTGTGCTGCCGCCGGTATTGTAGAAGAACTGGTCGAGGTTGCAGGCAGGCGAGGGGCCGCAGTCGACCTTCACGAGGCGAAACCCTTCGAGTCCGCCTGCCTGATTGTTCTTCTTCCAGTCGAAAAGGAAAAACTCCCAGTCCTGAAGGTTGTCGCTGTTGGAGGCGAGAGGCGTCTGGTAGCCAAAGACGAAGCCGATGTAGTCGTCGTCCCCGCTCGTTTCGACGCGGAACGATCCGTCGACGGTGCCACCGATGAAGTCGGCCGGGCTGACGAAGAACGTCGGGTTGCCGTTGATGGACTGAAACACGCTGTTGCCGTCAGCGGCGACCGTCCAGTTGCCGTTGGCGGCGGGGCCTTGCTTCGACCAGGTGTTGAGGTTGATGGGCACCTGCGCATACGCGGGTGCGCTGGCCAGCATCAGTAGTCCAGCGAAGAGGGGGAAGTGGAGTAGCCTACGCATCGTGTAGAGAGTTGAGTAGAACGAATACGGATGAACAATTCGCTGCCTGAGCGGACGGTGGCGTGTGTGGCCGGTCGACCTGAAAGCACCAGCAGCATGTGTGCAAACTAAAGGTCGGACCATGCGCCTCTGGCTAATCATCGGTAAGCAGAAAACTCAACTGCCAGGTATGAAGAGGTGGAACGAACCTGCCGTCACGAGCGCCAGCGGTGGGCAAGGGCAGGGCGAGCACAGCCGCACGCTGGAAAGGGTTTTGCAGGCTAGACGTGACGGCGCGAAAACGCGCTCGATTGCCCCCTTTTCCGCTCTCGCGGCAAACCATGCCCAGCAAAACGTTCCGCTTTTCCCTCCAGAGCGTGTCGGACCTGCGCGCGCGCGAAGCCGAGCAGGCCGAGCAGGCACTCGCACAGGTGCTGCAGGCGTGCGCCGTGCAGGAAGAAGCGGTGCAGCAGGCGCAGGCCCGCCTCGACGCCATCGTGCAGGGCGTGGAGCGGGCGCGCACGCAGGGCCTCCACGCCGTGCGGCAGCAGGAGGCGTTCCGGCGCGATGCACGCCGCGAGGTAGTGCGGGCCGTGCAACTGCTCGAGTCGCACCGGCGGCAGGCCGAGCAGGCCCGCCGGGTGCTGCGCCTGCGAAACATCGCACGCGAATCGCTCGACACGCTCCGCACGCGCGAACAGCAGCGCCACACCGCCGCGCAGCAGCAGGCCGATGGCGCGCAGCTCGACGAACAAGCCCTTTCCATCTACCGCCGCCGACCGTCGGCTTCCTGACGTTCTCCCATGAAAGTTCTCCTGACCACGCTCACGCTCGTCGTGCTGTTCGTTGCCGGTGCAGCGGGCACCTATTTCGTCATGCCGCTGGTGGCCCCCGAGCGGGTCGACGAGGCGCGGCGCTACCTCGACAGCCTCGACCAAGTGGCCGCGATGGACCCGGCGGCGCTGGCCGCGCTGACGGTGCCCGCGCCGCCCGACTCTACCGCGCTGCCCGCCGCTTCTCCCGAAGATTCCACGGTCACCTCCGCCGACTCCACGGGCGTGCCACCAACCACCGTGGCGAGTACAGCACCCGACCCGACGGCGGGCGGTGCCGTGGCGGGGCCGAGCATCGGCGAAGCGCCCGTGAAACAGGCCTCGCTTTCTGCGGCGCGCGAAGCGCTGGAAGAGAAGCGCCGGGAGGAGGCCCGCGAACTGGCCACCGTCGTCGCCAAGCTCGAAGACGCCGACCTGCGTGCCCTCGTGGGCAGCCTCGACGCCGATGTGCTCACGCTGCTCTACCGCGAGGCGTCGGCGCGCAACAAGACGCGGCTCCTCCAGGCCATCCCGCCCGAGAAGGCCGGATCGTTCGTCCGCTCGCTCATCACGCCCCTCTCCGACAAGTGAACGTCACCCGCGCCCTCCGTGCCGACGCCACCGCTACGGCGGCTCCGCTGGCCACGGAATCCTCCGCCGCGCCTGACGGCTTCGAGCGCGTGTTGGCCGAGGCCCACGCCGCCGCTACGCCGTGCGTGAAGGCAGCCACATCTGGCCGTCCCGCCCGCGCGTCTGCGGCGGATACCGACGACCTGAACCCGCCGGAGCCGACGAACCTGCCGGGTGGAGCCGGGGCGATGCTCGGCGTGCCGCTGCCGCCTCCGCCGGACGCCGCGGGTCAACGACAGACGCCCCTCGCGCCGGAGGCAGAAGCACCCCGCGCCGCGCCGGCCACGCTCTCTGCCACGGCTTTGCGCGCCGCGTTGCAGGCGAGGCGCCGCCTGTTCTGGATGGAACGCAGGTGGCACCCTTGCCGGATGCGTTGCCGACCGTGGCGGGTGGAGAGGCTGGCCACGTCGCCTGCGAGCGCATTTGGCGCACCCCTGCCGGACGCCTCGCCGCCGGAAGGCAAGGTGGCAACGCTCAAACCAGCGGGAGGGGGTACTGACCCCACGGCGGTGCGCGGCGGCCCCGCGCGTGCAGAGTATGGCGCAGCAGGCGAGACGACCAAGCGGCTTTCCGAAAATCCCTCCGACCCCGCCGCAGAGGTCGCATCGCCGGACGCACCGCGCCGCGCCGCCACCGATCCCATCGAACCCTCCGAAACACGCGCCGCCGCGTTCACGAGCGCGGCGACTCCAGCGGACCGAGACGAGGTACCTGCTGACCGCTCCGCTGCCCCGCCCCGGCCCGACGCGCCCGTGGAAGCGCAGATCACCGAACGCCCCGGTGCGCTGTCCCCGAATGCGCCCCCTGTGTCCGATGATGCGGGTGCGGTGCCTGCGGAAAACCGCGCGGGCGCGGTGCACGCCGAGGCCGATCCCGTACCCACTCTCACGTCGTCGACGGCCCCGCTCCCGGTACCGGCAGGGATACCCGCTGCGGACACGCTGCAACGGGAGGTCGCTGTGCCTCCGGATGGCGCTGTGCCCTCGGATGCCGCTGAGATCTCCGAGACACCCGAACCGATGGGCGACGTGTTGCCTGCCGCGCTGGCCTCTCCGGAGGGTGCGTCGGCAGTGCCGGACGAGGAGGACGGGCATGCCGACCGGCGCACCCGGCGCGGGCGCGACAGCCACCGCGCCGCGGCGCGTGTGGCCCCGGATGTGCAGACGGAAGACGCGCCGCCCGGCAGCCATCCGGCCCCACGCGGCACTACGCCTGCGCCGCCGCTCGCACCCACCGCTGAGGGCCGCGTGCACCCGGATGCCCGAGGCGGTAAAACTGTCCGCTCGGAGGCGGGCGAGGCGGAACGTTCGGCCCCTGCCGAAAGCGTTGATGTGCCTGCCGCCGAGGTTCTCGCGACACCCGAAGATGTGCTGCCCGCACCGTCGACGCGCCCACGCCCGCCGATGGTGACGACGCCGTGGCGGCGGCGACACGGCCTGCGCACGACGATGCCGCTGCTCCTGCAGCACGGCCCGACGCGCCTGTGGCACGGGCCGAAAACCCACTCCTGGCACGCTGGCAGGCCGATATCCGCGCGCTTGCCTCCGAACTCCGTACCGAGGCGGGCGGGTGGCAGCGCCTCCGCATCCAACTCGACGACGACGGCGGCACGGTGACGCTGCGCGCTCGCCGCGAGCACGACCGCGTGGCCCTCAACGTGGCCTTCTCCGACCCTGCGCTGCGGCAGACGGCACAGGCTTCGGCAGAGCGTTTGCATGCTGCGCTCGAAACCCAACTCGGGCACAGCATCGATTTCTCGTTCGAAGGAGACTCCGGCTCGCAGCAGCAGCCCTCCGGCGAACGCTCCGGTGCCTCGCGCCCTGCTCTTTCCAACGCCGCCGCCGTCCCGCCCCGCTCCGCCGCTGCGCCGCCCTCCGGCCCACGCGAGTGGATCGGCTAACCCTTCTCCCGATGGACACGTCCCCTATTCTTTCCAACAGCCGCATCTACGCCCCCGTGGACCCCGCGACGGCCTCGTCCACGCGGGGCGGTGAGATGGGCAAAGAGCAGTTTCTGCAACTGCTCGTGGCCGAGATGTCCAACCAGGATCCGCTCGAACCTGCCAGCGGCTCGGACTACGTTGCCCAGCTTGCCCAGTTTTCGTCCGTCGAGCAACTCATCCAACTCAACCAGAGTGTGGGCGTGCAGGGCACGAGCCTGGCGCAGATGGTCGAGGGCGTCACGCGGATGAGCGACAACCAGTCGTCGTTGGTGGGCGCGTCGAGCTTGATCGGGCGCGAGGTGGAATCCACCGGCGGCGAGGGTCTGCTCCTCGGCGACGCCGTGCCATCGTTTCAGGTGCGCCTGGCGGGCGCGGCCACCGAGGGCGAACTCGTCATCCGCAACAACAGCGGAAAAGTCGTCCGCCGCATCGCGCTCAAAGACCTTCCCGAGGGCGAGAACACGCTCGCGTGGGACGGCCTGACGGACAAAGGCGAGAAAGCGCCCGAAGGCCTGTACGTGGCCAGCGTCGAGGCCAAAGACGCGACAGGCGAGAAAGTCGAGGCGGAGATGTTCGCGCGCGGCACCGTGTCGCGCGTGGGCATGACGAAGGCCGGCCTCACCGCGTGGATCGGCTCGCTCGCCGTGCCCATCTCGTCCCTCACCAGCGTCGCATCCCAGTAGCCGCGCCTCTACCGCCGCGGGACGCGCCGTGGCACGTCCCTGCATCCACCTCCAACCTCCGCGCCGGACGCACTGCAGTGCGCCCCTGCACGCATCCGATCAGGGCGCAGCATCCCGCAGGGCGGGACAGGCCGCTGCGCCGCTACCTCCAAAATCTCACGTTCCTAAACCTCCGAAATCCCCATGATCCGCTCTCTCCGCACCGGCGTCACCGGCCTTCGCAGCCATCAGGCTCGCATGGACGTTATCGGCAACAACATCGCCAACGTTAACACCACCGCCTTCAAACGCTCGCGCGTCGCGTTTGCCGAGTTGCTCGGCCAGCAGATGCTGGGCGTGGGCCGCATGGCGGGTGGCAACGGCATCAACCCGGCCACCATTGGCATGGGCGTGGGCGTCTCGTCCATCGACCAGAACTGGAGCCAGGGCGTCAACGAGTTCACCAGCATCGCCACCGACCTCGCGATCAACGGCGACGGCTTCTTCGTGGTCAAGGGCGGTGCCAACAACACCGAGATGCTGACGCGCGCCGGAGACTTCGGCTTCAACGCGCAGGGCCAGCTCGTCACGTCGTCGGGGATGCAGGCGCAGGGCTGGCGCTACGAAGACGACGGCACACTCGTCACCGGCGCGCTGCAGGATGTCGTGCTCGACACCGAACTGACCGACGCGCCCATCGAGAGCACGTCGGTCTCAGTCAAGGGCAACCTCAACGCTGCTGCCGACCCCACCAAGCCCGTCTCCATCTCGACGGTCATTTATGACAGCCTCGGGCAGGCGCACAAGCTCGTGATGGAGTTCACCAAGGACACCACCAACCCCAACGAGTGGACGCTCTCGACAGCGGACATCGTGGACGACCAAAACAACCGCCTCTCGGTGCTCAACGGAGCCACGCCGACGCTCACGTTCGACAACAAGGGCAACATCACCGGCGCGAGCAGCATCGCCCTCAGCGCGGCGGCTTTCCCCAACACCAACGGCGACGACGTGAGCCTCAACCTCGACCTGTCGAAGCTGACCCAGGTGGGGGCTTCGACGACGGCGGTGGTGGGCAGCCAGGACGGGCGCGCGCCTGGACTGCTCGAAGGGTATTCGTTCACCCCACAGGGCGTGATGATGCTGTCGTTCTCCAACGGCGAGCAGAAGCCACTCTTCCAACTCGCCCTCGCCGACGTGCCCAACCCCAACGGGCTGGAGCAGCGCGGCGAGAACCTCTACAGCACGACGGCCGCCGCGGGCGACCTCGTGGTGGGGCGGCCTGGCCAGGAGATCAATGCCTCGGTGATCTCGGGCGCGCTCGAGATGAGCAACGTCGATCTCGCCAACGAATTCACCGACATGATCATCACGCAGCGCGGCTACCAGGCCTCCGCCCGCGTCATCACGACGAGCGACGAGCTGCTGCAGGAAGTGGTGCAGTTGAAACGGTAGGTGAAGGGTGACTGGTGAAGGGTTGGAAGCCGCAGCTTCTGCGACCTACCAGTCGCCCTTTACTCTTCGCCCACGGAAAGGGGAGTGCGTCTGCAGGCGTGCTCCCCTTTTTCGTGCTCCTCTTTAAAGCCTGTCCGACGCTGGCCGATAGTGGCAGAGTCTCCCCACGTGCCGGTGCGCCGGGCTGGAGGTCCCACCGTTTTCCCATCCCCCGTTTCACCCAACCCCCGAAGAGCCATGCGTTTTCTCGTCGTAGACGACTCCCCGACCATGCGCCGCATCGTCGCCAACGCGCTCCGCGAGATCGGCTACACCGACGTGGTAGAAGCCGAAGACGGCTCCGACGCCGTCGCCAAGCTCGACGCCAACCCCATCGAGTTCGTCATCACGGACTGGAACATGCCCAACCTCAACGGCCTCGAGCTGACGCAGTACATCCGGCAGCACCCCCGCCACGGGCACCTGCCGATTCTGATGATCACCACGCGCGGCATGAAGGAAGACGTAGTGGCGGCCATGCAGGCGCGCGTCAACAACTACGTCGTCAAGCCCTTCACCCCCGACGTGCTCCGGGAGAAGATCGACGCGATCCTCCGCCGCCTCCAGGCTGCCTGAACGTCCTCCCACGCCTCTTTCCAGCTCCAACGCCATGATGACTTCCTCCGGCTCGCGCGTCAACTTCAACGACGTGCTGGGCAAGCTCGACGAGATGCGCGCCGTCTTCCTCATCGGAAGCCGCTCGCTGCCGATGCTCGAAGACCTGCTGCGCTTCGTCCGCGAAATCTCGCCGCTGCTCGACGAAATCAGCCGGTCGTTGAGCTTCACGACCTCCAAGATGCCCACCGCCGCGTCGCAGCTCGAGCGCGTGACGCAGGCCACCGAACTGGCCACGACGGAGATCCTCAACCTCGTCGACCAGGTGCTGGGCGAGGTGCAGACCGCCCGCGCCGAAGTCGCCGCCGAGGACGCGTGCCGCCAGGCCCTCGCCGAGCGCGACGCCCGCTTTCTCGCCAACCTCGGCGACGCCGCCTCGGCCCCCGCCGTGCGCGCCGCCCTCGCCACGTGGAAGGCCGACGGCGAAGCCGTACTCGCCGCCTGGCAGACGCACCACACCGCCCAGGTGAGCGTCCTCAACAGCGTCCGCGACCACATGAACCGCATCATGATGGCGCTCCAGGTGCAGGACATCACCGCGCAGCAACTCGCCTCCGTCAACCACCTCATCGAGAGCGTGCGCGTGCGGATGGCCGAGATCTTCGAGCGCCTCACCCACGACGTGGAGGTCAGCCACGACGACCTCACCGAGATGCGCGCCTCGCAGTCGCGCTTCGACCCGACGGCGCGCTACAACCCCAACGGCGACCATCAGCAGCGCGCCGATCAAGTGATGGATGTCTACGCCTCGGGCGATGGCGCCGCGCTCGCCATTGTGCCCGACCCCGTCCAGGCCACCGACATCGACGCGCTCTTTGCCGAGCCGCCGCCCGCGCCCGTAAACCTCGGTGCGCCCGTGGCCTTCGACGACATCGACGCGCTCTTCGACGCCGCACCGCCTGCCGCCGCGCCCGACGAAGCCGCCAGCGACGACGACATCGACGCGCTCTTCGGCGCGCCGCCCTCCGCGCCCGAGAGCGGCCCGGCCTCGCAGGACGACATCGACGCGCTCTTCGGCTGATACCCGCCACGGCCCTTCCGCCCCCACGGTGGGAGGGCCGCTGCTGACTTCCCATGGACAAATCCACTCCCATCGGTATTGGCGTCGGGCTGGCACTGGTCTTCATTCCCATCTTTCTGGGAACGGGAGCGGGCGCGTTTTTCGACATCCCGTCCATCCTGATGGTGCTCGGCGGTACCATCGCGGCGCTACTGGTCAACTACACCGTGGACGACCTCAAGAAGATGGTCGCCGGCATCAAGGGATTCTTCGGCTTCCAGCCGCCCGAGCTGACGCAGTACGTGCGCTCGTTTACCGAGATGGCCCGCCTGGCGCGGCGCGAGGGCCTGCTGGCGCTCGACAAGCAGCTCGAACAGGTGGAAGACGACCTGACGCGCTTCGGCCTGGAGATGGCCGTCGATGGCACTGACCCGAAGGAGATCGACGCCTTCATGGAGCAGCGCATCAACGACGCCCTCAAAGAGCACAAGCTGCTGGCCAAGATGCTCAACTCTGCCGGTACCTTCGCGCCGTCGTTCGGCATGATCGGCACGCTCGTGGGCCTCATCCAGATGATGCAGAACCTCACCGACCCTGCCGCCATCGGCGCGGGCATGGCCATCGCCATGATCACGACGTTCTACGGCGCGCTCTTCGCCAACCTGTTCTTCCTGCCGATGGCCTCGAAGATGGGCGAGCGCGTGAAGCTCGTCGAGGCCAGCGGCGAGATCGTCCGCATCGGCATCATCGCCATCGTCCGGGGCGACAACCCCTCCGTCGTCGAGAAGCGGTTGTCGATGTATGCGGGCGTCAAGGCAGGCGAGGAGAAGGAAGAAGGCACCGAGGCTCCGCTGGCGCAGGCGGCGTAAGCCTGATTTGTAGGGGGCAGTTGGCAGGTGTGGGTTTGCCATCCAACTCGATACCCGATCCAGCCAGCTAACCCACGGCCAACCCGCCTGTCTCTTAACCTCCGCCGCGCGCTGCCGATAGCCTGAGTACCACGCCCCTTCCTCCAACGCCCCCGCCCCCATGGCCTCCAGCGACGACGAGATCGAAGAGCCGACCGCGCCGTTCTGGATGACGACGTTCTCGGACATGACGACGCTGCTGCTGACGTTCTTCGTCATGATCGTGTCGATGTCAGAGGTGGAGGTCAAGAAGTTCAAGGAGGCGATGAGCTACTTCCAGGGCCGCACGGGTGTGTTGCAGAGCGAGAGCGTCGTCTCGCGTCCCGTCTCGGCCACGGGGCCGGGCTCGACGGTGAGCCAGCACAAAGACGCCGAGGCACAGAAGCAGCAGGCCGAGCAGTACGAGAAGCTGCTGGATTACATCGAGCAGCAGGGGCTGGAGGGCAAGGTGCAGGTCAACCTCACCGAGAACGGCCTGCATTTCGTGCTCAGTGACGCCGTCATGTTCGAGCCCGGCGAGGCCACGCTCGTCGAGCCGTCGCCCGCGCTGCTGGCCCTCATCGCCTCGCTGCTCACCGACGACGTGGAGTCCGTGGTGGTCGAAGGCCACACCGACGACCTACCCATCGCCACGAGCCGGTACCCGTCAAACTGGGAGCTGTCCACGGCGCGCGCCTCGTCCGTCATCCGTTTTCTGCTGGGGCAGCCGTCCCACCTGCCTGCTGCGCGCTACATGCCCGTCGGCAAGGGCGAATTCCATCCTCTCGAGCCCAACGACACCGCCGACGGTCGCAGCCGCAACCGGCGGGTCGAGATTTTCTTTCTCTGGACCTCATGGCAGAACCAACTCCCCCCGGCGACGCTGTAAAGCCGAAACGCACGTTCAAGCTGCTGCTCATCCCGCTGGCGCTCGTCGCGCTCGTGGGGGGCGGCGCGCTCACGGCCACGCAGTACCCCGCGCTGGCCGGGGTGATGCACCGCGTGGGCGGCAGCGGCGACGCGGCGGAAACCGACGAATCCGGATCCACGGGCGACGCGCCCGTCGAGTACGGCGTCTTCGCGCAGATCGACGGCATCACCGTCAACCCTATCTCCACAGACGGCACGCGCTACCTGCTGGCCAACATCGGCGTCGAGGCGGCCGAAGAGGTCACGCTCCAAGAGGTCAAGGAGCGCGATATCGTCGTACGCGACACCATCATCAAGTTGCTCAGCGCCCGCACCGTCGAAAACCTCTCGTCGATGGAAGGCCGCAGCACGCTCAAGGACGACGTGCGCGGGGCCATCAACAGCACGCTCCGCAAGGGCCAGATCGACCGGGTCTACTTCACGCAGTATGTGATTCAGTAAATGGCGTGACGGGTGAAGGCGGCTGGTAACGGGTTGGCGATCCATTTGTCACGCTTCGCCCGCGCTGTTACTTCTGCGCCAGGTTACGCGGCCTAACGTTTAGGGTCTACAGGACATAAGCGCAGACGCGCTTTCACATAACCCACTCGCGCTGCCGGGGCACCCCCGGATTCGGACATGGTCCGGGGGAAAAGTGCCGTGCGAAGGGTGCGCGCAGCCTTCGGGGTGCGTGTACGGGATGCTGCTTTCGGGCGGCATCCCGTTTGTTTATGCAGGAAGGCACGGGTCGGCACCCCTTCACACCCCGGCTCACGGAAACCCTTTCCTCGCATGAAGCAGCTTTCCCAGGAAGAAATTGACCTGCTGCTCGACGTTCGCACGCAGATCGGCGACACGGAGGAGTACGACCTCGCGGCGCTCGAGACGCTCATGCGGAAAGAGACGGAGCGGCGCATCGTTCCGTACAACTTCAAGCGTCCGCGCCTCTTCTCGCAGGATCAGATGCGCGTGCTCTCGTACGCGCACGAGTCGTTCGCCCGCGACTTTTCCGTCTTCCTCTCGGCCCAGCTTCGCACCATCGTCGACATCACGCTCACGGCCGTCGATCAGGTGCTGTATTCGGAGTACGTGATGTCGAGCGCGCCGCCGTCGGCGCTGTTCGTGGCCGAGGAGCAGACGACGGGCCAGAAGATGGTCTTCGAGATCGACCCGAGGCTCGTCATCTTCACCATCGAGAAGCTCTTCGGTGGCAGCGGCGACTTCCTCAAAAAGGCCCGCGAGATCTCGCAGATCGAGCAGCGCATCATGAGCAAGGTCGTCAACCGGGCCTTCCACGAGCTGGAAAAGGCGTGGCGGCAGTCGCAGGACATCACCTTCCGCGAGGTGGCCTTCGAGACCAACGCCGAGTTCGTGCAGATCATCCCGAGCGTCGAGCCCGCGCTGGTGTGTACGTTCGAGGTATCGGTGTACGAGCACAAATCGTTCATCAACGTGTGCTATCCGTACATGATGCTCGAAAAGGCACTGGGAAGGGCCGGGTTGAAGCAGTTCATCTCCGGCTCGTCCGCCCCGACGCCGCCCGAGCACCGGACGCGCTACGAGGACTCGCTGCGCAAGGTGGACGTGGAACTCCGTGCCGAGCTGGGCCGCGCCAGCGTACCGCTCTCCGACCTCCAGGATTTGCAGGTGGGCGACGTCATCCCGCTGAAGCGCCACGTGAGCGAGCCCGTCCACGTCTTCACCGGCAAGGGCCAGAAGTTCTACGCCGAGCCGGGCCGTTCGGGAAAGCGGCACGCGCTTCGCATCCTCGACATCGTGCCGCCGCCCGCTACCTTCCTCGACAAAGACGACTGAGACCGCCCCATGAGCCCCAGCCCCTTCGACCTTTCGCGTGACGCGCTGCTGGCCTTTCTTCAGACCCTGACGGGTCAGGAGGCCGACCTCGCGCTGGAGCCGCCCGTACAGCAGCCGACGCACCAGTCGCTGCTCGACACGTCGGCCCAGATGATGTTGCTCCACGCCCGCAGCCCGCAACTGAGCGTGGCCGTGTGGCTGCACCCTGGCTGGTTGGCGCTGTGCAGCCAGGTGATGCTGGGCGAGGCCATGCAGCCCGGCGACGAGGGCGCAGACGACCTGCTGCGCGAAGTCAGCGCGCAGGCCTTCGGCACCATCCGCTCGCAACTGGGCGCGGCGGGCATCACGCTGCCGCAGCTCACCTTCGACGTGCTCACGAACCCGCGGGGCCTCGACATGCCCGAGACGACGACGCTCGTGCGGTTCGGGATGCCCCACGATGGCGAGACGCTCGACGGCTTGGCGCTGATTGCCTCGGAGGTCGACACCGAGGAGGAAAAGTCCCGAGAAGCCCCGACGCCCACCGTAGGCTTCGCCGCCACGGCTGCCGCGCAGCGCGCCGCCGCGCCGCAGATTCCCGTCGCCGCCGCCGCCTTCCCCGACATCGGCTCCGAGTCGATGGGCGACGGTCGCGGGGGCAACATGGACCTGCTGGTGGACGTGGAGCTGGAGGTCGTGGTAGAGCTGGGCCGCCGCCGGTTGCCCCTCGCCGACGTGCTGCGCTTGTCAGCGGGCAGCGTCATCGAGCTGGAAAAGCTGATGGGCGAGCCACTCGAGGTCTACGCCAACGGCAAGCTCATCGCCGAGGGCGAGGCCGTCGTGATCGACGAGCAGTTCGGCATCCGCATCACGAGCATCGCCGCCAAGCGCCGCCGCGAGAAGGTGTTTTTGTGATGCCCCAGGCCCTGAAGGTTGCCCGCAACCCTTCAGGTCTCACCCAATGCCCCCGATGTTTCGCTCCGCCTCTCTTTCTTCCGACACCCGCCGCCCGCTGCGCCGCGCCGCGTGGATGGCCAGCGGCCTGATCGCGCTGTGGCTCGTGATGCAGTTCGTGCCGAAACCCGGTATGCCTGCTGCGTCCGCGCCACCTGCCGCAACCGTGGCCAGCGTAGACCCCGGCTTCGACACCGGCACAGTGGCGCGTTCGGGCCTTCCGCTGCGCGAGGAACGCGGCGGCTTCTCGATGGGCTACGTCGTGGCCCTGCTGATTTTGGGCGGCGGAGCCTGGCTGGCGCTGAAGCTGCGGCGCGACAAAAACGGCGCGCGAGGCCCGGCGAACACGCTGCACTCGCTGGGCACGCTCACGCTCACGCCCGGCCAGACGCTCCACCTCGTCGCCTGCGGCACCGACGTGCTGCTTGTGGGGCAGGGTGCGAACGGCGTGTCGCTCCTGGCTACGTACCCGCGCGACGACTTCGAGGCGCGCCCGCGTGTGACGGCGCTCGCGCCAGCCGTCGATGCGCCCGCGTCCACGCCCGCACCATCGTTTGGCGACCTCCTCCGCGCCCGCGCACCGCACCTGTTCGTGGTCGAGGAGGGACGGGCGGCATGAAACACCTCCTCGCGCTTTTCCTGCTCTTCGGCATCGTTTCCGTGAACGGAGCCGTGGCGCAGCAGCCCGCGCAGAACGCGCCGCTCACCACGCTCGCGCCGCAGCAACAGCAGACCTCGGCGCAGACGAGTCCGCTGCCCGACATCAGCCTCGTGGGGCAGGAGGAAGGCTACGCGCTGCCCATCCAGCTTTTGCTGACCATCACCGTGCTGACGCTGGCCCCCAGCATCATCATGCTGATGACGAGCTTTACGCGCCTCATCATCGTCTTCGGGCTGCTCCGCACCGCCCTCGGAATGCAGGGCTCGCCGCCCACGCAGGTCATCATCGGGCTGTCGCTGTTTCTGACGGTGTTCATCATGCACCCCGTCATCGACACCATCAACAAGGAGGCGCTGCAACCCTACCTCGGCGGCGAGATCACGCAGGAGGTGGCCTTCGACACGGCGCAGCGGCCGCTGAAAACCTTCATGCTGCGGCAGACGCGCGAGAAGGATCTGATGCTGTTCATGGACCTGGCGCGCGTGCCCGCCTTCGACACGCCCGACGACGTGCCGCTGCACGTGCTCGTGCCGGCCTTCGTGATCTCCGAACTGCGCGTGGCCTTCCAGATCGGCTTCATGCTGTTCCTGCCCTTCGTGGTGGTGGATCTGCTGGTGTCGAGCGTGCTCATGTCGATGGGCATGATGATGCTGCCGCCGGTGATGATCTCGCTGCCCGTCAAGCTGCTCCTCTTCGTCCTCACCGACGGCTGGTACCTCATCGTCGAGTCCGTCGTGCTGGGATACATGAAGTGAGGGGAATGGCGAAGGGTAACTGTTTTCCTTCACCCTTCGCCAAGCCCCAAGTACCAGTCACCCCTTACCCCTTGCCCCACAAATGAACGCCGACGTCGCGCTGTACTGGGTGCAGGAATCCATCCAGGTCGTCGCCCTCGTGGCCGCGCCCATCCTGGGCATCGCGCTCGTGGTGGGCGTGGTGGTGAGCATCCTGCAAGCCATCACGTCGATTCAGGAGATGACGCTGTCGTTCATCCCCAAGGTCGCCGCCGTGGCGCTCGTCATCATCCTGCTCACCCCGTGGATGCTCTCGATGCTGACGGACTTCATGCACGCCGTGATCTCCTTCATTCCGACGGTGTCGCATTGAATTGAAAAGTCGAAACGTGGAAGGGGCATCTCGGAAGTAAGCGCAAGAAGCTCGAGTAAGCCAATGCCGTCTCCGATACCCGAGCCCTTTCCCACTTCCGCGTTCCGACGTCCCACTTTCACCCATGTCCCTCCTCTCGCCGCTGCACCTCGCCGCCGTGCTGCTCGTGTTCGTGCGGGTGAGCGGACTGCTGATGGCGGCTCCGTTTTTCGGGCAGCGGGGGATCCCGGTGCCGGTGCGCGTGCTGCTGGGCGTGCTGCTGGCGTACTGCCTGGTGGGCTTCGCGGGGTCGGTGCCAGTGTGGGCGCTCCAGCACCCGCTGGGCTTCGTCGTCGCCATCGCCATCGAGGCGCTGACGGGCGCGGTGATCGGCTTCGCGGCGCAGTTCGTGTTCTGGGCGGTGCAGATGACGGGCGACATCATCGGCTTCCAGATGGGGTTGAGCATGGCCGCGACGCTCAACCCGCTCAATGGCCACAACGAGAACCCCGTCGGCAAGCTGCTGTCGATGCTCTTCATCCTCGTCTTCGTGCTGCTCGACGGCCACCACCAGTTGATCCGGGGGCTGGCCCTTTCATTCCAGGCGGTGCCGCTGGCGGGCGCGCACCTCGACGCCGCCGGGCCGTTGATGCTGCGCTGGATGGGGATGCTCTTCGAAACCGCGCTGCGCCTGGCCGCGCCGTTCGCCGTGGCGCTCTTCCTCGTAGACGTGGCCCTGGCCATCTACGCCCGCACGACGCCCCAGGCCGACATCTTCGGCCTCAACTTCGTCCTCAAGCTGGCGATGGGGCTGCTGGTACTCGGCCTCGTCGTGCCGCAGTTCATGCCGCAGTTTCCGCTGCTCATCGACCGTGCGACGGAGCGCATGACGGACCTCATCGAGGTGCTGGCGGTGGGGACGTAGGGAAGGCTTCGCTTCGCCGAGGAGGAGGTGTTGTCGAGCCACTTGCGCAACGTCGTATGTCCGTGACGAACTGCGCGTTTTTCCGCTCGGGAGGAAAGCCTTGCCGGAGGCGCTGGCGGGCGTGCGCCTGAACGAACGACGGGCGCGTGGCGCGGCTTTTTCTACCAGGGAAGAGAGAAAAATCCTGAGCCGCATCGGTGTCCGATAAGCCCGAGAAAGACCAGAAAGTCCACGACCCGTCCGACCAACGCCTCAAGCAGGCGGTAGAGGACGGCAACATCCTGCGCTCGCGCGACGTGGTGGCGGGCGGGATGCTGGCGGGCGGCCTCGTGGTGCTGCTCGTGGGTGCGCCCGCAGGCTTTTCGCAGCTTCAGGACCTGGCCGTGAGCGTGTTCGCCCGCGTGGGCACCGCCGCCGTCACGCCCGAAACCATCCCCGGCTTGATGACGGATCTGGCGCTGCGGACGCTGCTCATCCTCGCGCCGCTGCTGGGCGTGCTCGTCGTGCTGGCGCTCGGGCTCAACCTCATGCAGTCCGGGTGGACGGTGACGATGAAGGCGCTCCAGCCAAAGCCCAATCGCGTCAACCCGGTGGAGGGCTTCAAGCGCATTTTCTCCATGAAAGGGCTGTTCGAGACGTTCAAGGCGATGGGCAAGCTCGTCATCGTCGGGTGGCTGGCGTTCGTATACGTCAAAGGACTGCTGCCCGAGATCGTCGCGCTGCAGGGGCAGGCCGTGCCCGACATCCTCACGTCGCTCGGCGGATGGGTGGGCGGACTGTCGATCCGGCTGCTCATTCCGCTGCTGGGGCTGGCCGCGGTGGCGTTCATCTTCGAGAAGCGGCAGCGCTGGAACGACCTCAAGATGACGAGCGAGGAGTTGAAGAAAGAGTCGAAAGAGCAGGAGGGCGACCCGCAGCTCAAAGGCAAGCGCCGCGCAAAGGCACGCGAACTCGCCACGAGCCGCCCCCGGTTGATGGACGCCGTGCTCCAGGCCGACGTCGTCGTGACCAACCCGACGCACTACGCCATCGCCATCAAATACGACCCGCTGGCGGGCGGTGCGCCGCGTGTGCTCGCCAAAGGCATCCGCAAACGCGCGCTCGCCATCAAGGGGCTGGCGCTCGAGAAAGGGGTGCCGACGGTCGAGGATCGCCCGCTGGCACGCGCCTTGTATGCCGCTGTCCCCGAAGGCAGCGAAATCCCCGAAACGCTCTACGCCGCCGTCGCCACCATCCTGGCGGAGGTGTATCGGAAAAGGAGTAAAGGGTAACGGGTAACGGAGGCTGGTGTGTGAAGCCACTTGCCAACTTCCCCTCCCGGTACCCTGGTACTCATCTCTCGTCACCCATCCCTATGTCCAACCTCGCGCCTGCGCCGCCCGTGCTGAACTCGCCGTCCATTCTCGGGCGGCTGAGGAGCGGGCAGACGCTCGTGGCGCTCGTGGTGGTGACGGTGCTGCTGGTGATGGTGGTGCCGCTGCCGGAGTTTCTGCTGGATCTGCTGCTGGCGACCAACATCGCCATTTCGCTGGCCGTCCTGCTCACGTCGTTCTACGCACGGCGGCCACTCGAATTCGCCATCTTCCCCGGCCTGCTGCTCGTCACGACGCTGTTCCGGCTCTCGCTCAACGTGGCGTCCACGCGCCTCATCCTCGGCAAAGGGCAGGCAGGGGCGCTCATCGATGCGTTTGGCGAGTTCGTGGTGGCGGGCAACTACATCGTCGGCGCGATCATCTTCATCGTGCTCGTGATCATCAACTTCGTGGTCATCACGAAAGGCTCGGGGCGCATCGCGGAAGTCGGCGCGCGCTTCACGCTCGACGCCATGCCGGGCAAGCAAATGGCCATCGACGCCGACCTGAACGCGGGTCTTCTCGACGAGAAAGAAGCCCGCACGCGGCGCGAGGAAGTCGCCCGTGAGGCGGATTTCTACGGCGCGATGGACGGCGCGAGCAAGTTCGTGCGCGGCGACGCGATGGCGGGCCTCATCATCACGGCCATCAACATCGTCGGCGGACTCGTCATCGGCGTGGTGCAGTTCGACCTCGGCATCGCCGACGCGGCGGCCAAGTTCACGCTGCTGTCGATTGGCGACGGGCTGGTGTCGCAGATCCCGAGCCTGCTCATTTCCACCGCCGCCGGTATCATCGTCTCGCGCGCATCGAGCGACGGCGAGCTGGCCGACGACGTGCGGTTGCAGCTTTTCAGCAAATCGCAGCCCATCCTCATCACCGCCGGTTTTCTGGGGCTGATCGGGCTTGTGCCGGGTCTGCCCATCCTGCCGTTCTGGATGCTCGCGGGCGGACTGCTGTTCGTGGGGCGCGGCATCGCGCAGAACGAGACGAAGGTAGAGGAGGCCGAGGCCACGAAGGCGCTCGAAGCCGCGCAGCCCGAAGAGGCCGCGCAGCAGCAACCGGCGGATCTGCTGATGGTCGATCCGCTCGAACTGGAGATCGACTACGCGCTGATTTCGCTCGTGGACCCGCAGCAGAACGGCGACCTCCTGGAGCGCGTCAAGATGCTCAGGCAGCAACTGGCGCTCGAACTCGGCCTCGTCATCCCGCCCATCCGCATCCGCGACAACGTGGGGCTGGGCGCGAACCAGTACGTCATCAAGCTGCGCGGCAACCCCATCGGCGGCGGTGAGGTGCTGCCGGGCTACCACCTCGCGCTGCTGCTCGACGAAACCGGCGACGCGCCGCCCGGCATCCACGTCAAAGACCCGACCTTCGGTTTACCGGCGGTGTGGGTGGCCGAGCGCAACCTCGGCGACGCCGAGCGCATGGGCCTGACGGTGATCGAAGCGCCCGCCGTCATCACGACGCACCTGCTCGAAGTCCTGCGCAAAAACGCCCACAGGCTGCTCGACCGGCAGGAGGTCAAAAAGCTCACCGACAAGGTCAAAGAAACCGCGCCCGCGCTCATCGAGGAGTTGATCCCGAACGTGCTGCCGCTCGGCTCCATCCAGAAGGTCTTCAAGCGGTTGTTGCAGGAGCGCATCCCCATCCGCGACCTCGTGACGATCCTCGAAACGCTGGCCGACTACGCGCCGCACACCAAGCACATCGACGTGCTCATCGAGTACACGCGCAACGCCCTCGCGCCGACGATCACGCGGCAGTTTCAGGGGGCGGACGAGAGCATCCACGCCTTCGTGCTCGACGCGATGCTGGAGCAGTTGCTCTTGCACAAGGCCGAGGTGGGCGAACTGAACCCGAACACGCTGGGCCTGGAGCCCGAACGCGCCGAGCAGTTCGCCCAGGAAGCCGACCGGCTCTCGAAAAAGATCATCTCGACGGGCCGCGCCGCCGTGCTGTTGACCTCACCCGTGCTGCGCGCGACGGTCTACAACTTCCTCTCGCCGACGGTCGGCGATCTGGCGGTGCTGAGCTACAACGACCTGCAGATCGACGCGCACATCGAAGTCGTCGACGCGCTCAAGATCGGGTGACGGCAGAACCTCGTCAGGCTTCTAAAACCTGGCGGGTTTGGCGCTCAGACCAGCGAGAAGAATAACTCGTCGCCCGGCTCCAGGTGCTCGTAGGCACGCAGGTACTCACGGATGGTGCTGGCGTGGTCTTTCTCTTGCAGCACCGGCCAGTCGAGCGCTGCGATCTCACGCATGTTCTCGGCCGCTCGCACGGTCTCTTCGGCAGTAGCGCCGCGCACAGGCAGGTCGCCTGAATCGTACCATTCACTGCTGGGGTCGCGGCTGACGAACAGGTTGCCACCGATGAGCGCGAGTTTGTACGGGTCGTCGCTCGTGTCGAGCCAGAAGTCGCGCCTGTGATGCAAGCTCTCGGGCAAGCCACGCAGCGCCTCGTAAAGACGTACGGCACCTATGTAGCTGCTGTAAAGCGTCTTTTTGTAGCGTCTCTTGTAGAAAAGATCATCAATGTCGTCGAGCACACCGCTACGAGCCACGATCCAGTCGTAGGTACTGGGTGGACAAAGACCAAACGTGAGCCAGTTGTTTGCCATATCATCGTCTGTCAGATGCGCGGATCACCTGGCGCGCGATCCCTTCCTTGCGTGTGCGCGTCGCAGTCCCAGAACATGGGCGCGATGGTCTCTATCGTCATGTCCTTCGGCAGCGCATCCGTGGCACGCCCGAGCCAGTCGGTCAACTCGGTCTGGAGCAAGGGAAAGTCATTCAGCGAGCGAAAAACGATGTTACGGTACGATTTGCCTGCCAGAAGAGGCTGATTGGAGATCTTCATGTGCAGCACCGCGACTCCTTTATCGTTTGCGTGATCGAGTATCGCCTGGTGATAATCTATCCCGCTGCCGCTGTCTCTTTTGCCGATCCACCAGTCCCGGTCTTCGCGCCGCGTGGGGTCAGGATGCCCAGGATTGTCGGGCATGGTGTTCTGCGAGACGATGATGTAGACGGGGCCGGGACCGTAATAATGCGAGGCCGGATAGTCGCGCTTGTAGCGCGCGTTCTCGGAAGCAAGAAAGTCGATGTGGGCAATTGCTTGATCAAACCTCTCCTCGCTATCCATTGGAGAAGTGCCGGTAAACTTGGCTTCCATGACTACATCCACATAACCATTGAGCCGGTTGCCATTGTAATCGTAGTTCAGTGTCATGTAGCCGTCGAAGCCAAACGGGTTTACCGAGCCGTTTGATGTCAGAAAGCGATCCACGCGGCCTGTCCCCATACCGCCGAAGAGAAAGTCTGCGATGTTGCGCTCGTAGTTGAAGTCTTGATCCTTTGGGGCAACGTCGCACTTCTCCTGCATCATCTCTTCCAGACTCTTTTTTGTCTCCGTCGGCCCGATCACCGGCACCTTCTCGGGCTGTGGCTGTGGCTGGTTGTAGCCGGGGTCGCCCGTGCTGCCGCTACCAGAAGTACCACCGTAGCCACCTGTGCCTCCACTGGAGCCTGTACCGCCCCCGTCGCCTTCCTCGTAGCACGTCCACTGCTCACCCCAGCGCGGCCAGCACTGCTCGTCCGAGCCGTCCATCTCCCACCCCATGCACACCTGGCCGATGGGAACGCTCACCACGTCGCACATCTCGGTGGCCATCACTTTGCCAAGCCCGCCTATCTCACACGGTTTCCGCTCGATCTCGAACGCCACCGGATCCGCGCCGGGCGCGTAGAAAGCGCCGCGCTCGAACGCGTGCGTGACGCTGCGCGTGGCGACCTTCATCGGCTGCGCGTAGGCGGCATCCGCGAGCCAGTGCCGCACGAGCGATGGCCCAGCATCATGGGCGATGGAGTCCGGGCTGACGAACTCGACGATGTGGCCGTGCGTGACGCTACCGTCGGCATCAAGTACGACGGCGAGCACACGCAGAAAGTAGACACGGGCGTCGTAGCGAACCTGAGCGTCGCGCCAGACCGTCGTGACGAGTGCGCGCTGCCCATCGTCGGTGGTGACGAGCGTGCCCTTGTCCCAGTCGGGGTAGAAGCGGCGAAGGGCATCGTCGCCTGACTTGCCGAGCGAGGCGGTCTGCGTGTCGAACCACTTCTGCGCGGCGGTGACGAGTTCGGTGGAGGCGCTTTGCTGCGCGGTCTCGTCGTGCGTGAAGGTGTCGCAGGCCGCGAGCGTGAAGAGAAAGCAGGCGGCAAGGACGAGCGCGAGGCGGCTACTCAGGCTGCAGGGGGGGATTTTGGGGGGCATCGAATCGGTAAAGAGGGTGGAGGTGGGACGGAACGCGCGGCGAAAAAACCGCGTCAATATGAGGAGTACGCAGTGGACTGGATAATTCAGGTTGTGCGGCGCAAAAAAGTGCTGCCGACGGTGGGCGACCTGGCCGTGCTGAGCTACAACGACCTGCAGATCGACGCGCACATCGAAGTCGTGGACGCGCTCAAGATCGGGTGAGGGTTGAGCGCCACAACATGACGAGCGTACAGGTAGATGAGCAGAAGGTGAGCCCTTTTCAGTCTGGTGGAAGCCTTCGGAGTAGGATAGCTTGCTCGTAGTCGCCATTCCCCCATCTGGCTCTCCATGACCTTCTCGATCTCCCGCGTGTCCGTGTCGTGCCGCTCGTCGGTGCTGTGCCGCTCGCGTCGTCCTCCTACGTCGCGCGTGCGCCGCCGTCTCAGGGTGCTGCGCCGGTGGGGAACGCCCCGGCTGCTGGCGGCCTGACACGTCGCTGACCCCACAGCGAACCAGACAAACCCCGAGGTGACACCGCGTGCCTCGGGTTTTTCTTTTGAGGCGGGTGCAGCACCCGGCGGAGAGGCTGGCACGATCTCCGCATAACGAGTGCGTGACGATTCAGTCCGCCTCCTATGAACCTCAAGACGCTCACCGGCTCCTCCATCCACGCTGCGTTGCAGGAAGCGCGCAGCCTGTTTGGCGACCACGTGGTGCTGCTGGAATCCGCTGCACCGCGCGACGGGCAGCCCGCCCGCATCACCGTGATGGCCGATGGGGCCGCGCTGGATACCGCCGCCACGCCGCGCCGCGCCGCGCCCACTCCGGCACGAGTTCCTGCCCTTGCGGAAGACGCTGCCGGTCGGCGGACGGAAAACGTTTCCACCCGCGCCGGTGCGCGCATCGACTGGTCTACCGACGACGAAGTGCCGTCTGGCCGCCCGTCGGTACCGGCCCTCGGGCCTGCGGCGCGCGGCACGCTCTACCCGTCGCGCAGCGCCGCGCTCGCCCCGGCGGCACCTGCCGCGCCCGCGCCGCCCGCACTCACCGCGAGCGACATCGAACACCTTCTGGCCGCGCCCCTCCAGGCCCTGCAGGCACGCCTCGACGCGATGGAGCGGCGCTTCGGCGCGGCCATCATCGGCGCGGCGCACGCCTTCGCGGCGCACCCGCTCTTCGCCGCGCTGCTGGCGCAGGGGATGCGCCCGCAGACGGCGACCGACGCTGTTCGACGCGCTCGCGCAGAAAGGCTTCGGCCCGGACAGCGACGAGGCTTCGCTGCGCTGGGGGCTGGCGCAGGAGATGCGCCGCCGCCTCGACGCCACGGCTCCGCGCCGGTCGGTGGGCACGCAGCTGTTTATCGGGCCGAGCGGGGCGGGCAAAACGTCGCTCCTCATCAAGCTCGCCCAGCACACCGGCTTCTTCGGTCGCCGAAAGCACGGGCATCATCGTGATCTTGCCCGAGGACGAAGACCTGTTCCACCAGCCCGTGGACGTGTACCGCCGCTTCGGGCTGGCCGTCATGAGCGTCGAGCATCCCAGCCAGATGCCCGCCGCGCTCGACAAGTTGCGCGGCTTCGACCAGATTCTCATCGACACGCCGCCGCTGCCGCTCCGGCCCGAGGCCATGCGGCCCGCGCTCGCGCACCTCAAGGCGATGGCCGCGCCCATCATGCCGCTCCAGGTCAACCTCGTCGTGAGTGCGGCCTCCGCGCTCGAAGGCTTCGCGCCCGGCGTGTTCGACAAGATGCCGCTCGCCCCCGACGCCGTCGCGCTCACGCACCTCGACGAAACCAGCGGTTGGGGCCGCGTGGCCGAGTGGCTGATGGCCCTCGCCCGGCCCGTGCCGTTCGTCACGAGCGGCCCGCGCACCCCCCACGACCTCTATTCCTATTCCCCGACGTGGTTCGTCGAGGAGATGATGCAGCTCGGATGAAACGCGACACCACCACCCTCGCCATCGTCAGCGGAAAAGGCGGCGTCGGCAAAAGCGTCCTCGCCGCCAACCTCGCCGAAACCCTCGCCTGGGCCGGCCACCGCGTGGCTGTGCTCGACGCCGACCTCGGCCAGGGCGCGCAAGCCGTCCTGTTCAACGAAGGCCCATCGGCCAGCATCTACGACTGCGTGACGAAAAGAGCGGGCGCCGAGGCGTGTTTCCACGAGACCGCGTCGGGCGTGACGCTCGTCGAAGGCGCATCCGAACCTGTCGAAGAGCCGACGCCCGCACTGTTCGACGGGCTCGACGAGGCGCTGATGGAACTGCGTGCCACGCACCGCTTCGTCCTCATCGACGCCCCCGCCGGGAGCGACACGACGGTCCGCTGGGCACTCGACCGCGCCGACTTCGGCCTGCTCGTCGTCGTGGGCGAACCCACTGCCATCGCGGATGCCTACCGGCTGGCGAAGACCATCTGGACGCTCGACCCCGACTACCCGCTCGCGCTCGTCGTCAACCACGCCGATACCGCCGTCGAGGCAGAGAGCGTGGCAGAGCGCTTCGCGTCCATCACCCGGCAGTTCACCGACCGTGTGCCCGCCTACCTGGGCTGGGTGCCGTTCGCGCCCGCCATCCGGCAGTCGGTGCGCGCGCAGACGCCTGCCGTGCGCGCGCACGCGAGCGTGCGGCCCTACTTCAGCGCGCTCGCGCAGGTGATCGACGCGGGCCGGGTTTCGTTGCCCGCCGCCGTGTCGCTGTCGCACACCTGATCCGTCCCTCTTTTCCGTAACCGCTCGCTGCCATGTCCGCCGCTACCGCCTCCGCTTCCCACGAAACCGCCACCCCTGCCGCCGCGCTGGCGCTGCTGACGCAGGTGAGCGCTGCCGCGGCGCTCATCGTGTTCGTGCGCGATCTGTGGCTGCTCTCGCCGCTGGACCACGCGCTGGTGTCGGCGGGAGCCGTGGGCGTGGGCACCTACCTCGCGCTCCTCTGCGGCTACTTCGTGGTCCGCCGCATCCTCGATATGCCCGCGGCCGATGCCGCCGACGATTCCGAAACCGCCTCCGAGTCCGCCGCCGCGACGGCTGAATCCTCCCCTGCAACCGCCTGACGCACGGCCCTAGCCCCATCTTCCGACCATGTCTGACGCGCTTCAAACCCTCGTCGAAACGTATCTCGACGCTCCCACGCCGCGCAACCGCGAGGCCGTCGTGCTCGACGCCGTGCGCCTCGTGCGCGCCCTCGTGGGCCGTATCAACCTGCCCGATTCGCCCCTCGCCACGCGCGAAGACCTCGAAGGGGCGGGCTTGCTCGGGCTGATGCAGGCCCTGGATTCGTACAGCCTGGGCCACGGGACGCTCTTCGCCACGCACGCCTACCGCCGTGTGCAGGGCGCGCTGCTCGATTACCTCCGGGAGATCGACCCGCTGTCGCGCTCGCGCCGGAAAAAGCTGGCCGAGGCGCAGACCGCCATCGACACGCTGCAGCAGATGCTCGAAGCCGAGCCGTCCGACGAGGACGTGGCCGACTTCATGGGCATCGCGCTGGCCGAGTACCACACGCTGATGCGGCAGGCGCAGGTGCGCTTCGCCACGTCGCTCGACCACCCGATGGGCGACGAGGGCGAGGGCTTCACGCTGCTCGAAACCGTCGAGGACGAGAGCGGCGGCGAGGGCTTCGAGGCCGTCGAGCGCGCCTCGGCCATCAAGGCCGTGCAGGCGCTGATGCAGCACCTCCCCGAGCGCGAGCGCGTGATTCTGGCACTCTACTACTACGAAAACCTGACGCTGCGCGAGATCGGGCAGGTGCTCAACCTCACCGAGGCCCGCATCTCGCAGATCCTCGGCAAAACGCTCCTGCGCCTGCGCGCGGGCGTCGAGCACGTGCATGAGGGGGTAAAGGGCGACTGGTGACGAGTGA
Source organism: Rhodothermales bacterium (assembly GCA_963829705.1). Taxonomy (GTDB): domain Bacteria; phylum Bacteroidota; class Rhodothermia; order Rhodothermales; family BA12; genus CAWHJN01. The sequence goes on from CAWHJN010000005.1 coordinate 407,566, forward strand.
CGGGTGCAGTGATGCGTAGGGCGGGGCAGGGTGGTGCGCCTCTACAGCGTCCCCGTTCGTCTTCCGCGTTCCCACCTTCCCCTCACGGTGCCAGCCGCTCGCGCTGCCAGGCGTCCCCATGGCGGGTGTAGCGCAGGCGGTCGTGCAGGCGGTTAGGACGCCCCTGCCAGAATTCGATGGCAGATGGGACGACGCGGTAGCCGCCCCAGGAGTCGGGGCGCGGCACGGATGTGCCAGCGGGAAAACGCGCTTCAAGATCGTGGAGGCGCTGTTCGAGGGCGTCGCGATCCGGGATGGGCTGGCTCTGCGGCGAGGCGAGCGCGCCCAGCCTGCTGCCATGTGGACGGCTGGCGAAATAGGCATCTGATTCCGCAGCGTCCACGCGCTCGGCGCGCCCCTCGACGCGCACCTGCCGTTCGAGCGGCGGCCACCAGAACACGAGCGCGGCGCGGCCCTGCGCGTCCAACTCGCGTCCTTTGCGGCTGTCGTAGTTGGTGTAGAAGACGAAGCCACCCGGCTCGATGCCCTTGAGCAGCACGATGCGCGCCGAGGGCTGGCCGTCGCCGCCCACGGTGGCGAGCGTCATCGCGTTGGGCTCGTGGGTGTCCGAGGCGAGGGCCTCGTCGAACCAGCGCTGAAACTGCGCGATGGGATCGTCGAGCACGTCTTTTTCGGCGAGGTCGTCGCGCTGGTAGGACTGGCGCAGGTCGGCGGGATGGGTCGGCATCGGACGAAAAATGTCAGGCGTCGAGGTCGCCCAGGCGACGCTCGGACAGGACGAGTTGGACACGGGAGACGAAGCGTGCGGCAGCTTGCCGGTCTTTGCGCTCGACGCGCAGCGTCAGGCGGCTGCCCTCGGCTCCGCAGATGGGTTCGAGCACGGCGAGGCGCCGCACCTGGAGCGTGATCTTGTTGCCCAGCAAGCCCGGCTGCCACGCGAGGGTTTCCAGATCGTCGAGCGGCACCGCGGCGGTCTGCGTCGCGCCCAGCTCGAAGTCGCGATTCTGCGTGCGGTAGTCGAGCAGGAGGGTGTCCTCCTCCAGCCGCAGGATGCCTTTCACATCCACCAGCCCCTGCGCGTACGCGGCGGGGGTGAGGGTGAGCGAAACGGGAACGGAGGAAAACATGGTGCGGGGCAGGTTCAGGAGAAGATCAACGCGCACGTCCGCTGCCATACGCATAGTCGCCCACGGTGATCGGCAGGCGGCCCGGCGCGGCTTGCTCGCCGCGCAGCACCCGCGCCGCCGCGCCGACGCTGGCGAGGGTCTGGTCGTAGAGCACCACGAGCGCGTCCGCGTCGGGGAAGCGCAGCGCGGCGTACGGGTTGCCGAAGGTGACGAGCACGACGGGTTTGCCCGACCGCAGGAGCGCATCGACGAGTTCGGGCTGGCCCCGCGTCAGGCCCGCGCTGCCGCGCCCTGAGACGAGCCGCAGGTACAGCGCCACCACGACCACGTCTGCCTGCCGGGCCTCGCGGGCGAGTTGTGCGGCGGTACTCGTCGGCGGCTGGCGGTCGTAGCGGTGCGCTGTCACAGCCGTGCCGTCATCGGACAGCGACGTCTCCAGCGCGTCCATCGCCGCCGTGATGCTCTCGGAGTCGCGGTAGTTGGACAGGTGCAGCAGCAGCGTCTTCTGGCCCGCGACGGGCAGCGCATCGCTCGTTTTGAGGACCGTTACGGCTGCGTCGGCGATGCGCTGCGCCGTGGGAGCCCCGAGCGGCGCGCGCATCAGCGCGTCGAAGGCACGGCGGTCGGGCGCGGCGCGGTGGCCCAGCCCGGCGCGGGCTTTCGCCATGAGCACCCGTTTGACGGCCTCTTCCACACGGGCAGCAGGCAGCGATCCATCCTCGACGGCACGCTGCACCGCGTTGATGGCGGCAGGCAGATCCTGCGGGGTGAGGATAACGTCGGCCCCGGCGTGCAGCGGCGCCGTCACGCGCGTGGCGAGCGAGTACGTGTTTTGCAGCGCGCCCATCCGCACGTCGTCTGTCACCACGAGGCCATCAAAGCCGAACTCGCCGCGCAGGAGTTCAGTGAGCACACGCGGGCTGAACGTGGCGGGGCGCTCCTCCGCATCCAGCCCCTCGGCCCACAGGTGCGCCGTCATGACGGCGGCGGGCGGGTGCTTTCCGCCCAGCACATCGTGGAAGGGCCGCAACTCCACGCTGTCGAGCGCAGCGCGGTCGCCGGGGATGGTGGCGAGGCGGCTGTGCGTGTCCACGTTCGTGTTGCCGTGGCCAGGAAAATGCTTCATCGTCGTCAACACCCCGTAGCGCTCCGCCTGCCGGACGAACGCGCCCGCCATCGCACCCACGAGCGCGCCCCGCTCACCGTACGACCGGATGTTGATGATCGGGTTATCGGCGTTGTTGTTGACGTCGGCGACGGGAGCGAAGACGAAGTTGACGCCCGTGGCGCGGCTCTCGATGGCGGTCAAACGCCCCGCAGCAGCAGCGAGGACGCTATCCCGCGCTGCTCCAATCGCCATGTTCGACGGGATCTCGGTGAGCGGGTTGTTGAAGCGCCCCACGCCGCGCTCGTAGTCGGCGGCGATGAAGAGCGGAACCGCACTCCGCGCCTGCAACCGCGTCGTGGCCGCGAAAACGTCTTCGGGAGCCATCAGGCGCGAGATCAGGAAGCCGCCCACGCCGTCCCGTTGCACCGGCCCCTGCACCGTCTGGTTGAGCGGCGTCGAGCGCCCCAGCGCAACAATGAACAACTGCCCGATGCGGGCGCGCGGCGTCAGGGCGTCGTACACCGAATCGGCCCAGTGTGCTGCTTCCTGTTCGCCAGGCAGCACGGGCAGAAAGAGGCTGTCGGGGTAGGCGAGGAAGAGGCTGTCGAGCGTCGAGAGCTTCCGGGCAGTGGCCTCGGGCAGCGTGTCGAGAAGGGAGTCGTGTGCGGCGACAGCCTGAGTGCGGCTGGAAGGTGCTTCGGGCAGGTCACCGCAGCCCCAGACGAGAAACAGCGGCAGCAGCAGGCGGAGGAGCATCAGGTTCAGGTACGGCATGGCCGCGCCAACCCGGCGCCGACAGGCACCGTTCCCCCTATCTTCTGGCCTCCGTCTCCTCCTCCCGATGTCCCGTCTACGCCGCGAGTTCGACGCCCTTCGCACCGCCGTTCGGCACCTGGACGCGCAGACCGTCACGGTGTTGCTGCTGTCCGCCGCGCTCGTGTTCGTGCAGAACGAGGTGGGCAGCCGCCGCGTGTTCCGCGACCATCTGGCCACCGCGTTCGACCCTGCCTGGCAGGGCGTGCTGTCGTGGGGCTGGTGGTTCGGCGTGCAGGGGCTGACGGGTTTCGTGATTCCCGCGCTGTGCCTCGTGCTCATCTTCAAGCGTCGTCCCACCGAGATCGGGCTGGGGCTGGGCGACTGGAAGCTGGCGTTCACGCTCGCCGCCCTCTACGTGCCGCTCGTGGCCATCGGGACGTGGGTGTTGTCGGCAGGAGGCGATTTCCAGTCGCATTACCCGCACTACGCGCCCGCTGCGTTCGACTGGCGCTTTTTCTGGCTCTACGAAGCGCTCTTCCTTTTTTACTGGATCGGGTGGGAGTACCTGTGGCGCGGGTTCGTGCTCTTCGGCACGGCGCGCACCTTCGGCGTCTACGCCATTTTCGTGCAGACCGTCCCGTTCGCGCTCATGCATTCCGACAAGCCACCGGCCGAGGCGTTTCTCTCTATCCTGGGCGGTGTGGCGCTCGGGGCGCTCGTGTGGCGCTGCCGCTCCTTCTGGATCGCCGTGCCCATCCACAGCGTCCAGATGTTTCTGCTCGATCTGTTCTGCTCTCTGCGGCTGCGCTCGGGCGCGCAGGGGTACGGCTTCGAAGCGCTGCGGCAGGCCTTCGGTGCGCTTTTCAACTGACCTTATATATGGCACGTCATATATGGCACGTCTTCCCCTGTACTCCCGCGACCGCGTCTCGCGCACGCTCAGCCGCCTCGCCAGCGAGGTCGTCGAGCGCAACAAAGGTGTCGAGAACCTGGTCGTCTTCGGCATCCGCTCGCGCGGCACGGCGCTGGCCGAAGTGCTGGCCGAGCGGCTGGGCACGCTGGCGAACCAGACCGTGGTGGCTCATCCCCTCGACGTGTCGGCCTATCGTGACGACCGCTCGCGCATCGCGCCTAGCGAAGCGCCGCCCGCACTCGACGTGAACGACCGCGACGTGCTGCTCGTGGACGATGTCCTCTACACGGGGCGCACTGCACGCGCCGCGCTCGATGCCGTGGTGCATCACGGGCGGCCTCGCTCCATCCAACTCGTCGTGCTTGTGGACCGGGGCCACCGCGAGTACCCCATTCAACCCGATTACGTCGGGCGCGTCCTCTCGACTCAGTACCGCGAGCGCGTCGTCGTGGACGTGGAGGAAGGGTTTGCGATCTACGTGGAGGAGTAGCGGGCAGCACGCCGCGCAGGGGGACGACTACTCCAGATCTGGCTCCGCCGCTTCTTCCGTCACGAACAGCCGGATCTCGTAGCCCCCTCGCACGCGCGTGCCCGGTTCGCGGCTCTGCCGCAGCACCGTCATCTCGCTCGCGTCCTGTTCCTCGACGCCCACCGCCAGCGCCCGTAGCTTGTTCTCGAGCAGCACCTGCCGCGCCTCTTGCACCGTCAGGCCTACTACGTCCGGCACCACTTCGTACGTGTCGCTCGGCCCCGTGGAGTACCACAGCGTGACGGTCGAGGCGTCGAGCACCGAGTCGCCCGCAGCAGGGGACTGCCGCGTCACTGTATTACGGTAGGGAGAGGGGATTGAGTCGGCTACGACGTCGCCCACGCGCAGGCCCAACGCCTCGATGCGGGTACGCGCGTCGCGCACCGATCCGCCGACGAACGAAGGCAGCCGACGCCGAGGGCGAGCGCCCTCATTGACAGTCAGATAGACACGCCGCCCTGGCTTGACGAACGATCCGCCCGGCGGTGTCTGGTCCATCACC
>CAWHJN010000005.1:417500-1752920 GCA_963829705.1 Rhodothermales bacterium
GATAGGCGGGAGACTACGAAGCGGCGTCGCCAGGCGTCGTGGAGTCACCCTTGAAATACCGCCCTTACTTTGGTCGAAGCCTAACCCGCGGCCGTGATCCGGTCGGGGAACAGTGTTAGGTGGGTAGTTTGACTGGGGCGGTCGCCTCCTAAAAAGTAACGGAGGCTTTCAAAGGTACTCTCAGCACGGTCGGTAATCGTGCGTAGCGTGTAAAGGCATAAGAGTGCTTGACTGCGAGACATACAGGTCGAGCAGGGACGAAAGTCGGACTTAGTGATCCGGTGGTTCCTCATGGAAGGGCCATCGCTCAAAGGATAAAAGGTACGCTGGGGATAACAGGCTGATCTCCGCCAAGAGTTCACATCGACGCGGAGGTTTGGCACCTCGATGTCGGCTCATCGCATCCTGGGGCTGAAGAAGGTCCCAAGGGTTGGGCTGTTCGCCCATTAAAGCGGTACGCGAGCTGGGTTCAGAACGTCGTGAGACAGTTCGGTCTCTATCTGCTGCAGGCGTAGGAAATTTGAGTGGATCTGCTCCTAGTACGAGAGGACCGGAGTGGACGAACCTCTAGTGTGTCTGTTGTGGCGCCAGCTGCATCGCAGAGTAGCTATGTTCGGAAGGGATAAGCGCTGAAAGCATCTAAGCACGAAGCCCACCACAAGACTAGATTTCCCTTATGGGTCGTTCCAGAATAGGACGTTGATAGGCGGCAGGTGTACGCACAGTGATGTGTTTAGCCGAGCCGTACTAATCACCCATCAGGCTTAAACCGCACAGGTCTCCTGACAGAAACCGAAGCCCTCTGGCTCGTTTCCTCGATTCGTCGCAACGGAATCAACATGTCACCCTTTTCCGGTGGCTATAGCGCGGGGGTCCCACCTCTTCCCATTCCGAACAGAGCCGTTAAGCCCCGCAGCGCCGATGGTACTGCCCAAGTGGTGGGAGAGTAGGTCGCCGCCGGTTTCTCTGAGCGAGGTCGCATCTTCGGATGCGGCCTCGCTTTTTTTGTTTACTCCAGTCTCACTGAGACAGTACTGTAGACATCATTCGGCTCGCCTATCTTTCAGCGCCACTAACTGAACCGCGATGCCTCTCCCTCTCACCGAACCTGCCGTCACTCTTGATTTAGCGCAGGAGCATGGTCTTACTGCTGATGAATACCAGCGCGTCCTTGACAAACTTGGGCGCACTCCGACGCTAACCGAGCTAGGGATCTACTCGGTGATGTGGAGCGAGCACTGCTCGTACAAAAACTCCATCGCGGTGATCAAAACGCTGCCACGCGATGGTGGCGCACTGCTGGTTGGGGCGGGCGAGGAAAACGCGGGACTCGTAGACATTGGCGGTGGGCTGGGCGTCGTTTTCAAGATCGAGAGCCATAACCACCCGTCTGCCGTCGAGCCCTACCAGGGCGCGGCGACGGGGGTGGGCGGCATCCAACGGGATATTTTCACGATGGGCGCACGGCCCATCTGCTCACTCAACTCGTTGCGCTTCGGCTCGCTCGACAATCCGCGTGTGCGGTATCTGCTGGACGGCGTCGTGCGTGGCATCGGGGATTACGGCAACTCGTTCGGCGTACCTACGGTGGGCGGTGAGGTGTATTTCGATGCTTCGTACGAAGGCAACCCGCTCGTGAACGCGATGAGCGTGGGAATCGTGAAAGTGGGTGAGACGGCCTCGGCGACGGCGAACGTGCCCGGCGCGCGCGTGTACATCGTCGGGTCGGCGACGGGGCGGGACGGAATTCACGGGGCCACGTTTGCCAGCGAGGAGATCAGCGAGGCCAGCGAGAGCAAGCGCCCCTCGGTGCAGGTCGGTGATCCGTTTACCGAGAAGCTGCTGCTCGAAGCGACGCTCGAAGCCATAGGCGCGGGTGTAGTGGCGGGTATCCAGGACATGGGCGCGGCGGGCATCACGTGCTCGTCGTGCGAGATGAGCGCGAAGGGCGAGTGCGGGATGCTGCTCGATCTCGAAAAGGTGCCCATCCGCGAGCACGGCATGGTGCCCTACGAGATCATGCTCTCGGAAAGCCAGGAGCGGATGCTGATCGTGTGCAAGCCCGGGCGAGAAAAAGAGCTCGAAGCCATCTTCGACAAGTGGGACCTCAATGTGGCCGACATCGGCCAGGTCACCACTGACGGGTTTGTGCGGGTGCGCTGGCACGGAGAAGAAGTGGCCTGTGTACCTGCGGAGCATCTCGTGCTGGGTGGCGGCGCTCCTGTGTACCACCGCGAAACGGCACGCCCCGCGTACCTCGAGGCCGTCCATGCCTTCGATATGCAGCGAATTCCCGATGTGGATGCGAGCGGGGCAGCGGGCATCATTCTTCAGCTGCTCGGCTCGCCCAACATCGCCTCAAAAGGATGGATCTTCGAGCAGTACGACACCATGGTGCGCACGAACACGCTCGTAGGGCCGGGGCCGAGCGATGCGGCAGTCGTGCGGGTAAAGGGGACGGACAAGGCACTCGCCGTCAAGACGGACTGCAACGGGCGCTACGTGTACCTCAATCCGCGCAAGGGCGGGCGCATCGCCGTGGCTGAGGCGGCGCGCAACGTCGTCTGCGCGGGCGGGCAGCCGCTGGCCGTCACCAACTGCCTCAACTTCGGCAATCCGTACAAGCCAGAGGTCTACTGGACATTCAGGGAGGCCGTCGGTGGAATGGGCGATGCGTGCCGCGAGTTCGAGACACCGGTGACAGGCGGCAACGTATCGTTCTACAATGAGAACCCGAACGGGGCCGTTTTCCCGACGCCCACCATCGGGATGCTCGGTCTCGTCGAGCACCTCGACCACGTGACGACGGCAGATTTCAAGCAGCCAGGCGACGACGTGTTTCTCCTCAGCCCGATCGCGTGGGCGCATCGCAACGACATCGGCGGAACGGAATACCTCGCCACCGTCCACGGGCAGATCACCGGCGACGCGCCGCACCTGAATCTGTATGAGGAGCATACGGTCCAGAAGATGATGCTGAGTCTGATCCGCGACGGGTTCGTACAGAGCGCCCACGACGTGTCGGACGGTGGGCTGGCCATCTGCCTGGCCGAGTCGGCGCTGTTCTCCGACGGGCTGGGCGTGGACGTGACGCTCGCGCCGCATGAACACCTGCGCCTCGACGCGCTGCTCTTCGGTGAGGCGCAGTCGCGCATCGTGTTCTCGGCCTCGCCTGGAAACCGCGCGTTCATCGAAAAAGCCATCGAACATCGGGGTGTGAAACTCTCCCACCTCGGCACCGTCACGGACGATGGCAACCTGACGATCCGCCTGGAGAGAGGCGAAACGGTGGAGGGAACGCGGGCGGAGATGGCGGATGCGTACGACCATTCCATCGAGCGCGCGTTAGGATTGCGGGAAACTCCACCTCGCGGCGCGTAGTTGGGGTATTCCCTGTTTCGACAACCATTTTTACTGTGAGGTATCACTCATGGCTGACAACGCCAAATACGTTACGCTGACCGACAGCAACTTCGCCGACACCGTCCTCAAGTCCGACAAGCCCGTGCTGGTCGATTTCTGGGCCACATGGTGCGGTCCGTGCCGCGCCATCGCGCCGACCATCGAGCAGGTGGCGAGCGAATTCGAGGGCCGCGCGGTCGTCGGTAAGCTCGACGTGGACGAGAATCCGCAGGTGGCGATGCAGTTCGGCATCCGCTCGATCCCGACGCTGCTGTTTTTCAAAGACGGCCAGCCCGTCGATCAGCTCGTCGGGGCCGCGCCCAAGAAGGCCCTCGCCGACCGCCTCGAGACGCTGACGGCGCAGGAAGTCTAAGCCTTTTCTGTGACCTTTTGCGGGGGCAGCAGCGTGAAACACTCACTGCGCGCTGTCCCCGCTTTTTATGTACGCACCATGGAAGCATCCTCCGACCTCATCCAGCAGACCGATTTCTCCACCGCCGAGCGCCACGACGTCGTCGTCATCGGCACGGGCCCGGCGGGGCTGACGGCGGCGCTCTACACCGCACGGGCAGGACTCAACCCCGTCGTGTTTCAGGGGCCAAGCCCTGGCGGGCAGCTCGTCACGACGACCGACGTGGAGAACTTCCCTGGCTTCCCGGACGGCATTCTGGGGCCAGACATGATGCAGCTTTTCGAGAAGCAGGCCGAGCGCTTCGGGGCCGACCTGCGCTACGGCATGGTCACACACGTCGATTTCTCGCGGCGACCGTTCAAACTGCTCGTGGACGAGGAAACACCGATCATCGCGCAGTCGGTGCTGGTTTCGACGGGCGCGAGCGCCAAGTACCTCGGGCTGGCGAACGAGAAGCGGCTCCTCGGCTACGGTGTGAGCGCGTGTGCGACGTGCGACGGGGCGTTTTTCCGCGGGCAGGAAGTCGCCATCGTCGGCGGCGGCGACACGGCGATGGAGGAGGCGCTGTTCTTGACGCGGTTCGCCTCGACCGTCCACCTCATCCACCGGCGCGACGAGTTGCGGGCGTCGAAGATCATGCAGGAGCGTGCCTTCGCCAGCCCGAAGATCCAGTTTCACTGGAACACGACCATCGACGACGTGCTGGGCGAGAAGGCTGTCGAAGGCCTGACGCTGCGCGACGTGAACACGGGTGAGACGCGCGTGCTGCCCGTCGCGGGCTTTTTCGTCGCCATCGGTCACGAACCCAACACGAAGATTTTCAAGGGCTGGCTCGACATGGACGACGCAGGCTACATCAAAACACACGCGGACTCGACGCACACCAACATCGCGGGTGTCTTCGCGTGTGGCGACGCGCAGGATCACGTGTACCGCCAGGCCATCACGGCGGCGGGCACGGGCTGTATGGCCGCCATCGACGCCGAGCGTTTCCTGGCCGAGCACGGCGTGATCGAGGATATGCGGACGGAGACTGAGTACCACGCTGCGCCTGCGCTGGACAGCGAGACGGGCAAGACGGTGGAGGATTCGACGGAAGCGGCGTGATCTTGCCAGTGGTGCCGTCTCTGCATGTTCACGCCAGTGGCACGTCCGGGTCATAGGCGGATGCCGTAGCATCGTCCACCTCCGCGATCCACACGCGCTCGCGGTCAAGGGCGTCGGAGTAGAGGCGGACGCTACTGCCCACCCATCCGACTGTGGCAGCGGCGCGCAGAAACAGCACGGTTTGCTGGAGCGCGAACAGCACCGCGACGCCAGCGAAGCTGGCCGCCCGCAGCCCGGCGTCGAAAGCGAACGGCAGCAGCCACAGCCCGAGCGTGAGCGCGAACCAGATGACGTAGAGGCGGCTCGCCACGCCGTTTTTGAAGGGAAACTGCGCACCCCGGCGGATGGCTTTGCCAACCGGCAGATCCTCCACCACGAGCGCGGCGCGGGCGTAATCGTGCATCAGGTCGAGCACGGCGAGGACGGCGACGAGCAGTGTGGGCACGACGACGAACTGCGTCCAGAACACGCCGCGTTCGCCGGAGAAGAAAACGCCGAGCAGGACTGACGCGAGGCTGACGGCCCCGAACGCCAGCGCGGCCAGCAGCGCGAACACCACGGCGAGGCCCAACCCGCGCAGGCCGTAGCGGCCCACGCCCGTCCAGAAGCCGTGCAGGTCGGCGGGGCGCAGCGCGGCGGCGGCACCGGCCAGCAGCACCGACCGCACCGCGCCGTGCAGCGGGACGAGCGCGAACGCCAGCAGCAGCGTCAGGCCCAGGTTTCCGGACGTTGCCTGGAGGAGGGCCCACCACTCGCTTAGCGTGACGCCGCGCAGGTCGAGCGGCAGCAGGGCGGAGGCAGTGGCGCGCTCGAAGGCGAGGTGCAGCGGAAAAACGATCGCGACGGCCATTGCGAGGGCGAAGGCGTACAACCCCAGCACCAGCCCCGCGTGGCGGCGCAGGCCCGACAGCCCGGCGCGGAAGTAGGGGGTGGCGTCCATCAGAAGGCGGCGGCGAAGGTGAGGAGTTGCTGCGCCCACGCGATGAATTTGACGTCCATCTTGCGCGAGAACGAGCGGTCGGGTTCAGCCACCCACGTACCGTCGAGCGGGTCGAGGTCGAGCGGGAGTCCGTCGGGGTTGAGGCGGACGGCGCGCAGCGGCGCGCTGTGTTCGAGGGAGATCCGGGTGGTGTCGGAGAGGGGCATCACCGACCGTGTTTCCGCCGATCCATCCTCGAAAACAAACTGCACGCGGAGCGGGAAGACGCCGTTTTCCTCCTGCACGACGACTGCCGTGGACATGTATCCGCCGCCGTCGCGTGGGTTGGTGTCAACCCGATCCAGCGCGTAATCGACGACGTCGGAGCCGTAGACGTAGGCATCAAAAAACCACGACAGATCCTGCCCCGTCACGTCCTCGGCCACCTCTATGAAATCGCGGGTGGTGGGGTGACGGAAGCGCCAGCGCTGGTAATACGTCTGCATGACGCGGTTCATCGTTTCCTCACCCAGGTGGTGCTGGAGCGAAAGCAGGATGGTGGCGGGCTTGCTGTAGGCGAGTTTGGCGTAGCCCTGTTGCTCGTACGCCGGGCGCGCGATGACGCCACGCTCGGGGTCAGAGGCGAGGTATCCCATCCGCTGGAAGCCTTCGTCGGAAATCTTCAAACCGGGCAGGTCGAGCACGCTGCCCTTTCCGTAGGCGTCGTCCATGATGCGCGCCTCGAAATACGAGTTGAAGCCCTCGTCCAGCCACGCCTCCTCGGCCTCGTTCGAGGCCAGCAGGCCGTAGAAATACTGGTGTCCGAACTCGTGGATCGTCACCAGTTCGAGAGCCCGCACCCAGCGCGGCAGCGCGTAGACCGTGCCGCAGGTGATGAGCGTCGGGTACTCCATGCCGTTCGAGCCGCCGAGGCCATCGACGAGCGTGAGCGTGGTGTACGGGTAGGGCCCCACCGACTTCGCGTAGTACTCGAGGGCGGTTTTGGCTGCGTCGAAGTGCCGCTGCGCCTGCGCGGCGTGCTCGGGCTGGACGAGCAACCTGAGACGGACATGCTCCCACGTATCCTCGTAGACCTCGAAGGCGGGCGAGGCCGTCCACGCGAAGTCGTGTACGTCGGCGGCGTAGTACGTCAGCACGCGGTCGTCGCCGTCGGTGCGTTCGCTTTCGCGGATGCCACTCGCGCCCACCTCGTAGCTCTCCGGCACGCGCATCGTCACGCGGTAGGTGCCGAAATCGGCGTAGAACTCGGTGTTCTCGTGGAACTGGTGCGTGCTCCACCTGCCGCGCGGCGCATCCGCCGGGACGTAGCGCTGGCCGGGGATCTCGCGCACGCCGAGTTTGGGAAACCACTGCGCGACCATGAAAAACGGCTCGCCCGTGGACGCCGTCGCCCAGCCGGTGCGGGCGAAGATGCGCGGCATCCGCGAGGTGAACTGGAGGTCGAGCACGACGCTGTCGCCCGGCGCGACGGCCTGCGGCAAGACGACCTCGGCCACGGTTTTGTCGTCGCGGTTGCGGCTCGTCGTCTGAATAAAGCGGAGGCGGCCGGTGAGGTCGGTTCCGTCCGCGAGGCGCATCTCGTCGATGTCGATGCCGCCCCACCCTTCTTCGCCCGGTTTGTAGCCGCGATGCACGCCGCCCGATTCGCGCATGAACGTCGAGAGCGAGTCGCGAAAGGCGTTGAGGTAGAGGTGAAACTGGAGCGTATCGACGGGCACGCGATCCGGGTTGCGCCACGTGATGCGCTGCGTGCCGCTGACGGTTCTGGCCTCGGGGTCGAGCGTCACGTCCATCACGTAGGCCACGCGCCGGTCGCTGAGCGCGGTGTCGGCGGTGGTCGGCGAAGCAGGCTCGGGCCCCACGGAGTGCGGCGGCGATTCGCACGCGGCGAGCGCGAGCAGGCACACGAAAAGGGCGAAGGGCGTACGCACGGCGGGAGGCGAGCAGGTGACGCCGCCCAATCTACCCAAAACGACGCCCGCCATGCTCCCCGCGCACGCGCACCTCTGCGAAGTCGGCCCCCGCGACGGCTTCCAGTTCGAGAAGAAACCCATCCCGACCGAACTGAAAGTCGAGACCATCACCGCGCTCGTGGACGCGGGTGTGCGGCGCGTGCAGGCCACGTCGTTCGTCCACCCGAAGTGGGTGCCGCAGATGGCAGACGCCGAGGAGGTGATGAACAGCCTACCCCGGCGCGACGGCGTCGTGTACACCGCCCTCGCTCTCAACACGCGCGGCGTCGAGCGGTCGGCAAAGGCAGGCGTCACGCACGTCGATCTGTCGATTGCGACGAACGAAAAACACGCGCGCGACAACACCAACATGGGCGTCGAGGACGCCGTGCGCGAGGCCGAGGCGATGATCGCGCTGGCACAGGAAGCCGGGATGCAGGTGCAGCTGGGCTTGCAGACCGTCTGGGGATACGCCGCGCCCGACGACACGCCGCTGGAGTTTCTGGTCGAGTTGGCGCGGCGTTTTTCGCACCGCGGCCTCGAAAGCCTTTCCCTCGCCGATTCGACGGGCCACGCCAACCCCGTTTCCATCAAACGCCGTGTCGAAGCCATCCGGCAGGCCGCGCCCGGGGTGTCCCTCGTCCTGCATCTGCACGACACGCGCGGGGCGGGGCTGGCGAACGTCGTGGCCGGACTGGAAAGCGGCGTCACGCGCTTCGACACGTCGCTGGGTGGGCTGGGCGGCTGCCCGTTCATCCCCGGCGCGACGGGCAACATCGCCACCGAGGACACCGCACACCTGCTCGAAGGGATGGGTGTGGCGACGGGCATCGACGTGGCGGCAGCGAGCCAGGCCACGCGCCGCGTCGCGGAGTTCCTTGATCGCGACCTGCCGGGCAAGCTCTACAAGCTGGTTTGAACGGCTCGCCGGTCGCTCAGAGCGACAGCCGCAGCGAGAGGTGAATCTGGCCGTCCGAGTCGTCCGCGAAGAGCTGGTCGAGGTAGCCCGCCTGCACGCTCACCACGGGCGAGACGCGGTAGCCGAGCGCGCCGTAGACGCGGTCGCGGTCGAACACGGGCCGGTCGCCGCGCCCGAAGCCGCGCAGGAATACCTCGTTGCTGGCAGCGGCGTAGAACGTGCCGTCCTGCATCTCGCGCGTCGTGAGCGGCAGCGTGGCCGAGAGCGCGTAGCGGTAGCGCCCCTGCGCGTCACTGCCCTCGACGAAGCGCTCCTCGAACCGGAAGCGGTGGCCGACGCGCAGCCGCCACACCTGCTGGCGCAGCGAAACCTCCTGGTGGACGCGGTGCTCGTAGAACGGGAGGTCGGGTGTGCCTTCGGCCTCCGAGTAGAGGTAGCCGTAGCTCAGCACAAACGTCGCCGAGCCATCCGCCAGGTGCGCCTCCACACCTCCGCGCGCCAGCGCTTGCTGAAGATCTGAGAAGACGGCGTGGTTGCGGAGTTGCACCTCGCCCTGCAACCCCCACGGCGTACCGGCAAACCGGGTGTTGGCCGAGACAACGTACCACGCGCCGAATGGGGCGCGGTCTGCGTCCTGGGCGAGAGCGGGGGAAGAAAAGAGAAGGAGCCCGGCCAGCAGAACGAGGGAGCGGGTGTGCATGGTGTGGGTCGCGCTGGTAAACAAAACCGGATGCCCGCGCAAACGAGCATCCGGGGCTGGGTTCAAGATAAAAGCGTCATCTGGATCCGGCCAGCGTCTCCGCTGTCAGCATCGAATCCTCGAAAAACGTGACCTGACCCGTCGCCACGTCGTGCATCGCGCCGACGACGATGAGCTTGCCGTCCTGCACGAGTTGGCGCATCACGGGGCTACGTTCCACGATGTTCTGGACGGTCATCTCGACGTTCTCGTGTGCAACAGCCTGCACGAACGCCTTGTTTTTCGACGTGCGCGCGCCTTCGATATCGGTCACCGCGTAAACGGCGGGGGCGATGTTGGCGAGTGTGCTGGTGAGGTTGCCCAGTTCAACGTGGTCGCAGGCGCCTTTCACGGCACCACACTCGGTATGCCCGAGCACGACGATGACCTTGGCCCCGGCCACCGCCGTGGCGAATTCGAGGCTCCCGAGCAGGTCGGTGTTGACGAAGTTGCCCGCCACCCGCGCCGAGAACACGTCGCCGACGCCTTTGTCGAAGATGATCTCGTGCGGCACGCGGCTGTCGATGCACCCCAAGATGGCGGCCATCGGATACTGCCCGCCCGCCGTGGCCCGCACCTGGCGCAGAAAATCGCGCTCGACGGCTTCTCCGGCGAGGAAACGGCGGTTGCCGTCTTTGAGGAGTTGGATCACGTCGAGCGACGAGAGCGCCGCCTGCGTTTCGGCGGTCAGCGGTGCCGTGAGGTCGCGCGCGTCGGCGTCCTGCTGGGCGTGGAGGGATGCCGCGCTGGCGAAGACGAGTGCGGCGGCGAGAAAAAAGGAACGCAAAAGAGTAGACATAGCAGAAAAAAGAGCGTGCGCAGAGCGTGCCGGAAAGGCACCTCGCGGAAAACGGTGGAGAGGCGATGCCGCCGGGCAGGCGGATCGCGTGCAGGCGCGCGGAGCGTGGCTCCTGCGCGGGGCGTCTACCGTTCCGGCGGGCGCAAGGGCAGGTCTCCTGTAAAGCTCCATTGCGGGCGGCTGCGCGCGGCACGTCCAGCGGTACCGTCCGTCATCCACGTGCGGCGTGGGGTGGGCACACCCTCCTCTGAATCCACGTGCTCGGCCAGCGGCGCGTCCGCCGGTGCGAAGGCGGCGTCTGCGACCACGGCGTCGGTGGGCCACTCGCCCGCCCACGCCGCCGCCTGTCCGCCGAGGGCGAAGGCAGCGACAATAGCGAGCGCGAGGAGACGTGGTATCATGCCGCACAAAGCCACAACCTCTGGGAGCGGTTCCAGTCCTCTATCCGACTTCGCCGTCTTCCAATGCCTGGTTTTTCGCACCAAACGTGGACGGGCAGAATCAATCTGCGGAGTGCTGCTGCGCTTTCGCCACCGCGGCCTTCAGGTGCGGTGCCAGCACGGGTGCGAGCGAGGCGGCAAACGTGGCCGTCATGTGGTGGTTGTCGCGGTACAGTACCATGCCGTCCCGTTCGACCTGGCAGACGGGCGTGTCGCAGATGGCATCCGTCAGATCCACCACCTCGACGTTCTCGTAGCGCGCCGCGGCGGCTTGCTCCCATTCGAATGCGTGTGGACGATGAGCGGTTGCCAGTTCGAACGTGCAGTCCGGGGCAAACAACGACGTATCTGCGCGCCAGGCAGGCCGGGACTTCTCGAGGCTGGTGCTTGGCACGTCGCGCAAGTGCAGCACCGCGTAGCCCTTCGCGCTGAAATACCCGAACGCTTTGTCGAGGCCTGATTGCCACTCGGCGTCGCTGAACGGTTGGCCGGTGGAGGACGTGGTTACAATGAGGGTCGGGTTGACCTCGTCGATTTTCTCGTTGCTCGCGCCCGCCACTCGTCGCACTCGGTGTACATGCGCTTGAGTGTGTTATGATATTTGGGTTCGAAGATGACCGGGCACGAAGACTTTGTTAGCGTCACCAGCCGCCAGCCTTCTGTTCTGCGATGGCTTCGAGAGCAGATTGCCAGTGGTGCGCGTGGCTATCCCCGTACAGCACCACGGTGATAGCGGACGTGGTATCTCCACGCACGCAAGTCTTCAGATTCGTCCCGGCTATTGTGGTGATGCATCCTGGAACTCGATCCTTGGATGCCGCTGCATAAAGACTGCTGGTACGGGCATTTGCTCTTTGACCTGCGCGGCCTCTTTCCACGCAAACGAGAGCGTCACGCCCAGCACCGTCATGGTGGCTCCGAGGGCAAGACCGCGCCACGGCGTTAGCCGCGAGCCAGTGGTGATGCCGCAACGGGTTTTCGACAAGCCGGTACGAAGCCTCGGCCAGTCCGAGCGAGAGCAGCACCAGCGCGGCGCGGTACAGCGGCGGCAGCGCGTGGATCTCCGTGAACTCAATTCCAGCAGCAAACACGAGTACAGGCCAGTGCCACAGGTACCACGAGTACGAAAGCCGCCCGAACTCCTGCAGACGGGCGGACGGCCAGCACCCGTGCCAGCCACGAGTAGCGTCACGTGCGGAGCCGTCAGGCATGCGCGCAGGCGCGGAGGGCCAGCACGGTACCCACGCCGGGCAGCAGCGCTGCCCAGCCCGGGAAAGGCGTCGCGAGGTGTAAAGAAACCCGGCCACCAGCACACCCGCCAGCCCCAGCCAGCCCAGCAGCCGTGCGTACGCGTGCAGATCCGTAGAGCGGCAACAGAACTCCGAGGCCGCCGATGGCGAACTCCCACGCCCGGGTAGGGCTGGAGAAAAACGCCCAGTGCCCCTGCGCTGTCGCCTGCAGCCAGAGCGTGAGCGCAAACGAGGCGGCGATCACGCCCGTCATCGTCCACAGCAGCGGGCGTCTGCTCGTCGCGCTACGCCCGAAAAGCGTGAGCGCGCCCAGCACCAGCAGGGGCCAGAACATATAGAACTGCTCCTCGACCGACAGCGACCACGTGTGCAGCAGCGGGTTCGCCTCTGCTGCGCCCGCCAGATAGTCGGTGGCAAAAAGGCGAAATAGCACGTTCGAGAAGTAAGCCGCCGTCGAGAAGCGCCGTTGCAGCGATAGATGGCCTGCTCGAGCGGAGCGATAGAAGCAGCATCAGCGAACGTGGCAATGCCCACCAGCAGCACCCCCATCGCCGGAAGCAGGCGGCGCACGCGGCGGGCGTAGAAACTCTTCAGGTTGACCGTGCCCGTTTTCTCCACCTCGCGCACGAGCAGCCACGTGATGAGGTAGCCCGAGAGCACGAAAAACACATCGACGCCGATGTATCCACCCGTGAAGCCGGGCACTGCTGCATGGTAGAGCACGACGAGCAGCACGGCGATGCCGCGCAAGCCTTCGATGTCGGGCCGAAAAGGAGGGCGTGTTTTAGGCTTTGTCGCTGCCGAGGACGTGTAGGCTTCGGGATGCGCGGCGACGAGTGGGGATTCTGTGGTATCAGGAAAGGACATGTGTAAAGCATCGAATAGTAACGAACCTGCAAAGGTACGTCCGCCGAATCCCCCGAGCCTCCACCCGATGGCGCGGCATGGGCGGCTATTTTGGCGCATCTGCCTTCCATCAGAACACGCCCTGTTACCCCATGATCGACCGATACACGCGCCCCGAGATGGCGGCCCTCTGGAGCGAGCACGCGCAGTTCGAAGCGTGGCTCGACGTCGAACTCGCCGCCTGCAAAGCGTGGAGCGCCGTCGGCGTGATTCCCGAGGAAGACGTCGAGAAGCTGTACCGCGATGCCAGGTTCGACATCGACCGCATCCACGAGATCGAAGGGGAGACGCGGCACGACGTGGTAGCCTTCACCCGCGCCGTCTCGGAAAGCCTCGGGCCGGAGCGCAAGTGGGTGCATTACGGCCTCACGTCGTCGGACGTAGTGGACACGGCGTGGAGCGTGCGGCTTGCCAAGGCGAACGCGCTGATTTTAGCGCCATCGACGGGCTGATGGACGTGCTGGCGCGGCGCGCGCGCGAGCACAAGACGACGCTCATGATGGGGCGCACGCACGGCGTCCACGCCGAGCCGACGACCTTCGGGCTGGTGCTGGCGCTCTACCACGCCGAGATGCAGCGCAACCGCGACCGTTTCGTGGCAGCGGCGGAGGGTGTGCGGGTGGGCAAAATCAGCGGGGCCGTGGGCACGTTCGCGCACACGCCGCCGCGTGTGGAGGAGCTGACGTGCGAGTACCTCGGCCTCGAACCCGCGCCCATCTCGACGCAGACGCTCCAGCGCGACCGCCACGCGCACTACCTCGGCGTGCTCGCGCTCATCGGGGCGACGCTCGAAAAGATGGCCGTCGAGGTGCGGCACCTGCAACGGTCGGAGGTGCGCGAAGTCGAGGAGGCGTTTCGGTCGGGGCAGAAAGGGTCGAGCGCGATGCCGCACAAGCGCAATCCCATCGGCTCGGAGAACGTGACGGGCGCGGCGCGCCTCCTGCGCGGGTACATGGTGAGCGCCTACGAAAACGTGGCCCTGTGGCACGAGCGCGACATCTCGCACTCGTCCGTCGAGCGCGTGATCTTGCCCGACGCCACGACGATCCTGCATTACGCGCTCACGCGCTTCACGGGCATCGTCGACACGCTCGTCGTCTACGCGGACACGATGCGCGCCAACATGGACAAGACGTTCGGGCTCTACAACAGCCAGCGGGTACTGCTCGCGCTCGTCGAGAAGGGGCTGAGCCGCGAGGCCGCCTACGACACCGTGCAGCCGCGCGCGATGCAGGCATGGGCCGAGGCGCGCTCGTTCAGGGAGATCGTCGGGGCCGACGATGCCATCCGCGCGCACCTGAGCGAAGCCGAGATCGACGCGCTCTTCGACCCCGCCTACCACCTGCGCCACGTGGACGATATCTTTGCCCGCGTCGGGCTCGGTGAAACGGGAAATGCGGAGCGCGAAGTGGGAAACTGATGACGCCTGCGAATTCGGGCAGGACGCGGCCGTACCCCTAACATCGGCACTCTTCCTTCGGATTTCCACCTTTCCTACGCCCGCCGCACCTCGAAGCTCGACGGCCTTCCTCCGCGTTCCGCATTCCCACTTACCACTTTCAACCATGCCGCTTTCCTCCCGCCAGCGCGCCGAGCTTCGCAGCCGGGCGCACAGCCTCAAGGCCCTCGTTCAGATCGGTAAAGAAGGGCTCACCGATGCCGCCGTCGCCTCGGTGCGGCAGGCGTTCAACACGCGCGATTTGCTGAAGGTGAAGGTGCAGGAGATGGCCCCCGCGCCCGCCCGCGAAACCGCCCAGGCGCTGGCCGACGCCCTCGACGGGGCCGAGGTGGTGCAGGTGATGGGGCGCACGGTCACGCTCTACCGGCCCATGAAAGAGGCGAAGCCGGGCGCAGCGGGTGCGTAAAGGCGTACCTGTGACGCGCTGAGGCGCGTGGGTGAGCGAGGGGTACGTATCTTCGCTGAAACACAACACAAAGCGCTTCCGCTCTGCCGGAAGGCGCGTTCCCTTCAGTTCCCACCACCATCCCCCGATTCCCATGCGCCGGGTTTCCTTTCGCCTACCGCATCCGCTCCTCCTGCTCGCACTACTAACGCTGCCTGCCGCGCAGGTGTGGGCACAGTCCGCCACGCTCGTGGGCCGCGTCACCGATGCCAGCGATGGCGGCGCATTGCCCTCCGCCAACGTCATCGTTTCCGTGCAGGGCACGCTCGACAGCGGCACCGGTGCGGCGACGGACACCGACGGGCGCTACCGCATCGAACGCCTCCGCGCGGGCACGTACATCGTGCAGGTGCGCTACATCGGCTACCAGGACTTCACCGATACCATCACACTGGCGGCGGGCGAGACGCGCACGCTCGACGTGGCGTTGCGGGCGGGCGGCTTCGACCTGAACGACGTCGTCGTGTCCGCCTCGCGCGCGCAGGAGCAGGTACTCGACGCACCCGCGTCGGTGTCGGTCATCGGCGCGCAGGAGATCCAGCAGAACGTGACGCCGTCTTCTATCGGCGCCATCCGCAACGAGGCCAGCGTAGACGTGGCGCAGACGGGCGTGGACCGGCAGGAGGTGGTGTTGCGCGGCTTCAACAACGCCTTCTCGGGGGCT
Organism: Rhodothermales bacterium; assembly: GCA_963829705.1. Taxonomy (GTDB): domain Bacteria; phylum Bacteroidota; class Rhodothermia; order Rhodothermales; family BA12; genus CAWHJN01. Next base: position 432,935 of record CAWHJN010000005.1, read on the forward strand.
ACCTATTCGCTCGTCGATTACCGGCAGGCCGCCGTGCCGTCGCTCAACGTCAACATCTACTCGCTCATGCCCAACATGAGCATCGACCTCGACCGCATCGAGATCGTGCGCGGGCCGGGCTCGGCGCTCTACGGCGCGGGCGTGGATGCGGGCGTCGTCCACTTCTTTACGAAAGACCCGTTCACCAACCCCGGCACGGCCTTCGCGCTCACGGGCGGGCAGCAGTCGCTCTTCGGCTTCGAAGGTCGCCACGCAGGCGTCATCAGCGACAGGATCGGCTACAAGATCACCGGGCAGTACGCGCGCGCCGACGACTTCGGCCTCGACACCGCCGACTCGCTCGACGCCGCCCAACTCGACGCCGACTTCACCTACGCCGATCCCGCTGGCGCGCCCGACTACCAGAACGTCGATCCGGCCACGGGCAAGCTGCTGCGCGACAACGACTACCAGAAATCCAACGTCAACGGGCTGGTGCAGTACCGCGTGCGGCCCGGCGTGACCGTGTCGCTCAACGGCGGCTACTCGGCGCTGCGCGGGACGGTGCTCTCGGGTATCGGTACGCTGCAGGCGCGCGATTTCGGCTACACCTACGGGCAGGTGCGGTTACAGGCGGGTTCGCTGTTCACCCAGTTCTACGTCAACAAAAACAACGCGGGCGACTCGTACGTGTATGGCACCGGGATGTCCGTCGTGGACAACGGCACGCAGTACGTCGGGCAGGCCCAGTACGACTGGATTCTCTCGCCCAAACAGCGCATCATCGCCGGTACCGACCTGCGCCTCATCCGCCCGGACACCGACGGCACCATCCTGGGCCGCAACGAGGACGATGACGCCATCTCGCAGGCAGGCGTGTACGCGCAGAGCACGACGAACCTGACGGACCAGCTCGACCTGACGCTCGCGCTGCGCGGCGATTACAGCAACATCGCCGAGGACCTCCAGCTCTCGCCGCGCGCCGCCGTCGTCTTCAAGCCGTTCGCGGGCCACACCTTCCGCGCGACGTACAACAGCGCGTTCTCCGCGCCGAGCACCAACTCGCTCTTCCTCGACATCGCGGGCGCGACGCGGCCTATCGGTGGCGGTGGCCAGCAACTCATCTTCCAGGCGCGCGGCGTGCGCGAGGGCTTCACGTTCAACAACTACCGCGACAACGGCACCATCACGATGTCGCTGCCCGTGGGGTCGTTCTTCGGGGCGCAGCAGCGGTTTGACCAGTACCCCATCCTGCCGGTCTACGCGGCGGGCGTGAGCGGCGCGCTGGGCAACCCGGCGGCCTTCGGGCAGCTCACGGCGGGCCTCAATCCGGGGCAGCGCACGGCCTTGCAGCAACTACTCGGCTATACCGTTGATGCTCTCAACGGCGGCGCCGACGCCACCAACCGCCTGCTCACGCTCATCGGCCCGGCGGCCTCCACGGATGCCGGTTACCTCGGCTTCGTCAACCTCACCACGGGCACCATCGACCGCGAGCGCGAAGCCACGCCGGTGGACATCCAGCCGCTCAAGCAGACGACGACGCAGACCGTCGAGCTGGGCTACAAGGGCCTGCTCTTCGAGAAGCTGCTCGTGGCCGTGGACGGCTACTATTCGCAGAAGAAGAACTTCGTCGGGCCGCTCCTCATCGAGACGCCGTTCCTGTACCTCGACGCTGCGGGCCTGGGCGGTGACGTGGGGCAGACCTTTGGCGCGCTCGTGCAGCGCATCGGCACGAACGGGCCGCAGAACCAGATCGAGGGCACCTTCCAGGCGCTCTTCAACAACCTCGTCGGGCAGTTCGTGGCGGCCGGTGCGACGCCGCAGCAGGCCGCGCAGCAGGCCGTCGGCGCGATTGCGACGGTGATCGGCGGAGCCATCGGCAACCCAGCCAACCCCACGCCCGTCGGCATCGTGCAGCCCGATCAGGAAGTGCTCGCGGGCGGCAACACGGCCACCAACGTGGGCGCGATGCTGGCCTACCGCAACTTCGGTAAGGTGCAGTTCTACGGCGTGGACGTGTCGATGCAGTTCCTCGCTACCGACCGCCTGAGCCTCTTCGGCAACGTGTCCGTCGTGTCGGACGATTTCTTCGACAACGAAGAACTGGACGAGGCCAACACAAGCCTGTCGGTGGCCCTCAACGCGCCCGCGCTCAAGGGCAAGGCGGGCTTCTCGTACGTCATCCCGCGTGGGCTGTCGTTTAACGCCTCGGGCCGCTACATAGACGATTTTCTCGTGCAGTCCGGTCCGTACGACGGCGTGGTGGAGTCCTACTTCCTGTTGGACGTGGGCGCGGGCTACGACCTCACCCGCTTCGCGCCCGGCCTCCGCATCGACGCGACCGTGCAGAACGTGCTCGACAACGACCACCGCGAGTTCATCGGCGCGCCGCAGATCGGGCGGCTCGCGCTCGTGCGGCTGGGCTACAGCTTCTGACGGCGGGTGAGGGGTGATGGGTAACGGGTAGATGGAAGGGACTCCAGTTTCCAACCAGCTACCCGTTACTCGTCACCCTTCACCCCCAGTTGTGCGCGACACATCTGTTGCAGGCCTCCGGCACATCGCGCCAGATGCCCTCGCGCCAACGGGCAGTCGCGGGGAAAACCGTGTGTCAGCGGTTTACCGGCATGATGCCGGAGGCACGCGCAGTCAGCGATGCTGACGATGGCGTAGCCTGGAGAGCCCTGCACGATGTCTGGGCGGTGCTGCGCGTACTGGTCGGTTGCATAGGCCACGGCCCGCGTGAAGCTCTCCCACGACGACGCGTTGAAGCGCTGCGTGTCGGAGTAGCGATCCCCCTGCACCTGACCAAGCATGGTGGTTTCCAGAAACTCCGCCTGCGTGTGCTGGGGGTCGAGGTAGTACCCGACGTACATGTGCCCCGGCGCCCGCTCCAGCAGCGGGTCGATGCCGATCTTGCGGAGCGCGGAGCCGAGAGGTCGCGCCGGGCAGAACGAGCGGCGCGCAGATTCCCGCGAAGCCTGTCGGGCCTGACGTCTCGATCAGGAACGGCAGCGCTGTGGACCGAGAGGAGCAATCGCATCAAGGTGCGATTTGGCACCCGCACCGTTCGTTTTTCGTCGGTGGCAGCAGGTCATCCACTCTGCGCCAATCCCGCAGTGAGTGCGCGTGGAGACGACACGACCGCCCACTCAACGGCTCGTGAAAACCGCCTCGGGATACTCCACCTTTTCGAGCACCAGCCCGTGTGCGGGCGCGGCGGCTCCAGCGCAGCGGCGATCGCGCGAGGCGAGGATGCCCGCGAGGTCCTCGCCGGTGCGTTTGCCCTGCCCCACATCCAGCAGCGTGCCTACGAGCGCGCGCACCATGCCGTGCAGAAACCGGTCGGCGGCGACGTGGAAGCACCAGTCGCCCGGCCGCGTCTCGCGCTCCCACCGCGCCGTTTCGAGCGTGCAGACGCGGTTCTGCGTGTCGGACTGCGTGCGGCAGAACGCGCCGAAATGATGCGTGCCGAGGAGCACCTGTGCGGCGTCGTTCATGGCGTCGAAGTCGGGCGCGGGGCGCACGAGGTGGCGCGTGTGCCGGTCGAGGGCGCGAGGTTCGGTGGAGACATGGTAGCGGTAGGTGCGGCGGCAGGCGTCGTAGCGGGCGTGAAAGCCGTCGGGCGCCTGCTCGATGGCGAGCACGGCCACGTCCTTCCCGGTGAGGCCGCCGAGCGCTCGGTGCAACCGGTGCAGATCCGGCAGCGCGTCCACGACGACGTGCGCCACCTGCCCGCGCGCGTGGACCCCCGCATCCGTCCGCCCCGACCCGACGACGGCCACAGGCTGGCGCAACAGTGTTTGGAAGGCGTCTTCGAGCGCGCCTTGCACCGTCCGGCAGCCGGGCTGCACCTGCCACCCGCTGAAAGCAGCGCCGTCGTATTCGAGTAGGAGGCGCAGCGTGGGCATGTGGGTGGGCAGGATACAGGACACGCCCAACCCGCCGCCGCTGCCCGCTGATCCGAGCGCAGGCGTACCTTTCTGCGCGGGCGTTCCCCAATCACCACGGTAGGGGGCAGCGTGCTCCGTCTCTACTGCCAGCCTTGCTTGCTCTTCCCCCGTTCCGACTTCCGCGTTCCCACCTCCCACTTTCCCCATGCGTTTGTACCTCACCGGCTTCATGGGCTGCGGCAAGAGCACCGCGGGGGCCATCGCGGCCAACGTGCTCGGCACCGCGTTCGAAGACCTCGACGACACCATCGCGGCGCGGGCGGGGCAGTCGGTGCAGGCGCTGTTTGCCAACCGGGGTGAGGCGGCGTTCCGCGCCCTCGAACGCAAGGCGCTACATGACACGGCATCGCACACGTCCGCCGTCATCGCGCTGGGCGGCGGCGCGCTCGTGCAGCCTGGCAGCATGGACTGGGCGCGCCGCCACGGGCTCGTCGTCTACCTCGCGCTGCGCCTCGACACGCTCATCAGCCGACTGCTCCACCTCAGCACGCCGCGCCCGCTCCTGCTCGGCGACGACGGCCACCGGCTTGGCGCCGAGGCGTTGCGCGCGCGTGCCGAGGCGATGCTGCGCGTCCGCGACCCGATCTACCGGCAGGCGCACGTCACGCTCGACACCGACGCGCTGTCGCTGGCGCAGATGGTGGACGCCATCGTGGCCGTCGCCCGGCAGCCGCACCGCTGAAGATTCAGGTCAGCGGGGCCCGAGACGGAACGACCGCCGGTGGTGCTGCGAGATGCCGTGGCGCGACAGCGCGGCGTAGTGCGCTGCCGTCGGATAGCCCTTGTTCTGCGCCCAGCCATATTCGGGCGCGGCGGCGTGCAACTCCCCCATCAGCTTGTCGCGGGTAACTTTGGCGACGATGCTGGCGGCGGCGATGCAGAGGCTCTTGCCGTCGCCTTTCACCACCGCCGTGGTCGGGCAGGGGCTTTCGGGAAAGAGCACGTTTCCATCGACGAGCACGTGCTCGGGAGCCACCTGCAGGGCGGCGACGGCGCGGCGCATCGCTTCGAGCGCGGCGCGCAGGATGTTGCGCGCGTCGATCTCGGCGGGAGAGCACATTCCGACGCTCACCGAGAGGGCAATCGCGTTGATCGCGTCGAACGCCTTTTCGCGCTGCGCGGGCGAGAGCTTCTTGCTGTCCGTCACGCCCGGCAGTTCCACACCCTCGGGTAGGATCACCGCCGCAGCCACCACCGGCCCGGCGAGGCACCCACGTCCGGCCTCGTCCACCCCCGCGAGGTGCGTGATGCCGCGCGCGAAATACGGGGCGTCGAAGAGGGCGAGTGGGGAGGGCATGGCGGCTGGAAGAGCAGACGCCGAAGATAGCGCGTGCTCAGGCGGCGAGCGGCGCGGCGAGGCAGGCGCGGAGCCGCTCGGCGAGTTCGTCGGCGCTACGGGCGGTGAGCACGCGGCTCATGCCGTGCCGCGCTGCCGTGAACACCGCCCCGTTATCCGACGGGTACAGGTTGCACGTCCAGCGGTGCGTGTGGCGCAGCGTGTCGAGCGGCGCGGTGTCGAACGCTTCGAGCGCTGCCACGACGGCGGCGCGGTCGGTTTCCTGCCAGGGTCCGGAAAAGTGCGTGGGCATCTGCATGGCGGCAACGGGTTGAGGGAATACTGCGACGTTCGCGCCGCACACATGCCAGCCCTGTGTCATAAGGGCTCGGCAAAGCCGAGTGGGTAGGTGCGGTCGGATTCGTCTTCCTTGCAGGGGGTAGAGGTGGAGGTCAGATTCCCAGCCAACAACGAGGCCGCGGAAGCGGGCGTCAACCAACTACCTCCCATTCGCTCACACGTACTGATCCGGCAGGTCGTTTTCGTAGAGCACCGTGTCGCCGGGGCGGAGGATGGTCTTCAGAAAGTCCTGCGCGTCGTAGAGCGACGGGGCGGTGTGGATCTGGCTTTCCGGGTACTTTTCGTCCATCAACCCCGCGCGGATGGGGGCCGTCTGCGCCTCACCGACGAGCACGGCGAGGTCGGCGTGGCGGGCGATGTGCTGCCCGAAAGCGCGGTTTTCTTCCTCGTGCCGCGCGCCCAGTTCCACCATGCCCGGTGTCACGATCACGCGCCGCCCGCCGGTGAACTGCCCCAGGATCTCGACGGCGTTGCGCGCGCCGACGGGGTTCGAGTTGAAGGCGTCGTCGATCACTGTCACGCCGTTTTCCTCCCGCAGCGCCAGCCGGTGCTCGACGGGTTCTACGCGGGCAACGGCGTGCGCCATCTGCCGCAGCCGCAGCCCGAACGCCTGCCCGACGGCCACGCCCAGCAGGATGTTGAGCACGTTGTGCGCACCCAGCAGCCGGGTTTTGAAAACGGCCTCCTCGCCGTCCGCCGTGCGCACGGTGAACGTCGCGCCCTCTTTTCCATACGCGATGCCGCTCGCGGTCAGCGTCGCCGTGTCCTGCCCTCCGACCGACACGCGGATCGTCTCGGCCTGCACGCCCTGCATCACCGTCACGCGCGGGTCGTCCCCGTTGAGGATGGCTGTGCCGCCCGGCTTCATGTGGCGCAACAGCGACCCTTTTTCCTCGGCGATGGCCTCGATGGAGCCCATCGTTTCGAGGTGCGCCACGCCCACGCTGGTCACGATGGCGGTATCGGGCCGGGCAATGGCACACAGTTCGGCGATGTCGCCGGGGTAGCGCATCCCCATCTCCAGCACGAGCACCTGATGTTCGGGCCGCAGCTTGTTGTTGATGACGAGGCAGATGCCCATCGGCGTGTTGTACGAGCCCGGCGTGGCGAGCACGTTGAAGCGCTGCCGCAGGATCTCGGCGACGATGAACTTGACGCTCGTCTTGCCATACGATCCCGTGATGCCGATGACGTGCAAGTCGCGCCGCGCCGCCAGCTTCGCCCGCGCCTTCTTTTTGTACCCCTCCTGCACCGTCTTCTCGACGGGCCGCGCGATCAGCCCGCCCACGAGCACCCAGAACGGCGCGCCGAGGTCGGCCACGAACAGCCCGGCCAAGAACGCCCACCAGCCCGCGTGCGTCCCCATCCTCAGGCCGATTACCGCTCCGACCACGACGATCACCCCTTCGATGGCCGCGACGACGATGGCCTGCCGCTTCATCCGATCCGTCCACGCGAGCGGCTTTTTGACGGCGGTTTTCCGGTAGAGGCGCGACGACGCAAACGCAATCGACCAGCCGACGAGCAGCGCCGTCGCCGTCGCGTAGCCCTGCCCGGCTGCGAATCCCATCCACGCGAGTGCCAGCAGCACCACGCCCAGCGCGTGCGACAGCCTGAACACGTGGGGCCGCGCGTGCGCCGCCGTCCACCCGACGTACTCGTTGGGTTTGTAGCCTTCGAGCTGAAAAACATGCAGGAAATACCGCGTGCGCCGACCGATGCGCCAGAGCGCGAACAGCGTTGCGAGGAGTCCGAAAAAGAGCGTCATGATCGTTGTCAAGGGTCATTCGCCACGGGTCATCAGTCGCTGGAGAAGCACGTCCAGACGACCCGTGACAGATGACAAATGACTATCCATTCAGAAATTGCTTCGTCCCTTCGGCCACCACGTCGAGCGCGTCGAGGTAGCCGTAGTGGCCCGCACCGTCGAGCACGAACAGGCCGGCGTCGGGGATTTCGCGCGCGAGCGTCTCCATCTGATCCCGCCCCACGGCCGTGTCCTGATCGCCCCAGAACAGCAGTACGGGTTGTTGGATGCGGCCCAGCACACCGTCGAGGTGGTGCGTGACGGTTTTGACGAACGTGCCGCGCATGGTGCCGGTGAGGCCGCTGTAATCGGAGGAGCCGAGGAGTTTCCAGACGAGCGAGTGGCGCAGCCAGTCCAGCCCAAAATCGCGGAGTGGCTGCGGGAGAATCTGGAAAGGCGCTTTCAGTATCTGCGCCGTCGTCCGGCGGAGGTGGTATTTGAGCGTGCGGCGTGGCGTCACGCCCGACGGACTCACGAGCACGAGCTTCGACAGCAGCGGCGCGTACGCCGCCTCCGACGCCATGAAGAGCGCGATGCGCCCGCCGTTCGAGTGTCCCACGACGGGCACCGGCCCACGGCCCATCGCCTGCTTGATGTACGCTGCCACGAGGCTTGCATACTCCGGTACGCCCCACGGCTCGGGCGGCGCAGGCGTCGCGCCGTGGCCCGGCAAATCGACGTTGTGCACGCGGAAATCGGTCGAGAGGGCCTGTGCGTACGGGCGCATCAAAAGCGCACTCGACCCCCAGCCGTGCAGCATCAAGAGCGGCGGCGCCGCCTCCGGCCCCGTGACCTCGACGTGCAGCGTGTCGAGTGGGAGGGGAGCGTCGGGCATGGGGAGGCGGGCGCGGTGGCAGGAGGCTTGACAGGGGCCGCAGAAACCACCGATCTTGAAGCATCGTTCCAGATGCGGCCCCGGCAGATGCGCGCTTGCCCGCGCTGTCCGGCGGCACTGGCACGCGGCACCTCCCCCGACCGCCCGTTCTGCTTCCGGCTGGAGGTGTCAGCCTGCTCTCCTCGCGTGCGGTTTCCGCGGCACCTGTGGTTCTACCGCCCGCGTACTGCGCTGCCCCGTGTGCAGCCCGCGCCCCTGGCCCGGTGCCCCTGCGCGCCGTCTTGCTTTCTCCACTTTCCGCGCCTCCCGCGCGACCCTCTCATGCGTGAGACCCCCTTTACCGGCATCCTCGAACAGATCGGTAACAAGAAGTTCGGCTTCATCCGCGAGTTTCAGAGCGACGTGCCCAAGGGCGACAACGACCCGTTCTGCCCGCCCGCCATCATCCAGCGGTTCAACATCCGCGACGGGGCGCTCCTCGAAGGCACGCTGCGGCCCGGACGCAAGGGGGCGATGCAGGTGCATCACCTCGACAAGATCATGGGCCTGGAGCCGAGTGAGTGGGCGCGCACGACGGCCTTCGAGCAGGGCCGGACGGTGTACCCCTACGAAAAGCTCAACATGGTGCGCGGGCCGGGCGACATCACGCTGCGTGTCGTCGATTTCGCCGTGCCCATCGGCAAGGGGCAGCGCTGCCTCATCGTCGCGCCGCCGCGCACGGGCAAGACGATCCTCGTGCAGAGCATGGCCGAGGCGCTCTCGAAAAACCACCCCGAGGTCGAACTCATCGCGCTCCTCGTGGACGAGCGGCCCGAGGAAGTCACCGATTTCCGCCGCAACACCAACGCGACGATCTTTGCCTCGTCGAACGACCGCGAGGAAGACAACCACGTGCGCGTGTCGGTGATGGCGCACGAGTACGCCCGGCGGCTCGTGGAGACGGGCAAAGACGTGGTGATCCTGCTCGACTCGCTCACCCGGCTGGGGCGCACGTTCAACCTGTATATGGAAGGCAGCGGGCGCACGCTCTCGGGCGGTCTCGATGTGCGGGCGATGTCGGTGCCGCGCAAAATCTTCGGCTCGGCCCGCAAGATCGAAGGCGGCGGCTCACTCACCATCATCGCCACCGTGCTCGTCGAAACGGGCAGCCGGATGGACGAGGTGATCTTCGAGGAGTTCAAAGGCACCGGCAACGCCGAGATCGTGCTCGACCGCGAGATGGCCAACAAGCGCATCTTCCCCGCCGTGAACCTCCGCAAGAGCGGCACGCGCAACGAAGACCTGCTCTTGGGCGACCTCGCCGATCAGCACCACAAGCTCATGCGGATCCTCAACAGCCGCCCCCCCGTGGACGCCACCCAGGCGCTCATTCGCCACATGCAGACAACGCCGACGAACGAGATGCTGCTCAAAGGCCTCGTCCCGGCGGAGTGACGTGGAGAGACTTGAGGTTTTGGAAACCTCACAGATCTGGAGTACAGGTTACAGCAGGGCACGCAGCGGGTCTTGAGGCGCACACGGCCTCGACCTCCCCGAAAAATGCCCCGCGACCTGCTGCCCGCGCCTGCGCACGAGCCCGAGATCAACTACCACGCCTCCATCAAAAACTGGAGCGAAGACGAGCGGCCACGTGAGAAACTGATCCAGAAAGGCGCGGCGGTGCTGTCGGATGCCGAACTGCTCGGGCTGATCTTTGGCTCGGGCGCGGTCACGAAGAAAGGGCCGATCTCGGCGGTCGCACTCGGGCAGACGCTCACGCGCACGTACGGCTCGCTCTTCAGCCTGTCGGGGCGCGAGTTGAAAGAGCTGACGCGCATCACTGGAATCGGCCCGGCGAAGGCGGTGCAGCTCGTGGCGGCCTTCGAGATCGGGCGGCGCGTGGAGGCGGGGCGCGGCGGGCCGCGCATCCAGGTGTGCTCCCCGGCAGACGTGGCGGCGCACTACGGGCCGCTCATGCGCGATCTCACGCAGGAGATCTTCAAGATCGTCATCCTCAACACCGCCAACGTCATCACGGGCGACTATGACCTGACGACGGGCGGACTCAGCGCTTCCATCGTCGAGCCGCGCGCGGTTTTTAAAAAGGCGCTGCTCGACAACGCCGCTGCCATCATCTGCCTGCACAACCACCCGAGCGGCAACCCGGAGCCGTCGAAGGAGGACGTGCGCGTGACGAAGCAACTCGTCGAGGCAGGCAAGATCATGGGCGTGCCCGTCCACGACCACCTCATCATCGCGGGCCGAAGCTACACGAGCCTGGCGGAGCGAGGGCTGATGTGAAAGGGGGAATGCGAAATCCGGAATGCGGGACGGATCGGAGAGAAACGGCGACTCAGGGAGCGCACGCAGCGGTTTGCGCTGGACGTGATTCGGTTCGTGGAGAAGCTCGAACTGGGGCAGACGGCGCAGATTCTCGGGCGGCAATTGCTGCGCTGCGCTACGTCCGTTGGGGCAAATTATCGCGCAGCGCACGCGGGCGTTCGACGGCAGAGTTCGTCGCCAAGCTCGGCATCGTGGAAGAAGAAGCCGACGAGGCGATCTACTGGCTCGAACTGCTCCACGAATCGGGCCACGCTGATATGGGCGAGACGCACGCGCTATGCAGAGAAGCAGGCGAGCTTCTCGCCATCACCATCGCCTCCATCCGAACGGCTCGGCGCTCGACCAGACGATAACCAGGCTACCGGAGTCCTCGCCAAAAACTTCCGCGTTCCGCATTTCACCGAACGGGTTTCGGCGCGAGGTAGACGTTGCGGCTGCTCTGCGGCGCGCCGTCGGACGCAGCGGGCATAGGGGCGGCGTTGAGTTTTCCCGTCTGCGTGCGGGCCGCGCGCGCGTCCGAGGTTTCGAGGCGGCGGATGCCCCGCGCCGTCATGTCGCGCAGGTCAGCCTCGTAGCGCTTGACGGATTCCGTCTGGAACAGGTCAAACGACTGCGCGAAGTGGCCGCCGAGGTGCTCGACGATGCCCTTGCGCTCGTTGTAGTTGTCTTTGTAGGTCTTGAACGCGTTGACTTCGTTCCACGTGTCGTTGAGCTTGACCTTGTAGTAGTTGCTCTCGAACTCCTCGTTCTGTCGCAGCGTCGAGTCGATGCGGGCGAGTTGGTCCTCGTTCTCGCGGTACGCCTGCGTGGTTTTGAACACGTCGGCAAAGCGCATCGCATCCCACCGGATCGCGCCTGCCACGAGCGGCATCGCCATCGCGAAACCGACGAAGCCGAGGTAGAGCAGGCTCTGGCCCGTCTGCTCCGCCAGCATTGAGGCGCGCACCGACGACAGTCCCAGCAGCGCCAGTTCGACGAACACCAGCACGACGGCCCACACGAACGCCACCGCCTGCCGGGGCTCGGTGTCCGTTTCGGCCTTGAAGCGGCGGCGCGGGATGAGCGTTTCCAGCAGCCGCTCCGCCGACACGATGCCCATGCCCGTCAGCACGATGGCGAACACACCCGCTACGAACCACTGGAGCGCCTGGGACAATGCATCGAGGTAGGCCGTGAGGGCGAAAAACGTCAGCAGGACGCTCGCCACGATGGATGCTCCCAGGATGATCGTGTTGACCGTCAGGCGGCGGCGCACGCTGAAATACTCACTCGGCTCCAGCATCGTCTGCTTGCCCAGTTCGGTGGCACGCACCCGGCGGTTCGTCTTCTCGACGAGCAGCGTCTCGTTCATCTCGCGGTAGTAGCGCGAGCGCTTGGTGACGCTGCCGAGCAGGTCGACGAGGGCGTTCTCGGCGAATTTCTTGATGCCCTGCTCGTTGCGTAGGTACGAGCCGTATTTGAATCGGTAGCTGAGTGCTTTAAACATGGGAGTCAGGCGGAAGGAAAATCAGTGGATGTCACTGGCGTAGATGTCTTTCTCCAGCGCGTCGGCCACCCCCGCCACCTTTTCCACCATCTCCCACACCTCCTCGAAATCGGCGGTCTGGACGAGGTGGGAGGCGCGCAGCGTGAAGTAACTGATGCTCTCGTTGTCCTCGTTGCGGAAGTCGGCGATGCAGATGGCCCCCACGTCGAGGTCGGCGTTCATGCGGAGCAGCTTTTCGAAGTCGTAGCGCTGCGGCACGGGCCCGATGGGGCTGTCGGCCACGAGGCGCGACACGTCGCGGCCCTGCGTCTCGCGCTGCCGCAGCAGCAGGTGCACCACCTGCGAACGCTGATCCGCCGTCGGGACCTCGAACATCCAGTGGTTGGCCTCGATCTCGCGGGCCTGGCTGCCGTAGCGCGCCTGCAGGTCAGCCGTGAGCGTGCTGAACTGCGTGCGGGTGGTCGAGGAGGAAGAGCGAGCGAGCATGAGGAAGGAGAGAGGAGGCCCCGAGAGGCGCTTGGTCAAACATATACTTCAAACCGGATCCGGCTCCTGCATCCGCTGTGCCAGAGTTGTAATAGCACCTGGTGGCGTGCGGGACGTTACAGATTCGTGGGCGGCACGTGGCGCTCCAACAGGCTCGTACGCGAAAAACACCCCGTTTTCATGGCCGGGCGTGGCACCTGCGGGCGCGGCGCGATAGCTTGAAGGCTCTGCCGGCTTCTACTCCTCCACGCGATCATGAGTCTCACCCTCGACACCATCGTCTCGCTCGCCAAACGGCGCGGCTTCCTCTTCCCCTCGTCCGACATCTACGGCGGGCTCGCCGCCACGTACGACTATGGCCCGCTGGGCGTCGAACTCAAGCGCAACGTGCAGAGCCGCTGGTGGAACGCGATGGTGCGCCAGCGAGGCGACGTCGAGGGCATCGACGCGGCCATCCTCATGCACCCGACCGTCTGGAAAGCTTCGGGCCACGTCGATGCCTTCAGCGACCCGCTCATCGACGACAAGGTGTCGAAGATGCGCTACCGCGCCGATCAACTCGTCGAGGGGCACATCGAGAGGCTCCGCAAAAAAGGCAAAGATGCCGACGCGGAGCGCGTGCAGGGCGCCCTCGTGGCCGCGCTCAATGCGGACGACATGCCGAAGGCGCTGCACAGTCTCATCCTGCAGGAGGAGATTAAAAGCCCCGACAGCGGCGCGTTCGACTGGACGGAGGTGCGGCAGTTCAACCTGATGTTTTCGACGCACGTCGGCCCGGCATCGGACAGTGAGAGCAAGGTGTACCTCCGCCCGGAGACGGCGCAGGGCATCTTCGTCAACTTCCACAACGTGCGCGAGACGACGCGCCAGAGCATCCCATTCGGCATCGCGCAGATCGGCAAGGCGTTTCGCAATGAGATCGTCGCCCGGCAGTTCATCTTTCGGATGCGCGAATTCGAGCAGATGGAGATGCAGTACTTCGTCGAGCCGGGTTCGCAGATGGAATGGTTCGAGACGTGGCGCGACCTCCGCCGCCAGTGGCACCTCGGCAACGGCGTGCGCCCGGACAAGCTGCGCTGGCACGTCCACGAAAAGCTCGCCCACTACGCCGACGCCGCCCAGGACATCCAGTACGAATTCCCGATGGGCTGGCAGGAGATCGAGGGCATCCACAGCCGCACCGACTACGATTTGAGCCGCCACCAGGAGTACAGCGGCAAGAAGATGGAGTACTTCGACCCGCAGACCAACGAGCGCTACATTCCGTACGTCGTCGAAACCTCCGTCGGCCTCGACCGCACCGTGCTGATGCTGCTCTGCGAAGCCTACGACGAGGACGAGGTGGGCGGCGAGACGCGGACGGTGCTGCGCTTCCACCCGAACATCGCGCCGGTAAAAGTGGCGGTTCTGCCCCTCGTCAAGAAAGACGGGATGCCCGAGGTGGCCCACGCCATCGAGGACGATTTGCGCGACCACGACCTGGCCGTCTTCTACGACGAGAAGGGCGCCGTGGGCCGCCGCTACCGCCGCATGGACGAGATCGGCACGCCCTTCTGCATCACCGTGGACGGCCAGACGCTGGAGGACGGCACGGTGACCGTGCGCGACCGCGACACGACCGAGCAGGACCGCATCCCGAAGGAAAACGTCGCCGCCTACGTCCGCGACAAAATGAAGGGCTGGACGCGCGGATGACAGGCCCTTCTGATCCGCAACCTGGAAACGAATGCTCGACTACTTCCGTCGTCAATTCAACTACGATGCCTGGGCCAACCGCGCCGTACTGAAGGCGTGCGAAGACGCGAGCGTGCTGCTCCCTGAAACCGCCCGCAACCGCCTCGCACACATCGTGGCGGCGCACCGGCTGTGGCAGGCGCGGCTGCGGGGCGAGCACGCGCCCGTTCCCGTCTGGCCGCTCTGGACGCTTTCCGAAACCGCCGCGCAGGCCGACGCTGCGGCAGCGGAGTGGAGCACGTTTCTGGACGAGCACCTGCCCGAGCAGTTAGCGGAAACCATTCAGTACACCAATTCGAAGGGGGAGACGCACGAAAGCCGCGTCGAGGATGTGCTCGCGCACGTGCTGCTACACGCCGCGTACCACCGCGGGCAGATCGCGTCGGATCTGCGGGCGGCGGGGGCGGAGCCTCCCTTCACCGATTTCATCCACGCGACGCGGACAGGGCAGGTGTAAAAAATGCGCGCCGCCGCTTAAGAACGCGCACCCGGCTGCCGACATATAGATCACCACTCCACCTCACCGGTGATCTGCCATGCGTCTGCTCGTTCTCTTCGCGCTCGCTTCTGCTTTCACACCCGCTGCTTTCGCGCAGCAGGCCGCGCCGCAGCCGACGATCGTTTTCGCGGCGACGCCCGATGCCGACGCTGCGCCCGTTGCGCGGCAGACGGCCACGCGACTCGGCACCGAAGCCGAGCAGTACCGCCTGAACGCGCTCGCGCACCTCGGGCTGGGAAACCCGGAAGCGGCCCGCCGCGCCGTCGAAAAACTCGTCGCCACGGTGCCCGGCTACACGCCGCAGCCCAACGACCCCGCGCCGTTCGTCCAACTCGTCGTGCAGGCCAACGGCCGCGCCGGGCGTAGCCTTCAGCCCGTGGAACGCATCGCGGGCAACTGACCGTCAGCCGTAGACGCGCCGCGCGGCGTGGTGACAGATCGCGTGCCGCCGCGCCGTTTCCTCGGGCGTGGGCGCGTAGCCGCCGCTGAGGAGGAGCGCGACCGGCAGATCCGCACGTTTGAGCGTTTCGAGCACGAACCTGTCCCGCGCCGCAACGCCGTCCTCCGTCAGCGCGAGCCGCCCGAAGCGGTCGTCCGCCAGGACGTCGATGCCTGCGAGGTAGAAGACGAGATCGGGCCGGGATTGCTCGATGGTACCGGGCAGATGCCCGGCGAGGGCGTCGAGGTACGCGCCGTCGGTGGTGCCGTCAGAGAGGGGCACGTCGAGCGACGACGGGGTTTTGTGGAACGGGTAGTTTTTCGCCCCGTGCATCGAGAAGGTGAACACGTCGGCGTCGCCCGCGAAAACAGCGGCGGTGCCGTTGCCCTGATGCACGTCGAGGTCGACGACGAGGGCGCGGCGGATCCAGCCCTCGCGCTGCAACACCCGGATGGCGACGGCCACGTCGTTGAACAAACAGAAGCCTTCGCCGTGGCCGGGAAAGGCATGGTGCGTGCCGCCCGCGAGGTTGGCGGCGAGGCCGTCCTGGAGCGCCATCACGGCGGCGTTGATGGTGCCGCGAACGGCCAGGCGCGAGCGCCGCACGAGGGCATCGGACCATGGCAACCCCTGACGCCGCTCCTCCTGTTTCGTCAGCGCGCCCGAAGCGAAGCGCCGCAGGTAGTCGTCGGTGTGGACGAGCAGGAGATCCGACCAGTCCACTTCACGCGGCGCGACGACGTCGCCCGGCGCGATCAGCCCTTCGCGGAGCAGCAGCCGGTGCAGGGCGGGAAACTTGCCCATCGGAAACGGATGCCGGGGCGGCAGCGCGACGTAGTAGCCGTCGCAGTACGAGACGCGCACGCGGCCCTTATCCGAGGCTACCGACCGCCCGAGGGGCGCTTGACCTCGGCGAGAAAGTCGTCGAAGCTCTTGTCGAGGTACGCATCCGTGGCGATGTAGCGCAGGATGTAGATGAAATCGTCGGCGGCGGCGAAGCCGGGCAGGCGCGTCACGTAGCTGCCGTCGGCCCCGAGAAAGACGGTCGTGGGGTAGCCTGTCGCACCGAGGGCCTGCGCCAGCTCGGCCGACGAGAGCGTGTACTCCATGAACGTGTTGGTGTCGTCTTGCACCTCACCGTTGAGGCGGACGATCTCAAAGTGCTCGTTCACGTACGTCCGCACGGCGTCGGACGTGTATACCTCGCGCTGGAGGCGGCGGCACCACGGGCACCACGGCGCGTAGATGTCGACGATCAGCTTCTTGCCGCTGGCTTTGCTGACCTCCAGCGCCTCGTTGAACGACGGCAACCAGTTGATTCCCTCAGCAGCCACAGAGGCGTCGGGTTCGGCAGCAGCAGGCTTGGGCGATGGGGAGGTGGACGACTGAGCGGACGCCGTGGGCGCGGCCAGGCAGGCCAGCAGCAGGGGGACGAGGAGGGCGCGTTTCATAGAGGTGAGATCAGTCGGCCAGCAGCATGGTATAGGCGTCGCGGAAACGGTCGGAAGTCGCGGCAGGGTCATAGGTTTCAAAGACATGGGGCGTGCGCGCGGCCAGCGTGGCGCGGAGGTCGGCATCGGCGACGAGGCGTCGGAGCGCCTGTGCCAGCGCGGTCACATCGCCCGGCGGCGTGAGCAGGCCCACGCCATGCGTTTCGACGACGGCGCGGAGTTCGGGCAGGTCGGTGGCGACGACGGGCAACCGGGCCATGAGGTACTCGAAGAGCTTGTTGGGAAGCGCGTAGTGGTAGCTCAGGCAGGCATCGTCGAGGGTGACGGCTCCGATGTCGGCGGAGGCGGTGACGCCGAGAAGGTCGGCGGGCGGGACAGGGTCAAGTGAGAAGGCCCGGTCGGCGATGCCGAGCGTGTCGATCTGCGCCTGGAGGGCGGGCCGCAGCGGTCCATCGCCCATCAGCACGAGCGCGGCACCGGGCACGTCGGCCATCGCGGCGACGAGCACGGGCAGGCCACGGTGTGGAAACAGCGCGCCCTGGTAGAGCACGATGGGTACGCCCGGCGCGATGCCCGTCTTCTCGCGCAGCGCATCCGTGACGGGCACGGACGCGGCATCCGGCACGTTGAAGAGCACCACCGGGCGGTCGATGCCGTAGCGCCGCACCATCCAGTCGGCGATGGAATCGTTGACGGTGAATACGGCATCCGCGCGCCGGGCGAAGCGGCGTTCGAGCCGTGCCCACGTCCACGAGGCCCACGGCTTGCCGACCGTCCCGAAGACGTGCGGGTAGAGTTCGCGGGCGTCGTAGGCGAGGCGCGCATCGGCGCGGCGGGCCACGCGGGCGAGCGCGGGCAGCACGAACAGGTCGCTGGCGTGGTAGACGCGGGCGGGCACGGCGCGGGCGGCGCGGAGCACGCTGCGGTGGTGCTTCCAGAAAAACGGCGGCCCGCCGCCCGAGGGCAGGTCCAACACGCGCAGTTCTGATCCGGCAGGCAAGGCGCCGGGGGTAGGGGGCGAGCCGGAGGCGAGCACGCACACCGACAGCCCCATCTTCTCGAACACCCGAAGCTGCCGCAGCGCGCGCGAGTTGCGGCGGGCATCGCCCGTCATGGCAAAGCACACGTCGAAACGGGAGCGGGGCATGGCGACGCGGCGTCGTAAGTTTCTGGAGAAGTGTGAACACGAGCAATCTAACGCACCGAATCCCTCGCCTGCGGCGGTATGCGCGACCACCCCTTTCTGGCTTCCAACACGGACTTCCACCCGTTCGGCCTGTCGCACGGCGTGTCGCTGGTGCTGTTCGCGGTGGCCACGGTGCTCGTGGTGCAGTGGGGCAAACGTGCCGATGCCACCACGCAGTACCGGATCGGGCTGGGGCTGGCGGTGGCCACGCTGGGCTGCTGGCTGGCGGGCTTCACGGGACGCCTCGCGCTGGGCGACTGGCAACTCGACGCCGACCTGCCACTCAACCTGTGCCCGATCTCGGCGTTTCTGCTCGTCTACGCGGTGGGGCGGCGCCGCACGGCGCTGTTCGAGGTGCTCTATTTCTGGGTGCTGGCGGCGTGCGCGCAGGCGCTCGTCACGCCCGAGTTGCGCGAGGCGTTTCCCCATTACATGTTCTGGCGCTTCTGGGTGCTGCACGCCGGGCTGGTGATGACGGTGCTCTACGCCGTGGCCGTGCTCGGCTGGCGTCCGCGCGCCATCGGCATCCTGCGCGCGTTCGGGTGGGGCGTCGTCTACCTCGCGGGCGTCGCTGTGGCCAACACCCTTCTGGGCACCAACTACGCCTTCACGCAGCACAAGCCCCTCAACCCCACCATCCTCGACGTCCTCGGCCCGCACCCGTGGTACCTCGCGGCGATGCTCGCGGCGGCGCTCGTCTGCTTCACGCTCGTGTATCTGCCGCTGCTAGGGGGCGACCGGCGGCTGGCGACCGGGAAGGAAAGCGCTGTTCGCGGATGAACGCCGCACCCTGGCTTCACCATTTCCCGGTCACCTGTCGCCCAATTTGAACTCCCTGTGAGGCGGCGGGCGCACATAGGCCGCGCTGCTATCTTCGCACACACTTTCCCGTCCTCCGGATGAATCCTGTTTCCGTCGCCCGCTCGCTCATCGAGATCCCGTCTCCCACAGGAGAGGAGGCGGCCGTGGGGCGGCAGGTGGCGACGATCCTGCGTAACCTCGACCTGCGTGTCGATCAGCAGCAGGTCGCGCCCGAGCGCTTCAACCTCATCGCCACCGCTGCGGCCCCGGCGCGCGTCGTGTTCTCGACGCACCTCGACACCGTTCCGCCGGTGCTGCCGTTCAGCGAGGACGAGACGTACCTCTACGGGCGCGGCGCGTGCGACGCCAAGGGCGTGCTGGCCGTGCAGATCGCCGCCATCAGCAAGTTGCTCGAAGCGGACGAACAGCGCGTGGGCTTGCTTTTCACCGTCGATGAGGAGATGGGCGGCCTCGGCGCGCGCAAAGCCAACGAGCACCCCGCCGCCGAGCACTGCCGCTACCTCGTCAACGGCGAGCCGACGGATAACCTGCTGGCCACGGGCACGAAAGGATCGCTCCGCGTGCGGCTGCACACCGAAGGCCGCGAGGCGCACTCGGCGTACCCCGAAGAAGGCACCTCCGCCATCGACAAGATGCTCGACGTGCTGGCCGACCTCCGCGCCGCCGAGTGGCCCGCCGACGACGTGATGGGCGAAACGACGGTCAACATCGGCGTCATCGGCGGCGGCACGCGCCCCAACGTCATCGCCGGGGCCGCGTACGCCGACCTGCAGATCCGGCTGGTGACGGAGGATTCGGTCGTCCTCGGCCAGCTCGACAGCATGCTGCGAGGCCGCGCACGCGTCGAGGTACTCTCGTCGTCGCGTCCGCTGGCGCTGCACACCGTGGACGGTTTCAAAACCGCGCCCGTGCGCTTCACCACCGATCTGCCGCACCTCGGCAACTGGGGTACGCCGCTGCTGCTCGGGCCGGGCTCGATCCTCGTCGCCCACACGCCCCAGGAGCGCATCGCCAAGGCTGACCTCGTCGAGGGCGTGGATCTGTACGTCCGCCTGGCGCAGGCGCTCCTGGCGGGGATCGAAAAGTGACCGAACGGGCCGCGCCGCTCGCCACGCATCGAGGGGTGAAACCATGACCGAGTTCACGCTGCGCGACGACCTGGAGGCCATTGCCGACAAGCGCGACGCCTTCACCGACGCCGACCGCGCCCTCTTCGACCGCTTCAGGACGATGCTCAACGAGGGTTCGGTGCGTGCCGCCGAGCCGGACGGCGAAGGCGGCTGGCAGGTGAACGCGTGGGTCAAGCGCGGCATCCTGACAGGCTTTCGGATGGGCACGCTCGTGCAGATCGCGGGCGCGCCGCAGTCGTTCGTGGATAAGGACACATACCCGCTCCAGTCGTTCGTGCCGGGCCAGCGTGTGCGCGTGGTGCCGGGTGGGTCGAGCGTGCGCGACGGGGCGTTTCTCGCGCCGGGCGTCGTGTGTATGCCGCCGATGTTCGTCAACGTGGGCGCGTACGTGGACGCGGGGACGATGATCGACAGCCACGCGCTCGTGGGCTCGTGCGCGCAGATCGGCCGGAACGTGCACCTGAGTGCCGCCGCGCAGATCGGCGGGGTGATCGAACCCATCGGGGCGCGGCCCGTCGTGATCGAGGACGACGTGCTCGTGGGCGGCGGCTGTGGCGTCTACGAGGGCACCCTCGTCCGCCAACGCGCCGTCCTCGCGCCCGGCGTCCAGCTCACCGCCGCCACGCCCGTCTTCGACCTCGTGCGCGAGGAAACGTACCGCGCCACGCCCGAAGCGCCGCTCGAAATCCCCGAGGGGGCCGTCGTGGTGCCCGGCAGCCGCGCCGTCACGACAGACTTCGGGCGGCAAAACGGCCTCGCCCTCTACGCCGCCGTCATCGTCAAATACCGCGACCGCCGCACGGACGCCGCCGCGCAGTTGGAGGATGTGCTGAGGTAGCGAGGGGTGGGAGGAGAATGGGTGATGACATCCTGGCATTTGAGAAAGGAGAGGGCCGATTCAGAGCTTTGTCGTTCTCAGCCGCGACGATGGGGGCACGGTCGCTCCTGATACCGCCGAAATCGACTCGAAACCCCGCCCCCCTCGCAACCTCACCACTCCAGATGCTCCGCACGCCACGTTTTCTCTTCGCCATGCTGCGCCACACGTGGGGGCTGCACCGGAGCCTCCGAAGCGAGCACGGCGAGGCCGCACTTCGTCTGCGCGCTGAGAAGCAGCAGAAAGGCGCGCAGGCGGTGCTGCGTGCGCTCGGCGTGCGCCTCGACGTGCGGGGCGATGTGCCCGCGCGCGCCTGCCTCATCGCGCCCAACCACACGAGCTGGCTCGACGGGTTCATCGTCGCCGCTGCGTTTCCCACGGCGCTGGCCGGGCGCTACGATGTGCTCGGGTGGCCGTTCATCGGCTGGGTGGCGCGAACGATGGGCGTCGTGCCCGTCTACCGTGACCGCGCCTCGGCCACGGCGGACTTGGTGGACGCGGTGCAGCAGCGGCTCGCGGCGGGCGTCAGCGTGGCGGCGTTTCCCGAAGGCACGACGGGCGACGGATCGGAGCTGCGGCCTTTCAAAACAGGGATGTTCGAGGCCGTCGCGGACTCGCCGTACGCCGTGCTGCCCGTCTACCACCAGGTTGTGCGGGCGGCGGGGCGGCCGGTGACGCCGGAGGATGCGCGCACGTTCGCATGGTCGGGGCCGGGAGCGTCGCTCCTGAAATCGTACCGGCGCACTGTGGGAGCGGCGCACGTAGAGATCATCGTGTGCGTGGGAACGCCCATCGAGGCGGCGGGAGAGACGCGCAAATCGCTCGCCGCCAGCACCCGCGAGGCCGTGGCGGCGCTACGGACTGAGGTGCAGAACGGCGGCGCCTGTGAAAGAGGCCGGGGCGTCGAGGCAGAGGCCCGAAACGATTTGGATCCAAGACGTTAGAGAGAAACACGTCCGCCGCTGTCCGGCGTATGTTGCCCGCCCTTCCGCGTCCGCCGCCATGTCCCTCTCCCATCGCCGCTTCGCCTTTCTGGCCGGTCTCGGCCTGCTCGTTCTGGGCCTGCTCGCGGGCGTGCTCGCCACGCTGTGGCTTCGACCTATGCCGTCTGCGCCGCTCGTCGTGGCCGACCGTGTGGTGCCGCGTCAGGTCTCCGCGCGCGGGGATTCGGTCGAGGAGGCGGTCCTGCCTGATCTCGGCGCGCTCAACCAGCGCTTCCGGCAGGTGGCCGAGGTCGCACGCGACGCCGTCGTGTTCGTCGAGGTGGAGAGTCGTGGCAGCAGCCTCGACTGGCTGCGCCGCTTCGGCGGAGCCACGCCCGACGGCATCCAGGTGCCCTACCAGCAGAGCATCGGCAGCGGCGTGCTCATCTCGTCCGATGGCTACGTGCTCACCAATCACCACGTCGTCGCCGACGCGGGCCACGTCACCGTCACGCTCTCCGACCGGCGGCAGTTCGAGGCCGAGATCGTCGGCATCGACCGCGCCACCGACCTGGCCGTGCTGCGCGTCGAGGGCGAGAAGCTGCCCAGCATCGTCGTCGGCGACTCCGATGGGCTCTTCGTGGGCGAGTGGGTGCTGGCCGTCGGCAACCCCTTCCGGCTTACCAGCACCGTCACGGCGGGCATCGTGAGCGCGCTCGGGCGGCAGGTGGACATCATCGACGACGCGCTGCGCGTGGAGGACTTCATCCAGACCGACGCCGCCATCAACCCCGGCAACTCGGGGGGCGCGCTCGTCAACCTCAAGGGTGAGCTCGTCGGCATCTCGACGGCCATCGCCACCGAGGGCGGCTCGTACGAGGGCTATGGCTTCGCCGTGCCGAGCAACCTCGCGTTGCGCGTGGCCACCGACCTCATCAGCGACGGGCACGTGCAGCGCGGCTTCATGGGCGTCGAACTGGCCGACGTGAGCCCGCGTCTGGCGCAGCGCCTCGGCCTCACGCGCGTGGGCGGCGTGTTCTTGCAGCGCGTGCCCACCACCGGCGCAGCCTACCAGGCGGGCCTGCGCGCGGGCGACGTGGTGACGCACGTGGGCAGCCGCACCGTGGACGCGCCCAACGAACTTCAGAGCGCCATCCTGCGCTACCGTCCCGGCGACGAAGTGGCCATCTCGATCCTGCGCGAGGGGCAGGAGAAGCGCTTCACCGTGGCCCTCGCCTCGCCCGACGACCCGGTGTACACGGCGTGGCTCGACCGCGACGAGCCGGAGACGCGCTACGAGCAGCAACCCTCGGAGCGCGACGCCGAGGTGGTGGTGCCGCAGGGATGGGGCGTGGCGCTGCGCGATCCCGATGGGCGCGAGCGCGAGGCCTTCCACGTCGACTACGGCGCGTACGTCTCGCACATCGAACGTGGCAGCGTGGCCGATTTCGCCGGCCTGCCGCGCGACGTGGTGCTGGTGGCCATCGAAGACACCGACGTGACGAATGCCGAAGAGGCCGCCGTCGTGCTCGAAACGTTGAGCGGCGACGATCCCGTGCTGCTGCGTGTGCAGCGGCGCGACGGCGTCGCGGCCTTCTACGAACTGCTGCCACCGACGCGCTGACGCGCGGCCGTCAGGCCTGGCCGCGCAGCACGGGCAGCAGATCCTGCACTTCCCCCACCGTCGGCATCTTCACGCCCACATCCTCGGCGACGGCGTCGTGGTAGAAGGAAGCCAGCGCGGCCCGGCTATCGGCGTCGAGGCCCGCGGCGTCGTACGTCGAGGAGAAGGCCTGCCACTGCGCCTCGGCAATGTGCCCGGCGATGTACTGCGCGAACAGGAAGGGCAGGGCGCGGCGGGGAGAAGGGTGCATCAGAGCAAGGGAAAGGGTGAGGTTCGCACACCGAATCTTCAAGGATCGCGCCAGCTCGTCAGAGGGCGCGCTCTGCACCCGGATCGCGCTGGAAACCCTGCCATCCAGCCCGCTTGACCTACGCGCGCGGAAACTCCTTCCACCACTGGACGCACACGCGGAAAAGCCGTCCGGCCCGAAGGCCAGACGGCTTTATTGATACCACCGCAACGTGTGTGCTCAGTCCTCGAACTCCGTCGCGACGACGTTGGCGGCGACGCGCTGGGCGATCTCGCGGGCCACCTCGGGCTGGCTGTAATAGTCTTCTTTGATGCGGTCGAGGATCTCGGCGACGCGCTCGGGCGACAGCGGCGGGATGTTGTCGAGCGCCTTGCGCGCAAACGCCAGTTCAGGCGTTCCGTTGGCTTCGGCAGCTTTCGCCGAGGCCGACAGTTCGACCCGGTCGGTGTTCGGGATGGGTGCCACGCTCGGCGTCTGCGCAGCCGCTTCGGGCTGCACCTTGTCTGCGCCCGTGTTCCGCACGCTCGAGGACGAAGCCGGCCGACCGTGGAGATTGTTGATGTTCATAGCTGTGTTGGATTTACGTCCTTCTACCGGGGCAGGAGATTCACTTGCAGGTATCGGTGACAACAACCGTTCCTTAAACGAAGGGCCTCCGAATTTACCCGTTCAAACCAGTCCGTAACACTTGGCGCGGGGAGGGGGTTGCGTACTCGCTGCGCGCGCGATCCAGCAGCCCCAGCCGTTGCAGGTGTTGCCGCACCGTGCCGGTGTGCGTGCTCACGAGTCCGTCGATGCGGCGGTGCTGCTCGGTGAGCAGGCGGCGCGGCGCGTCGGACAGCGAGGGGGTGCTGTGCTTGACGGCCTCCATGAGTACCTCGCGCGCCGCCAGCAGCGCGTCCAGCGCCACCGGGTCGGGCAGCCCGCCCTCCGCCACGTCGAGCGTGGCGATCAGGCGCGTGTTGAGGTCGATGAGGTGCTGCGAAGGTGACATCGTGGAAAGTCGGAACGCGGAAGTGGGGGTGCAGCGCACGGCGCCCTGTTCTCGGCGCAGAGGCCAGCGGTTGCGTAGGGACGTGCCGTGGCATGTCCCTGTGAGGTGCATCAATACCCGAGGTACGACAGGAACGTGGCCTGCTGGCTTTGCAGCCGCGCCAGCGTCTCCTGCAAGCGGCCATACTCGGCGCGAAGTTGCGCCTCGCGCCGCTCCATCCGCACGTCCCAGTCGGCGATGTTGCGGTCGAGGGATTTCATCTGCGCGTCCATGCCGTCCTGCCGCCGTTTGATGAGGCCGTCGGTGCCGAGGTACGATTCCACGTGCCCGAGCATCTTCGTCGCCACACCCTTTTCGCCGTCGAAGAGCGACGCAATCGCGCCGGGGTCTTTGGATGCCGCCGCCGTCAGCTTCGCGGCGTCCTTGAGTTCGAGCGTGCCGTCGCGGTTGATGGAGACGCCGAGGTCTTGCAGCGAGCCGTAGCCCTCTGGCTGCCCGTCCACGCGCCCCGCGAGCGTCGTCCGCATCCGCGAGCGCAGGCCCGTGAGGGCGGTGTCGCCCGCGAGCGAGGCCCGCGTGCCCGCGTCTCCGTCCACCTTCGTCTTGTTGCTCAGAAACTCCATCACCGTGTTGTACTTGGCGATAAAGTCCTTGACCTTTTTCTCCGTCTCGCCCGTGT
This sequence comes from Rhodothermales bacterium, assembly GCA_963829705.1. Classification (GTDB taxonomy): domain Bacteria; phylum Bacteroidota; class Rhodothermia; order Rhodothermales; family BA12; genus CAWHJN01. The sequence continues at coordinate 458,050 of CAWHJN010000005.1, forward strand.
TCGCGCCGATGGTGAAGGTGCTCGCGGGCTCGCCTGCCTTCTTGAGGTCGACCGTCAGGCCCGGCATGGCGTCGGTGACTTTGTTGGACGAGCGGTACATCTGCACGCCGTCGAGCGTGAAGGAGGCCGTGAGGTCGGAACTCGTCTCGTCGGTGCCGACGGCGTAGACCTGCCCGCCGCCCGTGCCGCTGCGAACGGCGTTGGCGTCGACTTCGAGCAGCGCCAGCAAGCCGTTGGCGGAGTCGCCGAACGACAGCCGACCCGCGAAGCCCGTCTCGGCGCTGCGGAGCGACAGCCGCGCCGTCGTGCTCGTCTCGGTCAGCACCGACGACGAGGCGCGCTGCGTCCGTTTGATGTCGCCCGTGTTGGCAGCGGCGTCCATCGCGGAGCCGATGGCCGCCTGGATCTCAGCCAGGATCTCTTCGTCCGTCGCGCCCGTCGGGTCGATGGACACCGACACGTCGAAGCGGTGGTCGGCATCGGCGTCGGTGGGCGAGGCCACGCCGACGGTGAAGGTCTGCGCGCCGTTGGCGTCGAAGAAGGCGCGGAGGTCGGTGCCCGCGCGGCTGAACTGCTTCGACAGCCGGGTGTCGGAGGCGGCGAGGCGCTGCACTTCGAGCGTGTGCCCGCCGGAGGGTGCCTTGGCCGTGGCTGTGAGCGCGTACGCCTTCTCGTCCCCGCCCGACACCGACCGCGCGCCGAAGGGCGTCGCGAGCGGGTCGGTGAACGTTTTGAGCAGCGTGCTCAACGCCGACAACCCGCTGTCGAAGTCTTTCAGCACGGCCTTCGACACTTCGAGCGCGTCGCGCTTGTCTTCCAGCTTGAACTGCGGAATCCGCTCGTACTGGAGGGTAGCCGCGATGATGGAATCGTACGGCGACGTGGCGCGGATGGGTGAAGCCATGAGACGGAGAAAACGGCGGGGCGGTGAACGAGGGAGCCGTTGGGACGGGGAGAATCAGGCTGCTTTGCGGAGCAGCACGCCGTCGCGCCACGCCTCGCGCAGGCCTTCGATGATTTCGCAGATGGTCGAGAGGTCGCCCGTGGCGCTCTCGGTGAGGCAGTATTCGTAGAGCGTGTAGAGGCGCGTGGCGAGGTCGCCGCCGCGCTCGAAATTGAGGCTGGCGATGAGTTCGACGAGCACACGGCGCAGCTTGTCGCGGTCTTCGCGGTGGCAGGCCTGCACGCCGAAATCGTACAACTTGAGGACGAGTTGTTCGGGCGACGACGAGAGCACGGCCTGGCGCTGGTACTGCTGGAGCTGGTACATGGGAGAGCGGAAAAGGGTGGAGACGAGGGTACGTGTTGCCGCCCGCAGCGGCCTGCGGAGGAAAAAGATGCCCCCATGCGCGGCGGCAAGGTCCGGCCAGCGAACAGGTGCAGCATTCCTGCCAGCCCTGTTATCGGTCGCGCACGCCGCGTGATAAACTGCCGGGACGGCAAAAGCCTGACGGGCGGCACGAAGCGTGCATCGCCCTTCACCCGTTCCCCGTCGCCCTTCATCCTCCACCGTTCCTCCCATGCGCCAGGCCGATCTCCACGAGCAGCCCTACGAAACGCTCCGCGACCAGGTACGCGACTACTACGACAACTTCCTCGGGTACCTCGAAAACGACCTCGACCACGCCAACCCACGCCACGCGCGGGTGCTGCAGGCGCTGGAGCAGCGGGCGAAGCCAGGGATGCGCGTCCTCGACCTTGGCTGCGGCATCGGCATCACCACGCGGGCGCTCCGCAAGATGAACGGCGGGGCCGAGACGGTCGGCGTCGACCTTTCGCCCGCGCTCATCGGCAAGGCGCAGACGCTCTCGGAGGCCACGTTCCACGTCGCCGACGTGACCGAACTCGCCCTCGGGCGGCGCTTCGACCTGCTCTGCATGGTCGATGCCCTCGAACACATTGCGCCGTCGCGCTACGCGGCGCTGTGGGACGTCTTCGCCGCGCACGCCGCGCCGGGCGCGACGCTCTACCTCAACCTGCCCAATCCCCGGCTGCTCGAAACCCTCCAGGAGGAAACGCCCGAGGCGCTCCAGATTCTCGACGAGAGCGTGCCGCTCGACACGATGATCGCGCTGGCGTACGCGCGCGGCTTTCAACTCCTCACGATGAGCACGTACGCGCTCTGGCGGCCCGAGGAGTACGTCGAACTCACGTTCCGCGCCCCGGGCGTGGCAGAGGAGATCGCGCCGGAAACGCACGCCGAACAGCCCGCCACGACCGGCGACGGACAGGCAGGCCTCGCCCCGGAGGCTCCCGCCATCCTCGTCGATCCGCGCGCGCCGCTGAAACTCGGCGTGTGGGCGGGCGACGGCAACAACACGCATTTCCTCGACCCCATCCTGAAAAAACTGCCCGAGCGCTACGAAATCGTGCGGATGGGCGAGGGCGGCTCGGCGACGGAGATCGGGCTGGGGCTGAAAGAAGTGGACGCCGCCTTTTTCGAGTGGGCCGTCGGACCTGCCGCCGTGGGCTCGCAGAAGAGTGCCGACGTGCCGACCCTCGTGCGGCTGCACCGCTACGAGGCCTACACCGAGTGGCCGCGCCAGATCGCGTGGAAAAACGTGGACGACCTCGTCTTCGTCTCGGACGGCGTGCGCCGTTCGTTCGGCGAACTCAACGGCGAAAGCCTCGTCGGCCCGCAGACGCGCGTACACGTCATCCCCAACGGCATCGACGTGGCCGATTATCCATTCGACGCGGCGCGGCGGCGCACGTTCGACATCGCGTTTGTGGGGCGGCTGCACCTGGTCAAAAACCCGATGCTGCTCGTCCAACTCATGGGCGCGCTCGTCAAACGCGATCCGCGCTTCACGCTCCACATCGCGGGCGGCACACAGCACATCGAGGCGTACCGCTACCTGCGCTACCACGCCGAGCAGATGGGGATCGCGGAGCGCGTCAAGATTTACGGCCACCTCGGCGCGGAGGAGCTGCGCGGGCTGCTGGGGCAGTGCTCGTACCTCGTCACCACGAGCGTCATCGAGGGGCACCCGGTCGGATTGATGGAGGGCATGGCGATGGGCCTCAAGCCCGTCATCCACGATTTCTACGGCGCGCGCGACCTGTTTCCCGCCGAGTTCATCTGGAACGGCATCGACGAGGCCGTGCGGATGCTCACGCGCGGCGGCGTCGAGCCGCAGGCGTACCGCCGTTTCATCGAGGAGCACTACAGCCTGGAAGACGCTGCGGCGCGGTTCACCGCCATCCTGGATCGGTCGGTAGCCGATTACCAGCCTGACCGCCTCGCCCGGCTCCTCGACGCCACCCGCGCGCCGTCATTGTGCGGCGAGGCAGCCGAAGCGCGGGTGCAGCAGGCCCAGACGTACGCCGAGGCGGGCGATTTCGAGCAGGCGCTCGCCGCCTTCGCCGCCGTCGATTTCGACAGCCTCCCCGGCGATCTCCACCTGCGCGCCCGCATCCTCGCGCTCCAGTCGGCGCTGCACACGGGCCAGGCCACCGAGGCGCTTCGCCACGCCGACGCCGCCACCGACCTCGCTCCCGACGAGCCGCTCGCGCTCAACCTCGCGGGGCGGGCGCTGTGGATGGCCGGGCAGCACCGCGCCGCGATGGAAACGCTCGTCCTCGCCGCCGAACGCACCGCCGATGGAACCGCCGCGCTGCCCTTCGACGCCGCCGCGCTCCGCCGCGACGCCGCCGATGCGTGCGAGGCAATGGGCATGAGCACCGTCGCCGCGCAATTTGCCGTGTGAGAAAGCGCGTTGGTGGGTTAGGTTGGCGCGCGTACTCTTTCCGCTTTCGCCGCCAGTTCCGCCAACGCCGCTTCATGAAAACCGACTGGCTGATCGTTGGAGCCGGGTTTACCGGCGCGGTGCTCGCCTCGCGCATCGCCCGCGAGCTGGGCAGGCGCGTCGTCGTGGTCGAGAAGCGCGGCCACGTGGGTGGCAACGCCTACGATTTCTACGATCCGCACGGGGTGCTCGTCCACAAATACGGGCCGCACATTTTCCACACCAACAGCGAAAAGGTGTGGCGCTACCTGTCGGGCTTCACGGCGTGGCGGCCCTACGAGCACCGCGTGCTGGGCGAGGTAGAGGGGCAGCGCGTTCCCATCCCGTTCAACTTCACATCGCTGCACGCGCTCTTTCCCGAAAAACAGGCGAGGGCCATCGAAAAGAAGCTTCTGGAAACGTACGCACCGGGCGCGAAGGTGCCCATTCTGCGGCTGCTCGACGCGCCCGACGACGACGTGCGGGCCTTCGCGCGGTACGTCTACGACCACGTCTTCGACGGCTACTCGCGCAAGCAGTGGGGCATGGAGCCCGCCGACCTCGACCCGTCCGTCACCGCGCGGGTGCCCGTGCGCTTGAGCCACGACGACCGTCACTTCCAGGATCGTTTCCAGGCGATGCCCGCCGACGGCTACACCGCGCTGTTCGCGCGGCTGCTCGACCATCCCAACATCCGCGTCCACCTCGAAACCGACTACCGCGACGTGGCCGATGCGCTGCGCTTCGAGCGGATGGTGTATACCGGCCCCATCGACGCCTTTTTCGACTACGCCCACGGCCCGCTGCCGTACCGGAGCCTGGCCTTCGAGTTCGTCTACACGCCCGGCGCACCGGTGCAGCCCGTCGCGCAGATCAACTACCCGAACGCCCACGCCTTTACACGGACGACGGAGTTCGTGCACCTGACGGGCCAGCAGATTGGCGGCACGACGGTTGCTTTCGAGTACCCGATGCCGCACCGCGCCGGCGAGAACGAACCGTATTACCCCATCCCCCGCGAAAGACACCGGCTGCTGCACGCCCGCTACGCCGACGACGCCCGGAGCCTCGATGGGCGCGTGTTTTTCGCCGGCCGCCTGGCCGACTACACCTATTACAACATGGATCAGGCCGTCGCCCGCGCCTTCACGCTCTTCGAGCGGCAGATCGTTCCACTGCACGTGGGCTGACGGCGGACCCAGTGCGTGGGGCATCGGGCAGAATGAATTCGGCCCCTACCACCAGACCTTCGCCTTTTCCCGTTCCGCATTCCGCGTTCCCACTTTCCACGTTCCTCCATGCGCCCCTACCGACCGCTCAAGAAAGCCCAGCCCAAACCCACCACACCGGCCCGTGCCGCTTCCGATGGGCCGCGGCTGTCGCTGTGCATGATCGTCAAGAACGAGGCGAAGACGCTCGACAAGTGTTTGTCGCTCGCCCGTCCGCACGTCGATGAGATCGTCGTGCTCGACACCGGCTCGACCGACGGCACCCAGGCCATCGCGCAGCGCTACGCCGACGTGTACGACGAAATCGAGTGGCCCGGATCGTTCGCCACCGCGCGCAACCTCAGCCTCGACCGCGCCACGGGCGACTTTATCCTCATCCTCGACGGCGACGAGTGGATCGAGCGCGACGAGAGCTGGGCGATGATCCGCCAGGCCATCGCCCAGCCGGGCTTCTTCCTCGGTCGGCTGGCCGTGCGAAACATCCTCGGCACCGGGCTGGTCGAGAGCGACCTGTTCCACCAGGAGCGCCTCTACCCCAACCACCCGCTCATCCGGTACAGCGGGCGCATCCACAACCAGATCGCCGACAGCCTCGAAGCCTACCACGCGCGCTTCGGCGGGCGGATCTACGACATGGAGGCCGAGGTCACGCACGTAGGCTACTCGTACGGCGCAGCGCAGAAGAAGGACAAGTATGCGCCCCGCGTGGCGCTGCTCGAACAGGAACTCGCCGACGCGCCAACACCGGCGTTGCAGGTCTACTACGCCTTCCAACTCGCCGTCTTCAAGCTCGTCCTCGAAGACTTCGACGGCGTGCTCGCCCTCGCCGACACGCTCGACTACGGCCTGCTGACGACGGAAAACGCCTACTACGCCCACCAGATCGCCACCGAAGCCGCCTTCCGGCGCGGACGGCCCGGCGTGGCGGCGGCTCACGGCGACGCCATGCTCGCGCTCAACCGCGACGAGCCCGTGGGGTACTACGTCACCGGTATCGCGCTGCTGTCGCTCGACCATCCCCTCGAAGGCGTGCTAATGCTCGCCGAGGCGGGCCGTGTCAACGGGCGCGTAGGCGACAAGGCGCGCTTCAAGCTCAACACCGCGTTCGTGCTCGGCAAGCTGGCCGATCTCTTCGCGCAGATGGGTGCCGAGCGCCCCGCCGCTATTTTCCGCGCCGCCGCCGCCGACCCCGCCACCACGCCCGCGCACGCCGACGCGCTCCTCGACCAGCTCCAGTCTGAACTCATCCTCAGTGGAAACGCGGAAGTGGAAAGACGGAACGCGGAGGTGTGAGGTAGGGGCGCAATTCTTTGCGCCCTGCGCGGAAGCGTAAAAATGCGTTCGGCCTTCTGCCTTCCGCGTTTCCACTTTCAAACCGAAAGGCCACCGCCTGCCGAAGCAGAAGCGGTGGCCTTTCGTGTTGCCCGCGAAGCGCGCCTTAGAGACGCACTTGCCAGAACCGTAACCCTGACGCGCCGTCGGGGCGGGTGTTGGCTTACAGCAGCGACAGCACCGACTGCGGCGCGGCGTTCGCCTGCGCCAGCGACGAGATGCCCGTCTGCTGCAAGATCTGGTTCTTGACGATCTGCATTTGCTCCTTGGCGAAGTCGGCGTCGACGATGCGGCTGCGTGCGGCCTCGTAGTTCGACATCGACGTGGACAGGTTGTCCTGCTTGATCGACAAACGCTTCTGCGAGTCGCCGATGTTGCCGAGCTCGCTCGACACCGACGCAATCGCCGTGTCAATCGTCGAGAGCGACGTGTTGGCTTTCGCGTTCGAGCTCACGTCGAGGTCGAGCTTGTCGTAGGTGACGCCAAAGCGGTCGCCGACCTTGAAGTTGCTCGCCGACGTCGAGGCAAAGCTCATCGTGACACCGTTGCCGAGCGTGGCGGCAGCCGAGTTGGAAGCCACCGTGACGGTCGTCGAGGCGGAGCCAGAGACTTTGTAGGTGATCGAGCCGGTGCTCGAGATGCCCGTGATCTCCACGTCGTAGCTCTTGTCGGCGTTGGTCGAAGTGGCCGAGCCGCCGAGGGTGACCTTGGCCGCTTCGCCGTCGCCGAAGAGGCGGCTGGCACGGGCGCTTTTCTCGACACCGATCGACTGCCCCGAGAGGCGGTTGATGCCGACCTTGAAGGTGTCACCGTTTTCGGCGTTGACCTGGAAGGTGAAGTTGGTGCCTTTCGCGTCGTTCGTGAACAGGTCTTTGCCGTTGAACGTCGTGTCGTTGAGCGTGTCGCTGATCTCCGCCTGGAGCGCGTTGAGCTGGTTCGAAACCGCCTTGCGCTCTTCGCCGCCGAGCGTGTCGTTGGCCGCCTGGATGACTTTCTCCTTCATCTGCTGGAGAATGTCCATCGTCGTGTTCAGCGAGCCTTCGGCGACGGTGAGCATGCTCTTGGAGTCGCCGATGTTGACGAGCGCCTGGGCCTGGCCGCGCGTTTTGGCTTCGAGCTTTTTGCCGATGGCATAGCCCGCCGAGTCGTCCTCGGCCTTGTTGATCCGAAGACCGGTAGACAGGCGCATCTGGCCGTCGCCGAGTTTCGCGTTCGTCTTCGAGAGCTGGTTGAGGGCGTTGAACGCCTGGACGTTGGTGTTAACCCGTCCAAAATCTCCGATTGCCATTGTAGTTACCCCTTAGTTGGTTGTGTTGAGAGAGTGCTGGTGGAAGGAGGTCGGGAAGGAGAAGGCGTCCACCGCGCCGGAAGAAATTGAAAGTCCTGGTCTCCTAATCAGCGGGTGACTTTCAAAACTTTAGCGCCCGGGGCTTCTGAAGGGGCACAGAGGCCCCGGGCGTCACGTTCTACTCAGAATCTTTTAGCCTCCGAGGAGGGAGAGCACCGACTGCGGAGCCGAGTTGGCCTGCGCCAGCGAGCTCGTGCCGGTCTGCTGGAGAATCTGCAACTTGACGATCTGCATCTGCTCCTTGGCGAAGTCGGCGTCGACGATGCGGCTGCGTGCGGCCTCGTAGTTCGACATCGACGTGGACAGGTTGTCCTGCTTGATCGTCAACCGCTTCTGCGAGTCGCCGATGTTGCCCAGTTCGCTCGACACCGACGCAATCGCCGTGTCAATGCTCGAGAGCGACGTGTTGGCTTTCGCGTTCGAGGTCACGTCGAGCGCCAGCCGGTCATAGGTGACGCCAAAGCGGTCGCCGACCTTGAAGTTGCTCGCCGACGTCGAGGCAAAACTCATCGTGATGCCGTTGCCGATTGCGGCGGCGGCGGCGTTGGAAGCCACCGTGATGGTCGTCGAGGCGGAGCCGCTGACCTTGTAGGTCACCGAGCCGGTGCCCGAGATGCCCATGATTTCCACGTCGTAGCCTTTGTCGACGGTGCTCGAGGTGGCCGAGCCGCCGAGGGTGATCTTGGCCGCTTCGCCGTCGGCGAAGAGGCGGCTGGCGCGGCTGGTGGATTGCACGCCGATGGCGTTGGCGCTCATGCGGTTGATGCCGACCTTGAAGGTGTCGCCGTTTTCGGCGTTGACCTGGAAGGTGAAGTTGGTGCCGTTCGCGTCGTCCGAGTACAGGTCTTTGCCGTTGAACGTCGTGTCGTCGAGGATGTCGGTGACTTCCGCCTGGAGCGCGTTGAGCTGGCCGGCGATGGCCTTGCGCTCTTCGCCGCCCATCGTGTCGTTGGCCGCCTGGATGACTTTCTCCTTCATCTGCTGAAGGATGTCCATCGTGGTCGTGAGCGAACCTTCGGCGACGGTGAGCATGCTCTTGGAGTCGCCGATGTTGACGAGCGCCTGGGCCTGGCCGCGCGTTTTGGCTTCGAGCTTTTTGCCGATGGCATAGCCCGCCGAGTCGTCCTCGGCCTTGTTGATCCGAAGACCGGTGGCGAGGCGCAGTTGGCCTTCGCCGAGCTTGGCGTTCGTCTTCGAGAGTTGGTGCAGCGCGTTGAACGACTGCACGTTGGTGTTGATGCGAGCGAAATCTCCGTACATCGACATGGCAGTAAACAGGTTTGGGTTGGGGTTCTGGCATGAACGACGCTCCGTGGCGTCTGCCGAGTTATCGCGTGGGCATCAGGGGCCTTAAATCGGAGCGCAGAAAAAAATGGAGGAGGGTTATTCGTCAGGCGTCACGGGTCACGGGCTCGATTGACAAATGCCCCGTGACGCATGTCCAGCAACGAAAAAGCCCCGAGTGTGGGATACACTCGGGGCCTGTGGCAGCATGGAGAGGCGGGCGTCCGGCCTGTCAGTCGCCGATGGCGACGCGGCGTTTGTAGCGGGCGTACTTACGCTCGGGCTCCGCCAGCGCGGCCCCGGCGTCTTCGATCTCCTCCATCGGCAGCAGGTCGTCGAGCGGCATGACCTGGGGCTGGGGCACGAAGCCGGATTCGAGCGGCGGCAGCGCGGCTTCCTGCTCGGCGAGCCGGGCGCGGCGCTCGCGCGTGACGGCGTCGATGCGGTCGACCTGGCGCGTCAGCTTTTTGCGTAGCACCTCGTTGTCGAACGGGATGACGAGGAAATCGTCGACGCCGCCTTCGAGGGCGTCGAGCACCTCGTCATACGTCGCCTGCGCCGAGAAGTACAGCAGCGGGCAGCGCTGCTCCTCGTCGGTGAGGAGGCGGAGCTGCTGGAGAAACTCGATGCCGTTCATGTCGGGCAGCCCGGCATCGAGCAGCAGCATGTCGTAGGCGTCGTGGCGCAGCCTTCGCAGCGCGCCGGCGCCGCTCTCCTGCTCCTCGATGGTGTGCTTCTCGCTGCGGAGCGCCGTGTGGACGCCACGCCGAAACACTTTCGAGGGACTGATGACGAGCAGACGCATGATGGAGACGTTCGAGGTGCGAGGTACGCGATGCAAAGGGACACGGCCGAAGTGGGAAACGCCTTCGCACTTCACACGCCGGACTTCGCACGTTCACGAGGCATCGCTCAGCGTGGCCGTGAGCGGCTCGACGTACGCGTCGATGTGGTGGCGCTGGAGGTAGAGGTCGTTGAGCAGGTCCTGCGGGTCGTCGAAGCCGAGGGGTTTCTGGCGGCACATCTTCTCCCAGATGGGATCGCTCATGCAATCGACCCAGCGCATGGGCGTCGAGAAACCGTAGCCGAGGGCGCGGGCGGCGAGGTTGGAGGCCTGGATGAGCTCTGTCATCGCGCGGGCGTCGGGGAGCAGGCTCGTCAGGTCGGTGCTGTGGTGGTGGCGCATCACCGACACGAGCAGCTCGGGGAAGTTGAGCTTGCGCGCGGCGTACTCCCCCGCCTCGGTGTGGTCGCAGCCGAAGAGCAGCGCTTCGAGGCGCGTCAGGTCGGGCTCGTTGACGTGCTGATTCAGGGCGTTCTCTTCGTAGAGCGAGACGGCCTGATTGGGGTAGTTGTAGACGAGGATGATCTTGCCGAAATCGTGCAGCAGTCCAGCGGTGAACGAGATGCCGAAGTGGTGCTGCATGTCGCCGCCGCCGTTGCGCCGCTGGCCGGGGGTGCCCTCATCGAGGTGGCGGGCGATAAAGGCGGTGGCGAGCGAGTGGCGCATCAGGCGCGAGTACGTCACCGATGCGGGCGTGCGGATGACCGACTTGAGGCGCAGCATGTTCATGCCCACCACGATGCCCGTCACGGCGACGGGGCCGATGAGCACGACGGCGCGCTCGACCGACGTGATCGTGCGTTTCAGCCCGTAGTACGCCGAATTGACGTTTTGCAGCAACCGCGCCGCCACCACCGGGTCGCGTTCCACCATGCGCGTGACGCTCATCACGTCGAGGCGCTCGGGGTGGTCGATCAAATCGAAGGCTTCGATGATCGTGTGGGGCAGGGGCGGGCACCGCAGCTCGAGGCTGCCCAGCGGTGGGCGGCGGGCGCTGGCGGCGTGTTCCATGACGGGGCGTGCGGGTTGGAAAGGGGAACGGGGAGGCTCGTACTGAATCTGAAAGAGGCATGTGCAAACGCCCTGTCGTCATGCCCGCGCAGGCGGGGGTGAGCTGGCAAAATGCACAGTCAAATCCAAGGTGGGGTCAGAGGTAATCGAGCAGCGACATCTGCTTGATGGACGCGGTGACTTTGAGGGCGGCTTGCAGACGCGTCTGGGCGTCTTGCATCCGGGAGGAGGCGTCGAGAAAGTCGGTGTCCTCGGCCATCGACCGCTCCTGCTCAATGGGGAGGCGGGCGTCGCGGAGCTGTTCGAGGGCGAGGTCGAGGCGGCGGGCGCGCTCCCCGGCTTCCGCGCCGGTGTGGGCGAGGTGGGCGTGGGCTTCCTGCACCTTTGCCAGCGCGTCGCTGGGCACGAGCGTACCCGTCGTGTCGCGCAGCGCGTCGGAGAGGCCCTGGAGGCTTTCGAGCAGCGCGCCGCCCTGCGGGGTCGTCGTCAGGAGCGTGCCGGGGATGTTGGTGGGCGCGGTGACGCTCGGGCCGATCTGCCGGTCGCGCCCGGCGCCGTTGCCGTTGTAGACCTGCACGCCCGCCGCCATCTCGAAAGGCTTCGTGCCTGCGGGCAGCACCGTGGCCGTCCCGGCGAAGAGGTACTCGCCGCCTACCTGCGTGTTGAGTTCGTCGAGCGAGGCTTCGAGCAGGTTGTCGATCTTGTTGGCGATCAGCACGCGGTCGTCGGCGCTGGTGGTGTCGTTGACGCCCTGGATGCCCGATTCGATGGCGGTGGCGAAGAGGTCGAGGAGGTTGTCGAGCGCCGTTTGCGTGTGGCCGAGCCAGCTCAGGCCGCCCTCGGCGCTGCGCGTGTAGGTGCCGTTGCGGGCGTCGAGCGCGTCGAGCGCGCGCGCCTTCGCGTAGGCCGCCGCGTCGTCGGAGGCGCGGTTGACGCGCTTACCGGTGGCCAGCATCTCGCCCAGCTTCGACACGTCGCGCTGCGCGGTCGTCAGCGCGGCGTCGCTGCCGCTGCGGTACAGGCTGTGGATGCGCGGGTGGATCATGGGCGTGGAGGGATGGGGATAGTTTTCGGCGGAACGGGGCGGTTCTTAAAGGAAAGGGGGAACGCGGAAGTAGAAAGGCGGAACGGGAAAGGGGCGGTGCAGAACTGCGGCGTCTCTTAACCGCGCATTCCGCGTTCCCACTTCCGAAGTCCGCCTACAGGCCGAGCAGGGTGTCCATCATCGACTGCGCGGTCGACATGACGCGGGCGGCAGCCTGGTAGGCCTGCTGGTGCTCGATGAGGCGCGTCATCTCCTCGTCGAGCGACACGCCGCTGACGCCTTTTTCGAGCGCTTCGAGGTGGCGCGTGACGGTGTCGAGGCGGAAGGCCTCGCCTTCGGCCGTCTGCACCTGCTGTCCGATGCCGCTCAGGAAGTCGATGGCCTGCTTCTCGAACGTGCCGCGCAGGCCGACGAGGCCCAGCGCGTTGCTGCTGTCGCCCGGCGGTTGCCCGCTGGCGGCGGCAGCGAGCGCGGCGGGGTCGGTGAGGGCCACGCGCAGGCTCGCGGCGGTGGTGCCGGTGGGGTCGAAAAAGTCTGCGCCCGGCGTGCCGTTGAGGTCGTCGCCCTGCGCGTGCTGCGCGTTGAAGGCCGTGACGAGGTCGGAGGCAAAGGCGTCGAGCGTGCCACGCGCGCCGGGCAGCACCGTCGTGAGCATACTCAGCCGCGCGCCCAGCCGCCCGTCTTCGGTGCGGACGGCAACGGTGGTGCCGTCGAGCACGAGGGCAGGGGTGCCCCCCTTGGGCGCGTCGAGGCCGAGGTGCGTCACCACGTCGCCCGCGACGAGGGCGTGGCCTTCGAGCGTGACGGTGTAATCGCCGTTGTTTTTGTCCTGATGCACGCGCACGCCCGCGAGTTCGGAAAGCTGATCGACGAGCGCATCGCGCCGGTCTTCGGCCTCGAGGTCGGGCACGCCTGCGGCGCGGGCGCGGCGGACGGCGGCGTTGGCCGCGCCGATGCCGTCGAGGAGTTTGTTGGCGTCGTCGAGCCCGGCGGTGAGGTCGTCCTGCGTGCGCGTGGCGAGGGCGGTGATGTCGCCGTCCATGCGGTGGAGCGTGTCGGCGAGGGCGTTGGCGCGGCCCAGCGCCGAGCGGCGCACGCCGAGGTCGGTGGGCGCGTCCGAGAGCGCGGCGAAACCGTCCCAGAAGTCCGAGAGCACGTCCGTGAGCGCGCTGCCCGACGTGGTGCCGAGCAGCGACTCCAGCGCCGTCAGGCCGCGGTGCCCTTCGTCGGCACCGCCGAGGCCCGAACGTGCGTCGCGGGCGGCGTTGACGAGCAACTCGTCGCGCATCCGGGTGATGCTCTCGACGGCCACACCTGCCGCCAGCCCCATCCCCTGCGGGCGGCTCCACAGGCCCTGGTTGGGCTGCGCCAGCGTCGCCATCGTCAGCCGCCTGCGCGAGTAGCCCTCGACGCCGACGTTGTTGACGTTCTGCCCGGCGGTGTTGAGCGCGGCGGACTGCGCCGCCATCGCCGTGCGGGCCGTGTGGTACGTGCGGAAGATGCTCATGTGTGTTGGAGGTTGGAGGCTGGAGGGTCGAGATGGGTGTCGGTATCCAATCTCTACCCTCCACCCGTCATCCCACCCGGTTGAGGTAGGAGTGCGACGCCTGCGCCGTCGTGCGCTGCCCGGCGCCGTTGTAGGTGCGGAGCGGCGCGGGGCCGCCGAGGCCTTGCAGCACGCCCATCACCTCGCGGCCCAGCGACACGGCGTAGTGGAGGGCGAAGTTCAGCGTGTCGGCGTTCTGGCGCGACCGGGCGGCGAGGGTGTGGATGCGGCTGCGGGCGCTGCGGAGCGAACGGGCGGTATCGGCGTCGAGCCCGTCGAGCGCGGTGGCGAGCGCGTCGAGGTCGGGGAGGGCGTCGGTGCCGAGTTTGAGGACGCGGCCCAGCAGCCGGCTCTGCCGCTCGCGCACCGTTTTGAGGCGGTGGAGTTCGGCGGCGGCGTTGCCGGTGTCGATGGTGAGGGTTTCGAGCGCGGCGTGGTGGCGTCCCCGCACGGCGTCGAGCTGCTGGCCCACGAGCGCGTCGAGGCGCAACAGGGCCTCCTCCTCGGCGCGCAGCGTGTCGAGAAGCGGGCGGGCGAGGTCGGCGGGATTAGCCATGGTCGTCGGGGGAAATCTTGCCCTGCTGCGCCCACTGGCGTTCCAGCATCCGGGCCACGCCGAAGCTGCCGCCGTCCACGAGGTGGCGCGTCAGCACATCGTTCAGCGTATCCCGTTGTATATCGGCCTGCGCGGCGACAAATGAAGCGCCGCCCTCATCCATCGGCTTGAAGAGGTCTTTCGTCATCGTCTGCACGAACTGCTTGACGAGCACCTCCTCGAACTGCCGCGCCGATTCCGCGGGCGTCTTCGCCCGGTGCAGCGCGAGGGGCGAGGAAGGGGAGGTTGGAGGTTGGTTAATCGTCATTGATCAGGTGTCATTGGTCATGTGCCCGTCGTCCTTCACGCATCCTCACATAATCACCAGCTCGCCCTGGAGCGCCCCGGCGCGGTCGATGGCCTGGAAGATGCCGATGATGTCGCGCGGGGTGATGCCGAGTTCGTTGAGCGCGGCAGCGAGGGCGTTCACGTCGGTGTTGGGCGGGAGGACGACGCTGCGGGCGGCCTCCTCGGAGATGCCCGTCTGCGCGCGCGCACCCTGCACGGTCTGGCCGTCCGAGAGCGGCGCAGGCTGCGACACGAACGGATCGCTCTGCGTCGAGATGACGATCGAGCCGTAGGTGATCATCACCTCGGAAATGCGGACGTTGCCGCCCGCGACGATGGTGCCCGTCCGCTCGTTGATGACGAAGCGCGCGGGCGCGTCCACCTCGACGCGCGCGTCTTCGAGCGCCGCCATCAGGCCCGGCACGCCGCCGACGCCCGCGGGCACGGCCACGCGCACGACGCCCGCGTGCTCGACGGTCGCGGCTCCGGCGAACGCGGCGTTGACGGCCTCTGCGAGGCGGTTGGCCGTCGTGAAGTCCGGGCGGCGCAGCACGAGGCCCACCTTGTCGCCGTCGATCTGGAGCGGCGGGGCCATCTGCACGAGCGCGCCGCCGGGCACGCGGCCCGTGTTGGTGTGGTTGATCTGCACGCTCGACCCACCCGACGAAGCCGAGACGGCGCCCGTCGAGATCGGCCCCTGCGCCATCGCGTAGACCTGCCCCGTGCGCGTGTCGATCAGCGGCGTCTGGAGCAGCGTGCCACCCGTGAGCGAGCGGGCGTCGCCCATCGCCGAAACAGTGACGTCGAGCGTCGTGCCCGGCCCGTTGAAGGCGTCGAGCGTGGTGGTCACCATCACGGC
The DNA here is from genome assembly GCA_963829705.1 of Rhodothermales bacterium. Taxonomy (GTDB): domain Bacteria; phylum Bacteroidota; class Rhodothermia; order Rhodothermales; family BA12; genus CAWHJN01. The sequence continues at coordinate 473,159 of CAWHJN010000005.1, forward strand.
GGCCACGTTGCGCGAACTGAGCGACGTCGGGTCCACGGTGATGCCGAAGCGCTGCAGCATGTTGGTGATGCTCTGCACCGTGTACGGCGCGCCGCGCCGCCCCGTCGCCCGGTCGCCCGTGCGGTCGAGTCCGACGATGAGGCCGTAGCCCGTGAGCTGCACGGGTGCCGCGCCTTCGAGCACGACGAGTTCTTTCAGCCGCACCTGCGCCGACGACTGCGCCCACGCGGGCGCGGTGAGCGCGAAGACGACGAGGAGCGCGAAAATCAGACGGGACATGGTGGAACGTGGGAACGGGGAAGCAGGAGCAGGAGGGCGATGCAGGGCACCCTGCGCGGCAGGTCGGATTTCGGACGCAGGGCCGTGCCGCGGCACGGCCCTACCGAACGGTAGCCCTCATCCGGCGACGAAAAAGGCGGCGATGCCGAGCAGCGCCACGGCCCCGGCGCGCACGAGCGTGGCGGGTTTGAGAAAGCGCGCCGCCCCCTTGCCTGCCTTGCGGTATTCGATGACGGCGTTGGCAAGCTGGTACGAGAGCACCGTGTTGTCGTAGCGGATGTCGCGCGGACGCACGGCCCCGGCGATCTTCATCACGTGCGTGACGCCGTTGACGTTGATGGAGCGCTCGCCCGCGATGGTGAGGTTGCCCGCCTCGTCGAGCCCCGTCACCACCACGGTCATCGTGCCGGTGAGCAGGTCGCTCTGCGCGGTGCTGTTGCGGGCGTCGGCGTTCTGCGAGAACTGGGCGTCCGCGCCGAAGGTGTTGCCCCCCGCCGCCGCCGAGCCGCCCATCCGGGCCGAGGCTTCGTCCTCGTAGCGGCTGGCGCGCTGGGCGCTGGCGCGCTCGACGAGCACGACGGTGAGCACGTCGCCCGGGCGCCCGGCCTTCGGGTCGGAAAAGAGCGACTGCGCCGACAGCGCGGGCGCGACGAGCAGGAAGGCGAGCAGAAGGGGTAAGAGGCGCATGGAAGGGGAACGGATGACGGGTGAAGGGTGACGGGTAGGGGCGCAGCGCGCTGCGCCCGTCGCGGAGGTCAGGGTGGGGGCGCCATGCCTTGCGCCCGCGTCAGAGGCATCACAGCGTTTCCACCCACACCGCCTCGCCCGGCGCGGTGAGGCGGGCGCGGTAGGTGGTGCGGGTGTCAGACAAAAAGAGACGGATGGTGTCGCCGACGTGCCCGGCCTCGCGGGCCTCGGCGCGCAGCGTGAAGGCGACGGCTCCGCGCGTGTAGCGGAGATCGACGGGCTGGCCCGGTTCGGCGGCGTACGGCGGGCGCAGGTCGCCGGGGCGCAGCGGGACGTCGGCGCGCAGGTAGCGCGTGGCGAACAACGCCTCGGGCATCGTGGCGAGGTCGCGGGCGCGCAGCCAGCCGCCGCGCAGCCGCGTGGTTTCGCGCCAGACGGCTTCGAGCGCGGAGGCGTCCACCTCGTCGCCCGACGCCACCGCGCCGCGCGTCACCACGACGGAGTCGAAGTGCGCCACGAACAGCATCGCCACGCCTGCGTCGCGCCCGGTCGCGTCCTGCACGCGCACCTGCACCCGCCCGCGCGGCACATCGGCATCGGCGGGCCACACGACGAGGGGCGTGTCCACGTTCAGCACCGCGTCCGCCGCCCGGTCGATCCGCACTTCCAACGCGGGTGCCTCGGCGGGATACCGCGCCGCCAGCGCCTGCCACGCCGCCTCCGCCAGCGGCTGCGCCGCCACAGGCATCACGACGAAAAGCGAGAGCAGAGACAGGAAAAAGCGCATCGTCATTTGTTGCTGGTCATTGGTCACTCTTTCCCTCACCCGTCACCTACCGTTTCAGGTTGTTGGCGATCTGGAGCATGTCTTCGCTCGTGTTCACCATTTTGGAGTTGATTTCGTAGGCGCGTTGTGCGGAGATGAGGTTGACCATCTCCTGCACCACGTCCACGTTCGAGGTTTCGAGATAGCCCTGCCGCACCATCCCGAGGCCGTCTTGGCCGGGCGTCGCGGGCGCGGGCTCGCCGCTGGCCTCGGTCTGCTCGTAGAGGTTGCCGCCGAGTGCCCGCAGGCCCGACGGGTTGAAAAAGCGCGCCAGCTCGATCTGGCCCAGTTCCACCATCTCGGGCTGCCCCTGCAGGCGCGCCTTCACCACGCCGTCCTGCGACACGTGGACCTCGACGGAGTCCTGCGGGATCGAGATTTCAGGCTCGACGAGCAGGCCCGTCTGCGTGACGAGTTGGCCATCGGCAGAGGCCGTGAAGACGCCGTCGCGCGTGTAGGCGAGCGAGCCGTCGGGGCGGCGCACTTGGAAAAAGCCCTCGCCGCTGATGGCGAAGTCGAAGGCGTTGCCGGTCTCCTGGAACGACCCCTGCGTGAAGTTGCGGACGGTGGCGACGACCGCCGCGCCGTGGCCCATCTGCAGCGACGCGGGCGCGGCCTGTCCGCCGCCCTCGTTGGCCCCCGCCACTTGAACCGTCTGGTACAGCAAGTCCTGGAAAACCACCGTCGAGCGCTTGTAGCCCGTCGTGTTGGTGTTGGCGAGGTTGTTGGCCGTGTTGTCGACGTTGGCCTGCTGGGCGCTCATGCCGAGCGCGGCGGTGTGAAGGGCACGAAGCATCTTGGAAAGTCGGAAGTGGGAACGCGGAAGGAGAAACAGGGAGGAGCAGGACGCGGACCGTTCCGCGCTCCCACTTTCCCCTTTATCAGAACTTGCCGGTGTCGCGGACGAGCTGGCCGAGAAGGTCGTCGACGGTCTGGATGGATTTCTGCTGCGATTCGTAGGCGCGGAACTGCGCGATCATCTCGGTCATCTCGTGGACGGCGTTGACGTTGCTGGTTTCCAGAAAGCCCTGGAGCACGTCGGGCTGCTCGGCGTCGACGGGCTCGGCACCGTTTGCCGTGAAGGTGGACGCACTCGACCGCTGGAGTGCCGCAGGGTCGTCGAACGTCACCACGCGCAGGCGTCCCAGCGGCAGCGCGCCCTGGCGGAGCGTGCCATCGGCGCTGATTTCGACCGGTGTGCTGCTCGGCGGGATCGTGATGGGGCCGGTCGCGCCCATCACCGCCTCGCCCTCAGGGGTGCGAAGCGTGCCCTCGGCGTCGGTGACGAACGCGCCCGCGCGGGTGTAGCGCAGCGCGCCCGTGGCCTCGTCCTGGACTTCGAAGAAGCCCTCGCCGCGCAGCGCCACGTCGAGCGGGTTGCCGGTTTGCTGCACCGGCCCCGCGGCAAGGTCGGCGCGCTGCTCGGTGCGGCGGTCGCTCACGGGCGCGTCCTCGTTGTCGAGGCGCTCGTTAAGGGCCGTCGTGAACAGCCGATCACGTTTGTACCCGACCGTGTTGACGTTGGCGAGGTTGTTGGCCGTCCGCTCCTGATGCTGCGTCATCTGCTGCATCGAGGAAACGGCGTTGCGGAGGCGGAGGAGCATGGCAGAGGGAGAAAGCACCGACCGCCCTCAGGCAAAGCCGCTGCCACATGCCCTGACGGCGCTCTGGCGCGTGCGTCAGACGGTAAGCCGGAGTATTTTGCAGCCCATCCGGCATCTTTTGCCCCCGTTATCTCATGAAGCTTCTCCTCGTCGAAGACGCCCGCGTGATGGCGCAGTCGCTGTGCCGCCAGCTTTCCACGCTCGGCTACACCGATGTCACCGTAGCCCTGAGTGCCGAAGAGGCCCTCGACCACCTGCGCGAGCGCGACTTCGACGCCGTGCTGCTGGACTGGCTGCTGCCCAAGATGAGCGGGCTGGAACTGTTGCAGATGATCCGCAGCTCGCGCCGCCTGGCCAAGCTGCCCGTCGTGATGACGACGGCCAACGGCGACCGCGGCGACGTGATGGACGCCTTCGACGCGGGCGCGACGGATTACCTGATCAAGCCATACGTGCTGGCGGCGCTGGAGGAGAAGATGACCGCGCTGGCGCAGCGCGTGGCCGAGCGGGCTGGGGCAGAAGCGGCCCGCACGTGAACGTTTCGGGATGGACGGCAGGCCCAGGACCGCCTACCTTGCCACCTCGCCTCGCCCGTGACCCCTGCCGGAATGATCGCCGCGTTTTACGCCCTCAGCATGGCCGTGCTGCTCCTCTACGGCCTCAACCTGCTGTGGATGGCGACGCGGCACGGACGGGCCACCCGTAGCCGAGAAGGCAACGCGAGCATGGCTCCCGAGGCCGAACTGCCGCACGTGACCGTCCAGTTGCCGCTCTACAACGAGCAGCACGTCGCCGCTCGCCTCATCGGCGCCTGTGTGGCGCTCGATTACCCACGCGAGAAGCTGGAAATCCAGGTCCTCGACGACTCCACCGACGCGACGTTCGCGCTCGTGGCCGCCGAGGTGGCGCGGCACCGCGCCGCCGGGCACGCCGTCGTCCACGTCCACCGCGCCGACCGGGTGGGCTTCAAGGCGGGCGCGTTGCAGCACGGCCTGCAGACAGCGCGCGGCACCCACATCGCCATCTTCGACGCCGACTTCGTGCCGCCGCCGCACTTTCTGCGCCGCGCCCTCGCGGGCTTCGACGCGCCCGACATCGGCCTGGTGCAGGCGCGCTGGGGGCACCTCAACCGCACGTATTCGCTGCTCACGCGCATCCAGGCGTTCGGGCTCGACGCCCACTTCGCCCTCGAACAGCACGTGCGCTCGGGCGAGGGGCTCTTCATCAACTTCAACGGCACGGCGGGCGTGTGGAAGCGCGCCTGCATCGACGCCGCAGGCGGGTGGGCCGCCGACACGCTCACCGAAGACCTCGACCTGAGCTACCGGGCGCAGATGAAAGGCTGGCGCTTCCGCTACCTCGACGCGCTCGAAGTGCCCGCCGAGTTGCCTGTCGAGATGCAGGGGTTGCGGCAGCAGCAGTTCCGGTGGACGAAGGGCGCGGCGGAGACGGGGCGCAAGTTGCTCGTGCCGTTTCTGCGCGCCCGGCTGCCGTGGCGCGTCAAAGTCCAGGGCAGCCTGCACCTGCTGGGGCACACCGTCTTCCCGTTCGTGCTGCTGGCGGTGCTGCTGCACCCGCTGCTCATCCACCAGCGCGTGGCGGGCCGGGGGCCGGGCGACTGGTACTTCGCGCTCGTGAGCATCGGCATCGTCGGCTTCGCCGGGATGGTGCTCGGCCACGTGGCCGCGCAGCGCCACCTCTACGCCAACTGGATGCGGCGGATGCTGTTGTTGCCGGTCTTCATGGCGGGCACCACGGGCCTCGCCTTCAGCAACACGCTCGCCATCGCGCAGGCGCTCGCGGGGCGGCGCACGCCGTTCGTACGCACGCCCAAGTACAACGCGCAGCAGGGCCAGCCCGCGTGGTGGCACAGCCAGTACGCCGACCGCCGGTTGCCGGGCGCGGCGTGGGGCGAGGCGTTTCTGGCGGCTTACTCGTGGCTCGGCCTCGTCGTGATCGTGCAGGCCGGGGCGTGGGTGGCCGTGCCGTTCCAGCTGCTCTTCGCCGTCGGCTTCTCGCTCATCACCTTCTGGAACGTGCAGCACCGCTTCGGGCACGGCGCGTAGCGCTTGGGCCGCCTCCCGGCGCTTTGTACCTTTGCGTAGAAGAACGAGGGGGAACGGCGAACGGAGAGATTGGAATGATGTAGGGGCCCGACATATCGTGTCCCCTACCGGACACACAAAACGCACGAATCGTAGGGGCGCAGCAGCCTGCCCCGCCTTGCGGGTGGTGCGTCCGGCGCATGACGAGTGACGAATATCTACCCACGCGATGAGCATTTCACGGATCGACGAGGCGTTTGCACAGATGGCGGAGGGCAATGCTGCCGCTGCGGCCGAGGTGCTGGGCGGCGTGCTGCGCGAGGCCCCCGGCTATGCGCCCGCGTACGTGCTGTATGCCCGCGCCTGCGAAGCCCTCCACGCCTGGCCGCAAGCGCTGGGCGTGTGGCAGCAGGCCCTCCTGCTCGCGCCCTCGCTGACGGTGGCCCGGGAAGGCGTGCTGCGCGCCACCCGCGTCATCGCCGCGCTCCGTGAACTCGACCCGCCCGCGCCGGAAGCAGCAGAGCCCACGCTGCCCGTACCATCCGAACTCCCTGCCACCGCGCCGCGCCCGCTGCCGCTGGGCAGGCGCGCCCTCGATACGCCGCCCCCGCCTGCCCAGCCATCTGCCACGCGCCCGCCCTTTCCCGGCACCGAGGCGGACCTCGACGAGCCCACGCTGCCGCCTGCCGAGGACGCTGCGCCAGCCTCCGGTCTTCAACGTCTACCTTCCGATCTTCCACCGGGCGTTTTCGACGTGCCGCCGCCGCCCGACGTCTTCCGCGCCGCGCCGCCCGTTCCCGACGTGCCGGCTCCGACCTCCGGTCTTCCCGCTGGGCCGCGCACCTTCGACCTCGATCTCGACGGGCTCATCGAGCAACTCACCACGCAGCCGCGCATCACGCCGCGCCCCGACCTCGACGCCATCCCGCCGCCCGACCTCGAGGACGACGGCGAGGACATGGTTTCCGAGACACTCGCCCGCATCTACGCCACGCAGGGGCAGTTCGACGAGGCCGCGCGCATCTACGAGATGCTGGCCGCGCAGCAGCCCGAACGCGCCGAGGCGTTCCAGCGCGAGGCCACGGCGCTGCGCGCGCGCGCAGGGGACGAATGAACGCGCTCGCCGCCCTCATCGAGAAGCCCGCCCGCCTCGTCGCCGGGGTGATGAGCGGCACGTCGCTCGACGGCGTCGACGTGGTCGTGGCGCGGCTCGAAGGCAGCGGGCGCGCCCTCACCCTCGACGTGCGCGCGGCGCACTCGGAGCCGTACCCCGAGGCGCTGCGTGCGCTCGTGCTGCGGAACGCCGCCGTGGATACGTCGGACGTTCGGCGTCTCTCCAGCCTCAACGCCCGGCTGGCCATCGCCTACGCCGAGGCGGTGCAGCACGCGCTGGACGGCGCCGGGATCGCTCGTGCCGACCTCGACCTCGTCGGATCGCACGGGCAGACTGTCTGGCACGCCCCCGTTCCCGAGGACTGCGCGGGCGTGCCCGTGGCCTCGACGCTCCAGATCGGCGACCCGTCGATGCTGGCCAAGTACCTCGGCGTGCCCGTCGTGGGCGACTTCCGGGTGGGCGACGTAGCGCTGGGCGGGCAGGGCGCGCCGCTCGTGCCGTACTTCGACTTCGTCCGCTTCGCACATCCCACCGAGACGCGCGGCCTGCTCAACCTCGGCGGCATCGCCAACCTGACGGTGCTGCCTGCCGGGGCTGACGCGGGAGACGTCTACGCCTTCGACACCGGCCCCGCCAACATGGTCATCGACCGGCTCGTGCAGCGCCTCTTCGATCAGCCCTACGACGCCGACGGGGCCATTGCCGCCACAGGCGAGGTGGACGAGACGCTGCTGATGGTGCTGCTCGACGATCCGTACCTGCGCGTGCCACCTCCCAAATCCACGGGCCGCGAACTCTACGACGAGGCGTACATCGACCAGCTCCTCGCCGACGCGGGCTTTGCCCACCACGCGCCAGACGAAGAGCAGGCGCGCAACCTGATCGCCACCGCCACCGCCTTCACGGCGCACAGCATCGCCCTGGCGTACCACCTGTTCGTAGAGAAAAAGCACCCGCTCGACGTGCTGATCCCGAGTGGCGGCGGGCGGCGCAACGCTACGCTCTTGCAGATGCTGGCCGACCGTTTCCCCGGCGTGCCCGTCCGCCCCGTCGACGCGTACGGCGTGGACAGCGACACCAAAGAAGCACTCTGCTTCGCCGTGCTCGCGCACGAGACGCTCAACGGTGTGCCCACGAACCTCCCCCGCGTGACAGGTGCTGCCCGCGCCACGGTGCTCGGCAAGATCTGCCTGGGATGAGTTGAAAGGGGGAAGGCGGAACGGGGATGGGGCTGGTAAGGGCGCAGCCCGCTGCTGGGATCGAGGATAGATCGTAGGGGCGGGGTGGATTTCGCCCAGCGGCCCTCACGCGGACGTGCCATGGCACGTCCGCGTGAGGGCCGAAGCGAACAGCCTTACCTCCGCCGGAGATAGAGAATGGCGGAATAGCGGAGGGTGATGAAACGACGGTGCCGTTTCCATCTTCCATCCGCGACTTTCCCCGTTCACCCGTCACTCTTTACCCTGTACCCACGATGCTCCTCAGCGAACTCGGCGAATTTGGCCTCATCGACCGCTTGCAGCGCGTGCTCGGGCCCGCCTCTGACCCCGACCTGCTCCAGGGTATCCAGGACGATGCCGCCGTGTACCGCGTGGGCGGCGGGCGCGTCCACGTCGTCACCACCGACGCGCTGATCGAAGGCTTTCACTTCGACCGCAGCTTCACGCCGCTCGACAAGCTCGGCTTCAAGAGCATCGCCGTCAACGTGAGCGACGTGGCAGCCATGAACGCCCGGCCCCGCTTTGCCACCATCGCGCTCGGGCTGCCCGCGACGCTCGCCGTCGAGGAGGTCGAGACGTTGTACAGAGGCATGGCGCGCGCGTGCGAACGTTTCGGCGTGACGCTCATCGGCGGCGACACCACGGCGGCGAACGCCCTCACGCTCGCCATCACCCTCGTCGGCGAGGCGCGCGAGGAGGACGTCGTCTACCGCAGCGGCGCGCAACCTGGCGACCTGCTGTGCCTCACCGGCGACGTGGGCGCGGCCTTCGCGGGCCTCAAGCTGCTGCTCCACCACCGCGACGCGCTGCGCCGCGACGCCGCGCACACGCCCGACTTCGCGCCGTGGCAGTACGTGCTGGCCCGCCAGCTTGCCCCCACGCCGCGCCTCGAAGCCGTCGCGGCGTGGCAACAGGCAGGCGTGCGCCCCACGTCGCTCATCGACGTGTCCGACGGGCTGGCCTCCGAGATTCACCACCTCTGCGACCTCAGCGGCACGGGTGCGCTCGTCTACGAAGCCGCCCTCCCCATCGACGAGCAGACGCGCGCCGTGGCCACCGAATTCGAGGACGACGTGGATGTGTACGCGCTCTTCGGCGGCGAGGATTACGAACTGCTCTTCACGATGCCTGAGAAGGACTTCGCCCGGCTGCCGCAGCAGGGCCTCTTCGTGCCCATCGGGCGGGTTGTGGAGCCGGAAGAAGGCGTTCACGTGCAGACCGCCGACAGTGGCGAGCGGGTGGCGCTGCCCGCGGCAGGCTTCAACCACTTCGCCCCGCCCGCCCCCGGTGCCGAACTGACCTGAGACGGCGCACAGGAAATGGAGGGCTCCGGCGTAAGGGGGTAAGTCATGTGTTTTCAATGCATAAGGTGGAGATGTGCTTCAGATTTTCGTAGTTTTACTGCCGAAACACGTAGCGTCAGTAAGGGACGTTACGTGCAGCGATACGCCTGCAAACTGTAGGTGGTAGTTTTCTCTCGCACGTTCTCGCTCCCCTTTCATGACCGCTCCCACGCCGGACCGCCGTTTTCAAGAAGTCGCTCGCTGGATTGAGGAGCAGATCCACACGAGGACGCTCCGCCCCGGCGACCGTCTTCCTCCCGAACGCAAATTGGTCGAGCAATTCGGCCTCAGCCGAACCGTCGTGCGCGAGGCGCTACAGGCGCTGGCCGCGCGCGGCCTCATCGAGAGCCACGTGGGCCGCGGTACGTTCGTGCGCCTGCCCGACGCGCACCACCTCGCCTCCAAGCTCAACCTGATGGCGTGTACGGGAGAGGGAGACGTGCTCGAAGCGTTCCACGGGCTGGTGGGCGTGCTGGTCTACCGGGCCTCCGCGCGTCACACCGCCGCGCAGCGCACGCGCCTGCGCGCGCTGCTGCACGCTCCCGAGGCGCGGCAGGACGTGGCAGAGGAGTTTCTGGACGTGCTGGGGGAAGCCGCGCAGAGCCCGCTGCTGGCGACGATCGCCAGTGCCCTGGCGGCCGTCCTCTACGCCCGCGGCGATGGAGCGGACGTGGAACTCGGCACGCTCGTGGCGCACGTAGAGCAGCACCTCGGCACCACCGAGTTGTTTGGCGACGGCAGGGCCGCCTGAGCCGTCAGGCCGCGCGACGCTGCGCGGGTTCGACGCAGACCGTTGTGCCGTCGGGGTCGGTTTGCTCGCCCACGTCGCGCCCTTCCAGCACGAGCGAGAGCGCCCCTCGCTGCGGCGCTAGCGGGACGACGTGCGCGGGCCACTGGTCACGCCGCTCGATGAACAGGTCGGCGTCGTCGCGGCGCAAAAGCGCCCACAGCGGCTGCCCGTCGGCGTTCATCTCGGTGGCCGACACGTGGAAACCGAGCGTGTGGTAAAAGTGGATCGAAGCCTGAACGTCGTCTACGAGCATCGGGGCGGGCGGTGGTGGAGATGCCAGGATACCCACCGCCGCTGACGCCCGTGTGTCACCGCCGCGCGGGCCTTCAGGCGAGGTTGTGGAAGACCTTCTGCACGTCCTCGTCGGCCTCGATTTTGGCGACAAAGGCCAGCACCTCGTCGGCCTGCTCGTCGGGGAGGGCGGTTTCGCTCGTCGGCACCCACTCGATCTCCGCCGAGACGGGCGTGATGCCGGCGTCTTCGAGCGCCTTCTGCAGGTGCCCGAACTCCGCGAAGGCACACCGCGCCACGAGCACGGGGTTTTCCTCCTCGTCGGTGGTGCGCTCCATCTCCTCCAACCCGTGGTCGATGAGGTGCAACTCCAGATCGTCGGCGTCCATGCCGCCGAGCGCCTTCGGGTCGAGCGTGAAGACGCCCATCTTGTTGAACTGGAACGCCACGCTGCCCGTCGTGCCCATGTTGCCGCCGCCGCGCGAGAAGATGGCGCGCAGGTTGGCGATGGTGCGGTTGACGTTGTCGGTGGCCGTCTCGATCATCAGCGGCACGCCGTGCGGGGCGTAGCCTTCGTAGAGGAGCTCCTCGTAGTCGGCCAGCTCGCGGCCCTGCGCCCGCTTGATGGCGGCGTCCACCTTTTCCTTGGGCATGTTGACGCTCTTGGCGTTCTGCAAAACGCGCCGGAGCTGCGGGTTGAGGTCGGGGTCGGGCCCGCCCGCGCGGACGGCGATGACGATGTCTTTGCCAATGCGGGCAAACTGCTTGGCCATGCGGTCGAAGCGGGCGAACATCGTCGCCTTGCGCTTTTCGAACATGCGACCCATAGGAGAAACGCGGAAGGTGGAAAGGGAAACGCGGAAGTGGAACGCCTGACTGGGGCGAGGTGTCCGAGGGGCAATGTAGGAGTGGCGCGGGAAACCTGCGGCGGACTCATAGCAGCTTCACGCGCCCAGCAGAATCTCGCGGATGGCCTGCTGGCGGTAGTCGAAGATGCGGTTGAGCTGGACGCGCACGAGGGGCAGCGCGATTTCGCCGAAGGGCCACAGCGGCAGCGCGTAGCGCACCTCGTCGTTGATGCGCGTGCCGCCGTCCTCGTCAGCGAAGGTGTGGGTGTGGTGCCAGGTTTTGTACGGCCCCTTGCGCTGCTCGTCCACGAACACGGCGGGCGGATCCCACGTGCTGATCTCGGTGCGCCATCCGAACGGCACACCGAAAAGCCCCAGCTTGTACTCGATCGTCGCGCCCGCGCGCATCACCTCGGGCGTGCGGGTAATGCGGAAGTCGAGTTCGGGCGGCGTGATGCGCGCCAGGTTCTCGGCATCGGCGAAAAAGTCGAACACCTCGGCACGCGGCAGCGGCAGGTGCATCGTCCGGGTGAGCAGGTGCGTGTGGGGCATGGGGGCAGGTCGAGAGTCGGAAGTAGGAACGGCGCGTGACGAGTGACGAACGGTTATTTCCCAGTCACCCTTCTAAACGCCTCGCCGGATGGCCCGTTGCGCGAGGCGGTCCACCCACGCCGGTGCCACGAGCTTGAGCCAGAGCCCGATTTTGCCGCGCGTGGTCATCACCACCTCGCGCTTGCGTTTGGCGGCCGCGTCGAGCGTGAGGCGGGCGCACTCTTCGGGCGACATCACGGATTCCTCGCGCACCGGCGACGCGCCGAGGGGCTGCCCGTCCGGGCCGTAGGCGTGGCGGCGCACGCCGGTGGCTACGAAGCCGGGGTACACCGTCGTCACGCTCACGCCGGAATCCAGCAGTTCGATGCGGAGCGAGTCGAAGAAACCTGCCATCGCGTGCTTGCTGGCGGCGTAGCCCGTGCGCGTGGGCACGCCCGTCTTGCCCGTCAGGCTCGCCACGTTGACGAGGCGCCCGCGCGTGGCTTTGAGGTGCGGCAGCGCGGCGTGCGTGCAGTAGACGGCTCCAAAGTAGTTCACGTCCATGATGCGCCGCAGCGGGTCGAGCGTATCGAGGTCTTCGAAGCGCGCCCACATCGAGATGCCCGCGTTGTTGAGGAGCACGTCGAGCCTTCCATACGTCTCCACCGTGCGGGCGACGAGGCGGCGGCACTGCGCTTCGTCGGCCACGTCGGTCGGGACGGCGAGAGCCTCCGCGCCCCGCTCCCGGCACGCCTCGGCCACCTCGTCGAGCGCCCCGGCGGAGCGGGCCGCCAGCGCGAGGCGCGCGCCGTCGTCGGCGAGCTGGAGCGCCAGCGCCCGCCCGATGCCGCTCGACGCGCCGGTGACGAGGACGACGTGATCGCGGAAGGACATGGGCATGGGAAAGGGGAAGGCGGTTTGGGATTTCGGATTTCCTTCAGGAAGCTTCGCTTTCGGAGGTGGGAACAGGGAAGGCGGGCTTCTGGCTTCCGCACGTTCGAAAACGTCCGCACCGTCCAACCTCCCATCAGCCAGGCGGCGGTTCGAGGTCTTCGAGCCGGCCCAGCGCCCGCAGCGAGGGCCAGATCGCGGCCGCCACGCCGACGGTCACGAGCGTCATCACGCCGCCCAGCGCGACCGTCGGCACGGCCCCGATGAGGGTTGCGACGCTGCCCGATTCGAGCTCGCCGATCTCGTTGCTCGTCCCGATGAACACCGCGTTGACGGCCGCCACGCGCCCGCGCATCGCATCCGGCGTGAGCAGTTGCAGCACCGTCGAGCGTACGACGACCGAGATGTTGTCTGCCGCGCCGAGGCAGAACAGCGCGACGAGCGAGACGGCGAAGTTTTTTGACAGCCCGAACACGATGGTGGCCACGCCGAAGGCCGCGACGGCCACGAGCAGCGTCCGGCCCGCCCGCCGCATCGGCGGCAGCAGCGCCAGCGACAGCCCCATCGTGATGGCGCCCAGCGACGGCATCGCCCGCATCCACCCGAAGCCCGACGCGCCGACGCCCAGCACGTCGGTGGCGTAGATCGGCAAGAGCGCCGTCGCCCCGCCGAAGAGCACCGCCACCATGTCGAGTGTGATGGTGGAGAGAATGACGGGCTGCCGCCGCACGAACCTGGCGCCCTCGGCCAGGCTCTTCCACGAGCGTTTTTCGGTCGAGCGCGCCTGCGGGGTCGGGTGCACGAACAGGAGGCATCCGAAGAGCACGAGGCTGGAGAGCGCGTCGGCCATGTACACCGTCGCCGGGCCGTGCCACGCCACGAGGAAGCCGCCCGTCAGCGGGCCGAGCGTGGCGGCAAGTTGGAAGGCCACGCTGCGCCACATCGTCGCGTTGGGAAACACGGGTGCGGGCACCAGCCCGGTGACGATGGCCTGCGAGGCGGGCCACCCGATGGCGCGGAAGATGCCCGTGCCCAGCAGAAACACGTACGTCAGCACCACCGGTGCGTCCGTGTACGACACCCACGCCAGCCCCAGCCCCGACACCGCAAGCCCGGCCTGCGCGATCAGGATGAGCGTTTTGCGCGGGTAGCGATCCGCCGCCGCGCCCGCCGGCAGCGCCAGCAGCAGCACCGGCAGCGCCAGCGTGAGGCCGATGAGGCCCAGCCCGAGGGCCGTCTGCGTGCGCGCGTACACCTCCCACCCGACGGCCACGACGCGCATCTGGTTGCCCGCGTTGGAAAAGAGGCTGCCCGCGAGGTAGAGGGCGAAATCGGGCCGCCGCAGCGCGGCAAAGGGGTCGTTGCGCGCCGGGCGCCCGCCTGCCTGGTGCTCGACCTCGCCGGGTGCGCCGGGCGCGGCGGGGCGGCGGCCTTCGTCGGGGGCCGGTCCTTCAGCAGGCTCCATGCGTCAGGCGTCGCGGCGGGAAACAGGCTGACGGTCGCGGCCCTGGCGCTGCACCATCCACTGAGGATAGAGCACGTCGGGCCGGGTGATCTCGTCCAGCCGCGCCCGTTCGGCGTCGGTGAACGAGACCTTGACGGCACCGAGGTTGTCTTCTAGCTGGGTCGGTTTTTTCGTGCCGATGATGACGCTCGTGACGCCGCGCTGCCCCAGCAGCCACGCGAGCGCAAGCTGGGGAACGGTCGCCTGCTTCGCTTCGGCCATCTCGCGCAGCACCTCGACGACCTCGTAGCCCTGCTCTCTGTCGACGGGTGGGAAGTCGAAGGTGGTGCGGCGCGAGCCCTCGGGGTCGTCCTGATCGCGGCGGAATTTGCCCGTCAGAAAACCGCCCGCGAGCGGGCTCCACGTCAGGATCCCCAGCCCTTCTTCCTGGCACAGATCCACGAGTTCGTGCTCCAGGTCGCGCCCGACGAGGCTGTAGTACGCCTGCAAGCTCACGAAGCGCGGCCACCCGTGGGCGTCGGCCACGGCGTTGGCGCGCATGATCTGGCGGACGGCATAGTTGGAGACGCCGAGGTAGCGCACTTTGCCTGCCGTCACGAGGTCGGCGAGGGCGCGCATCGTTTCTTCGATGGGCGTGACGGGGTCCCAGCCGTGAACCTGGTACAGGTCGATGTAGTCGACGCCGAGGCGGCGGAGGCTGGCGTCGCAACCGTCGAAAATGTGCTTGCGCGACAGCCCGACGTTGTTGACGTCGCCTGTGCCTGCGGCGGCGGCGTCGCTCATCGAGCCGCGCACTTTGGTGGCGATGACGACCTGCTCGCGCGGCGTCGAGGCATGGTGCAGCGCTTTGCCCAGAATTTCCTCGCTCTGGCCGCGCGAGTACACATCAGCGGTGTCGAAAAAGGTGACGCCCGCGTCGAGGGCGGCGTGAACGAGCCGGTCGGCTCCGGTCTGGTCGGAGACTTCGCCAATGCCGAAGAAGCCTTCGCCAAAGGTCATCGTGCCAAAGCAGATTTCGGAGACTTTGAGGCCCGAGCGGCCCAACTGACGGTATTCCATGAGAGTCGTTGGGGTGAAAGGAAGAAGCGACGAGCGTGCGTCAGGCGGAGCGACTCGGAACAGCGGCCTCGTCCGCAGCAGCAGTCGCGCCGTTCCCGTAGGTCGGAGGCACGGCGTCGTCGGCGCGCGGGCCGTGGTCGAGCGTGGTGCGGAGCGGCAGTTCGGGCACGAGCAGCGTGAGGAGCCAGCCCAGCACGGCGAGCACGAGCACGAACAGGTAGATGCGACCGATGGCGTGCGCGAAAGCGGCCCGCACCTGCTCCGTCATGGCCGCCGCGGCGCGGCGCGCGGAGGCGTCGAAGAGCGTGCGGAGCGTGGTGGCGCGCTCTGCCGCCGGTGCGGCGAGGGCGCGCTCGAAGGCCGTCCGCGCCGAGTCGGACAGCGGGAGGCGCTGCGCCGTGGCCGCTGCTGCCGCGTCGTCGCCGCGTTCGAGTGCGCCCGTCACGTCGGCGTACGCCGCGTCGAAACGCGCCCGGATGCGCGCCTCGACGGCCTCGGGGCCGGCCTCCATCCGCTCACCGCCCTCGGCGGAGGGCGCGGACGCCTGCTGCGGCATCGCGGCGACGAGCGAGACGGCGAGGATCGTCCCGGCGATGGCCGTGCTGACGGCTCCGCCGATCTGGCGGAAAAACTGGCTCGCGCTCGTCGCCTGCCCCACCTTGTCCTGCGTCACGGCGTTCTGGATGGCGAGCGGGTAGAGCGGGAGGGCAGGGCCGAGGCCGAGGCCGCACACGATCATGTACAGCGTGATGGTGCCCGCGCTCGTCTGGGCCGTCATCCCCGTCAGCAGCGCGATGCCGACGATAAGGATCGCGCCGCCACCCAGCATGAAGCGCTTGTAGTGCCCGAAGCGCGACACGAGTTGCCCCGTCAGGGTCGAGCCCGCCACGACGCCCAGCGACAGGGGAATCAGGCTCACGCCCGCGCGCGTGGCCGAGACGCCGACGACGTTGACCAGAAACAGGGGCAGAAACACCACCAGGCTCAGAAACGTGCCGCCCAGCACGAACAGCGCGGCGTTGGAGGTCGAGAACACGCGGTTCTGAAACAGCCGTAAGTCCAGCACCGGGTTCTTCGACCTGAGCGCCCGCCACACGAACAGCCCGATGCCGACGGCGGCAACGGCGAAGAGCCCGAGCGTCTCCGGGGCCGTCCACGGATGCACCTGCTTATCGAGTTGCAGGCCGAGCACGAGGGGGATGAGCGCGACGAGCAGCAACGCGGCACCGAGCACGTCCATCCTGTTGCCGGGTGCGCGGGGCGGGAGTGCGGGCATCCGCCGTGCGATAAACCACAGCGCCAGCGCGCCGAACGGCACGTTGACGTAGAACACCCAGCGCCAGCCCGCCACGCCCGGCAGGATGCCGCCGCCGTGATCCGTGAGAAAGCCACCGACGATGGGACCGAGCACACTCGCCACGCCGAAGGTGGCCCCGACGAAGCCCTGGTACTTACCGCGCTCGCGGGGCGGAAACAGGTCGGCGATGACGATAAAGGCCATCGCAAACAGCCCGGCCCCGCCCAGCCCCTGGATCCCCCGGAAGACGATGAGCTGGTTCATGCCGTCGCCGATGACGGGCAGCGACCCGAACTCGCCCGCCAGCCCGCACAGGAACGAGCCCGCCAGAAACAGCACCACGGCCACCAGTTCGATGCGCTTCTTCGAATGCCCGTCGGCCAGCTTGCCGTAGATGGGCACCATCGCCGTAGAGGCGAGCAGGTAGGCCGTGGCCACCCAGGCATAGCGCGTGACGCCCTGCAAATCCGCGACGATGCGGGGCAGGGCCGTGGCCACGATGGTCTGGTCGAGCGCGCCGAGGAAAAGGGCGAGCAGGATCCCCGTGAGCGCGAGCAGCCGGTCGCGCTGGGTGAGGTCGGACATGAAGGGGAATCGTCTGGGAAAACGCCGCGTCGCGGCAGAAACTGCGGGAAAGCGGGCTGCCTCGTCGGGCCTGCTACTTGTTGCGGGGCTGGTCGCCCCGGTCGCCCTGGCCGGATTTGACCTTTGTTTTGGCGCTCTGCTTCACGTCCTGCCGCAGCGACTTCGTCACGTCGTCGCTCTCGGTGAACTTGCCTTCGTCATCGCGGCGCACGTAGCGCTTGTCGCCCTCGTGGGGTTCGATGAGTTCGCGTTTGCCGGAGCCTTTCTTGTCTGCCATGATCGTGGGGAAAACGTGGGTGGAAACGTTGCCCAATGTCGCGCACCGTCGCGCGGGGGGATGGGAAAATCGCGCCACCACTCGGCGCCGCTTCACCGCACGGCGTCCTCGATCTTCTCGAGCAGCCGGTCGGCCCGCGCTGCGTCGAGCCGCCCCGATGCCCGCGCCAGGCGGACGGTTTCGGTGGCGAGGATGCCGTAGGCGGGTACGAGATGCGGCAAAAGCGTGCGGAGCGCCGTCAGGTGCTGCTCGACGGTCGCCACGTCGCCCCGCACGATGGGGCCGGTGAGGGCGTCGGCGGGCGGCTGCGCGCTGAGGTTGGCCACCGTCCCCGCCAGCAGCGGCATCACGAGCGCCTCGGCGTCGGCGGCGTCGATGCCGGCGCTGCCCAGCACTTCCGTCGCCAGCGCGGCGAGCGTGACGGTGTAGTTGCTCGCCATCGACAACGCGAGGTGGTAGAGGGCCTTGCTGCCCAGCCGGATGGCGACGGGGTTCATGCCCAGCGTCGCGGCCAGCCGGCGGCCCACGCCCATCGCCGGTTCGCGGCCTTCCAGCCCCACGGCCACGCCGACGAGCGCCTCGGGCGGCGTCGCGCGCGTGAGCGCCTGCGCCACGTGGAAGCCCAGCCCGAACGCGCCGCGCACCCGCAGCGGGGCCAGCACGCGCACGGGATGCACGCCCGAGAGGTGCAGCACCAGCGTGCCGTCGAGCGGCGCATCGACCGCTGCCAGCGACGCCACGACGTTTTTCAGCGCGTCGTCCGGCACGCACAGCGCGATGGCGTCGGACGATGCGGCGGCTTCGAGGTCCGTCGTCGCCACTGCTGCCAGCGCATCCGCCAGAGGCCGGGCGCTCTCCATCGTGCGGCTCACGACGGTTTCGACGCGCAGCCCGCACTGTGCAAGACGTTGGCCCAGCACCGTCGCCGCCGCGCCTGCGCCGACGAGCGCGAACGTTTCCGGTTGGCTGATGAGCGCCGTGAGCATGGGCTTCAAGGGGAAAGGCGCGGTCAAAATAGCGCGTGCGGCCTCTCAGCGCGTGCCTTCGAACCGCGTCAGCCCTTTCGGATACTGCTGCAACAGGCCATCCTCGCGCATCAGCGCCTCGATGGCGTCGAGGTCCATCGGCACAAAATCCGACACGATCTCCGCGCCCGTCTCGGTGACGATGATGAGGTCTTCGAGGCGGATGTAGATCAGTTCTTCGGGCACCGTCAGGGCGGGTTCGATGGTGAAGACCATGCCCGGTTTGAACGGCCCGGTGTACGCGCCTACGTCGTGCGTGGCCATGCCCACCCAGTGGCCGAGGTAGGTGTCGGCGGGGAGGGTGCGGGCGCGGTAGAGCGTCACGAAGTTGCGCGCGGCGCGGGCGTAGGCGGGCTTCGAGAACGTCGTCGCGTCGAGGATCTGCTGCATCTCTGCGGCCGCCTCGCGTCCGATCTCGGAGGCCGTCGCGCCCGGGCGGATGCGGGTGAGGACGGCGCGGTAGCAGGCGAGGTAGAAGCCGTAGAGTTCGCGCTGCCACGGGCGGAAGGTGCCGTCCACGGGCCACATCCGCGTCACGTCGCTCATGTAGTAGCCCACGTCCGGCGCGTAGTCCATCAGCACGAAGTCACCCGCCTGCATCGTCCGCGCGCCGTCGTGGTAATGGGGGAAGAACGCGTTGTGGGCGCTGGCGACGAGCGAGTAGTAGGCGTCGCCCTGCGCGCCTTCGCGGAAGAAGATGAACCGCGCCACGGCGTCGAGTTCGGACTCGCGCACGCCGGGCTCGGTCGAGCGCATCGCTTCCATCAGCGCGAGGCCGGAGAGACGGCTTGCTTTTCGGATGAGGGCGAGTTCGTTTTCGCTCTTGATGAGCCGGAGTTCGTCGAGGACAGGCGTGAGGTCGCGGAGTTCGAGCATCGGGAAGCGCTCGCGCAGGAGCCGCACGAAGCGTCCCTCGCGGCTCTCGCGCCCGTCCCACGGATCGGAGGCGATGTCGGCGTTGACGCGCAGGCCGAGGTCGCGGCTCTCGGCCATGCCCTCTGCCGGACTCAGCGGCGTGTAGAGCACGGGCAGATCGGGGCGCGCTCGGGCGCCTCGGGCGAGGTGCTCGGCCAGCAGATCCACGCCGTACGCGCCGCTGAAAAGCAGCGTGTCGCGGATGAAGCCGTCGTCTTCGGCGGAGAGCATCTTGCCCTCGCCGCGCTCGCGGCCCGCGTTGCGGTGCGGCAGGTACAGGTTCGCCCGCCGCGTGGTGCCGTCGAGCACGAGGTACGCGCCGGGCACCTCGACGCCGGTGAGGTAATAAAACTCGTTCGTCTGCCGGAAGCGTGTATACCCACGTGGCGACGGCGCGCCCTGTACCACGGCGAGGGCGTTCGTGCCCAGCGCGTCGAACACGCGCGCGCGGCGCGCGGCGAACTCGGACGGCGGGAAATTCTCCGTGAACCGTGGAGCGTCCACCTGTGCGGCGGCGGGCGACGCAAGGAGCAGGACGACGAGCAGGGCGAGGGCGAGGCGCATAGGGTTTCGGATGTTGGAGATCGGTGGTAGGGGCGGAGGGCATGCCGCCCCGCGCGGCCCCTGCAAAGTAGCCTCTGTGTTTCCCATTCGCACGCGTCCGTGACACAGAGCGCGGCGCGTGCCTATCCTTCGTCCCCCCGACGTGCCCCGACGCCCCATGCTCAACCGCCTCCGAGAGAAAACGCGCCCGCCGCTGGAAGAAGTCGTCGCCAGCAAGGCCACGGGCCTGGGCACCTTCGGCGGCGTCTTCACCCCGTCGATCCTGACGATCCTCGGGGTCATCATGTACCTGCGCTTCGGCTGGGTGGTGGGCAACGTGGGGCTGGCCGGGACGCTCATCATCGTCACGCTGGCCACGGCGATCACGTTTCTGACGGCGCTCTCCATCGCGGCCATCGCCACCGATCAGCGTGTGCGGACGGGCGGGGCGTATTACATGATCAGCCGGTCGCTGGGCATCGAGACGGGCGGGGCCGTAGGCATTCCGCTCTACGTGGCGCAGGGGCTGTCCGTCGCACTCTACACCATCGGCTTCGCCGAGAGCGTCGTGCGCGCGTTTCCGATGCTCGACGAGAAGATGGTGGGGCTGGTGACGACGGTGCTCGTGGCGGTGCTGGCGCTCGTGTCGGCCAAGACGGCCATCCGGGCGCAGTATTTCATCATGGTGGCCATCGTGCTCTCGCTCGTGTCGCTGGTGTTCGGCAAGGCCATCGAGCCGACGCAGATCGAGATGTGGGGCGCGTCGGATCGCAACTCGGAGCCGTTCTGGACGGTCTTCGCCGTGTTCTTCCCCGCCGTCACGGGCATCATGGCGGGCGTGAGCATGTCGGGCGATCTCAAAAATCCCAACCGCTCGATCCCGCGCGGCACCTTCGCCGCCGTGGGCACGGGCTACCTCATCTACATGGGCCTGCCGGTGCTGCTGGCGATGCGGGCGGACGCGCTCACGCTCATCGACGACCCGCTCATCATGCGGAGGATGGCGTACTGGGGCGATGCCATTTTGCTGGGCGTTTGGGGCGCGACGCTCTCGAGCGCGCTGGGGTCGGTGCTGGGCGCCCCGCGTGTGTTGCAGGCCCTCGCGCGCGACGGCGTGCTGCCCCGGAAACTGGCGTGGCTGGGCAAGGGCAGCGGCCCCGAGGACACGCCGCGCGCGGGCACCGTGCTCACGCTCGCGCTCGCGCTCGTGGCCGTCTACTTCGGCAACCTCAACCTCATCGCGCCCGTCTTGTCGATGTTTTTCCTGACGACCTACGGCGTGCTCAATGCCTCGGCGGGCATCGAGACGTTTCTGCGGAGTCCGTCGTTCCGGCCCACTTTCCGCGTCCACTGGGCGTTTTCGCTGCTCGGCTTCGTGGGCTGCGTGGCGGTGATGTTTCTCATCAACGCCCTCGCCACGGTCGTCGCCATCGTGTTCGTCGTGGGCGTCTACGTGTGGCTGGAGCGGCGCAGCCTCGAAACGGCGTGGGGCGACGTGCGGAGCGGCCTGTGGATGGCCGTCACCCGAACGGGCCTGATGCACCTGCGCCGCCAGGGGGACGTTAAGAACTGGCGTCCCCACCTGCTCGTGCTCTCGGGCGCGCCCACCCGCCGCTGGCACCTCATCGACCTCGCCCGCGCCATCACGCACAACCGCGCGCTGATGACGGTTTCGACGGTGCTGACCACCAAGGGCGTGACTGCCGAGCGGCAGCAGACGATGGAAACCGCTATCCGCGAGTTTCTCGAAGAACGCGCCGTGCAGGCGCTGGTGCGCGTCGTCGCCGCGCCGGATCCGTTCGTCGGGGCCGAGCGGCTCGTGGAGTTTTACGGACTCGGCGCGCTCGCCCCCAACACGGTGCTGCTCGGCGACAGCGAGAACCCGGACATCCGGGCGCGCTACTGCGCCATGATCGCACACTTCTACACGAACCGCCGCAACGTCATCATCGTGCGCGACGACGATGAGCGCGGCTTCGGCGCGCGCAAACGCATCGACGTGTGGTGGGGCGGCCTCAAGGGCAACGGTGGGCTGATGGTGATCCTCGCCTACCTGCTGCACACGAGCCTCGACTGGCGCGGCAGCGAGATCCGCCTGAAGGTCGTCGTGCCGACGGACGCCGCCGCTGAGGCCACGCGCGCCAACCTGACGCCTATCGTCGCGCAGACGCGCACGGGCGCGCACCTCGACGTGATCGTGGGCGCGGGCCGCCCCTTCGACGCTATCCTCCGCGATGCCTCCACCGATGCCGACCTCGTCTTCCTCGGCATGGCCGCCCCCTCGGGCGACGACTACGAGGCCTACTACCAGCAACTCCGCGCACGCACCGAGGGCCTGCCCTCGACCGTCTTCGTCCTCGCCTCCGAAGAAATCGCCTTCGGGCAGGTGCTGGCGTGAAGGGGGCGCTAGGCCAGCGCCTGCGCGGTGAAGTACGCGCCTGCTGCGAAGGCCACGAGCAGGTAGGCAAGCACGAGGCGGGTGTCGCGCAGGTAGCAGCGCGTCGTTTTGTGCCCGGCACGGAGGGCTTTGCTATACGCCCACAGCCCTGCCGCGCTGAAGACGAGCACGACGGCGGGCGGCGTCAGCAGCCACGCGAGCAGCGCGACGGTGGTAAAGATGCACCACTTCAGCGGGTCGGCCGGGGCGGTCGGGCGCTCGAAAGGGAAAGGAGTCATGGCGGGGGAGAAGGGACGATCGAGGCGTGCGCGGCGCGCTCTCCTCGGATCTACGACAGCGCAGCGGAGAGGGCGCGGGCGGGCACCTGCGCGCTCAGCGCGGGCCACGCCTGCACGGCGCAGAAGGGCGCGCACTGGTGGCCGCGTTCGCCCTCGGTGCCGACGTGGACGCAGCATTGCAACAGCCGTTCTTCGAGCATCGTGCTCACGTCCATGAACGGCTTCACCATCACCCGCTTGATGCGTTTGCCGACGAGGTCGCGCAGCGCGTCGCCACGCCCGGTGACGGCCTGCCCGGCGAGGCGCAGCAGCGTCGAGAGGCCGAGATCGCACGCATCGCACACGTTGCGAAACAGATCCACGACGCCCGGCTGCGCCAGCGACGTCTGCTCGCTCAACAGCCCGAGGAGCGACTGCCGGACGAGTGTTCGCAGCTGGCCGTTGAGCTCGGGATCGGCGATGCGGTTGCTGACGAGGCCGAGGTGCGCCTTCAGCGTGTCGTGCCCGACGAGTGTGGGCAGCGACGCCCACCGCCCATCGTCTTGTTTTATCAAATAGCCGACGCTCGCGCAGTGCGGGTGCGAGCACGGCAGCGCTGTCAGGTCGCGCCACGTCACGACGCCGCCCGTCTGCTTTTCCAACCGCGCCAGCACACCCGTGTGCGTGAGGCGGTCGAGCGGGTCGATGGCGCTGCTGCGGCCCGAGCCGAACTGCGGCTGGACCGTCACGCCGCCGACGAACGGCGTCTCCAGCGCGAGCTTCATCACGTCGCCGATCTCGTCGTCGTTGACGCCCAGCGCCGCCGTCATCGTGAGCGTCGTGAACACGCCCGCCGCGCTCAGCCGCCGGATGGCCTCGTCCTTGACGCGCCGCAGATCCGCGCCCCGGTGGTGACGGTGCGTCTCGCGCCGGAAGCCGTCGAACTGCAGATACACCTCGACGCGCTGCCGGTGCTTTTCGAAAAACGCCACGAGCGCCGCGTCCTGCGCGATCCGGATGCCGTTGGTGTTGACGAGCACGCGGACGACGTTGCGTGCGAGCGCGCCTTCGACGATCGCCTCGAACTGCGGGTGGATCGTCGGCTCGCCGCCGCTGAGCATCAACACGTCCAGACGCCCGTTTTCGCGCGCGAGGCGCTGGTCGAGGTTGGCGAGGATCACCTCAGGTGGCACCAGCCCCGCGCCGTCGGGAGCGGACGCGGCGAAGCACGTCGGGCAGCAGAGGTTGCACGCCTGGATAATGTCTTCGAGCAGGATGCACGTGTGTTGCGTCTGCATCTCGCCGAGCCCGTCGAGATAGGCGGCAGGCACAGGCGCGAAGTTGCCCGGCGTGTCGGGCGTGTGGCGTTTGGTGGGGGCCGTCCACTCTTCGAGGTACGCGAGGATCTCGGGCACTTCGTCGTAGAGCGTTCTGATTTTGCCATGGACGGGGCAGCCGCGCACGAGCCACACGCGCCCGTCCTCCTCGGCGAGATACCCTGCGAGTCGCTGCACCTGTTCGAGCGGCGCGTCGGGATCGTCGGCGTGGCAGTGCGGGCAGAAGGCCGTCACGTAGCGCAGCAGCGTGTCGCCGCGCAGCGGCATCCCGGCGTTTTTTTGTTCGGACATCATTTCAGAGAGATCCGAGGAGCACGGCCAGGCAGGTGCCGAAGATCAGCAGGCCGCACGCGGCCCCGACGAGCACGCCCAGCGCCAGGCTCCGCCGCTTCTCGCGCAGCACCAGAAACACCGCGCCGACGCCCACGACGACGGCCAGCACCGCTATGCTCACCACCCTCGAATCCATCAGCGACGAAAAGAGGATGACGCTGCCCAGCCCCAGCGCGAAGAACAGGCCGATGCCCAGCACGATGCCGCCTGCAAGCTGGCCTTTGTGGACGGGCGGTGGGCGTGTGGGGTCGAGCGGTTCGGTCATGGATCGATGAGCGGTGTTGCGAAAGAATACGGCAGCTGCGCCTCGAAATCGTGCTCACATCCCGTATCTCAAACAGCCGCGCGCAGGTACTGCCCAGCAGCAGGGCGAAGCACCAATCCAAAAGCAGAACCCGGCGCAATCTATCCTGACGGCGTGGGGCGCCAGCACCACATCCAAAGCCCCCCGAAACCATCCAGCTAGCGATCACGACCAGCAGCGTTGACAGGCGCGAACCCCACGATGCCGTATGACCGCGCTCGAAGGCCATAAAGGCCATCAACGAAAAGCGACAAGCCACAGTCCGATCCAAAATGCCCAGGCACGACGCCGCCACGAGGAACGATCCAGCTTGGCCCTGGATTTTCCGAAGGGAGGAGCGGATGGTCGGCGTCTCCATGCGTCAGGCGAGAATGGGGTAGAAGAGTGAAACAGCGTCCCCGCCCGCCACTGCGCACGACGAAGACCGCCAGCAAAGCGTCGCCGGAATCAAAAACCACTGTGAGAACGACAGCCCACCCGCGACCTTCGTGTTGCCGCGCACGAACTCCACGAAAAACCGGAAGAGCGCGTACGCCAGCAGGTACAGCTTGAACGACGCCCCGCGCAGCGCCACCTGGTCGCGGTAGCGCCACAGCAGCGCGAAGGCGACGGCGTGAAACAGGCTCTCGTACAGAAACGACGGGTGCATCGGCACGCCCGCCGCGCAGTACGCCGGGCAGTTTGGGATGCGCGCCGCCTGCTCCGCCGAGAGCCGCACGCCCCACGGCATTTTCGTGGGCGTGCCCACCTGCTCGCTCAGAAAACACCCCCACCGCCCGACGGCGAGCCCGAGCGCCACGGCGGGTGCGAACAGGTCGCCCGTCGAAGCCCGGTAGCCGACGAGTTTCTTGGCGATGAGCGCGCCGCCGTACGCACCCGCGAGCCCGCCCAGCACGCTCTTGCCGCCGTAGAGCAGCAATCCGGCGAGCGACGGCTCGGGCGCCAGCAGCACGTACTGCCACGCCGTGCTCGCCCGCGCCAGCAGCGCTCCGCCCACGAGTGCCCCCAGCGCGATCCACACCGTCGCCTCCGTCAACGCCTCGCGGCGGCGCGCCTCGTGCAGGTAGACGGCCAGCGCCGCCAGCGCGCCCGCGAGCACGAACGCATCGTGCGACGGGATGGCCAGCGGGCCGAGGTGAAAGAGAACCGGACGCATCGGGCAGAAAAAGCTGCGCCGAAAGTACGATTACTCCACGCTACTCCACCTCGTAGGCCTCCATCGGCGGGCAGGTGCAGATGAGGTTGCGGTCGCCGTAAGCGTCGTCCACGCGGCGCACGCTGGGCCAGAACTTGTGCGCGCGCAGGTACGACGCCGGGAAGGCAGCTTTCTCGCGGCTGTACGGCAGCGTCCACTCGTCGGCGGTGACGAGAGCGGCGGTGTGCGGCGCGTTTTTGAGCACATTGTCGTTCGCGTCCGCCAGGCCCACCTCGACCTCCTGGATCTCTGCCCGGATGGCGCGCATGGCACCTACGAAACGGTCGAGTTCAGCTTTGCTTTCGCTCTCGGTCGGCTCCACCATCATCGTGCCCACGACGGGCCACGACATCGTCGGGGCGTGGTAGCCGTAATCCATCAGCCGCTTCGCTACGTCCACTTCGCCGATGCCGGTGGCCTGCTTGAACGGCCGCAAGTCCAGGATGAACTCGTGCGCCACGCGGCCACGCGCGCCCCGGTAGAGCACGTCGAAATCGCCCTTGAGCTTCTCGGCCATGTAGTTGGCGTTGAGAATGGCGAGCTGGGAGGCGCGCGTCAATCCCTCGGCGCCCATCATGGCGATGTACGCCCACGAGATGAGCAGGATGGAGGCGCTGCCGTACGGCGCGGCGGCAACCGGGCCAATGGCCTCTTCGCCGCCGACCTCGACGACCGGGTGGCCCGGCAGGAACGGCGCGAGGTGTGCTTTCACGCCAATCGGCCCCATGCCCGGCCCGCCGCCGCCGTGCGGGATGGCGAACGTCTTGTGCAGGTTGAGGTGGCACACGTCGGCCCCGAAGTCGCCGGGGCGGCACAGGCCCACCTGCGCGTTCATGTTGGCCCCGTCCATGTACACCTGCCCGCCGTGCTGGTGGATCGTCTCGCAGATGTCGCGGATGCCGTGCTCGAAGACGCCGAAGGTGCTCGGGTACGTCACCATCAGCGCGGCGAGATTTTCCGCGTGCTTCTCGGCCTTCGCGGCCAGGTCGTCGCGGTCGATCTCGCCCGCGTCCGTCGTTTTCACGGGCACGACCTCCATGCCCGCCATCACCGCCGAGGCGGGGTTGGTGCCGTGGGCGCTCGACGGAATCAAGCACACCGTCCGGTGCGCCTCGCCGCGGCTCTCGTGGTACGCGCGGATCGTCAGCAGGCCCGCGTACTCGCCGCTCGCGCCGCTGTTGGGCTGCAGGCTCATCGCGTCGAAGCCGGTGATCTCGGCCAGCCACGCACTCAACTCGTCCGTCATCTCGCGGTAGCCGCGCGCCTGCTCGGCAGGCACGAACGGGTGGAGATTCGAGAAGCCGACCATCGAGACGGGCATCAACTCGGAGGCAGCGTTGAGCTTCATCGTGCACGAACCCAGCGGAATCATGCTGGTCGTGAGCGAGAGGTCTTTGGCTTCGAGCGCGTGCAGGTAGCGCAGCAGTTCGGTTTCGCTGTGGTAGAGGTGGAAGACCGGGTGCGTCAGGAAATCCGACGTGCGGGCGAGCGGGCCGCTGAACGGGGCTTCCACGGCGATGTCTTCCGCGTCGAAATCCACCTCGTCGTCGGCCTCGAAGATGGCGAAGAGCGTGTCGAGGTCGTCGAGCGTCGCGGTTTCGTCGAGCGCGATGCCATAGGTGCCGTCCCCGAAATCACGCAGGTTGACGTTGTTGGCGTCGCACGCTTCCTGGATTTCCTCCGCCGTCAGGTTGTGCGGCTCGACGTGCAGCGTGTCGAAAAAGGCGTCGTGGCGAACGGTGTGGCCGAGTTTTTTCAACCCGGCGGCGAGCGTTCCGGTGAGCGCGTGGACGTAGGCGGCGATGGCCTTCAACCCCTCCGGGCCGTGGTAGAGAGCGTACGCCGCCGCCATCACGGCCAAGAGCACCTGCGCCGTGCAGATGTTGGAGGTCGCCTTGTCGCGGCGGATGTGCTGCTCGCGCGTTTGCAGCGCCATGCGGAGCGCCGGGTTGCCGTCTTTGTCTACCGTCACGCCGATGATGCGGCCCGGCACCTGCCGCTTGAAGGCCTCTTTCGTGGCGAAGAACGCCGCGTGCGGACCGCCGTAGCCCATCGGCACGCCGAAGCGCTGCGAGGAGCCCACCGCCACGTCTGCGCCCCACGCGCCGGGCGGTTTGAGGAGGCACAGGCTCAACAGGTCGCAGGCAGCGACGACGTGCGCGCCCGCGTCGTGCGCCTTCGCCGCGAAGTCCGTGTAATCGATCACCTCGCCGTCGGTGGCGGGGTACTGCACGAGCGCGCCGAAAAACGTCTCGTCGAGTGCGATACGCTCGT
This sequence comes from Rhodothermales bacterium, assembly GCA_963829705.1. GTDB lineage: Bacteria > Bacteroidota > Rhodothermia > Rhodothermales > BA12 > CAWHJN01. The sequence goes on from CAWHJN010000005.1 coordinate 500,832, forward strand.
GGTCGCCCGTGACCGTCTCGATGCCCATCGGCGTGGCGCGCGCCGCGACGACGGCGATGGTCTGCGGGTGGCAGCGCTCCGACACGAAAAACTTGGCCCGGTCGCCTTTTTTGGACTGCCGCGCCAGCATCATCATCGCCTCTGCTGCTGCCGTGCCTTCGTCCAGAAGACTCGCGTTGGCGATCTCGAGGCCCGTCAGGTCGGACACCATCGTCTGGTAGTTGAGCAGCATCTCCAGCCGCCCCTGCGCGATCTCGGCCTGGTAGGGCGTGTACTGCGTGTACCAGTTGGGATTCTCGAAGATGTGCCGCTGGATGGGCGGCGGCGTCAGCGTGCCGTAGTAGCCCATGCCGATGAACGAGCGGCGCACTTCGTTTTTCGAGGCGAGGTCGCGGGCGCGTTCGAGGAGGGCCGCTTCGCTGAGCGGCGCGGGAAGGTCGAGCGTGCCCTCCATGCGGATCGCGGGCGGGACGGTCTCGGCGGCGAGCGCGTCGAGGCTACCGAGACCGAGGGCGTCGAGCATCTCGCGGATGTCGTCGGGGGAGGGTCCGTTGTGGCGATTCTGGAAGCGGTCCGGGTGCTGAAGCGGCATGGCGTGGCGTCGATAAACGGAGGCAAGTGCGCGGAGAATAAGGCCGTGCCGACGGGAGTTTCCCTGCTGCCGGTGAAGAATCGCGGGGGCGCTCGTGCTTGCGCTCCGGCGCGCATCCTGCTATCCTTTCCCGCTCTGTTGTACCCCTCCGATGGTTTCCTCCTCGCACGACGTCACCCGGCTGCTCGACGCCCTCGGCGCGGGCGACCGGAGCGCCTTCGACACCCTGCTGCCGCTCGTCTACGACGAGTTGCGGAGTATCGCCCAGCGGCACCTCTACCGCGAACGCGGCGACCACACGCTTTCCACGACGGCGCTCGTCCACGAGGCGTACCTGCGGCTCGTGGACGGGTCAGGGCTGCGCATCGAGGGGCGGGCACACTTTTTCGCCATCGCCGCCATCGCCATGCGGCGCATCCTGGTGGATTACGCGCGGGCGCGCAACGCCGCCAAGCGCGGCAGCGGCCAGGCCCCGCTCGGCCTCGACGCCGCGCAGCACCTCAGCGAGACGCGCGCCGACGAACTCGTCGTGCTCGACGCTGCGTTGGAGCGGCTGGCGCGGCTCAACGAGCGGCAGGCGCGCGTGGTCGAGTGCCGCTACTTCGCGGGCCTCACCGTCGAGGAAACCGCCGAGGGGCTGGGCATCTCGGCCACGACGGTAAAGCAGGACTGGGCCGTGGCGCGGGCGTGGCTCTACCGCGAGATGCAACGCGAACTGTCACCCTGAGCGTCTGTCTGACGCACGCCGTCCTTTTCGGCGCGGTTTCTCGCTTCTCTCCGTAGCGTTGCCCCTCTTCCGCTCATGGATGCCTCCCTGCCCGATCTCCCTTCCGCCGACGCCCGCTGGGACGAGGTCTGCGCCCTGTATGCCGACGCCCTGGCCCTGCCCGAAGCCGCGCGGGCGGCGTTCGTGGCGGCGCTGGCGAGGCGCGACGCCACGCTGGCCGACGAGGTGCAGTCGCTGCTGACGTGTACGCCGCAGGCTGAGACGTTTTTCGACGCGTCGCCGGGGGTGTCGGAATGGCTGGCGATGCTGGCGACAGACGCGGGCGGCCCGGAAACCGCAGGCACCGCCGGGGCCTACGCGCTCGTGCGCGAGATCGGGCGCGGCGGCATGGGAACGGTCTATCTCGCCGAGCGCGCCGACGGCACGTTCGAGAAGCGCGTGGCGCTCAAAGTCATCCGCCGCGGGCTCGACACCGACGACGTGCTCGAACGCTTCGCCCGCGAGCGCCACGTACTGGCGCGGCTCGACCACCCCGGTATTGCCCGGCTGCTCGATGGTGGCACGACGGACGACGGACGCCCGTACTTCGTGATGGAGTACGTCGAGGGTGAACCCCTCGTGGACTACTGCGATGCGCGCGGCCTCGACGTCGAGGCGCGGCTGCGCGTGATGATCGCCGTGAGCGAGGCCGTGCAGTACGCGCACCAGAACCTCGTCGTCCACCGCGACCTCAAGCCCTCCAACATCCTCGTCACCGCCAGCGGCCAGCCCAAGCTGCTCGACTTCGGCATCGCCCGGATGCTCACCCCGGACGCCGACGATGCAACGCGCACGGAGGCGCGTCGGCTGACGCCGGCCTACGCCGCGCCCGAGCAGGAGCGCGGCGACGCGGTGACGACGGCGGCGGACGTGTACGCCCTCGGCGTGCTGCTCTACGAACTCCTCACCGGCCACCGCCCTGTGGACGTTTCGCGCGACGGCGACCTGCCGATCCGCCCCAGCAGCGCGGCAGCCCTCACCACGCGGCGCGAGAGCAGCGGCGGCGAGACGGGAAGCTTTTCTCCGGCCGACACGGCTGCCGCGCGCGGCACCACGCCCGCTCGCCTCGCCCGCCGCCTCGCGGGCGACCTCGACACCATCTGCCTGCGCGCCCTGCACCCCGAGCCTGCGCGGCGCTACGCCTCGGCCACCGCCTTCGCCGACGACCTCCGCCGCCACCTCGACGGCCTGCCCGTGGTGGCACGCGGCGACGCGGCCCTGTACCGGGCGGCGCGCTTTCTGCGCCGCCACTATTGGGGCAGCGCCGTGACGGCGGGCGCGGTGCTGCTGCTCGCCGGGGTGGCGGTGTTCGCTCTCGTGCAGCAGCGCGCCACGGCCCGCGCGCGCGACCGTGCCGAGCAGGTGAGCGCGCTCCTGACGGGGCTCTTTCGCGAAGCCAACCCGCGCCTCGCGGATGGACCTGACGTCACCGTGCGCGACGTGCTCGACCGGGGCGCGGCCTCCATCGCCGCCGACTCCGCGCTCGCGCCCGACGTGCAGGCCGAACTTCTGGCGCTCATCGGCAGTGTCTACGGCGACCTGGGCGCGCACGCCGAGGCGCTGGGCGCGCTTCGCGAGGCGCTGGCGCGCTACGACTCTGTCGCCTCGCCGGTGCTCTACGGCACCACCCTCACGCGCCTCGGCGCGGTGTACCACACAAACGGTCAGGTCGACAGCGCCGCCGCCGCGCTGCACCGGGCGGCGCGCGTGCTGGCCCCCACCGCGGACGACGACGCGAAGGGCGAACTGCTCAACGAACTGGGCGAGGTCTACATCCAGCAAGGCGACTACCCGCGCGCTGACTCGGCCCTGCGCGCGTCGCTGTCGCACGTCCTGCGCGCCAGCGGACCCGCCTCGGGCGATTACGGGACGGCGCTGCTCGACCTCGGGATGCTCTACAACAAGTGGGGCCGCTACGACAGCGCCGAAGTCTACCAGCGGCGCGGCCTCGACGTGACGCGCGCGCTCCTCGGCCCCGACCACCTCGACGTGGCCACGGCGGAAAACACGCTCGGTTCGACGCTCTATCGGCTCGGCAGGCTCGGCGAAGCCGAGACGCTGCACCGGCACGCCCTCGATGTGCGCGCCCGCCTGCTGCCGCCCGACCATCCGCAGGTGGCGACGGCGTGGGGCAACCTCGCCAACGTGCTGCGCGAGCAGGAGCGTTACGATGAGGCCGCCGCGGCGATGAAGAAGGCCTACGAGATCGACCTGCGGGCGCGGGGGCCGGAGGCGCCCAACACCGTCATCTCGCACTACAACCTCGCGCTCGTGCGGCAGGCGCAGGGCGCGCACCGCGAGGCCGAAAAGCTGCTGCGCGAGTCGGTGCGTCTGCACGAGCAGGTGTGGCCGGGTCGCCACCCCTACACGGCCTTTCCGCTGACGGCGCTGGGGCAGGTGCTGCTGGACGATGGCCGCGCCTCGGAGGCCGTCGCGCCGCTGCGCGAGGCCCTCCGCATCCGCGAGGCAAAGCTCGACGCGGGCGACTGGCTGACGGCGCAGACGCGGGCGGTGCTGGGAGCGGCACTGGTGCAGACGGGGCGCGACCGAGAGGGCGAAAAGCTGCTCGTCGAAGGCTACGAGGGCATCGCGCGCACCCGCGGCCCCGGCGACCGCCACGCCCGGAAAGCCCTCGACGCGCTCATCGCCTTCCTCGACGTCCGGGGCCGAAGCGCTGACGCAGACCGCTACCGCGCGCTGCTCCAAAAAAAGTGAGTGGGTAGCCGTCCCATCGCGCCGCCTTTTCCGCTGTGGGAGATAGAGCCTTTCTCTTATCTCCATGCGTACCCCCTCCGTCTTCCTCGCCGCGCTGCTGCTGGCAGCCCCGCTCGCCGCGCAGACCTACAGCCGCGCGCCGCAGCCGCTCGCGCCCGACGCGCTCCCCGCAAACGCCCGCGCCGCCGTTGCCGACGACGGAAGCTGGGACGACCGCTTCGGCCACCCGTCGGTCACGTACACGGCCTACACGATGGCGCTCGCGCCCGACGGCGACCTGTACGTGGGTGGCACCTTCACGTCCATCGGCGGCGTCAAGGCCAACAACGTGGCCCGGTGGGACGGGCGGCGCTGGCACGCGCTCGGCGACGGCATCGAGAACGGCAACGGCTACGTCTACGCTCTCGCCTTCGGCCCCGACGGCGCGGTGTATGTGGGCGGCTACTTCGCCAACGCCGGAGGCACACGCGCCAACTCTATCGCCCGCTGGGACCCGGCCACCGAGACGTGGAGCGCCGTGGGGCAAGGACTGGGCAACGGGGCCTACAAAGCCTACGTCTATGCCCTCGCGTTTCAGGGCACCACGCTCTACGCCGGGGGTGACTTTACCTCCTCGGGCACGACGCCGTTGAAAAAATTCGCCCGGTGGAACGGCACCGAGTGGGAAGACCTGGGCGCGGGCCTGGGCCGTCAGAGCTACGACGGCACCTTCAGCCCCGAAGGCCCCTCGGTCGTAAGAGCCCTCGCTGTGCGCGACGCCGAGGTGTTCGTGGGCGGCAGCTTCGACGCCGTCGCTGAGGGCCGTGCCAACAGCCTCGCCCGCTTCGACACGCAGACGGGTACTTTCCGCTCCATCGGTGGCGGCGTAGGCAACGGCACAGGCTACGAGAGCGCGGGGCTGGTGAACACGCTGGCCGTGGAGGCGGCCCGTGTATGCGTGGGCGGGAAATTCGACCGCGTGGGGCTGCTGGCGGCCACGAATGCGCCTGCAAACAACGTCGCCTGCTGGGACGGCGCGGCGTGGAACACGCTGGGTGAGGGCCTCCAGGGAACGTACGGCGCGACCGTCAGCGGCCTCACCTTCGCGGGCGACGCCCTCGTGGCGACCGGCGCGTTCGACACGGCAGGCGGGCAGCAGGCACGCCGCCTCGCTCGGTGGGATGGAGCCGGGTGGAGCGAAGTCGGCGGCGGCCTCGGCAGCGATGGCAGCGCCTTGGTGTTCGATGGGCAGGGCGGTTTCTTCGTGACGGGCGGCTTCGACACCGTCGGCGATGATTTCGGCGCGCTCCGCATCGCGCAATGGGCGGAGACGGAATGGCGTGCACTCGGGCAGGGGCTTTCGTACAACTCTATCGTGGCCACCGAGAACGCCATCGTGGTGAGCGGGGGGCGCGTGTACGTAGGCGGCTCCCAGACGCACAGCGGCGGCGTGCCCACGGCCAACATCTCCGCGTGGGACGGCACGCGCTGGCACGCACTCGGCGCGGGCACCGACAACACCGTGCGCGCCCTCGCCGCAGGCCCCGACGGGTCGATCTACGTCGGCGGCGATTTCACGCAGGCGGGTGGGCAGGCAGCAAGCCGAGTGGCCCGCTGGAATCCGGTCGCTCAAACGTGGAGCCCGCTCGGCAGCGGCCTGAGCGGCAGCGTGCGCGTGCTCACCGTCGGCCCCGACGGGGCGCTCTACGCGGGCGGTGAATTCCGCTCTGCCGGGGGCGTGGCGGCCAATTACGTCGCCCGGTGGGATGGGCAGCAGTGGCACGCGCTGGGCGGCGGCGTCAACAGCTACGTCTACGCCCTCGCCGTCACAGCAGAAGGCAAGGTGTACGTGGGCGGTGACTTCAGCAAGGCCGATGGCAACGAAACCAGCGGCATCGCCGTGTGGGACGGCGTCAACTGGAGCGCGCTGGGCGCGGGCCTCAAACGCGACCTCTCGGGCTACCTCGCCACCGGCAAGGTGTACGATATCGAAGTTATCAGAGACGAGGTGTACGTCGCCGGCGACTTCGACATTGCCGGAGGAGGGACGGCCACAGGCATCTCCCGGTGGAGTTTGGCAGGCGGCTGGAGCGCGCTGGGTGCGGGTATAGGAGGGGGAGATGAGACGGGCTACGCGCTGGCAACCGACGGGCGGGCGCTCTATGTGGGCGGCAACTTTGCGTCGGCAGGCGGGCAGGCGGCGGGCAGCATCGCCCGCTGGGATCTGGCCACGCAGACGTGGAACGCTCTCGGCAACGGCGTGGGTGCAGCTGACACCTATTACCAGCAGGTGAACGCGCTCGCACGCGACGGTGGCGACCTCTACGCCACCGGGCGCTTCCAGATGGTGGATGGGCTGCCCGCGGCGTCGTTTGCCGTGTGGCACGGACAGGCCGCGGTCGCAGAGGCGCACATCAACGTCGATCCGCCCGTGGTAAACTTCGGCGACCAGACGACCGGCACCACCGTCGATCTGATGATCTCGGTGGGCAACGACGCGGCGGCAACGGATCCGCTCGTCGGCACGGTTTCGCTCCCGGTGGGCACGCCGTTTTCCATCGTCGAGGGCGCGGGCGCCTTCACCGTGCAACCCGGCGGCGTCCACGAGGTGATCGTCCGGTTTGCTCCGCAGGCCGAAGGCGAGGCGACGGCGACGGTGTCCATCGAGCACAATGCGGTCAACGTGGGCACGCCGGTGGAGGTGACGCTGCGCGGCACGGGCGTCTCGCGTGGCGGCCCCATCGTGCTGCGCGGTTTCGATCCCAACGGTGTCCAGGCGACGCCGGGCGCGCAGAACGGCGGCTTCGTCTTCGGCACGAACGGCTACGGCGACCGCGCGAAGGGCGTCGCGTTCACGGTGCCGGTGGGCAAAAACGCGCAGGCGGCGCTCGTGACGGCCATCGACGTGTGGTTCAGCTACGCCGATCCTCTGCCCGGCGAGGCCACGTACACGCTCGCGCTCTACGACGGCACCGCGCAGACCGGCCCGCAGGGCGCACCGCGCTACAGCAAAGTCTACCGCGTGGCAGACATCCGCGCCGATGACGACGTGCAGACGCGCTCAGAGGCGACCGTCCACGCGCTCGACACGCCCTTGGCCGTGCAGCCCGGCGCGTCGTTTTTCGCCGTCGTGGATTTCAGCGCCTACGCCTCGCGCACTAACCTGCTCGCCATCGCCGCCGGGGCGGAGGTGCCGCAGCGCGTGCCTGAAGTGTGGGATCAGGACGCGAACGGGACGTGGGGCAACGTCTCCGACCTCTGGAAGGGCGGCGAGGCGGGGTGGCCGCTCTGGATCGAAGCCGTCCTCGGCACGGCCACGCCGAACGAAACGGTGGAAACGCCTCACGTGCTCGCGCTGGAGGAGGCCGTGCCCAACCCCTTCGGCAGCGTGACCACGATCCGGTACACGCTCGAAAAGAGCGGCCCCGTGGTGCTGGACGTGTTCGATGTGACCGGGCGGCGCGTGGCGACGCTCGTGGAGGGCGTGCAGGCAGCGGGCGCGTATGCGGAGGCGCTGGAGGCGCACGCGCTGGCGAGCGGGACGTACGTCGTCCGCCTGCAAAGCGGTGGGCAGACGCGCACGCGCGCCGTCGTCCTGCTCCGCTGACGCCGTCCGGCGTGGAGAAACGGAGGGTCGCGGGGCGCAATGAATGGTGCCCCTACACCGCAGTTGAACCTCTGAAATCCGACATCCAACCTCCCTTTTCCCTCACGCCCACGGCGGCAGGTTCAGCGGCTCGGCGTCCGGGCTGTAGGCGGGCCAGCAGTCGTCGCGGTGACAGCGAGCAAAGTGCTCGACGAGCGTGTCGATCTCGGCCTGTGCGCGTCGGAGTTGAAACGTATCCAGCCGGTAGACGCCCACGGCGTACGGCGGCTCTTTCTCGACGGCGACGAAGACGACCTCGAAGTCGCCTTCGGGCAGGCCGGTGACGGCGGCAGCGGCCATCGCGTAGAACGCGCCCTGCAGCACGTAGCCGTAGTCATGGGCCGCGCGGCCAAAGGCCCGCGGGCTGGCATCGCGGGCGGATTTGACGTCCACGATGCGGCGGGCAGCGGGGTCGAACAGGTCGAGGCGGCTCTTGCAATCGAGCCCGATGCACTCGCCTGTGTCGGTGCAGGCGGCGTCGCGCTCGAAGAGCAGCGTGAGTTCGCGGTGGCCCGGCCCCTCCAGCAGCGCGGCGGCGGTGTCGTGCGCGAGCAGCGCCGCGCGCATCCCCACGAGGTGCGCGTGGTCGCCCGCCGACGCCACCCGCGCCGGGCCGTGCGCCTCCACGAGCGCGCCGTACGCCTTCGTGCGCGACGACGCCTCGGTGATGACGATCTCGCGCTCGAACACCTCCGGCTCCAGAACCGCTAGGTGCAGCATCTCGCCGAACGCCTGCGCCGGTGTCGCGGGCGTGGGGTTGGACGTGTGGTAGCGGTAATGTGCCGGGCTGCGCCCGAACAGCCGCAGCTTGTGACTCGACAGGTCACTGAGGGCGTGATAGCGGTCGCTCGGGATGGCGGCGTACGTGCCGCGGGCGGGAAAGGAAGAAGGGTCGGAAAAGGTCACGAGGCGGGTTCGGTGTCGGGGTTTTCAGCGTCGAGGTGTTCGAGCGCGGCGCGGGCGGCGAGTTGCTCGGCCGCCTTCTTGCTGCGTGCCGTGCCCGCGCCGAGTGCCGCACCGTTGACGACGGCCTCGACGGTGAAGACGCGCTCGTGGGCGGCTCCCTCGGCGAGCACCGTCCGGTAAGTAGGCTGGGGCCAGCCTTCGCTCTGCGCCCTTTCGAGCAGCACACTCTTGTAGTTATCGGTGCGGGCAGCGAGTTTTTCAAGGTCGCGCTCGCGCAGCGCCGTTCGGTGGACGAAGTCGCGCGCGGCGTCGATGCCGCGGTCGAGGTAGAGCGCGCCGATGAGCGCTTCGAAGCCGTCGGCGAGCAGCGTGCGGTGCTCTTCGCCGCCACTGGCCCGCATCTCGTCGCTCATCTCGAGGTAGCCGCCCAGCCCGATGGCCCCTGCATACTGCGCGAGTGCTTTGCCCGAGACGAGCTTGGCGCGCAGCCGTGACAGGAAGCCCTCGTCCACGTCGGCGAACTGCGCGCACAGGTGCTCGCTGACGACGAAGCCGAGGATGGCGTCGCCCAGGAATTCGAGGCGTTCGTTAGAGGCGAGGTGGCCATCGGGTTGCCCGCGCAGCACCGAGCGGTGCCGGAACGCCTGCCGGTACACGCCGAGCGCGCCGGGCACGAAGCCCGTCAGCGCGGCGATGCGGGTGCGCTCGGGCGCATCGGGGTCGGCAGGATCGACTGCATCGGCGGGAAGGGCGGGCGGCTCTGTTCGCCGCCACGTGCGCCACAGGGACATGCGTTTTTTTGAGGCGTAAGATAGGAGCGCCGTCCGCCCCATCGTCCGTAGGGGCATCGCGCGCTACGCCTCTACTTGCGCGTTCCGACTTCCGAAAGCGAAGCTTCACGTCCGTAAATCCGACCTTCCCAAAATGCCGCTCGTCTCCATCGACCCCGCCACCGAACAGGAAATCGCCCGCTACGACGCGCTCACCGAGGCGGAGATCGAAGCGGCGTTGCAGAAAGCTCACGAGGCCTTTCTGCGCCACCGCGACACATCCTTCGCCGAGCGAGCCGAAAAAATGCGGCGCTGCGCCGACCTGCTCGAACACCGCGCCGCCGACTACGCCGCACTGATGGTGCGCGAGATGGGCAAGCCCCGCAAGCAGGCCGTCGCCGAGGTCAACAAGTGCGCGCTCGTGTGCCGCTACTACGCCGACACCGCCGAGGGGCATCTGGCCGACGCGCCCGCACCGGTCGAGGACGCTCGTGCCTTCGTGGCCTACCAGCCGCTCGGGCCGGTGCTGGCCGTGATGCCGTGGAATTTCCCCTTCTGGCAGGTGTTTCGGTTCGCCGCGCCCGCGCTCATGGCGGGCAACGTGGGATTGTTGAAGCACGCCTCCAACGTCACCGGATGCAGCCTCGCCATCGAAGACGTGCTGCGCGACGCGGGCTTCGGCCACGAGGAATTCCAGTCGCTGCGCGTCGGCTCGGACGCCGTGGCCGGGATCATCGCCGACCGGCGCGTGCGTGCGGCCACCGTCACCGGCAGCGACGGCGCGGGGCGGGCCGTGGGTGGTGCGGCGGGCAAAGCCCTGAAACCCTCCGTGCTCGAACTCGGTGGCAGCGACCCGTTCATCGTCCTCGCCGACGCCGACCTCGACCATGCCGTAGCGACAGGGGTGCAGGCGCGCGTGCAGAACAACGGCCAGAGCTGCATCGCCGCCAAGCGCTTTATCGTCGAGGCGTCCATTTTAGAGGATTTCACGCGCCGGTTCGTCGAGCGCGTCGAAGCGCTGAACGTCGGCGACCCGATGGACGACGCCACCGACATCGGCCCCCTCGCCCGGCGCGACCTGCGCGACGAGATCCACGACCAGGTGACCCGCGCACAGCGAGAAGGCGCCGTTGTGCTGACGGGCGGCGAGAAACTCGACCGCACGGGCTTCTACTACGCGCCGACGGTGCTCGGCAACGTGCAGGAAAACACCGTCGCCTTCGACGAGGAGATCTTCGGACCCGTCGCCTCCGTCATCTCAGCCCGCGACGCCGACGACGCCATCCGGCTCGCCAACGCCTCGCGCTTTGGGCTGGGCGGGGCCGTCTTCACCCGCGACCTCGAAAAAGGCGAGCGCGTGGCGCGGGCGCTGCACGTCGGCTGCGCGTTCGTCAACGCGATGGTCAGGAGCGATCCGCGCGTGCCCTTCGGCGGCGTGGGCGACAGCGGCTACGGGCGCGAACTCGCCCGCGACGGCATCCGCGCCTTCGTCAACACCAAGACGGTGTGGATCGAGAGATAAAAGCGCCGTAACTCCGCCTGCCCCATTTCGTACGTTTCCGCACCTCCGCCACCCCATCCCCTGCCGCTATGCCACCCGAAGTCCTCGTCTTCATGATCCCGATTCTGGGCATTCTGACCGCGATGCTGGCGATCTTCCTCAAGCACCGCGAGAAGATGGCGGGCCTCGACGGTGGGCGCGGAGCGCAGACGGCGCAGATCCTGACGGAGACGCTCGAAAGGCAGCACGAGCGCATCGCGTCGCTGCAAAAGCGCGTCGAGACGCTGGAGATGATCGTTACGGACGAGAACGCGGCGCTCGAACAGCAGACCCGCCGCGCCCGGCTACACAGCCCCGAAGCCGACGACGCGCCGGATGCCGTGCCGCCGCGCACCCGCACACGGGCGTAGCGGCAGAAACGGGCGGCTCTTCACCTGAACTGTCACACCGCGCGCGAGGCGAGGCGGTTATCTTGCGGGCGTCCTTTCCCGCTCAAGAAAACCGCCTCGATTTATGTCTGCACCCCGCGAAGTCACCGTGGCCTACGGCGACGGCATCGGCCCCGAAATCATGGAGGCCACGCTCCGCATCCTCGACGCCGCCGGTGCGCGCCTCTCGTACGACACCATCGAGGTAGGCGAGAAGGTCTACAAAAGCGGCATCGCCAGCGGCATCCCCGAGACCGCGTGGGACAGCCTCAAACGCACGAAGGTGCTGCTCAAGGCACCCATCACGACGCCCCAGGGAGGAGGCTACAAAAGCCTCAACGTGACGCTGCGCAAGAGCCTGTCGATGTTTGCCAACGTGCGCCCGGTAAAAGCCTACGCGCCGTTCGTGCAGACGCCGTACCCGTTGCTCGACATGGTCATCGTACGCGAAAACGAGGAAGACCTCTACGCGGGGATCGAGCACCAGCAGACCGACGAGGTCGTGCAAGCGCTCAAACTCGTCTCTCGGCCCGGCTGCGAGAAGATTGTGCGCTACGCCTTCGAGTACGCCAAGGCGTACAACCGCAACAAGGTGACGTGCATGACCAAGGACAACATCATGAAACAAGCCGACGGCTTGTTTCACCGCGTGTTCAACGAGGTTGCCGCCGAGTACCCGGACGTCGAGGCCGACCATAAGATCATCGACATCGGCTCGGCGCTCGTCGCGGCCCGCCCCGAACGCCTCGACGTGATTGTGACCCTCAACCTCTACGGCGACATCATCTCCGACATTGCCGCCGAGGTGGCCGGCTCGGTGGGGCTGGGAGGCTCGGCCAACGTGGGCGACCAGTTCGCCATGTTCGAGGCCATCCACGGATCTGCACCCGACATTGCGGGCGAGGGCATTGCCAACCCCTCGGGCCTGCTCGGCGGGGCGGTGCTGATGCTGGTTCACGTAGGCCAGACGGATGTGGCCGAGACGATTCGCAACGCGTGGCTCAAAACCATTGAGGACGGCATCCACACCGCCGACATCTACCGCCCGCAGGTTTCGACGCGCAAGGTGGGCACCGCCGCCTTTGCCGACGCCGTCGTGGAGCGGCTGGGGCAGATGCCGCGCATTCTCGCGCCCGTGCAGTACGGGGCGCCGCGCGAAATGGACACGCACCTCACCCCGCAACCCAAACGCGACAAGAGACTCGTCGGCGTGGACGTGTTTCTGGACTGGACGGAAGCCGACCGCGACCCCGACGTGCTCGGGCAGGGCCTGGCGGATGCCGCGACAGATGCGCTCCCGCTCAAGCTCATCACCAACCGTGGCGTGCTCGTCTACCCCAACGCCGACACCCGGCCGTTCTGCACCGACCACTGGCGCTGCCGCTTTGGCGCTGCCGGGCACGTGGTGACGCACGAGGACGTGATCGCACTGCTCGAATCGCTCGACGGTGCAGGCTTTGACTTCATCAAAACCGAGCACCTGTACACGTTCGACGGCATACGCGGCTACTCGCTCGCGCAGGGTGAAACATGAAGTAGCCTCCTGCACGCGCGCTGAACGGCTGTGCGCCAGGCTTCTGGCTTTCATGGAGGACGTGGCCGCCCGTTACTTTACACACCACGCCATCGTCGTCTACGACCAGGAAGTGCGCGTGGCCCGATCCGGCAAGTTTCGGTAAATGCATGACGATCTCCTGGCGCGCTTTGTCTGCATACAGGCTCCACCGTGTATTCGCCATAGCCTCACGGCCCGGGTGCATCCGCGCAGGCGCGAGGCCGTTGGAAAAGGCTCGAAACGGGTCGCCCTTGCTCGAAAGAGCGGGGCGTTTTTGGTGCAACGGAAGGCTCAGTGCGAATAGAGCGGTCTGTTGAAACATCCAGACCCCTGTGAGGCGCGTCGCGCCTTTCTCTATTCCACACGCGCGCCTGCTTCGAAGCAGGCCGCACCGCACAGATTTCCGCTTGAACACGTTTTCCGAACTCAACCTGCGCCCTGAACTCGCGCAGGCCGTGGCCGACCTCGGCTACACCACACCCACGCCTATCCAGGCGGCACTCATCCCTGTGCTGCTCGCGGGCCGCGACGCCATCGGGCAGGCGCAGACGGGCACGGGCAAAACCGCTGCCTTCGCCCTGCCGACGCTGCAAAACCTCGTGCCCGGCACGCAGCAGGTACAGGCACTCATCCTCGTACCCACGCGCGAGCTGGCCACACAGGTCGCCTCGGCAGTGCACAACTACGGGCGCGTGCTCGGCGTGCGCGTGCTGCCCATCTTCGGCGGCCAGCCCTATCAGAAACAGATCGGGCGGCTGCGCAAAGGCGTGGACGTCGTGGTGGGCACGCCGGGCCGCCTCATCGACCTGTTGAACCAGGGCGCGCTCGACCTGAGCGCCGTGCAGACCGTCGTGCTCGACGAGGCCGACGAGATGCTGTCGATGGGCTTTGCCGACGACCTGCGCGCCATCCTCGACAACGTGCCGGATGAACGGCAGACGGTGCTGCTCTCGGCCACGATGCCGCGCGAGATCAAGGGCATCGCCAAGCAGTATCTCCGCGATCCCGAGGTGTGCGCCATCGAGAGCACGCAGCGCACGGGCGCGACCATCGAGCAGCGTGCCTACCTCGTGCGCGACAGCGACCGTTTCGCCGCGCTGACGCGGCTGCTGGAGATCGAACCCATCGACAGCGCGCTCGTCTTCGCGCACACCCGCGCCAGCACGACCGAACTGGCCGAGCGCCTCAACGCGCACGGCTTCGCCGCCGAGGCGCTCAACGGCGAGATGACGCAGGCGGCACGGACCGAAACACTGGGTCGTTTCCGCAGCGGGCGCGTCAAGTTGCTCGTCGGCACCGACGTAGCCGCGCGCGGGCTCGACATCGACAACGTCTCGCACGTGTTCAACTACGACCTGCCGCGCGACCCCGAGGTGTTCGTTCACCGCGTGGGCCGCACCGGCCGGGCGGGCAAGGCGGGCGTCGCCATCGCGCTCGTGCCGCCGCACGGACGCGGACGGCTTCGGACCATCGAGAACTACACGAAGCAGAACATCCCCGTCTGCCCGATGCCGTCCGAGGACGCCATCGCGGCGCACCGCGACCAGCAGGCGCTCTCGCGCATGGAAGGCGCGCTCTCCGGCAACGCCGGGGCTCGGGAGGACGACCTCGTCGAAGCGCTCGTCGCTGCCGGACACGATCCGATGGCCGTCGCGGCCGCCGCCCTCGCTCTCGCCCGTGCCGACGAGCATGCCCGCCCGATCGCGCGCGTGCACGAGATGCACGAGCGCCCCGCGAAGCGCCACCACGACGACTTCAAATCGCGCCGCGAAAGCTTCAACGGCGACGACCGCGTGCTCATCAGCCTCGGCACAGGCCGCACCGATGGCATCGGGCCGCAGCACGTGCTGGGCTCGCTCTGCAACGAGGCGGGCATCCCGCGCGGCGCTGTCGGCAAGATCCGCATCCGCGAGGGCCACACGCTGGTGGATATGCCCGCGCAGTTCGCCGACCGTGTGCTGGGCCAGTCGCGCCCGCTGCGCGTGGGACGGCGACACGTCTCTGCCGAGCTCGCCTGACGCTTTTCGCGCAGATCAGCAAAAAAGGGCCGGGCCTCTCCACGTGGGAGGCCCGGCCCTTTCGTCGTTGAGCGCCGAGGGGCGATCAGCCTTGGGGATCAGCCGTTGGGGATCAACAGGTCGAACGAGCCCGCCGTCACCAACTCAAGGCGCGCCTCGCGGCGCAGCACGGGCGCCCTGTAGGGCTTCTTCGTTTCCATCGTCGGGTGCGTGTTCATATCAGAAAAAGGGTTGGCGTGAAAAAGATTACCGGGCCACCGTCAGCGTGCGCGTGCGCGCCTGGCCGCCCGCCGTGAGGCGGTAGACGTAGACGCCCGCCGGCAGCGACGAGCCGTCGAAGGCGGCTTCGTGCGTGCCCGCGCTCATCGTGCCATCGACGAGGCGCGCGACTTCGCGTCCGAGCACGTCGTAGACGGCCAGCGTCACCTCGCCTGCCACGTCGAGCGAGAAGCGGATCGTGGCCGCGCCCGTCGTGGGCGACGGGGCTGCATCGGCCAGCGCGAAGCCCGTCAGGTCGTCTCCGGAGACGCCCGTGACGGCGAAGACCGGATCCACGTCGACGTTGCGCTGGCACGTGTCGGTCACTTCGAGGAAGAACGCGATGCGCGTGCCGCCGCCTGCCGTGGTGATGGGGAAGTAGAGCGCCGTCGGATCGGTGGTGAACGAGAACACGTCGCCCGAGCGCGTCACGCCCGCGATGGCCGTCATCGACTCGGCGTCGGTTTCGGGCGCACCGACGGTGAGGTTGGTTGTGTTGTAGAAGCGCGCCTCGGTGGCGCCTTCGGGGGCTTGTACGACGACGAAGGCGCGGGTACCGGCGGCGTTGAGCACGTAGCCGCCCGCGTAGGAAGGAGCCGTCGAGGGGTCGGCGCAGTTGTCGGCCACTTCGCAGGCGTCGCCGACGCCGTTGGCGTTCGTGTCGGCCTGGTCGGCGTTGGCGAGGGTGGGGCAGTTGTCGCAGGCATCGCCCACGCCGTCGCTGTCGGCGTCTTCCTGGTTCGGGTTCGGCGTCGCCGGGCAGTTGTCCGTGGCGTCCGGGACGGTGTCATTGTCCATGTCGCCCACGGGCTGGAACCTGTTGGTGAACATCCACGAGCGGATGTCATGCACGCCGGTGCCTCCTCCGGTGCCAGAGGTGAACCCGATAAAGGCATTGGGCTGCCCCAGCACGGCAGGCAGATCCACCGGGTAGGTGAGCAGCGGCGTCAGCGGACGGGCGTTCGTCTGCGACGCCCGAACCTCCAGAAGTTGCGCGTCCCCGTCGTAATCCACCCACGCATACCAGACGTTGCCGTCGTCAAAGTCCGGCGTGACGGGTAGGAGCGCGACCGAAGAAGTGCTTCCGTTGAGGTCGATGCCCACGTGGTTGCTGTTGTTGGCATCGCTGCTCCCGTTGTTGTAGGTGTCGAATTCGATCCCGACGCTGTTGTTGATGCCGCCATACCCGATGCCGCCGCCAAACCCGCCGACGTTGCTGGCCACCGTCTGCACGACGAACACGAGGCCGTCGGCACCGTTGCCCAGACCTGCCCGGCCCGTAATCTGGAAGGAGAAGAACGTGCTGAAGGACGCCCGGAAGCCACCTGGATCTTGCAGCGCGATGGGGTTGGTGAGAAAAGCCCCTCCGGCCTGGTTGTAGTTGTCCGTGAGGCGAAGCACATCCTGCCCGCCAAAAGCCACGGGGTTGCCGACCGTCCCGGCGCGCCCATTGAGCGTGAAGGCGGAGACGTCTGAGAAATCGTTGTAGGTGATGGTCGTCTGAGCCTTTCCGGGGAGAGCGCCCAGAAGGCCGATTGCTAGGAGGGCCAGCAGCGTCACGATGCGCCGGTGGAGCTGTGTTTTCATCGTCTGAAGAAGGTTTTGGGGAGATAAGAGGAGGACGCGGCGTGCCCATCGTCGGACCGCAACCCCTTTCCGACAGCGGGGGAGTAAGAAACCGCACTTCACCCCTTCTTTATACAAAGGCACACCTCCTATCTTTGGCGCACGTCTGCTGCACATCTGGCGCATTGCGTGAGACCGCTGGTTGCGCCTGCCTTTGTAGATCTTCCTGCCTTCATTTTGGCCCGGCCAGTAGGAGCGGCCGTTCCGCTGCTCCGGTTCTGCCCACGGTCGTTTCCCGAACCCTCCCTTATTCTGCCATGCGCCGCCGTCATTTCGTGAAAGCCGCCGCCGTCAGCGCGGGTGCCACTGCGCTCGCCGCGTGTGGCTCGGAAGCGGTCTCGGGGGGGGCGCCGGCCGTGCAGACGGGCCAGCGCGTGTCGTGGCAACTCGTGTCGTCGTTTCCGCGCTCGGCGGAGATCCTCTTCGGCCCCGCGCAGCGCATGGCGGATCGCGTGGCCGCGCTCACCGGCGACCGTTTCCGCATCCGCGTCTATCCCGGCGGCGAGATCGTGCCGCCGCTCGAAGTGATGGGTGCCGTGCAGCGCGGCTCGGCGCAGATGGCGCACACGGCGAGCTACTACTTCAAAGGCATCGACCCCGCGTTCGTGTTCGACTGCACGGTGCCCTTCGGCCTCACCTCGCGGCAGCAGACGGCGTGGCTGCTCCACGGCGGCGGTATGGATCTCTTGCGCGATCTGTTTGCCGACGTCGACATCGTCAACCTGCCGGGCGGCAACACGGGTGTGCAGATGGGCGGCTGGTTTCGCCGCGAAGTCCCCACGCTGGCCGATTTGCGCGGGCTGGCGATGCGAATCCCCGGCATGGGCGGCGAGGTGATGGCCCGCCTCGGCGTCAACCCACAGTCGATTGCCGGCGGCGAGATCTACCCCGCGCTCGAACGCGGCGTCGTCGATGCCGCCGAGTGGGTGGGGCCGTACGACGACGAGAAGATGGGTTTTGGCAAGATCGCCAAACACTACTACGCGCCCGGCTGGTGGGAGCCCGGCCCGGCGCTGACGTTCTACGTCAACCGCCCGCAGTGGGAGGCGCTGCCGCAGGCGTACCGCGACGTGCTCGAAGTGGCCGCAGCAGAATCGAGCCTCCACATGCAGGCCGAGTACGACGCCCGCAACCCCGCCGCGCTGCGTCGGCTGGTGGCGGACGGCGTGCAACTCCACCGCTTTTCGGACGACATCCTGCAGGCGGCGCGGCGCGAAACGACCGATCTTCTCGAAACCACCGCCTCCACCGACGCCCGCTTCCGCCGCATCTACGACGACTGGAAAAGCTTCCGCGCGCAGTCGTTCGACTGGTTCTCCATCACCGAAGAAAGCTATGCCCGCTTCGCCTTTCCCGCCCGCTGAACGCGGCCCCCGCCTCGCCGCCGCCTTGATCGCGCTCCTGCTGCTCGCCGCCGGGTGCGACAGCGGCCTGGTGTCCGAGAATGAGCAGAAGGCCAGGCCCGTACGTGTGACGCTCCGCTACGAAGTAGAGGCCACCTACGCCTCGTGTACCGTCGCGCGCATAAACGCGCTGCGGCAGCCCGAGCAAAGCGTGGTGACGGCATTTCCGTGGGAAGAGACGCTGACCGTCGAAGTGTCGGAGACGACCTCGTTCGTGGCCAGCATCGTCGCCACGTGTGCCGATGCGAGCAAAGAGGGCAAGAGCACCGTGTTCATCCACGCCGCCGACAGCGTGGTGGCGCGGGGGTCGAACGCGGGCTTCGGCGCGTCGGCGCAGGCGACCTTCAAGGTGACGCCCGACGCCCGCTGAGGCGTTTCTGGTCGAAGCGCTCGAGGAAAGGGCGTACCTTCCCCGCGCTCCTCTTCTTCGCGACCGTATGATCTCACTGCCCCGCTGGATGTCTGCCGCGCCGCGTGTGCTCCTGTGGGGCGTGGTCATCAGCCTGGTGTGCATCGTGCCCGCGTACGGGCAGCACGGAGGGGAGATGGAAGGGTCGTTCCTGCTGCGGCTGCTGCTCATCCTGGCGGCGGGCTGGGGCGGTGGCCAGATCGCCACGCGCATCGGCTACCCCGCCGTGCTGGGCGAACTCGTGACGGGCATCGTGCTGGGGCCGCCGCTGCTGGGGCTGCTCTCCGGCGGGCCGGGCATCGCCATCGTAGCCGAGGAAGGCATCCTGCTGATGATGCTCTACATCGGCATGGAAACCGACCCCGAGGAGCTGCGGCGAGCCTCGGGTAAGGCGTTTCTGGCGACGCTGGGCGGGTTTTTCACCCCATTCCTGCTGGCCTACGGCGCGACGCTGTGGGCCCACGGCGCAGGCATCCTCGCCACCGACAGCCCCCACATCGCCGGTCTGTTTCTCGGCATGGGCGCGGGCATCACGTCGGTGACGACCAAGAGCCGCATCCTCGTCGACCTCGAACTGCTCGACACGCGCGTGGCGCAGGTGCTCATCGCCGGGGCGCTGTTCGCGGATTTCCTGCTGCTGCTCATCTTCGCGGGCGTCGTCGGCGTGGCCGAGCAGGGGTCGGTAGACGTGATGGGGATGGTGTTTCTGGTCGCCCGCGTGGCTGCGTTCTTCGTCGCGGCCGGGGTGATGGGCATCGTCATCTTGCCGCGCCTCGGGCCGTACGTGCAGGGCATGGGGCGGGGCGCGCTCTTCACGCTCGTGCTCATCATCGGGCTGGCGTTTGCCGAGGGGGCAGAGCTGGCGGGTCTGCACGGCATCGTGGGCACCTTCGTCGCCGGGCTGTTCCTGCGCGACTCCACCTTCGGCCACACGCTGTCGAAGGCCATGATGGACCTCGTCCGCCACACGTCCATCCACTTTCTCGCGCCCGTCTTTTTCGTCTCGGCAGGCTTCTCGGTCACCTTCGACATCTTCCGCACCAACTTCGGCCTGTTGACGCTCCTCATCACGCTCGCGCTCGTGGGCAAAACCGTCGGCACGATGGTGTTCTATCTCTTCACCGGGCGCGGATGGAAGGAGGGCCTCGTCGTCGGCATCAGCATGAACGGGCGCGGCGGCGTCGATGTCATCGTCGCCCAGATCGCCCTCAACCGCGGCCTGATCAACCCGGCGGTGTTCTCGCTGCTCGTCTTCACGTCGCTCGTGACGACGCTGCTCGTGCCGCTGTTCATCCGCGCGGGCACGGCGTGGCTCGAACGCATGGGCGCGCTCGACCGCTCCAACGGGCGCGACGGCACGCTCATCATCGGCAGCGGCCCGCTGGCGCGGCGGGTGGCGCTCGCGCTGTCCGAACGCGGCGCGCGCGTGACGCTGATGGACCGCAACCAGGCCAACGCCGAGCATGCGCGGCGCGAAGGGCTCACCGCCGTCGTCGGCAGCGCGCTCGACGAGGAGGCGCTGGGGCAGGCCGGGGCGGGCAAGGCGCAGCACCTGCTGCTGATGACGCCCAACGCCGAACTCAACACGCTCGTTGCCCAGATCGCGCAGTCGACTTTCAGCGTGCCGCACATCCTCGTGCCCGACCTGAGCAAGCGCGTCGGCACGCGGGCCGTGCGCGAGCACGTCGGCGCCGACGCCCTCTTCGGCGAGAGCTTCGGCCTGGCCGACTGGGACTATTACGCTGGCCACGAGGCGCTCGTCGAGATCGAGGTGCCGCTGCCGCCGCACGGCCCCCCACCGCTGCCCACCGCCAACCAGCTTCCCATCGCGCTCCGCCATGGTGACACCATCGTGCCCTACAGCGGTCTGCCCAGCCACACTCCCGCTTCGCTCAGCCCCGAGCCCGCCCTCGACGCCGACGCCCGCGTGGTGGTGCTGCGTCGCCCCGACGCCGACGTACTCCCCGAGCAGGACCGCTTCGATGCGCTCGTGCGCTCGTGCCCCGTGCTCGACCTCGACGGCGCGCTGCCGATGGTGATGTTCTTCGAGCGCGCCGCCGAAGTGCTCGCGCCCCGCCTCGCCGTGGACGACGAGAAGCTGGCCTCCCAACTCATGCAGCGCGAGGCCGCGTCGAACACCGTCATCCTGCCCGGCCTTGCCATCCCGCACGTCGTGGTGCCGGGTGAAGGGCGCTTCGAGATGCTCATGGCGCGCTCGAAGGGCGGCATCGCGTTCCCTGACCAGGCCGAGCGCGTGCGCGCCGCCTTCGTGCTTGTTGGCACGATGGACGAGCGCAACTTCCACCTGCGGGCCCTCTCCGCTATCGCACAGATCGTGCAGCAAGAGGGCTTCGAGCAGGCGTGGCTGGATGCCGAAGGCAGCGAAGGGCTGCGCCGCCTCATGCTGGCCATCGAGCGCCGCCGCCGATGACGCCCGGCAGGTAGGCAAGCACCACCGGATGTGCCAAAAGCGCGGGCTGCTCTTGACCCCGGCAGCGCCCCGCGTGAGCGTTTGCCCTACACCGCTCCTCGGCTCCGTCGGGAGTCGCGCATCGAGTTGGTGACGGCGGGCTCGTTCGACCTGTTGATTCCCAACGC
The DNA here is from genome assembly GCA_963829705.1 of Rhodothermales bacterium. Classification (GTDB taxonomy): domain Bacteria; phylum Bacteroidota; class Rhodothermia; order Rhodothermales; family BA12; genus CAWHJN01. The sequence continues at coordinate 522,002 of CAWHJN010000005.1, forward strand.
TCCGTGAGCGCAACTCGCGCTTGCGTGACACGAGAAGGGCCGGGCTTCCCATCACGGGAGGCCCGGCCTTTCCGTTGAATAGAGGGAAGTGCGAAGCGGCGCCGCCTCATGATCCCCATCGATCACCAGCGCTGAGAGGGAGCAGAATGTTACAGACACGCAACTTCGCCCTACCTGGCCCACAGGGCACACGCCAATTGAAGAATGGAAAAGCCCTTTCACTATAGCGGAGAGAGGGCTTTTTACCCGAGGACGGAAGCTTTGGCGCAGTATGAGGTGAGCTTCTAACTCTTGTCGCTCACAGAATGCATGTGTTGATTGGTCTGACCGTCCGCCTGTTTTTATTCATCGAGGGTGGGTCGGAGCTGTGTTGTTTTGTTTTAGATGTGCTCCGGTGGACCCTCCAGACCCCACGGTATGATGTGATTCCTCCCTCACCCCACGGCTCCGTCGGGGCCACACCCCGTATTATTTACCAACTACCTGGACTCATTATGAAAACGCTACCACGTTTCGGTGCCGCGCTGCTCCTGCTGGGATGCTTCGCTTTGCTCGGCACACAGACGGCCGAGGCCTCCCACTACCGGGGCGGCTACGTCACCTACACCCCCACCGGCAACCCCGGTGAAGTCACCATCACCGCCGTCACCTACTGGCGGCGCTCGTTCTACACTGGCACGGCCTCCGATGGTGACCCGGCCGTGGGCGACATGGTCAACCTGACCACGCTGTATTTCGGCGACGGTTCGTCCGTGAACGCTGCTTGGACGGTTACGCAGATCAGCGTGGCCGACGATTGGCTCGTGGGTGAGCTGACCGTCACGCACACCTACGCCGATCCCAACGGTTCTTACCTGGCCGGGGTGAACAGCTCGGCTCGTATTGGCGGTGGCGCCAACGGCCTTGGCAACCGGGCCAACTTCGGCTTTGACACCTTGTCGCGCATCACGCCGACCAACACTTCACCGCAGGTGTCGAGTGGCCCGTTCGTGGGCGTGCCGCGCTCGACGAGCACGACGTACAACGTGCCCATCGTGGGCACGGGCGACGCCTACCGATGCCGCTTCGCCACGTCGGCAGAAGCAGGCGGTGGGCCAGGGCCGCCCAACATGAGCATCGACGCCAACACGTGCGTCATCACGTGGGACAATGATGCCCTCGGGTCGCGCTTCTACACCGAGCAGGTGATCATCGAAGAACTCGACGCCAATGGCGGTGTCAAGGGGACGGTCGCGCTCGATATTCTCTTCGAGATCGGCGCGCAGGGTTCGACCAACGTCGCGCCCGTGTGTAGCATCGCGCCGGGCACGCCCGTAGGCGGCGGCACCACCGAGGTATCGGCCACTGTGGGCGTCCCGCTGGCGTTCACCGTCACTGGCACGGATGCCGACGCTGGCGACATGCTCAACATCTCGCCGACGCAGCTCCCGCCGGGTGCCGTGCAGAACCCGAACCCCGCTCAGGGCAACAGCCCTGTGGTGGCAACGGTGAACTTCACGCCTGCGGCGGCAGGGACCTTCCTGGCCACGTTCTCGGTCTCGGATGGCCAGGTGGCCACGCTCTGCACGGCGCGCATCAACGCGACGATTGCGAGCAACTCCTGCCAGGATCCGTCGCTGAGTCCGTCATACGACGGTGGCTACGTGCTCAACGCCGCCGGCACGCGCGCCTTCGCCGTCGTCAACGCGCCGCGCGGCGCGGAGCAGGTTCGCTTCTACAACATGAACAACCTCAACGTCGGCGATCCTGAGACAAATGCGGAAGACGGCGTCCTGGTGGGTTACGACAACCGCACGGGAGCGACGTTCGACTTCTCGAGCGACCCGATGGTGCTCTACTTCCCGATCACGCCGGGGGGTAGCGGCACGCAGGTGTCGTTCTTCGTCGAGATCGTGGACGAGTGCGGTAGCGTCGACGTGGATCCGGTCTTCGTCGTCACGGGGCTCTCGCGCGAGGCGCTTTCGGGCTTCGCGCTGGCTTCGGCGGCGCCGTCTCCGACGACGGGATCAGCGACGATCCGCTTCTCGCTCGACGTGGCAGGCGAGGCGACGCTGGCCGTCTACGACGTGCTGGGCCGCGAAGTCGCCCGCCTGGTCGATGGGTCGATGGCTGCAGGCACGCACGAGGCGTCGTTCGAGGGCGCGAGTCTGCCCTCGGGCCTCTACCTCTACCGCCTGACAGCGGGCGGGCAGACGTTGCAGAAGACGCTCACCATCGCGCGCTGATGCACACGAGCCCGGCACGCGCTCGGCCCAGGCCGAAGCGGGTGCCGGGTCGGCATCGGCATCTTTTCTACACGACGCATATCGATATAGCACTATGAAAGACCAGACCCTTGACCCCGGCAGCGCCCCGCGTGAGCGTTTGCCCTACACCGCTCCTCGGCTCCGTCGGGAGTCGCGCATCGAGTTGGTGACGGCAGGCTCGTTCGACCTGTTGATTCCCAACGCTCCGTGAGCGCAACTCGCGCTTGCGTGACACGAGAAGGGCCGGGCTTCCCATCACGGGAGGCCCGGCCCTTTTTTATTGCACGCTGGCCTGACCCTACAACTGAAGCGAGGGGGACTTCGAGAGCGTACAGAGGCAGAGGGTTTCTCCTAACTGATGCACGTTACACGCGAAATGACCAAATGGCTCATTCTCGTCACGCCTATGGCGCATGTGTAATGCACTTGTTACGCAAAAATACGGGGGCCTCTACAATTGCTCGTAGCATGATTGTAATACCTGCGACCGGGTTGTATCTAGCCTCCACTATCGCAGGCAGGCCTGTCAAAGATGGCCTGCAGGATTCCTTCCCTCCAACCCCCGAGATGTCATGAAGACACCTTTACTCCTGCTGGCCGCGCTGTTCGTGGTCGGTCTCACTCAGGCGCAGACCGTCGTCACGGAGAGCGACGTGGTTCGCCAGGCTGAGAACACAACTCCTACCAACAACTGGGTGCTCTACACCCGCACCTCCGGCGCCAATACCGGCACCGGCACCTTCCGCACCGGACCCGGCACGCCTCCTGTAGGCACGGGCAGCTTCGAAATCGCTACTCCGGATGGTTCGGACAAGGTATTCCTCAACAACTACGACCACATCGGCACGCTGCTGTCCGACGTGGACGGTATGGGCTACGCCACCTACCGCGACGGTAGCTCGACGGGTAGCGCCATTCAGGTGCCCTCCATCAACCTGGAGATCGACTTCAACGGTCCGGCTGCGGGCGGTTACGCCATTCTCGTGTTCGAGCCCGTCTACAACACCGACCAGGGTACCGTCGCCTCGGACGTCTGGCAGACGTGGGATGCCTACAACGGTGGGCAGGCGAAGTGGTGGTCGACCCGGTTGATGCCCGGCGTGTGCGCGTTTAGCTGCTACGTGACGTGGAATACCATCGTTGGCAACAATCCGGACGCCGTCGTGCTGGGCAGCTTCGGCCTCAACCAGGGTTCGGGCAACCCGAACATCCTCGCGGCGACGGACATGCTCTCGTTCAGCGCCAGCGGCAGCGGCGTCACGTACGACTTCGAGATGGCCGCGCCGGTCAACAACACGGTCGTCGTGACGGAAAACGACCTCGCCGCTAACTTCCTCGAAGTGATCGCCGAGCCCTCGAAGTGGTTCTTCTACAACGATCAGACTGATGTCATCGACAACAGCTTGGGTACGTTCGTCGCAGGCCCGGCCACGCCACCCGCAGGCAGCGGAAGCGCCGCCATCAGCGTCTCGGGCACGCAGCGTCGCAACCTGGCCACCTACCAGTTCAGCGGCACCCCGCTGGCCAGCATCACCACGCTCGGCTTTTCGACCTACAACCCGTCGGCGGGTAACGGCGGCAGCGCCAACCGCTCGGCCTACCTCAACTTCAACGTCGATTTCGATGGCTCCGACACGTGGCAGCGTCGGCTTGTCTTCCTTCCGGGCGACAATGGCACGGTGATGCAGGACACGTGGCAGGACTGGGACGCCATCAATGGCGGTGCGGCCCTCTGGCGTTATACAGACGGCTCGACGCCGTGGCCGGGCACGGCGATCCCCGGATCGACGCCTCGCACGTGGCAGGACCTTCTGGCCTCCTATCCTGGCATCCGGGTTCGCGTTACGGATTCGTGGTTCGGGATGCGCGTAGGCGAGCCCTACAGCAACGGTTACAGCGAGAACCTCGACCGCTTCGTCTTCGGCACGGCCGCAGGCACGACGACCTTCGACTTTGAGCCTGCCCAAAACGCAGCGTGCAACGATCCGTCGATGGCACCGAGCTACGCAGGTGGCTACGTGCTCAACACGGCCGGTACGCGCGCCTTCGTCAAGGTGATGGCCCCCCGTGGCGGCACTACGTTCGAGTTCTACAACACGACCAACCTCGTCGTTGGGATGCCTGAAACGAGTGCCAACAGCAACACGCCCGTCGCCGGTGTGTCGCGCTCGGGCGACGTATTCACCTTCAGCCCGGCTTCGCCTGCCGAGGTGTACTTCCCCATCACGCGCGCCAATGCCAACGTGTCGAGCGTCGCGTTCTTCCTGCGCGTGACCGACACGTGCGACGAGACGGTGGACGTGGACCCGAGCTTCGCGCTGACGGGTGTGGCGTCGGAGGAGATGGCGGGCTTCGGCCTGTCGTCGACCCAGCCCAACCCGGTGGCATCGCAGGCCACGATCCGCTTCTCGCTGGACGAGGCAGGCCCGGCGCGTCTGTCGGTCTACGACATGCTCGGCCGCGAAGTGCTGCGCCTGGTCGATGGGGCGATGGGTGAAGGCCCGCAGGCGGTGCGCCTCGACGCGGGCGAACTGCCCTCGGGCGTGTACATGCTGCGGCTTGAAGCCGGTGGCCGCTCGCTGACGCAGGCCCTCACGGTGGCCCGCTAACTCCACGTCCGGAGGGCGGCCCCGGTCGCCCTCCGGCTTCTTCTTCCCACGCTCAACGCGATAGAATCATGAACCATACACCGCAATTCCCCACAGGCGACGTCCAGAAGAAAGCCTTCGAGACGCCCGCGCTGCGCCGCGAGGCCCGTATGCCCATCATCACGGCGGGCTCGTTCGATCTGTTGATCCCCAACGGCTGATCGCCCGTCGGTGCTCAACGACGAAAGGGCCGGGCTTCCCATCGCGGGAGGCCCGGCCCTTTTTTCGCGTCCGGCCGCCACTTAACCCTTCGGACGGAGCGGGCGCATGACGAGTTCGGAGATCAGGTAGTTGTCCGGCGCTTCGAGGACGTGGACGAGCGTAGCGGCGAGGTCCTGGGGCTGCATGGCATGGGGGGAGAGAAAGCCTTCCTCCTTGTCGCCGAAGCCCGTGGCGATGGAGCCGGGGTAGAAACACGTCACGCGGATGCCGTCGTCGCGCACCTCTTTCATGAGGGCGTCCGAGAATCCGCGCAGGCCGAATTTGGAGGTGTTGTAGGCGGCGAGGTTCGGGTTGCCGATGCGCCCGGCGATGGAGGCGATGTTGACGATGTGCCCGCCGAAGCCGCTCTTCTCGTTCTGCGCCTTCATCGCGGGCAACACGGCGCGCGTGCAGAGAAAGACGCCCCGCAGGTTGGTCGCCATCTGCACGTCCCACTCGTCCACGGTCAGGTCGGCGACGGGGCCAAATACACCCAGCCCGGCGTTGTTGACGAGCACGTCGATGCGGTCGGCATCTTTCCCGATCTCTTTGAAGGCGTCGGTGACGGCCTTCTCGTCGGTCACGTCGCACGGGACCGGGTGGAAACGCGGGCCGAGAGTGTCGCGCAGGGCGTCGAGCTTGTCCTCGGACCGGGCAAGGCCGTAGACCTCGCACCCTTTGTTGACGAGGGCGAGGGCGAAGGCTTTGCCGAGCCCGGCAGAGGCTCCGGTGACGACGGCGACGGCATTTTGAAGCTGCATGTGAGAGGCGGGTTGGTTGCGTTGGTCGGGTTTACGCTTGGTGAACGCGGCTCGGGTGTGGATGCTTCGTGCGAGATCTGGATGCCACGAATGGACATCCACCTGCACTTTCCGGTCACCAGGGTGGATCTGCGTTACCCCTCCCAACCTGTATCAACGCGCCACGACGACCTGCCGGGTTTGCTGCTGCTGCCCGGCGCGCAGGCGGAGCACGTACACGCCGCTTGCGAGGCGCGAAGCGTCGAACGTCTGCGCGTACGTCCCGGCCTGCTGCGCCTGCCCGTCGAGCAGCACGGCCACGCGGCGGCCCAGCACGTCGTAGAGGTCGAGCGTGACGGACGCGTCCGCGTCGAGCGTGTAGGCGAATGTGGCCTGTTCATGCACGGGATGCGGCTGGAGCGCGTGCAGCGCAAAGACGCGCGGCACGTCGAGCGCGTCGTCGTCGGTGTCGGCGTAGCGGGTGAACGAGGTGACCGTCCAGAATTCGTCGGCGGCGAGCGGGCGGCGGGCGACGAAATCGACGCGCAGACGCACCTGCTGGCCGTGCAGCGGCGTCAGGTCGAAGGTGCTCTCCAGCGTATCGGTGCCCGCAAACACGTCGCTGCCGTCAAGCGCATCGCCGGGGAGGTGGAGGCGGGCGGGGTATCCGGCCACGGGTTCGAGCAGGTGCCACGTCGCACCATCGTCCATCGAGGCGAACACCTGCCCACCCGCGCCCGCGCCGAGGTGGAAGGCGTGGCGCAACGTGAAGGTGAGGGTCTGGGCGTTGGCGGGCAAGTCCTGCGGCGGCAGCACGAGCGTGGAGCGCGCGGCCTCTGGCTCTGCCTCCGAAGCTGCCACGCGCCACGTGGCCCCTGCGTTCTGCCACTGACCTGTCGAGTGGGCCTCGGCGAGCACATCGGCCTGCGCGATGGTGCGGTAGAGCACTTCGTATGCGCCCTGCGCGGGATACCGGCGCGCGTTGCCGTCGGCGTCGGTGAGGTCGAGCGTGTAGGCGAGCCGGTCGCCGGGGCGGGCGGGCTGCGGCAGCGTGAGCACGCTCGAAAAACGATCGAGCTTTTCGAGGTGCTGCTCCAGGCGCAGCGTGTCGCGCAGCGTGCTCGTGCCGGTGCCGTAGGCGTACAGTACTGCGACGTGCACCACGCCCGTCTCGTCGCGCGCCTCGACGGCGAAGGGAACGGAGGCACTGCCTGCGGCCGCCACGCGCCGGGTGTCGGGTTCGGTTTCGAGGTAGGGCGGCACAGCGTCGATGTGTGGCAGCGTGGTGATCTCGACATCGTCGAGGGCCCATCCGGCGTAGCCGTAGCGCGAGGGGTAGACGTTGCCCGCGTCGGTGCCGAGCACGAAGCGCACGCGCACGTCCTCCGCAGCAGGCAGTGGGACGGTGGCGCGCTGCCAGCCGTACGAGTAGCCCCCCCACGCGCTGCGCCCGCCGAGCACGGTGTTGGCCGGGTCGACGGTGGCGGGGTAGCCGCCATCGGGCACAGCTGCCTGCCACGTTGCCCCCCTATCGACCGACACCTCCACGACGGCCCCGTCGCACAACGTCTGGCACTGGCCGCCGCGTTCGAGGTCGTACCAGTGCCAGAAGACGAGCGTGGGCGGGTCACCGCGCAGGTCGAGCGGAGGGAGGGCGAGGGCGGAGGCCGAGCGAGTGGCCGGGTACGCGCTATCGAGTGTCGTCATCCAGGCCGCGCTGCCGGTGCGGGCGCGGGGCAGTCCGTAGGCAGGGGTGCCGCGCTGCCACGCGCCATCGGCCACGACGCCGTCGTTGTCGCCTTCGAACGAGAACGCCGCCAGCACGCCTCGCGCCACCAGCGTCGTCTGAAACTCGCCGTCCTCGGGCGCGGCGGTGGTGTTGGGCGACGCGGCCACGTCGCGCGCCTCGACGCGGTAGCGCACCACGCTCCCGACGCGCAGCAGGTTGACATCGACGGGCCACGTCGCGGCGTAGCGATCCGCTGCCTCGTGGTGCAGACCGAAGGGCCCGTGGCCACGGTAGCACCGTCGGGGTCGAGCACGGTGTAGGCGACCGTGACCGTGTCCACGCCGAGGTTGTCGGTGGCGGTGGCGCGCAGGTCGAGGGGCCACGCGGCCAGCGGGGCGCTCTCGCGCGGCATGTGGGCGAGGGTGGGGGGCTGCGCGTCGGGGCCGGAGGTGAAGATGAACATCTCGGCGGGGTTCGCAGGTAGCCGGGTGAGGCGACCCCGCGTGTCGCGCGCCTCGATGGCGTAGGTGATCGTGGCCGGGCCGGGGGGCAGCGGCAGCACGCCGGTGTAGCGGTCATCCCCCTGCGCGTCGAGCACCTCTGTCTGCGCCGCGCCGCCGTCGTAGCGGTAGACGAGCGTGACGGAGGCGATGGCCGCGCCCGGCCCCCGCGCCTCGACCTCGACGGCCCGAGATCCGCCCGCCTGCTCGGTCGAAAAGAGCGGCGTGTGCTCGACGGCGGGGCCGTACGTCTCCGGGTCGAGGTAACCTCGCGCGCCCAGCACGGCCAGCAGCACGCCCCGGTACGCGCCGCCGTAGAGCGCCTGGTCGGCGGCGACGAGCGCCTCGGCGGCCATCTCGAACGACGACACGCCTGGCACGACGCCGATGAACGGGTGCGAGGCCACCGCCAGCCGGTCGGTCACGTCGTGCCCGAGTGCGTCGTAGACCTCCATGAGCGTCGTCGCCCACAGCAGGCCCTTCTGGTAGAGCGTCTGGAAGGCCGGGCAGCCGGGGGAGGCGGGGTAGAGCCACGCATCGGGCCAGTGCCCGGTATGATCGAGGCGGCGGCCCTGCCAGCAGCCGTTGTTGCCGTCCCAGGCGAAGAGCTGCCGCCAGTCGCCTGCACCTTGGCCGCTTTCCAGCAAACCGCGCCGGTACGAGGCGGCCCAGTAATCCGCCCACCCCTCGTGCAGCGCCGTGCCGTCGGTGGCGGCGTAGAGCGCGGGCTGGCCGTCGTGGAGGATGGCGTGCGCGTACTCGTGCCAGATCACCGAGGCATCCTCGGCGTCGTCGATGCCGCCGGTGCCGAAGTAGATGCGGCCCGACGATGGGAAGAAACGCGAGTCGTCGGCGTCGTAGCCGTGTGGGTTGATGGCGACGGGACGGTCGAGCACGGCGCGGCCCACGCCGAGTGCCTGGATGCGCCGCTGGGAGGTGTCGACGTGGTAGTAGACCATCACGGCCTCGAAGCCATCGGCGGCGCGGGTATAGCGGAAGCCATCGGGCTGCGCCTCGCGCGGCGGTGTGTAGACCGTCTTGCCCGTCGGGTCCTCGCCGGTGATCCGCACGTACGGGCCGTCGAGCGTGTAGCCGTTCTGGCCAAACGTGATCTCTGGAAGCGTCACGAGCACGCGCTGCGCGTCGAGTGCGGGCGTCGTGGCATCGTCGGCATCGACGTACGCGCCGCCATACGGTACCCCTGCCGAGGTGAGCGGGTCGGGGTCGAAGACGAAGCCCGCACCGTCGACGCGGGTACTGGTGAGGTTGGAGGTTGGAGGCTGGAGATCGGGTGTTGCAGTTCGGTCTTCACCTTCCCACCTCCACTCCACGTCCTGTTGGGTCTTCGCGGCAGGCGCGCGGCCGGTGCCGTGCAGCCCGTGCGTGCTGCGCTCGAACACGTACCGGGGCGCGCCCGAGGTCGCGTCGAGGAGCATCTCCCACTCGGCGCGCCCGTTCTCGGGCACCGCCACGACGCGCCAGACGCGCTCCCCGCCGGGCGTCAGCATCTCCTCCTGCACGTCCACGCGCGCGGCGTTGCCGGTGAGGAGGGCGCGGGCGTCCGCTGCCACCGCTGCGCGCGACCGACGGCTAAGAGACACCGCCACGCCGCGCAGCGCGGGGTCGTAGCCGCTGAACACCTGCACCACCCGGTTTTCGCCGTCGAGGTTGACCTGCACCGTCCGCCCGTAGACAGGCAGGCCACCTGCCACCTGCCGGAACACGACGTGGCGGCTGTACGCCCCCGTCACGATCCGCTCGGCGCGCAGATCGACGAGGGCGGGGTCGAGGCCGTAGCGGTCGGCGTGCGCCGACAGGTACTGCCGCGCCGCCTTTTCAGGATCGGCGTCGAGCAGCGCGAGCGGCGTGGAAACGCGAAAGTCGGCCCGGACGAGGCCCGAGGCGTCGTCGGTGCGCCGGGAGCCGCGCCGCGTCGTCGAGAAGGCGAACACGTCCTCGTCCGGCTCCACGATGCGCGCCTGCGCGGCGGGCGTCAGCGTCGCGCGGAGGGAGGGCGGGTCTTCGAGAGGCGTCACCTGCGCCCACGCCGCGGGGGCCAGCAGCACGAGCAGCGCGAGACAGAGGAGGCGGGGCACGGCAGAATTCTTCGGCAAAGACGACCGTGACGTACGCGACGCCAAAGAATTTTGTTTACAGACACTTGCACCCAGCCGATTCTCCCCGGAGCCTGACCTACCTTCGGCACGCTTCTTTCGTTCGTCAACTATGCTTTTGTACCGTCACACCGCGCTGGCCGCGAGTTTTCTGCTGCTGGCCACGTCGTGCGACTTCGCGCCGAGTGGCGAGGCCTCCCGGCAGTCATCCGCCGCGCCGCTCGCTTTCACGCTCGACCTCGACGCGGCAGCCGACACGCTCGGTCTCTACGGCAACGCGCCGACGCTTGGCTACACCTTCGATTCCGAGGGCGGCACGCTCGAAGAGGTGCGCGCTTACCTCGATGGTCGCCAGGTGGGTTCCGACGCTGGAACAGGCAGGCTCAAACTCGATCTCTTCGACGTGCCCGATACCACCCCGGAAGCAGACGAGCCCACCGAGCCGATGCCCCCGCTGCCGACCCTGCGCGTCGAGGCGCGCCTGGCGTATGGCAGCGACGCCCAGCGCCTGTACCGCACCGTCGAGATCGGGGCATGGCCCGCCCGGGTCGTCAAGCGCGCGCCCTCGGTGGCGGCCGTCTACCCGAAGCTGCAGGACGGCTACGTGACCCTCACGTGGGCCGTGTACCCGGCGGGCAGCGCGACGAGCATCGTCGTAACCTCGCACGGCCTCACCCATGCACTCCCTGGCACGGCGCGCGCCTGGGTGGATTCGCTTTACCTCGGCGGCACCGTCCTCTACACCGTGCGGGCGTCGAGTCCGGCAGGCAGCACGGAGCAGATGAACCCGTACACCGGTGCCACGCTGTCGCTGACGTTGGAGAAGACCGCTGCCGACGCGGGCACGCTCGTCGCCCGGATTCCCGAAGGCGCGTACCCGGACAGCCTCGTGTTCGAGCAGTACGTGAACTTTACCTGGGAGCGGGCGGGCCGCGCTACTTCCGCGCAGCCGCGCCTGCCCATCACCATCGCGCCGGGCGAGAAGCAGCGCTACCGGGTGATCGCCTACCGGGCAGGCGATTCGCGCGCGTCGCCCTACACGACCGTCGAGGGATGACGCCCGGCCTACGCGCCGCCGATCCGCGTGCCAGAAGCCGACGGGTGCGCGGATTCGTTCAGCCCGCCCTCCATCTACCTGCCGGACAACCGACTTTTCCCTAAACACGCCGGACGCAAACATCCGCGTGATGCCGCTCTCATGACGATGCGCTCTGCCGTTCTCGTGGCGCTTCTGTTCGCCGCCGTCCTCCCCGCTCGCGCTCAGTTGCGCGCCCACGTCGAGGTGCTGGGCGAGTACCATACCGTGCCCTCGCTGCGCGCGTACGAAGACCGCCTCGCCGATGCGCTCGTCGCCGCCGGACTCGACGGCGCGGAGACCGTGCAGGCTTACCCGCCCTTCGTGGGCCTGCGCCTGTTCGTGGGCACCGAAGCCGGATTTCTGTCTGAAAACTACGCGGGCATCGTCGTGGCGACGGGCTCCACGGGCGCGCGGACGGCCTACCGCGATGCCGAATCGGCGCTGTACGTGGACGACCGGATCGCCTTCCGCAGCATCGGCGTGCTGTACGAGGTGACGCTGGGCGGCGAACAGGCCCGCTACGAGGCGCGGCGTGCCGAGCCGTTCGTGTACGCGCAGCCGCTTCTGGAGTGGACGCGCTTGCGTCACGAGGAGCGGCTGGTAGACGCCCACCCCATCACCGTCAGAAACACGTACCAAACGCTCCAGGGTAGCGTGGAAGTGGGCGGCGGCCTGCGGCTGCCCCTGCGGAAGACCTACGTGCGCGCCGCGCTGGGTGCCTACTGGCGGCTTCCGCGCCCCCTCACCGCGTCGTCGGCCCGCGCGGGCGTCGTCGCGCTGGGCGGCACGACGCTGCGCCTCGGCGACGGAGACGCCGTGCAGGGCGATGGCTTCGGCGTGCGCCTCGGCATCGGCTTCGGCCTGGCGCGCTGACGCGGCATCCATTCTCTTGTATCCGAGACAGATGTATTCTAGCCACGCGCTCCTCTGGTTGCTGACCGGGCTGCTGCTCGTCTCGGCGTGCGACTTCGCGCCTTCCGGTGATCCACCTGAATCAGCGTCTGGTCCGTTTGCCTTCACACTCGACCTTTCATTCGACGGGCGGGGGAGTGCAGACACGCTGGTGCTCGGGCGCTACACCCGGCTTGCCTTCACGGAATCCACCACGCAGGCGCACCTTCAAAGGCTGCGCGTCTACCTCAACGACCGGCTCGTCGCAGAGACGGCAGACCCCCGTGGTCTCGTGCTCGACGTCACCAACGTATCCGACGGGGCTGGAACGCTGCGGATCGAGGGCGTGATTTCTTACCCGCAGGCAGGGGTGCATACACGGGTCCTGCTCGACCGGCCAGTGTACGTGGAACACGCGCCGCCCGCGATAGCTGGGCTCGCCCTGGCCGTAGACAATGGGTTCGTGAGCCTCCGCTGGGAGCGGGGCGCGCGGCGGCTCCCCGACTCGGTGCATATCACGCGCTCGGGACCCGAGGACCTCACCTCTGCCGGACGCCGCCCCATCACAACGATGTTCCGGCTTCTGGCCTCTACGCCTACCGTGCGCTGGCGTGATTCATCGTACGTGGGGGAAGACGCGCACTACTACGTCCGCGTGTTTAGCGCCAACGGGGAGGCGGAAGCCGAAGCCACGATCTCGAACGACGGGGCGAACCTCCAGTACGTGTTTGCGCGGGACGAGTCGCGCCTCGCCTGGCAGCGGCCACGCGCGGCGCACGTCACGCAGTTTATCGTGCAGCGCAACACCCGCCTGTTCGGGCCACCGCAGTGGGAAGAGGTCGCCGTGCTCGACAGTTCGGCGCGGTCGTGGCCGCTGGCTCCTGCTCCCTACGGGAGAGCCGTTACGGAACGCTATCGCCTTGCTGCCCACTCGCCCATCGCGTCGGCTCCCACTATCCCGTACGCAGAGCAGGTCTCGCCGGTGTATGGAACTCCCGTGCCCGGCATGAACGACCCCGCGCGCCAGACGTATTACTACAACGAGGTACACGACGTGTACTATGTGTGGTCGGGACCGCAGGTCCCGTACCGGGTGGCTGCCTGGGGCGGCGCGCGCAGTCCGGGCGTTTCGAGTGCTGTGGATGGCGTAGCCGCGATAGCCGTCAGCCCGGATGGGCGCGTGTTCACCCGTGGGAGCGCGACCGAGGTGTGCGAGCGCGATCCCCGCACGCTCGCCATCCAGCGGTGCGTAGCGGCAAGTCCGTTCACCATCACCACCCTGGCAGCCAGCCTTTCCGGTATGCTGCTGATCGGCGGGGCAACCAAACAGATCTCCTACGACTTCGACGCGCAGCAAGCGGGGCCCACCCTCGCGCAGGCTGCCAGAGAAGTCCTCGACATTAACGTGGATCGCTCGGGCACATGGGCTCGCGTACGCGAGCGCGTCTACGAACGTACGTCCGACGGCTTCGCGCTCCGCTACACCGCACCCGATGCCGACAGGGCCGCGTTCGACCTCGACGCGCGCGTCGGCTACGTCGTCTCCGGCACGACGCTGACCACCATCGACCTCTCGACGGGCCAGGCGAAAGGGCAGACGGTGCTACCCGTGAGGTTGCAGTACCTCCACATAGACCCCTCGGCCCGGTTGCTCGGTGGCGAGGCCGGCTCTTTCTACCACGCATTCGACCTCGGCACGTTCGAGCCCACGACCCCCGTACCCCTCGCGTACGCACCGGGCTGGCAGCAGAGCTACCAGCTTCTGATGGGTCGGCTCTACCAGCGCGCGCCCGACCCCAGCCTGTTCTATGCTCAGACCTTTACCTATGTGGAACTGCGTTAACAGGCGCTGCCTGAAAACGTGCTGGGCAGGCCTCGTGCTGCTCGCGGCGTGCCTCCCGGCGCAGGCGCAGCAATACCGACTGCACCTCGACGTGCTGGGCGAAACCCATTCTCCCCCCTCGCTCCACCGCTACCAGGACGATCTCGTGGCCTCGCTTCGTTCGGGCGGCCTGACCGGCACCGAGGCTGTGCAGTCCTTCCCGCCGTACGTCGGCTTCCGGGTATACGCCGGACGCGAGCGGAGCTTCAACTCGCCGCATCACATGGGCCTTCTGGTACAGATAGGATCTACTGGGGCGCGGACGGCCTACCGCGATCCTGAGGGCAGCATCTACATCGACGACCGAGTGGCCTACCGCGCCTTCGGTCTGATGGCCGAGCACACGCTGGGCGCAAACCCGAACTACGAAGACCGCACGCGCATCCCGTTTCTCTACGCAACCCCCTTGCTCGAGTGGACCCGCGTGGCACACGAGGAGCGCGTCAGCGTGGGCACCACGCAGGCGAGGCGCGCCACCTTCAACGCGATCCAACCGGGCCTCGAATTCGGCGGCGGTGTACGGTTCATGCGTGGGGCGAACTACGGACGCCTGGCGCTGGGCGTGTACTGGCGGGTGCCCGCAGCCCTCAAAGGCGGCGACGTGACCGAGCAGATTGGCATTACGAAAGGCGGATTACGCGTCAGCGCAGATGTCGAGGAGGCCCGGAGCGATGGTTTCGGGCTGCGCCTGAGCGTCGGCATCGGCCTGACGCGCTGACGCGCATGGCAGATTTTCCGTGCAGTCCGGATCGAACCTCTGGCTTTCCGCATACCGAAACGCCTGACACCGCACCATTTCTACCTTACTCCCGCAACCCCCGATGGATTACCAGGAAGGCAAGTACAAAGTCCGTGACCTCAGCCTCGCCGAGGCCGGCCGCAAGCGCATCGAATGGGCCGAGAGCCGGATGCCCGTGCTCATGAAGCTGCGCGACGAGTACAGCAAGACGAAGCCGTTCGACGGCTACAAGATCACCGGCTGTTTGCACGTCACGAAGGAAACCGCCGTCCTCATCGAGACGCTCGCTGCTTGCGGCGCGGAAGTCGCCTGGAGCGGCTGCAACCCCCTCTCGACCAACGACGAGGTCGCCGCCGCCCTCGCCCAGGGCGGTATCGAGATCTACGCCTGGTACGGCCAGAACACCGAGGAATTCTACTGGTCCATCGACCGCACCATCGACAAGACGCCCGACACGACGCTCGACGACGGCGCCGACCTCATCTTCCGCGTCCACTCGAAATTCCCCGAGAAGGCCGGCGACATCATCGGCGGCAGCGAGGAGACGACGACGGGCGTGCACCGTTTGCGCGCGATGGCCGACGACGGCAAGCTTCTTTACCCCGTCTACGCCGTCAACGACGCCGAGACGAAGTGGGATTTCGACAACGTCTACGGCACCGGACAGAGCACCCTCGACGGCGTCTTGCGCGCTTCTAGCGTGCTCATCGCGGGCAAGAACTTCGTCGTTGCGGGCTACGGCCACTGCGGGCGCGGCGTGGCCATGCGCGCCAAAGGCATGGGTGCCAACGTCATCATCACCGAAGTCAAACCCACCGCCGCCCTCAAAGCGACCCTCGACGGGATGCGCGTGATGACGATGGACGAAGCCGCCAAAGTGGGCGACATCTTCGTGACGGCCACCGGCATGAAAGACGTCATCCGCGGCGAGCACTTCGTCTCGATGAAGGAAGGCGCCATCGTGTGCAACACGGGCCACTACGACGTCGAGCTGAACCTCAAAGAACTCGCCGAGGTGTCCAAGGACTCGCGCATGATCCGCGACGACAACCGCGAATACACGCTCGACAACGGCAAGAAAGTCTACGTCCTCGCCGACGGCCGCCTCGTCAACCTCGCCGCTGCAGAAGGGCACCCGAGCGAGGTGATGGACATGAGCTTCGCCAACCAGTTCCAGGCGCACCTCAACCTCATCCAGCGCCACGAGGCGGGCGAAGAGATGCCGAAGGGCGTGATGGACCTGCCCGAAGAACTCGACCAGCAGATCGCGCGCGTGAAGCTCGAGACGATGGGCCTGCAGATCGACACGCTCACCGACGAGCAGGTGACGTACGCCACCGACTACTCGGCAGGCACGTAAGGGAAACGCGGAACGCGAAGCTCGGAACGCGGAAACAAGCAAAGGGGCCGTCTCGCATCGCGCGGGGCGGCCTCTTGCGTTTATGCCTCGCCTGCCTCGCGGAGCACCTGATCGTCGGCAGCAGAGGCGCCTAATCCGGTCGAGCGCGATGAGACAGGACATGCCGCTTTAAACTCTCGGGTAAAGGCGAGGTCTTCGTTCAGCATTTCCTCATGCGTCCTCCGGTGCCACGCGCGGGCCACTACCCGGCTACGTGAGCGGCAGGTGCAATGTGAACGTGCTGCCCTCGCCGAGCGTGCTCTCGGCGGTGAGGCGGCCACCGTGGGCGCGGGCGACAGAGGCGGCGATGGACAGGCCCAGCCCGGTGCCCTCGCCGCGCGTGCGGGCCTCGGAGCCCCGGTAGTAGCGCTCGAACACGTGCGGCAGCACATCGGCGGGGATGCCGCGCCCGGTGTCGCGCACGCGGACGACGACGCTTTCGTCATCTGCGCGTGCACTCAGGGCAATGGTGCCGCCGGAGGGCGTGTGCTGGCGGGCGTTGGCGAGGAGGTTGTCGAGCAGCCGCAGCAGGCGCACGCCGTCGGCGTCGAGCACGGGCAGGCCGGGCGGGATATCGACGGCGAACGTGATGCCCGCGTCGCGCAGGAGGGCGCGGTGGGCGTCGGCGGCGGCGTGGAGCAGTTCGCCAACAGGCACAGGCTCGCGGCGCAGCGGGATGGAGCCGCCCTCCAACACGCTCAACTCGAACAGGTCGGCCACCATCCGGGTAAGGTGCGTGGCCTGCCGCCGCGCCGATGCCAGCGCCTGTGCGGCCTCGTCGGTGCGGTGTGCGTGCAAGAGGCGCTCGGCCTCCTCGGCGTAGCCGTGCAGCGCGGCCAGCGGCGTGCGTAAATCGTGGCCGACGTTGGCGACGAGTTCGCGGCGCAGCACGTCGGCGGCGCGCAGCGTCTCGACGGACTGCGCCACCTGCGCGGCCATCGTGTTGACGGCGTGCGCGAGCCGGGTGATCTCGTCGTCGCCGGTTTCGTCGAGGCGGGCGGCGTAGTCGCCCGCGCCGATCTTCTCGACGCCCCGCGTGATGCGGCGCAGCGGGCGCACGAGGCGGCGCGTGAAGAGCGCGCCCAGCAGCAGCGCCAGCGCCAGCGCCCCGGCGCCGGCCACCAGCAGCGCGCGCCGGAAGGCCGATTGTGTAGGCTCCAGCTCGGCGGCGAGCGACAGGGTGAGGGGCTGCACGACGAGGCCGCCCGCCAGCAGCCCGTCGGCGTCGTAGATGGGCGCGACGCCCCACGTGCCCGCGGGCGCGTCGGCGTTGGCGTGGACCACCACCTCGCCCGCCGCCAGCAGCGTGTCGAGCCCGTCGGGCAGCGGCAGCGGCGTGAACAGGCTGTCGGGTACAAAGCGGTCCACGACGATCCCGTCGTAATCGACGAGGAAAACGGGGTCGGGAAAGCGGTCGGCGAGGTCGGCGCGCACGAGCGGCGGCAGGGCGTCGAGCGCGCGCAGGCTGTCGGTGCGCTGCTCGATCTCCTCGGCGACCACGTCGAGGCGCAGCCGCAGGCTGTTGCCCGCGAGCACGCGGCTGCGGTCGCCCGCGAAGTACGCGCTCAAGGCCACCGCCAGCAATCCCGTGGCCACCTGCGCGCCGATGAGCACGAGGGCCACCCGCCCGAACACCGATCCGTGGCGCGGCAGGCGAGGTTTTCGGGATGTTTTTCGGGAGAGGGCGGGCACGGTGGCGGTCGAGGCGTGAAAAGCGGCTACCCGGTGGCCGCGCAAGCTACGCCCGGCGCCTGTCCGCTCCCGAAAGGACGGCCTACTCCGACGCCAGTTTGTAGCCGACGCCCCACACCGTCTTGACGAAGCGCGGCGCGCTCGGGTCGTCCTCGATCTTGGCACGCAGGCGCTGCACGTGGCTGTCTACCGTGCGGTCGTAGCCCTCGTAGAGAATCTGCCAGACGTGCTCGAGCAGTTGCATCCGGGTGAAGGGGCGGTCGGGGTGGCGGGCCAGGAACAGCAGCAGGTCGAACTCGCGCACGGTCAGGTGGATGGCCCTGTCGCCGCGCCGCACCTCGCGCCGCGTGGGCTCGATGGTGAGGTCGTCCACGCGGATGGGCGTGTCCTCGTCGGCCCCGGTAGCGCGCTCGCTGGCCTGCAACCGCCGCAAGGCCGACCGCACGCGGGCGACGAGCTCTTGCAGGCTGAACGGCTTGGTGACGTAGTCATCGGCCCCGACTTCCAGCCCCACCACACGGTCGAGTTCTTCGGCCCGCGCCGTCAGCATCAGGATGTAGACGAGCGGGTAGCGCGCCCGCAGGCGACGGCAGACTTCGATGCCGTCGAGTTCGGGCAGCATCACGTCGAGGATGACGAGGTCGGGCACCGTGGCCTCGGCTTTCTGAAGCGCCTCCGGCCCCGTCGAGGCCGTCTCGACGCTGTAGCCACCCTCGCGCATCCGGCCCGCGACGAGAGCCTGGAGTTCGGGGTCGTCTTCGACGATCAGCAGGTGGGGCGTGGACATGAGGATGCGCGCGGGACGAGGAAATCGAATATACTGGCAGGGCCGACGTGCCGCCGCGGGCGTGGAAATTGGTGCGGTTTGGCCACAGTTCCGTGACATCCCCACCCGCGTGCCCGCGTTGACGGCGATACATTCCCCTCGTCATGCGCTTTCTGTCCATGTTGCTGCTCGTGCTGCTCGCTGCCTCTACCGGAGTGCAGGCGCAGACGCGTCCGCCCGAAACGCTCGTGGAGCGGTGGGTGGCGTCGCAGGAGCGCGCCGCGCGCCGCGCCGGGGACGTGCGCTGCCGCGAGGAAAGCCTCCGCCGGATCGACAGTCCCAAAGGGGCGCGCGAGATCCACACGGTGTCGCGCCTGCACAGCCGCGCGGGCACGCCGCACCTCGACCGTGACATCGAGCACGTGGCCGTCAACGGGCGAGCGGTGCCTGCCGAGGAGCAGGGGCGCATCGTGCGCTACCTGCGTCACGGACGCTCGGGGGCGGGCAGCCTAACCGACATGCTGACGCTCTTCGGGCCGCTGATGCGCCCGCTCGTGCCCGAGGAGCTGCCGCGCGCCGATCCGCTCGCGGGCGGCAGCATGCGCGCCGACCTGCTGGGGTCCCCGGGAGGTGGGGTGGAAAGGCTGACGTTGTGGTTCGACGCCCGCTCGGAGAGGCTCCTCCAGAGCCGCCTGCGCGTCCGCCACGATCCCGACGCCGCCCCTATCGTCGTGGAGACGCACTACCGGCGTGTGCGTGGCCTCGACCTGCCCGAGCGCCGCAGCGTCGAAGGCACGATGCAGGTGCGCCGCCGCAGCCGCTCCTTCACGCTGCTCTACAAGCAAACGCTCACGTACGAGTGCCGGGTGGAGTGAAAGTCGGAACGCGGAAGTGCGGAAGGACGACGGCATTCCATGCGCCAAACTCGCTGATTTCACCACCCGCCGCCGATAGGTGGGCCGGGGGGCACCTCGACTTCGGGTGCGGGTGGCATCTCGCTGAAGGGGCGGTCGAAGAAGCGGTCGATGCGGTGCCGGTGGTACAGGCCGAAGGCATCCTCTCCGAGGGCGGTCTTTACGCTCCTCAGCTGGTCGTACGCGACGGCCCGCACGGGCGGGGACGACGACGCGCCATCTGCCACGCGCATCAGCGCGTCGATCCACTGGGCGTAGACGATCTGCGCCACCTGGGCGTCGGAGGGCCGGGGTGACTGGAGCGGTCGGCGGAGCGTGCGTTCCACCTGGCTCCACACGTCGGCGAGGCCGGGGAGCGAGGCGTCGAGCGTGGACTGATAGGCGAGGCGCGTGGCGCGGTCGGAGCGCGTGAGTTCACTTATCACGAGCGCCGCCGCAGCTTCAGCGGGCGCGTACGGGTCGAAGGCCAGGCCCGTCTGGCTGTCGAAGTACTCGCGCGTGTCGCCGTAGCCTGCCGGCGGCGGCGGGATGGTCTGCTGCAGCGCAGGGGTGAGGCGCAGCGCGTCAGGCGCGAGCGTTTCGAGGAGTGCATCGAGCGCGGCGCGCTGCACGTCGCCCGCGACGGCCCGGGCAGGCTCCACACCGTCGCCGCGGAGGGCGTAGGCGTACGTCTGCCCACCGAGCAGCTTGGCGGCGGCAGCGGCGGCGTAGCGGTGGTAGAGAAACAGCGGCACGAGGGCGTCCTCGAGCGTCGAGAGCGGGCGGCCCGCACGGATGACGCGCTCACCGAAGCGGTCGAGCGCGGCGCGGCGCGCGGCCATCGTCTCGCGCAGGTTGGCGACGACGTCGGTGCCGTTTTCCCACTGGCTCGTGCGGGCGTCGAGTGCCCCGGCATTGTCGCGGTCGCTGAGGTAGACGAGTCCGCGCGCCCGCATATCGGCGATCACGGCGTCGAGTCCGGCGCGCTCGCCGTCGCCGAAATCGGTGTAACCGTACTGGATGGCGGCCTCGTCCCACGCGCCGATGCCCACGGCGTAGGCATCCGACAGGTCGAGCGTGCCGTCGGGCTGCACGCGCGCCAGCGGGGCGGGGTAATCCATCACCGAGGCGCGGTCGTTGATGCTCGCGGCGAAGTTGTGAGCCAGTCCCAGCGTGTGCCCTACCTCGTGCGCCGAGAGCTGCCGGATGCGGGCCAGCGCCATCGCCAGCATGGGGTCGGCGTCGGGCGCGAAGCCGGTGGCGTTTTCGCCCTCGTAAGGAGCCAGCAGCGCCTCGGCGATGAGGTAATCCTGCCGCACGCGCAGCGAGCCGAGCGAGACGTGCCCTTTCAAAATCTCGCCCGTGCGCGGGTCCACGACCGACGCGCCGTAGCTCCACCCGCGCGTCGAGCGGTGCACCCACTGGATGACGTTGTAGCGCACGTCGAGCGGGTCGGCATCGTCGGGCAGCACCTCGACGCGGAAGGCGTCGCGGTAGCCTGCCGCCGTGAAGGCGTCGTTCCACCACCGCGCGCCGTCGAGCAGGGCGCTGCGGACGGGCTCGGGCGTGCCGTTGTCGAGGTAGTAGATGATGGGTTCGATGGGCGTGCAGAGGCCGTCGGCATCGCGAGGCCCGGCGCATTTCAGGCGGTGCCGCACGAGGTAGCGCTGCGTCAGGTCGTCCCCGATGGGGACGCTGTAATCCTGCCACTGCACGCCGAAGAAGCCCGAGTTGGGATGGAATGCGCGCGGTGTGTAGCCGTCGTCCGGCAGTTCGATGAGCGAGTGGCGCACGCGCAGCGTCACGCTGCCCGCCTCGGCGGCGACGCTGCGGACGAGGTTGCCGGGCTCGTCGGAGGCGAAGGTCAGGCGCGCCTCCATCTCAGTGTTTTTCGGGAACGCCCGCAGCCGCTCGGGTACCAGCGCCGACCGCGCGCCATCTACTCGAAACGAACCCTGGCGCGTGTTTTTGAGCGTCTGCGCCACCCCGTGCGCGTCGCGCACCACGAACGGCGTCGCGTCCACGAGTACACGGTCGCCCGTCTCTGCCGCGACGGGAAAGCCCCAGAGGATGCCCTCGGCGAACGCATCGCGCACCGACTGCCGCTCGGCCGCGTTGTCGCTGGAGGCGCGGTAGCGCAGGTTGGGCGCGACGAGCAGCACCTTCGGCCCGACGCGCTCGAAATGCACCACCCAGCTGTCGCCGAGTTGCCCACGATCCAGCCCCACATCGTTCGAGCCGAGACCGGTCGGCAGCGACACCTGGTAGAGAAAATCGGCGTCGAGGCGCGGGATTTCGAGGTAGACGGTGCCCTGAGCAGCGTCGTGGTAGAGCGGAAAAAAGCCGTCGAGCCGCGTCATGCCCGCCGTCTTCTCGGCGATGGTGGGCGTTTGGGCAGCGAGCGTGGGCGCGAGGAGCAGCAGTGCGAAGAGCGGGAGCAGGCGGGGCATGGCGGCGATGGAAATGAGGACGGAGGAAGATAGCCGCTGCGAACCGCGCATCGAGCCGCACCCCGCGCTCGAACCCCGTGGAAACGCGCCTCGCTCCCGGCCACGCGCTCCGATGCCATGCAGGCGGCAATGAATTACGCTCCTCCTACCAGCCCCACGAGCCTGCGGCACCTTTGAACGGGCCGACGACCTTCGACGTGATCCAGCCGCCGTAGAAGCCGCCGGGCTGCGGCGTCACCTTTTCGCCGTCCACGAAGCACGCATCGACCTTCGCGGGGTAGAAGGCGACGTGGTCGCGCAGCGGCTCGAACGGCCCCGAGGGCGACGGGTAGGCCCACGCCGCGCGGTCGGCTCGGTGGCCGCCTGCGAGCACGTCGTAGTAGACGGCGCGGCCCTTGAATTCGCAGAACGAGCCGTCGGGCGCGGGCACGAGCCGTTCCATTTGCACGTCCTCGGGTGGGAAGTAGTAGACGGGTGGGTGGCTGGTTTCGAGCACGCGCCAGCCGTTCGTCGTCTCCGCCACCACCTCGCCGCCGTGCTCGACGCGCAACGTCTCGCGCACCCGCTCCAGCCGAGGCGGCCTCGGATAATCCCACACGGATTCCTGCCCGGGGCCAGGTTTTATGGGTTTGACAGGGAGCATAGGAATGGGTTGATTCGTCGACGTTAGAAATTCTTTGCTGCGCTCGTTCGCAGCAGCACGTAGCCGCCCACGCCCATGAGCGTCGAGGCGACGAGGATGCCCAGTTTGGCGCTGTCGAGCAACAGCGCGCTGTCGAAGGCCAGGCCCGCGATGAAGAGCGACATCGTGAAGCCCACGCCCGTCAGCAGCGACACGCCCAGCATCTGCCGCCACGTGACGCCCGTGGGCAGCGAGGCGAGGCCTACTTTGATGGCGAGCCAGGCGCACAGCATCACCCCGATGGGCTTGCCCACCATCAGGCCCAGCAGGATCCCCAGCGACACGGCGCTGCCCAGGTCCGCGCCGCCGCCCAGCGCCACGCCCGCGTTGGCGAGCGCGAAGACGGGCAGCACGAGAAACGCGATATAGCCGTGCAGCGCGTGCTCCATGCGGTGGAGGAGGCTGTCGTGGTAATCGGCCTCGCCCTCCGCATCGATGGGCACGGTGAGGGCCACGAGCACGCCCGCGATGGTCGCGTGGACGCCCGACTTCAGGAACGCCACCCACACCACGAGGCCGAGCACCACGAAGACGGCCACGCGGCGGACGCCCAGGCGGCTCAGCAGCGCCAGCACCGCCAGCGCGCCGAAGCCCACGAGCAGGCTCGCCACCGACAACTCGGCGGTGTAAAAGAGCGCGATCACGAGCACCGCCCCGAGGTCGTCCACGATGGCAAGGGCCGTCAGGAAGATCTTGAGCGCCACGGGTGCGCGCGATCCCAGCAGCGCCAGCACGCCGAGAGCGAAGGCGATGTCGGTCGCCATCGGGATGCCCCACCCGGCGGCCGCATCGGTGCCCGAGGTGACGACGAGGTAGAACAGCGCGGGCACGGCCATGCCGCCCACGGCCCCGGCCAGCGCCAGCGCCGCCTGCCGCGGCTGCCGCAGTTCGCCCGTCAGCACCTCGCGCTTGATCTCCAGTCCGACGAGGAAGAAAAACAGCGCCATCAGCCCGTCGTTGATCCACAGGATGAGGGGCTTCGAGATCGCGGCATCTTCCAGCCCGACGGTGAGGTACGCGCCCCACAACTCGGCGTAGGAGGCGGCGAAGGGCGAGTTGGCCCACACGAGCGCGAGCGCGGCGCAGGCCATGAGAAGGAGGCCACCGGCGGCCTCCATGCGGATGAAGGCGAGGATCGACGCGGAGATGCGCGCCGTGAGGGAAGAGGGCTGCATGAGTCTGGATCGGGCAGGGCGCGGCCATGAGGGCGGCACCACGGAAGCGGAGAGAACGGGAGGCAGGCGCGAAGGCGCGAGGCAAAAGCCTCTACCGTTCAAACGGCGTCAGAAACGCGATCCAGGCGGCCAGGCTGCACACGTCGCGGCGCGGAGGCGGCGGAGAAGTGTGCATCGAGGCAGGGGAGAGAGGAGCGGAAAGAGGCCAGGCTATGCCGGATTCTCGCGTCAGGTTTCCGTTATGGGGTGTGATTCGCACGTCGTTCGTGATTCGTCACCGCCGCACATCGCCTCTTCACCGGGCAGAGCGGCGGGCGGGGGCGCATTTGCGCAGTATTTTGCCGCCGCTACCGGAGGGGTGGCAGAGTGGTTGAATGCAACGGTCTTGAAAACCGTCGTGCCGCGAGGCACCGTGGGTTCGAATCCCACCCCCTCCGCCTGTTTGTGAGCCGGTGCGTGTGCCCGGTATACCCCACGTTCTGCCTCATGCCCCACGATTCGCAGCCTCCCGGTAGAACGGGCCTGTCGCCGATGGCGAAGCCCTTCGCGCACGCACTCGACCGCATGGACGCCCGCGCCGTCCTCCGCCCGGACGAACTCGAAGCGCGTGCGGCGTCGCTGCTCGAAGCCCGCTTCGGGCCGGGCGACGCCCCCGCGACGGCGTTCGCGCGCGGCGGGGCCGGGCTCATCAGCGAGCACACGCACTACTACGACGGCTTCGCACTGATGCTGCCGCTGACGCAGGGCACCGCCGTCGCCCTCCGCCCCGCTCGGCAGGGCACGTCGGCGGTGGCCATCGAGGGGGGAACCGTGGAAACGCTCGGCGCCGAAGCCGAGGGCCCGTCGCAGCCGGGCGCGCGGGTGGTGCGCGAGGTGCTGGCGCGGCGGGGCGCGGAGCCGGTGGAGGTGGCCGTCGTCGGCTCCATCCCAATGTGTTTTCAGGACGCCCGGCTGTCGTCGCTGGCGGTGGCGGTGGGGCGTGGGTTGCAGAAGCTGGCGGTGGAAAAACCACAGGACGCGCGGCGGGCCGTGCTGGGCACGCTCGTCGAGGCGCTCCAGGCGGCGCTCTACCCGTTCAGCCTGGCGTACCTCATCACCGCCTACGAGGGCGAGCCGGGCACGTACTCGCTCGTGGACACGCACACGCACGAGCATCGTCCGCTGGCCGCGCTGCCCGAGACGCAGGCCGCGTGGGGGCTGTTCGACCCCGGCAGGGGACGCATCAGCGGGCCGCGCAGCCTGGCGCTCCAGCGCCGCGCCACGCGCGCGCTCGCCCACCTGCGCGACAAGGGCATCGGATTGGGCTCGTTCCGCTACCTCGAACACCGCGACCTGCCCGCCGCTCTCGACGCCGCCGACCCGGCCTTCCGCCCGACGATCCAGTTTCTCGTCACCGAGAACCGCCGCGTGATGAACCTCGTCCACGCCATCGTGCAGGGCGACACGCAGAAGATGGGCGCCGTCCTTCGCATGAGCTACCTCGCCCGCCGCGAGTGGGAGGGCAGCCGTGCCGCCGAGGACGCCGCCCACTCGGTGGCCGAGGTGATGGCGCTCGACGGCGTCTACGGTACCGCCCTCACCGGCCACGGCCGCTCGCTCCTCGTGCTCGGACGCCCCGCCATCCTCCCCACGGCGCTCGACAAAATGGCCGACGCGGTGGCGGTGCAGACCGGGCAGACGGCGTCGGCGATGCTGCTGTAGGGAAAGTCGGATTTCGGAAGTCGGAAGGGTGGGTTGGCTACCCGGCTCGATGACCAACCCAGCCAACTAACCACCTCGACCCACCAACCCGCCCTTCGCCGGAACGGAGTCAGGCGTTTGGTCATACGTTGGCGCTCCAAACCCTGCCCGCATGAATCCCCCCTCCGCGTCCCAGCCGTCGTTTGACCTGTCGTTCGTCAACGAGCGCATCCAGCAGGAAAGCCGGTTTGTCGAGGCCCTCCTCAACGAAGTCGGGCGCGTGGTGGTGGGGCAGCGCTACATGGTCGAGCGGTTGCTCATCGGGCTGCTCGCCGGCGGGCACGTGCTGCTCGAAGGCGTGCCGGGGCTGGCCAAAACGCTGACCGTCTCGACGCTCGCCCGCGCCATCGGCACGCGCTTCCAGCGCATCCAGTTTACCCCGGATCTGCTGCCCGCCGACCTGCTCGGCACGCTCGTCTACAACCAGAAAGAGGCCAACTTCTTCATCAAGAAAGGCCCCATCTTCTCCAACATCATCCTGGCCGACGAGGTCAACCGCTCGCCCGCGAAGGTGCAGAGCGCGCTGCTGGAGGCGATGCAGGAACGGCAGGTGACCATCGGCGAGACGACGTTTCCGCTCGAAGAGCCGTTTCTGGTGCTCGCCACGCAGAACCCCGTCGAGCAGGAAGGCACGTATCCGCTGCCCGAGGCGCAGGTGGACCGTTTCATGATGAAGCTGCACGTGGGCTACCCGACGCGCGACGAGGAACTCGAAATCATGCGCCGGATGTCGCGCACGGGCGAGCGCGCCGAGGTGCAGCCCGTGGTGACGCCCGCGCAGATCCTGGCGGCGCGCAAGGTGCTCAACGAACTCTACATCGACGAGCGCGTCGAGGGCTACATCGTCGATCTGGTGATGGCCTCGCGGCACCCGTCGCGCTACCGACTGCCCGCGTTGCAGGGCCTCATCGCCTACGGCGGCTCGCCGCGCGCGTCGATCTCGTTCAACCTTGCCGCCCGCGCGCACGCTTTTTTGCAGCACCGCGCCTACGTGACGCCCGAAGACGTGCGCTCCGTCGCCCTCGACGTGTTGCGCCACCGCCTCGTGCTGACCTACGAAGCCGAGGCCGAAGAAGTCACGAGCGACGACCTCGTGCAGCGGTTGCTCGATACGGTCGAAGTGCCGTGATGCCCCGTTTGTCAATGGGTGAAGGATGACTGGTGAGAAGTAGAGCAGAGAGGAACGTTGTGGTGTGCCAGCAGACCCGCCTTTCCACTAATAATTGAGCCTTGACGAATTGAGTACTCTCTTTCTCCTATTAACGAATCAGCAATGCCGCAGCAGAGCCTTGTGATGCAGAAAGAATCGATCACGCTCGGCTTCGTCGTGGCGCAGTTGCGCGAGAAGGTGGGCGTCGATGACGTCGAGGTCGTCAACGACGTCGACTGGGAGCCCCGGCTCGTGGCCGACCGCAACATCCACCGGCCCGGGCTGGTGCTGGCGGGCTACACCGACCTGTTCCAGTCGCAGCGCGTCCAGGTGCTCGGCAACACCGAGTGCCACTACCTGCGCCACCTCGATGCCCTGGCGCGCACGCACGCCTTCGATACGCTCGTCAGCTACGAGCTGCCCTGCATCTTCCTCACCGCCGACAACACGCTGCCGGAGGATCTGGTGGCGCAGGCCACCGCGCGCGGCATCCCCTTGCTACGAACCTCCATCCCGACGACGCGCTTCGTCGCCCAGCTTGGCGATTTCCTCGAAGACCAGTTTGCGCCGCAGACGACCGTTCATGGCTCGCTCGTCGATGTCTACGGCGTCGGGTTGCTGCTCATCGGGAAGGCCGGCATCGGCAAGAGCGAGATCGCCCTCGACCTCGTCGAGCGCGGGCACCGCCTCGTGGCCGACGACGTCGTCATCGTCACGCGCGTCAACAACGTGCTGATGGGATCGGGGACGGACCTGGTGCAGCATTTCATGGAGATCCGCGGTCTCGGCCTCATCGACACGCGCGCCATGTTCGGCATCCGCGCCATCCGGTTCCAGAAGCGCGTCGAAGTCGTCGTCAACCTGCACGTGTGGGACGAGGACGAGGAGTACACCCGCATCGACATGATCGAGGAGAAGCGGCCTATCCTCGACGTACAGGTGCCGCTGGTGAAGCTGCCCGTGACGCCCGGCAAAAACGTGACGGTGATCTGCGAGGTCATCGCCATGAACTACCTCTTGCAGCATTACGGGTACGACCCCGCGCAGGTGTTCGCCGAG
This sequence comes from Rhodothermales bacterium, assembly GCA_963829705.1. Classification (GTDB taxonomy): domain Bacteria; phylum Bacteroidota; class Rhodothermia; order Rhodothermales; family BA12; genus CAWHJN01. Next base: position 549,776 of record CAWHJN010000005.1, read on the forward strand.
CGGCTCGCTAAACGGATGCAGACGCACGCCGGCAAGGGGCCGCAGCGCAGCACGGAATATTTCGAGAGCGATTACGAATAAACCGTCCCCTGCCGATACCAGAAAGAGCGGTTTTCAGAGCGCGCCGAGGCCTTTGCAGGGTTTTCTGCCTTTGTTGACACGTTTTCCTGGATCTTCTACCTTGTTCTCGATGTGTTACGGGGCCGTAACCGCCCCACCGCGCGGCTTCCACCACCACCGGAGCCCCCGCCTTTTCGTTCTCCGCGTGCCGCCCCGTCAGGCCGCCGCCCAAGCCCTTGCTGTCGCCTAATGGCTCGTAACCAGTACTATTACTACGATCACGAAAGCTGCACCTTTATCGAGGCGCGGCCCCGGCGCTCGCGCTACGTGCTCCATGCCACCGCCGTGGGAGTGCTGTCGCTGCTGCTGGCCGTGGCGCTGACGTGGAGCTTTGACCACATGACGCAGACGCCGCAGGAGATCGCCCTTGAGGCCGAGCGCATGGCGCTGCAGCAGCAGCTCGCGCTGGCACGCCTCAAGATGGACCGCTTCTCCGAAGAACTCGCCTCGTTGAGCGAGACGGACGAGGAGGTGTACCGGACGCTGCTCGAAGCCGAGCCCATCTCCGACCAGACGCGCCGTGTAGGCGTGGGCGGCGCCGATGCCTACGAGAAATTCGACGGCTACAGCCCGCGCACCTCGACGCTGCTGCGCCAGTCGGCCACGATGATGGATCAGCTCGAGCGCCAGATCTCGCTGCAGAACGCCAGCTACCGCGAGCTGTCGCACCTGGCCGAGGAAAGGAGCGAGATGCTGGAGCAGCTTCCCGCCCTCATGCCCGCCAACGGCCGCATCGTGTCGGGCTACGGGATGCGTTTCCACCCCGTGCTGCGGGTGCGGAAGCTGCACGCGGGCATCGACATCCTGCTGCGTCAGGGTACGCCCGTCTACGCCTCGGGCGACGGGGTCGTGCGCGTGGCAGAGTACAGCTCCACCTACGGCAACTACGTCGAAATCGAGCATCCGAAGGCAGGCTACACGTCGCGCTACGCGCACCTGTCGGCTTTCGTCAGCGGCCTGAAAGTAGGCCAGGCAGTGACGCGCGGCCAGCAGATCGCCCTGAGCGGCAACACCGGGCGCTCGACCGGCCCGCACCTGCACTACGAAGTCCGCAGCGCCGACGGGCAGCCGCTCGACCCCATCGAGTTCGTCGCGCCGACGCTGTCGCCGCAGCAGTTCCGCTCGCTGCGCGCCGAGGCCGACCGGGCCGAGTCGCCCTTGTCAATGCACTGAGTTGCTCGATAGAGCGCGGCTTTTTCACACAGACCCTTTCGTCTTCGCACGGAAGGGTCTTTTTGCTGGGAAACCCGCTCTACCCGATACCGTAGGGGGCGCTTGCTTTTGGCGCGGGCGTACCCTATCGTCCGCGCATCCCCCTTCTGCACCCAACGTCTTTCATATCGTCATGTACTGGACTCTGGAACTGGCCTCGTATCTCGAAGATGCTCCCTGGCCCGCCACGAAAGACGAGCTCATCGACTATGCCGAGCGCACCGGAGCCCCGCACGAGGTCGCGGCCAACCTGCGTACCATCGAGGACGATGGTGAGCCGTACGAGAGCATCGAGGAAATCTGGCCTGACTACCCCACGGGCGACGACGATTTCTACTTCGAGGAGGAGTAATCTGGCGACGGCGTGGCGGGTTCGGTGGGCGGGCCGGGTCGTGCTCGTCGCGCTGTGCCTGCTGGGCGCATCCCGCGCCTCGGCGCAGCCCGTAGCGTCCGCCGGTAGCTTCACCGACACGCTCCGCGTGGCCTCGGTGCGCTTCGAGGGCAACACGCTTTACCCCGACGAGACGCTCGCGCTACTGGTCCGCACGCGCGCCAACCGCCGCTTTCTCGGCGTGCCTGGCCTGACGTGGTGGCTGTGGCTCTACCGGGCGGGCAACGCGGGCCGCTTCGGGCGCTTCAGCGATGCCCTCGCCGACCTGGGCGAGCCGCCCGCCTATGCCGACGCGCTCACGCTGGCCGCCGACGCCGAGCGCCTCCAGGCGCTCTACCGGCAGGAAGGCTACCGCGACGCCGAGGTGGCCGTCGAGGTCGATTCGCTCCAGCGCGCGCAACTGGCCGTCACGTTTCACATCGAGAAGGGCGCGGCGTCGTACCTGCGGCGCGTGGCCTACGACGTGGAGGACGGACGAGGGCAACCGGCGGTGGACGCCGAAACCGCCCGCCGCCTCGCCGAAGCGTCGGTACTCGACCACCGTGCGGTGGAAACGGACGCATCGGGGATGCCTGCCTTCGACGCACGCAGCCAGCGGTACTCGGAAAGCCTGCTCCTCGAAGAGCGCCGCCGGATGCTGGCCGCGCTCCGTGACGAGGGCTTCGCCGCCATCAGCCGCGACTCTATCCGGGCGCTCGTCTACCCCGCCGGGCGCGACAGCTTCGACGTCACGTTCCGCGTGCGGACGGGCGAGAAGGTGCGCTTCGGCGGCGTGGACGTGCGCGTGACGGGGCCCGAGACGGGTGTGCCGCCGCGCCGCGACACGCTCGAAGGCGCGTACCCTGTGGCCCTCGACGTGCAGGACGAGCGGCGGCTGCGGGCGAGCCTCGTCAGCCGCGCGCTGCGGATCGAGCCGGGGGCCGTGTTTTCGCAGGATGCGGTGCTGGCCACGAAACGGCAACTCGAAGCCACGGGCGTGTTCAGTTTCACCCGCCTCGCGCCCGTCTGGGCCGACACCTTCCGCGCCGGCGGCGTGCTGCACCTGCCCTACACCTTCGAGTTGCGCACGCGCCCGCGCCACGCGCTGCGCTTCGAGACGTTCGCCCTCCAGCGCAGCGGCGTGCTGGCGGGTTCGGACAGCGAACTCGGCACAGGTGTGGGGGTCACCTACGACAACCTCAACCTGCGCGGCAGCGGCGAGACGCTGCGCCTGCGGAGCGCCGGTTCCGTCTCCGCCGATCTCGACGGCGCGCGGCTGTTTACCTCGGGACAGCTCGAAACCTCGGCCACCGTCACGCTGCCGTACGGATTGCTGGGCTGGCGGCCCCTCGTGCCGCCGGACCGGACGCCGCGCACGCAGCTCTCGACGAGCCTGCTCACCGCACGCCGCGACGACCTCGGGCTCGTCATCCGGGCGCGGCTGGGGGCGCGGCTGCGGCTCGAACTCCCGCACTCGTCCACCATCCGCTCCACCGTCGATCTGCTGGATCTGAGCCTCAGCGACCCCGACACGCTCGGGCGGTTCTCGGCCTTCCTGAACGGCTTTCTCGACGAGATCGACGACCCGTTGCAGCGGGCGCAGATCCGCGAGGAGATCCTCGAAAACTACACGCGCCCACAGGTCAGCACCGTCGTGCGCTACACCTTCAGCAGCGGGCGCTTCAACCCGCTGCGGCGCGAGCAGGGCTACCTCTACGAGGCCTCGATGGCGGCGGGCGGCTACGCCGAGGCGCTCTTCGACAGCTTCGTGTTCACGCCCGGCACCGTCGAGGGCACGGTGCCCTCCGTCCTCGGCGGACGCCGCCCCCTCGTCTACCGCCCATACGTGCGCTTCACCGGCGACGCGCGCCGCTACGTCCGCATGACGCCGCGCCGCGTGCTGGCTTTCAAACTCAGCGCGGGCACCGTGCTGGCCACGGGCACGTCGGGCGTGGTGCCATTCGACCAGCGCTTTTACAGCGGCGGCGCGACGAGCGTGCGCGGATGGCGGCTGCGTTCGCTGGGGCCGGGGCGCGTGTCGTTCCAGTCGGCGGGCGAGGTGGCCAACGTGCTCGGCGGCGACGTGTGGCTGGAAGCCGGGGCCGAACTGCGGCAGACGCTCATCCCCGCGCTGCTCAACGCCGAGGTGGTGGGGGTGGCCTTCGTGGATGCGGGCAACGTGTGGTTGGGGCCGCGTAACCCCGGCTTCGGCGCGCAGAACGACGCGGGCCGCTTCGCCTTCGACACGTTCTACCGCGAACTGGGCGTCGGCAGCGGCGCGGGCCTGCGCCTCGTGTGGACGTATCTCGTCGTCCGCTTCGATTTCGCCACGCGCATCCACGACCCCGCGCAGCCGGGCGCGCTGCTGCCCAACGGCCCCCGCCCGCTCGTACATTTCGGACTGGGACACGCTTTTTGAAAGTGGAAACGCGGAAGTAAGGGAAGGGCGAAGCAAACGATGGCCCTCTTCCATCCTCGATGCTCTATCCTCCATCCGCTCGTTCCACGTTCCGAGATCCCACTTCCGACGTTCAACCATGCCCGTTCTTCGCGCGCTCGTGACGCCGCTGCGGCGGCTGGGAGGCAAGCTCTTCCGCCCCTCTGCCGACGAGGCCGCGCGGGTCGTCGTGGAGACGCTGGGGCGGGTGCCTGCCTTCGCCGACCTGAGCCGACGGGCGCTCTACGACCTCGCCGAGGTGGTGCATGAACGCGCCTACGCACAGGACGAGATTCTGTACTACGAGGGCGACCCCGGCCTGGGCCTGTACGTCGTCTACGAGGGCACGGTGCGGTTGATGGTGGCCGACGACGCGGGCGTGCAACAGCCGGTGCGCCTCGTGACGGGCATCGAACTCATTGGCGACCTGTCACTGCTGGGCGGCACCCACCGCATCGAGACGGCGCAGGCGGCCACCGACGCGCGCGTGCTCGGCTTTTTCCGCCCCGACCTGACGACGCTCTTCCGGCGCAGCCCCAAGACGGGTGTGGCGCTGCTCGAAGCCCTCATGCAGCACCTCGCCACGCGGCAGGTGGCCCTCCTCGACGCCCTCGCCGAGCACATGAGCCGCGTCGACGCGCTCCACCTCTACAACGGCACGCGCGACGAAGTGGGGTAGGGAGGGTGCGAAGGGACGGCTCGTGTTTGTGGGTGGTGTGAAGTGCGGCGGTCGTAGAACCCGTGGATGCGGCAGGCTCGTTGGCAGCGTCTCGATAGCGAATCGCGCTCGCGCGAGATCATTTCCGTGCCGCACACACGCCTCCCCGGCCTGATCGCCTCACAACCCCTTCATCTTGCCACCCCACCACCCCATGAAATCAGGCGACCTCGTAGACCTCGACATCACCGCGTTTGCTGACCGGGGCAAGAGCCTGGCGCGCGTGGACGGCTACGTCGTCTTCGTGATGGGCGCCGTGCCCGGCGACCGCGTGCGGGCGCGCATCCTCAAGCGCAAGCGCAGGCACGCCGAGGCGCGGATCTTGGAAGTGCTCGCGCCCTCGCCGCTCCGCACGACGCCGCGCTGCCGCTACTTCGGCGCGTGCGGCGGCTGCAAGTGGCAGCACGTCGAGTACGCCGCCCAACTCGACGCCAAGCGGCAGAGCGTTGAGGGCGCGCTCGTCCACGCGGGTGGCTTCGCAGGCGTGACCGTGCAGCCGACCATCGGCTCGGAGGACGTCTACTTCTACCGCAACAAGATGGAGTTCTCGTTCTCGGATCAGCGCTGGCTCACCGACGCCGAGATCGCCTCCGGCGAGACGTTCGAGCGCGACTTCGCGCTCGGCCTCCACGCGCCGGGCTCGTTCGCAAAAGTCCTCGACCTCCACGAGTGCCACCTGCAGAGCGAACTGAGCGTGCGCGTCGTCAACCGGATGCGGGCGCTGGCGCGTGCAGAGGGGTGGACGCCGTGGAGCACGCGCGCCCACACGGGCTGGCTGCGCCACCTCGTCATCCGCCACGGCACGCACACCGGCGACACGCTCGTGAACCTCGTCACGAACGGCGCGGACGCGGATCGCATCGGGTTGATCGCCGACGTGCTGCGGGCGGACTGCCCCGAGGTCACCACGTTCGTCAACACGATCCACACCGGGCTGGGGCAGACGGCGCTGGGCGAGCGCACCGACACGGTGTACGGGCCGGGCTTCATCACCGACAAGATCGGCGAGTTGACGTTCGAGATCGCGCCGCAGGCGTTTTTCCAGACGAACACGAAAGGGGCCGAGACGCTCTACCGCGTCGCCCGCGACATGGCGGATCTGCGCCCGGACGATCTGCTCTACGACCTCTACTGCGGTGCGGGCACGATCTCGCTCTTCTGCGCGCCGCACGTCCGCCACGTCGTCGGCGTCGAGCTGGTGCCCGAGGCCATCGACAACGCGCACGCCAACGCCGCCCGCAACGGCCTCGCCAACGCGACCTTCGTGGCGGGCGACATGCTGAAGCTGTTTACGCCGGATTTCGTCGCCGAGCACGGACGCCCGGACGTGCTCATCGCCGACCCGCCGCGCGCGGGGATGCACCCGAAAGTCGTCGAGCAGATCGGCGTGCTGGGGCCGGAGCGGTTCGTCTACGTCTCGTGCAACCCACAGACGCAGGCCCGCGACCTGGCGCTGCTGGGCGATGCCTACCGCATCGAGCGGGTGCAGCCGGTCGATATGTTTCCGCACACGCCGCACGTCGAAACCGTCGTCTCGCTGCGGCGCGCGTAGGGTGGTGCCTTCCCCTGTTTCCGTGCTCCCACTTCCCCCTCACCTTACACGCACGACCGTCCGGTGGAGCGTGTGGGTGCTGCCGTCGTGGGTGTGCAGGGTGAGGCGCAGCAGGTAGGTGCCCGCGGCGAGGGCGTCGCCCGAGAGGCCGTGCCCGTCCCAGAGGCGCGTGTGCGTGCCGGCGGTCGCGTCGCGGTCGTCGAGCGTGGCGACGCGGCGGCCCAGCACGTCGTACACGTCGAGTGTGACGCGCGCGGGCGCGTCGAGGGTGTAGGTGACGCGCACGCTCTCGGAGAACGGATTGGGGGCGCTGTGCAGCGCCAGATCGGCACCGGACGTTTCGCCGTCCACGCCCACCTCGGTCGAGCCGGTAAAGGCGAACACGTCGCCGGTGCCCAGTTTGGGCGCGGGCACGAACCGGAACACGTCGCCGGTTTCGGGGAGCGTGGTGCTGGCCGTCGCGCTGAAGGTGAAGACCCACGCGGGGGCGAGGTCGCCGTCGCGGTTTTTTTCGAGCAGATAGAGCACGTCGCCGTTGCCGGGGCGTCCGTCCTGGTTGGCATCCTTGAAGGCCACGGCGCGCGGCAGGCCGTCGCTCTGCGCCGTCACGGTAAAGCGCACCGGCTGCGCGGGGATGTTGTAGAGCTTCTCGGATGTGCCCGCGACGGCCTCCGTCATCGTCAACTCGTAGGTGTCCTCGGTGCCGAGCAGGTCGAGGGTCAGGATGGAGATCCGCACACGCCCGCCTTCGATGGCCACGCCCAGATCCGTGTCGCCTGCGATCCAGCCGGTCTGTTCGAGATCCGCCATGCCGTCCCCGGCATCCACCACGACGAGCCGCAGGCCATCGAAGGCCGGGCTTTCGCGCACGCCATCGGACAGTGGGGTGCCGGTCAGCACCGTCGTGCTCGCGTCGAGGTCGGCGACGGTGTACGTCTTGGCGAACGGATCGCTGCTGTCGAGCGCGATCTGGTAGCGGTGGCCCGTCAGCGCGGCGGCATCCACGACGTGGAGCGTAACCGTCCCGCGTCCCGTGCCCGCCACGCGCTCCACGACGCTGCTCGCGCTGCGCGGCGTGTCTTTGGCGAAGACGGGCGTTGCGACCGTGACGGTGTGCGTGCCATCCGTCACGTCGAGGCGAAGCCGGGCCTCGGCGCTGTTGGGCAGGTCCGCGAGGTCGAGCGCGAGCGTCTGCGCGGTTTGCACGGACGCCAGCGCCCGGGTATCGAAGCGCGTGTAGGTGGTGCCGCCATCGACGCTCCAGAACAGGTCGGCAGTGAGGGCCTGCCGCTCCGCGTCGGCGGCGGTGAGGTGGAGGGGGAACGCGCCCGCCGTGATGCGCGGGCTGAAGCGCAGCGCGAACGTGTCGAGCGCGGCGTAGGGCGCGGCGTCGCCGGGGTTGTCGAGGTAGAACGGCGGCGACACCTCGCGGCTGTAGACGAAGCCCTCCGCGTTGATCGCTTCGAGGCGCACGCGGGCCACGGGGCTGTCGGCGAAGGGCGTCGTGTCGAGGGCGTACGTGCCGCCGTTGAGCACCCGCGCGGCACGCTGCCACGTCGCGCCGTCGTCGAGGCTGAGGGCGATCTCCACCGTGTCCGTCGCCGCGCCCGTGGCCGTCCACGTGACGGACTGCGTGCCCGACCAGACGGCTCCACCGGCGGGCGACTGGAGCGTGATCGCGTCGTCGTCGAGGCGGTACTGGCGGAAGAGCCAGTCCTGCATGATCGTGTTGTCGAACCACGGGACCCACGGCCCGTGCCCGCCGAGGCGGACGCCGGTGTAAAACAGCGTGGCCCCGGCCTCGACGGCGCGGCGCAGCGAGTCGGCAGAGGGGCGCGCGCTGGGGCAGTCGTAGTTCTTCGCTGTGGGCGGGCTGCTGCGGCAATCGGTGTAGATCACCTCGCGGCCTCGCTTCTCCATCTCGAACAGAATGCCCCGCGATTCCGAGACGGGCACCACGCCGTCGGACTCGCCGTGGAAAACCCACAGCGGGAAGTCGAGGAGTTTTCCGGCCTGCGTGGGGTCGGCGTGCCCGCTCATGGGCACGGCAGCGGCGAAGCGCTCGGGCAGGCGCGAGACGATATCCCACGTGGCGTGCCCGCCCAGCGAAAGCCCGACGAGGTAGACGCGGTTCGTGTCGACGGCGAACTCGCGTTCGAGCGCGTCGATGAGATCGAGCACGACACGCTCGCCGCTGGTGAAACTCGACTGTGCGACGGGCGCGTCCATCGTCCAGCGCAGCGTCGTCGGCAACTGCGGCGCGACGACGAAGGCCGGGTTTCGCGCCTGGTTGGCAGGGTCGGCCCAGGCCGTGGCCAGGCGATGCACGGCGATGTGTCGCTCGTTGTCCGTCCCGCGCTCGCCCGAGCCGTGGAACGCGACGACGAGCGGGTACGCCTGCGATCCATCATAGCCCTCGGGCACGTAGAGCCGGTACGGCAGCGTCAGCCCCTCGAACGTGTGCTGGCGCTTCTCGAAAAGATCGACGACCGACTGGGGCTGGGCAGCCAGAGGCAGCGCGCAGCAGAAAACGAGGAGCAGGGCGAGGGTACGCATGGCAGGGCGGGGTTGGGCGGCAGCGTTTTGGAAGCATTTTAGATCAGCAGAGGTTGCCGGTTCGAGGTCAGGGTCGCTTTCCACCCTTTACTCCCAACCGCCGCGTCTGGGATCAAGATGCACACCCGGTTGCCGGGCTCCGTTCCGCCACGACGCTCGTGACACGGTGGTTGCATTCGCAGCCCGACGTGTATTTCGGCGTCGTGTTTTCGTACCCTCCACGTCCGATCTATCCCATCCACTATGTCCCGCCTGCTGCTGCTCCTTCTCGCCTGCGCGTGCGCGCTGCCCGCCGCCGCGCAGACAGACGCGCTCCGCGTCCCCTACGAACGCTTCACGCTCGACAACGGGCTCGACGTGGTGCTGCACCGCGACCCCTCGACGCCGTTTCTGACCGTCAACACGTGGTACCACGTGGGCTCGGCGCGCGAGAAGCCGGGGCGCACGGGCTTCGCGCACCTCTTCGAGCACCTCATGTTCGAGGGATCGGGCAACGTGCCCGAAGGGGCTATCGATGCGTGGATCGAGGAGGCGGGCGGCAGCAACAACGGCTCGACGACCGAAGACCGCACCAACTACTACGTCGACGCCGCCTCGAACGCGCTCGACCTCGCCCTCTACCTCGACGCCGACCGCATGGCCTCGCTGCTCGACGCGATGTCGCCCGCCGCCGTCGATGGGCAGCGCGACGTGGTCAAGAACGAGCGGCGGCAGTCGTACGAAAACCGCCCCTACGGCCTCGCTTTCCCTATCCTCGGCCAGTACCTCTACCCCAAGGGGCATCCGTACCACTGGCCCGTCATCGGGTCGATGAATGACCTCTCGGCGGCGGCGTATGAGGACGTGGTGGACTTTTTCAGGACGTACTACGTGCCCAACAACGCGAGCCTCGTCGTCGCGGGCGACATCGACCTCGACGAGGCGCGGCGGCTCGTCGAGAAGTGGTACGGCGGCATCCCGCGCGGGCCTGAACCGCCGCCGGTGGTCGTCGCAAAGGCGTCGCTCGACGGCGAGACGCGGCTCGTACACGAGGACCGCGTGCAGCTTCCGCGTCTCTACATGGCGTGGCACACGCCGCCCGCGTTCGCGCCGGGCGATGCCGAGATGCAGGTGGTGGCGGGCGTGCTCGCAGGCGGCAAAAACAGCCGTCTCTACAAACGCCTCGTCTACGACACCGAGATGGCGCAGAACGTCAGCGCCTTCCAGAACGCCGGCGCGCTCGGCGGGGTGTTCTACCTGATGGTCACCGCCCGCCCCGGCGTGGCCCTCTCCGACATCGAACAGATCGTAGAGGAGGAGATCGAAAAGCTGCAACGCGAAGCGCCGACCGCGCGCGAGGTGGCGCGGGAGATCAACGGCATCGAGAGCAGCTTCCTCTTCGGTCTGGAGCGCGTCGTCGGCTTCGGCGGCAAGGCCGACCAGCTCAACGGCTACCTCGTCCAGACCGGCAACCCCGATTACTTTGCCGAAGACCTCGCCCGCTTCCACGCCTTCACCCCGGCCGATTTGTCTGCGATGGCCGCGACATACCTGCGCCCCGACCGTCGTGTGGTGTTGAGCGTGGTGCCGCAGGGCCAGCCCGAGATGGCGCTGCAAGGCTCCGTCGCCGCCGTCAACGAATACTGATTTTTCAGCCGCTGCTCCGGCGGCTTTTTCCCGACCCCGATGCTCCGTTCCCGTTTTCTCGCCTTTCTGCTCGCGCTCGCCCTCGTGCCCGCGCTCGCCGCCCAGCAGCCCGTCGACCGCTCGCAGCGCCCGCAGGTCGGGCCGCCGCCCGCGCTGGAGTTGCCGCCCATCCAGCGGTTCACGCTTTCCAACGGGCTGCCGGTGCTGCTGATGGAGAAGTCCGAGGTGCCCGTCGCCGAATTCCGCCTCGTCGTGCGCGCCGGTTCGGTGGACGATCCCCAGAAACGCTACGGGCTGGCCGACCTCACGGCGGACCTGCTGGATGAAGGCGCGGGCGACTACACGGCGCTCGAACTCGCCGACGCTGTCGAATTCCTGGGCGCGCGCCTGACGACGAGCGCGGGCTACCACAGCAGTGAAATCCGGCTCTCCACGCCCACCTCCAAGCTCGACGATGCCCTCCCGCTCATGGCCGACGTGGCGCTACGCCCGGCGTTTGCCGACGGTGAACTCGAACGGCTGCGCGGACTGCGCCTGACGGCCTTCACGCAGCAGCGCGACGAGGCGCGGGCGCTGGCGTCGCTCCTCTACGACAAGACGCTCTACGGCCCCGCGCACCCCTACGGACGCGCCACCGGAGGCGATTCCACGAGCACCGCCGCCCTCTCCACCGCCGACGTGCAGGCGTTTTACCGGACGTACTATACGCCCGCCAACAGCGCGCTCGTCGTCGTCGGGGCCGTTACGCGGGCGGACCTCGCGGCGCGGCTCGAACGCCTCTTCGGCGCGTGGACGGGCACGGCTCCGGCGGCTACGGAGGTGGCCGAGGGCGCGCAGGTGGAGCGCACCGCCATCTACCTCGTCGACAAGCCCGGCGCGGCGCAGACGGTCGTGCGCGTCGGGCGCATCGGCGCGGCGCGGTCGAGCGACGACACCTATGCGCTCGACGTGCTCAACACCCTCCTCGGCGGCTCGTTCACGTCGCGCCTCAACCAGAACCTGCGCGAGCGCAATGGCTACACCTACGGCGCGTCGTCGGGCTTCGCGTTTCGGCCCGTCGCCGGTCCGTTCACCGCGTCGGCGGACGTGCAGACCGCCGTCACCGGCCCGGCACTGGCCGAGTTTTTCAACGAGCTGCGCGCCATCGGCACACCCGTCCCCGACGACGAACTGACGCGGGCCAAAAACTACCGGGCGCTCACCTTCCCCCGCGCCTTCGCCACCGTCGGCGGCACGGCGGGGATGCTCGCCGATCTGTGGCTCAACGACCTCCCGGACGCCTACCTGACGGATTACATCCAGCGCGTGCTCGCCGTCACGCAGGCCGACGTCGCGCGCGTGGCGCGTGAATACGTCGATCCCGGCAAGATGGCCGTCGTGCTCGTCGGCGATCGGGCGCAGATCGAGGACGACGTCCGCGCGCTCGATCTGGGAACGGTGACGCTGCTGACCGTCGAAGACGTGCTGCGCCCGCAGCGGTGACCGGGCGGTTTCTCAGCGTCGCGCCGTGTATGTTGATCGTCCCTGATTCTCTTCCCAAACACACCCACGCTCATGGCACAGATCTCTGACATCGAAGGCATCGGCCCCGTCATCGCCGAGAACATGCAGGCGGCGGGCATCAGAACCACCGACGACCTGCTCGCACGGGCCGCCACGGCGCAGGGCCGCACGGTGATGGGTGAGGCGCTCGGCCTCGACGCGGCCCGCCTGCTGCGCTTCGTCAACCACGCGGACCTCATGCGCGTCAAAGGCATCGGCAGCGAGTATTCCGAGTTGCTCGAAGCCGCGGGCGTGGACACCGTCCCTGAACTCGCCCGCCGCAAGGCCGACAACCTGCAGGCGAAACTGGCCGAGATCAACAACACCCGCAAGCTCGTCCGCCAGATGGCCTCGGCCTCTCAGGTCGAAAGCTGGATCGAGCAGGCGAAAGCGCTGGATCCCATCGTCACGCACTGAGCGCGCCGGGCGGCGGAGGACGTTTCGCGGAAAGCACGCCGGGCATCTTGTTCGGGGCGTGCTCGCGGCGGATCTTCACGTTTCGCCGACGCGCGCCTACTCCCTTCCGCATGTCCACCATTTTCCTCACCGGCGGCACCGGCTTCATCGGCAGCCACCTCGCCGAAACCCTCGTCGCACGCGGCCACCACGTCCGCGCGCTCGTGCGGAGCGACCCGAAGTGGCTGGCGGGCACGAAGGTCGAAATCGTCAAAGGCGACCTCTCCAATCCCGAGGTGCTGTGGAAGGCGCTGGACGGCGTCGAGTACGTCTACCACGTGGCGGGCGTTACACGGGCCACGGACGATGCGGCGTTCGAGGCGGGCAACGTCCGCGCGACGCTCAACCTGCTGGGGGCCGTGAAGATGGCCGCGTCCGGCGTCAAAAAGGTGATGATCACGTCGAGCCTCGCCGCCGTCGGCACGTGCGCGGGCGGCGTGGCGACCGAGGAGACGCCACTCGACCCCATCTCGCGCTACGGAAAAAGCAAGGCGCGCATGGAAGAGGCGCTGCACGCCAGGCACGACCTGACGGAATCCTACGCCGAGACGCTGCCGCTCGTCGTCGTGCGCCCGCCCGCCGTCTACGGCCCGCGCGAGGCGGACATCTACACGTTTTTCCAGACGCTCTCGAAAGGCCTCTGCCCCGTCGTCGGCGACCCCGAGGCGCCCGCGCTGAGCCTCGTCCACAGCCGCGACCTCGTGCGCGGGATGATTGAGGCGGCGGAGGCACCGAACACGACCGGCGAGACGTATTTCGTCGGCTCCGAGAAAGCGTACTCGTGGGCGGAGGTGCGCGACGCGGCGGCGCGGGCGCTGGGCCGCAACGTGATCACGCTCAAGATCCCGGAAAAGCTCGTCGTGCCCATCGGCAGGCTGGCCGAGTGGGGCGGCAACCTCATCGGGCAGTACCCCGCGCTCAACCGCGAAAAGGCCCTCGAAATCCGCGACGCCTGCAAAATCTGCTCGGTCGAAAAAGCGCAGCGCGACTTCGGCTACACGCAGCAGGTCGCGTTGGAGGACGGCATCGCCGAGACGATCACGTGGTACCGCAAAAAAGGCTGGCTCTGAGGGGAAGGCGGATTTCCTTCTGGAAGCTGCGCTTTCGGAACGCGGATTTTCGGATATAGGGGCGTGCCGTGTTGCGCCCTGCCGGGAACGCCAACGGGGGGGTAGGGCGCAATTCATTGCGCCCGACGCGGAGTAGGAGCACGACACGCGAAGCGCACGACCGCTCCCACCCGGCGCTTTACCGCGTTTCCTGTGCCGACGGCATCAGGTGGTACACCCCCGGCGCGCCGAGCGACACGACGCCTTGGGGGTGGCCGAGGATGCGTTTCGTGCGGAGGTAGCGGTTGCGCTCGTACGGCTCGTAGTCGGGCGCATCGGGGTCCATGCTGCTCACCCGCACCTGCCCGGAGGCGTGGATAAAGCGGTTGTCACCGATCCACATGCCCACGTGGATCACCCGCTCGCGCGACGTGTCGGTGGCCTTGCGTCCGAAAAAGAGCAGGTCGCCCGGCTGGAGGCGCGACCACTCGCCCGTCGAATCCACCACGACGCCCGCCGCGATCTGCTGCGAGGCATCGCGGGGCAAGAGCATCCCGTTGAGCTGGTAGACGGTGCGCGTGAAGCCGCTGCAATCCATCCCTTTGGCCGACGTGCCGCCCCACAGGTACGGCACGCCCAGCAGCGTCCGCGCCGTGCTCACGAGCGACGGGCCGGTGGGAGCGGGGCGCGCCGACCATGCCGCGAAAGGCTGCGCCTCGTCCCTCCGCACGAAGCCCGCGCGCCCGTCGGGGAAGCGCACGGCGTAGTACTCGCCCGTTTCGCCTGTCGTCTCCAGCATGGCCCCGGCCACGAGGTCGGCGACGCGTGCAGCGTCGGCACGGGGGGCGTCGAGGGCGAAGCCGTAAGTGGCGAGGTAGACGATTTTGGAGGCGCCTTCCGCCTGCCGGATGCCCGCCGAGTCGAGCCGGGCGATGGCCCCATTGTCCGTCCAGGCGAGGTAGCGGTCGGGCGTCTGGACGTAGACGAAGCCGCCGTCTTTTTTGAGCACCCGCACGGGCGTGCCCAGGAGCGCCTGCGTGACGAGTTCGGCCCCGTGGCGCGGCTCGCCGCGCAGGTTGGCGACGGAGATCGTGACGAGGCCGAAGGGCTTGTCGGCCACGTCCGCCTCGGGCAGCACGTCCACCCGGGCATCGACGCGCAGCCCGCGCGTTTCGAGGCTGTCGCGCAGTGCGGCGAGGGCGGCCTTTTCGGTGGTTTCGCCGGTGAGCACGACCGTGCCGCCTTGCCGCGTGGCCTCGACGTCGAAGCGCGCCACGCGCCCGTCGGGCGCAAACGCCTGCTGGACGGACGCGACGAGCGGGGCGTCGGACGGCGGCGCGACGGTGCGGCATCCGGCGACCGAGACGAGACAGAAAGCGAGCGCGGCGAAGCGGTGGAGCAGGAGGGAGCGGTTCATACGGGGCGGGCAGCGGCGATGATGGATTCCATCTGGTCGAGGTACTCGGCGAAGGCTTTCTGACCCTCGGTGGTCAGGCGAAACTCGGTGCGCGGCGTGCGGTCGTCAAAAAACTTGTCGCAGGCTACGTAGCCCGCTTCTTCGAGTTTGCGCGCGTGGACGCTCAGGTTGCCGTCGGTGAGGCCGAGGAGACTCTTGAGCGCCGTGAAACTCAGCGCTTCACCCGCCGCGAGCGCGCTCAGGATGCCCAGCCGCACGCGCTCGTGAACGACGCGGTCGAGCGTGACGGGAGACGCGGCGCGCAGCCGCCGGTTGGAAAGGGTGAGGGGTCGATTAGCCGCCATAACGTCGCCAGATGAAGAGGCCCGCCAGCACGTGGAGCACACCGAAGCCCAGCGCCAGCAGGAGCGTTGCGTAAAAAAGAGGAAGGAAGAGCGCCGCGATGCCCAGCGCCATGAACGCCAGTCCGACGCGCGGCACGAACGGGCACCGACGACAGCCCGCCGGTGACGGTGCCGGTGCCGTAGAGCAGCAGCCACACGCCCGGCAGGAGGTCGAGCGTGCCGCCGCCGTCGGAGGTGTTCCACACGCGCGGTGCGTCGAAGGCGTAGAAGTCCGGCCCGCCGAGGGCGATGGCGCGCACGTAGAGCGCGAGGGTCAGCATGGCCCCCGCGGCCATCGGAGGCAGCAGGCTCTGCACGTACTTGCGCCCCGGCCCGCTGCGGAGCGAGAGGCCCGCGCCGTGCGCCTTGTGCCGCAGCGCCCACACGCCGATGCACGCGCCCACGGCGGCCTCCATGACCCACACGCGCAGCCAGCCCGAGAGCATCGGCTGCGCGAGCGACAGCGCCGTAGCCCCGAGCGCCGTCGCGCCCATGAGCACCAGCCCGCGCCCCGGCACGGCGGTGAACGGCCCCGAGCGCCCCATCACCTCGCGGATGTAGCGCAGGTGGTCGTGCGCCTGTTCGTCGGCGCGAGGCAGGTCGCGGGAGACCGGGGGACGGTCGGGGAGCATGGCGTCAGAGTGCTTTGCAGGGCAAAGATAGGGTGAAAGTCGGAAGTGGGAACGCGAAATGCGGAAGTAGGGACGCAATTCATGGCGTCCGGTGCGGAAGTCGGAACGCAGGAGTCTGATGCAGGGGCGCGTCAGACTGTGCGCATCCGAGGTGGCGCCCGGCAGGGATCGCGGCGGCGGGATAGACGTGCCGTGGCACCTCCATCGGTGGCACGTCCGGGTAACGGGCAAAGCGAACGGGGGAGCAGTCATCCTCCAATTCTCCATCCGCTCTCCTCCACCCGCCCGGGAATCCTTCTCGAATGGCCCATCGTTAGTCGCGTCCCTATCCGTCGCCCCGTTCAGCTACCGCCCGCCATCGTGAGCCTTCTCGGTTATAACACCGGCCTGGTCGAAGAGTATTACCGCCAGTACCTCGAAAACCCCGAGTCCGTCAGCGAGAGTTGGCGCGAGTTTTTCGCCGATTACAAACCCGACGCCTCGTTTGTCAGCGGGGCCGAGGTGCGGGCCGAGGCCGTGGCGCAGGCGCAGGAAAACCTGCGGAAACCCGTGCCGCGCCCCTCGGGCGACGGTGCCGGGGTGACGCCGCGCGCGCCCGAGGCCCCCGCGCAGGCCCGGACGCCGGCGCCCGCGCCCGCCGACACCCCCGCGCCCGACGGCGAGCGCAAGGCGCTGCGCGGCGCGGCCAGCAAGATCGCCGAAAACATGGAGGCGAGCCTCGGCGTGCCCACGGCCACGAGCGTGCGCACGTTCGCGGTCAAGCTCATGGCCGAAAACCGCAGCCTCATCAACGACTACCAGCGCAAGGTCGGCGGCGACAAAGTCTCGTACACGCACCTGATTGCGTACGCCGTCGTGCTCGCGCTCAAGGAGCAGCCCAACGTCAACACGACGTACGCCGTCGAGGACGGGCAGGGCTACCACGTCATCCCCGAGCACGTCAACCTCGGCCTCGCCATCGACATCGAGAAGCGCGGCAAGCGGACGCTGCTCGTGCCCAACATCAAGGCCGCCGAGACGCTCACCTTTGCCCAGATGCTCGGCGCGTACAACGACATCGTCCGGCGCGCGCGCGATGGCCGGCTCACCGTCGAGGATTTCGCGGGCACCACGGCCAGCCTCACCAACCCGGGCACGCTGGGCACGACGCTGTCGGTCCCGCGCCTGATGCCCGGTCAGGCGGTCATCATCGGCGTCGGCTCGATCACCTACCCACCCGAGTACTACGCCATCGCACCCGATGTGGTGGCGCGCACGGGCCTGAGCCAGGTGATGACGCTGACCTCGACCTACGACCACCGCGTGATTCAGGGCGCGGAGAGCGGCGCGTTCCTGGCGCACCTGACGGAACTGCTCGTCGGGCAGCACGGCTTCTACGAACAGGTCTTCGCCTCGCTCGGCATCCCGTACCAGCCCTACAAGCACGAAACCGACTCGGCTCCCGCGCTGGGTGGACTCGATGAGCGGCAGTTGCACCTGCACAAGCAGACCAAAGTGCTCGACCTCATCCGCGCCTACCGGATGCGCGGGCACCTGCAGGCCGACGTCAACCCGCTCGGCTACGACTGGCGCGACCATCCCGAACTCGACCCGGCGTATTACGGCCTCACCATCTGGGATCTGGACCGCGTCTACCTGACGGGCGGCCTCAGCGGGCGCGAGGAGATGCCTTTGCGCGAGATCCTCGACGTGCTGCGCGAGACGTACACCCGAAAGGTCGGCGTCGAGTACATGCACATCGCCGACCTGGCAGAAAAGGACTGGCTCCAGCAGCGCATCGAGCCGACGCGCTTCAACGACCCCATCACGCCCGAGAACAAGCGCCGCATCCTGCAGAAGCTCAACTCCGCCGAGGCCTTCGAGTCGTTTCTGCACACGAAGTACGTCGGCCACAAGCGGTTTTCGCTCGAAGGCGCCGAGACGACGATCCCGATCCTCGACGCCATCCTGTCGGATTCCGCCGATCAGGAGGTCAACGAGATCGTCATCGGCATGGCGCACCGGGGCCGCCTCAACGTGCTCGCCAACGTGATGGGCAAGCCCTACGAGCGCATCTTCAACGAGTTCGAAGGCTCGCTCGACCCCAACAGCGCCCAGGGCTCGGGTGACGTCAAGTACCACCTGGGCGCGCGGGGCACGCACACCTCGCCGATGGGCAGCCAGGTCAAGCTCCAACTCGCCTCCAACCCCAGCCACCTCGAAGCCGTCGACCCCATCGTCGAAGGCATGGTGCGCGCCAAGCAGGAGATGCTGCGCCAGAAAAATGCCGGTGCGCCCGGCGGCGACTACCTCGACGCCGTCGTCCCGCTGCTCATCCACGGCGACGCGGCCTTCGCGGGGCAGGGCCTGGTGGCCGAGACGCTCAACATGAGCCTGCTGCGCGGCTACAAAGTCGGCGGCACCATCCACCTCGTCATTAACAACCAGATCGGCTTCACCACCGCCCCCGCCGACGCGCGCTCGTCGATGTACGCGACCGACATCGCGCGGATGGTCAAAGCACCCATCTTCCACGTCAACGGCGACGACCCCGAGGCGTGCGTGCGCGTGGCACGCCTGGCGCTCGACTACCGGCAGGTGTTCAACAAGGACGTCGTGATCGACATGCTGTGCTACCGCGTGCACGGCCACAACGAAGGCGACGAGCCCACCTTCACCCAGCCCATCCTGTACGGCAAGATCCAGGCGAAGCGGTCGGTGCGCAAGCTCTACACGGAGCTGCTGCTGCGGCGTGGCGAGATGAAGCCCGACGAGGCGGAGCAGCTCATGGACGACTACCGCGCCCAGCTTCAGGAGGCCTTCGACCGCACCAAGAACCTCAACGAGAAGGACGCCGAGGCCATCCTGGCGCGCCGGGCTCGGCGCAGCGAAAGCCGCCCGCCGCTCAAAGACGTGGACACGAGCGTGCCGCGGAGCACGCTGGAGGAGGTGGTGCAGGCGCTGATGAAAAGTCCCGACGGCTTCGACGTCCACAAGAAGCTGGAACGCCAGTTCGGCAAGCGGCAGGAATTGTTCGAGGCGGGCAAGATCGACTGGGGCTTCGGCGAGGCGCTGGCCTTCGGCAGTTTGCTGGCCGAGGGCAAAACCATCCGCCTGAGCGGGCAGGACTCGCGGCGCGGTACGTTCTCGCACCGCCACGCCGTGCTCTACGACCAGGAGACGAACGCCGAGTACGTCCCGCTCAACCACATCCGCGAGGGACAGGCGAAGCTGCTCGTCTACGACAGCCTGCTGAGTGAGTACGCCGTCTGCGGCTTCGAGTACGGCTACTCCGTCTCCCGGCCCGATGCGCTCGTGCTGTGGGAGGCCCAGTTCGGCGACTTTGCCAACGGCGCGCAGATCGTCTTCGACCAGTTCCTGAGTTCCGCCGAGACCAAGTGGGGCCAGACGTCGAGCCTGGTGCTGCTCTTGCCGCACGGCTACGAGGGGCAGGGGCCGGAGCACTCGAGCGCCCGGCTGGAGCGCTTTCTCCAGCTCTGCGCCGAGGACAACATGATCGTCGGCAACTTCACGACGCCCGCCAACTACTTCCACGCGCTGCGCCGGCAGGTGCTGCGCGAGCAGAAGAAGCCGCTCGTCGTGATGAGTCCGAAGAGCCTGCTGCGCCTGCCCGCTGCCCAGAGCACGCCCGAGGATTTTACGGACGGCCAGTTCCAGAAACTCATCCCCGCGCGCGCGCACCTCGACGGCGTGGATGCCGGGAGCGTCGAGAAACTCCTGTTCTGCTCGGGCAAGGTGTACTACGACATCCTCTCGGCCCTCGACGCCGACGAGAGCAAGCACGGCAAGATCGCTCTCGCGCGCCTCGAACAGATCCACCCGTTCCCCGAGGAGGACATTCGGAAAGAGATCGAACGCTTCCCGAATGCGTCGGTGACGTGGGTGCAGGAAGAGCCTGCCAACATGGGCGCGTGGACGTTCGTGCGCTACCGCTTCGACGACCTGCTGGACGAGTTGCGGGCCGAGTGCCCCCGGGTGCGCTACGCGGGCCGGATGGCGTCGGCGTCGCCGAGCACCGGCAGCGCCAAGGTCCACGCCGTCGAGCAGCAGGACCTCATCGGCACTGCGCTGGCGCTGTGAAACGTGCAGGGCCGTGTGGCGAGTACGGCCCTGCTGCTGCTCTCTTTTTCGATGAGACACGCCTCATGCGCACATCCCGGTTGATGCTCCTGCTCATGGCTGCCGCCTCCACGTTCCAACCGCTGGCGGCGCAGGACGTCGGGATGCCTCTGGCGCTGCGCGAAGACCCCGCCCTCACCGCCGCGCTGCACGGCATCGTGGAAGATGCTCACCTCGCGGATACCTTCGACGTGGGTGGCGACGGCACGGAAACCATTTCGCTCGCCGTCATCGACCTGCGCGGCCCGGCTCCGGTGATGGGGGCCGTGTACGCGGACAACTTCATCTACCCGGCCAGCGTCTACAAGATGTACGTGGCCGCCGAGGTGCTCAGCCAGGTGCTCGACGGCCGGTACGACCTCGGCACGCAACTCGCAGTGGCCCCGCACAACGCCGTGGACACGGCGCGCGAGGTGCTCTCCGATCCACGCCCCCTGCTGCAAGCCGGAGACACGGTGACGGTGGGCTACCTGCTCGATCTCATGATCACGCGCAGCGACAACTCCGCCGCCAACTGCCTCATCGACCTCGCCACGCGCCCGGCCATCGACGCGCTGATGCACCGCTATGGGTGGCAGGGCAGCGAGGTCACACGCAAGTTTCTGCCGCGCAGCAGCGAAGACCCTGGCTACGCCGAGGTGCCGGGCACGATGACCTCGGCGCGGCACGCTGCGGAGTTCCTCACCCTCGCCGCCACCGACGCGCTCGTCCATCCGTGGGTGAGCCGGAAAATGATGGCGCTGCTCGGCGCGCAACTCGACGACACGAAGCTGGCGTCGGGCCTGCCCCGGACGGCCTTTTTCGCGCACAAAACAGGCTGGTGGAGCTACTGGACACACGACGCGGGCGTGGTGATCGACGGCGACGTGCGGTACGTCGTGGCGCTGTTCACGCCCCTCCCCGAGGAGGACGCCGTGCCACGGATGCGGCAGGTGGCCGCCGCGATCCACGCCCTGATGTCCGGCCGGAGCACAGACTGAGGCACCGGAGCGCGACGCCGCGGACCGGGATCAACGCAGGCGGAAGGTGACGGGAAGCGTCATCTGCACCTTCACGGCCTTGCCGCGCTGTTTGCCCGGCGTGAAGCGCGCGTTTTCGACGGCCTCGAGCGCCTCCTCGTCGCAGCCACCGCCGATGCCACGCACCACGAAGGCGTCGCGCACGCGCCCGGTTTCGTCCACCACGAACTGCACGCTCACCCGCCCCTCGATGCCCGCGCGCTTGGCGACCTCGGGGTACGTGATGCGCGACTGAAGCCCCACGAGTCCGCCGATGAGTTCGGGTTCTTCTTCGACGACGATGAAAATCCGCTCCTCGGGTTCAGGGTAAGGCTGGATGGCAGGCGTCGGCGCGGGCGGCGGGCCGAGGGGTTTCACCACCTGCGCCTTGAGGTCGTCGATCCCGATGGGGATGTCGTCCAGCTTCACCGCGTCCACAACCTCGACGATGGCGGCGGGCTTGGGCGGGGGCGGCGGCTCGCGGTGCTGGATCGTCTGCACGATGGTTTCGATCGGGATGACGTCCCGTGGCGGCGCGGGGTGGACGACGGGCGGGGCCGTGCGGAGGTCGGCGCGGAAGGCAGCGATGAGCAGCACGAGCGCGAAGGCGATGCCCGCCTGCGTGAGCAGACCGGTGGTGCGCCTGAGGTCGGCGCGGAGCGTTTTGCGGAGGGCCATGACGGGTTCTCGGTGTACGTGAACACTCGCTGCCGCAGGGTGCAGCAGCACGAAAACGACCGGGCCCGGTGCGCTGGTAGAAAGACACGCCGAGGTGCGGTGAGTTGCTGTGGAGAGATTAGAGGTTGGAGTTTGGAGATCCGATGCCTCTCTCCAAGCTTCAACCTTGACTGCCCAAGCCCATGAAAACATTCGTTGTAGACGTGTGACACAAGGCTGTCGCCGGGACGGGGTAGCTTGTACCTACAAACCCGATAACACCGCCATGCACACCGAGCCGAGCCTCTTCTACGCCCCGCCCTACGAGCGTCCCATCGAGGACGAGTTCGCGTGGCACCTCGTCAAATACCTCGACGTGCGCGCAGGCCTGCAGTACCAGGTGCGCGTCGAGACGCCCGCCGGGCCTTTCTGGGTCGATTTCGTCGCCGAGATCCCCGGTCCGCAGGGCACCACGCGCCGCATCGGCTTCGAGATCAGCGAGGCCGACGCCGATGCCGACCGGGTGGCACTGCGCGACGCGCTCCTCGTGGGCCAGGGCGCCCTCGACGCGCTCTACCGCTTCGACGCCGGCGACCTCCTCTACCGGATGCACGACGCGCTGTGGTGCGTGCGCTGCTGGGAAGGCGGCGTCTTCAGCCAGCGCGGCAAGGTGAATCTGGAAACGCTCGCCTCGCTCGACGCCCTGCGCCTCTCCGTCCGCGCCGACGCGCGCAGCGTGACGATGCCGTACACGCTCCCCGACCCCTACGCCGACCGCCTCTTCGACGGCGAGCCGCTCGAAGCCCTCGACGGCGAGGCGCGCACGCTGGAGGTGGTCCATTACAGCGGCGCGTACCCGAGCACGTGGATTCCGCTGCACGAGAAGGCCCTCGCGCACTACGGCATCACGCACGAGCAGGCCGCGCAGCGCTGGGCGCTCTCGGCCTGATCAACTGCAATCCGTCGTGCACCAGACCTCAAAGGTTCTAAAAACCTTTGGGGTCTTTGCGTTTCAGCCGAGCAGCCTGCGGCGCAGCGCCGAAAGCCTCGCTTTCCAGCCGAGCCCGTACCCGTGCGTTGCCACGGTACCGCGTCCTTCGTGCCACACGTAGTCGGCCACCGGCACGTCGGCCAGGCGCAGGCCGCGGGCGGCGGCGGCGCGCTCGTTGGCGAGGCAAGGCGCGCCGTGCTTCTCGAATGGCGGCAGCGTCAGGTACGCCTCGCGCCGCACCAGCGCGCAGTGCGGGTGGACGTAGGCGAACGCGCCGGGCGCATCGGCGGGCACGTTGAAGCCCTGGCCATCCACACCTGGATTTTTTGTCCGGCCATGTACGCATCGTCCTCGTCCAGCGCCCCGAGCAGCTTTTCCACCACGCCGGTCCGGAAGCTGAAGGCGTCGGTGTCCATCAGGAGCACGAAGGGCTGCGCGGCGCGGCAGATCAACTCGTCCATGCCCGGCCCGTGGTGCAGGTGGGTGGCGCTTTTCACGAGCGCAACGGATGCTTCGGCGGCGAGCGCTTCGAGGATGTCGCTCGACCCGTCGGGCGAGCCGTTATCGAGCACGGTGATGGGCAGGTGCGGGTAGCACGTGCGGAGCGCCCACACGCTGCCGCGCGTCAGGTGCGGCGTGCCGTAGTGGACGAACGCCGCCTCGACAGGAAGCGGGGACGCGGCCATTACTCGTTGCCGTGCGTGCGGAGGTAGTGGAGCGTGAGCGCCGTGAAGGCCCGCACGCCCACGCCGAAGCCGCTTTCGTCGATGTAGAAGTCCGGCGTGTGGTGCGCGGGGGCCTCTTCTTTCGCCACGCTCGGCGGACGCCCGCCCAGCCGGAAATAAAAGCCAGGCACCTCCTGGGCGAAAAAGGCGAAATCCTCGGCTCCCGTCCGCGCGGGCGCGAGGCGCACGTTTCCTGGCGCGACGCTTTCGAGCGCGGGCACCATCGCCGCCGTCAATTCGGGGTCGTTGTAGGTGACGGGGTAGGAGGCCGAATACGGGATGGCGACCTCTGCCGTCGCGCCGAGGCTCGCTGCCACGCCCTCCGCGATCTCGCGCACCCGTTTGCGGATAAGGTCGCGCGCCGTCGTGTCGAGCGAGCGCAGCGTGCCCAGCATCTCGACTTCCTCGGGGATGATGTTCGACCTAACGCCGCCGCTGATCTTGCCGACGGTCACGATGCCCGCGCCCGTCTCGGGCAGGTTGAGGTTGCGGCTGACCACGGTTTGCAGCGCCGTCACGATGTGCGCCGAGGCGACGATGGGATCCGTGCCGTTCCACGGGTACGCGCCGTGCGTCTGTTTGCCCTTGACGACGATGCGGAAATCGTCCACGCCTGCCCACATGCCGCGCGGCGTGTATTCGATGTGTCCGGCTTCGAGTTCGGAGGCGATGTGGAGCGCGAAGACCGCGTCGATATCCGGGTTTTTGAGCGCGCCTTCCTTCACCATCAGCTCGGCCCCGCCTTCCTCGCCCTTCGGCGCGCCCTCCTCGGCAGGCTGGAAGAGAAAGACGACCGTGCCCGGAAGCTCGGCGCGCATCCCCGCGAGGACTTCCGCCGCGCCCATCAGGATGGCGATGTGCGTGTCGTGGCCGCAGGCGTGCATCACCCCGACGGTCTCGCCGTTGTAGGTGCCCGTCGCCTTCGATGCGAAGGGTACGTCCACGCGCTCCGTGACGGGCAACCCGTCGATGTCGGCCCGCAGGCCCACGACCGGCCCCGGTTTCCCGCCGCGCAGAATCCCGACGACGCCCGTGTGCGCCACGCCCGTTTTGACCTCCATGCCGAGGTTTTCGAGGTGCGCCGCGATCTTCTTCGCCGTCTCGAACTCGCGGTTCGACAACTCCGGGTGCTCGTGGAAATCACGCCGCCATTCGACCACTTTGGGTTCGACGGCCGCGAAGGCGGGTTCGAGCGCGGCAGGCAGCACGGCGTTCTGAGCCTGGACGACGGGGGCGATCAGCAGGGCGCAGAAAAAGAGAAGCGTTCGGATAGGCATGAGACAACGAGAAACTATCAGCAAAGACGACCGGATGGGGCAATTCGGCTCCTGCCCTGGGGGGCCGGCGCAGCGACAGGTCAGCTTGCGCGAGGCACCCAGGGCACGAATACACTATACAGCAAAAGTGCTGCGAGTACGACGGCTCCGAATCCGAAGAGCTTCATGTGCTGGATGACCGGTGGGACGACTCGTTGAGCAAACCTGCGATGCCATCGCCATGGAACGCACAGCAGGCCGACGGTGGTGATGACGAGGATCCAGCCAAAGAGACGGAACAGCTCTGGCTGCCACATCTCTGAGGAGAACAACACGAGCGCGCCCCCCGTCAGCAGGCGAGCGGCTTGCTCCCCGTAGTGCGCCCTTGCCGAACGGGCGAAAGCATGAAGGAACTGACCGGCACGCGAGGGATGGGCGTAGGTCATCACCGCGAGCCCTAACAAGAAAAAGGCGAAAGCCACGACGACGATGCCCGAAAGGAGCTGCATAGGACGGCCCTCAGGAAAATGGACGAGGGGATAGAAGAGTCTCGCCGTTCCGCAACACGCACCGCACCCAATAGTACGGAAAGGCCATCCACTGCCGTCCCATGTCCACGCTGTTCCAGGAGAACGCCTCGCGCTACCAGGCCGCCAACGCGCCGCTCGCCGACCGCCTGCGTCCCCGCGTGCTCGACGATTTCGCCGGGCAGCCGCACATCCTCGGGCCGGGCAAGCTGCTGCGCCGCGCCATCGAGGCCGACCGTGTGACGAGTCTCATCTTCTACGGCCCGCCGGGCGTGGGCAAGACGACGCTCGCCCGCATCATCGCGGGCACCACGCAGAAGCACTTCATCTCGCTCAACGCCGTCCTCGCGGGCGTCAAGGACATCCGCGAAGCCATCGACGGGGCGCGCGAGCGGCGCGACTACCACGGCCAGGGCACGATCCTGTTCGTGGATGAAGTCCACCGCTTCAACAAGGCGCAGCAGGACGCGCTGTTGCCGCACGTCGAGAACGGCACCGTCACGTTCATCGGCGCGACGACCGAGAACCCGTTTTTCGAGGTCAACAAGGCCCTCGTCTCGCGCAGCCGAATTTTCGAGTTGCGCCCCCTCACCGACGACGACCTCCGCGATGTGGCCCGCCGCGCCCTCGCCGACACAGAGCGCGGCTACGGGACGAAAACCGTGGAGATCGACGACGACGCGCTCGGCCACCTCGTCTCGACCGCCAACGGCGACGCGCGGAGTCTGCTCAACGCCCTCGAACTGGCCGTCGAAACCACCGAGCCGGACGCGGAGGGCGTCATCCACGTCACCCGCACCGTCGCCGAAGATTCCATCCAGAAGCGCGCCGTGCTTTACGACAAAGAAGGCGACGCGCATTTCGACACCATCAGCGCGTTCATCAAAAGCCTGCGCGGCTCCGACCCCGACGCCGCGCTCTACTGGATGGCGAAGATGGTCTACGCCGGTGAAGACCCGCGCTTCATCCTCCGCCGGATGCTCATCTTTGCCTCAGAAGACATCGGCCTCGCCGACCCGCGCGCGCTCATGGTGGCGCAGGCGACGGCCTACGCCTTCGACTACGTGGGGATGCCAGAGGGCCAGTTCGCGCTGGCCGAGTGCTGCCTCTACCTCGCCACGGCCCCCAAGAGCAACAGCGCCTTCGCCTACTTCGACGCGCTCAAGCACGTGCAAAACGAGCAGACGGGCGACGTGCCGAACCCGCTAAAAGACGCCGCGCGGGACAAGAAGGGGCTGGGCCACGGCAAGGATTACAAGTACCCGCACGCCTACCGCGAGGGCTACGTGCCGGAGCAGTACCTGCCCGAGGAGATGCAGGGCCTGTATTTCTACGCGCCACGCGAAATAGGCTACGAGAAGGTCGTCGGTGAGCGGCTGGCGCGGCTGCGCGAGCGCGACGACGAGGAGCGCATCGAGAAGCGCGTCCGCCGTTACGTGGACGACGCGTAGCGATACCTGACGCAGGCGGATTTTAACCTGCGCGTCCTTCGCTCGGCCACGACGATAGAGGAGGTTTGCCGCCCAGAATGCCGGTGTCAGACGTGATGAGACCGAACGTGGCGCGTGGCCGTCTATGCCTCGGCTACACCGGACGGGTGCATTGGATCTGCTTCCGGTGAGCAACTGGCGCGGTTGCGCGAGCGCGACGACGAGAACTCTCAGAACGCGCTCAACGGCGTCCACACGAGAAACGGGCCCATCTGTGGTTTAGGCGGTGCGGGCGTGGGCGCGATGACGACGGCATCCTCGATCTCGACGCCGCGTGCGAGGTCAGCGGGCGGGGCGGGACGCAGGTTAGCGTACGGGTTGTAGCCTGCGGCGCGGGGGACCGTGTCGCCGCCGAGGGGAAACGCGGGGAACACGGGTTCGGGGATCGTCGCGCGCGGTGGGCTCGGCGGCGTGTCCATCGCGCGGAGCGGGGTGGGCTGTACGGGCCGCACCGGCGTGGGCATGGGGGCATCCACCCAGCGCGCCTCGTCGACCTCGTCGAGCGGGGTGAAAAACATCTCGGCCAGCGGTGGCGGGGCCTGCACCGCACCGTCGCCCGTCAGGCGGACGGCGAGGCGGATGACTTCCGAGAACTCCTGCCACTTGAACGGCTTGGCGAGGTACAGGTCGAAGCCCGCGCCCACCAGCTTTTCGCGGTCGCGCTCGGAGGCGTAGCCCGTCACGGCCACCATGGCGGTGCGCGCGTGCAGCGGCGTGAGCTTGAGCGAGCGCATCACGTCCACGCCCGTGAGCGTGCCCGCCAGGCCGATGTCCACCAGGATGGCTTCGTAGGCGCAGCGGGCGGCGAGGTGCAGCGCCTCCTCGCCCGTCGAGGCAAAGTCGACGGCGTAGCTGCGGCTCAGAAAGCGGATCTGCATCCGCCGGGTCATGTCGTGATCCTCGACGAGCAGGATGCGGGGTAAACCGGAAGGGGTCGTCAACGGGGTAGGTCAGGTTGAGCCGGGAGGTACCGACGGTATCGGCCCTTTCGGCCCAACCTTGAATCCTCAGTCTTCCGGCGCGTGCTCAACCGGGTCGCCGCCGCAGCGGGTACATCGGTAGCGCATCCCGTCGTCGCTCCACGCGGTGGGTTTTTCGCAGGCGTAGCAAAGCGCGAGGGGGCGGGTGGGGCTGAGCGCGGCGTAGAGGCGCAGGTAGAGCGGGAAGCGATTCATATCGAAAAAATGGAACGTCAGGAGGGAGAACGCCACCGCCGGTGTACCGGAAGCGAGCGTGCGAGGGTGGTTATCGCACCACGCGGGGTGCAGGTTCAGGGCCGGGTGTCAAGCTTTGATGGTGGAAGCGCTATGCAAAACTGCACGAAGCGCTTTCGTCACGTCCTCTTCTCAGGTCTGCTGGCGGGGTTTGAAGAAGGGAGGGTGAAGGCCGTATCCTCCGGCGCGACGCTTTTCTCTCCGCTCTCCTCATCCGCATGAACGCCTGGCTCCGCCTCGCCCGCGCTATCGACCGCTTCGCCGACGCGACGGGCTACGTGCTGGGAGGGCTCACGGGGCTGATGGTGCTTGTCGGCGCGGGCAACGCGCTCGTGCGGGCGCTCGACCGCTGGTTGGGGTGGGGCATCGTCACCAACATGGCCCTCGAACTCCAGTGGTACCTCTTCGCCACCGTGTTCCTGTTGGGCGCGGCGTGGACGCTCCGCCACGACGCCCACGTGCGGGTGGACGTGCTCTACGGCAGGCTGTCGGCGCGCGGGCGGGCCGGGGTGGACCTGGCGGGGGCGCTGCTGATGCTCGTGCCGTTCACGATCCTGCTCCTGTGGGCCTCGGGGTCGTACGTGGCGGCTTCGTGGCGGGTGCTCGAAGCTTCGCCCGATGCCGGCGGGCTGCCGCGCTACCCGGTGAAAACGCTCATCCCCGTCGCGTGCGTGCTGCTGCTCGTGCAGAGCGTGTCGTTCGTGATCCGTAAAATCGCCGTGCTCCGCGGCCTTCCGGGCGGGGCGTCGTGATGGAAGACTGGCTCGGGCCGCTCATGTTCGTCGTGGCGCTGGTGCTCATCTTCACCGGCTTCCCCGTGGCGTTTGCCCTCGGCGCGACGGCCCTCGTGTTCGCCTTCGCGGGCGTACAACTGGGGTTGATGGACTGGCATCTCCTGCTCGCCCTGCCGGATCGCACGTTCGGCGTGATGTCCAACTACGTGCTGCTGGCGGTGCCGTTTTTCATCTTCATGGGCACGATGCTCGAAAAGGCCCGCCTCGCCGAAGACCTGCTCAAAACCGTCGGCCTCGTCTTCGGGACGCTGCGCGGCGGGCTGGCGCTGGCGGTCGTGGTCGTGGGCGCGCTGCTGGCGGCGGCGACGGGTGTGGTGGGCGCGTCGGTCGTGGCGATGGGGGCGATCTCGCTGCCGGTGATGCTGCGCTACGGCTACGACACGGGCTTCGCGTCGGGCGTGATCGCGGCCTCGGGTACCCTCGGGCAGATCATCCCGCCGTCGGTGGTGCTCGTGGTGCTGGCGGATCAGATGGGCGTGTCGGTGGGCGATCTGTTCGTGGGCGCGCTGGTGCCGGGCGTGCTGCTGGCGGGGCTCTACGCGGTGTACGTCGGCGGCGTGGCCGTCTTCCAGCCGCGCAAAGCACCCGCGCTGCCGCCCGATGTGCTCGCTGCCGAGCGCCACGGACTGGCGCGCAAGGTACTGCTCGTGCTGCTGCCGCCGCTCGTGCTCATCCTGCTCGTGCTCGGGACGATCTTCGCGGGCCTCGCCACGCCCACCGAGGCGGGGGCCATGGGCGCGCTGGGGGCCGTCGTGCTCGCCGCCGCCCGCCGCCGTCTCACACGCGCCGCGCTGGGCGAGACGATGCGTTCCACGGCCCGCCTTACCTCGATGGTGATGGTGCTGCTCATCGGCTCGACGGCCTTCGCGCTCGTCTTCCGCGGCCTCGGCGGCGACCTGTGGATCGAGCACCTGCTCACCAACCTGCCCGGCGGCGCGGCGGGGCTCGTGGCCGTGGCGATGCTGGCGGTATTCGTGCTGGGCTTCTTCATCGACTTCTTCGAGATCGCCTTCATCCTCATCCCGCTGCTCGTGCCCGCGGCGGCGCTGCTCGGCATCGACCTCGTCTGGTTCGGCGTGCTGATCGCGATGAACCTGCAGACGTCGTTTTTGACGCCGCCGTTCGGCTTCGCGCTGTTCTACCTGCGCGGCGTGGCTCCGTCCGAAGTTCGCACCGCAGACGTGTACCGGGGCGTCGTTCCGTTCATCGTCATCCAGCTCGTCGGGCTCGCGCTCGTGGTGCTGTTTCCCGACCTCGTACTTCACATGGGCACGTAACAAGCGTAACATCGGCGATCCTCACCTGGTGGCGTCCGTGCGCGGGGTTAGTTTGTGCGCTTCTCTTTCCCACCCTTCCCATGGCGTTTCGCTACAGCATAGATCCCGAAGCTGGCCTGGCTCTCGTCGAGAAGTCGGGCGAGGTGACGGCCGAGCAGATCGTGGAAAGCACGCGCGTGCTGCACCGCGACCCCGCGTGGAACATGGGTATGGACGTGATCTGGGATTGCACACGGCTCTCCAGCCTCGTCGTAGGCCCGGGCGACGTGCCCACCGTCGTCGCGGCGTACTCTGAAGACCTGTGCGGACGTGACCTGCTCGTGATCAGGCGCGAGATCGATTACCCCATCGCGCAACTCGCGGCCTACCTGTGCCGCCGCGAAGGAAAGGAATCCGAAGTGTTCACGTCGATGGACGACGCGCTGGCGGCGCTGGGCCTGTGTGCCTTCCCAGAGGCCCTGCACGTCTGGCGCGAACAGCGCGGAGCGGCGTAACGGAAGGCCAAGTCGAGCACACCTCCGTACCTCAACTGTACCTCTCAACTCCCCCCTTTCTTGCCCGTCGCGGGCGGCAGCGTGGAGGGAGGTGCGGCCTCGGGCCGCGATGCCGGGCGTGCCGGGGCGGCAGGCAACGCCTCCATCTCCTCTACGGGTGGGCGCGGAGCAGCGACCTCCACCGGTTCGGCGTCGGCCTCGTCGTAGCGCCAGCCGGTGGAATCGGCGTACACGTCGTCATAGGGCGAGGCGTAGAGCGAATCGGTTTCCCACCACGGATCTTCGCGCAGGCCGGGCGGTGCGTAGCCGGGTGGCGGCGCGAAGGTGAGGTCATCGCGCAGGCCCACGTCGGAGGACTGCAGCGCCTCGAAAAACGCGCCCACCACGTGCAGCGCGTTGTGCGCGCCCTGCCCCCAGTACGACGACCGGAACGCCACGCGCCGGTCCGAGAAACCCACCCACGCGCCGGTCACGAGTTGCGGATGCACGAGCATGAACCAGCCGTCGGCGTTGTGCTGCGTCGTGCCGGTCTTGCCCGCGAGGTCACCCCGGATGCCGTACTGCGACCGGATGGCGCGGCCTGTGCCCCGGTCTACGACGCCGCGCATCATATCGAGCACGGTGTAGGCCGTCGTGCCAGAGAGTCCGTACTGCTCCGGCGGGCTGAACTGCGCGAGGACGGTGCCGTCGCGGTTTTCGATGCGCGTGACGACGACCGGCAGGCGGCGCGTGCCGTTGTTGGCGAGCGTCGCGTACGCACCGGCCATCTCCAGGAGCGTCACCTCCGACGTGCCCAGCGCCAGCGACGGCACCTCGCGCAGCGGGCTGACGATGCCCATCTTGTGCGCGATGCGGGCCACGTAGCCCGGCCCGACTTCGCTGATGAGGCGAGCGCTGACGGTGTTTTTCGAGAACGCCAGCGCGTCGCGCAGCGTCAGCGTGTCGCCGCTGGCGCCGCCGCCCGCGTTGGTCGGCCGCCACGCGCCGTCGGCGGTGCCGTAGGTCTGCACCCGGTCCTCGACGGGATCGTCGGGGCTGTAGCCCCAGTCGATGGCGGCGGCGTAGACGAAGGGCTTGAACGTGGAGCCGGGTTGCCGCCGCGCCTGCGCGACTTTGTCGAACGAGTCGAGGGAGAAGTCGCGCCCGCCCACCCACGCGCGCACGAAGCCCGTCTGCGGGTCGAGGGCGACGAGGCCGGCATCGAGGCGCGACCGGACCGTTTTGAGCGAGTCCATGAACGGCGCGTCGGCGCGTAGCACGGCGAGGGTGTTGTTCGCATCCGCCCCCGCCGCCACGCGATCCCGGTAGCGCGCCGTCTGCCGCACGTAGGCATCGACGGCGCTTTTCTGCGTGTGCCAGAAGTACGCGAACGGCTCGAAACGCCCGGCCTCGCGGGCACGAACGTAGGCATCGAAACCGCCCAGGCTTCCCGGCGACGCGCGGCTCCACTCGTAATCCGCCACGGCCTGCAAGGCATCGGCCTGCTTTTCGACCGCGCGCACGGCCATCGCCTGGATTTTGCTGTCGAGCGTCGTGTAGATGCGGAGGCCGTCGCGCTCCAGGCTGTAGCCGTTCTCGCGGCACCACGCCTCCACCCACGTCTTCACGAACGCGGCGAAGTGCGGCGCGGGCGAGTCCTCGGGCGCGGGCGGCGAGAAGTGGAGGCCGAGATCCTGCTGCTGGAGCGAAGCGGCCTGCTGCGGTTGGAGGAAACCGCGCGTGGCCATCAGCGCCAGCACCACGTTGCGCCGCCGCCGTGCCGCCTCGGGATGATCGACGGGGTTGTGGGCGGTCGGTGCCTGCAGCATCCCGACGAGGACCGCGGCCTGTTCAGGCGCGAGGGCTTTCGCCGTCGTGTCGAAATACACGTGCGCGGCTGCTTCGATGCCGAAGGCGTTGTAGTTGAAGGCGACGGTGTTGAGGTACATCTCGAGGATGTCCTCTTTGGAATAGAGCCGCTCGAGCCGCCGCGCCGTGATGATCTCGCGCAGCTTGCGATCCACCGATTTCTCCTTGCCGACCCCCGGAAACAGGTTGCGCGCCAGCTGCATCGTGATCGTCGATCCGCCCTGCGTGTCCCCCCGCAGCGTCTTGAACGTGGACGAGGCGAGCCGCCGCAGGTCCACGCCGCCGTGGTCGTAAAACCGCGCATCCTCGGTGGCGACGAGCGCGCCGACGACGGCTGGCGAGATGGCATCGAAGCCCACCCACGTCCGGTTCTCGGCGTGGTACCGGGCGATCTCGACGCCGTCCGCCGTGTAGGCCACCGACGAGAACGACAGGTCGGGGTTGCGGAGCGTGTGGAGGTCCGGCACGTCGGCGCGCAGCGTGAGCGTGTAGAGCCACAGCCCGGCAACCGCCGCGAGGGGCAATCCCACCGTGAGGCCCAGCGTCCACCAGAGCCAGCGGCGGCGCGGGCGACGAGCAGGGGAGGAGACGGGCATGGGCGGCGGAACGTGGAAACCAGACGAAAGCGGCAACGAGATGGGCGGTGGCGTGTTCGGGAGCGGGCCGGGCGGCGCGGGAAAAGGGTGCAACCTGCCCGTGCGCGCGGCGCTATAAGCCGCCCGCTCTGGTCGCCGCGTACCCCCCATACTGCGCTGTGCCGACACGTGTCTCGATTCTCTACGCCTTCCGCGCGCTCCCTCTGCTCATGCAAACCGCCTACCGGCCGACCTCGTTTTCGGCCTTTCCGCCTGTCATCAAAAACCTGCTCATCCTCAACGGGCTGGTTTTTCTGGCCACCCTCGTGCCCACCACGCAGGCAACGCTGTTCAGCTGGTTCGCGCTGTGGCCGGTGGGGCGCTACGATCCCGTCATCCAGTTCTGGCCGTGGCAGCTCGTCACGTACGGCTTTCTGCACGGCGGCTTCACCCACATCCTGTTCAATATGTTCGCGTTGTGGATGTTCGGGGCGACCATCGAGAACCTGTGGGGTTCGCGCCGCTTCGGGATCTACTACTTCGTCTGCGTCATCGGGGCGGGGCTGATCCAGTTACTCGTCGCCACGATGGCGTTCGAGAACGGCGGGCGCCCCTTTCCCACCGTCGGAGCGTCGGGCGGGGTGATGGGCGTGCTCTTGGCCTTCGGGATGATGTTTCCCGACCGCGAGATCATGCTGCTCTTCCCGCCGATTCCCATCAAGGCGAAGTATTTCGTGGCGGGCTATGCCGCGCTCGATTTGTACATGGGCGTGGCGGATACGCAGTCGGGCGTGGCACACTTCGCCCACCTTGCGGGCATGGCCTTCGGCCTTGTGATGATCCTCTACTGGCGCGGCAAGCTGCCCTTCAAACCGAAGGAGCGGATGTATTGAGGAGGGAGGTTGGCACTGGATGCCGCGCCCGACCTCCATCCTCCACGTCCCCGAATCCCGCTTACGCCTGCGCCGTTCGGTTCTCTCTTCTCTCGCACCCGCATGGATCGTTTCAAACTCTGGTACCAGGGATTGCCCCGCGTGCTGCGGACGATCCTCACCGTCAACACGGTGATCTACGCGCTGTACCTGCTGGTCTTTCAGTGGTCGGGCGTGCTCTCGGCGGCGGCGTTCCGCTTTCTCGCGCTCGACCCCACGCCCGGCGGGGTCGCCTCGGCCCCGTGGACGTTGCTCACCTACGGCGTGACGCACCTCGGCGGCGGCGTGATGGGCTTTCTGAGCTTCCTGTTCAACATGCTCATCCTGTTCTGGGTGGGCGAGGAGATGGAGCGGATGCTGGGCGGCGCGTGGCTGCTGATGGCGTACGTCTTCGCCACGCTGGGCGGCGCGCTGGCGGCCGTCGCGTTTGCCGCAGCCATGGGCACGGCGTTCCCCGTCTTCGGCGCGCACGCTGCTGTGCTGGGGGTGATGGCGACGGTGGCGGTGCGGTATCCGTACAAAACGATCTCGCTCTTTCTCATCGGCACCGTCAAGCTGCTCTACGTGGTGATCGGCTTTCTGGTGCTGGCGCTGCTCTTGAGTGGGCCGTTCTACTTCGCGCTCGAACTCGGCGGCGTGCTGGCCGCCGCGCTCTACGGGGTGGCCGAGAAGCGCGGGCTGGATCTGCACACGTGGGCCGCGCCGCTGGCGGGCGAGCGCCGCCGCGCCGCGCCGCGCCGCGCGGCCGAGCCCCGCGCCCAGAAGGTCCGCACGCCGTGGCAACGCGCCGGGGCCGAGGTGGAGGTCGCCGCGCCGCCACGCACGCAGAAGCGTGCCCGCGCCACGCAAGCTGAGGTCGACCGCATCCTCGACAAGATCAGCGCCGAGGGCAAGGCGTCTCTCACCGCCGACGAGCGCCGCATCCTCGACGAGTACAGCCGCCGCTGACGCCTTCCGCCCGCACCGCCCACCCGCCCCCCGCCCCGTGCGTCTTCTGCGCCGCCTGTTTCGCCGCCTCGTGCTGCTCGCCGACACGCTCCTACTCGGCGCGTTCGCCCTCGCTTACGCGGCGCGCTACCTGCGCCCGGACGCCTTCACGTGGTGGATTCAGATGGTGGCCATCGGGCTGCCGTTTCTGAGCATGGCCGTCGTGGTGGCGGCGCTGATCTGCTTCGCCGTGGGCAAACGGCGCGTCGTCCATGCCGTCGCCTTCGCGCTCGTGCTCGTGCGCTTCGGCTTTCCGCTGGGCGGCGGCGCGCCGCAGGACGGTGACTTCTCCGTCGTCACGTACAACCTGCCGCGCTTCTGGGGCGGCATGGACGACACCGTGCGCGCCCGGCAGGTAGAGGATTTCGTGCGCGAGGCCGCGCCCGCCGTGCTCGCCTTTCAGGAAGCCGGGTCGATGGCGATGGATTCGTTCATCGTCTACAACCCGCAGATCGCGCAGGCGCAGCACTTTCTCAGCTACGACGCGCCCATCGCCACCGGCGCGCGCTATGCGCACAACACCACGATGCTGCGCTTCACCCCCGACCGCGTCGACAACGTCCGGTTGACGGTTGTGCCGGGCCAGCCGTTCACCGAGTTCCAGCGCGTGTATTTCACCTGGCACGGGCGCAAGGCGGTGCTTTACAACATCCACCTTCAATCCTACGGGCGCCGCAAGCCGTGGCAGAAAGGCGTCGAGAAGATGTTCGTCCCGGACACGTGGAGGCCGTTTGTAGATCAGTACCGCGACGCCATCGTCTACCGCGCCGCCGAGGCCGACACGATCCGCACGCTCCTCGACGCCGAGACGATCCCTGTGATTGTCGCGGGCGATTTCAACGGGACGGCCCACAACTGGGCGTACGCGAAACTCAGCGAGGGCATGACGGACGCCTTCAAGCACGCCGGGCGCGGCTGGGGCGCGACGTACCACGTGAAGATGCCCGTGGCCCGCATCGACTTCGTGCTGGCCGGAGAGGAATGGGACGTCGTCTCAGCCCGCGTGCCCGCTGTGCGGCTCTCCGACCACCGCCCCGTCGCTGCCGCGCTGCGCTGGAAAGAAACGCCGCCCGCCGCCGACAGCCTCCGCACCGTCGTCCGCCCTATCGAACGGGCGGGCGTGACGCGCGGCGAGCCGGTGCTCAACCTGGGCGCGATGAAGAACGATTGACTGGGCGAATGGAATGCCCCGTTCGATAGGGGCTAACGGGAGCGGCAAACGTGGTGGCGCGCCCGCGAACCGGTCAGCCGGTTGCCGGTGAGGGTTCGCGAATTGACGAATTAGCCATGGGCCGCGTTCAACCTTTCCCGCGCCGCCACGTTGGGAACGCTCCATTTTCGCATCCAATCCGTATGCAGAGACCTCGTCGCATCAGCCGTGCCGTTCACGTCGGACCCGTTCAGGTGGGCGGTGGCGCCCCCATCTCGGTGCAGTCCATGACCACGTCCAAGACGCACGACGTGGAGAAAACGCTGGCCGAGGTCGTCCGCCTCGCCGACGCCGGGGCGGACATCGTCCGCGTGGCCGTGCCGCGCCCCGAGGATGCCGACGCGCTCGCTGCCATCGTCGCGGGCAGTCCCGTGCCCATCGTAGCCGACATCCACTTCAACCACCAGTATGCCCTCAAGGCGCTGGAGGCGGGCGTCGCAAAAGTCCGCATCAACCCCGGCAACATCGGCAAGCACGAGTGGGAGCGCGAGGTGCTGCTGGCAGCGAAGGAAAAAGGCGTGCCCATCCGCATCGGCGTGAATTCCGGCTCGCTCGAAAAAGACATTCTCGACAAGTACGGCTACCCGCAGCCCGAGGCGCTGTTCGAGAGCGCCATGCGGCACGTCGAGATCTGCGAGCGCGAGGGCTTCCGCGATGTCATCATCTCGGTCAAGCACTCGGACGTGTTCTTCATGATCCAGGCGTACCGCCTGCTCGCCGAGCGGACAGATTACCCTCTCCACCTCGGCGTGACCGAGAGCGGGTCGCTGTCGATGGGGCCAATCAAATCGTCCATCGGCATCGGCAGCCTGCTGGCCGACGGCATCGGCGACACCATCCGGGTGAGCCTGGCGGCGGATTCCGTCCACGAGGTCGAGGTGGGGCACCAGATTCTGAAAGCGCTCCGGCTGGGCCGTCCCGGCGTCAACATCATCGCGTGCCCCACGTGCGGGCGGCTGGCAGGCGACCTGTTCACCATCGTCAACGAGGTCGAGGCGGCGGTAAAGGCGCGCAACTTCACCAAAGACCTCAACGTGGCGCTGATGGGCTGCGCCGTCAACGGGCCGGGCGAGGCCGCCGGGGCCGACCTTGGCATCTCGCTGGGCCGGGGCCGTGCGCACCTGTTCCGGAGGGGCGAAATGTTGCGGACGGTTGACGAGAGCGAGATCGTGGAGGCCGTCCTCGACGCCATCGAAAACTGGGAAGACGAGGACGTGACGAGCGAGAAAACGGTCGAGTGACCGGGCAAGGCCGAATGCACTCCGCCCGGCCGCTGCCGCCTTGCCAGTGAACGGAGCACGGTACGCCCCTACGCTTTTGCCTCCCACCTCTCCATGTACGTCCCGCGCCACAACCGAGAAGACGACCCCGAGGTGCTGCGAGCATTCGTGGCGGCACACCCGTTTGCGACGCTGACGAGCGCAGGCGCGCGGGGCCCGGAAGCCACGCATATGCCGCTCCTCCTCGATGCCTCACGCGGCCCGCACGGCACGCTCATCGGGCACATCGCGCGGGCGAACCCGCATTGGAAGGCGCTGCGCGAGAAGCCCGACGTGTTGGCGATTTTCCACGGGCCGCAGGCGTTCGTGTCGGCTTCGTGGTACGCGCCGCCGCGCGCCGTCTCGACGTGGGATTACGCCGTCGTCCACCTGCGCGGCACGGCCCGCCTCGTACACGACGCCGACGCGCTACACGCGATAGTCGAGCGTCTCCGCGCCGCGATGGACACGCCCGAAACGCGGGCGCTGCCGTACGACGCGGCCCTCCTGCGCGGGATCGTGGGCATGGAAATCGAGGTGACGGACGTGCTGGCGCGCTTCAAACTCAGCCAGGACAAAGACGCCTGCACGCGCGCGCAGATCGCCGACGCGCTGCGGGCCGAGGGCGGCGAATCCGCGCGCGTGGCGGATCTACTGAGCGGCGTGTAAACCAGAAAGAGCGCGCAGAACCAGGGTCCTGCGCGCTCACCGGGTGAGGGAGTCGGTAAAAACGGGTCAGGCGGTGCGGATGTCCTCGGTGACGAGGAGCGCCGCCGATACCGCCGCCAGCAGCGTCGTCTCGCGGACGTCGTTCGACGGGCGCAGCCACACGCGGCCTTCTTCGGTCACGTCCACGGCGGCGAGCACCATCCCGGCATGGCCGACGAGGTAGCCCGTCTGCGAGCGGGAGGTGATGCCGCTCGCGGTCTGATTCGTTCCGCGCACTTCGTACGCGGTGTCACCCTGCTGGAGCACACCCGCCAGGCGCGTCTCGCCCATCGGGCGCAGCATCAGCGTCCACGTGTCGCCGGGCTGGCCGTGCGCCGTGACGGTGCAGGCGATCAGGTCCGACGCGCCGCCCCGCGCGCGCTGCGCGTTGGTCGAGCACGAGGCGTCCCAGAGGTCGGTGGTGCCGAGGCGCATCGTGAAGCCG
This sequence comes from Rhodothermales bacterium, assembly GCA_963829705.1. Classification (GTDB taxonomy): domain Bacteria; phylum Bacteroidota; class Rhodothermia; order Rhodothermales; family BA12; genus CAWHJN01. The sequence continues at coordinate 588,352 of CAWHJN010000005.1, forward strand.
TAGCGCTCCGAGCCCGCCTGCGACACGAGGGCGTCGTGGCCCGCCCCCAGCGTGCGGGGCGTCTCAGCCTGGATGCGCCAGAAGCTGTGCGCCTCGTAGGCTCCCACCTTCATGGTGGCGTCGCCCGAAGCATCACTGCGGATCACCGCCAGCGGTGCGTTCGCGTCCAGCGTGGCCGGAACGGGCATCTGTGTGGACTGACAACCGGCCAGGACGATCAGGGCCAGCGTGGACGCCAGCAGCGTCCGCGAGAAGAAACGAGAGGTAAACATGGCGTCGTGCAGGGTTTGAGAGAGCAACTGCGAACGCCTATCCGGATAAGCTTTGGGTACCCTACGGAATGGGAGAGGGCAGAGTTACGCCGATGGGTGCGAAAAATTTAACACCGTTGCGTTGCGCCCACGTGTAATGGTTTGCAACAAAGGTTTTTGTGGACTTAAGTATTGTATAAACAAACGTTTGGCGACATAGATGATTGGATCGAGATAGATCACCCCTCCCCTGTACCCGAGGTGGATATTTTTTTGAAGACCCAGATGTGCGTTTGTCTGGGCCGAATCCCGGTGGAGCGCTGCGCGTTTTCGGAGCGTGCTGTCGCGTGGTTGTACCTGTTTGCCGCCGCTCATCCCTGCTGGTATGCTGAAACGCGCCCTTCTCGTTGGCCTCGACGGGTACGACTTCTCGCCGCCGCTCGGCGGCTGTGTCAACGATGTGAACGCGCTGCACCCGCTGCTGGAGCGCAACGAAGACGGGTCGCCCAACTTCGCCTGCCAGTCGTTCACGTCGGTCTCGCACCGCATGACGCGGTCTGGCTTGCTGGAGGCGTTGCAGGCGCTGCTCGCCTCCGGGGCCGATGTGGCCCTGTTCTACTTTGCCGGTCACGGCGCGGCGCGGCGGGGTGATGTGGTGCTGGTGACGCAGGAAGGGCGCGAGCCCGATCCGGGTGTGAGTCTGTCTCAGATTCTCGGACTCGTGCAGGCCTCCCCCGTCCGCGAGGTCATCGTCGTGCTCGACTGCTGCTTTTCGGGCGAGGCGGGCGGCGCGCCTCAACTGGGCAGCGACGCGGCCATCCTGCGCCCTGGCGTGTCGCTTCTCACCGCGAGCCGGGGCGATCAGGAAGCGATGGAAACGGACGACGGGCGCGGGGCTTTTTCGCTCTACCTCTGCGGCGCACTGGGCGGCGGCGCGGCGGATGTGGTGGGCAAGGTGACACTGGCAGGCGTCTACGCGTACCTGTCGGAGTCGTTTGGCGCGTGGGATCAGCGGCCCACCTTCAAAGCCAACGTCGACCGCCTCAACGAGCTGCGGCAGTGCGTGCCGTCGGTGCCCATCGGAGATCTGCGGCAGCTGGCCGAGCTGTTTCCGGAGCCCGATTACGTGTTTCCGCTCGATCCTACCTACGAACCCCAGAGCGGTGCGGAGCATACCGACCGGCACGCGGCCTTCGCGCTGTTGCAGCGGTGCCGCTCGGCCAAGCTCGTCGAGCCCGTCGGGACGGCGCATATGTATTTCGCGGCGATGAACCGCACGGGCTGTCGCCTCACGCCTTTGGGTCAGCACTACCGCCGCCTCGACACGCGCGGCTTGCTCTGAGTCGGTCGGGCGTTGCGGCAGGCGTCACTGGCCGCGCGAGAGCACCAGCACACTCTTGTCGGCGGCGTTGACGAAGCGCAGCGTCGTCGGGTGGTCTGCCGTCACGTTGGCGCGGAAGGTAACGGTGCCGCCAGGGCGCACTGTACGCATCGTGACGACGTTCCCGGTCCACGAGCCTGTCACCTCGTAGTCGTCGATATCGTCCAGCCCGAGTCCATCCGGGCAGCCGTTGAAGGCCGTCTGGTTGGCCGGCGTCGGGCGCAATTCGCAGCCGCTGAACGCGCCGGTCTCAGTGCCTTCCGCCTCGAAGTCATCGGCCACGAGGTTGAATAGGTGCTGTGGATTGGCGGCGTCGCTCCACTGGTTGGTGATAGTGACGAGGTGCGAGATCTCCTCGCCGGATTCGCTGCTACAGGCGGCCAGCGCGACGTTGAGCAGCACAAGTAGGATGCAGGGAAAGATTCTCATGGTCGAAGTAGGAAAAGAGGAAAATGGCTACAGACGGGCGAGGTTCGACAAGAGTTGGGCGGTGAGGTCGCCGAGCCGACTCACCCTCGGCTCCAGTTCCGAGGCGATGTCAGCGATGCGGCGGCGGCTGTCCCGCACCTCGTCTTTGTCGGGCGGTGACCGGGTAAAGACACGCTGGACGACGACGAGGTGGCCGTTGAGCGGCAGGATGCGGTCGTGGTGGATTTCGCCTTGCGCGAGCGTGAGGATCTGCTGCAAGGCCGTGCTCATCTCGGGATCGTCCCAGTAGGCTCGCACCTGCTGCGCAAAGGTGTCTTTCCCGTTTTCGAGCACGGTGTAGGCGTCGTTGTAGCGCACCATCGCCTGTTGCAGCGTCTCGGCGGCGGCCCGGCTCAGGTGGCTGTCGGCTCCCAGCGTCTCGAACGTGTACTGGAGGTCTTTGGCTTTGAGGACGTAGTCGTTGAGGGCGGCGGCGAGTGCCGGGAGGTAGATTTCGCGCTGGCGCTGCTGTTCGAGGGCGTCGCGGAGGTCGTTTTCGCGCAGCCGCAGCAGCGAGAGGATTTCGGGTAGTTCCTCCTGCCGAAGCCCGAGCAGGGCGTCGAGAATGTCGCGCAGGTCGCGGCGCAGGCTGTCCTGCCGCGCGTCGAGGCGAACGCCGTAGTCGCGCAGACGATTTTCGAGTTGCTCGTCGCGCTCCGTCAGCGCCCGGCTGATCACGGCGTCCGTTCCCGGCCCCACGACGATGAGCGTCGTCGCGCCCGGGTCGGCGGGGATGCTGACCAGCCCACCGGATGGGTACACGACATCGAGGGCGGGCCGCAGCACGCGCAGGGTGAAGCGCGTGGTGCCCGGTGGCAGTTCGAGCAGAAACTCGCCGCTCCGCCCCTGATCAACAGGTCCGATGTGCTCGGCGCGCAGCTGAAGGTCGGCAGGCAGCGCGTCGCCACTCAGCGCCACGACGCGCCCTTTGAACAGGACGGGCTGGGCGAGGACCGGCGGTAGCAGCGCCAGCAGCGAAAGCAGGAGCGCACAGCGTTTCATAGCGGATCAAAGGAAAGGCGCAGCGCAACGGTAGGTGACAGGGTCACGAGGTCGTTGTAGCCCAGCGTGCCGTGCTGGCTGGCGCGCACCATCACCGACGTGCCTGCCTCGCGGGGCACCTCGACGCCGAAGCGTCCCAGCGTGTCCGTCGTGGCAGTGGCGAGTCCGCTGCCAAAATCCAGCACGACGCCCGGCAGCGGTTCTCCCCGCGCATCGACGACCGTCCCGCGCACGTGCGTCTGATACACGGCGCGTTCGAGGTGCAGCGTGTACAGCGCCGAGGAAGGCAGCGGTCCCACCGAGTCGGCGCGGGCGACGAAGCCGCCGAGATGAGGGGTCACGACGAGGGCATCACGGTAACGCCCGGGCACATCGGAGAAGACGACGACGGATGCTGCTTCCACGCGCGCGGTGCGCTCCGTCTGTCCATACCGCAGCGCAACATCGCCACGGACAGGCGGCGCAAGGGGCGGTGCGGCGAGCCGGACCGTGAGGTCGAACGGCGCCGTTGCAAACCGGAGGGTGCTCAGGGTGAGAAACGCCAGCAGGATTGCGGCCAGCCCTGCCCCGACGAGCCGGTGGGCGCGGCGCAGCCTCAACTCGGGACGGAACGCCCGCAACGCGCCGACGAGCGCGATTCCGGCACCCACACTTGCGAGGGCGGCAAGTGCTGTGCGGAAAGGGGCGGCAGTGGGGTGCGCAGCGTACCACGCGGCAACCGCTATTGCCATCAGGCAAGCAGCCGCCAGGACACCGCTTCGGAATAGCGCACGCGGGGTTTCCAGCAGCCTCAGCAGCGCCTGCGCGTCGGCATCGAAATGCACATGGCTGATGAGGACGGCATTGTACCGCGTGATGGCGCGCAGCGAAGGTGGCAGGTCGGCCGCCGAAGGCATCGCCGCGCCGTCGATGAGGATGGGCACGATGCGGACACCGTGTCGCAGCGCCGTCTCGACCTCGACGCGCACGAGGTCGTCAGGATCGTCAAGCCGACGTCCTGCACTGTTCGCAGCCGTCAGCCAGGTGGGACCGATGAGCAGCAGAAACAAGTCGGACTGCGCGATGCGGTCCTCGGCCACCCGCGCGAAATCCTCTCCGGGTGCCACCGCTGCCACGTCGATGAAAAGCTTATCGGGCGCCACGTGGCGGCACAGCCAGTCGTAGAGCGCACGGGCGAACCCGGCGCTGTCTGCGCGGCGGTAGCTCAGAAACAGGGTCGTGCCCATCGCGCGTCTCCGTGCACCGTACCATGAACAGGACTCCTACCCCGTTACCGGGCAGGAGCAAACAGGTACTCCTCGAACCGTGTAAGGAAACGACGTGCACAGGCGGTGCGCAAGAGGAGCGGCCCCACGATCTGCGCCGTTGTCCTGCCGTACTCCTCGGCGTAGCTTTTCTGCTCCCGACCACGCCCCTGCTATGCACCGCCTTGCCCCTTCCGATGGTGTGCTCAGGGAAATTCCTGCGTTGCCGGATGAAGAGAGCGGGACGAGGACGGGCTACCGCCTTTCTGCGCGACGCCTACGCGCTCGACGCCATCGTGGAGCGGGTGGCGGGAGAGAACGAGAATTACCTCGTCGCCACGCCGGGCGGCACGCGTTACGTGCTCAAAATCGGAGGGGAGAGGACGACGGCAGACGAGATCGCGCTCGAACACGCCGCCGTGGAAGCGGTCCAGGCAGTGGGTTTGGGGGTCGATCTGCCGCGCCTCGTGCCCACCACCGGCGGTGCGTGGTACGCCGTATACGGCAGCGAGCCCCCCCGCCTCGCGCGGCTGCTCACGTTTGTGGAGGGCGCCGCGTGGAGCGCGCGTCCGCCCGCGTCGGCGGCGCGGCGCAGGGGGACAGGGCACACCATCGGCCTCATGGCGCGCGCGCTGTCGGAGGTGAACGTACCCGCCGCGCATCGCACGCACGGCTGGGACCTGACGCGCGCAGGGGCGTGGTGGCACGAGGTCAGCACCATCGAAGACCCCTCGAAACGCAGGCTGCTCGACGAGGCGTTTCGGCTGTGGGCAGGCGTCGCGCCGTTTCTGTCCGATCTCCCGCACGGCCTCATCCACGGCGATCTCAACGACGACAACCTGCTCGTCGAAAACGATGCGCTCGTGGGCATCCTCGACTTCGGCGACGCACTCCACAACCCCGTCGTGTGCGACCTCGCTATCGCGCTGGCCTACCTGCTGCTCGGCGACGCCGACTGGAAGGCGGCGGGCGCGGATCTGGTGGCGGGCTACCACGCCGTCCGCCCGCTGGCCGCCGCCGAACTGGAGGTGCTCTTCCCGCTCGTGTGCGGACGGCTGGCGCAGTCGCTGGCGATCTCGTCCGCTCGCAGAAAGCGCGACCCGGCGCGGGCCGCGTGGTTCGTGACGGAGGAGAAAGCGTGGACGGCGCTCGAAAACTACCTCGCCTGCTCGCCCGCCACGGCCGCCGATGCGTGGGCGGCGAGGACAGGCGTGGCGGTGTTCGCGCACCGCGCCACGACGCCCGAAACGCTGCTCGAAAAACGCCGTCAGCACTTCTCGGCGGCCTTGTCGCTGAGCTACCGAGCGCCCGTCCGGTTTGTGCGCGGGCGCGGCGCGTACCTGTACGACGCCCACGGCTATCCGTACCTCGACCTCTACAACAACGTCGCGCACGTAGGCCACAGCCACCCGCGCGTCGTGGAGGCGGCGCACGCGCAGATGGCCCGCCTCAACACGAACACGCGCTACCTCTACGACGAGCTGACCGACTACGCCGAGGCGCTGTGCGCGACGCTGCCGCCCGACCTCAGCCACTGCTTTTTCGTCAACTCGGGCACGGAGGCCAACGAGCTGGCGCTGCGGCTGGCGCGGGCATACACCCGCCGCGACGACGTGCTCGTCGTCGAAAACGCCTACCACGGCCACAGCGCCGCGCTGATCGAGGTGAGCCCGTACAAGTGGAAGGGGGAATCCGGGCATCCCCGCCCGCACGTCCACGTCGTGCCGGTGCCGGACGGCTACCGGGGCGAATACGCAGGGGCGGGCGCGGGTGTGGCCTATGGAGACGCCGTGGGTGAAAAGATTGCGGCGATGGCGCGGCCTCCCGCCGCGTTTCTGGCGGAGTCGCTGCTGTCGTGCGGCGGGCAGGTGATACCACCCGAGGGCTACTTCGAAACCGTGTTCGGGCACGTGCGCGCGGCGGGCGGCGTGTGCATCCTGGACGAGGTGCAGACAGGCTTCGGGCGCGTGGGGACGCACTTCTGGGCGTTCGAGGCGCAAAACGTCGTGCCCGACATCGTCGTGATGGGCAAGCCGATGGGCAACGGCTACCCGATGGGCGCCGTCGTCACGACACGCGCCATCGCCGAGGCGTTCGCGGCGCAGGGCGTCGAGTTTTTCGCCACGTTCGGCGGCAACCCCGTCGCGTGCGCCGTTGGGCTGGAGGTGCTGCGGGTGATCGAGGACGAAGGCTTGCAGGCGCGGGCGCTGGATGTCGGCACATTCCTGCGCGACGCGCTGCGGGACCTGATGGACACGCACCCGGCCATCGGCGACGTGCGCGGCGCAGGCCTGTTCATCGGCGTCGAACTGGTGCGGGATCGCGCCTCGAAGACGCCTGCGCCCGAAAAAGCCGCCGCCCTCGTCGAAGCGCTGCGCCACCGCCGCATCCTCACCGGCACCGACGGGCCGCACCAGAACGTCGTCAAGATCAAAGGCCCCCTCGTGCTCACCCGCGACGAAGCCGCGATGGCCGTCCGCGCCTTCGCCGACTGCCTCTGACGCGCTACTCGGGCGAGCGGCGGTGAAACCAGGGCGACGAGCTTCACATTCCGGATCGAATCTCCCCGCTGTTTCCTCACCCGCGTCACGCGCGCGTGGTTAACATCGACGGTAGCTTTTGCACGGCGGGAGATGCCTCTTTCGCCAGCTCGAAAACGTCTCGTTCCCCGTTCCAGAAATCCCAACATGTCTGATCGTCTCGCGCAGGCGCTGAACACCGTCCGGGAGGGCGTGCGGCAGGAGAAGCCGTACCTCGTCGGCGGGCCGGAGAAACCTGCCGCCAAGCTCAACCAGAACGAAAGCCCGTTCGACCTGCCCGCCGATCTCAAGCGCGAACTCATCGAGGCGTTCTTTGCCATCCCGTTCAACCGGTATTCGACCGAGCAGCCCGAAACGCTGCGCGCCGCGCTCGCCGAGCGGCTGGGCGTCGAACCCGGCCAGGTGATCGTCGGCAACGGCTCCAACGAACTCACCTACACGCTGGGTCAGTGCTTTGTCGAGAAAGGGCGGCGCGTGGTGCTGCCGCGCCCGATGTTCTCGCTCTACGAGAAGATGGTGCATCTCTCCGGCGGCACCGTCGTCGGCATCGCGCCACGCGCGGATCTGCAGTTCGACACAGACGCGCTCCTCGACGCCGTCAAACGCGAAAAGCCCGCACTGACGGTGCTCACGACGCCCAACAACCCGACGGGCCTGGAGATGACGCCCGAGGACATCGAGCGCATCGCCGACGCGGCCTCCGGCGTGGTGGTGGTGGACGAGGCGTACACCGAATTCACCGACCGCCCGAGCGCGCTGCGTCTGCTGGAATCGCACCCGCACGTGATGGTGCTCAGGACGTTCTCGAAGGCGATGGGGCTGGCCGGGCTGCGGCTGGGGTACCTCGTCGCTCACCCCGCGCTCGCCACCGAGATCATGAAGTCGCGCCTGCCGTTCATGGTCGACCGGCTGGCCGAGGCGACGGCCCTCGCGCTGCTCGACCGTCCCGCACTCGTGGCCGAGCGCGCCGCGTTCCTCAAAGAACAGTCGCAGTCGTTGCAGGCGGCGATGCAGGCGCGCGACGGGGTGGACGTGGTGCCGAGCGGCGTCAACTTCTTCCTGTTCCGCACGCCCCACGGCGCGGCGCAGACGGTCGCGGCCCTGAGCACGCAGGGAGTGCTCATCCGGAGCATGGCGGGCTATCCCGAACTGCCCGGCTACGTGCGCGTGAGCGCCGGAACGGAAGCCGAGAACCGCCAATTCATGGCCGCGTTAGATGCGCTCCTTTCTCAGAAGCCCCTGGCGGCCTGACTGCTGTTTGCCACGTATGGATCTCATCCCGGTCGAAATCCTGACCCTGTCTACCTACCCCACCTCCGGCAACGGCTACGCACTCGTGCTGGGCGAGGTCGACAGCAACCGGCGGCTGCCCATCGTCATCGGCTCGTTCGAGGCCCAGGCCATCGCCTTCGAGCTGGAGAAAATCCGCCCGCCGCGCCCGATGACGCACGACCTGTTCCGCAGCGCCGTCGAAGCCTTCGGCGTCGAGGTGACGGATGTGGTGGTGGATGACCTGCGCGAGGGCACGTTCTTCGCCAAAGTCCGCTACGTCCACGGCGGGGCCGAAGGCCAACTCGACGCCCGCCCTTCCGACGCCATCGCCCTCGCCGTGCGCCTCGACGTGCCCATCTTCGTCGCGCCGACGGTGATGGAGGAGGCCGGTGTGCTGGCCGAGGAGGACGACGAAGCGCCCATTCACGCGGAGGCCGAGGAGGAAGAGCCCTTCGAGAAGCGCCCGGCGCGCCCGATGTCGCGCCGCGAGAAGATCGAGGAGCAGTTGCAGTCGGCCATCCAGAGCGAGGATTACGAGCAGGCCGCCCGGCTGCGCGACGAACTCCAGCGCCTCCGTGGCGACGCCAACTGACGCGCGCGACGCGCCCTGTACCCCGGCTGCGCTCTCCTTCGGAGCGCTCCGGGGGTTCTCCGATCTGTTCGGCGCGTACGTCGGCGACGGCGCGCGGCTACGCAGCTTTTTCGCGCACGACTTCCACGCGCCCGGCGCGCTGAAGGAGGTTGCCCGGCAGGCCGCCGCGCATTCCCGCGACCGCCGCGCCATCGCCGAAACGCTGCGCGTGCAGAACGAACGCTGGGGTGCCGACGAGAAGGTGCGTCTCCACCTCGACTGGCTCGAACGAAAAGACACCGCTGCGCTCGTCACCGGGCAGCAACTCGGCCTCTTCGGCGGGCCGCTCTACACGCTCTACAAGACGATCACGGCCATCCAACTGGCGGCGGAGTTGACGGCCTCCGGCCAGCCGACCGTGCCCGTGTTCTGGCTGCACGGCGAAGACCACGACCTCGCCGAGATCGACCATTTCACCGTGCTCGACAGCGATACGCCTGTCACGCTGCGGTATAAGCATCCGGCCACGGCAGGCGAAAATGCCGGCCCCGTCGGGCGGCTGGTGCTCACCGAAGACATCACGCGCGTGCTGGGCGAACTCGAAGCCCTCCTGCCCGTCACCGCCGACCGCGACCGCGTGATGGCCGTGCTGCGCGACGCCTATGCGCCCGGCACCACGATGACGGATGCCTTCGCCCGTTTTCTGCGCGCCCTCTTCCCCGACGCGGGCCTCGTCTTCCTGAACCCCGACGACCCCGATCTCAAAAAGCACCTCGTCTCGCTGTTTCAGCACGACGTCCGGCACAGCGCGGAGGTATCAGAGGAGATCGCCCGGACGAGCGCGGCGCTGGTGGAAAACGGCTTCCACGCGCAGGTCCACGTGGCCCCGACGAATCTTTTTTATCTGAGTGAAAACGGCCGTCTCGCCATCGACCAGGAGGCCGAGACGTACCGCGTGCGTGGCACCGAGCGCGTCTGGGCGCAGGCCGCGCTGCTGGACGAGATCGCCGCGACGCCCGAGCGGTTCAGTCCCAACGTGCTCCTCCGTCCGCTCGCGCAGGACACGCTCGTGCCGACGGCGGCGTACGTGGCCGGTCCGGGCGAGATCGCGTACTACGCGCAGTTCTGCCCCGCCTACGAAAGCGCGGGCGTGCCGATGCCCGTCATCTATCCGCGCCTGAGCGCCACGATTGTGGGCCACCACGCCCGGAAGCTGCTGGAACGCCACGATCTCTCCATTCTCGACATCGACGCGCCGCTCGATCAGGCCTTTCAGCGCGCTGCCGAAAGTCGGCTCGACACAGATGCCGCCGAGGCGCTGGCGTACTTCGAGGGAATGCTCTTCACCGCCGTCGAGGGCGTGAAGCCGTCACTGGTGGAGCTAGACGTGAACCTGCGCCGCAGCGTCGAGGCCACGCGCACGCGCCTTCAGAAGGAGGTCGCCCGCCTACGTACCCGCGCGATCCGCGCCGAGAAGCGGCGGCGGCAGGATCTGCGGCAGGCCATCGAGCGCATCCAGGCGCGGCTGTTTCCGCTCGGCAAGGGACAGGAGCGGGTCATTGCCATCCCGTTCGCGCTGGCGCGCTGGGGTTTCGACCTGCCCGGAACGCTCGCCGAAAACCTCACCACGGACACGACCGTGCATTACGTGGTGGATCTGTGACGGCGATGCCTTTTTTTAACCCGCTGCTCGAACGTGCCATCGAACTGGCCGCCGAGTGGCACGACGGCACCTACCGCAAGGGCCGGTGGCGCGCACCTGCCTTCGCGCTCCCTGGCGACGCTCCCGTGCGCGTGCCCGCGATGGCGCACCTGACGACGGTGGCCCTGACGGTGCAGCGCGCGTGGTTCGACGACGAAACCGTCGCCGCTGCCTTTCTGCACGACAGCATCGAAGACGCCAACCGGGTGGGCGCACGGTTGCGCCGCGAGGTGCTCGAACAGACGATGGGCGCACGTGTGACCGCGCTCGTGCTGCACGTCACCGAGCCCAAGTACGACGACGCGGGCGCACCGCTGCGCTGGCAGGATCGCAAGGACGCCTACCTCGCCACCATCGGCGCGGCTCCGCTCGAAGCCGCCGCCATCAGCCTCGCCGACAAGCTCCACAACCTGTGGACGACCAACGAGGGCCTTTTTGCGGGCATCGACGTCTTCGCCACTGGCCCCGGCCGCATCGGCCTGACGAGCGGGCCGGACAAACAGCGCTGGTTCTACCGCGCCGTCCTCGCCGCCACCGTCCACCACACCGACCCCCGCCTCGACGCGCTTCGCATAGCGCTGGAAGATGAACTGGCGCGCTTCGACACGCTCGTCACGCCCCGATGAGACCGCCGATGAGCGCAGCCGTGTTGCCCATATTGTGTGCGAGGATGGAAAGAGCACGCTGCCCGTCCGCTCTCGCAGCCATCCGTAGGCGAGTCCGCCGATGAAAGGAAACGAGGCCGCAAGCCAGTCGAACGAAACGCGGCCGTCGTCCACGCTCAACCCGTGCCACAGCCCGAAGGCCACTGCGGTGACGGCGACGGGCCATCCCCGTGCCGCACCCGTAGCCGAGGGAAGCGAGCGATGGAGCAGGGCGAGGAACACACCGCGGTAAACGACCTCCTCTGCCAGGCCCGGCATCGTGAGTTGAAACGCGAGTGTCTCGGCGTCGAAGGCTCCCCCTGCGAAGATGACCCCGATTCCGAAACTCAGGCAGGTGAGTGCCACGGTAGCCAGCAGGGCCGGGCGGATCGAGCCCGCACGTTGAGAAAACGTGACGCCTGCCTCACGGAACGAAAGCGGCCCGAGCACGAGAAACCCCACGGCCCATCCGAGGCTCAAGAATTTTCCCTCCCAGTTCCACCGACCGTCTACGACCTGGAGCACGTCGAACACACGCGGGAGCACAGTCGAGAGGTCGTCGGCGGCGAGGAGCACCAGAAACAGGAGCGCCGGGCTCCAGCGCCGCTTCGAAGACGACAGCAGCGCGAGCGCGACGAAGGGGGCGGTAAGGAAAGCCAGAAATCCGGCGTTCAGGAGAAAGTCCACGCGTGCAGAGGAGAGCAATTGACTTGCTCGACGCGCTACCGGCTCGCATGTTACAGCAGCCTCCGGCAAGGCCGCTGTTCGGAGGCTGCTCAGCCCAACCGTGCGTGCTCGACCATGAGGCAGCGGTTGCGGACGTAGGGGAGGCTCGCGGCGTCGGCGAGGGCCTCGGCCTCGCTGCTGTGGACGCCGAGTTGCGTCCAGACAACCGGCTTCGACTCGGCCTCTTCGGCCCACCGGACGGTGCTTTCCACCATCTTCGCCGTGTTCTGTGGGCGGCGGAAGATGCAGACGATGTCGAGGTCGGCGGCGGGCGGGATGTCCTCGACGCGCGCGTAGCATTTCTCCCCCAGGATCTCCTCGCGGTACGGGTTGACGGGGATGATGCGGAAGCCCGCGTCCTGCATGTACTGCGCGATGCGGAAGCTCGTGCGCGAGGGGTCGTCGGAGCAGCCGACGACGGCGACGGTGCGGGGCTGGGAGAGCAGAGCGTGTAAGTCGTGCATGAGGCCGGGAAGGAGCGCGCAAAAACCTCCGAACCTGACGGCGGCGCGCCGGGTTCAGGGCGTTTCCACACGCTTACAATCCCCCGCGCCCGCATGGCGAGCTATCCGTTTTCCGACATCGAACCCCGCTGGCAGGCCTACTGGGACGCCCACGGTACCTTCCGCCTGCCCGAAGACCTCGACACGTCGAAGCCCAAGTACTACGCCCTCGACATGTTTCCCTACCCGAGCGGCGCGGGCCTGCACGTGGGCCATCCCGAGGGCTACACGGCGACGGACATCGTGGCGCGCTACAAGCGGATGCGCGGTTTCAACGTGCTCCATCCCATCGGCTGGGACGCCTTCGGCCTGCCTGCCGAGCAGTACGCCATCGAAACGGGCACGCACCCGCGCGCGACGACGGAGCAGAACATCAACCGTTTCCGCGAGCAGCTCAAGATGCTGGGCTTCTCGTACGACTGGAGCCGCGAGGTCAACACCACCGACCCCGACTACTACCGGTGGACGCAGTGGATCTTCCAGAAGCTCTACGAAAAAGGGCTGGCGTACGTGGACGAGGTGCCCGTCAACTGGTGCCCGGCGCTCGGGACGGTGCTGGCCAACGAGGAGATCGTCGACGGCAAGAGCGAGCGCGGCGGGCACCCCGTTCACCGCGTGCCCATGCGGCAGTGGATGCTGAAAATCACCGCCTACGCCGACCGTCTGCTCGACGACCTCGACCTCGTCGAGTGGCCGCCGTCCACGCGCGAGATGCAGATCAACTGGATCGGAAGGAGCGAAGGAGCCGAGGTGGATTTCAGGATCATGGCGCACCCTGCCGAGCATATCCGCGTGTTCACGACGCGCCCGGACACGCTCTTCGGCGCGACCTACATGGTGCTCGCACCCGAGCATCCGCTCGTCAACACCATCACCACCGACGAGCACCGCGCTAACGTGGAGGCGTACGTGCAGCAGGCGGGTCTCAAGAGCGACCTCGAACGGCAGGAGTTGCAGAAGGAGAAAACGGGCGTCTTCACCGGCGCTTTCGCCCGCAACCCCGTCAACGACGAGCACCTGCCCATCTGGATCGCCGACTACGTGCTGGCCTCCTATGGGACGGGCGCGATCATGGCCGTGCCCGCCCACGACGCCCGCGACTTCGCCTTCGCCACGGCCTTCGGGCTGCCCATCCGCGAGGTCGTCAGCGGCGGCGAGAAAGACGCCGACGGCAACCTGAAAGAAGCCTACACCGGCGACGGGCCGCACGTCCACTCGTCCTCCGCCGACCGCGCACTCGAGATCGCCAACAAAGGCATCTCCATCGACGGGATGCCGACCGATGAGGCCATAACGAAAATCACCGCCTGGCTCGACAAGCAGGGCGCGGGGCGCAAGAAGGTCAACTACCGGCTGCGCGACTGGGTGTTTTCGCGGCAGCGCTACTGGGGCGAGCCGTTCCCCGTCGTCTTCGTGGACGAGCAGCCGCACCTCGTGCCCGAGCGCGCGTTGCCGGTGAAGCTGCCCGAGGTCGAAAACTACAAGCCGAGCGGCACGATGGCCGGTCCGCTGGCGACGGTCCCCGAGTGGGTCGAGACGGCGTTGCCAGACGGCACGCCCGCGCTGCGCGAGACGAACACGATGCCGCAGTGGGCCGGCTCGTGCTGGTACTACCTCCGCTACCTCGATCCGCACAACACGGAAAAACTCGTCGATCCGGAGAAGGAGCAGTACTGGATGCCCGTCGATCTGTACGTCGGCGGCGCGGAGCACGCGGTGCTGCACCTGCTCTACGCGCGCTTCTGGCACAAAGTCCTCTTCGACCTCGGCGTCGTTTCCACGCCTGAGCCGTTCGGGCGGCTCGTGCATCAGGGCATGATCCTGGGCGAGTACGAATACACCGCTTACCGGCTGGGCGACGGCACCTACGTCCCTGCCGACCGGGTAGAGGAGCACGTAGAAGATGGGCGCACCGTCTACCGCACGCCCGAAGGCTTGCTGGCCGAGCCGGTGAAGGTTTCGGAGGGCGATGTGGAGAAGAGTGGCGAGAAGTTCGTGCTCAAAAACCATCCGGGAGCAGCCGTCGCGGCGCGGGCGCACAAAATGTCCAAGAGCCGCGGTAACGTCGTCAACCCGGACGACATCGTGGAGGCGTACGGGGCCGACTCTATGCGGCTCTATGAGATGTTCATGGGGCCGCTGGAGCAGACGAAGCCGTGGAATACGCGCGGCGTCGACGGCGTGCATCGCTTCCTCAACCGCGCCTGGCGGCTCCTGCTCGACGAGGAAACGGGAGCACCGAAAACCACGCAGGAAGCACCGAATCGCGAACATCTGCGTGCGCTGCACGGGCTGATCCAGAAAGTCACCGACGACATCGAGGGACTGCGCTTCAACACCGCCATCGCGGCGATGATGGAGTTCGTCAACACGGCCAACAAGTGGGAGCACGTGCCCCACGAAGTCGCCAAGACGTTCGTGCTCCTGCTCGCACCCTTCGCGCCGCACATTGCCGAAGAACTGTGGAATCGCCTCGGTCATGAAGCCTCGCTCGCCTACGAAAAATGGCCGGAGCACGACCCGGAGCATCTGAAAGTAGACACCGTCACCATCGCCGTGCAGGTCAACGGAAAGATGCGCGCCAGCATCGACATTGCCCCCGATGCGCCGAAAGATGAGGTGCTCGAACAGGCGAAAGCGCAGGACAACGTCCTCCGCCACCTCGATGGGCTCACGCTGCGTAAAGAGGTCTACGTGCCGGGCCGTATCGTAAACCTGGTGGCGAACTGAGCGGGATGAGCCGCACCAACAAGAGGGCGTGCTCCGGTAAGCTGGAGCACGCCCTCTGTTGCGCGATGACCTGGTGCTTCAGAGGACGAACAGGACGCCGAAGCGCAGGCGGTACGTGTGCATCTCGACGTTGAGATCGTCCGTGCTCTGGCTGCCCACCTCGAGCCGGTTGAATTCGCCGAGGCTGTAGGCGCCCTGGAAATCGAGGGCGACCTTCCGCGACATGAAGTACCGCAGTCCGCCGCCAACGGTAAAGGCCCCGCCGCTCAGCGCAGAGTCCTCGCCTTCGTTGTTGGTGACCGCCACGCCTGATAGGGCCGCTTGCAGAAACGGTTTGAGCTGCGGCTGCCCCTGAAAATGGAGGCGCGCGCCCAGGTCGAAGTGTCCGAGGCCGGTATTCTCCGCGATGCCGGAGCCGTCGAGGTTGACAAAAATCGAGATCGTCTCGTTGAAACCGTACTCCGCCAGAAGACCCAGCCCGCCCCCTGAGTCGCTGGCGTCGAACGGGAGGTCTTCGTCGATGGAAACGCCAGCGTACTGAAGCCCGACGCCGAGGGCGAAGCCCTTGGTGGAGTATTGTTGGGCAAACGACGGGGACGCCGCCAGAAAGAGAGCAAGCAGAAGAAGGATGAGTCGCATGGGTAAGGAGTGTGTGGTGAAAACAACGGCGCTATTCTACGCGCATCCGGTGGGTACGAACAGGGCGGGGTCGCCTATTTTTACGCTTTCACGCCCCGCGCACCGCTCTCAGACTCATGACTTCCGCAACCTGCATCTACGGCACCCCCGGCCCCGTCGACGTGCTCGCGCTCGCCGCCCACCCGGACGACGTCGAGTTGTGCGCGGGCGGGACGGTGTGCAAGCTGACGCGGCAGGGGCACCGCGTCGCCATCGTCGATTTCACGCGTGGCGAGTTGGGCACGCGTGGCACGCCGGAAGGGCGCATCGAGGAATCCATCCGGGCGGCGGAGATCCTCGGGCTCACGGCGCGCGAAAACCTGGGGCTGCCCGACGGCGACATCGCCAACACGAAGCAGCACCAGCACGCCGTCATCCGTGCGGTGCGGCGCTACCGGCCCGAGATCGTGCTGATGAACCCTGCCGAGTGCCGCCATCCCGACCACGGGGACGCGGCCCGGCTCTCCGCGAGCGCGCTGTTCTACGCCGGGCTTCGCAAGGTCGAGACGTTCGAGGACGACGGCACGCCCCAGGAGCCGCACCGTCCCTCGCACGTGCTCCACTACATGCAGTCGATCCCCTTCGAGCCGACCCTGGTGGTGGACGTGTCCGACGTGTGGGACGCGCGCGTGGCGGCGCTACAGGCCTTCAAATCGCAGTTTTTCAACCCCGGTTACGACGAAGGCAGCGGCGAGCCGGAGACGTTCATCTCGAACCCTGGCTTCTTTCAGTGGGTCGAGGCGCAGGCGCGCACCTACGGCTACCGCGTCGGCGCGACGCACGGCGAGCCCTTCCTGTATCGCCACGGTCCTTTCGGTACGGATGACCTCGTCCGCACCTTCGCCAAATCGAAAGTCTTCCGCTGACCTTCTTCAGAGCCAGACAAAGCCTTCTTCCTCTGGCTCGATCTCCTCGGCCGCCACACGCAGGTCGGAATCGCCGCCTGCCGTGTCTTCCGCTGCCGGGTGGGAGGTGGGCGCGTTCGGATCGACGGGGACGAGGCCGCCGTCGGTGTATTCGTAGAACACAGGCTCCTGGGGTGCCGGTACAGAGATGTCGGATGACGGATGTTGGCGGACCGAGGAGGGCGCAGCTTGCGGTTCGGCAGCGGACTCGCGCTGAGAAACCGTTTGAGCGGCGACCGGATGGCTGTGCATCTCAGACACAGGCAGCGCTGATGGCCCCGATGCTGCGATCCGCACCGGAGACTGAACAGCAACCTCAGGCTTTTGCTCGCGCAGCGTGTAGAGCAGGCGGGCGATAAAGGCGAGCAGCCCCGTGGCAACGACCAGAATGACCAACAGCAGCACGAGGTAAGGGAGGGCAAGCATGAGTGCTGAGGCGGACAAAATGAGAAGTGAGACGTGTGCCGTAGAACGACGCAACGAGACAATGCGAAGATACGCGCCAAGCGGCGGTGTTACTGCCCAAGACGACATCCACGTTAAAAGGCAAAGAGGCCGCTTCACCTGTCGGGAAACGGCCTCTTTGCAGTGTTCATCGCGAAGGGAATCAGTAGCCCTCGTTTTGCTGGAGATTACGGTTGAGGTCGATATCACGCTGCGGGATGGGCCAGAGCGTGCGGGAAGCACTCGGGATGTTCAGCGTGCCGACAGCCCGTCCCGTGCGGACGAGGTCGTGCCAGCGGTGTCCTTCAAACGCCAGTTCCAGGCGGCGCTCGGCCAGTACGGCATCGATCACTGCGGCCTGTGAGGACGCCGTGGTATTGGCCAGGCCAGCCCGCGTCCGGATCCGGTTGAGCAGCGTTCTGGCCTCGTCCAACTGGTTGAGTTGGGCAAGCGCCTCGGCGCGTGTCAGAATCATCTCGGCCAGCCGAACAGCGTACTGCGAGTCCGTGCCGGTCACAGGGTCGTCGTACTTGACGATGACGGGAGCCGCCCCTGCGTACGCGATGTTGTAAGGAAAACGCGCATCCGTCGTGTCGAACGCCGCGATGAGGTTGGCCGTCGGTGCGTACTCGTAGCGGCCGCCATTGTTGGACGGAAAGGCGAAGAACGCTAGGCTGTTCTGATCCTGGGTGTTGTAAAAGACCTCCCAGATTGACTCAGGGCTACCCTGCGTATCGTAGATCGAGGCGACCGTTCCCAGCGTGAAAGGCCCGGCAATCACCTCCTGGGCTTTCGCCGCGGCCTGCGCCCATTGCCCCTGATACAGGTAGACGCGCGCCAGCAGAGCTTTGGCTACGTAGCCGTCAACATAAGCAGCGGGCCGGTTGGTGGTCCCCAGCGTGGCCTCGGCTTCGGTGAGATCTTTGATGATCTGCGCGTAGACTTCCGACGCTGCCGTGCGGGCAGGGTAGAGATCTACCCCCGAGGCTTCTGACGGCATCAGCACCAGCGGCACGTCCCCAAACCAGCGGACGAGGTCGTGGTAGGCAAACGCACGGAGCACCTTCGCCTCGGCGATGATCGCGTCGCGGCGTGCCGCCGAGAATGTGCCATCCGTCGGCACCTCCGCCCCGTTGGTGATGATGTTGTTGGCGAGGTTGATCACGTTGTAGTCGCTCGCCCAGACCCCGCCTGACTCGGCGTTGTTGGTCGCGAGGTTGTACGTGTCTACCTCTTGCCAAGACGGATACGAGCCGGTGTGCTCGGCGTTGTCGGAGCTGAGTTCGGCCATGATCGTGTAGTCGATCAACATACCCTGAACGGCGCTGTATGCACCGACGAGCACGGCCTCCAGATTTTTGCCGCTGGTGTAGACCAACTCAGACGAAAGGCTGTCGTCTGGCTCCGTCTCCAGCACCTCGCACGCGGGCAGCGCCAGCAGTGCGGTGAGCAGGACGGTAGAATAGATAAATCGCTTCATGATGCGAGAAATGTTAAAGGGATGATCTTCGTTAGAGCGTGACCCGCGCGCCGAGCGTGAAGCGCTTGGCCTGTGGGTACGTGAAGAAGTCCGTGCCGAACGACGAGTTCGAGCGGTCAAACGTGCTCACCTCAGGGTCGAGGCCGCTGTATTTGGTCGACGTCCACAGGTTTTCGCCGACGAAGAACAAGCGCATGTTGCGGATGCCCACCACCTGCGTGTACCGCACCGGAATGGTGTAGGCTACCGAAAGCGTCTTCAGACGGATGTAGGAAGCATCCTCGACGAAATAGTCCGAGTCCCGGTCGTTGTCGTTGGGGTCGGTGATCGTCGCCCGCGGGATGTCGGTGTCCGTGTTGTCGGGTGTCCAGCGGTCGAGCGCCTGACGCGCAGTGCCGAAGGTCTGCCCGATCTGCTGGTTGAACTGCGCAGTCGAGTTGAGCACATCGTTGCCCTGCGAGAACTGCAGGAAAGCGCTCAACTCCACGCCATACAGGCGGAAGGTGTTGGTGACGCCGCCGAAAAAGTCCGGGTTGGCGTCGCCAATGAAGCGGCGGTCCGCATCGTCCACGATGCCGTCCGGTACCGGGATAAACTGGCCGTTCTCGTCCAAGCTGCCGATGTCCTGGAAGCGGCGATCGCCGAGTGCCGTGCCCGTCTTCTGGAAGGCCGTGCCGTTGGCGAGGCAACTCACGCCCGTCGCATCCAGGCAGATCTGATCCTGGCTCTGGAAAAGGCCGTCGGTGACCCAGCCGTAGAACGAACCCAGCGGCTCGCCTTCGGCAATGCGGCTGGCAAAGCCCTGGTCAATCGGGTCGCCGATGCCGTCGCCGTCGCCGTCGACGAGTTCGACCACCTCGTTGGTGTTGCGAGCGATATTGAAGGACGTTTCCCAGCTGAAGTTGCGCGTTTCGAGGTTGCGCGTGGTCAGCAGGAATTCAATTCCTTTGTTCGAGATCTCGCCGATGTTGGCTACGCGTCCTCCATATCCGGTGGAGTTGGGCAAGGGCTGGCTACGCAGCAGGTCGTTGGTGCGTTTGCTATAGAGCTCAATCGTACCGCCGATACGGTTGCTGAGAAAGCCGTAGTCAAGGCCCAGGTTGCCCTGCGTCGTGCGTTCCCACGACAGCGTGACGTTGCCCAGTTGGCTCGTCGTGAGACCCGGAACCAGGTTGTAATTGGACCCCGAAGCGTAGAGGGCGCGTGCGTTGAAGTCGCCGATCTCCTGCTGCCCCGTGGTGCCGTACGAGCCGCGAATCTTGAACAGGTCGATCCAGCTCACGCGCTGCAGGAAGGGCTCCTGCTGCGCGTTCCAGCCCAGCGAGAACGCCGGGAAGACCGCCGTGCGGTTGTCCGCACCAAAGCGCGACGACTGGTCCACGCGGAGCGTGAAGGTGGCGAGGTACTTGTTGTTGTACGCGTACTCGCTCGTGGTGAAAAACGAGCGCAACCCGCTCGCCGTCGTGGACGAACCGGCGTCGAGCGTGCCCGCGATGTCGAGCGCGTAGATCTCGTCCGAGAAAAAGTCCACGCCCGAGAGGAAGTTGAACTTCACGTCGCGCCGTTCCGTCGATACACCGGCCAGGCTCGAGATGCTGTGAACGCCTTTGAACAGGTTGCGGTAGTTGACCGTGCCCGTCAGAATCCAGTTCTGGAACAGGTTGATCGACTGCGCACGCGCGCCGTTGGGCGAGCCCTGGCTCGAGGTGCTCGGCGAGAAACGGGATTCGTCGAGGTCATAGCGGTCAAGACCGGCTTCGAGCCGGCCCGACAGGTTCGGCAGCAGTTCGTAGGTGATGCCCACGTTGCCGAGAAACTTCGTGTCTGTCGCGGTGAAGTCCTTGTTGGCCTCGGCCACAGGGTTCGAAAACGGACCAGCGGCGGGGTTGTACTGGCCGTTGGCCAAGTAGAGCGGCTCCGCCGGGTTCGACAGCAGCCCGTTCGTGAGCACGCCGTAGATGTAGTTGTCGTTGCCCACGCGGAGCGAGATGCCCCGGTTGTACGACGCTTTCGCAAAGAGCGTCCCTTTGTCGGCCCAGCGGTGATCGACGTTGACGAGGCCGTTGAGGCGGCGGAAGCCCGCTTTGATGAGCGCGCCCTCTTCGTCCGAGTACCCACCCGATACGCGGTATTTCGTGCGCTGCGTGCCTCCCGAGATGGCAAGGCGGTAGTTCTGCACGAGCCCGGTCTGCGTGATGGCGTCCCACGCGTTGTTGGTCCGCATCGTGTCCGGCAAACCGTAGTAGGTAGCGCTGGGGCGCGCCGCCGAGCCGGGGCCGTAGGTATTGACGCGCGCCTCGTTGCGAATGGCGATGTACTCCGGTCCGGTAAGCCGGTTGGGGTCGAGGTCGAACGAAGCCGAGCCGAGGCTCGACTCGAACTCGATGTCGGTCGAGCCGGCCTGCCCACGCCGCGTGGTGACGAGCACGACGCCGTTGGCCGCGCGCGTGCCATAGATGGCCGTTGCGGCAGCATCTTTGAGCACCTCGATAGAGGCGATGTCGGAGGGGTCGATGGTCGACAGCGCGTTCAGCCCCTGGTTACCCGCACCCAGGCTCGACAGGCTCGACGAGTTGACGGGCACGCCGTCGACCACGTAAAGCGGCTGGTTGGAGCCTGAAATCGACGTGGCACCGCGCACGCGCACCGACACGCCGCCACCGGGAGTACCCGAGGAGCGCAGCACGGTGACACCGGCCACGCGGCCTTGCAGCACAGCGTCGGTAGAGGTCGGGGGAAGGTCGCGGATCTCATTACCGTCCACGCTCGATATCGAAGTGGAGACGGCTCGGCGTTCCGTGGTGCCATACCCCGTGACCACCACATCGTCGAGGCCGAGCACGTCCTGCTCGATCACGGCGTTGGCGGTAACGGTGCCGCTTTCGGTGATCGTCACCGGTTGGGTGTAGCGCTTGTAGCCGATGGCGCTGACCACGAGGGTATACGTGCCGACCGGCGCTGAAAACTCGTAGCGGCCTTCAAGGTCGGTGGCGGTACCAATCGTCGTCCCTTCAAGGGTGACGTTGACACCGGGGACGGTGATGCCGGTGCCGCGCTCGGTTACGACGCCCTGTACCGTTCCGACCTGCGCCTGGGCGACGGCAGGGACGAGCAGCAGGAGCGCGCCCAGAAGCGCGTTGTAGAGAATGCTTCTCATAACACGTTGGATGGATGTGTGATGGGTGGTGGGATCTCGTCCAGCAAAAGCACCTGTGGGCTCCCTCGGGGTGGGGATGAGGAAAAGGCCCGGCTGTGCTGGCGAGGGAATACAAAAAAGAAAGTAGGGGTTAATCCTTCCTTTACATACCCTTGGCATTCCACTGGTTGCAGGCTTCGGCTGAGCCGTCCGGTGCCGATGGTGAACGGTGCATGGGGCACCCGGACGTGCCATACGGCGTACCGCGCGCCTCTTTCTTCGCTACGATGCAGGCATCTACTCTCGACACCTCCCTCCAGATGGCCCTCGATGGCCACCTCCAGCGCGACGTTCCGCTCGCGCCTTTCACTACGTTCCGCATCGGCGGCCCCGCTGATTACTTCTTCGAGGCGCATTCCGCCGACGATCTCGCCACGGCGGTCCTCGCCGCGCGCACGCACGATGTGCCATACTTTGTGCTCGGGTTAGGAGCCAACATCCTCGTGGGCGATGACGGCTTCCGTGGCCTCGTCATCCGCAACGCCGCCCGGCACGTGCGCGTGGACGAGCAGCAGATGACCGTGTGGGCCGAGAGCGGCGCGGTGATGTATCCGGACGTTATCAACCGGGCCGTCGATGGCGGCCTGTCTGGTCTGGAACACTACGTCGGCATTCCCTCGACGGTGGGCGGCGCGCTGTGGCAGAACCTCCACTTTCTCTCGCCGCCACCCGAGCGCAGCCGGACGATGTTCATCGAGGAGGTCGTCGAAAGCGCCGAGTTGCTGACGGAGGAGGGCGCGCGCACGACCGTCGGCGTCGATTATTTCGATTTCGGCTACGACTACTCGACGCTGCACGTGAAGCGCGACCTGGTGCTGTCGGCCACCTTCCGCCTCGTCCCCGGCGACCGGGCGCGGATGCACGCCATCATGGAGGCCAACCTCGCGTGGCGGCGCGAGCGGCACCCGCCGCTGGAAAGCGAGCCGAGCGCCGGGTCGATCTTCAAGAAAATCGAGGGCATCGGTGCGGGCCGCCTCATCGACGGGTGTGGCCTCAAGGGCGCGCGGCTGGGCGGGGCGGAGATCACCACGCGCCACGCCAACATCATGATCAACCGCGGCGGCGCGACGGCGGCGGACGTGCAGGGCCTCATCCGCCACGTACAGCAGACGGTGGAACAGGAGACGGGCCACCGGCTCGAACCGGAGATCGGTTTCGTGGGCGCGTTCCGCGAGCCGAATGCGTTTGGCGGCTGATCTCAGACCGATTTCTCCGTTGCGGCAGCAGGAGCGCATCCGTCTGGCTTGTTTCACCCGCTCCTGTCCAGAAGAATCAGTCGAAAGCAATCCGCTCACAGTTGCCTGGCCAAGCATTACGGCACACACGCGCCTTCATTGTGGGGCGGCGATCTCGCCGAAGACGAGCATGCGGCCGGTGAAGCGTTCCAGTTCGACGAGGCGGTGGGTGTAGTCGCGGAGGACGGCGGCGTACCGCTCCTCGGCGGCGAGGGCGACCCGCTGCGCGTCGAGCAGGGCGAAGAGCGGGACTTCGCCGAGCAGGTAGCCCTCCTGCGAGCGGGCGATGAGCGTGTCGGACTGCGGGCCGGTGCGTTCGCGGTAGCGGAGCACGGCGGCGCGGGCGGCCTGGTAGCCGCTCCACGTGGCGTCGGCCTCGGCGGCGAGGCGCAGGGCTGTGGCCTCGCCCAGCCACGTGCGGTCGCGCAGGCGGGCCGTAGCCACGGCGCGCGCGCCCCGGTACGAGGGCGTCCCCGGAATGGGAATCCGCAGGCCGATCTGGAAGCCGAAGCGCTCGAAGCCGTTGCCGAAATCCTGCGGGAAGACCTCGACGCTCAGGCCGGGAAAGCGCGCACCACGCACCTCGCGCACGCCGAGCCCGGCGGCGGCCACGCCTGCCTGCGCGCTGCGCACCTCGGGCAGGGCGGGCAGTCGCTCGAACACCTCGGCACGCGCCACGTCGGCGGGCCGGAACGTCAGCGGGCCGGGCGTCTTGATGGCGATGCCGGGGCCGAGGGTTGCCGTGGCTGCCGCCGCCACGCGGGCCTGCTCCAGCAGCAACTCGGCTTCGGCCAGCGCGGCTTCGGCCTCGGCCAGCCCGAGGTCGGCGCGCATCGTCTCCAGCCCGGCGGCCTCACCTACCGACTCGCGCAGCCGCGCCGCCTCCACGAGCTGCCGCGACAGCGCCACAGCTTCCGTCCGCAGCGCCGCGAGGCGCTCCGCGTACATCACGTCCACGAACGCCTTCTCAACGGCCATCCGCAGCAGCGCGCGGCGCGCGTCGAGGTCGAGGCGCAACGCCTCGCCTTCCGCGTCGATGCGGCGCAGGCCGTAGTACGTGGCGAAGGGCGAGGCGATAGACTGCCCCACGACGATGCGCTGCTCGGCGAAATCCGTCCCGGCGATGCCTTCGCGGGCGTACGCCACCGTGGGCACGCTGAAGCCGTAGCCCATCAGGCGTTCGCCCCGGTTGGCGGCGAGCGCCGCCTCGATCCGCCCGAGGTCCGGGTGTGTGGCCTCGACGCGGGCAAGGGCGTCGTAGACGGTGAAGGGCTGCGCCTGCGCCGGGTGGAACGCGAGAGACGCCATGAGGGCGGCGAGCAGCGAAAACGCGCGGCGGTTCATGCTTCCACCTCCTGCAACTGCACGGTGTGGGGGGCACTGGCGGTGCCATCGGCGTCGAAGGCGGGATGGCCGGGGTCGGGCGGGAGGCGGTCGTCCTTCTCGATCCAGTTGTAGACGACGGGCAGCACGAGGAGCGTCAGGAGCGTGCTCGTGATGAGGCCGCCGATGACGACGGTAGCCAGCGGGCGCTGCACCTCGCTCCCAGGCCCCACGTTGAAGGCCATCGGAATAAAGCCCAGCGACGCCACCAGCGCCGTCATCAGCACGGGCCGGAGACGGTCTGCCGAGCCTTCGAGCGACGCCTCGCGCACCGTCCGCCCCTCTCGCCGGAGGTGGTTGAGGTGCTCGATGAGCACGATGCCGTTGAGCACGGCCACGCCGAAGAGCGCCACGAACCCGATGCTCGCGGACACGCTCAGGTAGAGGCCGCGCAGCCACAACAGGAAGATGCCGCCGGAGAGCGCGAGCGGCAGGTTGAGAAAGACGAGCAGCGCGTAGCGGAAGGCCCCGAACATGAGGTAGAGCAGCCCGAGGATGATCAAGAGCGCCAGGGGCACGACGAAGAGCAGGTGGCGCGTGGCGCGCTGCTGATCCTCGAAGGCGCCGCCGTAGGCGAGAAACACGCCCGCGGGCACGTCTACCTCTGCCTCGATGGCCTCTTGCAGGCGCGCCACGTACGTCCCGATGTCGATGCCGTCGAGGTTGATGCCGACGATGACGCGGCGCCAGCCGTTCTCGCGCGCGATCTCGCGCGGACCTTCCTCGGCAGTGATGCGGGCGACGCGTTCGAGCGGGATCGTCTCGCCGTTGGGGAGGCTCACCGGCGCGTCCATGATGCGGCGCGGGTCGGAGCGGAGGGCCTCGGGGTAGCGCACGACGATGTCGAAGCGCCGCTGCCCCTCGAACACCTCGCTCACCGACTGCCCGCCCAGCCCGGCCTCGACCGTGCGCTGCACGTCGGAGACGTTTAACCCGTAGGCCGCCACGGCCTCGCGGTCGGCCTCGACGTTGAGGTACGGCTGGCCCTCGGTCTGCTCGACGAAAAAGTTGCCCGTGCCTTCGAGGCCCGGCAGCACGCGCGCGATCTCGTCGGCGACGGCGGCGAGCGTTTCGAGGTCTTCGCCGAAGACTTTGACGGCGAGGTCGCTCTTGACGCCGCTCGTCAACTCGTCCACGCGCATGGCGATGGGCTGCGTGAAGTTGTAGGCGAGGCCAGGCTCGGTTTCGAGGAGCGGGCGGATCTGCTCCTGGATGCCTTCCTTCGTCATCCCCTTGCGCCATTCGTCGCGCGGTTTGAGCACCACCCAGACGTCGGTCTGGTGGACGCCCATCCAGTCGTTGGCGAGGTCGGAGCGGCCCGTCTTGGGCACGATGGTTTCGACCTCGGGCACGCGCCGCAGGATCTCGCCTGCGAGCCAGTTGGCGTTCTCGACGCTCTCGGCCAGCGTCACGCTCGGCATCCGCACCTGCTCGACGAGGATGCTGCCTTCGTCGAGTTCGGGCAGAAACTCCGTCCCCATCCGGCTCATGAGCACGAGCGAGAGCGCGAAGACGCCGAGCGCCACGCCGATGATCTCTGCGCGGCGGTGGAGGTGGCGCTCCAGCCCGCGCCGGTACCACGGGCGCAGCCACTCCATCACCCGGTTGCGGCGCACCTTGACGCCGTTGCGGAAGACGAGCGCGGCCACGGCGGGCACGTAGACGAGCGCCAGCAGGAGCGAGCCGAACACGGCCGTCGCCACGGTGATGGCCATCGGGCGGAAAAGGATGCCTTCCGTTCCGCTGAAGGTGGCGACGGGCACGTACACCATCAGGATGATGAGCACGCCGAAAAAGATGGGCCGTGCCACCTCGTGCGCCGCCGCCCGGATGGTGTAGAGCGCGGGCCGCTGCCCCCGCTCTTTTTCGAGGCGGGACACCATGTTCTCGATCATCACGACGGAGCCGTCCACGACCATCCCGAAGTCGATGGCGCCGAGGCTCATCAGGTTGGCCGCCAGCCCGAACTCGCGCATCCCGATAAAGGCGAAGAGCATCGAGAGTGGGATCACACTCGCCACGATGAGCGCGCCGCGGATCTCGCCGAGCAGCAGCAAGAGCACGGCGATGACGAAAAAGCCGCCTTCGAGCAGGTTGGCGGTGACGGTGTGCGTGGTGCGCTCGACGAGGTCACTCTGGTCGTAGAATTTTTCTACCCGCACGCCCTCGGGCAGGCCCACCCGGATCTCCTCGAGCCGGGCCTCGACGGCATCGATGACCTCGCGCCCGTTGCCGCCGCGCAGCATCATCACGATGCCGGTGATGACCTCGCCCTCACCGTCTTTGGTGACCGCGCCCTGCCGGAGCTGCCTGCCCAACTCCACGTCGGCCACGTCGCGCAGCCGCACGGGCCGCCCGCCGCGCGTGGCCACGACGACGCGCTCCAGATCCTGCGCGGTGCGGATCAAGCCGTAGCCGCGGATGATGTACTGCTCGCGGTTGTGCTCGAGGTAGTTGCCGCCCGCGACGCCGTTGTTGGCCGCGATGGCGTCCATCACCTCGCCCAGCCCGACGCCCGCCGTACGCAGCCGCGCCGGGTCGGCGACGACGTCGTACTGCTTGACGTAGCCGCCGAAGGCGGTGATCTCGGTGACGCCGGGGATCGTCTTGAGCTGCGGCCCCACGAGCCAGTCCTGGATCTCGCGCAGGTCGGTGAGCGAGTAGCCGTCGCCCTCGACGGTGTACTGGTAGATCTCGCCGAGCGCCGTCGAAATCGGCCCGAGCTGAGGCGCGTCGACGCCGTCGGGGAGTGCATCTACGACGCTCTGCACGCGCTGCGCGACGAGCTGGCGGGCAAAGTAGATGTCGGTGCCTTCGTCAAACTCGACCGTCACGGCGCTCAGGCCGAACTGCGAGATCGACCGTACCTCCTTCACATCCGGCAGCCCGTTCATCACCGTCTCGATGGGAAACGAGACGAGGCGCTCGACGTCCGGCGGCGAGTAGCGGCCCGCTTTGGTGATGACGAGCACCTGCACGGGCGTCACGTCGGGCAGCGAGTTGATGGGCAGTTGCAGGAGCGCCACCACGCCGCCGACGGCGACGAGCGCCACGAGGGCGAGGGCGACGAACGTCTGCCGCAGGCTGAAATCGATGAGGGCTTTGAGCATGGTCAATCCTCCCCGTACTGCGCGTAGCGCCCGAGCGCTTTGAGGCTGAACACCTGGCTGACGGCGACCTCGTCGCCCGCCTCCAGCCCTTCCGTCACCACGGCGTTGGCGTCGCCGATCCGGCCCAGCGTAACCACGCGCCGCTCGAAGGTGCGGGCATCGCGGCGGACGAACACCGTCGCAGCGTCGCCTTCGTAGACGATGGCCGAGAGCGGGACGAGCAGGGCCGACGCGGTGGTGGCCGTCACGATCTCCATCTCGACGCTCTGGCCGGGCACCAGCTCGCGATTCGGCGTCGCCACGCGGACGTTGACGGCGACGGCGCGGCGCTCGGCGTCGGTGGCGGGCTGCACGGACGTGACGCGCGCTTCGACGGCGCGCTCGGCGTCGCCAAGCAGGCGGATCGTGACGGCGTCGCGGGGGCGGACGCGGGCGGCCTCGCCGGGCGAGACGAAGCCGCGCACGAGCACCTCGGCGCTGCCGACGAGCGTGGCCAGTTCGTCGTAGGCCGCGACCGCCTGGCCCAGGTCGATCCGGTGGTCCTGGATAAACCCGGCGCGCGGCGCGGTGACGGCGACGACGGCGCGGCCCCCGTCGGTGGCGTAGCGGTCGAGCGCGGCGGCGGTGACGCCCGCAGCGGAGAGCCGGGCGCGGGCAGCGCCCACGAGCGCCTCGGCGCGGCGGCGGTCGGCCTCTGCCCGGTCGAGCACACTCTGCGCCGTGATGCGCTTCTCGACGAGCGGCCCGTAGCGCGCGACCTGCTGCTGCTGGAAGTCGGCCTCGGCGCGGGCTTCGAGGTAATCGCCTACGAGAGCGGCCAGTTCGAGGCTCTCGATGAGCGCGAGGGTCTGCC
The DNA here is from genome assembly GCA_963829705.1 of Rhodothermales bacterium. Taxonomy (GTDB): domain Bacteria; phylum Bacteroidota; class Rhodothermia; order Rhodothermales; family BA12; genus CAWHJN01. The sequence goes on from CAWHJN010000005.1 coordinate 616,670, forward strand.
CGGCGCGCACGTACTCGCCCTCGTGCGCGCCGACGCGGACGACGCGCCCGCCGATGGGCGCGCTCACGACAGCGTACACCTCGGGCGACGGCTCGACGGTGCCCGGCACCGTCAGCACGACGGGCGCGGTGCTCGCGGCGATGCGGACCGTCTGCACGGCCAGTTCGGACGCCTGCGCGTCGTCGAGGCGGACGAGGCGCGCCGCGTCCACGCCCCGGATGGACGGCGGCGGTGGCGCCTCGGCGTCGAGGGGCGCAGGGATTTCACGCCCGCACGCGGCGAGGGCGAGCAGCAGGAAAAGGGAACGTCGGGGCATGACGGATGCGAAAGCGAGGAGCGTGCAGGGCGGGTGTGTGGACGGCGGTAGCCGGGGCCGCACCGCCCACACGGAGCCGAGGCACGATGCCTCAGATGAAGATGATCTGGGCGCCCGCTCCTTCCGCGAGCGCGTACATGTCGCCCACGGTGATGACCCCGGCGAGGTCGTCGATGAGGTCGTCCTCCTCGATCTTGAACATCTCCACGGCGAGCTTGCAGCCGTAGATCTCACCGCCCCCGGCGACGATCATCTCCAGAAACTCGGACACGGGTGGGATGTCGAGCTTTTCCATCTCCTCGTGCATCGTCAGGAACGTGGGGTTGCCGGTGCCCAGGGTGTGGAGGCGGTCCTGGCGGTCCTTGCGGATCGCGTCGAGGCCGAAGAAGGTGAAGAACATCTTCGCCTCCATGCCTTCCATGAGGGCGCCGTTGGCCATGATGAGGCCCGCGTACACGTCTTCGGGCGTGCCCTTCGACACGATCACGAGGACTTTCTTGACGGGGTGTTTCTCCGCCTCGGCCGGGGCGTGTTGGGTGAAGGTCGTGGGGGTTTCCATAGGGGTACCTCGTGGAAAAGGGGTGCGGAGGGGCGGCGCGTCAGACGCAGCTCGTGGGCTTGGGAATGCCCGCGATTTTGCTCGACATTTTCAGCGGGCCGCCGGGGAAGAGGTCGTAGAACTCCTTGATGGTGACGAGGCCCGACTTGCCGAGGCGGCGGATCGTTAGCGGCGTGCCCTCGGCGTAGCGGTCGCGGAGGTACTGGAGCACCTCGAAGTGCTGGTCGGTGAGCGTGATGCCGTGCGCGCGGGCGATGTCGCGGGCGATGTCGGGCGTCCACTGGTCGGGGTTGGTGAGAAAGCCCTCGTCGTTGACGTCGACGGTCGTGGTGCCAAGGGTCTGTTGCATGGTTCCGGGGGTCTGAGGGTGAACGCCAGCGGGGTCAGGCGAGCTGGGGCGTGCCGACGTCTTTGCCGCGCATCGACATGTGGTTCGAGACGGGGATCGTCTTGCCGGTCAGGAGCATGTGCCAGTAGGCCCACTCGAAGGCGAGCTTGCCGAGGTGGTTGACGCGTGTCTCTTTGAGCAGGCTCATCGGCCCGAGGACGGGGATCGGGAATTTGCCCGGCAGCGGCTCGGTGTCGTAGTTGAAGTCGATGAGCGAGGCCTTGCCGTAGCCCGTCTCGATAAAGCAATTGGCGTGGCCGTCGAACGAGGCCGACAGCGGCTCGCCCGCGATGTAGTGGAGGACGTTCTCGGTCAGGATCTCGGCCCCGAAGTGCGCCACCGACCCGGCCTTCGACGTCGGGAGGTTTCCCGCGTCGCCGGCGACGAAAACGTTCGCGTGGTCGCGCGCCTGGAGCGTGCGCTTGTCGGTCGGGATGTACTGGAGCTCGTCGGTGTCGCCCATGCCGCTGGCCTCGACGAAGTCCGCGCCCATGTTGACCGGGACGGCCACGAGCAGGTCGAAGGGCACCTCGCGCTCGTCGTAGGAGACGAGCACCTTGCGGTCTTCGTCGACGCGCTCGACGTAGAAGTCGGGGACGACGGTGACCCCTTTCTCTTTCAACAGACCGCCCAGAAACGCCGCCGCCTTGGGCTTGGTGAAGGCCCCCGCGAACGGCGTCACGTAGGTGATCTCGACCTCGCGGCGCATCCCCCGCTCGGCGAAGAACGCGTCGGCCAGGAACGTGAATTCGAGCGGCGCGACGGGGCACTTGAAGACGCTCTCGGCGAGCAGGATCACGAGCCGCCCGCCCTCCCACATGGCGAGGCGGTCGCGGAGCTTACGCGCGCCCTCGAAGGTGTAGAAGTCGAAAGCGTCGCGGTACCACAGATCTCCGTCGAGGCCGGGCGTCTGCTCGGGGCGCGGCGCCGTGCCGGTGGCGACGATGAGCACGTCGTACTCCAGCCGCCGCCCGTCGGCGAGCCGCACCGCGTTCGCCTCCGGCTCGATCTCCTCGACCTCGGCGATGATAAACGTGGCGTCGTCGGGGATGAAGTCGCGCTTCGGGCGGACGAACCGCTCGGCGTCGTAGATCTGAAAGGGGATGAAAAGGAAGCCGGGCTGGTAGTAGTGGTTTTCGTCTTTGTCGACGATGGTGAGGCGCCACTCGTTCAGGTCGAGCTCCTTGTGGAGCTTGTTGAGAATCATGGTTCCGGCCGTGCCCGCACCGAGGATGAGGAGATTTTTCATGGTTCGAGGTGGTTTGGGTCCCTGTTTATTATTAGGTAGGCGCGGTGATGCTGCGGAGTAGCCCGGTGAAGCCTGTTTGGGATGTAGGCAGAAGTCAGTTTGGTGTGTGAGGGCATCTCTTTCCGCGAGGCCATCAGCGGGTGAGCAGCGCGCGCGTGTCCTCGATGGCCTCGACGAGGTGGGGCACGTCCTTCGGAAGCACGACGCCCTCGCCTGCCTTCAACTCGTGCGTTTCGCCGCCGAAGGTGACGCGTGCCCGGCCCTCGGTGACGAGCAGGAAGGCCTGCACCGGAGCAGCATGCTCGGGGAGCCCCTGCCCCGCCCGGAAGGCGAAGCCGACGACCCGGTAGCCGTCGTTCTGGTAGAGCGTGGCCGTGGCGAAGCGGGCGTCGTCGTAGCCAGGAAGCGCGGCGACTGTTAGGTCGGAAGGCACAGGAGCGGGCGGCGAGGCGCTGGAAGCACGGCCCGGGTGGTGGGGGCCGCCGCCGGGGGATGCACCTGGCCCGTGCCGGAGCGCCGCATAGCGCGCGGCCTGCTCGGGCGTGAGGGCGGCGCGCATGGCGACGTGCGCGCGGAGATGGACGAGCCGGAGTTCGGCATTCATCTGCCCGATCTCGCGGACGCGCGCTTCCAGCGCTTCGTCGTCGATGCTGTCGGCGGCGAAGAGCCTCTCCAGTTCGCGCTCCTCGTCGACGATGGCACGCCCGAGGGCGACGGCCTGCGAAAGCGTCGCGGCCATTAACGCCCGCGCGAGATCCGTCTGGGTGGGCGAGAGGGCGAGGGTATCGGCGAGGTCAAGGACGTGGCGCGGGCCGGGGAAGCCCGAGAGTTCGGCCACGCGCGCCTGCCCCATCCCTCCGCCCTGGAGGTAGGCCTCGGCGCGCTCGGGTGGGAGCGACTTGAGCGGCTCGGTAGCACCTCCCACCTGGGCAAATGCAGGAGCCGCGACGAGCGGGACGATGGACGCGGCGAGGAGGAGTAGGAGGGGCCGCATGACTGTGAGGGTCGAAGGGGGCGGAAAAGGGTGAGCGGTCAGCAGAGGTCGTCACAGGGGCTGTAGTCACCTTCCTAGTCGTCTTCGTCGTGCCCCTGTTCGGGTGCGGCGCGCGACACGTCGACCGCTGGCGCCAGCGTATCCCCGCGGATCTCGGGGTGGTTGATCTGCCCGCCGAGGTTGGCGACGTAGCCGATCCACACGCCCGCTGCGAGCGCGAGCACGAGCGCCATCGCCGTTGCCGAGCGCGGCAGCACCTTCTCGCGGAAGACGACGAGCAGCACCAGCGCCACGGCTCCCACGACGCCCGTCGCGATGGCGGCCGCGAGCGCGGCATCCTCGTGCGCCTCGATGGCGTCGTTCGAGACGCCGACCTGGTCTTCGACGATGTCCTCGGCGTTCTCGCCGGAGAGGTATACGGGCAGCACGAGCACGCCCGCAAGCACGAGCAGGCCCAGCGCGGCCTTCCCGACGTGTTCGTTTTTGCGTACGAGGGCCCACGCGAGGCCGAGGATGCCGAAGGCGATCCCGAAAAGCGGGGCGTGGTTGAGCAGCAGGTGGAGGTGGGCGGCAGTCATGGCAGCATGGGCTGAGACGGTAGGAGGGAGACGACGCCGGAAGGCAGGACGGGCGCGAACCCGTCTGCCACCAGCCTACGGCGCGCCTGCCTGCCTTTTCTGAGAGCACCGTGAGAGCGCCATGAGAGGAGCGTGAGAACCCCTCCGCCGCCGGAACGGCCCCTGCTACGGCGCGTGGGCAGATCGTCCTTCTTCGCTATTCACGCAGCCCTCTACTTCCATGACTACCGACCAACAGGCCCTCATCGACGGCCTCAACGATGACCTCGCGCATGAGTATCAGGCCGTCATCATGTACACCTCCTACGCCGCGCTCGTCAGCGGCATCCACCGGCCTATGCTCAAGGGCTTCTTCGAGACGGAGATCCCCGAGGAACTCACGCACGCGCAGTTTCTCGCCAACAAGATCACGGCCCTCGGCGGGATGCCCGTGACCGCGCCCGCGCCGCTGACCCTCGAGCGCGAGGCGACGGCGATGCTGCGGCAGGTGCTCGACGCCGAGACGGAGACGATCACGCGCTACGTCGAGCGGCGCAAGCAGGCGGAGGCCTTCGCCGACTACGGCCTCGCCGCCGAACTCGACACCATCCTCAGCGACGAGACGCGCCACAAGGAAGAGACCGACAAGCTCCTCCGCGACCTCGGAGCCTGAGCGCCCGGCCTCACCATGCACCGCATCCTGCTCATCGAAGACGAGCGCCAGGTGGCCTCTTTTGTCCGGCAGGGGCTGGAGGAGGAGGGCTATGCCGTCGAGTGGGCGGCGACGGGCCGAGCGGGCGAGCGCCGCGCCCTCGCCGAGCCGTTCGACCTCGTGCTCCTCGACCTCCGCCTCCCGGACGTGCATGGCCTCGCGGTGTGCGAATCCGTGCGCCGCCACGCGCCCACGCTGCCCATCCTCATGCTGACCGCGCTCGACGCCGTCGACGACCGCGTGGCGGGCCTCCGCGCCGGGGCCGACGACTACCTGCCCAAGCCGTTCGCCTTCGCCGAACTCGTCGCCCGCGTCGAGGCGCTGCTGCGCCGCGCCGCGCTCGAACCCGCCGACCGCGCCCACACCGACGGCCCGCTCGAGGTGGACGTGGCCACGCGCCGCTGCACCTGCTTCGGCGAAGCGCTCGACCTGTCGGCGACGGAGTTCGACTTGCTCGCCTACTTCGTCGCTCGCAAGGGGCAGGTGCTCACGCGCGACGAACTCCACCGCGACGTGTGGGGCCACCGCTTCGACCGGGGCACCAACCTCGTGGATGTGTACGTGGGCTACGTGCGGCGCAAGCTGGCAGCGTCAGGATGCGCGGCCCGCGTCGAGACGCTGCGCGGCGTCGGCTACCGCTACGTTCCTGTCGGCGACGCAGACGAGGCGAGGGGCGATGGCTGAATACGCGCCCACGAATGGAGACGCGCGGCGCGGCCCGCCCGCATTCCGGCGACGGCTGACGCGCACGATGGGCGTGGCGCTGGGGCTGGCGCTGGCGGTGCTCGGTGCGCTCGTGGTGCTCGGCGCGTGGGGGCTGCTCAACTACAGCGCTCGTGCCACCCTTGCCTCCGAGGTCAACAACTTCACGGCCCACGTGGTCGAGGGCGACCGCCTCGACGTCGACGCCTATCCGTGGGACGAGCCGCATCACCGCTTCACCGACCCTCACATCGACCCCCACTTTCTCCAGGTGTTCGATGCCGAGGGCCGTCCCCTGCGGTCGTCGATGAACGTGGCCCGCCTCGGCGCGGAGTTCCCCGCCCGCCTCTTCCCCGTCACCGGAGCCGACCCCGGCATCGGACGGCTGCGGACGTTCGAGGCTGGCGGCACCACGTTCTATTCCCTCACGACGCCCATCGTGACGCGCGCGGGAACGACGCTCGGCTACCTCCAGGTGGCGCGCTACGAGCCGGGCATCACGGCGATGCTCGGGCAGATCGGCCTGGGCGTTGCGGCGGGCTACGGGCTCGTCCTCGCGGCGCTGCTGGCGCTGCTCTGGGCCGTCGGCAGGCGCGTGGTGCAGCCCCTCGAGGCGATGACGACGGCGGCGCGCGGCCTCTCCTCCGACCGGCTCGACCAGCGCGTGCCCATTCCGCCCGACGCCGACCAGGAGACGGCGGAACTCGGGCGCGCGCTCAACGACGCCCTTGCCCGGCTCGAACGTGCTTTCGGGGAGGTTCGCCGCTTCACCGCCGACGCGGCGCACGAGCTTCAGACCCCGCTGACGGTGCTGCTCGGCCACATCGAGGTGGCGCTCAGGCGCGAGCGGTCGCCGGAGGCCTATCGCCAGACCCTCGGCGTGCTCCAGGCAGAGGCGGAAGAACTCGTCCGAACCGTGCGGGGGCTGCTCGCGCTCGCGCGCGTCGAAGGGCCTTCGCAGCGCCCGGAGGCGGTAGACCTCGCGCGGGTGGCGCGGGAGGAAGCAGACGCGGCACGTCCCCGCGCCGAGGCGAAAGGGCTGACGCTGACGGTCGAGGCCGACCACGAAGCGCGCGTCGAGGGGCATCCCGCGCTGCTCCGCGACGCGGCGCGAAACCTCCTCGACAACGCCGTGAAGTACACCGACACCGGCGAAGTCCGCGTCTGCGTGCGCCGCCACGACGGGCACGTCGTGCTCGCCGTCGAAGACACGGGCATCGGGATCGCGCCGGCATTCCTTCCCCACGTCACCGCCCGTTTCCGCCGGGCCGACGACGTGCAGCACCTGCCGGGCAGCGGCCTCGGCCTCTCGCTCGTCGAGCAGGTGGCCGCGCACCACGGCGGTCGGCTCGGCATCCATTCTGCGCCCGGTGGAGGCACGCGCGCCGAGATCAGCCTCCCGGCGCTGGACGTCGACGGGTCGCCGAACGGGTTTAGACGCTGAGGGCCTCGGCGGCGCGAAGCACGTCTCCGCGCGCGGCGAGGCCCTCGTGCCATTCGTTCGGAAACGCCTGCGCGCCGTGCAGCGCGCCGAGGAGGCTGCCCACGAGCGCGCCCACCGTCGCCGTCTGTCCGCCGACGTTGATGGACGAAAGGAGCGTGCCCTCCACCAGAAACGGGTTGCGGGCGAACATGGCGACGGCGAACAGCCACGCGCGCTCGGCGTCGTCGGTGCCGCCGCACGCATCGGCGAGGTCGAGGGGTACGTCGTCGGGGTCGGGCGTGACGCGGGCGAGGCGGCGAGCCAGATTTTCCGGGGCGTCGCCGAGCAGGCCATGCCAGAAGGAGTAGACGTCGAACGAGCCGGGCGGCAGGGTGCGGAGGTGCGCGATAGCGTGGGCGTGGAGCGCCGCAGTGGGCGGGAGGTCGGCAGGCGCGGCGTCCAGAAGTCCCCACACGACGCTCTCGGCGAGGCGGACGGGCAGATCTGCGGCAGGCGCGGGGTCGCGGGTGTGCGCCAGCGCCAGCGCGTGACGCGTCAGCGTGGTGCCGCTGCCCGCCGTGCCCTCGCCGTATTCGTCGTCGCGGTATTCCTTGATGCCTTTGAAGTAGAGCCGGACGTTCTGGTGGCTGAGGCCGTTGGCGGGGCGGCCCAGCGCGTCGCCGATGGCGAGGCCGAGGAGCGCGCCTGTCACCGCGTCGGGTGCGGGCGAAGGCGTGGTTTGTTCACGAAGCATGAGGGAGCAGCGGGTAAGACCGGGCGTACGTTTGCCCCGCAGCCATGCTCCCACGCGCTGCCCGCCGTTTCCCTCTCCGCCGACATCCGACGAGCCTGCCATGACGTGGTGGCGCAGCGCCTGGGCCGTTTTCGAGAAAGACCTCACGCTGGAGTGGCGCAGCCGCCTCGCGGTGAACACGCTGCTCGTCTTCGGCCTGGCGACGGTGCTGCTGCTGTGGTTCGCGCTCGGCGCGCAGACGCCGACGAACGCGGTGCAGGCCGCGCTCTTGTGGACGGTGCTGCTCTTCGCGGCCGCGCTCGGGCTCGGGCGTGCGTTCGTGCAGGAGGAGGAGCGCGGCACGCTGCTGTTTCTGCGCCTCAACGCGCATCCCCTCGGCGTGTACGCGGGCAAGCTGCTCTTCAACGTCGTGCTGATCACCGTGCTGGGTGGCGTCACGTGCGCGGCGTTCGTGCTGGTGCTGGGCGTGGAGGTGGCGGAATTCGGGCTTTTCGCGCTCGTGCTGGCGCTGGGCGCGCTCGGCCTGGCGGCGGCCACCACGCTGCTCGCCGCCCTCATCGCCCGGGCGTCGCACAGCGGGGCGCTGCTGCCCGTGCTGCTCTTCCCGCTGCTCGTGCCGCTCCTGCTCTCGGGCGTCCGTCTGACGCGCCACGCGCTCGACGGCGGCATGGGCTGGATGGGCGCGGCGGACGGCCTCGTGACGCTCGCCACCTACCCGCTCGCCCTCGTCGCCGCGTCCGTGCTGCTGTTCGAGTACGTGTGGAGTGAATAGCTGAATGGAGATGGAGGTTGGAAAGCACCTTCGTCTCCTCTTCTGACCTCCACTCTCCAACCTCATCAGACCCATGATTTCTGCCCTTCCACGTTACTACACCGCCCGCCGCGCGCTCGTGCTCGGCGGCATGGCGTACGTCATCCTGGCGGGCTTTCTGCTGCCGTTTCCGCGCGTAGACAACATCCTCGGGCAAACGCACCGCAACCTGTTTTTCCACGTGCCCATGTGGTTCACGCTGATGGCCGCGATGGGTGTGTCGGGGTACTGGGCGTGGCGGTACCTCCGCACCGGCGACGCGATGGCGGACGTGCGCTCGGTGGAGGCGGCACGGCTGGGTGTACTTTTCGGCGTGATGGGGCTCGTCACAGGCATGACGTGGGCACGCTTCACGTGGTACCAGGGCACGGGCAAGTGGTGGAACAACGATCCCAAGCAGCTCATGGCGGCCGTTCAGATGCTCATCTACGCGGCGTATTTCGTGCTCCGCACCGCCTTCGACGACGAGCGGCGGCGTGCCCGCATCGCGGCGGCGTACAACCTCTTTGCGTTCGCCACGGTGCCGTTCCTGCTCTACGTGCTGCCGCGCCAGATGGCAAGCCTGCACCCCGGCGCGGAAGGCAACCCGGCCTTCTCGGCCATCACGCACCCGCTCATGCGCGCCGTGCTGTACCCGTCGTTCCTGTGCTTCATCGGCCTCTTCTGGCTGCTCTACACGCAGCGCGTGCGCCTGGCTCGCCTGCGCCGCCTGCTCGACCCTGACCCGTTCTCATGACGATCCTCCCGCTCTTCCAGGACGCCGACACCACCGACGCCGTCACGTCCGTCCCCACGCTCGTCTACGACGCGCCCGACGCGCCGCCGGTGGGTGCCGAGCGCTTCCTGTTGCAGCAGGACAAGCTCTACGTCGTGCTGGCCGTCGTCCTGATCATCTGGCTCGGCATCGCGTTTTACCTCGTCCGCACCGACCGCCGCCTCGCCCGACTCGAACGCGACGCCGAACGCGCAGCCCCGACCCGCGTGCGTAGCTTGTGAGCAGCAATCCTGCTTTGTAAACCCGTTACCCTTTACCCGTCACCCCATCTACCCATGAAACCCAAAACCATCGCCGGTATCGCCCTGCTGGGCGTGTTCAGCTTTCTGCTCTTCCGCAGCTTCGGCGCGCAGGTGGGCGGCTACATGGATTTCGCTGAGGCCGCGCGCACAGGCGCGAACGCCCACGTGGTGGGCATGTGGGTCGAGGACGTGCCGTTCACCTACGACCGCGACGCCAACGTTTTCCAGTTCGTGATGGAGGACGAGCAGGGCGCGCGGCGCACCGTGCGCTACCACAACCCCAAGCCCCCCAACTTCGAGGATGCCGATCAGGTGGTCGTCGAGGGCTCGGTGGGGCCGGGCGACACGTTCGTGGCCGACCACATCCTCGTCAAGTGCCCATCCAAGTACAACGATACGCAGGCTTTCGAGGGCGCGCCCACGCAGACCTCGTCGATGCCATGAACGACGCCAACCCGCTTCCCCCGTGCCCCGGCACGCCCAACTGCGAGCGCCAGAGCCACGCCTTCGACGCCGACGCTGAAACGCTGTTCGGCGCTGTCCAGGAAGTCCTCGCCGTGATGAACCCCGTGGAGGTCACCGCCGAGGCCGAGCGCTACCACGTGGACGCCGTCTTTCGCGTGATCTTTTTCCGGGACGACCTGGCACTGCGCGTTGAGCCGCGCGACACGGGATCGACGCTCCACATCCGCAGTGCCAGCCGCACGGGCCGCAACGACTTCGGCGTCAACCGCCGCCGCATCGAACGCTTTCTGGACACGCTACGCGGGGTGATGGGGGAGGAAGGATGACTGAGGACCAGGGATTGTAGAAAAGCGCTAGGGGAACGGTTCGAGGCTACCGCCAACTTCACCTCCTGCTCCGCCGCTTGCAGTAACAACGCTATCCCCGCCAGTCCCCAACCTCCCTCACCCTCACAGGTACAGCGCCGTCGTGATGGCGAAGTAGATGGACAGGCCGAGGATGTCGTTGGCCGTCGTCACGAACGGGCCCATCGACACCGCCGGGTCGATGCCGAGGCGGCTGAGCACCACGGGGATGAGCGCGCCGTTGGTGGTGGCGAGCAGAATGACGATGAACAGCGCCAGCGACGACACCAGCGCCAGGCGCAGCGCAGAGTCGCCGCCGAGGTGGAAGGCCCACACGACGCCGCACAGCAGCAGCGACAGGCACAGCCCGTTGACCAGCGCCACGGCCATCTCCTTGAAGACGCGCCGGAAGGCATCGTCCAGCAGCAGCCGCCCCGACGACAGCCCCTGCACGGTGATCGCCGCGCTCTGGATGGCCGCGTTGCCTGCCATTGCCGTCATGATGGGGATGAAAAACGCCAGCACCACCACGTTCTCCAGCACGCCCTCGAACCGCTTCACAACCGACGCAGACAAGAGCGTGCCCAGCAGGCCCACGGCCAGCCACGGCAGGCGGCCCCGCGTGATGACGAAGACCGAGTCGTTCAACTCCTCGTCGCCCGACGAACCCGAGATCACCTGCAGGTCCTCGTCGGCCTCCTCACGCAGCACGTCCACCACGTCGTCGATGGTGATGCGGCCCGCGAGCCGCCCGTCGCGGTCCACCACGGGCAGCGACACGAGGTCGTAGCGCTCCATGATGCGGGCGACGTGCTCCTGGTCCTCGTCCACATCCACGGCCACGAAGTCCGTCTCCATGATCGACTCGACGAACGTGGTGCCGGGCGAGAGCAGCAGCCTCTTCAGCGACACGAGCCCGACGAGCGCGCCGGTGTCTTCGACGACGAAGACGACGTAGACCTCGTCCACGTGCTCGGCCTGGCGGCGCACCTCTTCGGTGGCCTGCGCGACGGTCGCGTGGGCGGGCACCGACACGATCTCGGTGGCCATGAGGCCACCGGCGGTGTCGCTGGCGTAGGCCAGCAGGCCGCGCAGTTCGTCGGCGTCTTCGAGGCGCGGCAGCACGTCGAAGGCGACGGCCTCGGGCAGGTCGCTGAGGACGTCGGCGGCGTCGTCGGTGTCGAGCCGGTCGAGGATCTCGGCGATGCGGGCCGGGTGCGCCTCGTCGAGCAGCCGCTCCCGGTCGGCGCTGTCGACTTCGGTGAGGACGGTGGCGGCCTCTTCGTCGGGTAGCAGGCCGAAGACGGCGCGCGCCTCGTCTGCCGAGAGCATCCCCACCAGCCGCGCCACGTCGGCGGGGTAGTAGTCGGTGAGCAGGCCCACGAGACCCTGCCGGTCTTCGCGCTCGAGCAGCCGTTCCACCCGCTCGACGAGTTCGCTGTCCACGGGCAGCACGCTGCCGGGGCGCGCGTCGTCGCGGAGGTCTTCGGGGACGTGGAGCATCGGGGCGGGGGAAGTTTCGAGTGCCGAGTGTCGAGTGCCGAAGGTCGAAACGGGTTGCTTCCCCTCTCTTGCCCTGCTACTCCGCCACCTCCCGAAGATACTCGGACAGCGCGAAGAACTCGTCGGGTGTGAGCGTCTCGGCTCGGCGTTTCGCCCAATCTTCCGGCAGCGCGAGGCCCTGCGCGCGCGTCCACGCGGAGAGCGCGTTGTGGAGCGTTTTGCGCCGCTGGTTGAACGCCGCGCGGACGACGGTGCGGAAGTGGTCTTCGGCCTCGCCCGGCGGTGCCGTGTCGGTTTTGAAGCGCAGCCGCACCACGGCGCTCGTCACGTCGGGGCGCGGAAAAAACACCGTCGGAGGGACGTTGAAGAGGAGTTTGACCTCCGCGTAGCGCTGAAAAACGACGCTCAGGATGCCGTACGCCTTCGTGCGTGGCAACGCCACGAGGCGCTCCGCCACTTCGCGTTGCATCATCACGACGGCCTCGCGGAGGACGGCGCGGCTATCGACGAGGCCGAAGAGAATAGGGCTCGTGATGTAGTACGGCAGGTTGCCGACGACGTAGAGCGGCCCGCCGAGTTCACGGGCCAGCGCGGGCCAGTCGGCCTCCAGCACGTCCGCGTGGCGCACGTCGAGGCCGGGCAGCGTCTCCCGCAGGTGCGCGATGGCGCGCTCGTCCACTTCGAGCGCCACGAGCTTCGGGTACGTTTCGAGCAGCACCGCCGTCATCGCCCCCGTCCCCGGCCCGATCTCGACGACGGGCGCGCCTTCCGGGGCCGAGACGCTGCCCGCGATCTTTCGAATCGTGTTGGGATCGCGCAGGAAGTTCTGCCCGAGGGATTTCTTGGGTGTGATCACGCGAGCAGTCTCTGGAGCAGCCCGAAGGCGTTGGGCGGCGCGTCGGCGAAAAGCACGCGCGGGCGGGCCAGCGTCGTCATGGCATCAAATAGCTAAACGCGAGCAAAGTACAACGGCGCAATTACCCTCACCTCGCCCCTCACCGCACGTTTTTGCGGCGGTTGCGGACGAAGTCCTCGAAGACGAACGAGCCGAGATCGTCGAGGCTGCTGTAATACGCCCGCCCCTGATTGGCCTCGGTGAGTTCGTGGACGAACTTCTGGAGGTAGGGGTCGCGGGCGATCATGAACGTCGTGACGGTGATGCCCTCGCGGCGACAGGCGACGGCCTCGTCGAGGACTTTGTTGACGATCTTGCGATCCAGCCCGAAGGCGTTGCGGTACATCTTTCCGCCCTCGAAGTGGCACGACGGCTTGCCGTCGGTGATCATCAGGATCTGCTTGTTGCGGTTTTTGCGCCGCCTGAGAATATCCCGCGCCCGCTGCAAACCCGACCGCGTGTTGGTGTAAAACGGCCCGACTTCGAGGTACGGCAGGTCTTTGATGGACACCTCCCAGGCGTCGTTGCCGAAGGCTACGATGTCGAGCGTGTCTTTGGGGTAGCGCGTCAGGATGAGTTCGGCGAGGGCGAGGGCGGTTTTGCGGGCGGGCGTAATCCGGTCTTCGCCGTAGAGAATCATCGAGTGCGACAGGTCGATCATGAGCACGGTCGCCGTCGTGCTCTTGTGGTCGGTTTCGTAGACCTCGAAATCGTCCTCGCGGAGGTTCCACTCGCCGGTGCCGCTGCGGCGGAAGGCGTTGGAGAGCGTGCCCGTCACGTCGAGGTTGTGAACGTCGTCGCCGAATTGCCACGCGCGCGTCTCGGGCATCTTTTCATCGCCCACGCCCGCGTGGGGCGTCTTGTGATCGCCGCGCCCGCTTTTCTGGAGGTCGGAGAACAGGTCTTCGAGCGCCCGCTGCCGCAGCGTCCGCTCCGTCCGCGCGGTGATTTTGACGGTGCCCGTGGGTTCGTCTTCTTCGAGGTAGCCGCGCTTTTTGAGCTCCTCGATGAAATCGCCCATGCCGTAGTCGTCGGTCGTGATGCCGTACTTCTCGTCGAGCTGCGTGAGCCAGCGCAGCGCCTCGGCCGCATCGCCAGCAGCGAACTCCAGGAGTTGCTGAAAGAGGTTGAACAACTGGTCGAACAGCGGCAGGTGCTGCCCGTGCTGTTCCTCGTTCCATTGCGAATAGCGAAAGTCCACGGCGGGTGGCGGGTGAAGAGTGAAGGGTAACGGGACACGGCCCATGTTGCTCCACTGCGTCTTCACCAGACTCCAATCACCACGTCGCCCGGGGGTGGCATCCCGCTTGCATGGAACGGTGGGATGTCCGTACCGTTGCCTCCGCGCCTCTTCACCAACACGCTTTGCGATTGCGCCTGGGCTACGGTTTGACCTTGTAAGCACGCCGCGCCTGTCGTTTCTTCCGGGCAGGCTACGTTTCTGGTTTTACCGCATTTACCCTCTTCTATGTCGCGCACGTTTCGCACCGGGCTGCTGGTCGCCCTCGCCGTGTTGGTCGTGGCCCCCGTGCAGGGGCAGAAGCTCGCCAAGTACGGCGCGGATTTCCTGTCGGGCGGCGTCGGTGGGCGGGCGCTGGGCATGGGCGGAGCCGCCGTCGCGCTGTCGCAGGATGTGGCCTCGGGCTACTGGAACGCGGCAGGACTCAGCGGCCTCGCGCACCCGCAGATCGCCTACATGCACGTCGAGCGCTTCGCGGGCATCGTCTCGTTCGATTACGCCAGCGCCGCCTACCCGGTCAACGACCGCTCGACGGTCGGCGTCTCGTTCTTCCGGTCGGGCGTCAACGACATCAAGAACACACTCGACGCCTGGGATGCCGAACGTGACCAGCCGAAGCCCAACTACGAGAGCTACATCTCGACGTTTTCGGCGGCGGATTACGCTTTCTACCTCTCGTATGCGCGCCGGGTGAGCGGGCCGCTGTCGCTGGGCGTAACGGGCAAGGTCGTCCGCCGCTCTATCGGGCCATTCGCGGAAGCGTGGGGGTATTCGTTCGACGTGGGCGCGCAGTACCGCGTGGGGCGCGTGCAACTGGGCCTCAACCTCCAGGACGTGACGGGCATGTACCAGTCGTGGACGGTCGATCCTGACGCCTTCAACGGCAACACGGAAACCAACCCGGACACCGGCCAGCCGTACTCGTTCGAGGAGACGTTCGGGCAGGAATTGCCCTCGGGCGGCACGTACGTCGTCCCGCCGGTGGCGCGGCTGGGCGCGGGCTATGCGGTTCCGTTCGGCGAGAGCAGCCTGACGTTCGGCCTCGACGTGGACCTGGCCTTCGACGGGCAAGAGGCGTACGCCTTCGACGCGGGCGGCGTGTCGCTGCACCCGCGCATCGGGACGGAGTTCGACTACAAGGGCGTGCTCGCTTTCCGCGCCGGGATGAGCCGCCTTACGCCCACGCCCGACGACGGTGTCTCGTTCACGCCCGTGCTCGGCGCGGGCCTCAACCTCAAGCAGGTGAGTCTGGATTACGGCTTCGGCGACTTTGCGGGCATCACGAGCGACCTCGGCATGACGCACCGCATCTCGGCACGCCTGACGTTCAACGCCGAATAATCTGCACCCGGCCCGTCACCGCACCACCACCATCGTGCGCGTCTCGGCCTGCCCGCCGCTCTGCAAGCGGTAGACGTACGTGCCGCTCGACAGGTCGGCAGCGTCGACGTGCGCCTCGTGCTCGCCCGCAGGCTGGAACGCATCGACGAGCGTGGCGACGCGGCGCCCGAGCAGGTCGTAGACGGCGAGCGTGACGTGGCTGCTGCGGGCGACCGCGTAACGGATCGTGGCCTGGCCGCGTACAGGGTTGGGGTAACTCTGGCCGAGCACGAGCGTCGCGGCTTCACCCGGCAGCGCGTCGATAGGCTCAGCGGCCACGATGATCGTGTTGGTCGGGCGCGGGTTGCCAAAGGCCGAGCGTGTGGTGACGTACGCGCCGTTGCCATCCGACACGCGGTGGCCGACGAGGTAGTAGTCGTTCTCGCTGAACGCGTGGAGCCCGATGTAGTTGATTTTATAGGCCGACGTGTTGAGCAAACCGCTCGGATCGTTTAGCGGCTTCCACGTCTCACCGCCGTCGAGCGAGCGCAGGATCGTGCCGTTGAGCCCGGCGACGAGGGCCAGCGAATCGGTCACGAACTGCACGCGGCGCAGGCTCTCCGAGGTGGTGGAAGGCTGCTGCGTCCACGTCGCGCCGCCGTCGGTCGTCTTCATGATCTTGCCGCCGTCGCCCACCATCATCCCCGTCTGCTCATCCCGAAACGCGACGCTGTGGAAAGTGCCCGTGGTGACGATCTTTGCCGTCCAGTTCTGCAAATCGCCCGTGGTGTACGAGAACCGCCCGGCCTGGCCCACCGCTACCGCGAAGGTGGGGCTGACGATGTCCACGTCGTTGAGGTTGAAGGAGGTGCCTGCGGGCCGGGCGTTCCAGGTCTTGCCGCCGTCGGTGGTGAGCAGAACCGTGCCGCTGCTGCCCACGGCCACGGCGGTATCGGCGTTTAGGAAATCGAGCCCGATCAAATTCGCGGCGCTGATACTGCGGCTGTTCCACGTGGCGCCGCCATCGGTGGTGACGGCGTAGTTGGTGCCCGCGTTGCCGACGACGTGGATCGTCAGCGAGTCGATCATGTGGGCGTCGTGCGCCGAGCCCGAGAGACCCACGCGGCTGCCGTGCCAGGTAAAGGCCCGCATGCCGCCGTCGGTCGTCGTGACGACCTGCTTGTTCTGCCCGACGAGGACGCCGTTGCGCCGGTCGGCGAAGTGGACGTTGTAGAAGGCGCGTGTATCGAGGTTGATGCTCTGGAAGTACAACGTCTGAGGCACCGTCTTGCTGAAATCACACCACACGTCGATGGGCGTCTCGGGGTCGCCCCCGTGGAAAATGGTGTAGGTGCGGGTGGCGCTCTTGTCATCCTCGTTCAGCCGAGACGATACATCGGCGCAGCTGCGGTCGAAGGCAGGCTGGGTGATGGGCGCGCGCGTGGTGAAGCCCGCCGCGTCGGTCGCCTCGACGAAGCCGCCGCTGCTCGGCAGCATGGCACCCGTATTCGCCATCCGGTAGAACGCGCCGTTCTGCGTGCGGACAAGCGGGATGGGCTCGGCCTGCCCGAAGACGAAGGCCTCGACCTTGTTGACGGGAAACGCGCCGTTGGCGGTGGGCAGCACGAGGATGTCGCGCAGGTCGGGGCTGTACGAGGCCAGGTTCACCGTTGGGCCGGGCGTGGTGCCGGGCGTGGCGAGAAACACCTGCGTTTCGGACTCCATCGGCGTGGCGAGCGGGTCGCTGGCGTCGTAGGCATCCAAGAGCGCCTGTGAAGGCGACGAGAGGTACCAGTCGTCGGGGAATTTGACGCCGTTGAGGTACGTGCCGTCCGCCCGGTCTTCTACGTCCATCACGAGCGAGAGCACCTCGCGCAGGTTGAGGTCGGGGTCGAAGTTCGGGTGCCCGGCGAAAACGTGGTACTCACGCGAGTCGTCGCCGATGTCCACGTTCACGACCGTCGAGACCGGCCCCATGCCCGCCTCGTAGAGCGGCCACGTGCAGTTGCGCCGCACGTCGCAGCCCCACGTGCCGTCCTCGTTGAACCGGACGATCTCCGCGTCGATCTTCGTCACCTCGATGGAGAGCGGCGCGCCGGCTTCGAGGGCTTTCAGCTCGTCGAGCGTGATGGCGATTTCGCCCGCGCCCTGCGTGTCGCCCAGGATGATGCCGCCGGTACCCTGCGGGTAGCGGCTCTGGCCGGGGGAGGGGTTGCCGTTGCGTGCCGTCAGAAGCGCCGCCGTTTCTTCGGCTTCGTTGGCGGAGTAGGTAAAGATGCGCCGGTCGCCGATGAGGACGTTGAACGACGGGCGTACGTCGTGAGCGTCGGCGCTGCCGAGGTTGAGGTAGAACACCTCCAGCTTCAGCCGTGCGGCGCGCTCCGGCGTGACGGTCGTGGCTTTGCTCACGTCCACCGTCGTGTCGCGCGTCGAGGACTCGGTTTTGGTGTTGGTGTAGCTGTAATGGGCGCTCACCTCCACGCTCGCGAGCTTGAACGGGTTGAGTTCGGCGCCGACTGTCACGCTGCCGCCGACTTCGTGCTGGTTGCTCGTCTCGTTCGTCCAGCTGCTCGAAATCGATTTGCCTTCGGTGTCGGTGATGGTGTTGGTGGGCGTGACGGTGTAGCGCACCAGCCCGACGGTGATGATGGGGCGCGCGGCCACGAGTGGGTGGTTGTACGGCGGGCGCACACCGCGCGGCATGTTGATGCCGGTGGCCTCGGTGTAGTCGCTGTACGGGTCCTGGTCGGTCGTCCAGCTCAGCGCGTCGGTGAAAAAGCAGACGGTCGGGTCGGTGCTGGGGCAGGGCGCGAAGCCCGTGAGCACGTCGTAGGTGAAGCCGTTGACTTCGAGGGCGTTGTCGATGCCGTCGCCGTCGGCGTCGTCGGTGGCGACGAGCATCCGCGTCTCACCCGTCGCGCTGCGGTACTGGACGTATTCGGTGGGTGCGTTCTGGGCGTGCACAGGGGCGGCGACGAGCAGGAGGGCCAACATCCATCCTGCGGTGCCGACGAGGCGGAGCGCGTGCGGCGAGGCGAAAGAGGATACGTGCATGGCGGACACCGGCTGGTGAGAGGGGGGCTATTCCAATACGCCGCGTTTCCGCACGAAAGCGATCATGGTAGTACCAATCTATCTCTGGATTGCCCGGTGTCAAGCCCAGAGGGTGGCTGCGCGCCCGGGCTGCAACGCCTCGGCAACAATCGCGGGTGCGGAAAACGAGGCCGGATCAGCGCTTGCAGACAAACGTGCAGATGCCGCGCACCGCGCCTCCACGCATCGGTGACGCGATTCCTTTCGTTTTCCTGTCTGCACCGCTATGCACGCTATCCGCCTTTCTGGTCAGTATGTCCTTCTGCTCCTGCTCGCCCTCACGCCGCTCGGCTGCGCCACGACGGGCATCAACGCGGGCGACCTCAACCTCGTCTCGCTCGAGGAGGAGTGGCAACTCGGCCAGCAAACTGCCGCCGAAGTCGCCAAACAGGTGCGCCTGTCGCGCGACGCGACGATGAACGCCTACGTCAACCGCATAGGGCAGCGCATCGTGGCGCAGACCGAGATGGCGAACCTGCCGTGGACGTTCCACGTGGTCGATGACGATGCCATCAACGCCTTCAACATTCCGGGCGGGCACGTCTACGTCAACACGGGCCTGATCCGAGCGGCGTCAAGCGCGTCGGAGCTGGCGGGGGTGATGGCCCACGAGATCACGCACGGCGTGTCGCGCCACGGCACGGAGCAGCTGTCGAAGCAGTACGGCATCAGCGCACTCGCCGGACTGGCACTCGGCAACAATCCCGGCGTGGTCGAGCAGATCGCGGCGCAGGTGGTCGCGGGCGGCGCCATCGCCAAGTTCTCGCGCGGCGCCGAGCGCGAAGCGGACCGCTACGGCATCCGCTACATGACGGCGGCAGGTTACAACCCCAACGGCATGGTGCGGCTGTTCGAGACGCTGATGGCGGAAAACGGCGGCGGTGGCGGCGGGCTGGCGTTCTTCAATACGCACCCGCTCACCCGCGACCGCATCCGCGACGCCGAGAAGCAGATTGCGGGCATGAACCTGCCCTCTGGACTCGTCACCAACGACAGCGAGTTCAACAGCGTCCGCCAGCGGGCAAGATAGAGGGAGAGGTGGTGGGAATTGTGGCAGCAGTTGCGTCTCTACCACCAACTAACGCCTCACTTCCCCCAGCCGATGGCCGTCGTGTGGTAGACGGGCTGGCGGCGTTCGAGGATGGTGAGCAGGCGGCCCTCGTTTTCGAGTTCGATGAGCACGCGGCCCAGCGCGGCTTTCAGGCGCGTGGCGTCGCGCTGCGTGCTCTCCTCGAACCGCGCTGCGGCACGCGCGCCGAGGTGCGCTTCGAGTGGCTCGCGCCACAGCGGATGCAGCTTTTCGGGGATGGGCGGTGGCGGCTCGGGCGGCAGCCCGGCATAGACGAACTTCTCGGCGTGCAGGTCGAACGTCGTCGCAAACTCGTGGCTCGACCGTCCCCGTGCGGCGTTGACGTTGACGCGCCGCAGCTTCCGCTGGTCCTCCTCGGTCCGCAGCGCGGACGTGATGACGGGCGTGTAGAGCGGTAACCGGGCGTCGATGAGCACCTGCTGAAACCGGGCGGCGATGGTGTCCACCGTGGCGTCGGCGAGGGGCGTGAAGTAGGGCACCGAGTGCGTGGCGGGCGCGATGGTGACGAGCGAATCGGACCGGCGGCGGACGAGATCGGCGAGGCGTTCGGCGGCCTCGGCGCGCGTGGCGGCGGGCTCGGTGCCGTAGCGCTCGGCGGCGCGGAGGTGGGCGCGGTTGGGGCTGCGGCGCAGCAGGCCTTGCTCGCGTTTGGTGAGGGGCGCGAGGGCACCCCAGTGGCCGTCGATCCGGTCGAGGTAGGCGTCGAACTCGGCGTGGGCCTGCGCTTCGAGCGCGTCCATCTCGTCCCACCACCGAACGGCCTTCCACGCGCCGAAGGCCATCGCGCCGAGAAAGACGAGCGCGACGAGCCACCCGATACGCGGGCGACGGCGGGGAACGAGCGGGGGCGGCGGCGAAACGGGTACGACAGGGATATCCATGCTCCTGTAAACGGCCCGCTGCGCGTCGGTGTCCACCGTGCGTGTGACGATCCCCTTTCGATGGCTTCAGCTGGCGGCCTGGTTGTCGCGGCTCCAGATGAGGACGACGAGCCAGAACACGAACAGCTGGAGCGGGAGGGGCCAGTCGGCGGGCAGGTCGAGCGTGGCGCGGACTTTGAAAAGGCCCTCCCGCACGATACGCCCGAGTACTCCGTCGTCCGTGTCGTAGAGCGTGAACGTGCGGTGCGAGGGGCCGTCGGGTTTGAGGTGCACTTCCCGCCCGGCGAGGTCGATCACGAAGCTGTTTTTCCACACACTCGGCTTCTCGGCGCGCACGATCACCTTCTCGCCCTGGAGCAGCCGGTACATGCCGCTCAAGAGCCCCTCGCGGTTCAACGTAAACGGGTCTGAACCGTCCGAAAAGTGGATTTCGGCTTTCTCTTTCCACGCGCTCTGCGCGAGCGTCGCCAGCAGCGCGTCGCCATCGAAGACCTCCCACGAGGGCGAAAACAGGCTTTTCGGACGGGCGGTGAGCAGGGTCATGGGCGTGGGTACCAGAGGACGTTAACGATTTTCCACGCCCCGTTCCACCGGGCCATCTGGAGAAACTCCACCCAGTGGCGCATGTCGAGCCGGACGGCGGCGGCATTGCCGAAGGCGTCGAGGATCTGCACGTCGGCGCGGCGCTCGTCGGAGGGCGTGCGGGTGCCGAGGCTGTCGCGCGCGGCCCCGGCGAGCGTGTCGAAGTCCATCTCCTGCAGCATGGAAACGCTGTCGGTTTCGAGGACGATGCGCCGGGCGAGCGCGGGGTGGAGGGCGCGTTCCACGCGGTCGGCGTCGCCGGTGTACCAGCCCGCCGCGTAGTCCAGCGCCGCCGCGCGGATGCCGCTGCTGTCGGCAGCGGTGAGTTGCGCGCGCGCGGGCAGGGCGATTACCGTGGCGAGGAAAAGCAGCAGGAAAGCGCGCATGGATCCTGGATTGTTGGTAGGGAGGGCGGGACGCGCTCGCGCCTCCATCACCGCCGGATTTTCTCGAACACGAACACGCCAAACGTCTGGTCTGTGGTGATGAACGGGTCGTGCAGGAGGCGGAAACGCGTGGTGTCGCGCAGCAGCGTCTCGTAGGAGACGTCGTCGGCGCGGAGGTTGGGGCGGTACGAATAGTGGCTGTCCCACACGATCCGCGTGCCGACCTGCGCCGTGTCGACGGCGGGGCCGGAGACGGGGACCGCGCCGTGGGGATAATCGCCCGGCGCGCGGTCGTTGAAGTAGTGGAACAGCGGGTGCGTGACCAGCAGCGGGTGCGCGTCGAGGTTTTCTCGCTGCGCCCACTCGGCCACCGTCTCCATCATCGCATCCTCCGACGTGCGCGTGTACGGGCGGAACGTCAGCGCGGCGACGAGCGCAGCGGCGGCGGCCAGCAGCAGCGTCCGCGCCCGCGTCGTCATCGGCACGACGAGCAGCGCCGAGGCCGCGAGCACCGTCAGCAGCGGCGCGAGGGATCGCTCGTCGGTGAGCCGGATATTGTTGTCGGCGTACGTCCAGAACAGCGCTGCCACGACGGCCAGCAGGCCCAGCGCGAGGAGCAGCGTCCTGCGCCGCGTCTCCCGCAGCCGGTCTACGCCCAGCGCGCCCAGCACCGCCACGAGCGGCGCGATGACGGTGAGGTAGCGCAGGTTGCCGCCCGTCGACGGCCCCAGCCGGAGGCTCTGGATCTGGAAGGCCACGTGCGCGGCGAAGTAGAGGGCCAGCGGCACGAGCGCGAACAGGTGCGCCTTCTTGCGTTCGAGCGCGACCTGCCCGAGGTACACGAACAACGCCGCCAGCGCAACCCCGCCGAAGACGACGTGTGCCGTCTGGAAGTAGTGCCAGAAGCCCTGGCGCGGGTACGCATCCTGGATGTTCTGGCTCATGCCCAGCGTGTCGCTGAGCAGGTACGTGGCGTTGCCCGTCGCCGCCCAGCCCCACAGGTGGTTGAGCAGCGGAAACACCGCCAGCGCCAGCGCCGCCCCGAACCGCCGTTTGTAGACCAGATACGCGCCGTAGAGCAGCACCAGCACGTACAACTCCTGCCGGATGGTGGCGGCGTACGAGAGCAGCAGCGCCGCCACGACGGGCCGCTCGCTGTACTGCGCCCACACGGCCAGCGTGAGCAGGAGCGCCGTGGGAAGCTCCGAATAGTTGCGGAACGCCAGCCCCATCCACAGCGGCTGGAACGCCAGCAGCACGAACGCCAGCAGCGGCGTACCCGCGCCCAGCTTCTCGGCCAGCCGCGTGCCCGCGTACGCGCACGCCGCCGCCACGAGCGCGTTCACCATCGTCACCGCCGTCGCGCCGAACAGCGCGGGCAGGGCGTAGAGCACCTTGTAGCCCGGCTTGGCCCAGTTGCCCAGCGCCGTGTTCGGGTCGTGCCAGAACTGCCGCATCGAGACGAAGTGCGCCACCTCGTCGTGCTGGTAAAATCCGTCCGACACCCGCGACAGTAGGAAGTACACCACCGCCAGCCCCACCGTCATCCCGACGAGCACAGGCGTCGAAACGCGCAGCGGAACGTCTGCCGGAAGCGAATCTGACAGTTTCTTTTTTCGCCGAGGAGAACGGGACATGCGCAATGACGAATTTGCTGACGGGTCGAATTCGTGAATAGTCAATCAGATGTGTTTCGTGGTTGACAATCAGGCATCAACGCGTGGGCGAATTGGAAATCATTCCGCTCCCGATTTCCACACGTCCTGGACGACGTAGCGCGGGCGGCGCCGCACTTCGTCGTGGATGCGGGCGACGTAGAGGCCCAGGATGCCGAGAAAGAACAGCTGCACGCCGCCGAAGAAAAAGCCCACGAAGATGAGCGACGACCAGCCCGAAATGGCCGATTCGAGCGCGTATTTGACGACGAGCACCCACGCCAGCCCGACCAGCGACAGCAGCGAGATGGCCAGCCCCAGGAAGGCCGCCAGCTTGAGCGGCTTGTCGGAAAACGACGTCAGGCTCACCGACGCCAGCCGCAGCATCTTGCGGAGCGGGTACTTCGTCTCGCCCGCCGCCCGCGCGGCGCGTTCGTACGGGATGCCCGTCTGGTTGAAACCCAGCCACGCCACCAGCCCGCGCACGAACGGCTGCTGCTCTTCGAGGCGCGCGTAGGCGTCGAGCACGCGGCGCGAAACGAGGCGGAAATCGCCCGTGTCGAGGGGGATGTCGAGGTCGGTCATCCAGCGGAAGAGGCGGTAGAAGAGCGCCGCCGTGGCCCGTTTGAAGCCCGTCTCACCCGCGCGGCGCGTCCGCACGCCGTAGACCACGTCGAAGCCCTCCCGCCACTTCTCGATCATCTGCGCCACGACGGGCAGCGGGTCCTGGAGGTCGGCGTCGAGCAGCACGGCGGCATCCGTCGTGGCGGCGGCCATGCCGGCGGTGACGGCGAGCTGGTGCCCGAAGTTGCGGGCGAAGCGCAGCAGCACGTAGCCGCGTTTGTCCTCGGTGAGGGTGCGTGCCAGCGCGGCCGTGGCGTCGCGGCTGCCGTCGTCCACGAGCACTACCTGGGTGACCTCCGGGTGCTCGGCGCGGAACGCCTCGACGGCGCCGATGAGCAGGGGTAGCATCGCCTCCTCGTTGTAGAGCGGGATGACGAGCGCGACGGTGGCGCGGGCGTCGGGAGGAGAGGCGGAAGGAGGCAGGGCAGACACGGGCGCGGCGCGGAAATTCGTGCCGAAGATAGCACGCCGGGCGCGGTGGCGTCAGCGTGCAGCCGCAGACACCCCGCTTTCGCACAGCGCGCCGTCGCCGCCCGCCTCGAGGGGGATCTCCACCGAAACGGTCGTGCCCGCGCCGGGTCGGCTTTCAACCTCCAGCGTGCCGCCCACCGCGGCCACGTAGCCCTGCACGATGGCGAGGCCGAGGCCCGCGCCTTCGTGCGTGCGCGTGAGGCCGCCGGATTCTTGCTTGAACGGCTCGAACATCTCGGGCAGGAACGCCTCGCCGATGCCGATGCCGGTGTCGCGCACGACGAGGTGCAGGCAGGCATCCTGCCGCGTCAGCGCCACCTCGACGTGGCCCGCGTCGGTGAACTTCACTGCGTTGGAGACCAGGTTGGCGCAGATCGTTTCGAGCGCCGAGGCGTCCATCTCGACGAACAGCGGCGTCTCGGCGATGAGGCGCACGGCCACGCTGCGCTGCGCGGCGTCGGCGGCAAAGGGCGCGCAGACGCGCTCGAGCATCGCGGCCGCGTCGAAATGGGTGGCGAAGAGCGCGAGGTCGTTGCCCTCGATGCGCGAAAGGTCGAGGACGTTGTTGAGCGTGCTCATCAGCCGCCGCCCGCCCGTGTCGATGTGGTTGACGAACTCGAGCAGGTCGCCCTGGAGTTCGAGCCGCAGGATCTCGGTGGAACCGAGGATGGCCGAGACAGGCGTGCGGAACTCGTGGCTCATGTTGTCGAGGATGGCCGACTTGAGGCGGGCCGACGCCTCGGCGTGGTCGCGCGCCGCGATGAGTTCGGCTTCGTAGCGATGTCGCTCCTCGACGTGCAGGGCGAACTGGCGCTGCACCTCGCGTTCGAGCCCTTCGTTCACGCGCTGCAACTCGGCCTCGTGGGCGCGCAACTCGGCGGTGCGCTCGGCGACGACCTGTTCGAGGTGGCGCTGTTTCTTTTTGAGCACCTGCACGCGCGCACGCGAGAGGGCCACGCCGGTGCCCAGGATACCCAGCCCACACAGCAGGTAAAACCACCACGTCTCGGTGGGGTGGTCGCGCACCTCGAACGTATACGCCGCGCCTTCTTCGCTCCACGCGCCATCCGGGGCGGCGGCCTGCACACGGAAGGTGTACGTGCCGCCGCTGAGGTTGGCGTAGGTGTACGACCGCTCCCGGCCCTCGAGGTCGTGCCAGTCGTCGTCGAAACCGTCGAGGCGGAAGCGGATGCGGACGCTGTCGGGGTTCTGGAACGCGACGGCGCTGAAGTCGAAGCGGAGGTCGCGGGGGTGCGGCGGCAGCGGCGCGTCGCCCGTGACCGGAACGCCATCGAGCCGGACGGCCTCGACGTAGACAGGCGGCGGGCGCGTGCTGCGGTGGAGGGCGAGGTCGTCGGGATGGACGACGCCGACGCCGCCGGTGGTGGCCACGTAGAGCGTGCCGTCGCGCCCGCGCCACGAGGTGGGCTGGAGGCCGCCCATGGCCTCCGTGTCGCGCAGCCCGCTCTGCGGCGTCACGCCGACGGCGTCGTAGGTGAGCCGGGGGAGGCGCTGGGCGTCGTAGCGGTCGAAGTCTTCCAGCGGCATCCGCACGAAGCCTTTGTTGCTGCCAAGCCACAGGAATCCTTGGCCATCGGAGAGGATCTGGAGGACGTCGTCGTCGAAGAGGCCGTCGGTGGAGGCGTAGCAGCGGAAGCGGGTGGCCCCGGCGACCAGCCGGCACAGCCCCCCGCCGGTGTCGTAGCCCACCCAGAGGGTGCCGGTGTCGTCGCGGTGGAGGGCGAGGACGGCGGTGCCCGGCAGGCCCTGTTCGGGGCCGTACTGCGTCGCGTTGCCGCGCGTGACGCGCATCACACCGCTGGTGGCGGTGCCCGCCCACACCGCGCCGCCCGTGCCTTCGAGCGCGTTGATGAACTCGCCCGTCAGCGCCTCGTGCATCGCCGCCATGCTCTCGACACGCCCGGCGCGCAGCGTGTTGAGGCCGTTGTCCGTGCCGATCCAGAGCGTGCCGTCGGCGCTTTCGTAGAGGGCGAGGACGTTGTTGCTCAACAGGCCGTCGCGCGTGGTGAGGCATGAAAAGCGGCTGCCGTTGAAACGGCACAGCCCGCCGTGCATGGGCGCGGCCCACAGCGTACCGTCGCGCGTTTCGAGCAGCGACAGCACGTACGGACTCACGAGGCCGTGCGCCTTGCCGAAGGTGGTGACGTGGCCGTTCTTGATGCGGTCGAGCCCGCCGCCGTCGCTGCCGACCCACAGCGTGCCGTCGCGCGTTTCGAGCACGGTGAGCGCAGAGCTAGACGAGAGCCCTTCGGACGCTCCCAGCGTCGTGAAGGCCCCCTGGTGTAGGCGCAGCAGACCCTTGGAGTAAAAGCCTGCCCATATCCCGCCCTCGGTGTCGAGCGTGAGCGCGCGAACGACGGCATCGGGCAGCTCGCTCGGCGGCAGGTGGTACACCGCTTCGCCCTTGATCATGCACAGGCCGTGGCCCTCGGTGCCCACCCAGATGCGCCCGTCGGCGTCGGCGACAAAGGCGCGGGGAGTGGGGCAGTCGTCCGGCGTGGCAGTGAGCGCGGTGACGCCGTCGTTCTTGAGACGCAGCACGCCTTCCTGCGTGCCGACGAGGAATCGCCCGTCTGGGGCGAGGTAGAGCGCGAAGACCTCGGTGGCGGGGAGGTCGGCTACTAGCGAGAAGCGCGGCCCGTCGAGGCGCGCCAGACCGGCGTAGGTGCCGGCGAAGAGGCGTCCGCGCGCGTCGGCGGCGAGGGAGAGCACCCGGCCATCGGGCAGGCCCTCGGCAGTGCCGAAGCGCTGCGCCCGCCCGCCTTGGAGGCGCACCACGCCCTCCTCGGTGCCGACCCACAGCACCGACGCCAGTTCATAGAGCGCACGCACATGCGAGCCGTCGAGCGCGGGGATGGCCGTGATCGTTGTTCCGTCGAAGCGCGCCAGCCCCCCCGTCGTGCCGATCCACAGGGTACCGCTGGCATCTTCGAGCAGGGCCGTGATGTCGTCGCTGGGCAGCGAGGGGTACTGCGCCGTCGTGTAGACGCGGAAGCGGTGGCCGTCGAAGCGCGCCAGCCCTTCCTGCGTGCCCGCCCACAGGTGGCCGCTGCGCGTCTGCGCGAGCGCCGAAATCGATCCCTGCGGCAGTCCATCCTCCTTGCCCCAGTGCGTCTGCACGTACTGCGTGGGAACCGCTTTCCGCAACGACAGCGGCAAACGATTCTGCCCCTGCGCGTGCAGCGGGCACAGGCAGAGGGCTATCAGCGCAAATACGGCAGAAACAAGCGGTTTCATGCGGGGCGAGAAACGCGATCAACAGCAGGGCCAGCCATAACCGCAAATCCCGATCCGGTCTTTTTGGGCCGTGCCGTGCAAAAATATGCCCGCATCGCTTAAGTCGAGCGGATTTCAGCCGATGGGGGTCGAGCGCCCCTTGCTGTACCCATTTTACTTACACACACCGTATGTCTCACCGATCTCAAAGCTAACAGGTGCGCTACTGCTCGGATTCGGGTTGTTGCTGTCGGCCTGCGACTCGGTTTCTATTGAGCCGGAAGCTGCCGAGTTGGTAGTAGCGCCTACCTCAAAGCTGCGTCACGCGGCGCTGATGCCCGACCTTTCGTCTGGTAAATCGGGACCCCGCCGACAGCGTGCGCCTCGTTATCGGGTACGACCCGCTCTACGCGGCGCAGAAGGTCTACCGCACCTACAAGGTCTATCGCACCTACAAGGTCTACCGCACCTATGAGTCTACCGGCATGTTTGAGGGCGATGCCATCACGCTGGCGCCCGAAGATCTGCAGGCGTTGCTCGACTCGCTCGAAAACGACCCGGCCGTCGCGTGGATCGAACCCGACTTCAACGTACCTGTACGAACAGGTCAGCACGGATTTCTGGTAGGAGAAGAAGACCAGAAGAAATCGTGGGGGATCGACAAGATTCCAAAGCCGGCGACTCGTATTTCAGAGCGGGCGACGACAAGGACGAACAGGGCACGCCAGACGTAGATCTCTACGTGTTCGACAGTGGAGCTGACAGCCCGGACCTCAATGTCGTCGAGTGTCTGGAGATGCGTGGGCAGAGCTTCGAGGCGTGCCGTACCAGCCAGGACCCCCTTGGCCATGGCACCGCTGTTGCGGGTGTGGCGGCAGCCAAAGACAACAGGATAGGCCTCGTGGGAACGGCCCCCGGTGCGCCGGTACACATTGTCCGCACGCTCAACGCAGCGGGCTTACCCGAACGAGTCGCGCATGGTTGCCGCGCTCGAGTTGGTGACGAACCGGAAGAAAGCCAACCCGTCCAACCCTCTGGTGATAAACCTGAGCTTTGGGGCCTACATCGGCACGTCAACGTTTACCGCGCTGGATGAGGCCGTGCAGGCCGCCATCGACGCGGGCGTGGTCGTCGTCGTCTCTGCGGGCAACGACGGCAAAGACGCCTCGCTCTACAGCCCGGCCCACGTGCCCGACGCCATCACGGTCGGGCGATCGACACAACGAGCAAGAAGTTCTCGTGGTTCTCGAACTACGGCGAGTTTATCGACATCCTGGCGCCCTGGTGACCGGCTGGAGGTGCTCTTCGCGGGGAACCAGCCCAATAAGCTGATGCAAGAGTCGGGCACGTCGTTCGCAGCACCGCACGTAGCGGGCGCAGCAGCGGTTGTGCTGGCGCGCAACCCGACTTGGACGCCCCAGCAGGTGCGCGATCACCTCGTTCAAAGGGCGGAGAATGGCTCGCGGATCGACAGCACGCCGTCTGGTACTACCGACCGCATGCTGAACATGGACAAGCTCGGCGAAACACCCTGACCGAAGGCGTTACCTGACGTGAAGCCCGGCACAACTCTAAGTTGTGCCGGGCTTTGCTATTTATTCAGATCCTGACAGTTTCAGCCCCGGTGGCTGCTCGTCGCAGAGGACGCCCGTGCAGGTGCGCGAGTTGCTCCTCGAGACAGCGAAAGACGCCAAAGAAGTCTCTTCCTCCGGCCCGACGACGCGGAAACGGCTCAACATGGATAAACTCGGGGAGCGGCGTTAAGGCTATGGTGATGATGACGATGACTTGGGCAACGACTAACACGTAGCCTGCGTCTGCACTCATGCAGTGGAAAACCCGGCTCGGCGTCAGTGTCGAGCCGGGTTTTTTTGTGCTCCGAGCACAAAAATGAGAGTGGCTAAGTCGATCATGTTCGACGACTTGCGCGCATTAAAGGAGAGTCTGACTCAGGAAAAGAATACCCTTTTGTCCCGGAACGCTTTTCCTCCTGTTTCAGATGCGTTACATTTTCTACGCTGCTGCTGGCGAATGCCCCTGCCCTCGGGTTCCTGTCAGCAATCGGTTGTGGAAGTTCTTTCCCCATCATCCCACCATCCCCACCATGAACCTCTCCCTCTCCCGCAAAGGCCTGGCCTTTGCGCTGGCCGTGTGTTGCCTCGCCGGTTTATCGGCCTGCGACCAGATCGACTCCAACGAGTCCCGGACGCCAGAAATCGAATCGCTGGGTAAGATGCGTAACGCGCACTTGCTACCCAGTGCGACCTTCAGCAAATCCGGCCAGGACAGCGTGCAACTCATCGTCGGCTACGACCCGGTGTACGCGGCGCAAAAGGTGTTCCGCACCTACAAAGTCTTCCGCACCTACAAGGTGTTTCGCACCTACAAAGTCTTCCGCACGTACAGCGACGGGACGACGTTCGAGGGCGACGCCATCACCGTGGCACCCGAGGACATGCAAGCGCTGCTGGACTCGCTCGAAAACGACCCAGCCGTGGAGTGGCTCGAGCCGGACTTCCAGCTTCCCTACGAAGCGCCTTCGACGGACTCGTGGGTGCAGGCGGGCCAGCTCACGCCGTGGGGCAACGCCACCGTCGGCGCGGGTGTGTCGGCGTTTGACGCGAGCTCCTCGGACGTGGATCTCTACGTGCTCGACTCGGGCGCCGACCACACCGACCTCAATGTGGTCGAGTGCTTGGCGTGGAGCGGCAGCGGCATCGCGCCGTGTACGAACGTGACCGACGCCTACGGTCACG
This sequence comes from Rhodothermales bacterium, assembly GCA_963829705.1. Taxonomy (GTDB): domain Bacteria; phylum Bacteroidota; class Rhodothermia; order Rhodothermales; family BA12; genus CAWHJN01. The sequence goes on from CAWHJN010000005.1 coordinate 646,694, forward strand.
GCACCGGCGTGGCAGGCATCGCGGCAGCGGTGGACAACGGCTTCGGCGTCGTCGGCACGGCTCCGGGTGCGCCCGTCCACGTCGTGAAGGTGCTCAACGCGATGGGCTTCACCAACCAGAGTGCGCTCATCGCAGGCGTGGATCTGGTGACGGCGCGCAAACAGGCCGATCCGGCCCGCGACGTGGTGCTCAACCTGAGCTTCGGTGCGTACGTGGGCACGACGTCCATGACAGCGCTCGACGAGGCCGTGCAGGCGGCCATCGACGCGGGCGTGGTGGTGGTCGTCTCGGCGGGCAACGACGCCGCCGACGCCGCGCTCTACAGCCCCGCTCACGTCCCCGACGCCATCACCGTCGGCGCGACGAACAGCGACGACAGTGTGGCCGATTACTCCAACTTCGGCACGCCCATCGACCTCTACGCGCCCGGCACCGGCATCGAGATGCTGCTGCCCGGCTCGGTGGATCGCCTGATTGCCGACGACGGCACGTCGATGGCTGCGCCGCACGTGGCGGGCGCCGCCGTGGTGCTCCTCAGCCGCGCGCCCGGCCTGACGCCTGCGCAGGTGCGCGCCGAGATCGTGGCAAAGGCCCGGCAGGTCGGCGGCACGCACGCCGTGCTCGACATGAGCGCGCTGGGCCAGAACTGACCTCGGCCTTCGGCAGACGAAAAAAAGCACCCGGACCGAGGCAGGCGGTCCGGGTGCTTTTGCATTTATGCCGGATGCGAAACGCACAGCGCGGTGCGTAATACAACGAGGAACCTCACCTGCCTATGTGGAGCGCATTCTCCGTTTACTTTCGCCTCGGTCTCGAGCACATCCTCGACCCGCAGGGCTACGACCACATTTTGTTCATCGTCGCGCTCTGCGCCATCTACACCGTCTCGGACTGGCGCCGGCTGCTGTGGCTCGTGACGGCCTTCACCATCGGGCACTCGGTCACGCTGGCGCTGGCGACGTTTCGGCTCGTGCGCGTCGATACCGCGTTCGTCGAACTGCTCATTGCTGCAACGATTCTCTTCACGAGCGTGATGGGCATCGTGCAGACCGAGCGCGACCGGAAAAGCTACCGTCGCAAAAGCGATCTGGCGCACCTCAAGTACGCGCTCGCGCTGGGCTTCGGGCTTATCCACGGACTGGGCTTCTCGACGTTTCTACGCAGCGTGCTGGGCGACGAGGACAGCATCGTGATGCCGCTGTTTGCCTTCAACGTGGGCCTCGAAATCGGGCAGATCGCCATCGTCGTCGCGCTGCTCGTCGTGGGCGTGCTCATCGCGCGCCTGACCCGCATGGACGCCGCCTCGTGGACGCTCGTGCTGCTCGGGGCCACGGGCGGGCTGTCGCTCGTGATGCTGCTCGAACGAATCGGGTGAACGTGGGAAGTGGGAAGGCCGAACTCGTAGAGGCGCAGCAGCCTGCGCCGTGTTGCGACCGGGCCGAAAGCCGAGATCCTGCATCTGCATCACGCCTTCTGGCACCCGCGTGCATCTGTCTTCCGAAATCCCCGTATCGCCATCCGATTTTGAACGGCAGGATCCCCGTGTCTGCTCTGACCTTCACATGGACGTGCGGCGGCACGTGCCTACCTCGCACCTTGGGGTTCGCCTTTTTACCTTCCGCCTTCTGCATCCCGCGTCTCCATTTCCAATCTAATCTCTGACCGTATGAAAAGCCTCCTCAGGCAAGGACTGCTGCTGATTGCCCTCGGTGCGATGGCGCTTCCGGCGAGCGCGCAGAACTGGCGCAACACCGATGACGACGCGGCCATGAACCGCTCCATGTTTCGCTACATGGACGAGTGGCCCGACCCCAACGTTTACCGCAACGCCGCCGGGATGCCTGGCCCCGAATACTGGCAGCAGCAGGCCGACTACGTCATCGAGGTCGAACTTGACACCGCGGCGCAGCGCGTCACCGGCTCCGAGCGCGTGACGTACCACAACAACTCGCCCAACACGCTGCGCTTTCTCTTCCTCCAGTTGGATCAGAACGTGCGCTCACGCGAGCACAGCCGCTCCTACGCCACCCAGGACGCGCTGCCCGAGAACGTGTCTCAGCAGTACCTCGACTTTGTCGGGCTCGACAACTTCGACGGCGGCGACGAGATCTCGCGCGTCCAACTCGTCGGCGCGCGCGGCCAGCTTACGGATGCCGATTACCGCGTCAACGGCACCCTCATGAAGATCAACCTGCCCGCGCCGCTCGCCTCGGGCGAGGAGATTCAGTTCGAGATCGACTGGGCCTTCAACGTCCCCAACGACGGGCGCGGCGCGAAGGAAAAGGTGCGCGACGGCTGGCTCTACGAGATCGCCCAGTGGTTTCCGCGCATGAGCGTCTACGACGACGTCAACGGCTGGCAGACCGAGCAATTCCTGGGACAGGGCGAGTTCTACCTCAACTTCGGCAACTACGACGTGTCCATCACCGTGCCGTGGAACCACATCGTGGACGCCACGGGCGAGTTGCAGAACCCCGAGGACGTGCTCACGCGCACGCAGCGCGACCGGCTGAAACAGGCGTACACGAGCGAGGAGCCCGTCTTCATCGTCGCCGCCGACGAAGTGATGACGCCCGAGAGCCGTCCGAAAACGAGCGGGACGTTGACGTGGCGCTTCAAGGCCGAGAACGTGCGCGACTTCGCGTGGGTGTCGTCCAAAACCTACGTCTGGGACGCCGCGGGCTACACGTACCCGCAGGAGCCGGGCCGGACGATCCACATCCACTCGCTCTACCCGCGCGACGCGATGCCGCTGTGGGACAAAGTCTCGACGCGCGCGACGATCCAGACGATGAAGACGTACGGGCGCATGGCCTTCCGCTACCCGTACCCCAAAGCCGCCAACATCCACGGGCCGGTGTTCGGGATGGAGTACCCGATGATCGCCTTCTGCGGCGCGCGCCCCGCGCCCGACGGCACCTACAACGACGCCCTCGAACGCGCCCTCATCGGCGTGACGATCCACGAGGTCGGCCACAACTGGTTTCCGATGATCGTCGCCTCCGACGAGCGCAAGTGGACGTGGATGGACGAGGGCCTCAACTCGTTTCTCGAATACTACGGCCAGAACGACTACGCCAGAACCTACAACGGCACGTACTGGACGCAGACCGACGACGGCACGTGGCCCAAGAACACGCAGCGCGGCCCGGCCAAAAACATCGTCGGCTACATGCGCGACCCGAACCAGGTGCCCATCATGACCGAGAGCGACCTGATCCACCGGCAGTTCGGCAACAACGGCTACGCCAAGCCCGCCGCCGGGCTGGTGATGCTGCGCGAGCACATCCTCGGTGAGGAAGCCTTTGACGAGGCATTCCAGTATTACGCGCAGGGCTGGATGTTCAAGCACCCGCAACCGGCGGACTTTTTCCGGGCGATGGAAGAAGGCGCAGGCGAGAACATGGCGTACTTCTGGCGCGGCTGGTTTTTCTCGACCCACGCCAACGACCAGGCCATCGCTTCCGTCGGCTCGCAGCGGGCGGACTCGCTCATCGGCAACACCGAGCGGGGCCAGTACTATTACCGCGTCGAGATCACCAACGAAGGCGGGCTGGTGCTGCCCGTCGAGATGGAGGTCACGTACGTGGACGGCCAGAAAGAGCGTTTCTCACTGCCCGTGGACATCTGGCGCAACGACGAGAACACGTTCACCAAAGGCTTTTTCGCCCCGCGCGCCGTGGCTTCCATCGTGCTCGACCCCGACGAGGCCTACGCCGACGTGAACCCGGACAACAACCTCTGGGTGTCGCCGTCGCTTTCCACCGAGGAGACGAGCGCGCTGGGTATCGAGATACCGTTCACGCTCAGTGACGCTCAACTCGCCGAGTTCCACGGCACGTACCAACTCGATGGTGCCCCCGTGGCGTTCGACGTGAGTACCAACGCCGGACGCCTCACGCTGACCGTTCCCGGCCAGGGTTCGTTCGGCCTCTCGGCGGTGAGCGAAAACACGTTCTCGTTCGACGACGCGGGCATCACGTTCACCTTCACCCGCGACGCGAGCGGCAAGGTGACGGGCATGAAGGCCTCGGGCGAGCAGGAGTTTACCGCCAAGAAGCAGTAAGCTCCTGAAAACAAACGGGCTATGTGCTCCGTTTCGAGGAGCGTCGGCGCGTGTCCGGCGCTCCTCTTTTTTGAATCGCTCGCCTCTCCGTATGCGACTCCTGCTCTGCGCTTTCGCCCTGTTCGCACTGCCCGCCAGTGCGCCTGCGCCGCCGCCCGCGGCCGCCCACAACTTCCACGTTTCGTATGGGAAGATGGCCGTGCAGGGGCGCGCGGCGACGCTGATGGTGCGCTTCTTCCGCGACGACCTCGAAAAAACGCTGGCCGATGCGACGGGCGCGCCGTCCTACGACATGAAGGCCGACACCGACGTGGAGACGCAGTTTCTGGCGTATTTCCAGCAGCACCTCGTCATCGAGGCGGGCGGCGTGGCGCTCGTGCCCCGCATCATCGGCAGCGGCGAGCAGGAAAAAATGTGGTGGTACCGCCTCCGCTACGACGCGCCCGTGGAACTGGCCACCTTCACCGTACGCAACACCCTGCTCTTCGACACCTTCGAGGACCAGCGCAACATCGTCAACGTGATGCGCTTCCCGGAGGAGAAGACAGAGACGCTGTATTTCACCGATGGGGCCGAGGCGTTCACCGTTCGGTTCTGACGCGGGCGAGTCCTTGAGGGCACGGCTTCCGTGATACTCTCGTGCAGCACGGCTCTGCCACGGGCACTATGCTGAACCTCCCTTGCCCGGTACGCCCCATGCGCGTTCTCCCCCTGCTCCTGCTCTTGCTGACGGCCCTCGCCGCCTGCGACGCCACGCTGCCCGTCTCCGTGATGGAAGAGGAAGACGAAGTCACGCGCACCGACACCACCGTGCTCTTCAAAGGCGACTTCGTCGATAAGGGCGGGCAGACAACGCGCGGTGCCTACCGCATCGAGCAGACGACCGACGGGCGCCGCCTCGTGCTCACCGACGCCTTCCGCACCGACGACGCGCCCGACCTGCACGTCGTCCTCTCGCCCCTCGCCATCGCCGATGCGGGCAACACCAACGCCACGGCAGGGAGCGCCATCGTTGCCCCACTCAAGGCGCGCACCGGCACGCAGCTCTACCCCCTCGCCGACAGCCTCGATCTGTCCGCGTACCGCTCCGTGCTCATTCACTGCGTGCAGTACCGCCACCTGTTCGGTGCCGCACCGGTGCAAGCGCCGTAACAGGCGGGGAGCCTCGGTAACGTTGGCGTGAGGAGCCCACGCTACTGGAACGAAGGCACCAGGGAGTACATGTCAGAGCACACCCCGCGCGCATCCTGGCGACGTTTCGCTGCTGCGTGCGGACTCCGTCCTCTGTACACCTACCCCTTTTTGCCATGACTACCAACGACCGTATCGTCACCGCCGTTTTCCACAACCGCGCCGACGCCGACCGCGCCTACGACGCACTCACCGCCCACGGCATCCGCAGCGCCGACATCAGCGTCGTGATGTCCGAGGACACGCGCAACACGCATTTCGGCGACAACACGCCTGAAACTGAGATGGGCAACAAGGCCACCGAAGGCGCGGGCGTCGGCGGAGCCGTCGGGGGCACCGTCGGTGGTATCCTCGGAGCCATCGCCGCCGCGGCCGCGCCGGTCGTGTTTCCGGGCGTCGGCATCGTGCTTTCTGGCCCCATCGCCGCGGCTCTCGCTGGCGCCGGTGCCGGTGGGCTCGGCGGCAGCATTCTCGGCGGCCTCATCGGCGCAGGCATTCCCGAGGAGCGCGTCAAGCACTACGAAGACCGCATCGATCGCGGAGGCATCCTGCTGGGCGTCCACGCCCGCGACGCCGCTACCGAGGCGCGCATCAAGGACATCTTCCGCGAGCACGACGGCGACGTCGCCTGAGTCCGCGTCGGCTTTCCTATCCACGCGCCCGTCCTTTCCGCGTAAGCAGAAGTGGCGGGCGCGTGGTGTTCGATGGGTTCGCTGCTCGAACCCTCGGTTCGTTCGATCCCTTCAATCCGCTCAATCCGCGGTTCACACCGCATATCCGTACCTACAACCATGGCTATCAACAACCTCAAAGAACTGCTCGTCCACACGCTTCAGGACGTGTACTACGCCGAGAAACAGATCCTCAAAGCCCTTCCTAAAATGGCCTCCCGCGCCGACAGCGCCGAGCTCCGCAAGGCGTTCGAGGCGCACAAGCAGGAGACCGAAGGACAGGTGAAACGCCTCGAAACCGTCTTCGACACGATGGGCGTCCAGGCGAAGGGCGTCAAGTGCCACGCCATCGAGGGCATCATCAAGGAGGCCCAGGAACTGATGGACGAGATCAAAGACGGCGATACGCTCGACGCCGGCATGATCGCGGCGGCGCAGGCCGTCGAGCACTACGAGATCACGCGCTACGGCACGCTGGTTTCGTGGGCCGAGTTGCTGGGCCTCGAAAAGGTCTCCAACACGCTGCGCGACACGCTCGACGAGGAGTACGACGCCGACTCGAAGCTGACACGCCTCGCCGAGGATCACCTCAACAGGCAGGCGACGGCGTAAAAGCGCATCCCACGCTTCTTTCCCACCGGGCGGCTCCTTGTAAGCCGCCCGGTTTTTTTGTGGCCGGTGCGGAGAGCAGGCGTGTTGTGAATGGCGGCAAAAGGCGCGATACTGTACGACCCGCCCAGTCGCCGGGCCACGAGGCAGTATTTCAGTAAACCCCCTCGGCAGGCCCCGGCGCACGGATAAAGCTGTCGTGCAAGACGGCGCGGGAATGGCCTCTTTCCCTGCATCTGCCCCACGCCATGCCGGACGCCCCCGCCCCGGAACGCCGCAAGCACGCGCTGCTTGCAGGCGTCAACGCCTACCCCAACCTGTCGTCGTTCTCCCAACTCGACGGCTGCGTCAACGACGCCCGCGTGATGGCTGCCCTGCTGCGCGACACGTTTGGCTTCGACGAGGAGAACGTCACGCTGCTCACCGACGAGGGCGCCACGCGCGACGGCCTCCTCCACGCACTCGACGCACTCGCCGGGAGGGTGGAAAAAGACGACGTGGTCGTGTTTTTCTTCGCCGGGCACGGCTCGCAGATGACCGACCGCGAGGGCGACGAACCCGACGGGCTCGACGAAACCATCGTTCCCCACGACGCCGCCCGCGCCCCGCTGCCCAACCGCGACATCACCGACGACGAGATCCACGAGTGGATCGTGCGCGTGACGGACAAGACGCCCTTCGTCACGCTGATCTTCGACTGCTGCCACTCGGGCACGCTGTCGCGCGACGCTTTCGGCGCGAAGGCGCGCTCGCTCGCGCCTGACACGCGCCCCGCCAGCGAACTGCCGCCATCGCCCGTCGCCGCCGTCACCACGCGCAGCGCCGGGCGCGAGGAGGGGCCGAGTGGCTGGCTGCCGCTGGGCGAGAAGTACGTCCTCATCGCCGGGTGCCGCGACGAGGAACTGTCGTACGAATACCGCGACCCCGAGACGCAGACGCCGCACGGCGCGCTGACGTATTTCCTCAGCCGCCGCCTCGCCGAGGCCACGCCGGGCACCACGTACCGCGACGTGTTCGAGAGCCTCCGCGCGCCCGTGACGGCGCACTCGTCGAAGCAGCACCCACAGATGGAAGGTGCGCTCGACCGCGAGATTTTCGGCGTGCGCGACATCGCCCCGGCGCGCTTCCTGCCGGTCGAATCGCGCGACGGCGCGACCGTCGAACTCGGCGGCGGCGCCGCGCACGGCCTGACGGCTGGCTCGGTCTGGAGCCTCCATCCGGCAGGCACCAAGCGCCCCGGCGACGCGCAGCGGTTGGGAAAGGTGGAGATCACGCGCGTCGGCGCGCTCACGTCGGAGGCCCGCATCGTCGAGGAACAGGCCTCCGACGCGGTCGGGGCAGGCACGCGCGCCTTCGAGGAAACACACGCGCCTGGCACGCTCGCGCTGCGCGTCGCCTTCGACCCGCCCGGCGATCATCCTGCCGAGGCGCAGGCGTTTCTGAACGCCCTCGACGCGTCTGGCTTGCTCACGCACACGACGGAGGCCGAGGCCGCTGATTTCCGCGCCTACGTCCTTCCCGCCCGCGACTTCGCCGACGCGCCCGTGCCGCAGGCCGGACCGCTGCGCGAGGCCACGTGGGCCGTTGTCGGGCAGGACGGGCGGCTGGCGATGCCGCTCCACACGCTGCGCGAAGTCGGCGTGGTGGAAAGGCTGCGCAGCAATCTCGAAGCCCTCGCCCGCTACCGCCACGCCCTCACACTCGACAACCCCGCGAGCGCGCTGCGTGGCAAGGTAGACGTGCGCCTCCACCGTCAGAAAAACGACGGGACGTGGGCCGAGGCTGCCCCCGAGGCCGGCAGCGGCGAGGTCGTCTTCACCGCGGGTGAGCGCCTCGCCCTCACCGTCACCAACCACCACGCCGCCGATCTGTACGTCTACGCCCTCGATTTCGGCCTGACGGGCCGCATCGGGCTGTTGACGATTGCGGGAGCCAACGAGGCCCTCCAGCCCGGCGGCACGCAGGAAGTCGGGATGCGCTCGGCGCTGGTGCTCCAGATGCCGAAAGACTTCCCGTTCGTCGAGCAGCCCGGCGAGGCATCGCCCGCCGAAGGGCTGGAGACGCTCCGCGTCTTCGCCACGACGGCCCCCACCGATTTCGCCGCGCTCATGCAGGAAGGTGTGCGCTCCGACGCCGCGCCGCCCGGCTCGTCGCTGGGCCGCCTCCTCAAACAGACGTTCGCCGGTCCCACCCGTGACCTCGCCTTTGAAGAACCCCCGGAGGCCGACGCCGACTGGACCGTCGTGACGCGCCCCTTTACCCTGCGGCAAAAACCTGACTCCGTATGATCACTTACCGGGACTTCTGGCTGCGGATCGAACGGCGGGGCGACGACTTCTGGGTCGTTTCGCGCTCGCCTGATGGAGAGTGCGAGGGGCCGTTGCGCCTGGCCTCCACGACGGCCCCGGACGACCTCGCGGCGCTGCTGCAGCCGAGAGCCGAGGGCGCGCGGGGAGCCGGGGCAGAGACGCGCGACCTGGCGTTCGAGAGCGCGCCCGACGAACCCGACGCGGCAGGCCGGCTGCTGTTCGAGGCGCTTTTCAACGAGGGTGTCCTCGAAGCGCTGCGCGGCAGCCAGGGCCGGATCGGGCAGGACGAAGGGCTGCGCTTTCGCATCCAGATAGACCTCAACGACCCTGCGCTGGCCCGCCTGGCGCGCTTGCCGTGGGAACTGCTCTACGACGAGCGGAAGCGCGAAGCCTTCGGCCGGTCGCCCCGCACGCTGGTCGTCCGCTATATCGACGTGCCGCGCCCGTACGAGCCGCCGCCGTTCGAGGCACCGCTGCGCGTGCTCATCGTCCTCGCCAACCCGGCGGGCACGGATCCGCTCGACCTCGCCAAAGAGCGGTCGGTGATCGAATCCACGTGGGCGAAGCTCGAAGGGGTCGAGGTCACCATCCTCGAACACGCCACGCGCGCGTCGCTGTTTGCGGCGCTCGACGCAGGCACGTACCACGTGCTGCACTTCATGGGGCATGGCGGCTTCGACGAGGCGAGCGGGCGGGGGGCGCTGTTGCTCGAAGGTGAGCAGGGCGAGGCGCGCCCGCTGCTGGCCGAGACCCTCGGCGACACGCTCCGCGAGGTGGCGTCGATGCGGCTCGTCGTGCTCAACGCCTGCAACACCGGCAAGGCCAGCCCGCGCGGCGACCGTGACCCCTTCGACGGCGTCGCTGCCGCGCTCGTGATGGCAGGGATGCCTGCGGTCGTCGCCATGCAGGTGCCCGTGGCCGACCGGGCGGCGGTGGCGTTCGCGGAGAAGTTCTACGCCGACCTCGCCGCCGGGCATCCCGTCGATGCCGCCGTGGCGGCGGGGCGCAAGGCCATTTACCGCGCCAACCCCGGCTCGTCCGAATGGGCCACGCCGGTGCTGTTCATGCGCGCCCCGGACGGTCGTCTTTTCGACGTGTCGGCTCGGGCAGAGCCGCTCCCTGCCGTGGAGCCCGAAGCTCCGGCTGCGCGAAACCACGGCCCGGTCAGCGCGCCGGAGCCACCCCGGAAGGCTGAACGAGAGGGGCGCTCTGGTGGCATCAAAAAGGGACTCCTCTGGGCCCTCGGCGGGGCCGTCGCGCTCGTACTCGCCGTGCTCCTCATCCCCACGGGCGAGGACGTGCCGCAGGAGGAGCCCCCGAGCCCTGCCGTAGACGTGGACGAAGCGGCCCAGACGATCTTGATCCAGAACGGCTACGACGACCCTGCGGACTCTGATTTCCGCTTTGTCCAGGGCATCGCCGAGAACCTCTTCAGCCAGCAATCCGCGCTGGAACGAGAGGGCTACACCTCCACGCTGGCCTTGCTGTGGAGCGGTCGAGGACAACGTGGACGCACGCGTGTTCGATATGCGCGAGCAGGCCGCGCAGCGCGAGTACCTGACGGCCGAGCCCGGATACGACTATGTGCTCTACGCCACCTGCGACAACGACTGCACCGCGATGAGCCTCTCCGTATACGGAGAGGCAGACGAGTTGCTGGGTGAGGAAGTAGGAAAGCAGCCCATCGTGTACCTGCCCGCCGACGGCGAGGCAGTGCCGTACTCCTTCATGCTCCATATGGACAACTGCAACGCCACCAAGTGCTACGTCGGCATCGGCGTGGTGCGTCGCTTGGCAGAGGACGCGCCGGTCGAGGACGTGGGGGAAACGCTCTGACGGCGCGCCGCTCGTGTCTTCCCTTCCAGATCTCCCGCGAACATGGACTACCTCGATTTTGAACTGTGCATCGGCGTGGGTGAAGGGCGCTCGTACCCTCTCAGCGTCGTCCGTTCGCCCGCGGGCGAGCAGCGCGCCACCATGCAGTTTCCCTTCGACGAGCGCGAGTTGAAGAGCCGGATTCAGACGCTCCAGATCGCGCTGCTCAAGTCCGGCAGCACGCGGCGCGACCTGTCGCAGCCCGAGGAGCAGGTGTCGGTGCAGGAGTTCGGCCGGATGCTCTTCGAAGCCGCGCTGCCGAGCGAGGTGCGGAGTTGCTACCGCATCAGCCGCGACAAGGCGAAGGCGTCGGGCCGGGGGCTGCGCGTGCGGCTGCGGATCGAAGCGCCCGACCTGGCGGCGCTACCGTGGGAGTTTCTGTACGACGAGGCCGAGGGCGATTTCATCTGTTTGTCGAACGAGACGCCCATCGTGCGCTACCTCGAACTCGACCGCCCGCCCGTGCCCATCGCCATCGAGCCGCCGCTGCGTATTCTGGCGATGATCGCCGCGCCGCAGGACCGCTCGACGCTCGACGTCGAACGCGAGAAAGGACGCATGAGCGAGGCCATCGCCGACCTCGAAGCGCGCGGCCTCGTGACGCTGACGTGGCTGGAAGGCCAGACGTGGCGCGACCTTCAGCAGGCCATGCGCGCCGGGCCGTGGCACGTGTTCCACTTCGTCGGTCACGGTGGCTTCGACGCGATGAGCGGCGAGGGGATGCTGGCGCTCTCTGACGACGACGGCAGTACGTTCCGCCTCCCGGCGACCAAGCTGGGCCGTCTCTTGGCCGACCACCCGAGTCTGCGGCTGGCGGTGCTCAACGCCTGCGAGGGCGCGCAGGCCAGCGACACCGACCTGTTTTCGAGCACCGCGTCGGTGCTCATCCGGCGCGGCATCCCCGCCGTCGTGGCGATGCAGTACGAGATCACGGACCGCGCCGCCATCGAGTTCGGGCATGTCTTCTACCAGGCCCTCGCCGAAGGCTTTCCCGTCGACGCCGCCGTGTCGGAGGCGCGCAAGGCCATCAGCCTGAGCGTGGCCAACACCGTCGAGTGGGGGACGCCCGTGCTGCACATGCGCGCCCCGGACGGCCTGCTGTTCGACATCGACGCGGCGCACGCCGTGCCTGCGCCGCCGCCCATCGTGAAGCAAGCGCCCATGCCCGTTCCGGCTGCGCTGCCGCCGCTGGGTCGGACGTGGAGATCCGGGTGCCGAAAAAGACGCTTTTGTGGAGCGGCGTGTCGGCGGGCGTTGTGCTCGCGCTCGCCGTGGCGGCGTTTTTTCTGTTCACCAAGCCAGCACCGTCCGACATCGACGCACCCATCAACACGCTCGCCAGCGTACCGGGTTTTTCGGAGCCGCTCATCCCCATCATCGGGCGCGTGATCCTGATTCCGTCGGCGGATACGCTGCGGGCGGGGCAGGCGCTGCACGTGGGCGTGTCGCTCGTGGATTCGCTGGGCAACGGCATGAGCGAACGCGACGAGCGCCCCGACGTGCTCGAATGGAGCGCCGAGCCGCCCGGCCTCGTCGCCATCACGCCCGACAGTTCCGGGCTGGGCGCGACGGTAGAGGGCCTGGCTCCGGGGACGGTCACCGTCTCGGCGTCCGTCGCCCGCGACATCGACGACACGCCGCCCGCCGACGCCAAACGCCTCACCGTACTCGCGGGCGACGCCCAGCTTTCCGACGTGCTCGGGCGCTACCTCGACGCGCAGGAGCAGTTCAACGACCCCGCCGCCTCCAACGAGTCCGTCGCCGCCGCCTACGCCGCGCTCGGCGTCACCGACCGCCGGGCGCTCGCGCAAGCCGGGCAGGCGACCCCTGCCGCCCTCGACAGCGTGGAAAAACGCCTCGACGGCCTCGTGACATTTTTCGCCGAGACGCAGGCGGCTGCTGCCAACGACACGCTCACGCTCGCCGAGAAACGGGCGCGGTGGCTGCGCTACCGCAGCCGCGCCGACTCGGTCCGCAGCAGCCCTTCGACGGGGGCCGCCGTGAAGGCCATCGCCACGCTCGACAGCCTCCAGCGCCGCCACGTGGATGTGGACTACCTCGTGCTCTGCACCGTCTCTGCACTGGAGTGCCCGGAGCGAAACCGGGCCACCGAGTTCGGGGCGGGCCAGACCGTCCACTTCTCATTCAAGCAGAAAGACCCCGTCGGCGGGCGTACGCAGGCCGTCTCCTGGAAATGGATCGGGCCGGACGGCGGCGTGGTGCGCGAAAGCCGGTACAACATGGCAGGCCTCTCGCGTACCCGGCAGCAGCTTTCCGGGTCGGAGACGCGCGCGCCGGGGCCTTACGCGCTGTATTTCTACGACGCCGAGGGCCACCTCATCGGGCGGCAGCCTTTCCGCGTCCGGTAGCGCTCACGTGCGCCCTGGCCCGCCGCTGACCTTGCCTGCGCCTTCGCCCGTGGCCGCGCGGGTGCCGGTGCAGGACTGGCTCAGGTCGCCCACGGCAATGCGGAAATCGAACGTGTCAGGCGCCCCGAGCTGCACGGTCAGGTCGCGCTCGGTGAGGGCGGGAATCTCGTAGCGCAGCGCGCCGAACACGCTCGCGGAGTCGATGCACAACACAGCGTCTACATCCCGGGTGCGAACCGTGAGGTGGGTGCCGGGGGTCAGTTCCAGCAGCGTGGGGGTGAAGGTGCCGTCTTCGGCGATGTCGAGGTAAGTCATGGCGGTGCGGGTTGAGTGGAGGAGAGAAACGGCGTGAATTTCAACGTCCGTCGGTGCGGGGCACGAGCGCATCATACGCCGGATCGGCGCGCAAATCGTCGAGCCAGACGGAGGCATCGACACGCGAGGCCGTCAGGCCCGCATCAAACCCTTTTTCGAGCGCGGAGAGCGCCTCCGTGCGACCGCCTTCGGCTTCGTGGAGGAGCGCGAGGGCGAGGTACGCTTCCGAATCCAGACGGGGGAGGCGTTCGATGCGCCGAGCCATCCGCCGGGCGTCTTCCACACGGCCGGTGCGGGCATAGTTGACCATCAAACGTTCCAGCGCGTCGTCGCGGTCGGGATTGACGCGCAGGGCGCGCTCGTCGAGGGCGATGGCGCGTGCCCACGTCGTCTGCGCCGCTGCTTCGTCGCCTGCCCAGTGGTAGGCGTTGGCGAGGTTGCTCCACCCGTCGGCGTCCGCGCTGTCGGAGCGTTGCGCCTGCTCGTAGAGGCGCGCCGCTGCGGCAAAGTCGCGCTGCCGGTACGCGAGGCTGCCCAGGTTGCGCTGGGCCTGCGCCACGGCGACACCCGACCCCACCTCGGTCGCTTTCTGATACCACGCTGCTGCCTCCCCGAAGCGGCCCAGTTGCTCGTACTGCACACCCAGGTTGTTGTAGCCCCACGGGCTGTCCGGGCGTAGCATGGTCACCTGCCGGTACACGTCGATGGCGTCCTCGTGGCGGCCCTCGGCGTTGTAGAGAAAACCGAGGTTGTTGTAAAAAGCCCAGTAACCGGGCTTGAGGCGGAGGGCGTCTTTGTACGATGCCTCGGCCTCCCGCAACCTCCCCAGGTAGTAAAACGTGGCGGCGAGTTGCTGGTGCGCGAAGGCGTTCTGCGGGTCGAGCACGAGGGCGCGGCGGAGTTCGGCCTCGGCCTCGTCGTACCGCCCGGTGCCTTTGTAGACCATGCCCAGCGTCACGCGCACCGCCGACAGTTGGGGCGCGAGGCGAACGGCGCGTTCACCGCTCTCGGCGGCTTTTTCCACCCACTGCGGATCGCTGGTTTGCTCGTACCGGCGCCAGTATGCCTCGCCCAGCCCAGCGTGCGCGAGCGCATAGAGCGAGTCGGCGGCAAGGGCGCGCTCGAACAGCGTGATGGCGCGCTCAACGTTCGCGGGCGTTTCGTAGCGCAGCAGGTAGCCGCGCGCCTGCGTGTAGGCGTCGAAGGCGTCGGCGCTGGCCGTGCCGCCCGCGCCCAGCGCTGCGCGGGCCTCGGCGTCGAGTTGGACGCCCAGCAACCGGGCCACGTAGAGCGCCACGCTGTCCTGCAACGCCAGCGGGTCGGCGCGCTGCTGGTCGAGGCGGAGGCTGCTCACGATGCTGTCCGTGCGCGCGTCGAACAGGTCGAGGAAGAAGCGCAGGCGCGTGCCGCCGGGGATGACGCTGCCCGTGAGTACGAGCTGCGCGTCGAACGCTCTGGCCGCAGCCGGCGCGCTCGTCAGCCCGGCCTGGAGCACGTCCGACGCGGGCACCACGGAGATGCGCCCCGCGAGCTTTTCCATCTCCACGAGCGTGGACGAGATGGTGTACACCATCCCGTCGATAAAGGCCTGGTTGTCGGTTTCCAGGTCCACGTCGGCAAAGGGCAGCACGGCCACGCGCCGCACGCCGCTGTCGGAGGAAATCGGGGAAGGTGCGCCGCCGGGGCGGAAAAAGAACGCCACCACGAGCAGCACGCCAACGATACCTGCCCCCAGCATCGCGGCCCGTGCGCGGCGCGAAAACCCAGCCCGGCCCAACGCGCGGCGCCGCTACCGCTGTGCCCGCGCGCAGCGCGTCGAGGTCGCGCAAAAGCGCGGTGGCGTCGGCGTAGCGGAGGGCGCGTTCTTTTTCCAGGCACCGCATCACGACGGCGGCGAGGCCAGGCGGCACGTCGGGCGCGCGGGCAGACAGGTCGGGTGGGGTTTCGTTGAGGATGTTGTACACCGTCGCCTGCTCGTACGCGCCGTCGAAGGGCCGCGTGCCGGTGAGCATCTCGTAGAGCACCACGCCCAGCGCCCATATGTCGGTGCGCCCATCGACGGGTTCGCCGCGCGTCTGCTCGGGGCTCATGTAGGACGCCGTGCCCATCGTCGTGCCGGTCTGCGTCAGTTGCAGATCCGACACTTTCGCCAGCCCGAAATCCAGCAGCTTGACGCGGCCCTCGGGCGTCACCATCACGTTGGCGGGCTTCACGTCGCGGTGGACGATGCCCGCGTCGTGCGCGCACGCAAGCGCGTCGGCGGTCTGCCGGGCGTAGTCGAGGGCCTCGTCGATGGACAGCGGGCCATCCGACAACCGTGCTTTGAGCGTCGCGCCGGGGTAATGCGCCATCGCGATGAACAGCCGCCCGTCGTCGGTCTCGCCGATTTCGTAGACGGTGCAGATGTGCGGGTGGTCGAGGGCGGAGGCGGCCTGCGCTTCGGCGGCGAAGCGCTGTTTGGCCTGCACGTCCATGCTGAGAACGGGCGGCAGGAACTTGAGCGCGACCGTCCGGCGGAGGTGGGTGTCGGTGGCGCGGTAGACGATGCCCATGCCGCCGCCGCCGAGCAGTCCGTCGATGGCGTAGTGCCCGACCGTCTGCCCCGTCAGCCCGTGCGGATCGGCGGGCGCGGCTTTCGCCGCTTGAAGGGCGAACGGGTCGAGCCGCTCGTGCATCTCGCGCGACAGCGCCTCGTGCGCCCGCAGCCGCGCCAGCACCTCTGCCCGCAGCGCCGCATCGTCGCACGCCTCCGCCACGAACGCCGCGCGCACCGCCTCGGGCCGTTCGAGCGCCTGTTCCAGCAGCGCGTCAGCAGCATCTCGTGGACGGGGCATGGTGGAAGTGGGAAGTGGGGGCGCGGGGAAGGTCGGATTTACTGACGTGAAGCTTCGCTTTCGGCGGTCGGATTTCGGAGGTGGGGACGCAATGCATTGCACCCTGCAAAAGACAAGCGACCAATGACAAACGGCTAACTGCGGCGCACGACGAGGAGCGTCAGGTCGTCCGCCTGCGGGGCATCCGCCATGTGCGCGAAGGCATCCCGCTCGATGCGTTTTACGAGGGCCTCGGCGGTGTCATGCGAGGCGTGCTCGGCCAGCAGCGCTTCCAGGCGCGCGTCGCCGTACTGCTCGCGCGCCGCGTTCATCGCCTCGACGACCCCGTCGGAGTACCACACGAGCACGTCGCCGGATTCGAGCGCGACCGGCTGCGCGTCGTACGTGGCCGACGGCACGCCCCCGAGCATCAGCCCGCCTCGGGGCAGCATCTCGGGCGGATGCCCCCGCCGGACGAGGTACGGGCGGTTGTGGCCCGCGTTGGCGTACGCGACGGTATGCGCGTGTGCGTCGAGGACGCCGTAGAGCAAGGTCACGAACACCCCCGGCGACGTGCTGGCAAACAGCAACTCGTTGGCGCGGTGCAGGCACGCCTCGGGCGCGGCGAGAGTGGGTGCGAGCGCGCGCAGCGTCGCCTGCACGTTCGCCATCAAGAGTGAGGCAGGCAGGCCCTTGCCCACCACGTCGCCCACGCACAGCCCCAGCCGGCCGGCGTCGAGCGGAATGAAATCAAAGAAGTCGCCGCCAACCTCAAGGGCGGGGTGTGTGCAGCCCGCCAGGTCGTAGCCCGGAACCGTGGGCGGGCGCGTGGGCAAGAGCCGCTTCTGGATCTGCCGCGCCACCTCGACCTCCTGCTGCATCCGCACGAGCGTCTGCTCTTCGGCCATCAGCCGGGCGTTTTCGATCACCTGCGCCGACTGCCCCGCGAGGATGCTCAACAGCCGCTGGTCGTCCGGGGTAAAGGCCGCGCCGCCCTGCTTGTTGAAGACGGCCAGCACGCCTGTCAGCCTGCCCCGCACCATCAGCGGTACGCACAGCAGCGAGCGAATGGACGGGTCGGAGTGGCCCTCGCCGAAGCGCGCGTCGCGGGCGAGGTCGTGGACGACCAGCGGCGCGTGGTGCCTGATCATCCAGCCCATCAGCAGATCGTCGAGGCGCAGAGGCACCTGGACGGAGGAATCTGGCCCGGTGCGGATGAACGTGTGCGCGTCCTCTACCGCCTCGTCCACGAGCATCACGACGCCCTGCTCGGCCCCGATGGCCTGGAGCGACTGCTTGACGAGCGTATCGATGACGACGTCGGGTTTCGAGAGGCCGCCGATGGCGCGGGCGAGGTCGTTGAGGATCGACAGCTCGTGGACGGCCCGGCGCAGCTGCGTCACTTCGCGCGCGAGCGCATCGGGAGCAGAGGAAGAGGAGGGAGCAGGCATCGCCACGGGGAGGGCAGGGGAAGGAGATAGTACGGATCGCGGCGGCGATGGGTGCAAGGCGCGCCGGGCCTATCACATGCATACTCGTTGATGCTGAGGGCAGCGTGACGCCCTCAGGCCAGGACCACGTCGCCGCTGGGAAGCAGGGTGACGCCCGACGTATGCGACGCCGCCGTCGAAAAGGAGGTAAAAGCGTCTCTGCCGACGTGGGCGCGTGTATCTTCGAG
This sequence comes from Rhodothermales bacterium, assembly GCA_963829705.1. Classification (GTDB taxonomy): domain Bacteria; phylum Bacteroidota; class Rhodothermia; order Rhodothermales; family BA12; genus CAWHJN01. The sequence goes on from CAWHJN010000005.1 coordinate 664,590, forward strand.
ACTCTCCTTTCGCTCTGCTGTTCATGCTCTGGATCAAAGCCCTCCTCGTCGTCCTCCACCTCCTCGCCGCCGTCATCTGGATGGGGCTTTCGCTGCGGATGCAGACGCTCACGCGCATGGCCCATCACCTCGACGCCAAGAGCGAAGGCGACCGCTCCGTGCTCGGCATGACCGTCATGGCGGTGCTGATTCCGCTGCTGGGCCTCGGGGCGATGCTCACCGGTGGCAGCGCCATCGTCCGCAACCCCATCTACCACACCAGCCTCACGCTGGCGCTCGTGCTCGCGGGCGTGCAGATCTTCGGCATCCAGCGCGTATGGCGCGGCCTGCCCGAGAGCGGCAAGGCGCGCAAGATGCCCATGTGGATGGGCATCGCGCACACGCTCTGGCTCGTCATCCTCGTGCTGATGCTGTGGCCGCAGTACCTCGGACCCGCATTCTACAGCCTCACCTGACCCTGCCGCCTGTGCGCCGTCTCAACGCCTCGTTCCGCCGAGCCCTCGTTCTCGAAAACCCACACCCGAGCCTCGACGACTACCTGCGCGAGCAGGGCATCGAGCCGGAGCGGTTGCCCGAGAGTGCCACGCAGGACGTGGACTACGTGCTGGATCGCCTCCGCGAAGGCCAGCACGATTTGATCTTCAAGCGCTCGCGCTTCGAGGTCGGCGACGCCGTGCTGGAGGCGTCCGAGAAACTCGCCGCCGTCATGCTGTGCTGCATCGGCGACGACTCGGTGGACAAGGAGGCGTGCGCCCGCCACGGCGTGCTCGTCCTGAACGACCCCGTCTCGAACGGCCGCAGCGTGGCCGAGATGGTGATGGGTGAGATGATCGGGCTGGCGCGGCGGCTGTTCCACGCCAACGAGTCAGGGCGTCGGCACCTGTGGACGAAAGACTCCGACCGCCGCTACGAACTCAAGGGCAAGGTGCTTTCCGTCATCGGGCTAGGTAACATCGGCAAGCAGGTAGCCCAACTCGCCGAGGGCTTCGGCATGACGATCCGGTTTTACGACAACGCCGAGGTCGCCCGCGAGGTGGGCGTGGCGCTGGGATGGACGCCCTCGAAAACCCTCGCCGAAGCCTTCCGCGAGGCCGACGTGGTGTCCCTGCACGTCTCCGCCGAGGACAACCGCGGGCAGTCCAACCGCGCCCTCATCACGTACGAGCACCTGGCGCAACTGGGCGAAAACCGGGGCGAGAACAGCCCGCGCATCCTGCTCAACGCTGCGCGCGGCTTTCTCTACGACCCCGACGACCTGCGCCGCGCCGTCGAGGAAGGCCACGTGCGCGCCGCCGCCGTGGACGTGTTTCCCGAAGAACCCGGCTCCAAAAAAGACCGCTGGGAAAACCCGTACGCCGACGTGCCCGACGTGGTGACGACGCCCCACATCGGCGCGGCGACGGAGGAAGCGCAGCCCCGCATCGCCGCCCACATCGCCGGGACGACACGCCTGCTCAACCGCTACGGGACGGTCCGCGACACCGTCTTTGCCCCGCGCCAGACCATCGGCGCCGACGCCGAGCCACCGTACTGGGCGCTGGCCGTCGTGCATTCCGACACGCGCGGCACCAAAAAAGCCCTGTCGGATGCCATCTACGACGCGGGCGCGAACAACCTTCAGTCGTCCCACCGCGACCTGCCCAAGTACGGCATCGCCTACGACGTCTCCGCCATCGACCGCCCGTTGAGTGAAACCCAACTCGACGACCTCGTCGAGCGCGCCCGCCGCCTCACCGGCGACGCCACGGCCATCCGGTCGCTGAGGCAGTTCGAGGTCGCGGAATTTCGGAACGCGGAAGGCGGAACGCGGAAGTAGGGGAGGAGGGGTGTCGGTTTCGGTAGGGGGTTCGAGGTGCCACGTACGCGCTCTGATGGGCAGTACCTCGTACCGTGCCCCCGTACCTGTCTGTAGGGTGCTCAGACAAACTCGACTCGCCTTACTCCTTTCCCGAAACGATTTAGCGGGTGGTGTGTAGATTTGCCGAACCACGCGTAGATTTCGACGCGTGAGTGCGGGACGGACGCGGCGACGATCCCCTTCAGCCCTTCGGGTGCCATGACCCACTCTTCCCTTCTGCAACGGCTTTTCGTGCTGGGGATGCTGTGCGCAGTGGCGATGCCTGTGGCGGCGCAGCGCCCCTTCCGCATCTACGACCCGTTTTACCGCAACGAGTCGGCGCGGCGGCCCTTCTACGACGGTTACGCCATCACGGGCGAGGTGTCGTACCGTTCGCTCGGCGAGCTCCAGGGCCAGAACCCCGCTCTCGAATCCAACCCCCTCGGTCTCGCGCTCCGGTTCGATTACCAGCTCACCGACCACCTCGACGTGGGGGCCATCGTGGACGCTTCGGGCGCAGGCCGCACGCTGGCGTGGAGCTGGGTGGTGCTGACGTACCACCGCACGCAGGACTACGACGACTACGCCTTTCGCCTCGCCCTCGACCCCGACTCCGACGGGCGCGTCGGTTTTCCGCAGGCGGACCTGGCCTTCGTGGCGTCGAGCCTGCTCTCGCCCACGTTCTCGTCAGACTTCGCCATCGGCATCCGCCGCGTGCAGCGTGGCTACCGCCAGTACCTCCCCGTCGCCGATGAGCCGCAGCCCGATGTGGTGCTGCCCTCGGCCACGCCGGGCAACTACGACGTGATGTTCAACAGGGCGCTGGGCTGGGAAATCCACGTCATGATGAACTACAGCCTGCACCTCTCGCCCTCGGGTACCAAGTTCTACGCGGGCCTCGTCGCGGATCGCGGCCAGTACGAGCTGCACCAGATGCGGAGTGGCGAGACGATGGCGGCGCCCACTCCCGACCGCGACGCGGACCCCGTACAGATCTCGCGCGAGGGGTACCGCGGCGGCGTGCTGTGGCTGCGCCCCGGTTTCGAGTACAACCGCCCAGCTTTTCGTGTGACGCCGTTCCTCAACGTCCCGCTCGTTCAGTGGACACCCGACGGCCACCCCAACGCCCGCCCTCACCTCGGCGTCTCGCTGATGCTGCGGTGAGAAAGGTGGCTGGGGTTGTTAGTTGGCAGGGTTAGCTATAACACACCCAACCCTGCAACCAACAGCGAGCGCAAGCGAGCAAACCATCTCTTTATGCTCCTCGGCCTCGTCTCGGATACCCACGGCTTTTTCCATCCCGCGCTGCCCACGTTTCTGAGCGACTGCGACGCCATCCTGCACGCGGGCGACATCGGGACGGCAGCGGTGCTCGACGGCCTCGAAAACCTCGCGCCCACCTACGCCGTCTGGGGCAACGTCGATGGGCAGGACCTCCGGCGGCGCGTGCCCGAGTGGCAGGACGTGACGCTGGACGGCGTGCGCTTCCGTATGACGCACATCGCCGGGAGGCCGGGCCGGTGGCAGCGGGGCGTGGGCGACGAACTCCGCCGCGACCCGCCGGACGTGTTCGTGTGCGGGCACTCGCACATCTTACAGGTCGAGCGGGTGAAAACGATAGGCGGGATGCTGTTCGTCAACCCCGGTGCGGCGGGGCGGCAGGGGTTTCACCAGGTGAAGACGTGCGTGCGCCTGCGCCTCGACGGCGGAAAAGTCGCACAGGCCGAGGTGGTGCATCTGGACGAATAGAAGAGCGGGCTGTGGGTCGTTGGTTGTAGGTTGAGAGAAAGATCATTCTGCTTCTACCATGCGCTTCGCATTCTCGACGCTCGCACTGTATCTCTTGATGACGGGTGGCCTGCCGAAGGCCGGCGTCGCACAGCAACCCCTCGACGCCGACGCCTTCGCCGACTACGTGGCGCGCGTACAGAAAGCGTTCGAGGTGCCCGGTGTAGCCGTGGCGGTCGTCGAGGACGGCGCGGTGGTGGTGGCAGACGGCTATGGCGTTCGGTCGCTCGACGCGCCTGGCAGCGTCGATCCTCACACGCGCTTCGGGATCGCCTCCAACACGAAGGCTTTTACCGCGACGGCACTGGCGCTGCTCGTCGAGGACGGACGGGTCGAATGGGACGCGCCCGTCATCGACTACCTGCCCGCCTTCCGCCTGTCGGACCCGTACGTGACGGAGCAGTTGACGGTGCGCGACCTCCTTGTGCATCGCAGCGGGCTGCCCCTCGGCGCGGGCGATTTGCTGTGGTGGCCGGGCACGACGCTCACGCGCAAAGAGATCGTGCACAGGTTGCGCTACCTGCCGCTCGAAACCAGCTTCCGCAGTGCCTACGCCTACGACAACGTCCTGTATTCCGTCGCGGGCGAACTCATCGAAGCGGTGACGGGAAAGACGTGGGAGGCCTTCGTCGCCGAGCGCATCCTGGCACCCGTCGGCATGGACGACGCGACGATGCGCCACGGCGAGATCGAAGAGGGCAACGTGGCCGCGACGCACGCGCGCGTGGACGGCACGGTGCAGCGCGTGCCGCCGTTCGTGTACGCCAACACCAACCCCGCCGGTGGCATCAGCGCGAGCGCGGCGGATATGGCCCGGTGGATGATCGTCCAACTCGATTCGGGAAAGGTGGCGGGCGGCGAGCGGCTGTTCGGTCCCCGCACGACTGCCGAGTTGTGGAACATCGTCACGCCCATCCGTCCGGGCCGCTACCCCGCCGATCTGAAGGCGCTGCAACCGCAGTTCAACGGCTATGCACTCGGCTTCAACGTGCGCGACTACCGGGGCGTCAAAATCGTGACCCACACGGGCGGCCTGCCCGGCTACGTGTCGCAGGTGACGCTGGTGCCGACCCTCAAACTGGGCATCGCCGTGCTGACGAATCAGGAGGCGGGCGAGGCGTTCACCGTGATCACCAACCACGTCCTCGACCGCTACCTCGGCGCGGACGATACCGACTGGCTGGCGGTGTTCGAGAAGTACCACGCCGCCGCGCAGGCACAGCAAGCCACCGGCGACGCGCGGATCGCCGCTGACCGCGACAGCCTCAGCGGGCCGTCGCTGCCGCTGGAGCGGTACGCGGGCACATACCGCGATCCCTGGTACGGCGACGTCGAGATCGCGCAGGAAAACGGCAGCTTGGTGATGCGCTTTTCGCACACGCCCGCCCTCGTGGGCGACGTGCAGCACTGGCAACACGACACGTTCGTCGTCCGCTGGCGCGACCGCAGCTTGCGTGCCGATGCTTTCGTCACGTTCACCCTCCGCCCGGGCGGCAGTATCGGCGAAGCCCGGATGGAAGCCGTCTCGCCCGCCACCGATTTCAGCTTCGATTTCCACCACCTGCGCCTCGTGCCCGTCGCCGAATAGGGCGCAGCGCGCGGCGCCCATGCGGTGCCTCCGAGCGTTGAACAGGGCAGAATAAATGCTGCCCGTATCGCCTGCCTCTCCGCACTGCCGAAATCCACCTTCCCACTTCCGACTTTCCAGAAATGCCCGACGCCTTCCCCAACGCGCTGCACACCGACCGCTACGACCTGGGCGCGCTCCGCGAAACAGGGCGGCTGCTGGGCACCTCGCTCGACCGCGACTTCATCCTCGGCAACCTGCTGCTGACGGCCATGAGCAAGGTACTCGTCACGCGCGGCATGGTGCTGTTGTATGACGACGATGCGAAAGGCTGGTGCGTGGCTGCCGCGCGCGGCAACGCCGACATGGAGCAGGGCGATGTGCTCGTATCCGGCGCGCTCGCCCTCGGCGACGGCGTGCAGGGCAGCGACGTGCCCGACGTGCTGGCCCGGCACCACATCGGGCTGGCACTGCCGCTGCGCGTGGGGACGGACACCATCGGGGTGCTGGGGCTGGGGCCGCGCTTCGACAAGAAGCCCTTCGACGAGGCCGCGCTGGGGTTTCTGCACACCCTCCTCAGCGTCACCACGCCGGCCGTGCAGAACTCGCTGGCCGTCGACCAGATCAAGAAAACCAACCGCGCCCTCGACGCCCGCATCCAGCAACTCGGCCTCCTCTTCGAGCTGTCTCAGCAGTTCAACGGCACGACGGATCGGCATCACCACGCCCGGCTGCTGGGCCTGACGCTGATGGGCCAGATGGCCGCCAGCCGCCACCTGTTCATCGTGCAGCGTCCCGACGGCGCGGGCAAACACGACGGTTTCACCGTCGTCGCCACGCGCGGCATCGCCGAGGACGCCGTCGATGACGTGGCGATGGGGCATCTCTGCGAACTCAGTGCCCCACTCGACGCTGCCGAGGCATGGCCTGACGCCGTCGCCGCGCTGCGCGAGCACGGCATCGTGCTGCTCCTTCCGCTCCAGCAGCAGGGCCAGACGTGCGGCATCCTCGGGCTGGGGCCGCGCTTGAGCGGGCAGCCGTATGCCGACGAAGACCGCAGCCTCCTCGAAGCCATCGGCGCGCTCGCGCTGAGTGCCATCCGCAACTCGTTTTTGCTCGACGAGCAGGTCGAGAAGCGGCGCATGGAAGAAGAAATGCTCCTGGCGCGCTCCATCCAGAAACGCCTTCTGCCGCAAGTGCTGCCCGTTTTCGAGGGCGTCGAACTGGCCGCCGTGGCCGAGCCTGCCCGCGAAGTCGGCGGCGATTACTACGACGCCGTCGTGCTCGAAAACGACCGCCTCCTCGTGGCTATCGCCGACGTCACAGGCAAGGGCGTACCCGCGTCTCTCCTCATGGCCAACGTGCAGGCGTGTTTGCACGCGCTCTTGCCCATGCCGCTGGGCCTCGACGAGGTCGTCGCGCAGATCAACCGGGTCATTTGCGCCAACACCGACGCCGACCGCTTCATCACCTTTTTTGTTGGCATCTACGACCGCAAAACCAGAGTCTTCGAGTACGTCAACGCCGGTCACAACCCCCCGATGCTCGTACGCGCCAGGACGGCGACGGTGGAATTACTCGAAGAAGGGGGCCTCCTCCTCGGCGTGATGACGCTGCCGTACACCCGCGGGCGGGTAACGCTCGAAGACGACGATGTGCTGGCCATTTTCACCGACGGCGTCACCGAGGCGATGGGCGAAGCCGAGGAGGAATACGGCGAGGAGCGCCTCGAACGCCTGCTGATCGACCACCGCGCGCTACCCCCAGAGGAGCTGTTGGGCGTGGTCCGCCGAGCCATCGACGAATTCACCGGCAGCCCGGACGTGCTCTCCGACGACCTCACGGCTATCTTCCTGCGTGTAAACTGACACGTGCGTACCTGGCTCTCCGAGACCCCCGCCGCCATGCCTGACATTCATGTGCGGACCCGGCCTTCTGAGCCGGATCTACAGCAATCCGGGTATTTCATCCGTTATCTGGACGAGATGGGAATCAATGTCGCTCACGTGCGAGGCGCGGAGGTGCGTGGTGACGCCGATCTCGTCATTCCGCACTTGGACGAGACCGTGATCCAGCCCGAGTACCGAACTGCCATCTCGCGCAGCAGGAATCTTTCCTTATCTGGATGCAGCGCGCCAGATGTGATGTAGTCTGCAGAGGCACGAAGGCACGATCTTGGTCACTCCCTGTCGCGCCCTCAACAGAGCACCTCCGCGAAGCCGTTGCGGTTTTTTCGTGGAAGTGTCTTCCGAAAGGCCGGAAAACCGTTCACATGTAACGGAACAGATACGCCACTTGGATCCTTGTCCCCTGGTGTCTTGCGACACAACGCCTAAAGCCTTATTGTGCAGGCAGTAACACAGCGCCACCTCAGGTATCACTTCAGGTAGCATGTGGATTCGCCCGCCCCTTCTTCCGTAACCCCGCAGGAACAGTGCGCCGCACGACCGCTCTCCTCCTCCTCGCCGCCCTCGTCGCGTGTCCGTCTACGGGCCAAGCGCAGGGCATCCCGATCCCCGGCAAAGCAAAGGTCCGCCCGCTCGAACGGCTGACGCCACGCTCGGACTTCAGCCCGCCCACGATGCTCGGGGCCGATGCCGACGTGGTGCTCGCGCCGCTCTCCAACGCTCAGATTCTGGAGCGCATGAGCCGCATCTACCGCTACCAGTCGGAGTTGCTGATGGCGCAGGCGCAGGGCGACAGCGAGAAAGTCGAAGACTTGCTCGACCTCGCCATGACGGATCTGGGGCGGCTCGGCGCGGAAGAAGGTCTCGTGGGCACCGCCGATGGCGACCGCTACCGCGAACTCTACCGCACCATCCTGACCGAGTACGAGAAGTATTACCAGGTGTCGCCCGGCGCGGCGCAGGCGCAGTACGGCGACGTGTTCGCTTTCCGCGCCGACATGTTCGCCGCCATCAACAGCGACGTGCCGCTGCTCGAAAACGTGGAACTGCCGGATCTGCGACCCATCCAGACCGTCTTCCCGATGACCCGGCACCGCCTGGTCGACAACAGCGTCGCCTACCTGCTGCGCTCGCCCGAGAAGCACCTCTACCGCTGGATCGAGCGGTCGGAAACGTATTTCCCCATGATCGAGCAGATTCTCGAAGAGGAAGGCGTGCCGGACGAGTTGAAGTACCTCGCCATGATCGAGAGCGGTCTGAATCCCAAGGCCAACTCGTGGGCGCAGGCGGGCGGCATGTGGCAGTTCATCCGCCCGACGGGTGCGGCATACGGGTTGGAGGCCAACGAGTGGGTGGACGAGCGTATGGACCCGGAGAAAGCCACGCGCGCGGCCGCCCGGCACCTCAAAGACCTGCATCAGATGTTTGGCGGCGACTGGCAACTCGCCCTCGCCGGGTACAACTGCTCGCCCGCGCGCATCAAGCGGGCGCTGCGCCGCGCCGAAGACCGGCTGGGCCGCACGCCGACGTTCTGGGATATCTACGACGACATCCCCCGCGAGACGCGCAACTACGTGCCCATGTTCATCGCGGCGGCGCTGCTGACCTCGAACCCCGACGCGCTCGAGACGCACCAACTCACCCCCGGCCCCGAGTACGTCTACGACCTCGTGCCTGTGCGCGGCTCGCTGACGCTGCGCCAGGCCGCTGACATGGCGGGCACGACGGAAAGCGTGCTCCAGGCGCTCAACCCGGAGCTGCGCCGCGGGATGCTGCCGCCCACGCGTGGCCACTACGCGCTGCGCCTCCCCGCGGGCACGAGCGAGGCTTTCCTCGACGCCTACGCCTCGATGGATGCGGGCGACGTGCAGCAGGAGGTCACCTACACCGTCAAACGCGGCGACACCGTGACGAAGCTGGCGCGGCAGTACGGCGTCAGCGCCGATGCGCTCCGCAACCGCAACGGGCTGCGCAGCAACAAGCTCGCCGCCGGGCGCGAGCTGACGATCCCGTTCGAGCAGGACACCCGCATCGCCGTCGCCGCCGAGCAGGTGCAGACGGTCGAATTCCGCAGCCGTCCGCGCCGACAGATTCTCGCTGACGGTAGCACGGCCCCACGCTTGAGGACCGCCGCCAACAACCACTCCGAAACGCCCGTGCGGACGGCGAGCGCCCGCACGACATCTGCGTCTACGGCCTCCTCCACGCGCACCTCGACGAGCGTGGCGGGCAGCACCACGAGCACGCGCGTCGTCTACAACGTGCGCCGCGGGGACTCGCTCGGCAAGATCGCCAGCCGCTACGGCACCACCGTCGGCGAAATTCGCCAGTGGAACAAGATCAGCGGCTCCACCATCCGCACGGGCCAGCGCCTGTACCTCTACACCGATGGCAGCGCGCCCGAAGTCGCGTCCGAGCCCGCTCCGGCGCGCGCGGCGACCACCACGCACCGCGTGCGGCGCGGCGAAACGTTGAGCACCATCGCCCGGCAGTACGGCGTGTCGGTACGCGACGTGATGAGCTGGAACGGGCTGTCGAATTCGCGCATCCGGTCGGGGCAGCGCCTACGTATTCAGGGCAGTGCTACGGCCAGCGCCGCACCCGCTCGCGCCACCACCTACCGCGTGCAGCGCGGCGACACGCTCACGGAGATCGCCCGGAAAAACGGCGTAAGCGTGAGCGATCTCAAGCGCTGGAACGGCCTCCGCAGCGGCAAAATTCTCGTCGGGCAGCGCCTGAAGTTGCAGGGCTGAGGAGCTTTGCCCGTCGAAAAGCGAGTGCCAGAAAACGCGCCGCCGGGGCTACAGTCCCGGCGGCGCGCGGTTTACAGGGCCTCGCCCGAGAAATCGCGGTAGCCGAAGTAGTGGAGTACGTAGCGCATCTTGCGCGCTTTGTCCTTCCCGAAGCCTGGTAGCGCCTGGACGCGCTTCGCCACCGTCTCGCTGGCGGCGCCGTCGTTCCACAGGTTTTCAGCGCGCCCGTCGTAGTGCTCGCAGATCGCCCGCGCCGCCGCCTGTGTGGTTTCGGCCATCTTGTTGGTGAAGCGGTGGACGGCGGGGAGTGCAGCGAAGCGGGCGCGGAAATCGTCTTCGTCGTGCGCGGCGATCTGCTGGAGGTCGAGGTGACCGAGACGGTCGTGGAGACGCTGCGGGCCGGTGAAGGCAAACTCCGCCCGCACGCGCTGGTCGAACAGCAGCCCGAGGAAGGCGGCTTCGGGATGCTGGCGGATGAAGTCGTCCGCCGCCGCGTCACCCGTAAGCGTGCCCTCGTCGCGGAAGCGATCCATCATGCGGACGAGCCCGCCTTCGAGGTCGCCGTAGTCGAGAAGTTGCATGGCAAGGGCAGGTGGGAGGGTGGAAGTAGGATCGCCATGAAGTGCGCCCAGCGTGGCAAAGACCGTTGACGGACGTGCTTGCTACCCCGCAGTAGGTGGGCCGATGGCGAGGCGGTCAGGGAGGTCGTTGCGCTGCTTGTCGGGGTTAAGGGCCGAAACGAGCGGCGTCTCCAGGGCCGTCAGGAATGGCGCGATGGCGCTGAAGAGGAACTCCTGCTGCAACTCCACCATGTCGCCCTCGAAGCGCCCGAGCGGGTCGAGGTGCCCGTCGATTTCGAGGTACAGGATGCGCGGCCAGTCGGGAAAGCGCGTCTGTGCCTCTTTGAGCAGGGCGAACAGGGCCTGCGCCGCCTCTTCGAACGCCTCGTGCGCGGCTACGATGTGGTAGAGCGAGACGGTGTTGTCGAAGTTCATCCAGATGCCGGGGGCATCGGGCTTGTTGTACTCGGGGACGAAGGCGCGGATGGGCATGGCGGCAGCGGGCTGGTGCGCGCCTCAGAAAGACGCCCGGCGCGGGAAGGTCCGCACCGGGCGTCAACTTTCGCCCAAACTGCGGCGCGTCAGGTGGGGTTGCCGCCCGTGACGCCCATCACCTCGCCGGTGATGTAGCCCGACTCCTGCGTGGCGAGAAACACGAATGTCGAGGCGATTTCGGCGGGCTGGCCGGGCCGTCCGTAGGGCGCTTCGCTGCCGAACTTTTCGATCACGTCCTGCGGCTGTCCGCCCGAGGGCTGGAGCGGCGTCCAGAACGGCCCCGGCGCGACGGCATTGACGCGGATGCCTTTGTCGACGATCTGCTTGGCGAGCGCCTTCGTGAAGCCGATGATGGCCCACTTAGTCGAGGCGTAATCGAGCAGGCCAGGCGAGGGTTTGAAGCCCTGGATCGACGTCACGTTGATGATCGCGGCACCCGGCGGCAGCTTCGGGATGGCAGCCTTGGTCAGCCAGAAGAGGGCATAGACGTTGGTTTTGTACGTCTCGTCGAACTGCTCGGTGGTGATGTCGGCGATGGATTCCTGGTAGGTCTGCTTGCCCGCGTTGATGACGAGCACGTCGAGCCCGCCGAGTTTCTCGATGGCCTGGTCGATGAGACTCGTGCAGAACGCCTCGCTCGTCACGTCGCCCGGCAGGCCCACGATGGTGCCTCCTTCTTCGGTGAGGAGGTCGATGAGCGACTGCGCGTCTTTCGATTCGCTTTCGAGGTAGTTGATGACCACGTGCGCGCCTTCGCGGACGTACGCGATGGCCGTCGCGCGTCCGATGCCGCTGTCACCGCCGGTGATGAGGGCTTTGCGGCCTTTCATGCGGCCCAGCCCTTTGTAGCTCTCCTCACCGTGGTCGGGCGGCGGGTCCATCTCGAAGATCGAGCCCGGCGCGGGCTGTGGCTGGCGCGGAAACGGCGGACGCGGGTACTGCGTCAGCGGGTTCTGCATGTCGTACTGGTTGGCGGAAGGGGCGTTGGCCATGGGCGGGTGTGCGGGTTGAAACGAGGAAAAACGCGACCTGAGTGGCGTCGATGTGCGTTTCCAACCCGGCCCGGTGACGCGCCGTTGCACGACTGCACACACGTAACCGCCTCGTGGCGATGCGCGGTTGTGCCTCATCATCCCCGATCCAGACGCCGTCTGGACGTGCCGCGCCTTGCGCAATTCATTGCGCCCCTACCACCTCGCCTCGCTTCTGCGCCGGTCGCAGCGGCTGCACCCTACTTCCGCGTTTCCACCTCCCCCTTCCGACTTTTACAAACTGTCCCGTTTGTCGCGCAGGAATTTGTTGAGCATCTCGCGGGCGCGGAAGATGTGCGCCTTGACGGTGCCGAGCGGCAAGTCGAGTTCGAGGGCGATCTCCTCGTACGTCTTCTCCTGCTGGTGCCGCATCACGATCACCCGGTAGTATTTCTCCGGCAGCGCGTCGATGGCTTCCTGGATGAGCGTCCGCCGCTGATCCTCGACGATGTGCCGGTCGGGGCGGTACGTGGTGTCGGGCAGTTCGACCTGCATCTCGCCCTCGCGCGTCTGGATGGGCTTGTCGATGGAGGTCGTCTGCAGACGGCGCTTACGCAGGTAGTCGATGGCGTGGTTGGACGCGATCTTGTAGAGCCACGTCGAGAAGGCGTACTGCGGCGCGTACGTGCTGAGCGCGCCGAAGGCCTTGATAAACGACTCCTGCACCAGATCGTCGAGGTCGTCGCGCTTGCGGACGAGGTGGAGGATGTGGTAGTGCAGCGCCCGCCGGTACTTGTTGACGAGCATCTCGTAGGCGGCCTGGTCGCCGTCGAGCGCCCGCGCCACGAGCGCGCGGTCTTGCTCGCTGGAAGCAGAAGGAGGAGCGGAATCGGGTGAGGACATAGGCGGCGCGGAAGGCGGGCAAGATACGGCGGGCGTGTGCCGCGTGAGAACGCCGCGGGCCTCAGGAAGAGGAGGGGCGCACAAGGAATCCTGAATTTTTCGAGCCACCACCCTGAATTCTCTTCATCATTGCGTAACACAACAGAGTCCGTCCCTTTTTCCTTAACTCCTGCATTTGCATACACCTCTCATCCCCTGTTTCGTGCTGTGGGTGCCGCCGCTCCACGTGTAAGAGCAGCGAAAAGGTTTTGCGTAACACCGTGGAGGCGTGTGCCCTCTAGAGACGGTTGCCCCTTCCATCCCCTTGCCGCAGACGCGTTGATGACTACACCTCGCACAGGTCGGCAGAGGCCTTGGCCTGTGTTTTTCATACACCCCGCTTGATTGTCCTGTACCCCTATCTCCATCCCATCTACCCATGCGTAACGTAAACCCCTTTGTCCTGGGCGTTTGCCTTCTGGCCTCCGCAGCCCTTTTCAGCGCGTGCGACGCCATCGATCCGGCGGCGAACGTCCCCACCGAGGAGCAGGCACTCCAGAAAAACGGTGACATCATCCCGGGCCAGTACATCGTCGTGTTGGACGCGCAGAGCCTGGGCAAAAATGCTGCTGTGGCGCTCACGTCGATTCTGGAGGAAGAGAAAGTCGCTCCGATTTTCCGCTACACCGAATCTGTCTACGGCTTTGCCGCCGCGATGAGCGACGAGCAGGCGCAGCGGCTGGCCAGCGATCCGCGTGTGCGACGCGTCGAGCCCGACCGCCTCATCACGCTGGGCAAGCCTAGCAAGGGCGGCGGCGGAAGCAATCCTGCCCAGACGACGCCGTGGGGCATTTCCCGCATCGGCGGATCACGCGACGGAACGGGCAAGACGGCCTGGATCATCGACTCGGGCATCGACCTCGACCACCCCGATCTCAACGTCGACACGGGCAAGAGCCGCACCTTTATCACCAGCGGGCGTGATGCGCGCTCGGCGGACGACGGGAATGGCCATGGCACGCACGTGGCAGGCACTGTTGCTGCGCGCAACAACAGCATTGGCGTCGTGGGCGTGGCGGCAGGCGCGACGGTCGTGGCTGTCAAGGTGCTCAACGCGCAGGGCAGCGGGTCGTACTCGGGCGTTATCGCGGGCATCAACTACGTGGCCGGGGCTGCCAGAAGCGGCGACGTGGCCAACATGAGCCTGGGCGGGCCCGTTTCGCAAGCGCTCGACGATGCCGTGGTAGCCGCTGCGGCGAAAGGCATCCGGTTTGCGCTGGCGGCGGGCAACGAAACCGACGACGCGAGCAACCACTCACCTGCACGCGCCGAGCATGCCAACATCCGCACCGTGTCTGCCATCGGGCAGAACGATTGCCTGGCATCGTTCTCGAACTTCGGCGGCCCGGTAGACGTGGCCGCGCCCGGCGTGGGTGTGCAGTCAACCTACAAAGACGGCGGGTACGCGAGCCTGAGCGGTACTTCGATGGCGTCGCCGCACGTGGCGGGCCTGCTGCTCTTCGGCACCTACGGCAGCGATGGCACCGCCTGCAACGACACCGATGGCAAGCCTGACCCCATCGCCCACTTCTAACGCGCTGACCCCGAGAGCACGAAAAAGCCCGACCTGGCGCGCTGCCGGGTCGGGCTTTTGTGTATTCGGTCGAAACCGCGCTTACTTCTCGAACAGAATCTCCTGGTACGACGGCAGCGGCCAGAGGTCTTTGGCGACGAGCACTTCGAGCGCGTCGGCGGCCTCGCGGACGGCGTTCATCGCGGGGATGACGTTGTCGCGCATGTGGAGCGACTTGCTGTGCACGTCGTCGCCGCCGAGTTCGGCGTTCTGCGCCACGAGCGCGGTGATGGCGCTGCGGAAGACGTTGACCTTCTCGGCCACTTCCTGCGTCGCTTCTTTCACCCCATCGAAGGCGAGGTCGATGTCGTCGCCCGCTTCAACCGTGCTCGCGAGCTGGCCGAGGTAGCGCACGGCGGCAGGGAAGAGCGTCGTCCGGGCCATGCGTGCCGTCGTCTCGGCCTCGATGTTGATCGTCTTGAAGTACTGATCGAACAGGATCTCCTGGCGGCTCTCGATCTCGCGGTGCGAGAGCACGTCGTACTTCTCGAAGAGCGCGGCGTTTTTCTCCGAATCGAACGTCTCAATGGCGTCGACCGTCGTGCGGATGTTGAGCAAGCCGCGCTTTTCGGCCTCCTCGTGCCATTCGTCCGAGTAACCGTCGCCGTTGAAGATGACGGCCTTCGAGTCTTTGACGACGGCTTCGAGCACTTCGTGCACGGCGTCCTCAAAGGCTTTCTTGCCTTTTTTGCCCTTGAGCTTGTCTTCGAGCATCGTCGCCATCTCGTCCAGCGACTCGGCCACGATGAGGTTGAGGACGGTGTTGGGGAACGAGACGGACTGCGACGAGCCGAGCGCGCGAAACTCGAACTTGTTGCCCGTAAAGGCAAACGGGCTCGTGCGGTTGCGGTCGCCCGCGTGGCGCGGCAGGTGCGGCAGCACGGGCGTGCCGAGTCCCATCAGCCCACCCTGCTTGCTCGACGTGGCGCGGCCCCCGAGAAGCTGCGTGAACACGTCCTCGAGCTGGTCGCCGAGGAACACCGACATGATCGCGGGCGGCGCTTCGTTGGCCCCCAGCCGGTGGTCGTTGGCAGCAGAGGCTACCGACAGCCGCAAGAGATCCTGGTGTTTGTAGACGGCGCGGATGACGGCGGCGCAGCAGAACAGGAATTGCATGTTCTGGTGCGGTGTGTCGCCCGGTTCGAGCAGGTTGATGCCCGTGTCCGTCGCCATCGACCAGTTGTTGTGCTTGCCCGAGCCGTTGACGCCCGCGAACGGTTTCTCGTGCAAGAGGCACACGAGCCCGAACTGCGACGCGACGCGCTTGAGCGTCAGCATGACGAGTTGCTGGTGGTCGACGGCCACGTTCGCGGTCTCGAAAATCGGCGCGATCTCGTACTGGCGCGGCGCCACCTCGTTGTGGCGCGTCTTGACGGGCACGCCGAGCCGGTAAAGCTCTTTTTCGGCTTCGAGCATAAACGAGAGCACGCGGTCGGGGATGGTGCCGAAGTAGTGGTCTTCCAGTTCCTGCCCACGCGGCGGCTGCGCGCCGAAAAGCGTGCGGCCCGTCAGCAACAGATCAGGGCGAAGGCTGAAAAAGCTCTGGTCGATGAGGAAATACTCCTGCTCATCGCCCACGGTGGCCACGACCTTGGTGAAGTTTTTCTCCCCGAACAGGTTCAGCACGCGCGACGCCTGCTTGTTGAGCGCCTCGATGGAGCGCAGGAGCGGGATCTTGGCGTCGAGCGCCTCGCCCGTCCACGATGCGAAGGCGGTCGGGATGGCGAGGTAGGTACCGCGCGGGTTCTCGATGAGAAAGGCCGGCGAGGTCGGGTCCCACGCCGTGTAGCCGCGCGCCTCGAACGTCGCGCGCAGGCCGCCCGACGGAAAACTCGACGCATCCGGCTCGCCCTGAATCAGGTCTTTGCCCGAGAACTCCGCGATCGCACCACCGCCCTTGTTGGGCGTGATAAACGAGTCGTGCTTTTCTGCTGTGCCCCCCGTGAGCGGCTGAAACCAGTGGGTAAAGTGCGTCGCACCCTTTTCCATCGCCCACTCCTTCATCGCCAGCGCGACGGCATCCGCCACCTCGGGGTCGATGGGCGTGCCTTTGTCGATGGTGGCCACGAGACTTTTGTGCGCCGTTTTGGGCAGGCGGCTTTTCATTTCGGCCAGCCCGAAGGTGTTCTCGCCGAAAATCTTCTCGATGTCCATCGAGAGGTGCTTGGTGCCGTTGGTGTAGACGGTCGTCTGCGTCATGGTGAAGTAGAGATGGAAGGTCGAAAAAGGTGAAGGGAGGTCAGTCGATGGGCATCAGATCCGTCGGCGTCGTATGGATCTGGCGTGTTTCCTTGAACGTCGAGAGCACGATGGAGGTGGAGGTGCCGCGCACGCCGGGCCACGTCTGGATGAGCGACAGCAGGCGCTCGAGGCTCGACGTGTTGCGCGTGCGGGCCTTGAGGATGTGTGACCCCTCGCCCGTGATCGAGTGGACTTCGAGCACTTCGTCGAGCCGGGCAGCCCGCTCGACGAAGCCCTTGTACTGGTCGGAGCCATCCACCGTCACGCGCACGAACACGGTGATGTCGTAATGCAGCCTTTTGGCGTTGACGCTCGCATGGTACCCCGTGATGACGCCGCGCTCCTCGAGCTTCCGCATTCGCTCCGAAACCGACGGCACGGACAGCCCCACCTCCTCGGCGATGGCGTTGCGTTTCATGCGGCCCTGCTCCTGCAGGAGGGTCAGAATGCGGGCATCAATGTCGTCGATGCGCTCCATGAATTTAAAAATTGGTTTGTTTAAGACAAGATAGGGCGCTGTGTTCAAAGCAATGCCCCGACTTTTGTTAAAAAAAGAAGGTGAACCGGGACTTGGGCGCGGGTCCCTTGGCCGCGCAGCCAGACGCCCGGGCGAACGTCGTATTTTTGCGGCGCGGGCCCATAGCTCAGCGGTTAGAGCAGTCGACTCATAATCGATTGGTCGCAGGTTCAAATCCTGCTGGGCCCACACACGAAAACGCCCTCAGAAACGCCATTTAGGACGATCTGAGGGCGTTTCTGTTTACCTGCCTGTCGCCGTTCACCCTCCACCCAGCCGTGCCAGCGCGTCGCCCGTGAGGCGGTAGACCGTCCACCCGTCCCGGGGCGTCGCGTTCAGGCGTTCGTAGAACGCGATGGCAGGCGCGTTCCAGTCGAGCACCGACCACTCGAAGCGCCCGTAGCCGCGCCGGACGGCGATCTGCGCGAGGTGGACGAGCAGTGCTTTGCCGACGCCTCGGCCCCGCGCCTCGGGCACGACGAACACGTCTTCGAGGTACATCCCCGGCTTGCCCAGAAACGTGGAGTACGACGGGAAGAAGAGCGCGAACCCCACAGGCGTCTCGCCCAGATACGCCAGCACCACCTCGGCAGCGGGCCGGTCGCCGAAGAGCGTGGCGCGCAGGTCGGCCTCGGTGACGACGGCCTCGTGGCGCAGTTTTTCGTAGACGGCGAGTTGCTGGATGAAATCGAGGATGAGCGGCACGTCGGCCACCTCGGCGGGGCGCAGCGTGAGGGGGGCGGCAGGCGGAATCATGGCGGGTGGCGTGGGAAGTTCGGGGCACGATGCCTGCCCAAGGTACCGCCCGTGCCCCCGTATATTGCGCGCCGTCAGGAGAGGGGCGAACGGAGAACGTTCGCCCCCCGCACTTCGCACTTTTCTCCACCCCACCATGCCCGCAGAATCGACCGACCGCGCCCGGTGGCGCGAGGCGCAGGAGTATGAACAGGCGTGGTGGCAGGCCCGCGAAGGGGCCGTCAACCCCGAGTTTTACCGGAACTACGCCCGCGCGGTGCGCGAGGAAGTGTCGCCGTGGATCACGCTGGACGAGGGCACCCGCATCGTCGAAGTCGGCAGTGGGGCGGCGGGCATCGTGACGGGGCTGCCCGGCGAGCGGACGGCGACAGACCCACTCGAAAACTACTACGGCTCGGTGCCCACGTTCGTCGCCGGGCGCGACCCGGCGGTGCGCTACCTCGCCGCGCAGGGCGAGGCGCTGCCCCTGCCGGACGGCGCGTTCGACCTGGCGCTATGCGACAATGTGCTCGACCACTGCGAGAACCCCCAGCAGGTGCTGGCCGAGGTGCGGCGCGTGCTGCGGCCCGGCGGCGTGTTCTGGCTGCGCGTTCACGTCTACCACCGCTGGGGGGCTTTCGTCCGGCACGTCGCCGAGCGCTTCCGCGTGGACGCCGGGCACCCGCACACCTTCACCGCCGCCTCGCTCGACGCACTTGTGGCGCGCTCGGGCTTCGACGTGCAGCAGCGCGCGGGCACGTCGTTCGCGCACACGTGGCAGCGCGAGGTGGCGCGCGGGCTGCGTGGATCGGCCAAAGACCTCATCAAAGCCGCTACTTTCGCCACGCGCCGCCACGCCGTGCTCGTGCTCCAGAAGCCGGACGACGCCTGACATCCGGCGAACGCGTGCGGCTATCTTTGCAGGTGATTTCCCGCGCTGCTGTGCTTCCGCCGTTTCTCGTCCTCCTCGCCCTCCACACGCCCGACCCCGACGCGGCCCGGCTGGCGGCGCGCATCCGGGATGGCGACCACGCGGCGTTCCGGGCGTTTTTCGACGAGCACCACGGCGCGCTGCTGGCGTTCCTGCACCGCCGCCGCGTGCCGCTCGCCGTGGCCGACGACCTCGCGCAGCAGGCGTTCGTGTACGTCTGGGAGCACCGCGCCACCATCGACACGGGAAGGTCGCTGCGGGCTTACCTCTACCGCATCGCGTACACGCGCGCACTCAACCATGTCCGCGACACCGCCCGCCTCGACGCGTCGCCCGACGAGTGGGAAGGCACGCCGGAGGGCGACGCCGCCTCGCTCGCGCTCGTCGAGGAAGCCGTCGGGAACGCCATCGCCGAACTGCCCGAGCGGCGGCGGGCCGTCTTCGAACTGTGCTTTTTGCAGGGCCTCACGCACCGCGAAGCCGCCGACGCGCTGGGCATCAGCCCGAAGACCGTCGAGCACCAGATGGGCCACGCACTCAAATTCCTGCGCGAGCGGCTGCGAGCATTCGTCGAGTAGCGCTCAGGGCACGGGGCACAGCCCCAGCGTCATCTGCCATACGAACGACGCGGTGATGACGACGCCTATGGCGATGCGGACGGGGGTGGATTTCATGGTAACCGGTGAAGGGGGACTGGTAGGGTGCAGAAGGCTCTGCCGTTAACCGTCACCCCCATCAACGAATCGATTCCGGCGGATAGTCTTCGATGTCGAACGTCGGCGGCGGGTATTGCGGGTCGAGGGTTTCGAGCGTCTCGCGCAGCAGTTGGGTGATGGCGAGGTCGCGAAACCACCGTTCTTCGGCGGGAATGACGTACCACGGTGCGGCCTCCGTCGAGCAGCGTTCGAGGGCGATTTCGTAGGCGCGCCGGTACGCGCTCCACTTTTCGCGCTCATCGAGGTCGCCGGGGTTGAACTTCCAGTGCTTGTCCGGGCGTTCGAGGCGGCGGATGAGGCGCTCGCGCTGGTAGTCTTTCGAAACGTGCAGCATCACCTTGACGATGCGCGTGCCCGCATCCGTCAGCAGCTTTTCGAAGGCGTTGATATGGTCGTAGCGCCGTTCGATCACGTCGGCCTCGGCCCATTTGTGGACGCGCACGATGAGCACGTCTTCGTAGTGCGACCGGTTGAAGATGCCGATGTGCCCCTTGCGCGGCGCGTGGGCATGGACGCGCCACAGAAAGTCGTGGGCCTTTTCCTCGTCGCTCGGCGCCTTGAAACTCGTCACCACGCAGCCCTGCGGATTAAGCCCCTTCGTGACGTGCCGGATGGTGCTGTCCTTGCCCGCCGTGTCCATCGCCTGCAAGATGAGCAGGAGGGACTGCTCGCCCTCGGCGTACAGCTTTTCCTGGAGATCGGCGAGGTGCTTCAGGTTTTTGTGCGACTGCTCTTTCGCGTCGTCTTTGTCGACGTCCTGCGTGTCGGCGGGGTCGCGGCTGGCGAGCGAAACGGACGCACCGGGGGCGACGCGGTACTGTTCGAGATCGACGGTGAGGTGGGACATGGCGGGCGGATGCTGGAAAACGCCAAGCTACACGATCGCGCCGCCTGCCGCCGCGCCTGCCGACATGTTGATTCCAACGGTGCGGTGTGCTACTCTGGCTGCACGGGTTTTTACCAGGACGTACGCCTCCTGTAGAACACACCCACTTGAGGTGGCTCCCACGAAACGAGTGGGGTGTCTCTACACACCTTGGTGGCCTGCACCTCCGGCACTCCGCGCCACCTCCCTCGGCGGAGGATGACGCTCCTGCCGCGCTGAACGTCACAAGCAGGGCGCGCTGCCGTATATAGCCGATGGCCGTACCGGTCTGACCATCCCCTAGGTACGCATTCGGGTTCTTTCATGAGGGCAGCATCACGCGCAACACGCGGCAGTTTCCTGCTGGCGGCGATGAGCCTCGCCGCCCTCGGGGCAGGCTGCACGCGCCCCGCCGCGTCTCCGCCGCCCGAAGTGCCTGGTGCGTCCGCCGATAGCGCGGCGGCGATGCTCCCGACCCGCGCCCGTCCTGCCGATCCGTTTGCCGGAGAGCGTCTGCTGCGTTTCCGCCACCTCACCCTCGCCGACGGCCTCTCGCAACTGGACGTAAACACCATCTTCCAGGACTCCCTCGGCTTCATGTGGTTTGGCACAGAGGACGGGCTGAACCGCTTCGATGGGCGGCACATCGTGGTCTTCAGGTCAGCACCCTTCGACACGGCGAGCCTGAGCTCCCCCTGGGTGGTCGAACTTGTCGGCGAAGGCGGCGCGGGCCTGTGGGTCGCCACGGCGAGTGGTGGGCTGAACCGGTACGACGCTCACACCCAGACTTTCGCGCCCGCCACCGTTCGGGGGCGGCAGCCGCTGGGCAACGACCTGTTCTCGATGATCGAAAGCCGCGACGGCACGCTGTGGCTGGGGGCACGCTACGATGGGCTGTACCACTACAACCCCGGTACCGGCCAGGTAGAACACTTCGAGATCGTGTCGGATGACCGGCGCACCCCGGTTCGCGTCCGCATCGACGCACTCGCCGAAGACCTGCAGGGGCGCATCTGGGTGGCCACGCACGGGCGAGGATTGAGCCGCTACGATCCGGCACGCGCGGTGTGGACGCACTACCGCACCGCCGTGCCGGGCAGCCTCAGCAGTGTCGCGAAAGACGCCGCAGGCAACATCTGGATCGGGACGCGGGGCAGCGGGCTGTACCGCTACCGTCCCGGCACCGACGATTTCGTCCGCTACCGACACGCGGCAGATCCGTGCAGCCCGGGCAGCGACTACGTGAACGCGCTGCTGCCCGAGCCCGACGGCACGCTGTGGGTCGGACTCGGAGACGGCCTGAGCCGCCTCGATCCTGCGACGGGCTGCTTCACCACCTACCGCCACGACACCGCCGATCCCCTGAGCCTGCCCCCGGGCGGCGTCATCGCGCTCTACCGCGACCGCGCGGGCGTCGTCTGGGTGGGCACGACCGAGGGTGTGGGGTTTTTCGAGCGCCACCCGCCGCCGTTCGTGCACCTCGGCGCGCGCGCGGGCGACCCGGCGAGGCTCAACGATCCCGAAGTGTGGTCCATCTTCGAGGACCGGAGCGGCACGCTCTGGGTCGGGACCAGCGGGGCGCTCAACGCGGTGGATCCCGCCAGCGGACGCGTCGAACACTACACGCTCGGTTCGATGGATCCCAAGAAGTTGAGCGGAGGCGGCGTGTTTGGCCTGTACGAAGACCGGGAGGGTGCCTTCTGGGTAGGCACATATCTGGGCGGCCTCCACCGGTTCGACCGCGCGACGGGAGCGGTCGTCGAGCGGTTCTCGATGCGCCCCGACGGCGCGAAGGACGAAGAGGCCGTCACCCCGTGGGGGCTGATGGAAGACAGCCGGGGACGCCTCTGGGCGACGGCCATCAATGGCGGATGCCTCAGCTATCTGGACAAGGAAACGCGCGCGTTCCGCTATTACTGCCACGATCCCGACGACCCGAACACGCCTGCCCATGATACCGCGCACGACCTCGTGGAAAGCCGAAACGGAGGCTTCTGGCTGGGCACGTGGGGCGGCGGTCTGGACTGGTTCGACGCGGATGCGAAGACGTTTCGCCACTACCGGCACGACCCCGCGAACGTCAACACGCCCGCATCGGATTTCGTCACTACTGTGCACGAAGACGCGCAGGGCCGCGTCTGGCTCGGCCTGTACGGGGGCGGCCTGGACCGCTTCGACCCGGTGACGGACACATTTGTCCACTACAACACCGCCAACAGCGATTTGCCCAGCGACGCCATCAACGGAATCGAGGAAGATGCGCGCGGTGACCTCTGGATCAGCACGTACCAGGGGCTGGCGCGCCTCACACCCGCGACCGGGCAGATCCGCACCTATGGGCCGGAAGACGGCATCCAGGACGTGGAGTTCAACAACAACGCCTCGTACCGCTCGTCGGCAGGCGCGCTGTATTTCGGAGGCATCAAGGGCCTCACCGCCTTCTTCCCCGGGCGCATCGAGGACGATGCGTTCGTGCCGCCCGTGGTGCTGACGGCGATGACCGTTCGGGGGCAACCGGCGTCCATCGGGCCGGGGCAGGTGCTGAGCCGCGCGATGCCGTTCACGCGCTCGCTTCGCCTGCGGCACAATCAGCGGGACATCGCCCTGACCTTCGCCGCGCTGCACTATGTCAACCCCGAGCGCAACCGGTTTCGCTACCGCCTCGAAGGGTACGACGACGTCTGGTACGACGCGGGCTCCGAGCAGAGCGCCGTGTATACCAACCTCGCGGCGGGCCGGTACACGTTTCGCGTGCAGGCCGCCAACAGCGACGGTGTGTGGAACGAACAGGCCGCCACGCTGGCCCTCACGGTGCTGCCGCCGTGGTGGCGCACGTGGTGGGCCTACGCGCTCTACGCGCTGCTGGTGCTGGGCGTCCTCTACGGCATCCGGCGGTACGAGCTCAACCGCCTGCGCCTCAAAGACCGGCTCCACCTCGAACACCTCGAAGCCGAGAAGCTGCGCGACCTCGACGCGGCCAAGAGCCGCTTCTTCGCCAACGTCAGCCATGAATTCCGCACCCCGCTGACGCTCACCCTCGGCCCGCTCGACGACCTGCTGGGCGAGCCGCACGGCGCGCTGCCGGCCCCCGTCACCGAGCAGCTTCAGATGGTGCGGCGCAATGCCCGGCGGCTGCTCGGCCTCATCAACGAGTTGCTCGACGTGGCGAAGCTGGAGGCGGGGCGGATGGTGCTCCAGAAGCAGCGCCACGACCTCGTGGACTTCACAGGGCACGTGACGCGCGCCTACGCGGCGCTGGCCGAGCGGCAGGGCCTCGCCTTCCACGTCGAGGTGCCCGGCGCGCCGATGACCGCGCAGATCGACGTGCAGCAGTTCGAGAAGGCCGTCGGCAACCTGCTCTCGAACGCCCTCAAGTTCACCCCGCGTGGCGGCACGGTGACAGTGCGCCTGGACGCCGGGGACAGCAGCGGTGACGGGCAGCGTGCCTGGGCCTGCCTCCAGGTGTCCGACACTGGCCCCGGCATCCCGCCCGCCGAGCTTCCCTTCGTCTTCGACCGCTTCTACCAGGTCAGCGAGAGCGAGACGACGTTGCAGCCCGGCACGGGCATCGGGCTGGCGCTGGCGCGCGAACTCGTCGAACTCCACGGCGGCACCCTCGCGGTGACGAGCGCGGTGGGCGTGGGCACGACGTTTACCCTCACGCTGCCCCTCGACGACGCGCTGCCCGACGACACGGCGCTCGGGAGCGCGTGGCTTCGCGCCCGCGCCCGCGAGCGCGCCGAGCGGCTCGAAGACCAGCTCTACACGCCCCTGCCCGTGCCGTACGCCGATGCCGAGTGCGATGCCCGCGACGTGACCACCGTGCTCATCGTCGAGGACAATGCCGAGGTGCGGGCGTACCTGGCCAGGCACCTCGCCGACGCCTACCGGGTGCTCGAAGCGCGCGACGGGCAGGAGGGCCTGGAAACCACGCGCGCCGAGCTTCCCGACCTCGTCATCGCCGACGTGATGATGCCCCGGCTGGGCGGCGTCGAGTTGTGCCGTGCGCTCAAGCGCGACCCTGCCACAGACTTCATCCCCGTGCTGCTGCTCACCGCCCGCGCCGAGGTCGAGGACAAAATCGACGCCCTCCATGAGCGCGCCGACGACTACCTCACCAAACCCTTCGACGTGCGCGAGGTGCGGGCGCGCGTGGACAACCTCATCGAGAGCCGCCGCCGCTGGCGCGAGCGCCTCGACGGCGAGCCCGCCACGCCATCACTTTTCACGGGTGACGACGTGTTCGCCGAGCAGGTCTACCGCGTGATCGAACTGCACGCCGCCGACCCGGATTTTGGCGTGGCGCTGCTGGCCGAGCAAATGGACATCGACCGCTCGCTCCTCTACCGGCGCTTGCAGCACCTCGACCACAGCCCGGCAGAGCTCATCTGGGAGGTGCGCCTCGGGCAGGCCGCCCGCCTGCTGGCCGGGCGCATGGGCACCGTCAGCGAAGTCGCCTACGGAACGGGTTTCAAGAGCGTCTCCCACTTTTCACGGCGCTTCCGCGAGCACTACGGCGTTACACCGTCGGAATACAGCGGGGGCGAGCGGGCCTGATACGGTGAAGTACGCCGCCGCATGCGCTGGCCGAAACCGCTCCGTCTGTCTGTGACGCGGCACGTACATGCCAAGATTGTGTGAGGAAGGGGGCATATTACGCCTCCGTCATCGTTGGCAGAAACGGCCTGCCGGGCTGGTGGGGTAGGCACCCCACATCAACCCCTATCCAACCCATGAAATCACTCCGATTGCTCCTGCTCACAGGAGCCCTTACCCTCGTCGCGCTCCCCCTTCAGGCCCAGCATCAGGGGCACGAGATGAAGAAAGACACGACGGTGATGGCTGACACCTCGGGCACCATCATCGGCGTCGTCAAGGCGCGTGGCTCGTTCATGACGCTCCTCAAAGCCATCGAGGCCGCCGGGCTCACCGAGACGCTGATGGGCAAAGGCCCCTTCACCGTTTTCGCGCCCACCGACGCCGCTTTCGGCAAACTGGATGCAAAGGCCGTCGCGCAACTGCTCGAACCGGGCAACCGCGAACAGTTGCGTATGCTGCTGGGATTCCACGTGATCGAAGGGGAGCGCTTCACCGCGAGTGACCTGCAGAGTCGCGCGGGTCAGCTCAGCTACCAGCTTCAGACGATGGGCGGGCTGCTGGCCATCTCGAGCGCCGAACAGGGCGTGCTCATCGGCGGTGCGGCCGTGTCGGTGCCCGACATCAAGGCATCCAACGGCATTATCCACGTGATGAGCGGCGTCATTACGCCTCCGGCGTTGAACGACAAGCTGGGCAACAACTGAGTGCCTTTCGAGGTCATGCTCACGAGGGGCGGTTCCGCAGGGAGCCGCCCCTTATTTTTGGCCGATGAGCGAGAGCCAGGATTTTTTCGAGCGCGTCTGGGAGGTCGTCGCCTGCATCCCCGTGGGGCGCGTGACGACGTACGGCCACATTGCCCGCGCGCTCGGGTCGGCGCAGGCAGCGCGCACGGTCGGGTGGGCCCTCAAGGCCGCGGTCGGAACGGGCCTGCCCTGCCACCGCGTCGTCAACCGGCGCGGCGCGCTGTCGGGGAAGCTGCACTTCGAGGGGCCGTTCGTGATGGAAGAGCGCCTGCGGAGCGAGGGCGTCACCTTCGACGACGAGGGGTGCGTGCGGCTCGAACGAGCATCTCTGGCTACCCGGTGACGGCGTGTGAGACGTCGGCGCGGAAAAGAAAAAGGGAGCGCCCCCTCGCGGTAGGCGCTCCCTCGGGTTGTGGCGATGGCAGCCTTACTTGTTCGGCGTCATCACCTCGACGTTCGCCATCCCGGCGAGGTCGAGCAGGAAGGAGTATTCCGTGGCGATCTCGCGGAAGCGCCGGAAGCGGCCCGAGGCGCCGCCGTGCCCGGCTTCCATGTTCGTCTTGAGCAACAGGCGGTTCTGATCCGTCTTGAGCGCCCGCATCTTGGCGACCCACTTGGCGGGCTCCCAGTACTGCACCTGCGAGTCGTGCAGGCCCGTCGTGACGAGCATGTTGGGATAGTCCTTCGCCTCGACGTTGTCGTAGGGTGAGTACGAGAGCATGTACTCGAAGGCCGCCTTCTCGTTGGGGTTGCCCCACTCGTCGTACTCGAACGTCGTCAGCGGGATGGTGTCGTCGAGCATCGTCGTGACGACGTCCACGAACGGTACCGCCGCCACGACGCCGTCGAACAACTCGGGGCGCAGGTTGACGACCGCGCCCATCAGCAGGCCGCCCGCGCTGCCGCCCATCGCGTACATCCGGGCGGGGTCGGCGTAGCCGTTCTGGGCGAGGTAGTCGCCCGCGGCGATAAAGTCGGTGAAGGTGTTTTTCTTCTTCATCAGCTTGCCCTCCTCGTACCACTTCCGGCCCATCTCCTGCCCGCCCCGGATGTGAGCGATGGCGTAGACGAAGCCGCGATCGAGCAAACTCAACCGCACGCTCGAAAAGCCGGCGTCGGTGGAGTTGCCGTACGAGCCGTAGCCGTAGAGCAGGAGCGGATGTGTGCCGTCCATCTCGAACTCCTTGCGGTAGACGAGCGAGATGGGCACCTGCGTGCCGTCTTCAGCGGTGGCGTAGACGCGCTCCGACACGTAGTCGTCTGGCGAGAAGCTGCCCAGCACGGTGTCGCGCTTGAGCAGCGTCTGCTGGCCCGTCTTCATGTTGTAGTCGTATGTCGAAGTCGGCGTGGTGAGGCTCGAGTAGGCGTAGCGCAGCACGTCGGTATCAAACTCGCGGTTGACCGACAGGCCCGCGCTGTAGGTCGGGTCGTTGAAGGAAACGTAGGATTCCGCTGACCCGTCCCACGGGCGGATGCGGAGCTGCGTCAGGCCCTTGTCGCGCTCGTCGAGGACGAGAAAGTCGCGGAAGATCTCGAAGCCTTCGAGCAGCACGTCGTCGCGGTGCGGGATGACGGTGTCCCAGTTCGTGCGCGCCGTCGCGGCCACGGGGGCGCGCATGAGCTTGAAGTTCGTCGCGCCGCCCTCGTTGGTGAGCACGTAGAAATGATCGCCGTAGTGGTCGATAGAGTACTCGTGGCCGCGCGTGCGGGGCGCGAACGTCTGCCACTCGCCCATCGGCGTGTCGGCGTCGAGGTAGCGCCACTCGGTCGAGAGCGTCTGGTTGGAGCCGATGAAGAGGTAATCCCGGCTCTTGCTCTTGGTGACGTAGGTGGAGAACTCCTCGTCGGTCTCCTCGAACACGACGGGGTCGGCGTCGGAATCGGTGCCGAGGGTGTGGCGGAGGATCTGGTAGGAGCGCAGCGTGCCCAGGTCCTGACGCGCGTAGAACAGGGTCTCGTTGTCGTTGGCCCACACGGCGTTGCCTGTCGTCGGGAAGATGGCCTCAGGCAGCGTCTCGCCCGTCGTCAGGTCTTTGACGTGCAGCGTGTAGATGCGCCGCCCGACGGTGTCGGCGGCGTAGGCCAGCTTGGTGCCGTCCTCGCTGACGGCGAACCCGCCGATCTGGAAGTAGCCGTGGCCCTCGCCCATCGCGTTGGCGTCGAGCAGGATTTCTTCGGGCGCGGCCATCGTCCCCTTGCGGCGCGCGTAGATGGGATACTCGCCGCCCTCGACGAAGCGGGTGTAGTACCAGTAGCCGTTGTTGAGGTACGGCACCGAGGCGTCGTCCTGCTTGATGCGGCCCACCATCTCGTCGAACAGCCCGTTTTCGAGCGTCTCGAGGTGCGCCAGTTGCTCGGCGGTATAGACGTTCTCGGCGGTGAGGTAGGCGATGACCTCGGGGTCTTCGCGCTCTTTGAGCCAGTAATACGGATCGGTGCGGGTGATGCCGTGCGTTTCGAGTTCGACGGGTTGCTGTTTAGCCATGGGCGGTTGATTCTGTGCGGCAGACGTGCCGACGAGCGCGAGCCCGGCCAGCAGGAGGACAAATGTGTAGATGCGATTCATGGTGGTGGAGCGCGAGGGTTAAGTGGTTGAAAATACGAACACGGGAAGCCCGCGTCGGCGCGGCGTTCGGAGGGTCGTTTCGGCGGTGCAAAAAAAAATCCGGCACAGGATTTAAGTCTTTCTCCGGTACTGCCGATTGGCCCCTTACACCCGAAGACGTACACGCCTGTGATGACCGCCACCGCCCAGCCCATCGACGCCACGTTTCAGCCGCTCCATCAGGTGCGCCCCGTCTCGACGGTACACCCCATCGCGCCGCTCGTGCGGCTCGTGGCCGTGGCGCTGGGCAGCTACCTCGCCTTCCGCCTCACGGGCGCGCTGGCCGATGGCTCGATCCTGCTGGATGCGGGCGCGCGGGGCGTTTCGCGGATGGTGGAGCTGACGAATCCCGTCGCGCTCGGCGCCTTCGCGCTGTGTCTGTACCCGCCCACGATGGGCCTCGCGGCGCTGGGCCTCAAGCCCGATCTGCTGGGCAAGCGATTCGCACCCGCCATCGGCATCGCGCTCGTCGTGGTCACGTTCGCGGCGTACCTCGTGCTCAATTCGTTCATGTGAGCGCGGAAGCGTGTTCGGGTGCAGAGGAAGTATCTTCCGGCACTCTTTTACACGCACACCATGTACCTCGACGCCGACAACCGCCCATGGGGGCGGTGGGAAGAATACCTCAACGAGCCCGGCTACCGCGTCAAGCGCATCGTCGTGCTACCGGGCAAACGCCTGTCGCTCCAGAAACACGCGCACCGGCGCGAGCACTGGGTGATCGTGCAGGGCAGCGGCGTCTTTACGCTCGATGACAACCAGCGCCGGGTGACGGTCGGCGACGCGCTCTTCATCCCGACGGGCGGCGTCCACCGCATCGAGAACGACACGGACGCCTACCTCGTCATCATCGAAACGCAACTGGGCGTCTGCATCGAGGACGACATCGTTCGCCTCGAAGACGATTTCGGGCGGGCGTGAGGCAGGTTGGCGGGTGGGCCGGGTGTGGTGGAAGCGCAGAGGAGGGTTGCGCGTGAGCATGAGCGGCTGTAACGTGACGGCACCACCCACCGCCGCACGCCCATGATCGCCCGCAGCTTTCTGCTCGTCCTTCTGCTCGTCGCCGCGCTGCCCGTACGCGCGCAGCTTTCGGGCGAGTTCACTGTCACGTTCGGCCCGAACCTGTCGGACGCACCGCTCGACGGGCGGCTGCTGCTGATTCTCGCGCCCGAGGGCCGCGACGCCGAGCCGCGCTTTCAGGTGCGCTCCGGACCGCAGGGCGCGCAGGTGTTCGGCATCGACGTGGAAAACTGGATGCCCGGCACGCCGCAGACGTTCGACGGCGCGGCCTACGGCTATCCCATCGAATCGCTGCGCGAGGTGCCGCCGGGGACGTATACCGTGCAGGCCGTCCTCAACCGCTACGAGCGCTTCGACCTGGCGACGGGCCACCGGGTACTGCTGCCGCCCGATCAGGGCGAAGGGCAGCAGTGGGCGCGCAAGCCCGGCAACCTCTACAGCACGCCGCAGAAAGTCACACTCAGCGGCAAAGCCGGTGGGCAACGGGCGCTCACCCTCGACCAGACGATCCCGCCCATCACGCCGCCCGCGGACACGCGCTACGTCAAGCACATTCGCATCCAGAGTGATTTGCTCACCGCGTTCTGGGGCCGCCCGATGTTTCTGGGCGCGCACGTGCTCGTGCCCGAGGGCTTCGACGAACACCCCGAGGCGCGTTACCCGCTGATGGTCAACCACGGCCACTTCCCGGCGGACTTCGACGGCTTCCGCACCACACCGCCCGACACCACCGCGCCGTGTGTCTTCAGCGAGCGCTTCGGGCTCGACTGCTACAACCGCGTCGCCCAGCAAGAGGCGTACGACTTTTACAAGACGTGGACGGGGCCGGACTTCCCGCGCTTTCTCGCCATCGAAATCCAGCACCCGACGCCCTACTACGACGATTCGTACGCCGTCAACTCGGCCAGCCAGGGGCCGTACGGCGACGCCATCATGCAGGAGTTGATACCGGAGATCGAGCGGCGCTTTCGCGGCATCGGCGAGGGGTGGGCGCGCTTTACCTACGGCGGCTCGACGGGCGGCTGGGAAGCCTTCGCCGTGCAGGTCTTCTACCCCGACGACTTCAACGGTGCCTTCATCGCCTGCCCCGATCCGGTGGATTTTCGTGCCTATGAACTCGTCAACCTCTACGAGCACGACAACGCCTATTTCGAACAGGGGCCGTTCCGCCGCATCGAGCGGCCCGCACACCGCGACTCGATGGGCAAGATCGATTACACCGTGTGGGACGAAAACCGCCTCGAACTCGCCCTCGGCACGAAGGGCCGCTCGGGTGGGCAGTGGGACATCTGGCAGGCGACGTACTCGCCGCAGGGCGCGGACGGCTACCCACAGCCCATTTTCGACAAAAGGACGGGCGAGATCGACCGCGACGTGGCCGCCTACTGGCGCGAGCACTACGACCTGCGCCACATCCTCGAACGCGACTGGAAAACCCTCGGCCCCAAGCTCGAAGGCAAGCTGCACGTGTACGTCGGCGACATGGACAACTACTACCTCAACAACGCCGTGATGCTGCTCGAGAACTTCCTCGAATCGACTACCGACCCCTACTACGCGGGCGAGGTAGACTACGGCGACCGGGCCGAGCACTGCTGGAACGGCGATCAGGAAAACCCCAACGCCATCTCGCGCCTGCGCTACAACACGATGTACGTGCCGCGCATCCTGGCACGTATTCAGGAAAGCGCCCCCGCCGGGGCCGACACGACGAGCTGGCGCTACTGATATAGGTGCGTAACCCGGTGGGGGAGGGGTCGTAGCGGAGGCTCCCGAAAACCGCTCGCCCATGTTCAGAAGCTACCTCCGCAGCGCCCTGCGCGCCCTGCGCCGCGACCGCGCGGTGTCCATCATCAACATCGCCGGGCTGTCGATTGCGCTGGCGGCGTGCCTGTCGGTGTACCTGTTCCTGCAGGTCTACTACACGCTCGACACGCACCACGCCCACGCCGACCGCATCGTGATGGCCGAAGGGGTGGTGATGCAGGACGGTGCGGAGCAGACCGTCGGGCGTGTACCGATGCCATTCGGGCCGATGCTCGCCGAGATGCTGCCGCAGGTGGAGCGCGTCGTGCGCGTGGCGTGGCTGGGCGGCGACGTTCGCACGATGAAGGCGACCTTCGAGGAGCGCATCGGCTTTGCCGAGCCGGACTTTTTCGAGGTATTCAGCTTCCCCCTCGCACGCGGCACCGCTGACCTCGCGGACCCCACCACGGCGGTGTTGAGCGAGAAAACCGCCCGCGCCTACTTCGGCGACGCCGACCCCATCGGGCAGCGGCTCACGATTGCGGCGGGTACGCAGGCAGGTCAGGCGTTTACCGTAACGGGCGTGGCCGCGCCGTTCCCCGACAACGCGAGTTTCCGCTTCAGCGTCCTGCTGCCCTTCGCCGCGCACCCCGATGCGGCCTCGGCAGACGACTGGCGCGTGCCGGTCGATGCCACGTTTTTGCTGCTGCACCGACCGGAAGATGTGGGCGCGGTCGTGGCAGAGGCGGCAGCGTTCGTCGCCCGCGCCAGCGACGCGCGCCCCGACGCCCCTATCGAGCGGTTCGCATTCGAGACGCTGGCAGATCCCGCGCCCGGCGCGCACCGCGTGGTGGCCCGCCCGACGGAAGCGCCCGAGCCTGCCTTTGCCATCGTCATGGTTACGCTCGCGCTGCTGATGCTGGCGCTGTCGTGCTTCAACTACGTCAACATCGCGCTGGGTGGGGCGGCACGACGTATCCGCGAGATTGGCGTCCGCAAGGTCCTCGGCGGCACGCGGCATCACCTCGTCGCGCAGTTCATGCTGGAAAACCTGCTGCTGTGCGCCGCCGCGCTCGTGGTGGGTGTCGGCCTCGCGTGGGGAGTGCTCGTGCCGCTGTTCAACGACGTGTTCGTGATCGACATCCACCTCTCGCTCGCCGACGCGCGGCTGTGGCTGTTCCTGGGTGCGCTGCTCGTGGGGGTGGGCGTTGCCTCCGGCGCGTACCCGGCGCTGTACGTGGCAGGTTTCCAGCCTGCGCGCATCTTGCAGGGCACGGCGCGGCTGAAGCAGAAGCGCGGCCTCACCCACACCCTCACGACGGCGCAGTTCATCGTCGCCTGCGTGGCCGTGGTGCTGACGGCGCTGCTGGCGTTCAACGGGCGGCACCTGGCGACGCAGGCGTGGGGCTACCGTCCCGACGGCCTCCTCGCGGTGCAACTCTCCGACCCGGCACAGTTCGAGCCGCTGCGCGTCGCGGCTACGGGGCAGGCGGCGGTGGTGCGGGCGGCGGGCGCGCAGGATCACATCGGCACGTCGATGCAGCGCATTCGGTTTGGCCTCGGCACCGACGCGCCCAACGCGCCGCCGGGACACGAAGCGCAGGCGCTCACCGTCGGCTCGGGGTACGCGGAGGTGATGGGGCTGCACCTGCGGAGCGGGCGTTTCTTCGATCCTGAACGCAGCAGCGATGGCGCGGCGGTCGTAATCAACGAGGAGCTGGCACGGTCCAGCGGCCTCGGCGATCCGGTGGGGCGGGTGCTGCGTGTGGAGGGGCAGACGTACGAGATCATCGGCGTCGCGGAAGATTTTCTCTACGACCCGCTGTTTCGCCCGCAGCCGCTGATGTTCAGGTGCTCCGACGCCGCGCCGCGCGTGCTCGTCGTCCGCACCCGCGCCGGACGCGAGGCCGACGTGGAGGCCGTGCTCGAAAAGGAGTGGAAGCGCGCCTTTCCCGACCAGCCGTTCGAGGCGTTCACGCAGCAGCGCGTGTTCGACGACCAGATCGGTAGCTACGCCAACTTGGCGCGTGGCATCGGCTACCTGTCCGCGCTCGCGCTCCTCATCGCGTGCCTGGGGCTGTTCGGACTGGCGTCGCAGAACGCCGCCCGCCGTATGAAAGAGATGAGCGTTCGCAAGGTGCTGGGCGCGTCCGTCTTCCACCTCGTGTTCGTCGCCAACCGCGTGTTTCTCGTCATCCTCGCCATCGCCGCGACGGTGGCGACGGGCGTGGCGATGGCCGCGCTGGTGGCGGTGAACCGGCTGGACGTGGTAAACCTGATGCCGCTCACACCCGTCCCGTTCGTCGTGGCGTACGCAGCGGTAGGGCTGGCGGTGGGTGCCGCCGTCGCGGTGCAGTCGCGCCAGATCGCCCGCGCCAACCCGACGGATGCGCTGCGGGCGGAGTGAGGACCGGCGGGTAGAGCCGCTTGCACAAACTCCGCATGCATCATCCCGCCTCTATGTTGTACGCTGCGGCGGTCCGAAAGCGCTTTCCCCGGCAGGAGGTGTAGGTTTTTTACTTACACGGGTACGCGGCAATCCCTCGTAGCGACGGAGGGAAGCGGCCAGTACCATGCGAGGCACACGGTTTTTCCTAAACAGCATCCTTCCATGCCTGCCTCCATCGCTTCCGCCATGCCCTCGGACACGTCTGTCCGCACCTCGTACGTCTACCGCTTCGGAGGCGGCACCGCCGACGGCGACGGCACGCAGAAACGCCTGCTCGGCGGCAAGGGCGCGGGGCTGGCCGAGATGTCGCGCATCGGGCTGCCGGTGCCGCCGGGCTTCACGATCTCCACCGAGGCGTGCGCCTTTGTGGCCGAGCACGAAGCGTGGCCCGATGGCCTCGACGAGCAAGTAGAAGCGGGGATCGCGTTCCTCGAAGAACAGCTGGGCCGCCGCCTGGGCGATCCTGCCCGCCCGCTTCTCGTCTCCGTCCGCAGCGGCGCGGCGGTGTCGATGCCGGGCATGATGGACACCGTGCTCAACCTCGGCCTGAACGATGCTGTCGCCGCCGGGCTGGCACGCGAGACGGGCGACGAGCGCTTCGCCTACGACGCCTATCGCCGCTTTATCGACATGTTCGGCGATGTGGTGATGGGCGTGTCGCACGAGCACTTCGAGGACGCCTTCCAGCGCCTCAAAAACGAGCGCGGCGCGAAATCCGACACCGACCTCACCGCCGCCGACCTGCGCGAACTCGTGGGGCGCTATCAGGCGCTCTACCGCCGTCATACGGGCTACATGTTTCCCGCCGATCCGCGCGAGCAGCTCCGCTTCGCCATCGACGCCGTCTTCGGCTCGTGGATGGGCGACCGCGCCGTCCGCTACCGGCAGATCAACGACATCCGCGGCCTCGTCGGCACCGCCGTCAACGTACAGGCGATGGTCTACGGCAACATGAGCCACGACAGCGGCACGGGCGTCTGCTTCACCCGTAACCCGTCCACGGGCGAGCCGCGCCTCTACGGCGAGTTTCTCGCCAACGCGCAGGGCGAGGACGTGGTGGCCGGCATCCGCACGCCGCAGCCGATTTCCGAGATGGAAAGCGCGTTTCCCGAAGCGTACCGCGAACTCGTCGCCATCACCGAGAAGCTCGAAGAGCACTACCAGGACATGCTCGACCTGGAGTTCACCGTTCAGGACGGCACGCTCTACATTCTCCAGTCGCGCTCGGGCAAGCGCACCGGCGCCGCCGCGCTGCGGATCGCCGTGGACCTGGTGCGCGAAGGACTCGTGAGCGAGCGCCAGGCCGTTGCCAGACTCGTCGAGCCGCGGCACATTGATCAGCTGCTGCACCCGCGCTTTGCCAGCGTGCGGGGCGATAAAGCCCAGGTGATCGGTAAAGGCCTGCCTGCCTCGCCGGGGGCCGCCGTGGGCCGCGTCGTCTTCAACGCCGCCGACGCGGAGGCGTGGGCTGCGAAAGGCGAGGACGTCATCCTCGTACGCGTCGAGACGAGCCCCGAGGACGTGGGCGGCATGAACGCCGCGAAGGGCATCCTGACCTCGCGCGGCGGCATGACGAGCCACGCCGCCGTCGTCGCGCGCGGCTGGGGCAAGCCGTGCGTCGCGGGCTGCGGCGACATCATCGTGCATTACGAAACGCACTCGTTCGCCACCCCGACGGCAACCGTCCGCGAGGGCGACTGGATCTCCCTCGACGGCTCGACGGGCGAGGTCATACTCGGCCGCCAGCCGCTCGTCGATCCCGAGATCAGCGGTGACTTCGAGATCGTGATGGGATGGGCGGACAAGGTCAGGACGATGCGCGTGCGGACCAACGCCGACACGCCCGCCGACGCCGAGAAAGCCGTCGCCTTCGGGGCAGAAGGCATCGGGCTGTGCCGTACCGAGCACATGTTTTTCGAGGGCGACCGCATCTGGTCGATGCGAAAGATGATCGTGGCGCAGACCGACGACGAGCGCCGCGCCGCACTCGATGAGCTGCTGCCGCTCCAGCTCGAGGATTTCGCCGGCATCTTCCGCGCCATGAAGGGCCGCCCCGTCACCATCCGCCTGCTCGACCCGCCACTCCACGAGTTCCTGCCCAAAGAAACCGCCGAGCAGCAGACGTTGAGCGAAAAGGCAGGCCTCACGCTCGAAGAAGTCCACGAGCGCGCCGAGTTTCTGGCCGAGACCAACCCGATGCTGGGCCACCGGGGTTGCCGGCTGGGCATCACGTACCCGGCCATCACCGAGATGCAGGCGCGCGCCATCGCCGAAGCCGTGCTGGTCGTGCGGGGCGAGGGCATCACTGTGCGTCCCGAGATCATGGTGCCGCTCGTGGGCACGAAGGCCGAACTCGCGCACCAGCGCCGTGTCATCGAGCGCGTGCTCGACGAGGTGCTGGGCGAAATGCACACCGACGTGCTCGTGGGCACGATGATCGAGGTGCCGCGCGCGGCGCTGCAGGCGGGTGCGCTGGCCGAGGAAGCCGCCTTCTTCTCCTTCGGCACCAACGACCTCACGCAGATGGCCTTCGGCTTCAGCCGTGACGACGCCGGGACGTTCCTGCCCTCGTACACCGAGCGCGGCATCCTGCCCGACGATCCGTTCCAGACGCTCGACATCGAGGGCGTGGGCGAGCTGATGAAGATCGCCACCGAGCGCGGACGCGCCACGCGCCCGGACCTGAAGATCGGCCTGTGCGGTGAGCACGGCGGCGACCCCGCCTCGGTGGACTTCTGCGCCCGCCTCGGCCTCGACTACGTCTCGTGCTCGCCCTTCCGCGTGCCCGTCGCCCGGCTGGCCGCCGCGCAAGCAGCGCTTCGGCAGGCGTGAGCGTGTGAGTAAAGACCCCAAGGGTTCTGAAAATCCTTGGGGTCTGGGCGTAGGGATCTACCCCATGCGCTTCTCCTCCTCGTCCAGCACGCGGCTTGCGATGCGCTGGCCGAGGGCGGGGGAGTTGCCGTAGGCGCGGTTGTTCAGGATGAGGTTGAGCGCGGCGTCCTGCGCCTCGGCCTGGTACGTGAGCGCGACGGCGTCGAGCACCATCTTGTGAACGCCCTCGCTCTCGGCGAGCGCGGGCACGGGCTGCTCGAACGGGTAGGCCTGCGCGTACGCCTCGGCGTACTTGGTGCGGAGCGGCGTCAGCAGGCGGCAGACGGCGTTGCCGTCGGCGGCGGTGAAGCGGCCACCGGTCAGCTTCCACTGCTCGCGGAGGGGCGGGAGCCACGTCCAGTGGCTGAAAACGAAGCCGATGCCGTTCTCGGCCAGCCAGTCGAAGTAGGGGGCCGTCAGCAGGTGCGGCGAGCGGAGTTCTACGTGGGGCTGCACGTCGCGTGGCACCTGAGCGAAAAAGCGGTCCAACTCGGCGACGTTTTCCTCCGGCTCGGGGCTGTCCTGCACGCGCGCGTACTCCTGCTCGAACAGCACGCCCAGCAGCCGTTCCTGGAGTAGATCGCGGGCGGGTTCGTGGAAGCACCGCGTGTACGTATCGGCGTCGAGGAAATCGGGGTTGTCCTCGTACGAGACGTTTCCGCC
Source organism: Rhodothermales bacterium (assembly GCA_963829705.1). GTDB lineage: Bacteria > Bacteroidota > Rhodothermia > Rhodothermales > BA12 > CAWHJN01. The sequence continues at coordinate 701,684 of CAWHJN010000005.1, forward strand.
CTTGCTGCGGCGCAGGCGGCGGGCGAAAAACGTCTGCGGCGCTTTGAGCAGGAAGAGCGCGTCGGGCGGGGCATGCTCGGCGTATTGCTGGAGGACGTACAGGTTGGGCGATGCCTTGCCGTCGCGTTCGAGGAGCGGGCGGTAGAAGGTGAAATCCAGTTCGAGCACGCTGAAATGCGCGAAGTAGTCGGCCACGCTCTCGACGGGCAGCATCTTTTCCTCGAACGCCTGCCCGCCCAGCTTCTTGGTGCGCGTCGTCACCTGCGTAGCCCACGTCTCCTCGGGGTAGATCTGCCCCAGCCAGCCCGCGTAGCGATCGGAGGCCGTGCCCACGCGCAGGTGCGGATGCACTTCACGGAAGTCGTACGCGGCGACGAGCGCGCGCTGTTCGTCGAAGGGAGATTCCATGGTGGTACGGGGTACGGAGGGTACAGAAAGGGCAGAGGACGAGCAGGTGCGAAGGTCAGTTTACCGGTGCTTTTACGCGTGCCCGGTACCTCGAACCCCGCACTCGACCTTTCCTTCAGGCTTGCTCCTCAACGGGCGCGTGTACGTCGGCGAGGGCGGGCGGGCGCGGGGGCGGGGCCACGGGGGCGGCCTCCTCGGCGCGCCGCGCGGCCTGCCGCTGCCGCGCTTGCCGCACGCTGTGCGCCGACAGGTAGAGCCCCAGCAGCACGAACAGGTAGTAGCCCATCACACGCCACACGACGAGCGTGGGCACGACGAGCGTTTCGGGCATCATCGGGCCGAGGAAGGCGGCGTAGAAGCCTTCGATGCCGCCCGCCGAGCCGGGCGTGGGCATGATGAGCGAGCCCAGCGTCATCGCCATCGAGCGGACGAAAAAGAGCAGCTTCTCCAGACCCGGAAATACGCTCCACACGATGAAGACGAGCATCGCGTAGCGGGCGAGCCACGAGGCCGTCGTGAGCAGGAAGCCGTTGAGGTAAAAGCCGACGCCGCGCGAGCGCAGCAGCGTGGCCCGGCGGCGGAGCTGGCGCATCTCCGTCGTGACCTTCTCCTCGAAGCGGCGCAGCCACTTGTGGCGGCACACCCACTGCGCGGCGGTTTCGAGCCAGTCCGGGCGGCGCAGCATGGTGTAGGCGAAGAGCACCGTCCACCCGAGCATCCCCGCGAAGTACGCCATCAGCGTCCACATCCCCACGCGCCCGATGCTGTCGGGAAAGACGGGCGCGACGAGCGCGACGGCGATGATGACGAGCACGCTCAACGCCGTCCAGAACTGGTCGAGCAGCATCGAGAAGAGCAGAATCGCGTAGGATTCGCCCACAGGGATGTCGGCGTCGCGGGCGACGTAGACCGCCGCGAAGGGCCCGCCGCCGATGGCGGAGGGTGTCACGTTGGAAAAGAAATCCCACGAGAGCTGCCCGCGCAGCGATGCCATGAACGAGAGCCGCCCCTGGGCCACGTACTGCAAGCGCCACGCGCCGAAGAGCACGCGCAGGCCCAGCATCAGCACGGCGAGGGCCATCAGGCCGTAGTGCATCTGGCTCATCGCCTGCACGGCCGCCCGGCCGTCGAAGTCGGTGACGATGCCGATGATGGCGATCACGACGAGGCTGAGGGCGAGCGACCAGCCTACTTTACGCAGCGAAATACCGCTGCCGGTGTCGGGCGCGGGAGGCAGCGCCTTCGGGGGATCGAAGGCCAACGGCTCGGCAGGTGGGGACGGACGCATAGATCGCGGATAACGAACCGCTGGGGCTTAGGATTCAGCCTCCGGGCTTTCCGCTGCGAGGACTTCGCGGAGCCGCCGGTACGTCTCGCCGAGGGCCTCGGGCACGACGCGCGCCTCGGCCACGGTGGTCATAAAATTCGTGTCGCCGTGCCACCTCGGCACGACATGGACGTGCAGGTGGTCGGGCACGCCCGCGCCGGCGGCCTTGCCGAGGTTCATCCCCACGTTGAAGCCGTGTGGCGCGAAGGCGGCACGCAGCCACCCGATGCAGTGTCGCGTCGCGCGGGCAATCTCGACGGCCTCGTCGTCGGTGAGGGCGTCGTAGTCGGACACGGCGCGGTAGGGGACGATCATGAGGTGGCCGTTGGTGTACGGATACCGGTTGAGGATGACGAACACGGTGTCGCCGCGCCACAGGATGAGGGTGGCCTCGTCGTCGCCCGACTCCGCGAGGCGAGTGAAGAGCGTCTGGTCATCGTGGGCGTCGCCTTCGTCGTCGGAAGAGGCGATATGCGCGGCCCGCCACGGGCTCCACAACCGATCCATGCACCTGAAACGTGAGTGAAGGCGCTGCACGCCGCGCCGCCGCACGGGGTTTCCACACGCAGGTGCGGAGCCGGGGCACGGCGAGGCCGTTTGCTGGTTGGTTGGGTTTGCTGAGGGTTGGTTTGTTAACAGATGCGATCCATCGACCATCCCAACCCACAAATCACCTCCTCCGAAATCCAAATTCCCACCTCCGAAATTCCCCATGAACCGTGCCCGCTTCGACGCCATCCTCGACCGCCACCGCGCCGTCACCGAAAGCCTGATGCAGCCCGACGTGGCGGCGGACGTGGCACGCATGGCCGACTTGGGCCGCGAGCACGCCGAACTGTCGGGTGTCGTCGAGGCCATCCGGGCGTGGGAAGCGCTCGAAGACGAGCGCGCCGACCTCGTCGCGATGACGCGCGAGGAACCCGACGATGACGTCGTCCAGATGGCGTATGCCGACCTCGAGCGCGTCGAGAAAAATCTCGAACGCGCCGAGGCCGAACTGCGCCGCCTGCTCGTGCCCCGCGACCCCGCCGACGCCCGCGACGCCATCGTCGAGATCCGGCTGGGCACGGGCGGCGACGAGGCGGCGCTGTTCGCGGGCGACCTCTTCCGCATCTACGAGCGCTTCGCCGAACTCCAGGGGTGGAAAATCGACGTGTTCGATTCGTCGCCGGGCACGCAGGGCGGTTTCCGCGAGGTCGTCTTCGCCCTCAAAGGCAACGGCGTCTACGGCATGATGAAGTTCGAGAGCGGCGTCCACCGGGTGCAGCGCGTGCCGTCGACCGAGTCGCAGGGGCGCATCCACACGTCGGCGGCGTCGGTGGCGGTGCTGCCCGAGGCCGAGGACGTCGACCTTTCCATCCATCCGTCCGACCTCCGCATCGACACGTACCGGTCGAGCGGCGCGGGTGGGCAGCACGTCAACACGACCGATTCCGCCATCCGCATCACGCACATCCCGACGGGCGTGGTGGTGACGTGCCAGGACGAGCGCAGCCAGCACAAAAACAAGGACAAGGCCATGCGCCTGCTCCGCTCGCGGCTGTACGAGGCCGAGCAGGAGCGGCTGCGTCAGGAGCGCGACGCCGCCCGCCGCGTGATGGTGTCCACGGGCGACCGCTCGGCCAAGATCCGCACGTACAACTTCCCGCAGGACCGGGTGACGGATCACCGCCTGGAGGGCGACCAGAAAAACCATCCCCTCCGCTCCATCTTGGATGGCGCGTTGCTGCCCATCATCGAAGCGCTGCGTACCCAGGATACCGCCACCCGGTTGGCACAGGAGGGGGAAAGTGGGAACGCGGAGGTCGGAGCGCGGAAGTAGAGGAAAGAGCGAACGCTGAGGTACGAGTGCCATGCTTCGCGCCCCGCACGACGTCCTGTTCTGCTGCTCCCATCGGTACAGCCTCGTCACGAAGCGGGCGGCGCGGTCTACCGGAGCTCGCGTTGCACGGGCGAACCCCAGCCCACACGACGATGAAAGACGAAGAAGACGACGGCAACCGCGCCCCCGACCACAGCCCGTACGTGGGCACCGACCCGATGGAAGCGCCGCAGGAAGGCGTCCACAAAGAGCACGTTCACCTGGACCGCGAGAAAGTCCGCGAGCACGACGCCGAGCAGGCGCGCGACGCGGCCCACGAGACACCCGAGGAACGCGCGCACCGCATCGAAAACTCCTGACGCGCTGCCTGCCGGTTCAGCCGAACACCTCGGCGAGGTGCGCCGCCGTCTCGGAAAACGGGCGGAACGAGCAGCCCAGCTCTTCGACGGCGCGGCGGTTGCTGTACGTGTAAAACGCCGACAGCGTGCGGGCGCGCTCGCGCGTGATGAGCGGCGCGCGGCCTGTGATGGCACCGAGACCCTCGCCCAGCGTGCCCAGCGCGAGCGCCAGCCGGGGCGAGAACGTGCGCGTCGGTGGGGCCGCGCCGAACGCCTCGGCGAGCGTGTCGAGGATGGCCCGCCACGACAGGTTTTCGCTGCCGAGGAAGTAGCGCTCGCCCGTCCTGCCGTGCTGCATGGCACGCAGGTGCCCATCTACTACGTCGCGCGCGTCCACCACATTTGTGCCGCCGGTGGGAACGGCAGGCAGCTTGCCGTCGCGGATGCGCTCGGCGATCTGAACGGTGTTTTCCCCCTCGCGCCCTGCGCCGAAGATGAGGGCCGGGTTGACGATCACGGCGTCCAGCCCTTCGGCGATGCCGCGCTGCACTTCGAGTTCGGCGAGGTACTTGGACGTCGCGTAGGCCGAGTTGAGGGGCGACGCCGACCACACGGCGGTCTCGTCGAGGGGACCCGGCGTGCCCCCGGCAGGACGCCCGAAAGCGGCCATGCTGGACGTGTGTACGAGCCGCGCGACGCCCGCGCGCAGGGCGGCATCGACGACGTGGGCCGTGCCGCGCACGTTGACTTCGGTGAGGAATTCGTCTTCGCCCCTGCGCCCGTCGCCCAGCGCGGCAGCGACGTGGTAAACGTGCGTGACACCGTCGAAGGCGTCGGCGAGGGAAAGCGGATCGGTGACGTCGCCGAAGATGTGCTCCACCCGGTGCTGTACGTCGCCCAGCAGGTCGAGGTTGGAACGCTGGCGGCGGAGGATGCGGACGGGTTGCTCGCGCAGAACGAGCTGGCGGGTGAGTTCGGAGCCGACGAGGCCCGTCGCACCCGTGACGAGGACGAGAGGATACAACAGAACGAGGTGGTGGAAGGACCTCGATGATACACGCAGCCGCCGGGCGCGGGACAGTCTGCAAGCAGATCCCGTCACGCTGCTTCACGCATTATTGACGCCCTTCGCCCGCCCCCACGCGAAGGAACCGCGCCCGCGCGTTCCGTTCATCCTCCCCCTTCACCCTCCATTCCCCATGCGCCTGCTTCTCGTGATCGTTTTGAGCCTGGCTGCGAGCCATCTGTCCGCGCAGCCCGTTCCCGAGGTGCGGATTGCCGCGGTGAAGTATGAGGGCGGTGGCGACTGGTACCAGGCGCAGTCGCCCCTGCCCACCTTTCTCCAGTACGTGCGCGCAAACACGCTCATCCCCGTCGCCGCGCAGGCGGACGTGGTCGATCTGAGCAGCGACCGGCTGTTTCTCTACCCGCTGCTCGTGCTCTCGGGCCACGGCAACATCCGGCTGACGGCAGACGAGGCGATCCGGCTGCGCCGCTACCTCGAACAGGGCGGCTTCCTGCTCATCGACGACGATTATGGCCTCGATGCGTACGTGCGCCGTGAGATGGAGAAGGTCTTTCCCGACCAGCCGTTTGCCGAGCTTCCGCACGACCACCCCGTGTACCGCTCGCACTTCACCTTCGCCGACGGGCCGCCCAAAACGCACGAGCACGACGGCAAGCCGCCGCAGGGCTTCGGGCTGTTCCACGACGGGCGGCTGTGCGTGCTCTACCTCTACGAATCCAACATCACCGACGGCTGGGAGCCGCCCGACGTCCACCACGACGCGCCCGCCGTCCGTGAGGCCGCGCTCCGCATGGGCGTCAACGTGCTTGCCTACGCGCTGACGAACTAGGCGTCGGCCGCATCGCTGGTCTTCTCGATCCGTACCTGACCAATGCGGTGGTTTTCGACGGATTCGACGGTGAGGCGCAGGTTTTCGTGCTCGCACACGTCGCCGGGCGCGGGGATGCTGCCGGTGACGTGGAGGATGAAGCCGCCGAGCGTGTCGAAGTCGAAGGCATCGGTGTCGAGGCCCAGTTCGAGTTCCTCGTTGAGGTCGTCGAGGTTGCTGCGGGCGTCCACCTGGTAGATGCCGGGGGCGATCTCGGTGAAGAGTTCGGGTTCGTCCTCGTCGCGCTCGTCGCGGATCTCGCCCACGACTTCTTCGAGCAGGTCCTCCATCGTCACCAGGCCGGAGGTGCCGCCGTACTCGTCCACGACGATGGCCATGTGGAGGCGGCGGCGGCGGAAGTCGTTGAGCAGCGCGTCGAGGCGCTTGGTTTCGGGGACGATGAAGGCGTCGCGGTGGATCTCGGCAAGGCTGAACGGCGGCGCGCCGGGGGCCATAAACGGCAGGATGTCTTTGGCGTAGACGATGCCGAGGATGTTGTCGAGGTGGTCGAGGTAGAGGGGCAGGCGCGAGTGGCCGCTGTCCTGGATGAGGGCGAGGGCCTCGTCGAGGGAGGCCGTGGCCGGAAGCGCGTACATATCGACGCGGCTGACCATGATCTCGCGCGCCGTCGTCCCGCCGAAATCCACGACGGCGTGGATGAGATCGCTCTCGTCCTCGTGCAGCATCCCCGTCTCCTCGCCGATCTCGGCCACGGCGTGGAGGTCGTCGGAGGTAAGGCGCTCGCTGGGGGGGCGCAGGCGCGCCTCGTAACGCTCGGTGAGGCGGGCGAGGCGGCGCGACACGGGCCGCAGCACGGCGTGCATGGCCGACAGCGGCCCGGCGGCCAGCAGGCTGAACGTCTCGGGCTGCTGCGTGGCGACGAGTTTCGGCGTGATCTCGCTCAACACCAGCAGCACGAACGTCAGCGCCACGACCTCGACGAGGATCGTGATCGTCTCGCTCCACCCGTACACCCCGGCCAACTGCTGCATCATCAGCGCGGCGATGATGGCGGCGGCGACGTTGGCGAGGGTGTTGAGGATGAGGATGGAAACGAGCAGCGCCCGGGGCTCGGCGAGCAGGTTGAGCACGCGCTGCACGCGGGCGTCGGCGCGGGTGCTCATGTCTTCGCGGTCGCCCGCGTCGAGCGAAAACAGCGCCACCTCGGAGCCGGAGAAAAACGCGGACGCCAGCAGCAGCAGCACGAAGATGCCCACCTCGACGGCAAACGTAGCGGATGCGAGCGGGGCCGCAAGCAGGAGCAGCGAAGCAGAATCGGGGTCCAAAAGGGTGAGGGCAATCCCTCGGCAGGTGCAACAGGCCGCAGGGAAAGTACGAACGAGGGTGGGAAAGTCGGAACGTGGAAGCCGGAGCGCGAACGCGGCCGGGTCGGGGGTAGGGGCGCACTGAATTGCGCCCACCCGGATCACGTCCCTACAGCATGCGCAACGCGGAAGCATTCGCACGGCGCGCGGGTAGACGGCCCATGATCCGCGCCGCCCTTTCGTTTTTCTGCCTCTGCGTGACCTGTGCGGGCATCGCGCATGGGCAGAACGCGCCACCGCCCGACGACCGGGCGCGCTTCGCCCGCTGGTTCTACCAGGACGCCGCCGCGCTCGTCTTCGAGAAGGCCGCGCCCCACGCGCCGCGCTACGCCGTGCAGGGCCTGCTGCTGCTCGTGCCCGCCTCGCTGGCCGACAAACCCCTCAACGACTACGTCGAGGACGGCGCGCCCGGCCTGTGGCGTGACGTGCTCAATGCCACCAACGACCTCGGCGGACCGCGTGTGGCAGTGCCTGCCACGGGCCTCTTCGCGGTTTCACTCGTCACGTCCAACACCCGCTTTCAGGACGCCGCCTTCACCTCGCTCGAAGCGCTCGTGTACGCGGGCGGCGTGTCATACGCGGTCAAGTACGCCATCGGGCGCGAGCGGCCCGAGGACACGTCGAGTCCGTACCGGCTCCGTCCGTTTTCGGGCAACACGTCGTTTCCTTCGGGGCACGCCACGCAGGCGTTCGCGGTGCTGACGCCGTGGGCGCTCTACTACCCGCATCCCGTCACGTACGGCCTCGTCGTCGTACTCGGCGGCGGCACGGCGTTCTCGCGCATCGCCCGCGAGCGCCACTGGTTCACCGACGTCGTCGGCGGTGCGGCCCTCGGGGTCGTGACGGCACAGTACCTCGTCCACCGGCACCGGGAAGAAGGCCGCGGCGATGCAGGCGTGTCGGTGGGTGTGGTGCCCGGCCCCGAGGGGATGCAACTCCGCGCCGTGTGGCGCTGGTAATCAGCACAGGATGGCGGCGAGCACGAAGAGGGCGAAGCCACCGACGAGACCATGAATCACCGCCATCACGCGGACGACGTCGAGGGCCTGCGACAGCGGGCCGTCCCACACCCACGCGGCGGCAGCGAGGCCGAAGAGCACGTAGCGCAGGCCCGTGAGCACGGCTTCCAGTGCGCGCACGGCGGGGTCGAGCAGGTGTGTGAAGGCGAGGTATTCGAATACGAACGCCTCCTGCCGGACCACACACGCGACGCCGTAGAGCAGCAGCGCGGCGGCAGGCACGAGCTTGAGCGCCGTCACCACCGCGTCGCGGTCGCGCTCGATGAGCGACGGCGGTTCGGGAAGCGACGAGAGGTCGAAGGCAGACATCGGCAGGAGAGGGGAAGGCCGCGCGTGCCGAGAAAACCGTGCCCGCGTTACGCTCCCATCATCTCGGCCCGCAGCGCTTCGAGGTACTGCTCGATGATCGCTGTGCGCCGCCGTGCCTCGCGCCGCCCTGCCGGGGTCTGCATCGTCTGTTCGAGGCGGAGCAGCTTGGCGAAAAAGTGGTCGAGCGCGTAGCGCTTTTCATCCGGTGGGCGCGTGTCGGGAAAGGGCGCGGTGGGATGGGCGAAGGCCAGGCCCATCGCGCCGCCGACCATGAACGCCCGCGCGATGCCGACGGCCCCGAGCGCGTCGAGCCGGTCGGCGTCCTGCACGACGCGCGCTTCGAGCGTTTCGGGTGCGATGCCGGCCGAGAAGCTGTGCGCCTCGATGGCGTGCGCGATGGCGGGCAGAAACGCCGCGTCGTATCCCGCGCCGCGCAGAAACGCCGTGGCAGACCGGGCCGACAGCGCGGAGGCGCGTGTGCGCTCGGGCGCGTTTTTTTGCACCGCCACGCAGTCGTGCAGGTAGGCGGCGGGCAGCACCACACGCAGGTCCGCGCGTTCCTCCCGCCCCAGCTGTGTGGCCTGCCGGACCACGCGGCGGACGTGGCCGAGGTCGTGCGCGGCGTCGGCATCGGGCTGCTCGGCCAGAAACGCCTCGCACGCCTCTGACCAGAACGCGATTTCTTCGTCAGTCACCGGCCTCGTCGTCGAGAAACCACTTCAACGCCTGCGTGCCGTGGACGCATGCGGCTGGAATCGCCGGGCAGGCGTCGTCGTCCTCGAACACCCGACGCACCAGTGCCTGCTTCTTCGCGCCCGTGACGAGGAAAAGCACGTGCCGCGTCCGGTTGAGAAACGGCAGCGTGGCCGTGATGCGGTCTTCGATGGGCGACGTCGGCGGCGCGAGCGTGTGGGCGACGAGGCGGGTCTCGCCTTGAAAATCGTCGCCGGGGAAGAGCGATGCCGTGTGGCCGTCCTCGCCCATGCCCATCACGGCTACGTCGAAGGCAGGCGTGGGGCCGAGCACGCTGCGGAGGGTAGCCTCGTAGGCCACTGCCGCCGCTTCGGGCGTGGTCAGGTGCGTGGGCACGGGGTAGAAGTTGCACTCGGGCACGCTGCCGAGCAGCGTCTCGCGGACGAGCCGCGCGTTGCTCTCGTCGGCGTCGAGCGGGACGAAGCGCTCGTCTACGAGAAAGACGTGGACGCGCTTCCACGGTAGATCCGGCATCGCGGCGAGGGCGCGGTAGAGCGGCACGGGCGTGCTGCCGCCCGAGAGTGCCAGCGCGAACGGATGGTCGGCGGGCGAGGCGCGCATCAGGTGGGCGATGTGGCGGGCGAGGGCCTGCGCGGGATCGTCGAAAACGCAGCGTTCGGGGGTCATGGCGACGGTAGGCAGTGTAGGGGCGCAGCGGATAGGCAGATACGCGGTACCTCGTACCGGGTCCTTACCCGAAGGGCGCTCTAATCAATCGTCTTCGTATGCGTTTTCGTGCAGCAAACGGCGGGCGGCATCCGGTCCCCACGTACCGGCGGGATACGGATGCACCTTCAGGTCGGCTTTCAGGATGGGATCGTAGAGCGCCCACGACGCCTCGACTTCCTCGGCATCGACGAACAGCGTGCGGTCGCCGCGCGCCACGTCTTCGAGCAGCGTGCGGTAGGCGGTAGGCTTGGGGCCAAAGGCGTCGGCGTAGTCGAACTCCAGCTTGCGCGTCTCGACGGGAAAGCCGTTTCCGGGGCGCTTGACGTCGAAGAACAGCGAGAAGCCTTCGTCGGGCGAGAGCGTGATCGTGAGCACGTTGGCGCTCAACGCGCAGCGGTCGAAGTCGCGGAAGAGCGACACGGGCGCGCGGCGGAAAACGATGCGGATGCGGGTGAGCTTGCGCGGCAGCGCCTTGCCCGTCATCATCACGAACGGCACGCCCTGCCAGCGCCAGTTGCCGATCTCGAGTTTGAGGGCGACGTACGTATCGGTGTTGGAGCCTTTCTCGACGCCCTTCGCGTCGCGGTACGCGGGGATCTTCTCGCCGCCGATCTCGCCCTCGGTGTACTGCCCGAAGACGACGGAAGCGGGATCAATCGGGTAGATGCTCCTGAGCACTTTGACCTTCTCGGCGCGGATGGCGTCGCCGTCGGGGGCGACGGGCGCTTCCATGGCGACGAGCGTGAGCAGTTGCGTCAGGTGGTTCTGCACCATGTCGCGCAACGCGCCGGCCTCGTCGTAAAACCCCGCACGCGTGCCCACCGTGAGGCGCTCGGGCACCTGGATCTCGACGCGGGCGATGTGATCGCGATTCCACAAGCGCTCGAAGATGGCGTTGCCGAAGCGGAAAACGAGCAGGTTCTGGACGGTTTCCTTGCCCAGAAAGTGGTCGATGCGGTACACGTCTTTCTCGTCGAAAAACCGATGGACGAGCGCGTTGAGTTGCTGGGCCGATTCGAGGTCATGCCCGAACGGCTTCTCGACGACGAGGCGCGACCACCCGTCATCCGGGCAGCACAGCCCGGCCTCGTCCATCTTCACGATGGTGTCGTCGAACACGGCGGGCGGCAGCGCGAGGTAGTGGAGCAGGTTGGGCGCGAGGCCGTGTTCGTCGGCCAGCGCGGCGGCGCGCTCTTTCACGCGCACGTAATCCGACACCTGCTGGTCGCCCAGCGAGGCGTAGAACAGGTGCTCGTTCGCCCATTTCTGCGCCGCGCCTTTCTTCACCCCGGCGAGAGTGTGCATCCCCGCGACGGCGTCCGCGCGGTAGTCGGCATCGGAATACTCGGAGCGTGCCACGGCCAGCACCACAAAGCGCTTCTTCGTCTCTGTCTGTTGCGTCAGTTCGAACAGCGCGGGCAGCACCAGCCGCTTGGCGAGGTCGCCGGTGCCGCCGTAGAGCAGGAAAACGTAGGTGTCGCGCTTCTGGGCCATGTTCAAGGTGCGAGGGAGGAGGGCAGGGGGCGTTTCGGACTTCCACCCGCTCGAAAACCTCGATGATCCGGCACGCGGCTTCCGATGCAAGCAGATGCCACGTTGGGGGGCTGACGTTCCGCGCGGCATCGGCCGCTACACCACGCCCACGCCGAGGATGTGCAGCGTGCCCGCGTCGGCGTCCATCTCGGCCTCGACGCCGATGGGCAGCGTGTACTTGTCGACGAGGTGGCCGACGAGGTGGCTGTGCCAGACGGGCACGCCGAGGTCGCCCAGGCGGTCGCGCAGCACCTGCGAGAGCGTCAGCGACTTCGACCCTTCCTCGGGCGCGCAGTTGCGGCAGTCGCCGAAGTACACGCCGGCCACGCGGTCGAACAACCCCGCCAGCCGCATCTGCGTCAGCATCCGGTCGATGCGGTAGGGCTCCTCGCCCACGTCTTCGAGAAAGAGGATATGGCCCGAGAGTTCGGGTACATACGCCGTGCCGACGAGCGCGGCGAGGACGGTGAGGTTGCCGCCGAAGAGCGGCCCGCGCGCCACGCCCGGTGTGATCGTCTCGCGCTCCATCTCGGGTGGGTCCTGCGCGAGCACCGCGCGCCCCTCGACGACGGCATCGCGCCAGTAGCCTGTCGAGAACTCGTTCCACGTGGACGTGCCAACGGGGCCGTGAAATCCTACCAGCCCACTCTGCGCGTAAAGCGCGCTCAGGAGCGCGGTGATGTCGGAGTAGCCACAGACGATCTTCGGGTGCGCCCGGATCGTGTCGAAGTCGAGGTGCGGCAGCAGGCGGGCGCAGCCCCAGCCGCCGCGCAAGGGCAGGAGGGCGTCCACGTCGGGATCGGTGAACATGGCCATGATGTCGGCGGCGCGGGCTTCGTCGCGCCCACCGAGGTAGCCGTAGGTGTCGAGTACGTGCGCGCCGCGCTTCGTCTGGAAGCCCATCGCCGCGAGCGTGGCCTCGACCTCCTCGAGATCGCCGCCGAAATACATCGCCCCGGCGGGGCTGACGAGCCCGATGGTGCCGCCGGGGCGCAGGCGTGGAGGGCGCACGAGCGCGGGCGGAGCCGGGACGGCGAGCGAACGAGGGACGAGCGGCAGCGCCAGTGCGGCGGCACCGGTGGCGACAAACTGACGGCGGGTGGGCATGGGCAGGTGGGCTGTGCTTCAAGGAAGGTACAGCCCTTTGCACGACGCCCGCGTGTTCAGGCGAGCATCCGGGATCGGAGAGGCGCCGCGGCTCCTGCCGTCTTCCTCACCACGGGGATCACGATGCGGCTGCCCTCGCGCACCGGCACGCCAACGCCTTCGTCCGGGTGCAGCAGTTCGGGGATGCACTGGATGCAGTGTTCGACGGCGCGGCGGCGCGCTTCCTCGCGCAGCACCGTGTCGCGGTCGATGCGGGGTTTCATTCTCACCATCACGCCCTCCATGGTCTTGGCGGTCCGCCCGGCCCCTCGTCTCCGTCGCCTCCACGGTACGTACTGATTCACGCGGTGCAAAGGTTCGAGGGAATCCCTGAACCGGATGCCCGGCAACGGCGGTGCGTCGTGCCGGGCCGGCCCCGGCAGGCAGGGGAGCGTAGATCACGTGGCGCGTGACGCTCCAATGCACGCCTATTTAATGATCCGGCCGAAACCTGGAGGAGGTACTCGGAGTGCCTGCGGCTCCTTACCATCGGCGACTTCGGTGCTCCGCATCTCCCTCCTGCTCGCGTTCGGACTGACGCTGCTCACTGGCAGCGCAGGGGCCGTCATGACGCAGGCAGATGAAGGGCCGCGCCCGCTGACGAGTGAGGTCGTGGCGGCAGCGGGGGCAGTGGCGCAGGCCATCGTGCCCGAGCCGGGCCCGACCGTGCCGGTGTCGTCGCGGCACTCGGAGGTGACCACCCTGCGGTTCAGCCGCACCGGGGCGCTCATGGCCGCGACCCCCGCCGCGCGCTGGCTGTTGCTACGCCGGTGGCTGGCGGATGCCTCCGCTCTGCCGGATACAGGCAGTGCGCGCGCAGCCGTGCTCCAGGTGTACCGCTGCTGAGACGGCAGAGAACGAAGCCTCAGGCTTCGCCGTCCCCCGCGCCGGGTTTTCGGCGCGTGTTCTCTGCCACCGGAGCGTGCGTTGCGCGCGCTCGTGTCTCACTGCATCAATGCCAACTTCTCCGCTCTCTTCCCAGCCGCCTTCCGAGAACGACCGCTGGGCTACGATAGGATTCTACCTCCTCATGGGCACAGTTGCTGCCTCGCTGCTCGGGCTGCTCATCGCACCGATGTTCTTGTTCTGATGCCTGCTCGGCGTCTGCCTCGCGGCAGGTGCGGAAGCCATTGAGCCCTCCTTCGAGGGTCAGAGACCTCCACCCGTCCGGTTCAGCGCCGGGCAGGTGGAGGTTTTTCGTGTGTACCGCCCTCGCGCCTAACAAATGTTCGCCTATCCCATTCGACAGCGTTCAGTTGCTGATGGACATACCGGCACACCCCAACGCGTGCGCCTCCCCTCCGCCACCGACGAATGGGATTCTCTCCCGCCAAGGACGAAGGACCCGGGACCAACTTTACTGCCCGAAGCTGCGCCGCAAAATGGCCTCAGCCGGTTTGCCCTGTGGGGTGAAGTCGCGCATCCGGTCGCGGTCGGCGGGGGGGTAGAACTTCCAGAACGCCGCGCCCGCCAGCCACGGCTGGGGCCAGACGGTCTCGAAAAACGCCTCGTACAGCTGCGCCTGCATCACCGTGTCGATGGCGACGGTTTCGCCTCGTTCGGGCCAGCGCCACGGCTCGCGGGCGGCGTACGGCACGCTGCGGTAGCCGATCTCGGTGAACAGGATGGGCTTGCCGGTCTGCCGCGCCGTTTGTTCGAGCGCCTTCAGGTGCGGCTGCCACGCCTCGGCGAGGCGGGCCACGCCGGGTGCGGTGTCGGTGCGGGAAAGGGGGAAGTACGCCTGCACGCCCACGTAATCGACGGCGTCCCAGAACGGCACGTGCTCGTAGTCGCCGTGCCAGTTGGCGGCATACGTGATCTCGCCGGAGTAAACGCCGCGCACGTCGGCGATGAGCGACCGCCAGAAGCCGGGCCGCTCCTGCACGGCCTTGGCCAGTTCAGAGGCGAAGACGAACAGCGGCGCGTCGATTTCCTCGGACAGCCGGGCGTAGTGGAGCGCCCAGTCGCGGTACTGCGCCTCCCACGCCTGCCAATCCGCCTCGGTGTTCATCGCAATATCTGCCGTCCAGCCCGACCGTCCCACCCACAGGTGCGGCTTGAGAATGACGTCCATGCCCAGCGCGCGCCCCTCCTCGGCGAGACGCCGGATGCCTGCGTCGCCCTCGGTGAAGTAGCGCGCGTCGTAGTTGACGCGCAACTCGGGCGCATCGATGGTGGGCTGGAACGCGAACGGCGTCAGCAGGATGTGCCGGATGCCCAGGTCGGCAAGCGGACGCAGCGCGTCCACGCCGGGATCGCGGTGGGCGTCGAAGGTGACGCCACGGAATTTGTCGGCAGAGGCGACGGTGGGTGTTTCGGGCGTGGCAGACGGATCGCCCGACGGCACCGAGCAGTGCAGCGCGCTCAGGGCCAGCAGCGCCAGCGTCAGCAGTGCCGGCGCGCTCACGAAGTTGCGCCCTGCCGTCCGTAGGCGAGCACGAGCTTGAGGTGGATGAGCAGCGTCGCCACGAGGTCGAGTTTCTGGAGGCGTTCGTCGGGTTTCTCGGGGAGGCCGGGGCCGGAGACGCGCCCCATCCACAACGCCATCTTGTCGGTCAGCGCCCGCTCGCCGGGAAACTGGTTCTCGGGCAGGTGGAGGGTGTAAAACTGGCGCTTGCGCTCCAGCCGCGCCCGCACCCCTTCGTGCGCGTCGGCCAGCGCGGGATCGTTTTGCGCCAGCACCGCCCCGCCGACGAGGTACTCGCGGTAGAGAAACGGCAAGTCGAGCAGCACGTCGCGCGCGGCCCCGGCGATCTCGGGCGCGTCGCGCAACGCCACCTCGGCGGCCCGCGCCGTCGCCGTCGCCACCAGCGCCAGCGTCTCCTCCGCCACGACCTCGGGGTCGGCACCGGGGATGCTTTCCAGAATGGCCCGCGCCAGATCCTGCGTCATGCCGACGGCTCCGATCGTGGCAAACGCGGTGAAAGAGGCGAGACGGGTCATCATTCCTGATTCGTCAATTTGCTACTAGTTGATTGCTAATGAAAAGGCAGAGATGTAGACGCATTACCACATCCGTATGTCAATTAGCAATCATGAATTCGCTCCTTAGCGAATCAGCCGTTCTTCTCGCCTTCGCTGCCACCGCCGATGCGCTCGCGCATACCCGTATCGGCCTGCACGTTGCGGAGGTTGTAGTAGTCCATCACGCCGAGGTTGCCGTTGCGGAAGGCGTCGGCGATGGCTCTGGGGATTTCGGCTTCGGCGGCGACCACGTGGGCGCGCTGCTCCTGCACGGCGGCGCGCATCTCCTGCTCGTGTGCCACGGCAGCGGCGCGGCGCTCCTCGGCTTTCGCCCGCGCCACCTGCAAATCCGCCTCGGCCTGATCCGTCTGGAGCTTGGCTCCGATGTTGTCGCCCACGTCCACGTCGGCGATGTCGATCGACAGAATGTCGAAGGCCGTGCCGCTGTCGAGGCCCTTGGCGAGCACGGTTTTGGAGATGTTGTCCGGGTTTTCGAGCACCTGCGCGTGCGTCTCCGACGAGCCGATGGTCGAGACGATGCCCTCGCCGACGCGCGCGATGATGGTTTCCTCGCCCGCCCCGCCGACGAGCCGCTCGATGTTGGCGCGGACGGTCACGCGGGCGATGGCGCGCACCTGGATGCCGTCTTTGGCGATGGCCGAGATCGGCGGCGTCTCGATGACTTTGGGGTTGACCGACACCTGCACGGCCTCGAACACGTCGCGCCCGGCGAGGTCAATGGCCGTCGCCCGCTCGAAGCCGAGTTCGATGTTGGCCTTGTCGGCGGAGATCAGCGCGTTGACGACTTTCTGCACGTTGCCGCCTGCGAGGTAGTGCGCTTCGAGTTGCGTCGCGCTCACGCCGATGCCGGCCTTGTGCGCCGTGATGAGCGGCTTGACGATGTTGATGGGCGGCACGTTGCGCAGCCGCATCCCGACGAGGTCGCTGAAGAGCCGAATCTTCACGCCGGAGAAGAACGCCGTCAGCCAGAGGCGCAGCGGAATAAAGTAGAAAAAGCCCACCATAAACAGGACGACGCCCGCGATGATGGCCAGTCCGATGATGTCGAGTCCTTGCATGATGGGTGAGGATTCTGGTTTGTTAATGGGCTGCGCTCTCCGCGATCCGAGGTCGAATACTCTGTTTGCTGATGATTGGATGGTTGATTTGTGGGTGGAAAACCATCCATTCAACCCAGCCATCTAACAAACTCAATTGTCCGAGCGCAGATAGTCGCCACTCTGGCCGCCGGTTTTTGCGAGCAGGTGGATGTCGGTGATCTCGATGCGTTTGGAGACGGACTTGCACATGTCGTAGACGGTAAGCGCGGCGACAGTCACCGCCGTCAGTGCCTCCATCTCCACACCCGTCGGCCCCATCGTCTTGACGTACGCGCGGATGTCCACGGCGTCCTCGTCGGCGTTGAGCGTCAGTTCCACGTCCACGCCTTTGATCTGCACGTCGTGACACAGCGGGAGGAGTCGGCTCGTCTGCTTGGCCCCGAGGATGCCCGCGATCTGGGCCACCGTGAGCACGTCGCCTTTGCGTACCGACCCGCTCTGGATGAGCCCGAAGGCTTCGCCGCCCACGCGGACGCGCCCGGAGGCCACAGCAGTGCGGGACGTACTGGGCTGGTCGCCCACGTCTTGCAGGCGCACGCCGCCCTGGGGGTCGTAAGAAGTCAGGGGGGAATCACTCATGGAAAGAAGAAAGACGAGGGGGGAAAGGAGGTTTTCAAGATAGAGGAGAACGCCGTGGCATGTTCCTCGGCGCGGCGCGTCAGCGGTCGGCGGGGCGTTCGTAGACGGGCGTGCCGCCGAGGTAGGTAGCGACGACTTCCGCTTCGAGCACTTCGCGTGGCGCGACGGTCATGATGTCGCGGGAGAAGAGCACGAAATCGGCGTACTTGCCGGGTGTGATCGAGCCGACTTCGTCTTCCATGAAGGCGGCGTATGCCGCGTCGAGCGTGAAGCCGCGCAGCGCCTCCTCGCGCGTGAGCTTCTGGTCGGGGTGCCAGCCCTCGACCGGGTTGCCGTCGGCGTCCTGCCGGGTGATGGCGGCGTAGAAGCCGAGCAGCGGATCGACCTGCTCGACGGGAAAATCGGAGCCGAGGGCGAGGCGCGCGCCCGCGTCGAGGAGCGACCGCCAGGCGTACGCGCCCTGCACGCGCTCCGGCCCGATGCGGTCTTCGGCCCAGTACATGTCGCTCGTGGCGTGCGTGGGCTGCACGGAGGCGATCACGCCGAGCGCGGCGAAGCGCGGGATGTCGCCGAGGGCGAGAATCTGCGCGTGCTCGACGCGGTGCCGCCCGGCGGTGCGGCCCGTCTGCCGCATGGCCGCTTCGTAGGAATCGAGAGCGACGCGGTTGGCGCGGTCGCCGATGGCGTGCGTGTTGACCTGGAATCCGCATTCGAGCGACCGCGCGACGTCGGCGGTGAAGGCTTCGGGCGTCTGGAAGAGCAGGCCCACGTTCTCTGAATCGTCGTGGTAGGGAGCCAGCAGCGCCGCGCCGCGGCTGCCGAGCGCGCCGTCGAGGTAGTACTTGACGCTGCGGACGGTGAGGCGGTCGCCGTAGCCGTAGAGCGGTCCGTGTTCGCAAAAGTGGTCGAAGGTCGCGCCGCGCCCGCCGATCATGGCGTAGAGGCGCAGCCCGAACGTGCCCGCGTCGATGCGGCGCTGGTAGAGTTCGATCTCGCTCATCCCGATGCCGGCCTCGTGTACGCCCGTCAGGCCGAGGCGGGCGGTTTCTTCGAGCGCGAGCGTCAGCGCCCGGTCGGCGTCTTCCGCTTTCGGAGCCGGTACGGCGCGGCCCACGAAGCCCATCGCCCCGTCGATGAAGACGCCCGTCGGCTCGCCCGCAGCGTCGCGGACGACGTGCCCGCCCTCGGGGTCGGCGGCCTCGCGGATGCGGTCCAGCCCGGCGGCGCGCAGCGCGGCGGTGTTGGCCCACGAGGCGTGCCCGTCGATGCGGACGAGGTACACGGGGCGGTCGGGGAACGCGGCGTCGAGGTCGGCGCGCGTCGGGAAGTCCCGCTCGGGCCAGTCGTTCTGATCCCAGCCGCGCCCCGTCAGCCACGCACCGGGGGGGAGGTCGGCGGCGAAGGCGCGCAGGCGTTCCAGCACCTCACTTTTCGACGTGGCCCCGACGAGGTCGGCGGTGAGCTTGCTCTGGCCGAGGTTCATCAGGTGCGCGTGCGCGTCGATGAGGCCGGGCACGACGGTCAGGCCCCCGGCGTCGCGGCGCGGCGCGTCGGGGTAGGCGGCCAGCACCTCGGCATCCGAGCCGATCATCAGGAAGCGGTCGCCCTGCACGGCCAGCGCCTGCGCGGTCGGCTGCGCCTCGTCGGCGGTGTAGATGCGGGCGTTGTGGAGCACGAACGTCGCCTGCGCCGAGGCGGTGGCAGGAATGAGGAGGAGCATCAGCAGGAGGCGCATGGGAAGCGGGAAGTGTCGTGACAGCGGCCAAGATACACCGTGGGTCGGAAACGCGGCAGCGCCGGGTCGGCTGCGCAAGGGAGGCGTTACCAGACAAAACGCCCCGACCGCCAACAGGCAGCCGGGGCGTTTGCAATTGCACTCGATCCGAGACGTTACGCGCCGACGGCGATGATCTCGTGCTCGGCGAAAAAGTAGTTGCTCTCCGTCTTACCGTTCTCGACAGAATCGGAGCCGTGGGCCGCGTTGCGGCCCATCGACTCCGCGAAGTCCTTGCGGATCGTGCCCTCGGCGGCCTGCGCCGGGTTCGTCGCGCCGATGAGGTCGCGCCACGCCTGCACGGCCCCGGCTTTCTCCAGCACCATCGGAATGCACGGGCCGCTGGACATGAATTCGGTCAATTCGCCGAAAAACGGGCGCTCTTTGTGGACGGCGTAAAAGCCCTCGGCTTCCCGCTGCGTCAGCGTGACGAGCTTCATGGCCTTGACCGTGAAACCGGCTTTGAGGATGCGGTCGAGGATGACACCCGCGTGGCCGTTCTCGACGGCGTCGGGCTTGATGATGGCGAGCGTGCGCTCCATAACAAAAAAGGTTTGCGTTCGGATAAACAAAAACAGGCAGGCGCAAATCTACGCCTGCCCGCTTGCTCGCCCCGACGTTTCCGCCGAAACGCGGCATTTCTTGACCAAACTCACCGCGCCCGCAGCGCCACGGACCCGCGCGACGTTTCGAACGCCAGCAGCGGCCCGCCGCCGTTGACCGGGCCCCGGTACTCGGTGTCGCGGTCGCGGCGCACGCGGAGATCGTCCACGTCGAAGTCGCTGGTGAGCGAGCCTCGGCGGTCGAGGTCGGCGTCGAGGCGGAAGCCCGCGCCGCGCGGCAGCGCGATGGCCACGTCGCCCCGGCTCGTCTCGAAGCGGCTGTCGCCTTCGAGCGCGTCGAAGGCCACCTCGATGTCGCCCCGGTAGGTATCGACCTGGATCGCGCCTTTCAAGCCGCCCACGCGCACGGTGGGGCGGTAGGCGTCCACGGTCACGTTGCCGACGATCTCGCGCAGATCGACGGTGTTCTTGTACGTGTCGATCATCACGTCGCCCACGACGCCGCGCACGTCGATGGCGCTTTTGTACGTGTCGATGGCAAGGTCCGCCCGGAGATTTTCGACGCGGATATCCGACTTGTAATCGTCGATGGATAGCCTGGCCGTGCGGGGCATCTTGATGGTGTAATGCACGAACGGCAGCGACATGTTGCCCCATTGCACACCCAGCACCGAGTTTTTCTTTTTCGCCCGGTCGTAGTTCGATTTGATCAGCACGCGGTCGCCGCGCCCCTCGATCTCCACGTCCGTCAGTTCGACGAGATCGGCGTTTTCGTCTGCTTCAATGCGCGCTTCGACCTCGACCTCGTCGCGGTCCCACGTCGTCACGGTGATGCTGCCTTTGTACGTGTCGATGGAGACGGTGCCGCGCGCGCCGAGCGTGACGGTTTCGCGGACGTTTGTGCCGGATTGCGCCACGGCCACACCGCCGAGAACACTCAGCAACGCGGCACACGCGGCAACTCGTAGAAAGGACATGGCAGGCTCGCAGTTGGTGAAAAGGTCGGAGTCCCTACGAGGCATCGCGGCGCGGTGTTACACGCAAAAGCGGCACACCCTCGCGAGGGTGCGCCGCCGTGCAGCGAAAAGCACGCGCTTTACTCGCCCAGTTCCACCTGGATGTCGGGGCCGTCCACGGCGTCGGCGCCGCTGCCCGAGGTGAAGAACCAGATGCCTGCCGCGATGGCGAGGATGACGAGGATGACGATGGCAACGCTCGCGACGTTGCTGCTGCTGTTGTCGGCCATGAGGACGGGGAGGTTTTGAAGGAGAGCGCCAAGAGTACGACCTTTCCCACGACGCGCATAGCAGCGTGTGTAGACATAACGCCACGTTTGCGAGTGTGAAGGCCCCGCACCGCGCGTGTACCTTTGGGCCCGTCGCCCCTTCGGATCTCTCGACCCCGCTCTGCCATGCTTCGTTTCTACCACTCTGTGCTCGCGCTGCTGTTCGCCCTCGTCCTTGCCACCCCAGCCCTCGCGCAGCGCGCCGAGGGCGATTGGACCGGGGCCATCGACATCCCTGGCAACACGCTCGCCATCGAGGTGACGCTGGAAGAAACCGGCGGCGCGTGGACGGGCACGATCTCCATCCCCGCGCAGAACCTCACGGGCTACGCGCTCGGCGGCATCCGAGCAGAGGGCGACTCGGTGTTTTTCCAGATGGACGGCATCCCCGGCACGCCGCGTTTCCGGGGCGTGCTTAAGGAAAACGACGCTGTACTCGCGGGTGATTTTCTGCAGGGACAGGGCCGCCTCACGTTCTCACTGACGCGCGCGGAGGTCGCCTCTCAACAGACCGCCGCACAGGCGCAGGACGCGCTCGCGGGTTTCGACTCGCTCGTCGTCGCGGCGATGGACGAGTGGCACGTGCCCGGCCTCGGCCTCGCCATCGTGCGCGGCGGCGAGATCCTCTACGAAAAAGGCTACGGCCTGCGCGACGTGGCCGCTGGCACGCCCGTTACGCCCACGACGCGCTTTGCCATCGGCTCGGCGTCGAAGGCGTTTACAGCCGCCTCGCTCGCCCTCCTCGTGGACGACGGCGCGCTCGACTGGAACACGCCCGTCATCGAGTACCTGCCCGATTTCCGGATGTACGACCCCGTCGCCACCGAGGAGATGACGGCGCTCGACCTCGTCGTCCACCGCTCGGGCCTGCCGCGCCACGACCTCTTGTGGTACAGCACGCCATTCACGCGCGCCGATCTCTTCTCGCGCCTCCAGTACCTCGAACCCACCAAGCCCTTCCGCAGCGCGTGGCAGTACCAGAACCTGATGTTCATGGCGGCGGGCTACCTCGCCGGCACCCTCAACGGCTCGACGTGGGAGCAACTCGTGCAGCAGCGTCTTTTCGATCCGCTCGGCATGACGGGCGCGTCCTTCACCATCGACGCGCTGACCGCCACCGACGACTACGCGACGGGCTACGCAGGTGGGCGCGACTCGGTGGAACTGATGCCCTATCACCCGCTCGACGCCATCGGCCCGGCGGGCTCCATCAACGCGAGCGCGCGCGACATGGCGCAGTGGGTGAAACTCCACCTCTCCGACGGCGAGATGAACGGGCAGCGCATCCTCTCGAAAGGCAGCCTCGATTTCCTGCACCTGCCGCAGGTGTTCATCGGGCCGCGCGGTAGCAAAGGCTCGCCGTACCTGCTCTACGCGCCGGGCTGGTTCGCCGAGGTCTACCAGGGCCACCGGATGCTGCAGCACGGCGGCAACATCGACGGCTTCTCCGCCCTCGTCGGCTTCCTGCCCGACGACGACCTCGGCCTCGTCATCCTCACCAACAAAAACGGAACGCCGCTCCCCGCCGCCCTCATGCAGACGGCCTTC
Source organism: Rhodothermales bacterium (assembly GCA_963829705.1). Classification (GTDB taxonomy): domain Bacteria; phylum Bacteroidota; class Rhodothermia; order Rhodothermales; family BA12; genus CAWHJN01. Next base: position 724,062 of record CAWHJN010000005.1, read on the forward strand.
GACCGGATTCTCGACCTCGAAAAAACCGACTGGGTGGCGGCGATCCGTCCGCAGGGCGATGGGGAGGACGACGAGGAAGAGGACGCCGCGTCCGAGGAATCCGAGCGTGTGACGGGTACGACGCCCTCGCACGCCCTCGCCGACTTCGCGGGCGTCTACGAGCATCCGGCGTACGGGCAGGTCACGATTCAGGCGAAAAACGACAGCCTGCACATCGCTTATTACACCCTCGACGCGCCGCTCGCGCACTGGCACTACGACACCTTTGCCATCGAAGGCGGTGTTTTCGAGAACACCAAACTCACCTTCCACACCGACGCCTCGGGCCGCGTGGAGACGATGACGCTGCCCTTCGAGCCCGCGCTCGACCCGCTCGTGTTCACGCGCGCCACGCGCGAGGCGACGCCCGCCGAACTGGCGCGCTACGCGGGTACGTACCAGCTTTCCACACAGCGCCTGACGGTGGCGGTGCAGGGCGAAAACCTGGCGCTCACCGTGCCTGGCCAGCCCACCTACACGCTCGAACCGACGAGCCAGGCGCACCTGTTCAGTCTCTCGACGTTGAGCGGCTACCGCGCCCGCTTCGATCTGGAAGAGGGCCGTGTGGTGCGGATGGTGCTCCTCCAACCCAACGGCACCTTCACCGCCGAGCGCGTCGAGGAATGAAGAGGGATGCAGGGACGTGCCACGGCCCGTCCCTGCCGTTCACGTGTCATCCGAGCTTCGGCGACAGGGGGCGCTACGACGTGTGCTCCCGCATCTCAGACGTGCCGCTCGGCGTGGTACGACGACCGCACCAGCGGCCCACTCTCGACGTGCGGGATGCCGCGCTTCTCGCCCTCGGCCTTGTACCACGCGAACACGTCCGGGTGGACGAATTCCTCGACGGGCAGGTGCATCTTCGTCGGCTGGAGGTACTGCCCGATGGTCATCACGTCGAGGCCGATGGCGACGAAATCGTCCATGAGCGCGAGCACTTCGTCCTGCGTCTCGCCAAGGCCTACCATGATGCCGCTCTTGGTGCGGAGGTTGTCCTCCTTGGCCCAGCGCAGCACGTCGAGCGAGCGCTGGTAGACGGCCTGCGGGCGCACCCGTCGGTAGAGGCGCGGCACGGTTTCCATGTTGTGGTTGAACACGTCCGGGCGTGCATCGAAGACCGTCTGGCACGCCTCGCGGTCGCCGCGAAAGTCGGGCGTGAGCACCTCGACGGTCGCGCCGAGGTCATGGATGCGCCGGATGGTGTCGGCGAAAATGGGCGCGCCGCCGTCCTTGCGCTCGTCCCGGTTGACGCTCGTGATGACGGCGTGCTTGATCCCCATCTTCTCGACCGAGAGCGCCACGCGGCGCGGCTCGTCGTAGTCGAGGCCCGGATCGGGTCGGCCCGTGAGCACGGCGCAGAAGCCGCACGAGCGCGTGCAGACGTTGCCGAGGATCATGAACGTCGCCGTGCCCGCCGTCCAGCACTCGCCCATGTTGGGGCACCGCGCGCTCTGGCAGACGGTGTGGAGCCCGTGCTCGTCGACGAGATCGACGATGCCTTTGTACTTCTCGCCGTAGGGCAGCTTCACGCGGAGCCAGTCGGGGCGTTTGCCGAGCGGGCCGGAGCCTTTCGGCGGCTCAAGCACGGGCAGTTCGAGCATGGCGTCGCCGTCGCCCGAAGGCGCGAGCGGGGTTTGGGGCGCGGTTTTGAGCGTGATTTCGCCGGGTGCGAACGGGCGTTTCGGGAGCGTGTCGGACACGTGCGGTGCGGGGTTGGATGCGGCGATGCCCAACGACGCGACGCGGGGCAGGTTCGGCTTCAGGCCTGCCATCACGGCGCTCCCTCGCACCTCCGCAGGCCGTCAACTTCGAAAGGACTACGCCGACGGTGCAAACAGCCGCGCCAGCGTCTCGGCGTGCAGGCGGTGCCCGCCGTCGTAGCGCAGGGTGCGATGGGGCACGCCGCCGGTCTCCAGCCGCGTGGCCACGTCGGCGATGCGACCGGGCGTGGCGATCTCGTCTCGTTCGCCCACGACGAGGGTGAGGGTGCGGAGCGCGTCGCCGTGCGCGCCGAGGTCGAGGTCGCCCGGCACATCGCCAGCCCACAGCACGACCTGCTCGAAGCGCACGCTGCCGAAAGCAGCCCAGCGGCACGCTACCGACGTGCCCTGCGAAAAGCCGAGGACGTGTGCCTTCTGGTGCGGCGCAAGCACATGCGCGGCGAGCGTGTCGAGGTAGGCGATGGTGTCGGCGATGTCGGCCTCGCGGTCTTCGCGCGTGAGCCACGACGCGCCGATGCGGCTATAGGCATCGTCGAGGTAGAAGCGCGACAGCGCCTCGGGTGCGACGATGCACCGCTCGTCGCCGGCGTGTGGGCGGAAGTGGCGGACGAAAAATCGCGCCTGCTGCCCATAGCCGTGCAGCACGAACCACACCTCGTCTGCGTCGTCGGAGCCGAGTGTGTAGTAGCGCGCCGTCCGCCGGACGGGCAGGTGATGCATCTGCGCGGAAGCCCTCATGCGGCAGTGGCGGAGGGGCGGGGAGGTGCTCCCGCGCAGCGGTAGGGGGGCAGCATGGCGCGGCGTGTACGGATAGGTGAAGCTCGCGCGGCGTATCCAACCCGCGCGCCTTCGTTCCCCCGGTCCGCCGTGACATCCCCGCGCCACACCTACCGTAGAACTGCCGCCGAACCGTGACAACTGCGCGGGCCGTGCCTCCGTTTTGGGAGGTGTACATGCATCGGGGCCTCCGCTCCGCCCGCTGATCCTCTCACAGAATCCCTCCCTACCATGAACCCGACCCGATGGATGCCGATGGCCGCGCTGGCCCTGCTCGCGCTCACGCCGCTCGCGCAGGCACAGGACGCCCCGCCGCCCCGCGCCGAACGCGCGATGCTCCACATGGAGCACCGCCTCGACGTGCTCGCCGTCACGCTCGACCTCACCGACGCACAGAAGGCGCAGATCGCCAGCCTTCTCGACGCGAAAAAGCAGGCGCGCACCGCCGAGCGGGAAGCCCGCAGGGCGAATCGCCCTGAGCGTGGCGAACGCCCCACCGCCGAGCAGCGCGCCGAGCAAATGAAAGCCCGGATGGCGCAGATGGAAGCACGCCGCGCCGCGATGCAGGCCGAGCGCGCCGAAACCGCCGCCGCCATCCGCGCCGTGCTGAACCCGCAGCAGGCCGAGAAATTCGACCGGCTCGAAAAGCTCCAGCAGGAGCACCGCGCCGAAATGCGCGAGCACCGGCAGGACGCGCGGCAGGACAGGCGTGAAAACCGCCGCGGCGGTCGCCGTGGCAATGGCTGAACGTCAGCGTCCCTGAAAAAGCACACGCCGAGGGCGGCTCTCTCCGAGGGCCGCCCTCATTGCTATCCTGCCACGGCCGCGTCGGCGTCCTCGAAGCGCACCGTCACGGTTTTGGAGACGCCCGGCTCCTGCATCGTCACGCCGTAGAGGCGGTCGGAGAGCTCCATCGTGCGCTTGTTGTGGGTGACGAGGATGAACTGCGTCTTACCCGCGAAGCGGCGGATGAGGCGCATGAAGCGATCCACGTTGGCCTCGTCGAGCGGCGCGTCGACCTCGTCGAGGATGCAGAACGGGCTGGGCTTGACGAGGTAGATCGAGAACAGCAGCGCGATGGCCGTCAGCGTCTTCTCGCCGCCGGAAAGCTGCGTGATGGCACTCGGACGCTTGCCGCCGGGGCGCGCGAAGATCTCGATGGTGGATTCGAGCGGGTCGGACGGGTCGGCGAGGGTGAGCGTGGCGTGGGCTTCCGGCCCGAAAAGCTCGCGGAACAGGTCGGAAAAGGACGCTTCGATGCGTGCGTACGTCTCCCGGAAACGCCGCGCCGCCTCGGTGTTGATCTCGTCGATGGTGTCGAGCAACGACGTTTCGGCGCGCTCCAGATCCTGCTGCTGGGCGAGGAGGAAGTCGAGGCGCGTTTTTTCCTCCTCGTACTGTTCGAGTGCGAGCGCGTTGACGCTGCCGAGGGCGGCGATTTTGCGGCGCAACTCCTGCACCTCGGCGCGCGCCTCGGTCACGTCGAAGTCGTCGGGAAGGACGGCGTCCTCGTCATCGAGCGGTGCGTCGAAGGTGTCGGCGTAGTCGTCGGCGAGGGTGGCGAGGCGCGTCTGCACCTCGGCCAACCGGACGGCCTTCTCGTGCCCCTCGCGGATGCGGGTGTCGCGGCGGCTGCGGGCCTCGCGGAGGGCGCGCTCGTGTTCGGAGAGTGCTGCCTGGAGTTCGAGGAGGGCGTCCTCGGAGGCTTCGACGGCTTTTTCGTACGGCTCGCGCTCGGCGGCGCGGGCGTCGAGATCCGTTTGCAGGCGCTCGGCCTCGGCGCGGGCGTCGGCGCGCTCGCGCTCCACCTCGGCGTAGCGCGCCTCGCGGGCCTTCTGGCGCGCGTCCATGTCCTCGATGGTGGCGACGGTGCGGGCGAGATCGGCGCGCAGCGTCTCGACGCGGTTGCGGGCCTGCTGCTCGGCAAGGGCAGCCTCGCTGTAGCGCTCGAAAACACTCCGGCTGTCGTCTTCGAGTGTGGCGGCTTCGCGTTCGACCTGCTCGCGTTTTTCGCGTGCTTCGGCGAGCGCGGCGGTGGCAGACCGGGCCTCGGATTCGGTGGCGGCGAGGTCGCGGGTGAGGCGTTCGAGGTCGGTGTCGAGCGCGGCGAGGCGTTCGGCGCGGGCGGCGTCCTGGCGAGCGGCGGCGTCGCGTTCGGCGTGGGCGCGGGTGAGCGCGTTTTCGGCGTCGCGGAGCGCGCGGGCCGCCGCCGCCTGTGCCTGCCGGAGGCCGGGGAAGTCGAGTGCGGCGCGGTGCGCTTTGAGGTCGTTTTCGCGGCCCGCCACGTCCGCCAGCGCCTCGTTGGCTTCGTCGAGGGCCGTAGCGAGGTGCGCAATCCGGGCGCGCTGCTGCGCCCGCGACGGAGCCTCGCTCCCTTCGTCGGCGCTGCCGCCGCGCAGACCGCCGCGCCCATCTGCCCAGAACCCTTCGGGCGTGACCACTCGCCCCGGCTGCGTCGCGGCGCGGTTGCGGGCGTCGTCGAGCGTGGCGGCCGTCGTCCAGCCGTGCAGCAGCGCGGGGATCACGGCGTCGTATTGCGGCGATACCGCCTCGGCGCGCGTGCGGAGGGCGTTGGGTACGGCCTCGTCCACGGCGGGCAACGCATCCAGTACGACGAGCAGCGCTTGTCCGGCTCCGGCGTCGCGGAGGTGGGCGAGCAGCGCGTCGGCGGCGGCGCGGTCGGGTACCACGACGGCGCTCTTCCACTCGCCCAGCGCCACGTCCACGGCGCGCTGCCAGCCGGGCGCGGCGCGCACCACGTCGGCCACGGTGACGAGGCCGGGCGCGTGCCGCGCCAGCGTTTGCACGGCTTCGGAGAACCCTTCGTACGAGGCGACGAGGCGTTCGAGGACAGTCCGCTCGGCGTCGAGGGCGCTCACGCGGCTTTCGAGGGCGCGGCGCTCGTCGGAGAGGGTTTTCTGGCGGGCGTCGGCGTCGGCGCGCGCGGCGTCGGCGTTTTCGAGGGCCTCGGCAGCCTCGGCAGCGGCGCGTAAGGCGTCGGCGTGTAGGCGTTGTGGCGTGTCGAGGTCGGCGCGGATGCTTTCGGTACGTGCTACTTCGGACTCGGCGTGCAGTCGCGCACGTTCTTGCGTGCCGAGGTCGAGGCGGGCGTGAAGTTTGTCGAGTACGCGGTGGGCGTCGGCGGCGTTCTTTTCGGCGCGGCCTTCGTCGGCGCGGGCGGCCTGCACCGATGCGCGGGCGGTTTGCAGCGCCTGCATCGCCTCCTGCCGCTCGGCGTCGGCGCTTTCGAGGGCGCGGCGGGCGCTGGCGTGGCGCGGCGCGGCGCGTTCCAGTTCGTCCTCGAACCGCGCCTGCACGTGTACCTGCGCTTTGCGCCGCGCGTCGGCTTCGCCTCGTTCGTCGTACAGGCGTCGGCCCTCGGCGTCGAGGCGGGCCAGCCGCTCGTTCACGAGGCGCGCGTCCGCGTCGAGGGCGCGTAGCGTGTTGAGGTGCGCGTGCAGAGCATCCTGGCGCGTCTTTCGCGTCTCCTCACGGGCGAGGCGGTCGGCGCTGAGGCGTTCCAGCGCCGCCTCGCGGGTGGCCACGGTGGCGGTTTCGTGCTCGGCGGCGTCGGCGAGCGTTTGATGCTCGGCCTGCAACGCCGCGTACTCGCGGGCGAGGCGGGCGTGCTCGGCCAGCAGCAGCGTCTTTTCGAGAAAGGCGCGGCGCGTGTCGTAGTCGCGGAAGCGCGTGGCCTTGTCGGCCTGTCGCTTGAGGCTGCGGACGGTGCCTCCGATCTCGTCGGTGAGGTCGCGCAGGCGCGTCAGGTCCTGCTGCGTGCCGTCGAGTTTGCCGAGGGCCTGCCGCCGCCTCAGCTTGTAGCGCGTGATGCCCGCAGCCTCCTCGAACAGGCGTCGGCGGTCGTCGGCATTGTCGCTCAGGATCTCCTCGACCATCGAAAGCTCGATCACCGAGTAGGCGCCCGCGCCCATGCCGGTGTCCATGAACAGGTCCTGGATGTCGCGCAGCCGGCATTCGATGCCATTGAGCAGGTATTCGGATTCGCCCGAGCGGTAGAGGCGGCGGCCCAGCGTCACCTCGGTAAACTCGACGGGCAGCACGCCGCGCGTGTTCTCGACCGTCAGCAGCACCTCGGCCATGCCCAGCGCCTTGCGCTTCGAGGTGCCGTTGAAGATGACGTTCTCCATCTTCTCCGACCTGAGCGCGCGGGCCCGCTGCTCGCCCACCACCCACCGCACCGCGTCGACGATGTTGGACTTTCCGCAGCCATTCGGCCCCACCACGCACGTCACGCCTTCGTCGAAGTGGAGCGCCGTTTTGTGGGCAAAGCTCTTGAAGCCGTGCAACTCGATCTGTTTGAGATACATCGAAAGGGGGAACGCGGAGGGCGGAACGCGGAACGGTAAAAGGCGAGGGCCGAGCCTGGAAGGGTGCCGTGAAGGCACGAAACAGGTAGTACGACGCGGGTAAAGATCCGGCAGCGGGCGCGGGAAACGAAATCTGTCCGTGGGTAGCAGCGATCCCAGCGGAGCACCGCCATGGAGGGCGCAGCGTGCTGCGCCCGTACCACCACCTATCGTCTTCAACCCGCTCCGCATTCCGCGTTCCGCCTTCCCACTTTCCCAGATCCTCACCCGCCGCGCCCAACTTCGCACCTGCGCGCCGCGTGTCACGTCCCGTTACCCTTCACTCTCCACCTCTTCCCCATGAACGATACCACCGTCAAGAAAGTCAGCAGCCAGGCCTCTCCCGAGGGCGAGATGGGCCAGGCGTACCTCGTCTCGGGCAAACACGTCGCGCTGCGCCTGTGGGACGAGAAGCCCGGCGACACCGAGGACAAACAATCTCACGCGCGCGATTACGAAACCGTCGGCTACGTGCTCGGTGGATCGGCGACGCTGCACGTCGAAGGCCAGACCGTCACGCTCGAAAAAGGCGACTCGTGGCTCGTGCCGAAAGGTGCCAAGCACCGGTACGAGGTCACGTCGCACTTCCGGGCCATTGAGGCCACCTCGCCGCCCGCCCGCGTCCACGACCGCGACGACGGCTGAACACCTGATCGCGCGTGTGGGCCGGCGATGCGCCGAACGCGGGTTCGAGGCGGCTTCGTTCTCCCCGAGGGTCCCTGCTGACCTGCCCTGCACGAGGGTTGCCAACCGTAGATTGCGGTATGAACCCGTCTCCTTCCCGCGCCGCCCTCACGCCTGCCGTCGAGGATTTCCTCAAGGCCGTCTACGACCTCGGCCGCACCGGGCCCGCGAGCACGACGGCGCTCTCGGAGGCGCTCGCCATCACGGCGGCGTCGGTCACTGCGATGGCGAAGCGGCTGGCCGAGGCGGGCCTGCTCGACCACGTCCCGTACCGGGGCGTCACGCTGACCGAGGCGGGGCGGCTCGTGGCCGTCGAGACCATCCGGCATCACCGGCTCATCGAGACGTATCTCCATCAGGCCCTCGGCGTGCCGTGGGACGAGGTGCACGCCGAGGCCGAGCGGTGGGAGCACGTGCTCTCCGAGGCTGTCGAAGCCCGCATGGACGAGGCGCTCGGCTTCCCCACCCGCGACCCGCACGGCGCGCCGATCCCGACGGTAGACCTGGAGCACGAGGTGTCCGACGGCCCCAGGCTCGCCGAACTCGCCGCGGGCGCGCGTGGCACCGTCGCGGAGGTGGACGACGACGACCCGGCGTTGCTCCGCTACGTGGGCGCGCTCGGACTCTACCCCGGCACTGCCTTCGAGGTCACCGAGGCCGCGCCCTACGCGGGCGGCCCCGTAACCGTCCGGTTGCTCACCGCCGCCGCGCCGGTGAGGGTCGTCGGGGATCGTGCCGCCGAGGCCATCCGCGTCGAGAAGCACGTGGACTGACCCGTTTCAACCGCCCCTCCGCGCCGCGTAGATGAGCAGTCGCCGAGGGCTGGACGACGCGCTTCATACCTGGCGGCCTCTCGGAACGCATCACCCGCGCTCGTACAGATCGTCGACGTCGGCGCGGGCGAGGGCGGTGAGGAAACCGGCGATGTTGGTGGTGGCGGCGTCCACGAAACGCGCGCCTTTTTCGGCGGAGGCCGCCTTCGGGTCGCCCACGCCGGTGTCGTCGGTGACGCGGTGCCACTGGCGCTCGGCCCACACCCAGCCGTCGCGCAGGCCGGGGAGGGCGAAGCCTCTGGATGCGCCGCTGCCCGCTTCGCCGAGGGGTTTGACGAGGTGCGGCGCGGCGTGGAGCACCACGCTCGTCTCCAATTCGCCCGCGTGGTCGCCGGGCGTGTCGAAAAACGCCTGCGCGTCGGCGGCCTCGTACCAGTTGAGCGTGCAGAGGAACACGTCTGGAAAGCGCGTGCCGAGTTCGCGCAGCATCTGCCGGAAGTGGTTGCCGCCGTGGCCGTTGAGTACCACGAACCGCCGGATGCCCGCGCGCCGCGCCGCGTCGATGAGGTCGCGCAGGATGGCCGCCTGCGTGCTCGGCATCAGGTTGAGGCAGAGTGGAATCGCCAGCTGGCCCGTGTTGACGCCGAAGGGCACCGTCGGCAGCACGGCTACGCGGGTGCCCGCGTTCCACGCCTTGCGCGCGGCCTCAGCGGCCACGTGGTCGCACTCGATCACGTCGGTGGCGTAGGGCAGATGGTAGTTGTGCGCCTCAGTCGCGCCCCACGGGAGCACGGCCACGTCGTAAGGCGTGTCGCGCGGGGCGGGCCAGTGGACTTCGGCGAGCAGGTAGGGGCGTGGCATGAGCAGCAGAGGTTTATCGGTTGCGCCCTGCGGAAAGGTCTACCTTGCCGCGTGGCGTCGGCACAATCTGATGGTAGATTTCTACGGTCAGATGCATTTCTGATCGCAGTGTAGTTTCTACGATGTCTTCAGGTTTGCGTGTGTCGGCGCCACACGGACTTGAACCGGCTACAGCACCGGGGCAAACAGGCGAGTGACCTGCGTGGCGAGCTGGAAGAAGAGCGACTTGCCGTCGATGTCGTCGAGCGTGATTTCGGTGGCGCGGGCGAGGTCGCGCTCCAGCATCGCCGCCACGTCGCGGGCAAACGGCCCGTCGTTGTAGAGAATGTTGATCTCGAAGTTGAGGCGGAACGAGCGGTTGTCGAGGTTGGCCGTGCCCACGGCGGCGTACTCCTCGTCGACGAGGACGACCTTCTGGTGCATGAAGCCGTCTTCGTAGAGAAACACCCGCACGCCCGCGCGCGCCACGTCGTCGAGGTAGGCGTAGGGGACGTACTTGAAGAAGACCGAGTCGCTTTTGCGCGGCATGAGGATGCGAACGTCCACGCCGCGGAGGGCGGCCAGCTGGAGCGCGCCCAGCACGCGCCCGTCGGGCACGAAGTAGGGCGAGGCGATCCAGACGCGCCTCTCGGCGGACTCAATGGCGTGTGCGAAGAGCAGTCCGCACGTTTCGAGTTCGTCGTTGGGGCCGGAGGCGAGCACGAGCGCGCAGCGGTCGGCGGCGCTGCGTTGCGGCTGCCAGCGCACGTCGAGCACCTCGCGGTTGGCGTAGTACCAGTCGCGCAGGTACGTGAGCTGCACGCCCAGCACCGCCGGACCATCGATCCGCAGGTGCGTGTCGCGCCACGGGCTCAGGTCGGGGTCACGCCCGAGGTACTCGTCGCCCACGTTGAGGCCGCCGACGAAGGCCCGCTTGCCATCCACGACGACGATTTTGCGGTGGTTGCGGAAGTTGAGGCGGAAGCGCCGCAGCGCGCCCCCGGCCCCGATGAAACGGGCGGGCGTCGCGCCCGCGTCGCGCAGCGCGCGGAGGTAGGCGTGCGGCAGCTTGTAACAGCCCACGCCGTCGTAGAGCAGGTAAACGCGCACGCCGCGACGGGCGGCCTCGGCCAGCTTCGCCTGAAACGCGCATCCGATCTCGTCGTCGTGGATGATGTAGAACTGCGCCAGCACGTAGTCCTCGGCGCGGTCGATGGCGTCGAAGATGGCGTCGAAGGTGGCGTGTCCGTCGATGAGAAGGTGGCCGTCGTTGCCGTCGGTGAAGGGCGTCGTCGCCAGTTTCTGGAAGGCGCGGGGTTCGCCGCGCGTGCCCGAGGGCCGCGCGCGGAAGTGTTGCAACGGTCCGTCTTCGTCCACGCCGGTCTGGGCGAGCACGGGTGCGATCTGGCGGTTGAAGTCGTCCATCACCTTCTCGTAGTCTGAGAAGTGCGTGCGCCCGAAAATCCAGTAGAACGGCAGCGCGATGAACGGGACGGTGATGAGCGAGATAGCCCACGCCGTCGATCCCTGCGGCGTACGCGCCTTCATCACGGCGTCGAGTGCACTCAGCCCACCGAGCACGAAGAACGTCGGGACGAGGATGCCGAGCAGCCAGCCCCAGAAGGTGATGTCGCCCGTCATGGCGCGGCGACGTGGGCGAGGGAGGAGGGGGGGCGCATACGGGCGGAGGCAAAGCGAGAAGCCCCAAGATGCGCCCGCGCCGCCGGGCGGATCGTAACAACGCCGCGAAAGACCCACGCGGCTGTCGCCGGATGCCTACGAGCGGGCAACGCGGTCGGGGCGCAGCGCGCTGTGTCGCTACAACGTGTACCGCAGCGCGAGGCCCTGCCCGGTGCCGCCCACCTCGCCCTCGAAGGGCTGGTAGGCAAAGTCGAACCCGAACGCGCCCGAGCGCAGGCCCAGCCCCAGCGTGAGGCCGCGCAGGTCATCCCCGAAGAGGTAGCCCGTGCGCCCGACGAGCAGATCGAACGCCTCGACTTCGGCCCCGACGTGCAGGCGTGTCTCCTGCGGCTCGCCTTCGAGGTGGGCCAGGTCCCGCACGATTTCCGCGGCGACGAGGACGCGGGCGATGGGGCCGAGGTCGAGCGCGTCGGCGGCCACGAGGAGAGGTTCGGCGGCCACGCCCACGCGCAGCACGGAAGGCAGCGTCAGCGCCTGCCCGGAAAGCTCGCCCACCCGCCCGACGTGTTGCACGGCCGCGCCTGCCCGCACGCCGCCGCCGAGTGCCCGCGCCTGCACGCCCGCGTCGAAGGCGACGCCCGTGGCGCTCTCGCCCTGCGCGTCGCGCTGCACCACGTAGCTGGCCGTCACGCCCGCCCGCAGCGGCCCACGTCCGTAGGCGTACGCTACCGCCACCTGCAAAAAGCGCACGTCGAAGCCATCGTCGTCCCGGATGGCCCCGCGCTCGGCGGCGTCGAAAGCCGTCACGAGCAGGCCGAGGCGTCCGCGCGTGGAGATCGGCGTGCCGCCTGCGAGCGTGTAGAGGCCGCTGCCCTGAAGCCAGCGTCGGTAGCCCGCGGCGATCTGCGCGCCGCCGAGGCCCGCCAGCGACGCCGGGTTTCCGTGCAGCAACAGCACGCTGCCCGTCTCGGCCACGAGCGTCTCGCCGCGCCCCTGCGCGTCGGTGGCGGGCACGAGCCGCAGCGCGGGGATCGTCTGCGCATGTACGCCAATGGTGGCGAACACCGCCAGCAGCAGAGCAACGCCGCGCCTCACAGCAGCACCTGCAACGTGACGAGGTGCAGGGTGCCCGTGCCGTAGGGTTCGAGCACGAATCCGTAGCCGCCACGCAGCACCAGCGGCCCGGCGGGCTGCTCGACGCCGAAGCCCACGCTGGGCCGCGCGCCAGTGGCGATGCCGTCCATGCCCACGCCCTCGACGCCGCCGCGCAGCGTGAACGCGGGCGTGATGGCGTACTCGGCCCCCACGCGCAGCAAACTGCCGCCGTCGCTGAAAGAAGTCGTGGTGGTGGCGTAGACGAGCTGGCCGCCGCGCACCTCGGTGCCGCGCGTGGCCTGCTCGCGCCGCGTCGCGCGCGCCTCGACCTCCGCCGTCACCACGAGCGGACCGCGCGTGTACGCGCCGCCCACGCGCAGGCGCACGGGGAAGTTGTCGGTGGTGCTCTTGCCGCCTTCGCCGTAGATGCGCGACGTGTCGTAGGTGTAGCGCGCCAGGAAATCGTCGACGGCGATGCCGAGCGCGAGCGCGTCGCTGACGGCGTAGACGGCGCCCGCGTCGATGCCGATGGCGAGCGAGGGGCGCAGCGGCGCCTCGTACAACTGGCTGCGAAACACCTGCATCCCCAGCCCGATGCTGAGTTTCTCGGAGGCGCGCAGGCCGAAGGCGAGGAAAAAGTCGAACTCGTCGGTCCGCAACTCGCCCGTGTGCTGCCCGCTCGCGTCGCGCCCGTCGATGCCCGTCACGGCGGCGTGGACGAGCCCGACGGCCACGCCCGCGCGCGGCGGAAGCGGCGCGGAAAGCTGCAAAAACTGCAACTCCCGATCCTGGCTCATCAGCGCTGCCGACGCCTCCAGGTTCTGCTGCGGCACGAAGACGGCCAGCGCCGGGTTGTAGTACGGCGACGTCCAGCCCGAGCGCTCCGCCACGAGCGCGCCGCCCATCGACACGCCGCGCGCGCCGAAGCCCATGCGGGAAAACACCCCGGCTTGCGCGTGTGCGTCCGCCACGGCCAGCAGCATCAGGACGGCCACCGGAACGATCTGAAAGAGACGCCGCATCATTCGAGTACCAGGATTTTGCCGCGCAGCGTCTCGCCGCCCGCGTCGATGGCGTAGAAATACGTGCCGTTGGCGACGCGGTAGCCGCCGTCGTCGCGCCCGTCCCAGACGGGTTCGTCGAGTGTGCGGACGAGGTTCATGCCGAAGTCGAACAGCCGGATCGTCACCGGGTCGGTCGAGGCGGCGCAGCGGCTCTCGTCGGCGGGGTCGCTGTAGCAGATGCGGACGTACCGGTCCACCTCGGGCGAGAACGGGTTGGGATAGGCGTACGAGCCGACGGACGGCGCGCGCTCGCTCGGCGCGGCGGGGCGCGGCGATGTCTCGGCGCGGAAGCGCGTGAAAGTCGCCGCCCGGTCGGTGCTCTTGAACAGGCCGTCATCGGTCCCCACCCACAGCGCGCCGTCGGAGGTGACGGCGACGGAGAACACGCCCACGTCCGGGCGCACGGTTTCCGTGGGGCGCTGCGGATCGAAAAAGTCGCGGACGATGCGCCACGTCGCGCCGTCGTCGGTGGAGACGAGCAAGCCGCTCGCGCCCGCGGCGTAGACGATCCCGTCGTCGAAGGCGAAGTCGTAGACCTGCTCGCCCGCCAGTGCCTGCTCGTACGTCAGCCCGCCATCGCGCGAAACGGTGACGCCGTAGCGCCCGTCGGGTTCGACGTTGCTATCGGCCCACGACGCCATCCAGACAGCGTTGCGGCCCGGTAAGGGCTGTTCCTCTATCGAAAAGACGAGCGGGTCCCGTCAGTCCGCCCGGCGCGCCCGTGTACGAATAGCGCCGCCACGACGTGCCGCCGTCGCGCGAGACGTTGACGCCGCGCTGCGTGCCCGCCCACACCACGCCCGCCTCGTCCACGAGCACGGAGTAGCCGAAGTGGTTGTAGTTGCCCGCGTCGCTGGCGGGGTTGAATTTGGGGGCCAACTCGAAGCCGTAAAGGGTGTTAGGCGTGAGTTCGTCGAGGTCGTCGGGTGGGAGCACGGCGCGCTGCCACGTCGTGCCCGCGTCATCCGAGTAGCGGATGCCGCTGAACCAGCCTGCCGTCCACACGCGCCCCGTGGAGGGGTCGTAGTCGACGTCGGCGGGCGGGCTGTCGAGGGCGTTGGTGATGGGCGCGGCAGGGATGCGCGAGATGCCGTAGACCTCGACGGTGTCGCGCGGCTCGTCGAGCGGCGTGCGGAGCACACTGAACGTCTGCCCGCCGTCGGCGGAATAAGCGAAGCCCGCGGCCACGGAGCGGACGCGGTTGTCTTCGTCGCGGACGGGAAACCACAGCCCGCCCCAGATCACGTCGCCCTCGATGTCGAGCGAGCGCACCTGCAAGCGCCCGATCCGCACCGAGTCGATGCCGGCGACCTGCCACGTCGCGCCGCCGTCGCGGGTGACGTTGAGCAACGGGCCTACCCACAGGTCGGTGCCCTCGGCGTGCAGCGTGGCGATGCTGTTGCGGGCGATACCGGGCGCAGGCAGAAGCTGCGCGTGCGCCCACAGGGGCATCATCAGCAGCGCGGAGAGGAAGAACAGCGTTCTCATTGCACCGTGAGCGTTAACGTGACGTCGCCGCTCCGCAGCCCGGCACGGTCGATGGCGCGGAAGACGAAGTCGATGTCGCCCGTCGTGCCGGCGTCCACGGCGAGGGCGAAGCTGGCCGTAAAGATGCCATCGTTGGCCGTCTGGTCGCCAAAGCTCTCGCCGTCGTCGAACAGCCGGAAGGCCTGGCCGTCGGGCGTCTCCACCTCGACGCGCAGCACGTCTTCGAGGCCCTGCGGGTCGGAGACGGTCGCCGTCAGCGTGAGCGTGCCGCCGGTGGCCGGGAACGGGTTGGGGCTGGCCGCGACGCGCTCGACGACGGGCGGGTCGTTGGGCGCGGTGTAGGTCACCCGCCCGAGCACCTGCCCGATGGCGCCCGAGGCATCGCGCGCGTTGACGACGACGGTATAGGTGCCCGGCTCGTCGATGGGCAGCGGCAGCGTGAACGTCACGCCGTAGCGCGTGCCGCCGAGCGGCGCGAGCGGGACGGTGGCGAGCAGCCGGAGGCCGGGCTTCGCGCGCGTCACGAGCGCCTGCACGTCGGTCACGTCGTCGCCCGCTACGTCGACCTCGATGGTGACGGGCACGCGGGCCGTATCGCCGTCGATCTGGTCAGCGCCCAGGGCCGCGCGTTCGAGCGCGTCAGGGGTGACGGTGAGGCCGTCCAGCAGAGGTGCGCGGCCCGGCGGGTCGGGAATGCCGGGGGCGCTGTCGCAGGCGGCAAGTGCGAGCGCGAACAGCGCGAGCACTACGGCAGAACGCAGGAGCATGAGGAAACGGGTCGGAGAAAAAGCAGAGCAGTCAGCAGGGTACCGTAGCCGTTTCGGTCATGCAGCGGGGTTGGGCGGTGGAGAGCGGGTGGCCAAGATACGCGGCCCCGCTGCCCGATGCCACCGCGCGCCAGGGCAAAACCGGCGGTCACCACGCGTTGGTTTCGCCCGTGTGGTGCCGCCCCCGCTGCGCGTCGCGTGCGAGGGCCAGTGCGCCCAGCACGCCGGGGCGTGTGTGGAGGGCGCTCGGGACGATGTACGCGCCCAGCCCGTCCGCCACCAGCGCCGGGTGCGCCGGATAGCCCGCCAGCACCTCGGCCACGCGCTGGCGCACCCTGGGCAGCAACGCTTCGCGCTGCATCACCCCGCCGCCCACGACGATCTTCTCGGGCGAGAGCAGCAGCGTACACGTCGCGAGCGCCTCGCCGAGGTAACGGGCCACCAGTTCCCACACGGGATGATCGTCGGGTAGGTCGCGCGCGGGTGTGCCGGTGCGTTTTTCGATGGCCGGGCCGCTGATCATCCCGTGCAGGCAGCCGTCGTGGTATGCGCAGAGGCCGTCGAAGTCGTCGCCCGGCGCGCGGCAGACGCGCAGGTGCCCCATCTCGGGGTGGCCGAGGCCATGCACGCAGCGCCCGTGGATGAGGCTGCCCGCGCCCACGCTCGCGCCCACGTTGACGAAGAGCAGGTTGTCGGCGTCCTGTCCCGCGCCGAAGCGCTTCTCCCCGACGACAGCCGCGTTGGCCCCCGTTTCTACCACCACGGGCACGTGCAGCGCCTCCTTCAGCACGCCGCGCAGGCTGGTATTGCGCCACCGCTCCTGCGGAGCCAGCCCAATGGTGCCGTATGTACCCGAGCGCGGGTTGAGGTCGAGCGGCCCGAACGCGCCCACGCCGACGGCCTCCACCGGCCCCGGCTGCTGCTCGAAGAAGTGCACGGCGCGTCCCAGCGTTTCCTCGGGCGTCGTCGTCTCGAAGCGCAGAAACCGGTTTAGCCCGCCGAGCCCGTCGCCGACGGCGCACACGAACTGACTCGTCCCCGCTTCGATGCCTCCAAACAATGCCGCCATAATCTCGACTCGGTATTCAATCGCCGCTGCCTCAGCAATGCCGCCTTTTCAACACGGCGCGCCGGCCAGCATCTGCGCCCGCACGCGCTCGTAGTGGGCCTCGTACTGTGGGATGATGCGATCCAGACTGAACTCGTCCACGGCCCGTGCCCGCGCGGCCTGCGCCATGCGCGCCTGCAACGTCTCGTCGGTGATGAGCATCCGCACCTTCTCCGTCATCATGTCGATGTCGCCGAGGGGACACAAAAAGCCGACTTCGCCATCGACTACCAGCTCGGGCAGCCCGCCGATGTCGCTCGACACCACGGGCACGCCGCACGACATCGCCTCCAGCGCCGCCAGCCCGAAGGTCTCCGAACCCGACGGCATCAGAAACACGTCGGCGATAGAGAGGATTTCTTCGACGGGGTCCTGCTTGCCCAGAAACCGGATGTCCTCGTAGACGCCCAGCTTGCGCGCGTGGTGCTCCGTCGGGACGCGGTCAGGGCCGTCGCCTACGAGCAGCAGCTTCACGGGCTGCCCCTCGGCACGCAGCCGCGCCAGAATCTCGACGGTATCGGTGGCGCGCTTGACGGCGCGGAAGTTGGACACGTGGACGAGCAGCTTCTCGCCGTTGGGGCACAGCGCCTGCCGGAAATGGTCTTTGTTGGACCGCTGGAAACGGTCGGTGTCGACGAAGTTGGGGATGACCTCGATCTCCTTCGACACGTCGAAGTGTTCGAATGTCTCGCGGCGCAGGTACTCGCTCACCGCCGTCACGCCATCGGATTCGTCGATGGAATACGCGACGACGGGCGCGAAGCTGGGGTCCTGGCCCACGATCGTGATGTCGGTGCCGTGGAGCGTCGTCACGATGGGCACGCACACACCCTGCCGCGCGAGGATCTGGCGGGCCAGCATGGCGCTCGTGGCGTGCGGGATGGCGTAGTGGACGTGCAACAGGTCGAGGCCCTCGTAGCGCGTCACGTCCACCATCTTGCTCGTCAGCGCGAGCGTGTACGGGCGGTGCTCGAAAACCGGGTAGGCGTTGACGTTGACTTCGTGGAAAAAGATGTTCTCGGCCACGTGCCCCAGCCGGAACGGCATCGAGTACGAGATAAAATGAATCTGGTGGCCACGGGCGGCGAGGGCCTTGCCCAGTTCGGTGGCCACGACGCCGGAGCCGCCGTAGATAGGGTAGCAGGTGATGCCGATTTTCATAGACGGGGGATCGTAACGACGCTGTTTCGCCTCTCGCCTGCCAGAACCGGCCTCACCACCTCAGGTTCACGCCGCCGCCTGCGCGACGGGTTCTTCCCACTTGGCGCTGGCTTCCCGTTCTCTATCCGATCTCATCGCTATGAAACACCTTTTTTCGCTTTTCACGCTTCTGGCCGTGCTCGCCGTCGCGCAGCCCGCGCAGGCGCAATTCGGCATTGCCGTCGGCGCCAACTTCGACAAGGCTTCGGACTTTTCCATCGGCAACTCGTCGGAATCGTTCGACAGCGCCACAGGCTATCACGTGGGCGTCTTTTTCGACCTTCCCCTCGGCCCGGTCGCGCTGCGTCCCGGCATCTTCTACACGGACGTAGGCAGCCTCGAACCCGAAGGTTCGGGCATCAGCACGCCCAAAGCCGACCTCAGCCTCGTCGAGATCCCCGTCGACGTTCGCTACCGCATCCTGCTGCCGATGGCCAAACCGTACCTCCTGGCCGGGCCGGTTTTCCGACTCGCCAACCAGAGCGACGACGAGGTAGACCTGTCGCAGTTCTCGATGGCGGGTGCCGCCGGGGCCGGGCTTGAACTCTCACTCGCCGGGCTGCGCCCGTTCGTCGAAGCGCGCTACCAGTTCGGCGTGTCGAAATTCATCGACAGCTACCAGGTGGGCAACGTGTCGGTCGAGTCCGAGGACGACGTCAAACTCAACTCGTTCATGATCCGCGCGGGCATCGTGTTTTAACGCTTCTCGCGTTGCGAAACGCAAAAAGCCTCCGACGTTTTCAGACGTCGGAGGCTTTTTTTGTGCATGGGTCAAACGAGAATCAGCCCGCCTGATCGGGTGCGCCGTACGGGCTGGCCTCGCCTTCGAGGTCGGTTCCGTCCTCGTTGAGGCGCTCGCGCAGCGTCACGCGCGCGCCGTTCATCGTCTCGGCGAGTTCGTTGAGCGACTGCCCCATCGTGAAGGCCACCTCGTCGAGCGGCATCTGAAATTCGTGGTGCAGCACGGCGATGCCGCGCGCGTCCTCGCCCAGCCTGTCGATGGTTTCGGGTGAGACGAAATCGTCCAGGTCCACCGGCTCGATGCCCGGCGTGATCTCCTCCCACGCATCGACGCGGTCGGGCTGGTACCATTCCCAGAACCACTCCTGCGTGCTGTCGGAGGCGCTGCCCTCGGTGGGCACGGGCGCGTCGAGCGAAATGACTTTCTCCTCGTTGTGGCGGCGCTGCCGGGCGATGACGCCGCGCGCCGCCCGGTGCTGAACGGCGAGCAGCCAGCCCCGCGTGCTCATCTTGCCGGGCACGCGGTCGCGGCGCTCCCAAGCGTGGATCAGCCCCTCACCGACGATCTCTTCGGGGGTGAAGTCGTTGTCCTGAATGGCTCCCTGGAGCCTGTAATACTGGAGGTCGCGCCGTGCCGCCGCGTGCAGCGTGTCGAGGTAGGGCTCGATGGCCTTCTCGAACGCCTCGCGGTCGTCGCCGGTGAGCGCCTCGCGCTCGTCCTGCATGAGTTCGTTGTTCATAACCGTGGGGTAAGAGTTCTCCGTGGCTACCGGCAGGCGCGCCGCTTGGTTCAAGCGCAAGCGTAAGAGACTTGGGAAAGTGGAAACGTAGAAAGCGGAACGGGGAAAGGCGAACGCCCCATTCTCATCTCTCGTCCTCTACTTCCGCGTTCCGCGTTTCCACTTTCACCTCAGCGTCACCACGATGGGGAAGTGGTCGGGACTCAGCGTGGGGTCGTGGGCGTGGACGTACGTGACCTCGCGCAAGCGGCGGTAGAGGGCGGGCGAGAGCAGGATGTGGTCGATGGCGGAGAACTCGCCTTCGTCCACCTTGTCGTTGTCGTTGCGGTCGTAGAACGACGTGAAACGCTGCGCCTGGGCGACCTCCCCGATCGCGTTTTTGAGGTCGTCGGCGTCGCCCGGACCGGCGCGTTTGATGCGGGCGAGCACGTCGGTGATGGGCGCGCTGCCGTAGCGGTCGGGCGTCTCGTCGAAGTCGTTGAAATCGCCCATCACGGCCACGGCGCGGCCCGCGGCGCTCTCCTGCGCCACGAGGCGGCGGATGACTTCGGCCTGCGCCTCGCGGTTGGGTTTGCGGCTGGTGTCGTCGGGGCGGGAGAGGAAATGCACGCCGATGAGCGTCGTGGGCGTTCCGCCGAGCGTCATCCGTACCCAGAGGTTTTTCGAGACGCCGTACGTGTCGCCCGTGCCCTCGACGGGGGCGCGCTCGTCCGTCCGCCCGATCTCCTCGACAGGCAAACGCGAAATCAGCGCCACGTCCTGGCCCGTGAACGTGTCCTTGCCCTGCACGAAATACACGCGGTAGCCGAGGTCATTCAGCGACTCGTCGATGAGCATCTGCACGACCTCCTCGTTTTCGACTTCCTCGAGCATCACCACGTCGGCGTCCAGCATCCGGATGATGCGCCCGATGCGGTCGCGGTGCTGGCGCGCTTTCGCGGGATCGTCCTTGTGCGGAAACGTAGCCTGCCCTTCGCCGTCAACCCCGTCGAACATGAACTCGGTGTTCAGCGTCGCCACGCGGATGCCGTCGGTGCGGAAGGTCGGCGCCGGGTCGGGCGTGAAGCCGCTGGCCGAGGGCGTCGGCGGCGCGTCGGGCGCAGGCGTAACGGTCGTCGGCGGAGGCGAGGCGGGCGCGTCGGATGTCGGGCCGAGGTACGGCGTGCAGGCGTAGCAGCACGCGATGAGGAGGGCGAGCCCGGCGATGAGCAGCGCGGAGCGGGAGGCGGTGAACATGGGCGGTGGCGTTGAGGACCCGCCAAGATACACGCACGCAAAAGGGGCACCCCGCGTGTACGAGGTGCCCCTTGCGAAAAGAAAAAGCGTTGCGCTCAGATCACGTCCGCATAGAAGCGGAAGCGCGCCGGGTCGATGGCGTCTGGCCGGCTCGGATCGACGGGCGATTTGCCTGCCGACCACACGGGAAACTGCCTGCCGACCATCGACTGCTGTGAAAAGAAGTGGCGCGTCGTGTTGACGAACGGACGCCGCGAGGCGGGCGCGAGGCGCACGCTGTGGGCGATGGCGAGGGCGCGCTGGAAGCCCGGTGCTTTCGACGTGGCTTCGAGGCCCGCGTAGTAGCGCCGCACGCGGCTGTCGGGGTTGAAGGCGCTGAACTGGTAGGGCAGCGTGACGGCGCTCTTGTACGACGTCGCACCACGGTAGCCCGTCTCGACGCGGTTACGGAGCACCCACGCCACCAGCTCCTGCTCGACGGGGCGCTTGGTTTCAGAGTAGATGCAGCGCGCCAGCCAGAGCGTCTCTTCGTCCACCTGATCCGGCGTCAAGAGCGGCACCTGGGTGGGGTGGTAGCGCAACTCGTCGATGATCGACGTGTCGATAACCTCGGCGGGTTCTTCGACCTCAGCGCGCGGCACAAAGGCCACGGCGAGCGTCTTCGTCAGCAGCGTCTGCCCCTGGCCAGTGAGCGCCAGAAAGGCCAGCATCGACGCCAGCACGACAGAAAGAATAACCTTGGGGGTATGTTTGAGCATTCCGTTTAAGTGTTCGTTACAGCAAGTGGCCCCCGGGTGAGGGGGAGAGGCCACGCGGTCCGATCTCCACGTTCCGGTCTTTTGTCGCTACCCTGTTACTATTTCGAGGGTTCCGGATTGGGAAGGCCTAAGTCCTTTTTTTTCAGTGCCTTACCTTGCCGCCTCTGAGTGTGTTACCGGCATGTTATGCGAATGATTCCAAGCTACTGTAAAACGTGCAAAGAGGAGGAGAAGGGGGACATTCGTGGTCGTTTATTGACCTGCCCTCCATCCCCTCTTCTCGAAAACGGCCTTTCTGGCCTGTTTTGACACTTCAGTAGATGGCGACTGCTGCTTTGCACCCCCTCTCCCTCGTGGTGGATGCCAACATCCCGTTCGCCCGGACCGCGTTTTCTGCGTTCGGGGATGTGGCCGTATTGCCGGGTGTCGACATCACGCGGGAAGCCGTTGAGGGCGCCGATGTCCTTATCGTTCGCAGCGTGACGCGTGTTGATAGATCGTTGGTGCAGCATTCAGGCGTGCGGTTCGTGGGTACAGCGACGATTGGGACCGACCACATCGACTTGCCCTACCTCACTGGGCGCGGGATCGCCTTCGCGTCCGCGCCTGGCTCTAACGCGGAGTCGGTGGTGGAGTACGTCCTGGCCGCCCTGCTGACGCTCGCAGTGCGCCACGACCGCCCGTTACGTGGCCTGACGGCGGGTGTCGTGGGCGTGGGCAACGTTGGCCGCCGCCTCGCGCCGCGCCTCCGGGCGCTGGGAATGGACGTGCTGCTGTGCGATCCACCGCGTGCTCTTGAAGAAGGCGCGGAGGCGTTCGTCGTGCTCGAAACCGTGCTCGAAAAAGCCGACCTCGTCTCGCTGCACGTCCCGCTAGTTCTCGAAGGGCCGGACGCCACGCAGCACCTGCTGAACCAGAAAACGCTGGCGCGGATGAAAAACGGCGCGTGGCTCGTCAACGCCGCGCGCGGGGCTGTGGTGGACAACGCCGCGCTGCTGGAGGCTCTCGAACGCGGCCCCCTCGGCGCTGCCGTGCTCGACGTGTGGGAAAACGAGCCGACGCCCCTGCCTGCGCTCGTTGCCCGCGCCGACCTCGCCACGCCGCACATCGCCGGGTATTCGTTCGACGGCAAGGTGGCCGGAACCGTCGAGATGGTGCGCGCCCTCGAACGCTGGTCGGGGATTTCGAGCGACTGGGACGTGGCCACCGCGCTCGCTCCCTCTCCCGACGACGCGCTCACGCTCCACGCGTCTGCTGCCGATCTACCCGAACACGCCTACCTCCACACGCTCGCTCAGCAGATGTACGACATCGAAGCCGACGACACTCGGATGCGTGTGCTCCTCGACCTGCCTGCCGAAGACCACGCCGCCTACTTCCGCGCCCTCCGCCGCGACTACCCCCGCCGCCGCCGCTGGGGATTGTTCGGCCTCGACGCACCGGTGCCGGAGGCATATCGGGAGCCTGTTCGTGGAGGGCTCAGGTGTACTCTTGCCTGAGGGCTCAATACCCGTACTCGCGCAGGAACGTGTCCTTGTTGCGCCAGTCGTCGCGGACTTTGACGTGCAGTTTCAGGTACGCCGGGCGGCCCGTGAACTCCTGAATGTCGAGCCGGGCGCGCGTGCCGACGCGCTTGAGTGCCTGCCCGCCCTTGCCGATGAGGATGCCCTTCTGCGAGTCGCGCTCGACCACGATCTCGGCGTCGATGTAGTCGCGGTTCTCTTCCTCGTTGAAAACGACGACGTTGACCTGCGTGGCGTACGGCACCTCCTGCCGGAACTGCTCGAAGATTTTCTCCCGAATGATTTCGGTCACGAAAAACCGCTCCGGGTGCTCGCTGATGGTGTCCTTCGGGTAAAACGGCGGCCCGAGGGGCATCCGCTCGACGATCTCGCGGAGCAGGCCGTCGAGGTTGTAGCCCTTCTGCGCCGACACGGGCACGATGGCCTCGAAGTCGCGTGCCTTCGCGTACGCCTCGGCTACCGGCAGGGCCTCCTCGCCCGGCAGCAGGTCGAGCTTGGTGAGCACGAGAATGGTGCGGCGATCTCCCAGAATCTCCAGCCCTTCTTCGTCCACGGGGCGCGTGGCGTCGGCGAGAAAGAGGAGGAGGTCCGCCTCGTCTACGCTGCGCTGCACGGCCTCCATCATGCGCTCCTGAAGCTTGTAGCGCGGCACGAGCAGGCCCGGCGTGTCGAGCAGGATGATCTGGTAGTCCTCGTCCGAGAGGATGCCGAGCACCCGGTGGCGGGTCGTCTGCGGGCGGCGCGTGACGATGGACAGCTTGCGGCCGAGGAAGGCGTTGAGCAGCGTGCTCTTGCCCGCGTTGGGCCTGCCGACGATGGCGACGTAGCCGCTTTTGTGGGTGGGAGAAACGGCGTCGGTGCCGGGGAGGAGCGGTTCGGACATGGGATCAGGAGGACGGTTTCACGAGCGCCGCCATCTCGCGCACGGCGGCACCGAGGCCGGTGAAAAGGCTGCGGGCGATGATGGCGAAGCCGATGGAGACTTCGTCGAGGTGCGGCATCGCGGCCCGGAAAACGCCCCAGTTGTCGTAGTCGAGGCCGTGTCCGGCGTGGACGTGCAGGCCCAGCGCGCGGGCCTGCGCCGCCGCCGCAGCCAGTTTCCGGAGCACCGCCTGCTGCGCCTCGGGCGTCGGCGCGTTGGCGAAGTCGCCCGTGTGGAGTTCGACGGCGTTCGCGCCCACCGCCGCCGCCGCCTCGATGTGCGCGGGCACGGGATCGACGAAGAGCGCGACGTTCTCGATGCCCGCATCATAAAAGCGCGGCACGAGATTTTTCAGGCGATCACGGTGCGCGACGACGTCGAGCCCGCCTTCGGTGGTGACTTCTTCGCGCCGCTCGGGCACGAGCGTGGCGAGGTGAGGCCGCGTGTTCAGGCAGATGCTGACGATCTCCTCGGCCATGCTGAGTTCGAAATCCAGCGGCGTGCGGGCGTGCTCTTTGAGGCGGGCCACGTCGCGGTCGGTGATGTGGCGGCGGTCTTCGCGCAGGTGGAAGACGATGCCGTCGGCTCCGGCGTCCTCGCATACCCGCGCGGCCTCTACAGGATCGGGGAACGCTTCGCGGCGCGCATTCCGCAGCGTGGCCACGTGGTCGATGTTGATGAGCAGGCGCGTCACGCGGAGAATATCGGCTCTGTTCGGAAAAGCAACCTTGACGGCGGCAGCGGGTCTTACGGTGGAGCCTGCTGCACACAGCCCCATTGCACGCAGGCAGTAGTGCTTTGTTTTGACGCACGGCGTTGGCGCACCGGCCCGGCGGTTGCATTTGCGAAAGGCGCTCCTGTATTTTCGTTTTTCCTGGCGCTGTGCCACTCTCGACGCTACGCGGCGGCAGCTACCCACCCTCTCCGATCTCGACTCACCCTTCTCATGAGCAACGGTGTCCGAACTGCCATCCAGGTGGTGCTCCTCCTCGTCATCGTCGCGCTGGGCTACTGGCTGTACCGCGCCATCACCGATCCATGGGCCGAGCGCGAGCGCATCCAGGCCGTCACCGACAGCGTGCGTGACCGCATGACCGACAACAAGCAGGCGCTCTTGCGCTTCTACGAGGTCAACCGCCGCTACCCCGGCACGCTCGACTCGCTCATGATGTTCGTGCGCGCCGACTCGTCGCTCCAGGCCGATGCCGACAGCCTCTTCGGCAACTTCCCGCTCGACTCGCTCACCTACTCACCGCGCTCGGGCAACCGCTTCCTCTACACCGCCTCCGATACAGCGAGGGTGCCGTACTACAAGCTCACCGACCCCGACAACCCGGACGATTTTATCGGCACCGACCGGGGCGACATCACGCGCATCAACGCGGCGTCGTGGGAATGAGGCGGAACGCCGCGCTCCGTTCCCACTCCTGAACCCTCGGGCCGCCATGGACAGCCGCGTACACGCCGGCATCGAGTTCGACGGGACGGTGCTCCGCTATGCTGAGATCGAGCGCGTGGGCGACGGCCTGCGGCTACTGCGCCTGGGCGAGTGCGACTTCCCCTTCGAACCCTTTGGCGTGCTGCGCGACGGCGATGAAGAGGGACTCGACATCCTGCAGGAAGCCCTTGGGGATGTCTACCACGGCTCGCAGGCCGACAGCCTCCGCGTGGCCTTCCACCCGCACGACGTGCTCACGTGGACGGCTCCGTTCCCCCAAGGCCTCTCCCAGACTGCTCGCAACGAACGCCTGCGGAAGGAGGTGGGTCTGATGGCCGGGGCCGATGCCCCGAACATGCAGCTCACCATGCACCCGCTGCGCCAGAGCACCGCCGCCGACGGCGCGCTCATCGACTGGGTGCAGGTGGTGGCGCTGGATGACGGGATGCACGCCCGCGTCGAGTCGCTGGGCGACATCTTTTCTTCGCCGACGGTCCGGATGGGATTGAGCACGCAAGGTGCCGCCGTCGCCATCGAGCGGCTCCACCGCGACGCGATGCGCCGCAACTCTGGCCCGGTGCTGTTGTGCGGCATCGGCCAGTACGAGCGTCACACCGAGTACGTGGTCGTGCAGGACGGAGTCCTCCTCCTCAGTAGCGCGGGCGACCGGATGCCGGGCAGCAACGCCGTGTTCACGCTCCTGCAGTTGCTCCAGCAAGCCGGTCACTACGCACAGCAGGTCAGCGCCCTGTACGTCTACGGCACCACCGTGCGGCAGCCGACGCTGAACGCGCTGCCTGATGTGTTCGGCGGTCCGGCGCGGGTGGGCAACCCGCTCACGGCGCTGATGATCGACGAGCCTGGTGGAGCCGATCCGTTCGAGGCCAGCGCCTACGCGCCGAGTGTGGGCATCG
This sequence comes from Rhodothermales bacterium, assembly GCA_963829705.1. Classification (GTDB taxonomy): domain Bacteria; phylum Bacteroidota; class Rhodothermia; order Rhodothermales; family BA12; genus CAWHJN01. The sequence continues at coordinate 749,898 of CAWHJN010000005.1, forward strand.
CGCTGTAACGAGAAGTTGGTCACTGGTCGCTGGGGGTGAGGTGCGGAACGGGCCGTGTGCATTCTCAATGACTGTTCTCCAACGACCCATGCCCCGTTTCTAACTCCCCTTCCCATGCGTATCACCGGAGGCCAGTTGCGGGGGCGGACGTTCGACGCGCTGCCGGGCGACGCCACCCGGCCCACCACCGACCGCGTGCGCGAGGCGTTGTTCAGCAGCCTGAACGCCCGGTTCGACTTCGACGGGGCCGACGTGCTGGACGTGTTCGCGGGCAGCGGCGCGCTGGGTTTTGAAGCCCTCAGCCGGGGCGCGGCGGCCTGCACATTCGTCGAGAAGCACGGCGGCACGCTGCGGCAACTCCGCACCAACGCCGCCAAACTGGGCGTGGCCGAGGCGTGCGCCTTCGTCAAAGCCGACGCGCTCGCGTTGCCGCCACACCTGAGCGCACGCCCGTTCAGTCTCGTCCTCGCCGACCCGCCGTACGCGCTGCCCGCCCTTGCCACGCTTCCCGACCGCCTCACGCCGCTGCTGGCACCGGAGGGCTGGCTCGTCTTGGAACACGACCCCACGCACGCCTTCGACGATCACGCGCTCTTCGTGCAGGCGCGCCGCTACGGGCGCACCGTTGTGAGTATGTTTGCCCGAGGCGTCGGCTGACGCCTCTGCCTTTGCCCGTCCTTTCTTTTTCGTCTTCATGCCCGTCGCGCTCTACCCCGGCACGTTCGACCCCATCACGTTCGGGCACCTCGACGTGCTGCGGCGCGCAGTGGCGCTCTTCGGGTCGGTGGAGGTGACGGTGGCCGTCAACGCCGAGAAGAAGTCGCTCTTCACCGCCGACGAACGCTGCGCGCTGATCGAGGCGTGCGTGGCCGCCGACGGTCTGGCGGGTGTGACGGTGGCGGCCTTCGAGGGCCTGCTCGTCGACCACGCCGCCGCGCGCGGCGCGCGGGTGCTCGTGCGCGGCCTCCGGCAGGTGAGCGACTTCGACTACGAGTTTCGTATGGCGCTCGCCAATCGCCGCCTCTTGCCCACGCTCGAAACGGCGTTCCTGATGACGAGCGCCGAACACGCCTTCGTGAGTGCCTCCATCGTGCGCGACGTACACCGGTGGGGCGGCGACGTGTCGCTGTTCGTGCCGCCGACCGTCGCGCGGGCGCTCGAAGAGAAGAGGGCGGAGGTTAAGGGTTAGCGGTTGGTGTCTCCTTTCCAATCTGCACCCGCTAACCGCGACCTGCAAAACTTTCCCCGCATCTCTCTCCGTTCCGAAATCCGCGTTCTCACTTCCCACTTTCACAAGCGATGCAACTCAACCCCAACGTCCAGGCCATGCAACCGTCCGCCACGCTGGCGATGACGGCGCGCGCCAAAGCCCTCCAGCGCGAAGGCCGCCCCGTGATCGGGTTGAGCGCGGGCGAACCCGACTTCACCACCCCGGCGCCCATCATCGAGGCCGCCGCCCAGGCCATGCGCGACGGGTGGACGCACTACACCGAGAACACCGGTTTGCTCGAACTGCGCCGCGCCATCGCCGCCAAGCTGGAGCGCGACAACGGCCTCACGTACACGCCTGAGCAGATCATCTGCTCGAACGGCGCCAAGCAGAGCGTCGCCCAGGCCATCCTCGCGCTCGTGCGGCCCGGCGACGAGGTGCTGATGCTCGCGCCCTACTGGGTATCGTACCCCGAGATGGTGCGGCTCGCGGGCGGCACACCCGTTTCGGTCGAGGCCACGTCGGAGACCGAGTACAAAATCACGCCCGAGGCGCTCGAAAACGCCCTCACGCCCCAGACGCGCCTGCTGATTTTCAACTCGCCCTCCAACCCCACAGGGGCGGTTTACACCCGCGAGGAGATGGAGGGGCTGGCGGAGGTGCTGCGCCGTTACCCCGACGTGTACGTGCTCTCGGACGAGATCTACGAATATGTCATCTTCGACGCCGAGCACGTCTCGTTCGCGGCACTAGACGGCATGAAGGCACGCACGATCACCGTCAACGGCTTCTCGAAAGGCTACGCGATGACGGGCTGGCGGCTGGGCTACCTCGCCGGGGAAACCGACCTCGTCAAGGCGTGCTCGAAGGTGCAGAGCCAGTTCACGAGCGCGCCGTCGACGATCTCGCAGAAAGCGGGCGTGGCCGCGCTGGAAATGGATCACGCGCCAATTGCCGAGATGGTGGCGGCGTTTCGCGCGCGGCGCGACTACCTGCTCGGGCGGCTCCGCGCCATCGACGGGCTCGTGTTGCCCAAGCCCGAAGGCGCGTTCTACCTGTTTCCCGACGTGTCGGCGTTTTTCGGCAAGTCGTCGGGCGGCAGGCTCATCGAGAGCGCCGAGGAGTTGTGCTTTTACCTGCTCGAAGACCACAACGTGGCGCTCGTGCCGGGCGAAGGCTTCGGCTCGCCCAACGGGATGCGCCTCTCCTACGCCGCCTCGATGGACGACCTCGAAACCGCCGCCGACCGCATCGAAAAAGGCCTGAATGCGCTGCAGTGAGCCGGTGTTACCGCAGTACCGTCATGATGCGTGTGGTCGTCTCTGCGCCCGCCGTCAAGCGCAGCACGTAGAGTCCTGAGGGCAATGCGCTCGCGTCGAATGGCACCGCGTGCAGCCCCGCCTCCATCGGCGCGTCGAATGCAACGGCCACCTCGCGCCCGAGCGCGTCGTAGAGCGTGATGCGCGCCGGGCCCGCCGCTGCGAGGGTGAAGCGCAGCGTCGCCACGCCCGCGACCGGGTTCGGCGTACTTGCCTCAAGATTGAAGGCGAACACCTCTCCTTCGAGGGCGTCGAGCACGAAGCGAGGATCGACATCGACGGTGCGGTCGCACGTGTCGGTCACGCGCAGGAAGAACGACACACCCGTGCCGCTGCCTGCGGTCGTGATCGGGAAGTAGACCGTCGCGGGAGACGCGGGCGCGAACGCGAACGTGTCCCCTGTTCGGGTCACGCCTGCGAGCGGCACCCCCGACTCGGGGTCGCCCTCGGGCAGCCCGACGACGAGGTTACTGGTGTTGTAGAACTCGAAGTCCGTGCCGCCCTGGGGTACGTCGACGCGGACGAAGGCACGCGTCTGCGCGGCGTTGAGCACGTAGCCGCCGGCATACGACGGAGCCGTCAGCGGATCGAAACAGTCCGTTGGAGTCGGGTCAGGAAGGACCGGGTTTTGGGGATCGAGGACGTAGATCGTGACGGTGGCGGGGGTGGAGAAATTGCCCTGTCCGTCGGCGATTCTGTAGTCGAACGAGTCGGTGCCGGTGAAGCCCGGGTTCGGCGTGTAGGAGAAAGAGCCGGTGGTGAAGGCCGTCACCGTCCCGTTGTCCGGGCTGTCGTTGATCGACGAGGCAGAGATCGCGTCGCCGTCGAGATCCACGTCGTTGGCCAGAAAACCCGGCGCGGAGATCGAGAGCACCGTGTTCATCGCCACCACGTAGTCGTCGTCGCTGGCGATGGGGGCGCGGTTGGGATTGGGCAGCACCGTGATGGTGACGGGGGCGGGGATGGAGAAGTTGCCCTGTCCGTCGGTGATTCTGTAGTCGAACGAGTCGGTGCCGGTGAAGCCCGGGTTCGGCGTGTAGGAGAAAGAGCCGGTGGTGAAGGCCGTCACCGTCCCGTTGTCCGGGCTGTCGTTGATCGACGAGGCGGAGATCGTCCCACCATCGAAGTCGAGGTCGTTGACCAGAAAACCCGGGGCTGAAATCGACAGCACCTCCCCCTCAAACGCTATGTAGCTGTCCGGAAGCGCCAAGGGGATCGGTCCTGCTGGGGTTACCACTTCGATGGTGACGGTGGCGGGGGTGGAGAAATTGCCCTGTCCGTCGGCGATTCTGTAGTCGAACGAGTCGGTGCCGGTGAAGCCCGGGTTCGGCGTGTAGGAGAAAGATCCGGTGGTGAAGGCCGTCACCGTCCCGTTGTCCGGGCTGTCGTTGATCGACGAGGCAGAGATCGCGTCGCCGTCGAGATCCACGTCGTTGGCCAGAAAACCCGGCGCGGAGATCGAGAGCACCGTGTTCATCGCCACCACGTAGTCGTCGTTGCTGGCGATGGGGGCGCGGTTGGGATTGGGCAGCACCGTGATGGTGACGGGGGCGGGGATGGAGAAGTTGCCCTGTCCGTCGGTGATTCTGTAGTCGAACGAGTCGGTGCCGGTGAAGCCCGGGTTCGGCGTGTAGGAGAAAGATCCGGTGGTGAAGGCCGTCACCGTCCCGTTGTCCGGGCTGTCGTTGATCGACGAGGCGGAGATCGTCCCACCATCGAAGTCGAGGTCGTTGACCAGAAAACCCGGGGCTGAAATCGACAGCACCTCCCCCTCAAACGCTATGTAGCTGTCCGGGAGCGCTAAGGGAGCCAACCCAACGGCCACTCTTAGGGTCGTGGTGTGGTCCATCTCCAGTACCTCAATGCTTTCTCTGCTCGCTAATAACGCAGGCTGTGGAGCCTGCTTCGCAGCGTTGCGGACGGCCGAAGGCGGCATGCCGACCGTGAGCGGGATTTCTTCGGTTCTAAACTGTTGGGTGAAGGCGGGAAGTCCGAGTCGCCATACTGCGGAAGGGTCGGTGGAGCCCGGCAGCACCGTACCTGACCGATCGTAATCGGTTAAAGTGACGCGCGGGGCAGCTCGCTCAAGCACCACCGGTTCATTGCCGAGCAGTTGAACGCGCGTCGGTGTGACCTCAGGGCTGACCTGTGCGAATGCGCAGATGGGCAGGAGGACGAGCGCGAAAACAAGCGTAACCGTACGCATGGCGGTTGTGGGATAAAGAGTTTCCCTGCCTCACTCGCGGCTTCATGCATGCGGCAGGGCAATTCCAGGGGTGTGCATACAGAAATAACACAGCAGGCGCGGCCTAATCGGTCTAACCATTCACGCCTCTCCAGAAGGTCGTGATATCTGGAAAAGGCCGCTCGTGCTTTCGGCGCAAAACCGGTGCTCCTGTGGCGCGCGCTCCACTCCGGCCTGCCCCTGCTCATAGCCAGGAAGCTGCGCCCGTGCGTGCCGCTTGGTTCGAGGCACCGGGGCAGGCCCGATCTCCGCCTCTTTCGCCTGTCATCGACAGCAAAAATCCAGCGGGTCTGCGGGAGTGAGCCACCGAATCACGGCACGCGCACCACGAACGTTGCCGCTGCGGTGCGCCCCGGATTTCGGGGCGGTACATCATCTCGGCTTCGACGGCCGGGTGTACGAACACGCCGGGCGTCGTGGCGCGGGCGAGGTAGACGTACGTGTGCTCACCCGCGCGGAGGTAGTCGGCGAAGAGGAGCACGCGGTCGTCCTGGAGTTCGGTGTGGTTGAACGAGCCCCACCACTGGTTCTGGCCGGCGCCGGCGTTTTGCAGCGCCTCCTGATCCACCGTGGCGAAGGCGGCGTTGAGGGCTTCGAGTCCGGCAGGCAGGGCATCGTCCACGACGACGTACGAGCGGTCGGTAGGCGAGACGAGGCGCAGCGTCACGCGCACGAGCGCGCCTGCTTCCACCTCTACGTTTCCGTCGCCGTTGCGCTGCGCGGGCTGCGGTTTGCCCTGCGCGTCCAGCACCTCGACGCGCCGCTCGACGGTCAGGCCCTGCGACAACGCGGGGAGGGGCGTACTCCGGTACGTCGTCGCGCGCAGCGAGTAGTACGCCCGCCCGCGCCCCGTGGCCGTCACGTCGATGGGCGTCTCGCCGGAGGGCAGGTCTTTCAGCGGCACCTGCGCTTCTTCGACCTTCAGTGTGCGGCCCTGGAACGTGCCGTTCACCACCTGCCGCCCGGCCACGCGCACCTGCGCGGTGAGGTCGGGCGCTTCTTTCTCGAACGCCTGCGCGAAGGCGTTGAAGGCATCCACGACGACGGCGTTATCCTGCGTCGAGGCCCACGCGCCGCCTTCGCGGCTCGCCATCAGATACGCCACCATGCGCTGTGCGATGAGCCGCGTTTCGGGCGTGGCGCGCGTCTCAGCAAGGGCGGCGAGGCCGTAGGCCGTGGCGCGGGCGTCGGAGGCGAAGATCCAGCCCCAGTCGTCGCCCGTCTCGCGTTCGAGGTACGCCTGCGTGGACTCGACGCGCAACCGTCCCAGCACGCGCTGGGCCAACGTCTCGCGGTACTGCGCCAGCGCGGGGCTTTTCGAGGCCACGATGGCGCGCAAGAGCACCGCCTCGCCTTCCGTCGAGAGCGTGCCGGTGGGCGCGTTCACAAGCGCCTGGATCTCGCCCTCTACGCGCCTGCCGTGGCGGGCGAGCGCGTAGAGCATGAGGGCACGGGCGTCGTTCCAGACGGCGACGGGGTAGTAGTCGGGTTTGCTCGCGCGCTGGCGCACGTAGCCGTCGAGCCAGTCCACGGCGCTCTGCGTGAGCGCGGCGGGCGGCGTGTACCCGGCGGCTTTCGCCTCGGCCAGCGCCAGCACGACGTACGCGCTCGTGTACGGGTTGACGTAGCGCGCGCTGTTTTCGCCCTTCCACATCGTGAACCCTGCGCCCGTCCAGAAATCGTCGAGGCTCGCCAGCCATGTCTTCACCTGTGCGTCGGCGGTGCCGTCGAGCACCGTCAGGTCGTAGGCGTCGAGCAGGTTTTTGCCCAGCAGGAGCGGGCGGATGGCGGAGGTGCGCTGTTCGAGGCAGCCGTACGGATAGGTGAACAGGTAGCGTGTGGCCCCGTCGAGCCCGACGAGCGCGGTGGACGACAGCCGCGCCTCGAAAAAGCCCAGCCCGGCGATCCGGTCGGCGGGCAGGCGGAGGGCTTCGGCGGCTTTTCCGTTCGAATCCGTCGCGGCAAACGTGGCCGTGACTTCCTTCGTCGTCGGCACCTGGAGCGGCACGTCGATCTGCAAGGCGTCGCGCTCACGGCCCAGCGCGCCCTTGAATTGGAGGCGCGGCGTGCCCGTCGTGGGCGTGGCGAAGGGGAAGCGCACCTCGCGCGTCGCGCCCCGCGCCACGCGGACGGTCTGCGTCGTGTTGCCGCGCAAGGAAAGCCCCGTCGCGGTGACGGTTACCTCTACGTCGCCGTCGGCGTCGGTGCGGTTGGTGACGAGCACGCCCGCCTCAAAAGCGTCGCCGGGGCGCACGAAGCGCGGGAGGGCAGGCGAGAGCACGAGCGGCTGCGTCACGACGAGGTCCTGTTGCCCCGCGCCGAAGCGGTGGTCGGCGGTCGCGGCGGTCGCCATCAGGCGGAACGTCGTCAGGCGCTCGGGCACGCGAAAGCGGACGGTGGCTTTGCCGCTCCTGTCGGTGCGGAGCGCAGGGTTCCAGTAGGCGAGCGGGCGGAAGTCCTTGCGGAGCCGCTCGCCGTCGTCGCCGCCGCCGCCGCCCATGTCCTCCTCCTTCTGCCCGAAGGCGCGCAACTCGATGAGGTTGGCGCGCGCCTCTGCCGTCGTCACGCCCAGCGCGCGCGGGCCGTAGAACGTCTGGTAGGGGTCGGGGAGCGTGTAGTTGATGAGGTTGAGCACGCCCGCATCGGCGGCGCTGAAGGTGATCTCGCCCGCGACGCCGCGCCCGCGCTCATCGACGAGCCGCAGCTCCACTTCGACTTCCTCGCCGGGCCGGTACTCTTTTTCACCCGGCTCGACCTCCACGCGCAGGTGCCGCGCCGTGGCATCGACGGGCAGGTTGACGTAGCCGATCTTGAAGGCGGGCGCGCCCACGTCGGCCGTCGCGGACGGCTCGGCCACCCGTCCCGTGAGCAGCATCACGCTCACGAACACGTTGGGCAGGTGCGCCTCGGTCAACTTTATTTCGACCTGCGGCGACGTGCCGCGCAGCGTCTCGACGCGGCTCTCCATCACCCCTTCGCGCTCGACGGTCACGAGCGCCGTCGCTTCCTCGTAGGGCGACTGGATGAGGATGCGCGCCGTCTCGCCGGGCGCGTAGCTCGTCTTGTCCGAGATCAGGTCGATGCGGTCGTCGTCCTGCCGCTCCCATGCGGTGTAGCCGCCGCCCGCGGCGTAGAAATAGGCTTCGGACCTGATGACGTTGCCGCGCACGTCCTGCCCCGTGGCGCGCACGAGGTACTGCCCACCTTCTTTCACCGGCAACGTGAGGCGCTTGGCCTTGCCCCGCTGCGTCGTGACGGTCTGCGTACCCACGGGCGTCTCGACGCGCTCGCTCCTCCATTGCAGCCGCCCATCGACGCCCACTTCCCGCGCCGAAATCCAGTTTTCCTTGACGAGCGTGACCTCGACGGTCGCCGCGACGGGCGATCCGTTGGGGTCGACGGTGAGCACGTCGAGCGGCATTTCCTTGTCGCGCGACAGGTCGAGGTACGTCGTGCGCGGCTTGAGGCCGACGTAGAACAAGCCGGGATGCAGCGTCACCACGCGGCGGTCGGAAAGCTGCTGCCGGGCGGGGTCGGTGACGGTGGCCGACAGCGCGAGGTCGAGCCCGGTGCCGCGCTCGCTGCCCTCGGCGACGGCAGAAAACGTCACCACGCCATCAGCGTCGAGGTTCGTCTCGGACCGGGCGAGCGTCTGGTAGGCCGAGCGTCCGTAGGCGTCGGAGTCGTAGCGAAACGTGCCGAAGCGCCAGCCTTCGTAGCCCGGCGGCGCGTAGCTGCCCGGCTGCTGCTGAAGCGCGTACGTGACGGGCTGCCCGCCCATCGCCGCGCCGAAGAGGTAGCGCCCCTCGACGCGCGCGTCCACCCGGTCGCCTGCCACGTAGGAGGGCGCGGCGAGCGTGGCATCGACGGCGAACGACGCGGTGCGGAACGCATCGACGCGGAAGTAACCGGAGGCGAGCGTCGAGCCCCAGCGGTAGCGGTCGGTTGTGGCCGTCGTGTCGTCGGTGCGGACGACGCGCACTTCGTACGGCCCCTGCGCCGCGCTCGACGCGAGTTGGAGCGAGAAGTCGAACGCGCCCATCTCGGAAGGCCGGAGGGCGCGGTCGTACACGATGGCGTCGCGGGCGTCGTAGGCGAGCACGCGCACGCTGTCGCGCAGCACCTGCCAGTCCTCGTCTTTCCGCACGCGCAGGATGCCCTTGACGTGGACCTCCTCGCCCGCTCGGTACAAACCGCGGTCGGTGAAGATGCTGCCCGCGACGGTCTGTGGGCGCGGGTTCCAGTTGTAGTCGACGCTGAACCGGTACGGCTCGATGCCGTCGGTGTAGACGCTCGACGTGAAGGCGAGGTCGCCGTCTTTCTCGGCAAAGAAAAACTGCACCGGCGCGCTCCACTCGTTGGGGGATTCGATGCCGAGCGCGCCCCAGCCGGGCGAAACGGCGCGGCCCTTTTCGTCTGTAGTGCCCGTCCACCGGACACGGTTGTTGGCGTCGCGCAGCGTGACGGTGGCGCCTGCGACGGGCGCGGCGGTGGCGAGGCGGGTGACGAAGAGCAGGTTCTGGTGCGGGCTGAACTTGGCCGTCAGCCCGAGGTCGGTGAACTGCACCACGCCCGAGCGGTCGCGCACGCGGTCGCGGTTTTTGAGCGCGTCGCGCACGTTGAAGGCGACGATGCCGGTGTTTCTCTGGAGGAGCGAATCCACCCGGAAAAGGCGGCGCACGGGCGTGTTACGCGGCACGTCGAGTGCCACGGTGCGCGTGGGCGCGGGTGGGTCGGCGCGCTCGTCCTGCCCGTACCAGTGCTGCGTGTCGTAACGCAACAGCGCGGGCACGACCTCACCTGCCGACAGCCGCTCGGCCCGCACGCGCATCTCGCTCGTGTTGGTCAGCCGCACGGGAAGCGCCGCCTCCCGCCGCGCCTCGACGATCATCAGCCCTTCGGGCATCCTGAAGGCGGGCGCGAGTGGGCCGGTGCGGAAGGTCTTCGTCTCCCGCGCGAGCGTCTGCCCAAAAATGTCGGTGAGCTTCTCGACGGTGATCTCGTACGTCGTCTCGGGCTTCCAGCCGAGCGCGAGCGTGTGGTCGGTCGAGGTCGCGTCGTCGCGGGCCTCGATGCCCGCGGGGAATTCTACCGACGGCGTGATGCGGAGCGCCTTCCGGAGATCGCCGAAGCGCACGGGCGTCGAGAAGGTCAGCGTGATGCCGCGCGCCGGGTCGAGCGTGCTGGTAGGGCGTCCGTACGTCTCCTGCGACACGTTCAGGAACGCCAGCCTGGGCCGCACGCGGAACGACACCACGCGACTTTCGAGCATCCCCAGCGGCCCGTCGGCGCTCGGCAAGCCCGCCCTGAGCGTGAGCGTGTACGGGGTGCCGGGAACGAGGCCCGTCGGCTTCACCACGACCGACGAGTCGCCCTTCTGCTGCACGCTCGTCAGCCGCAGCGCGCCGCTGCTGCCCTCGGCGCGGAGCGCGAGGTAATCGTCCACCCGATCTGCCCGGACGCGCTGGTTGAAGGTGAGCGTAAAGGGGCCACTGGGCGCCGCGTACTGCTCGCCGTCGGCGGGGTCCGACGTGACGAGGCGCGGGCGTGGCGTCTCGAAAATCCACGTGGTGTCGCGTGCCAGCGTTTCGCCCTCGACGCTCTGCAAGCCCGTCGCGCGCAGCGTGGCGCGGTAGGCGGTGGCGCTCGTGAGCGGCGCGTCGGGCGTGAACACGAGCGTCTGCGTGCCCTCCCACCGGAGCGACCCCGGCACAGGCGGATCGAGCGTGATGGCGTCCTCGGGCGGCGCGGGCGCGTCGCCGAGCGGGACCATCGGGCGCGTGAACGTGACCGTCGGGCCGACCCCTTCGCGCAGGTAGAGCATCTGCCCGGCGGGCGTGGCACTCAGCACGCGCAGCGGCCCGTCGAGCGTGGGCACGTACGGCGTGACGCCCTCGGGCACGTCGAAGGCCACGTCCTCGACGGGAAACGGCCCGTCGCCGTCATCCCGGCGGCACCCGGCTACGGCGAGCAGCGAGAAAAGCAGCAGGGCGGAAAAGGCGCGCATGGGCTCGGGAGGCTGAACGGGCAGAAAAGTACGCTGTCGCGCCTCTCCCTCACGCAGTACGGCGAGGCGCTTTCTGCAATGCACTGCGCCCCTCCACGAGCGCGCCCAGCACGTACGCGGCCATCGCCAGCGCGAGCGAACCGAGGTAGGGGTAAGGCACCTTCCACACGTACGCCAGCACGATCCACGACGCCACGCCCGCGACGAGCGCACCGGCGGCGGCAAAGGCCCCGCCCCACCGCGTGAAAAGCGCCAGCACGACCGTCACGAACAGCCCGGCGCTGCCAAACGCCGACGCCTCGATCACGAGGTCGTAGACGCCTTCCGACGACAGCGCCAGCCCGTACGCCAGCAGTCCGAAAAACACGACGCAGATGCGCGCGGCGCGTACCTTCTGATCCTCCCGCAACCGCGCCAGCGGCACCACGACGTTGTGCGACAAAAGCGAGCCGGAGACGAGCAGGGCCGAATCGACCGTCGAGAGGATGGCCGAGACGAGCGCGCCCACGAACACGACGTAGAGCGCGCCGGGCAGGTAGGTCTGCGCGAGCAGCGGCAGGATCTGCTCGGGGTCGTCGAGGCCGGGCAGCAGGCGGAAGCCCACGAGGCCGAGCAGCGCGGGGATGAGGCCGGCGGCGAGGTAGAGTCCCGCCGCGCCAAACGCCGACCGCTGCGCCACCTCGGGCGACTTGCACGCGATGACGCGGGCGACGAGTTCGGCGGCGACGACGGATCCGCAGATGGGGATCAGCCACGCCTCGGCGTTTTCGAGAAACGACCGCCCCGCAAACGGATCGAAGCGAGCGGGTTCGAGGGCCGCGAGGTGCGCCGCGCCGCCGTCGCGCCAGACGGCCACGAACAGCAGCACCAGCCCGACGAGCAGCACGCCGCCCTGGAGGAGATCCGTCCAGGCATCCGCGAGCAGCCCGCCCCACACCGTGTAGGCGATCACGACAGCGGCGGCAAACGTGATGGCCCACGTCACGTCGAAGCCCGACGCCGACGCGATCACCTGCCCGAAGGCCCGCACCTGCGCGCTCGCCCACAGCACCGACGCGGGAATCATGATGAGCACGGCCAGCTTCTCCACGCCCGCGCCGTAGCGCTGCGCGAACAGATCGGCCAGCGTCGTCAACCCCCGTTTCCACAGGGGGCGCGCCAGAAAGGCCGCCATCAGCAAGATGCACAGCCCGTAGCCGAACGGGTCGCCGTGCCCGCCCGAGAGGCCGCGCTCGTAGATGGCCCCCGCCGACCCGATGCAGGTCTCCGCCCCGAACCACGTCGCAAAGATGGTGAAGGTGCCCAGTTTGTAGCCCAGCGACCGGCCCGCCAGCAGGTAATCCGTTTCGGTCTTGATGCGGCGCGACACGTACGCGCCGACGCCGAGTTGGGCCACGATGTACAGGCTAATGGCAGCAAGCGATGCGTTCAACAGCAGGGAGCGTCAGGGGGAAAACAGCGCGTCGAAAATAACGGACTCTGTTTCCCCACGCACCTGCTACCTCGCGCGGTGCGGTGTGCGCCGCGCCGCGAGCACGCCGCCCGCCCACAACACCGCGGCGATGAGCACGACCTGGAGCGGCAACCGCAGCCACAGCGCCCACACCGGCACGTCGAGATTCAGCACGCCCGGATGCAGCGCCATGTAGATGTTGGCTGGAAAGACAGCCACCAGCAGCGCGACGAGCCCCCACGCGGCCGCCCGTCGCAGCCGGGGCACGAGCAGTCCCACGCCGCCCGCGATCTCGAAGAACCCGCTCACGAGCACCATCAGCCGGGGCGCGGGGATGTACGGCGGCATCACGCGGACGTACGTGTCGGGGGTGATGAAGTGCAGCGCACCCGCCACGACGAACAGCGCGCCGAGGCCCCATCGCACCCACTTCCGCCCGCGCGGCTCCGAAGAAACGTTCAATTCAGTCATGTGCGGTGAACCCTCTCGATCCGTGTAGTTTCAGGACGCATCCGCTTCCGGCCTCTGCCATCCACTTTTTGCCAACTCTGTGAGCGACCAGAAAATCATCTTCTCCATGCGCGGCGTCTCCAAGACGCACAAAAACGGTAAAACCGTTTTGCGCGACATCTACCTGTCCTTTTTCCACGGTGCCAAGATCGGCGTGCTCGGCCTCAACGGCTCAGGCAAGTCCACGCTCCTCAGGATCATCGCGGGCGAAGACCCCGACTACAACGGCCACATCGACGTGCAGAAAGGCATCACGTTTGGCCTGCTGCACCAGGAGCCGCGCCTCGATCCCGACAAAACCGTTCGGGAGATCGTCGAGGAAGGTGCGGCGGACACGGTGAAGCTTTTGCGCGACTACGAGGCTATCAACGCGCAGTTCGCCGAGCCCGACGCCGACTTCGACGCGCTGCTGGCGAAGCAGGCGAAGCTGCAAGACCGCATCGACGCGCTCGGCGCGTGGGACATCGACCAGCAGCTCGAACTGGCGATGGACGCGCTCCGCTGCCCGCCGCCGGATCAGAAGATCGGTGTGCTCTCGGGCGGCGAGAAGCGGCGCGTGGCGCTCGTGCGGCTGCTCCTCCAGAAGCCCGACGTGCTGCTCCTCGACGAGCCCACCAACCACCTCGACGCCGAGAGCGTCGCGTGGCTCGAACAGCACCTCGCCCGCTACGCCGGCACCGTCATCGCCGTCACGCACGACCGCTACTTTTTGGATAACGTCGCCGGGTGGATTCTGGAGTTGGATCGCGGCGCGGGCATCCCGTTCGAGGGCAACTACACGTCGTGGCTGGAGCAGAAGCAGAAGCGGCTGGCGCTCGAGGAGAAGCAGGAATCGAAGCAGCAGAAGGCGCTCAAGGAGGAGCTGGAATGGGTGCGGCAGAGCCCGAAGGGCCGCCACGCCAAGAGCAAGGCGCGCATCGCGCAGTACGAGAAGATGGTGGCCGAGCAGGGCGCGAAGCGCGACGAGGGCATCGACATCCCCATCCCGCCCGCGCCGCGTCTGGGCAACGTCGTCATCAACGCCGAGCACGTCAGCAAGGCGTTTGGCGACAAGCTGCTCTTCGACGACCTCTCGTTCTCGCTGCCGCCCGGCGGCATCATCGGCGTCATCGGCCCCAACGGCGCGGGCAAGACCACGCTCTTCCGCATGATCACCGATCAGGCCGAGCCCGACGCGGGTTCGTTCGTGGTGGGCGAGACCGTCAAGCTCGGCTACATCGACCAGAACCGCCCGCTCGGCGACGACAAGACGGTGTGGGAGGAGATCTCCGACGGCGCGGACATCCTCAAAATCGGCACCCGCGACATGAACAGCCGCGCCTACGTGGGGCGCTTCAACTTCGCCGGGCAGGATCAGCAGAAGAAGACCACCGAACTTTCGGGCGGCGAGCGCAACCGCGTTCACCTCGCCAAGATGCTCAAGGAAGGCGCGAACGTGCTGCTGCTCGATGAGCCGACGAACGACCTCGACGTGAACACGCTCAGGGCGCTGGAAGAAGCGCTGATGGACTTCGCGGGATGCGCCGTGGTGATCTCGCACGACCGCTGGTTTCTCGACCGCATCTGCACGCACATCCTCGCCTTCGAAGGCAACTCGGAGGTCGTCTGGTTCGATGGCAACTACAGCCAGTACGAGCAGAACTACCACGAGCGCAAGGGCATCGACGCCGAGCGCCCCCACCGCCTCAGCTACCGCAAACTCACCCGCGGCTGAGGCGGCGTTCACGGCAGGAGGGCTTCTCTCTGAGCGACACGTGCAGGCGCTCAGAGAGAAGCTGCTGCTCGTGCGCCGCGCCGTAGCTTGGCGCTCCATCTGCTGCCGCGCGTGATCCTCTTTGTCTCCGACACCCACTTTGGTCGCCTCGACCCTGCTGCCGACCGGGAGGCCGAGCAGGCACTCGTGGCGTGTATGGAGGCGTTTTTCCAGGACACCACGCACCTGTTTTTGATGGGCGACGTGTTCGAGGCGTGGATCGAGCACGCGCACCTCGTGCCGCGCCCGCCCGCCCGGTTTTTCGGTGCCCTCGCCCGGTGGGCCGACGCGGGCAGGCACATCACCGTCTTTGCGGGCAACCACGACCCGTGGCACCGCTCGTATTTCCGCGACGCCTTCGGGGCTACGCTCGTCTACGACGCGCTCGAAACCGTGCTCGAAGGTCGCCGCGTGTACCTGCACCACGGCGATGGGCTGATGCCGCGCGGCCTCTACCGCCACGCCCGGCGGCTCGTGCGGCACCCGCTGCCCGTCTGGCTCTACAAGCACGTGATTCCCGCCGACTGGGGACTCGGGCTGGCGCGCTGGGTGTCGCGCAAGATGCACGGCCCGGATGTCGAAATCCGGCAGGTGGAAGGGCTGCGCGCCTATGCTCGGCGCGTGCTCACCGCCACGGATGCCGACGCCGTGGTGATGGGCCACAGCCACCACGCCGAATGCACCACGTGGCCCGAGGGCGTCTACCTCAACCCCGGCGCGTGGTACCGCACACGCACCTTCGGCGTGCTCGACGAGGGCGGCTTCGCCGTGCTGGAGTGGAAAGAGGGGCGGGCGGTGCCATACGAGGCGCCGTTGCACGAAGCAGGCTCCCCGCACGTTTGAACCACGCGGCGGAACGACCCCGCACCCGAAGCCTTTTGCCACGCGGCGCGTAACCTGCCCGTTCGCGCACTCCGCGCATTCTCCTGCCCGCGACGCCCCATGTCCGACTGGTCTTACTCCGACGAAGAACTCAAGCGCTACTTCTACGACGCCAACGCCCGCAGGCCGGGCGCGGGCCCGGGTGGCGACGGCGCGCCCCGGCCCTCCGACGGGCCCACGTCGAGGCTGCGCGGGTTTTTTGCGCGCCGGTTCTCCGATCCGAAAAAGGCGCAGGCGGCCTTCTGGCTTTCCATCCTCGCGGGCATCATCGGTGCGTTCGCGCTGCTGCTGCTCGTGATGGCCGTCGTGCTGTCGTTCAACCTGCCGTCGCTCGAAGCCATCGAGAGCCCCGACCTGTCGCTCTCGACGGTGGCCTACACGGCAGACGGCGAGGAGCTGGCGCGCTACCACATCCAGCAAAACCGCTCGTGGGCGCCGTACGACAGCATCGCCACGCCCGTCGTGCAGGCGCTCGTGGCCATCGAAGACCAGCGTTTTTACGGCCACTGGGGCATTGACCTGTGGGGCATCATGGCGGCGGCGAAAGACGGCCTCACCGGGCGCGGCTTCCGCGGCGCTTCGACCATCACGATGCAGCTCGCGCGCAACCTGTACAACGACATCGGCTTCGAGCGGACGGCTACGCGCAAGATCAAGGAGATGCTGACGGCGGTGCAGATCGAACGGCTCTACACCAAGCGCGAGATCATCGAGATGTACCTCAACACGGTCGAGTTCGCGCCCAACGCCTACGGCATCGAGACGGCCGCGCACACGTTCTTCGACAAGAAAGCCGCCGACCTCGACACGCTCGAAGGCGCGACGCTCGTGGGGATGCTCCAGGCGACGTCGTACTACAACCCCGTCCGCAACCCCAACAACGCGCAGCGCCGCCGCAACCTCGTGCTCGCCAACATGGTCGGCAACGGTTCGCTGACGAGCGCGCAGTTCGACGCGCTCAAAGAGCAGCCCGTTGTGACGGATTACCAGTCGAGCGAGATCACCAAGTCGCTCGCGCCGTATTTCGCCATGTACGTGCAGAATTGGCTCAAGAAGTGGGGCAAGGAGAGCGGCCACAGCATCTACTCCGAGGGCCTCGTCGTCTACACGACCATCGACAGCAAGATGCAGCAGATGGCCAACGCGGCCGTCGCCGAGGAGATGGAGGGCTTGCAGGCCGTCGTGGATTACGACTGGGGCCGCCCCGGCGCCAACCTCGGCCAGAGCACCGACGCCTACGCGAAGGCGATGGCCCCGTGCTACGACGCGGACGACGCCACGGCGTGTGCCACCGAGCCGTTCGGCTACTTCTGGAAAAACCAGACGAAGCTCGTCGACGAGTACATCCGCGGCACCGGGCACTTCCGCAGCCTGCGCGACGACGGGGTGAATGAAGACGCTGCCCTCCGGCAGTTGCGCCAGGATCCCGCCTTCATGGACTCGCTCCGCGCCGTCAAGACGCGCCTCGAAGCGGGGCTGCTCGCCCTCGACCCGCGCTCCGGCCAGATCAAGGCGTGGGTGGGCGGACGCGATCTCAAAACCGACTGGTTCGACCACATCTCCGACGCCAAGCGCCAGCCCGGCTCGACCTTCAAGCCCTTCGTCTACATCGCCGCCGTCGACAACGGCTACTCGCCCGACATGTCCATCTCGGCGGAGCCGTTCACGTGGGTCGGCACCGGCGAGTGCGCGGGGCAGCGGTGGAGCCCGGGCAACATGGGGGGCTCGAGTGGCGAGCGATCGCTCCGCACGGGCCTGGCGACCTCCAACAACATGATCACGGCCCGGCTGATGGACATGGTGAAGCCCCGCACCGCCGCGCTCTACGCCAGGCGCATGGGCATCGAGAGCGACCTCTTCCCCGGCGACGTGAACCCGGACTGCTACATGGCCCTCGCCCTCGGCACGAGCGACGTGACGCTCCTCGAACTGACGACGGCCTATGCCACGCTCGCCAACGGCGGCCTGTACGTCGAGCCCACCGCCGTGTCGCGCATCGAAGACCGCTACGGCAACGTGCTCTACGAGGCCGAGCCGACGCCCCGCGAGGCGCTGCCCGAGGAAACCGCCTTCAACGTCATCGACATGATGCGCGGCGCGGTGGACTACGGCACCGCCGTCCGGCTGCGCGGGCAGTACGGCATCTCGTCGGACTACGACCTCGCCGCCAAGACGGGCACCACGCAGTCGAACGCCGACGGCTGGTTCATGCTGCTCCACCCCGAACTCGTCGTGGGCTCGTGGACGGGCTTCAACGACCGCCGCATCGCCTTCCGCTCCGACTGGTGGGGGCAGGGCGCGCACAACGCGATGTTCGTGACCGGTGCCTTCTTCAAACGCCTCGCCGATGCCAACGCCATCAGCGCGGGCGTCGCCTTCCCGCGCCCCGCCTACACGCCCTTCGAAGATGCCATCCCGGCTACGGACCTCGAAGACGACCGGAGCGGGAATGGAAATAGAGGCCGGGTGGGATGGTAATCAATGGCTGATTCGTCAACGGCTAATGGGATATGCACATGCTGTAGTGTATCCGCAAACCTGCCGTTCCATTAACAAGTGAGCATTGGCGAATTGAGCATTATGAAACTCCTCCACACCGCCGACATCCACATCGGCGTCGATGCCCATGGGCGGCTCGACGCTTCGACGGGCCTCAACACGCGGCTGCTCGACTTCCAGAATGCGTTCGAGTTCATGGTGGACTACGCGCTCAAGGAAGACATCGACGCCTTCCTGTTCGCGGGCGACGCCTACCGCACCGCCGACCCCACGCCCACGCAGCAGCGCCTCTTCGCCGAGTGCCTCAAACCCATCGCCGACGCGGGCATCCCGATCGTGATGATCGTCGGCAACCACGACCACCCGGTGTCTTTCGGCAAGGCCTCTGCGCTCGACATCTTCGAGTACGTGCAGGGGACGGTGCACCTGTTTCGCACGCCCGACGTGGCGAAGATCGAAACCAAGAGCGGCCCGCTCCAGATCATCGCCCTCCCGTGGCCCATCCGAAGTCTGCTCATCGCGCGCGACGAGTACCGCGGCAAGACGCCCCTCGAACTGCGCGACACCATCGAAGGGATGTACACGGCGTTCGTCGAAAATGCCGTGACTGAGTGTGATCCCGACGTGCCGACGGTGCTGATGGGGCATTTCAGCGTGCAGGGGGCTGAACTCGGCGGGTCGGAACGGACGAGCCTCATCGCGCACGAGCCCAAATTCATGGCCTCCACGCTCACGCTCGCTCCCATCGACTACGTCGCACTTGGCCACATCCACCGGCACCAGAACATGAACGAGAGCGGTGTGCCCGTCGTGTATTCGAGTTCCATCGAGCGCGTCTCGTTCAAGGAGCAGGACGAGCCGAAGGGCTTCGTGATGATCGACATCGACGCTTCGGGGCCGGTCAAAAAGACGACCTGGCGGCACGTCGAAACGCCCGCCCGCCGCTTCGTGACGGTCGATGTAGACGCCCGCCAGAGCGCCCAGCCGACCGAGACGATCCTCACGGCCATCGCCCGGAAAAATGTGGCCGACGCCGTCGTGCGCGTGCGCTACCAGGTGGACGAAGCGCAGGCGACGCTCGTGGACGGCAGGAAAATCCGCGAGGCGCTTTCCACGGCCTACGTCATCGCGGGCATCGACCGGCAGGTGGAGCCCACCGAGCGCCAGCGCCGGACGGTGGTGACGCGGGAGTCGAGCCTGAAAGACGCCATGACGCAGTACGTGGCCCAGCACGAGCATCTCGCCCCACTCAAGGAGCGCCTCGTCCGCGCAGCGATGGAACTGGAATCCGAACTCGACGCCGTGCGCGACGACGGCTGACGGTGAGGCGCGGGAGCGGCTACCCCTACCTGTACCCGGTGCGAAAAGCAAAGCCCCCGAGTCGTTGAAACTCGGGGGCTTACGCTTGCTGGCAGGTACCCGGAGGGGGACTCGAACCCCCACGGCCTCGCGGCCATTCGATTTTGAGTCGAATGCGTCTACCATTCCGCCATCCGGGCGCGGGCGGCTATGTTAGCGATCCGGCGGCGGCGGTGTCAACGCTGCGGCGGTTCTTCATGCCACGCCGGTCGTCCGTTCGGAGGCCGAGGCTGGCGAGATATTTCATCCTCCAGCATCACGACAGCGCCGGGTCGAGGACGACCTTGATGCAATCGTCCTGCTTGTCGCGGAAGGTCTGGTACATCTCGGGCGCTTTCTCGATGGGCACGCGGTGCGTGATGATGAACGAGGGGTCGAGGTCGCCTTTCTCGATGTGCGCGAGCAGGCGTGGCAGGTAGCCATGCACGTGCGTCTGGCCCATCTTGAACGTCAGCCCTTTGCCGAAGGCCGCGCCGAGGTTGAACTGGTTGACGATGCCGGCATAGACACCCGGAATCGACACCGTCCCGCCTTTGCCGCACGCCTGGATGGCCTCGCGGAGGGCCGTGGGGCGGTCGGTTTCGAGCTTGACGGCTTGCTGCACCTTGTCTGCCTTGCCGAGGAAGCCGAAGCCGTGCGCCTCCATCCCCACGGCGTCGATGCAGGCGTCAGGGCCGCGCCCGCCGGTCATCTCCTTGAGCTCGTCGAACACGTCGGCCTCGCTGTAATCGAGCACCTCGCTACCCGCGAACTCACGCGCCATGCGGAGGCGTTCGGGGAAGCGGTCGATGCCGATGACGCGCGCGCCGAGCAGCCGGGCGCTGATCTGCGCGAACAGCCCCACCGGGCCGCAGCCCCACACGGCCACCACGTCGCCCTCCTGGATGTTGCAGTTTTCCGCCGCCTGATAGCCCGTCGGAAAGATGTCGGTGAGGAACAGCACCTGCTCGTCCGTCAGGCCGTCGGGGATTTTGTACGGGCCGAAGTCCGCGTAGGGCACGCGGACGTACTCGGCCTGCCCACCGGCGTAGCCGCCGAGCATGTGGCTGTAGCCGAAGAGCCCGGCGGGGCTGAACCCGTACGCGGCCTCAGCGATGGCGGCGTTGGGGTTCGAGTTGTCGCACAGGCTCACCCGGTTCGTCGAGCAGTAGTGGCACGAGCCGCACGCGATGGGGAACGGCACCACGACGCGGTCGCCCTTCCGGAGGTTCTTGACCTCAGGACCGACCTCGACGACCTCCCCCATGAACTCGTGGCCGAGGATGTCGCCGGATTCCATCGTCGGGATGTAGCCGTCGTAGAGGTGCAGGTCGGAGCCACAGATGGCGGTGAGCGTCGTGCGGATGATGCAGTCGCGCGGGTTGAGGATCGTGGGGTCGGGGACAGAATCGACGCGGACGTCTTCTTTTCCGTGCCAGCAGACGGCTTTCATGGGATTGAGGGTTACGGATTAGGGGTTACGGATATCGGGACATGCCACAGCACGTATCTACAGAGGGTCGAAAGCCAGCGGCTT
Source organism: Rhodothermales bacterium (assembly GCA_963829705.1). Classification (GTDB taxonomy): domain Bacteria; phylum Bacteroidota; class Rhodothermia; order Rhodothermales; family BA12; genus CAWHJN01. The sequence goes on from CAWHJN010000005.1 coordinate 770,651, forward strand.
ATCCGCGTTTGCACAGCGTTTGCACAGCGTTTTGAGGGCTTTTCGGGCTTCGGGGACGACGAGCGCGGCGGGCGTCAGTGCAGCAGTTTGAGCCGCCACACGTTGCCGTCGCTCTTGTCGGTGAGCACGTAGAGGAAGCCGTCTGGGCCTTGCTCTACGTCGCGGATGCGGGCGTCGAGGGGGATGCGCTCGGCTTCCGTGGCGGTGTCGCCGTCGAGGGCGACGCGCACGAGCCCCTGCGCCGTCAGCCCGCCGATAAAGGCGCTGCCCTGCCACGCGGGAAACACGGTGCCGGTATAAAAGACCATGCCCGAGGGCGAGATCACGGGCGTCCAGTGGTACGCAGCGTCGGCAAAGTCGGGCCGCGTGGGCGGGTCGGGGATGTCGGTGCCGTCGTAGTTCATGCCCCAACTCACGACGGGCCAGCCGTAGTTGCGGCCCCGCTCGGGGCGGTTGAGTTCGTCGCCGCCCAGCGGCCCCATCTCGGCGATCCAGAGCGATCCGGTGCGCGGGTCGATGGCGGCGCTCTCGACGTTGCGGTGGCCGTACGACCAGATCTCGTCGCGCGCCTCGTCGTCGCCCACGAAGGGATTGTCTTCGGGCACCGAGCCGTCGGCGTTGAGGCGGACGACGGTGCCGAGGTGGTTGGACAGGTCCTGGGCGGGACTGAACTGGAAGCGCTCGCCCATCGTGAGAAACAGCGTGCCGTCGGGGGCGAAGACGACGCGGCTGCCGAAGTGGTTGGGGCCGGTGATCCACGGCTCCTGCCGGAAGAGCGTCTCGAAATCGTGGAGGCGGTCGTCCTGCCAGCGTCCACGCCCCAGCGCGGTGGCAGCACTGCCGCCGGGGCCTGGCGCGGCGAAGGTGAAGTAGATGTAGCCCGTCTCGGCAAAGTCGGGGCTGAGCGCCACGTCGAGCAGACCGCCCTGGCCCTGCGCGAACACCGTCGGCGTGCCCTCAATGGGAGCCGAGAGCGTACCCTCGGGGGTGAGCGTGCGGAGCGCCCCCGAGCGCTCAGTGACGAGCATCCGGCCATCCGGCAGAAACGCGAGGCCCCACGGGTGGTCGAGCCCGCCGACGACGTTCTCGACGGCGACAGGCCCGGCCTCCGTCATCACCGACCCCACCTGATCGGGGTCGCCCGGCTGCGCGTTCGTCGGCCCGCAGGCGGCGGCGAGGAGGGCAGTCAGCATCCAGCGGTACGTTTTCACAGCAAGTCGGGACATGACGGTGCGGAGCGTTCGGGGTTGGGAAAGAGAGGCGCGGCTCAGGCGACCGGGTCGATGAGGCCCAGCTGGGTCAGCATCCCGACTTGGTCGGTGAGGCCCCAGCGCTCCTTCACCTTGCCGTCCTCGAAGCGCGCGATCTGCATGGCGGCGACCTTGAAAGAGCGGCCCGTCGGCTCGAAGCCCATGAACGCGCCTTCGTGCGTGCCGCTGATGGTGTAGCGGAGGGCCACGTGGTCGTCGGTGGCGATCATCTCATCCACCTCGGCCTTCAGGTTGGGGAACGACGCGTGCATCGAGCGGAAAAACTGTTTGAGGCCCTCGCGGTCGGGCGTCACGTCGGGCGCAGGGTCGTGATCGACGAAGTCAGGCGCGAGGATTTCGTCGAGCACGTCGACGTTGCCTTCTGTGGCGACTTCCTCGCCCCAGCGTTTCTGAATGCGGATGTTGGCTTCTTTGCTCACGTTTGGGGTGTTATAGAGAGGCGGGGACTGGCGGAAAAGTCCGGTCAATCACCCCTCGACTGGCCTTCGATGGTGGGTACCTGGCCCGCTTCGAGGACGCTTTTGAAACGGCGGACGTCTTCCTTCACCATGCGCGCGAACGCGCCGTCGAAGGCCTTTGCCAGCACGTGGCCGAGGTCGCCAGCGGGCGGGCGGTAGGCGATCCGCACGCGCACCTCGGTGCCGCCATGTGGTGCGGGGGTAAACTGCACGTGCCCGGCATTGTCCACCGCGGCATAATCCACGGACTGCCAGACGAGCAGCTTGCCCGGTTCGTCTTCGAGGATCGTGGCTTCCCACTGGAGGTCGGGGAGCGGGCCGGGGCTGTGGGTCTTCCACAACGAGCGCCCGTCGCCCATCTCGGTGACGCTTTCGAGATGGTGCATGAAGCGCGGCAGGTTCTCGAGCTTGCGCCAGAAGGCGTACGTCTCGTCGGGCGAGCGCGCCACGGTGAGGGTTTCGGTGATTTCGAGCGCGGGAGGCGTGTCGTCGGTGGCCTCGGCGGTCGAGATGCCTGCCAGCCCGAAGGCGGGGCAGTAGCCGCTGGCGCCACGTAAGACGAGGATTGCGCCTACGCTGCCAAGCACCGCGCCGCCCGCCGTGCCGCGCGAGAAGCCGTAGCCCGCGAGCACCGCGCCGCCCAGCGCGGAGACGAGGCGCTCGGTGGGGCCGACGTTTACTTTCGCGGTGCCGGTGATGCCGGGGGGCAGGAAACGAGGGACGACAGGGGACGCAGAACGGTTGGCAGGCATGGTACGGAAGCGGAAAAGTGTCCCGCTCTTAACAGGCACCCCAATCCCGTGTTGCGCCCGTCAGCGCCCACAAAACGACGCTTACAACCTCGTCGCAGCCACCTTTTTCTTATTACGGCCTGCGCGCGTCGGGGTGGGCGCGGGCGGGGTAGGTGCCCAGCACACGCAGGAACGGCACCGCGGCGCGCAACTCGTCGAGTGCCGCCTGCACGCCCTCCACGGTCACGTTGCCCTCGAAATCGACGAAGTACTGGTACTGCCACGGTGCACCAGGGCGTGGGCGGGACTCCAGCTTCGACAGGTTGAGGCCGTGCGTGGCGAAGATGCCCAGCGCCTCCATGAGCGCGCCGGGGCGGTGGGCAGTCGTGAAGACGAGCGAGGTCTTGCAGGCCACGCGCGCGTCGTAGTGGACGGCTTCGCGGGCCACGACGAGGTAGCGGGTGAAGTTGTCCTCCTCGTTGGCCACCTGCGCCTCGACGACGTGGAGGCCGTAGCGAGAGGCGGCATCGGGGGTGGCGAGGGCGGCGTGCGACAGGTTGGCGTCCTCTTTTACACGCCGCGCCGCGCTCGTCGCGTCGAGCGTCGTGTCGATGCGGCAGTCGCGCAGCGTGCCGAGGAACGCGCTGCACTGCGTGACGGCCTGGGGGTGCGCCGTGATGCGGCGGATGAGGCCGAGCGGCACGTTTTCGAGCGCGACGAGGCTGTGCCGCACCCGCGCCACCTCCTCGCCTACGACCACGAGCCCCGACGCTTCCAGCAGCGCGTACGCCTCGTTGATGGACCCGGCGATGGTGTTTTCGACAGCGAGGAGTGCGTAGTCGGCCTCGCCCCGTTCCACAGCGCCGAGCGCGCGGTGCGGCGATGGGTAGCCGTGGTAGGCGATCTCGGCCTTGCGCGCGCCGAAGTGCTGCCGCGCTGCCGTGTGGTCGGGGTCGAGTTCGGCCCCGGCGTAAGCCACCACGAGGGCGTCTGCGGCGCGGTGCGGGTTCTGCGCGTCAGCGAGGTGGTCGGTCTGGTAGCGGACGCTGTAATCGAGGATTTTCTCGTAGAGACTCGCCACGAAGTGGGCGTCGAGTCCGTGCTCGCGGGCGATGCCGCCGAGCCGGTCCAGGATCTCCTGCTCGCGCTGGGCATCGACGAGGCGGCTCGTGCCCTCGGCTTTGTGGACGGCCACTTCCTGGATGATGCCGTGCCGCTCGGCCAACAGCGCGATCAGCGCCCGGTCTACACTGTCGAGGCGGGTACGGAGGTGGGACAGGTCGGGCATTTCGGAAAAGTCGGAAGTAGGAACGCGGAAGTCAGAACGGGGGAAGAAGGGGGCGAGGGTGGGTGATCCCAGCAACCCAACAAACTTAGCTCCCCGGCCAACCTGCAACTCTTGCTTTTTGCGAAGGCGTTGCAGCGTGGTGACCACGCGGAACGAGGCTCGCCGTATGCTGATGGATCGGGGCCTGCACGCGCCGCGTACGGACCGCTTCACACTCCCTCCTCCCTGTATGGGCTTACTCATCCTCTACGTCGCGCTCGCGCTCGTCGTATCGTTTCTCTGCTCCATTCTCGAAGCCGTCCTGCTGTCTATCACGCCGTCGTACATCGCGGTGATGGAGCAGGAGGGCAACCCCGCCGCCGCCAGCGCCCGGCATCTCAAAGACGACGTCGAGCGCCCGCTGTCGGCCATCCTCACGCTCAACACCATCGCGCACACCGTCGGCGCGGCGGGGGCCGGGGCGCAGGCGGCCATCGTTTTTGGCAGCGGAGCCGTCGGCATCTTCTCGGCCGTGCTCACGCTGGCGATCCTCATCTTCACCGAGATCATCCCCAAAACACTCGGAGCCACGTACTGGAAGGCGCTCACGCCGGTCGTCGTGCGGATGCTGAGTGTGGTCGTCAAAGTCCTGTTTCCGCTCGTGTGGGTGCTCCAACTCCTCACGCGCCTCATCTCGCGGGACGACGAAAACGAGGCGACCGTCAGCCGGGCGGAGATCACGGCGCTGGCGGACATCGGCACGGAGGAGGGCGTGTTCGCCGAGGGCGAGAGCCGCATCCTCAAGAGCCTGCTGGCCTTCAACGCGCTGCGCGCCCGCGACGTGATGACGCCCCGCACCGTGCTGTTCATGCTGCAGCAGGACCTGCCCGTCTCCGGCGTGCTCGACGCGCACGCGCACCTGCGCTTCTCGCGCATCCCGCTCTTCGGCCAGAACCGAGACGACATCGCCGGCTACGTGCTCAAGGATGACCTGCTGCTGCGCGCCGCGCGCGGCGAGACAGACGTGCCGGTGCGCGAACTCGCCCGCGCCTTCACCGTCGTGCCGGACAGCCTCGCGCTGCCTCAGTTGTTCGAGCGGCTGCTCGAAAAAGGCGAGCACATCGCGCTCGTCGTCGATGAGTACGGCGGCGTCGCGGGCATCGTCACGATGGAGGATGTGGTGGAGACGCTGCTGGGCCTGGAGATCGTGGACGAGGCCGATGCCGAGACGGACATGCAGGTGCTCGCGCGCGAACGCTGGAAGCAGCGTGCCATCGCCCTCGGCATCCTGTCCGACGACGACGAAGAGGCCTCGGACGAGGCGGTGGACCCGGCCATCATTCGTCAGCACCTCACCGGCGGCGCGCTGCCCCCGAAAGCGAGGTGAACGCGGCGGCGGAAGGGGCCAGGTTGGCTCAACGACCTGTGATCGTCAATCCCCGTAAAGACATACCGCGGCACGTCCCTGCCTCCGCCTTTCCGTTCAGGGAGTAGCACGCTGCGACCCTGCTTCCGAAAGCAAAGCTTCACGTCAGTAAACTCCCCCTCCCATGAAGTCCCTCCACGAACTGCCCGACGCGCACCTGCGGACGTTCGACCGACCGGCTCCGCCCGACCCCGCCGTGGTGCGGTCGGTGTTTCTCGTGGGCATCTGCGGCACGGGCATGGGGTCGCTGGCCGGATTGCTCAAAGAGGCCGGGTACCACGTGCGCGGCTCCGACGAGCACGCCTATCCGCCGATGAGCACCAAGTTGCGCGAGGCAGGCATCCCCGTGCTCGAAGGCTTCGACCCCGCCCACCTCGACCCCGCGCCGGATCTCGTCGTCATCGGCAACGCCTGCACGCCGCGCCATCCCGAGGCGGCGTACGCGCGCGAAAACGGCCTGCCGCAGCTGTCGCTGCCCGAGGCGCTGGCGCACTTCTTCCTCAAAAACCGCCGCTCGCTCGTCGTCGCGGGCACGCACGGCAAGACGACCACGACGGGCCTGATGGCGCACGTCTTCCGCGAGGCCGGCCTCGACCCCGGCTTCCTCGTCGGCGGCGTGATGTCCAACGGCAACGTCAATTACCACGTCGGGTCGGGGCCGCACTTTATCGTCGAGGGCGACGAGTACGACAGCGCGTATTTCGACAAGCGGCCCAAGTTCATGCACTACCAGCCCACCGACGCCATCATCACGTCGATGGAGTTCGACCACGCCGACATCTACGACGACTGGGACGATTACCGCGCCGCCTTCCGCCGCTTTGCGGGCATCATCCAGCCCGACGGTGTGCTGGCCCTCTACGGCGACGACGACGAGGTGCGGGCGCTCGACCACCAGGCGTCCGCGCCGGTGCGCTTTTACGGCATCGAAGACGACGACGACCACGTATCGGCCACGCACGTACGGCGCGGCGAGGGCGGACAGCGCTTCACGCTCGTCGTGGACGGGAAGGAGATGACCGAAGTGTTTTTGCCGATGAGCGGTAAGCACAACCTGCGAAACGCGCTCGGCGTGGCGACGGTCGCGCTGCACGAGGGCCTCACGCCCGCGCAGATCGCCTATGGCATGGGGACCTTCAAGGGCATGAAGCGCCGCCAGGAGGTGCGCGGCGAGGCCGACGGGGTGCTCGTCGTGGACGATTTCGCGCACCACCCCACCGCCGTCCGCGAGACCGTCGCCGCCATCCGCGAGCGCTGGCCCGAGCGCCGACTCGTGGCCGTCTTCGAGCCGCGCTCCAACTCGAGCCGCCGCAAGGTTTTCGAGCAGGCCTACAGCGAAGCCTTCGACGGGGCCGAGGAGGTCTTCATCAGCGCGCCGCCCCTCCGCCACAACGACGACGCCGACAACTTCCTCGACGCCGCGGCCCTCTCGGTGGCCATCACGCGGCGCGGCGCGGCAGCGCAGACGTTCCCCAACGCCGACGCGCTCCTCGGCCCGCTCCATGACGCCGTCCGCCCCGGCGACGTCGTCCTGATCATGAGCAACGGCTCGTTCGGCGGCTTGCACGAGCGGCTGCTGGCAGCCCTCGGCAACCGTCATGGCTGAACACCGCCGGCGCGCGCCCACGACCGCTGAGTCGCTGCGCGAGTACGGGCGCGGCATCGCGGGGGGACTGCTCTTCAGCCTGCCCGTCATCTACACGATGGAGATGTGGTGGACGGGCTTTATCGCCTCGCCCGAGCGGCTGCTGGCGGGGCTGGGCGCGACGATAGGTCTGCTGCTGCTCTACAACCGCCACGCAGGCCTGCACCCGTCCGCCGCGTGGCGCGAGGTCGTCATCGACTCGTTCGAGGAACTGGGCATCGGGCTGCTGCTGTCGCTGGGGCTGTTGTGGCTTGTCGGCCAGGTGGGCAGCGACACGTCGTTGAGTGAGGCGATGGGCAAGGTGATCATTGAAGGCATGGCGGTGGCGGTGGGCGTGTCGGTGGGGACGGCGCAACTGGGTGCGGAGGAGACGCGGCACGACGAGCCGGAGGACGACAGCAACGACGGTGCTTCGTTGCGAGGGATGCTGGCGCTGGGGTTGTGCGGGGCTTTTCTGGTGGCTTCCAACGTGGCCCCCACCGACGAAATCGTCCAGATCGCTGCTGAGACACGGCCCGCGCGCCTGCTCGGCATCGCGGCGCTCTCGCTGGTGCTGACCACCCTCATCCTCTACTTTTCCAACTTCCGCGGTGGCGTCAGCGGCGAGGCGCGGGGTGGGGCGGTGGGCGTCGTTCGCGGCACCGTGATGGCCTACGCCGTCGCGCTGGGGGCCTCGGCGTTTTTACTCTGGTTTTTCGGTCGCTTCGAGGGCGCGACCGTGCTGTTCATGTGTATGCAGACGGTCGTGCTCGGATTGCCTGCCGCGCTGGGGGCGTCGGCGGGCCGCTTGCTGCTCAAAGGAGGGTCCTGACATGGCCGATTCCAGCCGCCACACGCTTCGCAAGAACGCGCTCGAATGGAGCGTCTTCGCCTTCAGCCTGGTGCTCGTCGTGGGCGTGGTGGGCTACCTGGGCGTCGCCGCGTGGCGCGACACCGACGCCCCGCCGGATTTTGTGGTCGAGTGGGACGCGCCCACTCCGCGCGGCGACGGCGGTTTCGAGGTGCCGGTGCACGTCCGCAACGAAGGTACCACGACGGCTGCCAACGTGCAGGTGGAGGTGACGAGTGGCGGCGAAAGCGTGACGTTCACGCTCGAATACGTGCCGCGCCACAGCACGCGGGAAGGCATCGCGCTTTTCGAGAGGTACCCCGCGCAGCCGGTGGCGCGGGTGCGTGGCTACGAACGCCCGTGACGGCGCTGCGGGCGTGCCGGTCAGCCTGCCGCGAGCGTGCGGGCGAGGTCGGTGCGGTAGGCCTGCAGCGCGGGCAGCAGCGCCGCCACCACGCCCACCCCCAGCGCCAGCAGCGCCACGTAGCCTTCGCCGGGATGCCAGGCCCAGCCCGTCAGCCGGAAGCCCTGCTCGCTCTCGATGAGTTGCCCCAGCACGCCCGCGCCGAGGTGACCCACGAGCAGGCCCACGGCCAGCCCCATCCCGGCCAGCAGCACGCCTTCGAGCAGCACGTGCAGCAGGAGCCTGGCGCGCGGCATCCCGAGCGTGCGGAGCAGCGCGAGGTCGTAGCGCCGCTCGCGCATGGCGCTGTAGAGGGTGACGAACACGCCGAAGAGCGACGCCAGGATGAGCAGCAGCCCGAAGGCGCGCACCACGCCCACGCCTACGCCCAGCAGGTTGGTGAGCCGCCCGATCTCCATCGCGGGCGAGGCGGCGACGAGGTTGTCCATGCCGTTGACCGCGCGCGGAAACAGCGCCGCCGCCATCGGGCTGCTGTACGAGAGGAGCAGCGCGGTGATCTCGCGCCGCTCGTCGGATGCGCGAAGCCCGGCCTTGTCCGCGTCCGAAAGGGCTGGGCGCAGGCGCGGCGATCGGTTCGCCCGCGTGCGACTGCGACTCGTCGGCGTGTGCTTCACTCGCGCCTTCGTCGCCGTGCGCGCCGTGGGTGGCCCAGACGGTTTCCAGGCTCGTCAGCACCAGCCGGTCGAGGACGGTGCCGGTGGGCGCCAGCGTGCCCGTCACGCGCATCCCGCTGCCGCCATGCGCCTGCCCGGCGACGCTCAACCCGTGCGTGCTCGCAAACGTGTCGCCCACGCCCAGCCCGGTCTTCGCGGCTACGTCCGCGCCCAGCACCGCGTCCATCGGCATCCGCCACAGCGCGCCTGTGGCGAGGGCGGCGTCGTACTTCGCGGGGTACGCCGCCGTCGTGCCGACGATGGGAAAGCCGCCGTACGAATCCCCCAGCGACAGCGGGATCGCCGTCGCCACCGCCGGGCTCGCCACCACCGTCCGCGCGTCGCGCACCGAGATGTTGCCCGTCGGCGCGTCGACGTGGTAGATGCTCGACAGGATGAGCTGCAGCGGGCTGCCCTTCGCCCCCACGACGAGGTCCACGCCCTGCGCGTCGCGCGTCAGGTTTTTGTCCATCTGATCGCTGAACAACAGCAGAATCACCATCGTCGCCACGCCGAGGGCGAGCAGCACGACGTTGAGGGCCGCCGTCAACGGGCGGCGGCGCAGGTAGGAGAGCGTGAGGGCGAGAAGATTCACGTGGAGAAGGGGTTGGTCTGTTGGTCGAAGGGCGCGCAGCGAGCAAAGAAGGCGCAACCAACCTCCTACAACGCGCCCTCCGTCGGCGAGAGGTCGAGGCGGTGGGAAAAGGCCCCTTTGATGCGGGCGTCGTGCGTGGCGATGACGAGCGTGGCCCCGGCCTCGCGCGCCTGTGTGGTGAGCAGGTCCAGCACCTGCGCGGCCCGCACGTCGTCCAGCGAGGCGGTGGGTTCGTCGGCCAGCAGCACGCGGGGGCGGTTGAGCACGGCGCGGGCAATGACGACGCGCTGCCGCTGCCCCTGGCTGAGGGCGTCGGGGTAGGCATCGGCGCGAGCGAGGACGTCGAGTTTTTCGAGCGTCTCGTCCACCCGGCGACGGTCCTGCGCGACGCCCGCCGCGTACTGCGCCAGCAGCAGGTTCTGCCGCACGGTGAGCGTGGGCAACAGGTGGAGTTGCTGAAACACGATGCCGATGTGCCGCCCTCGGAAGCGGTCGAGCGCGTCGCCGCCGAGCGCGCCGAGGTCCTCACCCGCGACCACCACCCGCCCCTGCTGCGGCGCGATCAGCCCACCGAGCAGGTGGAGCAGCGTCGTCTTGCCGCTGCCCGAGCGTCCCAATACCAGCCAGTGCGCGCCCTGCTCCGCCTCGAAACGCGGCAAATCGAGCACCACCGTCCCGTCGTAGGCGTGGCGGATGTTTTCGAGAAGAACCATGGGGGGTGAAGGGTAACTGGTAGAGGCGCACTTCATTGCGCCCTATCGGAACGGGGCAATCGTAGGAACGCAGCAGCGTACGATACCCCAGCGCATCAGCGGATCGCCACCGGAAACGTGAGATCCAACTCCAACTCCGAGCCGGAGCGGTTTTCGGGCGTATGGTCGGCGCGCTTGTCGGCCTCGTTTTCGTAGTGCGCGAGCCGGACGTCGAGCGAACCCGTCGCCGCGCCGCCCGCCGACACCTCGACGCGAAACGCCAGCCCCAGCGGTGCGCCGTTCGCGTCTGCATCCAGGCGTGTGACGGTGATCCGGGGCGCTGCGTTGCCCACTGGCGTGAAGAAAAACAGGTGCGCGGCGCTCTCCTCGGCGATCTCGCCGGTCACGTCCTCCTCGTTGATGTCGTCGAAGAGCGTGAGGGCGCCCGTGTAGGTGACGCCGGAAGCGAGGACGAGCGGGGTGAACTCGATGTTGGCTCTGTCGCCGTCGGCGTCGCGGGCCGTCGCCGTCGTCGTGGAGCCATCGTCGCCCTGGAGCGTGAGGACGACGCGGGTGAAGAACTCCTCCTCGCCACCGCCTGCGTCGGGCGCGACCGAATCGCATCCCGCCACGACCAGCAGCGCGGAAAAAGCCAGGAGCGCGGGCATGAAAAAGGGTTTCATGATGGACCTGTCAGGTTGGTGGACGATCAGCCGGCGGTGCGCCCGAACGGCACACGCAGCCGCACGACGACGTTGCGGCCGGGGTGGTCGGAGAAGTAGCGAAAGCGGCTGAGATAGTCGCGGTACGTGGTGTCGAACACGTTCTCGACGCTCAAGGTCACCGAAACCGGCGTGTCGCCCAGCGGCAGCGTGCCCGACAGACCCGCGTTGAAGAGCCGGTAGCCGGGCGGTGGCGACGCAAAATCCGCCCCTTCGGGCACGCGGCCTTGCCGCGCCACGAAGCGTCCCTCGACCGTCAGCGTGCCCTCGCGGAAAACGTGCGTCTCCGGCATGTGCCACGTCGCAGAAACGCCGAGGCGGTCGGCGGGCATCCCGTAGAGCGGCACGTCGCGCCGCGTATCGTCAGCCCGGACGATCCCGAGCGTGGCCTCGAACGACACCGCATCAACCGGATGCACGCCGACTTGCCCGTCCACGCCGCGCAAAAGCGCGTCGGTTTGCTGGTGCGTGTAGCGCGGGAACGTGCCCCGGAACGTCGTCACGAGCGCGGTGTCGGGGAAGAGCAGGAGAAAGCCGTCGAACCGCGTGGCATAGACGCTGGCTTCCAGGTGGACGCGGCGGCCCTCGTGGCGCAGCGTCGCGTCCACGCCCGTGCCGCGCTCGCGGCCCAGCGCGGCATCGCCCACCTCGAACTGCGCCGTGCCGTGATGCACGCCGTACGAATACAACTCGTTGACGGAGGGCGGACGCCACGCCGAGCCGACGTTCGCCGCCGCAGACCACGCGGGCGCGAACTGCCAGATCACGCCCGCTGCGCCTGTGAACGCCTGGTAGCGCGAGATCGTCCGCTCGAACGCGCCATTCACGCGCGGATACGCTTCGAGGTGGCGGGCATCGTAGCGCGTGCCGGCTTCGAGCGTGAGCGTGCCGAGCGCGTACGTGCCGCGCGCGAACACGCCGCCGGTAAGCGCCCGGAAGTTGGGGATGAGCTGCCCTGCCTCGCCGTTGCGGTTGCTCTGGTTGAGGCCGCTCGCGCCCGCGCTCCACACGAACCGCCCCACGGGCCGCGCCTGATAGCGCAGCGCGAGCGTCTGGCTGACGAGTGACAGGTCGAAGGCCACGCGCCCATCGGGCACCACCTGCCCCCGGTAGTGCCGGTCGAACTCCTGCCGGTGGTTTTTCTGGATGCCGTACTGGGCGTCGAGGCGCGCGCCGCCGGGCAGGTTGGCGTGCGCCCGCGCGCTCAACAGGTCGTGCGTGATGGCTTGTTTGGGCGCTTCGATGGTGTACGAGAACGGCCCCGTCACGAACGGCTCTCCGCTGGCGAGTGCCAGGCGCAGGTCTTCCGTCCCGCCGATGTGCGCGCCCTGGAAGATGCCGAGGTCGGTCTGGAAGCGGCTCACCTGCACGTCGAAGCCGTAGCGCGCCCGGTGCAGGCCCACCGCCACGAGTGCGTTCCGCTCGAAGAAGCCCGAGTTGACGAGTCCGTAGTGCGGCGCCTGCGCGTCGCCCGCTCGCCGCACGCTGGCCTGCACGCGCCCGCCCAGCCCGCGCACGCGGCCCGACGCGCCCTCGACGAGGAGCGACGCCGCGCCTTGCCGGTTGTTCGAGAACGCGTTGAACTGCACCTCGCCGCTCACGCCGGGCTGCGTCGGCAGCTCGCGCGGCACCACGCGGATCACGCCGCCGATGGCACCCACGCCGTACTCGACGCCCGCCACGCCGCGCACGAGTTCGATGCGCGCGGGGGCGAACGGATCGATCTCGGGCGCGTGCTCGCCGCCCCACTGCTGCCCCTCCTGCGGCACGCCCGCGTTGAAGACGACGACGCGCTCCGAGTGCAGCCCGCGCACGACGGGCTTCGAAATACTCGGCCCGGTCGAGAGCGTTGCCACACCGGGAAGCTTGTCGAGCGTCTCGCCGAGCGTCTGCCCGCGCATCTTCGACAACTCCTCGTCGCCGAGCACCGTGGCCGACTGCGTGCGCTCGGTGAGGCGCGCGCGCGTGGCGTCTTCCGTCACGACGACATCGCCGAGCGCGAGGGAAGCCGTCGTCAGCGTCACATCGAGCCGGGTCGTCTCGCCTGTTTGCAGCGTCACGGCGCGGGTGAACCGCGTAAAGCCGATAAAGCGCACTTCGACGGTATCCACCCCCGCGGTCAAGTTTTCGAGGCGGTAGCGCCCGTCGGCGTCGGTGACGGTGCCGCGCTGCTGCGCCCGGACGAGCACTTCCGCACCGGGAAGCCCGAGGCCGTCCGTGTCGCGGACGGTGCCTTCGAGCGATTGTGCCTGTGCCATCCCCGCGCAGAACGCGCACACGGCGACCAGGCAGAGCCTTTTGGTCATGATGTTCTCTCCTGTCGGCGCGTACCCCTCGGGGCGCGGCACCGGATGCCAGATGTGCCGCCTCTCGAATCTCGAGTGGGCGGCGCTTCGCGTGTCAGGAGAGCACGGGTGGGCCGCGTGGCTGCGGTGCGGGCGCGAAGACGACGGGCGGGGTGTGCCAGGAGGGCTCTGCCACCTGCCCGAGCGGCGTCGCGGAGTGGGACGCGGGCACGTCGGGCGTGACGGCCACGTACGTCTGGTGGCACAGGCCGCAGTCCGCCTGCACAGTGGGCGCGTGCCACGCATCCTGCGTGCCGGCCCGGAGGTGCGCCGCCGCGTGCCCCAGCGGCACCGCTGCGATGCCCACGAAGAGCAGCGCGACGAGCGACCAGGCAGCGGTATGCGGCGAGTGGCGATTCATGCAGGCCCTACTGGTACGTCCGAAGCGGGTTTCAGACGGCTTCGGGGGTGGCGAGCGGGTAGTCGGCCTCCACCTTTCCACGCGCCATCTCGCGCAGCCGCCGCCCCAGCATCCGCCGCCGGAAGGGCGAGATGAGATCGACGAACAGGACGCCTTCGAGGTGGTCGTACTCGTGCTGGATCACGCGGGCCAGCAGCCCGTCGATCTCGATTTCCTGCGGCGTAAAGGCGCGGTCACGATAGGCGATGCGAACCGCAGACGGCCGCCGGACGTTTTCGCGCAGATCGGGGATGGACAGGCAGCCCTCCTCGAAATCCACCTCGTCGTCGCTTTCCCAGACGATCTCCGGGTTGATGAACACCATCGGCTGCGGCGGATACAGCGCGGCTTCCTCCTCCGAGTCCAGCATCCGCGTCAGGTCCACGACGAACAGCCGCACGTCACGGCCCACCTGCGGCGCGGCCAGCCCGATGCCCTCGGCCCCGTCCATCGTCTCGATCATGTCGGCGACGAGCGCGTCGAGGTCAGCGGAAGGCGCGTCTACGTCCACCGCTTCGCGGCGCAGGATGTCCTGTCCGTAGGTGTAGATGGGGAGGATCATGGCAGGAAAGGCGTTTCGAGCCGCGTGAACGTGAGCACCGCGCCCAGGTTCAGCCCGGTTTCGCAGTCAGTTTGCTGGAGTGCATGGGTACGAGGATACCGGGTACACGCTCGCTTCCAACGGTACCTCGTACCCCTCTGCGTTCTGCTCCGACCAGCCCTACCGTCCTTCGAGGTAGTCTTCGAGCAGCACGCACGCCGCCATCGCATCGACTTGCCCTTTGTCGCGCCGCGCGTTTTTCCACCGTCCGGCGTCGTGCAGCCGCGACTTGGCTTCCTCCGACGTGTAGCGCTCGTCCTGCAGCACGACGCGCACACCGGGCAGCGCCTTTTCGATGCGGCGCAGAAAGGGCCGCACCGCCTCCACCGCCGCGCCCTCGGTACCGTCGGCGTCGAGGGGCCAGCCCAGCACGACGCACGCGAGGCCGTCGGCGGCGTGCTGCTCGCGCAGACGGGCGAGGGCCTCGGCGGGCGTGAACGTGCCGACGGGTCGGGCGAAGAGCCGCAGCGGGTCCGACACGGCGATGCCGACGCGCTTGCGTCCGGGATCGACGGCGGCGATGCGGCCAGGGGTTTCGTCGGGCATAGACGCTGTAAACGCGACGAGCGAGCCATCCGGGAGAATGGCTCGCTCGCGCAAAAGTGGGCGCGTAAAACGTCAGTTTACGACGGCCGGCTTCGCCTTCGAACGGTCGGCGCTGCCTTCGGGCAGGGCGTAGTTGAGTTCCTTCAGCGGCGTCTGCAACACGGCCTTGAGGCGTTTGCTGGGCTTGAAGTGCGTTTTGCGGCGGCTCGGGATGAAGACGGTTTCGTTCGTCTTGGGGTTGCGCGCTTTGGGTTTAGCCTTGGTCTTCTTGACCTCGAAGACGCCGAAGTCGCGCAGTTCGATGCGGACTTCCGGGTCGGCGTTGAGCATCAGGTCACTCATGGCTCCGATCACCGCCGTCACCCACGGCTCGCTGCGGTAAATGGGTTCGTCCATCATCTCCGCGACGCGACGGGCAACGTCTTTCTTGGTAAGCGTGGTCAAGGAAACACCTCCTGTTGATTGGTGGGGGAAGGGAGAAGAGTGAGGAAGAGAGCGCTGCCGCGTGGCCGGTCGGCACGGTGAGTACCGACGCATCCTTGCAACAGCATATGTCTAAATAACTTAACATCTTGGCTCCGGTCAAGCCTTTTGCCACAGTTTCCGCCCGCCACGCCGTTTTTTGTTGAAGAACATGGCATTCATCCGCCCGGACCGCTACTCTTCGAGGCGGTAGACGCCGGAAATGCCCTCGATGCGCTCGAGGCGGCTGATGATGCGGCGCAGGTGTTCGAGGTCCGCGACGGCCAGCAGCACGGTGCCGTCGAAAAAGCCCTCCTCCGAATTGATGGTGAGCGAGCGGATGTTGGTCTTGAGGTTTTTCGAGATCACCGTCGTCAGGTCGCTCACGATGCCCACGCGGTCTTCGCCCATCACGCGGAGGGCCACCACGAACTGCACGTCCTTGTAGCGGCTCCAGCCCACCTGCACGATGCGGTCGGCGTGGTTGACGAGCAGGTGGGGCGCGTTGCGGCACGAGGTGCGGTGGATCTTGATCGCGCCCGTTTTGCTCGTGAAGCCGAAAATGTCGTCGCCGGGGATGGGGGTGCAGCACGAGGCGTACTCCGTCACGACGTGCGTTTGCTGCTCGCCGTTGATGACGAGGGCGGGCGTGCTCGCGTCGCGCGCGGTGTCGATGAAAGCGGAGGCGAAGTAACGCTGGAGGTCGTCGGCGGTGGCTTCCTCGCGCGGCGCGCCGTTTTTGAGGATATGGATGAGCTCGTCGGCGTCCTGCGTGCCTTTGCCGAGTTCCTCGAACAGGTCCTGCGACGCGCCGAACTTGAGCGTGATCGCCTGCTCGCGCATCGCGCCCTCGTGCGTGTCGAGGCCCGCCTTACGCGCCTTCTTCTCCCAGATCTCGCGCCCGATGTCGATGGCCTTGCGGCGCTTCTCGTTGGCCCACTGCCGCACCTGACTTTTGGCCTTGTGCGTGACGACGAAGTGGACCCAGTCGGGGTTGGGCGTCTGCTTTTTGGAGGTGATGATCTCGATCTGGTCGCCGCTGGACAGCTTGTAGGAGAGCGGCACCATCTTGCCGTTGACCTTCGCGCCGATGCAGTGAAAGCCGACCTCGGTGTGGACCTGGAAGGCGAAATCGACGGGCGTGGCGTCGCGCGGCAGCGTCATCACGTCGCCCCGGGGCGTGAAGACGTGGATCTCAGCGTCGTAGAGGTTGAGGCGGAAGTCCTGCACGAACTCCGTCGCCAGCTCGGAGCGCGGCGTCTCGAGCAGGTCGCGCACCCACGTCAGCCAGGCGTCGAAGCGGCCCGCACTCGAACGCACGCCTTCCTTGTACTTCCAGTGCGCCGCCACGCCGCGCTCGGCCACATCGTGCATGGTCTGCGTCCGCACCTGCACCTCCACGCGCCGCCCCTGCGGCCCCAGCACGGTCGTGTGCAAACTCTGGTAGCCGTTGGACTTGGGGTTGGAGATGAAGTCGTGGAAGCGTTCGGGGATGGGCGTGTACGTGTCCGTGACGACGGAATACGCCCGCCAGCACTCCTCGCGGCCTTTCTTGCCCGGCGTCCTGATGACGATGCGGACGGCCATGAGGTCGTAGATCTCGGCGAGCGTTTTCAGGCTCTGCCGCTGCATCTTGCGGTAGATCGAGTAGATGTTCTTGGGCCGCCCGTACATCTCGAACTCGAAGTGCTCCTCGGTGAGCCGCGCGCGCAGCGGGTCCATGAAGCTCTTCAAATACGCCTCGCGCTCCTGCTTCGTCGCCTGCAAACCGCTGGCGATCTCGTAGTACGTCTCGGGGTCGATGACGCGCAGCGACAGGTCTTCCATCTCGCTCTTGATGCGGAAGAGCCCGAAGCGGTGGGCCAGCGGCGCGTAGAGGGCGAGCGTTTCGTGGGCGATCTTGAGGGCTTTCTGCGGGCGCAGGCCCGTGATCGTCCGCATGTTGTGGACGCGGTCGGCGAACTTGATGAGGATGACGCGGATGTCCGACGCCATCGAGAGCATGAGCTTCCTGACGTTCTCGGCCTGCCCGATCTCACGCGAGGCGAAGACGCCCCGGATCTTGGTGAGGCCGTCCACGAGCGTCGCCACCTCGGCGCCGAAGGCCTGACTGAGCAGGCTCAGCGTGATCTCGGTGTCCTCGACGACGTCGTGCAACAGCGCCGCCGCCACGCTCACGTCGTCGAAAGCGATCTCGTCGACGTAGATGCGGGCGACGGCGAGCGGGTGGAGGATGTAGGGCTCGCCGGTGGCGCGCCGGTCGTCGCGGTGGGCCCAGTGCGCCAGGTGGAAGGCGCGGCGCAGCATGTCCTCGTCGGGGGTGGTCAGCACGCGGCGGCACGCCTCGAGGAGCGCCTCGAACTCGGCGGCGACCTCGGGCTCGACGGGAAGGTGTTCGGGCTGGAGGAGGGGGGACGTCTGGATCATGCGGGCAACGGCTGGGCGTGTGTAAACGCGGGCAGGTACGGAAGGTTGTTGCGCGCCGCGTGCCGCCGCCGCGCCGCCGCACGGCGTACCTTTGGGACGGCCCCTCTTTCCTCTCGTGCTTTCCCCCGGCTCCGCGGACGCGCTGCTCCATGCACATCGCCGTCTTTTACCAGTATTACCACAACCCGGACTGCGCGGCAGCGGCCAAGCACTACACGTCGCTCCAGCACTGGGTGGCGGAGCACACGGTGACGATGATCACGAGTGCCCGGTGGCGCGGCGAACGCCTCACCGAGCGGTACCCGTGGGTGCCCGAGGGCGTGCGGCTCGTCGAGTTCGACGTGCCGTACGACAACCGGATGTCGGCGCTGCGGCGCGGGGGTGCGTTTGCACGGTACGCGCTCAAGGCGCTGCGCGCGGGCAGCAGGATGCCGCGCCCCGACGTCGTCTTCGGCACGTCTACACCGCTGTCGGCGGCGTGGGTGGCGGCGCGGGTGGCGCGGCACCACGGCGTGCCGTGGGTGTTCGAGGTGCGCGACCTCTGGCCCGATTTTCCCATCGAGATGGGGGCCGTGCCGCCCCGGCTACACGGCCCGCTGCGCGCCGCCGAGGCCCGCCTCTACCGCGACGCCGCCCACCTCGTCGCCTTCTCGCCCGGCATCGAGGCGCACCTGGCCGTGCAGGGCCATGCCGACAAGACGACGCTGCTCTACAACGGCACCGACCTCGCCCTGATCGACGCCGCGCGCGGCCATGACTTCGAGGCGCTGCGATCCGCGTACGGACTGGGCGACAAGCGCGTGCTGCTCTACGCGGGCACCTTTGGGCGTGCCAACGCCATCTCGCTGATGCTCGAGGCCGCCCGCCGCCTCGCCTACCGCGACGACCACGTGTTCGTTTTCCTCGGCGATGGCTACTACCAGGAGGCGCTCGCCGAGGCCGAGCGGACGCTGCCCAACGTGCGGCTCGTGCCGCCCCAGCCGCACCACGCCATCTTCGACTGGTTTCACCTGGCGTATGCCTCGCTGGTGTCGTTCCTGCCGCTGCCCGTGCTGGGGGCCAACTCGCCGTCGAAGCTCTACGACAGCCTCGCCTGCGGCACGCCCATCGTCGTCACCAACGACGGCTGGATGCGCGACCTCGTCGAGGCGCATGGCTGCGGCTGGTTTGCCTCGTCTGCCGATGAAGACGGCTACGTGGCCACGCTCGCCCATCTGCTCGACCACCCGGAGGAGGTCGCCGAGGCGGGCGAGCGTGCCGCGGCGATGGTGCATCACCCCGGCCTGCGAATCCTCTTCGACCGCGATGCGCAGGCGCGGCGCTACCTCGATATTTTCGAGCGGGTTGCTGGCGGGTAGAGGTTGGACTTCGGCAGCGGTAAAGCCGGGTTTTCTTACCCCCTCTTTTTCGGGCCGTCACCCTGCCTGCCCTGCTCGCTCCGCTCTCCGACCTTCACCGATAATCGTGAGGTCGAACGACCGGGCCGGTGCGGCCTCGTAGGCCGTCGAGGTAGCCGCGCAGCGCGGGCGTCCAGCGTCGCAGGTCGGCACGGTGGTGGACGAGAGCCGCGGCCAGCCGTCCGGCCAGGCGCAGCGCGCCGACCACCGCGCTGACGGCGCGCTCGGACGGGCTGCCGTGCAGGCGCGCGATGAGCAGTGGGTTGCGGACGGCGTAGTAGATCCGCCACGTGCCGCCGACGATGACGGTACGCCCCAGCACGCGCCGCGTCCGGACGGCCTGCTCGTTGTGATGCACGACCACGCTATCGCCCACGCCCACGAGCCGCCCGTGACGCGCCAGCCGCAGCGCGTACTCGGTATCGTCCTGGTCGATGAAGAAGTCGGCGCGGGGAATCTCGGCGCGGGCCACGTCGCCGCGCACGAGCAGGCCCACGAACGACAGGAACGACACGTCGCGCGTCTCGCCAGTCGGGACGGACACGGCGCGCTTGTGCATCGTCGCCACGGTGTAGTCGGCAATGTGGAGAGCCTGCACGCGCCCGGACGCGCCCACCTTCACCGGCCCCAGCGCGGCCACGCCCGGCGCAGCAGCGAGCAGAAGGGTTTCGAGCGCGTCGGGGCGCGGCTCCACGTCGTCGTCCATCAGCCAGAGCCACTCCCAGCTTTGTTGGGTGGCGTGGGCGACGCCCGCAGCGAAGCCGCCTGCCGAGCCGAGATTTTCATTCAGTCGGATGATTTCGATGCCCTCGACCCCGGCCAGCACGTCCGGCGTGGCATCGGTCGAGGCGTTGTCGATCACGACGACGTGGGCGAGCGGGTGCGTCTGACGGCGCAGCGCGGCCAGGCATGTTTCGAGCAGCGCGGCGCGGTTGTAGGTCACCACGACGGCGCAGACGCGGGTGGCGGGGAGATCAGCCATCGGCAGAGCGGGCAACGGGGCGGGTGGTGACGCGGCGGTCGAGGTAGAGGCTTCCGAGAGCCACGGTAGTTTCGGCCACGAGCAGCGCCGCCACCATGCCGTTCGCGCCGTAGCGCGGCACGAGCAGGAACGCGCCGCTGATGTCGATGAGCGCGCCCGCGACGAGCACACGCGTCACGAGGGCGTCGTGGCCGCGTGCCAGCAGCACCTGCACGATGCTGTACTGGCTCACCGAGATCAGAAACGGCAGCGGCGACAGCCACCGGACGATGCCGACGTACGGAGCCAGAGCGCCGCCGAACACCACGGGCAGCAGGCCCGCGCCCGCGAACACGCACAGGCTCAGCACCAGCCCGAGTGCGGCCATGACCGTGCGCGTGAAGCGCATCCAGCCGGGCGCGTAGCCGTCCTGCGCGGCCCGGCTGAAGCGCGGATACAGCGCCCGGCTGATGGGCACAAGCGCCAGGCACGCCGCCCGCACCGACTGTTCGGCGGCTCCATAACCGCCCACCACCTCAGGCGGCGCGAGCAGGCTCAACCAGTACACGTTGCCCGCGACGTAGCTCATCACGGCGAGGCGCTGCGCGAAGCCCTGGCGGTTCTCCGCGAGCACGCGCCCCACGTCCCGCGCCGACGCCTCCGCCCGCCACGGCATCACGCGGAGCGACAACAGCGCGGCGGCCAGTCCGCTGAGGCCGTAAAGCACCGGCACCCAGCCCGCCGCCGCCGGGCCTCGCACGACGGCGAGCAGCGCCACCACGTACGCCACCCGCGCCACCGCTACCACGCGCAGAAACACCGGTGCGCGCTCAGCCCCCTCGAAATACCACGCCATCCACAGGCCGTGCCCCACGGCGATCAGGCACGCGCCCGCGACGAGCATCGGGCTGGCCAGCGCGGCGCGCCCGAGGGGCTGCACGGCCAGCACGGCGACGACCGCCACGCCTGCGAGCAGTCCTTTGGCACGCACCACGCGCGCCACGAAGTTCTGGGCGAAGCCGGGCTCGTGGCCGCGCTGCGCCAGGTGGCGCGTGGCGGTCACGGCGAAGCCGTACTCGGGGATCGCCGCCGCGAGGTTGCCCAGCGCCAGCGCCGCCGCCACCTCGCCCCACGCTGCGAGGCCCAGCACGCGCGTCAGGTAGGGCAGCGTCGCGAGCGGCAGCACCACCTGGATCGCCTGCACGCCCGTCAGGCTCAGCAGCCCGTGCAGCAGCGGTGCGGCGCGGTGCGTGGGTGCGGGATCCACGGGCTTTGTCATAGGCGTGCCCGAAGGGCCATCGTACTTTTGGTGCGCGAATTGCTCATCCGTGGCGATCCCCTCGTTGCCCGTTTGCGCGTGGCCCTTCCTCCGTTTTCCGCGTCCTCCATGTTCTGTCTCCGGCGGCTCGGCCTGCTCTTTTCCTTCCTGTGCGCGACGACGGCGACGGCGCAGGAAACCTTCGATGCGTCGTGGTTCGATGAAAATACGCCTTACGTCAAGGTGGGCGTCGTCGCCGACGGCATCCACGCCATCACCGGGGCCGATCTGCAGCGCAGCGGCGTGGTGCTGAACCAGTGGCCGACGCAAAACATCATCCTGCTCGAAAACGGACGACCGGTGCCGCTGCTCGTGCTCGGTGGAGCCACGGCCACGCTCGCGCCCACCGACACGCTCGTGTTCGTGGGGCACCGCAACACGGGCCGTGGCGAAACGTGGGCCTACGACGCACCCGCGTCGCAGAGCAGCGACAGTTACAGCCTGTACTCTGACACGACGTATTACTGGCTCTACGTCGGTAGCACGCCCGGCCCGCGCTACGCGCCGCTCGCGCCCGCTCCCGGTGCGCCGCTCATCACAGCGGTGCGCGACACGCTGCACGTCGAGGACGAGTTGTTCGACTACGCAGGCGACTCCAACGACTCGGGCAACCCGCTCTACACGCGCGGCGAGGCGCGCTACCACTACCGCTTCAACCTCGGCTCGGCCACGTCGCAGGAGCGCGTGTTCGCCTTCCCGCTGCCCTCTCTGGTGAAACAGGCGGGCGAGACGGTGTCCATCAACGTGCATCTCAGCGGCGGCTCGAAGTCGCGCCACCGCAACACCCTGCTTGTCGAGAACACCGGCGGCGGCACCACGCAGTTCGCCCCGTTCGACGAAGCCGACTGGAACGAGTACGTCTTTCAGGATCTCACGGCCACGCTGCCCGCTGCCGATGTCCTCGCCACGCTGCGCGTCAAGGTGCAGCACCACAACGAGTTTGCCGCCAACCCCAACATCGTCTACGTCGATTTCTTCGAGGTGGCCTACACCCGGGCGCTCGCCACGCAGACGGGGCGCGATGCGTTCACCGTGCTGCCGGGCGATGCCCGTCTGCAACTGCGCGGCTACGGCACCGGCGCGGCGCTGGCGCTCGCCCCCTCGATGGGCGCGTACGCCCTCGGAGCCACCCGCGCCGACTCGTTCAGCGTCTCCGGCTCCTTCGCCGGGCCGACGAAACTCTACACGGCCCGCCGCGACGCCCTGCTCGCGCCTGCCCGCGTGACGCGCTACCAGGCTCCGGCGCTCGCCGCGACGGATCACGAGGCCGATTACGTCATCCTCACCACGCCCCTGCTGGCCGCCTCGGCGCAGGCGCTGGCCGCCTTTCATCAGGCCACGCACGGCTACCAGACAGAGATCGTTTACCAGCAGGACGTCTTCGACCAGTTCGATTACGGACGCCCTACGCCGCTGGCCATCCGGCGCTTCGTGTATGCGACGCAGGCGTGGCAGAAAAAGCCGCGCTTTCTGACGATCTGGGGCGACGCCCTCACCGCCGACCCCACGCGGCCTCTCCAGCCGTGGGAAGTGATTTCCTACGGCAACGCCATCTCGGATGCGTGGTACGGCATGAACTACCACGGCCCGAACGACTGGTCGGAGGTCGTGGCGACGGGCCGCCTGCCCATCCGCACCAACGACGAGGGGCAGCGCTTCGTGGATAAGATGCAGCGCTACCGCACCGCCCCCTCCGGCGCGTGGCAACGCCATTCGCTCCAAGGATCGGGGGGCTACAGCCAGATCGAGCTCATCACGCTGGCGAGCTATACGCGCACCTGGGCCACCATCAGCGCCGAGAGTGCCACGGCGCAGGACACGACGCTCTTTACCAAGAACAATATCGACAAGGTGTCGTCGGCCTACCGCGAGGAGATCACCGAGGCGTTCCGGGCGGGCACGTCGTGGTTTACGTTTTTCGGGCACTCGTCCACCCAGCTCTGGGAGATCGTCACGGACCCGCCCGACGTGATGCGGAACAGCCCGCTGCTGCCTGTGCTGTGGTCGTTCGGCTGCCGGACGGGCAACTTCTCCATCGGCGACGCCCACACGCACACGCTGTCGCTGGCCGAGCAGTTCGTGATCGGCTCCGAGCACGGGGCCATCGCCCACTGGGGCTCGTCGGAGTTGAGCACCATTGGCGCGGGCGGGCTGCTGGGCGGCGCGCTGCACGAGGTCGTCTTCGTGGACACCATGCGCGTGCTGGGGCTGGCGGCGCAGGAGACCAAGCGCCGCGTCGCGCAGATCGTGGGGGCGAGCAGCGACGGCATCAAAAACCTGCTTCAGTACAGCCTCGTCGGCGATCCCGGCACCGTGATGCGGCTGCCGAGCCAGCCCAACCTGCACGTCGAAGCCGCCGGCATCGCGTTTTCGAGCGAAACGCCTGTCATCGCCGACTCCACGCTCGACGTCACCGTCACGCTGCGGAGCTTCGGCCTGCGCCCGCCCGACAGCGTCACCGTCGCGCTCAAACACACGGCGCCCAACCGCCCGCCCGCCACGCAGACCGTCCGCGTCGCGCCCTTCGACGACACGGCGCGCGTGCCCTTCACCATCGCCCTGCGCGACGGCGACGCGGGGTCGAATGGGTTCGAGGTGACGGTCGAAAGCCCGTTCGGCGAGGAAGACCTGGCCGACAACCGCGCCACGCGCACCCTCCCCGTGCTCGCCAGCGGCATCGCCCTCGTGACCCCCGCAGATCGCGGGTTCGCCTCGACGACGCCCGTGCTCCGCGCCACGCGCGCGGCGCTCACGCCCGAGCCCATCGCGTTCTCTTTCGAACTCGACACGACGGCCACCTTCTCGTCGCCCTTCAAAAAAGCGTTCGACACCACCGGCGTCAGCGTCGGCGCGTGGCCGGTTTCGACGCCGCTCGACGCCGGGCGGACGTACTTCTGGCGCGCCCGCACCGACGAACCCGGCGCGCTGTGGCGCGAGGCCGCTTTCACGACCTCGCCCGATGCCGACGCGGCGGGCTACCTCGCGCAAGGCTCGCTGCTGGACGATGCCGACCTCGAACACATCGTCCGGCTGGACGATGGCGCGCTCGTCTTCGCCTCTGAGACGATTCCCGTGACGCTCACCTCCGAGCGCGGCTCGGGCCTGTACCTGGGCAGCATCTCCGTCGGGCCGGAGACGTACCTCACGCTCACGCTGGGCTGGGGGCTGGTGCTGCTCGACGGCGCGACGGGGCGCGTGAAAGCCGCGATGTCGCCCGCGACCTACAAGATGTCGGCCAGCCTGGAGGAACGGTTCGGCACGCAGGAAGACAGCCGCGCCCGCCTCGACTCGCTCGTGCAGATCGCCCGGAAGGGCGACATCGTGCTGGGGCGCTCGCGCTTTCTCGGCAACTCGTCCGGCCCCATCATCGAGGAGCAGGACAAAGCGCGCCTCCGCGCCCTCGGCTCCTCCGCCATCGACACGCTCACGTATGCGTACCTCTGGCAGATGGTGGCCCGCGTGGGCTACCCCGAGCAGACGCACGAACGCGTGTTCGCGCCCGGGGGCATCAACGAAGTCCTGTTCGATTCCACGCTCACCTTCCGCGCGGCCACGGGCACGCTCACGAGCAGATCCATCGGCACGGCGCTGGCGTGGAAAGAGGCCGGTGCCACGTTCGGTACGGGCGGCGATGCGGCCTTCACCTTCAGCGTGCTCGACGCCGTCCGCGACTCGGTGCTGCGCTCCGCCGGCGGGCCACCGGCGACGATCCAACTCGACGACCTCGACGCCGCCGCGCACCCGCGCCTGCGCCTGCGCCTCGCTGTCACCGACACGAGCGCCTACCGCCCCGGCCTCGACGACGCCGGCCGCACGCCCGTGCCCGCGCTCACGCGCTGGTACGCGCAGTTCGAGCGCGCCCCCGACCTGCTCCTCGACGTGGCCGACGTGGCCGCGCCGGACACCGTGCAGGAGGGCGAGACGCTGACGCTCATGGCCCGCGTGCGCGTGCTCGGCCCCACCGAGGAGGCCGAGGAGGTCACCACCGAACTCACCCTCACCGACGCGCAGAACCGCGAGCGGGTGCGCCAGACGCAGGCGCTGGGCACCCTCCGCGGCGGCGACGCCCGCGCACTCACCTTCACCGTCGACACGAAAGGCTTCAGCGGGACGCTGCGGGCGCGCTTCGCCGTGGCGCAGCAAGACGCCGAGGCCATCACGTTCAACAACTTCGCCACGCGCACCTTCTTCGTCCGGGGCGATGCCACGCCGCCGCGCTACGCCATCCTGATCGACGGCGAGGCGTTCCCGAGCGACCCCGAGCCGGTCCGCAACCTGCAGGACCCACGCTTTCCGTTCGTGGGCGCGCGCCCCACCATCGAGGTCGAGATCGAAGACGAGAACGCCTTCCGCCCGCTGGCCGACTCCACCGTGTTCGCCCTCACGCTCAACGGCACGCCCATCGGGCTGCGGAGCCCCGACGTGCGCTTCGAGCCCGCGAAGGCTCCTTCGAACGTCGCCCGCATCGTCTACACCCCCGACCTCAGCGGGCGCGACACCACCTACACGCTCGTGCTGCGCGCGTTCGACGCGAGCGGCAACGAGGCCGCCGACAGCCCCTATCAGGTGCATTTCCGGGTCGAAAACGCCCTCACCGTCGAGGACGTACTGCCATACCCCAACCCGATGAACACGCAGACGACGTTCGCCTTCCGGGTGCGCGGCGCGGATGCCGCGCTCGTCAGCGAGTGCCGGTTGCGGATCTACACGCTCACGGGGCAGCCCGTGCGCGAGTTCGACCTCGTCGAAAACCCGGCGCTGCTCGACGCGGGCGCGCTGCGCGTGGGCTGGAACAAGCTGCGCTGGGACGGCACCGACGCCGACGGCGACCGGCTGGCCACGGGCGTCTACCTCTACCGCGTCTTCGTGCGCGGCGCCGACGGCGCGCTCGGCTCGACCGACGTGGAGCGCATCGCCATCATCCGGTAGCCACCGGCGCGGCGGGGCCAGGCACAGGCGAGACGCAGTTCAGGAAATCGAGCGCGAAATCGTCCCACGTGTACATCACCGCGTGCGGTGTGGGGGCCTGGTGGCCGTCGGTGGCGGCGAGGCACTGGCGGAGCGCTTCGATGAGCGAGGCCACGTCGCCCGGATACGCCACGCGGCTGGCCGGGTGAAACGTGGCCAGATAGGCCAGCGCGGGAAAGTTGGAGACGACGACGGGCTGCCCGAAATGCACCGCCATCTGCCCCACGCCCGTCGATGACGGTCTTCGGTACGGCATCACGACGGCATCGGCGGCAGAGAAATAGAGCGGCACCTGGGCGTCCGGCACCACCTCGTCCACCACGCGGATATGGCCGGCCTCCACGAGCTTCTGCACGAGGCGGAAGGCCGCGTCGAGGCGCGGCGGGCGGTGGAGTTGCTTGCCGACGACGAGCAGCACCACGCGCTCCTCCAGCGCCGCCAC
Source organism: Rhodothermales bacterium (assembly GCA_963829705.1). Lineage (GTDB taxonomy): Bacteria > Bacteroidota > Rhodothermia > Rhodothermales > BA12 > CAWHJN01. Next base: position 797,231 of record CAWHJN010000005.1, read on the forward strand.
GGCGTGAAGGAGCAGGTCGAGGCCCTTGTAGGCGCGTCCGTAACCGAAGAAGAGCAGGTGCTTGCGATCCGCGTCGAGGCCGAGGGCGTGGCAGGCGTGGGCGCGCTCCACCCGCTCGCCGTGGTGGGTGTAGACGGGGTGGAGCACCCAGTTAGTATCGGCGGGCACCATCCACTCGGCCACGCCTTCGAGGGCCACGACCTCGTCCGTCATGCGGATCAGCGCGCGCGTGGCGGCCTGCATCAAGAGCTGCATCCGGCGGGGCACGTAGCTGTGGACGAGCGTGGCCGTGCGGATGCCGCGGCGGCGCAGCGCCGCGAGTAGCACGCGGTAGGCCGGCAGCGCGAACGGCATCCAGACGGTCACGCACGCGACGTCGAAGTCGTGCTCGGCCAGCGCCTTCGCCACGCGCCACCACGAGGCCGGTTTGCGGAGGTGCAGCGTGCCCACGAGCGTGCCCATGAACATCGGGTTGGGGGCGTCCTCGCCGCCCAGCACCACATTCACCATCGACACGTCGGCGTAGGCCGAAAGCGCCGCGACGGCTTGCCGCTGGAAGCCCACGATGCCGCTCTCGGCGGGGTGCAACGGCCCCACCAAGAGCACGCGCGGTTTCTGCCCCGCCGCGTATGCGTGTCGAACCTGCTTGCGTCGTTGCACGTTGGCGTGGCCCTCGGTGTTGATCCTCTGAATCGTTTCCAAGCTAATGCTATTTGCCGTCATCATGGCCGGTGGGGTAGGCACCCGGTTCTGGCCTGCCAGCCGCCAGGCACGCCCCAAACAGTTTCTTCATGTGAATGGGGAGCGCTCGCTGTTGCAGCAAACAGTGGACCGGCTCGACGGCCTCGTCGATGCAGATCACGTGTACGTCGTCACGCACGCCGACTACGTCGAGCAGACGCGCGAGCAGTTGCCCGAGGTGCCCGCCGATCAGATTCTCGGCGAGCCCATCGGGCGTAACACGGCGCCCTGCATCGCCTTCGCCGCTGCCACGATAGCACGCCAGCACCCCGACGCCACGATGATCGTGCTGCCCGCCGATCACCTCGTGCGTCACGAGAAGGCCTTCCGCGACACGCTGCGCGTGGCCATTGAGCGTGCCGAGCGGCCCGGCTCGCTCGTCACCATTGGCATCACGCCCACCCACCCCGAGACGGGGTACGGCTACATCCAGTTCGAGGGCGGCAGCGACGCCGATGCGTCCACGCCGCACGCCTACCCCGTCCGCACCTTCGCCGAGAAACCCGACCTCGCCACCGCCGAGCGCTTCGTGGACTCTGGCGACTTCCTGTGGAACAGCGGCATGTTCATCTGGCGCGTGGACTCCATCCTGGAAGCCTTCGAAAAACACCTCCACGATGTATACGAAGCCTTCCAGCCACTTTTCGTCCCCGACACGCCACCCACCGGTGATGTGATCGAGAAGGCCTACGCCCGCTGCCCCAAAATCTCCATCGACTACGGCGTCATGGAGCGGGCCCGGAACGTGTTCGTCGTGCCCGGCGCATTCGGGTGGAGCGACGTGGGCGACTGGCGCGCCGTCTTCGACCTACAGAAAACCGACTCCCAGGGTAACGCCCTTCAGGGCACCGTCATCACCGAGAGTTCGAGTCGCTGCTACGTCTCAGGCCAAGACAAACTCATCGCCCTCGTCGGCATCCACGACGCCATCGTCGTCGAAACCGACGACGCCGTCCTCGTGTGCCACCGCGACAGCGCGCAGCGCGTCAAGAACCTCGTCGAGTTCATGGACCTCAACGGCTACGAACGGTTTTTGTGAAAGGGGAATGCGAGGTGGAGGGTTGGCAGAGCCGTGCCCTGGCACGCCCTGTTCTCGCACGCGGAATGGGGAGGCAGGAAGCCGTCCCCGCCTCCCGCGAAAGAAATTGGCGTGGCGTCTGCACATTAAGACTCACCGCTGTCACAGCCGCACGCGGATCTTGCGAGCGCCACTTGAAGTGCGGCCACTCTTCGCGATTCGTTAATACTCCGGGCGAATCTTGCGAAATAGGGTGACGTAAGGGGCCAAAACATGACCAGCCGGTCATTTTCTGACTGCCTCTCCGCCGAACCTGTGGAAAAACAACTCTCTACGCTCTCTCGCCGCGACCGCGAACGCCTCATGCGTCGCCACGCGATGCTGGACGCGGCCCGTGCGGTCTTCGCCGAGAAGGGCTACGAGCAGGCCACGCTTGAGGAAATCGCCGAGCGGGCCGAGTTTGGCAAGGGCACGCTTTACAACTACTTCGAGGGCGGCAAGCAGGAGATCCTGTACGCCGTCGTCGAGGATCTCTTCGGGCAGCTCTGCGAGGTCGTCCACGACTTTTTCCGCGCGCCCGAGCAGCAAGGACGCCCGCTGCGCGGTGTGATGCGGGATTTCGTGTGGACGGTGCTGGTGTTTTTCATCGAGAAGCGTGACCTGTTCCACATCCTCATGAAAGAGGCGCACCGGATGGCCTTTACCCCGGAGCACGTGGCCCACATGGCCGAGCTGCGCCAGAGCGTCGTCGATGAGGTCGTGCCCGCACTCGACGCGGCGATGGCCAACCACACGATGCGCCCGCTCGACCCCCACGCCGTCGCCTACTCGCTCATCGGCCACATCCACGGGCACCTGGCCTACATGCTCACCCTCTGCGCGTGTACGCCCGAGGCGGTGGGAGAGGCCTCCAGCTCGCCGGACGCCGCAGCAGATTTCATTTCGACCATGCTGTTCGACGGGCTCGTGACGCGCCCCGAAGAGCCTTTCACGCTTTCACTCTGATCCATGGGATTCCGTCTCTTTCTGCTGGCGCTGCTCGCCGCTCCGCTCGCGCAGGCGCAGACCGCCGCCACGCCGCCGCCCGCCATCGCGCTCACGCTCGACGAAGCGCTCGAGATCGCCCGCGTGCAGAACTACGCGCTCCAGTCGATCCGCCTGGACGTGGACAACGCGCAGGCGCAGGTGCGGGAGGCGTGGGCGGGCGTGCTGCCCGACGTAGCGCTGGCGTCGTCGTACACGCGCAACCTCAAGAGCGCCAACCCCTTCGCGGGCTCCGATGCGGGCGGGCTGTTCGGCTCGCTCGGCTTCGTGGACTGGCTCTCCTACAACGAGCGCGCTCGCACCGACAGCGACGCCAACACCATCCCCATCTCGTTCGGCGCGTACGCCGATTCGCTCAACGCCGGGTACGACCGCGCGGGCATCTCGCTGTCGCAGAGTGACAACCCGTTCAGCGTGCCCAACTCGTTCCAGAACCAGGTCTCGATCACGCAGACGCTCTACAACGGCGCGGCGTTCGCGGCCATCAAGGGCGCGAAGAGGCTTACCGGCATCAACGAGCGGGCGGTGGCGCGGCAGGAGCAGCTGATCGAGAGCCAGGTGCAGACGCAGTTTTTCGGCGCGCTGCTGGCGCAGGAGCAGGCGCGCGTGGTACACCTGAGCGTCGAGCGGGCGCAGCAGACGGAAAACGAGACGGCGCGGCGCGTGGAAGCGGGCACGCAGCCCAAGTTCCAGCGCCTCAGCGCCGAGGTGCAGCGCGCCAACCTCGAATCGCAGTTCGTGCAGGCGCAGAATGCCGCGCTTCAGGCGCTCGATGAGTTCAAGTTCACCCTCGGTATCCCCGTCGAGCAGCCCGTGCGGCTCGTGGGCGCGCTGGAGGCCGACGACATGGGCCGCCTCGCCGCGGTTTCGACGGATGATCTGCTGCGGGCGGCGCTCGCCAACCGGCCCGACCTCGAAGCCGCCCGCATCGCCATCGAACTGCGCGAGATCAACCGCGACATCACGCGGGCCAGCTACCTGCCCACCCTCAGCGCCTTCGCCAACCTGGGCTACAGCGGCTCGGTGCCGTCGAGCCGAACGCGCGTCATCCGCGACCCCGCCGACCCCGACAACCCGTTCGCGTTCTCCGAAACGACCAACGGCTTCTTCTCCGATTCGTACTGGCAGCCGAGCATCAACGTAGGGCTGCGGCTGTCGTGGAGCCTTTTCAATGGCTTCCGCACGGCAGCGCAGGTGCAGCAGCGGCAGGTGGAGGTGGACAAGGCGCGCATCGACTACGAGCGCACCATCGAGACGGTGCGGCTGGAGGTCGAGCGGGCGATGCAGAACGTGGCGTCGGCGCAGACGCGCATCCTGACGCAGGAGCAGAACGTCGAGCGCGCCGAACTCAACTACCAGTTTGCCGACCAGCGGCTGGGCGAGGGCGTGGCGTCGCTGCTCGAAGTGCGCGAGGCGTCGGATCAACTCGACCAGAGCCGCCTGTCCTACCTGCAGGCCGTCTACGATTACCTGACGGCACAGGCGGCGCTCGAAAGCGCCGTTGGCACGCGCCTCACCGGCACGGGCGGGTTGCTCCGCACGGCGGGGGTTAGCGAATAGAGGTTGGCGTCTCTTTTCCAACCTCCAGCCTCCACCGGCCCAAACGTTTTTTTGCTCCTTACTCCCACCCATATGAAACGTCTTCTCACCTTTACCGCCTTCGCAGGCGCGCTCGTGCTCGCGGGCTGCTCCGGCCCCGACGCTGCCACCGACGACGCGCCGGTTTTCCGCACCGTGCGCGTCGAGACGATGGTGGTGCAGCCGACGACGTTCGAGGACGTCATCGAAGTCACCGGCACCATTGCCGCCGTCGACGACGCCGTGCTGTCGGCGCAGGCGTCGGGGACGGTGGTGAGCCTCAAAGACCTCGGCACCTTTGTGCCCGCCGGCGGCAGCGTGGCGCAGCTCGACGCCCAGCTCACGCAGGCGGCGCTGGAGCAGTCGCAGGCGGCGCTCGCGCAGGCCGAGGCGCAGCGCGACCTCGCCCTCGACACGTTCCGGCGGCAGGAGACGCTCTACCGCGACTCGATCATCTCGGCCCTCGAGTTCGAGAGCATCCGGGCGCAGCGCGCCACCTCCGAGGCCGCTGTACGGCAGGCGCAGGCCGCCGTGGCGCAGGTGCAGCGGCAACTGGCGTACACGCGCGTGGTGGCGCCCTTTGGCGGCACGGTGGAGGAGCAGTTCGTGCAGCAGGGCGAGCAGGTCGCGCCCGGCACCCGCGTGGCGCGCATCGTCTCGACAGGCCGGGTGAAGGTGACGGCGGGCGTGCCCGAGCGCTACGCAGGCGACGTGTCGATGGGCGATGCCGTGGAGGTGCGCCTCGACGCCTACGGCGCCCAGACGCGCACGGGACGCATCACGTTCGTGGGCAGCGCCGTGGACCCGGCCAGCCGCACCTTCCCCGTCGAGGTCGAACTCAACAACGCCGAGGGGCTGCTCAAACCCGCGATGGTGGCCACCGTGCTCGTGCGCCGCGCCCGCATCGAGGGCGCGCTCGTGGTGCCCCGCGCCGCGCTGCAACGCGACGAGGACGGCCAGAGCGTCTACGTCGCCGTCCGCACCGACAGCGCCATCGTGGCGCAGCGCCGCGAGGTGACGGTGGGGCCGGGCTACGGCAGCGAGGCCGTCATCGAGCGCGGCCTCAACGCGGGCGATGAGGTCATCGTCGTAGGCCAGGACAACGTCACCGACAACGAGCGCCTCGACGTGTCCGCCACGCGCGAGCGACTCGGCGGGCCGACCCAGTAACCCTCTCCGGTCGCTTCGCTCCCGGTCCCCCGCACGCCACACACATCCGGTTATGAAAATCACCGACGTCGCCATCCGGTACCGCACCTCGGTACTCGTGCTGGCCGTTCTGCTCTCCATCGGCGGGCTGATCTCGTACCTCACGATCCCGAAAGAGGCGCAGCCGTCCATCGAGATCCCCAACATCGTCGTCACGACGATCTACCCCGGTGCGTCGCCCGACGACATCGAGAGCCTCATCACGCAGAAGATCGAGCAGGAGATTCAGGCCATCAGTGGCATCAAAGAGATCCGCTCGACCTCGACCGAAGGCGTCTCGTCGATCATCGTCGAGTTCGAGCCGGACGTCGAGATGAATGACGCCTACCAGAAGGTGCGCGACAAGGTCTCGACGGCGGAAAGCGAACTGCCGACCGATCTGCAGGAAGAGCCCATCGTGAGCGAGATCAACCTGTCCGAGATGCCCATCATGGCCGTCAACCTGGCGGGCGATTACGGCATCGCGCGGTTGAAAGAAGCCGCTGAAGATTTGCAGGACGACCTCGAAGCGATCCCGTCGGTGCTCGAAGTCGACCTCATCGGCGGCCTCGAGCGCGAGGTGCAGATCAACGTCGACCTGGCGCGCTTGCAGGGCTACAACCTGACCTTCAACGACCTGGTGGAGGCCGTCGCGGGGGAGAACGCCAACATCCCCGGCGGCTCCGTCGATGTGGACCGGGACAATTACCTCGTGCGCGTCAACGGGCAGTTCAACGACCCGGCGGAGATCAACGACGTGGTGGTGAAAGCGCCGGGCGGGCGGCCCATCTACGTGCGCGATGTGGCCGACGTGGACTTTGGCTTCAAAAAGCGCACGAGCTACGCGCGCCTCGAAGTGCTGAAGGTGCAGAACGAGGACGGCTCGTACACGACGATGCCCGCCGAGCAGCAGCGCTTTCTGGAGGTGATCACGCTGAGCGTCAAAAAGCGCTCGGGCGAAAACATCCTCGAAACCGCCGACCGCGTCAAGGAAGTGGTGGCGGCGGCGTCGCTGCCGCAGGGCACGCAGGTGTCCATCACGGGTGACCAGTCGGAGAACATCGATACGCTCCTCAAAGACCTGGAAAACAACATCATCGCGGGCCTGATCTTCGTCGTGGCGGTGCTCTTGTTTTTCCTCGGCGTGCGCAACGCGACGCTCGTCGGCATCGCCATCCCGCTGTCGATGCTGATCTCGTTCATCATCTTCCAGGCGCTGGGCTACACGCTCAACTTCATCATCCTCTTCTCGCTCATCATCGCGCTGGGGATGCTGGTGGACAACGCCATCGTGATCGTGGAGAACATCTACCGCTTCCGCGAGGAGGGGTACAGCCGCTTCGAGGCGGCGCGGCTGGGCTCGAAAGAGGTGGCGGTGCCCGTGACGACGAGCACGCTCACGACGCTGGCGGCCTTCGCGCCGATGCTGCTCTGGCCCGGCATCATCGGCGAGTTCATGAGCTTTATGCCGCTCACGCTCATCATCACGCTGACGAGTTCGCTGGTGGTCGCGCTCATCTTCAACCCGGTGATCACGGGCGTCTTCGTGCGGCTGGAAAGCGAGGAAGCGCCCAAACGCACCCGCGCTGCGCGCATCACCTCGTACGTGCTCGTGGGCTTCGTGGGGCTCGTGATCCTGCTGCTGAACTGGAAGACGTTCGTGGTGCTGGCCGTGCTGGTGCCCGGGCTCTACTTCCTGCACACCCGCGTGCTCAAGCCCATCGGCGACCGCTTCATGAACGAGACGCTGCCGGGCTTCGTGGCACGCTACCGCCGCTTCCTCGACTGGATGCTCGAGCGCGATTACGCTGGCAACCGGGCGCTCGCGCGCAACGTGGCGGCGATGGCGCTCTTCACGACCGGCTTCGTGGTGCTCATCGTCGGCGGGCTGGTGAGCATGGCCTCGCAGGGGGGAGGGATGGTGTTTCTGGGGCTGGGCGGGCTGCTCCTCGCGCTCGGCGTGCTCGGCATCTTCTTCCACACGCTCGAAGCGCTCTTTCTCGGCGGCAGCGGCACGGTGAAGGCCGGTCTCATCTTCGGCGGCGTGATGCTGCTCATCCTCGGGGCGATGTACCTCAGCCCGAAAGAAGTCCACGTCTCCGAGATCACGACGCTGATGGTGCTGCCGCTGCTGGTGGTGGTCGTCGGGCTCTTCGGCGCGGCCGCGCGGCGCACGGGCACGGCGTGGGTGGGCGACGTGCTGCTCGTCATCGCGGGCTTCCTCTTGCTCGGCGCGCTCTTCGGCGTCGTCGCGCTCATCACGGCGCGCATCAGCCCGGATGCCGGCATCGCCGGATGCGGGGCAGATGGTGGGGTTGCTCGTGCCCGCGCTCTTTATCGGCGTGCTGGGCTATTTCATCCGCCGGGTACACAAAACGCGCGACTTCGACACGCTCATCCTTACCGACAACCGCGCGCGGCTGCTCACGGCCACGATGGGCACGCTCTTCGCCATCGTCATCTTGTTCACCGTCGTCCCCACGGGCACGGAGTTTTTCCCGACGACCGACCCCAACCAGGTCATCGTCACCCTGGAGAACGCACTCGGCACCACGCTCGAAACGAGCAACGCGACGGCCAACGTGGGCCGCGAGCGCATCGAGAGCATCCTCGGCGAAAACCCCGACGCGAAGGAGAACGTCAAGGACGTGCTCGTCAACGTAGGCGTGGGCGGTGACGCGATGTTCGGCGGCGGCTCGGCCTCGCCAGAAAGAAGCCGCATCACGCTCAACATGGTCGATTACGGCGACCGCGCCGAGAAATCGTCCACCACGCTCGTCCGGTTGCGCGACGGGTTGCAGGGCATCCCCGGTGCCGACATCTCGATCGAGCAGGACCAGGGCGGTCCGCCGACGGGCAAGCCGATCAACATCGAGATCACCGGGCCGCAGTTTGCCGAGATCCAGCACATCGCGCGCGACCTCAAGGCCGAACTCCAGCGGTGGAGCGATACGGGCGAGATTCCCGGACTCGTGGACGTGCAGGACGACCTCAACATGGGACGCCCCGAACTGCTCGTGCGCGTGGACCGGCAGCGGGCGGCGCAGTTTGGCCTGAGCACGCAGAAAGTGGCGCAGACCGTGCGCGCCGCCATCAACGGCGTCGAGACGGGCAAGTACCGCGACGGCGAGGACGAGTACGACATCACCGTGCGCCTCGCCGAAGACCAGCGGCAGAGCCTCGAGAGCATCCGCAACCTGACGATCCTCGAAGAAGGTCAGCAGATTCCGCTCACCGCCGTGGCCACGCTCGAAACGGCGGGTGGCCTGGGCGCGGTGACGCGGCTCGACCTCGAGCGCGTGGCCACCGTCACCGCCGACGCCGCGCCGGGCTACAACGGCAACGCCATCCTGGCGCAGGTGCAGGCGCGGCTGGAAACCTACGAGAAGGGCATCCCGCCGGGCTACACGCTCTCCTACACGGGCGCGAGCGAGGAGCAGGCCGACGCCTTCGGCTTTCTCACCAACGTGCTCTTCATCGCCGTCTCGCTCATCTTCATGATCATGCTGGCGCAGTTCAACTCCCTCAGCGCGCCGTTCATCATCATCGTCGCCGTGGGCCTGAGCCTGACGGGCGTGCTGCTCGGCCTCATCGTCACGCGCACGCCGTTCGGGCTCTTCACCTTCATCGGCATCATCTCGCTCGCCGGCATCGTCGTCAACAACGGCATCGTGCTGGTCGATTACACGATGCAGCTGCGCGACCGCGGGGTGAGCAAGCACGACGCCATCATCGAGGCCGGCGCTACGCGCCTGCGCCCGGTGCTCTTGACGGCGCTCACGACGGTCATCGGCCTGATCCCGCTCACCTTCGGCATCAACATCGACTTCGTGGGGCTGCTGACGAACTTCGACCCCATCCCCGGCAAACTCATCGGCAGCGAAAACACGCAGTTCTGGGGGCCGATGGGCACGGCCATCATCGCCGGTTTGACGTTCGGGACGTTTCTCACGCTCGTCATCGTGCCGGTGATGTACTCGACGTTCGACTCGATTGCGGGCCGGCTGGGCCGCGTGCTGACGGGCCACACCGTCCAACTCTCCCACGTCCACGGCGAGGACCTCGACGGCCAACCCGACGGCGACGGCCTGCCCGGCAATGGCCTCGTGCCTGTGGAGCACCCCGCCCGCGAAGTCTGAGCAACGGGAAAACCCTCGGAGGCCTTTCGGTACCTCCGAGGGTCGTTGCCGGATGCCGCCACCACACGGCCTCCGGCAGAGCCTCCTCGCCTCCTTTTCCCATCCCCGAGTCGGCGAGGAGATGGTTGTGATTAGAACACCCTGACCCGAAGGCATGCACTCTGGCGCGACGCCTGTACCGTTCCAGCGTTCAGGTAAGGCCCCGATTCCGCGTTCCAGTCGTAGGATCGACTGTCCGGCAACTGGTGATAGGCGTTGCCCGGAGCCGAGCAGTTGCCAGGCCCGGAAGGATAAAAGGCGCTGATAACGCCAACAGGCTGCCCGTCGATGGTCATCTGCACGGGAGGCCCATCAACGGCTTTGTAGAAGATGACGCGCGAGTACTCACAGGAACCGTCATCTTCCTCGGCAGAATAGTCGTAGGAAAAGCTCTTCGAGTCGGTGCACCCCATTGCAGGGTCGGGATCGATGAGGTCGCAGCCCGTAGCCATAAAGGCTGTGATAACGATCGGCAGTAGGGTGAGCAGAGGCGGTTTCATGGTCGCGTTGGTCAGGTGAAGGGAAGGAAAAAGGAGGGGGCCTCGGCCTCAGCACGTCACGAGGGCGACGGCGGCGGCGACCAGCAGCACCCAGAGCGCGACGACGCCGACTCGGGTGGGCGGGCGAGCAGCGCGGTGTGGCATGAAACTTCAGAAGTTTAGACCGATGCGGATGAGGTGCTGCGTGCTCTTCTGGTCGAGCTTGCCCGGTTGCAGAAAGGCATCGAGCACGTCCTCGGCCGATTCTGGCGTGCCCTGCGCCCAGTTCTGCTGGCGGAAGACGTAGCCCAGCGTCACGCCGGTTTTCTTGCCGAGGATGCGTTCGAGGCGCGCTTCGAGGTGCAACTCGCGCGTGCCCATCAGACCCAGCTCGTCGAACTCCGTCAGCACGTTCGTGCGGGCGCCCGCGCCGAGGAGCAGCGCCGCGCGCGCCACCAGCCGGTCTTCGAGCACGGGGATGAGTTTGGGTAGCCGCACCTCCGCGCCGCCGCCGATGGCCAGCGCCGCCGAAGCCAGGTGCAGCACGTCCGGTCCATCGTCCTCATCGTCCGGGTCGATGGCGGCGTCGGGGTCGGAGCCGAAATCCATCTTGCCGGGCGAGATGTAGCGGTAATCCAGCTGCAACTGCGTGGGGATGAACACGCGCGCGGGCAGGCCGAAAAACTCGTGGAAGAGCACGCTCTCGCCGCCGAGCCCCACCGCCGCCTGGATGGTGGAAAGCTCGGGCCGCAGCCGCAGCGTGTCGGCGCTCTGCGTGCCGTAGGCGAGCATGAGGTAGCTCGTGCCGCCCGAGATCACGAGCGCCTGCGAGCTGGACGTGAAGTCGTAGACGAACGTGGTGTCGGCGTTGATGTAGGTAAAGTCGTTGGAGAGCATCCCGACGGTGTAGCTCGTCACCGGGCGGGGCGGCAGCGGCGCGGGAAGGGCCGGCTGGGTAGTCTGGGCCTGCGCGGCAAACGCCGACAGCAGCAGGGCGAGCATCAGGCTCCAGCGAAGGGTGAGCAGGGTGGCACGCATGGCGAAACAAGGTTGGGGTTGAGGAGGGGGTAGGGGCCGGTGGCGTCACCGACTTCCCGTAGACTACCCTTCCGTCCCGGCCTCTCGCCTCCCGCAGATGCGGGGTTTCAGTCCTTCAGCCGCAGCGCGAACTGGACGCGTGGTGCCTCGCCGGGCGCGCTGTCGATGTGGAGTGTGCCGCTGGATTTCTCGGCCGCTGCGCGCATGAGCCCGAGTCCGTTGCCCTGCCGCCTGTTCTACGTCGAAGCCCGTCCCGTCGTCGGCGACGGAAAAGGCGAAGAGGCCGCGCTCAAAGCCGATGGCAATGTCGAGGCGCGTGGCGTGGGCGTGCTCGGCGGCGTCGCGGAGGGTCTTCCTCGAACAGGAAGTAGACGTGCTGCTCGCGCCTCCATGCCGATGGGAACGTCGGGCACGACGTCGGGCGGTGGAAGCTGTACGGCAGGCACCCGGCCAGCAGCGCGGCGGCGGTGTCTTCAAGCTTGGAGACGAGCTTGCCGAGCGTATCGTAGCGCGCATTGAGCACCCACACGACCTCGCGCACGCGCTGCGCCGTCTCACGCGCCGACCCGCTGATGGCCTCAAAGGTCCGCCGCGTGTCGCCGTCGAGCGAAGCGCGCACCGACGCGGCCTCGGCGCGCAAGGCGAGCGCGCTCACGTCCGCCCCGATCTCGTCGTGCAAATCACCCGCGATGCGGCTGCGGAGGCGTTCGAGACGCAGGATCTGCCGCACGCGCATCCGGTGCAGCGTAAGGCCGATCAGCGCGGCGGCGAGCACGAGCAGGCTGCGAAACAACGACGTGGCATAGAACGGCGGCAGGATGCGGAAGGGCAGAATGGCAGCCTGCCGGCTCCACACACCATCGCGGTTGGTGGACTCCACACGCAGCGTATAGCGTCCTGGCGCGAGGCGCGGGTAGCGCTCCGACGCCTGCTCCGCCGAGACGTAGCGCCACGCGCCTTCGTCGTCCGCGCCGTCGAGCCGCACGCGGTAGCGGTTGAGCTGAGGCTGGCGCAGGTCCATCCCGGCAAACTGGAAGTCCACGTCGCGCTCGTCGTGAACGAATTCCTGGAGTTCGTATGCTTCGTCTTTTCGCCCCAATGGCCTTGGTGCGCCATCGACTCGCAAGCCGGTCAGGAGAGTTGGGAATGAGGTCGTGTCGGTGTTGATGCTGTCCGGGTCGAAGGCGTTGAAACCGTGCTTGCCGCCGAAGAGCAGCCGCTGTGGTTGGCGGTGGAAGGCGTTGAAGAAAAAATGCATGCCCTGCAAACCGTCGGCCTCGGTAAAGCGGGTGAACGCTTCGCGGCGCGGGTCAAAGGCAGCCAGCCCGGCGGTGTTGCTGGTCATCCACAGCCTGCCGCGCGCGTCGAGCGCGAGCGCGCCAGGATCGGGCATGGCGAAGCCGCTGCGGGCGTCGTAGACCACGCACCGCCGTGTGCGCCGATCCAGCCGCGCGAAGCCCTGCCCGTGCGTACCAATCCACAGCGCGCCCCGGTCGTCGGCAGCGAGCGCGACGGTGCTGGCCTCGATGGGACAGGGCGTGTCGGCGGCGGGGCGCACGCGCGCGGCGCGACCAGTAGCGAGGTCGAGTCGCACGATGCCCATGTCGTTGGTGGCGAGGTAGAGCACGCCCGGCTCGTCCGGCGGCTCTGTCGATGCTCCAGACGTGCCACGCGCCCGCGAGGGCGTAGCCTGCAAGGTGGCGCGTCACCGTCCGCCGCTGCGCGTCAAACTCGAACAGTCCCCCGTAACGCGTGCCGATGTACAGCACGCCGGGCCGCGACGGAGGCGCGTAGATGAATTTGAGGATCAGCCGCTGCGCGGGGTCGTCGCCGAGGGGCACGGCCTCGACGGTGCCGCGCGTGGGGTCGATGCGGTAGAGGACGGCGTGCGACGCCGCCACCCAGATCACGCCGACGGCATCTTCGTGCAGCGAAAATGGTTCGCGGAGACCATCGGGCACGCCGAACAGGCGCGTTACCTGACCTCTGTGTTCGTCGTAGCGCGCCACGCCTCGCTGTGTCAGGCCCAGCCACACGACGCCCGGCTCTGCACGCGAGGCAAGCAGCGTGTTCACGTCGAACTCCGAAGCCTGCGCACCCGGCGGTGATGGAGCGAAGTGCGGCGTGTCTGTGGTGGCCCGGAACAGTCCGTTCCGCAGCGTCCCGATCCACAGCAGCCCCTGCGTGTCCTCGTGAAGCGCCATCACATCGATCTGTCCGATCCTTGCCGAACCCGCGCGCGGTGCGAGCGGGCGCACCTGCCGCGAAGGCATATCGAAGCCTACCCACAGACGCTCCGCGCGTGCCGATCCACAGCAGCCCGGGCGTGATGCGCGATGCTTCGAGCGACGAGACATGATAGGCACAGACAGTCCCAGCGTGTGCGGTGTGAGGCTTCCCGTGTGGAGGTCGAGGCGGTAGAGCACGCCCGTAGCCGTGCCGCACCAGAGCGCGCCGTCGGCTTCGGCCAGCGCCGTCACGGCCACGCTGCGGAGGTACGACGCGGCGAGCCCGCCCGCGCCGTCGATCTCAGCGAGGCCCGTCCCGGTGCCCACCCAGAGATGTCCTGGCCGAGCGGCGGAGGGCTGCAGAGCGTACACGGAATCGTTCGGCAGCGACACGCGCGCGCCCACGTCATACGGCGCATCAGCGCGGTAGAGGCCGTGCCTGCGGTGCCCGATCCACACGCGCCCCGCACGCCCCACGTGGAGCGCCGTGACGGCGTCGGCGGGCATGCCCTCCGGACGCACAAACGCGAAGCCATCCGCGCTCGGATCGTAGCGCAGCACCTGCCCGGCCTCGGTGCCTGCCCAGACGCCTCCTGGCGTGACGGCATCGGGCGCGAGCGCGGAGACGTAGAGGCTGCGCGCCTCGGCTAAGGCTGGCGTGCCAGGAATCGGTGTCGCGACCACGGCGCGGAGGCCGTCGTAGCGCGCCAGCGCCTGCTGCGTGCCCAGCCACAGCATGCCCTCCTGCTGCCGCAGCAGCGCCATCACCGAGTGCCCTGCGACGGCAGCCTCGTTGGCGTACTTCACCTGCTCCAGATACACCGGGAGAGGCTGCGCCCGGGCACGCAGCGGCACGAAGAGCAGCAGAACGAGGAGACACACCCGCATAGGCCTACACCGGGTGGAAAGAGGGCGCGCCATAGAGAACTACCTGGCTTTCGTCAGGGACGGCGGCGGCGCGATCGCGTGTATCAGTAGGGTGACTCGAATCCCCTCGGGCACAGGTTGCCTCTGGGCGTGTCGCTGTTCTTGAAGCTCAACAGATCATCCCGCAACCACGACGGGATGCTTCCAGCGGATTTCCACAGCAAATCGCCACGCGCGGGCGCGCCTGCCCCTGTTCTGCACACTTGGGGCGGTTTGTTGTCGTAATCAAGGCCCACCGAGTACAGGAGCCTGTCGTCGTAGGCCACGAGTTGCGTGTGGTCGTGCGACTTGGCGTACGGTTGAAGGATGAAGTCGAGGCCGTTCGGGAGATTCTGGTTGTATTCGGTGCCGTGTATCGCCTTGTAGGACGACTTCAGCGCTTTGAGCACCTCTGCCTTCGCGTTGGGGTTTGGGCCCCTGAGTTCATTTTTGTTGGGCTTCGATAGCTCGTCCATCGTGTACATCAGCCCCAGCAGGTTCGGGATTTCAAAGCCGTTCTGCGCGGCGCGGGTATACATATCGAAGTTCAGGTTATTCAGTGCGTCTTGTGTTGCGGCGTCGGGCTGGGGTGGCGCGCCGCCTTCTCGCGCAAAGAAAAAGGTGGGCAGCCTGCCCTTTCCCTCAATCCACTCGATCGGGATGGTCAGCAGGTGAGGTTCGAGGACGGCGTCGGAGAGGCCGCGGCAGAAGCGCACGTCCAGCGTGCTCGGCCAGGGCTGCGTCCACGTCACGATGCCCATCCACAGGTTGACCTGCCGGGTCAACTCGACGATGGGAGGCGTGTGGCCCTCGTCTGCGTCGAAAAAACGTTGCAGCGTGCCATCGTTCGAGCGGGATTCCAACTCGCCCAGCAGGTTGCCGCCCAGGCCGAGGCACACGCTGAAAAGGTCGCCGAAAAAGTACCAGGGAATCGTCCATTGTAGGCCATTGTAGTAGGGTGTGGGTGAGAAAAAAGATCAGACGAGGCGCTCTTTGACGGCTTTGGCGACGGCACCGGAGCGCGAGGTGACGTGCAGCTTGCCATAGATATTGCGGAGGTGGGCGTCGATGGTGTGGAAGCTCACGAACAGCGCGTCGGCGATGGCCTGTTTGGTGTGGCCTTCGACGAGCTTCTGCAGCACTTCCTTTTCGCGCTCGGTGAGGTCGTACTTCCCGGCAGAGGGCCGCAGTCGGCTGAAGAGCTGCAGCACGCGCCGCGCGATCTGCGGCGTCATGGCTGCACCGCCGCGCCCGAGTTCGTCGAGGGCGTGGAGGATCTGGGCGGCGGGCGTGGTTTTGAGCAGGTAGCCCGACGCCCCCGCGCAGAGCGCGTCGAAGATGCGGTCGTCGTCTTCGTGGATGGTGAGCATCACCACCTGCGTGGCCGGGGCCATCGCGCGCACGCGCCGCACGCCTTCGATGCCGTCGATGCCCGGCAGGCCGATGTCCATCAGCACGACTTCGGGCGGCACGTCGCGGGGCAGCGCCTTCAACAGCGCCTCGCACGACTCGAACGCCGCAGCGGGCGCGATGCCGGGCTGCGAGGCCAGCAACTCCACGATGGCCTGCCGGTAGTCGGCGCGGTCTTCGACGATCCAGACGGTCAGGGGAATGGTCTCGGGCGTCCGCATGGCGTGGGGGGTGTGTGGGCGGCAGACGGGTGGGTACGTAGGGCAGTCTGCATCATGCACGTTACATAGATAGCGCGCCGAGAAGCAACGCCGCCTCCCGCAAACGCGGGGTTTTTGCCGCGACCGGGAGCAGGTACGGTGTGGAAAGGGGAGCGCGCCGCCATGGCTCCTTGCAGGCGGCTGGATACACCACGCTCTGCCGCACGGGCATTGCTAAGAAATGCAGAAGGCTGCCGAAAAGAGGAGAACACCTCGTCACCGAGGAAACCGGCATCCCATACCTATCATTCAGTTTGGACTTAACGAACTGAACACTTTTCCCTTTCATGAGCAACACGGCTCAGGAATTTATCGAGCGGCTGGGGCTTCACTACGAAGCGTCCGGGATGCCGCGGATTTCCGGGCGGCTGGTGGGTTTTCTGCTGACGCACGAAGATGCGCACTCGCTCGACGACCTCGCGGCGCAGTTGCAGGTGAGCAAGGCGTCCATCAGCACCAACGCGCGCCAGCTCGAGCACCGCGGGCTGATCGAGCGCGTGTCGCACCCGGGCGACCGGCGCGACTACTACCGCATCTCGGACGCGCCATGGGAGCAGCTTTTCGCCTTCGCCAGCGAGAAGCTCCACGCCGCGCACCTGCTGTTCGCCGCCGCGAGCACCGCGCTCCCACCCGAGGCGGAGACGGCGCGCGCGCGCATCGCCGACTGGGCGGCTTTCTACGCTTTCCTCCTCGAAGACCTCGACCACCGCGCGGCGCGCTGGCGTGAGCAGCGCGGGGCCTGACGTTCCTCTTTTCCTTCTGTTTATGCATCGTCGTTTTCTGACGCTCGGCGTCTTGCTGGGCATGGCTGTGCCCGCCCTCGTGGCGCAGTCGTTGCCCTCTTCCCGCTCGCTCGACACGCTCGCGCTGAGCTTGCCCACCGCCGTCGAGCGGGCGCTTTCGGAAAGCGAGGAGGTGGGGCTGGCACGCACCCAACTCGACCTCGCCTCGGCGCAGATCCGGCAGGCGTACGCGTCGCTTTTCCCGCAGATCAACGGCACGGTGGGCTACACCCGCACGCTCGCGTCGGCCTTCGACACCGGCGGCGGCTTTTCGCTGCCCGACTCGCTCGTCTTCGACCCCGATCCGTCGGCTCCCATCGAAGAGCGGCTGCGCTACCTCGAACAGAAGACGCCCAACGCGGCGCTGGGCGCGCTCGGCGGCTTGTTCAGCGGCCTTCCCTTCGGGCAGGAAAATGCCTACACGTTCGGCCTGTCGGGCTCGCAGCCGTTGTTCTCGGCGCAGGCGGGCGTGGGCGTGCAGATCGCCAAACGGGTCCGCAGCGCGACGCGCTTCAACGAGACGGAAACCATCGCCGACATCCGGTTGCAGGTGGAGCAGGTGTACATCCAGGCGCTCGTGGCGCGCGAACTCGTCGGCATAGCCGAGGCCGCCATCGCGCAGGCGCAGGCGTTTCTGGATCAGGAGTCGCTGCGGCTGCGGGCCGGGCGGGCCTCTGAGCTGGAAGTGCTGCGCGCCGAGGTGGACCTGGAGAACCTGCGCCCGCAGCTCGTGCAGGCGCAGAACGCTGCCGACCTCGCGCTCCTCAACCTGAAACGCCTCGTCAACATCCCGTTCGAGCAGCCCGTCGCGCTGGCCACACCGCTGACGTTGCCTTCCGAGGAAGCCCTGGCCGAAGCCGACGTGGACCCGGCGGTGGTGGTGGGGCAGCGGGCGGCGCTGCGGGCGGCGCAGGAGCAGGTGGAGATCCGCGCCCAGCAGGTGCGGCTCCAGCAGGCGGCGTACCTGCCCAGCGTATCGCTCTCCACCAACTACGGGCGCACGCTCTACCCGTCGGGCATCTTCGCCTTCGACAACGACCTGCGGAAAGACTGGACGGTGAGCGTGGGCGTGCAGGTGCCGATTTTTGATGGCTTCCGGCGGCGCAGCCAGGTGCAGCAGGCGCGCGTGGAACTGGAGCAGGCGCAGTTCCAGCTCGAGATGCTCCGCGAAAACCTGCGCTTGCAGGTGGAGCAGGCGCTCGCCGAGAAGCGCCGCGCCCGCTCGCTGATCGCCGCTCGCCAGCGGACGGTGGACCAGGCCGCGCGCGTGTACCGCCTCACGGGAATGCGCTACGAGCAGGGCATCGCCACGCAACTCGAAGTGTCCAACGCCCGCCTCGCGCTGTTGCAGGCGCGCAGCAACCTCGTGCAGGCCCTCGCCGATTTCTACATCGCCGACACCGACGTGATACGCGCGGCGGTCACACCCGGCGACCTCGGCAGGGGCTTCTCGATTCCCGCAGGCGCACCCCTCCAGAACCCCGCCGACCTCTCGCTCGACCCGGCTCCCGACCTCACGCCGCAGGGCCTGCCGGACGGCGACCCTGCGCCCGGCAACACCCCGTAACGCGGCCTTTCATCTCGCTCTTCACGCTTCACTTTTATGCTTATCCAACCCATCGCTGCTCTGCGCCGCGCGGCCTCGCTGCTGCCGCTCGGGCTGCTGTTTCTCACCTCCTGCGGCAGCGAAGCCCCCGCTGCCGTCGACGACGGCCCCGCGCCCCTCGTGCTCGCCTCCACCGACGTGGCGCGCGTCGAGCAGGGGGCCCTCAGCGTGGGCGTGTCGCTCACGGGTACGCTCGAGCCCTGGCGCGTCGTGGACGTGAAGGCGCAGGTGTCGGGTACGCTGGGCACGCTCCGCGCGCAGGAAGGCGACAAGGTGGCCGAGGGCTCCGTGCTCGCCACCATCACCGCCGAGGGCGTCCGCAGCCAGGCGAGCAGCGCGCAGGCCGCCGTCGCCGCGGCGGAAGCGCAGCTGGCGCTCGCACGCGAGCAGGCCGAATCCGCCAAGCTGCTCTACGACGAAGGCGCCATGTCGCGCCTGGATTATCAGGCAGCGCAGGCGCAGGTCGAGGCCGCACAGGCACAGGTAGCGGCAGCACGCTCGCAGGCGTCGGGCGCGTCGGAGCAGGCGGGGCGCACCGTCGTGCGCACGCCCCTCACCGGGGCCATCAGCCGCCGCGAAGTCGAGGGCGGCGAGGCCGTCACGCCGGGCCAGACGCTCTTCACCGTCGTCAACACGAGCGCGCTTGAACTCAACGGGCAGGTGGGCGTGGCGGAGGCCGCGCGCATCCACACGGGCGACCGGGTGGAATTCCGCATCGACGCCTACCCCGGCCAGACCTTCGAGGGCACCGTGTCGCGCATCGAGCCCACCGCCGACCCGGCCACGCGGCAGGTGGGCGTGTACCTGCGCCTGCCCAACCCCGGCGCGCTCGTCGGCGGCTTGTTCGCCACGGGCACCATCGTGTCGGAGACGATGCAGCAGGCGCTGCTGGTGCCCCTCGGAGCCGTGAGCGAAAACGGTGGCACCGCGTCGCTGCTCGTCATCGCCGACAGCACGCTCGAACAGCGCGAGGTGACCATCGTGGCCCGCGACACCCGCCGCGGCGTCGTGGCCATCCAGGGGCCGGTAAGCGCCGGCGACCTCGTCGTCGTCGCCCCCACCACCGATACGGTCGCCGGGCAGCACGTACGCATCGCCCGCTCGGCCCCCCTCGCCGCCGCGGACACCGCGTCGGCATCCGAATAAACGCTTTTCCACAGGTCCATGAAGGATACCAACCACACGCCCCGCGACCCCGCGTTGCTGCCGACCAACGGCGAGGACACGTCCCGCTTCACCGGCCTGAGCGGCATCGCCATCCGGCGGCCCGTGTTCACCTCGATGGTGATGCTCGGGCTCGTCGTGCTCGGGCTCTTCTCGCTGCGTAACCTGCCCATCGACCAGTTTCCCGACGTCGAGATTCCGGTGGTCACCGTCACGACGGTGTACCCCGGCGCGAGCCCGGAAACCATCGAGCGCGAGGTGTCTGAGCGTCTGGAGCAGGCCTTCAACCCCGTCAAGGGCGTCGACAAGATCACGTCCGTCTCGCTCGAAGGCGTCTCGCAGGTCATCATCGAGTTCGACCTCGAGCGCAACTCCGACGACGCGGCCAACGACGTGCGCGCCAAGATTGCCACCGTGCGCGCCGAGTTGCCGACCGACATCGAGGAGCCGCTCGTGCAGACGTTCGACCCGTCGGCGCAGCCCATCGTGTCGCTGGGCGTCTCATCCGAGCGGCTGCCCATCCAGGCACTGACGGCGCTGGCAGACGAGGGCATCCGGCGGCGGATCGAGGCGGTCTCGGGTGTGGGCGAGGTGCAGCTGGCCGGTGGGCTGGCCCGCGAGATCCGCGTCAACGTCGACCCCGAGCGCTTGCAGGCGCAGGGGGTGAGCGTGAACGACGTCATCGGCGCGTTGCGGGCGCAGAACCTCGAAGTGCCCGCCGGGCGCGTCGAGCGCGGCACGGGCGAGCAACTCGTTCGCGTGCTCGGGCGCATCGAGAACCCGGCGCAATTCAACGACCTCGTCGTGGCCAACCGCGGGGGCACGGCCATCCGGCTGGGCGACGTGGCGACGGTGCAGGACGCGACAGAAGAGGAACGCTCGGTGGCACTCATCGACGGGCGGCGTGCCGTGGCGCTCAACATCCTCAAGGTCAGCGGGGCCAACACGGTTGATGTGGCCGAGGGCGTCATCGAGGCCGTCGGCGAGATTCAGGAGACGCTGCCGCCGGGCACCACGCTCCAGGTCATCCGCGACAACTCCGTCTCGATCCGCCACTCGGTCGAGGACACGCTGTTCGAGCTCGTACTCGGGGCGATCCTGACGGTCGTGATCGTGATGCTCTTCCTCAACGACGGCAAGGCCACCACCATCACGGCGCTGGCGCTGCCGGTGTCCGTCATCGCTGCTTTCATGCTGATGGGCGCGATGGGCTTCACGCTCAACGTCATCTCGCTGCTCGCACTCTCGCTCTCCATCGGCATCCTCATCGACGATGCCATCGTGGTAATCGAGAACATCGTGCGGCACCGGCAGATGGGGCAGGGCTACTACGCCGCCGCCGCCGACGGCACGAACGAGATCTTCCTCGCCGTCATGGCGACGACGCTCTCCATCGTGGCGGTGTTCGTGCCGGTGGCGTTCATGGGCGGCATCATCGGGCGGTTCTTTTTCCAGTTCGGTCTCACCGTCGCCTTTGCCGTGCTCGTCTCGCTCTTCGTGGCCTTCACGCTCACGCCGATGATGGCGGCGCACTGGGGCGTCGATCCGCACGTCGAGGGCAGCCACCCGCCGTCGAAGAATCCGCTCAAGCGCGGCATCTCGGCCTTCAACCGCTGGTTCGACGACCAGGCGCAGCGCTATTCGGGGCTGATCGAGTGGGCGCTGGCGCACCGCAAGACGACGATCTTCGGGGCGTTCGCGCTGCTCATCGGGAGTTTCTTCCTGTTTCCGCTCATCGGCGGCGGCTTCCTCCCGCCGCAGGATCAGAGCCAGTTCGTGGTGCAGCTCGAGACGCCGGACGGCTCCAGCCTGGGCTACACGCGCGAGAAGGCCGAGCAGATCGGGGCCGTGTTGAAGGAGCTTCCCGGCGTGGATTACACCTACACCACCGTCGGCGCGGGGCAGACGGGCACGGTGACGGCAGGCGAGGTCTTCGTCAAGCTCGTCGGCACCGACGCGCGCGACCTGTCGCAGCAGCAGGTGCAGGCGGAAGCGCGCGAAAGGCTCAAGCCGCTCTTCGGCGTGCGCACGGCCGTGCTGGACGCCGGCGGGATCGGCGGCGCGCGGGCTCCGCTGGCCGTCGAGGTGCGCGGGCCCGACGTGGAAGGCTTGCAGGCGCTGGCGCAGCGCGTCGAGGCCGAGGTGCGGACGCTGCCGCAGGTCGTGGACGTGGACAACTCGCTGGGCCAGCCGCGCCCCGAGTACCGCATCGACGTCAACCGCGACGTGGCCAACGAACTCGGCCTCACCATCGGTTCGGTGGCGGCGACGGTGCGGCCCGTGCTGGCGGGGCAGGACGTGACCACGTGGCAGGACCCCACAGGTGAGGAGCGCGACGTGGTGGTGCAGGTGGCGCCCGACCTGCGGCAGTCCGTCGAGGACATCGCCGCGCTGCCCATCGCGCTGCCACGCGGCGGCACGATCCCGCTGGCGCAGATCGCGCGCATCGAGGAGGGCAGCGCGCCGTCGCAGATCGACCGCAGCGACCTCCAGCGGACGGCCACGATTGCAGGCAGCCCCGCGCCGGGCCTGTCGGTGAGTGAGGCCACCAACGCCATCCAGGCGCGCCTCGACCAGATGGACATCCCGGCGGGCTACACCGTTGGCTTCGGCGGCGAAACCGAGCAACTCGCCGAGACGGCGGGCTACGTGCTCCAGGCCATTTTCCTGGCCATCATCCTGATTTTCCTCATCCTGGCGTCGCAGTTCGAGTCGGTAGCGCAGCCGTTCGCCATCATGCTGTCGCTGCCGCTGTCGCTCATCGGCGTGCTCGTGGCGCTCTTGCTCACCGGCGACACATTCAACATGATGTCGATGATCGGGGTGATCCTGCTCTTCGGCCTCGTCGTGAAGAACGCGATCCTGCTGGTGGACAACGCCAACGAGCGGCGGCGCGAGGGCACGGAGCGGTTCCGGGCGCTCGTCGAGGCAGGGCAGGTGCGCCTGCGCCCCATCATCATGACGACGCTGGCGATGATCGCGGGGATGCTGCCGAGCGCGCTCGCGCTGGGCGAAGGTGGCGGCTTCCGCGCCCCGATGTCGCGCGCGGTGATCGGCGGCCTCATCACGTCCACCATCCTGACGCTGTTCGTGGTGCCGGTGGCGTACACGTACTTCGACGACCTGGGCGCGTGGATTGGCCGGAAACTCGGCGGCACGCGCAGAGCCACCTCCACCGACCCGCGTGCCACCCAGCAGCCCGCGCAGGCGCTGACGCCCGTGCCCGCCACGCAGCCCGTCCCGGCAGCGGAATAACCGAATCGGGCTGTATCGCTGCCGCTTGCCCTCACCCCCGCCCTCTCTCGGAGGAGGTGAGGGCAAACGGAGGCGTGATCCCTTTCACCCCGGGCGACCGGATCCGGTATAGGCCACGACGCCCGGAAAGCCCATCCTCGCGCGGATGCGCTCACGGCATGCTCGTCCCTCCGGCAGCCCCCAGCCCGGCGGCGCGGCCCGTGGCCCAGGCCCAGAAAAAGTTGTAGCCGCCGATAGGGCCGAAGCAGTCGAGTAGTTCGCCGCACAGGAAGAGGCCAGGGTGCAACCGGCTCTCGCACGTCTTCGGGTCGACTTCGCCGAGGGCCACGCCGCCGCCGGTGACTTCGGCTTTGCGGTACCCTTCGTCGCCGGTGACGGGCAGCGGGTAGCGCGCCAGCACGTCCACGAGGCGTCTGCGCTCGTCGCGTCGCAGTTCGGCGTGCGTGCGGCCCGGCGGCACTCCGGCTTCGTTCACGAGCGCGTCGGCGAGGCGGGCGGGCAGGTGCTGGCGGATCGTCGGGGCGACCTGCCCGGTGCCGTTCTGGAGGAGGTCGTCCCAGGCCTGCGCGTCGTGTTCCGTCCACTGTACCTCGATGGCGGGGGCGGTTTCGCCGCGCGCGTGTGGCTGCGTGGCGTGGTGCGAGGCATCGAGGACGGTGGGTCCGCTGTAGCCGCGGTGCGTGAACAGGAAGCCACCAGAGGTGTCGAAGCGCGCCTGCGGCACGCGCACCCGCGCCGTCAGCGAGATGCCGGACAGGCTGGCGTGCGGCGCACCCTCGGCCAGCAGCGGCGTCAGCGCGGCGTACGTCGGGTGGACGGTGTGGCCCAGCTTCTGGGCAATGCGGAGGCCGTCACCGGTGGAGCCGGTGTTGGGCACCGACAGCCCTCCGGTCGCCAGCACCACGGCAGCAGCGGTCAGCGACGCGCCGCCGTCGAGGGCGAGGTGCCACGTACCGTCCGCGTGGGGCGTGGCGTCGACGAGGCGGGTATCCGTCCTGACCTCCACGCCGCGCGAACGGGCGTAGCGGAACAGCGCGTCGCGCACGTCCTGCGCGCGCTGCGACGCCGGAAACAGCTTGCCCGTCTCCTCCTCGCGCACGAGCGGCACGCCCAGCACGTCCTCGAAAAAGCGGATCTGCTCGGCCAGCGGCCACAACCGCAGCATCCGCCGGAGCGTGTTGGGCGACGACGCGGTGACGTAGCGCGAGACGTCCACCTGGGACGGCAGCACGTTGCACCGCCCGCCGCCCGCGATGACGATTTTCTTGCCGCCCTGGCGCGTCTTTTCGAGCAGCACCACGCGTCGACCCTTGCCGCCCGCAAAGCACGCCGCCATCAGCCCGGCCGCACCGCCGCCCACGATCACAACAGGCATTTGGAATTTCGGATTTCGGATTTCGGAGGGGCAGAAACCGACAGCGGTGGTAGGGGCGCAGCACGCTACACCCAGCGCAGAGGCCGGAGGGTGTAGAGACAGCATTCATTCTGCCCCTACGGGGTTGCCGTGTGTCTCACGCCAGCGCCTTTTCCACCATCTCCTTCACCCGCGCCGGGTTGGCTGTGCCGCCCGTCTCGCGCATCGCCTGGCCAACGAAAAAGCCCATCAGGCCTGTCTTGCCGCTGCGGTACGCCTCGGCTTTGTCGGGGTGCGCGGCGATGAGCTTATCGACGATAGGCGCGAGCGCTCCTTCGTCCGACACCTGTTTCAGCCCCCGCGCCTCGACGATCTCCGCCGGGTTGCCGCCCTTTTCGGCCAGCGTTTCCAGCACCTCGCGTGCGCCCCGGCTGTTGATCGTGCCCGCGTCCACGAGCGCGACGGTTTCGCCGAAGGCATCGGCGGAGAGCCGCGTGTCGGCGAGCGCGCGGCCTTCGAGCACGGCGGGCAGGTCGTTGACGAGCCAGTTGGCGACGCTCTGCGGGGCGTCGTGTATGGTGGCGGCGGTCTCGAAAAAGGTGGTCAGGTAGGCGTCGGCGGCGAGCGTGGCCGCCGCGTCGCGCGCGAGGTCGTAGGCGCGCGCCAGCAGATCGAAGCGGGCGCGCTGCGCGTCGTCGAGGGCGTCCACCGGGTCGCGGCGTGGTGCGGGCGCGGCGGGAGCAGCGGCCTGTTTCTTGGGTTTCGCGGCAGGCGCTGGCGTCTCCTTCTCGGCCTGCTTCGCCCACGTGTCGCGCAGCGTCACGATGCGGTTGTAGACGGGCTTCTCGGGCGTCGCGTCGGGGTCGGGGGCGAAGTAGCCCAGCCGCTCGAACTGGTAGCGCGCCTCGGGGTCGACCGACAGCCCTGGCTCCACGAAGCCGTGCACGACTTCCAGCGAATCGGGGTTGACGTGCTGCAAGAACGAGGCGCCTTCGGGAACGTCCTCGGGGTCGGGCACGGTGAAAAGGCGGTCGTAGAGGCGGAATTCGGCGGGCACGGCCTGCGTCGCGCTCACCCAGTGGATCGTTCCCTTCACGCGCCGCCCGCCGCCCGCCGTGCCGCTTTTCGAGTCGCGGTCCACGGTGCAGCGCAGTTCGACCACCTCGCCCGCGTCGTCTTTGATGACTTCGTCACAGCGGAGGATGTAGGCGTGCCGCAGCCGCACCTCGCCGCCCGGCACGAGCCGGTGGAAGCCTTTCGGCGGGTCCTCGGAGAAATCGTCCTGCTCGATGTAGAGCGCGCGCGTGAAATCCAGCGGGCGCGAGCCTTCGCGGGGGATGTCGTGCGGCCACAGCGCGGCGTCGAGCGTCTCGACCTCGTCGTCGCCCCAGTTGGTGATCGTCACGCGCAGCGGCCGCTGCACGGCCATCACGCGCGGCGCGCGGGCGTTGAGGCTGTCGCGGATGGCGTATTCGAGCAGCGCGATGTCCACGCGCCCGTCCACCTTCGTCACACCCACGCGCTCGGCGAAGTCGCGGATGGCCTCGGGCAGCACGCCGCGCCGCCGGAGCCCGGCAATCGTCGGCATGCGCGGATCGTCCCAGCCCGTGACGTGGCCTTCCTGGACGAGTTGGAGCAGCTTCCGCTTGCTCACGACGGTGTAGTCGAGGTTGAGGCGGGCGAACTCGTGCTGATGCGGGCGCGGCTCGTCGAAGGTGTGGTCGAGCAGCCAGTCGTAGATGGCGCGGTTGGCCTCGAATTCGAGCGTGCAGACCGAGTGCGTGATGCCCTCGATGGCGTCCGAGAGCGGGTGCGCGAAGTCGTACATCGGGTAGATGGCCCAGTCGTCGCCCGTGCGGTAGTGATGCGCGTGCCGGATGCGGTAGAGCAGCGGGTCGCGCAGCTTCATGTTGGCCGCGCCCATGTCGATCTTCGCCCGGAGCACGTGCGCGCCGTCGGGAAACGCGCCCGCCCGCATTTTTTCGAACAGGTCGAGGTTTTCCTCGGGTGAGCGGTCGCGGTACGGCGAGGGCGTGCCGGGCTCGGTGACGGTGCCGCGGCCTGCGCGGATCTCGTCCTCACTTTGCGAATCCACGTAGGCCAGCCCTTTTTCGATCAGCCCGACGGCGATCTCGTAGAACTGCTCGAAGTAGTCGGAGGCGTGGTAGAGGTGCGCGTCCCAGTCGAAGCCGAGCCAGCGCACGTCGCGGGCGATGGCCTCGGTGTATTCCACGTCTTCGGTGGTCGGGTTGGTGTCGTCGAAGCGCAGGTGGCACGTGCCGCCAAAGTCGCGGGCGAGGCCGAAATTCAGGCAGATGCTCTTGGCATGGCCGATGTGCGGGTAGCCGTTGGGCTCGGGCGGAAAGCGCGTGACGACGCGCCCGCCGTAGGTGCCGTTTTCGAGGTCGCGCTCGACGATCTCGCGGATGAAGTTGGAGCGCTCGGGCGCGTCGGAAGTGGACATCGGGCCGGAATCGTTGGGATCGACAGGAAGCGCGCAAACGCGGGCACGGTGCAAAGGTGTCGGGCGTGCCGGGTGACGAATGCAAGTAGGGACGTGGGGAAAATGGGAACGCGGAAGTCGGAACGCGGAACGACGATAGGCCGCGTGTCGAGCAGGGTGCAGCGCGCTGCACCGAAGTGGCCACTACCCCCTGTGCCCCTGAACGGCAGGAGATGCTTTGATTCCGCCGGCGGCCCCGCTCAGCATGACGGCGGGGGAGAGGGGGGCGCGGTTCTAGCTTTCGCAGGCTCGATAACGGAGGCATTTTCCCTGCACCAGTCACCCTTCACCCTTTCGCGTACAGATCCAAAAAGTGGATGGATGCCTCGGTGCCCTGGTGGTAGCGATCCAATCCGAAGTGCTCGTTGGGCGAGTGGAGGGCGTCCGTCGAGAGGCCAAAGCCCATCAGCACGGTGTCGAGGCCGAGGATTTTCTTGAAGTCTGCCGTGATGGGGATCGAGCCGCCTTCGCGGGTGAAGTAGGCCGTGGTGCCGAAGACCTGTTCGAGCGCTTCGCGCGCGGCCTGCATCGCCGGGGCGTCGGTGTCGGCGAGGTAGGGCTGGCCGCCGTGCAGGTCTTCGAAAGTCAACTTCATCGTGGGCGGCGTGTGTTTTTCGAAGTGCCGCCGCAGCTTGTCGGTGATGTCGTGCGGCTGCTGATCCGGGACGAGGCGGCACGAGATCTTGGCGAAAGCGCGGGCAGGCAGCACGGTCTTCGCGCCCTTGCCCTGGTAGCCGCTGCCCATGCCGTTGACATCGAGCGTGGGGCGGGCCGACGTGCCTTCGAGGATGCTGTAGCCCTCCTCGGTCTTGCTCTTTTTCACCCCGATGGCCTCGCGCCATTCCTTCTCGTCGAAGGGGAGCGAGCGGTACGTGGCGCGCTCGTCGTCGGAGAGCGGGCGCACGGCGTCGTAGAACCCCTCGACGGTGACGCGGTGATGCGCGTCGTGCAACTCGGCGATCATCTTGCAGAGCGCATTGGCGGGGTTTTCGACGCCGCCACCGAAGACGCCCGAGTGGAGGTCGCGGTCGGGGCCTTCGAGCGTCACCTGCACGTAGGCGAGTCCGCGCAGCCCGCTCGTGATCGACGGCACGCCGGGCGCGAACAGCGCGGTGTCGGACACCAGCACGACATCCGCCGCCAGCTTTTCCTTATTCGCTTCGAGGAAGGCGGGCAGGTTGGCCGAGCCGTTCTCCTCCTCGCCCTCGATGAGCATCTTGACGTGGACGGGCAGGGGCGTGTCGGTTTTCAGATACCCTTCGAGTGCGTTGACGTGCATCATGAACTGGCCCTTGTCGTCTGCCGAGCCGCGCGCGTACACCTTGCCGTCGCGCACCGTGGGCTCGAACGGCGGCGTGTTCCACTCGTCGAGCGGGTCGGGCGGCTGCACGTCGTAGTGGCCGTAGATGAGTATCGTGGGCGCGTTTTCGTCAGGGGCGTGGTGCTCGGCGAAGACGGCGGGGTGGCCGCCTGTCTCCATCACCTCGACGGTCTCGACGCCGAGGGCGCGCAGGTGGTCGGCGACGGCCTCGGCGCAGCGCCGCACGTCGGTGGCGTGCTCGGGATCGGTGGAGACGGAGGGGATGCGGAGCAGGGCAAAAAGCTGCTCTTCGAGGCGGGCCTGGTGATGGCGAACGTAATCGAGTGGGGTCATGGCAGAAACATGGGTGCGCGAGAAAAAAACAAGATAGCTTGAAGGAGGTGACGCAATGGACTACACTGGGTCTAGAGAACCGCGTATCTCATTTGCGTGCACAGCTTACACGACACTCATCCTCGCAGAAAAATGTTCACCCTTGCCCCGCGACCTACCGCCCCTATCCGCCTCCACCGCGTGCTCGTGGTGGCGCTCCTCCTCGCCTTCGCGCTGCCCGTCACCGTGCCGAACGCGCAGGCGCAGATCCTCAAAAAGCTGAAGAAACGAGTGGAAGAGCGCGTCGAGCGGCGCGCGGAGCAGGAAGCCGACAAAGCCGTCGATCGGGCGGCGGATCGCGTCGTCGGCAATGCCGCCGAGCAGGCGGGGAATGCGGCGGGCAATGCCATCGGCAACGCCGCCGGGCTGCCCGCAGGTGCGATGGGCGGCAGCATCGAAGGGCTGGCCGACTTCCGTGAACTCCAGGCGATGCTGCCCGCTTCGTTCGCGGGTCTGCCGCAGACCGACATCACCGGAGAGGCAACGGCGGCGATGGGCATGAGCATCTCGACGGCAAGCGCCGAGTATGGCGCGGACGACCGATCCGCTACCCTCGGCATCACCGACACCGGCAGCATGCGTGCCTTCCTCACCATGTCCGCCGCGTGGATGGGGATGAGTGTCGATCAGCAGACGAGCACGGGTTACACGCGCACCTTCACACTCGAGGGGTACCCCGCGTACATCCAGGAGGAACGCCAGAACGGACTCGAGAGCAGCGTGCAGGTGGTGATCTCCGACCGGCTGCTCGTCAGCGCGAGCGCGCAGGGCCTCTCCGCCGACGACCTCCGCGCTTCCGTCGAACGCCTCGACTTCGCGGCCCTCGAAGCGATGGCGGCGGAACTGGCCGAACTCGCCGTGCCGCTCGTGCCGTTCGACGAACTCATCGGCTTCCTGCCCTCAGACCTGCCGGGCTTCACGCGCGCGACGCCCACGGGCGAATCCGGCGGCGTGGCCGGGCTGGAAATGTCGCAGGCCGATGTCGTCTTCA
The DNA here is from genome assembly GCA_963829705.1 of Rhodothermales bacterium. GTDB lineage: Bacteria > Bacteroidota > Rhodothermia > Rhodothermales > BA12 > CAWHJN01. The sequence goes on from CAWHJN010000005.1 coordinate 826,647, forward strand.
CGCGCGGCGACGAGACGGTGACGGTCACCATCCTCGACCTCGGCTCGCTCAGCGGCGCGACGGCGCTGTCGTACGCGGCGTGGTTGAGCGTGCCCATCAACAAGCAGAGCACCGAGGGCTTCGAGCGCACGCTGAAGCTGGGCGCGCATCCGGCCTACGAGGAGCAGAACAACGGGCCGGACGGCACCGTGAGTAGCCAGGTGCAGGTTGCCCCCGGACGCCGCTTCCTCGTCACCGCCGAGGGCAACGTCGCTGCCGAGGTGAGCCGCGCCGCCGCCGAGGCCGTCGACCTCGACGCGCTCGCCCGCCGCGCCGAGACGCCCGCCAACGACTGATTTTTTGACCTTCGCGGTGCGATGCTTGCGCCCCGGTTTGCTCAGGCAGGCCGGGGCGTTGTGCTGGCATCGCGAGAGGCGGTCGGTGTCGTAGTTTCTCGCCTTCCGCCCATCGCCGCCCCCAATGCTCCGCCTCTTCGCCGCTTTCGCCCTGCTGGGTACGCTCGTCGGCCCCGCCGCCGCGCAGATCACGGTCGTGGCCCCGCCTCCGTCCGAAATCGCGCCGCCGACGTTGCCGAGTGACCGCCTGCCGTGGTCGCTCTCCGACGTGACGCAGGCCGCCGTGGCGCTGCACCGGACCGCGCAGGACGCGCCCGCGAGCCTGCCGCATTTCACCGTCGGCTCGCGCAGCGTCTTCAGCCGCCTCACCGCCGCGACGGTACTCGACGGCACCGTGGGACTCGACGCGCCGGCGCGCATCGAGCAGACCCAGCGGGCCGTCGATACCTACGAGCAGATTCTGCTCCTCTACGCCCGCGCGCAGCGGTCCGTGGGCGGCTACGACGTCGAAATCGCCGAACTGTCGCGGATGCTGATGCGCGCCTCTGCCCGCCTCGCCGCCGACGTGGGGACGCTGCCCGCACCTGAGGGTGAGGCCGAGGCGTTCGGCGCGGGCGTCGCCCGCGTGCGGTCGGGGTTGGCCGAGATGCTGCGTGGCGTCGTGGCGATGGCCGCAGATGCCGACGTGCTTTCCGAACCAGCCCGCGAACGTCTCCTGCGCTATGCCGCCGCCGAGAGCCGCACGCTCGCGCCGCTGCTGCCCGAGAATCTCCGCGTGGCCCTCGCCGGGGAAATCGCCGCCGCTGCCGACGCCGCCTCGTCGCCCGCGATCGCCACGGGGTTCCGCTCGCTCGGCAGCGCCTACGCGGCGCGTTAGTTCGACGACGTGACCGTTACTGCCTCAGCGCGCTCGTTGCCGAGGCCGCGCTCGCGCATCATGGCCTCGATGGCCTCGACGGTGCGCGGCGAACCGGCGGACAGGTTCACGGGGCCGTTCTCGGTGATGAGGATGTCGTCCTCGATCCGCACGCCGATGTTCCACCACTTCGGATCGACGCCCTCGCGCGGGCTGATGTAGATGCCCGGCTCGACGGTGATGGTCGCGCCCGGCACGAGCACGCCGCCCGCGCCCACATCGTGGACGTAGAGGCCGATGTAATGCGAGGTGCCGTGCATAAAGAAGTTGCGGACGTCGTCGTCGGTCTTGATGAGCCCGAGTTCGCGCAGGCCGTTGGTGATGACGGTGGTGGCGGCCTGCCCCGGCGCGGAGAACGGCGCGCCCGCCGTTGAGGCGTCGATGCCTGCCTGCTGTGCCTTGAGGACGAGTTCGTAGATCGCCTTCTGCTCGGGCGAGAACGTGCCCGAAACCGGAACGGTGCGCGTCACGTCGGCGGTGTAGCCGTGGTACTCGGCGCCCATGTCCATCACCACGAGGTCGCCCGCGTCCATGCGGCGGCGGTTGGTGCCGTAGTGCAGGATGGTCGAGTTCTCGCCCGCGCCCACGATGCTCGGGTAGCCCGGGTACTCGGCCCCGTTGCGCTTGAAGACGTACTCGGCCAGCGCCTCGGCCTGGTACTCGTACATTCCCGGCTCGATAGAGCGGATGACCTCGTTGTGCGCGGCCACGCTGATGTCGATGGCGCGTTCGAGGAGCGCCATCTCCTCGTCGGTCTTGACCATGCGGAGCGCGTCGAGCGTCTGGCGCAGGAGCGAGCCGTCGGCGTACTTGCGGAGGTGGTCGGCTCGCCAGCCGTCCCACGCCTCGTAGGTGTCGGCGGCGGCGAAGGCGGTGTAGGCGTCGCGCAGCACGCCGGGCGCGAAGTCGTCAGCGCTGAGGCGTCCGGCGAGCACGGGCTTCATGCGGTCGAACATCTGCGGATCGTCCATCGTCAGCATGAAGCGCGCCGCCTGGCGGACGAAGCCGTTGCCGGTGAGTTCGAGCGTGGGCACGGCCTCTTTGAAAAACGCGATCTGCGCGCCCAGCGGGTCGCTGCCGCCGAGGCCATCGGGCAGCGGCAGGTGGTAGAAGCGGCGGCCTTCACGGGCGAGCGCACCCACGATCTCCTCGTACTTTTCCGTCGTGACGGCCTTCTCGACGCCCAGTTGCGCCTCGGCGCGTTCCGTCCCGAAGCGGCGGCCCAGCCACACCTCCGACATCGGGTTGCGCGGCGGCACCATCAGCAGTTCCGTCACCCGCTCGCCGTCCACGTCGATGCCGCCCGGCGCGAGCAGCAGCACACTCGTGGCCTCGGGCGTGCCGGTGAGGTAGTAGAGGTACGAATCCTGCCGAAACTCGAAGTCGACGTCGTTCTCGCGCTGCCGCGCGGGCTGGCTGAAAAAGATCGCCACGCCGTCCTCGGGCAGCGCCTCGATCACCTGCGCGCGCCGACTGGCGTGGAAGGCGGGCGAGAGCAGGTCGGTGTCGTAGACGGCGGGTGCGTCGGGAATCGCCGTCTGGCCCGCAACGGGACCGGCGAACACGACGACGAAAGCGAGCAGGAGCAGGCGGCGCATGGCAGGGAGAGGAGTAAAGAACGTCGCGCCGTTACGAGATGGGTACGGGGCGGTTTCGGGGAAAGTCGGAGGGGGACGCAGAAGTAGGGGCGCAGCATGCCGCGCCCTGGCAGGGACGCCAACGACAGATGACGAGCAACCCCTTACAGCAAACCCTTACAGCAACACCAGCAGTAGTTGTGCGACGATGACCTTGAAGATGAGCGCGAAGGGGAAGACGGTGGCGTAGCCGACGTTGGGGCCTTCGTTGCGCGCCTGTTCGAGCGCGAAGCCCAGCGTGGCGGGCTGCGTCTGCATCCCCGCCATCAGGCCCGTGAGCACGCTCATCGGGTAGCCCAGCACGCGGTGGCCCACGTAAAAGCCCAGCAGCCCCACGCATGCGATTACGAGCGCGGCCATGCCCAGCAGCACGGCCCCCTCGCTGCTACCGAGGAGAGCGAAAAAGCTGTAGCCCGCCCGCGTGCCGATGCCCGCCAGAAACAGCACCAGCCCGGTCTGCCTGAGCACCAGGTTGGCGCTGTACGGCAGCGTCCACACGACGTTGCCCGTGCGGCCCCGCGCTCCCAGCACCAGCGCGACGAGCAGCGGCCCCCCTGCCAGCCCGAGCCGCACGACCCCGCCGCCGGGCAGCGGCACGGGCACGAGCCCACGAGGATGCCCAGCGCCAGGCCGACGTTGAACGACAGCAGGTCGACCTCGCTCAGGCGGCGCATCGAGTCGCCGAAGAGGCGACTCAGCGCGGGTAGGCGCTCGCGCTCGGCGAGCACGCGCACGCGGTCGCCGGGCTGGAGGACGAGGTCGGGCGTGGGCAGCAGGTCCACGTCGCCGCGCCGCACGCGGGTGATGAGCGCGCCGTGCTTCTCGGGCAGCTGAAGGGTGGCAAGAGAGTGACCGGCCACCGCGGGCGACGAGATGAACATGCGCCGGTAGTCGAGCGTCGAGCGGTCGAGCACGAGGTCGCCGCTGCTGGGCGGGCCGATGAGGGTGGCCGCGGCATCGAGATCGGACGGCTCGCCGACGACGGTGATGCGGTCGCCGCGCATGAGCACGAGGTCGCGCGTGGCCAGCCGCACCTCGTCCACCTGCTCGACGCGCCCGAAGACGACGCGCGGCCCGAGCCGCGCCCCCAGCGCGCCGATGGTCTGCCCGACGGCCTCGTCGCGCGCCACGCGCAGCGTCACGTGGCCCAGCGGCTGCTCGCCCTCGGCGGGCAGGTTGAGCGCCCGCGCTTCGGCGGCGTAATCCGTCTTGAAAAGCTTCTGCGCAACGGCGATAGACACGATCATGCCGAGCACGCTCACCGGGTACGCCAGCGAATACCCGACCACGGGCGCGTCGTAGAGCGCGGCGGCGGATCCCTCCGGGAGGATGCGCGACAGGTGCTCGACGATGGCGGCGAGGGCGGGCGTGTTGGTGAGGCTGCCCGCGAACAGCCCGGCGGCGAGGGGCGCGCTGAGGCCGAACATCCGCGCGCCGGCCATCACGAGCGCCACCACGAGCACGATCAGCACGGCCACGAAGGCGATCTGCTTGAGGCCGTCGCCGCGCAGCGAGGCGAAAAACGTCGGTCCGTTCATCAACCCGATCGTGTAGACGAACAGGACGAGGCCGATCTCCCAGAGGATGTCGGGCAGGCGCATCGCCGGGTGGAGCGCGCCGAAGCCGAGGCCGACGAACAGCACGGCGGCGACGCCGAGGCTCACCCCGCCCACGCGCACGCGTCCCAGAGGGTAGCTGAGTGCGGCGATGGAAAAGAGCAGCAGCAGCGGTTGCTCCAGTAGCACGTCGATCATGGGCACAGGGGAGAGCGGGAGGCGATGGCGAAGGCGGCACACGTTCTTCAGACGCACGCGGCTCCACGAGAACGGGGAGGATGGCGTTAAGTCGCGAGGGGCGCCTGACGGGGCGGCGGCGCGAGCGCCAGCGGTTCAGCGAACACGGCCTGCCGGAGGCCCGGCGTGCCCGCGCCGTCGCGCAGCACCAGCCGCGCCGCTTCGGGGTGCGCCAGCGCCTCGTCGAGGGTGTGGACGGCGCCGGCGGGGATGCGCGCGGCGTCGAGTTTTTCGAGCAGGTCGTCGCGCCGCCAGCGGGCCAGCGCGGGTTCGAGCCGAGCATCGAGGGCGGCGCGGTGTGCGACGCGCGCGGCATTCGTGGCGAAGCGCAGGTCGGTCGCCGTCTCGTCCAGACCGAGAAGCTCACACAGCCGGGCGAACTGTGCGTCGGTGCCGACGGCCAGCACCACGTGCCCGTCCGAGGTGACGTAGGGCGTGCCGTACGGGGCGATCTGCGGGTGCGCCGAGCCCATGCGCTGCGGCACGCGCCCGCTGCCCAGCCAGCCGGTGCCCTGGTTGACGAGCGCGGCGGCGGCGCTCGCCATCAGCGAAATAGCGTAGGTGCCGCCACTTCCCGTCTGCTGCCGCGCCAGCAAGCCCACCAGCACGGCCTCTTTCATCTGGTGCGCCGCCAGCATGTCCACGAGCGCGACGGGCATCTTGGTGGGCGGGCCATCCGCGTGCCCGTTCATCGCCATGAAACCGCTCTCGGCCTGCACGACGGCGTCGTAGCCCGCGCGGGCGTCGCGGGCGCCGTAGCCGGTGAGGTGAACGTAAATCAGGCGCGGGTTGCGTTTTTGGAGCGTGGCGGCGTCCGCGCCCAGCTTTTCGGGCTGGCCGGGGCGGTAGGCGGCGAGGACGACGTCGGCCTGGTCGGTCCGCTCGTGGAGGCATGCCTGGCCGTCAGGCGTCGTGAGGTCGAGCGTGATGGTTTCTTTGCCCCAGTTGCAGGCGGCGAAGTAGTCCGTCACGTCGCCGCGCGGCGTCTCGCCCGGCACGCGCCAGCGGCGTGTCACGTCGCCGCCCGGCGGTTCGATTTTGACGACCTCGGCCCCCAGTTCGGCCAGAAACTGCCCCGCGCTCGGCCCGGCGAGCACGCCCGCGAGTTCGACGACGCGGAGGCCCGCGAGCACGCCGTGGGGCGCGCCCGGCCCCGCGTCAGCGCCCGGCGACACGTTCCACCTCGCGCCACACGCGCAGCACGTTGCCCCCCATGATGGCCGCGATGTCATCTTCCGAATAGCCCTTTTCGAGCAGCGCGGCGATGAGGTTGGGATACATCGACACGTCCGTCAATCCCGCGGGCAGCGCCGTCACGCCGTCGTAATCCGACCCCAGCCCGATGTGCTCGACGCCGACGCGCTTCACGGCGTAGTCGATGTGCTCGACCACGTCGTCCACGGTGCCCGTCGGGTAGAGGCGGCGGGCTTCGTAGAAGAGTTCGAGGGCCGGTTTGCTCGTCCGCTCGGTGACGCCCTGCTGCCGCATCCCCGCCATCACGTGCTGCCGGATGCGTGTCTCGCCGCTCTGGTACGCGGTTTTGAGGAACGACGAGCCGAAGTTGATCATCACGACGCCGCCGTTGTCGGCGACGGCCTGCAAGAGGTCGTCGCCCATGTTGCGCTCCCAGCCGGGCGTGAAGTGCCGCAGGCCAGAGTGCGACGCGATGACGGGCGCGCGAGCGACGCGCAGAATCTGGAAGGCCGTCGAATCCGACACGTGCGACAGATCGACGAGCACGCCCAGCCTGTTCATCTCGCGCACTACGTCGGTCCCGAGCGCGGTAAGGCCGCCGTTCGTCCGCGAGGTGTCGTAGCTCGCGTCGCCGAGCTGGTTGTCTTTGCCATGCGTGAGCGAGACGTAGCGGACGCCGCGGTCGTAGAAATGCCGCAGGTCGGTGAGCGAGTGGAGGGGCGCGCCGTTTTCCATGCCCATCGGCAGGGCGATCTTGCCCTCGCGGTGCGCCTTTTCGACGTCGGCGGGGCTGCGGGCGATGAGGAATTTGTCGGGCGCACGGGCGACGAGCGCTTCGACGGAGTCGATGAGCGAATCGGCTTTGGCATAGGCCGCGCCCTCGGTGTCCTGGTAGTCTGCCGAGATGTAGATGGACATGAACGGCGCGTCGAGGCCGCCCGCGCGGGCGCGGTTGAAGGAGAAATCGCCCAGGTCGTCGTCGCCGATCACGTCGGCGAAGGCTTCTTGCGTGAGGCGGTAGGGCACGTCCACGTGGCCGTCCACGAGGATGTGGCGCTGCGCGATCTCGCGGGCACGCTGCATCGTCGCGGCGCTGTACGTCGGCGCGGTATACGTGGGGTCGGGCGCGTCGGCGTTCTGGACGACGGGGCGCGGGGCGCAGGCGGCGAGGGCGAGCAGGCAGAGCGGGAGAAAGCGCCCCGGGATCGGGATCTTCGACATGGCGGGCGTGGAGAGTGGGGAAGCCCAAGATAGCGGTGCGGGCCGGACCTGCCAGGCCGATACCCTGAGGGTTTTCGAAAACCCTCAGGGTCTGCTGTTACCATCGGCGCGCGCGCGGCGGCTATGAGGGTACATCCTCTTTCTACGCCCCATGCGCTGCCTCCTGCTCTTCGCTCTTGCGCTCCTCACCGGCTGCACCTCGTCATCGTTTCTCGGCGACCCCGTCGAACCGTATCAGGACGTGCTCGAAGGCGCACCGCCCGAACTCGTCGCGTTCAACAGGCCGCTTCGACGCGGTTCTTTTACCGTCGTCCTCACCGACAGCACGCGCATCCGCAACGTCGAGAACATAGCACTCGGCATGGAGACGACGCGCTACCGCATCCGGGGAAAGCAGAGCACGTATCTGCCTACAGCCACCGTCGAACGAGTCGTAAAGCGGAAAGGGCTTGGAGCTGGAAGGGGAGCCGTTTTCGGGGCAATCCCTGGCGCGGTGATCGGAGCCGCTGGTCTGGTTACCCTGTTGGGAGGCGGCAACGAGGATCTGGGAGACAGGGTTGCAGTGGCAGAGATCGCAGGTATTGCTGGCGTGACCGTAGCTCTGGTGGGGGCCATGCTGGGAGGAGTTGGCGGGTCGGCGTTTCCAGGCCGCGAGCGCGTCGTCTACCAGGCCCCGCTCGACCGCTACCTCGCCGCGCCCGAACGGTGATGCCTCCTCACACGAGCGAAGCCGGGAACGCGTCCTCCTCCTCGGCGCGCGCGTCCGAGGGCGTAGCGTCCACGCTGAGCAGCGCCTCCTCGAGTTCGGGCAGGCGGATGGGCTTGCTGATGAAGCCGTCCATGCCCGCCTCCTCGCAGCGCTTGCGGTCCTCGGGCAGCACCGCCGCCGTGGCCGCGATGATGCGCGGCTGCTGCGACGCCGGATAGCGTTTTCGGATTTCCCGCGTGGCCGTGACGCCGTCCATGTCGGGCATCTGCATGTCCATCAACACGACGTCGGCGGGGGCTTCGTCGAGCAGCGCGAGCACTTCCACGCCGGTGTTCGCCAGGCGCGGCGCGTAGCCCATGCGGGTGAGGTAGCGCAGGATGAGCTTCTGGTTGACGGCGTTGTCCTCGGCCACGAGCACGCGCAGCGGGTGGTGCTCGGCGAGCAAACCGGTGAGCTCCGGCGCGGCGTCCGCCGGCTGCGCGGCGTCGCGGGGGCGCAGCATGTCGGATAGCATCCGGTGCAGCGTGGCCTGCTTGACGGGCTTGTGCATCCACAGCATCCGCGGCAGCGTGGCCTGCTCGGGGCGGAAGCCGATGGACGAGAGCATCAGGATGGGCAGTACCGCGAGGCCGTCGCGCGCGCGGAGGTGCTCGGCCAGTGCGAGGCCGTCCATCTCGGGCATCTGCATGTCGAGGATGGCGAGGTCGAAGGGCGCGGCATCGGCGGCGTCGAGCGCTTCGTGCGGCGTGGCGCACACCGTGGGCACCATGCCCCACGCGCGCGTCTGGATCTCCAGCAGGCGGCGGTTGGCCTCGTGGTCGTCTACGATGAGCACGTGGCAGCCCGCCAGCGCGGGTGCGTCGGACAGGTCGTCGGGCGGCACGCCGATCTCTACATCCACGGTGAAGGCGAACGTCGTGCCCACGCCCACCTCGCTCTCGAACCACATATCGCCTCCCATGAGCGCAGCGAGGCGGCGGCTGATGGACAGGCCCAGGCCCGTGCCGCCGTACTTGCGCGTGGTGGAGGTATCGGCCTGCGTAAAGGCGGCGAACAGTTGCTCGCGGGCGCTCTCGGGGATGCCGATGCCGGTGTCGGTGACCTCGAAGAGGAGCTGCGCGTGCCGCTCGTCCACACGGGGCGCGCGCACATGGAGCACGACCGAGCCCTCGTGGGTGAACTTGAGCGCGTTCGAAAGCAGGTTGACGAGGATCTGCCGCAGCCGCGTGGGGTCGCCTACGACGTGCAACGGCACCTCGGGCTCGATCACGTAGGCGAGTTCCAGCCCGGCGTCTCCGGCGCGGCGGGCGAACAGGTCGAGGGCTTCCTCGACCGCCTCGGCCAGCACGAACGGGTGCCGCTCGATGTCGATGCGACCGGCCTCGATCTTCGAGAAGTCGAGGATGTCGTTGATGATGTTGAGCAGCCCGTCGCCCGAGGTGCGGATGAGCGACAGGTACTCGCGCTGCTCGGCGTTGAGCGGCGTGTCGAGGAGCAGGCCCGTGAAGCCGATCACGCTGTTCATCGGCGTGCGGATTTCGTGGCTCATGTTGGCCAGAAAAGCGCTCTTGGCCTGCGTGGCGGCCTCGGCCTGCTCACGCGCCTCGACGAGCGCGTCGTTGGTTTCCTGCAACCGCTCCACGAAAACCTCCACCTGCTCTTTCTGCCGCCGCAACTCCTGCGTGCGCTGCCGCACGGTCTTTTCGAGCGTCAGCTTGTGGCGCAGCATCTGGCGGGTGCGCCACCGGAAGGCGAGGGCGACGGCGGCCACGCAGGCGAAAAGCGCCAGCAGCTTGAACCACCACGTCTGCCAGAAAGCGGGAACGAGGGTGAACGTCGTCGTCGCTTCCTGGGCACCGGGGCAGGCGGCCTCGCTCAGGCACGCGCGCACGCGGAAGGTGTACGTGCCCGGCGGCAGGTGCGCGAACGTAGCCTGCCGGTCGGGGATGAGAGGGCTCCAGCCCGCGTCGATGGGATCGAGGCGGTACTGGTAGCGGATGTTGCCGGGCGCCTGAAAGTAGAGCCCGGTGTACTGGAGCGTGACGTGGTTGCTCTTGCGGTCGAGGCGCACGCCGCTGGGAACGGAAAACCACGGCGTGAGCGGCACCTGGCGCGCGGCCCAGTCGACCTTTTCGAGAAAGAGGCGCATCCCCGTCAGGTACACGGGCACGGCCACACGGGCAGCAGACGCGGGGGCGGGCGACAGGCGCGTCACGCCCGCGACGTTGCCAAACCACAGCCGATCCTGCGTGTCGCGGTACACGGCGGCGGAAGCCGTCTCCAGCCCGACGAACCCGTCTTCGGCCCCGTAGCGCCGGACGATCTTGGCCCCGCGCGACCTGAACGCACGCGCGTCGATGCGGTGGAGGCCCTCGTTGGTACCCGCCCACAGGTAGCCATCAACGTCAAAAGCCAGCAGCAAGCCGACGTTGTCGGCCAGCCCGTCGGTGCGGTCGAACGAGCCCTGCAGCACGAGCGAATCGCCTTCGAGCGTGTAGGCCTGAACCCCCGTTTCGTAATTGCTCGTCCAGATCCATCCGTCTTTGTCGAAGGCGATGTCGAAGTTGACGGAGGGGCCGGTGTGGAGAAACGTGGTAAAGTGTTCGTCGCCGTTTTTGTCCACGTCGAGGCGTGCGGCGTACGCGTTACCGGTGAACCACAGCCGACCGTCGGGGCCGGGGCGGATGGCGTAAACGGCACCGGCAGGAAGGCCCGCTTCCGGGCCGACGCGGGTAAACGAGTGCCCGTCGTAGCGCAGCGCGCCGTCGCGCGTCGTGGCCCACAGCACGCCGCGTGCGTCGCTGCTGAGGCCGCGGACGAAACCAAAGGGGGTGCCGTCGGGAAAGTGCGTGTACGCCACAAAGCGCGACCCGTCGAAGCGGGCGAGGCCTTCGTAGGTGGATACCCACAACTGGTGCCACTGCGGGTGGTAGTGGACGGAGCGGACGACCTGCGACGGCAAACCATCCTCCGGCCCGTAGTGCGTAAACGTCTGCGCCCGCTCGTCGTAATGGGTCACGCCCACCTGCGTGGCAAACCAGAATGTGCCGTCGGGAGCCTGATCGGTGTCCCACACGACCGACCGCACCGCCTCCGGCCCAAAATGCACGAAAGGCGTCCGGCTGAAACGCTGGATGCCTTTGCCGTTGGTCGTCAGCCAGACGTTCTGCTGGGAATCCTGAAAGATGTGCCAGGCAGGCGAGTCGGTGTAGAGCTTTTCGATGCGGCCTTCGCTGATGCGGATCGCGCCAAGTGTCGAAGCGACCCAGATAGCGCCCGCTGTGTCCTCGGTGAGTCCGTAGCGCGACCGGAACACCGAGGGATCGTCAGCGAGATCGTAGCGGGTAACGCCCGTTCCGGCGAAATGGTAGAGCGCGTCCGACGCGCGCACCCACTCGCTCCCGTCGCGCGCGACGAGGGTGGTGAGGGTGTAGCCAACAGGCCGGTTCTCGCTGTCGCGTACAGGTACGAGCGTGCGGCCATCGTAGCGGTAGAGTTCGGTCTTCGTGCCGATGAGCAGCGTGCCCCCCGCGCCCTCGGTGAGCACCGTCACGTCGCCCACGCCTTCGAGCGCAGGAGGCGTGACAAAGCGGTCGCCTTCGAGCCGCCCGATGCCGCGCGGCGTGCCCGCCCACACCGCATTTCCGATGACGACGAGGGTGGTGACGGTGTCCGACGGCAGGCCAGAAATGCGGTCGAAGCGATCGTCGGCGCGGCGGTACAGCCCACGGTTGGTGGCCGCCCACAGAATACCGCCCGGCCCTTCGGCCAGCGTGAACAGGCGCGTGCCGGGGTCGTCCTTCGAAAAGCCGATCTCGGTGTCGAACGTGGTAAAGGCCGTGCCGTCGTAGCGCGTCAGGCCCCGGTCGGTGATGAACCACAGGTAGCCGTTGGCGCACTCGTGAATCATCGTGACGACGTCGGAGGCGAGGCCATCGAGCGTGTTGAAGCGTTCGAACGTCTTGCCGTCGAAGCGCGCCACACCGCCGCCGTTGGTGGCTACCCACAGAAACCCCCGTCGGCTCTCGACGAGGTCGAACACCTGCGACTGCGGAATGCCCTCGGCGACGCCAAAGCCGACGTGCGGGGCCTGCTGTGCGTGAACCGCCACCCCGCAGAACGGGAGCGCGGCAAGCAACAGCAGCAGAAAGCGTTGAAAAACGGCAGGCACGGGGAGGAGAGCCAAGAGGATTGCTTCTTCGTATCGGCGGAAAACCGTTTCGATAAAGCTTGGAAGCTGCAATCGTGTGTGCGCGTGAAAGAACAGGCCGCGTGCATCTGCGTACGACAGGCCGCGCGTGTCCCGTTGGGTTCGGTCCCGCGCAGCGTCACATCCTCCCTTTTTCCTCCCACGGCTATGCATCGCACGGTTCTGGTTCTCCTCGCCCTCGCCCTGCCCGTCGTGGCACACGCGCAGACAGCGGTGTCGTGGGACACCTTCGCCCAGGTCAAGCTCGTCAAGGAAGAAGCGCGCTTCGTGCCGCGCTTCGAGAACAGCGTGCAGCAGTTCAACGGCCAGAAGGTGAAGGTGCAGGGCTTCATGCTGCCGCTCGACCAGTCGCCGCAGCAGGCGCATTTCATCCTCAGCGCCAACCCCACGGCCAACTGCTTCTTCTGTATGCCCGGCGGCCCCGAGTCGCTCATCGAGGTCAAGAGCGGCGATGGCGTCGCCTTCTCCTACGATCCCATCACGGTCACGGGCAAGCTCGAACTCCTCCGCGACGACCCGATGGGCATGTACTACCGCATCACGGACGCCTCGGTCAACTGATGGCGGGCGCGGAGATGTGGAGATGGTTTCTGGGAGCGGCTCTGACCATCGGGGCCGCTCTTTTTTGCGCCCCTGCCGGTACCGCTCAGCCCGTGCGTCCGGTGCTGCCAACGGACAACGACGCGTTGCTGCGCGGCGACGATCCGGACTTCTACATGTACACCGATCGCAATTTCGAGGGCGTGCGGTCGCGCCCCTGGCAGGGCGGGCAGTACGGCTTCGTACGCAACGAACTCCGCACGCCCGCGGGCGTCGTGTTCACGCGCTTTCACGAGGGCATGGACATCCGCCCCGTCCACCGCGACGCGCGCGGCGAGCCGCTCGACGACGTGCGCGCCGCCGATGCCGGGCGGGTGATGTACGTCAACACGAACGCGCGGGCGTCGGCGTACGGGCTGTACGTGGTGGTGGAGCACGTGTGGCAGGGTTCGCCGTATTACACGCTGTACGGGCACCTATCGCGCGTGTACGTGCGCGAAGGGCAGCAGGTGGCGCGGGGCGAGCGTCTGGCGCGGCTCGGCTACACGGGCGTCGGCATCGACCGGCGGCGGGCGCACGTGCATTTCGAGGTCAACCTGCTGCTCTCGACTCGCTTCGGGGCGTGGTTGCAGGCGGGCAACGCGCGCGCGCGCAACACCCACGGCCTGTACCACGGCCTCAACCTCGCAGGCGTGGACGTGGCACGGCTCTACCGGGCTCTGGATACCGAAGGCGACGTGAACATCGGCGAGGTCGTCCAGCGCGAGCCCGTCGCGTGGAAAGCCCTCGTGCCCGGCGGCACCATCCCCGAACTCATCGTCCGCTACCCGTGGATGGCGGGCGGCGCCGTGCCGTCGGTGCCGCCGTCGTCGTGGCTCGTCCACGTGTCGGCATCGGGCCTGCCGCTGCGCTTCGAGGCTGCCACGCAGCCCGTCACACGCCCCATCCTGACGTACATCGCTCCGCCGGTGCGCGACGATTACCGCAGCACCAACAAGATGCTGGAGAAAAAAGGCGGCGCGTTCCTGCTGACGGACAAAGGCCTCCGCCACCTCGACCTCCTCACCACCCCCGCTGCCAGCATCGGCACGCCGGGGCAGGTCGGGGATGGAAACGGAGAGGTCGGAAGCGACGAGGGCCGGATCGGCTGGTGAGTTGAAAGTGGGAACGCGGAGGGCGGGTCGGAGGGCGGAAAGGGGGATGCGGCGGTGGATGTAGGGACGTGCCGTGGCACGTCCTGATCAAACGACGAAATCCCACGGTGCGGCGCGTACCGAATCCGTCCCGCTCGTAACCTCGACCGCGCGCGCTCGTTTAGGAACCCGGCAGCGATGGAGCGCCAGCGGGCGTGCCCCGGCAAGTCTCCAGCACCAGCCCTTTGCCCTTCCGAAACCTGCAATCCGAAATCCAATGCGTTCTCTCCTCGCGCTCTGCCAGCCCGCTGACTACGCCTTTCTCGTCAGCCTCGTCACGAGCCCGCTCAACCTCACCGACGACGCCTCGCTGCGGGCCGCGTTGCTGGCCTACGAGCACACCGGGACGGACGAGGCGCGGGCGGTGCTCGACGAGCGGCTCGAAAAAACCATCGGCTACCTCGGCAGCGCCGACCTCGCCTTCTGGGCACGGCAGGCGATGGGGCAGAGACCCGGCGTCGCCTTCCGCGAGATCGTGCGCGACGTGGCCGAGGCGCTGAAGGTGCCTGTGCCGCCCTCCGGCCAGCCGCTGCGCGCGCAGGTCGAAGCCGTCGTCGAGGCGCACGTGGCGCGCACCTTCGAGGCGATGCCGCCCGAGGAGCAGCAGGCGATGCTGCTGCAACTGGGCGTCGAGGAGATGCAGGTCAAACGCTTTCTGCGGACGTCAGCGGGCGTCTTTGCTTTTCCGCTGCTCGTCCAGGCGTTCGACACGTTCGTCATCCAGGGGTTGCTCAAGAACATCGTCTTCAGCACCATCGCCAAGCTCGTCGGCAAGCGGGTGTCGCAGGGGCTCTTCGGCCTCGTCGCGGCCCGTTTCCCGTGGTGGCTGCGCTTCGTCGGCCCCGCCGCGTGGACGCTCTCGATCGGGTGGACGGCCTTCGACATCCAGAAGCCCGCGCTCCGCAAAACCGTGCCCGTGGTGCTCTACCTCGGCCTCGTCAGCCACCGCGAACGGGCGGAGGCGGTGGCGCGGCTGGAGGCGGAAGCGAGCGCGTAAGGCGTCGAACAATGCGGCTCCTGTGACCGCGTCGAGGTCGTCGATAGCGGGGCCCCCGAGTTCAGACGCCCCGGCGGTGTCGAGGTAGACAGAGACGACGCCGAGGCGGCGCTGGAAGTAGGTGGCCGACGTCTCGAACACCTGCACGCGGCTCAGCGGCACGGCCCACCGCGTGCGCCAGAACGCACCGCGCTGCACCACGAGCGTCGATCCGTCGAAGGCGTAGCCGTGCGCCCGGTGCTGCGCTACGGCCGTCCACACGAGCAGCGGCGCGAGCGCCAGCAGCCACAGCGCGTCGGGCCACCAGTAGGCGGGTGCGGCGGCAGCGACGGCGAGCACCACGAGGTAACGCACCAGCAGACGACGCAGGTGGTGCGGCGAAACGGGCGTGAGGGCGGCGGGGGCGTGGTAGCCGAAGACGTCGCGCGCCAGCGCCAGCGCCGCGTTCTCTGGCGCGAACGGCATCACCGGTGCGGCTCCGCGCGCCTGCGCGTCGAGGCCCATCGTCTGCGCCGACAGCCGGGTGTAGCCGTAGTGCCGCATGACGGCGTTGGCCTTCAGCACGAGCGCCTGCACCTTCCGCAGCGGGATCGTCCGCTCGAAGCGCCCGAGCAGGCCGCGTGCCGTCCGCAGTTTACCTGCGTCGTCGCGCGTGAGCGTGAAGCCCGCGTAGGCGTTGACCGTCGTGGCGATGCCCGCGAGCCACGACAGCACGAGGGCGAGCACGAGCGTCAGCACGCCCGTCCAGAGCGGCGAGTCGGGCAGGTAGTCGGCGTAAGGCGCATACTGCCCCTCGACGAAGAAATCGACGACCTCGACGAGGTCGATGTTGAACATCTGCAGCAGCGAGAACGCAAGCGCGATGTAGACGAGCGAGAACCGCATCATGCCCTGCCGCACGAGCAGCGCAGGCGTGAGCCGGAACAGGGCCTCGGCGGGTGCCTGCGCCGGGAGCGCCGCATCCATCGGCTCGGCGTGCGGCTGGCCTTCCAGCGTCACCGACGGCTCTTGCTGCGCCACGCGGACGAGCCCTTGCAGGCGGTGGGCCTCGGCAATCGACACGTATTCGAGGACGCCCTCGGCTCCCGCGCCGCCCGCGGTCATCAGCTCCACGCGCGCGGTCTTGAACAGCCGCGCCAGCAGCGGCTGCGAGATCTCGACGCGCTGCACCCTGTCGATGGGGATGTTGCGCACCTGCCGCGAGAACACGCCACTCTGGATGACGATCTCGCGGTCGGTGACGCGGTAGCGGAAGCGCAGGTACTGCGCCACGATCATCGGCACGACGAACACGCCGAAGCCGACGGTGACGACGAGCGACGCGATGGCCGTCGTCCGGCCCTTCGTGCTGAGCAGGATGGGCACGAAGGCATAGAGCAACTGGGGGATGGCCCGGAGCGCCCGATGGAAGAGCGAGAACGGGTGCAGGCGGTGCTCGTCGGTCGTCACGGCCTCCCTCACAGCGCGTCGTCGGTGACGAAGCCCTTCATGGCGTCGCGCATGGCCTCGGCGTCGCCGTGCGGCAGGCCTGGCACTGTCACGGTGCTGTGGCGCGTGCCCGCGGTGTGGACGACGAGCTTACCCAGCCCGAACTCTTTCTCCAAGATGTTCTGCGTCACGTCGAGGTGCTGCAACCGCGCGAAGGGGACGACGGTGTGGACGCGGTTGAAGATGCCGTGCTCGACGTACAGCTCGTCGCCGCGCAGGGCATAGCGCCACGCGCGGTAGCGCAGGCGCGGGATGGCCCACAGGTACGCGCACGCGATCACGAGCACCAGCGCCGTGGGCACGAAGGGCGGCAGCGCGCCGGGCCGGAACAGGCTCACGGTGTCCCACGCGGCGGCAGCCAGCCCGAGCACGCCCCACCACAGCCCCCCACCGATGCGCCAGACGGTCAGCGTATTCGGGTGCAACGGGTGGAGCGAGGCGTCAGCGGTCACGGCGGCGTGTCAGGGGGAAAGGCTCAAAAAATCGCGCACACGGGCGCGGTACGCGGGGCCGTGAAGGCGGTTCGTGAAGAGGTGAACGTGCGACGCGCCGGGGTAGAACGCCGTCTCGACGGCAGGGCTGAAGTGCGTCGATCTCCTCGCGCAGCAGCACCGCTGGCGTGGCCCGGTCGTCTTCGCCTTGGAGGATGAGCGTGGGGAGGGTGGTGCGAGCCAGCAGCGTGCCCAGCCGCATCTCGCCGAGCCGTCCATTCACCGTCGCGTTGAAGCGCCAGAGCGCGCTGCGGACGAGCGCCGCCGGGACGCCGTCTCGCTCGCCGCGCAGCGACAGCGTGCCCGCGACGTTCGAGAGCGGGCTGTCGAGCACCATCTTCTCGACGACGACACCCGACTGCCCCAGCCGCTCGCGAAATGCCTCGCTGCCCGTCGCCAGCGCCGCTGCCATCGCGCCCATCGAAAAGGCGTAGATCGTCACCCGGTCGATGCCGTGGGCGGCGTGCAGGTGTTCGAGCGTGCTCAACAGATCCTCGGCGTACTCCCACCCCATCGCCGTCTCGCCCCGGTCGGACGTGCCCGCGTTGCGGAAGTCGGGCAGGAAGACGGCGTGCGTGGTGTCCAGCCCGGCCTCGGAGAGGAGCGGGAGGTATTTCATCGGTTTGAGCCGGTTCGACCAGCGCCCGTGGACGAACACGACGGCCCGCGTGGCGGCCTGGTCTTTCGCGGGCATCCACCAGCCGCGCAGCGTGAGGCCGTCGGGGGTGGAGGTGTACGCTTCGTCGTGGTAATCGGGAAAGCCGAAGTCGGCGGGCGTGCGGCGGCCTTCGAGCGCGTACTCCGCGACGATCACGGAATCGGTGAACGCAGCCTCGTGCGAGACGGGCTCGAAGGTGCGGATCTGCCGGACGAAGTAGTACGTCGTGCCGGCGAACCCGGCGGCGGCGAGGAGGGCCAGGACGCTCAGGGCGGTCATGACGCGGCGCATTGGAGGACAGTGGAAAGCAGTGCCCGAAGGTACGGGTCGGCGATGCGGGTGTGCCGCTGGTTTTCGATCACTCGCCAAGCACGCGGCGGACGATCTCCTCCTCCCATTTTTCGGCCTCTTCGTACAGCGGCGTATGCCCTGATTTCTCGAACCAGACGATTTCTTTGTAGGGCGCGTCGAGCGTGGCAGCGTAGCGCTCCACGAGGCTCGTCATCGCGTTGACGTCGTAGCGCCCGAGGAAAAAGTGAACCGGGATTTCCAGGTGGGCGGCCTGCGTCGTCAGGTCGAGGTCGGCCAGTTGCGGGTAGACCACGTCGAAGACCTCGACGAGGCCCCGCAGCCAGTTCACTTTGTCCAGAAAACCATACTCGGGCGCGCAAAGCGCATCGATCAGGATATCGGGCGAAGTGCCTTCTCTAGGAGCGTGACGCGCCATGTAGCGGTTCAGCACGTTCATGTACGCCGCATAGGTGAGGAGGATGGGCGGGTCGTGATAGGGAGGAGGACCGACGCGCCTCAGCCGCTCGATGCCGTCGGCGTCGCCTTGCTCGCCGAGGTAGCGCAGGGCAAACGTATAGCCCATCACGTCGTTTTCAGTCGTGTTGACCATCTGGCCGCTGCCAACGTAGGCGTGGAAAAGTTCGGGTGCGTCGCGCGCGAGCCAGATGCCGAGGATGCTGCCCCACGACTCACCCATCAGGTAGACTTTGTCCACGCCGAAGCGGGTCCGCAGGTGCTGCACGAGCGCGCGGGCATCGGCGAGGTACCGGGCGGGGGTGAGGGTTTCGATGTCGACGGCGTCGTAGGATTTCCCCGCGCCAGGCTGGTCCCAGTTGACCACGACGAAATGCGCTTCGAGTGCGCCGAGGTGCAGCCGCGTGGCGGGCAACTCGCTGCCACCGGGCCCGCCCGCCAGGAAAAGCAGTACGGGCTTCGTCGTGTCGCGCCCACGAAGGGTAATCCACTGGCGGCTGCCGTTGAGATCGACGCGCTCCAGCACGGCGATGCTGCCCGGCAGCGGAGCCCCGTCGGCTCCCAGGATGGGCGGGGTGGTGGCGAGCCACTGCGACGCTGCCACCGCGATCAGGGCGACGACTCCGAAGCCGACGATGACCAGACTCCTCTTCCACCCAGAATGCCGCGTAGCGTAGGGCTCCGGCGAGCACGGCGAGATCGGCCCCTACCAGCAGCACTCCCAGCCAAGTGGGTACGGCGGTAGTGAACGGTGCGGCCCCGACGAGCGCAAACAGAAACACGGCGAGCACGCCCGCGATGACCCATAGAGCGCCGCGCGCGATGCGCCGGACGGCGCGGAGCCAGAAGCTCTGGTGGGTCAGCGTGTGATGCATCGTCGTTTGCAGCGTCTGTGCCTCAGACGGAGCAGCATCGAAAAAGACATCCCGGGCGGTTCTTCGTTAAAAAACGGCGCGGGCTGGGAGCTGTACGTCTCCCAGCCCGCGCGTCGTCTGGCGAGCGTTAGAACGTGCGCGCAATGCCCACTCCCACTGTGATGTAGTTCAAGTCTACATCCGTGCGAACAGAGCCGATCTCGATCTCACGCGCGAGCGCCCGGTAACGGACGCCCGGCATCAACATCCACCGCGTTCCCATCGGAACCGACAGCCCTGCCTCCACCTGCCAGCCCAAGCCGTGGCCCGAGTCAGCGGTGATGTCGCCGTCGCCGTTTTCGATTTCGAGGTGATCGTAGACGCCACCACCACGGACGAAGTAGCCCACGGGTGCCGAGCCCAGTGGATGGACGAATTGCAGGCCGAAGGTGTAGCCCGTTTCCTCGACATCCACTTCCGCTCCCGCGAACGAATCGTTGTCGGAGGAGAAGTGCTGCCAGCCCCAGCCGGCATAGGCTGCCAGGTGTGGCATGAAGCGATACGTGAGCGTGCCTTCGAGCCCTATTCCCGTGCCCAGTTGGGCATCGGCCAGGTCTTGCGTGGCGAAGTCGGCCCCACCACGAAATTCCACTCCCCAATAGCCCTGAGCGGCTGCGGGAGCCGAAGCGAACACGGCCAGAAGGCCGACGAGTACAAAACCTGAGTGTCTCATGACAATCCTCGCTTTGTTTGGTGAGAAAGCCCGACTCCTCATCGGACGAGGTCTGTCGGGCTACAAGTCTAATACGAACACACAGGCGTCTTTTAAGTAGTGTTAATAGGTGACAATATGTAGGGGATCACCTATTTAATGTGAGAGTGCAAAAATTACATATGTATATTTATATACTAATTGCAAATATGATAGCCATTTCCGTGTCTCTAAAAAGACACAGACTATCTGCCGGATGTGCAGTAAGTCAGAACGGGCTGGAGCGTCGAGGCGGCTCGTCCTTGGCAACTTTCAGTACCCGGAAGACAGCCCGGCGATAGAAGGCCAGAGCCGTTCGGGCGTGCGCGGTATCGGTTTAGCAGAGCTTCATCTTCTATGCGCCGAAAAGCGTGTAACACGCCTGCCACGTTCGTCACCCGAGACGGAGCCTAATCGGGCAGCGCGGTTTCACGCCCTCGCACTTCACCCCGCACCGATGGAAGTTCTGTCCCCGCCCGCCACGGCTCGCCTCGCCGATCGCTTCGCACGCGTCCGTGCCCGCACGCGCGACCTCGTCTCGACGCTCGAAACCGAAGACATGGTCATCCAGACGATGGTGGACGTCTCGCCCACCAAGTGGCACTTGGCCCACACGACGTGGTTTTTCGAGACGTTTCTGCTCACGCCGCACCTGCCGGGCTACACGCCGTTCCACCCGCGCTACGCCTACCTCTTCAACTCGTACTACGTGCAGGCGGGCGAGCGTCACTGCCGCGACAAACGCGGCTACCTGTCGCGCCCCACCGTGGCCGAAATCCTCGACTACCGCGCCTACGTGGACGCGGCCATGCAGCGCCTCATCGAAGAATCGGACGACGCCCGCTACGAAACCATTGCGCCGCTCGTCGAGATCGGGATGCAGCACGAGCAGCAGCATCAGGAACTACTCGTGACGGACGTGAAGCACGTGCTGTCGGTCAACCCGCTCCGGCCTGTTTTTCGTCCCACGCCGCCGCGCCCGCAGCGCGCCCTCCCGGCGCTCGAATGGCACCGCTTCGACGAGGGCGTCTACGAGATCGGCCTCGATGCGGATGGCGACAATTTTTCGTTCGACAACGAGGGGCCGCGTCACCGCGTGTACCTCCACGACTTCGCGCTCGCCTCGCGCCTCGTGACCTGCGGCGAGTACATCGACTTTATCCGCGACGGCGGCTACGAACGGCCCGAACTGTGGCTCTCGATGGGATGGGCCGAGGTGCAGGCCAAAAACTGGAAGGAGCCGTTCTACTGGGAGCCGGACGGCCACGGCGGCTACACCGTGTTCACACTCGGCGGCGAGCGCGCCGTCGATCCGGACGAGCCCATCTGCCACGTCTCGTACTACGAAGCCGACGCCTACGCCCGCTGGGCCGGGGCGCGACTGCCCACGGAAGCTGAGTGGGAAGTCGCCGCACAGACGACCGGCATGGAGGGCTCGTACGTCGAGGCCGGGCACTTCCACCCCGTCCGTGCTGCAGGCGACGGGCTGGTGCAGATGTATGGCGAGGTGTGGCAGTGGACGCGGTCGCAGTACGATCCCTACCCCGGTTACGCCGCCGCGCCGGGTGCGCTGGGTGAGTACAACGGCAAGTTCATGTGCAACCAGTTCGTGCTGCGCGGCGCGTCGTGCGCCACGAGCCAGAGCCACGCCCGCCCCACCTACCGCAACTTCTTCCCTCCCGATGCCTGCTGGCAATTTACCGGTATCCGCCTCGCCCGTGACTGAAACCCCTCCCTCCGAGGCACCCGCTGCCGCGCCCCTCTCCGACGCCGCATTCCGCCGCGACGTGCTCGATGGCCTCCAGGAACAGCCGAAAACGCTGCCGTGCAAGTACTTTTACGACGCCCGCGGCTCTGACCTCTTCGAGCAGATCACCCGGCTCGACGCCTACTATCCCACGCGCACCGAGACGGCCATTCTCGAAGCCTACGGCGACGAAATGGCGGACCTGATCGGTCCCGACGCCCGCATCGTCGAGTACGGCAGCGGGTCGTCGGAAAAGACACTCCTCTTGCTCGAAAAGCTCGACGCGCCCGCCGCGTACGTGCCCATCGACATCTCGGACGCTGCGCTTTCGGCAGCGGCAGACCGCACCCGGCAGCGTTTCCCCGACCTCGTCGTCGCGCCCGTCGTGGCCGATTACACCGCGCCGTTCGTCCTGCCTGGTACGCCGGGGCGGCGGACGGTCGTGTTTTTCCCCGGCTCCACCATCGGCAACTTCGAGCCTGAAAACGCCGCCGCGTTTCTGGCCGGGATGGCACGCGTGGCCGGTGCGCACGGCGGACTGCTCATCGGCGTCGATCTCAAAAAAGACCGCGCCACGCTCGAACGCGCCTACGACGACGACGAGGGCGTGACCGCTGCGTTCAACCTCAACCTCCTCGCGCGCATCAACCGCGAACTCGGCGGCGGTTTCGACCTGACGGGCTTCGCGCACGAGGCACGCTGGAACGAGGAAGAGGGCCGCGTGGAGATGCACCTCGTGAGCCTGCGCGAACAGACCGTGGAGGTCGGGGGCGCGTCCGTTTTCTTCGGCGAGGGCGAGACGATCCACACCGAGAACTCCTACAAGTACACCCCCGACGGCTTCGCCCACCTCGCGGCTCAGGCCGGTTTCGACCGCACGCACCTGTGGACAGATGCCGACGAACGCTTCAGCGTGCAGTACCTGACGGTCGCCGACTGACCGGCGCCGTCAACGCTGCCGCGCCCCGTACCAGTCGAGCACCCACAGGAGCGTCCACAGCGCGGCGACGGTGTAAAGACCGCGCGCGCCCGACGTGTACGCGCCAAATACCAGCATCGCCGCGCCCACCCCATAAATCACGTGGTAGACGCCCTCGGGTGGCGCGTCGGCGGGGCGCTTGTTGGGGATCTTGCTGAGGAGGGCGACGACTTTGAGCGCCAGCATCAGCGCGGCGTAGATGCCGGCCGTCCAGATGGCCCACGGAGCCTGGGTGAACGCGGCGACCGCGAGGAGCGCGAGCGCGAGCAGATCGACGACGAGAAAGCGGAGGGCGTTCACAAGCGGCAGAGGTTCGGGCGAGGCGTGCAAGATAGCAGCGCTACGGCACCTGCCGCAGAATGTGGTCGAAGGCAGCCTGCGCGAGTGCCGCGGCCAGCGCCTCCTGAAGCTCGCCATCGAGGTCACGCTCGACGGCTCGCCGCTCGCCTTCGTCGAACAGGTCGCGCACGCTGGACGATGGCATTTTCAGCGTGGACCGGTCGCCCGCGTACGTAGCGAAATGCACGTCGCGGGCGACGCGGGCCGGGATTTTCACCTCGGCGAGCACGTTGCGCGTCGAGGGGTCGATGAGGCGGAACGACGCCTCGGCTTCCAGCACGAGTGTGTAGCGTGTGTCGGTGTAAGTGGTGTCGCGTCCGTCGCGCGTCTGGATGGCGCGGGTCGTCTCTTTGCGGTCGCGCTCCTGGCGGGTGTACGCGGTGAGTTCTGGCGCGAACACCAGCGTCGCGTCGAGCGCCCGCCCGATGCCGACGGCCTCTGAGCGCGAGAAGGCGTCGCGCCGCCCCATCCGGCCCAGTTCGCGGCGCAGGAGGTTCGGCGGGACGGCCTCGACGAACAGCGGCGGATCGGCCCAGTAGGCCTCGGTGAGCGCGCGCGTCACGGCATCCGTCCAGTAGGCGGGCACGTCGGCGCGGGCAGTGACGAGGGGCAGAAACGCGACGCGTTCCGTCCCGGCGTCGAGCGCGTCCCGCTGGATCGTCTCGGCCTGCCTGCGGGCGTCGCCGTCCGGGAGCGGTTCGAAGGTGCGGACGCGCTCGGCGAGACTGAAGGCCTGCCGGTAGGCACCGTCACGCAGCCGACTGTGCGACCAGTCCAGCAGGTTGCGGACGCGGAGGTCGTCGAGGTCGTCACGCAGCGCGGCGGGCATCTGGTAGCGGTACGCGGCGGCATAGGCGGCGTCGGCCTGCTCGAAGCGGCCTTTTTCGGCGTTTCTGTCGGCGTCACGCAGCAGGGCGCCGACGGCGTTTTCGCTCATCGCCGCGTAGCGCGCATCGTAGTCGTCCGGCAGCGGCAGCGCGAGGCCAAACTCGCCCGCCAGTACGCGCAGCGCGCCGAGGTCGTCCAGCTTCTGCACGGCGTCGGCGTAGCGTTCTCGCAGCCCGTCGCGTTCTGACCAGAGGTAGAGCGAGTCGGCGGCTTCGCGGGCCGTCTCCTCGAACCGGCGGCGGGCGTCGCGGAAGTCTGGGTCGCGGCGCAGCACCTCGGCGTACGCGCGCGCCGCGCGGTACAGGTCGCCGTCCTGCTCGGCCTCGAAGGCGCGGGTGAAGCGGTCCTGCGTGGTCACGCACGCAGCGAGCGCAAAGAGGAGGATCAGGCTGGAGAAATGTCCAGCATAGGAGACGATGGCGGTACGCATGGACGTGCGCGGCGGGAGAGAAAAGGCAGGATGGTCGGGTTTGCCGGGTGATTGACCCTCGACAAACTCAACCATCAACAAACCAGCCAACCCTTCAGCTCACCTGCACGGCTGCTGCGGCTTCGCGGAGCGCGTCTACCTTGTCGAGTTGCTCCCACGGGAAAGCGTCGCGTCCGAAGTGCCCGTAGGCGGCCGTCTGGCGGTAGCGAGGCTGGAGCAGGTCGAGGCTGTCGATGATGCCGCGCGGGGTGAGGCGGAATGTCTCGCGGACGAGCCGAGCTAGGGCCTCGTCGGGCAGCGCGCCCGTGCCGAACGAGTCGACATCGATGGAGACGGGTTCGGCGACGCCGATGGCGTAGGCGAGTTGGACGAGCGCCTCGTCGGCCAGTCCTGCGGCGACGAGGTTTTTGGCGATGTGCCGCGCCGCGTACGCCGCCGACCGATCCACCTTCGACGGGTCTTTGCCCGAGAACGCACCGCCGCCGTGCGCGCCCTTGCCGCCGTAGGTGTCCACGATGATTTTGCGGCCCGTCAGGCCTGTGTCGCCGTGCGGCCCGCCGATGATGAACTTGCCCGTCGGGTTTACGTGCAGGATGAGGTCGTCGTCGACGAGTTCCTGCGGCAGCACGCGCGGCAACAGGTGCTCGCGCACGTCGGCCTCGATCTGCGCCTGCGACACGTCCTCGTCGTGCTGCGTCGAGACGACGACGGTGTGGATGCGGCGGACGGTTTTGCGGTCGTCGTCGTACTCGATGGTCACCTGCCCTTTGCTGTCGGGGCGCAGGTAGGTCATGTGCTCGCCGCCTTTGCGGAGCGTGGCCAGTTCGCGCATCAGGCCGTGCGAGAGCGACAGCGCGAGCGGCATCAGCTCGTCCGTTTCGCGGCAGGCGTAGCCGAACATCATGCCCTGGTCGCCCGCACCCTGTTCCGCGTGCAGGCCCGCGCCCTCGTCTACGCCCTGCGCGATGTCCTCGCTCTGCTCGTGAATGGAGGAGAGCACGCCGCACGAATCAGCGTCGAAACGGAGGCCGGGGTCGGTGTAGCCGATGTCGCGGATGACCTCGCGGGCGATCTTCTGCACGTCTACGTACGCGCTCGTCGTGACCTCGCCGGAGAGCATCACCAGCCCTGTCGTCACGAGCGTCTCGACGGCGACGCGGCTTTTGGGATCCTGTTCGAGCAGCGCGTCGAGGATGGCGTCGGAAATCTGGTCGGCGACCTTGTCGGGGTGTCCTTCGGAAACGGACTCGGACGTGAAGAGGTAAGCCATGAAGCGGAGCGGATGGGAAGAATAAGAGCACCCCTGAATGTGCGAGGGCAGGCGGAGGTTCGCGCAAAAATAAGAGAGGTGGGGCGTTGGGGACTTTTCGGTAGGGGTACGAGGTGCAGGTTTTCCACCCTCGTATCCACCGTCCGCGGTGCCTCGTCAAATGGCCACTATCCGATGACGAATGACGAATGACGAGCCACCAGCCGCCCCGTCGATTGCGCCCCCGATGGGGCGCGCCGTAATTTGCGGCGTTTTGCGCGCAATACGCGCCGGGGCACACGGCTCCGGCGTTCGCGTATTCCGCTCGCCCACCAACACACTCCCCGGATCATGAGCACGGTTGCAGACCAGGTCAGCAAGATCATCATCGACAAACTCGGCGTAGACGAAGGCGACATCGCGCCTGAAGCGTCGTTCACCAACGATCTCGGCGCGGACTCGCTCGACATCGTCGAACTCGTCATGGAGTTCGAGAAAGAGTTCAACATCTCCATCCCCGACGAAGACGCCGAGAAGATCTCGACCGTCGGCGACGCCATCACTTACATCGAAGAGAAGGTGGGCTAAGGCCCCTCTTTTTTGCGCAGCCCCATCCGCATGGCCCAGGCCCCACGCCGCGTCGTTGTGACCGGCATGGGGGCGGTCACGCCGCTGGGCCTCGACGTGGCCTCCTTCTGGGAGGCCATGATGCGAGGCGAAAGCGGTGCCGCTCCCATCACGCATTTCGACCCTTCCGCCTACGACACGCAGTTCGCCTGCGAGGTCAAGGACTTCGATCCCTCGAAGTACCTCGACCGTAAGCAGGTGCGCCGCCTCGATCCGTTCTGCCAGTTCGCGCTCGTCGCGGCGCGGCAGGCCGTTGAGGACAGCGCCATCGACTTCGCGGGCTTCACCGATGCGCAGCGCGCCCGCGCGGGCGTCATCTTCGGCTCGGGCATCGGCGGCATGCAGGTGTTCTCGGATCAGACGAAGGTGCTGCTCCAGGAAGGGCCCAAACGCCTCTCGCCGTTCTTCATCCCGATGCTCATCTCGGACATGGCGCCGGGGCTCATCTCGATGGAGTACGGCCTGCGCGGCCCCAACTACGCCATCGTGAGCGCGTGCGCGACGGGCAACAACAACATCGGCGATGCCTTCATGTTGCTCCAGCGCGGCACGGCGGACGTGATGGTGTGTGGCGGGACGGAGGCCAGCGTGACGGAACTCGGCGTGGGCGGCTTCAACGCCATCAAGGCGATGTCCACGCGCAACGACACGCCGCAGACGGCCAGCCGCCCCTTCGATGCCACGCGCGACGGGTTCGTGCTGGGCGAGGGGGCGGGCGCGCTGGTGCTCGAAACGCTCGAACACGCGCAGGCGCGCGGCGCGAAGATCTACGCCGAACTCATCGGCGTGGGCATGAGCGCCGACGCCTACCACATGACGGCTCCGCACCCCGAGGGCATCGGCGCGGCGCTGGGGATGCGGAACGCGCTCGACGACGCGGGCATCGCACCCGAGGAGGTCGATTACCTCAACATGCACGGCACGGCTACCCCGCTGGGCGACGTGGCGGAGACCAACGCTATCAAGGAGGTCTTCGGCGATCACGCCTACGAGATGAGCCTGTCCTCCACAAAGAGCATGACGGGGCACCTGTTAGGCGCGGCGGGGGCCGTGGAGGCCATCGCGTCGATTCTGGCGGTCGTCCACAACCGGGTGCCGCCGACGATCAACTTCGAGACGCCGGACCCGCTGTGCGACCTCGACTACACCTTCAACGCGCCGAAAGAGCGCGACGTGCGCACCGCCGCGTCCAATGCCTTCGGCTTCGGTGGCCACAACACCACGCTCATCTTCCGTCAGTTCGAGGCCTGACCGGCCACGCTTAACGCTGCGGCGCGGTGGGCCGGATGGGGACGCGCACTTCGGTGAGGTCCCACCGGATGCGGAGGTCCGCGCCGTCCCCGGCGGGGACGAAGTCGATGGTGAACGCCTCGGCGGGTTCGGCGAGGGGCGCAGGCGTGGCATCGACGGTGAGCACGTCGAGGGCCGCGTCGTACTCGTCGGCGAGGTGCATCCCGAGGGCGAGGTTGAGGTGGAGCGTCCAGCGGTCGGCGCGCGGCGTGGTGAAGAGGCTGTAGACACCCGCCTCCAGCGGCTTGCCGCCCACCGTGACGGGCACCGTCACGACGAGTTCGGTGGAGCGGTGCGCGCCCGTCACCCACACCTTGTCGTAGCTGACGAGTTTGCCGAAGACCGAGCGTCCGCGCGCATACGGCTTGCCGTAGACGACGTGGAGGTAGCCGCCCCCCGGCAGCCGCGCCCCGGCGCGCCCGACGGCGCTGCCCGGCGGCGGGTCGCTCGAATCGACGCGTAGCCCCTCGACGAGAAATGCCTTCGTGGCGGAGCTGTCGGTCACGCCGTGGGCAGCGTGCTGGGCGTGGGCCGAAGCGCCGAACAGCAGACCGGCGGCGAAGAGCGTCAGGGCAGGCAGGCAGCGGGGCATGGCAGCAGGGGTCAAAAAGTGAGAAAGCGGAGGATGGCTGCGGTTCAGCAGAACCGGATCTCCTGCACGAGGTCGTCGCCGAGTTCTTCGTTGAGCCGGGTGCGCCACGTGCCGCGTTGCAGGTGGAGGGCATGCCGCCACGCCGACGACGTCAGGTGGACGCGCAGTGCGCCGTCGCGGAAGTGCGCCTTTTCCATCACCGCGCAGATCTGCGGCCCGGCCAGCACGGCCCACGTCTCCACCACCCGCGTCGCGTCGATACGCGGGCGCAGGCCCATATCCTGAATCACATTTTCGAGAAGCGCACCGAGGGCGGTGGGGTGTCCGCGCAGAGCCATAGAACCGGAGGAGTGGAACGGCCAAGCTACGAAGCGCGGCGCGGCGCGTGGATCGCGCGGGCGGATTTCACCGTTTGCCCGGTAGACTTCTCTCATCCTCATGCCCGACGCTGTTCGCGGACGCTACGCTCCGTCGCCCACCGGACTTTTGCACGTGGGCAACGCCCGGACGGCACTGGCGGCGTGGCTGTCGGCAAGGGCGCAGAAGGGCGCGTTCGTGTGGCGGCTCGAAGACCTCGACGGGCCGCGCGTGGTGCCGGGCATGGCCGAGGCCGCACTACGCGACCTCGCGTGGCTCGGCCTCGATTGGGACGAGGGGCCAGAGGCTGTAGCGGCGTTCGGCACCGAAACCGGGCCGCACGCGCCCTACCGCCAGTCTGCGCGCTCCGACCTGTACGAAGAGGCGCTGACGGCGCTCGCCCAGAAACGCCGCCTGTTTCCATGCCGCCGTTCGCGGCGCGACCTCCAGTCGCTCGCCACGGCCCCGCACGGGCGTGACGGCCTGCCGCCGTATCCGAGAAACTGGCGTCCCGCCCGCCTCGCCCCGGACTGGTACGACGATCCGCCCGCTGATGCCGCACTGCGCTTTCGGGTGGACGAGGGCGTCGTATGCTTCGACGACCGCGTGCAGGGGCACATGTGCGAAGACACCGCCGCCGACGTGGGCGACTTCGTCCTCAAACGCCGCGACGGTGTGTACGCCTACCAGCTCGCCGTCGTGGTAGACGATCTGGCGATGGGCGTCACCGAGGTTGTGCGCGGCGCCGATCTGCTCGACTCGACGGCGCGGCAGATCCAACTCATCGAGGCGCTCGGCGGCACGCCACCGGCCTACGCGCACCTCGGCCTCGTCGTCAACGCCAACGGCGAGAAGCTTTCCAAACGCGACGCATCCCTCACGCTCGCCGCCCTCCGCGACCGCGGCGTGCCGCCCGAAACGCTGTGCGGCGCGCTCGGCCACTCGCTCGGGATCGTCGAAACGTCCGACCCCATCGCCGCCGCCGACCTCATCCCGCGCTTCCGCTGGCTGCCGCAGATGAAGGAGGTGGCGAGGATGGAGCTTGGAGAGTGAAGAAGGGAGGGCTGAGAGCTCTGCTCTTTATTCAGGCACACTCACCACCTGATCCGCGCCTCGAACGACGGCGTCGCGCCGAGGTCGTACACGTCCACGCTGTAATAGCTGAAGGTTCGGCGCGGGGGGCGCGGGTTCGCCTGCACGACGGAAATCGTCTCGCGGTACCACGGGTTGTCGCGGTCGTAGAGGTTGTAGAGCGCGAACGAGAGTTCGAGGCGCGCGCGGCGCGACAGCGGGCGGGCGAAGCGCACAGCGGCGTCGAGGCGGTGGTAGGGGCGCAGCGTGGCGGGCTCGTCGTCGAGTTCGTAGGCGAGGCGGTTGGGTGTGCCCGTGCCGTAGAGCCACAGCGCCTGGAACGACAGCAGCGGCGTCATCGTCAGCGACAGGCTCGACCGGAACTGGTGCGTCCGGTCCCAGTCGGCGCGGAAGGGCTGGCCGCCGTTGAGGTCGGGGTGTTCGAGGGCCGTGCGGCTGAGCGTGTAGGCGTTCGTCCACGATACCGGGCCGGCGGCGGCGACGACGAGCGTTTCGAGGCCACGCGCCTGTGCTTTCAGATCCACGAGCCACGGGCGCGTGAGGGTGGCTTCCGGCCCGGCGCGGCGGGCGACGCTGTTGGTCTCGTGCTGCCGCAGGTTGGACGTGTGCCGCGTATACACATCGGCCTGGAACGTGAGCGCGTCGCTCAGGCGCAGGCGCAGCGTGCCGCTGATGCTCTCGGCCTCGACGGGCGGCGCGTCGGGACCACTCAGCACCCACACCGCCGCGCTGGGGAAATCTTCCAGATCGAGGCGGTGCAAGAACTGGTGGTTCCGGCTGTAGCCTGCCGCCACCGACAGGCGCGGCGCAGGCGTGACCTCCACCCGCAGGCGCGGCGACAGCCGCCAGAAATCGCCGTGCGCGAACCCGTGCGCCCGCAGCCCCGCCCGCGCCGCCACACGGGCCGACGTGTGCGTGAGTTCGCCGAAGACGCCTATCTGCGTCGAGAACGCGGTTTGCTCGAAGCGTGGGCGGCGGCCCGACTGCTCTTCGTAAGCGGCGTCGTAGCGGTGGAGGCTGTAGCCGAGCGTCAGCGCCTGCGCGGGACTGAGCGGCACGGCGGCCTGCTGCGTCAGCCGCACCTCGCGGAAGGCGTTGCGGTAGCCCAGCGTGTCTACGCGCCCGCGCAGCACCGAGACGGGCCGCGTAGGGTCGCGCTGGAAGGCGAAATCGTCTTTTTCAAACCGGGCATCGTAGAAACTCAACGCGGCGAGGGTAGAGAGCGTCGCGCGGTGCCACGTGGTCTGGTGCTGGAGGCTGAGGGCCTGGCTGTGCCACGCATTGCGCGTCGTGACGGGTTCGGGGACGAGGCGCGGCGTGCTCGTGGTCGATACGTCGAAAAAGCGCGTCGCGTCCTGCTCGGTGGCGTCGGATCCGGCGTAGGCACTGGCCATCCAGCGGTCGCCGCGTGTGGTTTCGTGGAGGAGCTTGGCGTGCGCGTCGTAGAACGACGCCTCTGCCGCGCCAGGCTGCACGGTGTACGCCTCGATGTCGTGTGCGGTGCTCGGCAGGCTGCCCGTGGGGCGGTCCACGTCGAGGCCCATCCTGACGAGCGCGTCGTTGCCCATCCACCCGAACGCCCCCAGCGCCGAGTGCCGCCCGGACGCGAGGAAGCTGCCGCGCCCACCCGCCAGCGGTGCCTCGACCGTCGCGCGCACCGACGTGTTCGTCAGCCCTACGGTGGCCTGCGGCTGCCGCTGCGAGCCCGTCCGGGTGTTGTAGGCGAGCGTGCCCCCCGGCGGCGCGAAGTACGCCGCCGGGGCCACGTCGAAGTAAAAGGCGACGGCCTGCAGGGCATCGGGGTTGAAGGCGTCGAAGAGGCCGAAAAAGTGCGTCGGCGCGTAGATGGGCACGCCGTCGAGCAGGACCTCGAAACCGTCGGCGCGGGCACCGCGCACGTTGGGGCCGCCGGAGAAGGCGGGTGCGATGCCCACCGAGGGCAGCACCTGAAGCGTGCGGAGCGTGCTCGGCTCAGCCTGCCCCGGCGCGCTGCGGGCGGCGAGGACGGTGGCGAGCGTGGTGTCGAGGTCGGCCTGGAAGAGCGTTCCGGTCACGACGGTTTCGCCCATCCACACGTCGCGGGGCGGAAGGCGAAAGGCGATGCGGCCCGTGCCGCGTGTCGAGACGCGCGCGGTGCGCGGCGCATAGCCCACGAACGACGCCGTCAGGTCGAGCGCGTCGGTGCCGGGCGGGGCCAGCAGCGTGAACGTCCCCGCTTCGCCCGCGACGACGCCGCGCAGCGTGCCGCCGTCGCGCCAGGTGAGCGTGGCGTAGGGCAGCCGCGCACCCGTGGCGGCGTCGAGCACATAGCCGGAAAGCACCGCCGCCGAGTCGCGCAGGGCGTAGAGCAGGATCTGCGCGTGGGCATCGTCCGCCTGCACACCCAGTCCCTGCGGGCGCAGCGCCGTGCCGAGGGCGCCAGGTAGGGCGTCGAGCGGCGCGTCGAGCGTGACGGTGCGCCCTTCGAGGAGCACGTCACGGTAGAGAAAGCGGAAGGCCGTGCGCGCCTCCACGTCTGCCACGACGCGCGCCAGCGGTGCCGCCTCGTAGCTGAAGTGCGTCTGCGCCCGCACGGGCAGGGCGCAGATCAAAAAAAGCAGGCTACTCCACCAGCAGGCGGTACGTCCGGGCATCGGTCTGGTCGAAGCGGCCGCCCGTGACGCGGGCGAGCTGGGCGAGGGTCTCGTCGGGACCGTTGAGGACGAGCGTGCCGCTGACGGTCTCGGACGCCAGCGGGGCGGGCACGTCGATGCGGATGCCGTAGTGCGTCTCGATCTCGCGCGCGATGCGCCCCAGCGCCCGCTGCCGGAAAACGAGCCGCCCGTCCATCCAGTCGAGTGCCGCGGCGGCGTCACCTGCCGATGGCGGCATCGGGACGCCGCCCGCGAGCGCGCTGGCCTGGCCCGGCGCGAGCACCACGGCGCTATCGCCCGCGACGAACCGGACTTTTCCTCTGGCGAGGTACACGTCGGTATCCAGCCCCGCCACGCGCACGTCGAACGTGGTGCCGAGCACCTGCACGAGCGCCGCGCCGGCCTCGACCTCGAAAAGCCGGTCGGGGTCGTGGGTGACCTCGAAGAGCGCCTCGCCTTCCAGTCGGTAGCGCGTCTCGTCCACTTCTTCGAGCGTTGAGCCGGGCCGCAGCGTCACCCGCGATCCGTCGGCGAGTGAGATGACGGCAGGCGTGCTGCCCGGCGCGGCGGCGTAGAACTGCGGCGCATCGGGTGTACTCCGCAGCAGCGCCACGACGGCCACGCCCGCCAACAGCACGGCGGCGATGGCCATCCACCGGCCCCACGTGGGCAGCGTGTAGAGGCGCGCCACGGGTCGCGTCTGGGCGTCGATAGCGCTCCACAGCGCCTGCGAGCGGGCCGGGTCGAGGGGCGGTCGCGTGGCGTGGCGGTACGTATCAAGCCTGCTCACCAGAGCCGCATCCTGTTCGGGCACCGCCTCACCCCGCTCCAGCGCGCGCGCCAGCGTGAGGTCCGGGTCGCTATCGGGCAGCAACGGCTCCATGGAAAGTCGGAACGCGGAAGTCGGAGTAGGGGCGAGGGGAAGGTCGAGAGTCGAACGAGACAGGGCGAGGGGCGCAATTCTTTGTGCTCTGCGCGACGGCCATCAACCTCCCATTGACCAACGATCAGCCTCCCGAAGATACAGCGGCCGGGATCGGCGCTGCGTGCCCCGATCCCGGCCGCCGCGGAGTGCGCGGAATCAGCCGCGCTGCACGTCGCCGTTCTTCAGGTCGACGCGGTAGATCTGCCTCGTCCCCAGGAAGCGCAGCAGCGCCTTGCCGTTGCCTTCGAGTTCAATGGTGCCTTCGACGGTCTTCTCCATCGAGCCGCCGGGTCCCGTGTGCTGCATCGTGATGGCATAGACGATCTGCCCCGTCACTGCCGCCTCGATGCCGTCGCGGGCGTTGGCACGGGTGAGGGTGACGTTCTCGGTGCGGAACGTCGCCTCGTAGGTGCGCTCCACGGTGGTGTCGCCTCGCTCGGCCCTGAAGATGCCTTTGTCCTGCTGCGCGCCGACGAACGCGACGATGCCGCTCTGCACGTCGGTGGCTTCCCAGCGGGCCTCCCGCGCGAAACGCGACTCGCGGCTGCCGCCATTGGGGCGCTCGGCGCGTGTGAAGCCACTCCGCTGCCCGTGGAAGGCGATGGCGTCGATGGCGCGGGCGTCGGCACGCGGACGTGCGATGAAGTTGCCGTCGGCGTCGGTGAAGACGTAGACGAACTGTACGGTGAGCTCTTTGCTGTAGCGCGGTGACGTGAACGTGCGCTGGTAGGCGACGGTGTGCTCGCCGGTGGCCGAGTCGTAGACGGCGAGGTAGCGCTTGTTGGGCTGGCGCCACGCGCGGTCGGCGAAGGCACCCGCGCGCTGCGCCACAGGTCCGTCGCCGTAGCCGAGGTCGGTGTCTCCGACGCTGGCGTTGAGGTCGTTGAGGTCGGCCATGGTGCCCTCGTCGGCGTCGGAGAGCGCCTGCGCGGCGATCTCGGCGGCGAGGGCCACGTCAGCCTCGCTCAGGTCGGCGCCGGTGGTTTCGATGGCGTCGTCGCACGCGGCGAGCAGCAGCAGGCCACAGACGGCGAGCAGAGTCGACAGGCGAGGAGTGCGGAAGGTGATCATGGTGAAAGAGAGGATGCGGGTGAAAGAGAAACGTGATCATGTTCACCTCTCCTGTACCCGCCAGCCCCCGTGCTCCCCCTATCCTGCCGCCGAAAAACTTAGACGCAAAAAGAGCCGCGTCTCCGAAGAAGCGCGGCTCTCTGAGATGACGGTACGCGCAGACGGGTGCGTTCTACCGCACGCGCGACAGCGGCGTGGTGAAAGCGTTGTGCAGCACGCGAAGCCGTGGAGCGTGCACCATGGGCACCGCGTCGAACCAGCGCTGGAGCGCGGCGAGCGTATCACTGGCGGCATCCACGCACAGGTCGGCATCCACGCAGCCCTGGGCGTGTAGGTCTTCGAGCAACTCCAGGAACGCCCGCCACCGACGCCCGCTGGCATCCTGGTAGCACGCGAAGAACGACGCACCGAAGCCCGCCGACAGCCCCAGGGTGCGGCGTATATTCTGGAGGACGGCGCGGCCTCCCAGCGCTGTGCCTTCGGCCACGTACCACACGCCCAGCGCCTGCGAGGGCGTCTGCACCACGGGCAGATCTGTGCAGCGCGGCACGGGCGGGTGCGCGGCGCGGCTGTGGCGCAGCACGTCGAGGTCGTGCGCCAGCAGCGGGGTCTTCCACCGTTCGTGTGCCTCGAAGCCAGGAAGTTGCGCCGCCGGACGGCTCAGAAGCGCTTCCAGCGGCGCGTAAAACCCCAGCAGCCGCTCGACGATGGCATGGTAGTCGGGCCGGGTGAGCGCGTCGCTCGTGAGGGCGCGCAGGACCGGGTGCGCGTCGAGGGAGTCGTGCCAGGTGCGGGTGTGCTGCCGGAGACGGGCGCTGAGGAGCGCAGCGTTCGTAGACGCCGGCAGGTTGGGTACAGCGTTCATCGGGAAAGTGGGCTCGGTGGATGGTTTAAGGGTACTCCTGAGGCGCACGCTGGCCCCCCACGAGGCGGGTTGTTGAAGCTTTTTCACCCTGCTTTCGGACGCGGGTGAAAGCAGGGCCTGACGGGGCCGCGTCGTACCTTGCCACGCCCCTTTTCTGCGCGCATGGACCTCCCCGCTTTCGCTGCTTTCTTTCAGGATCCCATCGAGGTCGCCGGGGCAGTGCTGAGTGCGTGGAGCATCTACCTGCTCACGCGCCAGAACGTGTGGGGCTGGCCCATCGGCATCGCGTCGGTGGTGCTTTACATCCCCGTGTATTTCCGCGCGCAGCTCTTCGCTGACATGATGCTCTACGCGCTCGTGTACCTGCCCGGTCTCGTCTACGGCTGGTACGTGTGGGGGTGGAGGCGAGGGCGAAGCCGATCTGCCGGTGCGCCGCACGCCGCGCGCGTGGGGCGGCACGCTGCTGGGCCTCGCCGCGCTGCTGATGCTCGGCATCGGTTTGTTTCTCGACCGCGTCGTGGGGCAGCCGCTGGCCTACTGGGATGCCTTCACGACGGCCTTCGCCGTGGCGGGGCAGCTCATGCAGGCGCGCAAGTGGCTCGAAAACTGGCTCCTCTGGATCGTCGTCGATGCCGTCGCCGCGGGCGTCTACGTCGTGAAAAGCCTCTACCCGACGGCGGTGCTCTATGCCCTGTTCATCGCGCTGGCGATCAAGGGCTACGTGGACTGGCGGCGCTCGATGGAGGTGGCCGCGTGACGCCCGGCCTGCTCGATCCGGCCCCGCCACCCGCACGCCGCGCCCTCATCGCGGGCCGGTTCGATCCGCTGCACGACGGGCATCTCTTCGTGCTGGACGTCGCCCGCGCCGCCGCGTCGTCGCTCGTCGTGGCGCTGAAAAAGACGCCGGAGGATCGCTACCCCGTGGCGCAGCGCGCGGCGTGGCTGCGCG
This sequence comes from Rhodothermales bacterium, assembly GCA_963829705.1. Lineage (GTDB taxonomy): Bacteria > Bacteroidota > Rhodothermia > Rhodothermales > BA12 > CAWHJN01. Next base: position 862,432 of record CAWHJN010000005.1, read on the forward strand.
AGGTCTACCCCACCGCCGAAATCCTCGTTTTCACGGGCGAGACGCCATCGGTCCCGGACATCGACGTGGTGGTGTCGGCGGAGGCGCGGCAGTCGGCGCTGGCCGAGGCGCTGGGCGCGCAGTTTCTGCCGGTCGAACCGTGGTGCGGCCTCAGCAGCGACGCGGTGCGTGCCGAGGGGCTGGCGGCGTGGCCCCACCTGCCGCCCGTCGTGCGGGCGTACCTGGCGCGCCGCGTCGCCATCCTCGGCCCCGAATCCACCGGTAAGACGACGCTCGCACGCCGACTTGCCGACCACTACCGGACGCTGTGGGTGCCCGAGTACCTGCGCGCGTGGCTCGACCACCGGGGCCTTCCCGTCGTGCCGTCTGACGTTCACACGGCGGCGCGCGGGCAGGTCGCCACCGAGTACGCGCTGGCGCGGCGCTGCAACCGCCTCCTCGTGTGCGACACCGACCTGTGGATGAGCGTCGTCTACGCCGAGTATTACTTCGGCGCGGCCCCGCCGTGGATCGTCGAGGCGGCGCGGGCGCAGCGGCGCGACCTCACCCTCGTCCTCGAACCCGACGTGCCGCACGTCGCCGACGTGCAGCGGGAGGGGCCGCACGTGCGCGGCGTGGTGCTCGACAGGCTGCTGCGCCGCCTGACGCACGAGGGCGTATCCTTCCACCGGATCCGGGGTCCGTGGGAGGCGCGTTTCGCGCAGGCGACGGCCCTCATCGACCCGCTGCTTCCGCGCATCAAAACGCTTCCTGAATGAGCACCCTCGCCCTGCATCAGCGCATCGGTTTCTTTGCCGGCATCGCCGTTTTCGCGCTCGCCCTCCTCGTGCCCGCGCCCGCCGGGATGGAGCCCGTAGCCTGGCGCACGGCGGCAGTGGCCCTGCTCATGGCCGTCTGGTGGATGACCGAGGCGCTGCCCATCGCGGCCACGTCGCTCGTGCCCATCGTAGCGTTCCCGCTGCTCGGCACCGCCTCCATCCGCGACGCCACGGCCCCGTATGCCGACCCCATCATCTTCCTCTTCTTCGGCGGCTTCCTGCTGGCGAAGGGGATGGAGAAGTGGCACCTCCACCGCCGCATCGCCCTCGCCGTCATCGACGCCATCGGGACGCAGCCGCGCCGCATCGTGCTGGGCTTCATGATGGCCGCCGCGCTGTTGTCGATGGGGATTTCCAACACGGCCACGGCGGTGATGATGCTGCCCATCGCGCTCTCGGTCGTCGAACTCGCCCGGCGCGACGAGGTCGGCAGCGAGGAGGACGACCGCCGCTTCGCCCTCGTGCTGATGCTGGGGGTGGCCTATGCCTGCTCGGTGGGCGGCCTCGGCACGCTCATCGGCACGCCGACGAACGCGCTGCTCGCGGGCTTCGTCGACCGGACGTACGGCGTGCAGATCAGCTTTGCCGGGTGGATGGCGCTGGGCCTGCCGCTCGTCGTGATCGGCCTGGCCGTCGTCTACCTCGTGCTCACGCGCGTCGTCTTTCCGCTGAAGCTGGCGGGCATCCCCGGCGGGCGTGACTTTATCGCGGCGCAGCGCCGCGCCCTCGGCCCGATGTCGCGCTCCGAAGTCAAGGTCGCCGTCGTCTTCGCCGCCGTTTCGCTCCTCTGGATCACCCGCCCGCTGTTGACCACCTACGTGCCGGGATTGTCCGACGCGGGCATCGGCATCGGCGGCGCGCTCGTGATGTTCGCGCTCCCCGCCGGAAACGGCGACCGCGTGCTCGACTGGAAGACGGCGCGCGACATTCCGTGGGGCGTGCTGCTGCTCTTCGGCGGCGGCCTCTCGCTCGCCGCCGCCATCGCCGACACGGGTCTGGCCGCGTGGATCGGCGCGGCGCTGGCGGCCTTCGGCACGTGGCCCGCGTGGGCGCTCGTGGGGCTGGTCGTGGTCGTGATCGTGCTGCTGACCGAGTTGACGAGCAACACGGCCACGGCGGCGGCTTTCCTGCCCGTGCTGGCCGCGCTGGCGGCGAGCACCGCTACGGCCCCGATGCTGCTGCTCGTGCCCGCGACCGTCGCGGCGAGTTGCGCCTTCATGCTGCCTGTGGCGACGCCGCCCAACGCCATCGTCTACGGCAGCGGCTACGTCGAGATGGGGCAGATGGTGCGGGCGGGCATCTGGCTCAACGTCGCTTTCGCCTTTGTCGTGACGGCGTTCTGTTTGCTCGTCGTCCCGCTGCTCACCGGGCGCGTGCTGCCTGCCATCGCGGGCGGGTGAGACTTTACGCTTCAGGGAAAGCTTTGCCGATGCCGACCGGCCACAGTACCATCGCTGACGCAAAGCGCGTACTTTAAGTGGAGCGTTCATCCGACCCCGAAGCCATGCCCCTGCGCTACGACCGCTGGATCGCCGCCTGCCTCACCCTGCTGACGCTCGCGGCCTGTAGCACCACCGAAACGGTCCGCCCGGCCGCACCCGCCGCTACCCCGACGGCAACCCAGAACACCTCGGCCCTCGAAGCGCTCTACTGGGCGCGGCAGGACAGCGCCCGCACCGCCTTTACCCAGGCCGACGTGGACTTCATGACGGGCATGATCGGGCACCACGCCCAGGCCCTCGTGATGTCGCGCCTCGTGCCCACGCACGGCGCGCGCCCGTCGGTGCAGCGTCTCGCTGCCCGCATCATCAACTCGCAGAACGACGAGATCGCGGCCATGCAGAAGTGGCTGCGCGACCGGGGGCAGACCGTCCCGGAGATCCACATCGACGGCCTCAACCTGATGGTGCATGGCGGCGGCGCGCACGACCACATGCACATGCCGGGGATGCTCACCGAGGCGCAACTCCACGAACTCGACGACGCGCGCGGCGAAACCTTCGACCGGCTCTTCCTGAAATACATGATCCAGCATCACAGCGGGGCCATCACGATGGTCGATGCCCTCTTCGGGGCCGACGGCGCTGCGCTGGACGAGGCCTCTTTCAAGCTCGCCTCCGACATCAACGTCGACCAGCGCACCGAGATCGCCCGCATGCAGAAGATGCTCGACAGCCTGCCCGCTCCGGCCGAGGCTCCCTGACCCCCGACGTTCCCTCATCTACCACCAACCCGTTCCTGTTATGAACCCTACTGCTGTGACACGCCTTCCAGGCTTTACTACGAGCTGCACGCTCTTGCTGCTGCTCGGCCTCGCCGCCTGCGCGCCCCGCCAGATGACGACGCCCGACGGTACCGCGATGCCGACGCCTTCCACCTCTCCGGCACCGACTTCCACCTCCACGGCACCGCGGATGTCTACGACGCCGCCTACGCCCGACCCGCGCGTGGGCCTCAAGGCAGGCCTCTTCGACGCGGGCGAAGCCATGTGGAACCTGCGCGTGCTCTCCACCACGCCGCCGCCCGATGCCTTCGTCGGCGTCACCAACTCCGACCTCGCCTTCACGGGCAACTACGCCATCCAGGGCAACTACAACGGCGTCATCGTGTGGGACATCTCCAACCCGAGCAAGCCCACGCTCGTCACCGAGTACGTGTGCCCGGCCTCGCAGAGCGACGTGTCGGTCTACGGAAACCTGATGTTCGTCTCGGGTGAAGGGCTCGGCGGGCGGCTCGACTGCGGCACCGGAGGGGTGCAGGAGGCCGTGAGCAAGGATCGCCTGCGCGGCATCCGCATCTTCGACATCAGCGACATCCGTAACCCCGTTTACGTCAGCAACGTGCAGACATGCCGCGGCTCGCACACGCACTCCGTCCTCAAAGACCCCAACGACGACGAGAACGTGTACGTCTACATCTCCGGCTCGGCCCCGGTGCGTCCGGGTGAGGAACTCGCGGGCTGCTCGGCGGCGTCGCCGGACGAAGACCCCACTTCGGCGCTGTTCCGCATCGAAGTCATCAAGGTGCCGCTGGCCAACCCGCAGGCCGCCGCCATCGTGAGCTCGCCGCGCATCTTCGAAGACCTCGTCGCGCCGCCGCAGCACGGCCTCTCGCCTGCCGACCGCGCCGCCATCGAGGAGGCGCGTGCGCAGGGTGCCTTTATCGCCGAGATCTTCGGGCAGCCGCGCGTGGTGCCCTCGCGCATGATCGCGCCGCTGCTGGCGGAGATGGTGAAGGAGCGCGGCGGAACGGGCGCTGCCACCGCCGCCGACAGCGCCGCGCTGCGGGAGAAACTCCCGGCCATCATCGCGCAGCGCTTCGGCAACCGCAACGAGAGCGACGGGCCCGCGCCCGGCCCCACGCAGTGCCACGACATCACCCTCTACCCGGAAATCGGGCTCGCGGGCGGCGCGTGCGAGGGCTACGGCCTGCTGCTCGACATCTCCGACCCCGCCAACCCGCGCCGCCTCGACGCCGTCGCGGACTCCAACTTCTCCTACTGGCACTCGGCCACGTTCAACAACGACGGCTCGAAGGTGCTCTTTACCGACGAGTGGGGCGGCGGCGGACAGCCCAAGTGCCGCGCCACCGACCCGAAAGAGTGGGGTGCCGATGCCATCTTCACGCTCAACAACGGCGAGATGGACTTCGTGAGCTACTACAAGCTGCCCGCGCCGCAGACGAGCGAGGAGAACTGCGTGGCCCACAACGGCTCGCTCATCCCCGTGCCAGGTCGCGACATCATGGTGCAGGCGTGGTACCAGGGCGGCATTTCCATCTTCGACTGGACCGACCCGGCCAACCCGGTGGAAATCGCCTACCACGACCGCGGGCCCGTTGATGCCAGCCAGATGGCGTCGGGCGGGAGCTGGTCGGTCTACTGGTACAACGGTGCCATCGTGAGTTCGGAGATCGCCCGCGGCCTCGACGTGTTCGAGCTGACGCCGAGCGGCCATCTCTCGGCCAACGAGATCGCCGCCGCCCGGTCGGTCAAGCTCGATTACCTCAACGCGCAGGGGCAGCCCAAGTACACCTGGCCCACCACCTTCGTGCTCGCCGGCGCCTACCTCGACCAACTCGAGCGCAACGGCGGCCTCGCCGCCGCCCGCGTCGCGGCGGCACGGCAGGCCCTCGCCGCCGCCGAAGGCGCGTCGGCCAGCGCCCGGCCCGCCGCGCTCGCGGCGCTCGCCTCGATGCTCGACGGTGAAGCCGGCAGCGCCCGCGATGCCGCGAAGGTGCGGATGCTGGCACGCACCGTGCGCGACCTCGCCACGTCGGCTCCCTGACCTGAACGGGTCTGAACACGTGAAGGCCGCTTCTGCCGCTCGGTGGCAGAAGCGGCCTTTTTCGTTGTGTCGGGGTACTGCCGGAAATTCAGTCCTGCCGGGGATCTGTGCGGGCCGTGTGTCTTATCACATGCTATCGCACTCAACCCATTTGTCATCATGGCCATGCAGCCCACCAAACCCGACGGCCCCCTCCTCACCACTGCCGACGGCGCGCCCGTCGCCGATCCCGAAAACGCCCTCACTGCCGGGCCGCGCGGCCCGGTGCTGATGCAAGACGTGGTGCTGCAGGAGCAGGTGCAGCGCTTCAACCGCGAGCGCGTGCCCGAGCGCGTCGTCCACGCCAAAGGCTCCGGCGCGTACGGCACCTTTACCGTCACGGGCGACATCACGAAGTACACGCGCGCGGCGGTGTTCTCGGAGATCGGCAAACAGACCGAGATGCTCGCCCGCTTCTCGACCGTCGCCGGGGAGCGCGGCGCTGCCGACGCCGAGCGCGACCCCCGTGGCTTCGCGCTCAAGTTCTACACCGAGGAAGGCAACTGGGACCTCGTGGGCAACAACACGCCCATCTTCTTCGTGCGCGACCCCTACAAGTTCGCCATGTTCATCCACTCGCAGAAGCGCCACCCGCACACCAACCTGCGCGACGCCGACATGCAGTGGGATTTCTGGAGCCTCTGCCCCGAATCGCTCCACCAGGTCACGTGGCTCTTCGGCGACCGGGGCATCCCGCAGACGTACCGCCACATGAACGGCTACGGCTCCCACACCTACTCGCTCGTCAACGACGCGGGCGAGCGGACGTGGGTGAAGTTCCACTTCAAGACGGATCAGGGCATCAAAAACCTGACGAACGAGGAAGCCGCCCAGCTCATCGCGCAGGACCGCGAAAGCCACCAGCGCGACCTGTGGGAAGCCATCGACCAGGGCGACTTCCCGACGTGGACCGTCCACGTGCAACTCATGACGCAGGACGAGGCCGATGCGTTCGAGTGGAATCCGTTCGACCTCACGAAGGTGTGGCCGCACGCGGACTTCCCGCTCATCGAGGTCGGCAAGATGGAGCTCAACCGCAACCCGGACAACTACTTCCACGAGGTCGAGCAGGCCGCTTTCAACCCCAGCAGCCTCGTTCCGGGCATCGGCCCGAGCCCCGACAAGATGCTGCAGGGGCGGCTGATGAGCTACCAGGATGCCCACCTCTACCGCATCGGCGTCAACTACCGCGACCTCAAAGTCAACCGCCCGCACACGCCCGTCCGCAATTACATGCGCGACGGCCAGTTCGGCGGCATCCTCGACGAGGGCACGGGCCACCCGAACTACTACCCCAACTCCGTCGAAGGCGCGCCTCGCCCCGACCCACGCTACGCCGACCCTGCCTGGCACCTGGGCGACGTGACCGTGGACCGCTACAACAGCCGCGAGGGCAACGACGATTACTCGCAGGCCGCGGCACTCTACAACCTCATGAGCGAGGAGGAGAAAACCCGCCTCGCCACCAACCTCGCCGCCTCGCTGGGCGGGTGCAAGCGGCAGGAGATCATAGACCGCCAACTCGCGCATTTTGACAAGGTGGACGAGGATTACGGAAAGCGCGTCCGCGACGCGGTGGCCCGTGTGCGCAATGCCTCCGGCGATGGCGTTTCAGCAGGCATCGAAGCAGGCATGGCCGTCCGCGACGCCGTGCCCGAGGGCGAAGCGAAGCGCGACTGACAAGAGGGTGGGTCTCCGATCGCCCCGGTAGCTTGCGGCTGCCGGGGCGTTCTTCTCACGAGCCACGTTCATGGACGACCCCGATACCATCAACCTGTCCAACGTCGATTTCCACGAGATTGCCCGGCGCGGGGATGTCGAGGTGATGACGGCCTTTCTCGACGCGGGCCTCGACCCCGACCTGCGCGACGAGCGGGGGCACACGCTGCTCATGATCGCCGCCTACAACGACCAGCGCGCGATGGTGGAGACGCTGCTCGCCCGAGGAGCCACGGCGGACGCGCCCGATGCAGCGGGCAACACGCCGCTCATGGGACTGGCGTTCAAAGGCTACGCCGACGTGGCCGAAACCCTCCTCGTCCACGGCGCAGACGCCAACGCGCGCAACGGGGCCGGAGCCACGGCGCTCATGTTCGCGGCGATGTTCAAACAGGCCGCCCTCGTCCAGATGCTGCTCGATCACGGCGCGGATCCCGCGCTCCGAGACGCGCAGCACCGCACCGCGCGCGACCTCGCGCGGGCCCACGGCCACGCCGACCTCGCAGCGCTGCTGGAAGGGGGGGAGCCGCCGGGCCAGCCTCTGTCCTGAACGCGCGCCGTAGCTTTACCGACGCTCATTCCCCCTGCCGCCGTGCCCGACGATCCGCTGTCCTCGTTTTTCCAGAACGCCCGCTACACGCTTTCCGCACCGTCGTGGCAGACGCTGCCGCCCGAAGGCCCGCCCGAGGTGGCGCTGATGGGCCGCTCGAACGTGGGCAAATCGTCGCTGCTCAATGCGCTCGTGGGGCGCAAGGCGCTCGCGCATACGAGCGGCACGCCCGGTAAAACGCGCGCCTTCAACTTCTACGCCCTCGGCGATGCGGACGCGGGCAACGCGCTCTACCTCGTCGATCTGCCCGGCTTCGGCTATGCCAAGTTCTCGCAGGAAGAACGCGACCGCTGGGCACGCCTCATCGAGCAGTACATCACCGAGCGGCAGGCGCTCGCGCTCGTCCTCCACCTCGTCGACAGCCGCCACGACCCCACCGCCCTCGACCGTGCCGTCTTCGAGGCGATGCGCGACAGCCCCGTCACGTACGTCGTGGTGATGACCAAGGCCGACAAGCTCTCGGGCAACACGCGCGCGAAGGCCGTGCGCGGCGTCAAGGAGGCGCTCGTCGCCGCCGGGCGCGGGGCCGCCGTCGTACTCACCTCCGCGCAGACCGGGCGAGGCCTCGACGAAGTGCGGCAGTGGATCGAAAGCGCCGCCACGCCGCCGCCGTCGATGGACGAACTGGAAGGCTGAGCCGGCCCCGTTCAGCGGCGGCACACGGGCGCTACTGCCTCGGAATCAACAGCAGCGCTTGCTGCCTCGGGTCGATGTACGTCACCGTTTCGCCGTCGAAAAAGGCGTCCTCCTCCAGCATGAACCGGACGGTTTTGCCGCCCCACTCGGGCACGGCGACGGCGGCGTTCAGCTCGATCGAGTGCGCCGTGTTGGCGTACAGCGGGTAGTCGCCCGGCCCTGGCACGCCGTCCTGCTGATCCCACAGGCCGATAGTAGGCCCGGCCCCGTGTCCGTGCAGGCCGATGGGATGCGTGTAGATGGTCGCGGCAAGCCCTTCGGCCCGCGCCGTGTCGAGCGCGCTGCGCAGGATGGCGTTGCCGCTGCGTCCGGCCTCGAACTGCGCCGTCAGCAGATCCTGCACGCGGTTGGCCGCCGCGAGCCCAGCGGCGAGCCCGGCGGGGGCCTCGGTTTCGCCGGGGCGGAGCACGTAGGCCATCTGCTGCGTGTCGGTTTGCAGGCCGAGGTACGAGATGCCGAAATCGACCCACACGAGGTCGCCGGGTTGGATGACGCTGGCGTCCGGGCGGCCCGAGAAGTCGCCCGTCGTGGCCGGGGAGTCGGCGCGCTGCACGGACACGCCGGGATGAAACCACGTCGTCAGGCCAAGGGCGCGGATGCGGTCGCGGTACCACCACGCGAGGTCGTCGGTCGTCGTGACGCCGGGCGTGAGGGCTGCCAGCGACAGCCCCTCATGCAGGATCGACCGCGCCAGGCGCACGACGGTCGGGTAGACGGCCATCTCGGCCTCGATGCGCGTTTCGAGCCATCCGATGGCGAGCGTTTCCGCCGACACGATGCGGCTGCGGTAGGGTGCGGGCAGGGCGTCGCGGAGGGCGTCGAGTTCGGAAGCCGTCATGCCGTCCGCGAGGGCGAACGTGGCCGAGCGGTTCACCCCGATGCGCTGCGGATCGCGCTCGGCAACGATCTCGGCCACCCGGGCCCACTGGTCGGGTTGCACCTCGGGCTCCCACGCGCGCGGAAACGGCCCCACGTCGTAGCGCGCCACGGCCAGGCGCTCGACCGTCGTGCCGTCGTCGTAAAACACGAGCGTGGTGCGGCGCCGGGCGGCAAGCCACGTCGCGGGCAGCATCGTATCGATTATGGGATCCTCGTTGTACTCCCGCGCCGAGACGATCCACAGGTCGATGCCTGCGCGCCGCATCAGCACGGGTACGATGCGGTCGAGGCGCTCGGTGAGCCAGGCGTCCCGGACCTCGGCCTGCGCGCGCAGCGGCAGCACCGCCGGGCGGACGCCGGGCGTGGACGCCTGCTGCGCGTGTGCCGTTGGCAGGGCTGCGAACGTGGCGGCGAGCAGGGCGAAGGAGAGAATGAGACAGCGCATGGCAGGGGGCAGTACGGGAAGAGGGGGCGTAGCGGTGCGGCTACAACGCCCGTAGGAATGCTTCGGCGAGGGTGCGGGCGTGGGTGAAGGCGTCCCACTGGAGCGTGCGCGCCTCGTCACGGAGGCTGTGGTAGGGCTGCCTGCCGTCTTTGGTGAGCAGGTAGAAGGCCCGCACGCCCCGTTCGGTAAACGCCCAGTGGTCGGAGTTCGGGCGGTTGGCGCGGGCGTAGAGCGGTCCGCCGCCCTGCTGCGCGTTGAGCGCGGTGAGGAGCGCGTACTCGTCGGGGAAATCCGTCCCGGCGAACACCATCAGGCCGTCTTCCGCCGAGGCCACCATGTCGAAGTTGAGCACGAACCGGATGTGTTCGAGCGGGACGGGCGGGTGCTCGGCGAGGTACTGCGCGCCGTTGAGGCCGAGTTCTTCGCCCGCCAGCGCGGCAAAGACGACGGTGTAGGGCAGCGGCTCGGCGGCGATGCTGGAAGCCAGCGACAGCAGCATCGCCACGCCGCTCGCGTTGTCGTTCGCGCCGGGAAAAAAGGCATCGGGGCCGAGTGTGCCGAGCCCGTCGTAATGCGCGGTGACGACGAGCGCGGTGTCGGGTGATTGCGTGCCACGCACCTGCCCGAGCACGTTGACGGCTTCCACCTGCGTGTTGTGGATGCTTTCGACGGCGAACGTGGCGGTGGCCGCACCGGCCCACGCATCGCGATGCACCTCGAAGACGGGCAGCGGCGCGTCGAAGCCCGACAGTCCGAAGGTCGGTGTGTCTTCGAGAAACACGACGGCGCGCGCCCCGGCGGCGGCGGCGATCTGCATCCTGAACTCGCGGGAGAGGGCCACGGGTGGGAGATCGGCGACGGCGCGCAGGCTGTCGGGCACGGGCGCACTCACGAGCACGACAGCCTCGCGCGCATCGACGCTCGCGTACGCATCGACGCCGAGGGGCCGCAGCACGAGTCCGTGGCCCACGTCCACCACGCGCAGGCGCTCGCCCGCGCCGCTGCCGGTGGACGGGTACGGGATAAAACCGGAGCCCAGCACGAGCGTGTCGGTGCCGGCGACGAGCAGCGGCGTGCCTGTGATCAGATCCGCCTCGAAGGCGAACGGCTGCCAGTACGAACCGCCGACGGGCGCGAGGCCGATCTCAGCGTAGCGCCGCCCGAGATACGCCGCCGCCCGGTCCGCGCCTCCGCCCACGTAGCCGCGCCCGGCGTACGGAGCCGACGCCAGCGTGTCCACGTCGGCCCGCGCCACGTCGAGCCAGTCCTGGGCGTGGAGGGGGAGTGCGGCGAGAAAGGCGGCGGCGAAAGAGAGGAGGAGGGTGCGGTACATCTCGACGGGTTTTTTCGGCGTCGCCCAATCTACTGTTGACTTCTGCATCTTCCATGATTATCGTACATCTACGATATACGATTTAAACGTGACGACCTCCTCTCCATCCGACCAGGACCTCGCGGCGTGGGCACGGGCGCTCAGCCATCCCGCCCGCCTTTCCATCCTCCGCACGCTCGCCGAGCGGCAGACGTGTCTCTGCGGCGAACTCGTGGAGGTGCTTCCGCTCGCTCAATCGACGGTGTCGCAGCACCTGAAGGTGCTGAAAGAGGCCGGTTTGATCGCGGGCGAGACGGACGGTCCGCGTTCGTGCTACTGCCTGAATGCGGACGCTCTCCGGCGCGTACGAGCCGGACTGGATGCGCTGCTCGCCTGCCTCGACGGAGGCGGTGCGTGCTGCGCGATTTCCTCAGAACCATCCACGTAACCAACACGACGCCATGATCGACACCGATGGCGGCTGCTGCGGAGGCGGCGGCTGCGGCTGCTAAAGCCATAGACAGGCCTCCGGGGACTTCGGTTCTCGGAGGCCTTTTCACGCAGCCGTTTTGCGGTAGCGCGCAATCGATAGGCCCAGCACGGCGGCGGCGAAGAGCGCCATCGCCCCCAGCGCGGGCAGGAGGTCGGGCAACCGCGCGCCTTTGAGGAGCACGCCGCGCAGGATCCCGGCGAAGTGTTTGATGGGGTTCGCCTCGGCCACGACCTGCGCCCAGCCCGGCATCGACTGGGCGGGGGTGAAGATGCCACCGAGGAAAAAGAACGTGACGAGCACGAAGAATGTCAGAAACATCGCCTGCTGCTGCGTCTCGACCGCCGTGGAGATGAGCAGCCCGAGGCCGAGCGCGGCGGGCAGGTACAGCGCCGCGCCCAGGTACACGAGCGCCACCGACCCCACGAACGGGATGCCGAAGACGAACCGGATGATCGACAGCCCGATGGTGAGTTCGATGAGGCCGAGAATCCAGAACGGGATGAGCTTGCCTGCGATAAACTGTCCGCGCGTGATGGGCGTGACGTTGAGCTGTTCGAGTGTGCCGATCTCCTTTTCGCGGGCGATGTTCTGCGCCGTCAGCAGGATGCCGACGAGGGTGACGAGCGACGCCAGCAGCCCGACGGCCATGTAGGCGAGGTAGCGGCGCTGCGGGTTGTAGAACGTGCGCGTCTGCACCGTCAGCCCTGCTCCCGCCGCCGTGCCCTCCCCGCTGCGCGCCGCCTCCGCGTGTGCGAACTGCGTCAGGATCTGCGCCGCGTACGCCTGCACGACGCCCGCCGCCGCGCCGTCCTCGGCGTTGAGCACGAGTTGCACCGTCGGCGTGCTGCCGCGTGCCAGGTCGCGCCCGAAGCCCTCGGGAATGCGGAGCACCACGTTCGCCTCGCGCCGCAGCAGGGCCTCGTCCGCCACATTGCCCGACGCCGTGACCGTGGCCACGCCAAAGCGACCCGACGCCACGAACCGTTCCACCAGCCGCTCCGCCGCCAGGCTGCCGTCGAGATCCACGAGCGCCAGGTCGGTGTGCTTTACCTCGAACGTCATCGCCTGCGCCAGCACGAGCAGTTGCAACACCGGCGGCACGAAGATCTGGATGAGCATGATCTTGTCGCGCAGCACCTGCAGCGTCTCCTTGCGGATCAGGAAGAGGATCGTGCGCATGGGATCGTGGGTGAAGGGCGCCGTGTGAGGGGGACGGGGAAACGTCTACCCCTTACCCAGCCGCTCGTTGAGAGAGCGGGCGGCGGCGGTGAGGAGGACGGCGGCGAAACCGCACAGGATGAGCAGCTCTTTCCACAAAAGCGCCAGCCCCGCGCCTTTGAGCATCACGCCGCGCGCGACGAGGATGAACCACGTGGCCGGGACGATATTCGTGACAGGCTGCAGCCAGCCGGGCATCGACGCGATGGGGAAGACGAAGCCCGTGAGCGCGAGCGTGGGCAGCAGCAGGCCCAGCAGCGTGCCCATCATGGCCGTCCGCTGGTCGGGCGTGCGGCTCGAAATCAGCACGCCCAGCGCGAGCGAGGCGAGCACGTAGACGAGGGCGGCGGCCAGCAGGAGCACCACGCTTCCTCGCACCGGCACGCCGAAGACGAACGTGGCCACCGCCAGCGTCGTCAGCGCGTTGCCGAAGGCGAGCGCGAGGTAGGGCGCGACCTTGCCCGCGACGATCTGGAGGGGCCGTAGCGGCGAGACGAGCAGCACCTCCATCGTGCCGCGCTCTTTCTCGCGCGCCAGCGAAATCGCCGTCATCAGCGCGGAGACGAGCGTGAGCACGAAGGCCAGCAGGCCCGGCACGAACAGGTTCTCGGAGGCGAGCGTCGGGTTGAAACGCATCCGCGTGGCGGTGCGGATGAGGGGCATCCGCGCGCCGTTCTGGGCCGCCCACGCCTGCACGACGCCGCGCACGTAGCTTTCCGCCGTGGCCGCGTACGTGGCATTCGTGCCGTCGCTGACGACGAGCACATCGGCGGTGCCGTCGGCAAAGCGCCGCGCGAAATGTGCCGGGAGCACGAGCGCCACGTCGGCCTCGCCTGCCCGCAGGAGCGGTTCGATGGCGTTCACGTTCGCCCGGACGCCCACGAGGTGGAGGGCCGTCGTCGCGGCCAGCGCCTGCGTCAGGCTTTCGCTGCGCGCATCCCGCGCCGCATCGACGACGACGAGGCGCACGTTCTGCACGTCCGTCCGGATGGCGTAGCCGAAGAGCAGCACCATCACCACCGGCATCGCCACGAGCACCGCCAGCGTCTGCCGGTCGCGCAGGATATGGCGGGTCTCCTTGAGCACGAAGCTGCGGAAAGGCGACATGGTTGAAAGTGGGAACGCGGAATGGGGAAAACGATGGGCCAGGGTGTGGGAAGGCGGGCGTAGGGACGTGCCGTGCTGCGTCCTGCCGTGGCGGCGCGGCGTTTATCCGGGCGCTGCCGGGCGGGCGAGTTGCAGGAAAACCTCGTCCATCGAGGCGGCATCGAAACGGATTTTGAGGTCGGCGGGTGTGCCCATCGCCGCGATCCGGCCCGCCACCATGATCGAGGCGCGGTCGCAGTATTCGGCCTCGTCCATGTAATGCGTCGTCACGAACACCGTCGTGCCCTCGGCGGCAGCGGCGTAGATCATCTCCCAGAACTGCCGCCGCGTGACGGGATCGACGCCGCCCGTCGGCTCGTCGAGGAAGACGACCTGCGGCCTGTGCAGCAGGGCGACGGAGAAGGCCAGCTTCTGCTTCCACCCGAGCGGCAGCCGGGCCACGCGCTCGCGCCGCAGGTGCGCCAGCCCCAGCGTTTCGAGCGCCGCCGCCATCCGGTCGGCGATCTCGGTGTTCGTGAGGCCGTAGACGCCGCCGTAGAAGGTGACGTTTTCCGCGACGGTGAGGTCGTCGTAGAGGGCGAAGCGCTGGCTCATGTAGCCGATGCGGCGCTTGACCCGGTCGGGGTGGAGGGCCACGTCGAAGCCCGCCGTGTGCGCCACGCCGCCCGACGGCGCGAGCAGTCCCGTGAGCATCTTGATGGCCGTCGTTTTGCCTGCGCCGTTGGCCCCGAGAAAGCCGAAGACCTCGCCCGGCCGGATCTCGAACGTGATGCGGTCGACGGCGGTGAACGTGCCGAAGGTGCGCGTGAGGTCGCGCGCCCACACCGCCGGTTCGGACGCCGCGCCTTCGATGGGGACGATGGAATCGGAGGCGTCACGCATCGGCGGGGAGGGGCGAGGCCATCAGCGACATGAACACGTCCTCGACGGTGGCATGGCTCTCTTCGGCCACGACCGCTTCCCAGCCGGACGTTTCGAGGTGCTGGCGGAGGTGGACGGCGAGCGCTTCCGCGCCGAAGCGGCCCGTGCCCGTGACGTGAATCCACTCGCCGAACACGTCGGCGCGGGCCACGTCCGGCATCGCGCGGAGCGCTCCCAACAACGCGGCACGGTTGCCGGTGGCGCGCACGCGCGCGAGGGGCGCGGAAAAACTCCGGGCGACGGCCTCGGGCGTGCCGGGCGGGCGCAGCAGGCGGCCTTCCTGCAACAGCGCGATGCGGTCGCACCGGGCGGCCTCGTCCATGTAGGCTGTCGAGACGAGCGTGGTGAGGCCGCCTTCTTTGAGCACGGCCAGCATGTCCCAGAACTCGGCGCGGCTGACGGCGTCGACGCCCGTGGTGGGCTCGTCGAGAAAGAGCACGCGGGGGCGGTGGACGAGCGCGCACGAGAGGGCCAGCTTTTGCTTCATCCCGCCCGAGAGCGCGCCCGCCCGGCGATCCGCGAAGCGTTCGATCTGCGAATAGATGGGGGCGATGAGGGCGTATTCGCGCTCCACCGTGGTGCCGAAGACCGAGGCGAAGAACTCGAGGTTCTCGCGCACGGTGAGGTCGGGGTAGAGCGAGAAGCGGCCCGGCATGTAGCCCACGCGGCGGCGGATGGCGCGGTAGTCGCGCACCGTGTCGAGGCCATCGACTGTCGCGGTGCCGCCGTCGGGCACAAGCAGGGTGACGAGCAGGCGGAAAAGCGTCGTCTTGCCTGCGCCGTCGGGCCCGATGACGCCGAAGAGTTCGCCGCCGCCGACGCGCAGCGTCAGGCCCTCGAGCGCCGCCGTGGCACCGTAGCGTTTGGTGAGGCCATCGACCTCGACGGTGGCGGGGGCGTCCATCTATCCATCCTCCCGGAAGCGGACTTCGCCCGGCATCCCGATTTTGAGCTGCCCGTCGGGGTTGGGCACGCGCACGTCGAAGGCGTAGACGAGCTCGGCGCGGGCGTCGCGCGTCTGGATGGGCGTCGGGGTGAACTGCGCGCGGGCGGCGATGAACGTGACGGTGCCCGCAAGTACGCGGAGGCCGCCGTTGCCATCGTCCACGAACACGTCCACGTCCATGCCGAGGCGCAGGCGCGGAAGCTGGCCGCCCGTCGCGTAGGCGCGTAGCGTGAGCGTGTCGAGCGGGGCGATGGTGTAGAGCGGCGAGCCCGTGCGGACCGTCTCGCCCGCCGCAGCCACGACCGACAGCACCACGCCCTCCTGCGGGTTGACGACGGTGGCGTTGGCGAGCCGGTCATCGAGGCCCGCGAGTTGCGCGTCGAGGCCCGCCACGGCGTCGCCGAGGGCGAGGGCCTGCGCCTCGGGCACGCCCGCCTGCGCGCGCGTGGCGCGGATGCGGGCCTCGGCCTGCCCGAGTTGCGCGCGAAGCTGGGCGACCATTCCCTCTCGCTCGTTCAGTTCGCGGGCCGTGGCGGCGCCGTCGGCGAAGAGGCGCCGGGTGCGGGCGAGTTCTTCCTCGGCGGTCTGGAGTTGGACGGCGAGCACGCCCGCTGCGGCGTCCGTCTCACCCGTCTGCGCTCGCGCCGCGCGCGTCTGCGCCTCGGACGACCGCTGCTGGCCGAGCAGTTGCCGCCGCTGCGCCCGGAGCGCCCGCCGCTGCGCGCCGAGTTGCACCGTGTCGATGGTGCCGACAGGCGTGCCTTCGTCGAGCCGGTCGCCCTCGTCAATGCCGAACGTCAGCAGCCGCCCCTCGGCCTGCGCGGAAACCGTGACTTCGGAGGCAGTGAAGTTGCCGTAGGCATCGGCGGCGTCGCCGCCCCGGCATCCGGCGAACAGCAGCAGCGCGAGCGCGACGCCTGCGAGAGGCGCGAGCAGGTCGAGTGGCGAGAGCGGGCGGTGGTTCATGGCGTGTGGACAGGCAGGCCGAGCGTGAGGGCGAGGCGGACGGCGGCGCGGGCGCGCTCGATGCGGTGCTGCTCGTAACTCAGGCGTGCCTCGGCGAGACTGTTGAGGCGGGCGGCGTAGTCGGACGGCAGCAGCACGCCTTCCTCGAACTGCCGCCGGGCCACGCGCGCCACCTCCTCGCGCAGCGCGACGGCGCGACGGTCTGCGTCGAGGGTCTGGTCGAAGCGGGCGAGGTCTGCGATCTCGTCTTCGGCCTCACGCAGCACCTGCTCGCGGAAGGCGTCGGCGTCGTTGGCGAGCGTCCGGGCCTGGACTTCGCGCGCCTGCGCCTCGCGTCGCGCCCGGCCTCCATCGAAGACCGTCCAGTTCAGACGGGCGCCCACGAGTCCGAAAAGCTGCGTCGCGTCGCCGAAGGGTTCGAACGGCACGGGCCGTCCCACGCCCGCCTGCCCGAAAACGGCCACGTGCGGGCGCATGGCCACCCGCGCCAGCCGCGCCTCGGCGGCCACACGGTCGGCGGCATGCGTCAGCTTTTCGAGTTCGGGCCGCGCGCCCACGGCGGCGTCGGAAGGCCACGAGGCCCCGGCGGACGGCAGCACCAGCGAATCGTTGGGGGTGAGCGGCGTGCCGGTGAGGCGGACGAGCACCGCCCGCGCGCCCTGCTGCTGTGCGCGCGCCTCGAGGCGCGCCTGCCAGACGCGCAGGCGCTCGGCCGCCAGCGCGGCGGTGTCGGCGGGGAGGGCGGCTCCACTGGCTTCGCGGGCCTTGAGCGTGGTGAGGCGAGCGGTGAGGTCGGCCTCCTGAAGCGCCAGCACCTCCTCCCGCGCACCGGCCAGCAGCGCGCCAAAGAACGCCTCGGCGACGGCCCCTTTCAGCGCGTACAGGCTCATCGCCACGCCCGCCTGGCTTTCGAGGAGCGCGGCCTGTTCGACCGCCATCTGCCGCCCGGTGCGCCCACCGTCGTAGAGCGTCTGCTGGAGTTCGGCCTGCGCCAGAAAGCGTTCGAGCGGCGACGACGGCGCGGCCATGCCGGGCAGGGCGATGGGAAGCGTCGGTGCGCTGCTCTGGTACGTCGCCTGCCCCGTCACGCCGATCTGCGGCAGCCACTGCGCCCGCAGCGCGCCGAGGCGCAGCGCTGACGCCTCGGCCAGCAGATCCACGTTGTGTGACCGGGCATCGCGCGCCGCAGCAGCGTCGAACAGCGCCGCCAGCGTCACCGGGCGCGGCTGCGCGTGGAGCGCCGTCGCACCGGCGAGCAGCAGCGAAAGCAGGGCGTAGCGCATGGTCAGGGCGCGTCGGTGCCGCCGCCGGGGCGAAGGCCGTCGTGGATGAGACGAAAGATTTCCGCCTTGCGCGCCGCCCGAAACGCCGCCGGATCCTGTGCCGCCTGCGGAACGACGATCTCCACCAGCGGGCGCGCGAGAAAGGGAAAGATGCACGCCGCCAGCAGCGTCAGCAGCAGGTGCTCGCCCGCCACAGGCCGGATCTCGCCTCGCCCCACGGCCTCGTCCACCCGCTGCAAAAACAGCGTGTCGATAAACGTCCCGCGCTCGCGCAACTCCGCCATCCGGGCACGGGCCACGGGTGCCCCCGCCAGCATCTCGCTCATCATCAACCGGGGCACGTCGGGGTGCGTGGCCAGAAAGTCGAGGTACGTGTCGATAAAGGCGTGCAGCGTGTCGGCGAAGCTGCCGCTTGTGGTGAGGGACTTCTCGAACGACCGGGCGAATTGCCCGATCACGACGCCGAAGACGTGCGCGTAGAGCGCATCTTTGCTGCGGAAGTAGTAGTGCAGCATTGCTTTGTTGACCTGCGCCGCATCCGCGATCTCCTGCATCCGCGCGCCTTCGCGCCCTCGGGCGGCAAACGCGGCCAGCGCGGCGTCGAAAATGCGCGTCTCGGCTTCGGTCGAGAGAGAGGACATGGCGTTTTTCGCAAGTAGGCTCCACCAGCATACGTCGCCCTGATGAGAATGTCAACCATATGGTTGATCCAGATGGATAAACGTTTTGGTTAGAGGAGAGGCGAAAGCCTGGCGCGGGGACTTGGGACAAGAGACGAGAGGCGCGGCGAGGGATAACGCCGGGTGCTCTCGTGCCACCGTCTTCTGGAACCATCACTCTGCCTGCCCCGCTTGCTCAACAGGACGCTCTGGGAGGGCAGGGGCGTGCTTCTGGCTTTCACGCGCTCGAAAACGACGGCATCTTCCCTTCACCCTTTACGCAGCCAGATGCGTTCGGGAGCGGTCGTACTTTGCGCCTTCATTCGACTTGCACCGTCATGCGTTTTGTGCTTCGCCTGCTCGTCCTGTTCGTGGTTGCCGTGCCCGCATGGGCGCAGGACGGCGACACGCCCATCACGGCCTCCGACCTGTTCAACATCCGCGAACTTGGCAGCGTGGCTCCGTCGCCCGACGGGCGCTACGTCGTTTACACGGTCCGGCAGGCGTACCACGCGGGCGAGGGGAAAGAGGCGAAATACGGCTACCGCACGCACCTGTGGATCGCCGAGGCGGGTGGGCGCGAGGCGCCGCGGCCGCTCACGCGCGGCGACGAGAGCGCGTCGCAGCCCGCGTGGCACCCCGACGGCGACCGCCTCGCCTTCGTGCGCACCGTGGACGGAAAGCCGCAGGTGTTCATCCTGCCTTTCGAAGGCGGCGAGGCGTGGCAACTCACACACGCGAAGCAGGGCGCGTCGCAGCCGACGTGGTCGCCCGGCGGCGACCTGCTGCTTTTTGCCTCGTCGCTGGCCGAGAAAGACGTGCGCGAGGCCGTCGGAGGCACCCCCGGATGGCCCGGCGAGCGCCCTGGACGCATGCCCGGCGACACGCGCGGCGCGACGCCCGACCCCGACGGCAGCGTTGCCGAGATCCGGGCGTGGCTCGATGCAAACCAGGACGACAACAACCCGCGCGTGCTCGATCGCCTCGATCTCCAGGGCGAGAACGACCTGGAGCCGGGTCTGTCGTTCCGCCACTGGTACGTCATCGCCCCCACCGACAGCGCCGAGGCTGCGCCTGTGACGCGCGGCTTCGTGTCGTATAGCAGCGCGGCGTGGCTGGCCGACGGGACGCAACTCGTCGTCAGCGGCAACACGCAGGTGGCGCAGCACCCCGACCGCGAGCGCCAGTCGAACCTCTACCTCGTAGACGTGGCGACGGGGCGCGTCGAGCCGTTTCTGAGCCTGCCGGGCCGCAGCGTCTTCTCCCCGCAGCCCGCCCCGGACGGCACCGCCATCGCCTACCTCTCCAGCGACCTCGACGACCCCGGCTTTTCACAGACCGAGTTAGAAGTGTACGCGCTCGACGGCCAGCACGCGCCGCTCCACCTCACCGACGATTTCGACCGGTCGGTGCAGCGGGTGGAGTGGTCACCCGAGGGGCGATTTATCTACTTCACCGCCGCCAGCGACGGCGGCGTTCCGCTCTACCGCGTCGCGCCCTACGGAGCCGATCTCGCCGACGCCGACGAGGTGGACGAGGCCGCCGATTCATCTGCCGTGGCCGACACGCTCGCGTTGCCCGGAGCGCCGGTGTTCGTGGACGACGCGCCCGACAGCACGGCGACATCTGCCGACAGCCTGATCACCGAAACCGACGACGAAGAAACCGGGCCGATCATCGAACGCCTCACCCCGTTCACGCAGGGTGTGAGCGCGTTTGCTGCCGTGCGGTCGGCGGTCTACTACGTCGTCACCGAGGTCGAGAACCCGTACGAACTCTACCGCGCGGGCCTGCGCTTCGACGCCCCGCGCCGCCTCACCGACCACAACGCTGCGTGGCTGAAAACGCGGCGCGTCAGCCGCCCCGAGGCGTTCTCGTACGTCACCCCCGACAGCCTGACGGTGGGCTACTGGATCATGGAGCCGACGTTTGCGCGTGCCGGACGGCAATACCCGCTGCTCGTCGAGATCCACGGCGGCCCCTCGGCCATGTGGGGGCCGGGCGAGAGTTCGATGTGGCACGAGTTCCAGCTTTTTGCCGCGAAAGGCTACGGCATCGTCTACAGCAACCCGCGCGGCTCGGGCGGCTACGGCTACGATTTCCAGCGCGCCAACTTCCAGAACTGGGGCCACGGACCGACGGCTGACGTACTCGGCGCCGCCGACCGCGCCGCCGCGCTGCCGTGGGTAGACAAGAGCAAGCAGGTCGTCACCGGCGGCTCCTACGCGGGCTACCTGACGGCGTGGATCGTCGGGCACGACGACCGTTTCAAGGCCGCCGTGGCGCAGCGCGGCGTCTACGACCTCCGCACGTTTTTCGGCGAGGGCAACGCCTGGCGGCTCGTGCCCTCGCACTTCGGCGGCTATCCGTGGGACGACGATGTGTTTGAAACCCTCTCCGAAGCGTCTACGGTAGACCTCGTCCGAGAGGAAGTGCGCGCGTCCGCGCAAGCCGGCGATCTCGACGTGGACATGTTCTCCGAAGCCGACGAGATGGATGGAGTCGATGCCGACAGCACCACCCGCCGGTTGAGTGTCCCCGAGATTCTCGCGCGCGAGTCCCCCATCACGTACGTGCGCGATATCGAGACGCCGCTGCTCATCATCCACGGCGACGTAGATCGGCGTACCGGCTTCGTTCAGAGCGAGATGCTCTACCGCAGCCTCAAAGCCCTCGGTAAGCCCGTCGAGTACGTCCGCTACCCCGGCGCGGGCCACGAGCTTTCGCGTTCCGGCAACCCGAAACAGCGCCTCGACCGGCTGCTCCGCATCTACGAGTTCATGGAGCGCTACGTGCGGTAGCAAAGCCCCGCGCTTCTGCCCTTTTTTCGGATCGCGGGCAGTGCTATCATCGCGCGGTCACGTCTTGCCTCCACTCCCATGACACGCCGCCTTTCTGGACTCGCGCTGGCCTTTACCGCCCTGTTGGCCGGGTGCAACTGGCTGGGCGCGTCGAGCACCCCCGACCGCGACGAGCCCGTCTATGTCGTCCGGGGCGAGCCGTTCTGGTTGCAGGTCGGGGAGACGGCGTTCGGGCCGTCGGGCGTGAACGGCGAAGACGGCCAGCCGCTCGACCAGTCGCTGACGTTTGTGGAGGTGGCGTCGGACAGCCGGTGCCCCGAGGGCGCGGTGTGCGTGTGGCAGGGCGCGGCGTGGGTCGTCGTGCAGCGCGCGCACCCTACGATGCGTTTTCGGGGTCCGGACACGCTCGCGGTAGGGCAGGCGCGCGACAGCGTACGCGCGGGCGGGCCGTGGCGCGCGCTGGACCTGGAGCCGTATCCGCGCGCAGACGATCCCGCGCCGCCCAGGAGCGCCTACCGCGCGCAGTTCGTGCTGGAATGACGAGAGGCGCGGTGCTGCTCGCCGTGCTGCTGTGTCTGGGCACGGTGGCCTCCGCCGCGGCGCAGCCTTTGACGCTGCGTGGCCAGGTGACGGATGCCGACGACGGACGCCCGCTGCCGGGGGCGTCGGTGCAGCTCACCGATGGATCGGGTGGGCGCGTGGGGACGGCGGCAGGGGCCGACGGCTTTTTCATCCTCGCCCGCGTCGCGCCGGGCGCGTACACGCTGGCGGTGTCGCACGTCGGCTACGTGACGTTTGTGGATACCCTCGTCGTCGGAGCCTCGCCCGCGCCGCTGGCCCTCGCGCTGCGCCCCGACACCGTGCCCGTCGGGGAGGTGACCGTGCGCGACGACATCCCGATCGTGCTGCCTGACGGCGGGCGCATGGTGACGGTGCGCCCCGCCGACGTGCGCGTGGTGCCCACGCTCACGCCTGCCTCCGACCTGGCGGCGTTCCTCGTCACGCTGCCTGCCTTCACGCCCACCGGCGACCGGGGCGGGCAGGTGTCGGTGCGTGGCGGCGAGCCCACGCAGAACCTGTTCCTCGTCGACGGCATCCCCGTCTACCAGCCCTTCCACGTGCTGGGCGAGTTCTCCGTCGTGCCCGGCGAGGCGCTGGCGGTGGCCGACGTGTACGCGGGCGCGTTCCCCGCGCGGCACGGCGGGCGCATCGCATCGGTCGTGGACGTGACGCTTCGCAGCGGCAACAAGGAGCGCTTCGAGGTGCATCTGAGCGCCGCGCCGCTGTTGAGCGCCGTGCAGGTGGAAGGGCCGCTCGTGCCGGGGAAAATCTCCGCGCTCGTCTCCGTCCGAGAGTCGTTTGTGGACAAGGCAGGATTGGGGCTGCCTACCGAGGCGTTGCCGTTCGCCTTCGGCGACCGCCTTGCGCGCGTCCACGCCTCGCTCACCCGCACGAGCACCCTGTCGGCGACGGCGCTCACGCAGCGACGACCGCGCCACGCTGCACACAGGGCTGGGCGAAACCGTGGAGGCGCGCTGGCGCACGACGGGCGCGGGGATGCGGTTCACGTACCTGCCCACGACCTTCGCCGTGCTGGCCGAGATCGAGGTGTTCGGCGCGCAGCTCGACAGCTATTTCGGCGTGCCGGGCGCCCAGCGGCGCTCGCTCGTCGAGGAAGGCGGCGGCAACTTCGGCTTCCGCTACCTGCTGGGCGCGAGCGAGCTGCGCTTCGGCATCCAGGCGCGCACGGATCACCTGCTTGCCACGGGCACGGGCAGCGAGGAGTACCTCACCGAGGGCGCGCTTTACCTCGACGGCGTGCTCCAGAAGGGCGCGTGGCGGGCCGAGCCGGGCTTTCGGGTGGGCACCTTCCCGAGCCGCAGCCGCGTCGCCTTCGAGCCGCGCCTGCGCGCCGAGTGGAGGCGCGGCGCGCACCGCGTGCACGGCGGCGCGGCGGTGGTGCATCAGGAGATCGGCGGGCGCTACACCTCCGACGACCTCGCGGATGTGTTCGTGGCGTGGGTGCCGACGCCGCCCAACGCGCCGCTGCCGCGCGCGACGCAGCTCGTGGCCGGGTGGAGCGCGACGGGTGCGCGCAGCTTTCTGTCCGCCGAAGCCTACCGCCGCGAACTCCGGCACCTGGGCACGCGCGCGCCGCTCGACGGGCGGGCGCAGGGCGTCGAGGTGCGCGCCGAGGCGCGGCGGGGCGTTCTGGCCGCGCAACTCGGCGGCGCGTGGCAGTCGGTGCGGTACCGGGAGGAGGGCGGCGCCGAGTACGCACCGCCACCCGACCGACCCCTCCGGTTCGACGTGCAACTCGCCGCCACGCGCGGCGGCTTCGAGGCGTCGGCGCGGTGGTTTTTCACGAGCGGAGCCGCCTTCACGCCACTTCAAGGCGTCTACGACGAGGTGCCCGTCGTCATCGGCACGGAGGGCCATCTGCACCGGCCCGGTGTCACGCGCGCCCTCGACGGCGCACCGGGAAGCCGGAGGTTGCCGTCCACCCACCGCCTCGACGTGTCCGTGCGCTACAGCCGGGCGTTCGGGAACGTGCGCTTCGCCGTGCAGCTGGCCCTGCGGAACGCTTACGACCGCCCCAATCTGTTCTACCTCAACCGCTTCACCGCCGAGCGCTACGACGGCCTTCCGCGCACCCTCGCCCTCGGCCTCCGCCTCGACGTATGACGACCCGCGTGCTTTTTCTGTGGACGTGTACGGTGGCCGTACTGGGTGCGCTCGCCGCGTGCGACAACGCCGTCGATCCGTTCGAGCAGGGCACCCGCGCCTTCGCCGTCTACGGCTACCTCGACACCGCGCGCGACACGCAGGCTGTTCGCATCGAACCCGTCGTGTCCGGTGTGCCCCTCGACGAAGGCCGCATCACCGTCACCCTGCGCGACGCGTTCAGTGGGGACGTAGTGACGATGCAGGGCGAGGTGGTGACGCTCGACGACGGGACGGTGGGCCTCGTCTACCGCGCGCCGTTCCGCGTGCGCGCCGGTCAGGCGTACGCGCTCCAGGTTGCGCTCGACGGCCAGGTCCGCACGACGGCGGCGACGCTCGTGCCGCCCGTGCGGCGGGCGCGCTTCGAGGCGGTCGAGAAGGACTCGTTTCAGCAGCTTTTCCTGCCGCTGGTGTTGCAGGGCCCAACCACGCCGCTGGCGCGCATCGAGGTCACCTACACCGTCGCCACGGTACTCGATACTGCCGCCGTGCCCACCGATTCGGTCGATTTTCCCGTGCCGTACTTCGGCGGGGGCGAAGCGCGCGACGGTTACCGCTACCGCCTCCAGGTGTCACGCGACCGCCGCGCGCTGCTGGACTATCTGAACCGCGCGCCCACCGACACGCTGCGCCTGCTCGCCCTCCACCTCGCGCTGCGCGACGACGGGACGGTGTGGACGGGAGAGGCCGACGGCTTCGGCTTCTTCTCGTCCGTCAGCTACACCACCGAGCGGCTCGTCCTGCCCGACAGCGTGCTGCGGCGGATCGGTTTCGCGGGCGAGTGAGGGTCGAGGCGGTCGAAAGCGGTCAAAAAAAGTCCCTTTCTCCGCACCTGCAATCGGCCCTATCATGGCGACGAATTTCTGGAACCCGATGCGCTTTTTTCTCCCCCTGCTGCTCCTGCTCTGTGCCGCCACGGCAGTGCAGGCGCAGAACGCCACCCTGCGCGGCTTCGTGCGCGACGCCTCCGACGGGCAGACGCTCCAGGGCGTCAACGTCATTCTCCGCAGCCCGGATGGCAGCGTCAACGGGGCGGCCACCGACCGCGACGGCTACTACGCCATCAGCCGCATCGCGCCGGGCACGTACACGCTGCTCGTCTCCTACATCGGCTACGAGACGTTGGAGGAAGAAGTCGCCTTCCGCGCGGGCGTCAACGAGACGCGCAACTTCGACCTCCGCTTTGCCGCCGTCGAGGCGGGCGAGGTGGTGGTCGAGGCCGAGGGCGAGGGCGCGGCGTCGATGGGCGTGGCGGGATTGCAAACGGTACAGGCGAGCGACCTCGAACGCATCCCCACGCCGGGGTTGTCGGCCGATCTCGTCTCCTACATCCAGTCGATGCCGGGCGTCGTCTCCACCGGCGACCGGGGCGGGCAGCTCTTCGTGCGCGGCGGCACGCCCACGCAGAACCTCGTCCTCATCGACGGCATCCCCATCTACCAGCCCTTCCACGTCATCGGCTTCTACTCCGCCTTCCCGGCCGACGTGCTCTCGACGACGGACATCTACGCCGGCGGCTTCGGGGCGAAGTACGGCGGGCGCATCTCGTCGGTGATCGACATCTCGACGCGCTCGGGCAACAACCGCAGCTTCGAGGGGTCGGTGTCGGCGGGTCCGTTTCTGACGGCGGCGCGGCTCGAAGGGCCGCTCGTGCCCGGCAAGGCGTCGTTCCTGTTCTCCGACCGCGAATCCGTCATCGAGCCTGTCGCGCCGGAGTTGCTGGGGCGCGACCTGCCCTACCGCTTCTACGACCGATTCGGCAAGCTCAGCGCCGAGCTCAGTTCGCGCACGTCGTTTTCCGTGACCGCGATGCAGACGTACGACCGCGGCAACCTGTCGGACCTCGCCGTCGAAGATCCCAACCAGACCGTCGCCTCGAGTGACGACCAGGTGGTGTGGCGCAACGAGGCGTACGGCGCGCGGATGCTGCACCTGCCCGAGAGCGCGCCCATCATCGGCGAGGTGCTGCTGACGTACACGCGCGTCGAGAACGAGTTTGGCACCAAGGGCGCGCCGGAGCGCGTTTCGGGCGTGCAGTCGATCAACGGCAACTTCGGGCTGACCTACGCTGTGGGCGACCAGGAAGTGCAGGCGGGCGCGCAGGTGCGGAACGTCAAGCTCAACTACGGGCTGGGGAATTTCTTCCAGAATATCAGCGACGACGAGGAATACCTCACCGAGGCCTCGTTCTACCTCGACGCCGCCTTCCCCGTCACGTCCGCATTCATCATCCGTCCGGGTGTACGCGGGACGTCGTTCCGGGGCAAGCTCACCGCCGAGCCGCGTGTGCGCCTGCTCATCCGCCCCGGCGGCACGGAGACGACGCAGCAGATCACGGCGGCGTGGGGCCTTTACCGGCAGGACCTCGAAGGCATCGCCGACCGCCGCGACGCGGGCGACGTGTTCACCGCCTGGGTGGCTTCCGACCTCGGCGACAGCGTGCCGCAGGCCATGCACGCCATCCTCGGCTACCAGTACCGTCCGTCCGCCGGGTTCGAGTTCGAGGTCGAAGGGTATTACAAGGCGCTCTCGAACCTGCTCATCCCCGAGTTCACGAGCGTGCCCACGTTCACGACGAGCCTCCAGCCCGCCGACGGCGAGGTCTTCGGCCTGGATGTGCGCGTCGAGGGGACGAAGGGGCCGTTCTACGGCTACGTCTCGTACGGCTACTCGCAGGTCGAGTACACCGCCAAGCAGGCCGCGCTGGAGATCTGGTACGGGCAGGATGAACTGACCTACAACCCGCCCCACGACCGCCGCCACCAGGTCAACGCCGTCTCGCAGATCGAGGCGCTGGGCTTCGACTTCAACGTGAAGTGGCAGATGGGCAGCGGCCTGCCGTTCTCGCGCTCGGCGGGCTTCGACGGCTTCGTGCTGCTCGACTCGCTCGTCGACGTGACGACGACGCCCGACACGCCGCGCGTGCTCTACGGGCGGCCCTACGACGGGCGGCTGCCGTTCTACCACCGCCTCGACGTGTCGCTCTCGCGGGCGTTCTCGCTCGGGTCGCACGTCGGGTTGACGCTTCAGGGCGGCGTCATCAACGCCTACGACCGGCGCAACCTGTTCTTCCTCGATCTCTTCACGCTGCGCCGCATCGACCAGCTTCCGGTCATTCCCTCCTTCGGTCTCAAGCTCGATTTCAGATGACGCGACCCCGCGCCGCTCTTTTTCCGCTGCTGCTACTCGCGCTCGGCCTTTTGTCCGCCTGCGAAGAAAGCGTCGATCCCTTCCTGGAGACCGACCGCTACTTCACGCTCTTCGGCTACCTCGACACCGACCTCGACACGCAGTACGTGCGCGTGATTCCGCTGCGCCGGCTCGTCGAAACGCCGCCGCCGGGCCCGCTCGACGCCACCGTCGTCTCGACCGACCTCGTGACGGGCGAGCGCGTCGTCTGGCGCGATTCCGTCGTCACGTTCGCCAACGGCCGGACGGGCAACGTCTTTTACGGCGTCTTCAACCCGCATCTCGGCCACCGCTACAAGCTCGAAGTCGCCGACGCGCAGGGACGTACCACTACGCGCTGAGACCACCGTGCCCGCGCCGCGCCGCGCCGCCGTCGGGCCCGTCAGACAGGGCACGACGTTCGAGAACGTCTCGCAGGATGTCTTCTGGCCCGACGTGGACTACGTGCCCACGCGGGTGCAGGTGTGGTACCGCTTCAAACCCGACGAGCCCGGCGAGCCGTTCATCGACGTGGCCGTCAACTACGCCGACGAGGAACTGGGCAAGGCCGAAGGGGGCGGATGGCGCACGACGGCGTTTCTGCTGCGCGACGTGGAGGAGGTAGGCAAGCTGCTCGGACGCCCCGGCCTGCCGACGCTCTACAACGTGGGCATGAAACTATCCGTCACCAGCGACGACTGGCGGCCACCGGGCGGCGTCTTCGATCCCGACGTGCTCATCCAGCCAGGCACGTTTTCCAACGTCGAGAACGGCTTCGGCTTCTGGGGCTCCGTCGCCCAACTCGACGCCGAGTGGACGCTGCCGCGCGCAACCTACGTCAAGCTCGGGTATCCGTACCCCGGCCAGTGACCGCGCCGGCGCGGATTCTCGTCGTCATCCCCGCCTTCAACGAAGCCCGCTCCATTGGCCTCGTCGTGGGCGATCTGCCAGCGGATCTGGTCGAGGAAGTCGTCGTCGTCAACAACGCTTCGACGGACGAGACGGAGGCGAACGCCCGAAACGCCGGGGCGACGGTCGTGCGCGAGGCCAAGTCGGGCTACGGCAACGCCTGCCTGCGCGGCATCGCGTACGCCCGCACGCGGCAGCCGGACGTAGTGGTTTTTCTCGACGGCGATTACAGCGACCATCCCGAAGAACTGCGCGCCCTCGTCGCGCCCGTTCTGGCAGAAGAGGCGGATTTCGTCGTCGGCTCGCGGATGCTCGGGCGGCGCGAAAAGGGCGCGATGCTGCCCCAGGCCCTCGTCGGCAACGCGCTGGCGTGTGCGCTGATGCGACTGTTCTGGGGCGCGCGGTGGACGGACCTCGGCCCGTTCCGCGCCATCACCTTCGAGGCGCTCGAAAAGCTCGGCATGGAGGACCAGACCTTCGGCTGGACCATCGAGATGCAGATCCGCGCCGTCGAGGCCGGGCTGCGCTGCGCCGAGGTGCCCGTTTCGTACCGCCGCCGCGTGGGCGTCTCTAAAATCACCGGCACCCTCTCGGGCACGCTGCGGGCGTCGTACAAAATCCTGTGGACGGTTTTTCGCTATGCCCTCACGCGGGGCCGGCGCGTCTACCCGGCTCCAAAAACCCAACAGACTTCACCGGCGTAAAGGTGCCTTCCGCGTGCCCTCGCCGTAGGTTTGCCGGGCATCGTTCTGCCCTCACCTCAAACGCCCTTTTCTCGATGACTCAGCAGCCGGACATCTGGTTCAACGGTACTCTCGTCCCCTACGAACAGGCGACCATCCACGTGCTCTCGCACGTCGTGCATTACGGCTCGTCCGTCTTCGAGGGCATCCGCTGCTACAAGACCGATCAGGGGTCGGCGGTTTTCCGGCTGCGCGAGCACATGCGCCGCCTCGTGGACTCGGCGAAGATCTACCGGATGGAGATCCCCTACAGCCTCGACGAACTCGATGCCGCCGTCGTCGAGACGATCCAGAACAGTGGGCTCGAATCGTGCTACATCCGCCCCGTCGTGTTTCGGGGGATGGGGTCGCTGGGCGTCAACCCGCTCAAAAACCACGTCGAGACCGTCGTGGCCGTGTGGGACTGGGGCGCGTACCTCGGCGCGGACGCGCTCGAGAAGGGTGTCGAGGTCGAGGTGGCGTCGTGGAACCGCATGGCGCCCAACACGCTGCCCGCGATGGCGAAGGCCGGCGGCAACTACCTCAACGCCTCGCTGGTGAAGATGGACGCCGTGCTCAACGGCTACGCCGAGGGCATCATGCTCAACACGCAGGGTTACCTGGCCGAGGGCAGCGGCGAGAACCTGTTTCTCGTACGCGACGGCGTGATCTACACCGCCCCGACGGCGCTCTCGATCCTGCCGGGCATCACGCGCGACGCTGTCATCACGCTGGCGCGCGAGGCGGGCTACACGGTCGTCGAGTCGATGCTGCCGCGCGAGTCGCTCTACCTCGCCGACGAGCTGTTCTTCACCGGCACGGCAGCCGAGGTCACGCCCGTCCGCAAGGTCGATCACCACACCATCGGCGAAGGCACGCGCGGCCCCGTCACGGCGACGCTTCAGGAGGCGTTCTTCGACGTCATCCACCGTGGCAACGACCCGTACGGCTGGCTCACGCCCGTGCCCCGCACCGAATCCGTGGAGGGGTAATACGGGGTTCTGGCTGCACCCTGACGAAGGCGCGCCCCCTCTCCGCGAGGAAAGGGGGAGACGAGTAGAACGACTCCTACTCGGGCGTCACGTTCGGGTTGGGCTTGCGGTAGAACCGGAGCCCCGGCGCGCCGAAGATCGCCCCGACGACCATCGGATCGAGCAGGCCGTCCTGGTTGAGGTCGAGCCAGAAGGCGTTGGCATAGAGCGCGCCGGGGCGGGTGTGGTAGAGCGCGAAGCGCCCCGCGCCGTCGTTATTGAAGACGGAGAGTTGCGCGTCGGGCTCCAGCGGATTGCCCGTGAGTCCGTTGATCAGGATGTCGAGGTCGCCGTCGAGGTCGTGGTCGGCGAGGAGGGCGGTGTTGCCCGCGATCTGCGGCAGCGCCACCGAGGCGTCCTCGGTGAAGACGCAGTTGCTGCCCCGGTAGAGGCGCGTGGTGCCTTCGAGCAGGTTGGGGCCGTACTGCGCGCCCGTCAGCAGCAGATCCGCCGTGCCATCGCCGTCTACATCGCCCATCGCCAGCCCGCCGTTGAAGACGCCCGGCAGCGACTGCGGCACTTCGGCGAAATCGGTCTCTGTGTTGTTTCGGTAGATGCGCGTGTGCGGCAGGCCCGTCGCGTCGAGCCCGGCGAGGGCCACGTCGAGGTCGCCGTCAGCGTCGCAGTCGCCCAGCGCGAGTGCCGCGAGCGACAGCCCGAACGTGCCGGTAAAGCGCACCGAGGCTGTCGAAGGTCAGGCCGCCCGAGGGGTGGTGCCGGGAGCCAGTCGGGCAACCGTAAAGACCCGTACGCCCTGCGCGCCGGTACCCGTCATCACCACGTAGGCGCGGGCGTCGCCGTAGAGGTTGCCTGCCGCGAACGCGCCGTCGTACAACTGCGGCAGGCTGCTCCCTGCCGCAGCAGGCGAGAGGCTTCCGCGGTCGTTGACGTAGACGGCGGTGACGGGGTCGGGAGCTGGATCGCGCCCGCGCGCGCCCATGAGCACGAGATCTTCGTCGCCGTCGCCGTCGAAATCGTACCAGACGCTGCTGCTGCGCCAGACCTGCTCGATGGTTTGCGTGATGCGGCTGAAGTTGAGGTTGTAGGTGGTGTCGCCCCGGACGACCTCGAAGCTTTCTGCGTCCGCGCTGAAAAGCTGCGTCAGGATGGTGCCGCTGGCGTTGACCCCGCTGACGAGGACAACGGGGCTCTGGGCAAAGGTGGCTCCTGAGAGCGTGCCGGTCTGCATGGGCTGAACACCCTGCACATTGTACTGCTTGTAGAACCCGAGCCCCTGCGCGTGCAGCGCGGAAGGGGCAGCCAGTAGCGTGGCGGCGGCGCAGAGAAGGAGACGAAAAGAGGCCATCAGCGGACGAACAGCAGCGTGCGAGTGAAAGAGTGGGAATCGGCGACGAGGCGGCACAGGTAGACCCCGGAAGCCACAGGTACGCCCGCGTCGTCGCGGCCATCCCAGGTGGTCTCGTGGGTGCCCGCCGCGCGCGGCTCTGCAACGAGCGTGCGGACGCGCCGCCCGGTGGCGTCGTAGACGGCCAGCGCCACGCCCGCGGCGCGGGGCAGGTGGTAGCGTAGCCGCGCCTGCGTGTGGAACGGCGACGGCGCGGGGGCGTCGAGCGCGAACGCTGTTGGGATCTCGGCGGGTGCCGCGCCGGTGGCGACGAGCGTGAAGGCCGGGCCGGTGGCGAACGCCGAACCGACGCGCTCCGCCGACACTTCCTGCACGCCCCAGTGGTACGTGCCGGCCCCGACGGCCAGCGTGATTTCGGTGCGCGTGCCCATCCTTCCCGCCGCGGGCAGCGTGCGGTAACCCGATGCGGGCAGCGCGGCCGGAGCCACCACGTCGAAGCGACCCGGGGCGGTACCTACCCACACGTCGTAGGTGGCGTTGGGCGCGTCGCCGCCGTCCCAGCGCAGCGTCACGGCATCGCCCTGCACGTCGGCGGTGAGGCCCGAGGGCGGGCCGGGGACGACGGCAGCACGTGCGCGGTCGTTGCGGTAGAGCGCGGCGACGTGGCCCGCAGCGAACAGGTCGAGGTCGCCGTCGCCGTCGTAGTCGAGAAACTGCATCGGGCCGGAGGTGCTGCCGAGGAGGAAGTTTTTCTCCGTCAGCGTCCCGTCGATGTCCTGGTAGACGCGGAACTCGGCGGGGGCGTACTGGCGGGCCTGCCCGGTGACGGCGAAGTCGAGGTCTCCGTCGCCGTCGAGGTCGCCGAAGTCCACATCTCCTCCGAAGAGCGGCTCGGCGAAGGACCCGTTCGACAGCGCGGTGCGCCCGGAGAAGTAGGTGGCGCTGGGCGTGGCCCCGGTCAGCGCCTGCGACGTGCCTCCCCCATTCTGCGGTGCGATGGCGGCGCGGCCAAAGAGCACTCCCTCTCCGGTTTCGACGGCGACGTACTGGCCACCCCGCTGCTCGTATGTCACCGCGACGATGCCCGCCGGGGTCAGGCCGGAGAGGAACACGTCGGGCCGAGCATCGCCACGGAAATCCATCCATTCAAACGTGCCGAAGACGAGGGGAGGCAAATCCGTGGGCGTCTCGGCAAACGCGCCGCCCGTGTTGAGGTAGAGGTGCGTCTCAGGCGTATACGGCGCGGAGGCCGACGCCGTGCCGCTGAGGAGCAGGTCGAGGTCGCCGTCGCCGTCGTGGTCGGCCCAGGCGAGGCTGCCGCTGTGCAGGTCGGCAAGGCCGACATCGACGAGCGCAAGGGTCCCCGCGTCGTTGCGGTAGAGCAGGGTGCGGGGCGCGTAGGGCGGCGCGTGTGTGGTGCTGCCGAGGAGGGCGAGGTCGAGGTCGCCGTCGCCGTCGTAATCTCCCCACGCCGCGTCGCCAAAGGCCAGCGGCACGAGCGCCGCCGCTACGTCGGTCAACTGCGGACGCTGGCCCCCCGGCACCGTGGGATCGGCAACGGCCCCGTCATTGCGGTAAAGGCGCGCCTGCACTTCGTAGTCACCCGCGCCCGAGACGCGCACGTCGCCCGAGAGGAGCAGGTCGAGGTCACCGTCGCCGTCGTAATCGGCCCACGCCGAAAGAGCGTTCCGCAGTTCGGGGAAATCGACCGGGACGCGCGTGAACGTGAACGGATGCTGGACGGTCTGGGCCGGGGCGGTGAAAGGCAGCACAACGACGGCGAGCACCGCGAGGACAGAACGCAGCATCTGAAGAGGGAGGCTTGAAAGACCGCGCAAAAAACGACAATCCCGGCGGCGAAGAAAGGGCAAAAGGGAAAGTTGGAACGCGGAAAGAGAGGAAAGCTGAAACGAGAGGGGAGCAGGGGCGCAATGCATGGCGCCCTCCGCGAACTCACCAACTACCCGGCATTCTCACGCGCTTTCGGCGGCTTCGATGAGCGTGTCGGCGAGGGGCTCGCCGAGGTAGCGGTCTATCACGTAGTGCGCGGCGTAGATGAGCGGCGTGGCGGCGAGGGCGACGACGAACTTGTAGGCGTAGTTGAAGACCGTGATGGCCAGCACCGTTTGCATCGTCATCTGGCCCGACAGGTAAAAGGCGACGAAGAGCACGGCGAAGGTGTCGATAAACTGCGAGCCGAACGTCGACCCCGTCGCGCGCAGCCACAGGTGCCGCCCGTCGGTGAGGCGGCGCAGCCAGTGGAACAGGCTGATGTCGGCGAGCTGGCCGACGAGGTAGGCGACGAGGCTACCGGCGATGATCCACGTGGACGCGCCGAAGACGGCGTCGAAGGCCTCGCCCGGGACGGGCGAGATCGGGGCCACAGGCACGCCCAGCGCCAGCTTCAGCAGCGCGAACTCGAACACGATCATCGCCATGCCCACGAGCGTCACGAACGTGATGCCGGCCTTGCCGAAGTACTCGTTGAGGAGGTCGGTGACGATAAACGTGACGGGAAAGGCCAGCACCCCCGCCGTCATCACGACGCTGTCGAACGGCTGCCCGAAGACGGTGAGCGTGGTGGGCAGCGTCATCACGGTGAACAGCTTGCTCGCCGTCGCCTCGGCCACGACGAGGGCCGTCAGGAAGATGGCGGTGCAGACGACGAACAGCTTTTCGGGCCTGCCGAGGGTGTAGGGGGCGCGCATAGGGTGAGCAGGTGACGGCGCAAGATACTGGCAGGCGCGCGGTGCCGGGAGCGCGCGCGCCGCCGGGGGCGGTGCGAACGTTGTGTTACACCCGGCGGGTGGGACGCGTGGCCGGGCACGGAGCCCCACAGGGCGCGTCTCACCTTCCCGCTCACCCCGCCCTGCCATGCACATCCTCGTCACCGGTGCCACCGGATACATCGGCGGGCGCCTCGTCCCGTGTTTGCTCGACGCCGGGCACCGGGTGCGCTGCATGTCGCGCAGCGCTGACCGCCTGGCGCAGCGCCCGTGGGCCGCATCGGTCGAGATCGCGCAGGGAGATGTACTCGACGCTTCTTCGCTCGCCGCCGCGCTCGACGGCATCGACGTAGCCTATTACCTCGTCCACTCGCTCTACGCGGGTGACACGTTCGCGGAGCGTGACCGGCAGGGGGCGGAAAACTTCGGAAGGGCGGCGGCTCGGGCGGGCGTGAAGCGCATCGTCTACCTCGGTGGCATCAGGCCGAAAGGGGCGCACTCGTCCGAGCACCTCGAAAGCCGGTTGGAAACGGGAGACGCGCTGCGGGCGAGTGGGGTGGACGTGACCGAGTTCCGGGCGGCGGTGATCGTCGGGTCAGGCTCGATCTCGTTCGAGATGATCCGCTACCTCACCGAGCGCGTGCCCGTGATGATCTGCCCGCGCTGGGTGGACACGCCTACCCAACCCATCGCCGTGCGGACGGTGCTCGCGTACCTCGTCGCCGCGCTCGACACGCCGGGCAGCGTGGGCAAAATCCTGGAGATCGGCGGCGAGGACGTGCTCGCCTACGCCGACATGTTTCGCATCTACGCTACGGTGCGCGGGCTGCAGCGGACGGTCGTGAAGGTGCCGTTTCTCACGCCGCGCCTGTCGGCGCTGTGGGTGGGGCTGGTGACGCCCATCTCGTACGCCATCGCCCGCCCGCTCATCGACGGCCTCCGCAGCGAGGTCGTCGTCACCGACCACACGGCGCGCGAACTCTTCGACATCCAGCCCATCTCGTACGAAAAGGCCGTCCGCCTCGCGCTCGAACGCTACACGAGCGACACCGTCGAGACCGTCTGGCACGGCGCGTACTCGACGTCGCCGCCGCGCCGTGACGGCGAGGTCGCGTCGGTGTTGACGGACGAAGAGGGCATGATGCGCGACGAGCGGCACCTGCGCGTCCGCGCCCGGCCCGAGCGCGTCTTTTACGTCGTGAAATCCATCGGCGGCGAGCAGGGGTGGCTGTACGCCAACGCACTGTGGCAACTGCGCGGGCTGATGGACGAACTGGTGGGCGGCATCGGCCTGCAACGTGGGCGGCGTTCGTCGCATGACGCCCGCGTGGGCGACGCCATCGACTTCTGGCGCGTCGAGGCGCTCGAAGAAAACCGCCTTTTGCGCCTGCGCGCCGAGATGAAGGTGCCCGGCAAAGCGTGGCTCCAGTTCGAGGTCGAACCCGACCCGGACGACGAAAACGCCTCGCTCGTCACGCAAACGGCGTTTTACGAACCGAAAGGGCTGCCGGGTCTGTTGTACTGGTACGCCGTGCTGCCCGCGCACTTTTTCGTTTTCCCCGGCATGATCCGCGAGATCAAGGCGCGCAGCGAAGCGCTGGAAGCAGGCGCCGCGCGCGAGGAAGTTTTCGAGTAATGGTCAGCCTGTCGCCCGTCCCGTTTGCGCGGCCTCCAGCGCGTTTT
This sequence comes from Rhodothermales bacterium, assembly GCA_963829705.1. Taxonomy (GTDB): domain Bacteria; phylum Bacteroidota; class Rhodothermia; order Rhodothermales; family BA12; genus CAWHJN01. The sequence goes on from CAWHJN010000005.1 coordinate 897,899, forward strand.
CTACCACAGATAGCGGCATCGACAGGAGTTCTGCCGCCGCCAGTACGTCGGTCGCGTCGTGCGGATGGCGCAGGGTGCCCGCACGGTAGCGTCGGTAGGCCACGAATACCTTGCTGACGAGCACGTGCAACTCGTTGCGCCTGTTGATGAGGTTGACGTCCACGCCCGGCCCTCCCCGATGCTGGTTGGCGAGCCCGAAATCGACGATGCGGCGCAGATCGTCGGGCAGGAGGATGACCTCCGCGACGGCGCGGTAATCCCACAGGACGCTGAAGCCCGGCTGCCACGCTCCGGCGTCGTAGAGCGCCTGCATCGCGCCGAGGATCGTGCCGGCGTCGAGCCGGCCGGAAAAGCGGACGACGGCGAGTGCCTGCGCGGGTTCGAGGTGTGTGGTGAAGGGCATCAGGTTTCAGCGTGTGCCGCCCGGCCCGTTCATGCCCAGCAGGTTCATGAAAAAGCGCCACCGGATCTCCTGGTCGAACACCTGCTGCTCGGTGCTCTTGCCCGTGCCGTGGCCGCTCTCGAAGTCGATGTAGAGCAGAATGGGATCGATCTGGCCCTCGTTGTTCTGCAACCGCGCGGCGAATTTCTTGGCGTGGAGGGCATCGACGCGCGTGTCGTTCTCGCCCGCCGTCACCATCGTCGGCGGGATGTTGACGCCCGTGCGGACGTTGTGGTAGGGCGAGTAGCGCAGGATCGTGCGGAAATCCGCTTCCACGTCGGGGTCGCCGTACTCGGGAATCCAGTAGCGGGCGATGAGGAATTTGTGGTAGCGCACCATGTCGAGTAGCGGCACGGCGCACACCGCGGCGGCGAAGAGGTCGGGCCGCTGCGTCATCAGCGCGCCGATGAGCAGGCCGCCGTTGGAGCCGCCGTAGACGCCCAACTTCTCGGGATTCGTGTAGCCCTCGCTGATCAGAAACTCCGCCGCGCCGATGAAATCGTCGAACACGTTCTGCTTGTTCGTCAGCATCCCCGCGCGGTGCCACGCCTCGCCGTACTCGTTGCCCCCGCGCAGCGCCGCAATCGCGTAGACGCCGCCCCGGTTGATGAAGGCCGCATTCAGCCCCGCGAAGCCCGGCGTCATGCCGATGTTGAAGCCGCCGTAGCCGTAGAGCAGCGCCGGGTTGTCGCCCGTCTTCTGCGTCCCCTTTTTGTACATCAAGATGATGGGCACGCGCGTGCCGTCCTTCGACGTGTAAAAGGCCACCTCGCCCTCGATCTCCGACGTGTCGATGCCGGGCTCCTGTTCGTAAAACAGCGTCCACGCGTCCATCGCGTCGGCGTCGGTGCGGTAGATTTTGAGCGGCGCGGTGAACGTGTTGAGGCCCACGAGCAGCGTGTTGGACTCCTCGTGATAGCTCACGTACGAGGCGTTGCCGACCTCGGGCAGCGTCAGCTCGCGCTGGAAGTTGCCGTCGAGGTCATACACCCGCAGCCGGCTGACGAGGTCTTTGCGGTCGAGCGTGACGATGCTCGTGTTCGTGACGGCGTAATCGTCGAGCACCGTCTCGCCCTCGGGAATGAGCGTTTTCCAGTTCGAGAAGCCCGGCGCGTCGAGGTCCGCCACCATCAGCTTGAAGTTGGGCGCGTGGTCGTTGGTGAAGAGGTAGAGCCTGTCGCCCTTGGCATTGGGCGTGGCGGTGAAGTCGCGGCTCGCGTAGATCTCGACGGGTGCGCCGCCCTCGCGCTGCAGGACGAGCGAGTGGGTGGCGTAGAAATCGCCTTTCGTGGTAAAGGTCACGTCGGCGTCGCGGGCGTCATCCACGCTCGCAAAATTGCCCGCGTCGTCGGGCTGGACGAGGAACTCGTCGGCGGCACGGCCCGCGGCAAAGCGGTGGCGGTAGGTGCGGAGCGGCTCCTGGTTACGGATCATCTCGGCGGTGCCGACGGTGATGTACGCGCCCTCGCCGTCGCGGGTGAACGAGAAGCCGCGCAGCCCTTCGATGGGTCCGGCAAGGAGTTCGCCCGTGGCGGTATCGTAGATGCGGTACTCGCTGATCTCGGCCCCCGCCTTCTGCACGCCCACGGCCACGCGGTCGCCCTTCTTGGTGTAGGTGATGCCCGAGAGCGCCGTCAGGCCGCTGGCGTCGAGCGTCTCGGGGTCGAACAGGAGCACGTCCTTGCCGCCGCGCCGCGTGTACAGCTTCGCCTGCTTTTCGCCCTTGCGCTTGATGGTCAGAAACTGGTTGTCGCCCACAAGGGTGAGCGGCGAAATCTGATCGCGGTCGAGGTACGCGGCGATCTCGTCGTGCAGACCGGGGACGGCGGGATACGCCTCTTCGGCGTAGTCGAGCGTGGCCTGGTGCTGCGCGTGCGACCATGCCTTCACCTCGGCGTCGTCTTTGTCCTCGAGCCAGCGGTAGGGGTCGGTGAGGCGGACGTCGAAGAGCGTGTCCACGACGGGCCGGGCGGGCGTGGCGGGCGGCGCGAACGTCTGCGCGCGGAGCGTGGGCGCGGCGAGGGCGAGGGCGGTGGTGGCGAGCAGCAAACGGTTCATCGGGGTGGAGCAGAAAAGGCGACACGGCCAAAGTCGGGCGGAACGGGAGCGGTGTCAACAAACGCCCAGACCTGACAGGCTCTCGAAAACAGGCCACGTCCGCGTGCCGGGCACTGTGAAACGTCCTCGGATTCCCCGGTCGGAACGAGGGTGGACGGGTGTTTGCCGGGCGGCGTGTGTACTTTCATCGCCCCGCAACGCCTTTGGGCCTGCCCGGCACCGGTGCGCGCGCCACGAGATTTTTGCGCCTCGCACCGTGCCCTCGGGATTTTTCCCTCCTGACCGTCGCGCCGCTCACGCCCGCGTGCTACTCTATGACCCCTTTAGATCCGTCCAGCAACCGCAACGGCGCGGCGCGCACCCCGGCCACGGCCTTCGCGCCCGACGCCCAGGCCGAAGACGAGATTTCGCTCGCCGACCTGTTCTCGACGCTGCTCAAGGGCAAGTGGATCATCCTCGGCTGCTTTCTCGTCGTGCTGGCGCTCGTGGCGCTCTACACGTTTACGCGCGCGCCGCTCTACGAGTCGTCGAGCCTGCTCTACGTGAGCAACCAGTCGTCCACGCCGGGTTTGAGCGAGGTGCTCGGACTCGACATGAACAACCGCAACATCAACAACGAGATCGAGATTCTCAAGTCGCGCACCATCGCGCAGCGCGTGGCCGACCGGCTCGACAACCTCGCCACGGTGCCGGAAACGGGTGAGCCCGTCTCGATCCTCCGCAAGCCCGACGGCACGGTGCGCGCCGAGCGCGACATCGTGGAGGCGCTGCGGGGCGAGGCGGTGACGATCAGCCCCGTCAGCCGCGACGTGGACATGATCAACGTGCGCGTGCGCTCGACGGCTCCGGCCGAGGCGGCGCTGATCGCCAACATCTTCGCGCAGGAGTACGTGGCCTACAACCGCCGCGAGGCGCGGGGACGCTTCCGGGCCGCCCGCGAATTTCTGGACGAGCAGGTGACGCGATTGGATTCCGTCAACGCCGCCACCGACCAGCAATTCATCGAGTTCCAGAACCAGGAGCGCATCGTCGCGCCCGAGCTGGAGGCGCAGCAACTCTACCTCCAGATCAGCGAACTCCAGCGCCGCCGCCTCGAAGTGCAGGTGGCGCTCGAAAACGCGCAGGCCGAGATCGACAGCTACGAATCCGAACTCAACCGCGTGCGTCCCGGCCTGGCCGCCCGCATCGCCTCGACGGACGACGCCATCATCACGTCGCTCAAAAACCAGGTGGCGCAGAAGCAGCAGGAGCTGGACGCCATCTACGCCAAGAACCCCACGGCACGCACGCAGCAGCCTCCGCCCAATGAGGTGCAGCGCTTGCAGCGCGAGATCGCGACGCTTCAGCGCGAGATCACCGAGCGTTCGGGTGAACTGGCGCGGACGCTGCTCGAAGGCGGCGCGCTGATCTCGCCGCAGACGGGCACGGCGCCGAGCACGTCGTACGGGCCTATCCAGGAAATCACGCAGGCGCTCATTGCCAAGCGCGCCGAGGCGGCGGGGCTGGCGGCGAGCCTGAACGTGGTCGAGCGCAACATCGGCAGCTTCCAGTCGCAGCTCAACCGGCTGCCGGGCCAGAACGTGCTCATCGAGCGGCTGAGCCGCAACCGCGAGCTGGGGCAGGAGGCGTACCTCGCCTACCAGCAGCAGCTTCAGCAGGCCCGCGCCGCCGAGCAGTCCGAGATCGGCTACGTCTCCATCGTCGACCCTGCGTATCTGCCCGAGGAGCCCGTCAGCCCGCGCGTGCCGCTCAACCTCTTGCTCGGTACCATCCTGGGTCTCATGGGCGGCGTGGGGCTGGCGCTGTTGCGCTCGGCGCTCGACAACAAGATCCGCCGCCCCGAAGACCTGCGCCGCAAGGGCTACCCCATCATGAGCGTCGTGCCCGACATGCGGCGCGTCGTCAAGCTCGACTTCGACGGGCGCGAGCGCGTGACGGTGGACGGGCACTCGTACGCGACGAGCCTCATCACGCTGCTCAACCCGCTCTCGCCCATTGCCGAGGCGTACCGGAAGCTCCGCACCAACATCCAGTTCAGCCGCCCCGACACGCCCCTTCAGGTGCTCGCCATCACGAGTCCGGGCCCGGGCGAGGGCAAGAGCGTGACGGCGATGAACCTGGCGATCTCGATGGCGCAGTCGGGCCGGCGCACGCTCTACATCGACGCCGACCTCCGGCGGCCCAGCGGCCACAAGCTCATGGGCGTGCCGCGCGAGCCCGGCCTGGTGGATCTGCTGTTCGAAACGTCGTTTGGCTCGGCAGAATCGTACCGCACGGGCACGGACAACCTCTACGTGCTGCCCGCTGGCGGGCGCTCGTCGAACCCCTCCGAGCTGCTCGGCTCGCGCCGGATGCAGGATTTGCTGGCGTATGTGCGCCGCGAGTTCGACATGGTCATCGTGGACACGTCGCCCGTGCTGGCCGTCACCGACGCGCAGATCGTGGGCACGATGGTCGATGCAACGCTCATCGTGACCTCGGCGGCAGAGACGACGCTGCAGGGCCTCGAACGCAGCGCCGAAGCACTCCGCGACATTGGCGCGGAAATTGTCGGCGTCGTGCTCAACCGGTTCGATGCTCAGGCCGCCTACGGAGGCTACGGCTCGGGCTACGGATACGGCTACGGGTATGGCTACGGCTACGGAGAGTACGGCGAGCAGGTCTCCTCCGAATCCACCCTCAGCTGAACCCGATGACACGTCCTCTCTTTCCCTCTCGTATGCGCCTCTCGTTGTTGCTGCTGATGGTGCTGAGTGCCGGAGCGCTGGCGACCGCACAGGCGCAGGTGTTGACCGATTTCGACCGCTCGCGCTTCTCGCCGGGGGGTTACTACAACTACACCGAGACGGGCGACCTCACCGTGCGCGTGCAGGCGTGGGGCAGCGTCCGGTATCCCGGTTTGCATGAAGTCCCGCGGGAGACGCGCGTGAGCAGGCTGCTCTCGCTCGCCGGTGGCCCCGTTCTTGCGGAGCGTCGCAGGCAGGACGAGCGCACCATCCGCGTGCGCTTCTACCGCACCGAAACAGACGGGCAGATGAGCCTCGTCTTCGATCAGCAGATGACCAACGACCTTTCCGCGCTCGAACAGGATCCGCTGCTGCAGGAGGGCGACGTGCTCGTGGTCGATTCGGTCCTCAAAGTCGGCTACACGTGGCGCGACTACCTGCCCATCGCCAGCGTCGCCACGTCGCTGGCCGTGCTCATCGTGCAACTCGTCAAGTAATCATCTCCACTTACTCTGTTTTTTGAAAGCATGAACATCGCTGTTGTTGGAACGGGATACGTCGGGCTCGTCTCGGGCACTTGCTTCGCCGAAATGGGCAACCAGGTCATCTGCGTCGACATCGACAAGGCCAAGGTCGAGAAGCTGCGTGGCGGCAAAGTGACCATCTACGAACCCGGTCTGGAAGTCCTCTTCGAGCGCAACCTGCGCGAGGGCCGTCTGCACTTCACGACGGATCTGAGCGAGGCCGTCACGAAAGGCGAGATCATCTTTCTCGCCCTGCCGACGCCGCCGCAGGAAGACGGCTCCGCCGACCTGTCGTACGTGCTCGGCGTGGGCCGCCAGATCGCCAGGCTGCTCAAAGACGGCGACGTGGGCTACCGCGTGCTCGTCAACAAGAGCACCGTGCCCGTCGGCACCGCCGACCGCGTCCGCGAGGCGCTCGAAGCCGAGGGCCTGAAAGCCGGCGAGCACTTTGACGTCGTCTCCAACCCCGAATTCCTGCGCGAGGGCGTCGCCGTGGACGACTTCCTCAAGCCCGACCGCGTCGTCATCGGCACGCGCTCCGAGAAGGCGGCGCAGCTCATGACGCAGCTCTACGAGCCCTTCGTGCGCCAGGGCAACCCCATCTACGTGATGGACGAGTACTCGTCGGAGATGACGAAGTACGCGGCCAACGCCTTCCTGGCCACCAAGATCACGTTCATGAACGAGATCGCCAACCTGTGCGACAAAGTCGGCGCGAACGTCGACAAGGTGCGCGCGGGCATCGGCAGCGACACGCGCATCGGCAAGCAGTTTCTGTACGCCGGCATCGGCTTCGGCGGCTCGTGCTTTCCCAAAGACGTGAGCGCGCTCCTCAAAACGTCGAAGGCCAACGACTACCCGTTCCGGCTGCTCGAAGCCGTCCTCGGTGTCAACGACGACCAGCGCCACCTGATGGCGCAGCGCGTCGTCGAGCACTTCGGCGGCTCGCTCGACGGCAAGCGCATCGCGCTGTGGGGGCTGGCCTTTAAAGCCAACACCGACGACGTGCGCGAGGCCCCGGCGCACTACATCGCCCGCGACCTCCTCGCCGCCGGTGCCGAGGTCGTCGCCTTCGACCCCGAGGCGATGGACACCACGCGCGACGTGCTCGGCGACGACATCGTCTATGCCCGCGACGCCTACGAGGCCCTCAAGCGCGCCGACGCGCTCGTCATCTGCACCGAGTGGAATGAGTTCCGCCGCCCCGACTTCGACCGGATGCGGGCGCTGCTCAACGAGCCGCTCATCTTCGACGGCCGCAACCTCTACGACGCCGACCGCGTGGCCGAGAACGGCTTCGAGTATTACAGCATCGGCCGCCCCTTCGTCGCCGCGCAGGACGTCGAAGAAGCCGAGCCGGTCGCCTGAAAAGAGAGCGTAGAGCTTGGAGGTTGGAGGGTTGAAACCCGTCCAGTCTCCAACCTCCAATCTCCAACCTCTACTATCCAACCATGCCACGTACCCTCATCACCGGCGGGGCCGGCTTTCTGGGCTCGCACCTGTGCGAGCGGATGCTCGAAGAAGGCCACGACGTCGTCTGCTTCGACAATTTCATCACCGGCTCGCCCGACAACGTCGCGCACCTCATCGGCCACCCGCGCTTCCGGCTCGTCGAGCACGACGTGACGGACTACATCTACGTCGAGGGGCCGCTTGATTACGTGCTGCACTTCGCCAGCCCGGCCTCGCCCATCGACTACCTGAAGTACCCGATTCAGACGCTCAAAGTGGGCGCGCTGGGCACGCACAAGGCGCTCGGCCTGGCGAAGGCGAAGGGGGCGCGGTTCCTGATCGCGAGCACCAGCGAGACGTACGGCGACCCCGCCATCCACCCGCAGCCCGAGACGTACTGGGGCAACGTCAACCCCGTCGGCATCCGCGGCGTCTACGACGAGGCCAAGCGCTACGCCGAGGCGATGACGATGGCGTACCACCGCTACCACGGCGTCGAGACGCGCATCGTCCGCATCTTCAACACGTACGGCCCCCGGATGCGGCTCGACGACGGGCGTGCGCTGCCGACGTTCATGGGGCAGGCGCTGCGCGGCGAGCCCATCACCGTCTTCGGCGACGGAAGCCAGACGCGCTCGTTCTGCTACGTGGACGACCTCGTCGACGGCATCTACCGCTTGCTCCTCAGCGACGAGGTGATGCCCGTCAACATCGGCAACCCCGACGAGATCACCATCAAGGAGTTCGCCGAGGAAGTCGTCGAACTCACCGGCAGCCGCTCGACGGTCGCCTACGAACCCCTCCCCGCCGACGACCCGAAAGTCCGCCAGCCCGACATCACCAAGGCCCGGACCTTGCTGGGCTGGGAGCCGAAGGTAGGGCGCTCGGAGGGGCTCAAAAAGACGCTTGCGTATTTCCAGCAGCAGATTGCTTTAGAGGTTTGAGGGTAGAGGTTGGAATGCTTTACAAACCTCCAACCTCCAATCTCCAACGAAATAACCATTTCCTAGCATCCATCCTACTCAAATGAGTCAGCACAAAGACCGCGCACTCGCGCGCATCCACGACAAGAGCATCAAACTGGGCGTCATCGGCATGGGCTACGTGGGCCTGCCGCTCGCCACCGTGTTCGCCGAGGCCGGCGTGCAGGTCGTCGGGTTCGACGTGAGCGCGCCGCGCATGGCGCAGCTCAACCGCGGCGAGAGCTACATCGAAGACATCCCCAGCGCGCAGGTCGCCCGCCTCGTCGAGGCCGGGTTGCTGCGCGGCACGGCAGACTTCAGCGAACTCGCCGATATGGACGCCATCTCGATCTGCGTGCCGACGCCGCTGGGCAAGACGCGCGACCCCGACGTGTCGTACATCATCAGCGCCACCGAGCAGATCGCCACCTACCTCCAGCCCGGCCAGGCCATCGTGCTCGAGAGCACGACCTACCCCGGCACCACGCGCGAAGTCATCGTGCCGATGCTCGAGGAAAAGGGCATGACCGTCGGCGAGGACTTTTTCGTCGCCTTCTCGCCCGAGCGCGTCGATCCGGGCCGCACAGACTTTACGACCAAAAACACGCCCAAGGTCATGGGCGGCATGACGCCCAATTGCACCGAGGTCACGAGTGCGCTCTACGCGACCGCCCTCGACACGCTCGTGCCCGTCGACGGGCCCGAGACGGCAGAGATGGTGAAGCTGCTCGAAAACACCTTCCGCTCGGTCAACATCGGCCTCGCCAACGAGGTGATGATCATGTGCGACAAGCTCGGCATCGACCCGTGGCAGGTCATCGAGGCAGCTTCGACCAAGCCCTTCGGGTTCATGAAGTTCACCCCCGGTCCGGGACTCGGCGGCCACTGCATCCCCATCGACCCGCTGTACCTGTCGTGGAAGATGAAGTCGCTCAACTACACGGCGCGCTTTATCGAGATGGCGAGCGAGATCAACACGTCGATGCCGCTCTACTGGGTGCAGAAAGTGCAGAACGCGCTCAACGACGAGGGCAAGGCGCTCAAAGGCAGCACCGTGCTCGTGCTCGGCGTAGCCTACAAAAAGGACATCTCCGACATGCGCGAGAGCCCGTCCATCGACATCATCAAGCTGCTCAAGGAGAAAGGGGCCGACGTGATCTACCACGATCCGCACGTGCCGCACTTCAACGACCACGGCGTGGAGATGACGGGCGAAACCGACCTCGACGCCGCCCTGGCGAAGGCCGATTGCACGGTGATTGCCACCGACCACAGCGAGTACGACTGGAGCCGCATCCAGAACGGCGCGCGTTTGATCGTGGACACGCGCAACGCGCTGAGCAAGGTCAAAGAGCCGGTTCTCGCCTGAGGCGTTTTCCGCGCTGGATTTCGTGCAGCCCTCGACCGCCCGCCGGTTCGAGGGCTGTACCTTTTTAGCGCGCTATCCTGCGAGACGCTTCCACCTTTCGGTTTGCCATGTCCCTTCAAAAAACCCTGTTCGTCACCGGCGGTGCGGGCTTCATCGGCTCGGCGCTCGTCCGCCACCTCATCGGCGAGACGGCCTACCGCGTCGTCAACATCGACAAGCTCACCTACGCCGGGCACCTGGCCAACGTGGCGACGGTGAGCGGCAGCGACCGCTACGCCTTCGAGCAGGTCGACATCTGCGACGCGGCTGAAATCGCCCGGCTCTTCGAGACGTACCGCCCGGCAGGCGTGCTCCACCTGGCCGCCGAGAGCCACGTCGACCGCTCCATCGACGGCCCGCGGCGTTTGTCGAGACCAACATCGTCGGCACGTACACGCTGCTCGCGAAGGCACTCGACTACTGGCGCACGCTGGACGACGAGGCACGGGCAGCGTTTCGCTTTCTGCACGTCTCCACCGATGAGGTCTACGGCACACTGGGCGCGGGCGACCTCTTTCACCGAGGAGACACCCTACGCGCCCAACTCGCCGTACTCGGCCACGAAAGCCGCCAGCGACCACCTCGTGCGCGCGTGGCACCACACGTATGGGCTGCCCGTGGTGACGACGAACTGCTCCAACAACTACGGCCCCTACCAGTATCCCGAGAAGCTCATCCCCGTCGTGATCCAGAAGGCGGTTGCCGGGCAGCCGATCCCGGTCTACGGCAAAGGGGCCAACGTGCGCGACTGGCTCTACGTGGACGACCACGCACGCGCGCTCGTCACGGCGTTTGAAAAAGGCGCGCCGGGGGAGACGTACAACGTGGGCGGCCACAACGAAAAGACGAACCTCGATGTCGTGCAGACGATTTGCAGGCTCCTGGACGAAAAGCATCCTGCGCGCGCGCCGCACGAACGCCTCATCACGTTCGTCACCGACCGCCCCGGCCACGACTTCCGCTACGCCATCGACGCCTCGAAGATCGAGCGCGACCTGGGCTGGACGCCGCGCGAGACGTTCGAGACAGGGCTGGCGAAGACGGTGGAGTGGTACCTTGATCATCAGGAGTGGATCGAGCAGGTGACCGCCGACCGGTACGCCCTCGAGCGCCTCGGCACCACGAGTTGACCTGCCTGCAACGCGCGCTCCCGTCATCTTCCCCTATCACCCCTTACGCGCTTTGAAAGGTATCATCCTCGCGGGCGGTTCGGGCACGCGGCTGTATCCCATCACGCGCGGCGTGAGCAAGCAGCTGTTGCCCGTCTACGACAAGCCGATGATCTACTACCCGCTGACGACGCTCATGCTGGCGGGGATTCGGGACATCCTCGTCATCTCGACGCCGGAGGATCTGCCGCGCTTCCGGGCGCTGCTGGGCGACGGGTCGGACTGGGGGCTGGCCCTCTCGTACGCCGAGCAGCCGAGCCCCGATGGGCTGGCGCAGGCCTTCGTGATCGGGCGCGACTTCGTGGGCGGCGACCGCGTGGCGCTGGTGCTGGGCGACAACCTGTTTTACGGCCACGGACTGCCCGAACTGCTCAAAAAAGCCACCGGGCGCGAGAAAGGCGCGACGGTGTTCGGCTACTACGTGCGCGACCCCGAGCGCTACGGCGTCGTCGGCTTTGACGCGGTGGGGCGGGTGACATCGATCGAAGAGAAGCCGGACGCGCCCGCGTCCAACTACGCCGTCATGGGGTTGTATTTCTACGACAACGACGTGCTCGGCATCGCGGCGGACCTGAAGCCGTCGGCGCGGGGCGAGTACGAGATCACCGACGTCAACAAGGTGTACCTCGAACGCGGCGATCTGCACGTAGAGTTGATGGGTCGCGGCTTCGCGTGGCTCGACACCGGCACGCACGAGAGCCTGTTGCAGGCAGGCCAGTTTGTGGAGACCATCGAGGCGCGGCAGGGGCTCAAGATCGCCTGCCCCGAGGAGATCGCCTTCCGGCAGGGCTGGATCGACGCGGGCACGCTCGAAAAGCTCTGCGGAGCGCTGGGCAAAAGCCAGTACGGCGCGTACCTCCGCGCCTTGTTGCACAACGATCTGCCCGTCTGATAATGACACTCCACGAGACTTCTCTGCCCGGCGTGCTGCTCGTCGAGACGCGCGTGTTCGGCGATGCGCGCGGGCGCTTTCAGGAGACGTACAACGCCCGGCGCTATGCCGAGGCCGGGCTGGACGCGGTGTTCGTGCAGGACAACGTCTCCGTCTCCGAAAAGGGCGTGCTGCGCGGGCTGCACCTGCAAAATCCGCGTGGGCAGGGCAAGCTCGTGAGCGTGCTGCACGGCAGCGTCTACGACGTAGCCGTGGACGTGCGCCTCGGCTCGCCGACGTTCGGGCAGCACGTGGGCTGCGAGTTGACAGAGGAGAACGGGCGGCAACTCTACATCCCGCCGGGCTTCGCGCATGGCTTCGTGGTGACGAGCGCTACGGCGACGTTCCTCTACAAATGCACCGACTACTACGCGCCCGAAGCCGAGCTTTCCGTCCGGTGGGACGACCCTGACCTCGGCATCCGCTGGCCCGTCGATGCGCCCGTGCTGTCGGAAAAAGATGCCGCCGCGCCGCGCCTGCGTGACGTGCCGGAGAAACGGTTGCCTCGGTGACGGTTGAGTTGGTTGATGGGCGTACGCTGCACGCCCTTGTAGTTGGTGATTTGTGGAAATCGTGGCAGTGGCTGCATCTCCACGACCGGCAGCCTGCCCCGCTTGCGGAGAGGCGCAGCCGAACGGAACCACCAACGACCAGCAGTATGGAGGCCGTCTCAAGACTTGTTGAACATCTGCCGTCTTCCCGACGCTGGACGTACCTTTCCCGCCACCGGCACCTTTTTTGGGTAGGCCCGGTGCATTGCGCGTACTGATCGCGGAGACGTGACCGCCGGGATGCTCGCGCGCCCCTTACCCCTTTTTTGAATGCCCAACTTTGCCCTGACCGGCCTCGCAGGCTACATCGCCCCGCGCCACCTGCAGGCGATCCGCGACACCGGCAGCACGCTCGTCGCCGCCATCGACCCGCACGACTCCGTCGGCATCGTGGACAGCTACTTTCCCGACGCGGCCTTTTTCACCGAGTACGAGCGCTTCGACCGGCACCTCGAAAAGCTCTACCGGGGCTCCGAGCGGGATCGCGTCGAGTACGTGAGCGTCTGCTCGCCCAACCACCTCCACGACGCCCACATCCGCACTGCGCTGCGTGTGGACGCGCACGCGCTCTGCGAGAAGCCGCTCGTGCTCAACCCGTGGAACCTCGACCTGCTCGAAGAACTCGAGGGCGAGAGCCAGGGCAAGGTCCACACGATCCTCCAGCTGCGCGTCCATCCCGCCCTCGTGGCGCTGCGCGACAAGTTGCAGACCGAGACCGACCGGCGGCACAAGGTGCGGCTGACGTACATCACGAGCCGGGGCAAATGGTACGGCTACTCGTGGAAAGGCGACGCGGCCAAGTCCGGCGGCGTGGCCACCAACATCGGCGTCCACTTTTTCGATCTGCTGATGTGGCTCTTCGGCGAGGCCGAGCACAGCGAGGTGCACGTGGCCGAGGCCGAGAAGATGGGCGGCGCGCTGACGCTGCCGGGCGCAGACGTGGAGTGGTACCTGTCGCTCGACGCCACGGAGCTTCCCGCGAGCGTGCAGGGCCAGCAGCCCACGTACCGCTCCATCACCGTCGACGGCGAGGAGATCGAGTTCAGCGGCGGCTTCCGCGACCTGCACACGCGCGTCTACGAGGAAACCCTCGCCGGGCGCGGCTTCCGCATCGCCGACGCGCGCCCCGCCATCGAACTCGTCTACGGCCTGCGCCACGCCGCGCCCACGCGCCCCTCGGGCGACGCCCATCCCATGGTGGAACGGCTGCTGACCTCGACTGCCCGATGAGCGCCGACCGCATCCGCACGCTGCCCGGCGTGACGATCCACGAGAGCGCCTACGTGGACGCGCCGTGTACCATCGGCGAGGGCAGCAAAATCTGGCACTTCGCCCACGTCTCGTCGGGCGCGACGCTCGGCAAAGGCTGCGTGATCGGGCAGAACGTGTTCGTCGGCGGCGGCGTGACGCTCGGCGACAACGTCAAAGTCCAGAACAACGTGGCCATCTACACGGGCTGCGAGGTCGAGGACGACGTGTTCCTCGGGCCGAGTTGCGTGCTCACCAACGTCACCAACCCGCGCAGCCAGGTGGTGCGGCAGTCGCTCTACGAGACGACCCGCTTCCGGCGTGGTGCGAGCGTCGGGGCCAACGCCACCATCGTGTGCGGCATCACGCTGGGCCGCTACTGCTTTATCGCCGCGGGCACCGTGGTGACGAAAGACGTGCCCGACTACGCCCTCGTCGTCGGCAACCCCGGGCGGCAGCAGGGCTGGATGAGCCGCCACGGCCACCGCCTGCACCTCGGCGACGACGGCGAGGCGACGTGCCCGGAGTCCGGCTTCCGCTACCGATTGAAGGGCGGCACGCTCCGCTGCCTCGACCTCGACGAGGACGCACCCCTGCCCGCCGACCTCACGCGCGGCGAGAAGACGTACGACGAGTTCAAGCGATAACCTCCTTTTTCAGTTTGCCAGTCATCCCCGCGAAGGCGGGGATCCATGCAATGCCGAAACCCGGCACCGTTTACATCCTCGCCAGCAAACGCAACGGAACACTGTATATCGGTGTCACCAGCGATTTCGTGAAGCGCATCTGGGAGCACCGGAATGACCTTATCGATGGCTTTACGAAACAGCACCACGTACATCGGCTCGTGTACTTCGAACACCACGAAGACATCCGTGACGCCATCATTCGGGAGAAGCAGATCAAGCGTTGGAATCGCGCGTGGAAAATCCGTCTGATCGAAGAAAACAACCTGCGGTGGGACGATCTGTATGAGCAGGTATCGCCGCTGCATGGATCCCCGCCTTCGCGGGGATGACGAAATCAGGGCATATGCTTGTGCCTGGCTCGTCCCGCTCCACCTCGTCATACCGTTCACGCCTCCACTTTACAGTCCAGTCATTCCCGCGTAGGCGGGAAGCCAGCCGCTGGTTCGGCGTGGGCTGCCAGAAAGCCCCCGCCGCCTAGGACGGCGACTGGGCCCCCGCCTGCGCGGGGGCGACCGCATAGAGACCCTGTTTTCAACTCATATGACACCCACCACCGAACTCGCGCCCATTCCCATCCTCGACCTCAACCCCGAGATCGACGCGCTGTGGGATGACCTCAACGCCGCCCTCCAGCGGGTGCTGCGGGAGAACCACTTTATCATGGGGCCGGACGTGAAGGCGTTCGAAGACGAAGTGGCTGCCCACCTCGGCACCAAACACGCCCTCGGCCTCAACAGCGGCACCGACGCGCTCGTGATCGGGCTGCGGGCCCTCGGCGTGGGGCCGGGCGACGAGGTCATCACGACGCCCTTCTCCTTTTTCGCGACGGCGGAAAGCATCAGCCTGCTCGGCGCGCGGCCCGTGTTCGTGGACGTGGAGCTGGGTTCGTACAACATCGACCCCTCGAAGATCGAGGCGGCCATCACCGACAAGACGAAGGCCATCGTGCCCGTCCACCTCTTCGGGCGGCCTGCGGACATGGAGGCCATTCTGGAGATCGCCGGGAAGCACGGGCTGAAGGTGCTCGAAGACTGCGCGCAGTCGTTCGGCGCGACGTACGGCGAGAAGCAGACGGGCACGCTCGGGCACGTGGGCGCGTACTCGTTCTTCCCGTCGAAAAACCTCGGCGCGTACGGCGACGGCGGCCTGCTGGTGACGGACGACGACGACGTGGCCCTCGAAGCGCGCAAGCTGCGGGCGCACGGGTCGATCAAGAAGTACCACAACGAAACCGTCGGCTACAACAGCCGCCTCGACACCATGCAGGCGGCCATCCTGCGGGTGAAGCTGCCGCACCTGGAGGGCTACAACGAAAACCGGCGGCGCGTGGCGCAGCGCTACAACGACGCATTGCAGGACGTGGCGGGCCTCGTGGTGCCGGAGGTCGTGGACGGGCACGTGTTCCACCAGTACACGCTGCGGGTGCTCGGCGGGCGGCGCGACGCCGTGGCGGAGGCGCTCGCCGCGCAGGGCATCCAGACGATGATCTACTACCCGATCCCGCAGGACAAGCTGCCGGTGTACGCGGGGCAGTACCCGGCCAACCCCAACAGCGACCGGCTCGCCGACGAAGTCCTCAGCCTGCCCATCTGGCCGCAGATGACGGAGGACGTGCAGGATCGGGTGATTTCCGCTGTGGCTCTCTGCTGCGCGGTATAACGTCGTAGAGAGGTCATGTCCGCGACTGAACAAATGACGCCTAAAAGCGGGCAGGGCAATTTTATGCGGAGCGCCGGAGTGCTAGCCGGTGGGACTGCTTTGTCTCAGGTGGTAGCTCTGGCAGCGACTCCGTTGCTGACGAGAATGTTCGTCCCAGCGGACTTTGGGCTGCTGGCCGTGTTTGTCTCGCTGGTTTCGATTGTACTGGTACCAGCGTCTCTACGATATGAACAAGCGATTCCAGTTCCGAAGGAAAACAGGGATGCTGCACAGCTTGTCTTGTTGGGGTTGCTACTGGTTTCTCTGACGACTGCTGTTCTTGCAATGGTGCTCGCAATAGGGGATGAAAACCTGTTCAGTTTGATAGATAATACACAGCTGTATTCATTGCGGTGGCTTCTGCTGCCTGCGCTCTTTGGCGCTGGTATCTATCAGGTGCTGAACTGTTACGCTATCCGTGTAGGAGCATTCGGGATAATTGCGAGGACAAGAGTCAGCAAGAACGTTTCTATGCTGGTGACGCAGTTGGGTCTGGGCGCGGCAGGGGTTGGGGGGGTGAGCTTGATTTTTGGGGAGATTGTAAATCGGATGATGGGAATGGGTGTTCTGGCGCGTCTTACTTGGGTTCAGGTGCGGGCAGACGTCGGAGAGACGACCAAATCCGATCTCATAAATATCGCCAAGCGATATTGGCGTTTTCCGGCTCTATCGGCTCCCTCGGCGCTGGTCAACGTTGCTGGTTTTCAGCTACCAGTGATTCTGTTGGCTAATTGGTTTGGAGGAGCAGTGGTAGGGTGGTTTGCTCTTAGCCTGAGAGTGCTTCAAGCTCCCGTCGCGTTAGTGGGGCAAGCAGTGGGACAGGTCTTTTTCTCGCAGGCCGGAGAACACCACAGAAGCGGGAATTTGCCCGATCAGGTAAACGATGTGACGACTCTCCTGATTTGCGTCGGCATTGGTCCGGCCTTGTTTGTAGCCGTGTCAGGTGGCGATGTGTTTGCGTGGGTGTTCGGAGCCGAATGGGGAATGGCAGGCCAGTATAGCCAGTGGCTGATTCCTTGGCTTTTCCTGACTTTCGTTACATCCCCTCGTCGACCCTTGTATTCGTGATTGAGAGACAGGGTATTGAGTTGGCCTTTCAATCGATGCTCGTCCTGTTTAGGATAGGAGCCCTTCTGGTAGGTTATGCTGTGGGTTCCAGCAACGTAGCCATCATGGTATTCAGTTGCGTGAGCGCAGCGATATGGGCAGTGTATCTGATCTGGTTGCTACGTGCATCAGGAGCAAGCTCAGGCACCATAGCAAGAAGGGCAGGGCCAGCTATCGGGATCTCAATGATGGCCGTAGTGCCATTTGTACTAGCGAAACTGACCAGTGCCTCGGAGACTTTAGTTGTAGCAGGAGCAGCAACAAGTTTCGTGTTCGTACTGATGCTTTCCCTGACAGTCGTTCGGCGTGCCTGGCGGACCATGAAGACCTGAATCCATTATGAGCAGATTTCTCTTCGAAGCTGCGTGCTTTGTCAAGCGACCTGAAATTCTTCGGGCCTATAAAGAGGCTGTAGACCACCTGACGTGGTCTCGAGAGCGGTTAGCTGAGTATCAAGTTCGGCTACTACGCGAGTATTTGATTTATTGTAGCGAGAACATTGAGTATTACACCAAGCTATTTCGCGAGATAGGGTTCGATCCAACAGCAGTACGAGACGCATCAGACCTTGCCGCCTTGCCGCTATTGACCAAAGATCTGATCCGGGCGAACCCAGATCAGTTTTTTCCCAAACAAGCTAGAGCATTCACATCAGGCTCTACAGGGGGCTCTACAGGACAGCCTCTTAAGTACAGAATGTCGTTTGGCGACTCTGCGTGGAGTATGGCGCTGCTCTTACGCGGGTGGGGCTATGCTGGGTACAAACCGGGTGATAGGATGGCGGTAGTAGCAGGGGCGTCATTAACGTCCAAGTCGCCGTCGATGGGGCAAGTGGTGAAGGATTATATGATGAACATTGATCACTACTCCAGCTACGGGATGGATGAGGATGATATGATGGGCTACTTAGGAAAGATAGAAAAATCGGACACTTTATTCTTGCGAGGCTACGCGACGGCTTTATATAGACTGGCGCTGGTGTCTAAAGAGCGAGGGAAGAGGCTACGCCAGTTAAGAGCGGTCTTCTCTACCGCAGAAGTCCTGAGTTTACCCCAGCGTGCTGTAATAGAAGACGAGTTCGGGGTCAAGGTGTACGATAACTATGGCCTGAATGATGGTGGAGTTAGTGCATTCGAATGTGAAGATGGTAATGGCATGCACATAGATTATGAGAGAGGAGTATTGGAAGTGGTAGACGATAATAACTTACCTATTAAAGATGGAGTTGGGAAAATTCTGGCCACTAGTATTCGTAACAGGGCGATGGCTTTCGTTAGATATGACACTGGTGACATGGGTGAGATAAGTAGCGAAGTTTGTTCATGTGGATTAAAAAGTTTCATTCTGAAAAGGGTTTTAGGCCGCACGACTCAAGAGTTGATATTGAATGGCAAATCAGTGGGCAGCCCTGTATTTACTGTTCTTATGGGCAAAACAAAAGTGAACCAATATAGAATCAGGCAAGTGGGCCCCTCTGATCTTAATATTGAAATATCCAGCGATAGTAAAATAGGCACCGACGACAAGGTTTTCATAGCGAGATCGTTAGAAGAGCATCTAGGAAAGTTAAATGTTAAATTTAGTCATGTGGATTTTGCGAGCGAAATAAACAACAATAAGCACCAGTTTATAATTAAGGACTTCTGATAATATGAAAAAAGCTAAATTGATAAGGATTGGTTCTAATTTGATATTTGCTATCATACAATATTTAATACTTATTTATGTTAATTATGTTTTTGTTGGTAAGATTTTCGCTTACGAATTTACATTCATTAAACCCACATTTGAGTCGCTATCGTCTGGCTTAACGTCTCTTGTTATATGCTACGTGCTAGTATTTATGTCAGACATAAGGCCATATATGCCTAGCAGATACGTAATACATATATTATACATATTTCTACTGATTCCATTTTGCAGCTTCTATGCCGTATCAGATATACCATTGTGGAATTTGGTATATGTATCAGTTGGTTTCTCGACATTCGCTTTTGTGGCAAGAAGAGGTGCAAATATAAAGATTTATAAACCTGCTTCGAGTGTGGTTAGCCTTTTGCTGGCAATTGCTGCGTGTGCTACCATCTACCTTTATGTCGGATTGGCTCTGAAGGGAGGGGTAGCCAGATTTAACTTGAGCCTTACTGAGGTCTATGAGGCTAGAGCAGATTATGTGAATCAGGGACGTATTCCACTGTCCGGATATCTGGTTTCGTGGCAGGGCAATGTCCTTAACATGGGTTTGCTAACATTTGGACTCTACAGGAAAAGCAGAAATATGGTTTTGATCGCACTGTTTCTACAGCTAGCATTATTTGCACTTACCAGCTTTAAGAGTTTCATTTTGGGACCGTTCTTAGTATTAGCCGTCTACAAATACGTTAAAAGTGAGGACTTTGGTAGGTTTATGCTAATAGGATCATCTGTGTTGATAGTGTTGTTTTACATATACTATCTAATATCAAGCGACCCTGTGTTGCCTGCAATATTTATTAGAAGGATGTACGATGTTCCTTCGCTTCTGCATTCTTACTACATGGACTTTTTCTCTTCGAGCGAAAAAATAAAGCTTTCTAACTCAATATTTTCTTGGATTTTCAAGTACCCATATAATATGCCGGTGACAAGAGTCATTTCATGGAGATACTTTGGATCGGATTTCGGGCCCAATGTTGGTTTTATCGGAGATGCCTTCGCTCACTTTGGTTTAGTGGGAATAATAATTTTTTCCGCAGCACTTGGTTTTGTTGTTAAAATGATAGATATAATGTCGAAGGATGTACCCGTATCTATTTCCGTGGGCGTGTCGGCATTACCTGCTATGTCTCTTGTGAATTCTGCATTTCTAACTATGCTGACGCATGGGATGTTGCTATCATTTTTGATGATATGGTGCTTCAGGTGGTATTTTATAGACAGATCGTGCAGGCGGCATGAATGCAGTTTGTCATCTCTCGACAGTTCACCCGATCAGCGATGTACGCATCTTCCACAAGGAAAGCTGTAGCCTCGCCGCAGCAGGCTTTGCCGTTTCACTCATCGCGCAGCCCAGCAAAGACGATCAGCAGGGTGGATGCTCAGGGGTGAGTGTTCACGCGCTCTCGCCACCTCGAAACCGGCTCCAGCGCGTCGTCGGCACCTTTGCGGAGTTGCGGCACGAAGCCCTGCGGCGTGATGCGGCCCTGTACCATTTTCACGACCCGGAACTCATCCCGTTGGGACTCGAACTGCGTGCGCGTGGTAAACACGTCATCTACGACGTACATGAGAACCTTCCCGAAGCCATCCTGAGCAAGCCCTATCTCCCTACCGGAAGCCGCATCCCCATCGCCGCCGGTGCCTGGGTTGCCGAGCGCGTGATGGCCGCCGCTGCCAGTGCAATCGTCACCGCGACACCCGCCATCTCTCGCCGATTTCCTGCCGCCAAGACGATACCGGTGCAGAATTACCCGTTGTTGAACGAACTCGAAAGCCCCGCGTCGCGCCCGTTTCGGGAACGGGATCGGACGGTGGTGTATGCGGGCGGCATTTCAGCGAAGCGTTCCGTTTTCGAGATGGTGCAGGCAATGAGCCTCATTGAGACGGAAGCGCAACTGGTGATGGCCGGAAGGTTTGATCGGGCGGCGACTGAGCAGGACGTGCAGGAGGTGCCCGGCTGGGATCGGGTGCGTTTCCTCGGCTGGCAACCGCGTTCCGCTCTGCCAGGACTGCTGGAGAATGCCCGCGCCGGTATCGTGCTGTTCCACCCGGAGCCGAACCACGTGGAGGCGATGCCGAACAAGCTGTTCGAGTACATGTCGGCTGGTTTGCCGGTGATCGCGTCCGATTTTCCGCTCTGGCGGCAGATCGTGGAAGGAGCCGGTTGCGGAATGCTGGTCGATCCGCAGGACGCGCGGGCCATCGCCGGTGCCATCGAGTGGATGCTGACGCACCCCGACGAAGCAGAGGCAATGGGCCGCAGGGGGCGCGAGGCCGTAGTCAATACGTACAACTGGGACCGCGAAGCCGAGAAACTCATCCAACTCTACCAAAGACTGCTCGCATGAAAATCCTCACCATCGTCGGGGCGCGGCCCCAGTTTATCAAGGCCGCCGCCGTCTCCCGCGCCGTCGCGCAGGCGGACGGCGTCGAGGAGTTGATCGTCCACACCGGCCAGCACTACGATCCGGGCCTGTCGGACGTGTTCTTCGACGAACTCGAAATCCCCGCGCCCGCCTACCACCTCGGCGTCGGCTCGGGCGGCCACGGCGCGCAGACGGGCGAGATGCTGGCGCGCATCGAGGAGGTCATCCTCGAAGAGCAGCCCCGACTGGGTGCTCGTCTACGGCGACACCAACTCGACGCTCGCCGGGGCGCTCGCCGCCGCCAAGCTGCACGTGCCCATCGCGCACGTCGAGGCCGGGCTGCGCTCGTTCAACCGCCGGATGCCCGAGGAGGTCAACCGCGTCCTCACCGACCACGCCTCCGACCTGCTCTTCACGCCCACCGACACCGCCGACGCGCACCTGCGCCGCGAGGGCATCCCCGACGCCCGCATCAAACGCGTCGGCGACGTGATGTTTGACGTGACGCTCTTCTTCGGCGAAAAGGCCGAGCGCGAAAGCGACGTGCTCGACACGCTCGGCCTGCGCGGCACGGACTACGTGCTTTCCACGATCCACCGCGCCGAAAATACCGACGACGTAGAGCGGCTCCGCGTCGTTTTCGAAGCGCTCGGCGCGCTCAACGCGAGCTGCCGGTCGTCCTGCCGCTCCACCCGCGCACCCGCGCCGCGCTGCGAACGCACCGGGCTGACGGACTGGGCCGCCCGCCAGGTGCGCCTCGTCGATCCCATCGGCTACCTCGACATGCTGATGCTCGAACGCCACGCCCGCCTGGTGGCCACCGACTCCGGCGGCGTGCAGAAAGAAGCGTACTTTGCCCGCACGCCCTGCGTGACGCTGCGCGACGAGACGGAGTGGACGGAACTGGTGGAACTGGGCTGGAACCGCCTCGCCCCGCCCACCGACACCGACACCGTGATCGGCCACCTGCGAAACGGCCTGGCCTCCGCCCCCGGAGCGAACGCCGAGCCGTACGGACGGGGCGACAGCGCCCACCGCATCGTCTCCGAACTCACCCGCATGTCCACCCCGCATGACGCTGCCTATGCTCACCACGAACCCCTGATCCAGTCATTCCCGTCTTCGTGGGGATGACGGTATAGTAGGCCGCCATAGAACAGGCATGAACGTCTGGCTCATCAACCACTTCGCCATCCCGCCCACGCGCGCGGGAGGGACGCGCCATTTCACGCTGGCTCGCGAGATGAAGGCGCAGGGCGTGGACGTGACGCTCGTGGCTTCCAGCGTGGACTACCTCACCCGCACCGACACGCGCGGCGGCGACGAGCCGTACTGGCATGAGGAGATCGACGGCGTGCCGTTCGTGTGGGTGCGCTCGCCCGAGTACGGCGAGGGCCTGGCCGGGCGGCTGTGGAACATGATGGCCTTCGCGGGGCGCGTGGCGCGCGGCGCGTGGGCGAAGGGTCTGCCCGACCCCGACGTGATCGTGGGCTCCAGCCCCAGCCTGTTCGCCGCCTTCGCCGCGTGGTGGCTGGCGCGCAAAAAGGGCGTGCCCTTCGTCCTCGAAATCCGCGACATCTGGCCGCAGACGCTGCTGGACGTGGGCAACTTCTCGCCGCGCCACCCCGGCATCCGCGCGATGGGCTGGATCGAGAAGCGCCTCTACCGCGACGCCACCCGCATCGTGACGCTGCTGCCGCAGGCGGCGGGCCACATCGAAGGGGTGGTGCCGGGAGCCGGGAAAAAAGTCGTGTGGGTGCCCAACGGCGTGGACGTGCGCCTCGCCCCCGAACCCACCGCGCCCACCGGCGGCGATCCCCTCGTGCTCATGTACACCGGCGCGCACGGATCGGCCAACGGACTCGACACCGTCCTCGACGCGGCGAAAAAGCTCGCGCCCGAAATCGGGCGGGGCGAAATCAGCTTCCGCCTCGTCGGCGACGGCCCGCACAAGGCGCGGCTCCGGCAGCGGGTGGAGGAGGAGAACATCCACGGTGTGACCTTCGGCGATCCCGTACCGAAAGCTTCCGTTCACCGCCTGCTCGGCGAGGCCGACGGCTTCATGATGGTGCTGCGCGACTCGCCCGTGTTTCGCTGGGGCATCAGCCCCAACAAGCTTTTCGACTACCTGCTGGCCGGTCGCCCCGTCCTCTTCGGCGTCAACACGCCGTTCAACCCCGTCGCCGAAGTCGAGGCCGGGTACGTCGTCCCCTCCGAAGACGCCGACGCCCTCGCCGACGCCATCCGGCAACTCCGCGCCGCGCCGCCGGATGAGCGCCACGCGATGGGCCAGCGAGGCCGCGCCTACGTCGAAGCCCACCACGACATGCAGAAACTCGCCGGTAGATTCGCCGACGTACTCGAAGAAGCCGTTCGTGAAACGTAGAAGCCTGGCAAAACGCCTGTTCGACGTCACCGCCGCCGCCGCCGGGATGCTCGTGCTCAGTCCGGTGCTGGGCGTCGTGGCGCTGCTCGTGCGGCAGAAGCTGGGCAGCCCCGTCCTGTTCACGCAGACGCGCCCCGGCCTGCACGGCGAGACCCTTCACGCTCTGCAAATTCCGCACGATGACCGACGCCCGCGACGCGGCAGGAAACCTCCTGCCCGACGCCGACCGCCTGCCGCCCTTCGGCCAGTTCCTGCGCTCGACGAGCCTCGACGAGCTGCCCGAACTGTGGAACGTGCTGCGCGGCGACATGAGCCTCGTCGGCCCGCGCCCGCTCCTCATGCGCTACCTCGACCGCTACACGCCGCGCCAGATGCGCCGCCACGAGGTACGCCCCGGCATCACCGGGCTGGCGCAGGTCAGCGGGCGCAACGCGCTCTCGTGGGACGAGCGTTTCGAGATGGACGTGTGGTACGTCGAACACCGCACGTTCTGGCTCGACCTCAAAATCCTGTGGCAGACCGTCGCCAGAGTCGTAAAACGCGAAGGCATCAGCGCGCAGGGCGAGGCGACGATGCCCGAGTTTCCCGGCAATCAATCCTCTACCCAACCATGAAAGACCTCGTTCTCGTCGGATGCGGCGGTTTCGCCCGAGAAGTGCTACAGATCGCGCTCGATCAAAACGACCAGCAGCCTGCGTGGAACGTGCTGGGCTTCGTAG
Source organism: Rhodothermales bacterium (assembly GCA_963829705.1). Taxonomy (GTDB): domain Bacteria; phylum Bacteroidota; class Rhodothermia; order Rhodothermales; family BA12; genus CAWHJN01. Next base: position 922,033 of record CAWHJN010000005.1, read on the forward strand.
ATGACGACCCCGAGCGCCACGGCACGACGATTCACGACTTGCCTGTCCTTGGCGGGGTGGATTGGCTGGCGCAGCAGCCGGAGGTTCACGTCAACATCGCGATTGGCAATACCGTCGTCCGGCGGAAGCTGGCGAAGCGTATTACTGGTCTCGGCGTGCAGCATTTCGCCACCCTCATCCATCCGCGCGCCTGGGTTGGCAGGCACGTAGACATCGGGCCGGGCTCGACCATCTGTGCCGGGACGATGATCACGACCGACATTCGGCTGGGTGCGCATACCATCGCCAACCTGGATTGCACCATCGGCCACGACGCGGTGCTGGAACAGTACGTGACGCTCGCGCCGAGCGTCAACGTCTCCGGCAACGTCACCATCGGCGAGGGCTGCGACGTCGGAACCGGAGCCGTCGTGATTCAGGGCGTCGAAATTGGAGCGTGGTCGATCATCGGGGCCGGAGCCGTCGTCGTGAAACCCATTCCGGCCAACGTCACGGCGGTGGGTACGCCTGCTAAGCCCATCAAAGAACGGCCCGCCGGATGGCACGACGCCCCTTGAACCGTCATAGGAACAAGCTGTTGATCTAAAACCGCCCCCATGAGGGGGCTCCCCGCCGCATGGCGGGGTGGGGGTGTTGGCCTGGACAGTCAGGTCGTGGCTGAACACCCTCCGCCCCTTCAGGGCACCGCCCTCCAGTGAGGGTTTCTTATCGCAATGGCATGGCCCCTGCGCGAAATAAGCCCCAACCATCCACGCCTACACTACCCCTGTGAACGACACCGAACAGCCCCGCGTCTACCTCTCCTCGCCGCACATGGGCGAGTGGGAGCAGCGCTTCGTGCAGGAAGCCTTCGACACCAACTGGGTGGCGCCCATCGGGCCGCACGTCAACGCCTTCGAGGAAGAGTTCGCCGCGCTCGTGGGCGCGTCGCACGCCGTGGCGGTCACCTCCGGCACGGCGGCGCTGCACCTGGCGCTCCGGCTCTCGGGCGTGGGCGAGGGCGACGACGTGCTCGTCTCGACGTTCACCTTCTGCGCGAGCGTCAACCCGATCCTGTATCAGCAGGCCCGCCCCGTCTTCCTCGACAGCGAAACCACGTCGTGGAACCTCGACCCGAACCTGCTGGAGAGCGTGCTGAAGGCGCGGGCGGAAAAAAATGCCGTCCCTAAAGCGCTCGTGCTCGTCCACCTCTACGGGCAGAGCGCCGACCTCGACGCCATCGTGCCCTTGTGTGAGCGCTACGGCGTGGCGCTCGTCGAGGACGCCGCCGAGGCGCTCGGGGCTACCTACAAAGGCCGCACGCCGGGGACGTTCGGCAAAGCGGGCATCTACTCGTTCAACGGCAACAAAATCATCACCACGTCGGGCGGCGGGATGCTCGTGACCGAGGACGCCGAGATGGCGCGGCACGCCCGCAAACTCGCCACGCAGGCCCGCGACGACGCGCCGCACTACCAGCACTCGGAAGTCGGCTACAACTACCGCCTCTCGAACGTGCTCGCAGGCGTCGGGCGCGGGCAGCTCCGGGTACTCGAAGACCGGGTAGAGGCGCGGCGGGAAAATTTTGCCTACTACCAGCAAACCCTGGGCGGCCTGCCCGGCATCGGCTTCATGCCCGAAGCGCCGTGGGGCCGCCACTCGCGCTGGCTCTCGTGCATCACCCTCGACCCCGACGCCTTCGGGGCGACGCGCGAGGACGTGCGTCTCGCGCTCGAAAGTGCCAACATCGAGGCCCGCCCGCTGTGGAAGCCCATGCACCTCCAACCCGTCTACGCGCCCTACGAAGCGCACCTGACGGGCGTGGCGGAGGCCCTGTTCGAGGACGGGCTGTGCCTGCCGTCGGGTTCTAACCTCTCTGCCGAAGACCGCGAGCGGGTGGTCGAAGGCGTCCGGGCGTGTCACGCGCAGGGCGCAGCGGCGGCGCGGTAGGTGTGGGAAGGCGGCAGCGTGTACCAACAGACGGTGAACTAGCCGCACGCGGCCGGTCGATGTTTGACCGGGGCGCGGTTTTCTCTGTGAAATACGCGGGTACCATCCCCAATTCACACGCGCCCTGCGTAGATGTTTGTTGAGCGCACGATTTATGTTACCGCGCTCATTCGCCTCTTATCTCGCCCCATTATGCGTCGTACGGTTTCGAAATTCGGAATTGACCTGATCCTCTGGGCCTTCGCCACGCCCCTCGCCTTCGCCATCCGCCTCGACCCGCCCTACGACGTCCGCTACGTCTGGGGGATGCTGGCGCTGCTCGTCGTGACGCTGCCGTTCAAGGCGTTCGCCATCGCGGCGCTGCGCTTCCACCGGCGCTCGTGGCGCAAATTCGGCTTCCGCGACCTGTCGGTGCTGGGCGCGGGCGTGGCCGCCGTGCTGGTGCTTTCGTTCGCCGTGCGCGCGTTCGTGACAGGCTGGGGCGTCATCCCGCGCAGCGTGCCCGTCATCGAGGCCATGGTGGCCGTGCTGCTCCTGGGCAGCTTCCGGGCCTTCGTGCGGGCGCAGGGCGAGCGCATCGTGCGCGGCAAAGTCGACCGCGACCGCGTCCGGCGCGTGCTCATCGCCGGGGCGGGGGACTCGGGCACCATGATCGCCCGCGAGATGCTGCGGCAGCCCCAGGCACGCCTCGTGCCCGTCGGCTTCCTCGACGACGACCGCTCCAAGCAGGGCAAGAGCTTCGTGGGCCTCAAAGTCCTCGGCACCCGCGCGGACCTCGAAGAGGTGGCCGACGCGCACAACGTGGACGAACTCGTCATCGCCATGCCGGCGGCGCGCGGCGAGGTCATCCGCAAGTACGTCGAGAAGGCGCAGCGGGCGAAGCTGCCCAACCGCACGATTCCCGGCCTCGTCGACCTGGTGAGCGGGCGCGTGTCGATCTCGCAGCTCCGCGAGGTCAACCTCGAAGACCTGCTCCGGCGCGATCCTGTCAAGCTTCAGTCGGACGAGATCGAGGCGTACCTCGAAGGGCGGCGCGTGCTCGTCACGGGCGCGGGCGGCTCCATCGGCTCCGAGATCGTGCGGCAGGTGGCGCGCTTCCGCCCGCATTCCATCGTGCTGCTCGGGCGCGGCGAGAACAGCATTTTCCTCATCGAGCAGGAGATGCGGCGCGACTTCCCGGGCGTCGTCATCCACCCCGTCATCTGCGACGTGCGCGACGAGGGCAAGCTGGCGCAGATGTTCGCGCTCTACGCGCCCGAGGTGGTCTTCCACGCCGCCGCGCACAAGCACGTGCCGCTGATGGAGGCCAACCCCGATCAGGCCATCTTCAACAACGTCGGCGGCACGCGCAACGTGGCGCGGATGGCGCTGGAGCACGGCGTCGAGCGCTTCGTCAACATCTCGACCGACAAGGCCGTCAACCCGACGTCGGTGATGGGGGCGTCGAAGCGCGCCGCCGAGCACGTCGTCTACGGCGCGGCGCGGGACGCCGGCGCGGCGCAGAGCTTCGTGTCGGTCCGCTTCGGCAACGTGCTGGGCAGCCGGGGCAGCGTCGTCCCGTTCTTCCAGCGGCAGATCGCCGCGGGCGGCCCGGTGACGGTGACGCACCCGGAGATGAAGCGCTACTTCATGACCATCCCCGAGGCGGCGCAACTCGTGCTCCAGGCGGGCGCGCTGGGGCAGAACGGGGCCGTCTACGTGCTCGACATGGGCGAGCCGGTAAAGATCGTCGACCTCGCGCGCGACCTCATCCTCCTCTCGGGCCTGGAGCCGGGCAAGGACATCGAGGTGACGTTCAACGGGATGCGGCCGGGCGAGAAGCTGTTCGAGGAACTCCTCACGGCGGAGGAGGGCACCGACGCCTCGCGCCACACCAAGATCTTCGTGGCGCGCAAAGTCGGCTTCCCCAACGGCGAACTCGAAAAACACCTCGACGCGCTCCTCGCCGCCGCGTCCACACGCGATGGGCAAGAGGTACGGCGCGCCCTCCTCGCCATGATCCCGACGGCGCGCTTCGAGACGCTGGCATGCGCCGAAGACGACGACGCCCACGCGCCCGTGCTGATGGAGCGCGGCAGCTGATCCCAGAGTGTCAGAGTACCCGTGCAGGCTCCTGTTCGTCATCTCCACCTGCGCGGGCGTGACGGGAAGGCGCGCCGTGCAACGCACGGAACGGGTGTGATTCCGGAGTCGGTGATCGAACGGATCTGAAAAATCCGGGGCCGCAGCCTCGATGTCCGCGCTGGCGTTTGTACCCTTGCGCGCCTCGCCGCCGGGCGCGAACTTGGGCCGTCGCCTTGCGCCCGTCGTATTTCTCCTGCCATGTCCGTGCTGACCCCTTTGCCCGCGTCGTCGGTGCGCCGCGCAGCGCGCGTGCCGGGCTGGCTGGTGGCGGCGTGCGCGGTAGGGCCGCTGCTGGTGGTGCTGGCGGCGGCCATGCTGGCCGGATGGGGACCTGCCGAGGCGGTGCGCGCGCCCATCGCGTGGGGCCTGTGGAGCACGCTGACGGGGATCCTGGTCGCCGGGTGGTGGCTGTACCGCCGCGTGCTGGCCCGCCACCTCTCCACGCTGCTCGTGCTCTGGCTGGCGGGCGTAGCCGTGTGGAGCGCGGCGGCGGCATGGCAGGGAGGCGGTCCGCTCCTCGCCCTCTGCGGCGCGGCGGGCGTCCTCGGGCTGCCGCTGCTCTGCGGCGTCGTGCCGTGGCAGCGCCGCGTGCACAGGCGTCGCTACGCGCTGCTCGGCGGCGGCATCGCCGACGAGGTCGGTACGCTGGCGTCGGCTACGTGGGTGCCGTTCGAGCCGGAGAGACAGGCGAAAAACCTGGACGGCGTCGTGGCGGACCTGCACGCGCAGCACGCCACGCACGTGCTCAACGCCATCGCCACGCAAGCGCTGCGCGGCGTGCCGGTCGTCCACGCGGCGGAAGTCCACGAGCTGCTCACCGAGCGCGTCGCGCTGCGCTTTATCGCCGAGGAGAGCCTGCGCGACTTCCAGCGCCCGCTCGTCTACGACGCCGTCAAGCGCGGGCTCGACCTCGTGCTGGTGCTGGCGGGGCTGCCGCTGGTGCTGCCGGTGATGGCCATCGTGGCACTCGTCGTCCGCCTCGAATCGCCGGGCCCCATCCTGTTCAGGCAGGTGCGGGTGGGGCTGCGCGGCGCGCCGTTCACGATGTTCAAGTTCCGCAGCATGGACCACCGCGCCACCTCCGACGCGCCGCAGTTCACCCTCGCCGACGACGCCCGCGTGACGCGCGTGGGCCGCTTTATCCGCACCTTCCGCATCGACGAGCTGCCGCAGGTGTGGAACGTGCTCCGGGGCGAGATGAGCTTTATCGGGCCACGCCCCGAGCAGGTGCCGTTCGTGGAAACCTTCGAGGAGGTTATCCCGCTCTATCCGTACCGCCACACCGTGCGCCCCGGCATCACGGGCTGGTCGCAGGTGAAGCTGGGCTACGCGGCGAGCACGAAAGAAGCCGTCGAAAAGCTGGAGTACGACCTGTATTACGTCAAGCACCTCTCGTTCGCGCTCGACCTGCTCATCCTCTTCAAAACCCTTCGCACCATCGTCACCGGCTACGGCGCGCGGTAGTATGTTGGAGGATAGGTGATGGAGGATAGAGATGATGATCCGTTCGACACTCCACGCTCGATCGTCCCCACTTCCGCGTTTTCCCTTCCGATTTCCCCTTGAACCCGTACAGGCTGCGACATAAAGCCCTCGCGGTGGCGGCCGATCTGGTGGCCGTCGCGCTGGCGTACGCGCTGTACTACACGCTGCGGTTCGAATTTCAGCTGTTGCCCACGCCGCGCTTCGTGCCCGTGGCGCTCGTGGTGCCCGCGCTGGCGACGAGTGTGTTCTGGGGGATGGTCTTCGCCGCGTTCGGGTTGTACCGCGACAAGGCGCTGCGCCACTGGGGATGGCCACAGGCCGTGCAACTCCTGAAAGCCCTCGCCGTGGGGATTCTGGTGCTGTTCTTCGTGCTCTTCATCGACACCCTCCAGCCGGGGGCTGCGCGCCTGACCATCCCCGTCTACGGCGCGTCCATCTTCGCGATGGTCTTCGCCGTGCGGTGGGGCCTGCACCGCCTCACGCGCACGACCACCGTGGCCGGGGTGGGCCGCACGCGCCTCGCCATCGTCGGCGACCAGGGGCGGGCTGAGTACGTGGCGGGGCTGCTGGAATCGAACCCCGAGTATGGCTACCAGCCGGTGGTGCTTGTGGCCTTCGACGCGCGCGAGCGCCACGCGCCGCAGGTCGTCTACACGTCGCGCCGCCTGCCCGCTGCGGACTCCGTGGTGTCGGTGGCCTCTGAACTGCGCCAGCCCTCCGACCTCGCCGACGCCGTCGAGGCCGCCATCCGGGCGCACGCCGCCGAAGAGATGCTGGTGCTGCTCGCCCCGCGCGATATCGCCTACTACCTCGAACTCGTTCGGGTGTGCAGCCACCTGTCGGTGCCGCTGCGCTTCGTCTCCAACTACCGCCCCATCGTACTCGACGACGGCAGCGACGAACCCCTCGGCCAGATTCTGCTGCCGGAGCACCTCTCGGACGTCCGGGCACTTTCCTGACTTTTCTATACCGAAATCCTATGCTTGCTCTCTTGCTTTCGCTCCTCCCGCAGACCGCCGCCGCGCCGCACGGCATCGGCACCGAATGGCTCGTCCCGGTCGCCGTGCTCGTGCCGTTCCTGCTGCTCATCGTCATCGTGCTCGCCGGGCGCAGGCGCGTGTAGCGTAGATGGAGGGCAGTGCGGGCAAACGCCTCTCCCTCATCGCCGGGCCAGACGGAGCAGGTCGACCCCGCCGCTGCTTGAGCCGCGCGGCTAAAACTGCCCGGCGAGGCGCACCGACGCGCTGCGGGGCGGGGCGAGGACGGCGGGGCGCTCGGCATAGTAGTGGTCGAGCGCGTTGCGGACGAAGAGTGTCGCGGTGAACGTTTTCCATGCGAACCCGGCGCGGAGGTCGAGCACGCGGGTGTCCACGAGCACGTCGGCGTCGGGGACGAAGCGGGCGAAGTCGCTGTCCACGCGCGTGGGGCGGCTCGCGTAGCGCGCGTCCGCGCCCAGCGTGAAGCGACCCGCGCGGGCGTCGAGGGTGGCCTGGACGAGGTGGGTGCTGCGAAAGACGAGCGGGCGATTGGCGCTGAGGTCGCGGGCGTCGAGCAGCTGGTAGGCGAGGCGAGCCGAAAGTCGGTCGCCGAGAAAGTCGCGGTCGGCCTGCGCCTCCAGCCCCCGGATGCGCGCCCGCGTGAGGTTGACGAACTGGAAGCCCTGCGCGCCGCCGCCACTCACGAACGTCGGCTCGACGAGGCGGCGGAAATCCGTCCAGAACAGCGCGCCGTCGAGGTTGATATCCGCCACCGTCCCGCGCGCGCCCACTTCGTAGCCCCGGCTCGTCTCGGGCCGCAGCGCCGGGTTGGAGACGATGGGAAAGAGCGACGAATCGTCCACATAGCGCTCCGTCACGCCCGGCACGCGGAAGCCCGCTCCCGCCGACGCCCGCAGGTACCACGCGGAGGTGAGCTTGTAGGCGAGGCTGAGTTTGGGGCTGAGTTGCTGTTCGACGCGGTCGCTTTCGAGCGCGTAAGCGTCGAAGCGCACCCCCGCCGTGGCGTCGAGGCGCGGCGTAACGGCCTGCTCCCACTGCGCGAACACGGCCCCTTCGGGCTGGCTCAAAAACGGCGGCACGTCGCCGAAATAACTCGACCGGACGGCATTGGCGTCCACGAGCGCGCCCGCGGTGAGGGTGCCGCGCCCCGGCATCCACGTGACCTGCGCCTCGCCGCCGTAGCGGAATCCCAGCGTCCCCCGGATGCTCGCGCGTGGTACGCCGTTCTCATCGAGCGGGCGCAGCCAGACGCTGAAGACGCGGCCCGACACGCGGTAGAACAGCGTTGGCGAGAGCGTGTGCGTGAGTTGCGGGAGCAGACTGAAACGGTACGTCAGGTTATCCTCCGAACCTGTCGTGGCGTTGCCGCCGAGCGCGAGCGTGCCGGGGTTGAGCGGGTCGTCGAGGCCGTTCCAGTAGAGAAAGGCGTCGCTCTTGCTGCGCGTCATGCCGCCGAGCAGCGACAGCCGCAGCGTGGGCGAGGCCGTGAATCCGATCTTGCCATACGTCAGCAGCCGCTCCGATGCATTCAGCCGCACGTACCCGGCGTCGCGGCGGTACGAGGCGCTCGCCCAGAAGCCGAACCTGCTCGCCGATGCGCCGGGCGTGCGCGGCGCTGAAGGCGGAAAACGGGCGCGGCGTGTCGGCTTTCGTCCACTGGCTGCGCCACGTGGCGTAGCGCACAGGCAGGTACGCGCCGTACTCCGCGCTGAACGACGACGCGGGTTCGAGCGGGAAGTCCGCCGTCCGCACGTTGACGACGCCACCGAGCGCGCCGCCGCCGTAGAGCGCCGAGCCGGGGCCTTTGACGACCTCGACCTGCGCCACCTGCGACAGCGGGACGATCTCGAAGGGCACCCCCTCGGCGTCTGGGCCGAGCATTGGCAGGCCATCGACGAGCAAGAGGACGCGGCTGCCGACGTTGTACGAAAAGCCCGACGAGCCCCGGATGCTCACCTGGTTGTCGGCCAGCTGGACGCCCGGCACGTGACGCAGCACGCCATCGAGCGTGACGAGGCCGCGCGCGGCGATCTCGCGGGGCGTGACGAGCGCCACGCTCTGCGCTACCCGCTCGACGCGCTGCGCCGTCCGCGACGCCGTCACCACCACCTCGCCCGCCTCGACGGGCGCAGGCACGAGCACGAAATCCACCCGGACGACGCCTGCCGTCACGTCGACCGCGATCCGCTCTACCCGAAACCCCAGCAGCGAGGCGCGCAGCGTATACGTTCCCGGAGCGACGTGGGCGATGGCGTAGTGGCCCTCGTCGTCCGCCGCGTCGCCGCGCCCGGTGTTTTCCAGTTCCACGCTCGCGCCCGGCAGCGGCATGCCCTTGTCGTCGCGCACCGTGCCCGCGACGCCGCCCGTCTGTGCCGTCGCGGCGAGGGGCACGAGCAGCAATCCCATCCAGACCAAAAAATTCATTGAGGCGGGAAGGGCGGAGGGTGGGTGAAATCGACGGTTACTTCCACGAAGGTCGTCTCGCCCGGTAGCACGTCGAAGACGCCGCCGCGCTCGGCGTAGAGCCCCACGGGCCGCCACTGCACGATGGATGCGCCAAAGCGCTGCGCGACGCCGCTGTAGAGAAAACGCCCCGGCTCCACGCCGCCGATCACGAACGTGTCGCGGGCGACGTTGAAGCGCAGGCGCTGCGCGTTGAAGACGAGCGCGTTGAGGTTGAGGAAATCCGCCGTGTCGCGCGGCACGAAGCGCATCGCCACGAAACGCAGGTCGACGAGCGAATCAGCGGAGGGCCAGGCGTCGGCGGGTCTGTAGACGACGGTACCGCGGATCGCGCCCGCCTCCTGCGCGCCCGGCGGCGCGAGGCCACCGTCGCACGCGACGACGAGCAGCAGCGCGAGGACACAGGAGCGGTGGGCGCGCATGGGCGGGCAGGAGAGGGGAGAGGGATAATGCCCGAACGGGGCTTGGAGTGCCCGTGACGATTCGGTTATCTTCGCGCACTCTTCTGTTTCCTAAAGTGGAACAGGTTCTTTCGCGCCAGCTACCGGGCCGTGTATTTGTATGAAACTTCAGGATTTCGACTATTCCTACCCGGCAGAGCTCATCGCAAAGTATCCGGCGGAGCCGCGTGACAGCGCGCGCCTGATGGTGCTCGACCGGGCGACGCGCACCATCGAACACCACGTCTTTCACGAGTTGCCCGCGTATTTCGGCGAGGGCGACGTGCTCGTGGTCAACGACACGAAGGTGTTTCCGGCCCGGCTCTTTGCCCGCAAGGAATCGACCGACGCGCGGGTCGAGGTGTTTCTGCTGCGCGAACTCAACGCCGAGCAGCGGCTGTGGGATACCATCGTCGCGCCCGCCCGCAAGGTCCGCGTGGGCAACAAACTGTGTTTCGGTGAACACCTCGTCGCTGAGGTCCTCGACAACACGACCTCGCGGGGCCGCACGATCCGCTTTCTGTTCGACGGCCCGGCAGAAGCGTTCTATGCGTGCCTCGACGCCGTGGGCACGACGCCGCTGCCGCCGTACCTCAAGCGCGCCGCCGAGAAAGACGACCGTGACCACTACCAGACGATTTTTGCCGAAAATCGCGGGGCCGTCGCCGCGCCGACCGCGGGCCTCCATTTTACCGAAAACGTCATCGGTGCGCTCAAAACGCGTGGCGTCGAGGTCGCGCCTGTGACGCTGCACGTGGGGCTGGGCACGTTCCGGCCCGTCGAGGTCGAAGACCCGTCGCACCACCAGATGGACTCGGAGTACTACGTCATCCCCGACCGGAGCGCCAACATTATCAACCGCGCCCTCGTCGATCCGGGCTGTACCGTGACAGCAGTGGGCACGACGGCGGTGCGCGCCATCGAGTCGAGCATCGCCGCAGATCAGCACGCCCTCAAAGCCGACAGCGGCTGGACGGACAAGTTCATCTATCCGCCCTACGACTTCCGCATCGCGCAGCGCCTGCTGACGAATTTCCACATGCCCAAATCGACGCTGCTGATGCTCGTCTCCGCCTTCGCCGGGCGCGACTTCATCATGGAAGCGTACGAAACCGCCATCCGGGAAGAGTACCGCCTCTTTTCGTATGGCGATGCGATGCTGATTCTGTAGCGGGTAGCGGTCGGCACTGGGCGCTGGGGAACGGCCCTCGGCATGCTACTTGGTTTTTGTCTGTCATGCCGCTCGGCATCAAGCTCCTCGCCCCGCTACGGCTGACTTCCGCGATTCATGACGATTCACCCTTCCCCCACCGCCGTAATCGTCCCCGCCGCGGGGCAGGGCACGCGGATAGGCGGCGAGCGCAAGCAGGATCGGCGGCTGGGCGATGCGCCCGTGCTCGTACAAACGCTCCGCGCGTTCGAGCAGCATCCTGACATCGGGTGGATCGTGGTGGCGGCACCTGCGGGCGAAAGGGACGAGATGGCGCGGCGGCTGGCGGAATACGGGTTGTCCGCGTGCCTGGTCGTCGAGGGGGGCGCGTCGCGGCGGGCGTCGGTGGCGCGCGCGCTTGATGCGCTGCCCGACGAGGTCCGCTACGTGCTCGTCCACGACGCCGTTCGGCCTTTCGTGACGCCCGGCCTCATCACCGCCGTCCTCGACAAAGCGCGCCGTTGGGGTGCCGCCGTGCCCGCCGTGCCCGTGGCCGACACCGTCCGCCGCGCCACAGACGGCGTCTTCGGCGAAACCGTACCGCGCGACGGGCTGTTTCTCGTCCAGACGCCGCAGGGCTTCCGGCGCGACTGGCTCGCCGAGGCGCACGCGCAGCACGAAATGCCCGACGCCGACGTTACCGACGACGCCGCGCTCGTGCAGCACGCGGGCCACGCCGTTCACCTCGTCGAAGGCGCGCCGCAGAATTTCAAAATCACCACCCCCGACGACTGGGCCCTCGCGCGTACGCGCTGGGAATCCTCCTCTCCCTCGTGATGCGTATCGGTTTCGGCTACGACGTCCACCGCCTCGTCAGAGGTCGCCCCCTGATTATCGGCGGTGTCACCGTCCCGCACACGACGGGCCTCGACGGTCACTCGGATGCCGATGTGCTCCTCCACGCCCTTGCCGACGCCCTCCTCGGAGCCGCCGCGCTGGGCGATATCGGCCTGCTCTTTCCCGACACCGACGAAGCGTGGAAGGATGCCGACAGCGCCGAGTTGCTGAGAGAGGTCGTCCGCCGGGTGCGCGCCGAGGGCTACGCGCTCGCCAACGTCGACGCCACCGTGGCGCTGCAGCAACCCAAGCTCCGCCCGCACATAGACGCCATGCGCGCCCGCATTGGTGAGATTGTCGGTCTGCCCGTAGAGGCTGTTTCTGTCAAAGCCACGACGACGGAGAAGCTGGGCTTCGTGGGATCGGAGGCGGGCGCAGCGGCTTACGCCGTGTGCCTGCTCGAACGCGCCGGATGATGGGGACGTGGTTTACCGATGTGGGCACGTGGCTGGAATCGCTGCCCATCGTGTGGGCGTACGTCGCGCTCTTCGCCATTGCGTATGGCGAGAACGTGCTGCCGCCCCTCCCCGGCGACCTCGCCATTCTCTACGGCGGCTACCTCGCGGGCACGGGCCACCTCGCCTTCTGGCCCGTCGTGGCGCTGGCCACGCTCGGGGGTGGACTGGGCTTCATGACCCTCTACGGTATCGGCTACGGCGTCGGTGAGGCCGTGCTCGACCCGCACCGGATGCGCTGGGTGCCTAAAAAAGGCATGGGCAAAGCGCGCCTCTGGATCGAGCACTGGGGCTGGTGGGCCGTCGCCTTCAACCGCTTTCTGAGCGGCGTCCGCTCGGTGATCTCAATCACCGTCGGCATCGCCCGAATGGATGCCGGCCCCACCGCCGTCCTCGCCACGCTGGGCGCGCTCGTGTGGACGGGCCTCATCGTCTACGCCGGGTATGCGGTGGGCGACAACCTCGACCTCGTCAAAGGCTGGATGCGGGCGTACGGCAGCGTGATGGGCACGTTGCTGAGCCTCGTCGTGCTCGTGCTGATCGTCCGGTGGCTACGCGGGCGGGGTGCCCGCGTTGACTCGACTGCAGCGTAGCGGGTATATTCTCCGTCCGGCTTTTGCCGTTCGCCCGTATAGCTCAGTTGGCCAGAGCACCTCACTTGTAATGAGGGGGTCGGGGGTTCGAATCCCTCTACGGGCTCCCGTTTGCCGCTCTTCATGCCATATTCGTGGCGAGCGGAAAGACAGACGCCGGGCCGTTGAAATATATTGCCAGGCTCTTACGGGCAGGTGGCCGAGTGGTTAAAGGCGACAGACTGTAAATCTGTTCTCATACGAGTACGGAGGTTCGAATCCTTCCCTGCCCACAGAAACAGCGCGTGCGGGATCGCTGCCGCGCCGCGCGGAGGTAGCTCAGTTGGTAGAGCGTCAGCCTTCCAAGCTGAATGTCGCGGGTTCGAATCCCGTCCTCCGCTCCAAAGAACAATGGCGCTTGCCACCCGTAGTTTGCTTCCACCCGCCGCTTTAGCTCAGAGGTAGAGCACTTCCATGGTAAGGAAGGGGTCGTGGGTTCAATTCCCACAAGCGGCTCCAGGGCGCGTCTCGCAAGGACGCGCCTTTTTTCCGCCCTCCGGCGGACTCTTTTTCTGTCCCTCATCAACTGACCTTCACGCTCCACCATGGCAAAGGAGACGTATCAGCGCACGAAGCCGCACGTCAACGTCGGCACGATCGGGCACGTCGACCACGGCAAGACGACGCTCACGGCGGCCATCACGACGGTGCTCGCCAAGAAACTCGGCGGATCCAACACGACCCGCAGTTTCGATTCGATCGACAACGCGCCCGAGGAGCGCGAGCGCGGCATCACGATCGCGACGGCGCACGTCGAGTACGAGACCGAAGCGCGCCACTACGCGCACGTCGACTGCCCCGGGCACGCCGACTACGTCAAGAACATGGTCACGGGCGCGGCGCAGATGGACGGCGCGATCCTGGTCGTCGCGGCCACCGACGGGCCGATGCCGCAGACGCGCGAGCACATCCTCTTGGCGCGCCAGGTCGGTGTCCCGTACATCGTCGTGTTCATGAACAAGGTCGACCTCGTCGACGACGAGGAGCTTTTGGAACTCGTCGAGATGGAAGTGCGCGAGCTGCTCTCGTCGTACGAGTTTCCGGGCGACGATCTGCCGGTGGTGCAGGGTTCTGCGCTCGGCGGCTTGAACGGCGAGGCGCAGTGGGAGGATCGGATCATGGATCTGATGAACGCGGTGGACTCGTACATCCCGACGCCGGAGCGTGCGACGGACAAGCCGTTTTTGATGCCGGTCGAGGACGTGTTTTCGATCACGGGGCGCGGCACGGTGGTGACGGGTCGCGTCGAGCGTGGCATCGTGAAGGTGGGCGAGCCGGTGGAGATCATCGGCATGATGGAGGAGGGCAAGCTCACGAGCACGGTGACGGGCGTGGAGATGTTCAGGAAGCTCTTGGAGCAGGCGGAGGCGGGCGACAACGCGGGTATTTTGCTGCGGGGTATTGCGAAGGAGTCGGTGGAGCGTGGGATGGTGGTGTGCAAGCCGGGCTCGGTGAAGCCGCACCGGGAGTTTGAGTGCGAGGTGTACGTGCTCTCGAAGGAGGAGGGCGGCCGTCACACGCCGTTTTTCAAGGGGTACCGTCCGCAGTTTTACTTTCGGACGACGGACGTGACGGGCGACATTGAGCTCAACGAGGGGGTGGAGATGGTGATGCCGGGCGACAACACGCAGTTCAAGGTGAAGCTGATCGTGCCGGTGGCGATGGAGCAGGGGTTGCGCTTCGCCATCCGCGAGGGCGGGCGCACCGTCGGCGCTGGCGTCGTTACCAAAATCCTCGACTGAATAGGAAAGTGGGAATGCAGAATGCGGAAATGGAAACGGAGCCCACGCTTTCACTTCCGCGTTTCGACTTCCGCATTCCCACTTTCAGCCCACGGGCGTAGCACAATTGGCAGTGCGCTGGTCTCCAAAACCAGAGGTTGCAGGTTCGAGTCCTGCCGCCCGTGCTTCTAACAGACACTTTTTCGGACGGATACAACCATGATTGCAAAAGCGAAAGCGTACACCGAAGAGGTGCAGAAAGAGATGCGTAAGGTCAGCTGGCCTGCGCGCAACGAGCTCGTCAACAACACCATCCTGACGCTCGTGGCGGCCATGGTGCTGTCGTTGTTCATCTTCGGAATGGACCGGGGCATCAGCTGGCTGCTCACCTTCATCTACGGGGCCTGATCATGGCGACGATGCCCATCCGCAAGTGGTACGTGCTCCGCACCTTCTCGGGCCACGAGAAAAAGGTGCGCGAGGCGCTCCAGCGCGAGATCAGTGAGCAGCAGTTGGAGGACAAACTCGACGAGATCCTCATTCCCACCGAGACGGTCTTCGAGATCCGGGGCGGCAAAAAGCGTACGCGCGAGAAAACCTTCTACCCCGGCTACATCTTCATCCACGCCCTGCTCGACAACGAGGTCAAGCACATCATCACGGGCCTCCAGTCGGTGATGGGCTTCCTCTCGACCGGCACCGGCGGCGAGCCAACGCCGCTGCGTCCCGACGAAGTCGACCGCATGATCGGGCGCATCGACGAGGCGCGCGAGAAGGGCGAGCAGCCTGAGATCCCGTTCAAGCCGGGCGACGCCGTGAAGGTGGTCGATGGCCCGTTCAACAACTTCGCGGGCACCGTCGAGGACATCTACCCCGACAAGATGAAGGTCAAGGTGATGGTTTCCATCTTCGGTCGGCGCACGCCTCTCGAACTGGATTATCTCGCCGTCGAGCACGAGAGTTGATCGCTCGTAGAGTGCTTCACGTGTTCTCCGCCGCGTACGCGTCCGGGCTTCACAACAGGCACGCGCCTCGCGCATACATACCGGCTCGCTCTGACGCGAACCCTCTTTTCCACTTAGCCGCGGGAGCCCGTTCGGGCGTTTGAACCGCTACCAGCATGGCAAAAAAGATTGACGGCTACATCAAGCTCCAGGTGAAAGCCGGACAGGCCAACCCCGCGCCGCCTATCGGCCCGGCACTCGGCCAGAAGGGCGTGAACATCATGGAGTTCTGCAAGCAGTTCAACGCCGCGACGCAGGATCGGATGGGCCTCGTGCTCCCCGTCGTCATCACCGTCTTCGGTGACAAGTCGTTCTCGTTCATCGTCAAGAGCCCACCCGCGCCGGTGCTGCTCAAGAAGGCGGCGAAGATCAACTCGGGTGCCGCCGATCCCCTGCGCCAGCAGGTCGGCAAGGTGACGTGGAACGACTGCATCGAGATCGCGCAGCAGAAGATGGAAGACCTCAACGCGTCATCCGTCGAGAAAGCAGCGATGATGATCGCGGGTACGGCCCGCTCGATGGGCATCAAAGTCGAAGGCAAGCCGGAGACGGTTTAGTCATTGGTCACGGTTCACTCGTTTTCGAGTGATCGGTGACCCCAGGAGCGCCGCACGTCTCGCGGCGCACATTTCCACCTGCGGGAGTCTCGGACGCCGGGACGGTTGCACCGCTCAACCCACACGCTCATGGCCAAGAAAGGCAAGCGCTATCAGGCCGCCGCCAAGGCGATCGAGGAGGCGGGCGGAGGCCCGTTTGGACTCGATGAGGCGGCACGGCTCATCAAAACCACGTCGAACGCCAAGTTCACCGAATCCGTCGACATCGACGTGCGGCTGGGTGTAGACCCGCGTCACGCCGACCAGATGGTGCGCGGCACCGTCACGTTGCCCAACGGCACCGGTAAGGAAGTCCGCGTGCTCGTGCTCGCCTCGCCCGGCAAACAGGCCGAAGCGCAGGAAGCCGGAGCCGATTACGTCGGCCTCGACGAGTACGTTACCAAGATTCAGGACGAAGGCTGGTTTGAGTTCGACGTCATGATCGCCACGCCCGACGTGATGGGGCAGGTCGGCCGGCTGGGCCGCGTGCTCGGCCCGCGCGGGTTGATGCCGAACCCCAAGAGCGGCACCGTCACGATGGACGTCGGCGACGCCGTGCGCGACGTGAAGGCGGGTAAGATCGACTTCCGCGTCGACAAGAACGGCGGTCTGCACACGTCGATTGGCAAGGCGGCTTTCACGTCCGAGCAGATCCGCGAGAACGCCGAGGCCTTTATTCGCGAAGTGGTGCGCCTGCGCCCCGCCGCCGCAAAAGGCCAGTACGTGCGCTCGATCACCCTGTCGACGACGATGGGTCCGGGCGTGGAAGTGGACCGCAGCCAGGTCGTCGGCGCGCTCCGCTGATCCCCGCTCACCGATTAAACGAAAGGTGCCACCATGGCAATGAACCGCAATCAGAAGGCCGAAGTCATCGACGAGATCGGGGGCAAGCTGGATCAGTATCCGGTCGTGTACCTGACCAACTACTCGGGCCTCAACGTCGCTCAGGCGACCGAACTCCGCGAGCTTTTCCGCGACGCGGGCGTGGACTTCAAGGTCTACAAGAACACGTTCGTCCGCCTGGCGATGCAGCAGAAGGGCGGCTACGAAGAACTGCTCGACCAGCTCAACGGCCCCACCGCCGTCGTGCTCAGCGAGGAGCCGTCGTTGCCCGCCCGGGTGATGAAGAAATTCCTCGACGGCAAGGACGTCAAGCTGCCCGAACTCAAGGCCGCGTTCATCGACGGAGCCGTCTACGGCGGCGACGCGCTCGACGTGCTGGCCAAGCTCAAGTCGAAAGACGAACTCCTCAGCGACATCATCGGGCTGCTCACCTCGCCGATGGCGAACGTGGTGGGCGCGCTGCAAGGCGTCGGCGGAAACCTCGCCGGAGCCATCCAGACGCTCGCCGAGCGCGAGGGCTGATCGCTATTCCACTTTACCCACGCATTTCATCCCTTAATCGGTAGCGTAGCCCGGCGCGCGTGGCGCGGGGCGGAGACCGCTACAGGAGACCAACCCACTATCATGGCAGACATCAACGCACTCGCCGAGCAGCTCGTCAACCTCACCATCAAAGAGGCCAGCGACCTCGCCAAAGTGCTCGAAGACGAGTACGGCATCAAGCCCGCCGCTGCGGCGGTGACGATGGCCGCAGGCCCCGCCGGTGGCGACGGTGCCGCCGCCGCTGCTGAGGAGCAGACCGAGTTCACGGTCGTCCTCAAATCCGTCGGCGCCAACAAGATCGCCGTCATCAAGGAAGTCCGCGCCATCACCGGCCTGGGCCTCAAGGAAGCCAAAGACCTCGTCGACGGCGCGCCCAACGACGTCAAGGAAGGCGTGTCGAAAGACGAAGCGAACGACATCAAAGGCAAGCTCGAAGGAGCCGGTGCCGAAGTCGAGCTCAAGTGAACTGAGGCGCTCTACGCTCTGCATCCGCAGTCATAGCGCCACCTGAGCGGGAGTCGGCCTTCTCCAAGAGGGGGCCGGCTTTCCGCGCTTCGGGGTCCGGCCCCACGCCCTTCCGGGCGAAACAACCGGAATGTTTTTCTGTTTTGCACCTGCTATTCGGACGCCGCTCCCGGCGGAGTCGTGCCCTCAGTCCGAACAGGCCGCGTGTCCTCTTTCTCGTCGCCCGCGAATTATGCCGAATACCACGGACCGCACCGCCCCCCGCCACTCGTTTGCGCGCATCCGGACGGTGCAGGACTACCCGGATTTCCTCGACATCCAGCTTGCTGCCTATGAAGAGTTCGCGCAGGCAGAAGTCATGCCGGAAGAACGCGAAGACACGGGCCTCCAGGCCGTCTTCAAGGAGCACTTCCCCATCACCGATACGCGCGAGCGCTACACGCTCGAGTTTATCCACTACACGCTCGACGCGCCCAAGCACTCCGTCGAGGAGTGCATCGCGCAGGGGCTGTCGTACGCCGTCCCGCTGAAAGCCAAGTTGCGGCTTTCCAGCAAAGAGGACGAGGACGAAGATGAGGCCGAGGAGGCCGTCGAGCAGGACGTCTACCTGGGCAACCTGCCGGCGATGACCGAGCAGGGCACGTTCATCATCAACGGCGCCGAGCGCGTCGTGGTGAGCCAGCTCCACCGCTCGCCGGGCGTGTTCTTCGGCCAGAGCGTGCATCCCAACGGCACGCAGCTTTTCAGCGCTCGCATCATCCCGTTCCGCGGCTCCTGGATCGAGTTTTCGACCGACGTGTCAAACGTGATGTGGGCGTACATCGACCGCAAGAAGAAGCTGCCTGTCACGACGCTGCTGCGCGCGCTCGGCTTCTCGACCAACGAAGACCTCGTCCGCATCTTCGACCTCGCCGATGAGATCGAGGTGACGAACAAGAAGGCGTGGAAAGACGCCATCGGACGCCGCCTCGCCGCCTCGGTGACGGTCGAGCGCCAGGCCGAGGTCATCGACGAGGACACGGGCGAGGTGATCGAGGAACGCACGATGAACGAGGTGCTGCTCCCCGCCGACCACGAACTCGAAGAAGAGGACTACACCAAGCTGAAGGACGCGGGCGTCCTCAAGGTCTTCGGTGTGCGCGAAGACCGCGACGAAGACAGCCTCGACACGTCGTCGCTTTTGACGACGATCAAGAAAGACCCGACGCACAACGAAGAGGAGGCGCTCAAGTACCTCTACGAGCAGCTTCGCGGCACCGAAGCGCCCGACATCGAGACGGCGCGTGGCGTGCTCGACCGGCTGTTCTTCTCGGAGAAGCGCTACGATCTGGGTGAAGTGGGCCGCTACCGCATCAACCAGCGGTTGCGCCTCAACGTCCCGATTGAGACGCTGACGCTGACGACGGACGACATCACGGCCATCATCCGCGAGTTGTTGAGCCTGCAGAACGGGCGCAGCGTCGTGGACGACATCGACCACCTCGGCAACCGCCGCGTGCGGACCGTGGGGGAGCAGCTCGCGTCGCAGTTCTCGCTCGGCCTCGCCCGCATGGCGCGGACGATCAAGGAGCGCATGAACCTGCGCGATGCCGACAGCCTGACGCCGCAGGACCTGGTGAATGCCCGGACGGTGTCGAGCGTGATCAACACGTTCTTCGGCACCAACCAGCTCAGCCAGTTCATGGACCAGACGAACCCGCTGGCCGAACTGACGCATAAGCGCCGCATGAGTGCGCTCGGGCCGGGTGGCCTCACGCGCGAGCGCGCGGGCTTTGAGGTGCGCGACGTGCACTACACGCACTACGGACGCCTCTGCCCCATCGAGACGCCGGAAGGTCCCAACATCGGCCTGATTTCGAGCCTCTGCGTCCATGCCCGCGTCAACGACTTCGGCTTTATCGAGACGCCGTACCGGGTCGTGAAAGATGGCAAGGTGACGGACGAGATCAAATTTCTCACCGCCGAGGAAGAGGACGACGCCATCATCGCGCAGGCCAACGCGCCCGTCAACGACGACGGCACGTATGAAAACGCCTACGTGAAGTGCCGCTACAAAGGCGACTTCCCCATCGAGCCGCCGGAGAACGTCCAGTTCATGGACATCGCGCCGAACCAGATCGTCTCGCCCGCCGCCTCGCTGATCCCGTTCCTTGAGCACGACGACGCCAACCGCGCGCTCATGGGCTCTAACATGCAGCGCCAGGGCGTGCCGCTCCTGCGTCCCGAGAGCCCCATTGTGGGCACGGGCCTGGAAGGGCGCGTGGCGCTCGATTCGCGCGCCGTGGTGCTCGCCGAAGGCAACGGCAGAGTTGAGTACGTCGATGCCACGAAGATCACCGTGCGCTACGACCTCGCACGGGGCGAAAGCGACGTGGCCTTCGAGGAGCCCATCAAGACCTACGACCTCGTCAAATTCCGCCGCACCAACCAGGACACCAACGTCAACCAGAAGCCCATCGTGAAGGTGGGGGATCGGGTGCAGAAAGGCTCCGTGCTGGCCGACGGCTTCTCGACCGAGCAGGGCGAACTGGCCCTCGGCAAGAACGTCCTCGTGGCCTTCATGCCGTGGCGCGGGTACAACTTCGAGGACGCCATCATCCTGAGCGAGCGCCTCGTCTCGGACGACGTGTACACGAGCGTCCACATCGAGGAGTTCGACCTGCAGGTGCGCGACACTAAGCGCGGCGAGGAAGAGCTCACGCGCGAGATCCCGAACGTCTCCGAGGAAGCCACCAAAGACCTCGACGAGCGCGGCATCATCCGCGTCGGCGCCGAGATCAAGGCGGGCGACATCATCGTGGGCAAGATCACGCCGAAGGGCGAGACCGACCCGACACCGGAAGAAAAACTCCTCCGCGCCATCTTCGGCGACAAGGCGGGCGACGTGAAAGACGCCTCGCTCAAAGCGCCTCCCGGCATGAAGGGCGTCGTGATCGACACCAAGCTCTTCTCGCGCCGCAAGCTCGACCCCGCGTCGAAGCGCGTGGAGCAGCAGCGGTTGAGCGAGATCGAGGGCAAGCTCGAACGCGAGATGGCGAGCCTCAACACCAAGTTCTTTGACCGCTTTTTCGGTCTGCTCGAAGGGGAGAAAACAGGCGGTGTCGAAGACCGTGAGGGGCGCGTACTGCTCTCCGAAGGGGCCAAGATCACCAAGGCCGCCTTCAAGGAAATCGCCCCCGCGCAGATGTCGCCGCGCTCGCCGTTCTCGGAGGACGCCGCGACCAACCGCCGCGTGCGCCGTCTTTTCCAGAACTACGGCCAGATCTACAACCGCATCCAGGGCGAAGCCAAGCGCCAGAAGCATCAGGTGCAGATGGGCGACGAACTGCCGCCGGGCATCGTGCAGCTTGCGAAAGTCTACGTGGCCCGCAAGCGCAAAATCCAGATCGGCGACAAGATGGCCGGTCGGCACGGCAACAAGGGCGTCGTGGCGCGCATCGTGCCGCAGGAAGACATGCCTTTCCTCGCCGACGGCACGCCCGTCGACATCGTGCTCAACCCGCTGGGCGTGCCGTCGCGCATGAACCTGGGGCAGATCTACGAGACGATGCTGGGCTGGGCGGGCAAAAAGCTCGGCCTCAAGTACGCCACGCCCGTCTTCGACGGCGCGACGATTGGCGACGTGCATGGCGAGATGCAGAAAGCCGGGCTTCCCGAGGACAGCCGCGTGCAGCTCTACGACGGACGCACGGGCGATGCCTTCGACCAGAAGACGACCGTGGGCATCATCTACATGCTCAAGCTCTCGCACTTGGTCGAGGACAAGATCCACGCCCGCTCCATCGGGCCGTACTCGCTCATCACGCAGCAGCCGCTGGGAGGTAAGGCGCAGTTCGGCGGCCAGCGACTGGGCGAGATGGAAGTCTGGGCGCTGTATGCCTACGGCGCGGCGAACGTCCTGCAGGAAATGCTGACCTACAAGTCGGACGACGTGCAGGGCCGCTCGAAGGCCTACGAAGCCATCGTCAAGGGCGACAACATGCCGCAGCCCAACACGCCGGAATCGTTCAACGTGCTCGTGCGCGAACTCCAGGGTCTCGGCCTCGAAGTCAGACTCGACTGATTTCGGATCTGGGATTTCGGATTTCGGAGCGCTGCTCCGGTCTGCAATCCTTCCCGAAATCCGAAATCAAAAATCCGATATCGATTCTATGCTGTATAGCAAGACGCCCAAGATCAAGAAGAACTTTACTGAGATCACCGTCAGCCTGGCGTCTCCGGAGAGCATCCTGGAGAAGTCGTACGGCGAGGTGCTCAAGCCGGAGACGATCAACTACCGGTCGTTCAAGCCGGAGAAGGAGGGTCTTTTCTGCGAGAAGATTTTCGGCCCCGTCAAGGACTGGGAGTGCCACTGCGGCAAGTACAAGCGCATCCGGTACAAAGGCATCATCTGCGACCGCTGCGGCGTCGAGGTGACGGAGAAGAAGGTGCGCCGCGAGCGCATGGGCCACATCACGCTGAGCGTGCCGGTGGTGCATATCTGGTACTTCAAGACGCTGCCGAACAAAATCGGCCACCTCCTCGGCCTGAAGTCGAAGGACCTCGAAAAGGTCGTCTACTACGAGAACTACGTCGTCGTGCAGCCGGGTGAGGCCGAGAAGCTCGGCATCGAGGCCAACCAGCTTCTGACGGAGGACGAGTATTTCAACGTCCTCTACCAGATCCGCGAGGACAACCACCGGCTCGAAAACGACGACCCGGCCAAGTTCGTCGCCATGATCGGCGGCGAGGCCGTCGAGACGCTCCTCAAGCGCGTCACGCTCGACGACACGATGGCGGCGCTGCGTTTCCAGATCCGCACGGAGACGAGCCAGCAGCGCAAGGCCGAGGCGCTCAAGCGCCTGCAGGTGGTCGAGGCGTTCCGCGAGGCGCAGCGCAAGATGGAGAACCGCCCCGAATGGATGGTGCTCCGCGTGGTGCCCGTCATCCCGCCCGAGCTGCGCCCGCTGGTGCCGCTCGAAGGCGGACGCTTCGCCACGAGCGACCTCAACGACCTCTACCGACGCGTCATCATCCGCAACAACCGCCTCAAGCGCCTGATCGACATCAAGGCGCCCGAGGTCATCCTGCGCAACGAGAAGCGCATGTTGCAGGAGGCCGTGGACTCGCTGTTCGACAACTCGCGCAAGGCCAACGCCGTGCGGAGCGACTCGAACCGCGCGCTGAAGTCGCTCTCGGACATGCTCAAGGGCAAGCAGGGCCGCTTCCGCCAGAACCTGCTCGGCAAGCGCGTGGACTACTCGGGCCGCTCGGTGATCGTCGTCGGGCCGGAGCTCGAGTTGCACCAGTGCGGGTTGCCGAAGGAGATGGCCGTCGAGCTCTTCAAGCCGTTCATCATCCGCAAGCTCATCGAGCGCGGCATCGTGAAGACGGTCAAGAGCGCCAAGAAGGTCGTGGACCGGCGCACCGCCGACGTGTTCGACATTCTGGAGAAAGTCATCGCCGGGCGTCCGGTGCTGCTCAACCGCGCGCCGACGCTGCACCGCCTCGGCATCCAGGCGTTCCAGCCCGTGCTCGTCGAAGGCAAGGCCATCCAGCTTCACCCGCTCGTCTGCACGGCCTTCAACGCCGACTTCGACGGTGACCAGATGGCCGTCCACGTGCCGCTGTCGCAGGATGCATGTCTGGAGGCGATGATCCTCATGCTGGCCTCGCACAACATCCTGAGCCCGGCGCACGGCGGCCCGATTGCCGTGCCGTCGCAGGACATGGTGCTGGGCCTCTACTACATGACGAAGGCGCACGGTGGCGAGCGCGGCGAGGGCATGCGTTTCAGCAACGCCGCCGAAGCGCGGCAGGCGTTCGACCTCGGCCTCGTCCACCTGCACGCCCGCATCACGCTGCGGCTGCCCAACGGCGAGAAGATCGAGACGACGATGGGGCGCACGCTCTTCAACGAGGTCGTGCCCGAGAGCGTCGGCTTTATCAACGAGGTGCTCACCAAGAAAAACCTCCGCCCGATCATCTCGCGCGTCTTCAAGGCGACGGGTTTCAGCGAGACGGCGAAGTTTCTCGACGACATCAAGCGCCTCGGCTTCGAGCAGGCCACCGCCGGTGGACTGACGTTCGCGCTGGCCGACATCGTCGTGCCGGACGCGAAGGACACCCTCATCCAGGGAGCCAACAAAGAAGTCGAGGACACGCGCGGAACGTGGTCGATGGGCCTCATTACTGAGAACGAGCGCTACAACAAGGTCATCGACGTGTGGACGCGCACGAACAACCGGCTCTCGGACGTGCTCTTCGACACGCTCAAAAACGACAAGGACGGCTTCAACGCCATCTACATGATGGCCGACTCGGGCGCGCGTGGTTCGAAAGAGCAGATCCGCCAGCTCGGCGGGATGCGCGGGCTGATGGCCAAGCCGCAGAAGAGCCTCGTCGGCTCCGCCGGTGAGATCATCGAGAACCCGATCATCTCGAACTTCAAGGAAGGGCTGTCCGTGCTCGAGTACTTTATCTCGACGCACGGCGCGCGCAAGGGCCTGGCCGACACGGCGCTCAAGACGGCCGACGCCGGGTACCTCACCCGCCGCCTCGTGGACGTGGCGCAGGACGTGACCATCAACGAACACGACTGTGGCACGCTGCGCGGCATCCGCATCGGCGCGCTGAAAGACAACGAGGACGTCGTCGAGCCGCTGGCCGACCGCATCCTCGGGCGCGTGTCCGTCCACGACGTACACGACCCGCAATCCGACGAACTCATCGTCGGAGCCAACGAGATGATCGACGAGGAGAAGGCACGCGCCATCTCCGAGACGAGCATCGAGGAGGTCGAGATCCGGTCGGTGCTGACGTGCGAGAGTCGGCGCGGCGTGTGCTCCCTGTGCTACGGGCGCAACCTCGGCACGGGTCGTTTGGTCGAGCCGGGCGAGGCCGTCGGCGTCATCGCGGCGCAGTCCATCGGTGAGCCGGGTACGCAGCTCACGCTCCGCACCTTCCACATCGGCGGCGCGGCCAGCCTCATCGGTGCCGAGAGCACCGTGGCGACCAAGTTCGCGGGTAAGGTGGTGTTCGAGAACGTCCGCACGGCGACCATCGACGAGGGCGACGGGCCGCGCGAAGTGGTGCTGTCGCGCCAGGGCGAGGTCCGCATCATGGACACGGAGGAAGAAGGGCGGCAACTCATGGCGTACGTCATTCCGTACGGTGCCGAGATGCTCGTCGACGACGGCGCGGTGGTCGAGAAGGGCCAGACGATGGCCACGTGGGACCCGTTCAACTCGGTGATCCTCTCCGAAGTAGCCGGTAAGATCGGTTTCCAGGACCTCATTGAAGGCACGACCTACCGCGAGGAGTCTGACGAGCAGACGGGCTACAAGGAGAAGGTCATCATCGAAAGCCGCGAGCGCAACGTCACGCCCGCCCTCGTCATCACGACGGCGGAGGGCACCTCGCGCGAGTTCACGCTGCCGATGCGGGCGCGCCTCCAGGTCAACCAGGGCGACAGTGTGATGGCGGGCCAGGTGCTCGCCAAGCTGCCGCGTCAGAGCGCCAAGACGCGCGACATCACGGGCGGTCTGCCGCGCGTGACGGAGCTCTTCGAAGCGCGCACGCCCAGCGACCAGGCCGTGGTCACGGAGATCGACGGCGTGGTGTCGCTCGGCGGTCGCAAGCGCGGTTCGCAGGAAGTCATCGTCACCAGCCGCGACGGCGCGACGGCGAAGACGTACCTCGTCTCGCTCTCGAAGTACCTGCTCGTCCACGAGAACGACTTCGTCCGCGCGGGCGATCAGCTCTCCGACGGACAGGTGGCCCCGCACGACATCCTGCGGATCCTCGGTCCCCGCCGCGTACAGGAATACCTCGTCGACGAAATCCAGGAAGTGTACCGCCTCCAGGGTGTGGGCATCAACGACAAGCACATCGAGGCCATCGCGCGCCAGATGATGCAGAAAGTGTTGGTGACCGACCCCGGAGACACGACGCTGCTGGAAGGCGACATGGTGGACCGCTTCGTGATGGAGGACTTCAACAACGACCTGTTCGACAAATTCGTCGTGATGGACAAGGGCGATTCCGACCTGTACATCGGGCAGGTGGTGGACAACCGGGCGCTGCGCGAGGTCAACTCCGACCTCAAGCGCAACGACAAGGCCCTTGTGACGGTGCGCGAGGCGCAGCCCGCCGTGGCCGAGCCGCAGTTGCTCGGTATCACGCAGGCGGCGCTCTCGACCGACTCGTTCATCTCGGCGGCGTCGTTCCAGGAAACCACGAAGGTGCTCACCGATGCCGCCATCCGGGCCAAGAGCGATCCGCTCCACGGCCTCAAGGAGAACGTCATCGTCGGGCACCTCATCCCGGCGGGATCGGGACAGCGCGTCTTCCGCGACCTCATCGTGGGTTCGCGTCAGGAACTCGTCGCACTCGAAACGGCCGTCCAGAATGCCGAAGCCTCGGGCGACGGCGCGACGGTGGCCTCGTAAGCCTGACGTTTTTCCGTACCACCGCGCCCCGGTTTCCTTTCGAGGAGGCCGGGGCGCGGCGTGTTCTAGAGAAATCGTAACGCTGTTGCGCGTAGCCAACTGCGCTTCTGGACGCGCGTTGTGCGAGAACGCCATCTCACCCGTCGTGCTTACTTATGGCCACCGATCCCAACCCGACTACCCGGCGCTGGCTACTGGGCCTGCTCGCTATTGTCACCGTCCTCGTGATCGTCGCATTCGTGCTGCTGTCGGTGCGATCAGACGGCGGGGACGCCGAACCGGTCGCCATCGAGCGCGGAACGGCGCTCGACCGGGAGCGCGCCGTCACCCCCGACTCGGGCGACGTGAGCGCCGCGCTGCGCCTCGTCGAGTACACGTACGACCCGGGCAGCCGCATCCTCAAAGGGTCGCTGATGAATGTCACCAATTTTGCGTACGTGAACGTGCAGGTGCGTTTCGACCTGCTCGAAAGCGACAGCTCCGTCGTGGGCGAAGCGCGCGACACGACGGGGACGGTGCGGGCGGGCGATACGTGGCTCTTCAACATCACCGTGCCGGGCGAAGCGCAGGTTTCCGCCGTCGCCCCCACCTCTATCACAGGCTCGCGCATGGAAGCCATCGCTACAGGCGACAAGATCGACCCGAGCCGGGTAGGGCGGCTGGGCGGCAGGCCCGACAGCACGGCGGCAGAGGGGCAGGCGTACGGCAACGACTCCGTGGAGCAGTAGGCGTGCTTTTTGACGGAGGGAGGACAATCGCTTTTGCCTCCCCCTATGTCGCCTGAAGTTGCTCTCGACGTGCTCCACCGCGCGCTGTCGTGGAAACCCATTCCACTCGTGCTGGCGGCATTGTGGTTTGCCGTGCCCACGTGGGGCCTCTGGCTGATCGCCACAGCCATCGTGGTGCTCACCCCGCTTCTGGTGTATGCGCTGGGGTCGATGCGCCGGTGGGGCTGGCTCGCAGCCTACGGGCTGATGGTGGTGCTGCCTCTGCTGGTCTTCGCCAGCGCCGGAGACGCGGGATTGATTGCCCGTTTCCTCTGGTCGATGCTGCCGTTCGTGACCACGCTGCTCTACGGCGTCGCGCTCCAGAGCACCGTCGCCACGTGGCACCTCGAGCGCCAGTACGCGCTGCAGTGGAAAGGCGACGGCGCGGTCAGCGCGCCGGGATCTCCTCGAACGGCACGTTGAGCACCGGATACGCCGCCCAGTCGCGGTAGTCGAAGTGCCACCACTCGTCGGGGTTGACGGAAAACCCCTGTGACCGCATCGCGCGGATGAGGAAGTCGCGGTGCCAGCGCGCCAGCGACGTGCCGCCGGGGTAGTACGGACTCGCGCGGCGTGTGAACTCGTCGTATTCGGATGGCATCTCGGCTGTCTCGCCGGTGTCGAGGTGGTACAACCCCAGATCGACGGCGCTCCCCCGGTTGTGGCGCGACCCGACGGCGGGGTTGGCGACGTAGGTGCGGAGCGCGGGCGGCGTCGCCTGCCAGAACGCCCACGTCACCGACCAGGGCCGGTAGCCATCGTAGACGACGAGGCCGTAGCCGTACGGTGCGAGCGAATCCGCGACGACGGCGAGCGCCTCGGCCACGGGGCGTTGCAGGAAGGCCCGCCGCTGCGAGTAGAACGCCGCGCCCATGAAGTTGTCGTCGGTGGCATAGCGCACGTCCAGCTTGAGGCGCGGCACGATGCTTTCGAGATCCACGAGATCAGCTGCTCGCGCCGACGCGGCGGGCGTATAGGGCTGCTGCCGGGCGTCTTCCCGGATCTCCACCACGGGTCTGCGCGGCGTGATGCGGAAGACGTCGCCCTCGTCCGGACCGACGGGTTCACGGGCAAAACGGCGCGTCTGCGTCGAGAACGACGAGGCGAACAGGGAGTCGTCGGCGAAAACGAGCGTGTCGCCGCCCAGCCACTCTGGCGCGCCGACGGCGCGGAAGGTGCGCCCGCCGAGGTGCTGCAGCGCGATGCGCGGGCCGTGCGCCGGGGTTACATAGACGCTCGCGTTGCGCTCGAAGAGCAGCATCGCCTCGCGCCCCTCGCCGTAATGCCCGATGACGGCGCGGGTGGCGTCGGCAGCAGGGCGAGGCTTCGGGCCGGGGGTGAGGTCGAGGGTCAAAGGCACGAGCGCGGCGAGCACGAGCGCGGCGACGAGAAGGGCACCGCGCATCAATACTCCGTCACGCCGAAGCCGCGCACCGCCGTGCTGTCGGCCTGCTCGGTGTTGGCCTCTACCCGGTCGCGGTTGGCGAAGGCCGACCGCGTCAGGTACCACGCGCTGCCGAAGGCCGCGCCGATGATGATGACGATGCAGGCGATGACGAAGAGCCGGGACGCGCCCGGACTCATCGGGCGGATGTCGGGGCGTTCGGGTATTTCAGGCATGATCGGGAGTACAGAACGGCGTGCGCGCTTCAACGCCACGGAAAAGGGGCGTTCCGGCTACTCACAAAACGCGACGAGGGCATTCATCACCTCGCGCTCGAAAGTGCCGCCCGTGGGCCGGTTGACGAGCGCGCCGCGCACGACGAGCGTAGAAGAGCCGCCGCCGTCGAGGTTGAGCGCATCCACCGCCCCGGCGTCGCGCATCAGCCGGGCTAGCTCTTGCAGGTTCACGCCCCGGCTCGCCTCCTGGCGACCGTCGACGACCAGAAGCAAGAGGTCGCCGTTGGCCGCGACGCCCGCCGCCGTACGCGGGTGCGTGCGTGGGATCGACGTGCTCATGAATCCCTCGTCGTGGGCCGTCACGCGGTATTGGCCGTCCTGGAGCAGCATGGGCCCTGCACCGAGGCCCTCGGCGGGATGCCACGGGCGCGAGGTTTCGGGCGCGGCGGGCGTGGAAGCAAGGCGGAGGAGGGTATCCGTCTGGCTCACCCACCCGATTTCGTAGCGCCCGTCCGGCATCCGTCCGAGCGCGGCGCGGACGGTGGGGTACGTCTGCTCGTCCATCGTCATCTCCATCGTCGCGTCGGCGGTGACGCGCCCGTTCTGTACGAGCAACCCCACCGCCGAGGCAGGGAAATCGCCCATCCTGAAATAGCCGCCATTGACAGCCACGCACGCCCCAGCGTCGTGAGCGAAACTCGAGGTGCTCTCGCGCACGTCCGTCGTGTCGTCCGACACCTCGACGCGGAACGGGCGGTCTTTTCCAACGCGCACGAGCCACGCCCGCAGCGGCAGCGCGCCGTTCGTGCCCGCAAACACGCGCACGTCGGGAGGAAGGAGGGCATCGAGCGAATCCACCGGCGTCCACGTCACCAGGCCGTCGTGCGGCGTGAGGGCGGGGCGCGACGTGGTGCAGCCTGCGAGGGCCACGAGCGCCAGCAGCGCGTAACATCCACGGTGGGCTCCCGTATGGACGTGAGTACCTCTACGTTTTACGGAGACTCTCATGCGCGCGAATCGCCTTGTGTTCTGGCTCAGTGCCGTCGTTTTTCTGCTTCCCCTCATGCACGCTCATGCTGCTGACACGGGCGACATCGAAGATACGGTGCGCCGCTCGTTCGATGTCGAACCTGGCGGCACGCTCTACATCGACGCCGACCGCGGCAACACCGTCGTGCGGACGGGCCGAGGCAACCGCGTCGAGATCGTCGTCGAGCGCGACGTGGTCGGGCGCAGCGAGGCCGAGGCCAAGGAAATCTGGGAACGCCACACGCTCAACATCACGCAGAGCGGCAGCAGCGTTCGCATCCAATCGTCGTTCAACGAGAGCAGCGGCATGTGGAAGCGCTGGCGGGGCCGCGACGAGGTACGCATCGAGTTTACCATCGTCGTGCCCGAGCAGTACAACGTGCGCTTCGAGACGGCAGCGGGCAACATCTCCGTCGAGGGCGTCGCGGGCGCGGTGACGGGGCGGACGGGCGCGGGCAACCTGTCGTTTGAAGACATCGCCGGATCGCTCGACATTTCGTCGGGGTCGGGCAATATCAGGGTCTACGACATCCGCGGCAGCGCGCGCGTGCGGACGGGCGCGGGCAACGTGGAAGCCCAGGACGTGCAGGGCCGTACCTCGCTCGAAACCGGCGCGGGCAACGTGGAGGCCGTCTTTTCCCGACAGCCCACGGGCGACGTGACGCTCAACTCCGGCGCGGGCAACGTCACCGCGCGCGTGGCGCAGGGCGTGGGGATGGACGTAGATGCCACCACCGGCATGGGCAGCGCCTCAGCGGCCTTCGGTCTCAACGTGAAGGGCAGCTTTATGTCGAAGTCGTTCGCTGGCCCCATCGAAGGCGGCGGCCCCGAGTTGCGCCTGCGCTCGGGCGTCGGCAACGTGCGTCTGACGCAGCAGTAAGCACGGGATCGACGTTTTTGCATACCAGGCGCGGGCGCGGCGAAAGTTGCGTCCGCGTTTTTCGTAGATGGAAAGCAGCAAAATGTGGAGGATGGGTGTGGAACCATCATAACGCTGTTAACTTAACGGCGTTATGAATGACGCCTCGCTCTCCACGACGACTTCGCTGCGCGATGTCATCCTCGACGCTGCTCGCGACCTGCTGCTCGAACACGGGTACGCCGGCATCACCATGCGCCGCGTGGCCGACCGCATCGGCTACAGCGCCACGAGCATCTATCTGTACTTCCTCAACAAAGACGCTCTCCTTCACGCCCTCATCGACGACGGGATGATGCGGTTGAGCCAGGCCATCGTAGAGGCGCGCGAGGCGGCGACGGGCGCGCGCGAAAAGCTGCGGGCGATGTGCGGTGCGTACGTGCGCTTCGGGCTCGACACGCCTGCCTACTACGAGGTGATGTTCACGCTGCACCCCCGCATGATGGAGCGCTACCCGGCGGAAAAATACCGCGCCGCGCGCCGCAACCTCGACCTCTTCGCTGACGCGCTGCGCGACGCCTCGGGGGAGGATCGGCCCACGCCTTCCGACGCGCAGATGATGGCGAGCGTCGTGTGGGCGTCGCTGCACGGCGTGGTGATGCTCGTGCTGGCGCAGCGCCTCGATGCCCGCCTCGACCCCGACGCCTTTGTCGAAGTAGCCGTCGATCACACCCTGCGGGGCCTACTGCCTGTTCCCTGACCTTTTTCGGAAGCGCTTTCTATGCCCCATCTCATCCACACAGCTCCGCCCGACACCGGCACCGTCGCGCTCGGCAAAACGCTGCCGGATCTGCTCTACGACACTGTCGCCCGAACGAGCAATCCGGCGTTCCTGAACCAGCGCACCGCCGACGGCTGGCTGTCGTACTCGGTGAGTCGCTTCCGGGACGAGGCCGAGGAGATCGCGCTGGGCCTGCTGGCGAGCGGCCTGGCTCCGGGCGACCGCGTCGCGTTCCTGATGGAGAGCGACCTGTACTTCGCCCTCGCCGACATGGGCTGCGCACTCGCCGGCCTCGTGAGCGTGCCCATCTACCTCACCCACACCGACGACGCCGTGCGCTACGTGACCACGCACGCGGGTGCGAAGGCCATCATCGTGTCGGGCGAGGACGAGGTACGCCGGGTAGCAGGCATGATAGAAGAGACGGACCTCACGCTCGTGGTGGCCGTCGAGATGCCTGCCGTGCTGCCCGCGATGCCGGAAAACGTGCGCCTCGTGGCGCTCGATGCGCTCCGCGAGACGGGCCGCGCCCGGCACACCGACGACGCCATCGCCGCGCTACGCGACAAACTCGACCCCCACGACCTCGTCACCATCATCTACACGAGCGGTACCACGGGCACACCCAAAGGCGTCATGCTCTCGCACGAAAACATCTCGTTCGACGGCGTCGCGGCCATCTCGGGCCTCGGCGACGATTACGACGGCGACCGCGAGGTCGGCCTGTCTTTTCTGCCGATGACGCACATTTTCCAGCGGACGATGCATTACTGCTACGTGGCGTATGGCACGAGCACGTACTTCTGCACGCCCGAAGACGTCGGCGCGATGCTGCGCGAGGTGCGCCCGACGACGTTTGCGACGGTGCCGCGCGTGCTCGAAAAAGTCTACGCGGGCCTGCTCGAAAAAGCCGAGACGCTCACCGGCGTGCGCGGCGCGCTGATGCGCTGGGCCATCGGGCTGGCGCGGCGTTACGAGGTGGGCCACACGCCGACCGGCCTCTACGCTGCCCAGATGGCGCTGGCCGACAAACTCGTCTTCACGAAGTGGCGGGAAGCCCTCGGCGGGCGCGTCAAGAACATCATTGTCGGTGGCGCGGCCCTCAGCCCGGAGATCGCCAACATCCTGGGGGCGGCGCGCATCCCGTGTTTGCAGGGCTATGGACTGACGGAGACGAGCCCCGTCATCACGTTCAACCGCCCCGGTCGCAACCGCGCGGGTACTGTCGGCGAGCCGCTCGCGGGCGTCGAGGTGACGATTGCCGACGACGGCGAGATCCTCACGCGCGGCCCCCACGTGATGCTGGGGTATTACCGCGACGAGGAAAAAACCGCCGAGACCATCGACGCCGATGGCTGGCTCCACACGGGCGACATCGGCGAGTTCACGCCAGAAGGCCGCCTCGTCATCACCGACCGCAAGAAAGACCTCTTCAAGCTCTCGACGGGCAAGTACGTGATGCCGCAGCCGCTCGAGAGCCGCCTCACCGCCGAGCCGCTCATCGAGCAGGCCGTCGTGGTGGGCAACGGCCACAAATACACCACGGCGCTCGTCTTCCCCGACCAGGACGCGCTGCGCGTCTTCGCCCGCCGCGCCGGGCTGGACGCTACGGGGCCACTCGACGCGCTCCTACGCGAGAAGGCCGTCGTGGCGCGCTACCAGGAGCTCATCGACCGAGCCAACGAGGGCATGGACGCGTGGAGCACCATCAAGTACTTCCGCCTCGTCCCCGACCACCTCACCATCGAAAACGGCCTGCTCACGCCCAAGCTCTCCGTCCGCCGCGCGCTCGTACGGAAGAAGTTCGAGGCCGAGATCGACGCGCTCTACAAAGAAACCGAACGCAAGCACGCCGTGGAGACGTGAGCGCATCGCGCTCCAGAACCTCCAATCTCCACTCTCCAACCTCCAATCCCTGCATGGATTTCAACCAGATGGGCAAGCTCATGGCGCTTGCCGGAAAACTCGACATCGACAAGATCACGAAGCTCTCCGAGAAGATCGACCTCGGCGAACTCATCGGCATCGTCTCGACGATGGACGAGGCGACGCTGTTGAAGATGACGAAGATGCTCAAGACGAGCACGAACGGAAAAGCCGACGAGTTGCCTGCACCGAACGGGGATTTCTACGACTTCGAGAGCACGCTTACAGACGCGCAGCGCGGCATGAAAACGCGCGTGCGGGACTTCATGGAGCGCGAAGTCCGCCCCGTCATCAACGACTACTGGCAGCGCGACGAGACGCCCCGCGACCTGCTCATCGGCGGCTTCAAGGAGCTGGATCTGATGCGCCACATCTTCCACGAAGACGGCACGCGCACGCCCGACGCGAGCGTCACCGAAGGCATCCTGACCGTCGAACTCGCCCGCGTGGACGTGTCCACCGCGACGTTTTTCGGCGTCCACGCCGGGCTCGCGCTGTGGTCGGTGGTGATGGGTGGATCGGACGAGCAGAAGAAAAAGCTGCTGCCGGACATGCTCGCGCTCGACACCATCGGCGCGTTCGGGCTGACGGAACCGCACGTCGGCAGCGGCGCGGCGGGCGGCCTCACCACGACCTGCCGCCGCGACGGCGACGCGTGGGTGCTCAACGGCCAGAAAAAGTGGATCGGCAACGCGACGTTCGCCGATTTCATCGTGATCTGGGCACGCGAGGAGGCGACGGGGCACGTCCACGGCTTTCTCGTCCGGCAGGAAAATCCAGGCTACGCTGTCGAGAAAATCCAGGGCAAGATCGCGCTGCGGGCCGTCGAGAACGGGCTGATCACACTCACGGATTGCCGCGTCGAGGAGGCCGACCGCTTGCAGGCCGTCAAGGGCTGGCGCACCGTCGCCGACGTGCTGCGGGCGACGCGCGCGGGGGTGGCGTGGCAGGGCGTGGGCTGCGCGCTGGGTGCGTACGAGCGCTCACTGGCGTATTCGCAGACGCGCGCGCAGTTCGGCAGGCCCATCGGCAGCTTCCAGATGATCCAGGACAAGCTCGTCCACATGCTCGCCCACGTGACGGCGATGTACGCGATGTGCCTGCGCCTCTCCCGGATGCAGGATGCGGGCATTATGCGCGACGAGCACGCCTCGCTCGCCAAAGTCTACACGGCCGCCCGCTGCCGCGACACCGTCGCGCTGGCCCGCGACCTCCACGGCGGCAACGGCATCCTGCTCGAACACGAAGTCGCCCGCTACTTCTGCGACACCGAGGCCATCTACTCCTACGAAGGCACCAACGAAATCAACACGCTCGTCGTCGGACGGGCGATTACGGGCTTCAGCGCTTTCGTGTGATGCGGCTGTGGGCGGAATTCATTCCCCCTGCCGCCACCCAAGCACCTGTACGGGCGCACTTCATAACGCCCCTGCCACCCCGAATCAAACCCCTTGCTGATATGGAACTCGCACAGCCCGCCACTCACCGCCCCACCACCTCGCCCACCCATCCTCCTTTCCGCCATGCCGCCGTGCTGGGCGCCGGGACGATGGGCGCGCAGATCGCCGCGCACCTCGCCAACGCAGGGCTGACGGTCGATTTGCTCGACATCGCGCCGAAATCCATCGGCAAAGAGGGGCCGAACGACGCCATCGTCGAGAAGGCGTGGAAGGCGATTCAGAAGCTGTCGCCCGATCCGTTTTTCGACGAGAAGAGCAAGACACGCGTGCGGCTCGGCAACTTCGAGGACGATTTCGAGCGCATCGCGCAGGCCGACTGGATCATCGAGGTCGTCGTCGAAAAGCTCGACGTGAAGCGCGGCGTGATGGCGCGCATCGAGGAGCACGCGAGCGACGACGCCGTGATCTCGACCAACACGAGCGGCATTCCCATCCACGAGATCGCCGAGGGGCGGTCGGATGGTTTCAAGAAGCGCTTTATCGGCACGCACTTTTTCAACCCGCCGCGCTACCTCAAACTCCTCGAACTCATCCCGACAGACGACACCGACCCTGAGGTGCTGGCGCGGGTGGCGCATTTCGGGCGCGTGCATCTGGGCAAAGGCATCGTCGTCGCGCACGACGTGCCGTATTTCGTCGGCAACCGGCTGGGCGTCTACGCGATGCTGGGCGCGATGGAGTTTTTCACCTCGGGCGACTATTCCATCGAGGAGATCGACGCGCTGACGGGGCCGCTCGTCGGGCATCCCAAGAGCGCGACGTTCCGCACCGCCGACGTCGTGGGCCTTGACGTGCTGCGCGACGTGGCGACGAACCTCTACGAGAAGGCGCGGGACGACGAGAGCCGCGAGCGCTTCCGCGTGCCCGCCGTGCTGACGGGTCTGGTCGATGCCGGGGCGCTGGGCGCCAAAACGCGCGCCGGGTTCTACAAGAAAGAAGGCAAGGACATTCGCTCCATCAACCCGCAGACCGGGCAGTACGAGGACGCCAGAGACGTCCGCGTCGGCGACCTCGACGCCATCAAGAAGGCGGGCGACCTCCCCGCGCGCCTCAACGCGCTGTGGGACGACGCGGGCCGGGCAGGCGCGTTCTTCCGCCACACGACGCTCGACCTGCTGGGCTACGCCGCCCGCCGCATCCCCGAGATCACCGCCAGCCCCGCCGACGCCGACCGCGCCATCCGCTGGGGCTTCGGCTGGGAGATGGGGCCGTTCGGGATGTGGGACGCGCTGGGCTTCGAGAAGGTGCTGAAGGCGATGGACGAAAAAAGCATCGAAATCCCCGACTGGGTCAGGACGATGCAGCAGAACGGCCACACGCGGTTCTACCAGGACGGCCAGGTGTACCATCCCGAAACCGGCACGTACGTAGACGACCCACAGCCACAGGACGAATTCGGCCTCGCCGCGATCAAGAGCGATCAAAAACGCGAACGCTGGAAAAACGACGAGGCCGCCTTGCTCGACCTCGGTGATGGCGTGGCGCTCTACGAGTTCCGGTCGAAAGCCAACAGCCTCGGCTTCAACGTCGTGCGCGGCTTGATGGAATGCATCGAGCAGGTGGAAAACGACGGCGATCTGCGCGGCCTCGTCATCGGCAACGAGGGGACAAACTTCGCCGTCGGCGCGAACCTCGGCGAGGTGGCGATGGCGGCTGCGGCGGGGCAGTGGGAGCAGGCTCGAAAAGAGCGTCCACGGCTTCCAGAAAGCCATGCAGCGCATCCGGTACGCGAGCAAGCCCGTCGTCACGTGCGTGCATCAGAAAGTGCTCGGCGGTGGGTGCGAGATGGTGATGGCGAGTCCGCAGCCCGTCGCGGCAGCCGAGAGCTACATCGGCCTTGTCGAGCTGGGCGTGGGCCTGATCCCCGCGGGCACGGGCACGACGCGGCTGGCGGCGCGGGCGTCGAACCTCGCGCCCAACGGCCACGCGAGCGAGGTGCAGAGCTTTCTGGCGAAGTACTTCGAGGTCGTGGCGGGCGCGAAGGTGGCGACGAGCGCCCGCATGGCGCAGGACTACGGTTTCCTCTCGGAAAGCGCCCGCGTGGTGATGAACGCCGAGCGGCGCTTCCACGTGGCGAAGGAAGAGGTGCTGCGGCTGTCGAACGAAGGCTACTTCGCCCCGCCCGTCGAGGCGGCCATCCAGGTGCTCGGGCGTCCGACAGGCGCCGTTTTCGACATCGCCGTGAAGGGCTTCCAGGACGGCGGCTACGTCAGCGAGTACGACGCCTTTCTCGCCCGGCAGTTCGGCTACGCCCTCACCGGCGGTGGCTTCTCCGGCCCGCAATTCGTCCACGAAGACTACCTCATCGACCTCGAACGTGAGGTGTTCATGCGGCTGCTCGGCGAAAAGAAAACGCAGGAGCGCATCATGGGCCTGCTCACGACGGGCAAGCCGGTCAGGAATTGAGTTGGTTTTGCTCGCTGCGCTCGCTGATGGTTAGATGGCTGGTTTGCCGACAAAACGTCTCAACCATCTGACCAACAAACCATCCAACAAACTTTCCAATCATGCAATCCAACAACGCCTATATCGTCTCCATCGCCCGCACGGCGGTGGGCAAAGCCAAGAAAGGCGCGCTGCGCTTCGAGCGTCCCGAGGACATGGGCGCGCGCGCCGTCGAGGAGGCCGTGCGCCGCGTGCCGGGCCTGAAGCCCGAGCAGGTGGACGACGTGCTCATGGGCTGCGCGTTTCCCGAGGGGCCGCAGGGCATGAACATGGGCCGCATCATCGCCCAGAAAGCCGCCCTTCCCGAAACCGTGCCGGGCGCGACCATCAACCGGTTCTGCTCGTCGGGCCTGCAAACCATCGTCATGGCGTCGCAGAGCATCATGGCGGGCCACGCCGATGTCGTCGTCGCGGGCGGGACGGAGAGCATGAGCCTCGTTCCGATGAGCGGCTTCTTTTTCCAGCCCGACCCGGCGACTGTCGAGGAGAATCCCGAGGTGTACGTGTCGATGGGCATCACGGCGGAGAACGTCGCCCAGAAGTACAACATCTCGCGGGAAGACCAGGATCGGTTTGCGCTCCAGTCGCACCGGCGCGCGCTCGACGCCATCGAAAACGGGCGCTTCGAGGCGGAGACGTTCGGGCTGGACGTCGAGGAAACCGTCTACGACGACGGCGAAAAGGTGACGACGAAGACGACCTTCAAAACCGACGAAGGCCCCCGCGCCGACACGTCGCTCGAAGCCCTCGGCAAGCTGCGCCCGGTCTTCCGCGTGGGCGGCACCGTCACGGCGGGCAACGCCTCGCAGACGAGCGACGGCGCGGCGGCGGCGGTGGTGATGGCCGAAGACGCGATGCGCGAACTGGAGATCGAGCCGCTTGGCCGCGTCGTCGGCTTCGCGCTCGCCGGTGTGCCGCCGGAACTGATGGGCATCGGCCCGATCGGCGCGATCCAGAAGGTGCTCAAACGCACCGGGTTGTCGCTGTCCGACATCGGCCTCGTCGAACTCAACGAGGCTTTTGCCGCGCAGGCGCTCGCCGTGATGCGCGAGGTGGGGCTGTCGGAAGAGATCGTCAACGTCAACGGTGGCGCGATTGCGCTCGGCCACCCGCTGGGCTGTACGGGCGCGAAACTCACCGCGACACTCCTCCACGAGATGGCGCGGCGCGGCGTCCGCTACGGCCTCTGCACGATGTGCGTGGGCGGCGGCATGGGCGCGGCGGCCGTCATCGAAAACCTGCGGGTGTGAGGGTAGGCCTTGACCCGCTTTTGTAGGGGCGGAATTAATTCCGCCCCTACCGCCTCTAACCTCCAACAGCAATGAAAAAGACCCTGCTCCTCACCGGTGCCGCCGCTGCCGTGCTCGGCATCCCCGCCGTGCGCCGCGCGACCGTGTCGAAAGGCATCATGTCGGCCATGAACAAACTCGGCTTTCTGCCGACGATCTCGCCTACCGAGAAAACCGCCATCGAGGCGGGCAACGTCTGGGTGGACGGCGACCTGTTCTCGGGTCGGCCTGATTTCGGCAAGCTGCTGCGCGAGCCGTACCCGGATGTGAACGACGAGGAGCGGGCGTTTCTCGACGGGCCGGTGGAGGAGGTCTGCCGCATGGTGGACGACTGGGACGTGTTCCAGCGCCGCGACCTGCCACCCGAGGCGTGGGATTTCCTCAAAGAGCACCGCTTTTTCGGGATGATCATTCCGAAGGAATACGGCGGACTCGGCTTCCGGGCGTCGGCCAACAGCGCCGTCGTGGCGAAGCTTGGCGCGCGCTCGTACGTGCTCGGCATCACGGTGATGGTGCCCAACTCGCTCGGCCCCGCCGAACTGCTCATCCACTACGGGACGGACGAACAGAAAAACCACTACCTGCCGCGCCTCGCCTCGGGCGAAGACGTGCCGTGCTTCGCGCTTACCGAACCCGGCGCGGGATCGGACGCCGGGGCGATTTCGTCGCACGGCGAGGTGTTTTAGAGGCGACGATGGCAAGCTCTACCTGCGCCTCAACTGGCAGAAGCGCTACATCACGCTGGCGTCCGTTTCCACCGTCCTCGGCCTCGCCTTCAAGCTG
Organism: Rhodothermales bacterium; assembly: GCA_963829705.1. GTDB lineage: Bacteria > Bacteroidota > Rhodothermia > Rhodothermales > BA12 > CAWHJN01. The sequence goes on from CAWHJN010000005.1 coordinate 961,166, forward strand.
CGCGATCCGCAGAACCTGCTGGGTAAAGGGACCGACCTCGGCATCACGTGCGCGCTCATCCCTACCGCCACCGAAGGCGTGGACGTGGGCACGCGCCACGACCCGCTCGGCGTGCCGTTCTACAACTCCCCGACGACGGGCACGGACGTCGTCGTGCCGCTCGACGAGGCCATCATCGGTGGGCGCGACGGCGCGGGCAAGGGCTGGCGGATGCTGATGGAATGCCTCGCGGCGGGGCGCGGCATTTCCCTTCCCGCAACGGCGACGGGCGGCTCCAAGATGGTCTACCGCGTCGCGGGCGCGCACGCCGCCGTCCGCAAGCAGTTCGGGCTGCCCATCGGCAAGTTCGAGGGCGTCGAGGAGCCGCTGGCGCGCATTGGCGGGTTCACGTACATCCTCGAAGCCGCACGCCGCTACACCAACGGCGGGCTCGACAGCGGCGCGAAACCGGCCGTCGTCGCGGCCATCATGAAGTACAACACCACCGAGCTGGCCCGCCAGATCATCAACGACGGGATGGACGTGCTGGGCGGCAACGCCATCTCGCGCGGCCCGCGAAACGCTCTCGCACACACCTACCAGGGGATGCCGATCTCCATCACCGTCGAGGGCGCCAACATCCTTACGCGCACGCTGATGATCTTCGGGCAGGGCGCGATCCGCTGCCATCCGTACATCTTCGACGAAGTGACGGCGCTCGAAAAAAACGACCTGGCCGGGTTCGACCGGGCGTTCTGGGGGCACGTCGTCCACACGCTCCGCAACGGCGGGCGGGCAAAGCTGCTCTCCATCACACGCGGCGCGCTGGCATCGTCGCCCGTGGGGGGGCCCGCCGCGCCGTACTACCGGAAGCTGGCGTGGGCATCGTCGTCGTTCGCCTTCCTGGCGGACCTGACGCTGGCCTCGCTGGGAGGCACACTCAAACGCAAGGAGAAAATCACGGGCCGCTTCGCCGACCTCTTCTCGTGGCTCTACCTCGGCAACGCCGTGCTGACGCGCTTCGAGAAGGAGGGGCGGTTGAAGGAAGACGAGCCCTTCATGCACTGGGCGATGCAGCACGCGCTGTTTCAGATGCAAGGGGCGTTCGATGGCCTCTACGCCAACCTCGACGTGGCCGGGCTGGGATCGGTGCTGCGCGGGCCGGTCGCGCTGTGGTCGCGGCTGAACCCACTGAGTGGGCCGCCGAGTGATGACCTCGGGCACGCCGTGGCGCAGGCCATGCAGACACTCGGCGCGCAGCGCGACCGCCACACATCGGGCCTGTTCGTCTCGGACGATCCGCGCGACCCGCTGGGTCGTTTGGAGCACGCCCTGCGCCTCTGCACCGCCGCCGAACCCCTCGAACGCCGCCTGCGCGACGCCGTGAAGGCAGGCACGCTGCCCAAGATGCGCCCCGCCGCGCTCGTGCAGAAAGCCGTCGAGGCCAGCGTCCTCACGCCCGACGAGGCCCGGCAACTCGCCGAAGCCGAGGCGGCACGCGCAGAAGCCGTCGAGGTCGACGCGTTCCCGCTCGATGCCTACCTGGCGGGCGCCGTCGTCACCGAAGCCGTCGATGGCCTTGAGCCGGTTCAGTCGCGCGTCGAAAAGGTGCCCGCCGACGACCGCGCCGCCGTGCTGTGAGCAGCAGAACAGGAGTGCGCCGCACAACGGTGGGTGGGGCACACGAATGACCCTGGTTCCGCGCAGACCCCGTCTTGCATCCATCTTTCGCGGGATGTATCTATCTGTATCCATTCACCTTCCGGGTACTGCCATGCGCGCCTTCACACTTCTGCCTCTCCTCGTGCTGGCTTCCTGCACCGGCGCGGAAATGGCCGCCGACGACGAGGCTCCGCAGCGGCGGCGCACCGCCAACGTCGTCTACGGCGAGGACCTCGTCACGGCAGGTGACATGGACATCGAGCGGAGCCTCGCCGCGCGGGTGCCCGGCCTCGACATGCGCTTTCACAACGGGCAGACGATGCTCATCATCCGGGGCATCAACACCATCATGGGCGACCCGCGCCCGCTCTACGTCGTCGATGGCATGACGATGGGGCGCGAATCGGGCTCGCCGTTGCGGATGCTCAACATCTACGACATCGACCGCATCGAAGTCCTCAAAGGCGCGGGCGACACGGCGCTTTACGGCGTCCAGGGCGGCAACGGCGTCATCCGTATCTGGACGCGCCGCCCGCCCCTGTTGGAGGACGACGAACCCTCTGCCCGACCCGATTCCACCCGAAGCGACTCCACCCGAAGCGACTTCCGATAATCTCTCATGCCCGACCTGTTCAGCCCCGACCTCCTCGCTACTCATCACGTCGTCGTCACCGGGGGCGGCACCGGGCTGGGGCGGGCGATGGCTGAGCGCTTCGCCGCTCTCGGCGCGCGCGTGACCGTTTGCGGACGTCGCCCCGAGCCGCTCGAAGAAACAGCGGCGGCCATCCGGGAAGCGGGGGGCGTGGCGGCAGGCATCTCGTGCAACGTGCGCGAGGCCGCGAGTGTCGAGGCGATGCTCGTGGAAGCCGAAGCAAAACAGGGGCCGCTGACGGCCCTCGTCAACAACGCCGCCGCCAACTTCCTCGCGCCCACGCACACGCTCACACCGGGCGGCTTCGACGCCATCGTGCAGACCAACCTCTACGGCACGTTTTACTGCACGCAGGGCGTCGGGCGGCGGTGGATCGAGCGTGGCACGAAAGGGGCCGTCGTCTCGATTGTGACGACCTACGCCGAGACGGGCAGCGCCTTCGTCGTGCCCAGTGCGATGAGCAAGGCGGGCATCGTGGCGATGACGACGTCGCTGGCGGCGGAGTGGGGCGTGTACGGCATCCGCCTGAACGCGATCGCCCCTGGCCCTTTTCCCACCGAGGGCGCGTGGAGCCGCCTCGTGCCCGATCCGAAGTTCAAGGAAACCATGCGCCGCCGCGTGCCGCTGGGCCGCTTCGGCGAGCCCGAAGAGTTGGGCAACGCCGCCGCGTTCCTGCTGTCGGATCTGTCGAGCTACCTGACCGGTCACGTCCTCACGCTCGACGGCGGCGAAGCGCTCGCCGCGGGTGGCCAGTTCAACGACCTTATCCGGATGCCGCGCGAGCAGGTCGAGGGGCTGATGGCGGCGATGCGGAAGGGGTAGAACGCCCGACGAGGATTTAAACGCTGCGCCGCCGCGACGATAAGGGAATGACCCGAGTGTCCTCTTTCCCGAACCGCGACGCGGGCGCAGGTGCGTTCCGCGCGCCGAGAGGGCCTGTTGCCACCCACGACTGCCCCCGACGTATGGAGCTTTTCGTCTCGCCCACCCCCTTTCTCCCCGATGCTACTGACGCGGCCCGCGTGGCCGCGCTGCGACGCTGGGACATCCTCGACACGCCCGCCGAAGCGCCCTTTGACCGCATCGCACGGCTGGCGGCCCAGGTGTTTCAGGTGCCCATCGCCTTCGTCACGTTCATGGAGGAAGAGCGGCAGTTTTTCAAGGCATGCGTGGGCGTCAACATGGTAGAAGCGCCGCGCTCGACTTCGTTCTGCACGCACGCGCTCGAGGAGCCCGAACTGCTGATCGTCGAAGACGCGCTGCTGGACGCCCGCTTCTGCGACAACGTGTTCGTCGTGCAGCCGCCGCACCTGCGTTTCTACGCGGGCACACCCCTGCGCGACGCCGACGGGTTCGCCATCGGCACGCTCTGCGTGTTCGACACCGCGCCGCACAGGGTGACCGAGCACGAGAAGCGCGCGCTCGTCGAACTCGGCATGATCGTGATGGATGAAATCGTGCTGCGTAAGGAAGTAGAACGGCGCGAGCAGGTCGAGCGCGAGGCGCAGGCAGCAGCCCTGCGTCTGCGCCAGACCCTCGACGCCATCCCCGACGCCATCTTTCGGATGGAGGCACACGGCACCTGTGTCGATTTCAAGCCCGGCGAGGTTCTCCCTCGCGCCCAGCCGTCCGCGTACATAGGCCGCTCGCAGGCGGATATCCTACCCGGCCACGTCGCCGCGCAGGCCGAGGCGGTGCTGCGCGCCGCGCTGGAGACGGGCGTGGTGCAGGAGGTGACGTACGCGCTTCCCGGCCCGGAAGGCGAGCGGCATTACGAGTGCCGGTACGTGCCCAGCGGCAGCGAAGTGCTCGCCATCGTGCGCGACGTGACCGACACGCACCGCTTCAAGGCGGAACATGAAGCACGTGCGCGGGCCGAGGAGTTGTTGCAGGCCAAGAGCGCGCTCCTCAACAACGTCAGCCACGAGCTACGTACGCCGCTGGCCGGGATTCTGGGCTACGCGCAGATCATCGGGATGGACACCGAGGGCGAGGTGCGCACGTTCGCCGAAGGCATCGAGCACAGCGCCCAGCGGCTGCTCCAGACGATCACCGCGCTGCTGGACCTGGCACAGGCCGAAGCCGGAGAATACACGCTGCATCCTGAGCGCTTCGACGTGCTGGAAATGACCCGGTATGTCGCGGGCGATTTCAGCACCGTGGCCGAGGCAAAAGGCGTGGCGGTGCAGGTGGAGGCCGCGCCGGGCACCGACCCGGTGCTCCGCACCGATGCCGCCTGCTTGCGAAACGTGCTCAACCACCTGATCGGCAACGCCGTCAAGTTCACGCCGCAGGGAAGCGTGCGCGTAATCGTCGGCGGCGACGCGGCGCGGGTGCGCGTCGACGTGGTGGACACGGGCATCGGCATCGCGGAGGGTTTTCTGCCGCGTCTGTTCGAGGCCTTCACGCAGGCCTCCACGGGGCTGTCGCGCACGCACGAAGGCAGTGGGCTGGGGCTCGCGCTGGTGCGCCGGCTCGTCACGCTCATGGACGGGCACATCGACGTGGAGAGCACCGTCGGCAGCGGCACGCGCTTCACCCTTACGCTGCCACGCCACGCGGCTTCTTTCGAGCGCGCCGCATAGGCTTCCGAAACCGAGAAGCCCCCGTCACCGCAGGGGCGACGAGGGCTTTCTCGGAACGGTCGGCCGGAGCGTTTACCGCCCGCCGCGCGGCGGGGTGGGCTGCGTGATGAGCCCTTCGCCCCACACGTCGTTGGCGCGGTCCACGTCGGGGAGGAGCGCGTCGGGGTCGAGCATGACGCCGCGTACGGGCTTGTCGATGTGCTCGGTGAACGTGTCGCTCGTGGCCCACGCGATGGCGGGGATGCGGCGCGTCTCCGTCGTGCCGTCGGCGTAGACGATGGAGAGCGTCGTCGGCAGGATGAGATCGCCCAGGTTTTCGATCGTCACGTCCACGCCATCGCCCGTCTCGGCAACGTTCGTGATGCCCTGGTTGAACAGGTCGTTGGTGTAAAACCAGCCTTTCCAGAAGTACGCGAGGTCTTCGCCGGCGACGTTCTCCATCGTGCGGAAAAAGTCCGACGGCTTCGGATGCTTGTACGCCCACTCGTCGATGTACTGGCGGAAGGCGAGGTCGAAGCGCTCCGGCCCGAGGATGTACTCGCGCAAGAGGCGCAGGCCGTAGCCCGGCTTGCGGTAGGCGAGAAAGCCGAGGTCGGTGCGGCGGATCTGGTCGGGAAAGGTGAAGATGGGCGTGTCGGTCTGCCGCATCAGGTTGGAGATGTAGTCGGGCGACATGCTGCCCGCGCGCCGCGCGTCGTCGCCGTAGAAGGCGAGGTTCGAGTAGTAGTTGATGAACGTGTTGAAGCCCTCGTCCATCCACGCGTACCGGCGCTCGTCGGAGCCGACGATCATGGGAAACCACGTGTGGCCGAACTCGTGATCGGTCACGCCGAAGAGGCCCTGCCCGCGCGCGTTGACGGAGCAGAAGACGATCATCGGGTACTCCATGCCGCCCACGACGCCCGCCACGTTGGTGGCGACGGGGTACGGGTAGCGGAACCACTGCTCGGAATAATGGCGGATGGTGTGGCGCAGGTACTGCGTCGACATCTCCCAGCCTTCCTGCTCACCCGTGCCCAAGCCTTCGTGCGGGTACGTACTCTGGAGGAGCACCCCGTCCCAGCCTGCGGCGTCCCAGATGAACGCACGCGAGGCTGCCCACGACACGTCGCGGACGTTGTCGGCCTTGAAGCGCCACGTCAGCATGCCGCTACCGGCGGGGCGCGAGCCGGGCGTGCCTACCTCGTCGGGTGCGACGATCATCACGGTTTCCTCGCTCGTGCGCGCGCGGTTCAAGCGTGCCTGCTGCTCGGCGGTGAGCACGTCACCAGGGTTCTCGAGCGTGCCCGTCGATGCCACGATCACGTCGTGCGGCACCGTCAGTTCGAGTTCGTAGTCGCCGTAGTCAAGCAAAAACTCGCCCTGGCCGTAATAAGGCAGCGTATTCCAGCCGTGAACGTCGTCGTAGACGTAGACGCGCGGGTACCATTGGGCGAGTTCGTAGACGGTGCCGCGCGCCGTTTTGAGCCGCCCCATGCGGTCGGCGCCGTACTGCGGGATGAGGAAGTTGTAGTCGAGCGTGAGCGCAATCGTCCCGCCGTGGGGTGCGAGCGGCTCGTTGAGCGCAACGCGCATCCGCGTGTCGTCGATGAGGTAGCGGGGCGAGTAGCCCGTCTCGCCCACGGTGACGCGGGTGATCTGGTAACCGCCGCCCTCGAACGACCCGCGCCAGCGTGAATCGGCGGGCTGGATGGACGCGCCCCGGCTGCCGATGGCGAACAGGTTCTGGTCGAGTTGCAGCCACACAGCGTCGAGCGCGTCGGGGCTGTTGTTGGTGTAGGTGAGGGTGACGGTGCCGTCGATGCGGTTGGCAACCGTGTCGAGCGTGGCGCGGATGTGGTAGTCGGCGCGCTGCTGCCAGTAGGCATCGCCGGGGCTACCGTCGGCGCGGCGGAGGGCGTCGGGATCGGGCAGGTCGAGCGCCGTGAAGGCGTCGCGGTTGTGGATAGGTGCGTCCTGTGCCTGCGCGGGCACCACGAGCGCGCAGACGAGCAGAAGCAGAGGCAGGAGCCTGTTCATGGCGGTCCGGGGAAACGTGAAACAGAGGAAAACGACATGTTTCAACATAACGCAGGTCGTCGCCGGATGGTACCCCGGTCCGGACCTGTGCGGAACCGCCTGTGCAATGAAACGATAAAGACGCTGGACGCGGGAATCTTGCCGGGCGAACGGCTGTGCAAGAGCGTCTTTTCAAACCGCCATGTGCATATGTCCGCCCGCCCGCTGATTCTGATTTCCAACGACGACGGCATCGACGCGCCCGGCATCGTGTCGCTGGCGAGCGCCCTCGACGGCCTGGCCGATCTGCACGTCGTCGCGCCCATCAGCGAGCAGAGCGCCGTGGGGCACGCCATCACCGTCCGCGACCCCGTGCGGGCGCGCGAGTGGTCTTTCGAGGGGCCCTCGGGGCCGATCACGGCGCACGCCGTCACGGGCACCCCTGCGGACTGCGTCAAGCTTGCCCTGCAACACCTGCTGCCGCGCAAGCCCGACCTCGTCGTCTCGGGCATCAACAACGGGCCGAACACCGCCGTCAACGTGATCTATTCGGGCACCGTCAGCGCCGCCACGGAGGCGACCATCCTCGGCATCGACGCCGTCGCCTTCTCGCAGGATGCGTGGGACAAGCGGGAGTTCGAGGCGTCGGGGCGCTGGGCGCGGCGCATCGCCGAGCGGGTACTCGAAAACGGCCTGCCAGACGGCATCCTGCTCAACGTCAACATCCCGTTTCTGCCGTTCGACGACATCCGGGGCGCGCGCGTGACGCGGCAGGCGCGCGCGCGCTGGGAGGAGGAATTCGACCCGCGCTACGATCCCCGAAATCAGCCCTATTTCTGGATGACGGGCCGCTTCGTCAACCTCGACGAAGGCGACGACACCGACCTCGAAGCCGTCGGCGCAGGCTACGTCTCCGTCACGCCCATCCACTACGACCTCACCGCCTACGAAGCCCTGCGCGAAATGGAGGCGTGGAACTGGTGAGAAAGGAGGTTAGAGGTTAGCCCTTCTTCGCCAACCTCTAACCTTCAGCCGCTACTTGTGATTGAGCCGATACACGATTTTGCGGAGCGTATCGAACTGTAAATAGGGATACTCTTCGCGCAGCAATTCGATGGCCTCCGTCGCGGCTACGTCGTCGTTGCGGAGCGTGCGGAAGCGCAGCCGGATCTGGTAGTCGCGGATGCCTTTCTCGCTGAGGAGGTGGTTGGCTTCCAGCACCTGATAGAGCTGATCCGGAATCAGGTCGGCAATCGGGTTTTGGCTTACGGTGGAGGCTTGCATGGCGCGTGGAAGTCTGTGCGTGGACGGCGAGGAGGGGGCAGGGCGAGAACCCATGCTCAGGGTACTGCACAGTGCCGGGCGCGTCCAGCCGCGCGTTCCGAACGGTTCAGGGTTGAATCTGAACGGTGCTATCGCGGCGCGAGTAGTTGCGCCGCGCCACGATGCCGAGGCAGATCGCGCCGGTGAGTGTGTAAAGCACGAGTTGCGCGCCGTGCGCGAAGACGGCGTAGACCTGCGCGTCCACCTCGGCCATGCCGTAGAGCAGCACCAGCGTCTGGATGGTGATGTAGTGGTACGAGCCCGCGCCGCCGGGCGTGGGCACCACCATGCCGATGGCGCCGATGAGCATGATGCACCAGCCGTCGACGGGCGTGATGTTCGCCGCCGCGCCGCTGCCGAGCAGCACGAACGGCAGCCACGCGATGAGGCTGTAGAGCACCCACATGGCCGCCGTGGTGGCCGCGAGGCCCCAGCGGTGAGGACTCGTGCCGAGCGTCGCCAGCCCGTCGCGGAAGCTGACGAGGAGCGGATGCACGTGGCGCGTCCACCAGTTTGGCGTATCGGATCGGTGCAGGCGCCCCAGCACGCGCCAGGCCAGCAGCGCCGCCACGAGCAGTGCCAGTCCGCCCGCGACGATCCACACGAGCACCCCGCGATCCGGCAGCACGAACAGCGTCTCCAGCGCCTTCAGCCGTGCACCGAGTAGCAGGGGCACCGTCAGCAAGCCCAGCGCGAGCGCGGCCACGTCCAGCAGCCGCTCCAGCACGACAGTGCCCAGCACGGCGCTGAACGGACGGCTCGCGGCGCGCGCCACCGTGGTCGTGCGGACGACCTCGCCCAGCCGGGGCGCGCCGTAGTTGACCATGTAGCCGATCATCACGGCGGCAAACGCGAACGGCGTGCGGATGCGCCGGGCATTGGGGTCAGGCGGCAGGCCGTCGAGCAGCATCGTCCAGCGCCAGGCGCGCAGCACGTGCGCGAAGAGCATCAGCGCCGCCAGCAGCGGCATCCAGCGATAATCTGCCGTGGCGAGCGCGTGGCGCAGTTCGCCGAAGTGCAGACCCCGCAGCGCCAGCCACAGCAGCAGCGCCGCCAGCACGAAGCCGCCGATCTGCATGAGAAGAGAGCGGAGGCGGGCAGGCATGGCGACGGGGCAGATACAGAAAAGGCTCAATGACGAGCGGGAAGGCAAGATTCCCAGTCGGCATTGAGCCTCCGCGAATTGATGCGGCGAAGATTTGAGGTCGGCGGTTAGAGGCTGGAAAGCGGATACCAATCTCCGATCTCGAACCTCCCGCAACCCACCCGGCCACCTTCTATCCCTGCTCGCGCATATCGATCACCTCGGTGCCTTTCGGCGCGGTGAAGCGGAACGTCGAAGCCGTCACCGCAGGGTCGAACTGGATGTTGCGGAGGTCGTAGCGCATCGTCGTGCTGTTCACGTCGCGCAGGGCGATGCGCGTGATGACGTTGTCGCGGTCGCGCATCGTCACCTTGACCTCTTCGAAAAACTCGCTGTCGCTCTTCGGGACGAGTGTGAGCGTGTAGTGCTTCGCGCCGCCGACGGTGGCATTCGTGACGCCGGTGACACGGTAGCGGCTGCCGTAGCGGGTGAGGAAGCTCGTGGGCGAGAACGTCGTCTCGTCCTCGACGAAGTCGCTGACGATGACCTGCTTCTGCGTGGCGTTGTAGAGCCACGTCGTCACGCCGTCGGTGACGAACTGCTGCGGCCCGGCTTCGACGCGGTAGCGCGTACCCGCGACGACGAGCGTGCCAGTGAACGTCTCGTCGCCGTACGGCCCGCTCATCGTCTGGGTAAACTCGGCGCGCATGGACTTCGACGGCGTGTACGTCTGCTGGAGGCGCTGGAGGAGGTCGGTGCCCGTCTGCGCATGAACCTGTCCAGTCGAGAGGACAGCCAGAAGCGCCAGCGTGAAAAAGGAACGGTAAAAAGAGCGTGTCATGGCAGCGAGAACGTCGAAAACGACGGAAGGAGGGACGATGCCCTGAAACGGGACGAGAACCGTGCCAGGGCGCGAAGGCATTGTTACGCAAGCGTCAACGCGCGGGGGGAGCCGCGGGGTGCCCTGCCGGATACGTTCTCTGCACTTTCACTCCCTGCACCATGTCTCACCCCGACACCCCGGCGGTCGGCCACGCGGCCGAGACGCACGCCCAGCGCACCATCACCTCGTGCATGGACGTCTACAACGCCTGCCAGCAAACTGCCGCGTACTGCGTGGATCAGCGCGCCGATTACGCCGATCCGCACCGCGTTCAGGTGCTCTACGACTGCGCCGACAGCCACCTGATGGCCGCCAACTTCCTCATCCGCGCCTCGCCCTTCAGCCACCGCGCGCTGCGCCTCGCCGCCTCCATAGCCCAGGCGTGCATGGATGCCTTCGCCGAGTTCGAGCACGACGACGCCCAGCTCCGCAAGCTCTACGCCGTCTGCGCCCAGAGTACGCAAGCCCTGCGTGCCTTCGTGGGCGACGCCGAGGCGGCCCCGGAAAACGACGCGCGCGACGAGACGCTCAAAGAAACCTTTCCCGCCTCCGACCCGGCCCCGCCACCTACGGAGGTGTAGCGTGCTCCGGCGCGTCGTCTCAGGCGGGCCAGACGGGCGTAGACCGCGCCGCTCTCGACGCGGCGCTGGGAGCAGGCCTGGAGGTCGGCGGGTGGTGCCCGAAGGGGCGTCTGGCCGAGGACGGCACCATCCCCGAAATCTATCCCCTCGTCGAGACCGAAAGCAGCGACCCAGCCGTCCGCACCCGTTTCAACGTGCGCGACAGCGACGCCACGCTCGTGCTCGTGGAGGGAGAGCCACGCGGGGGGACGGCGCTGACCGTCGCGGTGGCGCGTGAACTTCACCGACCGTACCATGTAGCACGGCCCTCACAGGAATCAGGCGAGGTGCTCGCGTGGCTCGATGCCGTCCGGCCCACGGTGCTCAACGTGGCTGGGCCACGCGCCAGCGAACGCTCCGGCATTTACGCCGCCGCCCGCACCCTGCTCGACGTGCTCTTCGCCCGCCTGCCCGGGTAGCCGCGCCCTCAGGGGGCGCGCGACCTACTCCGGGCGGCGGCGCGAGCGCTGCGCGTAGAGGTCTTCTCCCTGCCGCATCCGCCGGAGTGCCCGGTAGAACACGTAGCCCACGGCGCACAGTCCGCAGGCGACGAACACGATCAGCGGCAGCCACAGCGGCACCTCGGGGCCGTATTTGCCGAACTGCCGTGCGTGTGTGCCGGGGTGCGCCACGGCCTGCACCACGAGCCACCCCGACGCCAGCGCGGCGAAGGCGAGCACCGTGGTGAGCGCGACGCGCAACAATCTGGCGGGCGTGCGCTCAGGCATACGACGCGCCCTCCAGCATCGGGCGGACGGCGATGCCGCGCGCTTGCAAATGCGCTTTCGCCTCGGCCACGGTGTAGGTGCGGAAGTGGAAGATGGAAGCCGCCAGGACGGCGTCCGCGCCGCCGAGCCGGAAGCCGTCGGCGAGGTGGTCGAGCGTGCCCGCGCCGCCCGAGGCGATCACCGGAATGCCGACAGAATCCGTGAGCAGGCGCAGCGCCTCGAGGTCGTAGCCGTCCTTCGTGCCGTCGCGGTCCATCGACGTGAACAGGATCTCGCCTGCGCCGCGCCGTTCGGCCTCGGCGGCCCACTCGAGCGCGTCGAGGCCCGTGTTTCGGCGTCCGCCGTGGGTGAACACTTCCCAGCGGTCCTCGCCCGGCACGCGCCGCGCATCGATGGCGACGACGATGCACTGCGCCCCGAACGCACTCGCGGCCTCGGCAATGAGGTCGGGCGTGCGGAGCGCGGCGGAGTTGAGCGAGACCTTGTCCGCCCCCGCGTTCAGCATCGCCCGGATGTCGTCTACCGACGCGAGGCCACCGCCGACGGTGAGCGGGATGAACACCTGATCGGCGGTGCGGCGCACCACGTCGCGCAGGATGCCGCGCGCCTCGTGGGTGGCCGTGATGTCGAGAAAGACGAGTTCATCCGCGCCCGCGGCGTCGTAGAACCGCGCCTGCTCGACGGGATCGCCCGCATCGACGAGCCCGACGAAGTTGACGCCTTTGACGACGCGCCCCGCGTTCACGTCGAGGCAGGGAATGATGCGTCGGGTGGTCATGGAGAAGGTTGGAAGTCGGAAGTCGGAACGCGGAAGTAGGGACTTGGGAGAAGGTCGAACCTCGAAGTGCGCAGGGCGACGTAGCGGCGCAATTCATTGCGCCCGGTGCCGCTACGGACTTCAGCCGCAGTCCTCGTCTCCCGTGGTAGCCTGCGGTGCCGTGCTGTATTCCGACAGGTTCACGTCCTGCTTGCGGTGCCAGCACCAGAATTGCTGGCAGGGAAAGCGGTTTTCGTAGAGCGCCTTGCCCACCACCACCGAATCCACGCGGTACTCGGCCAGCGTGCCGAGCGCGAGCAGGTCGCGGTAGCCTCCCACACCGCCCGAAGCCGTCAGGCGGGCCTTCGTGAGACGCGCGCCAAGGGCGCGGTAGGCGTCGAGGTTGGGGCCTTCGAGTGTGCCGTCGCGGGCGATGTCGGTGTAGATGAACCGGCGGCAGCCGCGTTTTTCCATGTCGAGCGCCAGGTCGATGGCATCGACGCCCGAGCCTTCGAGCCAGCCCTGTAAGCGTACCTCGCCGTCTTTCGCGTCGATGCCCACGGCGATGCGCCCGCACCCGTACCGGCCCACGGCCTCCTCGACGAGGTCGGGGTCGCGCACTGCCGCCGTGCCGAGGATCACCCGGTACGCGCCTTCATCGAGCACCCGCTCCACATCCTCCATCGTGCGGATGCCGCCGCCGACCTGCACCGGGATGTCGAGCGCGTCGGTGATGCGGCGGATGACGTCGCCGTTGTCGGGGCTATCCGGCGAGCCGCCGCGCGCGGCGTCGAGGTCGACGACGTGCAGCACTTTGGCGTTCATCACGCGCCAGAGGCGGGCCATCTGCACGGGATCGTCGAAGTAGACGGTTTCCTGTTCGTACTGCCCCTGGTGCAGCCGCACGCAGCGCTGGCCGCGCAGGTCGATAGCGGGAATGACGAGGATCATCGGAAAGGCGGAAGTGGGAAGTCGGAACGCGGAAGGAGTTGGACTTCGTAGGGGCGTGTCTGAACAGAGCGAGGGGATCATGGCTGTTCGGGACTCTGCATAGCCCGAGTGTCTGAAACCCATCGTGCTCTCAGAACGTCATCGTGGCGAAGTTGCGGAGCAGGCGCAGGCCCGCGTGCTGGCTTTTCTCCGGATGGAACTGCGCCCCGAACACGCGCCCGCGCCCCACGACGGCAGGGAAGTCCTGCCCGTAGTGCGCCGTTGCGAGCACGTCGGTAGGGCGCGCGGGGGCGGCGTGGTAGGAGTGGACGAAATAGACGTGCGTGCCCGCATCGAGGCCGTCGAGCAGGGGCGTCGGCGTGGTGGGTGTGAGGGCGCTCCAGCCCATGTGCGGCACCTTGAGGGTGCGCTGTGTGAGGGTGCCTGAGAGCGGGTCCTCGTCGTCCTCGGTCATACCGTCGGCGAAGCGGATGACCTCGCCTTCGAGAAATCCGAGGCCGTCGTGTGTGCCCATCTCGCGGCCCGTCTCGAACAGCATCTGCATCCCGACGCACACGCCGAGCAGCGGTACGCCGTCGGCGACGGCAGCGCGTAACGGCGCTTCGAGGCCGTAGCCGCGCAGGGTGTCCACGCACGCGCCGAAGGCGCCCACGCCCGGCAGCACCAGGCGCGACGCCCGGCGGATCGCGGCCGTGTCGCGGGTACGCAGCACGTCCACTCCTACGGCGTGGAACGCCTTTTCGAGCGAGCGCAGGTTGCCGATGCCGTAATCGACGAGCGTGATCATGGTGGTGCAGTGCAAAACACGGGCGCAACGCGGCAGCACAGGGCGGGTTGCGGAGCCCGCTTCAGGTGGGCAGGTCACGTGCCGATCACAGAGGAGAGAAAACTCGGGGCGCGCAGCGGAAAGGGGCTTATCCCTGCGCGACCCGTTTTGAGGTGCCTATGCGGGCCTCGATAGATGCGGGCGGCTGTGCTCAGGCAGGGCCGCCCGCCTGCGTTTCGCCGCGCTATCTTGGCACCCTCCCTCCCGACGCGCATGGAACCTCACCCCGAATCCGTCGCCGAGCGGCTGGCTCGCCTCGAAGCCCGCGTCGCCGAACTCGGCGCCGAGGTGACGGCGCTGAAAGCCACGCGCTTCGCCGCACCCGTTGCCCCGCCGCCCGCCGCACCCGTGCCGCGCTCTGCTGCGCCGCATGCGCGAAAAAAGAAGTTCGAGGCCCCCGACCTCGCCAGCGGCGACTGGCTCGCCCGCATCGGCATCGGGCTGCTGCTGCTCGGCGTCGTGTTTCTGCTCAAATACTCCATCGACCAGGGGTGGATCGGGCCGGGCGTGCGCGTGGCGATGGGGGCCGTGGTGGGCGGCGCGCTCGTGGCGGCGGGGTGGCTCTTGCGCGTGCGGCGCGAGGCGCTGGCTTCGGTCCTGCAAGGCGGCGGCGTGGCGGCGCTCTACGGCTCGCTCTTCGCCGCCTTCCAGCTTTACGGCCTCCTGAGCTACACGACGGCCTTCGTGCTGATGATCGTCGTGACGGCGCTGGGCTTCGGGCTGTCCGTGCTCGGGCGCAACGTGGCGCTGTCGGTGGTGGCCGTGCTGGGCGGACTCGGCACGCCGTTCTTGCTCACCCGCGAACCCGGGACGCTCGTCGGACTGATGACGTACACGCTCGTCGTGCTCGTGGGCGGCAGCGCCGTCTACCTGCGCTTCCGGTGGCGGGCGCTGCTCGGGGCGATGGCGGTCGGCGGCGCGTTCGTCGTCAGCATCGCGGCGCTGTTCTCGCTGCCCGCGCTCGCCCCGCTTTCCGAGACGCTGGCGTTCCAGATGGGCGTCGTGGCCGTGTGGGCCGTGGCGACGCTGTTGCCGCTCGTGCCGGGCGAGAAACGCGCGTTCACCTCCACCGAAGGCACCCTCCTCGTCTTTGCCGCGCTCGGCCTGCTCGTCGGCACGGCGCACGCCTGGAAGATGAGCGACGTCCAGTCGGGCCTTCTGGCGCTCGCGCTGATGCTGGGCTATGCCGCTGCGTTCTGGCTCGAAAAGCGCGACGAACTCCTCGCCGATGCCCTCCTCGTCGGCGGCGGCGTTGCTGCTGGCGGCGGGCGGCGCGCTGGTGCTCGACGATGCCTTCCGGCTCGTCGGCCCCGCGCTCGCCGGGTTCGCCCTCGTGCGGATGCGGCGGGGCCGGTCGGATGCCGTCGCGCTCGTGGCCGCGCTGCTCTTGTTCAGTACCGCTTTCGTCGCCGGGGCGCTGATGCTCGACACGTCGCCCGGCGCGGCTCCGCTGCGCGACTCTGACACGTACGCGCTACTGCTCGCCATCGGGCTGCTGGGTGCGGCGGCGTATTTCGCCGGCAAGCTGCGCGTGCTGCTCGCCGTCACCGCCTACGTACTGTTCCTCGGCTGGCAGGTGTACCTG
The DNA here is from genome assembly GCA_963829705.1 of Rhodothermales bacterium. Lineage (GTDB taxonomy): Bacteria > Bacteroidota > Rhodothermia > Rhodothermales > BA12 > CAWHJN01. The sequence continues at coordinate 976,799 of CAWHJN010000005.1, forward strand.
TTTCAGCGACGTGCCCGGCGGCGGTGCGTGGGCGTCGGTGGCCTGGGGGGTGACGGGCATCGCGGGCGTCGTGTGGGGGCTACGGGCCGATTTCGTGGCCGTCCGGCTGTGGGGCTTCGTGACGCTCGTGGCGGCCATCGCCAAGCTGCTTTTGTTCGACCTTCCCGACCTCGGCACGCTCGCCCGGACGCTCCTTTTCCTCGGTGCGGGCGTCGTGCTGCTGCTCGTGAGCTACTTCGTGCCGAACCTCTTGCGCCGCGCCCCAGACGAAAGCGCCGCGTCTACTCCTTCGGACGGCTGAGTTCGTGGGCGCGCGCCGTGGCGACGGCGACGGCGTTGATGAGCATCGTCCGGAGGCCGTGGGATTCGAGGTCGGCGACGGCGGCGATGGCCGTCCCGCCGGGCGTCGTCACCTCGTCGCGCAGGATCGCCGGGTGCTTGCCCGTGTCGATGGCGAGCTTGGCGGCCCCGTAGACCGTCTGCGCCGCCAGCTTGTGCGCGATAGGGCGGGGGATGCCCTGCTTTACGCCGCCATCCGTGAGCGCCTCGATGATCATGTAGATGTACGCCGGGCCGCTGCCCGAGAGGCCCGTCACGGCGTCCATCAGGTTTTCCGGCACGACTTCCACCATGCCGACGGCCTCGAACACGCGCCGCGCCAGCGCGAGGTGCTCGGGCGTGGCGTAGCGGCCTGCCGCGAGCGCCGTAGCCCCCGCATCGACGAGCGCGGGCGTGTTGGGCATCGTCCGCACGACGGCCCGCTCGCCGCCGAAGGCGTCTTCGAGCGAGCGCGTGGTGATGCCCGCGAGCGTCGTCAGCACGAGGGCGCCGCCGGTGAGCGCGCCTTTGATCTCGTCCACCACGTCCCACACGCCCTGTGGCTTGACGGCCAGCACTACCACATCAGCGTCGCGGACGGCCTCGGCGTTGTCGGTCGTGGTGACGAGGCCGGGAAACTGCGCGGCGAGGTCGTCGAGTAGCGCCTGCGTGCGGCGCGCGGCGCGGAGGCGCGCGGCGTCGACATCGTCGCCCTTGAGCAGCCCGCCGATGATGGCGCGGCCCATGTTGCCCGCCCCGATGACGGCGAAGGTGAGGTTGGTGAGCATGATCAGTCAGATGAAGACGCGCAAAGTACGGTGAAGATCTGACTCAGGACGGCACAGGTCTTGATGGACGATGGCTTGCCTCTTCAGTTTGGCGCGGGTGCCGCCGATGCTGGAAGAGATTTCCCCCTTCGGATGTACCTCCGCAGTTTCTTCCTCTTCGCTGCGCTTGCGGTGCTGGCTCCGTGCGCTATCGCACAGCAGCATTACATCCGTACGTACGGACTGGAAGACGGCTTGCCGCAGTTGGACGCCACGGGATTTACGCAGGATGCAGCAGGGATACCTGTGGTTCGGGTCGCAGGGGGGGCTGACGCGCTTTGACGGGCGCAACTTTACCACCTATACAGTTGCGGATGGGCTGCCGCGCAACTGGATTCTTTGCACCGCGCGCGATGCCATGGGCCGCCTCTGGATGGGCGCACCGGGGCGGCTGACGGTGTACGATGGGCAGCAGTTCACGTCCTACGGCCCCGACGAGGTGGGTACGACCACGTACTTGCAGGCGCTCGCGGCCGATGGAGACGGGATCTGGATCGGCACGAGCGGCGATGGCCTGCTGCGCTTCGACGGGACGACGTTCCGGTCGTGGAAGCAGGCGGACGGCCTCCCCAGCGATCGCATCTACGCGATTGCCGTGGCCGACGGATATGTCTGGATCGCCACGCCGAAAGGACTCAGCCGCTTCGACGGCAACACGTTCCGGACCTTCACAAAGGCCGACGGGCTGACATCCAACGGGGTTTCGCAGGTCATTCCGGCTACGGGCGGCGGCGTGTGGGTGACGAGCGGCGATGGCGTTGCGCGCATACGCGGCGACGAACTCACCCTGCATCGTCTTCCGAAGGCCGAACCGATGCTGTACGTCCGCTCGCTCGCCGAAGGCCGGAACGGGCAGCTCTGGATGGGCACAGATAACGGCACCATCTACCGACTCGACGCGAGCACACCGGGGGCGAGGCCGGGGCTGGCCCTGCCCCTGCCTCGCAACTGGGCCGCCACCCCGATCTACGCGCTCTTCGTCGACCAGGAAGGCAGCCTCTGGTACAGCGCCTCGGGGCACGGGGTCGCCTGGTACGGAGGCGATCAGTTTGTGCGCTACAGTTCAGAGGAAGGGCTGGCCGAAGGCGGCGTCTGGTCGTTCGCGCAGGACGCGGCGGGCCACCTGCTGGCCGGCACGGAACGCGGCGTGTACCGCCTCGAAGGCGACCGGTGGCAGCCCTATCGCCCGAAGGAACTCTCAGCCAGCGGATTCTATGGCGACCTCGCCGTGGACGAACAGAACCGCCTCTGGATCGCCGGATTGTCGCACCTGTATGTCGAGGAGAACGGGCAGATCCGGAGGCTAGGCGAGGCAGAAGGCATGCTCGATGAGAGGGTCGGCGTCGTGCTGGTGGAGAGTGATACGCGCGTGTGGGTCGGATCCGGAACGGGCGTGGCGCTCGTCGAGCAGGGCGTCGTGAAGACGACGTACACCACCGAGGATGGCCTCCCTTCCGGCATCGTGAACGATCTGCTGCTGGACGACAGGGGCGTGCTGTGGGCGGCGACGGAGGAGGGGACGGTCCGATTTGATGGGAGCAGGTTCGAGCGCATCAAAGGCGGAGAAGACGCGGGCAGCGTCGCCGCGCTCACGCTGGATGCGGATGGCGTGGTGTGGGCCGCGCTCGGCGAAGGCGCGCTCGTACGCTATGGCCCCGACGGCCCCGAGCGCTATCCGTTGACAGGGGTTCACAAGGGCGCTTCCCTCTACCTCCTCACGCGCGCGCCTGATGGAACGCTGTGGCTGGGGTCGAACCGAGGGCTCGCCCGCTTCGACCCGGCAGCGGCGCGGCGCGGGCAGCCCCTCGACCTGCGCACGTTTGGAGCCGAAGACGGGTTTACGGTCATCGAGACGAACCTCGGCGCGTCGTTCTGGGATGCGCAGGGGCGGCTGTGGATCGGCACGCCCAGAGGGGCTTTCCGCTACGATCCGGCGTGGAAACCGGCCTCGGCAGCACTCGACGTGTACCTGACGGGCCTGCAGATCAATTTCGGAGCCGTCGACTGGCAGCCCTATGCCAGCGCGCGCAGCCTCGGTGGACTTCCCGAGGGGCTGACCCTCCCGTACCGGCTCAACCATCTCACGTTCGACTTTGCCGCGCCGAGCTTCGTAGCACCCGGCAGCACGCGCTTCCGCTACAGGCTGGACGGACTGGATGAGGACTGGAGTCCCGTGGTTTCGGGGCACAGTGCCACCTATCCCTCGCTGCCCGCCGGGGAGTACACGTTTCTGGTGCAGGCGCGGAGCGCCGGAGGCCGGTGGTCGGAGGCGGCCACGCTTGCGTTCGTCATCCGGCCCCCGTTCTGGCAGGAGTGGTGGTTTATGCTGGCGGTCGGGGGGCTGATGGTGTTCGGAGTCGCCGGAGGATGGCAGCTGAACACGCGCCGTCTCCGCCGGCAGAGCCGTGAACTGACGCAGGCCGTCGAAGAGCGGACGGCCGAGTTGCAGAAGGAGAAGGAACGCGTCGAGGCCACGAACGCCGATCTGCGGCAGGCACGCGAGGAAGCCCTCGGGGCCGCGCGTGCCAAGAGTGAGTTTCTCGCCACGATGAGCCACGAGATCCGCACGCCCATGAACGGCGTCATCGGCATGACGGGCCTGCTGCTCGACACGCACCTCGACGCCGAGCAGCGTGAATTCGTCGACACCATCCGTGTCAGCGGCGATGCGCTGCTCGCCCTCATCAACGACATCCTCGACTTTTCCAAGATCGAGGCGGGCCGCATCGACCTCGAAGCGCACCCGTTCGAAGTCCACCTCGCCGTCGAGGAGGCGCTCGACCTGGTGAGCACGCGGGCTGCCGAGAAGGGCGTCGAGGTGGCGTACGTGATCGAGGAAAGCGTGCCGCCGGGCCTGCTGGGCGACGTGACGCGGGTGCGCCAGGTGCTCGTCAACTTGCTCTCCAACGCCGTCAAGTTCACCGACGCGGGCGAGGTGGCCGTGCGTGTGGACGCCGACGCGCTCGCGGACGGCACCCACCGCGTGCGCTTCGCCGTGCGCGATACCGGCATCGGCGTGACGGCGGAGCAGCAGGCACGCCTGTTCGAGTCGTTCGTGCAGGCCGATGCCTCCACGACGCGCCGCTTTGGTGGCACGGGCCTGGGCCTGGCCATCTCGAAAAAGCTGGCCGAGGCGATGGGCGGCAAGATCGGTGTCGAGAGCGTCTACGGGGAAGGTTCGACGTTCTGGTTCACCCTCGTGGCCCCCGCGGCGCAGCCCCGGCACACGCCCGAAGCGTCGCTCGTGGGGCAGCGCGTGCTGGCCGTGGACGACAACGCCACCAACCGCCGCATGATCGAACTGCAACTGCGGCGCGAGGGCATGGAAGTGACGCTGGCCGCGGACGGCGCGGCGGCGCTGGCGGCGGTAGACGCCGCGCGAGCGAGCGGCAGGCCCTTCGCCCTCGTCGTGCTCGATTACCACATGCCCGGCATGGACGGTGTCGAGGTGGCCCGCCGCCTCCAGCAGCGTGGCACCCCGCCCGCCCTCGTGATGATCTCGTCGCTCTCGACGCGCCCGCCCGATGCCGGTACGCTCTTCGACGTGTGGCTGGCCAAGCCCACCAAGCAGGCCGCGCTGCGCCGCGCGCTGGCGGCGGTGCTGGGGGCGAAGCAGGCTCCGCAGCGGCAGCCGATGCAGCCCTCTGAAGAAACCCTGCCGCCGCTGCGTGTGCTGCTGGCCGAGGACAACGCCATCAACCAGAAGGTGGCGCTGCGGATGCTCGAAAAGCTGGGCCAGCGTGCCGACCGCCGTCGCCAACGGCATCGAGGTGCTCGACGCCGCCGCGCAGGCGGACGCCGCCGGGCGTCCCTACGACGTGGTCCTGATGGACGTGCAGATGCCCGAGATGGACGGCCTCGAAGCCACGCGCCACTTGCGCGCCCGCCTCGGCCCCGACGAGCAGCCGTGGATCGTGGCGCTGACGGCCAATGCCACCGACGCCGACCGCGACGAGTGCCTCGCAGCGGGCATGGACGATTTCGTGCCCAAGCCCGTGCGCGCCGAGGTGCTGCGCGAGGCGATGGAGCGCGCCGCCCGGGGTCGCGCCGAGGAACCGATACTGGGGTGACGGGCCGAGCAGGCTGCGTCCATCCGGTGTAGAATGGCGATCGCCTGTATCCCGGTTTCTTCACCCTCTCCCGCCGAGAGAGGGCCGGGGTGAGGGGGCGGCTGCGTGCACGAAGTACGAATACGCTGGGTCGGGGATCACGCACCGGGAAGCCGGGTGCCGGTGGCGAGGTAAAGCCCGCCGAAGAGGCGCTCCTCGTAGTCTACCTCGCGCAGGTGCTCCTGCACGGACTGCCACGGCGCGAACGCCTCGTAGGCCCGCGACACGCCGAAGGGCCGGTTGACGGCCTCGCCGAGTCGCAGGAGCCAGTCGGGCCACCCTTCGGGCGAGCGCAACCCGCCGATGGCCATCCGCCCGCCGGGCCGCAGCGCGGCAGCGGCGCGTTCGACGACGCCCTCGTAACCGGGTACCATCTCGAGCGCGTACGTGGACACGATGCCATCGACGCGCTCGGGAAACGCGAACGTTCGCACATCGCTCTCCACGAGCATCACGTTGGGCCAACGGCGTACCCGCCTGCGCGCCCGCGTCAGCATCCCCGGCGAGAGATCAACGCCGACGACGCGGCCCGCAGGCCCGACGGCGTGGGCGAGCAGCGGCAGGTTAGCCCCTGTTCCACAGCCCAGGTCGATGGCCGTGTCGCCCGGCGTCAGGCGCAGCGCCTCGACGGCGCGGCGGTGAAACCGCCCGGCCCCGAGGAGGCCGTACGTCCCTGCGACGAGGTCGTAGAAGGGCGCGAGGCGGTCGTAGAGGTGCCGGGTATCTTTTGCCGAGAGCAGGCTGCCGGGAGCAGGCGGGTCCGCGCGCCGGACCGCCCGCAGCGTCGCCGCGGCGATCACGGCAGAGGCGGTCAGGAGCAGAGCAGTGCGTGGTTTCATCGTGGGAGAAAGGAGAGAAGAGAAAGGATCGGGGTCAGTGGTCGTGCTCGGCCAGATCGCCCTTCTGCCGCTGGCTGCGAAGGTAGAACACGCCCACCACGACGACGTGCGCGCCCGGCTCTACGCCCGACACGATCTCGATGCCGTCCGCCGTCTCGCTGCCGAGCGCCACGGGTACACGCCGGAACGCGCCCGGCTCTCCCTCGACGGCGACGTACACGAACGCCTCGCCGCCCGCGCGCTCGATGGCGGCAGTCGGCACAACGAGGGCCTCGCGGGCGGTGTCTGTCTCGAAACGCACCGTCACGAACGTTTCCGGGCGGAGCGATGCCGCCGCGAGTTCGACGCGCACGGGCACCGTCCGGCTCTCCACCGACACCACCGGTGCGACCGACACCACGCGGCCCGCGTGCCGGGTGCCGTCGCGCAGCACGACGGCCACGGGTTGCCCCGCGTGGATCGCGGCGGCGCGCTCGGAGGGCACCTGCGCCTCGACGAGATTCGACCCCGACGCCGACACCTCGAACAGGTCGCGGCTTGGCTCGACATAGTCGCCCAGTTGCACCTCGCGGCGCGTGACGGTGCCCCCGATGGGCGTGCGGACGGTGAAACGGGCGCTCTGTGGGCCGTCACCCGCGACGGCGTGGGGGTCGATACCGAGGGCGGCGAGCTTGGTGGTGGCGGCACCAACGGATGCCTGCGCGCTGCGGTAGGCGGCGCGCGCGCCTTCGAGTTCGCGCTCGGGCGTGAGATGCTCGGCGGCGAGTTGCTGCTGCCGTTCGAGGGCGGCGTGGGACTGGTCGAGCCGCGCACGCGCCTCGATCAGGTCGGCCTTGAGTTCGGCCACCGCGAAGCTCTCGATTTCGGCCAGCGGCCCGCCGCGCCGGACGCCCGCACCCTCGCCCGCGAACAGGCGGACGACGCGCCCGGGCAACAGCGTGCCGATGTGGGCGGTGCCCGTAAGGCCCGGCACCGCCCGCCCCGGCGTGCCGAACGCGCCGCGCAGTGTGGTGCGGGCCACCGGGGTCGTCTCGATGCCCGCCAGTGCCAGCGCGGCTTCCTCGAAGCGTACTTCGCCCGCCTCGCCCTCGTCGTGTGCATCGTCCGCGTGCGCGTCGTTCGGGATTTCGTCTCTGCCGCAGCCGGTGGCGAGCAGAAGCAGCAGAGAGAACAGTAGGCGGAGGGTGTTGAGATAGGTGTTCATGTCAGCAAAAAGTCTGTAAGAGGAGGCGTCAGCGGCGCTCCGCGGGCGCGTCGGGGCTGCCGAGGAGATCGATTTCGGCGCGCAGGCGGGCGGCTTCGTGGAGCGCGTCCACGGCGGCAGCCTGCGTCTCGAGCAGCGCCGTCTGTGCGCGGAGGACTTCGAGGTACGAGGCCTCGCCGAGCGCCCGCAGGCGGAGGGCGATGCGGTAAGCTTCTTCGGCCTGCGGCAGCAGCCGTCCGGCGAAGGCCTCGGCCTGCGCGCGGGTGGCCATCCACGCAGCGTAGCGGCTCCGCAGGCGCGTGCGCAGCCCGAGGGCCACCCGTTCGCGTTCCGCCTCGGCCCCGACCACGGCGGCCTCGGCGGCGCGGTCCGGCCCCCGGTTGAACAGGCGGAAGAGCGGCACCTCCAGGCGGATGCCGCCCGCGAAATAGCCACCCCGCCCGCCGAGCGTCTGGTAGGCCGCCTCGATGCTCGGCGTAGGCCATTTCTCCACGGCCACGACCCGCCTCTCGGCGCGGGCGACGGCCACGGCAGCTCCGGCGGCAGCCAGCGCGGGGAAGGCGTCCAGCCGGGCTTCGAGTACGTCCAGCGGCGGGGGGGCGGGCTGAGCGTCAGCACGCCTTCCGCCCGCACGGGCGCGCCGGGGGCGAGGTCGAGCAGCGTCCGCAGCACTGCCGCTGCCGACTCGAATGCCCCCGCCGATGCCGCACGCTCGCGTTCCGCCTGGGCCACCGCCACGCGGGCCTGCAACGCTTCGAGTACGCCCGTCTCGCCCAGCCCCTGCCGACGCTCGGCGGCGGCGGCAAACGCCTGCGCGAGTACCAGCGCAGAGTCGGCGAGCGCCAGGCGCGTCTGCCCGGCGAGCAGATCCACGTAGGCGAGGTCGGCGTCGAGCAGCACGGCGCGGCGGACGACGGCATGCTCGGCCTCTGCCTGCTCGATGAGCTTCTGGGCGGCGCGGCGGCGGGCGGTGAGGACAGGCGGCAGCGGAATCGTCTGCGCCACTCCCCCAGCGGTTTCACGCTCAGCGGTCACGTCCGCAATGGGCTGCCCATCGACGGTGGCGAACACCTCCGTTGCGGGCAGCAGGCCCGCCGACGAACGCAACGCCGCCGCCCGCTGAAGCGCTGCCAGGCTCCGCTGGAGGGAGGGAGCAACGTCGAGCACCCGCGCCCGCACGACCGACTGCGAGAGCGGCCCCGTGAGGTTGCCGGGCACGTCCTGCGCTTGCGCCCGCCCGGCCGCGCCGAGCAGGGCCAGCAGCGCGATCCCCCACACGGCTCCTCCACGTCCGGGCGGACGGGTAACGGCAAAATACCCGTTCTCGTAGGGAGAATCGGCCGCGTCGAGGCCTGCTTCGCCCGGCGGCGTGAAAAGCTCGGCCTCCACGTCTTCGGGCTCAGGCTGCTGCCACTGCACCCTTCGTCCACCAAACCAACCGTAGACGATGGGCAGCACGAACAGCGTCAGGAGCGTCGAGGAGACGAGCCCGCCGATGACGACGGTGGCCAGCGGGCGCTGCACCTCGGCTCCGGCGCTTCGCGCGAGCAGCATCGGCACGAAGCCGAGCGCCGCCAGCGTCGCCGTCGTCACCACGGGCCTGAGCCGCTCGTCGGCCCCGGCGAGGATGGCGTCGCGCCGCGTCAGGCCTTCGCCCTCGAACTTGCGGAAGGCCGCCACCATGACGATGCCGTTCAAAACAGCGATGCCGAAGAGGGCGATAAAGCCCACGCCCGCCGAGATCGAGAACGGCAGCCCGGCGACGAACAGCGCTGCCACGCCGCCGATGACGGCCATCGGCACGCACAGGAAGATGAGCACGCCCAGCCGCGCGGAGCGGAACGCCTGGAACAGCAGGAAGAAGATGAGCACGAGCGCCAGCGGCACGACGAGCGCGAGCCGCCGCGAGGCGTTCTGGAGGTTCTCGAACTGCCCGCCGTACGCGATCCGGTAGCCCGGCGGCAGGTCGACTTGCGCGGCGATCTGCGCCTGCACGCTTTCGACGAACGAGGCCACGTCGCGCCCGCGCACGTTGGCCTGCACCGTCACGTAGCGGCTGCCTTCGTCGCGCGAGATCTGCGCCGGGCCTTCCTCGACGGCCACGCGGGCGAGCACTTCGAGCGGCACGCGCGCACCCGTGGGCGTGGCGACGAGCGTCTGCCGGAGTGCTGTAACGCTGCCTCTGGCGTTTTCGCGGTAGCGCACCACCAGGTCGAACCGCCGCTCGCCCTCGTAGATCGCCCCTGCCACGCGCCCGCCCACCGCCGTCTCGACGAGGTCGTTGATGTCGGCGGGGGTGAGGCCGTAGCGCGCCAGCACGGCGCGGTCGGGGCGGACGACGAGTTGCGGGAAGCCGCTCGTCTGCTCCACGGACACGTCGGCCCCGCCGGGCGTGGCGCGCAGGATCGCCGCGACGCGCTCCGCCGCAGGGTTCATCACGCCGAAGTCCTCGCCAAAGAGCTTCACCGCCACGTCGCCGCGCGCGCCCGCGACGAGTTCGTTCGTCCGCATCTCGATGGGCTGGAGAAACTGCACGCCCGCGCCGGGCACGTCCTCGACGGCCTCGCGCATCGCCTCGACGAGTTCGGCCTTCGTGCGTCGCCGCCCGGCCACCTCGGGCCACGCGTCGCGGGGTTTCAGGATGATGTACGCATCGGCGATCTCGACGCCCATCGGGTCGGTGGAGACTTCGGGCCGACCGGTGTTGGAGACGATGGTCTCGACCTCATCGAAGGCCGCGACGCGCCGCTCGACTTCGCCCGTGATGGCGAGCGACTCCGTCAGCGACACGCTCGGCAGCCGGAGGATCTGCATCGCCACGTCGCCTTCGTCGAGGCGTGGGAGAAACTCGCCACCGAGGCGCGTGAAGCCGACGAGCGCCACGGCGAGCAGCAGGGCCGCCACGCCCACGATGAGTCTGCCGTGCGCCAGCGCCCGCCGCAGCGCGGGGCGGTAGACGCGGTGCAGCCACGCGACCACCGGCGCGTGCCGGATGGGCGCGCCGCCCTTCAAAAAGAGCGAGCACATCACCGGCACGTACGTCACCGACAGCAGCAGCGCGCCCACGAGCGCGTACGTCACCGTCAGCGCCATCGGCTGGAACAGCTTGCCCTCGATGCCCCGCAGCGTGAGGATGGGCAGGTACACGATGATGATGATGAACACGCCGAACTTGGCCGCACTCACCATCTCGACGGCCCCCGCGTACACGAGGCGCCGCATGCCGTCGTCTCCCTCGATGGGCCGCCCCTCGCGCTGATGTTTTGAAATGAGCCGCAGGATGTTCTCGACGATGATGAGCGAGCCGTCCACCACCAGCCCGAAGTCGATGGCCCCGAGGCTCATCAGGTTGCCGCTCTGCCCCGTGAGCACCATGCAGATGACGGCAAACAACATCGCCAGCGGAATGACGGACGCGAGGATGAGGCCCGAGCGCAGGTGCGCGAGCAAGAGCAGCAGCACGGCGATCACCAGAAGCGCTCCCTCGCCGAGGTTTTTCGCCACCGTCTTGATCGTGCGCGCGACGAGCTGGGTGCGGTCGTAGTACGGCTCGATGACGACGCCTTCGGGCAGCGACGCCTGGATCTCGGCGATGCGATCCTTTACCGCGCCCACGACGACGCGGGCGTTGGCTCCTTTGAGCTGCAGCGTGAAACCCGTCACGACTTCGCCCTCGCCGTCACGCGTCGCCGCGCCGAAGCGGATGGCGGGGCCGGTGGTGACCTCGGCTACGTCGCCCAGCAAAACCGGCGTGCCGCCCGCCGTCGTCTTCACGGCCGTCGCCCTCAAATCGTCGAGGCTCGTTGCCAGCCCCACCGAACGAACGGTGAGTTGCTCCGGCCCGGTTTCGATGTACGCGCCGCCGCCGGTGCCGCTCGACGCCGCTGCTGCATCGAACACGTCGCGCAGCGTGAGATTGTAGGCCGCGAGCTTTTCGGGATCGACGAGCACCTGGTACTGCTTGAGAAAGCCGCCGATGGCGTTGACCTCGGCCAGACCCGGCACGCCGAGCAGTTGCCGCCGCACGATCCAGTCGTGGATGGTGCGGAGTTCCATCGGCGAGAGGCGGCCCGTGGTGTCGCGCACGACGTAGCGAAAAATCTCGCCCAGCCCCGTCGATACCGGCCCCAGTTCAGGCGTGTCCGCGCCGGGCGGAAGACTTTCTTCCGCCTCGCGCAGCTTTTCGAGGATGAGTTGCCGCCCGAAATACGTCTCCACATTCTCCTCGAACACGACCGTGACGACCGACAGGCCCGAGCGCGACAGCGAGCGCATCTCGACCACGTCTGGCAGCGACTTGAGCGCCAGTCTCGATGGGGAGCGTGACGAGTTGCTCGACTTCGAGCGGCGAGAGCGCGGGTGCCTGCGTGAGCACCTGCACCTGGTTGTTGGTGACGTCCGGGATGGCGTCGATGGGGAGCCGGGTAAAGGCGTAGAGCCCTCCGGCGACGAGGGCCAGCGTGCCGACGAGCACGAGCGCGCGCTGGCGGAGCGCGAACAGGATGAGGTTTTCGAACATGAGCCTGGGTCCACTGCATGGAAAGAGGCAGCACGCCCACGCGGGCGGCTGCGGACGTGCAGGGCCACACCCCCACGGATGCGGCAGGCAGGCGCTGAAACGCGCATCTGCCGGGACTCAGGCCAGCGGTACCGGGCCTGGAGGCGACGACTCGCCCTCGACGCGCACGGCGACGTACGCCGGATATCCGTGCGCCAGCACACCCGGCGCGCCGACGGTCGGCAGCGCGGCGGTGGAGACGAACGTGACGTGGCACAGGCAGTCCGGCGCGGCGGCGTGGTGCGCAGAGGCCGGTGCGGCCGCGTCGGCGGGCGGGGCTTTGAGCGTGCCGTCGGCGCACGTCACGGGGACGGGCGCGGCCTCGTCGGCACAGCGCACGAGGTCCGTCGTCTCGATGGCGAGGACGACCATCAGCAGCGAGGCCAGCAGCGGGGCGATGTGGCGCAGCCTCTCCATCATGCCGTCCGTGCCTCGTCCTGCTCGCGCACGCGCGCCGCGTCTCGCTGCATCAGCGCGGCGAGGGCAGCGGAGGCCGGAGGTGTGGAAGGGAGCATGGACACACGGTTGAGCGAGCATTCAAGGATAGGGGGTCCTTTCCACGCCGGGCGCGTGCGCCGCTGATTTGCGGAGGTCTTCACCCGGCGCGTCAGAACGCTTCTTTGGTGGACGGCAGCGCGTCCTGCTCGGCGCTCCGGTACACGGCTCCGCGCAGCGCCCGGGCCACGGCTTTAAAGACGGCCTCGACCTGGTGGTGCGCGTTGGTGCCGTAGAGCAGCGTCACGTGCAGGTTCATCCCGGCGTGCTCGGCGAACGAACCCCAGAAGTGCGCCACCATCTCGGTGGAGAAATCGCCCACGCGCTCGCGCGAGAAGGCGGCGTCGAAGTGGAGCGCGTAGCGGCCCGACAGGTCCACGACGGCGCGGGCGAGGCTCTCGTCCATCGGCACGTAGGCGTGGCCGTAGCGGGCCACGTGAGCCTTGTCGCCCAGCGCCTGTTTGAACGCCTGCCCCAGCGTGATACCCACGTCCTCGGCGGTGTGATGGTCGTCCACGTGCAGGTCACCGTCGCAGTTTACCTCCAGCCCGAAGCCGCCGTGCCGGGCGAACAGGTCGAGCATGTGGTCGAGAAAGCCGATGCCGGTGGCGTTGTCGTAAGCACGATTTTCGTCCAGACGGAGCGTGACGGCGACGCGGGTTTCGGCGGTTTCGCGGCGGACGGTGGCGGAGCGGGGAGCAAACGTGTCGGGCATGAGGCAGAAGAATGGCGGGCCGCACAAAGTAGCGCACGGCCCGCCCGCCTATCCACCCATTGGCGGTTTAGCGGAAGGGAAACGCCGTGATGCCGACGCGGAAGTAAACGCCGTCGTGCTGGGGTTCTCGCCGAAGAGGTCTGAAGCGTCCACCTGTTTCTCCCTGCGCCGACACCTCGCTGTACTCGCCCGACGAGACGTTCAGTTCACCGTGCAGCGCCAACGTGGGGGAGAAGAAGTACAGCACGCCGCCTCCCAAGCGTCCCGCAACGCCGGTGACATCGACATCCACCGAGCCTCCCGTACCGGTGGGAATCGGGAACGTGGCCGTCTGCTGCACACCGCTGATCTGTACGTACGGGCGAAGCTTCGACGCGGCGCTGCCAAAGTGGTAGCGGAGGCCGAGGCCGACTTCGCTGTGCGTGTAATTGTCGCCGTTCCTCGGGAGCCAGCGACGCCGCGCCCAGGTGCGCGAAAAGCGCGAAACCGGGGCGTGATGCCGTAGCCCAGCAAAATCGTCGCACCGCCGCCGCCCTCGGAATCCGATTCGGAGTCCACGCTGGTGGTGATAGACGTGTAGCCCAGCCCGAACTGCCCGAAAAAGCCATGCGTGTTCGACAGCATATTTCCGGTAGAACGAAGTGACGGACGGCATACTGGTTACTGTTGCGGGGCCGCTCGCGCGCACGTCCTGCACGAGGCGGGCGAAGGCGGGCGGGTCAGTGGCGGGGTCGGTGCGGTAGCCGGGATCGACGCGCAGGAGGTTCCGCACGGCGTCCTGCGCGCCCGTCTGGTTGCCGTTGCCGAGGTGACTGAGGGCCATCAGCCGGTAGGCCGTGCGCTGCTCGGCCACGGGCAGGGCAGCCATGCAGCGTTCGAGCACGCGCACGGCGTCGTCGAAGCGGGCGTCGTCGTAGGCGTTCTGGCCGTCTGCGAGGGCGGTGGCACAGGTCGTCTGCGCGGTCGCGGCGGGTACGCCGGTGAGCAGCAGGATCACGAGAAGCAGGAGCAGAGAGCGGAGCATGGTCGTGGGGAGATGAGGGTGGAAAGAGGCGATCAAAGAATCAGTTTTCGAGCACGATGCGGACGTCCTCCGTCGCGCCGGGGCGGATGGTGACGCGCCGCTCGGTGCTGCCGAGGGTGGGATGCACCGCGCGGACGACGTGCGGCCCGGCGGGCAGCGTGAGGGTGACGGCGGCGATGGTGTTGGAGGCGACCTTCTTGCCGTCCACGAACACGTCGCCGTAGGGGCGCACGAGCACGCGCAGCGTGCCGCTCTGCGCGGGCGTGTTGGCGGGCGGCGCGCTGTCCTCCACCTTCTCGGACGCGGATGGCGTTGCGTGTGGCGTCTGCGCGGAGGCTGTGGCGGTGTTCAGCGCGTTCTGCAAGCCCGCCGCCAGGTCGCCCGCGACGGCGGGAAAGCGGTTCGCCACGGCCAGCCCGGCGCGGTAGTGGCGGGCGGCATCGGCGTAGCGGTCGCGGCGCTCCTGCACCGCGCCCCAGCCCCGGTACTTCTCGACGACGCGGCGCACGAGCGCGCGCGCCTGCGTGTTGCCCGGCTCGACGGCCAGTACCCGTGCCAGCACGTCGGCGGCGTTGGAGTCGGCGGGCGAGGTGAGGGCGTCGCGGGCGAAAAAGCGCTCGGCGCTCGCCAGCATCAGCACGGCGGGACGCGGCCCGGGCGCGGGCGCGAACGTAGGCACGGAGGGCGTTGGCGTGATGGGATCCTGCGCCTGCATGGAGGCCTCTGCACGCCGAGCAAAATCGAGGGGTGGGGCAGCTTCTTCCTGCGCTGCAGGCTCGGAGTGGCACGTCGGTGGGAAGACGGCGGGCGGGTCAGCACGAACGCCAGCACGACCACCATCGTCACCGCCGCGACGCTCGCCCCCCAGACGGCTGGACGGCGGAGTCTCGGTGCGGAAGATGAGTTCGACGCCACCGGCGCAAACTCCTCCGACCGATCCGCGATGCGGGTGGCGGGGGGCATCGGAGCCGTTGCGCTCAGGTTCTCGACGACGCGGGTGGCAGCGACACCAGCGGTTTTCGGTGGGGCCGAGGGCGTGAAGACGCGCGTCGGACCGGCGGCGCGCTCGGGCTTGGGCGGCAGCGTGAGGGCGGCGAGGGCGTCGCGGAAGGCGTCGGCGGAGCCGTAGCGATCGTCGGGTTTTTTGGCGAGGGCGCGGTCGAGCACGCCTTCGAGCGCCTCGGGGGCGTCGGGCAGGCGGGTGCGGAGGCGCGGCGGCGCTTCTTCCACCTGCGACCGCATCAACTCGAACTCGCTCTTGCTGTGGAATGGCACCTGCCCCGTCAGCATCTCGTAGAGAACGGTGCCCAGCGCGTACAGATCGGTGCGCCCGTCCACCTCGCTGCCTTTGACCTGTTCGGGAGCCATGTATTCGGCGGTGCCCACGGCGAAGCGCGTCCGCGTCACGCGCTGCCCGCCCAGCAGCCGGGCGATGCCGAAGTCCATGATCTTGACCACGCCGCGCGGCGTGAGCATCAGGTTGGCAGGCTTGATGTCGCGGTGGACGACGCCCTGCGCGTGCGCGTGGCCGAGGCCTGCGAGCGCCTGCATCACGAGCGGCACGGCGTCGGACGGGTGGAGACGGGCCTCGCGGCGCAGCCGGTCTTCGAACGTCTCGCCCTCGATAAACTCCATGACGAGGTAGAGGTGGTCGCCCTCGCGCTGGAGTGCGTAGACGCCCGCGACGTTGGGATGCTGGAGCCGCGCCACGGCCTTCGCTTCGAGCCGGAAGCGCTCGGCGAGGTCGGTGTTGCCTGCGAGGTCGGCTCGCAGCGCCTTGATGGCGACGGTGCGGTCGAGCATGAGGTCGAGGCCGCGGTACACCGTCCCCATGCCGCCCTCGCCGATGCGGTTGAGAATCTTGTACGAGCCGATGGTGTGGCCGGTCATGGTTCCGTGGGATAAGGCGAGGCGACCTCGCGCGTGGGCCGCCCGGCGGCGCGGCGCGGCCCCTCGACGAGGCGGACGAGCCCGGCGGAGATGTTGTCGCTGCCGCCGCGCGCCTTCGCCAGCGCGACGAGCGCGTCGGCGGCCTGCTGCACGTCGGTGTGGCGAGCGAGGAGCGCTTCCAGTTCGCCCGGTGCGATGCCGTCGTGGAGGCCGTCGGAGCAGGCGAGAAACGTGTCGCCCGCCGCCAGGACGAGCGGCGCGTCGAGCACCTCGACCTCCACCGACGGACGGTTGCCGAGGGCCTGCAAGAGCACGTTGCGGTCGTCGTGGTGGGCGGCTTCGTCTTCTCGGATCATGCCTTTGCGCACCATCTCCTGCACGAGCGAGTGGTCGTGGGTGATCTGGCGCAGCGTGCCGCCGCGCAGCCGGTACAACCGGCTGTCGCCGACGTGCGCCACGAAGCCCTGCCCGTCGCGCAGCACGAGCGCCGTGACGGTCGTCCCCATGCCTTTGCGGTCGGGCTGCTGCCCGGCGTCCCAGACGGCGGCGTTGGCGCGTTCGAGCGCGTGTCGCAGCGCCACGTCGGGCGCGGCGTCGGAGGCGTAGTAGTGCTGGAAGATCGTCTCGACGGCCAGCGCACTCGCCACCTCGCCCGCGGCGTGGCCGCCCATGCCATCGGCCACGACGAGCAGCGCCCCGCGCCGCGCCCGCGGATCGTCGGCGTGCGGCTCCACGAACCGGATGTGGTCTTCGTTGGTGTCGCGCACGCAGCCTACGTCCGTCCGCAGGGCGGCTTCGAGGTGCCACGTGGGGGTCGCTGCCGTCGGTGCGGAGTCCACGCCCGTCGGCGCTGCCGGGCGTCGTTTAAGGAAGCTGAACAGTCCAGGCACGTCGGTTCGTGATGGTGACGGGGTGCGCGAACGTGCCCGCGTCGTGGTGAATGGTGAGGGTGTAGGTCTGCCCGAACGTGCCGGAGAACCACAGGCAGTCACTGCCCAGCGTACCCAGCCGCTGCCCGTCGGCGGTGAAGACTTCGGCGGTCTGCCCGCCCTGCGTCATCAAACAGACGCTGTCGGGCGCGGCGTCGGAGGTGGCGGGGACGAGGGCGGAGCGCGAATCGCCCTGCACGTCGCGGCGGAGGCCGGGCACGTCTCGCTCACCCCCCATCGTCGCCGCGCGCCACGTCAGCCCCGCCGTCGTCACGAGCGCCAGCGCGGCGGCGGCCACCAGCACGCGGCGGCCCCACGCGGGCGACCACGTCAGCGAAGGCAGCCGAAACGTGCGCCGGGACGTACTCGGCTGCGGTACCCGCGCCTTCTCGACGACGTGGAGCAAGTCTCCCGCCGTGGCGAAGCGGGCGATCGGCGTCGCGGCGCAGGCAGCGCTCGACGAGGGCATCCGCCAGCCCGCGCGCGTCGGGGTTGTGGTGCGACGGCGGATCAAAGCGTGCCTCGCGGATGCGGCGGTACACCTCCAGCAGATCCGGCCCCTCGAACGGGCAGATGCCGGTGATCATCTCGTAGAACAGCACCCCCAGCGCCCACACGTCCGTCGCGGGTACCGCCGGTTCGCCGCGCAGCCGCTCGGGGGCCATGTAGGGCGTCGAGCCGATGACGACGCTCGACTGGCGCACGTCGCGCACGGTGTCTTTGGCGATGCCGAAGTCCAGCAGCTTGGGGACGCCGTCGCGCGTGAGGCGCACGTTCTCGGGCTTGATGTCGCGGTGCAGGATGCCCTGCGCGTGCAGAAACGCCACAGCCTCCACGATGGGCGCGAACAGCGCCAGCGCAGCGTCGGGATGGAGCGGGCCGTGCGTTTTCATGTGGTCGGCCAGCGTGGGGCCGTCGATGTATTCGAGGACGAGCGCCAGCCCGTCGTGCGTGTCGATGAGGCGGTAGGCTTTCGCCACGTGCGGATGCGCGACGCGCAGGTGGACGGACGCCTCGCGCCGGAAGCGCTCTGCCGTCGCGCCCTCGCGCCCCGCTCGCAGCACCTTCACCGCCACCACGTCGCCGTTCGTGCGGTCGTAGGCGCGGTACACCTCGCCCATGCCGCCTGCCCCGAGCACGTCCACGAGGTCGTAGCGACCGAGGGTGCGGGGGGAGGGCAGGGGCATGGGAGTCGTGAGGTGGATGGAGAGGAGGGGAGGTTGGAGATTGGCGAGTACAGGTGGGTTCTCCCTCAGGGGAGAGGGTTCAACCCTCTGGTGACCCGTCTCCAGGGACCAGGGCCCGCCTTACCGCGTCACCGCCGACGGCCCCATCAGGCGCAGCGCGTAGCGGATGGGCACGGCGAACGACAGGCTGCCGCCCGGCCCCGACGTGCCCGCCGAGTAGATGCCGATCACGTTGCCCGTCTCGTCGAACACCGGCCCGCCGCTGTTGCCCGCGCCCGTCGCGTTGACGGTGAGCTGGAAGTAATCGCCGAGCGTGCTGTAGCTGTTGTCGCGCGTGTTGCCCGATGTGGACTGCTCGTTGCGGACGATGCGGCCCACGATGCCGTCGGTGGCCGTCGGGTCGGGGATGAGCACGGCGCTCTGGCGGCGGCTGTCGAACGACTGGTTTTCGCGCATCCCCACCTCGGCGGGCGACACGCCGGGGTAGCCCATCACGGTCACGTTCTGGCCAGGCTGCGTCTCGTCGTAGGTGTCTTTGAGGTTGACGGGGGCCAGCTGGTTGGGCACCTCGGTTTTGATGAGCGCCACGTCGTGCTGCTCGCTGATGGCCGAGCGCCGCGCCTCGAAGCGCTGATCCGTCTTGGCGAAGATGACGTCGATGTAGTCGTTGCGGCCCTCGACGATCTTGCCCGAGAGCGGGTCGCGGTTGAGCTGGCTGGCGTTGATGGGCACCCAGTTGCCGGGCATCTGCGCCATGCCGAGAAACTGCCAGTTGTTGTCCGCGCCCATCTGGAAAACGGCGCCCTGCGGCTGCTGGAAGTGGTAGCCGTGGTACCAACCCGCCACCACGTGCCGGTTGGTGATGATGAAGCCGTCCGGCCCGACGACAAAGCCCGAGCCTGTCCCCGCGCCGCCCACCGGTTCGTTCTGGCACCCGTTGGACTGCGTGGCGAGCGTCAGGTTGGGGTCGGTGCCGTTCTGTGACGCGATGAGCACGGGCACGCAGTTGGGCTGCTCTTTCGTGCCCACGTCGGCGTATTCGAGGTACAGCTGCTGGCCCGTGGGCACGTACATCAGCTTCCACGCCTGATCGATGTAGACGACCTTGCCCGCGTTGGCGGCGATGATCTCGGCGCGCGACGGGCGCATCGTCGAGGCGATTTCCGTCGTGCGGTTGCCGAGGTCATCCAGCCCGCGCCGCGTGGCTTCGTCGTCTGCGCGGCCCTGCCAGAACAGGAACGCGCCCACGAGTCCGAGCAGCACCACCACGCCGCCGACGGCGAAGAGCATGTTCTGGTTGCCCTGCTTCTTGGCCGTCGAGATCTCGCGGATGAGCGTCTCGCGCCCCACGCCCTGCTTGGCCGATGCTACGGGCGGGCGACTGCCCTCGACGCGCGTGGCCGAAGTCGCGCTGGTGGCACTCATCACGTCGGAACCGGAAGCCACGCGCGTTTGCCGCATCATGCTGTCGGGGCGCGGGTCGAGGTCGAACATGAACTCGGGCCCGCCTTCACCCAGCTGGATCACGTCGGTGGGGCGGACGCGGGCCACGCCCATCACGCGCTGCTTGTTGACGAACGTACCGTTGCTGCTGTCGAGGTCGTGCACGGTGAACTGCACCGGATCGGCGGGGTCCTGGACGATCTTGGCGTGGTGGCGGCTCACGACGTCGTCGCGGTCGGGGTCGAAGGCGACGTGTGACGTCTCTGACCGCCCGAGGGTGACCTCGGTGAGCGGGCCGAGGGGGAATTCGTCAACCTGGTTGGCTTTGGAGCCGCTGAGGTGGCGCAGGACGAGGCGCTGCGGGAGCGTGGACGTTGCCATGGTGCCGTGGGGTTGGGAGCCGGAAGGGTTGGGAGCCGCAAGGGCGGCCTTCGCCTGGTAAAGCGCAAAGCCGCGCCCATTCGGGCCATCGACCGCCTACCTTTTTTTGCCCGGAGCCCCGCATTCACGCCCGCGGAGCCGTTTTGCACGTCTGGACGTTCGCCGGGTGCGACCTCTGGTGCCCGCACGTGCTGACCGGCGCAACAGGGCGCACACGCTGTGCCCCCACGAGCGCAGCCGTAATCCGAGCAGGGGGCAATGACGTGCGCCCTACCTCCGATCTTTTTCCTCCCCGTTCCGCTTTCCGCGTTCCCACTTCCGACTTTCCAAAAGATGCCCCGCACCCTCGTCACCTCGGCGCTGCCGTATGCCAACGGCCCCATCCACCTCGGTCACCTCGCCGGGGCCTACTTGCCCGCCGATTTCTACGTCCGCTACCTCCGCTTGAAGGGCGAGGACGTCGTCTACGTCTGCGGCTCCGACGAGATGGGCGCGGCCATCATGATGCGCGCCACGCGCGAGGGCACCACGCCCCAGGCCATCGTGGACGAATACCACCCGGTGATCGAAAAAGGACTGCGTGCGGCGGGCATCTCGTTCGATTACTACGGGCGCACGTCGTCGGAGACGCACCGCGAGACGACGCAGGATTTCTTTCGCACGCTGGCTTCTAAAAACGTCTTCAAACTCAAGACGGAAGAGCAACTCTTCGACCCCATCGAAAACGTGTTCCTCGCCGACCGTTTCGTGAAGGGCACGTGCCCCGTGTGTGGTTACACGGAGGCGTACGGCGACCAGTGCGAGAAGTGCGGCTCCAGCCTTTCGCCTGCCGAACTCATCGACCCGCGTTCGGTGTTGAGCAACGCCACGCCTGAGAAGCGCGAGACGACGCACTGGTACCTGCCGCTGGGCGACATCCAGCCCGAGTTGGAAACGTGGCTCGCCACGCACGACGACTGGAAGCCCAACGTGCTCGGACAGGTGAAGTCGTGGCTCGCCGACGGCCTGCGCGACCGTTCCATCACGCGCGACGTGGCGTGGGGCATCCCCGTGCCGCCCGAGGTGGCCGAGAAGGCGGGCGTCGATGCCACCGGAAAAGTCATCTACGTCTGGTTCGACGCGCCGCTCGGCTACCTCTCGTTCACCAAAGAGTGGGCCGCCCGCAGCGGCGACGCCGGGGCGTGGAAAGCCTACTGGCAGGACGAATCCACGCGGCTCGTGCATTTCATCGGCAAGGACAACATCGTTTTCCACTGCCTCATTTTTCCGGGGATGCTGATGCTCCACGGCGATTTCGTGCTGCCGGCGAACGTGCCCGCCAACGAATTTCTGAACCTCGAAGGGCAGAAGTTCTCGACGAGCCGGGGGTGGGCCATCTGGCTGCACACGTTCATGGAGCGCTTCGACGCCGACCTTGTCCGCTACGCGCTCGGCACGACGCTGCCCGAGACGAAAGACGCCGACTTCAGCCTCCGCGACTTCCAGGCCCGCGTCAACGGCGAACTCGCCGACGTGCTGGGCAACTTCGTCAACCGCGCGCTGACGTTCGCGCACCGCTATTTCGACGGCAAGGTGCCCGCACGCTCCGAAGACGCCTGATGCTGCGAGCCAGGAGTGCGTCTCAGTCGCGCTGGCGGCGGATACCGGAAACGCTCGGCACGTTACTCGACACGCCAGCTTCCGTTTGAGGCTGTTGTTTCGAGACGATGGCGCTTAGCGCGAGCTATGGCAACGAGTTTTTCCAGAGACCAGGCTCCTTGGCATCAGATGAAGACACGACAAACAGGCGGCAGCGAACACGATCCATTTCGCGCTCCAACTCTGCGCGAGCCTGTCGATTCTGCTCGAACCCATCGTGCCCGACGCGGCGGCGCGGCTGCGGAAGATGCTGAACCTGGAAGGGGTCCGGTCGTCGATGCCCGGTGGCGATGGCACGCTGGGCTGGGACGATGCCGCGCGTCCACTGCTCGAACCGGGCCACGTGCTCGGCACGCCCGAAGTGCTCTTCGCCAAGATCGAGGACGACGTGATCGAAGCAGAACTGCAGCGCCTGAAAAACGCCGCCGACACGCAAGCGCCCGCCGCCGAAGCCGCCCCGGAGAAGCCATTCCCGCCCGTCGGCGAGACGATCCAGTACGACGACTTCGCCAAACTCGACCTCCGCGTGGGCCGCGTCACCGTCGCCGAGCGCATCCCGAAGGCCGACAAGCTGCTGCGCCTCGAAATCGACCTCGGCTTCGAGACGCGGCAGATTCTCGCGGGCATCGCTATGCAGTACGCGCCCGAGGAGATCGCGGGCAAGCAGGTCGTCATCGTCGCCAACCTCGCGCCCCGCACGATGCGCGGCCTCGAAAGCCAGGGCATGGTGCTCATGGCCGAAGACCGCGACGGCCGCCTCGTCCCCGTCGCCGCCGACAGCGAGCCGGGCAGCGTGGTGCGGTGAACGCGGAGTCGTTCCGCGTCACGCGTATAGTCGAGAGCGCTGCCCGGTACCGCCGCCTCGGACCGCCAGCACGCACGAATCCCCTACTGGCAGCGCGGCAGCGTGATGGAAAAGCGGCTGCCCGCGCCCGGTGTGCTCTCGATGGCGAAGTCGCCGTCGTGCCGCTCGACGATGCGGCGGCAGATGGCGAGGCCCATGCCGGTGCCGCCGTCGTCGGAGGGTTCCAGCCGCTCGAAGGGTTGCAGCACCCGCGCGCGGTAACGTTCGTCGAAGCCCCGCCCGTTGTCCTCGACGATGATGGTGGAGCGGTCACTGCCGCTCTCGCGGCGCGCGTGGATGGTGATTTCGGGCGGCACACCGTCGCGCGCGAAGCGGAGGGCGTTGCTGAGGAGGTTCTGAAACAACTGGTGGAGCTGCTGCGGATCGCCCGTCACGGTGGGCAGCGGCCTCACCATCACGCGCGCGCCCGACGCCTCGATGGCGTAGGCGAAGCTGCTGACGACCTTTTTGACGAGGCCGTCGAGGCGGGTGCGGGTGAACACCTGGCCGTGCGTGGTCACGCGCGCGTAGGCGAGCAGGTCGCGCAGGAGCATCTGCATCCGCAGCGCGCTGTCCTGGATGCGGCTCAGGTACTGCTCGCCCTCGTCCCCGATCTGGCCGCCGTAATCCTGGCGGACGACGCTGGCGAAGAGAGTGATTTTGCGGAGCGGCTCCTGCAGATCGTGCGAGGCCACGTAGGCGAAGTTCTGCAACTCCTCGTTGAGCTTCCGCATGGATTCGAGCGCCTGCACGAGCGCGTTCGTCCGGAGGCGCACGCTGTCCTCGAGCGATTCGTTGAGGCGACGCAGTTCGGCATCCTGGCGGCGCAGCGCCGCTTCCGCTTCCTGACGCTCGCCCAGGTGTGCGCGCAACGCGATCTCGCTAATCACCAGCGCCGCCAGTTCGCGCAGCACCTCGACCTCGTCCGCCGTCCACGTGCGTGGGCGTGCGTCGATGGCGCAGAGCGCGCCGATGGTGTGGCCCGACGCCTCGACGAGCGGTACGCCGAGGTAGGCGACGACGCCGAGGTCGCGCACGGCGAGGTTGTCCCGTACGAGTGGCGTGGCGCGGGCGTCCTTGATCGCGAGCGGCTGCGCGCCGCTGACGACGTGCTGGCAGAACGAGTGCGACAGTGGCGTCTCGCGCAGGCTCGCCCACGGCTCGGGCAATCCCTGTGCGCTCTTGAAAAACTGACGCTCAGCGTCCACCAGCGACACCAGCGCTACGGGTACGCCCAGCAGCTTACGGACAAGTTCGGTGAGCCGGTCGAACGCTCGCTCCGGCGGCGTGTCGAGCAGGTCGGTGCGTTCCAGCGCGTGCAGCCGGTCGGCGTCTCCCACTGTGGGGTGGGTAGCGTGCCGGGTTTCAGAAGCGTCAGCGGGCGGTCGGGGCATGCCGGGAAAGAGACGCAGAGGATGGGATTGTGAAAGTAATGTTTTTTATCCCGTTTCCTACGCGTGTCAGATTCATGCGGGCGGCCGCGTAAAAGGCCGCAGGAACGTACTGCGGCAGGTAGCCCTCCTCGGCCCTCCGTACGCGTGTGAGGTGCGTCCCGTGACGCGTCAGATCCGCGTGCTTCACGCTCCTTCGAGGGCGGCAAGGAAGACGTCGCCGTAGCGGGCGAGCTTGACGTCGCCCACGCCTGGAATGTCGCGCAGTTCGTCGCGGGTACGGGGCAGGCGCTCGGCCATTTCGGTGAGCGTGCGGTCGGAGAAGATGACGTACGGCGGCACGCCCTGGTCGCGGGCCAGTTGCAGGCGCACGCCGCGCAGGTGCTCGAAGCGCCGCTGCCCCTCGTTGGTGGGCACGGGCGCGGGCGTCGTGCCGCGCTTCCGCTTGCGCGGGGGCGGCGTGGGGTCTTTCCGCAGGTGGATGGGCGCTTCGCCCTTCAAAACGGGACCACACGCCTCGGTGAGGCGCAAACCGCCGTAGCCGTCGACGTCCACGCGCAGAAAGTCGGCGGCGACGAGCTGGCGGATGACCGACTGCCACGCATTCTTTTCGAGATCCGCGCCAACGCCGAAGGTCGGCAGGCGGTCGTGGCGGTACTTGCGAATGCGGTCGCTCTCCTCGCCCCGCAGCACCGCGATGACGTGCGCCGCGCCGAAGCGCTGGCCCGTCCGGTGGATGGCCGACATCGCCTTCTGCGCCGCCGTCGTCGCGTCCCACGTGTCCACGGGGTGGAGGCACGTGTCGCAGTTGCCGCAGCGGGCGGGCGGGTCTTCGCCGAAGTACGACAAGAGCACGCTGCGGCGGCACCGCGCCGTCTCGCAGAAGCCGATGATGGCGTTGAACTTGTGGCGCTCCACCCACTTGTGTTGCCCTTCGCCGCCCGAGGCGTCCATGAGCTTGCGCGTGGCTACGACGGAGCCGAGGCTGTAGAGCATCCACGCATCCGCCGGGAGGCCGTCGCGCCCCGCGCGACCCGTCTCCTGGTAGTAGGCCTCCGGCGAGCGCGGCACGTCCATGTGCGCCACAAAGCGCACGTTGGGCTTGTCGATGCCCATGCCGAAGGCGATCGTGGCCACGACGACGACGCCTTCCTCGTTGAGAAAGCGCGCCTGGTTGGCCTCGCGGGTTTTCGACGGCAGGCCCGCGTGGTAGGGCAGGGCGTCCCAGCCGTTCTCCTTCAGCATCGCCGCCGTGTCCTCGACCTTCTGGCGCGAGAGGCAGTAGACGATGCCGGCGTCGCCCTGGTGCTCGTCGAGAAACGCGAGGAGCTGCTTTGCGCGTCCGCCGCTCGACACCTGCACGCGGTAGCGCAGGTTGGGCCGGTCGAAGCCCGTGACGGTCAGCGCCTCGGGCGGCATCTCGAGTTCCTTGAGGATCTCGCGCTGCGTGGGCGCATCCGCCGTGGCCGTCACGGCGATGCACGGCACGCCCGGCAACCGGCGGCGCACGTCGAGAATCTGGCGGTATTCCGGGCGGAAGTCGTGGCCCCACTGCGAGATGCAGTGCGCCTCGTCGACGGCAAGAAGCGCCACGGGCAGGCGGGAAATCCTTTCCAGAAAACCCGGCATCAGCAGGCGCTCTGGGGCGACGTAGAGCAGGTCGAGGCGTCCCTTTTCGAGATCGCCGAGCACGCCGCGCTGCTGCGCCGAGGTGAGCGACGAGTTCAGGAACGCCGCCTTCACGCCGGCCTGCGTGAGCGCCGTCACCTGATCCTGCATGAGCGAGATCAGCGGCGAGACGACGATGCCGACGCCTTCGCGCACGAGCGCGGGAATCTGGTAACACAGCGATTTACCGCCCCCGGTGGGCATCACGAGCAGCACGTCCTCACCCCGCAGCACCTTCTCGATGATGGCTTCCTGCGCCGGGCGGAAGCTGCCGTAGCCGAAGACGTGCTGGAGAACGTGCTGCGGAGACGGCGTCATCGGTCGGGCGGAAAATCACGGAAGGGGTGCCGGGCCAACGCCTGCGGAAGCGGTGCGTTCTGGTTTTTCTGGCCGCGCGCGGCGTGTAGAGGCGTGAATGTGGAAGGATTTTCGCGGAGGCCGCAGGTTCCACGAGGGCCTACTCCCCACGCCGCACATGGCCGACGCTTTTCCGCCACTCACTTCCGAAGACGACGTCGCATACCTGCGCGCCCGGCTGGCGCAGCAAGAGGCGTTGCTCAGCAGCCATTACAGCAACAGCCCGTTTGCGATGGGCGTGGTGCGCCCCGAAGGCGACGACATCCGGATGATCTCAGTCAACGAGGCGACGGCGCGGCTGTTTGGTCGCCGTGTGGATGAGGTGGAAGGGAGGCTGGCGAGCGCACTCGACCTGTCGACAGGGGTGATCCCGAAGTGCCTCGAAGCTTACCGGCTTGCCTCCGAATGTCGGCAGCCGTACACGTTCGAGTTCGACGTCGAGCACCCCGTGCCGCACACGAACGAACTCACGGTGCATTTTGCCTATCTCGACAACGACGGGCAGCCGTGCTTCTCGTACCTCATGCGCGACGTGTCCGAGGAGCGCCGCAAGATGCGCGAACTCGAAGAGCGTCAGGCGTTTATCGAAGGCATCCACCGTTCCATTCCTGGCCTCATCTACGGCTACGACGTGCAGGACGTCGGGGGCGTGTTCGCCAACGCCGAGATTTCCAAGCTGCTCGGCTACGCGCTCGAGGAGGTGCAGGCCATGCCGAACGCGCTCACGGCGCTCCTCCACCCCGACGACCGCGCCGGGATGATCAAACGCCTCGCCGAGCTGCGCGACTGGCCCGAGGGCCGCGACATTCCCGACTACGAGTTTCGGATGCAGCACCGCGACGGGCGCTACCGCTGGCTCTACGTCCGCGAAACCGTGCTGGATTACGACGAAGACGGGCACGTGCGTCACCTCGTGGGCGTGGCGCAGGACGTGACGCAGCAGCGCTGGGCGGCGGAGACACTCGTGCGCTCCAACGACGAACTGCGGCAGGCACGCGTCGAGGCCGAGCGCGCCGTGCAGGCCAAAGGCGAGTTTCTGGCCGTGATGAGCCACGAAATCCGCACGCCCCTCAACGGCGTCGTCGGCATGGCCAACTTGCTCTCCGACACGCCGCTCAACAGCGAGCAGCGCGAGTTCGTAGATACCATCACCGTCAGCGCCGACGCGCTGCTGGCCATCATCAACGACATCCTCGACTTCTCCAAGATCGAGGCGGGGCGCGTCGAACTCGAAACCGCGCCGTTCTCGACGCGCGAGGTCGTCGAGGACGCGCTCGACATCGTCTCTGCCGCTGCCACGGCGAAGGGCCTCTGCCTCGTCAACGCCTTCGAGCCGGGCACGACGGAGGGCGTCGTGGGCGATTCCACGCGGCTGCGGCAGATTCTCATCAACCTGCTCTCGAATGCCGTCAAGTTTACCGACGCGGGCGACGTGGAGGTGCGCGTCACCGAAACGACGGAGGGCCACGTCTTCAGCGTGCGCGACACCGGCATCGGCATCGCGTCCGAGAAGATCGAGAGTCTGTTTCAGGCCTTCACGCAGGCCGACGCCTCCACCACGCGCCGCTTCGGCGGCACGGGCCTGGGCCTGAGCATCTCGAAAAAGCTCGTCGAACTCATGGGCGGGCGCATCTGGGTGGAGAGCGCGCCCGGCGAGGGCACGACGTTTTTCGTGCTGGTGCCGCTCCGCTCGCACCCCGAGCGAGCCCCCCTCGCGGCGCAGGCACGGGCCTACTGGGGCCGTCACGTGCTCGTGGTGCAGGAGCACGTCGCCTCACGCGCCGCGCTGTCCGAGACGCTCGCCTCGTGGGGCCTGCACGTGCTCTCCGTCGCATCGGTATCCGAGGCCATCGCGCACCTGCAAACCGACGCGCCGTGCGACGTGTCGTTCATCGACAGCCAGCTTTCCGACGCCGACGGGCCCTCGGTGGCGGGTACGCTGGCGCACCTGCGAAGCGGCCTGCCCATCGTGCTGCTGGGCCGCAGCGGGCAGGCGCACCGCAACCCGCTGCTCGTCACGGCGGTGAGCAAACCCGTCAAGGCCTCCGTCGTGCTCGACGCGCTCGGCATGGCGCTGGGCGATCCTGGGGAGGAAACGGCGCGCTTCGCCGAAGATGAAGACGCCGCGTTGCGCGCGCTCCGCATCCTCGTAGCCGAGGATAACCCCGTCAACCAGCGGGTGATAGCACGGCTACTGGAACGGCTCGGCTGCACGGCCACCATCGTCGATGACGGGTTGGAAGCTGTTGCGGAGGCGGCGAAGCAGACGTACGACATCGTCTTCACCGACATCCAGATGCCGGGCCTCGACGGCTACGGCGTCGCCCGCCGTATCACCGACACGCAGGGCGCGGCGCGGCCCTACCTGGTGGCGCTGACGGCAGGATCGGGGGCGGAGGAGCGCGAGCACGCCCTCAGCGCGGGCCTCGACGCCTACCTCTCCAAACCCGTCCAGCGCTCCGACCTGCGCGACACCCTCTGCACCGCTGCGCGGCGGGGAAGGTCGGATGTCGGAATGCGGAAGTCGGAGGTAGAAAGCGGGGTTTCGTAGAGATACAGGGCGGCGCGCTGCGCGTCTACCAGGCCCTCAACCCATCGCTTTTCCGCGTTCCCCACAGGTCTCTCGTCCTTCCGAAATCCGAAATCTGCCCTTCACAGGTCCCCTTCCTGCGGGCGGAGAAGGATCTCCTCGACGACGGAGCGGCCGGATAGCCTGTACGCACCGAGCAGCGCTTGGGCGATGTCCTCGGGCGGCATGAAGCGCTCGTCGGGTGCGTCGGTGCCATCCCACGACGGCGTGCGCGTGGCACCGGGCAGCAGCGTCGTCACACGGAGGCCCTCCAGCCGCGTTTCCTCGCGCACGACGCGCGCGAGTCCCAGCAACCCGTGCTTGGCCGCGCAGTAGGCCACGCCGCCGGGGTAGGCCCGGATCGAGGCCACCGAGCCCATGAAGAAGAGGTGCCCCGTTTTGCGCGCCAGCATCGCGGGCAAAAACGCCTGCGTGACGAGGAAGGCGCTCGTGAGGTTGGCCTCCACCTGCGCGCGGAACGACGCGGCGGTGGTGTCCAGCAGCGGCCCCGGCGCAAACGCCCCCGCGTTGTTGACGAGCACATCGGGCGCGCCCCACCTGCCGAGCACCTGCCCCGCCATGTGCGCCACCTGCGCGTCGTCGGTCACGTCGCAGGCGAGGACGGTGGCTTCGGCACCGCGCGCCCGGCACGCCTCGGCGACGGTTTCGAGCACCTCGGGGCGGCGCGAGACGAGCGCGAGGCGGGTTTCTGGCAAAACGGCGAACGCCTCGGCTACGGCCCGACCGATGCCGTGGCTCGCGCCTGTGACGACGACAGTCGGCATGGGTCAGCTTCTGATGAGGCGCATAAATTCGGCGCGGGTGTGGATGTTGTTCAGGAATTCGCCGCTCATGGCGCTCGTAGCCGTGGACGAGTTCTGCTTCTCGGCTCCGCGCATCATCATGCACATGTGCTGCGCCTCGATCACGACGGCCACGCCCTGCGGCTGGAGCACCTTCTCGATGCAGTCGCGGATCTGGATCGTCAGCCGCTCCTGCACCTGCAAGCGCCGCGCGTAGACCTCGACGAGGCGCGGGATCTTGCTCAACCCCACGATGTGGCCGTTGGGGATGTAGGCCACGTGTGCCTTCCCGAAAAACGGGAGCATATGATGCTCGCACAAGCTGTACACCTCGATGTCTTTCACCAGAATCATCTCGCTGTACTCCTCGGCAAAGAGCGCCGACCGGAGGATGCCCTCGCCATCGAGTCCATAGCCGTGCGTCAGAAACTGGTAGGCCTTGGCGACGCGCTCGGGCGTTTTCAGCAACCCCTCGCGCTGCGGGTCTTCACCGACAGCTTCGAGGATGTCGTAGACGCGCGTTTCGAGGTGCCGGGTGGTCGCCTCGTCATACACGTCGCGGCGCTCGTAGAGCGGGGTGGCCTCGAAGTCGAGGTCGTCCTGGGGAATGCCGTTTTGCATGAGGGGTAAAGAGAGTGGCGAGTGGTGAGGAGGGGTGCGCGAAAGCTGGAAAACAGAAGAGCGGAACGGTGAGAGACGGATGGTAAGGGGCGCAATTCGTTGCGCCTTGCCTATCCGATTGTGCCCGGCAAACGACGGAGGCCCGGCGACTATTCCCCCAGGTATTCCGCGTAGTTGCGCTCGGTCTCGTAGAGGCGGATGCGGTGGAGGCGCCCGGCGGGGAGGTGGCCGTCGAGGCGCTGCCAGAAGGCGAGGCAGAGGTTTTCCGTCGAAGGCAGGATGCCGTCGAGAAAATCCACGTCGAGGTTGAGGTTGCGGTGGTCGACGTGCCGGACGACGCGCTCCTCGACGACGGCGCGGACGCGCCCCAGGTCCGCTACGTATCCCGTGTCGGGGTCGGGCGTACCGGCGACGGTGACCTCCAGCACGTAGTTGTGCCCGTGCCAGTTGGGGTGGTTGCAGGGCCCGAAGGTCTCCGCGTTCCAGGCGTCGGATTTGGCCGGGTTGTGCAGGCGGTGCGCGGCGTTGAAGTGGAGCCGACGGGTCACGTAGACGGTGGGCATACACGGGTAGCTGTTGAAACAAGTATCGACAACGGCACCCCTCGGCGCGCGTTCCGGCGCGGGGAGTCTTTAGCCGCTGCGCCCGGGTGCCGATGAAGAAGGGAGACAGCTTTTTCACCCTCTCGAACCTCCCATGCGCGCCTCCCTCACCCGCTTTTTCTTCAACCAGATCGAACTGATCCTGAGCCTGGCCGGGCTCATCGTCATCTGGGTGGCTCCGGCGTTCTTCACCGGCGACCGCTACAACATGTGGGCTGTGGCGGCGGTGACGGCCACGGGCGTGGGTTTTCTGCACGGCATCATCTTCTGGGTCATCCGCACGCGGCAGCGGCGCGAGCGCAGCCGGGCCATCTGGGAAATCCGCGAGATGCTCGAAGACCGCGTCCGAAACCAGCTTGCCGTGGCACAGATGTACCTGCCGAGCGGCCCCCAGGCCGAGGCTTTCGCCTTCGAACTCGACGGCATCCGCGAATCCATCGACACCATCAGCCACCTCGTCACGTCGCTCGACGAAGACGCGCTCGAAGCGTGGAAAGGCCAGTACGCGGGCGCGCTCAAAGAGGTCGAGCGGACGAGCGAGGTGCTGGCGGTGAGCTGAGGCGCGCGTCGTACATTGAGCGGGCTTTTCCCGCTCGCTCATGGCCGACAAGACGCTTTTCCAGAAGATCGCCGACCGCGAAATTCCCGCCGACATCGTCTACGAGGACGACCGGTGTGTGGCCTTCCGCGACATCCAGCCGCAGGCACCGACGCACATCCTCGTCGTGCCGCGCCGGCCCATCGAAAACGTCGCCGCCCTCGAACCCGACGATGCCGCCCTGGCCGGGCACCTGCTCGTCGTCGCGGCGCAGATCGCGCGGCAGGAGGGGCTGACGAATGGCTTCCGGGCGGTGCTCAACACCGGGCCGGACGGTGGGCAGTCGGTGGATCACCTGCACCTGCACCTGCTGGGTGGCCGAGCGCTGCGCTGGCCCCCGGGCTGAGGCGTGTACGGGCGCTGGTTGCTGCTGTGCGTGATCGGGATCGGGATGGGAAGCCCGGAAGTGCGCGCGCAGTCTGCTGATACACCCGGCGGCGTGGTCGTGGAAACGCGCCTCGAACGCGACCTCAACCGCTACCGCTACGAGGCGGTCGTAGGGCTGGACGTACGGCGCGGCAGGTGGGATTTTACCGGGCAGCAGCGCTTCACGTCGGATGCGTTCGAGGTGTTCGGCGGTCGCCTCACGTTTCGGGACGAGGTGAACGCGGCCTTGCTGGCGTTGCGGACGTGGTCGCCGCGCACGCGCCTCGGCGTGGCGTCGCGCGTGCAGTCGTTCTCGCAGAGCCGCGTGCTGGCCAACGAGACCGTCGCGCTCGTGCAGGTGCAGCCGCGCCCGGGTCTGTCGGTGGAAGCCGAGGCGGGCCTGGTGCTCGACCAGCGCCCCGGCGTGGCGCAGCCGGGCGAGGCGGGGGTGCTGCGTACCGATGCCGGGCCGGGCGGCGCGGTGCGGTTCGCGTTCGCGCCCGATGCTGAGCACGGCACGTTCGAGGCGCGTGGCCAGGCAGGCTGGGCGCTGCTCACGCCGCGCCGCGCCGGCGACGCGCGCCTGAGCGTGACGGCGGAGCGGCAGTTCGAGGGCACGCGCGTCGGTGTGCAGGTGCTGGGCACGCGCCTGCGGCGCGATGCCTACCAGGCCACTTCATTTCTCAACCGCGCCGACGCCCGGCAGGCCGAAACCATCGAGGCGACGACGAGCGACACGCTGTTTGCCGCCCTCACGCTCGACGCGCCCCTCGTCGGCGCGCTGCGCCTGACCTCCGACGTGGACGTGCAGGCCAACGCCCGCCGCGTCCGCACGCTGCGCGCCGAGGCCGACGCGCTGTACTTCGACACCGATTTCAGCCGGCAGTCGGTGGCGTACGAAGGCGCGCTGCTGGCCGAAGGGCGTGGCGGCGT
Organism: Rhodothermales bacterium; assembly: GCA_963829705.1. Classification (GTDB taxonomy): domain Bacteria; phylum Bacteroidota; class Rhodothermia; order Rhodothermales; family BA12; genus CAWHJN01. The sequence continues at coordinate 1,009,108 of CAWHJN010000005.1, forward strand.
CGCGCGGCTGTCGGTGCGTCTCGGGGCCGAGGCCGAGCGCCGCGTGCTCGTCAACCGCGACGCGCTGCCGCCCGTGCAGGCCGCGCAGAAACGCGCCTTGCTGCGCCAGGCGGACTTCGACCGCAGCGTGCTGGCGACGGGCCTGACGGTGCGCGGCAGCCGTGGTGCGCTCGTGGCCTTCGCCGACGCTGCCGCCTCCATCCTGCGCCACGACACACCCGACGCCAACCCCGACGACCGCGACGAGGCGCAGCAGACGGCGAGTGTGGGACTCCAGTGGCGCGCGCGCCCCACGCTCGTGCTCGACGTGACGACGTTCGCCTCCAACTACCACACCGTCTACCTCAAACGCGAGCGCTCTGGCGAGAACAACCGGCAGCGGTCGCTCCGGCTGCGGCCTGCCGTCACGTGGCGGCCGCGCGCCCGCACCCGCGTCGAACTCGGCTCCGAGGTGCGGGCCACGTACACCGTCGCGGATCGGGTGCTCGAAGGCCGTGCCACGCTGGATCAGTCTGCCCGCGAGTTGCGCCACACGCTCTACGCCGAGCACGCCCTCGCCGCTCCATTACGCCTCAACCTGCGGGCCACGCGCAGCGACCTGCGCCTCGGACGCCTCACGCGAGATCGCTTTGCCGAGATCCCGTACGACACGCTCCGCACCTACACCCTCGACGCGAGCGTGCAGATCGCGCGGCGCATCACCGCCGAGGTAGGCGTGCGCCTTTTCGCCCGGCGCGACTCCGACCGCAACCTGACGGTGCGCTACCCCCGCCTCGACGCCGACGGGGTCCCGATCGTCGCGCAGGACGGCACGCCCGTCATGGCTTCCATCAGTCGACCGGGCCGCACGTGGCGGGAGCAGATTGGCCCGACGGTGCGCGTCGTGTGGCCGCTCGGAGGGGCGTCGGCGCTGCAACTCGACGGCTGGTATGCCGTGCAGACGCTCTCGTACACGCTCTTTGGTGCGCTCCCACCCGCCGATGCCGACCGTATCCGGCACGTGGCCCGGCGCGGCCAGCGCGATGTGTTTCCCAACCTGACGCTCACCGTGCGGTGGAAGGTGTGGTGATCTTGGGTTCTGGATGTCGGATTTTGGACCGAGGCGGTGGCGTCGCGGACGCACTTCCACTTCCGGCTTTCGCACGCCCGAAAACGACCGCATCTTCCCCCTTTCCGAAATCCGACATCCCATGATCACCCTCGGCGTCACCGGCGGCATGGGCAGCGGCAAGACCACCGTGTGTCGCTTGCTCGAACAGCGCGGCGCGCGTGTGTTCTACGCCGATCCTGAAGCGCGGCGGCTCATGCACGAAGACGACGGCCTGCGCGCCGCGATCGTGGAGGCGTTCGGGGCGCGGGCGTACGATGCCGCCGGGCACCTCGACCGGGCGCACGTGGCTACGCTGGTGTTCGGCGACGCGCAGAAGCTCGCGCACCTCAATGGCCTCGTCCACCCGCGTGTGCAGATGGCCTTCGCCGAAGCGCGGGCGCGGGCCGAGGCCGACGGCGTCGAACTGCTGGTCAAGGAAGCCGCGCTGCTGTTCGAGGGCGGCGGCGCGGACGATCTCGACGCCATCGCCGTCGTCGATGCGCCGCTGGAGGTGCGCGTGGCCCGCGTGGTGGCGCGCGACGGCACGACGCCCGAGGCGGCGCTGGCGCGCATCCGGCACCAGATGCCTGCCGACGAGATGCGCCGCCGGGCCGATTACGTCGTCGAGAACGACGGTGACCTCGCGCGGTTAACCGATGAGGTGGACGCGCTGGTGCGTGCGCTTCGCGAACGTTTCGGAGACGAAAAGACATGAACATCGACCTGCGCCCGGCGCGTGCTGGCGACCTCGCCGCGCTGTGCGCCCTCCTGCAAGCGAGCGGCCTGCCGCCGTACGACCTCACCGCCGCGCACCTGCGCCGCTTCGTGGTGCTGGGGGAAAAGGGCGTGCTCGTCGGAGCCGTCGGGCTCGAAGGCGCGGGCCGGAGCGCGCTGCTGCGCTCGCTCGTCGTCGCCGAACCCCTGCGGGGCCAGGGCTGGGGGCGACGGCTCGTGGAGCGCATCGAGACGGAGGCGCTCCACGAGGGCGTGCGCACGCTCTACCTGCTCACGACGACGGCAGAGGCGTTTTTCCGAACGCTCGGCTACGCGCCCATCGAACGCGACCGCGTGCCGAAGACGCTCCGCGCGCTGCCCGAGTTCTCGTCCATCTGCCCCGCCAGCGCCGCGTGCCTCGTGCGGCGGCTCGATCCGGTCGCCGTCGCGGTCGCGTGAGCGTCACCGGGTGAGGCGGCGGGTGTCGTGGAACGGCTCACTCGTCATGTGTCATCAGGGATGGATCGTTGGATGCTGGCGCGAACGTCCAATCCCCAATGACTCACAACCCCAGCACATCCACGCCCTGCTCGAAGACGATGTCGACGGGGATGCCCGCGTCGTTGACGCGCGCGAGGTCGGCCTCGAGTTCGGGCGTAACGGTGCCGTATTTGTCGACGAAGGCCGCCACGGCGTCGTAATCGCCATCGCCCTGCAGGCGCAGGATGTCGGCAGAGAGCGCATCGACGGCCTGTTGCATCGCCTCGGGGTTGACGTGGTAGTAGCCTTCGCCGTCGCGGGTGAAGGCGCCCTTCTCGGCGAAATAGTTGAACCGGATCATGTTGGCGCGTCCGTGCGCGCTGGCCGCGCCGAAGCGGATCGAGCGGAAGATGCCCGCCAGGAACGTCGCGTAGTGGTCTTCGAGCGATCCATCCCAGTCGCCGCTGTCGATGAGCTGGCGCACCATGTAGAGGCCGAGCACGTCGGCCTTGCCTTCTTCGAGCGCGGAGTAATGCTCGCGCAGCGCCTCGCGCACGGTGCCCGCGCCCGCGACGGTGTTCTTGATGCCCAGTCCGTGGGCGACCTCGTGGAACATCGTGTTGCCGAAAAAGGCGTCGAACGTCACGTTGCCGCGCTGGTCGGGGGCGATGAGCACATCGGCCAGCGGCTCCATGATGGCGTCGAACTTGGCCTGCATGGCGTTTTTGAGTTGCAAGCGCCGCGTGCCTTTTTTGAGCTGCACCTCCTCGTCGTTGGGCAGGTTGATGGCGATGGTTTTCGACCCGGCGTTCGAGTCGCCCGCGTAGTAGACGGCGTCGTAGGCGCCGAGGTCGGACTCCGAGCCGGGGGTCTCCTGCTTGTAGCGGTCTTCGACGGGCAGGCCGTGCTGCAGGGCGGGCAGCAGCGCCGCGTAGCGGGCGAGGCGGTCGCTCCACGCCTGGTCTTTGACGAGCACGTAGGCCTCGTGCGCCGCCTTCGCGCCGAGCAGACCGTCTTCGTAGTTCTCGATGGGGCCGATGACGACGTCGAGCGTGTTGGTCTTCATGTCCATCCACGCGAGGTCGCTGGGCTGGTACTCGTCGGTGCGGAGTGCCTGGGCGCGCAGGCGCAGGTATTTCTCGAAGCCCGCGTCCTCGGCGATCTCGGCAGCTTCGTCGAGCAGGTCGGCGGCGCGGTTGACGTGAGCGGCGAAAAACTCGTGGTAGGGGATGGCCGTCAGGTTGCCCGCCGCGTCGCGCCGCACCATCGTGTACAGGCTCTTGAGGGCCGGGTCGGAGGCCGCGTTGACGTCGTCGGCGGTGACGCCGGGCGGGTAGAAGTTGGCTCCGGCGGGTTTGGGCCCCACGCCCGGCACGAACGGGGCGTTGTCGTTGAGCCGGTCCCACGGCCCGTAGTTGATCCGCACGTAGTCGCGCACGGCCTCGTCGTCGAGCGTGGCGAGGAGCGAGTCGAGGTTGCCGTACGCCTCGCGCTGAAACACGGCGTCCATCTCCTTCGCCGCTTCGATGAGCAGCGGCAGAATGCGGCGGTCGGCGTCGGAGAGCCCGCCGACGTCGGTGGTGAGGCGGAACGGCGCGTACGTGGCGAACGAATCGGCGGCGGAACCCGTGGCAGCAGGCGGTGGCATGTCGGCGGTGCAGGCAGAGAACAGGACGAGCGGGGCGAGGGCGAGAAGGCGAAGCATGGCGGTGACGTCGGGTGGCGGGGAAAGGTACGGCGAGTACGGTTAGGGAGGGCGGGGGCGACGCGCTTCTGGCTTTAGTACGCCCGAAAACGATGGCTCGTCCATTCGCCCTTCCTCCTCTCTTTGAACTTCCCCGGAAGCGCTCCCAAAAGCGGGCTGCCCGGTTGCACGAGCCTCGGTTCAGTTCAGACCTTCACCCTTTCACCTTTTCTTCCTGCTGCATGGCCGTTCTCCATCCCTTCCGCGCGCTGCGCCCGCTCCCTGCCGTCGTCAAAAAGGTCGCGTGTGTGCCCTACGACGTGATCGACACGCGCGAGGCGCGGGCGCTGGCCGAGGGCAATGAGCGCTCGTTCCTGCACGTCATCCGCCCCGAGATCGACCTGCCGCCGGGCACCGACGAGCACGCGGACGCCGTCTACGAGAAAGGCGCCGAGAACCTGCGGGCGTACGCCGCGAGCGACGAGAGCGTACAGGAGCGCGAACCGTCGCTCTACGTCTACCGCATCGTCATGAACGGGCGGGCGCAGACGGGCCTCTACGGCTGCGTAGCCGTCGCTGACTACGACGACGACACCATCCTCAAGCACGAAAAAACGCGGCCCGACAAGGAGGACGACCGCACGCGCCACATCCTCACCCAGCAAGCGCACGCCGAGCCGGTGATGCTGGCCTTCCGCGACGACGAGGCCGTGCGCTCTTTGATGGCCGAGGCGCAGCAGGCGGAGCCGCTGTACGACTTCGAGGCCGAAGACGGCATCCGGCACACGGTCTGGCAGATGCCGCGTCCGCAGGCCGTGGTGGAGGCGTTCGCGCAGGTGCCCACGCTCTATGTGGCCGACGGGCACCACCGCTGCAAGGCCGCCAGCCGCGCCTTCCACGACACCGAAAGCGCGTCGCCGGACGATGAGGTCGCGTTTTTCCCTGCCGCGCTCTTTCCGTCGTCGGAGCTTCAGATTCTCGCCTACAACCGCATCGTCAAGGTGCTGCCGCAGGGTGCGGGGACGTTCCTCGACCAGTTGAAGACCCGGTTCGACGTGCGCGAGAACGTGCCGCCGGTGCCCGAGAAGAAAGGCGACGTGTCGCTCTACCTCGTCGGCACGTGGTACGGCATCACGCTGCCGCCGACAGAGGGCGACGCCACCGCCGACACGCTCGACGTGGCGCGGCTGGGCGAACACGTCCTCGAACCACTGCTCGGCATCACCGACCCGCGCACCGACCAGAACCTGAGTTTCGTGGGCGGCATCCGGGGCACGGCAGAGCTGGAAAAGCGCGTGGACAGCGGCGAGGCCGACCTGGGGATCTCGATGTACCCGACCGGCCTCGACGAACTCTTCGCCGTCTCGGACGCGGGCGAACTCATGCCGCCGAAATCCACCTGGTTCGAACCTAAACTCCGCAGCGGGCTGTTGGTGCATCTCTTCGGGGGGACGGGTGAAGAGTGACGGGTGACTCGTCAGAGACGGCACCCCCTGTCATCTACCCGCGCCTCACCCCTGTATTTCCTGACCCGTTACCCATCACCCTTTACCCTGTATCCAGGATGCGTATCCTCATCGCCGATACCCTTTCCGAGGCCGCCCAGGCCGCTCTCGAAGCCGGTGGACACCAGGTCACCGTCCGGGCAGGCGTCAAAGACGAGGCGCTCGTCGAGGCGCTCCGCGACGTGTCGCCGCAGGTGCTCATCGTCCGCTCGACAAAGGTGAAGGGCGCGGCGCTCGATGCCAGCGCCAACCTCGAACTCATCGTACGCGCCGGTGCGGGCGTGGACACCATCGATGTCGAGGGCGCGTCGGCGCGGGGCATCTTCGTAGCCAACTGCCCCGGCAAAAACGCCGACGCCGTCGCCGAACTCACGATGGGGCTGCTGCTGGCCCTCGACCGCCAGATTCCCGCCAACGTGGCCGACGCGCGCGGCGGGCAGTGGCGCAAAGGCCATTACAGCAAGGCCGCCGGTCTCAAGGGGCGCACCCTGGGCGTCGTGGGCGTGGGGTCGATTGGCGAGGGCGTCATCAAACGGGCCAAAGCCTTCGGGATGCGCGTCGTGGCCTGGAGCCGGTCGCTGACGCCCGAGAAGGCGCAGGCGCTGGGCGCCGAGCACCGCGACAGCCCGCTGGAGGTCGCCCGTGAGGCCGACATCGTCACGCTGCACGTGGCCTCGACGCCCGCCACGCGCCAGATGGCCGACCGCGCCTTTTTCGAGGCGATGAAGGACGGCGCGTTCTTCGTCAACACGACGCGCGCCGATGTGGTGGACGAGGATGCGCTGGCGTGGGCCGTCGAGCACAAGCACGTCCGCGCCGCGCTCGACGTCTTCAGCGGCGAGCCGAGCGGCAAGGAAGGCACCTTCGAACATCCGCTGGCTCGCCACGAGGGCGTCTACGTGACGCACCACGTGGGCGCATCGACAGAGCAGGCGCAGGAGGCCATCGCCGACGAGGCCGCACGCATCGTCAACACGTACGCCGCCACGGGGCGCGTGCCCAACTGCGTCAACCTCGCCGAGCGCTCGCCCGCAACGCACCTTTTGACGGTGCGCCACCACGACCGCGTGGGCGTGCTCGCCTCCGTGCTCAACGAGGTGCGCGCCGCGAACTGGAACGTGCAGGAGATGGAAAACCTCATCTTCGAGGGCGCGCAGGCCGCCTGCGCCCGCATCCGCTTCACCGGCGAGCCCGACGACGCCACGCGCGAGCGCATCCGCGCCCTCGACCACGTCCTCGACGCCTCGATCATCGAACTGTGAGGTTGGAGACCAGAGGTTAGAACTCTTTCCAACTTCCAGTTGCCGACCCTTTCCAATCTCCGACCTCCAACCGCTAACCTCCAACACCCATGCAACCCGCCTCCCGCCCGACCCTCGACCCCGCCGATTTCAACCGCCAGCACAACTTTTCCGCCGGTCCGGGGGCGCTCCCGCTGGAGGTGATGGTAGAGGTGCGTGACGAACTGCCCGCCTTCCCTGGCCTTGGCGCGTCCATCATGGAGGTGAGCCACCGCGGCGGCGCGTTCACCGGCATCCTCGAACGCGCCGAGGCGCGGCTCAGGCGGCTGCTCGGGCTGGGCGATGCGTGGCACGTGCTGTTTTTGCAGGGCGGCGCGTCGATGCAGTTCTACCAGGTGCCCCTCAACTTCCTGCGGGCAGATGCCTCGGCGGATTACCTCAACACGGGCACGTGGGCCAAAAAAGCCATCAAGGAGGCGAGGCGCTGCGGCAACGTCAACGTGGCGGCGTCGAGCGACGACCGCAATTTCTCGTACATCCCCGCGCCCGACACGTGGAAGCTCGACGACGACGCGGCGTACCTGCACTACACGTCCAACAACACCATTTTCGGGACGGAATTCCACGCGACGCCCCAGGCCAACGTACCGCTCGTGTGCGACGCATCGAGCGACTTCCTGAGCCGCCCCATCGACGTGGACGCGCACGGGCTGATCTACGCGGGCGCGCAGAAAAACATCGGCCCGGCGGGCGCGACGGTCGTGCTGCTCCACGATGACTTTCTCAAGACCAAGAAGGACGACCTGCCGACGATGCTCGACTACGGCACGCACGTGGGCACGCTGTTCAACACGCCGCCCGTCTTCGCCATCTACATCATCGAAAAAGTGCTGGCGTGGCTCGAAGACATGGGCGGGCTGACGGCCATCGACACCGTCAACGAGCGCAAAGCGCGGGCGCTCTACGGGCGCATCGACCAGAGCGATTTCTACCGGGGCACGGCGGAGGCGAAAGACCGCTCGCGCATGAACGTGTGCTTCCGCTTGCCGAGCGAGGAGCTGGAGGCGCAGTTTATCGAGGAAGCCAAGACGCGCGGCATGAGCGGTCTCAAAGGCCACCGCAGCGTGGGCGGCATCCGCGCATCGATCTACAACGCCTGCCCCGAGGCGTCGGTGGACGCGCTCATCGGCTTCATGGATGACTTCGAGCAGGCGCGGGGATGAAGCGCGGACGGTAGCAAAGTCAGGAGCGCGGGTGCTATGTTGCCGTGCGCGTCAGCGAGCGCCCCGTTCCCGCGAAGTCCCGACGCTACCCGGCGATGTGTTTTCGCTGCTGTGGCTCTTTTTCACCCACCAACCGGTACCCGCCATGCGCGTTTGCTACAGCCTTTTCGCCCTGTTCGTGCTCGCCGCCGTGCCCGCACAGGGCCAGAACAGCATCTACCTCAAACTCGGCGACATCAAAGGCGAATCCACCTCCGCCGCCTACCCCGGCGAGATGATCCTCGAAGCGTTCAGCCACACGCTGACCGCGCAGGTGCAACTGGGAGGTGGAACGGGGGCGGGTAAGCCCATCCACGAACCTATCTTCGTCACCAAAATGCTGGGGCAGGGTTCGGTGCCGGTCATCGAACTGCTCAACAAGGGCGAGGTCACGAAAGACGCCACGTTCTCGTTCGTGCGGCCCACTGGTGTAGGCGTGTTCGAGTACCTGGAAATCAAACTCGAGAACGTCTACATCACGAGTTATAGCCTCAACGTCTCGAGCGGTGGGGTGCCGGTGGAAAGCTTCTCGCTCGTCTACGAAAGGATCACCTGGACGTACACACCGCAGAACGACAAGGGCGCGCCCGGCACGCCCATCACGACGACATACGACGTGGCTACCAACACCAGCCTCGTCGCGTCGCTGTCAGCGTTCGAGGCGAAGCCCGAGGGCGACGACGTGCTGTTCCGCTGGCAGACGGATGGCGAGAGCGGCATCTATGGATTCGAGTTGCAGCAGTGGCAAGACGGCGATTTCCGGCGCGCGTCGTACGTGCCGGGCGGCGGCTGGTCGAGCAAAAACCTCGCGTACGAACTGCGCGTGCGCGGGCTGGAAAAAGGGATTCACACGTTCCGCCTCGCCGTGCTGGGCGTCGATGGCGCGGTGAGTTATTCGCGTGAGGTCGAGGTGGCCGTGGGCGTGCCCGACGGGGCCGACCTCGTCGTTGCGCCGTACCCGAATCCGTTTACCGAAGGGCTGCACGTGGCCGTCGCCGTGGCGCGGGTGGTCGATGCGCGGATCACCGTGAGCGACCTGCTCGGGCGCGAGGTGGCCGTGGTGTTCGATGGCGTGCTGGAGCCGGGGGGGCAGCGGGTGTTCGACTATGCACCCGAGGGTACTCTCGCCGCCGGGATGTATGCCGTGCGCGTCGAAACAGGCGGGAAAACGACCACGCGGATGGTGTCGCTGCTGCGCTGAGACGCGCCTCGGAGCCGATTCCGAACCGCAGGGAGGGGCCGCGGCCCCTCAGATTCCCCGTCATCCCACCGTCTCGGCCTCGTGCAGTTCGCGCAGCACGGGGCCGAGCACGTTCCAGACGTTGCCGGCGACGATGCGGTGGCCCTCGGCCGTCGGGTGGATGCCGTCGTTCTGGTTGAGCCGGGTGACGCCGCCGACGTTTTCGAGCACGAACGGGACGAAGTCGGCTCCGGTGGCTTCGGCAACGGCGGGAAACACGTCGCGGAAATCCGTCGCGTAGCGCGCGCCGAGGTTCGGCGGAATCTGCATCCCTGCCAGCACGATGCGCGCCTGCGGGTAGCGTGCCCGCGTCCGCTCGATGATCTGCGTCAGGTTGGCCCGGATACCTTCGATGGGCAGCCCGCGCAGGCCGTCGTTGCCGCCGAGTTCGATGACGAGTGCGGCCACGGGCGCGTCCAGCAGCCAGTCGATGCGCGAGACGCCGCCTGCGGTGATGTCGCCTGAGACGCCCGCGTTCTCGACGGTGAAGTCCCAGCCGAGGCTGTCGATTTTCTGCTGGATGAGCGCGGGGAACGCCTCGTCGGGGTCCAGCCCGTAGCCCGCCGTGATGCTGTTGCCCAGAAACACGACTCGGCGGGCCTCTGTGGTCGGTGGGGCGGGGGCGGGCGCTTGTGATGCCGTGGGAGACGATTGGACGGCGTCGTTGGGGGCTTCGGCGTTGCGGCAGGCGGCGAGCGTGAGAACCGCCGTCAGGGCGGCGACGTAGGGCAGGCGGAACGGCATTCGGCGTGGGCAAAGGTGCCCGCCTCGTATCCGTCCCGTCGTTTCAGGTTTCGCGCCCATGCCCCCCGTTCTCCAGGTCGAGCACCTCACCCAGACGTACCACACGCCCGCCCGCGAACTCACTGTGCTGCACGACGTGTCGTTCAGTCTCGAACGGGGCGGCACCCTCAGCATCGTCGGGCCAAGCGGGTCGGGCAAGACGACGCTCCTTGGGCTGTGCGCCGGGCTGGACCGGCCCACGTCGGGGCGCGTGGTGCTGGCGGGCCAGGATCTGACGGGTTTGAGTGAGGACGCCCGCGCGGCGCTGCGCGGCGAAAGCGTCGGGTTCGTGTTCCAGAGTTTTCAACTCATCCCCACGCTCACCGCGCTCGAAAACGTGATGGTGCCCGCCGAACTACGCGGCGAGAAGAACGTGCGCGCGCGGGCCATCGACGGGCTGGCCGCCGTCGGGCTGGGCGAGCGCACGGGCCACTATCCGTCCGAGCTCTCGGGTGGCGAGCAGCAGCGCGTGGCGCTGGCGCGGGCGTTCATCAACCGGCCTGCTATCCTGTTCGCCGACGAGCCGACGGGCAACCTCGACGCGGAAACGGCCGAGGCCGTCGAGGCGCTCTTATTCAGCCTCAACCGCGAGCACGGGACGGCGCTCGTCGTGGTGACGCACAACCTGGAGTTGGCGCAGCGGACGGAGCGCATCCTGGCGCTGCGCGGCGGCGAGGTGGTGCAGGACGGCGCGCGCGAGGCAGCACACGTGCCGGAAATCTCGCCCGCCTGAGCGTCATCCATCCAGTTCGCCCTTCGACAGGCGCTCCTCGCGGCCGAGGTCGGGCTGCGTGCCTGTGACGACGCCGCGCGCGATCTCGAACAGCGTGACGGGCCGCGAGTGCTTCGCCTTCATGTAATGGACGCTGTGCGCGTCCACGAAGATCAGCGCGAGGCGCGGGTCGTCGGGGCCGCCATCGCGGTTGCCGCCTTCGTCCTCGAACCACGCCTTCCAGTCGGGCGCGTACAACTCGCGGATCTTCGCCCGATCCTGCGAAACCGTCGCCGTTCCGCTGACCGACACCCACTCTTTCGTGCCGTCGTTGTAGTAGCCGAGGCTGACGTTCGGGTCGTGCTGGACCTCGTCGATCTTGTCGGTTTCGATGTTGGTGACGAACCAGAGGTCGGCCAGAGGGCCGCGGTCCTGCGTGGCCATCGGGCGTGTGACGAGGGCGCCGTCCTGGCGGCGCGTGGTCAGCAGCGCGATTTCCATCTCGTCGATGAGGTCGTAGAGTTCGTCGAGCTTCTTGTCGGTGGAGGTGGAGTTCGCCATCGGGGTGGGTGCGTTGTGGATCGTGTCGAGGCGTCAAACCGGGCGGTACGGGGCAGGGTTCGTGCGGCGCGGCGGCGGACAGATGTGTTGCATCCCGTCAGAAAAACTCGACGCCGCCTTCGACCCCCAGCCGCACATCGGCAAAGACGGCGCGGGCGTCGGTGAGGTCGGCGTCGGTGAGGCCGGGCGGCAGGTGGACGAGCACGAGGCGTCCGGCGTTGGCGTCGGCGGCGACGTGCGCGGCCTGGAGTGCGCTGCTGTGGCCGTAGCCCTCGCCCGTGGCCTCGTGGACGAGCAGGTCGGCATCCTGCGCCAGCCGGGCGATGGGCGGCGTGGGTCGGGTATCGGATGAGTAGACGCACACGCGCCCGGTTTCGCGGTGCCGCACACGCACGCCCACACACGGCACGCTGTGATCGCCGGGCGAGGCGGTGATCTGCCACACGTCGTCCTCGTAGACGGCGGCGTTTTCTTCGAGCGCGACCTCGTGCCACAGGATTTCGGGCAGGCCCGTCCACCGCCGCGTGTTGAACGTTTCGAACAACCGCCGCGCCTGGTCGATGGCGGCTTCGATCCCGTAAACGGCGATGGGTGTGGTGCGCCCGGCCAGCCAGACTTTCTCCATGAACAGCGCAAACCCGCCGACGTGGTCGGGATGCTCGTGCGTGAGGATGAGCGCGTCGACGCTGGCGGGGTCGATCCCGGCTGTCTGGAGACGTTGCACGACGTCGCCGCCGCAGTCTACCACGACGGTGCGACCGCCATCGGAAAAGGCCAGCATCGTTGTGGTGCGGTGGGCGTCGGCGTAGGCTGCACCGGTGCCGAGGAGGTAGAGCATCGAAGGTGGCGAGGTGGTGATCCGTAGTGGAAAGGGCGGGGAAACAGGCGCAAAGACGCGCTCACCGGGGCAGAGGTGCCGGGCCTGCGGGAATGTTGCAGAACCGAAAGGTCACGCGCTCCACGAACCCATCGCCCTTTCCTCAGAACCCACGACTTTTCCGACGAGCCAACATCCTCGCCCCAGCGCCGTCATCCATCAACCACATCGCCATCCCTTACACTTTCCGCTGCACCGTGTACGCCGTCAGGTTCAAGAGCGCTTGCCGGGCGGGGGAGGGCTCGAAGGTGTGGAGCAGCGCGCGGGCTTCGTCGGCGAGGGTCTGCATGGCGCGGTGGGCGTAGGCGATGCCGCCGTGGGCCTCCACGAAGTGGTTGACCGTCTGGATGTCGTTGGCGCTCTTCTTCTTTTTGCGGACGATGGCGAGCACCGACTTGCGCTCCGTCTTCGGGCACGAGCGCAGCGCGTGGATGAGCGGCAGCGTCATCTTTTTCTCCTGGAGGTCGATGCCGAGCGGCTTGCCCACATCGTCCACGCCGAAGTCGAACAGGTCGTCGCGGATCTGGAAGGCGAGGCCTAGCTTCTCGCCGAAGGCCCGCATCGTCTCAATGGCTGCCTCGTCCTGCGTGGCCGAGAGCGCCCCGGCCTTCGTGCAGGCGGCGATGAGGGAAGCGGTTTTGTCGGAGATGATGCGGAAATACGTGTCCTCGTCGATGTCGAGGTGGCGCGTTTTCTCGATCTGCAACAGCTCGCCCTCGCTCATGCGCCGGACGGCATCGGAGGTGACGTGGAGGGTGCCGTAGTCGTGGTGGTCGAGCGCGAGCAAGAGGCCACGGCTGAGGAGGAAGTCGCCGAAGAGCACGGCCACCTTGTTTTTCCACAGCGCGTTGATGGAGAGCAGCCCGCGCCGCCGCTCAGCTTCGTCTACTACGTCGTCGTGGACGAGCGTGGCCGTGTGCAAGAGTTCGACGAGCGCCGCCGCGCGGTAGGTCTTGTCGCTGACACCGCCCACGGTCTTCGCCGCGAGCAGCACGAGCGTCGGGCGGATGCGCTTGCCTTTCTGACGCAGCACGTAGCGCGTGACGAGGTCGAGCAGGCGCACACGCGAGCGCATGGCGTCGCGGAAGTAGGCGTCGAACGCTGCCAGGTCGTCCGCCACGGGTCGCTGCACGTCGCGCAGCGACACGCGCTGCGGCGCAGGCTCGGCAACGGCAGCGCCATCACCCGAAGGAGAAAGCAGGTCAGGCGTCGACATGGGCTTTCAATTTTTTCTGAAAGTAACCCGCAGTACCGGGCGTAGCGCGCTTTGGTTGCGGAGACGGTGGGAAAAGTAGAGCGGGAGGGAGGCGGGGACACGGTAGATTTGGGGTTTGAAAGGGTAAGGCGGGGTTCTCCCGCCTGCTCTCCCGGAACTGTCTCTCTGAGCGAGCAACCCGAGTCGAAGGGTCTGCTGCCACCGACGCCCGGCCACGCCATCGAGCAGCAGGAGATGTTTTGGCTTGCTGCGCTCGCTCACCGTGATGGTTCGAGAGGGCGGTGGTGCACTTCTGGCTTTCGCGCGCTCGAAAACGGCGGCATCTTCCAATCCCCATCCCCCATTCCCCATGCTGCGCTACACATTCATCTTCAACCCGGCGGCGCGGCTCGGAGCCGTGGCGAGGCACGAGCAGAACCTCCGCCGGGCCATTGAGCGCGCGGGTCTCGATGGCGAGGTGATCCTGACCACCGGCCCGCGCCACGCAGTGCTGCTGGCGCGTGAGGCAGCGCGGCGTGCGGATGTCGTGGTGGCGGTCGGCGGCGACGGGACGGTACACGAGGTGGCCAAGGGGCTTGCCAGCGCAGGCACCGATGCGGCGATGGGCGTGGTGGCGCTGGGCACGGGAAACGACTTCGCGAAGATGCTGGGGCTGCCGGTGGGGCTGGCGGCGGTGCCCGCGCTGGCCACCGCGCAGCCCGTGATGGTGGATTACGGCATCGCCACGTGGGACGAAGCGGAGGGCACTGCGGAAGGTTTTTTCTGCAACGGCCTCGGCGTCGGGTTCGACGCGCAGGTGGCGGCGCGGGCGCCGCGCTACAAAAAGCTGCCCGGCGTAGCCGCGTACCTCTGCGCCGTCGTGGATACGCTGGCTCGGTGGCAGTCGCCCCGCGTGCGCATCTACGCTGATGACGCGGCGGTACACGACGGGCCGATGCTGCTGGCGGCCATCGGCAACGGCACCACGGCGGGGGGCGGCTTCGTGCTGACACCGGGCGCGTCGATCACCGACGGGCGGCTCGACCTGTGCGCGATCCGCGACGCCACGCGCGGACGGGTGCTCCAGCTGCTGCCCCGCGTGCTGCGCGGCACGCACATCCACGCGCCCGAGGTGCTCCAGCACACGTTCACAACGCTCGTGCTGGAGAGCGAAACGCCCGTGGCCGTCCACGCCGACGGTGAGATGCTCGCGCGGGCGACGCAGCGCGTATCGGTGCGTGTGGTGCCAGCGGGGCTGCGGGTGCTGTGCGCGCCGCAGCCCGCGGAAGTTTGAACGAAGTCACACCCGCGCCGCGTCGGGATAGGGTACCTTTGCCCTGCCATCGATGCCGCCTATGAACGCCCAGCAAGAACAGGAAATCGTCCGCCGCCTCGAAGCGCGCTACCAGCCCCCGTCGCGTGCCAGCGCGTCGGCGTTCGACGGTGCCGTGCAAAAGATCGTCGAGGCCGGGGCCTCGCGTGTGGGCGTGCGGCGCGGCGCACCCGACGCCTTCGACGCCTGCGCGCTGGCCCCACCGCTGGCCCGCGTCATCGACCACACGGCCCTCAAGCCCGAAACCACCGAGGCGCAGATCGTGACGCTGTGCGACGAGGCGCGGCGCTACTGCTTCGCGTCGGTGTGCGTCAACCCCGTCTACGTACCGCTCGCGGCGCGCGAACTCGGCGGCTCGCCCGTGCGCGTCTGCACCGTGGTGGGCTTCCCCCTCGGCGCGACGACATCGCAGGTGAAGGCGTACGAAACCGAGCAGGCCGTGCGCGACGGCGCGACGGAGATCGACATGGTGCTGGCCGTGGGGCTGCTCAAAAGCGGGCAGCACGACAAAGTCGAGCGCGACATCCGCGCCGTCGTCGAGGCGGCGAAGGGGCGCGTGGCGGCGCCCGCGCTCGTCAAGGTCATCCTCGAAACGGCGCTTTTGACCGACGAGGAGAAGGTGATCGCGTGTGTGCTGGCCCAGAACGCCGGGGCGGATTTCGTCAAGACCTCGACGGGCTTTTCCACGGGCGGTGCCACCCCCTCGGACGTCGCGCTGATGCGCCGCGTCGTGGGCGAGAAGATGGGCGTCAAAGCCTCCGGTGGCGTGCGCTCTGCCGAGGACGTGCAGCAGATGATCGCGCACGGCGCCACGCGCATCGGAGCCAGCGCGTCGGTCGCCATCGTCAAAGGCCTCACCTCCGACAGCACGTACTGATGACGTTCCGCCTTGCCCTGTCCCTCGTTCTTGTGGTGTTCGTGTCGGCCTGCGGCGCGACCCGTCCCGCCGAGCGCGGCACCGAATTGCCCACGCCCGACACCACGCCCATCGACCACGGGGTCTACGAAACCTTCGATCCGTCGCGCTACCCGGAGGATGCTCCCACCGCGTCGCAGACCGATTCGCTCGTCCACGACGTGCCCGCGGCGCTGCTCGGCAACCGCCCTGCCGAGGCGGGAGGCTCCGGGGTCGTCTTCAGCGGTGTGGGCTACCGCGTGCAGGTGTTCCAGTCCACCGACAAGCAGGAAGCCGACCGGGCCGTTACCGATGCCGTGGCGTGGTGGAACCGCTCTGCCGCTGACCTCGGCCTGCTCCGCACGCCCGAAGTTTACACTGTCTACCGCGCGCCGTTCTACCGGGTGCGCGTCGGCAACTTCCAGACGCGAGGCGACGCGCAGCGGATTCAGGCAGCGCTCAACAGCGCCTTCAACGGGGCCTTTCTCGTGCAGGACCGAGTGACGGTGCGGCGCTGAGAGATCGTCAGGGGATGACGGCGATGCCACTCTGCGGGGCGATGAGCGAGAGAGCCTCGGTGGCGAAGGCCGCCACGAGCGCGAGGGCGAATACCACGAGCAAGGCCAGCGAAATCTGCCTGTAAAGCCCGGTGCGGTCCAAGGAGGCATCGGCGTTGGTGCTGTGCCGGAAATAAAGGCGACGTGGCAGCATGGCAGTGGAGAGGTTGGCGCATGACATAGTACATGCCACGGTCCGTATTCCCTCGGGAAGAGCGGAACGTTACAGCGGTTACAGCCCCGGTTCGCCTGCCGTCGGGCGAGGTGGAAATGCACGCCGCGCCTGGAATCGCTTCCACTGCGTCGTTTCGCCCTACCTTTGCGGCATCGAACGCATCCTCTCCTTCCTCCTCTCGCTGCCTCCATGAACGCCGCTCCTTTCTCCTGGACCCCCCTCCACGATGTGGCGCTGCTCTTCCTCTCGCTCACTCACGGTGCCGATGCCGAGCTCGACGAGCGCGAGATCGAGGTGCAGCGCGAGCGTCTCCGCCGGTGGTTTCCCCGCGCAGCGCCGGAGAAGATGCAGAAGGCGCTGAACGAGGTGATGCTCGCCTATATCGGCAGCGCGCGCGACCAGATGGTGCAGACCTCCGCCGAGTCGCTCCGGCAGGCACTCACGCCGCAGCAGCGCCTCGGCATCCTCAACGACCTCGCCGACCTGGCCTCGGCAGACGGCGTGATGGCGCCGGGCGAGGTGGCCTTTATCCAGCAACTCGCCGCCTACTGGAACGCCGCCCCCGCCGACAGCGCGTCCGAAGACGAGGCGTGAGCGGCCTGATCAGGCGGTTTCACGCTGCTTGAAGAGCGCCGCCTGAGCAGCCCCCACGATGCCGGCCTCGTTCCGCAACTGCGCCGGTACCAGGCGCGCACTCGTCTTGAGGTCGTGGGCGAATTTATCCCACTTCGACGGCTTCGAGATGCCGCCGCCGACGATGATGAGGTCGGGGCCGAAGAGAAACTCGACGCGGTCGAGGTACTCCTGGAAACGCCCGGCCCACTTCGACCACGACAGGTCCTCGTCCTTGCGGACCCGGTCGGCGGCGTAAGGCTCGGCGAGCTTGCCGTTGTCGAGCATGAGCCAGCCCAACTCGGTGTTGGGCACGAGCGTGCCATCGACGAAGAGGCCCGAGCCGATGCCGGTGCCGACAGTCACGAGCAGCACCACGCCCTTTTCGCCCTTGCCCGCGCCGAAATGCACCTCGGCCACGCCCGCCGCGTCGGCGTCGTTGAGCACGTAGAAGGGCTGCCCGGTTTTCTCTTCGAACAACTCCTCGACGTTGGTGCCGATGAACGACTCGTCGATGTTGGAGGCTGTCTGCGCGACGCCCCGCTTGATGCGTGCCGGAAACGCCGCGCCCACGGGGCCTTCGTAGGCGAAATGCTTGACGAGCTTGGCCACCGTCTCCGCGACGGCTTTCGGCGTGGCCGGCTGCGGCGTTTTGATGCGGTAGCGCTCATCCTGCAACTCGCCGGTTGTAATGTCTACGGGCGCGCCTTTGATGCCGGAGCCGCCGATGTCGATGCCGAGGGTGATCACGAGGAACAGAGGTGTTTAGAGGAAAGAAGTGTAGCACACGCGCTCCGGCACCGGCAAGGTTCCGGGGTGGGGGAGGTTGAAGGATGGAAAACCATAAGGCTCCTCACCCTGGACCCATCCCGCTCTGCCCCCTCACACCATCGCGGCAGGCGAGATGTCCGGGTGGGCGCGGACGAATTCCACGAGCCGGTGCGCGTAGGCGGCAAAGGGCGGGCACGCCAGCCGGCTGCCTTCGAGCGCGGCGAGGGTCTGCGCGCAGCCGTACCGGGCAGGGTGGTCGAAGTACGGAAACGCCTGCGGCTCGATGCCGACGGCACGGTCGAGGAGCGGGATGCGTTCGAGCAGGCGGGTGAGGGGGCGCAGCGGCACGGGCACCGGCAGCACGCGCACGCGCGTGGCGTCGGCGAGGACGGCGAGTAGCGCCTTTGCCGTCAGCGGAGCCGGGTCGCACAGATGGTACACGCGCCCCGTCGCCCCGGCGGCGCGGCTGAGGTAGGCCATCGCGTCGGTCACGTAGTCGCGCGGGACGAGGTTGACGGTGCGGCGCGCGGCATCGGGGCTCATCGGCACGGGCGCGAGGCGTCCCCACCGCAGCAGCCACCGGATGACGTAGTACGGCCCGTCGAACTTCTGCGTGGCCCCCGTCCGGCTGTCGCCCACGACGATGCTCGGGCGGTAAATGGTGGCGGGGAGGCCATTTTTCATGGCCGCCTGGACGTTCACCTCGGCGCGGAATTTCGATTCTTCGTAGTGGTTGTTGAACGTCTGCCCGACATCCAGATCGGCCTCGGTGAAGACGCCCTCGTAGCGCCCGCTGACGTAGCAGGTGCTCACGTAGTGGAGCTTTTCGAGGCGCGGACACGCCTGCGCGAAGGCCAGCACGTGCGCCGTTCCTCGCACGTTCACCGCCTCGGCGAGCGCCGCGCCCACGCCCAGGTCGTAGACAGCGGCAAAGTGGTAGACCTCACGCACCCGGTGCTCGAAGCGGTCGCCCCGCAAGCCCAGGTCGGGCACCGTCAGGTCGCCCTCGACGAGGCGGATGCGCGCCGCCGGCATCCCCGACGCCTTCGCCAGCGCCGCCGCTCGCGCCTCGGCCAGCGCCCGGTAGCGCGGCTGCACGAGGCACACGATGGGGTCATCGGTGCGCGCCAGCAGCGCGGGCATCAGCGACGACGCCAGAAAGCCGGGAAAGCCGGTGACGAAAAGCACGGGAGCGTCGGGGGAAATGGGAAGTGGGAACGCGGAATGCGGAGACGAATGACAACGACCAGAGACAACCCCTCAGCGCAATCCCGGAACGTGGCGGGCCACGCGCAGGAACGCACCGACGACGCGGGCGAACGCCTCGGCGTCCTCACCCGGCCGCGGCGCGAACGAGCGGAGGTGCTGAACCGCCACGGTCTGCGCTTCGGTGAACCTGAAAAAGCCCTCGCGTCCGTGCCGCCGCCCCAGGCCGGATGCCTTCATGCCGCCCATCGGCGCGTCGATGGAGCCCCAGGCGGCCTGGTAGGCATCGTTGACACCCACCGTCCCGCACCGGATCTGCGCGGCGAGGCGGCGGCCCCGCGCGGTGTCGCGCGTCCAGAGGCTCGCGTTGAGGCCGTAGGGCGAGGCGTTCGCCAGCCGGATCGCCTCGCGGTCGGTGTCGAACGGATAGAGCGCCACGACCGGCCCGAACGTCTCCTCCTCGAAAAGCCGCATCTCCGGCGTGACGCCTTCGAGCAGCGTCGGCGCGTAAAAGAGCGGGCCGAGGTCGGGCCGCCGTGTGCCGCCGGTGAGGATCGTCGCGCCCTTCGCGCGTGCATCCTCGACGTGCGCCTCGACCTTTTCGAGCACTTCATCGGAGACGAGCGAACCCATCTCCACGTCGTAGCCCGTCGTGCCGAGTCTGAGCGTTTCCACGCGGCGGACGAGGCGGTCGCGGAAAACGTCGTAGACAGAGCGGTGGACGTAGACGCGCTCCGCCGCCACGCAGAGTTGCCCGGCGTTGGCAAACCCCATCCGCACGGCTCCCTCGACGGCGCGGTCTACGTCGGCGTCGTCGAGGACGAGCATCGGGTTTTTGCCGCCCAGTTCCAGCGAGGCGTGCAGGAGGTTGCGCCCCGCCTGCGCCGCCACCGTCCGCCCGACTTCGGTGGAGCCGGTGAAGCAGAGCGCATCGACGCCGTCCACGAGCGGCGGGCCGAGCGTTTCGCCTTTTCCCGTCACGATCTGGAACACGTCGTGCGGCAGGCCGGCTTCGTGCAGCAGGTGGAGCGCGCGGAGCGCCGTCAGCGACGTCTGCTCGGCGGGTTTGAGGACGATGCTGTTGCCCGCGAGCAGCGCTGGGATGGCGTCCGAGACGGCCAGCGTGAGCGGGTAATTCCACGGCGCAATCACGCCCACGACGCCCACGGGATGCCGGTGCTCGACGGTCTGCGTGAGGAGCGGAATCGCCCCCTTGCGCCGGGTGGGCCGCAGCCATTTCGGAGCACGAATCGCGTAGTAGCGCGCGTTGAGGGCCACATCGAACACTTCCTCGACGGCGTGCCGCCGCGCCTTGCCGCTTTCGAGTTGCATCAGGTCGATGAGGTCCTCGCGGCGTTCGAGGACGAGGTCGTGAAAGCGTAGCAGCACTTTCGCCCGCTCGCGTACGGGCCACGCCTGCCAGATGGTCTGCGCCGTCCGCGCCCGGTCGAGCGCGTGCGCCACGTCGCCCGGCGTACACGCAGGAATGCCCGCGATGGGCTGCCCGGTAAACGGAGCCGTGACGGTGAACGTGCTGCTGCTTTCCGGCACCTGCGTGACGAGGCGCGTCAGGTCGGAAAAACGGTCGGGCGGGGCGAGGACGGCAGGCACGGAAGCGCGGGGTGGATGGACGGCCCCAACGCCGCGACGCGCGGCGCGGGTTCGGCAGCGATGGATGCGAACGGAGATCGCCCCGGGCAAGGGTAGGGACGCAGCGGTGGGTGAGTCATCCGGCGCCGTCAAGCCCATTTCACGATGCCGCGCACCGAACGCGCGTATTTTCCCGCGATCCATCACCCCGCCCAGCATGAAACGTCTGTTTTTCGCCCTCGCCCTCGTCTGCGCCGCCGCGCTGCCTGCCTGCCAGTGCGACGATCCGCCCGACATCGGCCCCGTCGAGGACGCCAGCCTGACGATCACCGCGCCCGTGTTCCTGGGGTGACCGGGCACCGCGCCGTGGCACCGGGCGTTGACGCGGAAACCCCCGCCTGCCCATGCTCATCCCGCCCGAGAAAGTCGAAGAAGTTCGGCACGCCGCCGACATTCTCGAAGTCGTCGGGGAGTACGTCAAGCTCAAAAAGCGCGGAGCCAACTACTTCGGCCTCTCGCCCTTCAAGAACGAGAAGACGCCGTCGTTCAGCGTCCACCCCGGCAAGGGCATCTTCAAGTGCTTCGCGACGGGCATCGGCGGCGACGTGTTCTCGTTTCTCAAGCAGATGGAGGGCATCGAGTTTTACGAGGCCATCCGCCTGCTCGCCGACCGTTACAACGTGGCGCTGCCCGAGGAGGAGCCGGGCGCGCAGGAGAAAGCCAACGAGAAGGACAGCCTCTACGCCGCACTGCGCTGGGCGGGTCGCTACTTCTACCGCACGCTGACGGGCTCGCCGAAGGGCGCGCGCGGCCTCGACTACCTCGAAGGGCGCGGCTTCACGCCCGAGACGATCAAGAAATTCGGGCTCGGCTACGCGACGGAGGCGTGGGACGACCTGCTCGTGGCGGCGGAGAACGACCACGTCGCCGCCGAGACGCTAGAAAAGGCGGGCCTCGTCATCGGGCGCAAGGACGGCAGCGGGCACTACGACCGCTACCGGGGCCGCGTCATCTTCCCCATCTTCTCGCACATCGGCAAGACGATTGGCTTCGGGGGGCGCATTCTCGATGCCGCGAGCGACCAGCCCAAGTACATCAACTCGCCCGAGACGCCCGTCTACCAGAAAAGCCGCGTGCTCTACGGGTTGCACCAGGGGCGGCAGGACATCCGGCGGCAGGAGGAAGCGCTGCTCGTCGAAGGCTACACGGACGTGATCTCGCTGCACCAGGCGGGCGTCGAGAACGCGGTGGCGACGTGCGGAACGGCGCTCACGCCCGAGCAGGTGCGCCTGTTGAGCCGCTACGCCCGGCGCATCGTGCTGCTCTACGACGCCGACGGCGCGGGATTGAACGCGGCGGCGCGCGGCATCGACACCGTCCTCGAACACTGGCGGATGGACGAAACCGACGTCCAGAAAGCGCTCGCCGAAGGCTTCGCCGTCTACGCCGTGATGCTGCCCGAGGGCGACGACCCCGACACGTACGTCCGCCGCCACGGAGCCGATGCCTTCCGCGAGTACGTCCGCAAGCACCGGCAGGACTTCGTGGCGTTTCGGTACGAACTCGCCAAACGCGCGGGCGAACTGAGCACGCCCGAGGGCACCGTCGCCGCCCAGCAGGCCGCGCTGACGTCCATCGCCTACCTGCCCAACCCGCTCCTGCGCGAGCAGTATCTGCGCCGCGCCGCCGAGGTTTTCGGCGTGCCCGACATCCACCTGCACGAGGCGATGGCGTCGCTGCTGCGCGACCGGCAGCGGCGCGAGGACCGCGAGGCGCGTTTTGCCCAGCGCCGCCCCGATCCGCCCGCCGATCCGTCCGACGCCAGTGCGCCCCAGGCCGCCGTCGTCCCGGACGTGCCGCCGCCCGCCCACCTGCTGCCCGAGGAAAAGGTGCTGCTCCGCATCATGCTGGAGCACGGCACCGAGATGGTCGAGTTCATCCTCGGCCACATGGGACTCGACGAGTTCACGGAGGGGCCGTCGCGCCAGATGGTGGAAAAACTCCTGGAGCAGTACGAGGCCGGGGCCGTGCGGTCGCAGCCGTTCCTGACGGGCGAGTACGGAGCCGTGCTGCAACGCCTCGCCACCGACCTGCTGGCCGATGCCCACACGCTCTCCGAAAACTGGGAGCGCAAGCGCAACATCGTCGTGCCCGAGCAGAACGAGAAATTCTACGAGTCGGCGTCGAGCGCGATGACGTACCTCAAACTCGACCGCGTCGATGCCGCCACGGAAGACCTCCGCCGCGCCGTCCACGCCGCCGAGCGCGACGGTGGCGACGTGACCGGCCTGCTCGTGCGGCTGGGCCAGATGCAGGCCCTGCGCCGCCGCATCGAAGCGCGGGCGTTTCTGGAGGTGGGGGAGTAGAGGGGGGAGGTTAGAAAGAGACGCCGATCTCTGACCTCCGATCTCCCCCTGCGGCACTTCCGCCGCCCCGAAGGCGTTGCACGGTTTCTTCATTCGCCCGACGCTGTTTTCCGCATGAGCGACGCCCCTCTCGACCCTGGCACCCTGCCCTCCAACACCGGCGACGGCGCGGACGTATCCGCGTCCACGTCCCGTGGCGACGAAACGGTGGGGGCGTCCCACGCGCTGCCGTCCGGTGCCGCGCCTGCTGCGTTGGACGCGCAAAACGAAGCCGTCTCCGGCAAAAAAGGGCTGGAGCCGTCGTCGCTATCGTTTGCCGTGTCGAAGGCCACCGCGCCGCACCCGGTGCCGCGCCACGCCGAGGTGGACCACCCGAGCCTGTATTTCAACCGCGAGTTGAGCTGGCTCGATTTCAACTGGCGCGTGCTCGCGCAGGCACTGGACGAGCGGACGCCGCTGCTCGAACGGGTGCGCTTTATGTGCATCACGTACTCCAACCTCGACGAGTTTTTCCGCAAGCGCGTCGGCGGCCTGAAGCGGCAGGCGGCAGCGGGCGTGACGCGCCTGACGCCCGACGGACGGACGCCGCAGGAGCAGCTTCGCCTCTCGCGTGAGGCCGCGCTGCCCATGCACGCCCGGCTCGACGAAGCGTGGGAAGAAATGCTCAAACCCCTTCTGCGCGAGGAAGTCGGCATCCACCTGTGCTCGTACGAGGAGCTCGACCGAAGCGAGCAGGCATATGTGGACGAGTACTTCCACCGCACCATTTTCCCCATCCTCACGCCGCTCGCCGTAGACCCCGGGCACCCCTTCCCGCACATCTCCAACCTGAGTCTGTCGCTGGCCGTGATGCTGCGGCATCCCACGCGCGGCACGGAGCACTTCGCCCGCATCAAGGTGCCCACAGCGCGCGGGCGGTGGGTGGCGCTGCGCTCGCCGCGCCACTACGTGCCCGTCGAGGAGGTCATCCAGCACAACCTGCACGAGCTGTTCCGGGGCATGGAGGTCGTCTCGGCGCACGCCTTCCGCATCACGCGCAACGCCGAGGTGGGGCGCGAGGACGAGGAGGTGGACGACCTGCTGGAGATGATCTCGGACGAGCTGCGCGAGCGCCGCTTCGCACCCGTCGTGCGCCTCGAAGTGGATGCCGCGATGCCCGCCCAGCTGCGCGAATTGTTGATGCGCGAGCTGCTGCTGCACGAGGAAGACGTCTACGAAACCGTCGGGTTGGTCGACCTTTCGGGCTGCAACGAACTCGCCAACGTCAACGCGCCCGAGTACCACTTCGAG
This sequence comes from Rhodothermales bacterium, assembly GCA_963829705.1. Taxonomy (GTDB): domain Bacteria; phylum Bacteroidota; class Rhodothermia; order Rhodothermales; family BA12; genus CAWHJN01. Next base: position 1,033,247 of record CAWHJN010000005.1, read on the forward strand.
CCGTGGGAGCCGACGACGCCCGTGCGCCTGCTGCGGACGGCGGAGGGCGACCAGACGATTTTCGACGTCATCCGGCAGGGCGATCTGCTGGTGCACCATCCGTACGAGTCGTTCCGCACGACCGTGCAGCGCTTTATCGAAGAAGCGGCCGTGGACGACCGCGTGCTCGCCATCAAGCAGACGCTCTACCGCACGAGCGACGAGTCGCCGGTCGTGGAGGCGCTCATCAAGGCGGCAGAGGCGGGCAAGCAGGTGGCGGTGCTCGTCGAGGTGAAGGCGCGTTTCGACGAGGAGAACAACATGGAGTGGGGCGCGCGGCTCGAAAAAGCGGGCGTCCACGTCACGTATGGCCTCGTCGGGCTCAAGACGCACGCCAAGGTCACGCTCGTCGTGCGCGAGGATGACGACGACCTCCGCACGTACTGCCACTTCGGGACGGGCAACTACAACCCGTCCACGGCGCGTTTTTACACCGACTTCGGCCTGTTTACCTGCGATCCCGACATCGGCACCGACCTCGTCAACCTGTTCCACTACCTGACGGGCTACGCGCCGGAGCAGCACTACCGGCGGCTGCTCGTGGCGCCGAAGGCCATGCGGCGGCGCTTCGTGGACCTCATCCGCTACGAAGTCGCCCGCCACAAACGCGACGGCAACGGACGCATCGTCGCCAAGATGAACGCGCTCGACGACGTCGAGATGATCCAGGAACTCTACCGTGCCTCGCAGGGCGGCGTGCCCGTCCGCCTCATCGTGCGCGGCCACTGCCGCCTGCGGCCCGGATTGCCACACTTCTCCGAGAACATCGAGGTGCGCTCCATCGTCGGGCGCTTTCTCGAACACACGCGCGCCTATGTGTTCGGGCCAGAAGGCGAGGAGCGCGTCTTTATCGGCAGCGCCGACTGGCAGCGCCGCAACCTCGACGACCGCGTCGAAACCATCGTCGAGGTCGAAGACGCCGCCGCGCGCGCGCGCATCCTGCGGATCCTCGACCTGGCCTTTGCCGACGAGCGGCAGTCGTGGGTGCTCCAGCCCGACGGCTCCAACGTCCCGCTCGTGCCGTCGTCGCCGGAGAACGAGATGGGTTTCCAAGAAGTGCTCATGGATCGCGCGCGCCGCCGTCTCACCGAGGCCCTCTGGGACCGCTGACGGGTTGACGCCACGCGGCTCGGGGCGCTATCGTGGGGCCTCTCATCGCCTGTTCTCATGCCCGACCTGCTGCCCACGCTCCGCGACGCCTTCGACATCCCGCGCGAGGCCGCGTACCTCAACTGCGCCTACATGAGCCCGCAGTCGCGGCGCGTCACGGAGGCGGGCGAAAAGGCGCTGCTCCGAAAAATGCACCCGTGGGACGTGCAGCCGCGCCATTACTTCGACGGGGCCGAGGCTTTGCGCGAGGCCGTGGCCGCTCTCATCGGGTCGGATGCCGAGGGCGTGGCGCTGGCCCCGGCGGCGAGCTACGGGCTGGCCGTTGCAGCGGCGAACGTCGAGGTGAACGAGGGCGACGAGATCCTCGTGCTGGCGGATCAGTTTCCGTCCAACGTCTACGTGTGGCGGGCGCTGGCGGCAGAGCGGGGTGCGACCGTCCGCACGCTTCCGCGCCCCGATACGGGCGGGTGGACGGCGGCGCTCGTGGGTGCCATCACCGAGAACACAGCCGTCGTATCCGTCCCCAACGTCCACTGGACGGACGGCACGCTCGTGGACCTCGTGGCCGTCGGCGCGCGGGTGCGCGCGGTGGGCGCGGCGCTCGTCGTGGACGCGAGCCAGTCGCTGGGCGCGCTGCCACTGGATATCCAGGCGGTGCAGCCGGATTTCCTCGTAGCCGTCGGCTACAAGTGGATGATGGGGCCGTACGGGACGGCGTTTCTCTACGCCGCCCCGCACCGCCGTGAAGGCCGTCCGCTGGAGCACTCGTGGCTGTCACGTGCCGGAAGCGAGGATTTTACGCGCCTCGTCGAGTACACCGACGCCTTCCGCTCGGGCGCGCGGCGCTACGATGTGGGCCAGTTCGGCAACTTTATCCACGTGCCCATGTGCCTCGCCGCCGTCGAGCAGTTGCAGGCGTGGGGCATCGACCGCATCCAGGCGACGATCACGCGCCTGACGGAGTACATCGCCACCGAGGCGGCGACGCTCGGCTACACCGTGCCGCCCGCGTCGGAGCGTTGCGGTCACATCGTGGGCCTGCGCATGCCGGGCGCGCTGCCCGCCGGGCTGACGGAAAAGCTGGCCGAGGAGCGCGTCCACGTGAGCGTGCGCGGCACCTCTATCCGCGTCTCGCCGCACGTCTACAACGACACGCACGACGCCGACCAACTGCTGCGCGTGCTGGCGGCGTACTGCTGAGTTGAGCGGGTTCGTGGAGTTGGCTAATTGGCTGATATGGTTGAGTTGGTTGATCGGTCCTCTACCAACCACCAGCGCAAGCAGCGAGCGAAACCACCAATCAACCCGCTTTTTCAGGAGCCTGCGAGCTTAAGGGGTGATCAGCCCTGACCGATAGTGGTGGGGTGGCCGTCTGGCCGCGCTTTCCTCACACCACTTGGCACCGTCACGGTGCATTCTGATCCCCATGAAAAAGCTCGCATTCGTTCTGCCACTCTTTTTCCTGTTTCTCGCCGCCGCGCCTTCCGGCAACGAGCCCGCCACGCACAACCAGCAGCTCTTCGTGCTGAAGACGCTCAAGCCCGCCACCAAGAAGGTCGGCCTGATGATCAGCGCGCAGATGGCCGCGGACGAGGAGGCGATGACGTCGGTGAAGCGCGCCGCTGCCGGTGCCGGCTTCACCATCTACCTCGCGCCCGTCGAGACCATCCGTGACGTGGCGCCCAAATTCCGCGACCTGCGCGGAGAAGGCGTCGAAGCTATCTGGGTCATCGAAGGCGACGGCGTGATGGCCGACCGCGCCACGCGCAGCTACCTCATCGAGAACACCGCGCGCCAGCAGCTGCCCCTGCTCGCGCCCACGGCCTCGTGGGTGAGCGAAGGCGCCTGCGCGTCGGTCGAGAAAGGCGGTGCCGGGCTGGCCATTTCGCTCAACGAGAAGGTGCTGTCGGCCCTGTCGCTGAACGTGCCCGAGTCGCTCAAAGCGACCGCGCAGATGCTCGCTACCAACTGACCTCGTCTCTTCCCCTCCTTCCACGCCTCTACCTGTCTGTCATGTCGGAAACCCTCGCCCCGCCTTCCAGCCCGCGCAAAGGATTCGCCGCCATCAGTAACCAGCCGCTCGGACGCCGCGTAGCCGCCGTGCTCGGCCTGACGCTCGTTGCCATCATCGCGTTGTTCGTCTGGTACGGACAGCAAGGGCTCAACGCCGCGCGTGACCAGTTCGAGGCGCGCAGCACGCTGCTGGCGCAGTCGGTGGCCAACGAGGGCACGCTGGGCATGATCATGCAGGACGACGGCGGCCTCAGCGAGCAACTCGAGCGCGTGGTATCGGCCGACCTGGCGCTGGCAGCTGCTTTCACCACTCCCGACGGTGAGCGCTTCGCGCAGGCTCGCTTCGACGCGCTCGTCGGCGCCTTCGCCATCCCGCGCCGCACCGACGTCGAGTACCTCACGCTCTCCGATGGGACGTACGCCGTGGTGGCCTCGGCTCCTGTGGTCAACGAAAGCGACGGCGGGCAGACCCTCGGCACCACGTACGTGGTGCTGTCGGCCGAGGAGATCGCCGCCGCCGAGCGCGCCCACTGGATCGTCGTCGCCACCGTGGCAGGCGGGCTGTGCCTGCTGATCGGCTTCCTGCTGTGGGCCACGAACCGGTTCTTCATCAAGCCCGTGGACGCGCTGCGCCGCGCCGCCCAGCAGGTGCAGACGGGCGACTTTGCCGCTCGCGTGCCGGTAAACGGCCAGGACGAAATCGGGCAACTTTCGGAGGCGTTCAACGAGATGGTGGCCGAGCAGCAGCGCTTTACCTACAACCTTCAGGCCGAGCAGCAGCAGGCCGAAGAAGCGCGCGAAGCGGCCACCCGGCTTCAGCAAAAGTCCGAAGACGAGCGGGCCTACCTCAACGCCTGCTTCGCGCAGATCGCCACCGTCATCGACGCCGTCACGCAGGGTGACCTCACGCAGGCGCTCGTCGTCGAGCGCGACGACGAGGTGGGCGGCCTCATGCACCAGGTCAACCAGATGATCCGCGACCTCAACGGGCTCATCTTCGATGTCCACCAGGCCACCGATCAGCTCTCGCAGGCGTCGAGCATGGTGGCCACGTCGGCGGAAGAGATGAGCGCTGGCGCCCGCGAACAGGCCGACCAGACGGGCGTGGTGGCCGCTGCCGTGGAGGAGATGTCGGTCACGGCGGCGCAGGCATCGAACTTCGCGGAGGACGCCAACAAGCTGGCGCGCGAGGCGTCGGGGCTGGCCTCGCAGGGCGAGCAGGTGTTCGAGCGCACGACGGGCTCGATGAACCGCATCGCGGGCATCGTCCGCGAATCCACCGAGAGCGTGTCGGCGCTGGGCGCGTCGAGCGCGCAGATCGGCGAGATCATCGAGGTCATCGGCGACATCGCGTCGCAGACCAACCTGCTGGCGCTCAACGCCGCCATCGAAGCGGCCCGCGCGGGCGAGCACGGCCACGGCTTCGCCGTCGTCGCCGACGAGGTGCGCAAGCTGGCCGAGCGCACGAGTTCGGCCACGCGCGAGATTGGCGACATGATCAAGCGCATCCAGTCCAACACCAACGAGGTCGTCGCGTCGATGACGCGCGGCAACGAAGAGAGCGACGCCGGCCTGCAACTGGCCGAGGAAGCCTCCGAGCTGCTTGGGCCGCATCGTCGGTTCGATTGGCGAGATGGTCGAACGCATCGACCAGATCGCGCTCGGCAGCGAGCAGCAGGCCGAGACGAGTGCCAGTGTGGCGCGCAACGTCGAGGCCATCGCCGCCGTGTCGTCGCAGACTTCAGAGGCCACGCAGACGCTCGCCCACACCGCCGACGAGATGAGCGCGCACGTCCGCGTGCAGCGCGACCTCATCAGCCGCTTCCGCATCGACGCCGACGCCGCGCCCACGCTGGGCCGCGCTTCGGTATCTCAGCGAGGCCTCCTGCTCGGCGCTTCCGGCGACGGGGCCTCGGGCGACGGCGCGAGCTTCTGACGCGCTGTACCAAACTGCTGCACGCGTGCAGCTACTCAACTGGCCGTGGGGGATTTAGGGGCTCTCTCACGGTCAGTTGTTTTTTTGTTGAAGGGTGACGGGGGAAAGCAAAAGGGTGGTGAGATCGCGCCTGTGCGTCTCACCACCCTCTTTGTTTTGCCTGGAGCGGCGGGCTGCGCAGGCGGCCCTTCACGCTTTACCTCCTCGTCACTCGACCGAAAACGTTCGGTGGTAGATGAAGTCGAACGAGAACGTCTTGCTGTCGCGGCGGCGGTCCATGTAGTCGGCTACCTTCTGGAGACGTTTGGGAATCTGGAGGATCTTCTCCTGCGCGATCCGCCCGGCCTCGTTGAGCCCTTCGAGCAGTTCGATCTTCCAGAAGCCGATGGCCTCCTCGACGATCTTCTTGTAATCGAGCGGCCCGTAGATGCCCACGCGGCGCACCACGTCGGCCATGTCGCGGAAGTTGGGCATCGACACGCCCGGCATGTCGATGGCGGGCAGGATGGACAGCGCCGATTGCAGCGCGCGGTTGGGGTCGAGCGCGAGCACCTCTCGGAACGCGCGCCGGTAGAACGAAAAGTGCTTGGCCTCGTCCGCCGCGATGCTCGACAGGATGTTTTGCAGCACCGGCTCGTCCTCGCCCACGAGCCTTCCGGTGTTCATGTGCGTGTGCTGCGTGGCGCGCTCCTGCAGCGTCGTGTAGACGAACACCTTGTACGGGTCCTTGTCCCAGTCGGGCCGGAAGCCGGCTTCGAGGTAGGCGTACTGCATCTGTTCGATGTGCTTGAGCTTGAACAGACGCGCATCGCGGGTATAGTCGTGCAGCGCGACGCCGTGGCGGTCTTCCTCGGCCGTCCACATGTAGTTCCACCGGTGCCACACGCTGTCGTCGCCGAGGTATTTGGCGAGCAGGCGGTGGAAGTGCGGCAGCCCTTCTTCGGTGAGCAGGCCCAGCGCCACGGCCACGCGGGCGGAGTCGGGGATGGCGCGGGCGCGCTCGCGGATGCGGGCGAGGTGCCGCTCGTCCTCCTCGTCGAACTTTTCGTCGGCAGGCAGGAAGTCGCTCGAAAACCAGAGCCGGCGCTTGCGGAGGTGCTCCTCCATCATCGTCTCGACCTGCGGTTCGATGGCGGTGAGCACTTCGGATTTCGACACGTTCTCGTACTCGGCGTCCGGTTCTTTGGGCAGAATGAGATCCATGGTGGAGCAGTGAAACGGAAAGGGGGATGGATGGAAAACCACGGGGCGCGGCCCGGTGGCGGTTTCTAACCCGGAGGCCGCGCAAAAGGTCTCCGCTCGCCGGTCAGGTTTTCTGGGGCTTCTTGCGGGCGGCAGGAAACAGGACGTTGTTGAGGATGAGCCGGTAGCCGGGCGAGTTTTTGTGCAGGTCGAGGTCGGTGGGCGGATCGCCGACGAGGTGCTGGTAGTCCTCGGGGTCGTGCCCGGCGTAGAAGGCGAAGGTGCCCTGGCCGAGCGTGCCGCTGAGGTACTTGACCTCGTCGCGGCCCGGCGCTTCGGCCATCACCACGACGCCCGGCTTGAGGAGATCCTTCCGAAACGCCGTCGCCTGGCCCAGAAACCCCTTCACCGTGGCGACGTGGTTCTGCGTCAGCATCGTGGGCACCGGGTCCCACTTGGCGGAGAAGTCGAACAGCGTGAAGTGGTCGGTGAGGGGATTGCGGAGCGCGCTCGGCGGCGGGCCGGTGTCGATGTCGGAATGCTCGTACTCGGTGGCGTTGTAGCGCGGGGTGAAGCCTTCGAAGGCGAGCGTGGCTGCGTAGTCGAGGCGCTCGGTGGCGTCGGGGTCGATGGCGTCGCCGTCGTACTCGGCAGGGACGATGTCGGTGTCGTGGGCGGCGAGGGCGAGGTCGAACGTGTCGGTGCCCGAGCACATGGCGAAGAGGAAGCCGCCGCCCTCGACGTAGGCGCGGATGGTGCGGGCGACCTCCAGCTTGAGCGCGCTCACTTTGCGGAAGCCGTGCCGCCGCGCGTCGTTTTCAGCGTCGCGCTGCTGCTCGATAAACCACGGCTGGTTGCGGTACTGGTAGAATTTGCCGTACTGGCCCGTGAAATCCTCGTGGTGCAGGTGTACCCAGTCGAACTCCGAGAGCCGCCCGCCGAGGACGTCGTCGTCGTAGATCTGCTCGTAGGGCACCTCGGCGTAGGTGAGCGCGAGCAGCACGGCATCGTCCCACGGCAGCGTCTGCTTGGGGGCGTAGACGGCGATGCGGGGTGCTTTTTCGAGCTTGATGAGGGCCGTGTTGGTGCCTTCTCCCTCCACGTCGGCGAGCACCTGGCCGGTCTGGCTGCCGCTGAGGCGCTCGAACGTGACGCCCCGCACGCGCAACTCGGCTTCGAGGTCGGCGGTGGCAGGCATCAGGAACGCGCCGCCCCGGTAGTTGAGCAGCCAGTCGACGGTGAAGCCGCGCTCGAGCATCCAGTAGGCGACGCCGTAGGCCTTGAGGTGGTTGGTCTGCCGCGCGTCCATCGGCACGAGGAAGTCCTGCGCGCGCAGGGCGGCGGGCAGCAGAACGAGGGCAGCGAGCAGCAGAAAGCGCATGGTGGAGGCAGTTGGCAGTTCCTGGCCAAAGAACGCCTGCCACGCCGGTTCCGTGTTCGGAAAGTCAGAAGTCGGAAGCCGGAACGACAACGTAGAGGCGCAACGCCACCCTGAGACCTGCATGGCGGGGTAAACTCCGCGCCCGTCAACCCACTAACCAACCAGCATGGGCACGCGCAGCAGGGCCTGTTCGAGCGCGTCCTTGCGGAGCGGCTTGGGCACGTAGTCGTCCATGCCGGCGGCCAGCACGTCCTCGCGGTCGCCCGCCAGCGCGTTGGCCGTCAGCCCGATGATCCACGGGTGCGGCGCGGGGGTTTCGTGGATCGCGGCGGTGCAGGTGTAGCCGTCCATCTCGGGCATTTGCACGTCCATGAAGACCACGTCGTACGGCTGCGCGGCCAGCTTTTCGAGCGCCTCGATGCCGTTCGCGGCCACGTCGGCGGTCAGGTCTATCGTTTCGAGCATCCGCAGGAGCACGCGCTGGTTGACGCGGTTGTCCTCGACGATGAGCAGGCGCAGCCCGGCGAGGTGCTCGGCGGGCGTGAGCGTCGCGGCCTCCGCGTCTGCGGGACTTTCGGCGAGGGGCTGCGCGAGCGGCAGCGTCACGGTGAAGGTGAACGTCGAGCCTTCGCCCGGGGTGCTCGTCGCGCCGATGGTGCCGCCCATCAGGCCGATGAGTTGCTTCGAGATGGCCAGGCCGAGGCCCGTGCCGCCGTAGCGCTTCGTGCGTGACGTGTCGAGCTGGTTGAAGCGCTGAAACAGGCTGTCGAGTTTGCCTTCGGGGATCCCGATGCCCTGGTCCTCGACGGCGAAGGTGAGCGCGGCGGCGTCACCTGCTACCGCCGACGCCGTCACGCGCAGCGTCACCTGCCCTTCTGGGGTAAACTTGATGGCGTTCGAGAGCAGGTTGAGCAGCACCTGCCGTAGCCGCGCATCGTCGCCTACGACGCCCTCGGGCACGCTAGGCGCGACATCGAGCACGAAGTCGAGGTTTTTCTCCCGCGCCTTGAAACAGACGAGGTCGAGCGACTCGCGCGCCAGCGTGGCGGGGCAGAAGCGTTCGGGGGCCAGGTCGAGGTGGCCCGCTTCGATCTTCGACAGGTCGAGGATGTCGTTGATGAGCGTCAGCAGGGTGTCGCTCGATGCTTGCAGGATGTTGACGTACTCGCGCTGCGCGTCGGTGACGGCGGTGCTGTCGAGCAGCTGTGCCACGCCAACGATGCCGTTGAGGGGCGTGCGGATTTCGTGGCTCATGTTGGCCAGAAAAGCACTCTTGGCCCGGTCGGCCGATTCGGCCTGCGCGCGGGCGTCCTTCAGCGCCTCCATCGTTTCCACGCGCGCGGTCACGTTGCGCGACGTCGTTTGGAGCTGCGTGACCGCGCCCTCGGCGTCGTACACGGGGTCGGTGAGCGTTTCGAACCAGAGGTAGTAGCCGTCGCGGTGCCGGATGCGGTAGGTGATGAACGGCTCGCTCGCCTCTTCGCCCGTCAGCACGGGCATGTGCGAGGCGGTGCGGATGCGTTCGAGGTCGTCGGGGTGGAACAGCGCGTACGGGGTCGTGCCGAGGAGTTCGCCGGGCGCGTAGCCGAGCAGCGGCTTCACCGACGGGCTGATCCACTGGTAGGTGCCGTCGGGGGCGTGGAGGCACACGAGGTCCTGCATGCTCTCGGCCACGAGGCGGAAACGCTCCTCGCTCTCGCGCAGCGCGTCGAGGCTCTGCTGCTGCAACAGCGCCGCCGCGACCCACTGGCCCAGCAGGTGCATCGTCTCGATGTCTACGTCGGTGAACGGCTCGTGCGGCAGGAGCGACGAGAACGCCAGCGTGCCGTACTTCTGGCCGCCCACGAAGAGCGGCATGCCGATGTACGATTCGACCCTGTACCTCTCGTAGGCTGGCAGCACGCACATCTCCGACGTGCTGATGTGGTGTTCGGCCACGATGGTGTTGCCCTCTATCGTGCGCGAGCAGATCGTGTCGCCGAGCGGAAACGTCGTGCCGGGGGGCATCGGCATCTCGTCGGGGGTGAGGGCGCTGACGACCGTGAAGACGTCGTCCTCGACGAAACTGAGCACGCCGATCTCCATGCCGAACAGGTCGGCGGTGCGCCGGAGGGTCTGCTCGATGAGGTCGTCGAGCGGCACGTCCTGCTGCGTCGTGACCTCGTAGAGAAACTGCATCCGCTCCTGGCGCAGGCGCAGAAACGATTCGCGCTGCCGCGCCTCGGTGACGTCGGTGAAGTACACGGCCAGCCCGCCCTCGAAGGGGTAGGCGCGCACCGAGTACCAGGCGTTGAGGCTGGGGTAGTACTCCTCGAAGCTCACCGTGTCGCCCGCCGCGATGGCCTCGTGGTACTGATAGTAAAAATCGGTGTCGATGGCGTCGGCGTAGAGGTCCCACAGGCCGTGCCCGATGAGTTCGGCGGCGCTTTTACCCAGAATCACCTCCGCCTGCGTGTTGACGCGGGTGAAGAACCACGCATCGTCCACGACGAACATGGCGTCGGTGATGCTTTCGAGGATGCGCTGCGTCCACGCCTGGCTCTCGGCGAGTTGCTGCTCGGTGGCGCGGCGCGCGGTGATGTCTTCGGAGATGAACAGCAGCTTGTGCGCGTCGGGCGTGGGGCCGTCCATGCGGACCTTGCGGGTCTGGAAGCAGCGCATCTCGCCCCGAGCGGCATCGAAGATTTCTTCGGCTATGAGCGCGGGCTGGCCGGTGAGGAGCACGTGCCGGTCGGCGGCGTCGAGCGGTGCGGCGTCGCCGGTGCCTGCCAGTTCGGGGCCGGTGCTGCCGAGGAGCGCTTCCACAGGCAGACCGAAGGCGTCGGCGGCAGCCTGGTTGGCCACCACGTAACGACCGTGCGCGTCTTTGACGGCGACGCGGTTGGGAGAGGCGTCGATGACCTGGCGCAGGAGGGCTTCGGACGCGGTGGGCGCGCCGCGAAGGCCACGCAGCAGCGCTGCAAGGCGGGAGCGGAGGGACATGGCGTAGGGCAGAAAAGCATTCCCCGCACTGCGGAACGTTTTTACCCTCGCAGGCCGAGGAGGGCACGTTCCAGAGGGGTTCGCGGCTTCCATGCAAGCACGTTGCCACGTCGCCCCCGCCGGGGGGCTACGATTCTACGTCGCCGCGCAGGTGCCGCACGCGCCGCCGCACGTCGGGCAGCAGGAGCGAACCGGGATACGTGGCGAGCAGCCGCGTGAGCGTCTCGAGCGCGGCGGCCCCGTCGTGGAGGTCGTGCTCCTGGATGTCAGCCAGTTCCAGCAGGCTGCGGTCGGCGAGGTAGGAGATGGGAAACTGTGCGCCGAAGCCGTCGAGCAGCGCGGCGGCCTCGTCGGTGCGGCCCACCTCGCGCAGCGCCTGGGCGCGCAGGAAGGTCGTCTCGTCGGCCAGGTTGTGCCGGGGGAAATCGCGCAGCAGCGCGTCGAGCGTGTCGAGCGCGGCGGCGTGGTGGCGCTGGCGCACCAGCAGGAGGGCGCGTGCGTAGCGCTGGAGTGGCGTCGAGAGCGAATCGGGTCCGCCGTTCTCGATGAGCAGCACCGTCAACCCGATCGCGTCGTTGGCGGTGTCGGTGGAGGTGTTGTCGTTGAGGATCTCGACGAGCGTCTTGGCCGACTCGAACTCGCCGCGGTAGAGGTGCAGGAGGGCGCGCTCGTAGCGCGTGCGCTCGGCGAGGTCGCCCACGCGCAGCGTCTCCTCGAGCTGGGCAAAGGCGAGGTCGGCGTCCGAGAGGTCACCGCGCAGCACGGCGGCGCGGCCCAGGTCGTAGGCGGCTTCCTCGCCGGCGGCGCTGCCCGCGTAGTTCTGCGCCACCTGGCGGAGCAGCGGCTCGGCCTTCGCGGGGTCGTGAAAGACATCGAGGTAGAGCCGGCCGATGCGGCGCTGCACGTCGGGCAGCAGGGGATGGAGCGGGTGCGCGGTGGCGAAGCGCTCGTAGTGGCCGAGGGCCTGCGCGTAGTGGCCCGGCTCGGCACCGGGCCCGGCATCGGGGACACGCTCGCCGGTTTCGCGGGCCCACGCCTCGTGCAGGCGGCCCAGTCCGTAGAGCGCCTCGGGCGCGGTGGGCGCGTCGGGGTAGCGCGTGAGCACCTCGCCGTAGGCCTCCAGCGCGGGCGCGTACGCCCCGGCATCGACGGCGGCCTGGGCGAAGACGAACAGCGTCTGTCCCTGCTCGCGCTCCATCCGATCGATGGCGCGGACAGAGGCGAGGGCAGCGTCGTAGTCGCCTTTTTCCATGTGCAGCCACGCCAGCCACTCGCGCAGCGCCCGGTCCAGCGGCGCGCGCCGCACCCGCGCCTCCACGACCTCGAGGGTGGGGCCGACGGCCTCGCCCGTCTCGGTGAACCGCGCCAGCCGGCTCTTGACGAACCCGAGTTGCCGTGGGTCGCGCTCGACGAGGTCGGCGTAGAGCGCGGCGGCGTCCTTGTGGCGACCGTCGAGGCTGTAGAGATAGGCGAGGTCGAAGGTGAACAACTCGTCGCTCTCGATGCGGTCGCGCGCCTGTTCGAGCACCCCGATGGCGTTGCTGAACAGGCGGTGCTCGAGCATCGAGGCGTAGACGACCTGGTAGACGCCAGGATCGTCGGGCTGCAGGGCGATGACGGCATCCCACGCCTGGAACGCTGCCTGTTCGTCGCCCTGGAGGTAGAGCAGCGAGGCGCGGTCGGCGAGGAGCGTGGGGTCGGAGCGGCCCGCGAGGCGCGTGTCGAGCAGGCGGAGGGCGTCGTCGTAGCGTTTCTGGGCGCGGTAGGCGTCGAGGAGTTTCTGGTAGTAGAGCAGCGTCGTGGGCTGCGCGGCGTAGAGGTCTTCGAGCAGGCCGATGGCGCGGTCGTACTGCCCGCCGCGCAGGTACGCCTCGGCCAGCCGGAAGCGCGCGGCGTCGGAGCCCGCGGCTTCCGTTTCCTCGGGCGCGGGGTCGGGGACGACCTGTGCCCGTGCGGCGAACGGCGCGAGCACGGCGGCGACGAGCAGCAAGAGGACGACGCGCATGGGAAAGGGGGAGGTGGGAACGCGGAACGGGGAGGATGGACGTAGGGCGTGCCGCGGCGCGCCCAGCCGAACGCCGGTGGCCCGTTGGTAGGGGCACAATTCCTTGCGCCCTGTTGGAATGCGGGGTGTGGAAAAGCAACGAGGCGCGGCGTGGTTTGTTGTCGGCCTGCGGATGCGGTGCGGCGTGTCGCTGCGCCCCTACCTTCCATGCCAGCGGCGGACGCGCCACGGCACGTCCCTGCGTTCCGCCAACGGGCGCAAGGAATTGCGCTCCTACCCTGCGGTGCTGCTCAGCGTAAACTTCCACGTTTCCACTTTCGACTTCCCACTTTCCCCATGCGCCTCGCCGTCCTCGGCTCCACCGGCTCCATCGGCACGCAGACGCTCGATGTGGCGCGGCTCTTTCCCGAAAAACTGCGCGTGACGGCCCTCGCGGCGCACCGCAACACCGAACTGCTCGAAAAGCAGGCGCGGGAATTCCGCCCCGAGGTCATCGCCATCGGCAGCGAGGCAGACGCGCGGACGCTCCAGAGGTCGCTGGTGGGCACGGGCATCGAGGTGCTGCACGGGCCGGACGCGCTCGCCGAGATCGCCCGGATGCCCGGCGTCGATACCGTCGTGGCCGCCGTCGTGGGCGCGGCGGGGCTGGCATCCACGTTCGCGGCGGTGGAGGCGGGCAAAAACGTGGCGCTCGCCAACAAAGAGTCGCTCGTCGTCGGCGGGGCGCTCGTGACGGCGAAGGCGCGCGAAACGGGCGCGGTGCTGCTGCCCGTCGATTCCGAGCACTCGGCCATCTTCCAGTGCCTGGTGGGCGAGCCGCCCGAGCGCGTCGAGTCGATCACGCTGACCGCCTCGGGCGGCCCGTTCCGCACGCGCGAGGTCACCACGTTCGACGCCATCCGGCCCAGCGAGGCGCTCCGTCATCCCAACTGGTCGATGGGCGCGAAGATCACCATCGACTCGGCCACGATGATGAACAAAGGGCTGGAGGTCATCGAGGCACACTGGCTCTTCGGCGTCGCGCCCGAGAAGATCGACGTCGTCATCCACCCGCAATCGGTCGTGCATTCGCTCGTGACGTTCGTGGACGGCTCGGCGAAGGCGCAACTGGGCGTGCCGTCGATGGTGGTGCCCATCCAGTACGCGCTCACGTACCCCGACCGCTGGCCCGCGCCGCACGCCCGGCTGGACTGGACGACCGTCGGCGCGCTCGACTTCGCCGCGCCCGAGGCGGCGCGCTATCCGTGCCTCGGGCTGGCCTACGCCGCGCTGCGCGAGGGCGGCACGGCTCCGGCTATCCTCAACGCGGCCAACGAAGTCGCCGTCGCGCACTTTCTCGACGGGCGTGTGCGTTTCACCGACATCGCCCGCATCGTCGAAAAAACGCTGGTGGGCATCGCCTCCGAAGAGGCCGCGTCGCTCGATGTGCTCGCCGCTGCCGACGCCCGTGCGCGGCGTTTCTCCACGGAACTCGCCGCCCAGCGCATCATATAGCGCCCGCTATTCGCGGCACGCCCCACCCAATCCCTCTGCGCGTGCCCGCACGAGGTTTCTCAATTCTCCTCGCATGGATTTTATCGTCGGTTTGCTGCCTTTTCTGGGCTCGGTGCTGCTCGCCATCATGATCCTCGTGTTCGTCCACGAGATGGGGCACTTTCTCGCCGCCAAGCTTTTCGGGATGCGCGTGGATCGCTTCTCGGTGGGCTTTCCGCCCAACCTGCTCAAGAAGAAGATCGGTGAGACGGAGTACGTGCTGGGGGCGACGCCCCTCGGCGGCTACGTCAAGATCGACGGCATGGTAGACGAGAGCCTCGACGCCGAAAACCTCGCCTCCGACCCGCAACCGTGGGAGTTTCGCGCCAAGCCCGTGTGGCAGCGCATCGTCGTGATCACCGCGGGCGTGATTTTCAACATGATCCTCGCGTGGGTCATCCTGACGGGCCTGAAGGCGACTTACGGCGAGGCCTACGTGCCCGTCGAGAACATCGAGGGCGTCTACGTGACGCCCGACTCGCCGGCCTATGCCATCGGCCTCCGCACCGGCGACCGCATCGTGTCCGTCGGCGGTGAGCCGCTCACGCGCATGGACGACCTGCTCAAGCGTCTGCTGATGACCGACAGCCTCACCGTCGCCGCCGAGCGCAGCGGGCAGGTGCAGGTGTTCGCCGTGCCGGAGGACATGATTACGCAGTTGAACCGCTCGGAGGGGAAGCTGGGCGTCTGGGCCGACCCGAACCTCGCGGGCGACGTCGTCGCGGGCTCGCCCGCCGACGCGGCGGGCCTCCAGAAAGGCGACCGCATCGTGCAGGTCGGCGCGCAGCCCGTGGCCTACTGGCAGCAACTCACCGAAGCCGTGCAGACCGTCGGCGGCGCGGCCACGCCCGTGCGCTTCTACCGCGCCGACACGCTTGCCGCCACCACGCCCGACACCGCGCGCGTGCGCGAGATCGCCCGTGACGCCGAAGGGCGCACCTACGAAACCACACTCGTAGCCGAGAAGGCTGAGGGCGATTCGCTCTACCGCATGGGCATCTTTCCGCCCGACCAGAAGCAGGTAAATGCGTTTCTGGGCGTTCGGCAGCAGCGCTACGGACTGGGCGAGGCGATGGTGGCCGGGCCTGGGCGACACGTGGGAGATGACGGCGATGATCGGCACGAGCCTCAAACGCATCTTCACCGGGCGCGACAACTTCAAGGAAAACCTGGGGGGCCCGGTGGCGGTGGCACCGCGCTACCGGCGACGCGCATCCGCGCAGGGCTGGGACGCTTTCTGGAGGCATCGTGGCGATGCTCTCCATCACGCTCGCCATCATGAACATCCTGCCCATCCCCGCGCTCGACGGCGGTCACCTCGTCTTTCTCATCTACGAAGCCATCGTCCGCCGCGAGCCGTCGCTGAAATTTCGGATGGTGGCGCAGCAGATCGGTATGGCGGTGCTGCTGCTCTTCATGGTCTTTCTCATCTTCAACGACACGCTCAAGCTGTTCAATGGCTAAAAGGGTTTCGCCAGCGGGGACATGGAGCGGCAGCAGAGGCAGCACATTTCTGTTTTCCGACTCAGCGCTCTGGACTCGCCATGGAAAATTGAGCGTTGACGAATTGACCATTATTCCCTCTCGCGGCCCGAAAGCGCGCGTTACGTTGTCCGAATGTCCTCTTCTCCCCACACATCGCTCGCGCCGGACGTGACGGCGGGTTCTGCCGAAGACGCAGCGCGGCAGGAAGCGCTGAAAGCCTCGGGCGCGATTCCTCAGCACATCGCCATCATCATGGATGGCAACGGGCGCTGGGCGCAGGCGCGGGGGCAGCACCGCTTCATCGGCCACCACGAGGGCGTCGTGTCGGTGCGCGACGTGACCGAGGCGGCCGTCGAGATCGGCGTCGAGCACCTGACGCTCTACACGTTCTCGACCGAGAACTGGCACCGCCCCCAGCCCGAGGTGGAGGCGCTGATGGCGCTGCTGGTGGAAACCGTCGCCAAAGAGCGCGAGACACTGCTCCGCAACGGCGTCCGCCTCAACGTGCTGGGCGATCTGTCGGCGCTGCCCGAGGCATGCCGCGACAGCCTCCGCGCGCTCATGGCCGAGACGGACAGTCTCCACCGGATGACGCTGCATCTCGCGCTCTCGTACAGTGGCCGCTGGGAGATCGCCCGCGCCGCCCGCCGCATCGCCGAAGAGGCCGCCGCAGGCACGCTCGACCCGCAGGCCGTCGACGAGGACTTCTTCAACACCTATCTCGACACCGCCGAGTTGCCCGACCCTGACCTTCTCATCCGCACGGGCGGCGAGATGCGGATCTCCAACTT
The DNA here is from genome assembly GCA_963829705.1 of Rhodothermales bacterium. GTDB lineage: Bacteria > Bacteroidota > Rhodothermia > Rhodothermales > BA12 > CAWHJN01. Next base: position 1,049,704 of record CAWHJN010000005.1, read on the forward strand.
CCTGCTCTGGTCGATTGCGTACACCGAACTGTACGTCACCCAGAAACTCTGGCCCGACTTCCGGCGCGCCGAACTCTACGAGGCCGTCCGCGACTTCCAGGGCCGCGACCGCCGCTTTGGCCGCGTTCCGGCTGCCTCGCGCGGCTGACGCGGCGCGCAATATCCTTTCGGGCGGTGCCGTTTGCTCTGCGCGCCACCTCCCGCCGTCACCCTTCTGCCTTTTTGATGCTCCATCGTTTCCTCCTTTCCACGCTCTGCGTGCTCGCCGCCGCGCTGCCGGTGCGGGCGCAGACGGCTCCCGAAGCCGCCGCCTACAAAATCCTCGGCGTGACCGTCGAGGGCGCCTCTACCGAGGGCACGCGCAACGTCGTGTTGCAGGCCAGCGGCCTCCGCACAGGGCAGGAGGTCACCCTCCCGCTCGACGCCCAGTTCTCTGAGGCGCTGCACGACATCTACAAGCTCAACCTCTTCACCGACGTCAAGCTCATCGAGGAGCGACGCGTGGGCGATGGCATCTTCCTGCGGATCGACGTGACCGAGGCACCGCGTTTGAGCGACTACCGCTTCGAGAACGTCAAGAAAAGCTGGCGCGACGACCTCCGCAAGGAGCTGCCGTTCATCCGGGGCGCGCGCCTGTCCGACACCGACCTCCGGCGGGCCGAGATGATCATCGAGCAGTTTTACACGCAGAAGGGCTTCCCCCTCGCCAACGCCACCGCCACGACCACCACCAACGCCAACGGCAGCCTCGACGTGCTGCTCGCCGTAGACCGGGGGCAGCGCGTGGAGATCGGCGAGATCGTGATCGCGGGCAACGACGAGGTGTCCGACAAGCGCCTCCGCAAGACGCTCAAGAACACCAAGCCCAAGGCGTGGTGGAAATTCTGGGGGCACTCGACCTTCAAAGAGGACAAGCTCGACGAAGACCTCGACAACCTCGTCGCCTTCTACAACAAACGCGGCTACTACGACGCGCACGTCACGCGCGACACGTCGTACGTGCGCGTAGACGAGGGCAAGCCCGAGGTGGTACTCGAAATCGAAGTCCACGAGGGGCCGCAGTACCACGTGCGCGACATCGAGTGGGAGGGCAACACGCTGTATCCCGACGAGACGCTCGACAACGCGCTGGCCATCGCCGAGGGCGACGTGTTCAACTACGAGCGCCTCGACCAGAACCTCCACGGCAACAAGGCGCAGAACGACGTGTCGAGCCTCTACCAGAACCAGGGCTACCTGCGCTTCGGCGTGCAGCCGACGGTGAAGGTCGTCTCGGGCGACTCGGTGGATCTGCACTTCGACGTGTTCGAGGGCGACGTCTACGACTTCGGGGCCATCCGCATCGCGGGCAACGACAAGACGAAAGAGCACGTCATCCGCCGCGAGCTGTACACGGTGCCCGGCCAGCCGTACAGCCGTGAGGCCGTCATCGAGTCCATCCGGCGCTTGTCGCAGCTCAACTACTTCAGCGCCGAGGCGCTGCAGGGCTGGCCCGAGCATCGAGCCCAACGACGAGGACAAGACCGTAGACCTGGCGTGGGACGTCGAGGAAATCGGCGGCGACCAGCTCGAGCTTTCCGGCACGTGGGGCCGCATCGGGCTGATTCTGCAACTGCGTCTGACCTTCAACAACTTCTCGGCGCAGAACCTGTTGACGGGCAAAGCCTGGGACCCGCTGCCGATGGGCGACGGGCAGCAGCTCTCGCTGGCCGTGCAGACGAGCGGGCTCGCCTACCAGAATTACTCCGTCTCGTTCACCGAGCCGTGGTTCCGGGGCAAGCCCACGCCCATCGGCTTCTCGCTGGGCTTCAGCGCCATCGACTACAGCAAGTACTACCGGGGCTATGGCACCAGCTCGCTGACCGACCGGCCCGACCAGAAGTTCATCAGCGCCACCACGCGCGGCTTTTACTCGCAGCGCCTCAAGTGGCCCGACGATAAGTTCAGCCACCTCAGCGCCATCAGCTACCGCTATTACTTCCTCAAGGGCATCAACCTGGACTTGCCCGAGGGTGCGAGCCACGAGCTGACGTTCGAGCAGCGGCTGACGCGCAACTCGCAGGACCACCCGATCTTTCCGCGCCGTGGCTCGTCGTTCGACGCCTCTGTGGAGGTCGCGCCGCCTCTTCCGGGCTTTATCCAGTACCACAAGTGGGGTCTGAAGACGGCCTTCAACGCACCCTTCACCAACCGCATCACGCTGGGCATCGGCGCGCAGTACGGGTACGTGGGCTCGTTCACAAGCGGCGGCGTGCAGTTCCAGCGCTTCCTGCTCGGCGGCTCGCCGTTCGAGTCGCAGGGCCTCAGCGGGGCCACGTTCGGCAAGGACATCGTGTACATGCGCGGCTATCCGTACCGCTCGCTCGGGCCGCAACTCAGCACCGGCGAATCCATCGGCGGGCGCATCCTCAACAAGTACACCGCCGAACTCCGGCTGCTGGCGGTGCAGTCGCCCCAGCTGCAGGCCGCGCCGTACCTCTTTTTCGACGCCGCCAACACGTGGGACGGCTTCGACTCCTACAACCCGTCGCAGCTCTACCGCTCGGCAGGCGTGGGCACGCGGCTGTTCCTGCCCATCCTCGGGATGCTGGAGTTCGCCTACGGCTACCGCTTCGACCGCTTCGGTCCCAGCAACGACCCCGAGGGCGACCGCGGCTGGAAGTTCCAGTTCACCATCGGCCAGGGCTTCAACCAGTGATTTCTCCCATGACCCGTCTCCTTTCACTTTTTTCGCTCGCGCTGCTCGCCGCTGTGCCCGCCATGGCGCAGCAGCGCGTGGCCTATGTGGATACCGAGTACATCTTCGAGAAACTGCCCGAGTACCAGACGGTGCAGCAGCAACTCAACCGGCAGGCGCAGCAGTGGGAAACCGAACTCGCCGAGCGCCGGCAGGAGGTCGATGAGATGTTTCGCGAGTATCAGACGCGCGAACTGCTCTACACCGCCGAGGAACGCCAGCGCCGCCGCGACGACATCTCGCGCGCCGAGCAGGAGGTCGAGCGGCTGGGAGAGCGCTACTTCGGCCCCGAGGGCGAGTACTTCACGCAACAGACGACGCTGATGCGGCCCGTGCAGGAACGCTTGCTCGCCGCCATCGAGAAGGTCGCCGAGGATCAGAACTTCGACTACGTCTTCGACAAGGGCGGCGACTACCTCTTCCTCTACGCCCGTCCGCAGTACGACCTCAGCGACCGGGTGCTCGAAGAACTCGGCATCGACGTGCAAAACTGAGTGAAGAGTGACGGGCCGCATGTCCACCTGGCGACGCGGCGCGTTTCTTCTCGCACGCTGACCGACAATCTCCAACCTCCTTTTTTCCAACCATCCGAATGAAGACCCGATTTTCCCTCTGGCCGCTCGCGGCTCTCGCGCTGCTCGCTGCACTGCCCGCGCAGGCGCAGGACCTCAAGGTGGGCTACACCGATTACGAAGTACTGCTCGCCAACATGCCGCAGATGGCCAGCGTGCAGGAGCAGATGCAGCAGTTCTACACCGAGAACCAGCAGAAACTCCAGCAGCAGGCGCAGGACTTTCGGGAAAAGGCGGAGCGCTACGAGAAGCAGGTGTCGCTGCTCTCCGCCGAGGCCCGCGCCGAGCGCGAGCAGGAGCTGGGCACGCTCCAGCAGCAGGTACAGGTCGCCGCGCAGCAGGCCGACCAGATGCTCCAGCAGAAGCGCGCCGAGCTCATGCGCCCGCTCTTCGAGCGCCTGCAGGAAGCCATCGACTCCGTCGCCAAGAGCAAGAACCTCGACATCGTGCTGCCCACGCAGGTCGGCGGCGATCCGTTCATCCTCTACGTCAACGAAACGCGCGTGACCGACATCACCCGCGAGGTGGCCACGGCGCTCGGCATCCCCGTCGACGACGCGGCGGCCAGCGCTGCGGATGGTAACTGATCCGCAACAGCAGGAATGCGTGAAAGGGCCGCTCCACACCGGGGCGGCCCTTTCCTATTTTGAAGCGGCTTTCGCGCGCCGTCCGCGTGGGCGGCTCCTTCTGAGGCGCGTATATTCGGTTCCACCCGCGCCCTCACCCATCCAATCCCCTGTTGCATCATGGCTACCGCATCCGATCCCGCCGACCTCCGCATCCTCGTCGTCGACGACGAAGAAGACAACGTCGAAGTCATCGGCCATTTTCTCGAAGCCGAGGGGTACCGGGTGGAGCGTGCCTACGACGGCGACGAGGCGCTCGAGGTCGTTCGCCGCCACAACAACGAGATCGACCTCATCCTGCTCGACATCATGATGCCCGGCAAGGACGGCTACGAGGTCGTCAAGTCGCTGCGCGGACGCGCCGAGACCGAGCACATCCCCGTCATCTTTCTGAGCGCCAAGACCGAAGAGGAAGACCAGGTGCGCGGCCTCATGATGGGAGCCGATTCGTACCTCAACAAGCCCGTGCCGCCCAGCGTGGTGCTTGCCAACGTGCGCGCCGTGCTGCGCCGCTCGGGCGTCGAGGAGAGCCGCATCCTCCAGGTCAACGACCTCACGATCTACGAGGACGAGTACCGCGCCTCGCTCGACGGGCGCGACCTCGGCCTGACGCTCACCGAGTTCGAACTCGTCCGCTACCTCGTGCGCCACCCGCGCAAGGCCTTCACGCGCCAGCAGTTGCTCGAAACCATCTGGAAAGACGCCATGATGGTGACCGAGCGCACCGTGGACGCGCACATCAAGAACCTGCGCGAGAAACTCGGCTCGTTCGCCAAGCACATCCAGACGGTGCGCGGCGTGGGCTACCGCTTCGTCGAGGAGGCCACGGAGGAGAGCGCCGAATAACCGGCGCTCCGCCATGCGACCTGGCCGCCGAATAAGCGGGTTTTTTTTTCCTCCCCGCGCCTCTACGCAAACGTGGATGATCCTCACGTTTGCCTTCTTCGTGGGCCTCGCCGTCCTGATGGTAGCGTTCTACGTGCTGTTCGTGCTGCGCGGGCAGGCGGAGGACGTGTTCGAGCGTGCGCAGCACGAACAGTCGGCCCGCCTCGCTGCGGTGCTCGAACGCGCCGGCACAGACGCCGAGCGCGTTCGGCTGCTGGAGGCGGCGAGCGCAGGCGTAGACCTGCGCTTCACCCTGCTCTCGCCCCAGGGCTACCAGACACAGGTGGCCGACGGGCAGCACACGCGGTCGGTGCTCGACGCCGGAATGGCTCCGCCGTTCGAGGCCGCCCTCGACGTGCAGCGCGCCCGCAACGGGGCGGGCCACCTCGTCTACTACACCGAGGAGCGGCTTTCGACAGGAGAACTGCTGCGCGTGGGACAGCCCGAACCCGCCCTCTACGGTCTCGTCGAGCGGATGCTGGTGACAATGCTCGTGGGGATGCTGATGGCGCTCTTCATGGCGATGCTGGGCGCGTGGGTGGCGGCGCAGCAGGTGACGCGCCCGCTCCAGCAGATCCGCGACAGCGCCCGCACCATCCTCGACGGCGACTACACGCAGAAGATCGCGCTCGAGTCGCGCTCGGCGGAGTTTCAGAGCGTCGCCCTCCACCTCAACCGGATGTCGGACTCCTTCCGCACGAAGATCGGCGAACTGGAGCGGCTGGCGCACATGCAGGGCGAGTTTATCGGCAATGTCTCGCACGAGGTGCGGAACCCCATCTTCGCCGTCGGCGGCTACCTCGAAGCCCTCGCCTCGCCGACGCTGCCGCCCGAGCAGCGCACGCGCTACTCCGAAAAAGCCCTCGCGGCATTGAGCCGGTTGCAGAACCTGTTCAACGACCTCATCGAGATCGCCCGGCTCGAATACCGCGAAGACCTCATCCGCGCCTCCATCTTCGACATGCAGGGCGTGTTGGAGGAGGCCGAGGAGATGCTCAGGGCGAAGGCCGAGGAGAAAGGCCTCGAACTCGAACTCCAGAATCCGTCGATCTACGTCTACGCCGACCGCAACCGCATCCGGCAGGTGATGGTCAACCTCATCGAGAACGCCATCGCCTACACCGACGAGGGCACGGTGCGCTGCCGCATCCGGCAGCGGCTGGACAAGGTGCGCGTCGAGGTCGTCGATACCGGGCGCGGCATTCCCGACGACAGCCGGGATCGCATCTTCGAGCGCTTCTACCGCGTCGACCCCGACCGCTCGCGCAAGAGCGGCGGCACCGGGTTGGGCCTGAGCATCGTCCACCAGATCATCCAGGCGCATGGCGAGCAGATCCACGTGGAGAGTACGCTGGGGCGCGGCTCGCGCTTCTACTTCGACCTGCCGCACGCCGAGAAAACCGCGACGCCCGAGCCGCGCCCGGCATCGGCGTGAGGGCAGGAGCGGCCTGTATATTTCCACCGTCCGCTTTCCTTCTGCTCCCGACGCTTCTCCATGCCCACGCCTCACCTGCTCGTCCGTGGCGGTACGCTTTTCACCCCCGACGCCGAGCGCCGCGCCGACCTCCTCGTCCGTGACGGCGTCATTGCGGACATCGGTGAAGACCTGCGCGACGACGAGGCGGAAGTCGTGGATGCCGACGGCGCGTACGTGTCGCCCGGGTGGGTGGATTTGAAGGCGCACCTGGGCGAACCGGGCCTCGAATACCGCGAGACGATCGCGAGCGGGCTGGCGGCGGCGGCGGCGGGCGGGTTCACGATGGTGGCCATCGCGCCCGGCACCGAGCCGCCGCAGGACACCCGCGACGCCCTCGCCTACGTGCTCGAACGCGCACGTGGCAGCGTGGCCGAACTCCTGCCCGTGGGCTGCCTCACCAAAAAGCGCGACGGCAAAGAACTGTCGGAGATGGCCGACCTCGCCGAAGCCGGGGCCGTGGCGTTCTCGGACGGCGGCCACTTCGTACGCGATGCCGGGTTAATGCGGCGGGCGCTCGAATATGCGCGGATGCTCGGCAAGCCCGTGTTCGTCCACCCCGAGCAACCCGACCTGGCGTGCGGCGGGCAGATGCACGAGGGTGCGGCAGGCACGCGGGCGGGCGTGCGCGGCATCCCGTCGGTGGCCGAGGAGGTGGCGCTGGCGCGGGATCTGCTGCTGGCCGCCTACACCGGTACACGCCTGCACGTGCAGCACGCGACGACGGCGGGTAGCCTCGACCTGCTGCGTGCCGCCCGGATGCGCGGCCAGGCCGTGACGGCAGCAGTGACGCCGTGGCACGCTTTCCGCACCGACGCCGACGTGGAGGCCACAGGCTACGATGTGACCACCAAGCTCCGCCCGCCGCTGCGCCCCGCCTCCGACGTGCAGGCCGTGCAAACGGCGCTGGCCGACGGCACGCTCGATGCCGTCTTCAGCGACCACACACCGTACGCTGTCTTCGAAACCGAGGTCGAGTTTGGCTCCGCTCCCTTCGGTGTGACAGCGCTCGAAACGCTGTGGAGCAGCGTCGTGGAGCACCTGATCCTGCCGGGGCACCTGCCGGTGGCGCGTGCGGTGGCGCTGCTCGCGGATGGGCCGCGCCGTGTGCTGGGGCGGCCCGCGTGCAGGCTCGAAATCGGCGCACCGGCCTCGCTCACCGTCTTCGACACGACGACGCGGTGGCGGTATGGTAAGCCGGTTTCCAAAAGTCGGCACTCGCCGTATCTCGGGCGCGAACTCGTCGGGCGCGTGCGGGCGGTGTACCACCGGGGGCGGCTCGGAAGTGCGCCGTGAACCGATTGGAGGGGATTGAGTAACGAGGATTCTCATTCACCGACCTGTCTGTGCCCGGTCCCGTCGAGTCTGTCCAGGCGGCGTTCGCGCGCCGCCCGCGCGTCGAGCCGCACCTCGCGCTCCTGCGTCCCGCGTCGTCCGACGCGTCTGTGGCGCTGCCGCGCACCTTCCGCATCGCCACGTACAATGTGCATCGGTGGGCAGGCGTGCGCGGCGGCAATGCGTGGCACCCCGAGCGCGCCGCCGAGGTCATCGCCTCGCTCGACGCCGACGTGATCGCGCTCCAGGAAGTGCTGCGGCCTGACGAGGACGACCGGCAACCGCTGCTCGACGTGGTCGAGAAGCTGGGCTTCCACCTTGCCTTCGCCATCACGCGCCGCCACCGACGCGGGGAGCTGGGCAACGCCATCCTGTCGCGCTACCCGCTGGCGTCGGCGCGGGTGCTGAACCTGAGCATCGGGCGGCTGGAGCAGCGCGCCGCGCTGGTCGTGGAACTCGAAGGCGAGGGCGACCGCCCCGGCATGGCTGTCGTCGCCACACACCTCGCGCTGGTGGATCGCACGCGGCGGCGGCAGGTGCAGGCGCTGCTGGAAAACCCGATGTTCGCGGGCCCCGTAGTGCTGCTGGGCGACATGAACGCCTGGCGTGAGTGCCGGGCTTCGCGCGAACTCGACAGCGCGTTTCTCGACGAGCACCACAACCTGGCGTGGCCGCCGTCCTTCCCCGCCGTCCGTCCCGTGCTGGCGCTGGATCGCATCTACGCCCGCGACGTGACGCTGCGCGACCTCCACGTCGTCAGCACCGACGCCACGCGATTGGCTTCCGACCACCTGCCCGTCGCCGCGCAGGTGCTGCTGAACGGGTAGATTTTCAGCCGTTACCCAGCATCGTCCGGGCTTTTTCGAGCGCCGTCACCAAACGATCAACGTCGTCGCGGGTGTTGTAGAAGGCGAACGAAGCGCGCACCGTGCCGGGGATGTCGTAGTGATCCATCAGGGGCTGCGCGCAGTGGTGGCCCGTGCGGACGGCCACGCCCATGCGGTCCACAATCGTGCCCACGTCGTACGGGTGAAGGCCGTCAAGCAGGAACGACAGCACGCTCGCCTTGCCTGGTGCCGTGCCCACGAAACGCACGTTGCCCAGCGCTCCGACCTGCTCCGTCGCGTAGGCCAGCAGGTCATGTTCGTAGGCGGAGATCGCTTCGCGTCCGATGCCTTCGACGTACTGCAACGCCGCTTCGAGGCCCAGCACGCCCGCGATGTGCGGCGTCCCAGCCTCGAACTTGTGCGGCAGGCTGTTCCAGGTGGATTTCTGGTACGTGACCGACTCGATCATGTCGCCGCCGGTCTGGTACGGCGGCATCGCGTCGAGCAGCGCCGTCTTGCCGTAGAGCACGCCGATGCCCGTCGGGCCGAAGACTTTGTGGCCGGAGAACACGTAGAAGTCCGCGTCGAGCGCCTGCACGTCGAGCGGCAGGTGCGGCGCGGCCTGCGCGCCATCGACCAGCACGACGGCCCCGGCGTCGTGGGCGCGGGCGATCATCTCGCGGGCGGGCAGCACCGTGCCCAGCGCGTTCGACATGTGCGCGAACGCGACGAGGCGCGTCTTTTCGCCGAGCAGCGCCGTGTAGGCATCCAGGTCCACCTGACCCGTTTCATCCAACGGGGCGATGCGGAGGTGCGCGCCGGTGGCCTCGCACAGCAACTGCCACGGCACGAGGTTCGCGTGGTGTTCGAGCGCCGTCACGACGACCTCGTCGCCTGCCTTGACGGCCGCCCTGCCGTGCGTCGCCGCCACCAGGTTGATGCCCTCGGTGCAGCCGCGCACGAAGATGATCTCGTGATCGTGCGCCGCGCCGATGAAACGGGCGACGGTGGTGCGGGCGGCCTCGTACGCATCCGTGGCGTCCTGGCTCAACCGGTGCACGCCCCGGTGGATGTTGGCGTTTTCCTCGGTGTAATACCGCACCAGCCGGTCGATGACAGCCTGCGGCTTCTGCGTCGTCGCGGCGTTGTCGAGGTAGACGAGCCCTTTCCCGTAGACCTGCTGCTGCAAAACGGGAAAGTCCGCGCGGCGGGCTTCGATGTCGAGCGTCGTTGCGGAAAACGTCATGGCAGGAGAGGGGAAAAGGTCGCGCCGAAAAATCAGTCCGCGTGGAAGCGCATCTGGAGTTTTTCGTCGAGCCAGTCGTGGAGAGCGGGCAGCGTGATGGTGTCCGTCACGTCGCGGGCGAAGGCGAGCAGCATCAGCGCGCGTGCCTGGTTGAGGTCGAGGCCACGGGCGCGCAGGTAGAACAGCGCGTCGGGGTCGAGCTTGCCCGTGGCGGCCCCGTGCGAGCACTGCACGTCGTCGGCGTAGATCTCGAGTTCGGGCTTCGAGTACATCTCGGCGTCGTCGCCCAGGATGATCGAGCGGCTCGACTGGTAGGCGTTCGTCTTCTGCGCGTCGGGGCGGACGAGCACCTTGCCGTAGAACACACCCTTCGCCTGATCCCACAAAACGCCTTTGTAGAGTTCCTTCGACTCACAGTTGGGCTGCGCGTGATCCATGAACGTGGCATTGTCCACGTGCATCGTTCCATCGGCCAGAAAGAGGCCCTGCATGTGCGATTCGCAGTGCTCGGCGTCGGGCAGAATGCGGACGTTGTTGCGGACGACGTCGCCCGAGAGCGTCGCCACGGTCGTCGAGAAGGTGGATTCACGGCGCTGGTACGCATCGAGCGTCGTCACCTCGATGGTCTGCGGGCCTTCGTCCTGCACGCGGTAGTGACGCGCGTGGGCGCGCACGCCCACGGAAAACTCGGCGACGTGGTTGACGAACACGCGGCCTTTGCCCCGCACCCGCGCCGTCTCCACAACCGTGACCTGCGCGTTCTCCTCAGCGACGACGAGCACGCGTGGCTGCACGAGCACGTCGCGCGGCGCGTCGAAGACGTGGATGAGGTGGATGGGTTTTTCGAGCGCCGCGCCTTTCGGAACGTAGACGAACAGCCCGTCGGTGAGGAAGGCGGTGTTGAGTGCGGTGAAAACCTCACTGTCGCCGCGCGTGTACGTGTCGAGGTGTGCATCCACCAGATCGGCGTGCTCCGCGAGCGCCGTCCGCAGGCCCATGACGATAACGCCCTCCGGCAGCGCGCCGAGACGGGAATGGCCTTCCTGGAACGAGCCGTTGACGAGCACGACGGTATGCGCGTCGAGACCAGGGACGCGGGCGGCGTCGAGGTCAGCGGCGTCGAGCGTGCCGTTCCACGGCCCGGCGGCAAGCGCGAACGGGTGGTCGAGCGCGCGTTCGATGCGCGTGTACTTCCAGTCCTCGCTGCGCCGCGTGGGCAAGCCCAGCGCCTGCACCTGCGCGATGCTCGCGTGCCGACGCCGCTGGAGGCGCGAGTTGGTGCCGTTGAGCGCGTGCCCGTCCAGCGCCTCGAACGCCTGCGCGAAGGCATCGAGGGGAGCGAGGGCGTTATCGTGGGTCAGGGTCATGGAAAGTCGGAAGTGGAAGCTCGGAACGCGGAAGTGGGGGAGCTGAAGGGGAGGCCGTAGGGGCGTGCCGCGGCACGCCCCGGTGCGGATCAGGAAGTCGATGGGTCAGGCGCAGACGCACGCCGTTCCGCATTCCGACTTCTGAAACCCCCTGTCAAACGGCAACCTCAGAGTGGTCGCGGATCCAGTCGTAGCCTTTTTCTTCGAGTTCGAGCGCCAGGTCGCGCCCGCCGCTCTTGACGATGCGCCCGTCCACGAGCACGTGCACCACGTCGGGGACGATGTAGTTGAGCAGGCGCTGGTAGTGCGTGATGACGACGAACGAGCGATCTTCTGCCCGCAGCTTGTTGACGCCGTCCGAGACGACCCGCAGCGCGTCGATGTCGAGACCCGAATCCGTCTCGTCGAGGATGGCGAGCGTGGGTTCGAGCAGCGCCATCTGGAAGATCTCGTTGCGCTTTTTCTCGCCGCCCGAGAAGCCCTCGTTGACCGACCGCTTGGTGAGGTCGGCGTTGAGTTCGACGAACGCGGCCTTCTCGCGCATCAGTTTCAGGAACGCGCCTGCGCCCAGCGCCTCGTCGCCCCGGTGCGCGCGGACGGCGTTGACAGACTGCCGCAGGAAGTTGGTCATCGACACCCCCGGCAGTTCCACCGGATACTGGAACGCCAGAAACACGCCTTCGCGGGCGCGCTCGTCCGGGTCCATCGCCAGCAGGTCGGCGCCGTTGAAGGTCACGCGGCCCTCGGTGACCTCGTACTCCTCGCGCCCCGCCAGCACCGAGGCGAGCGTGCTCTTGCCCGAGCCGTTAGGCCCCATGATGGCATGCACCTCGCCCGGCTGCACCGTCAGGTTGATGCCTTTGAGGATTTCGTTGCCTTCGATCGAGGCGTGGAGGTTCTGGATATCGAGAAGCGACATAGGGAAACGCGGAAATGGAAAGTCGGAATGCGGAAGTAGGGGAGGCGGGTAGCCAAGATGGACGTGTGGGGCTAAATGGGGACCGCGAGATCTCGGTAGTTTCGAAATCCGCGTTCCGCGTTCCCACTTTCATCCCACCGATCCTTCGAGTTCGATGGCGAGGAGTTTCTGGGCTTCGACGGCGAATTCCATCGGCAGCTTGGCCATCACGTCTTTGGTGAAGCCGTTGACGATCAGCTTGATGGCGTCGCCCTCCGAGATGCCGCGCTGCTGGCAGTAGAAAATCTGATCTTCGCCCACCTTCGAGGTCGTCGCCTCGTGCTCCACCTGCCCGCTGGCGTTCTTGATTTCGATGTACGGGAAGGTGTGCGCGCCGCACTTGTCGCCCAGCAGGAGGGAATCGCACTGCGAGAAGTTGCGCGCGTTCTCGGCTTTGGGTCCGATGCGGACGAGGCCGCGGTAGGCGTTCTGCGACACGCCCGCCGAGATGCCTTTCGAGATGATCGTCGAGCGGGAGCGCTTGCCGAGGTGGAGCATCTTGGTGCCCGTGTCGGCCTGCTGATGGCCCTTCGTGAAGGCAACCGAGTAGAACTCGCCCACGGTGTCGTCGCCCTTGAGGATCACGCTCGGGTACTTCCACGTGATCGCCGAGCCCGTTTCGAGCTGCGTCCACGACACCCGCGCACGGTCGCCGGCGGCGAGGGCGCGCTTGGTGACGAAGTTGTAGATGCCGCCTTCGCCCTCGGCGTTGCCGGGGTACCAGTTCTGGACGGTGGCGTACTTGACCTCGGCATCCTCGTGCGCATAGATCTCGACGACGGCGGCGTGGAGCTGGTTCTCGTCGCGCTGCGGGGCGGTGCAGCCTTCCATGTAGCTCACGTACGACCCCTTCTCGGCGACGATGAGCGTCCGCTCGAACTGCCCCGTGCCCTTCTCGTTGATCCGGAAGTACGTCGAAAGCTCCATCGGGCAGCGCACGCCCTCGGGGATGTAGACGAACGAGCCGTCGGTGAAGACGGCGGAGTTGAGGGCCGCGTAGAAGTTGTCGGTGCGCGGCACGACGGAGCCCATGTACTTCTGTACGAGCTCCGGGTGCTCCTGGATGGCCTCGCCGAAGGAGCAGAAGATGACGCCGTGCTTGGCGAGTTCCGTCTTGAACGTCGTCGCCACCGACACGGAGTCCATCACCACGTCCACGGCCACGCCCGCGAGGCGCTTCTGCTCTTCGAGCGGGATGCCGAGCCGGTTGAACGTGTCGATGAGTTCGGGATCGACCTCGTCGATGCTTTCCAGCTTCGCCTTCTGCTTGGGCGCAGCGTAGTAGGAGATGTCCTGGAAGTCGAGGTCGGGGTAGTTGAGGTGCGCCCAGCGCGGATACTTGGCGGCGGGGTCGTCGAGCAGTGTCTTGAAGTGCGCAAACGCCTTGAGCCGCCATTCGAGCATCCATGCGGGCTCGTTTTTCTTGGCCGAGATAAAGCGGATGGTGTCCTCGGAGAGTCCCTTCGGGGCCTTGTCGGACTCGATGGCCGTCTCGAACCCCCACGGGTACTCGGTGTCGGCGACGGACTGGAGGTATTCGTTCTGGGTTACGCTCATACGGGTGCAGCCTGCGCGGAAAAGGGCGATGTAGGGGAAATCCCTACGGGTTTGCTGAACAGGACGCCTACCGTGCCGTTCCCCTTTGCGTAGCGCAATCGCCACCCTTCACCCCGGATTAACGGGGCGGCGGAGCCAGAGAAAATCTCGGAGTGTGTACCTCACGTGCGCCTGTTCCGTAGGTTGGGCGATCCTCGAAAATCAACGGACATGGACGGCTTCTTCTCTGCACGTGCACGTGTGAAACGGGCGTTTCTCGGCCTGCTGCTGCTGGCGCCCGCGCCCGCCCTCGTCGCCCGGCAGGCGCCGCTACCCGACACGGCCACGTTCGATAAAGCCATCCCGCGCCTCGACGCGGTCGTGGAAACCGACGGCGTGCTCGACGAAGCCGTATGGAGCGAGGCCACCGTGCTCGACGACTTCAGTCAGTACCTGCCTGTCGATGGGCGCGCGGCACAGCAGGCCACCACGGTGCTCGTCTGGTACAGCCCGACGATGCTGCATGTCGGCATCCGGGCGACGGCTGTCCCTGCCGAGGTGCGCGCCACGCTCGCCGACCGCGACCGCATCAGCGGCGACGATTACGTGCTGCTCGTGCTCGATACGTTCGACGACCAGCGGCAGGCGTTCGTGCTCGGCGTCAACCCGCTTGGCATCCAGTGGGACGGCATCCTGCGCGACGCCGCCCGGCAGGCGAGCATGATGGGCACCGGCGGCGACCGCCCCTACACCATCGACGACAGCCCCGATTTCGTCTATGCCTCGAAGGGCCGGCTGACGGCGACGGGCTACGAGGTCGAGATCGCCGTCCCGTTCAAGAGCCTGCGCTACCAGCCCGACGCGACGCAGCAGTGGGGCTTCAACGTCATCCGCCGCGTACAGCAGACGGGCTTCGAGGACACGTGGGCGCCTGTGTCGCGCACGAACACGTCGTTTCTCGCGCAGAGCGGTACGCTCAGCGGCCTCACCGACCTGCGGCGCGGCCTCGTGCTCGACCTCAACCCGGAACTGACCGCCAACGCGGCGGGCAGCGAAGGCCCCGATGGCGGCTGGCGCTACGACCGGCAGAACCCGCAGATCGGCGGCAACGTCCGCTGGGGCGTCACCAACAACCTCACGCTCACGGCGACGGCCAACCCGGACTTCTCGCAGGTCGAGGCCGACGTGGCGCAGATCCAGTACGACCCGCGTCAGTCGCTGTATTTCCCCGAGAAGCGCCCGTTTTTCCTCGAAGGCATCGAGCTGTTCCGCACGCCCAACCAGATCATCTACACGCGCCGCGTGGCCGAGCCGACCGTCGCGGCCAAGCTGACGGGCAAGCTCTCGGGCACCAACGTCGCCGCGCTCTCGGCGCTCGACGACCGGGACGCCTCGCGGACGGGCGAGGACCGGCGCTATGTCAACGTGCTGCGGCTCCAGCGCGACCTCGCGGGGCAATCGTCGGTGGGGCTCGCCTACACCGATCTCGTCGAGGGCGATAGGTGGAACCGCGTGGCGGCGCTCGACGGGCGCTTCGTGCTCCGCAAGGTGTACACGCTCACCTTCCAGGGTGCGGGCAGCGTCACCGACGACGGCACCACGCGGAAGGCGGCGCCGCTGTGGGATGCCACGCTCAACCGCTCGGGCCGCGCCTGGGGCTTCAACGCGACGCTGCGCGGTATCCACCCGGACTTCCGGGCGTCGAACGGTTTTTTCAGCCGCGTCGGCATCGTGCGCGCCAACGTGACGCCGCGCTACACGCGCTACGGTGCGCCGGGCGCGTTCCTGGAGACGTGGACGGGCAGCGTCTCCTTCGACGGCACGTGGGACTACGACCGCTTCACCGCGGGCCACGTCCCGGACGATGCCAAGCTGCACCTCAACAGCGCCTTCGGGCTGCGCGGCGGCTGGCAGGCGAGCACGTCGCTGCTCATCGAGTCGTTCAAGTATCCGCCGGGGCTGTACCACAACTATTTCATCGAAAGCGGAGCCGATACCGTCGCGTTCACCGGCACCGACCGCCTGTTCAACCTCGACCTCGTCGGGCTCGTCTCGACGCCGCGTTTCCAGACGTTCTCGGGCAGCGTGTTCTTCATCGCGGGGCAGGATGAGAACTTCGCCGAGTGGGCATCGGCGTACATCTTTTTCGCCGAGGTCAACGCCGAGTGGCGGCCCACCGAGCAGGTGCGCGTGAACCTGCTCTACAACCACCAGCAGTATTTCCGCAAAAGCGACGGCAGCATCGTCGGGGTGCGGCGCGTGCCGCGGCTGAAGGTCGAGTACCAGCTCACGCGGGCGCTGTTCGTGCGCGTGGTGGGGCAGTACGACGCCTACGCGCAGGACGCGCTGCGCGACGACTCGCGCACCGATGGGCCTATCCTGCTCTACGACGCGGCGACGGGCCTCTACGCCCGCAGCGTACGCGAGCGCAGCAACGGCTTCCGCATGGACGGCCTCGTCTCGTACCGCCCGACGCCCGGCACGGTGTTCTTCCTCGGCTACGGCAGCCTGATGGCCGAGCCGGATGCGTTCCGCTTTGGCCGCCTCGAACGGGTCAACGACGGCATGTTCATCAAACTCAGCTACCTGTACCGCGTGTGACCGCCCCTCGCCCGTGACGTACCCTACCACGCCCGATGGGCGCTATTTCGTCGTCAAAGAACGCCTGTGGCGCTGCACCAATCCGGCGCTCGACGCCGCCACGCGGCACCGCCTTACGCATGACCTGATGGACGCCCGGCGCGACGTGGGCAGGGCGAAACGGGCATCAGATGAGGCCCTCCTCAACGATGCCCGCGCCCGCGTCCACACCGCGAAGGTGGCGCTGGGCGAGCGCGGCCCCGTCTGGTGGACAGACGGAGCGCCCGACTACAACCGCCGCCTCGTCAGAAACACGCCGTACGCCGGATGGTGGGCAGAGGGGCACGCATCCGCGTCTGCCGGCGAAGGCTGAAGGTTCGGACGTGGCGCGAGGCGTCCCGTGGAGCGTCCCGCGCGCCATTCCGGCAGTCTCTGCGTGGAATGCACGAAACCGGGCCGTGAGGGCCACGGTTGGCAGGCCACCCCTCGGCCCTGCCTCTGCCAGCCTGTCAAGCGCGCTACGGCGCGGCGGGGCAGGCGGGCGAGTGGCAAGCCTTTTGCCGACAGATTCCGCACCATGCCCGCTGCACGCCCCCATACCGACCCGAGCCCGCTGACCGAGCGCGAGCGCGAGATTCTGCGCCTCGTGGTGCAGAGCTTCGTGCAAACCGCCGGCCCCGTCGGCTCGCGGACGCTGGCGCGGCGCTACGACCTCGCCCTCAGCCCCGCTTCCATTCGCAACACGATGAGCGACCTGGAAGACGCCGGCTACCTCGAACACCCGTACACGTCGGCGGGACGGGTGCCCACGGTGCGCGGCTACCGCACCTTCGTGGACCAACTCATGCAGACGACGCGCCTCGACGGCAGCGACAAGCACCTGCTGCGCGCCGCGCTCGACCAACTCGCGGGCAACCGCGACGAGTTGCTGCGCGAAACGTCGAAGCTGCTCGGGCGGCTCTCCAACCTGCTCGGCGTCGTGCTCGCGCCCAACCTGGCCACGGGCGTGCTCGACAAGATCCAGGTCGTCCCGCTGTCGTCGTCGCGGCTGATGTTCGTGCTGAGTCTGCACGGCGGCATCGTCCGCACCATCGTGCTCGAGATCGACGCGGTGCTCGAGCGCACGGTCATTGAGAAGGTGGTCGATGCGCTCAACGAGCGGCTGTCGGGGCTGACGATGGAGGAGATCCGGACGACGTTCGCGCAGCGCGTGCGTGATCTGGACGCCAACGATAACGCGCTCGTGCGCCTCGTGCTCAACCGGTCGGCCTTTCTCTTCCGCGACGTCGACGACACGCGCCTCCAGCTTTCGTCGCCCAGTCCGCTGCTCGACCAGCCCGAATTCCAGGAGCCCGACGAACTCCGCAACCTCATCGGGCTGCTCGAAGACGAGCACTTTTTCGTCCAACTCCTCGAAGACCGCCCCGACGGCGACGACGCGCCGCGCGCTCTCGTCACCATCGGCCCCGAACACCTCGACGGCAAGACCGAGCGGTATTCGCTCGTGACGGCCCGCTACACGCTGGGCGATTCCGTCGGCACGGTGGGCGTGCTGGGGCCGGTACGCATGGATTACGCCCGCGCCGTGATGGTGGTCGAGCACGTGGCGCGCGTGCTCAGTCGCGGCGAAGCGCCCCGCGCTTGAGGCTGTATGTCCCTTTCTCCCGAGTCCAACCTTTTCCGTAAAGCCGTGAGTACGCAGACGAATTCGCACAAACCCTCCGACCAGGACGCCGCCGCCGAGCAGATGCTCCAGACCATCGAGGAACTCGCCGACCGCGACGCGCAGATCGAAGACCTGCGCCAGCAACTCGGGGAGGCCAACGCGCGCCTGGAATCCTACGAGCAGCAGAACAGCGGCGCCGAGGAACAGCTCAAGCGCACCGCCGCCGACTTTCAGAACTTCCGCCGCCGCACCGAGCAGGAGCGCATCAAGTGGACGGAGAATGGGCGCATCGAAGTCATCACGCGCTTTCTCGACGTCTACGACGACCTCTCGCGCTCGCTCGAAGCCGCCGAAAACGCGACGGGCGATGCCAGCGACAAGCTGCGTCAGGGCATCGAGCTCATCCAGCGCAAGTTCGCCGACGAGATGGAGAAGATGGGTGTGCAGCCCATCGAAGCCGTCGGCGAGCCCTTCGACGTGGCGCAGCACGATGCCATGATGCAGCAGCCAGCGCCCGAGGGCGTCGCGCCCGGCACCGTTTTGCAAGAACTCCAGCGTGGCTACCGCATCGGCGAGCGCGTGCTGCGCCACAGCCGCGTCATCGTCGCCTCCTGACCTCTCACACGCTTCCCCGCACGATTTGGTTAGCGGGTTGGTTTGTTGCCCACGCGCAGAACCAGCCAACCAACCCACCTTCCTTCCTTCTATGCGCGATTACTACGAGATTCTGTCTGTGTCCCGGACGGCCACGGCGGTCGAGATCAAAAAGGCCTACCGCTCGCTGGCGATGGCCAACCACCCTGACCGCAACCCCGGCGACCGGGAGGCGGAGGCGCGCTTCAAGGAGGCCGCCGAGGCCTAC
The DNA here is from genome assembly GCA_963829705.1 of Rhodothermales bacterium. GTDB lineage: Bacteria > Bacteroidota > Rhodothermia > Rhodothermales > BA12 > CAWHJN01. The sequence goes on from CAWHJN010000005.1 coordinate 1,068,375, forward strand.
GAGGTGCTCTCGAACGACGAAAAGCGCGCGCGCTACGACCGCTTCGGCCACGCCGGTGTGCGCGGCGCGAACGGCGGCGGGCAGCAGGGCTTCACCGACTTCAGCGACATCTTCGACCGCTTCCGCGACATCTTCGAGGGCGGCGGTGTGCAGGGCGGCTTCGGCGACATCTTCGGCGGGGGGCGCACGCGGCGCGGCCCGCAGCAGGGGCGGCCTGGCAGCGACCTGCGGATCAAGCTGCCGCTGACGCTCGAAGAGATCGCCGAGGGCGTCGAGAAAAACGTCAAGGTGCGGAAGTTCGTCGCCTGTTCGGTATGCGAGGGGACGGGCGCCGAGGGCGGCGAGGACGCTAAAGGCGCGAGCTACGACACCTGCGAGACGTGCAACGGCGTCGGCGAGGTGCAGCGCGTGACGCGCTCGGTCTTCGGCCAGTTCGTGAGCGTGCAGCCATGCCCGACGTGCGCGGGCGAGGGGCGCATCCTCAAAGACCCGTGTAAAAACTGCAAGGGCGAAGGTCGTGAGCGGGGTGAGGAGACCATCACCATCCAGGTGCCGCCGGGCGTGCTCGAAGGCAACTTCCTGACCATGCGCGGCGCGGGCAACGCGGGCGTGCGCGAAGGCGTGCCGGGCGACCTCCGCATCGAGATCGAGGAGATCGCCCACGAGCACTTCGTGCGCGAAGGACTCGACGTGTTCTACGACCTCGTGCTGTCGCTGCCCGATGCCGCGCTGGGCACCGAAGTCGACATCCCGACGCTCAAGGGTGCGTCGCGCCTGACCATCGACGCGGGCACGCAGAGCGGCAAGATCCTGCGGATGCGGGGGCGTGGCCTGCCCGAACTCGGGTCGAGCCGCCGCGGCGACCAGCTCGTGCGCGTGCGCGTGTGGACGCCCCAACGCCTTTCCGCCGACGAGACGGCGCTGCTCGAACGCCTGCGCGAGTCGCCCGCCTTCAAGCCCGGTGCGCCCACCAACGGCAACGGCCACGGTAAGTCGTTCTTCAGCAAGGTCAAAGACGTGTTCGGGTGATGGCCGAGCGCGAACCCACCGACGCAGGCGAGCTACTGCGCGCCGTCATGCGCCACGTGCCGTCGCCCGTCACCGTCGTCACCGTGGGCGGCGATGCGCCGCGCGGTGTCACCATCGGCTCGTTCACGAGCCTGTCACTCGACCCCGCGCTGGTGTCGTTCAACCTGATGAAAAGCTCGGGCCTGCGCCCGTTCGTGGAGGTCGGCGTGGCGTTCAATGTCCACATTTTGTCGGATGAGCAGGCGGCGCTCGGCTACCACTTCGCCATCCCCGGATTGACGGGAGAGCAGCAGTTCGGCGGCATCGCCCACACGCTCGACCCGCGGGGCGTGCCCGTGCTGGGGGGCGTCGTCTCGCGCCTGGCGTGCCGCGCCGAGCAGCTCATCGAGGTGGGCGACCACCTCGTCGTCATCGGGGCCGTGGAAATGCTGGACGGCCCGAGCGAAACCGCGCCCGCCATTTACCTCGACGGGGCTTTCCGCCGCGTGGGCAATGCCCTCGACGCCACCCCCGCCGACGCCATCAGCACGCTCACCGATACCCCAGCAGCCGCAGGCCGTTGAGCGAGACGAGGACGGTGGAGCCTTCGTGGCCGACGACGGCGAGGGGCAGCGCCAGCCCGTTCGTAAGAATCGTGGCCACCATCAGCACGATCACCCCCAGCGCGAAACCGAGGTTGACGCGCAGCGTGCGGCGCGCGGCGCGGCTGAGGGCGAAGGCGTACGGAAGCTGCCCGAGGTCGTCGGCCATGAGCACCACGTCCGCCGTTTCGAGCGCCACGTCGGTGCCCGCACCGCCCATCGCCACGCCAATCGTCGCCGCCGCCAGCGCGGGCGCGTCGTTGACGCCGTCGCCGACCATCGCCACCGCGCCGTAGCGCGCGGCCAGCGCCCGCACTTTCTCGACCTTCTGCTCGGGCAGCAACTCGGCGTGGATCTCGTCGATGCCCGTCTCGCGGCCCACCGCCCGCGCCACGGCGGCGTTGTCGCCGGTGAGGATGACGATGTGCGCGATGCCCGCGTCGCGCAGTTTTTGTATCGTCTCCGCCGCGCCAGGGCGCACGGTATCGGCAAAGCCCATCCACCCCAGCACCGTGCGCGCACCCTCGCACTCGCGGACGACGAGCACCGCCGTCTGTCCATCTTCCTGCAAATGCTGAAGCGCGCGCTCGGTGGCCACGTCGAGCGGCAGATCTGAAAAGTAACGGCGGTTGCCGATGTGGACCGTGTCGCCGTCCACGCGCGCCCGCACGCCGCGCCCCACCGTCGCCTGAAAATCCGTCGCCTCGGGAATGACGATCCCCTGCGCGGTGGCGGCCTGCACCGTCGCGCCCGCGAGGTGGTGCTCGGAGCGCGCCTGCACGGCGGCGGCGAGCGCCAGCAGGTCGCCTTCCGCGAGGCCCGATGCAGGATGCGGCGTGGCGGCGACGAGGCGCGTCTTGCCTTCGGTGAGCGTGCCCGTTTTGTCGAAGCAGAGGACGTTGATGCGGGCGGCCTCTTCGACCGTCACGCCGCCTTTGAAGAGCACGCCGCGCCGCGCCCCGGCGGCGATGGCGCTGAGGACGACGGCGGGCGTCGAGATGACGAGCGCGCACGGGCTGGCGGCCACGAGCAGCGTCATGGCGCGGTAGAACGACGGCGCGAACGTAGCGCCGAGCGCCAGCGGAATCGCCAGCGCCACGGCGGTGAGGCCGAGCACGCCGAGCGCGTAGGGTTGCTCCAACCGATCAATGAGGCGCTGCGCGGTGGCCTTCTCGCCCTGCGCCTCCTCGACGAGGGCGATGAGCCGGTCGAGCGACGAGGCACCGAGGGGCCGCGTCACCTCGACGTCGAGCGTACCGCTGCCGTTGATCGTCCCGGCGAAGACCTCGCTGCCGATTTCTTTGCCTACGGCGGCGGACTCGCCCGTGAGCGAGGCCTCGTCCATCGTGCTCGCGCCGCGCACCACGCGCCCGTCGAGTGGCACACGGCCGCCGGGCCGGAGCGCGAACACGTCGCCCACGCGCACCTCGGCGAGCGGCATCAGCACTTCACGCCCGTCGCGCAGCACGGCGGCTTCGTCGGGGCGCAGTTTGACGAGCGCTTCGAGCGCCCGTCGGCTCCGTCCGATGGCGACGTGCTGGAGCACGTTCGAGAGCGAGAACAGAAACAAGAGCAGCGCCCCCTCGAACGGCTGCCCGATGGCGAGCGCGCCGAGCGCCGCGAGTACCATCAGCAGGTCAATGTCCACGCGCCGCTCGCGCAGCGCCTCGAGGCCGCCGCGCGCGCCGTACCAGCCGCCGAACCCGTACGCCACGCCGTAGCCGATCCACCCGAGGTACGCAGGCCATGCGGCCCAAGTAGCCACCAGCCCGAGGACGATACCCGCGAGCGTGAGGGCCACAAAAATGGCTTCGCGGCGCGTCTGCGCAGGCGGCGCTTTCCCGGCGTCCGTGCAGCACGTCACCGCGTCGTTCCGAGCGGAAAGCGCGAGGGTATCGGGCGGTGGAGCGGGGGCAGACATAGACCGATGAACGGCTGGGCGGCGGCGATGGTTGCCGTCAACCGCGATCCGCGAGGGCCTCCGCGCCTTCTCCATATACGCCCGCGCCGAAGAGGGCAAAGTCGTAGCGGGCGGGATCTTCGGGGTCGAGCGCACGGCAGGCGGCGGTGAGTTCGAGGGCGGCGCGCCAGTCGTCCTGCTGCCGGTGGAGCAGGCCCCATGCCCGCGCCTGCCGTCCCGAATGCACGTCGAGCGGCAGCACGAGCTGATCGGGCCGGATGCGCGTCCACAGGCCGAAGTCGACGGGGCCGGGGCGCACCATCCAGCGGAGGTACATGCACAGCCGCTTGCACGCGCTGCCCGTGGACGGGCGGGCGAGGTGCTTGCGGAGGCGCGCGGGCGTCTCGGGATGCGCCGCGAGCACGCTGTCCGAAAATCCCTGGATGGCCGGGCCCACGTGGTCGTCGCCGGGCGCGAGGTGGGCGGCGAAGGCGCTTTCGAGCGAACCGTGTCGTTCGAGCACGAGGCGCAGGCCGCGCACGAGCACGCGCGCATCGCCGCTATTGAACGTCCGGTGTTTGAAACCGTCGAGGCACGGCCCGTCGCGGTCGTCGTAGTTCGTCACGAAGGCGTGCGGCGCGTGGCGCATCCGCTCGCACAGGTCGGCGAGTTTGTTGAGGATCGTCGCCCGTCGCCCCCACGCCAGCAGCGCCGCGAACAGCCCGATCATCGCCCGGTCGTCGGGATCGTCGTAGGCGTGCGGCACGGCGATGGGGTCGTCCGCGATGAATGCGGGCGTCTCGAACCGGGCGACGAGCGCATCGAGGCGGGGTTTGAGAGATCGCTGACTCACCCGCACAGCACCGCCCGTAGGTCGGCGTTGCCGCCGCTGACCATCACGCCCACGCGGAGGCCGCGTGCATCGACGGCACCGCTCAGCAGGGCGGCGGCCCCGAGCACGCCCGTCGGCTCGGCGACGAGTTTGAGGCGTTCGAGGAAAAATATCAGCGCCTCACGTAGCGCGTCGTCGCTGACGGTGACGATGTCGTGGACGAGGGCGCGGACGATGGCGAAGTTGAGCGTGCCGAGGTACGGGGTGCGCGCGCCGTCGGCGATGGTGTCGGGGTTGTGGACGGTGTGCAGCGTGCCGGTGCGAAGCGAAAGCTGGGCGTCGTTGGCGTTCTCCGGCTCGACGCCCACGACGCGGCACTCCGGTGCGAGCGCGTGTGCCGCCAGCGCCGATCCCGACAGAAAACCGCCGCCGCCGCAGCAGACGAGCAGCAGGTCGAGCGGGCCGATCTCGTCGAACAGTTCCAGCGCCGCCGTGCCCGCGCCCGCAATCACGCCCGCGTGGTCGTACGGCGGGATGATGGTCAGGCCGCGCGTTTCCGCCAGCGCCCGTCCGATGTCCTCGCGTATGTCTTTGTGGCGGTCGTACGGGACGATCTCCGCGCCGTAGCCTTCCGTGGCGGCGCGCTTGATGGGCGGGGCGTCCTCGGGCATCACGACGGTCACGGGTACGCCGAGAATCTGGCCTGCAAGCGCCAGTGCGCCCGCGTGGTTGCCCGATGAGTACGTCAGCACGCCCTTGCGGCGAAGGTCGTCGGGCAGGGCCGCGAGGGCGTTGTAGGCACCGCGAAACTTGAAGGCCCCCGACCGCTGGAGATTCTCGCACTTGAGGAACACCTGCGCGCCTGTGCGGGCGTCGAGCGTGCGCGAGGTGACGACGGGCGTGCGCATCGCCACGCCGTCGATGCGCGCGGCGGCTTTTTCGACATCGGCAAACGTGACGGGGAGCGTGTCGGTCATGCGCGTGCAGCGAGAAAGAGAAAAAGACAGGACGTACGGGACAACCATCCCCTTGAGCGGGCTCCCGAGAAGTCGGGGGAGGCTCGTGGGTGGGGGTGTTTGCTGGGGCGCAGGCAAACCCTTCGACGCTACGCGCCACCTCCCTCAAAGGGAAGGGTTCGTCGGGCAACGGGTATCCGCTTCGGTGAAACCAAAAGGGGCGGTCACGAACGACCGCCCCCGCGTTGGCTACCGAAAGAGCATCAGAAACCCGCCCCGGCATCCGGGCGGCCCACGGTTTTGTCGCCTTCCATCGGCGGAGCCTGCGCGGCGTCCGGGGCGATGATGGCGGCGGGCGGCGTCACGTCTTCCTCGTCGCGCTCGATGACGATCTCGACGTCGGTGAGCAGCGCGGCGATGGCCCCGACGGCGGCGAGCTGCGGCGCGATGAGCAGGGCCGCTGCCGTACCGCCGACGCCCACCGACAGCGGGAATTCGATCAGCGTGCGCTCGTGGTTCTTGATGATGATGCGGCGCGCGTTGCCGTCGGCGACGATCTCGCGCACCCTCTCGAGCAAGTGCGACCCTTTGACCTTGACTTCCTGGATGATGACGTTGGGATTGCGCGGGGTGGACATGGGAGTGCGGGATTTCGTGGAAGGATTGAGGCCAAGATGTACGCCCGACGGCGCGCGCGGAGGCGGGGTGTGGGAGCCGTTACAAGAAAAAGTCACCGCCCGGCGGAAGCAATGGAGGCGGCGCGGTGCCGACGCGCGAAAGTTTTTTCCGCCGCCGTCTTAAGTCGCGCGCGGGCAGCCCCGATTAGAGGGGTAGACCAACCTGGCACAGAACTCGTGAAGGCCCAGGTTGCCTGTTTAGAGGGAGCCGCCTTCGCGATGCTCTTCCACCCGTAACACACCTCACCAACCACACAGCTCTCCATGGGACAGCAACAACTCCTCCTCCTCGTGCTTGGCATCGTGATCGTCGGCATCGCCGTCGTCGCCGGTATCCAGGCGTTCTCCGAGGGCAAAACCAAAGCGACCTCTGACGCTGCCGTGAGCGACGCCATGCGCATCATCACCGACCTCCAGGCCTGGTACCTCAAGCCGACGGCCTTCGGTGGCGGTGGCGAAGATTCCACCAAATGGGCCGGCATCAAGTATTCCTCCATCGGCCTCAATCCTGCCGCTGACGGCGGTGCTGACGCTGCCAAGTATGAGACGGTCAACGGATGCTTCACGCTCGCCGGTGTGAGCGGCAAAGCTACCGTCACGATCTACACCCGTTCGGCGGGGGCCTGCGCCACCGCCAAGATGGCGGACGCCATCGTCAAGAACGCCAGCACCACCAACGGTGTCGCGTGGACGTACGCTGGTAACTGATCGGTTTCAACCGAGTCAGCTTTGGCAACCGCGCCCTGTTCGGCGCTGAGGGCGGCATCCTTGCGGGGGTGCCGCCCTCTTTTTGTTTGGCAGGATTTCGGGGCCGTAGGGGCATAACGCGCTGCACCCTACGTGTCCGTCGCCAACCGCCAGTCGCCCTTCACCAATTCCCCACCCCCGCTTAAGCCCGCCCGGTTCGCAGCCGATGGTTCGAGTACGCATTCCCGCGCCCCATCCCCATCCTCCATCCTCATGGCTGTCGCAGAATACCGGTTCAACGGCGTCGGAGCCAACGGCCAGCCCGTGCAGGGCACCGTGTTCGCCCCCAGCAAGCGCCAGGCGCGGCAGAAGGTGACGTCGCTGGCCGAGAAGCACCGCTTCTCGATGCGCGAGCTCCAGCAGCGGCGCGCGTTCCTGTACAAAGTCCGCCACCCCAGCGGCAAAGTCGTCAGCGGCGAGCAGAAAGCCTTCAGCGCCGACGAGATCTCGTCGGCACTCTCCAAGCTCGGCCTCGAAGTGCTGCGCGTCGAGCGCAAGCTGCTCTCGTTCCAGTCGAAGCCGCCGAACACCGATCTCATCATGTTCGTGCGCCTCTCGGCCAACCTGCTGCGCGAGAAGCTGCCCTTCGACGAAGTGCTCAACCTGCTCGTCAACGACATCTCGTCGAAGAGCCTCAAGCAGGTCATCCGCGACCTCAACGCCGACCTCAAGAGCGGCATGGAGGCCAAGCAGGCGTTTATGAAGCACCAGCACATGCTGGGCAAGTTCACCGCCTACATGCTCGGCATCGCGTCGCAGAGCGGCAACATGTCGGAGATCTACGAGAGCACGGCGTGCTTTCTCGAGCGCAAAGACGAGTTCCGCAAGAGCGTCAAGAGCGCCATGATCACGCCCGCCATCACGATCCTCGTGCTCATCGGCGTGATGATCTGGTACGTGTGGTACATCTTCCCGCAGACGGCGGGCCTGCTGGCGGACCTCGGGATGCCGCTGCCACCGATGACGGCGAAAACGCTCAAATTCGCCGGGTGGATGGATACCCACTGGGGCTACGTGCTCGGCTTCACGGTGCTGTCGGTAGGCAGCTTCGTGGCGTGGGCGCGCTCGACGAAGGGCCTCATGAAGCTGCATCAGCTCATGATCCGGATGCCGCTCGTGGGCTCGCTGCTCCACAAGCTCAACGTCGAGGTCTTCTGCCGCGTGTTTGCCGTGCTCTACTCGGGCGCGGGCGACAACATCGGCGTCATCAAGATCGCGGCCGAGGCGTGCGGCAACACCTACATGGAGCACCGCATCAAAACCGTCACCGTGCCGCTGATGGTGGCGCAGGGCGTCGATCTGGTGAAGGCGATGGAAGCCTCTGGCGTGTTCACGTCGATGGCGCTGGCACGCTTCCGCTCGGGTGCCGAGACGGGCAACGTCCGCAAGAGCGCGCAGCAGATGGCCGATTACTACGAGAAGGAGACGACGCTCAAGCTGCGCTCGTCCGTCGAGACCATCCAGACGGCGGTGGCCATCATCATCACGCTGGCGATCATCTTCCTCACCCTCGTCTCGTCCGAAATCGCCCTCATCCAGCCTTCCGCCCAGGACCTGATGAAGACGATGTAGGGGTGGGTCATGCGTCACGGGTCATTCGAGATCCCCCAAGACAGATGACCAATGACAGACCTGCCCCACTTCCGCGTTCCCACTTCCGCGTTTCCCCAAGCCCCTTTTTTCCATGAGTTCCGGCATCTTCTCCGCCTTCAAACGACCTCCGGCCTCCGACTCCGCGCCCGGGCGCGCGGGGGCGGAGGCGTTCGAGCGCGACCCGGTGGCCCAGGGGCTCATCAACGCGGGCATCGTCAGCGTGGAGCAGGCCAGGGCGGCGCAGCGGTACGTGTCGGCCACGCAGCCGCTGTGGCGCGTGCTCGTGGCGCTCGACGGCGTGGACCGGTCGAAGGCCTTCGAGCTAGCGGCGCGCATGAACGGCTTCGAGCGCGTCGAACTGGGTGCGCACCCGCAGCAGGACTTCGTGACGGCGGTGCTGGGCCTCATCCCGCCCGTCGCGGTGAGCCGCATCGACACGCTGGGCCTGCTGCCCTACAAATTCGGCTACGACACGACGGCGCAGCAGCAGCGGCTCGTCTTCGCCACGCACGACCCCGGCTCGTCGGACGTGCAGGCACTCGTGCAGGCGCTCGGCAGCGAAGTCGAACTCGTCTACGCCGAGGAAACGTCCGTCCGCACCCGGCTCGACAAGGCGCTGGCGTCGCTCGACATCGTCAACCCGAGCAGCGCGCACGTTTCCGGCGACGGCGCGGCCACGCCGCCGCCCGAGCCGGGGTTCGAGGACGTCGAAATCGAGCACGCACCCGAGCAGGGCGATGGAGCCGCCACGCCGCCGCCGGAGCCGACCGCGTCGTCCTCACCGCCGCATAGCGCGGCCCCGATGCCGCCGCAGTCGCGCGACCGCGTGGTGGGGATGCTGCTGCACAAAAACATCGTCACGCCGCAGCAGGTGGACCGTGCGCGGCAGACGCAGGACAAGGAGCGCAAGCGCGACGCGCTGTGGCGCGTGCTCGTGGACGTGGCGGGCGTCGACCGCGAGGCCGTCTACGCCGAGGCCGCCCTCGTCTACGCCTTCCCCCACGCCGACCTCGCCGCCAAGCCGCTCAACGTCGACTTCCTGAAGTCGGTGATGGCGACCTTCGCCGAGCCCAAGCGCGACCGGCTCCTGGAGCTGCGCGTCGTCCCGCTCGAGTGCGAGGTCGATGGGCAGACGGGCGCCGTGCGCCTCGTGTTCGTCTCGCACGATCCCGCTCGGCCCGAAGTCCACAAGCTGCTGACGAGCCTGCGGCTGGAGCGCTACGAGTTGCAGTACGCGCCCGAGCAGGCCGTCCGCGACGCGCTCGTCGAGGCGTACCCGCGCAAGAACGAGTTTCTCGACCGCCTCAACGAAGACGGCGGTGGGGCCGTCGACCTCGGCATGAGCTTCGAGAACAAGGAGAGCGGCCTCGTCGACGAAGACGCCCTCGAAGCCGAGATCGGGCGCTCCGCGCTCATCAACCTGTTCGAGGCTACGCTCATCGAAGCCGTGCGGCAGGGCGCGAGCGACATCCACATCTACCCCAACGCCCGGCGGCAGCTCGAAATCCACTTCCGCGTGGACGGCCGCCTGGCCAAGTGGTACACCGAGGAAAAGGCGCACCCCGAGGCCGTGCTGGCCGTCATCAAGGACAACGCCACCAACGTCGACCGCTTCGAGCGCGACCTGGCGCAGGACGGGTTCATCCAGCGCAAGGTGGACGACGCGCTCATCCGCTTCCGCGTTTCCGTGCTGCCCATCGCCACGGCCAACCCCGAGGTGCGCGCCGAGAGCATCGTCATTCGAATTCTGGATGACCGCAAGGTCGTCACCGACCTCAGGAAGCTGGGCCTGCTCGACACCGCCCTCGAACGCTTCGACCGCGCCATCCGGCAGCCGCACGGCATGGTGATCCTCACCGGCCCGACGGGCTCGGGTAAGTCCACGACGCTCGTGGCGAGCCTGTACCAGGTGGTCACGCCCGAAGTCAACGTGCTGACGGTCGAAGACCCCGTCGAGTACATCATCCCCGGCGTTCGGCAGATCAAGCTCTCGCACAAGCTCAACCTCGAAGGCGCGCTGCGGGCGATCCTGCGGCACGACCCCGACGTGGTGATGGTGGGCGAGATGCGCGACCGCGACACCGCCGAACTCGCCATCAAGCTCGCCAACACGGGCCACCTGACCTTCTCGACGCTCCACACCAACGACGCGCCGAGCGCCGTGAGCCGCCTCTACAAGATGGGCGTCGAGCCGTTTCTGATCGCCTACGCCATCAACCTCGTCGTGGCGCAGCGCCTGATCCGGGGCCTGTGCCCGAAGTGCAAAAAGGTGGACGACGACCCGGATACCGTGCTGCTCAAGCGGCTCGGCTTCTCGAAGGAGGAGATCGAAGAAACCACGTTCTACAAAGCCGTCGGCTGCCCGGAGTGCAAGAAGACGGGCTACAAAGGCCGCCGCGCCATCACCGAGGCGCTCTACTTCTCGCGCGACATCCGCCACATGATCGTCGAAGCCAGCGAGGCCATCGACGAGGACGCCATCCGCCAGAAAGCGCGCGAAGAGGGGATGCTCACGCTCCAGGACTCGGCCCGCGAGCTCGTCAAGATGGGCGAGGTGTCGGTCGACGAAATGGTGCGCGTGACGGCCACGGAAGGCGGATGAGCGTCATGAATCACTCGTCATCTGGCATCCATCATTCGGGTGGGAATCCGGTGATCAACATCCAACGCTATGCAACAATCCATGCTCGCGCTTCTGGCGCTGCTCGTGGCCACGATGTTCAGCTTCTCGATCACCGAGAAGAGCCTGCATTTCCAGCGGAGCTCCATTGCGCAGGAGATCGAGGAGATGAGCGCGTCGGTGGCGCTGCGGGCAATGGAGATCATCCGCGAGCGGCCGTACGAGTCGCAGATTTTCAACCCCACGAGCGGACTGCTGCCCATCGACCCGTCCACGGCCACCCTCGCCGATTTGCAGGTGCGCCTCGTGGGCACGCTGCCGACGGGGATGCGGTGCTCCGTCTTCGGCGTGGGCGGCGATGACTGCGCCGACCTCAACGACTTCAACGAGATGGAGACGGCCACGCTGCCCTTCGTGGCGGGCACCGACACGCTCTACTTCCGCGTCGACATCGACGTGAACTACGTCGATGCCGACATGAAGAACACGGCCACGCCGTCTTTTCGCAAGCAGGTGACGGTGAAGGTGCAGGACTACTGGCCGCAGAACGGGCGCGTCGGCTTCTACGTCCCCACGCCCATCGAACTCTCCCGCGTCATCACGCTCACGCTCTGACCGCCCACATCGCCAGGCTACCGCTATGATCTTCCTTCTCGACAACCTCACCGCCGTCATCATCGCGGGCGTGCTGGGCATGGTGCTCTTCACCACGCACGTGCGCGTGCAGTCGCTCAACATCGAGGTGCAGACGCAGTACGCCATGCGCCGCCTCTCGGCAGACATGGCCACGTGGATGGAAGACGACATCCTCGAAATCGGGCGCAACATGCCCGCCGCCGACGTGCCGTTCGAGAATCCCGTGGACTCGGCGGGCTTCACGAAGACGTTCACCTTCTTCCGCGACAGCGTCACCGTCGATGCCGCCACGGGCGTGTCCGCCACGCTGCGGATCGCCACGCAGTACCGGTTGGAAAAGACGGGCACGCGGACGGCCACCGACGGCACGGCGTTTCCCATCTACCGCGTCGACCGCTACGTGCGCGAGGGCGCTGCGGGCACGTGGAAGTTCGATGGCAGCGCGCCGCCGCTGCTGACGCACTTCACGATCTCGATGCTCAACACCAACGCCGAGGCCATCTCCAGCCCCGCCGACACGTTTGCCGTCGATCCCAACGCCATCCGTAACACCGGCATCCGGTTTTCGATGGCGACCCCACACGAGCAGGTGGGCGTGGCGCTGCAGAGCGTCCACTTTGCCTCCACGCTCATGATTCCCTACAAGAAGAAGTAGCCAGACGATTCGATCCCCTGCCGGTACCTGTGACGAGCCGGTTCACCATCGTCACCCACCAAACACCACTCTACCAATGGGACAATACTCACTACTGCTGATGGTCGCCACGCTCGTCGGCGGCACGCTGATGATGGCGCAGTCGAACACGACGGTCATCGCCTCCAACGAAAAACACGCCGACCGGCAGGAGGAAATGCTGGCGCGTGAGATCGCGCGCAGCGGCTACAACGTGATGCTCAGCGCCGCACGCGATTACGAGCGGGCGCACCCGGATGCCTCCATCTCCGAGGTCGTGACGGCGGCCAACGGCGGCGAGAAGAACGGGTGGAAGGAAGCCGGCCTCAACGGCGGCGCTTACGAGGCGCAACTCCAGGTGGCCAGCCCGAGCAGCTTTGCCGTCGTCTCCAACGGCATCTTCGCCGACGCCACGCACAGCGTCGAGGAGCGCCACGTGCGCGAGCAGACGCTGGTGGTCAACGAGCAGAGCACCTTCAAGGCCACGTTCATCGAGTCGCAGGCGGGCTACTGCTCGGCCATCTACCTCCAGCGGATGATTCCGAAAAACAACAACGGCCACGGCAACAACATCGACGGCGTGGATGCGAGTAACCCGGGAGGCTCGAAAACAGGCGAGGACAGCGACCCCACGGTGGACGACGAGAAAGCCACCGGCAACGCCAAAAGCCGGTACACGCTCCTGGAGCCCGAACTCATCTTCGCGGCGGGCAAGAACCGCAACGGCGCGGCGGCCAACTACGAGACCGTCGTCGAGCCGGGCACGCGGCTCAACTTCGTCCTCGCCGTGGACATGAACTGCAGTGTGGCGGGCCGCACCGACCTCGCGCTCACGAGCAAGCTGTACGACTATTACCACGCCGCGTTGAGCAACGGGGCTGGTTCGCTCGACGAGATGGAGGAGAGCAAGTACGCTATGATCGAGCGCAACCCTGCCAGTCCCAACAAATGGCGCATCGCCTTCGAGGACCTCATCAAGTTCGACGATGCCCGGCACGCCGACATCAAGGCCAACGGCTACGGCGACCTGAACTGGAAAAAGCGCTCGAACGGCAAGTACAGCTACGGTGGCAGCGGATGGACGCTGCGCGGCACCGACGGCTACTTCGACCTCATCGACCGCAGCGACCTGCCGGACTTCTCCGACCAGGTCTTTGAAATCCAGATGCTGCCGACGGCTCCTGCCGTGTAAAACGGAATGGGCGCGGCTTTTGCCGAAGCTAGAAGCCGCGCCCACCCTCCGGCCCTTCGACTGCGCTCAGGGTAGGCTGCGGCGCGCCACCTCCCTTGAGGGACGGGTTCTGGAGCGACTGGGTACGTCCTCACTTCCTCCCCCCCAGACCGTTTGCGCGGCAGCATCGGTCGCTTCAACACTCACGATTCATGGGTAAATTTTCGCTTCTGGTCGTTCTCGGTGCCGTCCTCGGCGGGGCCATCATGATGCAGCAGACCAGCGGCACCAGCGTGCTCTCGACCCGCAACCACGCCGACCGGCAAGAAGAGATGCTGGCCCGAGAGATCGCCCGGTCGGCCTACAACGACCTGCTCTGGGAAGCGCGCGAGTTCGAGCGCGCCCACCCCAGTAAAACGGTCGCCGAAATCATCGAGGGTGTCAACGGGGTGTACGGCAAAGACGGCAAGACGGGCGCGTACCAGGGCGGCACGTACGCGGTAAAGCTCGTGCCCGCGAGCGCGTCGAGCTACGGCGTCGAGTCGAAGGGTCATTACGGCAGCGCCGAGCACGGCGTCGAAGCGCCGCAGCTTCGCAAGGGCACGCTCGTGGTAACCAGCCCGAGCACGTTCAAAGCGACGTTTCTGGAGTCGCAGGCGGGCTACTGCTCGGCGGTATACCTCCAGCGGTCGGTGCCGAAGGCGATGCTCAACGGAGCCGACAACCTCGATGGCCTGGCCGTGGTCTCGACCACGCCGAACGGCCTCTACGCGACGCTCGAACCCGAACTCATCTTTGCCTCCGGCAAAGACCGCAACGGCGCGGATGCCAACTATGAGACGCTCCTGCAGCCCGGCACCCAGCTCAACTTCATCCTCGGTGTGGACGGCAGCGACTGCAAGGGCAAAGGCAAAAAGATGAAAGTCACCGATAGCGAGTACATGTACTACCACCCCGCGCTGCTCGACGGGGCCGACGACCTGGGCGAGATGCACGAGGGCAGGTTTGCCATGATCGAGCAGCATCCGGAGCACCCGGAAAAGTATCGCATCGCCTTTGAGGACCTCATCAAGTTCTCCGACGCCCAGCACGCCGACGTCAAGGCCAACAGCTACGGCAAGGAAAAGTGGGAAAAGCAAGCCAACGGCACGTACAGCTATGGTGGCACCGGCTGGGACAAGCGCGACAAGTGGGGCTACTACAAGCTCAAGGACACGAGCAAAGTGCCTGACTTTTCCGACCAGGTCTTCGAGATCCAACTCATCGCTGCCAAGGTGAGCGTGTAATCCCTTTTGGCTCCTCCCAACTCTCCACGCGCCAGCACAGGGCCACCCTCACCTCTCCAGAAACCATGCACTCGATCCAGCCCGGAGGCTACGCGCCTTCTCTGCCCACGTCCGTTTCGACCGACGCCAGTGGTGATGGCGCGGCGTCGAAGCGCGGACTCGTCGACCTGCCGGCGTTTCTGCCTGCCGTTCTGGAGGCCGTGCCGGGCCATCTCTACGGCATCGAGAAGCTGGAAAAGTTCGCCGAGGTGCTCAAAAAGCTGGAGTTGCGCGACCAGCAGGCCATCCGCGAGGCGTTCGAACCAGCGGTGACGCGGATGCTCGACCTCGGCGCGAGCGACCTCGACGCGGGCGGGCCGGGCACGCGCGGCCTCGTCTGGTACCGCGTCAACGGCGAGAAGACGCCGCGCTCCGAGGTGGGGCGCTTCTCGCTCGAGCAGAGCGACGTGCTCATCCTCGGCCTGCTCAATGAGCGCCAGCGTGAACTCCTCTTCGAGCGCACCGCCATCGACTTCTCGTATCAACTTCCGTTCTCGGGGCGCGACGGGAGGCCCCGGCGCTTTCGCGGCACGGTGTACTTCGATCTCGACCACCTCGGCCTCAACCTCCGCATGATCACCGACGAGGTGCGGGCGCTCCGGACCCTCGAGTTCCATCCGGCCATCGAGCGCGGGTTGATGTTCCGCTACGAGCGCGACGGCCTCACGCTCGTCACCGGCGTGACCGGCTCGGGCAAAAGCTCGACGCTCGACGCGGTCATCGACGCCAACAACAACGACGTCAACGCCCACATCGTCATCATCGGGCAGCCCGTCGAGTACATGCACGAGCCCAAAAAGTCCATCGTGCGTCACCGCGAGGTAGGCCGCGACGTCCGGACGTTCAAGGAGGGCATCGTGCAGGCGTTGCGCCAGGACCCGGACATCGTCGTCATCGGCGAGATGCGCGACCCGACGACCATCTCCGCCGGGCTCGAAATCACCGACTCGGGCCACAAGGTCTTCTCGACGCTCCACACGTCGAGCGCCATCGAAAGCATCGACCGCATCATCGGCGAGTACCCGCCCGACGAGCAGGACCGCATCTGCTCGCGCCTGGCCGACGTGCTGCGCTGCATCGTCTCGCAGAAGCTGTGCCCGCGTGTGGGGGGCGGGCGCGTGCTGGCCAAAGAGGTGCTCTGGCTGACGCCGGCGGCGCGGGCGGCCATCAAGAACAAGAACCAGTCGGAGATCTACCAGATGATGTGGGAAAGCGGCGCACAGGGCATGATCACGATGGAGCAGGACTTGTACCGCCTCGTGCGGATGCGCCAGATCTCGCCCGACACGGCCTACAGCTACGCCAACAACAAGAAGCGCCTGCAACAGCTGCTCGGATAGAGGACGGTCGGATTGACGGGCGTGAAGCCGCGCTTTCGAAAGCCGAAAGCCGGACGTAGGGACGCAACGAATTGCGTCCGGCGCGGGATACGGTAGTAGGAACGTGACGCGGCACGCCCGCGCCAGTAGCGAACAGCAGTAGAAGAGGGCAGGGGCGCAGCGTGCTGCGCCCTCGCCGTTTGGGGCGGTGCGGAATAATTCCGGCGGGGCGGTTAATGCGGGCAGGCAGGCGTGCCGATACACGTAGCGACGCGCCTGTCCTCCTGAGCCCGCCACATGAAAAAGAAACCCACTCCTCCCGAAACCAGTCCCGCGCTCGGCATCCTCGTGAGCCCGCGCAAGACGTACAGCATGTTGCTCCGCGCCGACGCGGGCCACGCCGACGTCGTGCGCCGCTTCACGCGCAGCCGCACGCAGTACGCCTCGATGCAGACCACCGCGGCGGTGACGCCCTCCGGGGACGGCGAAGCGTCGCTCGACGACGCCACGACGCTGCACTTCGGCGACACGACGAGCGGTGCGGACGCGCTCTTCCTGGCTTCCGAATTCGGCGACGCGGGCGACCTCGCCGCTGGCGTCGCCAGCGCTCGGCCGTCGCTGGGCAAGGTGGAGACGTTCACGCACGAGCTGCAAGACCTGCTCGCCGAATGCCGCGAAGGCGTGCGCGTCGAGCCCGTGCTCTCGCTCGTGATGGACGCCGCCGACGTGCAGTACGCCGAAGTCCGCGTGCCCGACGAGGTCGGTGAAAAGGCCGACAAGCGCCGCGCCCGCATGGTCGCGCTCGTCTCCGAACTCCTCGCCGAGTTCGACGCCGAGCGCGTCGTGTTTCTGCCCATGACCGCCGCTGCCGATGACGGCACGCCGCGCTTTCTGGCCATCGCGCCGCGCGCCGACGACGCCTCGACGCGCACGCTGCGCGAACTGCGCCAGTTGCACCGGGGCACGCCGCCGGCCCGCCTTCTCGATACCGAGGTGTCGCTGCTCATCGGCTTGGCCCGCCTCACGGAAGCGCGCCTGGCCGCCCTGCAGGTCGAGGACGCGCGTGGGCAGGGCGTCACGCTCGTCGTGCGCCCCGGCGCCGACGACACGCTCGTGCTCGCGCTCGACAAGGGCACGCTCCAGCATTACGCCCAGCTTCGCTCGCTCACAGCCTTCGACGCGCCCGAGACGCTCTGCTCGCGCATCCTGCTCCAGCAGGACGAACACAACATGGGCGACATCGGGCGCATCCTCGTGCTCAGCGATGCCAGCGAGGCGTCGCTCGTCGAGTACCTGAGCCTGTACTACCCCGACGCCGACGTGCGCTCGTGCCGCGAGATCCTGTCCGTCGAACTCCTCAGCGACTCGTCGGAGGCCTCCGAGGTGCCGTTCATGATGGCGTACGCCGCCGCGCTTCGCCTGGTGGGCAGCGCCGCCGACCGAGCGTTCTTCCCCGACGTGAACCTGCTGCCGCCCAGCCTGCTGCGCCGCCGCGTGACGCTGCCGTTCACCTGGCACACGCTGGTGCTGGGCGTGCTGCTCTTCGCCACCGTGTTCTTCTTCACGGCGCGCTACGTCGGGCAGCAGCACGACATCAACGCGTCCGAGGCGCAACTCGCAGCCGTCGTGCCGCATCCGGCGGCGGGGAAGGTGGCCAGTATGCAGGCCGAGATCGACTCGCTGCAGTACGTCACCACCACCTACACCAAATCGCTCCAGGTCATCGACTCGCTGCTCGTCGGCAGCGACAAGTGGAGCCGGGCGCTCGAGCACGTCTCGCAGGTGGCCGCGTCGGTGCGCGGCATCTGGGTGGAAAACTGGAGCGACGGCGGCACGTCCATCACGCTGCGCGGCAATGCTACCTCGCGCGACCGCATCGTCCGCTTTGCCGATCAGGCCGGCGGCGAGATCGCCTCCGTCACGTTCGCCGAGATCCGCGACTTCCCGGTCTACTCGTTCGTCATCTCCGTACCCCTCCGCATCGAACTGCCCGAGGCGGCGCGCTACCTGCGCGATCAGGTGACCCCGCCGGATTCGCTGCTGGCGACGGTGCCCCTCGTCCCCTCTGCTCCCTGACCCGTCATGAATACCACTGTTTCCAACGCCCTCGTGCTCGTGTTCTGCTGGGTCGTGGTGGCCGGCGTGGGCACTTACCTGACGTTCTTCCACCAGCCCGCGGCGCTCGAAGCCGTGCAGGAGGCCGAGCGCGCCGCCGTGCTGCGTAACCAGGAGGCCGACGCGCTGCTGGCTCAGAGCGCCACCTCGCGCGAGGCCGCCCGCGACGTGTACCAGCGCTGGAACGCCCGCTACAAGGTGATGCCCGCCACGCTGCGCTCGTACGAAGTCGTCGGCTACCTCAACGACCTCACGCGCAGCGGCTTCGAGACGTTCGACGTGGCCGTGCAGGGGGTGCAGGAGCAGGCGGATTTCTCCGTCTACTCCCTCGCCGTCACGGGCAAGGCGTACTACCCGGCGCTCTACCGGCTCGTGTGGCACCTCGAAAACAACCGCCGCTTCTACCGCATCCAGTCGTTCGACGTCCAGCACATGGACCTGCGCGAGCAGGACGACGAGGGGCGCGACCACATGCGCGTGCTCGTCTCGTTCTCGATCACCATCGACGCCTATTTCGGCGGGGCCGAGGGCATGAGCGCGACCGCGCCGCGCCTGACGCAGACCGACGGCACCGTGCTCTCCACCGACGTCGACGCGCCGCCGCCGGTGCCCGCGTCTGTGTTGCCGCGCCTGCAGCCCATCGGCGAGCCGTTCCGGCCCATCATCTCCACCGACGTGCCGCCCAACACCTACGGCCTCGTCAACATCGAAGCCGACGAACTCGTCTCCATCGCTGACGGGCGCGCCATCTTCCGCGGCCAGGCGGGCTACCAGACGCTCGGCGTCGGCGACGCGGTGTACCTGGGCCGCGTCGTGCTCATCGATCCCGAGAAGAGCCGCGTGGTGGCCTACCTCAACCGCGGCGGCATCGTGGACGAGGTCGAGCTGACCGTTGGCACGCCGGGCGTGGGCACCTACCGCCCGACGCTGCTGCCCGAGCAGCCGAAGCCCACCGGCCCGGTGTCGTCGGTCGGCGCATCGGCAGCGGGTGCGCCCGTGCTCGCGGGTGCCACGCGTCACTGACCTGTCGCTTTCCCATCCGGGTTGCGTGCCGCGCGGCCCCCGTCCTCCTCAACTGCCTGCCATGAAACGTTTTCTGCCTTTTCTCGCCCTGTGCGCGTGCTTCGCCGCCGCGCCGCTGTCCACGGCCTCGGCTCAGGAGCCCACGCAGCGCATGGTGCGGACGTACGTGCCGCCCGACCAGCTCGTCTCGTTCCAGTCGACGGTGCCGTTCGATCAGTTTATCGAGACGCTCAATCCCATCTTCAAGCGCGTCACGGGCAAGGAACTCGTCGACCCTGAAGGCCGCACGATGCCCATCGGCGTGACCATCGTGGGGCAGCATTTCTTCGACGCCCTCGCGCTGGTGCTGCAACGCAACGGCTTCGCTTACCGCGAGAACGAGCGCTACTTCGTCGTGCATGAACCCGCCGCCGAAGAAGTGTACCTGCAGCAGAGCCGCAACAGCGTGGACCGCCCCGCACCCGAGACGGGCACCAACGGCGCGACGATCTCGCTGGGTACGCGCGAGATCCAGATCAACGCCATCCTGTTCGACTTCAACGTCACGAAGGCGCGCGAGCTGGGCATGGACTGGAACATCGGCGGTGGCCTCGAGGGCGACCTCGTCAAACTCAAGACCGATGGCTTCTTCGATCTCTTCGGCGGTGCCGTCGAAGGCCCGGCGCAGATTCCGCTCACGTCGCTGTCGCAGCTCTTCCGCGCGTTCGAGGAAAACGGCCTCGGCAACACGCTCGCCAACCCGCAGATCACCGTCACGAGCGGCGTGCAGGGCTCGATCCAGATCGGCTCCGACATTCCCATCCAGACGCGCGACTTCTCGGGCAACACCATCACGCAGTTCGTGCAGACGGGTACCATCGTCAAAGTCACGCCGACGCTCTACGAGGAGCCCGCGGACACCGCGCCCGGCTCCGACGTGGTCGACTTCGTGCATCTCGATGTGATCGTCGAGAAATCGGGGGGCCGTGCTACTGGCTCGGGCACACCCATCATCGACCGCAACCGCTCGGAGACGAAGGTGCTGCTGCTCGACGGCGAGCAGACCGTCATCGCCGGGCTCTACTCGACCGACCAGACCACGCTGCGCCGTGGCATCCCGCTGCTCAAAGACCTCCCGCCGTGGTTTCTCGGGCTCCGCTACCTGTTCGGTTACGAGCAGACCATCACGCAGCAGCGCGAGTTGCTCATCGTGCTCCAGGCGCGCGTCGTGGATTCGCTGGCCGACCGCAACGGGCGCGCCCCGCTCGACGAGGGCGAGTTGCTGCGTCTCCAGCGCGAGCGGATGCAGCGCGACATCCGGCAGGCAGGCGAGCCCTTCTCGGACTCCGGCCGCTGACCGTCACGGGCTGAGGGCCGTCGGTTTCCACGGCACGTCGAAATACAGTCGCTGGTGCGCGTACGGACGCGGTGTGGCCCCGAGCCACGCCGCGTCTGTCTGTTCGAGCGTCCACTGGCTCAGGCCCGCAGCGAGCGCGTCGGTGCATTCCTGCGCGCGCCACACCAGCGTCACCTCGGCCAGTTCGATGAGGCCCAGCAGGGCGGTGCAGCCGATGGCGTACCAGAGCTGCACCGACGCGGGTTCGGCACGGGTGGCCCACAGTGCGAACAGCGCGACGAGCAGCAGCAGATTGGGACGCAGCAGCGAGGGCCGGAGGGGGCGGAGCAGGTCGGCGTAGAGCTGGTAGATGCGCCGCTGCTGCTCGGAGGCGCGCAGCCGCCCCAACTCGGGGATCTGGAGGCCGCGCCGAAGGCCCTGCAGGATGTGGCTGCGCGCCCACAGGTGGTCGCGGCGGTGCAGGCAGGCTGCCAGTGTGGGCGCGTCGAGGGGCTGGAGCAAAAGCTGCGCTTCGAGCGTGCCGCGATCCACGCGCCGGTAGGCCGCGCGCGCCTGCACCAGCCGCACGCCCAGGTACGCCATGCTGACGAGCCACAGCGCCGTCCCGCTCTCGAACGTCCCGCGCAGCAGGAACAGCAGCGTGAACACCAGCGCGGCCAGCGCCGTGCCGACGAGCGCCAGCGCGAGCAGCCGGTCGAGCGTCTGCTGGAAACGCCGCGCCGAGGAGCGGAGGGAAGAAAACATGGAAGGCTGCACCGCGTACGACGAAGCCGCCGTGGAAGAGGCGGATAAAACCATCTGGTCGCCCGACATGATCCGTGCTTTCGCCCTGTGTGCCCGCGTGCTAGTAGGCATACTCGTGCTCGTGGGGCTGGGGGCCGGGTGCGTGCGCCCCGCCGCCGTGCTGAAGAGCACGCCCGCCGCCCCGGTGTGGCAGGTCAGCGAGGTGCGCGAAACGCTCCGGGCGCTCCGCACGGCGGCGTCGGTGCTCGAACGCAGCACGACATCCACGAGCAGCACGCCGCGCGCCGCCCGCGTGGCCGACTACCTGTCGGAGAGGATGCGGCGCTACGGCGTGCAGCCGGGTGCCGAGGCGCACCGCCTGCACTACCTCCTTGCCGACAGCGCGGGGCACGTCGTGGCGATGCCGCTCATGGTGGGCCTCATCGCCGGGCGCGACCCAATGGATGAAGGGGCGGTGCTGGTCTACGCGCCGCTCGTCGCGGAGCGCGCCGCTGCCGGGCCGCCGCGCCGGGCCGCTGCCGCGCTCGAACTCGCGCGCGTCGTCGCGGACCTCGGCCACCTGTACCGCTTCCCGGCCCACACCCTCATCCTCGTCATCCCGGTGGGTAGCGACCACGGGGCGGCCCTGCGCGCCTACGGCCAGCAACCCGTCTGGCCCCTCGAAAAAACCCGCGCGGTGCTCACCATCGGCGCGTCCGAGGCCGACGCCGAGGCATGGCGGGCGGTGGGGATGCCCTCCGGGATAGACGTCTACGATGCCGCGGTGCCGATGCCTGCTTCCGGTGCCCCGGAGCCCGCGCCCGAGGAGCAGGTGGTGGCGCTGGCACGGCGCGGGTATGCGTGGCTGCTTCCGCGCCTGGGCGCGGGCGAGTGAAAGCGCGCGGTGACCGATAGAGGGGGCGTAAAAATTTCCGCGAGGTTCCTGAAAAAGAAGGACGGCTGCGTACTTGATCAGTATGCAGTCTCCTGCGGTCGTGACAGCGGGGCTGTGTTCGCCTGACACCAACCTCCCCCCCTCGCATGGCGCAGCCGGTCCGTCGCTTTTCTTTGCTCCTGGTCCTCGTGCTGTGCGCGGCCGTGGGCGTGTTCGTGCTTACAGGGGGGCGGGCGCAGGCCTACGAGGGGATGCCGCGCGAATACCGCGCGTACTGGTCGTGGGTGTCCACCTTCAACCAGCAGGAGGACGTAGGCGTGGAGGAGGGCCTCTCGCTGCTCGACCGCTACCCCGATCTCCAGCCACTGTACCTGCGGCTCGCCTCGGTATGCAGCCCGCAGGAGCGCGTCGCGTGCGAGCAGGCCATCCGGCAGGCGATGCCTGAAAAGCCACTCACGATAGGGTACCAGCAGGCCGCCCTGGCATTGCTAGCCGACAGCGCCGGCGCCGCGCTGCGGTGGGCGCGGCTTGCCCAGGAGACCACGCTAGCCCTGCCCGTCGTGCGGCTCGTCGTCGAGCACGGAGCGGGTAGCCTCGGCATCGACGCGGCCCGGACACGCTGGGAGCAGCGCCTCGCTGCCGACTCGTCCGACGTGGCTGCCTCGTTCGGCCTCGCCCTGCTCGACATCGGGGCGACCCGGTTGCCGTCGGCGAAGGCGCACCTGCAACGCGCCCTGCGTGCCGCGCCCGCACAGCCCGAGCTCTACCGCGAACTGGGCCGCGTCTACTTCCTCACCGGCGACGAAGCCCTCAGCGAAACGCTGCTCAAGGGCATCGACGCCGCCGAGGCGCAGCACGATTACGAAGGCGTGCTGCTGCTCCGTGGCAACCTCGCGCTCGCGCTCATGCGCCGCGAAACCGACCTCGAACTCGCCGAGAGCCTCCTCGACGACGCCCTCGCGCAGAGCCGCCAGCTCGCCGACGCCAACCGCATCGCCCTCAACTTCTACCGGCTCGGGCAGCTACGTGTGTTGCAGGTGCGCTACCAGGACGCCCTCGCGCTGCTCGACTCCGCCACGGTATACGCGCCCGAAGACGCCGCTACGCTGCGTACCCAGACGATGGCGCTCCGTGGCACCGCCGAGTGGGCGCTGTTCCGCTTCTCCGACGCCCAGCAGTCGCTCGCGACGGCGCGGCAGCAGGCGAGGGAAGGAGCGATGGTGATCGAGGACATCCAGGCGTCCATCTCGCTCGTGCAGTTGTACTACCGTATGGGGCGCTACGGCGAAGCGCAGGACCTCGGCATCGAGACGCTGCAGACAGCCACGCGCTACGACATCGCCTACGCCATCGTGGCGCTGCATCTCGCGCTGGGCGACATCGCCAACGCGTCGGGTGCGCTCGACCAGGCCGTCGCGCAGTACCGCCTGGCCATAAAGGTGGCGCAGGACACCAACATGCCCGAGCGTGTACAGCAGGCTAGCATCCGCCTTGCACAGGTGATGCTCGACCTCAAGGACCCGGCGGCGGCGAGCGATTACCTCGAACACGCCATGTCCGAGACCGACGGCAGCGCGCGCGTCTACGAAGGGCTGGGCCGCCTCTACTTCGCGCACGGCAATTACCAGAAGGCGCTCGAGTACTACGACGCCGGTATCCGCCGCGTCGGCACAAACGCATCGCTCGAAGCCACGCTCTACACCAACGAGGCGTGGGTGTACATCACCCTGGAAGATTTCGACAAGGCACGCAACGCCCTCACGCGGGCGCGCACGGCTCTCCGGCAAAGTGGCGGCAACCCGCAAGTCGCCTTCTTCGCCGAGTCCGCCACTGCGGCCATGCTCTACGACTCAGGCGCGTACGAGCAGGCGCTGGCGATGTACCAGAACACCGTCGCGCAGGCCCGGGAACTGGAGATGCCCACGTACCAGTGGCAGCCGCTGCACGGGATGGCGTTGAGCGCGTGGCGCATGGGGCAGACGGCGCTCGCGGAGGAGTCCTTCCGCAACGCCATCTCGGTCATCGAGGCGCTGCGCGACAACCTCAACGATGGCACGCGCCGATCCTCGTTCATTCAGGACAAGGTGCTCGTCTACAAGAACTTCTCCGCCTTTCTCAACGAGCAGGGCCGGACGGACGAGGCGTTCCACTTCGCCGAGCGCGTCCGCAGCCGTGGCCTCGCCGACCTGTTCACGACGGCTCTCGGCACGCGCGACTTCAACCCGGACAACCCCGAGATGCAACTCGTCGAGGCGCGGCGTCGCCAGCAGGCGTTGAGCAGCGACCTCGAAGACGTGGCGAGTGCGGACGAGGCGACACCGACCGACGCGCTGCGCGCGTCTCAGTTACGCCGCGAACTGCTCCGGGCCGATTCGCTCTACCGCACGTCGTTCGAGACGGTGAGCCATGCAGGGGGGATGTTCACGGCGCTGGCGAAGCCGGTGCGGGTGGAGGACGTGCAGCCAGTGCTGCGTTCCGGCGAGGCCATCGTGATGTACACCGTCGCGTCCGAGCCGCAGCGCCAGAACCAGAACGAGGTGCGGGCCTACGTGGTCACGCGCGACACCGCTCAGAGCGTGCTCCTGCCCATCGGCGCGGAAGACCTGCGCCGCAGCATCTCGGTCTTCCGCGACCAGATCAGCGCCTCCAACAAAGGCCCCGGACAGGGCTGGGAGCCGACGAGCCGCCGGTTGTACGACGCGCTGATGGCGCCTGTGGTGGCCGTGCTGCCACCGCAGGTGACGCACCTCAACCTCATCCCCGAGGGCGAGATGCACTACCTGCCCTTCGCCGCGCTGCGCGACGCGCGGCGGCGCTTCGTCGTCGAGCGCTACTCACTCTCGGCCACGCCGTCGGCCAGCATCTTCCGGTTGGCGCGGCAGCGCGGGCAGGAAAACAAAGGCCGCTGGCGGCAGGTCGTCGCCCTCGCCGACCCCACGGGCAAGCTGCCCGGCACGCGGCGCGAGGTGCGCGCCATCCAGGCCATCAAGGCCATCCGCGTTCACGACCTCGTCGGCGCCCGGGCGACGGAGGAGAACCTCAAGCTCTTCGCCCCCACCGCCGACATCCTGCACTTCGCCACGCACGGCTACTTCAACTCGCGCGCGCCGTGGTCGTCGGCCCTCGAACTCTACGGCAGCAACCTCTCCGTCGCCGAGATCGGGCAGGTGGGCCTCGACCGCCCCTACCTCGTCGTGTTGAGCGCGTGCGAAACTGCGCTTCAGAGCGGCACCCTCACCGATGTGCCGCAGGGCGACGAGTGGGTGGGCATGAACCAGGCTTTCATGGCGGCAGGAGCCCCCAGCGTGATGTCGAGCCTGTGGCCCATCAGCGACCGCGCCAGCAGCAAACTCGTCTCGCAGTTTTACAACGCCCTGCTCGACACCGAGAGCAAGGCGAATGCGCTGGCGCAGGTGCAGCGCGCTTTCATCAAGGACGCCTCCTTTTCCCACCCCTACTACTGGGCGGCGTTCACCCTCACCGGCGACCCCCTGTAGTCCTTCCCGTCCCTCCACACTCGATTCCTCTCCGTTCCCATGTTAGCACCCACGCACCACCACCCCTCACCGCCCCTCCACCTGCGGACGCTCCTCACGCTGTGCCTCGTCTTCGTCCTCACTGCTGGATGGGCCGAGGCACAGGTCGTTTTAGACGTCCGGGATGGCCTCGTCACGATCCAGAACGCGGGTAGCGCGCCGCAGACACTCACGCGCCTCAGCAGCAAAAGCGGCACCGATAGCTGGGTCGTCGGCGACAACGTAGGCAATCACTACGGCACGTCGAGCTACGAAGCGGGTGACGGTGGCGGCGGTGGCAACCAGACAGGCGGCAGCGGCGGCACGTCGAACGACCCCATCATCGTCGTCATGGGCGGCTACGAAAGTGGCGGTGGCGGCGGTGGCAACCAGACGGGCGGCAGCGGCGGCACGTCGAACGACCCCATCATCGTCGTCATGGGCGGCTACGAAAGCGCACTCGACCTGCTGCGGGGCCGCTTCGGTGCGACCGCCACGCACGACGCGACGCTCAACGTGGACGTCCTCAGCCTGCCCGCGACGGCCGACATTGACGCTTTCTTCCGCACGCTCGTGACGGATTCGCTGCACGGCTACCCGCTCTACCGCTTTCTCGGGATGCTGGAGATCGCCAGCCGCGGCACCTTCGACGAGCCTGCCTACGACCTCGCCAAGACGGCCATGCCTGCGCTGCCTTTCCCCAACGACCCGCTCTACTGGGAGCAGTGGGGGCTTCGCAAAACGCGCATCGGCTACGCGCAGTGGCACACCGCGCTGGCCAACCACCAGGTGCGGATCGCCGTGATCGACAGCGGCGTGGGCGACGACGAGCGCGCCAACACGGGCCTCGACGGCGCGGCAGTGGAGTTTGTGCAGGTGGCGCCCACGAGCGGGCGGCCTGCTGTTCATGGCCTCGGCCTGCTCTCGCTCCTCGCCGACCGCAGCCACGACGGCGACGGCATCGTGGGCATGGTGGGAAACTGGGGCAGCGGGGGGTGCTACGCCAACGCGCCGCTGTTCCAGAGCACCACGCCGCAGGTGATCTCGTACAGCGTGGGCGATTACGGCCCCATCAGCGTCTACGTCGCCCGCGCCATCCGGCTGGCCGTCGAGGCGGGCGTGGACGTGATCAACCTGTCGATGCGGATGGGCTACTCGCCCGCCGTCGAAACCGCCATCCAGGAAGCCCTCGACGCCAACGTGATCGTCGTGGCGGCGGCAGGCAATTACGCCCCCGGCGCGGCGCACAAACCGGCGGCGTTCCCGGCCAACATCGACGGCGTGATCGCCGTCGGTGCGGCGGACGAGTCGATGGGCTACGCGGCGCTGTCGGCCAACGAAGGCGTGGACATCCTCGCGCCGGGCGAGCACGTCGTCATCGGCGGGCCGGGCAACATCTGGTACTACGGCAGCGGCACGTCCTTCGCCGCGCCGTATGTGACAGCCACGGCGGCGATGATCCGCGCCGTGCGCCCCGACCTGACGGCGGCGGAGATCGTCGAGGCGATGCAGGTGCGCGCCCAGGCGCAGGACCAGTCGGGCGTCGGCTTTCTCAACGCGCTCTCGTCGCTCAACGCCGCGCTGAACGTGGACGAGCGCCAGCGCTACCTCACGCTGCCGCACGAGTGCGTGCTGGGTGGGCTGGGCAAGGACAACCCCTACGGCTGGACCGAGGTGGACACCTACGACCACGCGCAGGACGACGACCTCTTCCCGGACGAGACGCTGGAAACGGCGGTGCCAGAGGTGACGGCGCTCGGAGCCCCGCGCCCCAACCCGTTCGCCAGCCGCACCACGCTCGTGCTCGACCTCGCCGAGGCGCAGCCCGTGCGCGTGTACGTCTACAACACGCTCGGGCAGCGCGTGGCCGTGCTCGCCGACGGGACGATGGCCGCCGGGCAGCACCCGCTCACGCTCGACGCCGCGAACCTGCCCTCCGGGCTGTACCTCGTCCGCCTCGAAACGGAGACGGGCGTGACTACGCAAACCGTGACGCTGACGCGGTAAACACGCCGCCGTGCGGCAACCGGTGGCCGGTCGGGCGTGTCTCGACCGGCCATCGACTTTTTGGGCGCGCCCTCGCACAGGTTGCCGAGCGTTGCGCCGCAGGAAACTGCGCCCGGGACGGCGGGATACCAGTCGGTGCCCTGCTCGTCTTTCCCTGCTACCTCATGTCTGCTTTCGACGCCATCGTCATCGGCTCGGGCCACAACGGGCTCGTCGCCGCGGCAGCCCTGGCCCGCGCGGGCTGGTCGGTCGTCGTCCTCGAAGCCGAAGCTACACCCGGCGGATGCGTCCGCTCGGGGGAGGTCACGCTCCCCGGCGTCGTCCACGACCTCTACTCGACCAACCAGAACCTCTTCAGGCAGTCGCCGCCGTACCAGGCGTGGAAAGACGATTTCGAGCGGCATGGCCTCCGGTTCGTCCACACCGAGCGCCCGTTCTGCAACGTCTTCGAGGACGGCACGGCGATCCGCGTCGTCGCCGACTTCGACCGGACGGTCGCCGGGCTGGCGGAGCATTCGATGGCCGATGCCGACGGGCTGCGGCGGCTTCGCACCCGGTTCGAGGATTTCCAGAAAGTATTCCTGCCGCTCTACGGCCACGAACTGCCCTCCGCCGCGGCTGCCGCTGCGCTGGCGAAGGGCGTCGCGGCGGTCGGCGTCGAGCGGACGACGGAACTCGCGCGGATGCTGCTCGGCTCGACGCGCGAACTGGGCGCGAGCTACTTCGGTACCGCCGAGGCGCAGGCGCTGCTGGCGACGTGGGGGATGCACATGGATTTCGGGCCGGACGTCGCCGGCGGGGCCGTTTTTCCGCTCATGGAAGTGTTCTCGAACATCGACGAGGGGATGGTCGTGGCCGAGGGCGGGGCGTCGAAGATCCCCGAGGCGCTCTGCGCGATGATCGACGAGCACGGCGGCACCGTCCGCACCGGTACGCGCGTGACGCGCATCCTGACGGACGAGGGCCGAGCCACCGGCGTCGAAATCGAAGGTGGCGAGCGGATCGAGGCCCGCAAGGCGGTCGTGGCGGGCGTCATGCCCGAGGCGCTCTTCGAGCGGCTCCTCGAAGGCGTGCCGCTCCCGGAGGGTTTTCAGCACAAGGTGGACGGTTACGAGCACGGCCCCGGCACGTTCATGCTCCACCTCACCCTCGACGGCCCCGCGCCCTGGGCCGCAGGCGACGATCTCGCGGACTTCGCCTACGTCCACATCCCGCCCACCGTCGACGACCTCGCCCGAACCTACCAGCAGAGCCTCGCCGGGTTGCTGCCCGACAGCCCCCTCCTCATCGTCGGCCAGACGACGGCGGTGGACCCGACACGCGCGCCCGAGGGCACGCACGTCCTGTGGATTCAGGTGCGCTCGGTGCCCGGCACCCTGGCGGGCGACGCCGCGGGCGAGATCTCCGCGACTGACTGGGACGAGGCCACCGAGCCCTTCGCCGAGCGCGTCCTCGCCAAGCTCGAGCGGTTTGCGCCTGGCCTTCGCGCGCGCATCGTCGGGCGGCATCGCCATGAGCCCCGTCGACCTCGAGCGGCACAACGCCAACCTCGTCGGTGGAGACTCCATCGGCGGCAGCGCCCACCTGCGGCAGAACTTCCTGTTCCGTCCCTTCCCCGGCTGGAGCCGCTACGAGATGCCCATCGAGAACCTGTACCTCTGCGGTGCGGCGGCGTGGCCGGGGCCGGGCAACAACGCGACTTCGGGCTGGCTCGTCGCCCAGCGGCTCACCAGCGGGGTGCCGTGGAAGCGCGTCGCCCTCGGCGCGGCGGCCACCGGGATCGCCGGTGCCGCCCTCTGGTCGCTGCTCTCGCCCTCGGACGAGTGATGGGACGGTGAGTTTTTCCTTCCCGATGGCCGCGAAAAGAGGTCTGTAATCCTCATGGAGCCACCGGTGGTTTACGTGTCTCCACGGGCGGCTTCTCCACAGCAGAGAGGCCGCCCGTTTCGTGTCAGGGCTACACCGTTGGCATGTAGGAAAAATATACCTGCCAACCGTGCACCCAGACAGCAGAGCCCGGAGGGGGAGTGCATCTGGAAGCATCTGCAAGAGTGTGGCACAGTACTGGTTAGCAGGGCGCTCGAAATCTCCGCTGGCATTCTTTGCCTCAGCGATTCTCACGCCTCAACTCCTATTTCGCAACATGCAACGCCACGTCCTTTTCTTTCCCTGCTGCGTCACTTTGCTCCTGCTGATAACCTTCACCCTCGCGCTGCCTGCCCAGGCCCAAGTGGTTTCTACAGGCCGCTTCAGCTGCGCCGTCCTCACCGATGGCAGCCTCAAATGCTGGGGGTACAACACGCATGGCCAACTCGGTCAGGGCGACACGAACGTGCGCGGTGACGGCGCGAACGAGATGGGCGCGAACCTGCCTGCCATCAGCCTCGGCGCGGGCCGTACCGCAGTGGCTGTCTCGGTCGGCTACACCTACGTCTGCGCCCTACTCGACGACGAGACGGTCAAATGCTGGGGACTCAACAACCTCGGCCAACTTGGCCAGGGCGACACGAACAACCGGGGCGACGCGGCCGGTGAGATGGGCGACAACCTGCCCGCCATCGATCTCGGCACGAACCGCACCGCCACGGCCCTTGCCACAGGTCAGAGCCACACGTGCGCCATTCTCGATAGCGGTGCAGTCAAGTGCTGGGGATACAACGCCTACGGTCAACTTGGCTACGGTGACACAAGTGACCGCGGCGACGGCGCAAGCGAAATGGGGAGCAATCTGCCTACCGTCGACCTTGGCAACGGGCGAACGGCCACCGCCATCGCTGCTGGCTATCATCACACCTGCGCGGTTCTAGACGACGGCACGGTTAAGTGCTGGGGGCGAAACAACTTTGGCCAGCTTGGCTACGGCGACACGCAGGATCGCGGCGACGGCGCAAGCGAAATGGGCAACAATCTGCCTACCGTCGCTCTCGGCGCTGGGCGCACCGCCAAGCGGATCACGGCAGGTTTCTATCACACGTGCGCCATTCTCGACGATGGTTCAGCCAAGTGCTGGGGGCAAAACAATTACGGCCAACTCGGCCAGGGCGACACGAACAACCGCGGCGACGCGGCCGGTGAGATGGGCGACAATCTGCCTGCCATTGCCCTCGGCACTGGGCGAAGCGTCACAGTCACTGCCCCTGGCAACACCCACTCCTGCGCGGTTCTCGACGACGACACGGTTAAGTGCTGGGGGCGAAACAACTTCGGCCAGCTTGGCTACGGCGACACGCAGGATCGCGGCGACGGCGCAAGCGAAATGGGCGACAATCTGCCTACCGTCGCTCTCGGCGCTGGGCGCACCGCCAGAAGCATTGCCACAGGACTCTTTCACTCCACGTGCGCGCTTCTCGACGACGACACCGTCAAATGCTGGGGGCAAAACAATTACGGCCAACTCGGCCAAGGTGACACGAACGTGCGCGGTGACGGCGCGGGCGAGATGGGCGCGAACCTGCTTGCCATCGACCTCAACAGCGGTGTGCTACCCGTCGAACTCGTCGCGTTCACGGCGACGCTCGATGGCTCGACGGCGCTGCTGCGCTGGACGACGGCCTCCGAAACCAACAACAGCGGCTTCGATGTCGAGCACCGCACGGGCGCAAGCAGCTTCCAAACCGTAGGCTTCCAGGCGGGACACGGCACCACGCTCGAGGCGTCGAGCTACGCGCAGACGGTGACGGGCTTGGCGCCTGGCACGCACCTGTTCCGCCTGCGCCAGGTCGACTTCGACGGCGCCTTCGAATACTCCCCTGAGGTCGAACTGACGCTGGAGGCCGATGGCCTCGCGCTCGCACTCGTCGGGCTTCCGGCTTCCGAGGCGCTGCGCGGCACGCTGATCGTTCCGAACGCGGGGGCTGCACGTGTAACGCTCTACGACGTGCTGGGGCGCAAGCAGGCCGAGCAGGACGTGCCGGCCGGGGCGTTCACGTTTGACGTGTCGACCTTTGCGGCAGGCAGCTACGTGCTGCGCGTCGAATCGGGTTCGCAGGCGATCACGCGCAGCGTTTCGGTGCTGCGCTGATCGGCACGCGACCGGACAAAACAGCAGGCGGCTTCTCCATGTCGGAGAGGCCGCCTGTTTGCTTTCCGTGGCCTGTGCACGGCCTGCACGCAAAGTGTCCGCCGGTGTCCAGAAAGTGTCCACGCCCAGGACACCGAAAATCGGCTTTCCTGCTAGCGTAAGGCGGGAAAGTGTCCGAAGTGTCCCCTCAGGAGAGCGATCGACGTCAGTCGCTTTTGCGCGCAAACCGTTTCGGTAAGTGCCGCCTTGCTTGGGCGCAAAGTGCCCACAGCTAGGACAGGAGCATAGATCCAGGAGCACGCTTGGCCATGACAGATGCTCGGTGTCGGTTGTGGTATGTCTATTTTTGTTATAGACTGTATCAAACTTAGATATACCCTCGTAAGGCCCGCCATGAACGCTTTTTCCAAACCCCTTGTCGCAGCCTCGCAGCAGCCTTTGCTGCTCTCCCTCCTTGCTGAAGGCAGGATGTATGGCTACGAACTCCTCCTCCGAATCGAAGAACTCTCAGGTGGTAAGATTCGCTGGACGGCCAGCAAGCTGTACCCGCTCCTGCATTATCTCGAAAACGAGCGCCTCGTCGAGGCCACGTGGCAGCCATCGGAGTCGGGGCCCGACCGCAAGTACTACGCCCTAACCACGAAAGGTCACGCGGCACTCGAATCGGCCAAGCGCGACTGGCTCGAGGTCAACGCCCTGCTCGCCCGCCTCTGGGGGCCGGGCTTCACGCTTCACCTTACACCCGCATGAGCTTCGACCTCGAATCTGCCATCGGCGCTTGGCGCCAGCGCTACGCCGATCGCCGGGGTCTGCGGCGCGAAGACCTCGACGAGCTCGAAGCCCACCTGCGCGACGACATCGCGAACCGGATGCAGCGCGGGGCCAACCCCATGGACGCTTTTCACGCAGCTGCGGAAGCGGTAGGTGACATCTCGGAAGCGGAAACCGAGTACCGTAAGGTGTACTGGGGTAAGCTCCGCCGTCAGCACGCGTTCTCTGAAGAAGTGGCCGTCCGTCTCGCGATGGCGCAGGCCTACTTCCGGGCGACGCTGCGCGGGCTGGCTCGCCGTAAAGGCTACTCGTTCATCAACATTGCCGGACTCACGCTGGGGCTGGCGTGTTGCCTTGTCATCTTCCAGTTCGTCGCCCTCGAATACAGCTTCGACCGCTTCCACGCGCACGAGCGCGACCTCTACCGGGTGCTCCAGACAACGCCGCTCATGAGCGAGTCCTTCGATGGTGGAAGGGGTGACAACACGGGCTTCGCGCTCGCCCCAGCGCTGGCCGAACTGGTGCCGGAAGTTGCGCGTGTCGCACGCCTGCATCCCGAGTACGACGGCGCGCTCGTCGCCAATCCAGCCCGCTCCGACCTTGTCTTCGAGGAAGACCACATCTTCTATGCCGATCCGGCTTTCCTGGAGATGTTCTCGTTTCCTCTTGTGGCGGGCAGTTCCCGCGCGGCGCTGGAGCCGGGCACGATGCTCCTCTCGGAGCAGGCAGCACGCAAGTACTTCGGAGACGTCAACCCGATCGGGCAGGTGCTCGATGTGACGGGCTCGACAGAGCAATCCTATCGCGTCACAGGCATTTTCAGAGACGTGCCGCTCAATTCGCACCTCCAGTTTGAGATGCTGCTGCCAATGGAGGATCTGCTGCAGACCGAGGATTACCTCAACGAGCCTGAGGGCGGTTGGAGCTGGAACAACTTCACGACCTACTTGCAGCTCGTGCCCAGCGCCAACGTGGCGGCAGTCGAGCGCAAGATGACGCAGGCCTACGAGGCCCGGCGCGGCGACATGCTGCGCGAGCAGGGTCGTAAGGTACGCCTGTGGGCGCAGCCGCTGCGGGACGTTCACCTCAACGCCAGCATCCAGTCGTGGGATGGCATCGTCGTGGGCAGCTCCAGGACGGTATACTTCTTCACCGTCATCGGGCTCGTCACCCTCATGATCGCCCTCATCAACTACGTCAACCTGGCGACGGCGCGCGCCCTCGAGCGGGCAGCGGAGGTAGGGGTACGCAAGGCCGTAGGGGCGCGGCGCGAGCAGCTTGCTGGGCAATTCCTCTTCGAGTCGGCGCTCGTCAACGCTGTGGCGGCGCTACTTGGCCATCGGGCTCTCGCTCCTGCTCGGTACCTGTGCTCAACACTGCTCGTCGGGTGTGCGCTTGCCATGGGCCCTCTGGCTCGATTCAGGGTTCTGGCTTGCCTTCGGGGCGACCTTTGTGGTAAGCACGCTACTGGCGGGGCTTTATCCGGCCTTTGTGCTCTCGTCCTTCCGCCCGGCCGCAGCGCTCAAAGGAAGGTTCGGCGCAACCGGGCGCAGCCGGTCGTGGATGCGGCGCGGCCTCGTCGTGGCGCAGTTCGCTCTCGCGGTCGTACTCATTGGGGGCACGGCAGTCGTCTACGACCAGCTGCACTACATGCGCCACCTCGACCTGGGGCTCGACCTGGAGCAGGCGCTTACCGTCGATGGACCGCGCGTGCTGCCGGAAGGGACAGACCAGGGGCAAGCGATGGCGACCTTTGTACAAGAACTCGAACGCCTCCCGGGAGTGGTGAAGGCCGCCCGGTCCTCGTCGCTGCCAGGACGCGGCTTCAACTGGAACGGAGCGAGTTTCCGGAAAGCATCCGATGACCCGGCGAGCACCCTGAATGGCGTGGTGACCTATATCGACACCAGCTTCGCCGATGTCTATGGTCTTCACCTGGCGGCCGGTCGAGACTTCTGCGGAGGTAACAACAGCCGACACGGCTGGCGGGATGTGGCCCGTGATGGCGAGCGCGGCGACGACGCGCGCCCTGGGCTTCAACTCTCCGAGTGAGGCCGTCGGCGCAACCACTCGACATCGGCGGCTACGCGGCGACGATCGTGGGCGTGTACGACGATTTCAACTGGTCGTCGGCGCACGAGGCGCGAAAGAACGTCTTCTTCGGCTACACGGGCGGCGGTCGCTACGCCTCGATGCGTGTCCGCATGGCTGAACTGCCCACCACGCTTGCCTCCATCGAATCGCTCTTCGAGCGGCTCTTTCCAGGCAACGTGTTCCAGTACGCTTTCGCCGATGAGGCCTTCGACGCGCAGTACCGCGAGGACGAGCGTTTTGCGTCGCTTTTCACGCTCTTTGCCGGGCTCGCCATCGCCATTGCATGTTTGGGGCTCTTCGGCTTGGCAGACTTTCACGGCGCAGCAGCGCAGGAAGGAAATCGGCGTGCGGAAGGTGCTCGGTGCCTCGGTGCTAGGGCCTGGCGATGCTGCGTGGCACGTGACTTTCTGAAGCTGGTCGCCGTCGCCGTACTGGTCGGTATTCCGGTTGCGTACGTGGCTAATGCGGCGCTGGCTGGCGGGCTTCGCTTATCAGACTGACCTGGGCGTGGGCATCTTCGTGCTCGTGGCAGCGATCGCGCTGGTGCTGGCCCTCGCGACGGTGGCGTACCAGGCCACGCGAGCCGCACTTACCGATCCCGTGCGCGTGCTCCGTACTGAATGATTCAACTGTAGCCACCACGCTAACCACCTGGCCGAGGAAGCTGGATCAAACCTTTCTGCTCATCTCCCTGCTGCTGAGCGCGTGCACTCCAGTATTGGCGCAGCAGCCTGGTCAACGCACCCTCGTCCGGCAGGCGGTGCAGGCTGCACGGTGGAGCCACGCCGGTAGGCCAGCAGCGCATGATTGAGCGCGTTCTAAGAATGCTGCGTGTGGGGCGCGCTGGAACGGTAGCATCTACTCAATAGGCTCGCTTACCAAACTCTCCAACAGATCGACGGCACGCTGCCTGTTCCGGATGTAGCGTGCGACTTCAAGCAGCACAAGAGCCAGACTCAACACCGATAGCCACAGCGCTTCCTTCCCGTCCCGAGCATACGATACCAGTCCAGCCAGAGCCCCAAATCCAAACACAGCACATACGAGGAGCATCCAGTTACCCGGACGGATGCTCCCTTCCACTCGTGAGCCGTTGCCTTCGCGCACGACACTCCCCCTCAGAATCGGTTCGCCTGCCTGGTAAAACCCTGCCTTGTAGCGTACCCGGAAGCTGGATGCAGATGCACGTCCGTGGAGCCGGGACTTGAACATTCCGAGCCTCCACCGCGAGCACCACGAGAGCCGGGACGTGAGGCGAGCAATCACGGCGTCAGGAGGAGATGCTACGTAGAAGCAGAACGAGGAGGAGTCCGTAAGTGGCACGCTGGCGAGAAGAACGTTGGCGCAGCGTGAAGCGAAGTTACCGGCTTCGCTCGACCCCCGTCAAGATGAGCGCCCTGCGCCGGGCCGATGACCGCACCCCGATCCCGCTGCGCCCGCTGTCCATGGAAGAAATCTTCGTGCTCTTCGCCTTCTGAAACCGTCGGGGAGCCGGACACCGGAGCAGCCTTTATCGGAGGGCTGCCTTTTTTCTTTGCTACCTACGCCAAAGGCGATTGAAGATAAATCCCTGCCGATCTTGATCACATGGTGATCACAAGAATGCAAAAACCCCGTTTCTGACTCAGAAACGGGGTTTTGTGCGGTCCGGACGGGACTCGAACCCGCGACCTCCAACGTGACAGGCTGGCATTCTAACCAACTGAACTACCGGACCGAACACCTGCGCGTGGCAGGGCCTCTATGATACGCCGCATCCATTTTGGGGCGCAAGGCTGCACCGGGTAGGATTGGTGAAGAACGCGGCGCACTGTCTACCGCCGCGCCGAAAGCCGCTCCCGATCCCAGCGCTTCTGCTGATCCGTTCCCGGCGGCACGTCCCACGGACTCGCGGGCAACTCGATGCGCGTCAGAATGGGGTAGCGACGGCGGAAAACGAACGGATGCGGGCGATCCACGGGGTCGTCACCCAACACCAGCACAGTCGTGCCCGGTGCCAGAATGCGTGCCTGCGATGAGGCGTAGCCGTTGCCATTGGTCGTTTTCCAACTGTCGGCCCATTTGTAGATCCACTGCGCGTCGGCGTCGATGAGGCGCACGCAGCCGTGGCTCGTCGGGCCTCCCGTTGGGAAGGCGTACTGGTGTACGTGGACGCCGCGCTCGTTGTGGATGTTGAAAACCCAGTACATGTCCCACGGCTCGTCCTCGGGCGAGAGCGACGAGACGCGATGGGGCTCTTTCCAGTTGAAATTGTAGCGGCCCGTGGGGGTGGGCGACTCCTTCGCGCCCGTGTTCACCGGCCCCCAGCGCGTCAGTTCGCCGTTTTCGTACGACGCCCACGCCTGGATGGTCTTGTGGATGATGAACAGCTTGTCGAGTTCGCGTGCGCCCAGGTAGTAGCGGGGAAAGGGCGAATAGGCCCGGAAATCCAGGCCCCACTCGGTGGGCACGATGAGCGTGTCGCCGATCTCGACTTCGCTCATCAGCCGGCGGTTGATGAGTTCGACGAGCAGCGAGCGGCGCTTGCCTTCCTCCGCATCGCCATCGCCGATTGTCTTGTAAAAGGCGTTGCGCGCCAGCACGGTGTTACCGCGGTCGTTGTCGATCACGTGGTAGTCGTAATAGACGTCCGGCAGGTCGTCGATGCTGGCGGCGCGGTGCTCCAGGAGGTCCTTCAGCGCGTCTTGGTCGTAGAACGCGCCGTTGCTCTGCGCCGCGACCACACCGGCGAGGCAGGAGGCAAGGAGGAGGGAAAAGAAAAAGCGGTAAAGCATTGCTCGCATTGCACTTCGTGACAGGGCGGTACCCCTCGGGGGTGTCCCTGTTTCCCGGCACGGTGACTCAGGAGCCGGAGCAACCGTTGCGTTGCAACTGGTGGATTTTGTCCTCCGTCCCCAGCACGATCAGCACGTCGCCGGCATCCAGGCGCGCATTGGCGGGCGGGTTGAACAGCATCTCGCCCGTTGCTCCCGAGCGCATCCCGACGACGATGAGGTCGTAGGTCTGCCGGAACTGGCTCTCGGCGAGGGTTTTGCCGGCCAGCGGCGCGT
The DNA here is from genome assembly GCA_963829705.1 of Rhodothermales bacterium. Lineage (GTDB taxonomy): Bacteria > Bacteroidota > Rhodothermia > Rhodothermales > BA12 > CAWHJN01. The sequence goes on from CAWHJN010000005.1 coordinate 1,105,984, forward strand.
GCTCCTCGATGCGGGCCTCGTTCATCTGCAACCCCAGCGGGCCGGTCTGGAGAATCTGCTCCATGAACGCGTCGACGGTGGGCCGCAGGATGACCTGCGCCATGCGGTCGGCTCCCACCATGTCGGGGGCGATGACCTTGGTGGCCCCGGCGTGCTCGAGCTTACGGCGGTTCTTCTGGTCGTTGGTGCGCGCCAGGATGAACAGGTCGGGCCGCAACTCGCGCGCCACGAGCGTCACGAAGACGTTCATGCTGTCTTCGGGAAGGGCGAGCACCATGCCGAGGGCCCGGTCGATACCGGCCTGTTGCAGCGTCGTTTCTTCCTCGGCATCGCCCAGCACGGCCAGGTGTCCTTCGGCGCGCAGCGCCTCGACGATGGACTCTTCGCGTTCCACGACAACGAAGGGGCGCTGCTCGCGTGCCAGGTCCTGCGCGATGCGTTGCCCCACCCGCCCGTAGCCGCACAGGATGTAATGGTGCTCCATGGTGGAAAGGCGTTTGCGGTGAAGCCGCCTGCTGTAGCGGTCGTTGGAGAGCAGAACCTGCGCCGATCGGGCCGCGATGAAGGCTACGATGCCAATGCCGGTGATGCCGATGGCGATGGTGAAGAAACGCCCCGCCACGGACAACTCGCGTACCTCACCGAAGCCGATGGTGGTGAGCGTGATGAAGGTCATGTAGAGCCCGTCGAGCCACGACCAGCCTTCGAGCAAGTGGTACCCCAGCGTGCCGATGCCGAGCAGCACCAGCAGCGCGATGTTGGCCACGACGATCTCGCGCCGTCCTGGGTCGAAGCGTTCCAGAAAGCGGCGCACGACGGCTCAGATGGTGGCGGCGGCGAGGTAGCGCGCCATCCAGGACTGCGTCAGCGGCGTCACGAACGCGCCACCGCGCCACGCGCCGAGCGTAGTAATGGAGGCGTCGAACACCGGCGTGTCCGCGCCGACGGTTCCGTCCTGAATGAGCCGCTTCAACGTGGGCCGATCCATCACCTGTACGTTTCCGTCACGCCCGCGCAGCGCCACGTCCATGCCGGAGGCCAGCGGCACGCCGAGCCGATCCGCGGCGTCTTCCAGATGCCGCACGAGCGCGTCGATGCCGCAGCCCGACACGTCGCCGCCGGGGATCTGCGCGGCGATGGTCACGAAGTGCCTCTCGGCGACACCCAGGGCGGCCTCGACCGGTCGGCGGTGCGATTCCCACGTTTCGATGAACGGCTGCATCGCGTCGACGAGCGCTTTTTCTTCAGCAGCGGTCAGCGCGCGGCTGAACGTGAAAACCCACAGGCGGGCGTCGTCGGGGAGAGCGTCAAACGTCGTCGTCATCGTCTTCGAGGGAAAGGTGCTGGATGCGCGCCTCGGCGGTGCGGAGCGTGGCGAGGCAGTGCCGCGCCAGTTCGACGCCTTCCTCGTAGGCCGCGACAGCGGCGTCGAGGCCAAGGGCGTCGTCGTTTTCGAGGCGCAGCACGAGGGCTTCGAGCTGGTCCATAGCGTCCTCGAAACGGGGTGGTGCGGGCATACGGGCAGCGGGTGGGGAAAGGGGAAACGCAGGGACGCCCCCGATCTGTTGGGGTTCTGAGAAGATACCACGGGGGCCGATGCCACCCTGTATTTTGTGCGTGTATCCACAATTCTCCAATGCTCAATTGTTAATGGAAAGGCAGGTCTACTGGTGTGCCACCGGATTTACCTCTTCCATTTAGCAATCAGAAGTTTACCCATCGACGAAGTAGCCCTTCTCTCCCCTTCAACTTTATGGATCTCCACCTCAAAGACCGCGTCGCTCTCGTCGTCGGGGCCAGCCGTGGCCTCGGCGAAGCCATCGCCCGAAGCCTGGCCGCCGAAGGTTGCCACCTCGTGCTCACGGCACGCGGCGCGGACGCGCTCGAAGAAACCGCCGCCGACATCGCCCGGACGCACGGCGTCCGCGTCAAAACCGTCGCTGCCGATGCGACTGAGGCGTCCACGGCAGGCGTGCTCGTCGAGCACTGCGCGCGACGCTTTCGGGCGGCTCGACGTGCTCGTGGGCAACGCGGGCGGCAACCGCCGCAAACCCTTCGCCGACACCACCGACGCCGACTGGGCCGAGATCGCCGAACTCAACGTGTTCTCGCACCTCCGCATCGCCCGCGAGGCCATCGCGCTGCTCGAACAGGACGGCGGCGGCTCGATGCTCTTCAACGCCTCCATCTTCGGGCGCGAAGCCGGCGGGCCGGGCCTGTCGATCTACAACACCACAAAGAGCGCACTCATCTCGGCGGCCAAAATCATGGCGCTCGAACTCGCCCCGCGCGGCATCCGCGTCAACACGATTGCGCCGGGCTCGATCCGCTTTCCCGGCGGCTCGTGGGACACGCGCGTCCAGGCCGACCCGGAGGGCATGAAGGCATTCGTCGCGCAGAACATTCCGCTCGGGACGCTTCGGGACGGCGGAGGAAGTGGGCCGCGTGGCCGCGTTCCTGTCGTCGCCCGCTGCGAGCCTCATCACCGGCGCGTGCGTCAACGTCGACGGCGGCCAGTCACACAGCCTGATCTGAGGGCAGAAGCTATGGGGGCAGAATGAACGCTGCCTCTACTCGAACGCGACGAACTGCACGTCGAGGGCGCGCACGTCGCGCAGGGGCCGCCGCCACTGGACGAGGATGGGGCTCTGGTAGGTGCCCTGCACGATGGCGCCTACTCCCAACTCGTTGTGGTCGGAGATGGGCAAACTGACGCGGCGCTTCATGTGCAGTCGCTTGCGGGCCGCTTTTCCGATCAACCGCTCGACGCCGTACTCGACGGGCGTGCCGCGCAGCCGCAGCTTTTTCAAGAGCTTGTTGACGACGACGACGAAATCGTACTTCGCGTAGTTGAGGGCCTTCGACGGCACCGCGAGCGGGTCGCGGAGCACGTTCCAGCCCTGCATCGCCATAAAGCGGAACGGGTTGTGGAGCACCTCGGCGAGGTCGTGGCGCATCAGCAGGGTCTCGTACTCGTTCACCGTCAGCGCGGCGTGCTGCTCCTCGTCGGGCAAGCGCAGGTCGATACGGCCTTTGTGGATGCCGAGCCGGCGGACGTGCGCGTTGAGTTCGTCGAAGACGCCCAGCTTCTCATCACGCAGGTTGAGCGCGTCGATCTGGAGCGTCGTCGCCGGGATGCGGAGACGGGTGCGGTCGGCGAGGACTTCGCGGTCAAAGCCGACGACGGTGGTTTTGCGCTGCCGCCGCGTCGAGCGGTAGACGCCGTCGAGGTCGACGAAATAGGCAGGCGTGCCGGGGTGAACGTCGTAGGTGACGCAGTTGAGCAGGCCCGAGCCGATGAAGGTCAGGTGCGAGTCGCCGTTGAGAGGCTCGTCTTCCTTCTGCTCGTCGGTCAGCTCGTCGCGCAGCGCGAGGTTGTCGTGGCGGTAGCCCGCGCCCTCGGGGTAGAGCGCGCGGTAGGCCTCGACGAGATCCTGGATGGAATCGGCAGAGTGTTCCAGTGCGTGGCACACCTGCTGCTCGAAATAGCCTGCCGTGGTGTGATACGAGGCGTAGAGCGCGCGCGGGTAGCGGGCGAGCACGTCGCCGTACTGCTCGCGCAGCACACCGTTGACGTCGGTAATGTCGAACCGGGTGCGGGGCGAAACTTCGAGCGCGTACTCGGGCGAGATGGCCATGCGGATGAAAGGGGAAAGCGTCGGGTGGACGGCAAAGTAGGTGCCAACGTCCAGCACGCCCAAGGGTTAAGGCATTTGGAACTAATTCTCCACCTTCACCTGCCGCGCGCCGTCGTGAAAGCGGATCGTCGCGTTCTGATCCGCTTCGAGCGTACCCGCGCTTTTCACCATGCGTCCGTTCTGCTCGACGCGCGCGTAGCCACGCAGGAGGGGGCGCAGCGGATCGAGCGCCGCCAGGTGCGCCTGCACTTCGACGAGCCGCAGCCGGGCGCGGCCGGTGTGCTGCCCGGCGGCGTGGCCGAGGCGGGCCGCGAGGGCGTCGAGGCGCTGGGCTTCGGAGGCGACACGCACAGCGGGGCGGGCGAAAGCACGCGAGCCGACGAGCGTTTCCACGCGCTGCCGGTGTGCGTCGATGCGGTCCTGCACGCCATCGGTGAGGGTGTTGAGGTAGCCGTGGACGAGCGCCCGCACCTCGGCGTGGTGTGGCACGGCGAGTTCAGCGGCCATCGACGGCGTCGCGGCGCGCACGTCGGCGACGAAGTCCGCGATAGAATAATCCGTCTCGTGCCCGACGGCACTCACGACAGGGATGGTGCAGGCGAAAATCGACCGGGCGACGATCTCCTCGTTGAACGCCCACAGGTCTTCGGCGCTGCCGCCGCCACGCCCGACGATGAGCACGTCCGGACGCAGCGGCGCGCCATCGGGCAGGGCGCTGAAAGCCGTCACGGCGGCCGCGATTTCCTCGGCGGCACCGAGGCCCTGCACGCGCACGCCGCAGACGATGACCTCGGCGGGCTTGTAGCGGCGTTCGAGGATCGAGAGCACGTCGTGCAGCGCCGCGCCGCTGGCAGAGGTGACGACGCCGATCTTCTCGGGAAAGCGTGGCAGCGGCTTCTTGTGGTGCGCCTCGAACAGCCCTTCGGCGTGCAGGCGGGCCTTGAGCGCGTCGAAAGCCTGGCGGAGCGCGCCTTCGCCCGCGAGCGCCATCTCACGCACGACGAGTTGCGTCTCGCCGCGCTGCGGGTACATCGACACCGTCCCGCGGGCGCGCACGAGCATCCCGTCGTGGGGGCGGAAAAAGAGGCTGCGGGCGTGCGTGCGCCACATCACCCCGCGCAGCTGCGCGTCGGCATCTTTGAGCGTGAAGTAGCAGTGCCCCGAGCCGGGATACGCCTTGAAATTCGACAGTTCGCCCTCGACGATCACGTCGCCCCAGTGGCGTTCGAGGTGCGTGCGGATGTCGCCGGTGAGGTCGGAAACGCTGTAGACGGGCAGCACGAGAGAATTTCGGAATTGGGATTTCGGAAGTCGGAGGTAAGGGCGCAACGTCATCCTGAGCAACACCGAGGGGGCGTGCACCCTACGCGGAGGCCGGAACGCGGCGCGTGGGGAGGGCTTCTGCCCGTTTTCAACCCCACATCCCTCATGCAAGATACCGCACCTCCCGTCCGCGTCCTGTTCGTGTGCCTGGGCAACATCTGCCGCAGCCCGCTCGCCGAGGCGCTGTTCCGCCAGCACGTCGCCGAGCGGGGGCTGACGGGTGATTTCGAGAGCGCCTCGTGTGGCACGGGCGACTGGCACGTGGGCCAGGGGGCCGATGCCCGCACGGCGGAGGAAGCCAGAAAACGCGGTGTCGATCTGAGCGCACACCGGGCGCGGCAATTCGATCCGCAAGACCTCGACCGCTACGACCACATCTTCGCGATGGACAAGAGCAACCTCCTCGACGTGCTCGCCCTCGACGCCGACGACGTGCACGGCCACAAAGTCCGCCTCCTGCGCGAAATCGACCCGCACCCGGATGATTACGCGGTGCCCGATCCCTACTACGGCGGCCCGAACGGCTTCGCCGACGTCCACGACATCCTCGACCGCACCACGCGCCTCCTCGCCGAGCGCCTGGCCGAGCACTACGGGTTAGAGGATGGGAGGTCGGAGGAGTAAAGGCGGCCTCTGCCTTTCCCATCCTTGAAAACGAGCGCCGCTACCTCGTACCGCGTCACAGTTGCCGCGCGAGGACGACGGGTTTCTTGAAGGCTTCGACGGTGCCCTCGCCCACGTCGAGCGCTTCGAGGACGACGATGTAGATGCCGATGCGGAGCGCCCGGCCCGTGTCGTCGCGGCCATCCCACACCACTTGCCCCTGCGGCCCGGCGAGCGCAGCCTGTGTGAGCGTGCGGACGAGGCGGCCCTGCTGGTCGTAGATCCGCACGCGCAGGCTGGCGGTGGGCGTCGAGAGGCGGTAGAAAACCGTCGTCGCGTCGTCGAAGCCGTCGCCATCGGGTGAGAAGGGCGAGGGGGCGATGGTGAGACCCGCGGAAGCGGGCGCGTCGGGCGCGTCAGGGTCGAGCGTCAGGGCGTTGCGCGCGCCGGGAGTGCCGCCGCGCGGCGCAGGCGAAGAGCCCCAGTTGCTTGCCTCACCGCTCGGACGACCGGCGTCGATGCGTTCGAGCGCCACGCCGACCTCGTCGCGCAGGCTCGGCGAGTGCCAGCGCGGGGTGTAGGCGAGGCTGTCGAGTACCCGGCCACTATGCATCGGCCAGAACCAGCGCCCGCCCGCCATCGGGGAGCGAGAAGCCGGAAGCACGCTGCGGCACGAGGACGCCCGCTGCCGCGTCGGGAAACGCCTCGGCAAACAGCGCTGCCGGGTTCTCAGCGTCGGCGTACGCGCCGCTCACGCGGTAAAACACGGCGTAGCCGTTCGCGCCGAGCACCGTCGGGCGGTAAACGAGGCGCACGGTGTCGATCTTGCCGTTCTCGTCGGGCGCGTCGAGGAGGCGCAGCCCGTTGAGGTCGAGGGCGTCGTCGGACGTGTTGAAAATCTCGACGTACTCGGCCTGGTCAGGGCGCACGTCGCGCGCGTCGGCGAGGGGGCGGTACAGGATCTCGTTGAGGACGAGGTCGCCAGGCTGCGGATCGCGGGCGTCGGGATCGCGGCGGACGCTGTTCGGCATGCCGGGCGTGCCGCCTGCCGGAACGGCGCTGCTGGCCCAGTTGAGCGTACTGTTCGCCGCGCCGAGCGGGTCGATGCGTTCGAGCGCGACACCGCTGACGGACGCGCGCCCGGCGTCTTGCCACGCGGGCGCGTAGGCGACGGCGTCGAGCGCGACGCTTCCACGCACCAGCCGGATCTCTTCGCCGCTGTTGGAAAGCCCGCCGGGCGTGACACTTGTGAGGGGCACGACGACGATGGAGGGCGCGGTGAAGTCCGTCTCGGGAAACGCCAGCGCCAGCCGAGACGCCGTAGCCGGGTCGCCGTCGCGGGCGTCGTCATCGTAAAGCACCACGAAGCCGCCGGGGGGCAGTGCGGGCAGGTTTTCGGGCAGCCGCAGCGTGTCGGCGTCGCCGTTTTCGTCGGGCGGCGCGGTGAGGGACAGCCCGCGCAGTGCCAGCGTGCGCCCGCTCGTGTTGAAGAGTTCGACGTACTCGGGCTGGTCGGGGCGATTGTCGGCGGGGTTCTGGACGGGCGCGTACAGGATCTCGTTGGCGACGATCGCGCCTGCTCGGGGCAGCAGGGCCACGGCGACGGTCGTGTCGAGGCGGACGTTGCCCTTCAGGTCGCGCACGCCGCGCACCGTCAGCGTGTTCGGAAGCGCGCCCGCTGCGAGCGTCAGCCGCACCCGCGCGTCGCCGACGAGCACGGCGGTGGCGACCGTCCCCGCATCCGGCGCGAACGCCGAGGGCGTGGCGGACGCTGCCGCGATAGGCTCGTCGAAGGCGACCTCGACCGTTCCCTCGTCGAACTCTTCGGCAAACAGCACGCGAGGACCGGCGAGGTCGGGCGCGAACAGCGTGTTGACGGCGTGTGGCGTGCCGCCGCGCGTGTCGGTGCTGGTGCCGAAGTTGGCCGCGCTAAAGGAGGGTCCGTCGGGGTCGCGGCGTTCGAGTGATGCGCCCGCGCCGCCCCACGACGGCAGGTAGGCCACCGAGTCGATCACCACGCCCTCGGCCTGCACCACCACGGCGTCGCCGCCGTTGTTGAGCGCGGGCCACGCGGTGGGCTGCACGGCCCGCACGCCGGGAAACACCGCCCGCAGCGCTGCCGTGTCGCGCGTGACGACGGCGAAGCCGCCGGGTGCGACGGCAAACGGCGCGTCGGTGATGGGGCGTGGCGTGCCCGTGTCGTCGGAAATCGTGAGGCCGCGCAGGTCGAGCGTTTTAGTGGAGCGGTTGAAGAGTTCGACGTACTCGGGTAGCCCCGTGGGCGGCGCATACAGGATCTCGTTGACGACGAGATCGAACGGCTCCACGGCCTCAGGAAGCGTGAACGTCGCCGTAGACGTCTGCGCGTTGCCCGCCGCGTCGGTCATGTTGGAGGCGACGACGGTGTAGGCCCGGCCCGCTTCGAGGGGCGCACTCAGCCACAGGGTGAGCGTGTCGGTCACGGTGCCCGCGTCGCACGAGAGCCCGACGACCGACACGTCGGAGGCGGGCAGCGCGTAGCGCGACGGGTCGCAGGCATCGACGACGGGTTCGCTGAAGCGGAGAAACACGTACTGCCGCTCCACCGCCACGGCACTCAGCAGCGTCGGCGGGTCGGTGTCGAGGACGAGGGTGTAGGCGAGCGTCGTGTCACGGAGCGCGTTGCCCGCCGCGTCTGCGACGCCGCGCACGCTGAGTGTGTACGCGCCCGACGGCAGCGGCGCACCCAGCGTCAGCGTCACGTCCGCCGGGTTCACGCCCGAGAATGCGAGGGCGAGGGCGTCGCCGGTGGAGAGCGCGAAGTCGGCGGCGTCGATCGTGGCGGCGTCGAGGGGTTCGGTGAACGTGATGCGGAAGCCAGGCAGCGCCGCGTCGTACGCATCGGCGGCGACGCGCGGCGCGGTGGTGTCGGGCGGGCCGGTGGTGCCGGCCACGTCGAAGTCGTCGAAGAGGTACGCCTGCGCTGCCGCGCTGCTGTGTTTCACCCACACGCCCGCGTGCGTGCTGCGTGCATACGTGGCGTCCTGCGCGGTGAAAAGAGGCTGCCCGTCGAGTTCGATGGTCCAGCGCCCGTCGGCGTCGCGGGTGACGGCGATGGCGTACGTGCCGTCGTCGCCGACGAGGCGCGCGTCGCTGCGGCCCAGTTCCACGCGGTTCGAGGCGTTCGCCGGGTCGCCGTCCTGCCGGTAGAGCCGCACCTCGTCGGCGTTGTTGGTGCCGAGCTGGACGAAGTAGCCCGCGACCGGCCCGCGCAGGTCGGCGCGGTCAGCGACGAGGTAGACGCGCGCGCCGTTGGCGTTGCTGAGGTTGACGTTCTCGTGGCGGAAGGTGAAGCGCCACGTGCCATAGCTCACCGCCGACGCCGTGGCGAGCACGAGCGTGTCGGATTCGGCGACGCCATCGGTGGCGAGGTAGCGGTCGCCGCCTCGATCCACCACCTGCCAGCGCGCCGCGTCGCCCGTCCATGCCGGGTTCTGCGTGAAGTCGCCGTCCTCAAAGCCGTCTTGCACCTGTGCGCCGGCCTGCACCGGCAGCGCGAACAGCAGGGCGGCGAGCAGGAGTTTCGCCATCACGCGCGGGCAGCGTGGGTGCGGACGATCTCCGCCATCGCCTGCGCGGCGAGGGGGAGGGCGCGCTCGTCGAGGTCGAACAGGGCGTCGTGGACGGCGTGCGACGTGCGTCCATCGCACCGCGTGCCGACGCGCAGAAACGCGCCGGGAATGCGCTCGGTGTAGAACGCGAAGTCCTCCGCGCCCATGCTCGGCAGTTCGTAGTAGAACACCGCGTCGTCACCGTAGAGGTGCCGCAACGTCGCGTCGGCATGCGCGATGAGGGCGTCGTCGTTGACGACGGGGGGCGCGCCGTTGTGAAAGAGTGCCCGGATCTCCGCGTCGTGCATGGCTCCGAAGTGCGTGCAGGCGCGCGTGATGGCGCTCTGCATCTGCCTGCGGATCTCGCCGTCAACGCAGCGCAGCGTGCCGCCGAGGACGACTTCGCGTGGGATGACGTTGTAGGCGTCGCCCGCCTGCATCCGGCAGATGGTGAAGATGGCGGCGCGGCGCACGTCGGTGACCCGGCCGGCGAGGGTGTAGAGGTGCTGGGCCAGCGTCGTCGCCAGGTAGGGCGTGTCGACGACGGTGTGCGGGCGCGCCGCGTGTCCCGTCGAGGGGCCGCGCACCGTCAGGTCGAAGCGGTCCGCCGAGGCGGTCACAGGGCCGCTGATGAGACCGAAAACACCCGTCTCCAGCGTCGGGTCGACGTGGATGCCGTAGACGGCGGTCATACCGTCGAGCACACCGGCCTCGATCATGCGGGGCGCGCCCGACGGGGTGCCTTCCTCGTTGGGCTGGAAGAAAACGCGGACGGTGCCGCGCAGTGTGTCTCTGCTTTCGAGCAGCAGCTTCGCCACGCCGATGGCGACGGTCGTGTGGGCGTCGTGGCCGCAGAGGTGCGCCACGCCCGGCACCGTCGAGGCGTACGGCACGTCGGTCTTGGCGTCCTGGATGGGCAGCGCATCGATGTCGGCACGGTAGCCGACCATCGGGCCGGGCTGCGCGCCGACGATGTCGACGAAGGCGCCTGTGTCGGCGACGCGGTGAACGTCGAGGCCGAGGCCTTCCAGCGTGCGGGCGATGAAGCGGGCGGTCTCGTGCTCCTCGAAGCCCAACTCGGGATGGGCGTGGAGGTGGCGGCGGAGCGGGACGAGAAATGCGCCGAGGTCTTCAGCGACGGCGGCGTCGGGGAGGGTGGGGGAAGTCATGCCTGCGGGCGGGGTGAGCGAAGCGCATGATACCGCGCCGTCAACTCGCGTGCCAGCTCGGGCAGGCGGTGGACTTCGTCGGGGAAGCGCTGCCCGATGTGGGCCAGCAGCGCGGGATGCTCGCTGGGCGGGGTTTGCGCCAGTTCGAAGAGCGCCTGCGCCAGGTCCATCTGCTCCTCGAAGGCGTCGAGGTCTTCTCGCACGCCGGGCGCGTCGAGCAGCGGCTGGGCGAAGGCGGCGAGCGCGTCGGCGTCGTCGCCGGGCACATCGTCGTCGGCGTCAGGCGGGAAGAGCGTCTGGTAGCGTTCGTGGAGGGTGTCGAACGGGAGAGGTGCGGCGGTGCCCTGCGGCTCGCGCTCGCCCTCGAGTTCGTGCCAGGTGTCTTCCAGCCGTGCCAGCAACAGGTGCAGCGACACGCGCTCGCGCTCGGTGACATCGCCCTGGAGCAGCGCACCTTCGACCTGCGGAAGCGCCTCTTTGAACGCGTCGCCGTCAAGAGCGAAATAGGCCCAGATGAGGCGGGCCGTTTCGAGCACGAGCAGCAGCTCCTCGGGTGCTTCGTCGTCTCCACCTGTCCCGCGCAGCGCGAGGGCGCGGTCGGCATCGATGCCGTAGGCTTCGAAAAGGGGCGTGGCAAAGCGGACGAGCGGCGCGAACGGCACGCCGGTGTCTTCGCGTACAAAGGCCTGAAGGGCCTGGTCGATATCGAGCATGGGCAAGGGCGTCACACGAGGCCGCTCCGTTTGCGGAGCACCCATTCGGCGGTCAGCAGCAGCACGACGAGTGCCAGAAACGGCCAGGCGTCGTGAAGGGGCTGCTCGGCCTCGCGGGCGACGATAGTTGGAGTAAAAGTGGGTAGGCGAGCCAGCAGGCCAGGGAGCGAGTCGAGGCGGGCGACGGAAAAGGCGCGGCCCGACGTGCGCTGTGCGAGGCCCTGCATTAATCCATAGTCGGCGCGGGGTTCCTGGTATTCGAGGGCGAGCGCGCCCACGCTGAAGACGCCCGCGTCGTCGCCGAGGGGCTGGGCGTCGAGCGTGGCGGCGGCTCCGAAGCGGTAGTCGCCGGGCGGCAGCGTGCCCGCGTCGAGCGTGTAGCGTCCGTTGCCGACGTGCTGCATCACGAAGGGCCGCACGGCCCCATCGGCGGCGGTGACGTTCACCTGCACGCGGGCGCGCTCGACGGGCTGGAGGCTCTCGTCGTAGACCTGCCCGGTGAACTGCACGCGTTCTTCGCCGCCGAAGACGCTCTCGACCGTCTCGACGCGCACGCGCCGGGCATCGTCGCGCGTGGCCACCCAGCGGACGGCGTTGGAGACGAATGCGGGCCAGAAAAGGGCGGCGTCTTCGAGGTCGCGTGGCAGCGTGTTCCAGCGCCACACCCCTGTGCCGAGCAGCATCAGCGCGCGCGTGTCGGGCGTGCGGCGGACGACGAGGAGGGGATCGTCGAAGCGCACGCCGCGCACCTCGGACGTGGCCAGCACGCGGGCATCGGGGGCCAGCGTCCACCGGAGGTCGGGACGCTGGAGCGGCGGCAGCCGCTTGCGTTCGAGCGGCGGCGCGCCGTCGATGGCGAGGAGCGGGTGCGTGGTGCCCGCGGGCGTGGGCATCGGAAACGTCTCGGTAAAGCGCGGCGGGAAGCCATTCGGCGCGGCGGGCAGCACGTCGGCGAGCCCGCGCAGGCGGTTGTAGTCGGTGCGGGCGGTGGCGAAAAACGCGATTCCCACGCCTTTTTCTGCTGCCGCCCGGATCTGACCGATGCTCGCGGCGTCGGCGACGGCACCGGGGTAGCCCGCCAGAACGACGGCGTCGAAGCCCGAAGGGTTGGGCAGCGGGCCTTCGTAGAATTCCCCCGGCCCTTTCTGCACGCGCGCCGTCACGTCGAGGCTGGCGTCGCTTTCCATTGCCTGGCGGAGCGCCGACACGTCGGGCTCGGGGGCCGCGCCGACGAGCAGCACGCGCCGCCGGTTGGAGCGCACCTGCACCGTCGCCGTCTGCACGTTGTTGCGAAAGGTCGCCTCGCCATCCAGCCTCGACACGTCTGCCGTCAGGCGCAGCACGCCATCGTTCTGGGGCGTGAACGACAGGTCGAGCGTCGCATCGCCACCGCCGTCGGGCAAGACGGTGGCCTGGCTGTCGAGCACGCGGGCGCCGTCGCGCAGCGTCACCACGACGCGCTCGCCGCCGTAGCCGATGCCCTGCACGGCCACCTGCACGGGCACGACAGAGCCGGTGTAGACGACGCGGTTGGTGACCACGCGCCGGAGCCGCACGTCGCGCAGCGCGCTCGTGTCGCCCACGACGACGGGAAACAGGCGCACGCCCAGCTTTTCGGCCACGTACACGGGGTTGCGGCCCGTGTTGACGTTGCCATCGGAGACGAGCACGATGCCCTGGAGGTTGTCGCCGCGCAATCGTTCGGTGAGGTCGCCGAGCGCGCGGGCAATGTCGGTGCGCGGCCCGTTTCGGGTGAGCGAGTCGAGATCGGGCAGACGGCGCGTGCTGTTCGAGAACGCGAACAGGCGCGTGTCGAGGTCAGATGGCAGCGCGTCGAGAAACGTCTGCAAGTCACCCGACAGCCCGCCGCCGGAAAGGCTGTCGTGGAAGGCAATGCTCTGGCTGTCGTCGACGAGGACGGCGAGTACGGGCGGCTGCTCGGTGGTGAACACGCGGCGCAGCAGCGGATCGGCGAGCAGGAAGAAGAGGATCGCCAGCGCGAGCGCGCGCAGCGCGATGAGCAGCGCCCTACGGCCCGGCGGTTGGGGCGGCGTGGTCGAGCGGTACGTGAACCAGGCCAGCGCGAGGCCCGCGATGGTGCCCAGCACAAACACCCAGGGATGGTCGACGAGCAGCGTCACGCGGGATCAGCGGAGGCGGAAGAAGGTGCCGGAAACGTGCGTCTGCGCGCCGTCGAGGCGGTAGAGGTACAGCCCGGCGGGCAGCGCCGCGTTCATCTCAACGCGCGTCGTGCCGGAAAGCGTGCCTGCGAACGGCATCGCCACCTGCCGCCCCGTCACGTCGAACACGCGCAGCGTGGCGGCTTCGCCCGCACCGCCCGCAATGCCGAACGCCACCGGCCCCGCCGACGGGTCGGGCGTGACGGTGATCCGAACATCGCCCGCGGTCTCGCCTGGCTCCACCCGCGTGGCGAGGGCTTCCTCGACGGCGCGAAGGGCGTTGATGATGCCCCAGCCGAGGCGGTTGTCCGGTTGCTGGCTCTGCGAGGCCGTGCGCCGCAAGAGGTCGCGGACCTCGATGGGGGTCAGCGTCGGGTTGGCCTGGAGCACCTGCGCGACGACGCCCGCCGTGAGGGGCGCGGAGAACGACGTGCCCTGGTTTGTGGAAAAACCCGTCGCCCCGATCGCATGGCGGACGTTCGTGCCCTGCGCGGCCACGTCGGGCTTGATGCGCCCGTCGGCGGTGGGGCCGAAGGAGGAGAAGCTCGCCTTCGACGAATCCGGGCGGATGGCTCCGACAGCGATCACCGAGTCGCCGTCGGCCGGGCGTGCCGATGTAGTACCAGCAGCTTGCCGGGTTGCCGCAGCCGTCGTTGCCCGCGCTCGTCACCACCACGACGCCCAGCGCGGCGGCGGCATCGGCGGCGCGCGTTGTCACGCCCGTGTCGCCGTCGAGCTCGGCGTAGGTGTAATCGCGCTGCCCGGCGTCGAAGGTCGTGTAGCTGAGCGAGACGTTGACGACGTCCACGCCCTGCGCTTCGAGCCATTCGAGGCCCTCGACGAAGGCGTCCTCCTCGGCATTGGTTTCGGTTGGTGCAAATTCCGTGGTGGCCGCCAGCACGCTCGCGCCCCATGCCGGGCCGATGAGGTCGCCCTCAGCGTAGCCCACGGCAATCGAGGCGACGTACTGACCGTGGTAGCTCGACTGCGCGGCGGGGGCGAAGGTTTTCTGCCCGAGCAGCCGCCCTTCGTCGCGCATCCGCTGGAAAACCGGGTGCTGGAACCCGTCGAACTCGGTGTCGAGAAAGCCCAGCACCACGCCCGCGCCGTTGTAGCCTTTTTCGAGCGCCTTGTCGGCGTTGATGGTGGCGAGTTGCGTCGCCGACGCGCCGTAATCGGTCAGCGGGGCCGCGTAGGCAAGGGGTTGCGGCGCTTCGGGCGCGGGGGCTTCGTGCGACTGCGGTGCCGCCGAGGCCACGGGCCGCAGCCCGCACACACCCGGCATCCGGGAAACGGCGGCGCGCTGTTCGTCCGTCAGCGACGCCGAGGCGGCGTTGAGCCACGCGCTGACGACGCGCACCTCGATGCCCGCATCGCGCAGCGCGCCGAGGTGCGCGGGCGACACGGGCCGCGTCAGGCGCTCGGCGTGGGCCTGTCCACGCGCCGCACGCCGCTGCCGGGTGCGGAGCGTGGCATCGGCGGGCGTGGCCGAGGCGTCTTTGTCGCAGAAAAAGATCCAGTCGCGCGACGCCTGCTGCGCCGTGGACGTGCGGCTTCCGCCCACGAGCAGAAGCGCCAGAAAAAGCCATCCGGACAGGGAGTGCATCATCAAAACGCCGTGCTGATGAGGTAAACGGTGTAGCCGACGAAGCAACTCAGCAGCACCGACCCTTCGATCCGGTTGATGCGGAAGCCGCTGCGGGCGAGCGGGAAGATGAGCAGCGAGAACGCGATCATCACGGGAAAATGCGTGTTTAACGCCTCCGGGGCCACCACGATGGGCCGGATGAGCGAGACGAGCCCGATGACGAACATCACGTTGAGCAGGTTGCTGCCGATGACGTTGCCCAGCGAAAGGTCGTCCTCGCCGTGCATCGCGCCCACCACCGAGGCCGCCAACTCCGGCAGGCTCGTGCCGATGGCCACCACCGTCAGCCCGATGACGATGGACGGGATGCCGAAGGCCTCGGCAAACGTGGTGGCAGCGTTGACCATCAGCTGGGCGCCGAGGGCGAGGAACACCACACCGAAGACGATCATCAGGATGTGCTTGCGCGGCATCGACGCGGGCTCAGGCTCGATGACGTCGTTGAGCGCCTCCTCGGCGGCGCGCTGGCTCGTCGTCCGCCTCGCGTCGTGGATGAGGAAGAGCAGGAACAAGACGAGGGCCCCCACAAGGAGCCCGCCGTCGAGGCGGCTGATGAGCCCGTCGAGCGCGAGCAGGTAGAAGAGCGTCATCACGCCGAGCAGCATCGGGTACTCGCGCCTGAGCGTCGATTTGGCGACGCCGAGAGGCATCACGAGCGCGCTCACGCCCAGGATGAGGCCGATGTTGGCGATGTTCGACCCGACGATGTTGCCCAGCGCGAGGTTGTCTTCCCCCGACAGCGCGGCGAAAAAGTTGACGACGAACTCGGGCATCGACGTGCCCAGCGCCACCACCGTCAGGCCCACCACGAGCGGGCGGATGCCGAAGCGCAGCGCGAGCGACGACGCGCCTTTGACGAGCCACTCGGCTCCGTAGTAGAGTATGGCGAGACCCAGGACAAACAGGAGACCTTGAAGCCACATAGAGAAAAGCAATCAACGGCCGAGCGAACTGCCCAGGAACGCATCGGGCAGGAGCGCAGCCGTTGTGGAGACGAGGGGGAGGGTATCGCGGAGCATCCAAATATCGCCTTCCGGTGCAAGTTCCGCGAGCACCTGGCGGCACGCGCCGCACGGCGAGCACGCCCCGCGCAGGCAGACGACGTAGAGCGAAACGGCGTTTCCGAGCCCGTAGCTGACGAGGGTGCCCAGCACGTTGCGCTCGGCGCAGAGGATGTCGGGCCACGCACTTCGCTCGACGTTGACGCCCGGCACGGCGCGTCCGTCTGCCAGCACCGCCACGCACCCGACGGGAAAGTTGGACTGTGGCACGAGGGCGCGCTCTGCGATCTTTCCGGCCAGTTGCAGGCCGTCCTCGTGCGACGCGATGGCGTCGGGCAGGAACGGCGAGGCCGGCGCAGCGGTGGGGGTGGGGAGCGATCCGTCGGCGCTCCACAGGCCGGGCGCGCGCTCGTGGAGCGTGCCGCCCGTGGCGTCGTGGAGTTCGACGCGGTCGGCTTCGGAAAGTGGGTGGGCGGCGGCGACGGCGACGATGGGGCCCAGTTCCAGCGCCACGGCTGTCGTGAGCGCGTTGCGGAGCGCGGGGATGGTGAGCGAAAACGAGGCGTTCTCGACCCGCACGCCCGGCACCCACCGTCCACTTTCGTCCATCACGGCCACCGCCTGCACCTGCCCGGAGTAGGGCACGTGGGCGCGGGAGAGCACCGAGCGGGCCGCCTGCGCGAGCGTATCGAGGGATTGAAGGTCTTGCATGGCCGTCAGAGCGCCGGGAGGAGGCAAAGGTTTCGTTTGGTCGTTGGTAAGGCTGCTCAACATGGCGGCCTGTGAGGGCGATGGCATCGCGGACGCGCTTCCAGCTTTCCCCCACTCGAAAACGTCCGCATCTTCCGAAATCCGAAATTCTACCTCCGAAATCCCACGTTCCCCATGCCCGATTTCGACCGCCGCGACACCGCTCCCGAGATGATGGACGACCTCTCCATCACGGGCCGCTCGCTGACGCAGGCACTGGACGAGTTGCGCGTAGTGGACGGGTGGCTGGGCGGCAGCCGCACGTCGGTGCAGGCGCTGGCACCCATGCTGGCAGGCAAACAGGCGGCGCGGGTGCTGGATGTAGGCTGTGGCGGCGGCGATTTTCTGACGACACTGGCCTTGTGGAGCGCCCACAAAAGCACGCCCATCGAGGCCGTCGGGGTGGATTACAACGCCGAAACCGTCGCGTACGCCCGCCAGCACCTCGACCGCGTACTGCCGTCCGCCGCGCGCGCGCGCGTCACCGTCCGCGAGGCCGACGCGCGGGCCCTTCCGTTCGCGGATGGCGCGTTCGACGTGGCACACGCCGGCCTTTTCCTGCACCACTTCGACGACGTGCAGGCCGCGCGCGTGCTGCGCGAGATGCGGCGCGTGGCCCGCGTCGTCGTCCTCAACGACCTGCACCGGCATCCTTTCGCCTACTACGCCATCAGCACGCTGGCGGCACTTTTCCAGACCTCCGCCATGTTTCGCGCCGACGCACCGCACTCCGTGCTGCGCGGTTTTCGCCGAGATGAACTGGCCCGGATCGTCGAGGCGGCTGGCCTCAGTGGAACGATTGCATGGCGGTGGGCCTTCCGCTGGATCGCCGTGCTTTCCTGAACCGATGTCTATCTCGCCTCCTGCTGCTCGTCCCGCCGCGCGCTCCCGACCACAGCCCCGCTGCGCGTCGTACGACGCCGTGGTGGTGGGCGGCGGGCTGGCAGGCGGGAGCCTGGGTATCCGGCTGGCGCGGGCGGGCGTGCGCGTGCTCGTGCTCGAAAAGCAGCGCTACCCGGCGCACAAACTCTGCGGCGAGTTTCTGTCGACCGAGGTGCAGGACGTTTTCCGCGATCTCGGCGTGCTGGGCGAGGTCGAAAACGCGGGCGCGCACCCCATCCGGCGGGCGCGGCTGACGGCGCCGGGCGGCGGCGAGATGACGCTCGCGCTGCCGGGGACGGCGCTCGGACTGAGCCGCTACCGCCTCGATCCGCTCCTGCTCGGCGCGGCGCGCGACGCCGGAGCAGAGGCGCTCGACGGGTGCAGCGTACTCGACGTGCAGCCCGATGGCCCTGGCTTCGTGGTCACGCACGCGGGCGGCAGCGTCCGCGCCGATCTCGTGCTGGGCGCGCACGGCAAAAGGAGCCGCCTCGACGGCAGGCTGAGCCGCGACTTCCTGCGTCACAACACGCCGCTCGTCGGCTTTAAGGCGCATTTTGACGGGGCCGACGTGGGCGACTGGATCGAACTGCACGCCTTTCCCGGCGGCTACTGCGGGCTGTCGCACATCGAAAACGGGCGTGTCAACGTGTGCTGGATCGCGCACCAGCACGCCCTCTACGCCGGTGGCGGCACGCCCGACGGCATGCTCGAACACATCCTGCCGCAGAACCCGCACCTCGCCGAAAAGCTGTGCGCGATGCGCCGCGTCTCGGCGCGCTACGAGGCCGTGAGCCAGGTGACGTTTCGCCGCAAAGGACTGTTCGACGGTGGCCTGGCGATGGTGGGCGACACCGCTGCGATGATTACCCCGTTCTGCGGCGACGGCATGGCGATGGCGCTGCTGACGGCGGAAACCATCGCGCCGCTCGCCGTCGAGTATCTCGGGGGCACGATGGATCGCGCTTCTTTCGAGGCGGCGTACGCAGCCGCGTGGCAGGCGCGCTTTCGGCACCGGCTGGCGCTGGGGCGTGTGCTGCACGAGGCTTTCGTCCGCCCTGCGCTGGCAAACGGCATGGTGCGTGCCGGGGCCGCGTTTCCGACGCTCGCGCGCTTCGCCGTTCGCCACACGCGTGGGTGATCCTTACCGGGCGGCGGCGCGGCGGAGACGGTCGTTGAGGGCGCGGCCGATTTCTGTTTCCGGCACGGGCTGGCAGACGATGGTGGCGATGTGCGCGGCGTCGCAGCGGCGAAAGAAATCGTACAGCGCGTGCGCGTAGTCTTCGAGCGTGGCGCAGGAGTGGACGAGCGCGGCGTGCAGTTCCGGTGGCGGATCGCCCGTTCCGATCCACGCCACGGGCTGTGCGGCATCGCCGGGCAGCGTGCCGAGCACGACGCGGGCGCGGGGCGCGTAATGGCGATGCCGCGTGCCGGGGCTGCGCGCCAGTTCCGCCGCGTGGCTCTCCGGCAACCGGACCGATGGCACGACACTCCGCAGCATTTCGAGCGTGACGACGCCCGGACGCAGCACGAGCGGAACGTCTCCGGTGCAGTCCACGACGGTGGACTCCAGCCCCCGCGTCGCCTGCGGGCCACGCAGAATCCCGTCGATGCGCCCGTCGAGGTCGAGCGCAACGGCCTCCCACGTCGTCGGGCTGGGGCGGCCCGAGCGGTTGGCGGACGGCGCGGCGACGGGCACGCCGCAGGCCCTGAGAAACGTCTGCGCGATGGGCATCGACGGCACGCGCACGCCCACGGTGTCCAGCCCCGCGCTCACGGCGGCGGGCAGAGTAGGGTGGCGTTCGAGAACGAGCGTGAGCGGGCCAGGGAAAAACGCCGCTATCAGCGCGCGGGCGCTCTCAGGCACGTGGGTCACCACGGTTTCGAGCGAGGCGGCGTGTGGCAGGTGTACGATCAGCGGGTTGTCGGAGGGGCGTCCTTTCGCCTCGAACACCCGCGCGATGGCCGCCTCGTCTCGGGCATCGACGCCCAACCCGTAGACCGTTTCGGTGGGAAACGCCACGCAGCCGCCTGCGCGCACGAGCGCGGCGGCGCGTTCGGGACTGTCGAAATACTGCGTGGTCACCGGCAGGTGGGGGCGTGCGTGGAGCCGCCAACGTCAACCCATGCCGCCTGTGCCCGGCGTGCTGCGGAGTTCAGGGAGGCCTGTAATCGTTGCGCGGTAGGGACGTGCCGTTGCACCTTCCTCCGGCAACCGGGCGCTCCTTTCTTTTCCGTTCCGCGCCCTGCTTTCCCCGTCACCAGCCGCGTCGCCGTGTGGTGGTGGGTTTTTTGCGCGGCTCAGGGTCGGTCCAGCCGAGGGGGCGCTCCTCGTCGTCGGAGGGTGCGGCCTCGGTGGCAGGCGCGGGCACGGTAGGCGACGCGGGCGTCGGGCGAGCGACGGGGCGTGTGCGCGGCATGGCCTCGGCGATGGGTTCGCGGACGATGGGCGCGGCGTCGGGCAGGAGTTCTGCGGCGCGGTCGGAGGTTTCGACGATGGGATCCGCGGGCGGTGGGTCGTTTGGGTCGTTGAAGACCGGCGTGTCGTCGTTCGCGGCGAGCGCGGGGAGATCGGGCACGGACGCGCCTTCGAGCGTCGAGATGTCGGTGCCGGGGTAGTAGAACGCCAGGATCTGCTCGGCGGTGCGGCCTTCGAGCGCCTGCCCGTGCGCGCCCCACTGGCTCATGCCCACCCCGTGCCCGAAGCCGCGCCCCTCAAAGACGTAGCGGTTGCCCTCGCGCCGTGCGTCGAAGAGCGTGCTGCGGATGCTCGTCACGCCGAAGCGATCTGACAGCGTCTTGCGGAACTGCGGCCCGGTGATGGTGACGTCGCGCCCGGCGCGTTGCAGCGTCACCGTCGCCACGCGGCCCTCGGGCGTGCGGCCCGCCACGACGAAGCCCGTCACGCCGCGTCCGTAGGCATCGGAGAGCGCCCGCAGCACCTGGGCGCGGTCGAGCCGGGTCGTCCACACGCGATGCGGCGAGACGCGGTCGTAGGGATCGGGGCGCGTCTGGAGATAGGGTTTGGCCGGGCCGCTCCACACCTCCTGGTTGCTCGCCGCCACGCCGCCGTTGGAGGCTGAATACACGGCCTCGGCCAGATTCCCCTGCCACATCAGCACCTGCCCGCGTGTGGCCGCGACGGCGGCTTTCACCCGCTCCGTCACGCCGTCGGTGCCGTGGTACACCTGCGAGCCGACGTGATCGACCACATCGTAATCGGCGTGCAGCCGTCCGCGCGTGTAGAGCGCGTAGGTGCGCGCCAGCACGGCCATCGCTTTGGTGCCCTCGTCGTCGTCCAGCCCGTACTCGCGCTGCACGACACCCGCCACATAGGTTTCGAGATCGACGGTGTGGACGAGTTGCAGCACCTCGCCGGCGCGGTCGGCGCGCAGCGTGCCCAGATAGCTCTGCTCGGTGGTTTTGCCGCCGGCCTCCACGCGCAGCCGCATCCCGACTGCTCCGCTCGCGTCGCCCGGTTGCCCGATGAGGACGGCGGGCGCGTAGAACGTCAGTCCGGGCGCGTCGATGCGGATACGCAGCGCCTCGGCGCGCAGCGTCACCGTCTGACCCGGCGCGAGCAGGACGAGCGCTTCGGGGTCTTCGCTCGTGAAGACAGCCAGCGCCGTCGTGGCTTCGAGCGTGACGGTGCGGGGGCTGAGGTTCTCGAACAGCCGTACCCGGATGGTCTCGGGCGGGGCGGCGAGGGCGCTCGTACCCACGAGGGCGAGCAGCAGAAGGCAGAGAGGCAAGCGCATGGCGCGTCGGGATTGGGCTCGCCCGGTAAACTACGGCACCCGACCTCACGCGATAGTGGACATGCGTTACGAGATCGGAACGGTTGAGTTTGTGGGTTCGGGATTCTGGGGGTCGGATTGCGGAAAGGGGAAGCCTGACCCCTTCGCCGTTGTCCGTTCTGGAGCCCTCGCCTTGAGCGAGCAGAGCGCGTCGAAGGGGCTGCCCGGCGACGCCACCGGGCGGCAGGAGATGCTGGAGACGCGTTGCTCGCTCCACATTTCCGACCTCCGACGTTGCTACGAAATCATCCGCTCTTTCAGCAGGCGCGAGCGTTCGCGGCTGGCGATGACCTCGTGGTCGCCGGTGAGGAGGAGTTTGTAGCGCCCGCTGAACCACGGCACCATCTCGCGGATGTGCGCCATCTGCACGAGCGCCGAGCGGTGGACGCGCATGAAGGCGTCGGGATCGAGGTGACCTTCGAGGTGGTCGAGTGTGTGCGAGACGAGGTGCTGGCGCAGCGGGGCGCGCGGGCCACCGTCGTCATCGGTGATGAAGAGGCGCGTGATGCCTTCCTGCACCTCCGCCGTCACGACGTGCTCGACGGGGATGACGAGCAACCGGTCGCGGTAGGGCACTGAGATCTGCCGCAGGTACTCGGCGGCACGCGGCACCGCGCGCGGCAGGGCGTCGAGGTAATCGAACAGCCGGGCGATGCGGTCGGCGTCCTCGGGCTGTCCACGGCGGTGCCGCGCCTCGACGCGGGCGACGGCGCGCTCCAGCTTTTCCTGCGAGATGGGCTTCAGGAGGTAATCGACCGCGTTCGCCTCGAAGGCACGCACGGCATACTCGTCGTAGGCCGTCGTGAAGACGACATCCGGGCGGCGGTCTTCGGGGAGCTTTTCGAGCACGGCGAAGCCGTCGAGGCCCGGCATCTGGATGTCGAGAAACGCGAGGTCGAAGTGTTCTGCGCCGAGCATCTCGAAGGCCTCGACGCCGTCGGCAGCGGTGGCGGCGAGCGTCAGCCGGTTCGCGTCGGCAAACGGCGCGAGCATCCGCGCCAGGCGCGAGCGGGCAGGAGGTTCGTCGTCGGCGAGCAGGCAGCGGAGCATGGGGATTTCGGATTTCAGATGTGGGATTTCGGAAGTACGGGGTGCAGCAGCCTTTCCCGCTTGCGGGGTGCTGCGTCCTGCGGAAGCAGCGCTCTCGGAAAACGAACACCGTCGCATGTCACCCTCACGGCATCGCGCCAGCAGAACGCGGCAGGCGCAGCGTTGCGCGTGTGCCCGCGCCCGGCGCGCTTTCCAGGCGGAGCAAGCCGTTTTCGCCGTACAGATGCGCGAGGCGCTGCTCGACGTTGCGAAGCCCGATGCCCGCGTGCTCCTGCGACGGCGGGCGATCTTCGGTGGCCGCCAGCCCCACGCCGTCGTCGGCGACGGTCACCTCGACGGCATCGTCTACCTGCCGGGCGGTGATCTCGACGCAGCCACCGCCGCGGCGCGACCCCAGCCCGTGCTTTACCGCGTTCTCCACCAGCGTCTGCACGGCGAAGGCGGGAACGGGCACGCCGTGCAACGCGGCGGGCACCTCCACGCGCGTGGCGAGGGCGTCGCCAAAGCGGGCGCGCTCAATGGCGAGGTAATGCCCGACGAGCGCCAGCTCGCGCCCCAGCGATACGAACGCAGCGTCTGCCGTTTGCAGGGTGTGCCGGAAGATGGCCGACAGGTGCTCCACGACCCGCTCGGCCTCGACGGGCCGCTCGGCGACGAGCGAGGCGATGGTGTTGAGCGCGTTGAAGAGAAAGTGCGGGTTGATCTGCGCGCGCAGCGCCACGAGTTGCGCCTCGGAGTGCCCCTTCGCCAGCGCCTTCTCGCGCTCGATGAGCCCGAGGCGCTCGACGGCCAGCCCGAACTGCCCACACAGGATGCGGAGAAAGTCGAGGTCTTCGAGGTTGTAGACGGCCCGTCGCCCGCGCTTGTCGGCCAGCGCCAGCAGCCCTACGGCTTCCTGCTCGCCCTGGATGGGCAGCACCACCGCCGCGCCCACGCTGCGGAGTTCGCGTTCGAGCGCGCCCGGCAGGCGCACGTCGCTCAGCTCGGCGTCGCGCGTCCAGAGCTCGCGCTGCGTGTCGAGGCTGGGCCAGAGGCGGCGCACGGCCGCTGCCGTCAGGTGCGGCGGCGCGGGATGGTAGGCTGCCGACCGCCACTCGTCATCGGGGCGGCGGTAGAAGAGCACGGCGCTCGTGGCCTCGACGGTGCGGCCTGCCAGCGCGACCGTCATCCTGGCCAGGCCCTCCGGGTCGAACTGCGCGCCGAGGTCGCGTCCGTAGTGGCGCAGGGCGAGGCGGGCGCGCTGCTGGTCGCTGGTGAGAAACGCGGGCGAGTCGCGCAGCCACTTCTTAGCCCGGTCGGCGGCCATCAGCAACACCACGCACAGCACGCCACCGATGAGGTAGACGGGCGCCTCGGTGCGCCGCAAGATGGGGCCGAGCACGTAGAGCGTGCCGGTGAACAGGATAAACACCGACCCCGCGAGCAGGCCGTTGAGTAGCGCCGCCGACACGACTGTCCCCACCTTCCCGTAGCGGAGCGTCGAGAGGGCGACGAGCGTGATGGGGGCCACAGAGAGCAATTGCGTGAGCACGACGAGCCACCCCAGCGTGGCATCGTCGACGGTCGAGAGCAGCGGCAGCAGGCCCAGCAGCGCCAGGCCCACGAGCGTCGCCACGGCGAGGGTGAGGGCGCTGCCCCAGCGGTTCCAGCCGCCGGCCCGGGCGCGCGCGGCCTCGCCGCGGTGCAGCAGCAGCGCCAGCGCCGCCGCGCCCGCGATGTAGCAGGCGGTGTAAAACAGCATCGGCCCGACGAGCACATCCAGCGACAGCGGCCCCAGCGCGCCGCGTGTGGCCGTCGCCAGCGCGAGCGCGCCCAGCAGCACCGGCGGCGCGTAGCGCAGCGGGGCCGTCCGCCGGAACGCCCGCGTGCGCCCGCCGCCCGCGCGGGTGAGCACGTTCGACATCAGCAGGGCCGGAAACAGCAGCCATCCCGCCAGGCCGAGGACGGTCAGCGTCTGGAAGACGAGGTCGTAGCGCGAGCCGGGCACGCCTGCGGGGCCGAAAAACTCCACCAGCAGCAGCCGCGCCAGGTTGCTGAACATCCACAGCGACGAGACGACGATGAGCACCAGCGAGAAGCGCGCGCGCAGGCTGCTGCGCGCCAGCGGGATCGCAATGGCCAGGCCGAGCACGTGCAGGAGCGAGCCGATGAGAAAGCTCCACAGCGCGAACAGCCACAGCCCCGTCGACAGCGGGTAGAGGAACGTCGGGTAGCGCGTCACCTGCACGGGCACCACCAGCGTCCGCTCGTCGCGCAGCACCTCGAAGTACACCTCGGTGCCCGGCGGGATGCCCTCGATCACCTTCTTGAGTTCCTCGACGCCGAAGATGATCTGCCCCTCGAACGAGACGAACACGTCGCCCTCGCGCAAGCCCGCGTCGACCGCCGGGCTGCGCGGAAACACGTAGGCCGCCACGATCTGCCCCTCGTCGTCCATCCACTGCACCCAGTCGAAACTGCGCTCGGTGGCACTCTCGACCGCGCCGCGCTGGAGCAGGCGCGAGAGTTTCACCCAGTCGCGCAGCAACCGCCCCAGCGGCAACAGCGCCAGCACGGGCACGAGCACCGCCAGCGTCAGCCCCAGGCGGGCGGGGCGAAAAGTCGAGCGCGAGGGACGGAGCACGGGCATGGCGGACCGGACGGTACGCCAGAAGGTACGTGCGGGCTGCCGGGGGATGGGGCAGGGCAACGCAATGTGCGCTCCCCAGGCCCGGCCCCGGCAAACGCGGCGTTACCGGCTCAAATACAGATTTCGCATCTCGTACGGCTTCGAGAAGTGCTCGTCGGTGAGTTCGTCCACGAACGCGATGGCCTCGCCGGTGGACTTCATCTCCGGCCCCAGTTCCTTCGACACCTCCGGGAATTTCTCCCACGAGAACACCGGCTCTTTGATGGCGAAGCCCGTCAGTGTCGATTCGAGCAGCCCCTGCTGGCGGAATGTCTCGATTTTCGCGCCCAGCATCACCTTCGCGCCGATGGTGGCCACGGGCACGCCTGTCGCCTTCGCCACGAACGGGACGGTACGGCTCGCGCGCGGGTTGGCCTCGATGACGTAGACCGTCTCGCCCTTTACCGCCAGTTGCACGTTGATCATGCCCACGACGCCCAGTTCCTTTGCGATCTCGCTCACGTAGCGCCGGATGGTGTTCTGCACGTCTTCCGACAGCGAGTACGGCGGGAGGACGGCGGTGGAGTCGCCCGAGTGGACGCCCGCGGGTTCGATGTGCTGCATGATGCCGGCGATCCACACCTCGTCGCCGTCGCAGATGGCGTCGCAGTCGATCTCGGTGGCGTTTTCGAGAAAGAGGTCGAGCAGCATCTGGTTGTCGGGCAGCATCGCCAGGATGCGGTCCACGTACTCCTCGACCTCCTCGCCGTTGATGGCGATCCGCATTCCCTGCCCGCCCAGCACGTAGCTCGGGCGCACGAGCACCGGGTAGCCGATGTCCTCGGCCACGCGCCGTGCTTCCTCGGCATCGGTGGCCATGCCGTAAGGCGGGAACGGGATCTCGAGCTTTTTGAGCAGTTCGGAAAACTTGCCCCGGTCCTCGGCCAGGTCCATCCGCTGGAACGGCGTGCCGAGGATGGGCACGCCCGCCTCCTCGAACTTCTGGGCCAGCTTCAGGGCCGTCTGCCCGCCGAGTTGCAACATCACGCCCTCGGGCTTCTCGTGCTCGACGATGTCGTAGACGCGCTCCCAGAAGACGGGCTCGAAGTACAGCTTGTCGGCAATGTCGAAGTCGGTCGAAACCGTCTCCGGGTTGCAGTTGATCATGATGGCCTCGTAGTCCATCTCGCGCGCCGCCAGCACGCCGTGGACGCACGAGTAGTCGAACTCGATGCCCTGCCCGATGCGGTTCGGGCCGCTGCCGAGGATGATGACTTTCTTTTTGTCCGACACCTCGCTCTCCGTCGCCGTCTCGTAGGTGGAGTAGAAGTAGGGCGTCTGGGCGGGGAATTCGCCCGCGCACGTGTCTACGAGGCCGAACGTCGGCGTCACGCCCAGTTCGTTGCGGTAGGCGCGCACGTCGTCTTCGGTGACGGGGCCGGGCACGAGGAACGCGATCTGCACGTCGGAGAAGCCCTGCGCCTTGACCTCGCGCAGCGCCTCGGCGTCGAGGTCGTGGAGCGCGGTCGTGGAGAGCATCTTCTCCGTCGTGACGAGCCCGTGGATCTTGTGGAGAAACCACGGATCGACCTTGGTGATGTCGGCCACTTCTTCCACAGAAGCGCCCAGCTTGAACGCGTTGCGGATCTGGAGCGTGCGGTCCCACTTGGGCCGCGCCAGCCGCTCGCGGACGTGCTTGCGGTCGGGCGGCTCGCGGTCTGCGCCGAGTCCGGCGTAGCCGATTTCGAGGCTCTGCCACGCTTTCTGAAGGGATTCCTCGAATGTCCGCCCGATAGCCATCACCTCGCCGACGGCCTTCATCTGCGTCGTCAACTCCTCGTCCACGCCCTCGAACTTGTCGAAATTCCAGCGCGGGATTTTGGTGACGACGTAATCGATGCTCGGCTCGAAACACGCGCTCGTCGTGCCGGTCACGTCGTTTTCGAGTTCGTCGAGCGTGTAGCCGACGGCCAGCCGGGCGGCGACTTTGGCGATCGGGTAGCCGGTCGCTTTCGAAGCCAGCGCGCTCGACCGGCTCACGCGGGGGTTTATTTCGATGGCAATCATCCGGCCCGTGCCGGGGTGCACGGCGAACTGCACGTTGCATCCGCCCGCGAACGTGCCAATCGAGCGCATCATCTTGATGGCCGCGTCGCGCATCGTCTGGTACTGCTTGTCGGTGAGCGTCTGCGTCGGCGCAACCGTCACGCTGTCGCCCGTGTGGACGCCCATCGGGTCGAGGTTTTCGATGGAGCAGATGATGATGACGTTGTCGGCCTTGTCGCGCAAGAGTTCCAGCTCGTACTCCTTCCACCCGAACAGGCACTCGTCGATCAGGATCTCGTGGATGGGCGAGAGTTCGAGGCCGCGCGTGATCTTGCGGTCGAACTCGTCGGGCGTCCACACGATGCCGCCGCCCGAGCCGCCGAGCGTGAAACTCGGCCGGATGACGACGGGCAGCCCGCCCAACTCCTGCGTGATTTCTTTGGCTTCCAGCAGACTCTTCGCCACCTTCGACCGCGCCTGGTCGATGCCGATGGTTTCCATCAGGTCGCGGAAACGCTGACGGTCCTCGGTGATCTCGATGGCGTCGATGTCCACCCCGATGACTTCGACGCCCATTTTCTCCCAGTAGCCCTGCTTGTGGAGCGTCTGCGCGAGGTTGAGCGCCGTCTGCCCGCCCATCGTCGGCAGCACCGCGTCGGGCCGCTCCTTCTCGACGATCTCCTTGATGGACGCGGGCGTGAGGGGCTGAAGGTAGATCTTGTCCGCCGTCATCGGGTCGGTCATGATCGTCGCCGGGTTCGAGTTGACGAGCACGACCTCGTACCCTTCTTTCCTGAGCGACCGCGCCGCCTGCGTGCCCGAGTAATCGAATTCGCACGCCTGCCCGATGATGATGGGGCCGGAGCCGATGAGGAGGATTTTGTGGATGTCGGTGCGCTTGGGCATCTGGGGAAGGTCGGAGGTGGGAAGTCGGAACGCGGAAGTAGGGGCTCAGCGCGCTGCGCCCGTGGATCTGGTAGGGCGCAATTCATCGCGCCCTGTGCTGAAGGTCTCCATCAAGCACCTGTGCTGTGCGGACGCAGCAGCGCGACAGGTTTCGCGGCGTTGAGCAAGCGCTGTGGCCGGGGCAAAGGGCGGCCCACCTGTTTTCGTACGCCACGCGAGCTTGGAGGCGTAGTGAAGCTCAGATCGACGTGGGTTCGGCGCAGCACCCACATGTAGGCAGCAGGCGACATGCCATCCGGAACGTTGAGCCCTTTCATCGCGCTGAGACCGCATCGACCGTTTCGGGGACGGGCGATTTCACGCCCACGAGGTCGAGAAACTGGCGGAAGAGGTAGTGGCTGTCGTGCGGGCCGGGCGAGGCCTCGGGGTGGTACTGCACGCTCATCGCCCGCTTTTCGGTGAAGCGCAGGCCCTCGACCGTGCCGTCGTTGAGGTTGCGGTGCGACACGGTGGCGACGTTGGGCGTGATCGAGTCTTCCAGCACTGCGAAGCCGTGGTTCTGCGTCGTCACCTCGACGTGGCCCTGGTGCAGGTTTTTGACGGGGTGGTTCGCGCCGCGGTGGCCGACGAACATCTTGTAGACCTCCATGCCCGACGCGAGCGCCATGAGTTGGTGGCCGAGGCAGATGCCGAAGGTGGGGATGTCGCGGGTGAAGGCGTCTTTCACCATCGCCACGGCGTCCGGCATCGCGCGCGGGTCGCCGGGGCCGTTGGAGAAAAAGAGGCCATCGGGCTGCCACGCGAGCACGTCGTCGAGCGGGGTAGCGGCGGGGAAGACGCGCACGCTGCAATCGAGCCGCTCGAAGGAGCGCAGGATGTTCTGCTTGACGCCGTAATCGTACACGGCGATGCGCGGGCCGTCGCCCTCCGCGAAGTCGTACGGCTGCTGCACGGTGACGCGCGAGGCGAGTTCGAGGCCGTCCATCGACGGCCACGCGCGGGCTTTTTCGACGAGCGCATCCGCGTCCATCTCCTCGGTCGAGATGACGGCGTTCATCACCCCTTTTTCGCGCACGTGCCGCACGAGCCGTCGCGTGTCCACGCCGGTGATGCCGACGAGGCCGTGGCGTTGCATGTAGGCACCGAGCGATTCCTGCGCCATCGTGTTGGAGAACGCATCGGTATAGCTCTTGACGACGAAACCCGCCACGTGCGGCGCCGGGGCTTCGGTGTCGTCGTCGTGCGCACCGTAGTTGCCGATGTGCGGGTAGGTCATCACCATGATCTGCCCGTGGTACGACGGATCGGTCTGGATTTCCTGGTAGCCGGTCATCGACGTGTTGAAGCACAACTCGCCGCCCGTGGTGCCGGGGGCACCGAAGCTGTAGCCGTCCACGACGAAGCCGTCGGCGAGGGCGAGGCGGGCGCGCAGGCGCTCGGGACGCTGGGGCATAGAAAAGCGGGGTCGGGTGGAAGGGGCGAAACGGCGGGATACAAAAAAACCTTCCCGAAAGGGGAAGGTCAACGCTGGAAACAGCAGGCCCAGGGCAGCAGCGGAGCAGGCAGCGCGTGGCAGAGCTTCACGGGCGGAGGGCGTTAGAGGACGGCGCGTAAAATACGGCGGCGCGGCACATCGTTCCACGTGGAAGTGCCCTTTCATCTAACCTTCCCCTAGCCGCCGCGCCGCTATCTTTGCGCCGTGCAAACGCCTCCTCATCACATCGAACCCGACCGGCGGACGCGGCTGCTCGCCACGACAGCCGCCGCGCTGCTCGTGGTGACGCTGCTCGTCGAGTGGTGGCCCGCCGCGCCTCCTGCGCCCGTGCCCGTTCGCCCGCCTGGCCCGGAGGTCATCGCGACGATGGAGGAGATCGTGCGGACGACGCAGGCCGCCGCTGCGCCGCCGCCGCCTCTGCCCGCGCTGCCGCCCGTGGAGGTCGAGGACGAGGTGGTGCTCGAAGACGTCCCGCTCGACATCGAGCGCGTGACGGTGCCCGCGCCGCCGCTGCCCGGTCCCCCCGCCGACGCGCCGCCGGGCGAGGACGAAACGACGCAGCGCGCATCGAGCGGCGGCGTCACGCGCGACCCCACGCCCGTCCGCATGACGCAGCCCACGTACACCGACGAGGCGCAGCGCCGCCGCGTGCGCGCCGAGGTGCGCGTCGAGGTGCTGGTCAGCACCTCCGGCCGCGTCGAAAAAGCCACCATCCGCGAGCGCTACCTCCTCGGGCGCGGCGACGAGCGCACGGCGGTGGACACGCTCGAATACGGCCTCGAAACCGCCGCCCTCGAGGCCGCCAGACGATGGATGTTTCGCCCGGCGATGCGCAACGGCGAGCGCGTCGCGCAGTCGTTCGTGCTCACGCTCAGTTGGGGGAAGTAAGGCTTGAATCACCAATTAATGCCCAGTATTCAATGACGAAATGCTGACCATTTGCTAATGACTGCCCGTGTATTTTTGAAGTGTCGTTCGTGATCATGTTACACAGCCACGCTATGTCTCGCGTTCTCCTGCTTCCTTTTTCGCTTTTCCTCCTCCCCTTTTCAGGGTGCGCCGTTTTCAGCGACGAGGACGAAGGGCCGACGATCTACACGTACGACGAGGTGACCGTCAAGCCCGCGCCCGTGGGCGGCTTCGACGCCATCACCGCCAACCTCCGATATCCCGAGATCGCCAACCGGGCAAGCGTGGTAGGCACCGTCCTGGTTCACCTGATCGTCCCGGAGACAGGAGAGCTACCCGACGACGTTGGGTTTCCAGATCTCTCTATCACCAAAGCAATCGGGGCGGGATGCGACGAGGAGGCGTTGCGCGCTATCAGGAGCGTCAGCTATACACCTGGTGTGATAGATGGGCGGACCGTTGCCGTGAGGATGTGCATCGCAGTGGAATACAATCTCGACCTGACGGTCACCGACTTCGACGATCCTGCGAGAAAGCGGTTCAAAACACGCCTGTGCGACGCGCAGCCTGAGCGTTTATAGAAGTCTGCAAATCTCGGAGGCGTGCGTCTTCGTCATCGAACACGCTGCGGGAGGCGGGCCGATGGTATGCCAGCAACGCACGCAGCGTCACGCCGACGGCTCCTCGACGGGCAGCCCGGCGGCTTCCATGATGCGGAGCGCGTTGGTGGTGGGGCAGGGGCCGTCGCGCAGCCGGTAATCGAACAGCAACCGTCCGTCCTCGACGTGCTCGCGGAAGTGCGCGTTGCGGACGAGCGGCACCTCGGCTTCCATCTCGGCGAGGGCGAGGTCGTGCGTGGCGACGAGCGACGCGGCGCGAGCGCCGGCGAGCGTGCGGACGATGGCGCGGGCTCCGGCGAGCCGCTCGCGGTTGTTGGTGCCCCGGTACATCTCGTCGATGAGCACGAGTGTGGGCGCTCCGCCCGCGTCGCGGACGCCGTCGAGGAGCAGGCGCAGGCGGCGCACCTCGGCGTAGAAGGTCGAGTAGCCTTCCTGCAACACGTCGCCCACCCGCATCGACGCGAACGGCCGCAGCGGTGCGACGCTGAGGCGCGCGGCGGCGACGGCCCCGCCCGCCCACGCCATCACGGTGGCCACGCCCACGGCGCGCAGGAAGGTGCTCTTGCCCGCCATGTTCGATCCGGTGAGCAGCATCACCTCGCCCGGCGCGAGCGCCGCGTCGTTGGCAACGGCGGCGTCGATGGGCAGCAGCGGGTGTGTGAGGTCGGCAGCGTCGAACAGCGGCGTGGTGCCCGCGTCGGCGAGGGCGGGAAAGACGCTCGTGGACGGGCGGAAGTCGGCATACGCGGCGAGCGCGGCGAGGGCCTCGGTTTCGAAGAGCGCGTCGAGCCACTGCGGCAGGATCGCCTGCAGGCGCACGCGGAGGCGGTCGAGGCGGAGCGCGAGCAGCAGGTCGTAGGGCAGCACGGCGTTGAGCACGATGCGCCCGACCTCGTTGTGGCTGATGGCAGCAGCGCTCGTGACGCGGCGTAGCCCCCGGTACTGCACCGACGGGCGCTCATCGCCGTGGAACGACGCCCACACGGGCGCGAGCGCGTCTGCATCGCGCAGGCGCGCGTCTTCGAGAAAGCGCAGCAGCGGCTCGGCCCGCGCCACGGCGCGCTGCAAGTCGTACGCCCGGTCGAAGACGCCCTTCGCCCGGCCCATCCCCATGAGGTAGACGGCGGCGTAGACGAGGAACGTGTACGGCCACAGCACGGGCCCGCCGAGCACGTCCACGGCGACGAGCACGGCGGTAACGGCGGCCACCGACGAGAGGAAGAGGGCGAGGCGGCGGAAGGCGACGCCCAGTGGCTCGCCGCGCAGCCACGCCCGCACAGGCGCGTCGTCCCAGCGGTCGGCCCCGTCGGCGGCCTCGAGGCCGAGCAGCGTCAGGCGGTCGCGAAAGCGGCGGTGCGCCACGAGGGCCCGCACGCGCCGCTGCCGCTGCCGCACCGACTCGGCATCGGGCGACGGTTCGAGCAGCCAGTCGCGTAGGCGCTCGTGCCCGCCCACCGTCGCCGTGGTGTCGAGCAGGTGCCCCACGGAGCGCGGCCCGGCGATGTCGAGGTCGGCTCCGAAGGGATGATCGGCGGGCGCGGGGGCGGGCGGCGGGGGCAGCGCCTCCCAGCGCAGCGCGAGCCGGTCGAGGTGCAGTCCTTTCACGCGTCGCCAGCGCGCCAGCCGCGTCCGCGCCCGCTCTACCCGGTCGTGGCGGCGGGCGAGGAGCGCGAACGCGACGGCGACGACGAGCGCCGCGAGCCATCCTCGGCCCGCGCTCGTGGAGCTGCCCAGCGCGAACGCGCCGCCAAAGCCGATCAAGGCGAGGGCAAAACGGGCGCGTGAAAACGAGTGGCTGAGGACGCCGAGGCGACCGGCGCGGCGGTCGAGGCGGGCGAGGAGCGGGGGCAGGTCGTGCGGCATCGGTGCAGCACGCGCGCCGCCTGCCGAGGTTGCGATCTTACGGGCGGCAATGGGAGGGGTGCGCGCTGCACCTCACCGCGCGCCCGTGACCTCCCGTTCCACCGAAGACGCCCACCTTTGCCGATCCTTCATCCAGGCCCCATCGTCTACGCACAACACCGTGTGGCATGGCCGGTTAGGAAAAGCTCTGCAACCGCACATCTGAGAACGCACCGCATGTCCTGGTACGATAAACTGAGCACGTATTTCCCCATCGAAGAGATGAAGTCGCGCCGCCACGTGCAAGCGCTCTTGCGCGAGCGCGGCGACGTCTACCACGTCGATCACGGCGAGAACCACGTGCTCGTCTACGTCGAAGGCGAAAGGCTGGTGTTCGTCGATTACCTGCTCGTGGCGAAAGAAGCGCGCGGGCAAGGGCTCGGGCGCAAACTGCTCGAAGGCCTTAAAGCACGCCGCAAGCCCATCCTGCTGGAGGTCGAGCCGAAGGACTACGCGGACACCGACACCGTCAAGCGCCACCGGTTTTACGAGCGCGAGGGCTTCCGGCACGTCGAGCGGTTGCGCTACCGCCGCCGCTCGCTGGCCACGGGGGCGGTCAACGAACTCGAAATCCTGCTCTGGTGCCCGCACGACACCACGACCGACGAGGAGGCGTACGACCTCGTCCGCGCGGTCTACGAAGAGATCCACACGTACCGCGACGAGGACTTCTACGGCGAATCCTACCAGCCCGCCGAGGAGGTGCTGACGCTGGAGGAAAAGGGCTGACGCCTGGCGTGGCCGGTGGAAATTGCTAGAGCCCCTCTGGACAGGTGCGGGCTTTCAGCTACCGGGTACCCTGCACCCACCTGCGTTTGCTCTGACCCTTAACGAGTCGGCCCCGGATCACATCTGCTCCACGCCGATGTCGTAGTTCGCGGTTTTGAGCGTGATGGTGCGGTTCTCGTTGGCGAGGCCGAAGTCCTCGATGGCTTCTGGCAGCAGTTCGCGCGGGGTGTTCATGGCGAAGAGCGTGTCGGCCACGACGTGCCAGTCCTCGGGCGTGAGGTGGACGGTGGCGCTACGGCCCTCGGCCACGAGCGGCGCGTAGGCGAGCACCTTGTTGAGGTGGTTGACGCCCTGTTTCTGGTGCAGGTTGGGGTCCATGGTGAGCAGACGGAAGGTCGAGATGGAGCCGCCCTGAACGCCTGCCACGCGGCGGGGTGCCGCCGTACCTTCTGGCACCACCTTCCCGGCTCTATGCAGGCGTACCTCGATTACCTCCGCCACATCCGCCAGCACGGCATCCGTAAATCCGACCGCACCGGCACGGGCACGCTGAGTGTCTTCGGCGCGCAGATGCGCTTCGACCTCCAGCAAGGCTTCCCCGTCGTCACCACCAAAAAGGTGCATCTCAAGAGCGTCATCCACGAACTGCTGTGGTTCCTGCGCGGCGACACCAACATCCGCTCGCTCGTCGAACACGGCGTCCGCATCTGGACGGACTGGCCGCTGGCGCGCTACCGGCGCGAAACCGGCGATGCCATCACGCAGCAGGCGTTCGAGGCGCGCATCGTCGAGGACGCCGCGTTCGCTGAAACGTGGGGCGACCTCGGGCCGGTCTACGGCAAGCAGTGGCGGCGATGGGAGGGGGCCGACGGCAGCGTCCACGACCAGCTCGCGGACATCGTCGAGGCCATCCGCGTCAACCCCGATTCGCGCCGCCTGATCGTCTCGGCGTGGAAGGTGGACGAGGTCGCACGCATGGCGCTGCCGCCGTGCCACCTGCTGTTCCAGTTTTTCGTGGCCGACGGGCGGCTCTCGTGTCAGCTCTACCAGCGCTCCGCCGACTCTTTCCTCGGCGTGCCCTTCAACATCGCCTCGTACGCCCTTCTCACGCACCTCGTCGCGCAGCAGTGCGACCTCGGCGTGGGCGATTTCGTGTGGACGGGCGGCGACTGCCACCTCTACCTCAACCACCTCGACCAGGTGGACGAGCAGCTTTCCCGCGCACCGCTGCCGCTGCCCACGCTCGAAATCCGCAAAGCTTCCTCGCTGTTCGACTACACGTTCGAGGATGTCAACGTCGTGGGATACCGGCATCATCCCGCCATCAAAGCACCTGTTGCGGTGTGAAAAATGGCACGGGTCGTTCGTCGTGGATCCCTGGAGATACCCGTGTTACCCCGTAGCAACCGACAGACTCTCATGCCTGAAATTGTCCTCGTCGCCGCCGTTGCGAAGAACCTCGTCATCGGCGACGGGATGGAGTTGCCGTGGCACATCCCGGCGGATCTGCGGCACTTCAAGAACCTGACGCGCGGCGAGGCGCTCCTGATGGGGCGGAAGACGTACGAGAGCATCCTCCACCAGTTCGGCGGGCCGCTGCCCGAGCGCCGCATGGTCGTCGTCACGTCGCGCGGTGCGCTCGCCGGGCACCCGGAGGCGGAGGTCTATGCCAGCCCGGAGGCCGCCCTCGCGGCACTGTCGGATCTGTCACGTGTGTTCATCGGCGGTGGCGGCGCGCTCTACCGCCAGTTCCTGCCCCGCGCCGACCGCCTCGAACTGACGGAGATCGAAGGCGCTTTCGCGGGCGACACGTTTTTTCCCGACTACGGGCCGCTCGTGGGGCCGGTGTTCGAGGAGACGTGGAGCGAGGCGCACGCGGCCCAGGAGGGGCGTCCGGCCTTCCGCTTTGTGCGCTACGTGCGCCGGGACGAAACGGAAAGCCCTCCGGCGGGCTAATGCCAGAGGGCTTTCTCCATCACATCACCAGAGGAGGCTCCCCATGCCTCCTGCTCTCCAACGGGGGAGAACGATGGATTCGTACGGGAGCAGGGCAAAAGGTTGCGCCCTTTTTTGAGGTGTGCTAAAAAAATGGCAGATCGGGTCGAGGCGGCATCGCTGCGATCCTCCGGCGCGTTGAGGCGTTGAGGGCCGCGCGCTGGATCGGCGCATCCACCGAACCTCCTTCGTTATGGCACTCCAGAAACAGACCCTCCAGATCACCGGCATGAGCTGCGCCCACTGCGTGCGCGCCGTCCGCAGCGCCCTCGAAAACCTCGACGGCGTCGACGTGGACGACGTGGACATCGGCAGCGCGACGGTGCGCTACGACGACGCGCAGACGTCGCCCGAGGCGCTCGCCGAGGCGCTCGAGGAAGAAGGCTACCCCGTCGCGGCCTGAGCTCGCCGAGTGGGAAGAAGGTGGGGTATGGCCTTGCGACGACCCACGCGGGGGCCGATGTTGCAGGTCTGCTGTGCCTCTCTCGGCTGGAGGCGGCCTCACCTGCTTTTCTCCCGTAGGGGTTTTTTCCTCTCCTCGCACGGTCCCATGCGCTCGCTCACCACGCCTCTCGTCTTTCTCTTGGCTACATGGACGGTTCTGCCCGCTGCTGCGCAGACGACCTTCACGCTGACGCCCAGCAAGGACAACACCATCTACAGCGAGAACGCGTCGCAGAGCAACGGGGCCAGGGAGTACCTGTTTGCCGGGCAAACCAGCAACGGCGCGCCGCGCCGGGCGCTGCTCGCGTTCGACATCGTAGGTGCCCTCCCGGCGGGCGCGACGGTCGAGTCGGTGACGCTCACGCTTACGATGAGCAAGACCGTAGCCGGTGATACGCCCGTTTCCCTGCACCGCGTCTCGGCCGACTCGAACACAGCGGCGTGCAGCAGACGCGGTTGCTGACCCGTCTGCGCGGACGGCGCTCGTCGCGTGAGGACGCACGACGCGGAATCCTCACCACCCCGAAGCGATACAGCAGCGCACCTCTCCACCGCTCGCCTCTTGCTCTATGGAAATCGGTGTTTTCTCGTTCGTCGAAACACGCCCGACGCGCACAGGGAGGTGCGACGGTTTCGCCGCAGCAGCGCCTGCGCGACCTGCTCGAAGAGATCGAACTGGCGGATCAGGTGGGGCTCGACGTGTTCGGCGTGGGCGAGCACCACCGGGAGGAGTACGTGGCGAGTGCGCCTGCGGTGGTCCTGGCGGCGGCCGCCGCCCGCACGTCGCGCATCCGGCTGACGAGCGCCGTGACGGTGCTCTCGTCCGACGACCCCGTGCGGGTGTTCCAGCAGTTTTCGACGCTCGATCTGCTCTCGAACGGGCGGGCCGAAATCATGGCGGGGCGCGGTTCGTTCACCGAGTCGTTTCCGCTCTTTGGCTACGACCTGGATGCCTACGACACGCTCTTCGCCGAGAAGCTGGAGTTGCTGCTGGCCCTGCGCGACCACGAGCGGGTGA
Organism: Rhodothermales bacterium; assembly: GCA_963829705.1. Taxonomy (GTDB): domain Bacteria; phylum Bacteroidota; class Rhodothermia; order Rhodothermales; family BA12; genus CAWHJN01. The sequence goes on from CAWHJN010000005.1 coordinate 1,142,997, forward strand.
CGTGGAGCGGGCAGCACCGCGCCGCGCTGGACGACCGGGGCATCTACCCGCGCCCCGTTCAGGAGCCGCTGCCCGTGTGGGTGGCCGTCGGCGGCACGCCGCAGTCGGCCATTCGCGCCGGGGTGCTGGGCCTGCCGATGGCGCTGGCGATCATCGGGGGGCAGCCTGCTCGGTTCGCACCCTTCGCGCGGTGGCACCGCGAGGCGGCGCAGGAGGCCGGCCACGGGCCGCTACCCCTCAGCATCAACGCGCACGGCTTTCTCGCAGACACGTCGCAGGAAGCCGCCGACGTGGCCTTTCCCGCGTTTGCCACCACGATGAACAAGATCGGGCGGGAGCGTGGGTGGCCACCGCTGTCGCGGGCGCAGTTCGAGGCGTCGCGGGCGCTCGAAGAGGCCAACTTCGTGGGAAGCCCGCAGCAGGTGATCGACAAGATGCTCTATCAGCACGAGATCTTCGGCCACGACCGCTGCGCGCTGCAACTCACCGTCGGGACGCTGCCGCACGTGAAGGTGATGCGCGCCATCGAACTGCTCGGGACGGTCGTGGCCCCCGCTGTGCGCAAGGCGACGACGCAGCCATCTTCTGACGCGCCGGAAACGGCGTAGGCGCTCGTCTTACCTGCACCGAGCGACGGATCTGCCGCTCACATCGGCGAGACGAGGAATTCGTGGTAGAGGCGTGGCGGATGGGCGGCGAGGAGGCGTTGGCGCAGCGGCTCTGCCTCGGGGGCATCGAGTTTGTGGAGGGTATACCACCGCCACAGGTCTGCCTCTACCACCGACACGCCGCATCCGGGCATCCGCGCCACCACGCCGCGCAGTCGCTCGAAACGCGCCAGCGCCTTGTGCGCGTCGCCGCCGACGAGGGCGGGTTTGAAGAGCAGCGACTGGCCATCGACGAGCAGCACGAACGGATCGTCCGGGGCGTCGGCGCGGGCGTGGTTGAGCAGGCGTTCGGCGCGCATCCCGTAGCGCGGCACCTTGTGGAACGGCGCGCGGGAGGCCCGGTAGCCCCACAGGCCCGACAGCAGCGCGCGGGCGCGCGGCGAGGCGTCGGGCAGGTCGTCGGGGAGGTTTTCGAGGTAGCCCTCATCCTCGGTGAGCGGGTAGAGGCGGTAGCGGCAGAGGAGGTCGTCCTCGACGCTTGCCGCCGCTTCGCACACCTTCTGGAGCGCGACGACGTCGCGGGCGGCGTACAGGCGCTGGGTGGTCTGGGTGAGAGAGGTGAACGCGAGCAGGACGGTGAGGAGCAGGGTCACAGGTAGCGTCTGAAAAAGGAGGCAGCGAAGGAAAAATCCCACCGATCCGCCGGGGCAGCGGTTCCGGTGAGCAGCACGGTCGTGCTGACGGGCGACGGCGTGCGAAGGCCGTGCCAGAGCGCTTCGAGACGGTCGTGCTCGCCTCCATCGAGCGCCCTGTGCGGGCATCCTGCCGCGAGCCGTGCGATGGGGCGGTCACCCCCGTCCCACGTAACGTACACCGCCACGGGCAGCCACACCTTGCCCGGCAGCAGGGTGTCGAGGCGGTGCAGCAGAGCCGTCTGGAACGGCAGCAGGCCCTCTTCTGCCGGGTGCAGCACGCCTTCGGGGAAGTAGACGAGGCCCCACGCGGGTGCGTTGGCGAAGCGGTGGGCGGTGCGCCGCACCGTCGCCGCCCGCGCCTTCGGGTCGTCGGCGGGGAAAGGCAGCGCCCCGGCGGCGGCGAAGAACGGAAAGCGGTGCCAGTCCTCCATCCACGTCAGGCTGCGGCGGTTGAGCAGTTTTTCGTTGACGAGCCACAGCAGGTAGCCATCGAAAAACGAGTGGTGATTGGCGTAGAGCACGACGGAGGCGTCTGCGGGCACCTCGGGCGCGGGGCCGATCCACTCGACGCGCGCGAAGGTCCGGCGCAGCGCCCGGCGCATGGTGTACTCCACCAGCCGCCGCATCATGCCGGAATGGGCGCGTGCCCGGCAGGAAGCCGCACGAGGCGGCGTTTGCGGCGGTCGTAATCGTCGCGCAGCACGAGCGTCACCTTGCGGCGAAACGGCACGATGGCGCGGCGGGTGAGGTTGTCGTAGCCGTGGGCGCGCACCTCGTTGAGGATTTCGCGGTACATCCGCGCGGCAGCGGTGATGCCCCGGCGCACGGACCGGGGCAGCGCGGCGATGGCGGCGAGGCCGCGCGTGTAGCGCGTCTCGGCCAACTCCATCAGCGACTCGACGAGCGCGGCGTAGGCGGGTGTGGGCGCGAGCGACGCCGGGAGGAGGCCGTGCTTTTCGAGAGCGTCGATGGGCAGGTAGAGGCGTCCGAGGTCGCGTCGGTCTTCGCCCACGTCGCGCAGGATGTTGGTGATCTGCATGGCCACGCCGAGGTCGCGGGCGGCCCTTTCGAGGTCGGCAGCGCGGGCGCGGTCGGGCACCAAGAAAGGCAGCACCATGGCCCCCACGCATCCCCCCACGAGGTCGCTGTAGTGCAGCAGGTCAGCCTCGGTGCGCGTCTCGCGGCCCGTCAAATCCCACCGCGCGCCTTCGACGAGTTGAAAGAACGGTCGCGCGTCCAGCCCGTAGCGCCGATGCACCGTGCCCAGGCGCTGCCACAGCGGCGCGGCGGGCGGGGTGCCGTCGAGCGTCTGGCGGAGGGCGTCTTCGAGCTCGTCCAACTCACGCAGCGCCGCTTCCGCGCCCACCTCGTGGATGCGCTCGTCGGCCAGCGTGTCCACGGTGCGGCAGAACAGGTAGAGCGTGGCGATGGGCAGGCGCACCTCGCGCGGCAGCAGCCGCGTCGCCAGCGAGAACGTTCGCGAGTGGTGCCTGAACTGCCGCCACACGGCCCCATCGCTCAGCGTCATGGCGAGACGAGCGGCTGATCCGGCTCGTGCAGGCGCCCGCGTGCCGCCAGCGCCGCGAAGGGCAGGATGAGCGCGATGATGCCGAAGAAGAGCGCGGCCCAGAGGTCGTAGAGCGCGCAGATGAGCAGCGGAAACAGCACGTTGAGGCCGTAGAGCACGGGTGCCCAGCGGCTCGTGGCGCGCAGCCCGCCGCCGATGACCTCGTAGCCCCACCCGATCACGAGCGACACGCCGAACCAGCCCAGCCAGTTGGAAGCGGGCATCCCGAAGTAAAAGCCCTCGGTGGGATACGTCCAGAACGGAAAGGCGCGGCTCATGGCCGGGTCGAGCGACACGTCCCAGAGCACCATGAACAGCGCCGCCACCGCGATGCGCTCGTAGCGGCGCGCGGTGAGGCGCGAGGCCAGGTCGAGCGACAGCAGCGACATCGCGAACCACGACGGCGGGATGAGGTACGGGACGTGGTCGAGAAACTTGGGGCCGAGCCATTCCCCGTATCGGTATTCGCCGAAGGGGATGCCGGTGGAGGTGCCGATGAGTTCGCTCATGCCGCCGACGAGGCAGCCCCACAGCGCGAAAAACACCAGCAACGCCTTCGGGTGGGTGCGGGCGTAGGCCAGCAACGGCAGCACCGGCAGCAGCGCCATGTAGATCCACGTGGGGGCTTTGACGAGCGTGGCGTAGTACGGCCCGAAAAACGCCGCCGAGGCCGGGAAAATCCGCAGCAGCAACGTGCCGAACACGCTGAACCCGATGGTCCCGACGAACGCCCACAGCGCCCAGCGGAAGACGCGATCCACCGTGTGCGGGGTCGCGGGCGGGTCGGAAACGAGAGCGGGCATGGGCGATGAGGAACGTGGACGGCCGGTACGGCACGAGCGGAAGGAAGTGCCATCGGTGCGTAATCTACGGCGGGCTCCGGGGGATGAAGCCGGGTTCCCTTGCCGCTGGCGAGTGCGTCCGCATCTTCCCGCGCTCCCCGTCGCACTTCGACCTCCAACCTCCGACTTTCCTCAGATGCTGGCCCTTCGTCCTCCCGAGTATTTCCCGCGCCTGGCGTACTTCGCGCTACTGCTGCGGGCCGACCGCGCCGTCGTGGCGGACACGTTCCAGTACAGCCGGCAGTCGTACCAGAACCGGGCGCGCATCGTCACGCCCGACGGGCCGATGTGGCTCAGCGTGCCGCTCGTGGGCGGGCAGCACGGCACGCCCATCCACCGCGTGTGCATCGACGGGCGCGGGCGCTGGGCGCAGCGGCACCTGAAGGCACTTCAATTCAACTACGGGGCTGCGCCGTTCTACGAGGCGTACCTGCCAGCTATCGAGGAAACGATCTGCGCGGAGCATGAAACCCTCGGCGCGCTCACCGTCGCCACCGTCCGCTGCCTGGCGGGCCTGCTGGGCCTCGCGCCGCCCGAGGTGCTGTCGGAGAGCGTGCTGGACGCTCCGGCTACGCTGGGAGAGGCGTGCGACGCACTCGCACCGGCGGGACTGCTGGTGCTGCCCGACACCGCCGCGCACGACCGCGCCCTCGTCGCCCAAACCCGGCTTCTCGACTGGCGCGAACGCCCGCGCCACCAGCCCTTCGGCCCGCCTTTCATCGCCGACTGCTCCGCACTCGACGCGCTGATGATGTACGGGCCAGACGCGCGAAGCCTGCTGATGAATGATGCGTCAACGGGTGCAGAGCTGCCGTGCCGTTGAGCATGGGCCAATAGAACAGGTGAACATGTTCAGGGGAGCACCACCGGGCCGGTCACTGCCTCCGAGCCGCCGAAGAGGCCGAGGTACGCACCGATGAACAGCGCCACGCCGATGATGAGGCCGATGGTGAAGACGGTGTACGAGATCTGCAGCAGCTTGAACTTGCGATCCAGCACCGAGCCGAGCGCGTAGATGTCGGTCATCATGCTCTGGTAGAGACGGTTCTTGTCCTGCAACATCTCCGAGATGCCCTCGACGTACGCATCCCGTTCGAGGTGGACGAAGTTGCCGAAAAACAGGATGTTGGCGCGGTTCTCCTGCACGTCGTCCATCGTGATGGCGCTGCGGTTGACGCGCGGCATCGCCGCCAGCACGGCGAAGACGAGCGACACGATGCAGCCTACCAGCAGCGTGATCGTCGGGAAGATCAGCCACGGGTTCACGTCGAGCTTCGACGAGATGGACGCGATCAGGATCGAGACGATGATGCCGTTGATCGAGATCATGATGTTGGACTTGCTGTCCGCCAGCGACGACAGTTCGACGTGCATCGGATACTGCGTGCGAAACAGCGTCTCGATGCCGCGCTTCGAGCCGAATTTCTTCGGGGGCTCATCTGGTTCAGCGGGCTGCCCGTTGGAAGTGAAGGCGGCGGCCACGAGGGCCTGAGCAGCGGGATCGGTGTGCGTAGTCGTCATGGTCGTTAAAGGTGCGGCGTGGCACCGGGTGTCGCAAAGCGTGGGCCGAAACGGCCGTGGGTCAGTAGAACCAGTCCAGCCCAAAGGTAACGAGGCGGTCTTCGCGCGAAAACGCCGTCTGGACGTTGAACACGAACTGGCCCAGCACGCCCACCCACAGGCCGCCGCCGTAGCCCTGGTGCCACGTGCCCGACGCTTCGCCGTCGGCCCACACGCGCCCGTTGTCGGCGAAGGCGAGCAGGCCCAGCTCGCCGCGCCCGACGTAGCCCTCGAAGCGCTTGAGTTGCACGCGCGCCTCGACGTTCTGGTAGAACGCCGTGCGGCCCGCGAAGCGGTCGGAGCGGTAGCCGCGCAGGTTGTCCTTGCCGCCGAGCGTGTTGGCCAGGTAGAACGGGAAGTCGCCGATGTTGTGCTCGTAGCCGATGCGGGGCGCGAGCGTGAACCACCGCGCCGACGGGGCGGTGAGGTAGGCCGTCATCTCGCTCGTCAGGCGCAGGAACGGACTTTCGCCCTGCAACCCGATCTTGCCCTCGACGCTGTGGGCCGTCGTGAAGCCGCGCCGGGGCATGACGCGGTCGTCGCGCGAGTCGAGGACGAGCCACACGTTGGCGCCGGTGTAAAACAGCCCGTCGAACACGTCGTCCGGGACGCCCGCGGCAGGGGTCGAGAGAAAGCGGTCCGGCGTCTCTTTGAACTGCGTGTACGTGATCGACGGGCCGATGAACAGGCGCGCGACGTCGAGCAGCGTGCGCGACAGGTTGGGGGCGAAGCGGGCCTCGGTCATCCGCGTGCGGTAGAAGTCGTTGCCGGGGTCGGCGATCTCCAGGTTGTTGCCCAGCCCGTAGTAGTTGCGGATGCTCAACGGCGAGCGGTACGACACGTCGAGGCCCATGTCCCACCGGCCCACCCACTGCACGAAGTGGCCGCGGTACTCGGTGTTGAACGCGCCCGTGAGCGGGGCCACGTTGGCGCGCAGCATCTGCATCCGCGCGTACGGCTCCTTCAGGAATCCCTGCCGAATCCAGCGGAAGCCGCCGCCGACGAACAGCCCGTCCTCGGCGTTGCTGAAGACGTAAAGGAGCGGGAAGCGCTGGTCGTAGCGCTGCGGCACCACGCCGAGGGCGAGCTGCGGGTAGCGGTCGGCGCGGCGGAACTTCGTCTCCGGCCCGCCCTCGACGTCGGGCACCGGGTTGATCTCGGTGGGGGCGTCGTAGATGTACGTCTTGGGCTGGAAGCCTTTCGAGACGCGCGAGCGGTCGCGGAAGACGTCCTCGCCCGTACCGCCGATGAGGCGGATGGGAATGCCGCCGCGCACGTCGCCGTCGACCTCGAAGGTGTCGTTGCCGCCCAGCCCGTACAGCCGGATCTCGCGCGTCTCGTCGTGGAAGAAGGTGCGGCGGTAGAGTTCCATCCGCACGTCGCCCTCCTTGCCGGTCTTGAGCATCACCACCTCGGTCTTATCGCCGGGCAGGCGGTGGACCTCGAAGCGCTCGTGCTTGTCGCTGCCGACGACGTCGACCACGGTGGCGCGCGTCTCGTAGTAGGCGTCGGCCACGCGGTGCAGCTTGTCGCGGCGCTTTTTGAGCAGCCGGGCGAAGCGTGCGCCGTCGAGGGCGTAGACCTCGGGCGGGAAGGCGCGGACGGCTCCTTCGATGGCCTCGTCGGTGAGGCGCGCGAGGAGCGAGTCGACTTCGGCGTGCCACTCCTCACGCGAGAGGTCGTTGAGAAAGCGCTGGTCCTGCTCGGAGCCGTTGGTGGTCAGGCCGTTGAGGTTGCCGTAGTCCTCCTGGAGTCCCTGGAGCTTGGGGACGAAGGGGCGGGCGAGCTTGAAGAGGAGGCCGTCGCGGTTGTTGAAGGCCCAGTCGCGGTCGCGGGGAACGGGCTGGTAGATCTTGCCCTGCGTGCGCGCGTCGCCGGTGAGGGTCGAGTCCAGTTCGAAGGGCTCGAAGGAGGCCCAGCGCCACTGGTCGCGGTGGCGGTCCCAGTCGCCGATGAGCAGGTCGAGCAACCGGGCGCGCAAAAACATGCGCTGATCGACGAAGTGGTCGTTGTCGCCCTGGAGTTCGCGGAAGAGCTTGTCGGCGCCGATGACGTTCTCGCTGTTGCCGAAAAAGGGCGCGTCGCGCTGGTCGTCGTCGGGGCGCTCTTCGAGCAGCATGATCTTGTCGCGAAACTCCTCGCGGAAGCGCCCGAGGCGCGGATCGTCGGGGACGTAGACGATGCGGGGGTTGGCGTGGTAGAGCCCGGCGGAGTCGGCGAGGGCGGCGGCGACGAGGGCGGCGAACGGGTGGATGGCCGTCGTCATCTCCTCGGCGATGTCCATCGCGAGCCCGAATCGGAAGGCCTCGGGCACGGTGGCGGCGGGGTACTTGTCTACCGAGCGGAGCACGTACTCCTTGCCGTCGGGGTTTGCGAGCCGGATGGAGCGCGTCTGCATCCCGCCGCCGCGTTGGAGGGGGGTGAGCCCGCCCGCCTCGCGCCCGAGGTCGAGCACGGGAAACGTCAGCGGCTCGGTCCACACGTCGCGGTAGCCCTCCCCGATGAACGTCTGGCGCAGCCATCCCGCTCTGTAGTCGGGGTTGATGGCGGCGACGACGGTGGAGTCGGCGAAGGACGGCGGCGGGGGTGCGTCGCGGCTCGGCGTGGCGTCGGAGGCCGCGCTCTCGTCGGCTCCGTCGAGCAGGGCGCGGTAGATGGGCGTGTCGCCGTCTGCGACGGTGTAGGCTTCAAGCCACACCGACCCGTCGGCGTAGTAGCGCAGCTTCATGAAGCCCCTGTCGCGGGTGGCGAAGAGCGACGTGCCGCCGGTGCGGGCATAATCGCTCTTCGAACCAGAGCCGCTGACGAGCAGGTGCTGTGTGCCGTCGGTGCCCGGCTGCGCGAAGTACTGGAGGTTGTGCTCGTGCCCGGCGGCGTACACGAGTCCGTCGTGCCGCCCAATGATGTCGGTGATGCCCAGCCGGTAGGCCTCGTAGGTGGGGTGCGACAGGTCCTGCGTGGTCAGGCCCAGGATGCGGTTGTAGAACAGCAGCACCGAGCCCAGCACGGGCAGCGGCAGGTACGCGCCGGGGACGGTTTTGGTGAGCGGAAACAGGTGGAACTTCGGTGCGAAGACGCCGGCGTGCGAGGAGTTGGACGCCAGCGGGTGGTGCGCCACCATCAGCACGCGGTAGTCCTCGCTCTCCTCGACGAGGTCTTGCAGGGCCACCATGAAGTCGGCGGGCTCGTCGATGCTGTAGTCGCCCGAGTCGCCGAAGGGTTTGGCGAACGGGTGCATCCACCACTGCGAGTCGATGGCGATGAGCCGGATGTCGTGCGGCAGGTCGATGGTGACGGGGCCGGGGAGGCCGCCGGACGGCACGAACACGTCGCCGCGCCCGAGGGCGGTTTCGATGTAGTCTTCCTCGCGGCGCACGCCCGCCCATCCGTCGCGCCCGCTGTCGTCCCAGTCGTGGTTGCCGGGCACGAAAAACACGCGCCCCGGATAGTCGCGCAGCACGTCGAGCTGCACGTCGATGTGGCGCTCGGCCTCGCGGCGGTCGTCGTCGGTGAGGCGGGGCAGGCCGCGCGGGTAGATGTTGTCGCCGAGGAAGACGACGGCGCTGCTGTCTCCGGCGCGCTGGAGGTGGGCGTCGAGGAGCGCGAGCACCGGGTCGGTGCCGTCCACCTCGGGCGCACCCGTGTCGCCGATGAGCAAGATCTGGTAGACCTCGCCGGTGTCGGGAAGGGTGGTTTCCTGGTAGGTGTCGCTCTGGTAATAGGCGCGCGAGGTGGCGCATCCTGTGAGCAACAGCAGCGGGAGGAGGCGCAGGCAGGCGCGGCAGCACGAGGCGGTCGAGTACAACGAGATCAATGCTGGAGGTATCGGAATAAGGCGAGGCGTCCGCCCCCCCGGGGGGCGGCTTCGCTGGAGAGGTACATGGCCCCGTCGGTCCGGAAGGCGATGCCTTCGGGCTGGGGGAGGTAGCCCTCGGGCAGCAACTCGGCTCCGAGGAGCGCGCCGTCGCGCGCGAGCACGGCGATGGAGGGCGGGCGCGAGGCGATGACGTAGAGCTGGCCGTTGTGTGGGTGGAAGGCCAGCGCCGAGGGCTTGAACGTGTTGAGGTCGAGCGCGCTCGCCAGGCGTGTCGAGGCGTCATCGGGGTCGGCGTGGCGCAGCATCGTCGCCACGCGCGCCACGTCGATGCGGTACGCCGGCTCCACGCCAACGGTGTGGGTGGCGAGGCGGAAGGCGTAGATGGCGCGCTCGCCGTCGTCACCGGTGCCGGGGCGCTCCTTGCAGGCGATGAGCAGTCGGTTTTCGCGGGCGTCGTAGGCAAGGCCCTCGGCGTCGCACGCGCCCTTCAGGATCGTCTCGATCTTGACGGCCTCGGAGGCCGGGGACTGCCAGTCGGGGATGTGGTAGAGGTCGCCGTCGCTCCGCAGCACGTAGAGCCCCTCGGGCGTGAGGGCAACGTCCTCGTAGTCGCCTGTGTCACCGAACGTGTGGGTGTGGAGGACGTGGCCCGTGCGTGGATCGAGGATGAAGACCGCGCCATCCTCGTCCTGGATGGCGGCCATGAGCGTGTCGCTGAGGAGCGTCTGGCCGGAGATCTCCGTCAGCGCGGCGTCGAGGACGAGCAGTGTGTCGGGCTGGCGGGGCTGGAAGGAGCCGCGCGCGGCGCCCACCATGGCAGAGCGCGGCGCGGCAGGCGGGGCGTCGCGGTTGCACAGGAAGGAGAACGGCACCAGCAGCAGCAGCCCCGCCGCCACGAGGATGCTCGACCGCACCGGTCGGTGTTCGAGCCACCGCCGCATCCTGCCGGTCACGGAGGCCGGCGTGGGCGGCACGGCTGGGCGCGGGTGCGGCGGGGGCGCTTCCACCTCGCGCGCAGGCAGCAGCGCGGGCACGAGCGCATGGCCGAAGGGCGTGTCGCCGTCGTCGGCAGGAGGCGGGCCGTAGCGGGCATAAAGCGCGTCTTGCGACGAGAACGGCGGCTCGTCGGGTGGCGGCGTCACGAAACGGTTTGTGCCTTCGTCGTCGAGAAGGCGCGCCTGCGCGGTGTCGCGCCACTGCGTCGCCAGCGTGTCCATTACCTCTTTCCGCAGGCCCGCGTCGAGGACGGGAAACAGCACCTCGACGCGGCGGCTCAGGTTGCGGCGCATCAGGTCGGCGGAGCCGAGGTAGGCGAGCGGCGCGCCGCCGTTCGAGAACACGTAGGCGCGCCCGTGTTCGAGGTAGCGCCCGACGATGGAGCGCACTTCGATGGTTTCGCTGTGGCCTTTTACGCCGGGCACGAGGCGGCAGATGCCGCGCACCAGCAGCCGGATCTGCACCCCGGCGCGCGAGGCGCGGTAGAGCCGCTTGATGGTTTTGCGGTCTTCAAGGCTGTTCATCTTGAAAAACAGCCACGCCGCCTCGCCACGCCGCGCCCGCTCTGTCTCGGCGTCGATGAGGCGGTAGATGGCCTTGCGGAGGTGGCGCGGAGCCACGAGCAGGTGGTCGTAGAGGGGGGCTTCCACCTCGTCGCATAACTCGGCGAACACGCGGGCCACGTCGGCGGTGAGGCCCTCGTGCGCGGTGAACAGCCCGTAGTCGGTGTAGACGCGGGCGGTGTGCTCGTTGAGGTTGCCGGTGGCGAGGTAGGCGTAGCGGCGCGGCAGGTCGCTGGCATCCCGCTTCTGGACGAGGACGAGCTTGGCGTGGACTTTCAGGCTGCACGCGGTGTAGTAGACGCGCACGCCCGCCGCTTCCATCCTCTCGGCGATGTCGAGGTTGTTGGCTTCGTCGAAGCGGGCCTTGAGTTCGACGACGGCCTGTACCTGCTTGCCCGCCCGCGCAGCGCTGATCAACGCCTCGGCCACCCGCGAATCTTCCGCCACGCGGTAGAGCGTCGCGGCGATGCGCTCGACGGCGGGATCGGCGGCGGCTTCGTCCAGAAAATCCACCACGGCATCGAACGACTGATAGGGCAGCATCAGGAGCTGATCCTGGCTGTCGAGGACGTCGAAGGTGGAGGCCGCGCCCTCGAAGGCAGGGTGCGGGTGTGGCGGCTGTGGGGCGAAGGCGAGGTCGGCGTGGGCGGCGGGGCGCGGGTAGTCGCGCAGGTCGCGGAGGTGGTGGTAGCGCCCGCCCACGAAGAGGTCTTCGCGTTTCAGCCCGAAGGCCTTGCGGAGCACCCGGAGCAGCCGCGCGGGCGTCTCGGGGTCGTAGAGGAAGCGTGTGGGCGTGCCCGCGCCGCGCGCGTCGAGGCTGCGGCGGAGCTGGCGGCGGAAGCGGCGGGCGAACTCCTCGCGGAGCAGATCGTCGCGGCACTCGCCGAGGTACAACTCGGCGTCGCGCGACACCTTGATGCTGTACGCCTCGCCCGGCGTGTAGTCGGGGAAGAGGTCGGCGAGGTGGAGGCGGAGCACGTCGTCGAGAAACAGCACCCGCTGCGTGCCGCCCTCGTCGAGGGCCACGAACCGGCCGGCGGCGTCGGTGGGAATCTCGACGATGCCGAAGCGCGGCTGCACGCCCACCTCCGGCAGCGGCGCGTCGGGGCTGCGGGGGAACAGCTCGCAGGCGAGGTAGAGCGCCTGGTGGCGCAGAAACACCTCGTCGTCGCCCAGCACGAAGGTCTGCACGTGCGGCGCGATCTCGCTGCGGAAGCGCGTGCGGACGCGGGCGCGCTCGAAGTCGGTCAGGTCGGTTTCGCGCACGAGGGGCACGCCGACCTCCGCCAGCGCGGGCAGCACGGCATCGCGCAGCACGGCGCCGAAACGCTCCTGCTGCGCCAGCACCTCGGCCTGCACGGCTTCGAGCACGGCCTGCGGGTCTTCACGCAGCCCTTTCTGCGGCGCGTCGAGCCGGAGCACGCTCCGCAGCGCGGCCACGCGGACGGCGAAGAACTCGTCGAGGTTGGCCGAGAAGATCGCCAGGTACTGAAGCCGTTCGTAGAGCGGCACGCGCGGATTCTCCGCTTCCTGCAGCACCCGGGCGTTGAACCGCAGCCAACTGAGGTCGCGGGGTACGAGGGGGTAAGCGCGTTTTTTTGCCACAGAGAAGAAGGTCAGCCAGCAGGTGTTGCCGGCGCGGGAGGGGAGCCAATATGAGACTACTGGAGTCGGGTGCGGAAGACGACTTCGCCATCGTTACCGTCCTTTTTCGGGACGACGAACTCCAGAAACGTCTCTCCGCCCGCGTAATAGCGCAAACGCGCAACGCCGCTCTTCGCGTATCCAAACCCCATGCCGTACCCCGCGACGACCTCCTCCGTCTTGGCCGACGCGCCCGCCCCGCTGACGATCATGTGCTGCGTCACGCCGCCGTCGTCGAAGGCGAAATACTGGAGGTTGTGGTCGTGTCCGGCGGCGTACACGAGGTGCTCGTGCCCCGCGAACGCGGTAGTGAGCAGCGTCCGCAACCGGCGGTAGCGCGCGTGCCCGAGGTCCTGCGACGACAGGCCGTAGCGCTCGGCGTACCAGAACGCCAGCGTCCCCAGGCCCGGCAGCGGCACGAACGCCCAGCGCCGCAACTCGATGAGGGGGTAGATGTGCGACCGGAATGGGTAGCGCCCGCTGTGCTGGCCGTTGGAATACAGCGGGTGGTGCCCCACTACCACGATCCGCTCGCCCGCGTGCGCTGCCAGGGTGTCGCGCAGGGCTTTTCCGAAGGCGGCTTCCTCGGCGTGCCGCGCGGGTGTATCGGGGGCGTTTTCGTAGAGAAACCAGCCGGTGTCGAGGGCCACGAGGACGACATCGTCCGCGAGGCGGCGTGTGGCGGGGCCGGGCGTGCCGGGCGGGATAGGAAAGGCGCCCTCGCCCAGCCGCGCCTGGACGATCCGCTGTTGCCGCGCCACACGCACGGCACCATCGGGCTGATGGTGGCCCCAGTCGTGGTTGCCGGGCACGAAGACGGTGCCGCCCGGCAGACCCGCCATCGCGTCGAGTTGGATCGAGAGCCGCCGGCGTGCTTCTTCCGCGCCGGGATCGGTGGTGTCGGGAATGCCGCTGGGATACACGTTGTCGCCCAGGAAAATCGTCGTGGTGGGCGTGGAGGATTCTCGGCGGTCGTGGCGCAAAAGTGCCAGCGCGGGTTCGAGCGGATCGTCCTGCGGAACACCGGTGTCGCCGACGAGCAGTACCTCGTGGACGAGCGAATCCGTCGGCAGCGGGAGAGCGGCCCAGTCGGCGTGCGCGGCGTCCAGGAACGGTCCCCGATCGGGCGGGACGACGGCGATGCCCACCAGCACGGCGAGGAGCAGCGCCCACGTGGCGCGCAGTTTATGCAGTTTATATCGGCGTGTCACGCGCCCGCTGCGTTGCCCGTCATGCCGCGCACGAGGCGCAGCGCGGGTTCACTGGCCGCCGCTTCACTGGCCGGGGCGATGCGGGCGCGCAGGGCGCGCAGGCCCTTGACGCCCTGCAGATCTTCGAGGTCGAGTGCCTCCACCTCGCCCACGATAAACCCACGTGAGGTGAGGTATTGAAGGTACTCGCGGTACTCGTTCGCCTCGGCGTCGGTGGTGTAGACGATGGCGATCTGGCCGGGCTGCGTGAGCCGCCCGCCGAGCTTGCCGTCGGCGGCGACAATGCGGGCCTTCTCCACCCGCTTTTTCATGATCTCGTAGCGCACGTTGTAGGCCCCGTCGACGTCGAAGCGGCGCTCGTCGGTGCGGAAGCGGATGGTGAGCGGTGCGCCCTGCACGAGGATGAGGTGCGCCAGTTCGAGCGGCAGCGGCAGCGACCCCCGCAGCTTCTCGGTGAGGTGCTGAATGCGGCACGCCGTCACGATCTGCCACACGCGGAGACTGCGGAGCGCCAGCGGCGGCAGCACGCCGCTCTCGACGAGCGCCTCGCCCACGTACAGCGTGTACTCTACGCCGTCGGTCTTGAACTTCTCGAAGTAGTGGGGCACCAGGTTTTGCAGCGCTTCCTGCTCCCCGTCGAGCAGCGCGCTCACCGCCTCGTTGATGCGGGCAACACTCTCCTCGAACGTGCGCCGCGCGCGGTAGACGATGCCGAGGCTGGGGTCGAGGGCCGCGCGGTAGCGCTCGACGGCCTTCGCCACGTCCCGGTCCTGCGCCGCCAGCCCCGAGAGCGTCGGCTCGAACTCGTACTGCAAAAAGCCCAGCGCCCGGCTTTCTTCCTCCGCCGTCAGCCCGTCCACCACGTCCGCCATCATGCGGTCGACGTGGAAGCGAAGCTCGTCGTAGGCGGGCAGCTTGAGCTTGTCGAAGGCCACGCTCGTCACGTCGCGCGCCAGGTTGAGCTGGTCGGTGAGGTCGGACTGGATGGCAGCGTTGCGCTGGTCGGACGAGCCGCGGATGTCGGAGAGGGCGTAGAGGCCGTAGACGCCCGGAAACACGATGGGCTCGATGCCGGACGGCATGGTGTCGGAGATCAGCGGCCCCGCCTGCACGCGCGAGCGTTCGAGCGCCGTGCGCGCCGCCCGCCGGAAGCGCCACTCGACGACCGGGTAGATGGCTGTGAACGCCTTCTTGATGATGGCCTGGAGCCGGTCTTCCTCCTCGTCGGCGGTGCGTTTGAGGGCCACGGTCAGCAGCGAGACGGCCTCTTCGAGGCGCGCCCGGTTCACGTGGTGCAACGCGCCCGGCGTGGGGCTGGCGAGTTCGAGTAGCCCGATGAGCTTCTGCTCGTAGCGCATCGGGGCCACGATGAGGCTGCACAGACCGCGGTCGGCGAGTACTTTTTCGAGCCCCTGTGGCGTGCCGTCGCGCAGGTCGTCGTTGATCAGAAACACCTCGGCGTGGGGCACCTCGGCGTAGAGCGTGCCCGCCGTGCCGCCGCCGAAGGGCATCGCCTCGCCGTCGAGGGCGAGGCTACGCCCCACGGGCCGCGCCCCGATGATGACGGTGCCCGTGTGCTTGCTGATGTCCTCGCCGAACCAGCTCGTCGATGCGCCCGTCTGCCGGGCGCTGCTGCGCTCGAACAGCAGAAAGCCAACGCGCAGATCCGGCACGCCGAAGAACATGCGGAAGGCGTGTTCGAGCGCGTCGAGGTGGACGCCACTCGTGAGTGCCGACGCGCTCAATAGCAGGCGGCAGAGTTCGGAGAAGGCGTGCTGCGGCGTCACGTCCACCCCCCGCACCACGGTGAAGCCGCGCAGCGTGATCTGATCGGGCGGCAGGTGTTTTTCCCACAGCGCCCGGTTCATCGGCTCCATCACGAGCGCGTCGAGGACGTCGTCCGGCAGGTCGGGTGCCGCGCCCTCGAACGACACGTCACAGTAACGCGCGTCGAGGTCGAACAGGATGTGGTGCAAGAGCGCGCCGTCGCCCTCGATGGGGCAGAGCAGCGGCAGCGAGAAGTCGTCGCGGACGCCGTACTCGGTGCGGAGCACGTGGTGGTAGGCGAGCATCGTCCGCTCCTCGGACAGCGCGTCGGCGGCGATCCGAGGGCAGAGCGCCTCGTAGGTGGGCGTGGCGAAGGTCCGGTTGAGGTGGAACGGCACCGTCAGCGCGCGCGCCGCCAGGCCGGTCTCCGCGACGGGCAGCAGCACGCTCACCAGCACGCGCTGGAGGGCCACCGGCACGTCGGCCCCGTCTTCCCCGAAGGCCGCAAACGCCTCGGCCCCTCCCGCCAGTTCGATCACTGCCTGCGCCATCCGCCGCTCGGCCTCGCCGGGCGACAGCGCCATGTCCTGCCAGATCTGGACGACCGGGCGGAGGCTGAAGACGGAGTGAAACGGAAGCAAAGCGGGCATACGGGGGAGCGCGGAAGGAAAGGAAATCAACGCGCTGCACGCGGAGATAGTGCCCGTATCCGCCGCAAGGACGATGCCAGAGCTGCTGCTAAACCGTTACGAATCAGGTGGATGGGCAAGGGGGCAAGTGAACGTGTCACGGTGGCCACGCAACCCGTGGGCAAGGCTGGACAGCGCGTCTGGGCAACCTGCTCACGGGTTGCGTGGCTATCGCGCTTGTGACAAACGCAAAAACGCCCTTCCCGGACTGGAAAGGGCGTTTGCGGTGGTCGGGGAGGGACTTGAACCCCCGACACATGGATTTTCAGTCCATTGCTCTACCAACTGAGCTACCCGACCGCGAGGGCGCGCAATATAACGCCGCAACATGTTGGCGTCGGCTGCGGAGTCACAGAAAGAGGTGATCTTCACACGGGCTTGGCATCACGGCGCGTCGAGCCACGCCAGCGCCTCCTCCAGCGTGTCGAAGATGCGGATGGGGCGCCTGCGCGCGACGATCTGCGCGTAACTCAGCGCCAGCATCCGCAGGCCGAAACGCTCGACCACGACGGCCGTGCGCCGGATGCCTTCGCTCGTTTGCATGTCGAAGTCGAGCAGAACCTTCACGTCCCGGATGGAGAACGGCGCGCTCCCCAACGCGCGCAGATCCCACACCTCGTCGAAGCCGTCCTGCCACTCGGGGTGGGCGAGCAGGGCGGCTCCGCCCGCGAGAATGTCGGGCAGGAGTGCGCTCTGGTGGAGCGTGAGCAGGCCGCGCGAACGGTCCGCATCCAGCGTGACGGTGTAGGCGGGACTCTTCAAGTGGCGCGTTCAACCCATGTTGTCCACCATCGCCTGGCCGAACTCGCTGGTTTTGAGCAGCGTCGCGCCGTCCATCATGCGCTCGAAATCGTACGTGACGCGCTTCTGGCCGATGGTTTTGTCGAGCGACGTGATGATGAGGTCGGCGGCTTTGCCCCAGCCCATGTACCGCAGCATCATCTCGCCCGAGAGGATCACCGAGCCGGGATTGACTTTGTCCTGCCCGGCGTATTTGGGCGCGGTGCCGTGCGTGGCCTCGAAGATGGCTGCACCGGTGAGGTAGTTGATGTTGGCCCCCGGCGCGATGCCGATGCCGCCCACCTGCGCCGCGAGGGCGTCGGAGACGTAGTCGCCGTTGAGGTTGAGCGTGGCGATGACGCTGTACTCGGCGGGGCGCGTGAGAATCTGCTGGAGGAAGGCGTCGGCGATGACGTCTTTGACGATGATCTCGCGCCCATCCCGTTTGATGACGTGCCACGGGCCGCCGTCGAGTTCCGTCGCGCCGTAGTCCTCGCGGGCGACCTCGTAGCCCCAGTCGCGAAAGGCGCCCTCGGTGAACTTCATGATGTTGCCCTTGTGGACGAGCGTGAGGGAGTCGCGCCCTTCCGCAATCGCGTAGTCGATGGCGGCGCGCACGAGGCGTTTGGTGCCTTCTTCGGAAACGGGCTTGATGCCGAAGCCGCTGGTCTCGGGGAAGCGGACCTTCTCGAAGCGTTTGGGAAACGCTTCAGCGAAGAGCGTGCGGAACCGCTCGGCGTCCTCGGTGCCCGCCTGGAATTCGATGCCCGCGTAGATGTCCTCGGTGTTTTCGCGGAAGATGACCATGTCCACCTTCTGCGGCTCTTTCACAGGCGAGGGCACGCCGTCGAAGTAGCGGACGGGGCGCACGCAGGCGTAGAGGTCGAGCTGCTGGCGCAGCGCCACGTTGAGGCTGCGGATGCCGCCGCCGACGGGTGTGGTGAGCGGCCCCTTGATGGCGACGAGGTGCTCGCGGATGGCCTGGAGCGTGTCCTCGGGCAGCCACTCGCCAAACTTGTCGTGCGCCTTCTCACCGGCGAACACCTCGAACCAGACGATCTTTTTCTGCCCGCCATACGCCTTCTCGACGGCACTGTCGAACACGTGCTGCGCCGCGCGCCAGATGTCCGGCCCGATGCCGTCGCCTTCGATGAACGGGACGATGGGCCGATCCGGGACGCGAAGCGCGCCGTTTTCGAGCGTGATCGAGGTGCCACCGGTGGGGGTCGTGAGGTGCTGGTACATGGTGAAAGTCGAAAGTGAGAACTCGGGACGCGGAACGAGGAGGGAGAAAGGTACGGCGCTGGGCCACAGCCCTTCTACTTCCGCGCTCCGATCAGGGCGCAGCACCTCGCGGGGCGGGGCAGGCCGCTGCGCCCCCACGATCCCTCCTCAAATTTCCATCTTGCCCCTTCCGCGTTCCGAGTTCTCACTTTCCCTACAGTTTGCCCAGCATCGACCGCAGGCGCAGTTCCCAGACTTTCCAGGCGGCTTCGCGCACGATGGCCTTGCTCATCTTGCTCTGCCCCTCGGTGCGCTCGGTGAAGACGATGGGCACTTCCACCACCCGGAAGCCCGCGCGCCACGCCCGGTACTTCATCTCGACCTGAAACGAGTAGCCGTTGGATTTCACGCGGGCGAGGTCGAGGGTTTCGAGCACCCGGCGGCTGTAGCACACGAAGCCTGCCGTGACGTCGTAGACGGGCATCCGGGTGATGACACGCGTGTACATGCCCGCGCCGTAGGAGAGCATCAGGCGCGTCAGCGGCCAGTTCATCACGCGGACGCCGCCGATGTAGCGCGATCCCACGGCCACGTCGGCGCGGTCGCCGAGCACGGGCGTGATGAGCGCCGGGAGGTCAGACGGGTTGTGCGACAGGTCGGCGTCCATCTCGCAGATGGCCGCGTAGCCTTTTTCGAGTGCGTGCGCGAAGCCTGTCAGGTAGGCGGTGCCCAGCCCCTGTTTGCCTGTGCGTTCGATGAGGTGCACGCGCCCGGGCCGCTCGTCCGCGACCTGCGCCACGATGCGCGCCGTGCCGTCGGGCGAGCCGTCGTCCACGACGATCACGTCGATGCCGAGCGGCAGCGCCAGCACGCGCTGCAACACCGACCGGACGTTCTCGGCCTCGTTGTACGTGGGAATGACGACGACGGCGCGGGCGGCGGGCGACGAGGACAAGGCGGATGCGCGCGAGGTGAGTGGAGCCGCAAAGGTAAGGCGAGGGACGAACAGGGAAAGGTCGAAGGAAATGGCTAATTTGCCAATTCGTCAAGGGCTAATGGTTGATGGTAAGGAGGAGGTGCAGGTATGCCGCAACGTTTGCCTACCCCATTGGCAATGGGTGAATTGAGTATTGACGAATTGAGCATGCTCCTCCCTCATGAAGAGGCGGGGGAGCCGCGCAGCGCCTCCCGGCGTTGGGAGGAGAGCCGTATTTTGCGCGTGCCCCGGAGGAAACCCGTGCCGCGCGTCGCGGATACCTCTGCTTCCGCCTGCTCATCTTTATCCCTTTTCGTCATGGCTGTGACCGACGCTCCGAAATCCCGCCGCGCCTCCGGCAAATCCTCGAAAAACGGCAACGCCTCCGCGCCGCAGGAAATCACCGTCGAGTCCACCTTCAAGCAGTACCCGGCGGGTGCGTTCAGCCACGAGGCGCTGGGCTTGAACGTGGACGATCTCAAGGAGATGTACCGCTCGATGGCGCTGCAGCGCCGCTTCGAGGAGCGCGCCGCGCAGATGTACGGCAAGCAGAAAATCGCGGGCTTCCTCCACCTCTACATCGGGCAGGAAGCCGTGTCGACGGGCACCGCTGCGGTGCTCAACATCGGCGAGGACTCGGTGATTACCGCCTACCGCGACCACGGCATCGGGCTGGCGCTGGGCATGACGGCGGACGAGAGCATGGCCGAGCTCTTCGGCAAGGTCGGCGGCTCGTCGCACGGCAAGGGCGGCTCGATGCACTACTTCAAGAAGGAACTCGGCCTCTTCGGTGGGCACGGCATCGTGGGCGCACACGTGCCCGTGGGCATCGGCATCGCCTTCGCACACAAGTACAAAGAAGACGGCGGCGTCTGCATCGTTTACCTCGGCGATGGGGCCGTGGGGCAGGGCGCCGTCCACGAGGCGCTCAACCTCGCCGGGCTTTACAAGCTGCCCGTCGTCGTCGTCATCGAGAACAACGGCTATGCGATGGGCACCGCCATCCACCGCGGCTTCTCGCAGCCCGAATTCACCCGGCTGTCGGTGGGCTACAACATCCCCGCCTCCATCGTGGACGGCATGGACGTGCTGACGGTCACGCAGGCGATGCGCGACCACGTCGAGATGGCACGCAAGGGGCAGCCGTCGCTCATCGACATGCGGACGTACCGCTACCGCGGCCACTCGATGAGCGACCCGCAGAACTACCGCACGAAAGAGGAGATGGACGCCAAGAAAGAGGAAGACCCCATCATCCGCCTGAAGTCCTACATGGTGAGCCACAAGCTGGCCACCGCCGACGAACTCGACGCCATCGACGACGACGCGAAAGAGGTGGTGCTGAAGTCGGTCGAGTTTGCCGAGAACAGCCCGCTGCCCGAGATCGCGGATGCCTACGACGCTGTGTACGTGCAGGAAGATTATCCCTTTCTGGCGTAGCTAGTTGGTGGTGTGTAGTAGGTCGTAAGCAGCGCCTGTGTTGCCTTCCGACCCACAACCAACTTCGAGCGAGCGCAGCAGCTTGCCCCGCCTTGCGGGGAGCGAACAACCAACTACCAACCGATCATGCCAGAACTGCAATTACGAGAAGCCCTCCGCGCCGCGATGACGGAGGAGATGGAGCGCGACGAGACCGTTTTCCTCATGGGTGAGGAAGTGGCCGAGTACAACGGCGCGTACAAAGTCAGCGAGGGGATGCTCGAAAAGTTCGGGCCCAAGCGCGTCATCGACACGCCGATCTCGGAGAACGGCTTCTGCGGCCTCGGCGTCGGCGCGGCGATGAACGGACTCCGTCCGATCATCGAGTTCATGACGTGGAACTTCTCCTTTGTCGCGATCGACCAGATCATCAACAACGCGGCGAAGATCCGGTACATGAGCGGCGGGCAGTTCAAGGTGCCCATCGTGTTCCGGGGTGCCAACGGCGCGGCGGGGCAGCTCGCCGCCACACACAACACGTCGGTCGAGGCCATCTACGCCAATTTCCCGGGCCTCAAAGTCATCTCGATTTCCAACCCGGACGACGCCTACGGGCTGCTCAAAAGCGCCATCCGCGACGATGACCCGACGGTCTTTCTCGAATCCGAACTCATGTTCGGGTTGAAGGGCGAGGTGGAGCTGGGCAAAGACCGTCTTATTCCCATCGGCAAGGCGCGGATCGCGCGCGAGGGGACGGACGTGACCATCGTGGCGCACAACAAGAGCTACTGGCGCGCGATGGAAGCCGCCGACGAACTCGAAAAGGACGGCTACAGCGCCGAGGTCATCGACCCGCGCACGATCCGCCCGTTCGACATCGAGACGGTCGTGGAGTCGGTCAAAAAGACCAACCGCCTCGTCATCGTGGACGAGTCCAACCCGTTCGCGTCGATCTCGTCCGAGATCTGCTTCCAGGTGCAGGAGCGCGCCTTCGACCACCTCGACGCGCCCATCGTGCGCGTGACGGCGAAGGACATCCCCGCGCCGTACGCCAAAAACCTGATCGCCTACTACATGCCGCAGACCCAGGAGGTCATCGACGCGGCCAAGCAGGTGATGTACGTTTAAAGTCGGAACGCGGATCTTGAAACGCGGAATTGAAAAGCGTTCGAGGTCCGGTTTTCTACTTCTGAATTCCCACTTCATACTTCCGAGTTTCCTATGGCTCTCCCCGTTGAAATGCCCAAGATGAGCGACACCATGACCGAGGGCGTGCTCTCGGCGTGGCTCGCAAACGAAGGCGATGCCGTGTCGTCTGGTGACGTGATCGCGCAGGTCGAGACGGACAAGGCCACGATGGACCTCGAGGTGTACGACGACGGCGTGCTGCTCAAGAAGATGATCGAGGAGGGCGCGGCGGTGCCCATCGGGTCGCTGATCGCCGTGCTGGGCAAAAAAGGCGAGGACATCTCGGGCATCCTGGCGAAATACGCGAAGGATGGTGGCGGGCAGGCAGCGGACGTGTCCGAGCCTGAGCCGCCCGCGACGGTCGAGGAAGCCGACCGCGTCGAGGGCGAGGCGCTCCCGACAAACCGGACGGAGAAAGGCGAGCCGCCCACTGCTCCCGCCGCCGTGCCCACGGGCGACGGCGCGGCCAGCAAAGCGCCCGTCCCGGCGGCATCCGCCCCGGCGTCGAGCGAAGGCGGACGCCTGAAAGCGTCGCCGCTGGCGCGTCGGTTGGCGAGCGAGCACGGCGTCGAGTTGGGCGCGATCAAAGGGTCGGGTCCGGAGGGGCGCATCGTGCGGCGCGACGTGGAGGCGGCAGCGCAGAGCGCACAGCCGCAGCCCGCCGCGCAGCCACAAACGAAAGAACAGCCGCAGGCCGTGCCGCAGAGCGCGCCCGCCGTGGCTACTGCCGACTACACCGCGCAGCCCATCTCGCAGATGCGGAAGGCGATCTCGCGGCGGCTCGCGCAGAGCAAATTCACCGCGCCGCACTTCTACCTCGAAGTAGACGTGGACATGGAGAACGCCGCCACCTTCCGGCAGGAGATGAACGCGCTGGCCGAGAAAGCGGGCAAGGCGAAGGTGTCGTACAACGACCTCGTGACGAAGGCGTGCGCTGTGGCGCTCAAAAACCACCCGTACGTCAACGCCTCGTACATGGAGAAAGAAGGCGAATTGCGCTTCCACACGAAGGCGCACGTCGCCGTGGCCGTCGCCATCGACGAGGGCCTCATCACGCCCGTCGTGCGCGACGCCGACGCGAAGGGGCTGGCGCAGATCGCCGCGGAAACGCGCGACCTCGCCACGCGCGCGCGCGACCGGAAACTGTCGCCCGAGGAGTACGAAGGCTCGACCTTCACCACGAGCAACCTCGGCATGTTCGGCATCGAGGCGTTCACGGCGATTATCAACCCGCCCAACGCGTGCATCCTCGCCATCGGCGCGATCCGCGACGTGCCCGTCGTGAAGAACGGGGCCGTGGTGCCGGGCAAGAAGATGAAGATCACGTTGTCGTGCGATCACCGCGTGGTGGACGGCGCGTCGGGTTCGGCGTTCCTGACCGAAGTGCAGGGGTATCTGGAGAATCCCATCACGATGTTGCTCTGAGGGAGTTATTCGTCAATGGTCGTTAGTAGAAAGCCAGTGACAGATGACAAAAGAGCAATGGCCAATCTCCACCGCATCGCGCACGTCTCCGACATCCACTTCGGCAAGATCACGCATCCGCAGATCGTGGATCTGCTCGTCGAGGAAATCAATGCGTTTGGGCCGACCGTGGTGGTAGTGTCGGGCGACCTGACGCAGCGGGCGCGCGACCGGGAGTTCACGGCGGCGAAGAAGATGCTCGACCGCTTTGAGGCACCCATCATCGTCGTGCCGGGCAACCACGACGTGTACCCGTGGTGGAACCCGGTCAAGCGCGTTTTTCTGCCTCTGCGCCGCTACCGCCGGTTTATCACGCGCGACCTCACGCCCTCTTTCGAAGCGCCCGGCCTGGCGGTGCTGGGCGTCAACTCGGCGCACGGGCGGACGAGCAAAGGCGGGCGGCTGGGCAAGGTGCCACGCGGCGTCATCCGCCCGTTTTTCGCGCCCAAGCCCGAGGGGACGTTCAAGGTGCTGGTGCTGCACCACCACCTGACGCGCATCGCGGCGCTCGAAAAGCACGACGTGGCACGGCGCGCGAGCCGGACGCTTCGCTACGCGCAGGAGGTAGGCGTGGATCTCATTCTGTGCGGCCATCTGCACGTCTCGCACGTCGAGGCCGTCGAAGCGGAAGGCGCGCCGCGGCTCGTCGTGGCGAGCGCGGGCACGGCCACGAGCACGCGGGGGCGCGGCACCAACCGAGGCTTCAACTTCTACAACCAGATCCGCATCGCGCCAGACGTGTTCGAGGTCGAGGAGCGGCAGTTCAACCCCACGGCGGCGCGGTTCGAGCGCGCGCGCCTGACACGCTTCGACCGCTGAAGAGATGGACGATTACCGGGGCGTTCTGCTCGACCTCGACGGCACACTCATCGACTCGGAGGCGCTGCACGTGCAGGCAGACCGCGAGGTGTTCGACGCCTGCGGCATCGACGTCCCGGACAGTCTCTGGCCGACGTTCACGGGGCGCGCGAGCCTCGACGTGTTCACCGAAATGCACACGCGCTTCGGCGGCTCGATGACGCCCGCTGCGATGGTGGCGCGCAAGCAGGCCGCCTTTGCCGGGCACGTGCAGACGATCCGTTTGCTCGACGGCGCGCGCGAACTCCTCGCGTGGCTGCACACGCGCGGCATTCCCACGGCGCTCGTCACCTCGACCGAGCGCGCCCTCGTGACGCCCATCCTCGCGCACCACGGCCTCGCCTTCGACGCCACCATCACCGCCGACGACGTGATGCACACCAAGCCGAGGCCCGAGCCCTATGAGCGCGGCGCGGCGGCCCTCGGCCTCGTAGCGGCGCAGTGCATCGCGGTCGAGGATTCCACGGGCGGCATCGCCTCGGCGTGTGCGGCCGGGTGCGCCGTGGTGGCCCTCACGGGTTCGTTCAGCGCAGAGACGCTCCGCGCCACGTGCGCCGACGCCGTCTTCGACACGCTGGCCGACGTACAGGCGTGGCTCGCACCTCGGCTCCAAGCACCGGCCGGATAGCATCACCGAACACGTCCACGGGCTGCGCGCCCGAGCGGACGCGCTTTCCGGCGAACGCAGCGTGTTTTCAGGGGAGCCAGCCCATCCACCGGGCGAGCGTGAACGCGGTGCCCGCTACGAAAAGAGAGCCGAAGATGAGCTTGTTGTAGCGCGCGAGCCAGAGAGGCAGGTAGATGTCGAAGTTGTCTCGTCGGTCGTCGGTGAACCGCGCCGCCACGGCAGTGAGCGGGCAGTGCATCCCGTTCACGAGCAGGATGAGGACTTCGATGAGGACGATCCCGATGAGTGCTGCCGCCACAGCGAAGTCGCCCTGCCATGCGATGACCGGCAAGACGAGGATGCAAGCCGCGAAGAAAGCCCAGGCAATGGTATGAATGACCTTTACAGTTCGTAGCGAAAGCGTTGGCTTCCTCATCGCGCTCTACAGGTTTAAGCCCTTGAGAGGCCGCCTCGCACGGACGACGGAACGATCCGGTTCGCAAATAACTGCCCCCGTGTCGCCAGGTGCTGTAGGGCGAACGCTACAAGGCGCGTGCGTGAATCCCGGTGTATGGCTCATCCGCTACACGTGGAAGAAGCGGCTGAGTCTTTCAATCGAATATGGGCCAGAACACGCCGAAGCGGGTGCGCGCGGCGGGTAGCGGCTGCTCGGGCACGAGATAGTTGCCGCGCAGCACGGCGGTGCCGCTGAAGGCGTTTTCGCGGGTGATGAAAAGCGTGGCCGTGCGGACATTCATCAGCGCCGTGACGTCGAGCGTCGAGGACGCGGGCACACGCTGGGGCGTGGCAGCGAGCACGAGCAGCCCCGTGGGGTCGTGGAGCACGCGCCCATCGAAGCCTGACCACGTCTGCACGCGGGCGAAGAGGTCGAGGCGGAGGTCGTTCTGGAACAGCGAGGCGCGCAGGCCCAGGCGCGCCTCGGCGGTGAGCGGTGGGAGATCGCGCCATCGTGTGGCCGACAGGTCGATATTGGCGGTGGCCTGCGCGTGCGTGTAGAGGCCGCGCGTGGCGTCTCCGCGCCACGCGCCGTAGAGCGTCGCCCCCGCCCGGCGAAGATCGCGCGCGACGACGCCGAGCGTGTCGCGCGTCGTCTCGATGAAGTCGAAGCCGCCGAGCACGAACGTGGCGAACGGGCGCACGCCCACGCGCCACGCGCCGCGCCGCCCAGCCACGTCGGCGCTGGCCGTGACCGCGAGCGGCGAGGATTTTTTCCTGGCAGCGCGTGCGTACGGCCCGAACCCGCCTTCCGCGGCGAGCGGCAGCGTCAACATCTGGGCATCCAGCCGCGCATCCACGAATGCCGTGCGCAGCCGTGCCGCGCCGACGGGCCGCAGCGTGCCATCGTAGGAGGCTCCAGCGTAAAGAGCGAGCGCGCCGAGCGTGTCGCGCACGCCCGCCTCCGCCCGTGCCTGCCGTCCGTCCGTCACCGAGGCGTCGCCCGCACCGAGCGTCCATGCCTGGAGTTCGACGGCGCGTGTGCCTGCCTGCAACGAGGCGTAGCCGCCGTAGCGCGTCGCCCGCGCGGTGAACGAGGTGTCGCGCTGCACGTACGCGAACCGCTCGAACGAACGGTACAGGTGGACGCGCAGCGCCCGCCGCCGCAGCCGCACTCCGGTGTCGTTTCGCAGCGTCCGCCGGGCCGAGGTGAGGTCGTGGACGGTCGCGTTGAAGCGGTCGTAGATGCTCGACGGGTCGGCAGGATCGACGGGTACGACGCCGCCCGGCGCTCCGACTTTGACGCGCGTGTGGAAGTTGTACAGGGACATCGCGGTGCGCGTGCCCTCGAACCCGGCCTGCGCGAGCGTGGCGCGGCCCCGCGTGAGGCGGCTGTTGTCGAATTCGTTGTCTGCCGCGCGGCCCGTGTAGCCGAACACGTAGCGCACGACGCCCTTTTCGCCCAGAAGCGTCCGCCTCCGCCCCTGCGCGTGGATGGCCTCGATGCTCTGGAAGCCGTCGGGCCCGCTGAGGTAGCGCGCCTCGGTGCGCGGGCGCGGCGCGTCGAACGCCCGGAAGCGCGCCGACACCCCGGCGCCGTCGGTGGCCAGCGTGTCCATCCACGCCAGCGGCACGAGGTCGAAGCGCGCGCGGCCCGTCAGCAGGTCGTCGAACGGGAGCGTGCCGAGGTGGAAGGGCGTCAGCGTCGGCGGGAGGCCGTCGAGGCTGAGGGCCTCGGGCCATCCGTGCGCGTCGAAGCGGTAGACGAACGCGCCGGGGCGGGGGTCGAGCACCTGCGTGAGCGCGAATGCCGACGTGCGCGCCAGCGACGCTCGCGCCGTGTCGGCGGTCTGCGCCGGAGCGAGGCGGGGCAGCGCGGCCAGCACGAGCAGCAAAAAGGCGCGGCAGGGGTTCATCGCGCCAGTATAGCGCTCATCCCGGAAACAGCCCGAAAAGCCGACTGTCGATGCGGCGCAGCAGGTCGGAGCGGTCGGCGTCGGCGTTGACGAAATCCAGTTCGTCCACGTCTACGATCATCTTGGGGCCGAGGTCGTAGCGCTCGATCCAGTTTTCGTAGTGCTCGTTGAGGCGTTCGAGGTACTCGATGCGGATCGTCGTCTCGAACGAGCGCCCGCGCGTCTGGATGTGGCGCACGAGCGTGGGCACGGAGGCGCGGAGGTAGACGAGCAGGTCCGGCGGCGTCAGGTACGACGTCATGATGCCGAAGAGGTCGGTGTAGCTCTCGAAATCGCGCTGCGCCATCAGCCCCATCTCGAACAGGTTACGCGCGAAAATCTCGGCGTCCTCGTAGATCGACCGATCCTGCACGACGGACACCTGGGCGGCTTCGATGCTGCGCTGGTGGTCGAAGCGGCTCGACAGGAAAAACACCTGGAGGTTGAACGACCACCGCCGCATGTCCTCGTAGAAATCGGACAGGTAGGGGTTGTCGTCTACCTGTTCGTAGAACGGCTCCCAGCCGAAATACTCGCTCAAAAGGCGGGTGAGGGAGCTTTTGCCCGCGCCGATGTTGCCGGCGATGGCGACGTATTTGCGGGTGGAGGAGAGGAGTTCGGCCATGCGTGCGGAAGGGTGCGGCGCGCAAAATAGCACCCCGTCCTGCCGCTTTTGGTGGGCTTTCGGGGAAGTCAGATGAGCGGCGCGTGGCGAGAAACGCCGAACGAAGTGCCTTTCTCACCACAGCTGCCGCATCCGCTGCCCTTCGGGTGCGTCGGTGCGCGGCAGCCAGTACGACGCAGCAGGGCGGCGGCGCATGGGGTCGCGCCCGGAGAGCCGCATCGCCCAGCCGATGGGGGTCACGAGCAGGAAGAAAACGGCCGTCAGCAGCACACGCGTCATCACGAAGCCCATCGCGAAGGCCAGCGCCATCCAGGCGCAGTACACGGGCCGCAGCAGGCGAGGTGCAGCAAGGCCCAGCCCGATGAGCGCCAGCCCGATTCCTCCGGTCGTCCACACAGCGGGCGTGGGCGTCCCGGCGGCACGCCACAGCAGAAACGCCGCGATGAGCGCGAACACGCCGCCGACCGTGCGTCCGAAGCGGCGCAGCGCAGGCAGGCCGGTGTCGAGGGCGCGGAGTTCGTGGAGGATGGAGTTCATCGAGGAGGCCAGATGCAAAGACGCAACATCGGCACTGGCGGCGCACAAAAAAAGCCTCCGTCCGGGGCAGGACGGAGGCGAGGAGGGGAGCGGGCGTAGTCAGGCGCGCACGGGCTTCGCTTCTGGCATGTGCGAGCGGGTAGGCAGCCAGCTCGTTACCAGCGTGATCGCGCCGAGGGCCGTACCGCCGCCGAGAAACCACAGCGCCTCGGAGGAATGGCCCACGTCGCGGGTGAGCAGGAAAATGCAGGTGGCGCTGAGGAGAAGTCCGATGACGCGCATCGTCCAGTGGAGCATGGCGTCGGCAGGCTGGGTGGTCATGGTCGTGGGGATCTATCGTCAGGGAGTAAAAAAGGATGTGGAGACCCGACCTTCGTCCGATCTCCACACCTCTACTCCATGCATCCCGCGCAGGTTGATGCCGAAGCGGTTACGTGACGCTTGCGCGCGCGCGGTTACCACTTTGTGCGGGATGTACCGCAGCGCCCACGCCGCTCAGTCCGACGTGCGGGGCTGGGGCGGCGCGAAGGGGTCGGGCGTGGTGGGCGGCAGGATGGGCGCGGGCGTGGTGCCGCGCACGGCCTCTGTCGCATCGGCGAGCTTTTCCCACACGTTGGTGCGCCACATGGTGCGGTGCGTGCGGATGGCGTCGAGCTGGGCGCGGCGGTAGAACGTCGGGTTTTCCTGGGCCAGTTCCTCAAACTTCGACGCGAGGCGTTCCAGCCGGGCGCGGTTCGCGTAGGTGAAGCCGAAGTGCTCGGAGTCGCTCAACAGGCGCGCGTACTCTTTGTCCCACAGCGTCTCGTCGCGGGCCGACCGCTCGAAGGTGTGGCCGTCGTAGCGGAAGGTGGCCCGCTCGTCGATCCAGTCGGTGTCGCGCAGGGCGCGCAGCGCGCCGAGGGGCAGGAAGAAGCGGACGGCATTGCCGCCTGCCGTGGCGGTGAAGCGCACGTCGCCTTCGATAGGCACGCCTTGCTCGCCCTTTGCCTCGGGCAGCCCGATGTGCGGGTTGAGCAGGCGGAAGCGTTGGTAGGCCGTCAGCGAGTCGCCCGCTGCTGAACTCCAGTCGAGGTCGGCGTCTTTGAGCTGGCGCAGGAGCTGGCTCAGAAACACCTCCTTGCCCTCGCGCAGCTGCACGCGGTCAGCGCGGTAGGAGAGCGTCGTGTCGATGGGCAACTCGTCGGTGGCGCGCAGCGCGCCGTAGGCAGAAGCCACGTAGCCGCGCGAGTACGTCTTGAAGCTCGTCTTGTGGGACACCTCGGGGTAGCCGTCGGTGAGCGCCCACATGTAGGCGTCCATCACCGAGGGGTCATCGGAGAGGTACTTCTGCCCTTCGGTCAGAAACATGCGGTAGACGCTGTAGATGTTGCCCGGCCCGGTGTGATAGGACGAGATCCCGGGGATTTCGTGGCCGACGGCGTTGGTGTAGCCGCGCAGCGTCATGAAGGCGGGTTCCATCGTCAAGAGCGGGTGCCATTCTTCTACGACCGACACCTCTTTGCCGCTGCCCGTCCGCAGTGCGTACTGGTTGATGCCGCGCTGCCGCAGGATGTAGGGCATCATCTGGTAGCGCGACCGCGCGCCGACGGACGAGACGAGCTTGTCGTCGTTGAACGTCTCGACGGTGCCGATCTCGGTGGCGAGCAGGCTCAGGCCGAGGTAGCGGGCCAGGCGCACTTCGTAGAGGATGTACGGAAGCTCGCGCTCGCGGGCCTCGCGCACCTGGTTGGCACGGCCCCACTTGATGGTCACGTTCTCGCGCGGCACGCCCTGCGCAGCCCA
This sequence comes from Rhodothermales bacterium, assembly GCA_963829705.1. Taxonomy (GTDB): domain Bacteria; phylum Bacteroidota; class Rhodothermia; order Rhodothermales; family BA12; genus CAWHJN01. The sequence continues at coordinate 1,172,827 of CAWHJN010000005.1, forward strand.
CTTCTTGACGAGCCGTGTCGTCTCCGTCCGCCGCTGTCCGTCGATGGCCCCCCAGTTGGCGCGGCCCGTGCGCTCAAAGGCGGCGCGCGCGCTGGCGAGGGAGAAGACCTCGAGCACGTCGTTGTTGGCGTTGTTGACGACGCGGATGGTGAAGTTGTCGTCCTCGCCCTGGCGCTGCTCGTAAAGCTGCATGAAGTCGCGGAACGGGCGGATGAGTTGCAGGCGAGGATCGCCCGAGGCGTCGCCGATGAGCTCACCGGCCATGTAAGGGCGGTAGAGCCGGTCCGGGTGCGCGGACATCTCGGCGAACGTCACCGTCTTACGCGCAGGCTCGGCAGGCGCGGGCGCGACGGCTTCTTCCACCACAGGCAGCTTCGCGCCGCTGAAGAACTGCTGTGCGAGGGCCTTCAGGTTGCCCGTCGCCAGCAGCAGCAGCAGCACGACGCCCATCGACCCGAGCGTGGCTTTCATGCCCACACCCATCTTGCGCCGCGCCTCGACCTCGTCGACCGAAGGCGGTGCGGGCGGCGGGGCGGGGTGGAGGGAACCCGGCGTCCGGTCTTCCGAGATGTGCGCGGCGTCGTCGGGCGGGGGGAGGAAGTTGGGAGAGTCGCTCATGGGAAATGGAAACTGGGTACGGATGGTATCGTCAGGCGAGAACGGCGGGTAACCGGAATGCGCGTGCCTGGCGAATAAAGTGGCGGAACAGCGGCTGCATCGCCGCGCCCATTCCTTCGGGGTGGAACTGGACGCCGAGGAGGCGACCGCCCTCCCCTTCGAGCGCCTCGATCACCCCGTCTGGCGCGAACGCCGATGCCCACAAGCCTTCACCGACAGTGGCGACGGCCTGCACGTGCCGCGTGTTGACTTCGAAAGATTGGGTACCGAAGAGGTCGGCAAAGACGGTGCCGGGCACGGCCTGCACCGGATGCTCGGTCGCGCCGCGCTGTCGGGCGTGGACGGCAGCGCCCGCGTGCTGCTTCTCCACATCGGCGTACAGCGTGCCGCCGCGCCGTGCGTTGAGAAGTTGCATGCCGTAGCAGATGCCCAGCACGGGCATCTCTGCCGCAAGGCAGGCGTCGAGGAGGAGCGTGTCGGCTTCGCTGCGAAGCGCCGGGCACGCGCCGAGGTCGGGCGGCACCTCGCCCACCAGCCCCTGCGTCACCGCCGGCCCGCCCGTGACGACGAGGCCGTCGAGCAGTTCGACGAGGGCCGACACGCGCGCGGCATCTTTTACCATCGGCACGATCAGCGGCAGCCCACCTGCCTCCGCGACGGCGTCGACGTAAGCATGCGCGAGCCGCTGCTCGTCGTTCTCGTAGGAGGTCGTTATGCCGATGCGTGGGATCATAGAGGAAAGCTAGCGTGGCTTCTCATAACCTCCACGTAAACACGAGGTTCGGCAGCAGCACCGGGAAAGGTGACGGGGTCGCTACCTGATCCCCGTCGGGCTGTGTGCATCAGGTAACAACCGACCTGCCTCACGGCCACACGTCGCGCAGCGCAATGCGCGTGGGCGAGGCACGGCGCGTGAGGTCGAGGTGGAGCGTCAGCACCGCGTCGCCGCGCTGCGCCTGCACGAAGAGGTGCCGTGCCGCTGGGCCGTCGATCCACTCGTGCAGCGCCGTCTTGATGGTCCGCCGCGTGCCGTGCGCGTCGGTGGTGGACGATCCGTGGATGAGGTCGAGGCGGCGGCGGCCTCGCTGCGCAGACAGCGCGAGGGCCTTGCGGGCCATCCGCAGCGCCTCGTCCACCCGCGCGCCGTGGAGGTCGAGCGTGACGGTCTGGCCGGTGTCGGTGAGGCGCATAGGGGGTCTCGGAGATCGGATTTGGGATTTCGGGAGGATGGGTTAACCATCACAAGCGCAACCAACGCTCCTCTCGCGTTGCTCGCGGTGCAGGGGCGCCGTAGGTTACGCCTCCCGCGCTTCACCGTCCGAAATCCGAAAGCCCTTATGCGCCGCCTCTCCGCCCTGCTGCTTTTCTGCTTGCTCGTCCCCGCGACGTACGCCCAGTCGGGCGCAACGGCGTTCGTGGGGGCGACGGTCTACCCCGTCTCGCGCGCACCCATCGTGGATGGCGTCGTCGTGGTCGAAAACGGGCGCATCGTGGCCGTCGGGGCGCGCTCGGAGGTCGCCATTCCAGCGGGCGCACAGACGGTTGACGTGACGGGCAAAACCATCGTCCCCGGGCTCGTGGACTCGCACTCGCACGTGGGCAGCGGCGATGGCGGCGACGCCTCGGCGGCACTCCACCCCGACGTACGCATCCTCGACGCCATCGACGCCCGCTCGCCGACGCTCGAACGCGCCCGCGCAGGCGGCATCACGACGGTCAACGTCATGCCCGGCTCGGGGCACCTCATGAGCGGCCAGACGGTCTACCTCAAGCTGCGCGATGGCAACACGATGGAGGACCTGCTGCTCATCTGCAAAGATCCGCTCACCGAGATCTGCGGCGGCATGAAGATGGCCAACGGCACCAACGCGCTGCGCGGCAGCGGCGGCACGTTCCCCGGCACCCGGGCGCGGTCGGCGGCGATGGCGCGCGAGCTGTTTCTCAACGCGCAGCAGTACCGCGAGAAAAAACAGGCCGCCGGGAGCGACACCAGCAAAGCGCCCGCGCGCGACCTCAAGATGGAGGCGCTCCTCGAAGTCCTCGACGGGCGGCGCACCGTCCACTTTCACACGCACCGCCACGACGACGTGCTGACGGCGCTGCGGCTCGGGCGCGAGTTCGGCTTCACGCCCGTTTTGCACCACGTCTCGGAAGCGTGGAAGATTGCCGACGAGATCGCCGCTGCCGGTGCGAAGGCGTCCATCATCATGCTGGATGCGCCCGGCGGCAAGCTTGAAGCCGTCGATATCCGCTACGAGAACGGAGCCGTGCTGGAGCGCGCCGGGGTGGACGTGGCCTACCACACCGACGACTACATCACCGACTCGCGTCTCTTCATCCGTTCAGGCGCGCTGGGCGTGCGGGCAGGCATGAGCGAGGCCAAAGCCCTCGAAGCGCTCACGCTCGCGGGCGCGCGGATGCTGGGCGTGGAAGACCGCGTGGGCTCGCTCGAAAAAGGCAAGGACGCCGACCTCGTGATTATGTCCGGCCCGCCCTTCAGCGTCTACTCGCTCATCGAACAGACGTGGGTGGAGGGCCAGAAGGTCTTCGACCGCGCCACCTCCGCCGATCACGACTTCGCCGTCGGCGGCTACCGCGTCTACGACGCGATGCACAACCACCTCCACGGCGAGGGGGAGTGAGGCGAGCGTCGAGTGCCGATGGCATCGAGGATGCGTACGCCGGGGTGGAGCGCCGCCGAGGCGTCGCCATCCCCTGAAACCGTCACCCTGAGCGAGCGCAGCGAGTCGAAGGGGCTCCAGCCACGGACGCTCGGCCACGCCACCGAGCAGCAGGAAATGTTTCGACGCGCGTTGCTCGCTCAACCTGACGGGTGGGGAGCGCGAGGCTGTGCTTCTGGCTATCGCGTTCTCGGAAACGAGCTCATCTTCCGCTCTGGCACCCGCCACCCCTTCCACCTTTGCCCGTAGCGTGACAATCTCCGCACGCGCCGAACCGGGCGATGCCGGATCTTGGGCGTGCTTTCTCTCTCGCACCGTGCGCCCGCCATGTTACCGAGCCTTTCCGCCGACGCGGCTGCTTCCCGCGCCCTCCTCGACCTGCTGCCCGACGTGCGGATGCGGATGCGGCGAGATGGGCACGTGCTGGAGGTTCGCACTCCAAGCATGGCTTCCGCAGGCTTCTCGATGGGCATCGAGGCCGGGCGCGACATCCGCGACATGGCGCGCGATGGGTTGGGGGATCTCTACGTCGAGGCCGCAACGATGGCCCTCGACACGCAGACGCCGCAGAGCTTCTCCTACCAACTCACCGTGGGCGACAGAGAGGTGAGCCGCGAGGTGCGCCTCGGGCCTGCCGGTGAGGACGAGGTGCTCGTGCTCGTGCGCGACCTCACGGCCCTGCACCGCTCCGAGGAGGCCCGCGAGGAGAGCGAGCAGCGCTTCCGCGCCATCTTCGACGCCCAGTTCGAGGTCATCGTGCTGCTCGACCCCGACGGCTCCATCGTGGACGTCAACCGGGCGGCGTGGGGGCTGCTAGGCGTGCGCGCCGAGCAGGTACGCGGCAGGGCGCTGTGGGACGTGGCTTCGTGGCAGGGCGAAGGCGCCGCGCGCCTCCGCGAGGCCGTGCAGCAGGCCGCCGACGGGTCGTTCGTCCGCTACAACACCGAGGTCGAAAGCCCCCACGGCCGCACCACCGTCCTCGACGTGTCCATCAAGCCGGTCTACGACGGCGAGGAAGAGGTGAGCCTGCTCATCATCGAGGGGCGCGACATCTCCGAGAACATCCAGATCCGCGACGAGATGCGACGGATGCGCGAGATGCAGCAGGCCCTGCGCCAGAACGAGATGCGCTACCGCCGCCTGTTCCAGGCCGCCGCCGACGCCGTGCTCGTCTACCAACTCGACGGCGAGGGAGCGCCGCAACCGTTCCTGGACTTCAACGACGCCGCGCTGCGCCTCTACGGCTATTCGAAGGACGAACTCAGCGCCATGACCGTCACCGACCTCGTCGCGCCCGAGGCCTTCAGCGTGCCTGAAGCGCTCGACCGGCTCAATGCCGACGGCATGGCGCGCTTCGACTCGCTCCACATCGCCCGCGACGGCACGCGCATCCCCGTCGAAACCCTCGCGCACCTGTTCGACCTGGGTGGCAAGACGACCGTGCTCGCGCTGTGCCGCGACGTCACCGCCCGCAAGGCGTCGGAGGATGCGCTGCGGCAGCAGGCCCGCGTGCTCCAGACCGTCAGCGACGTCAACGCCGTGCTGGCGGCAGAACTCGACGTCGAACGCCTCGCACAGGTCGTCGTGGACGCCGGCACGTTTCTGTCCCACGCCGCCTTCGGCGCCTTCTTCTACGACATCGACCGCGCTGGGCGTGTGCCCCGCATGGCCGTTGCTGGTGCGCCACGCGGAGCCTTCGAGCCTTTTGCGCGCACCCGCGCCACGCGGCTCTTCCGGCCTTCGGGGCGGCACATCACGCGCGTGGATGACCTCGTCGGGCACCCGCATCTGGCCTCCATGCTCGCCTTCGACGGGCTGCCGGGCGGCCTTCAGGCCCTTCGCAGCGTGCTCACCGCGCCCATCGTGGCGCGCAGCGGCGAGGTCATCGGGGGGCTGCTGTTCGGGCACGGCGACGCCGCGCACTTTACCGAGCGCGACGAGCAACTCATCGACGGCATCGCGCACCAGGCAGCCATCGCCATCGAGAACGCCCGGCTCTTCGAGGAAGCGCAGCACGAAATCGAGGAGCGCCGCCGCGCCGAAGCCGCGCTCGAAGAGGCCAAAGAGTCTGCCGAACTGGCCAGCCGCGCCAAGAGTGCCTTTCTCGCCTCGATGAGCCACGAACTCCGTACGCCGCTCAACGCCGTCATCGGCTACAGCGAGTTGCTACAGGAGGAGGCCGAGGACGCGGGCATGAGCGACTTCCTGCCCGAACTCGAAAAAATCCGCGCCGCAGGCCGTCAACTCCTCGCCCTCGTCAACGACGTGCTCGACCTGTCTAAGATCGAGGCCGGCAAGATGGAACTCCACCTGTCGTCGTTCGACCTGTGTATGCTCGCCGCCGAAGTCGCGGGCACCGTGCAGCCGCTCGTCGAGAAAAACGGCAACGCACTTTCCGTCACCTGCGACGAGTCGATGGGCCTCGTCCACGCCGACGCCATCAAGGTGCGGCAGATTCTGTTCAACCTGCTCGGCAACGCCTCCAAGTTTACCCACGACGGTGAGGTGTCGCTCGAGATCAGGCGGGACGCGGGCGCGGGCGAGATCATCTTCTACATTCGCGACAGCGGCATCGGCATGACCGAGGAGCAGGTGGCGCACCTGTTCGAGGCCTTCTACCGCGGTGAGCGCACCGACGTGCAGTACGAGGGCACCGGCCTCGGCCTCGCCATCACCGCCCGCCTGATCCACATGATGGGCGGGCGCATCGACGTCAAGAGCGCGCCCGGCCAGGGCTCGACGTTTACCGTCTACCTCCCGGCTCGTGTGGATCAGGCCACGCGTGCGGCGGACGCGGCGGAGGACGTGGCACCTCGCCCGGACGCCCACATCACCGTCACGCCCGGCGACCACACCGTCCTCGTCATCGACGACGACGACGCGGCGCGCGACCTCGTGAGCCAGTACCTGCGGAAAGAAGGCTTTCAGGTCGTCGCCGCCGCGAGCGGGGAAGAAGGCCTCGAACTGGCGCGGCGCGTAAAGCCCGTCGCCATCACGACCGACGTGATGATGCCCGGCATGGACGGCTGGGACGTGCTCGCCGCCATCAAGGACGACCCCGACCTCGCCGACACGCCCGTGGTGGTGATGACCATCGGCAACGGCGCGCACCGTGCCTACGCCCTCGGCGCGGCGGAATTCATGACCAAGCCCATCGACCGGAAGCGGCTGGGCTCCATCGTGGCACGCTTCTGCGCCCAGCCCGGCGCCTGCTCGGTGATGATCGTCGAGGACGACGAGGCGATGCGCAACCTACTCGCCCGCGCCGTCGAGAGCTACGGCTACGCCGTCGTCGAGGCGCACACGGGCCGCCACGCCCTCCAGCACATGGTCACCGAGCGCCCCCGCGTGATCCTGACGGACCTGATGATGCCCGAGATGAACGGCTTCGAACTCATCGAAGAACTGGGCAAACATGACGAGTGGAAGCAGATTCCCATCGTCGTGATGACCTCTAAAGACCTCACCGCCGACGACCGCTCGCGCCTGACGGGCTGCGTCGAGACGGTGCTCGAAAAAGGCCGCTACAGCCGCGACGAGCTCCTTCGCGAGATCAGCCGCATCGCCTATTCGCACGCCTCGCGTACTTCCTGACGCCCTCTTTCCCGATGCCAAAGATTCTCCTCGTCGAAGACAACGAGCACAACTGGGACATGCTCTCGCGCCGCCTCAAACGCCGCGGCTACGACGTCGTGCTGGCCTTCGACGGGCAGCAGGGCGTAGACAAGGCGCGCGAGGAGTCGCCCGACCTCATCCTGATGGACCTCAACCTGCCGGTTCTCGACGGGCGCGAGGCCACGCGGCAGATCCGGGCGAGTGAAACCGGCGAAACCGTCCCCATCATCGCCCTGACGGCGCACGCCCTCTCAGTAGACCGCGACCAGGCCCTCGCGGCGGGCTGCAACGCCTACCACACCAAACCGGTGGATCTGCCGCAACTGCTCGCGCAGATGGAGACGCTGCTGGCGGGGTGACTGCCCACAACGAAAGCAGACATCGATTACAGTCTCAGACAGGGTGGTTCTCCTGCACAAGGGACCGCGCGCTGCCCGGACTACCAGCTTGCCTTCCCCGCTACTGGAACGGTTTTGCAAGCTGGAATCATAGCGGTGGAGTCCGTCACCTCCTGATCCGGTTGCCGATGACGAAGCCGAGCAGACCGGTGAGAGCGATGCTGAGGAGCGTCTGGATGCCGGTGAGCACGTGGACGGCCTGGTTGCGTGGTTCCAGCCCCACGGCGGGGCCTTCGGCGGAGGTCATCGAGATAAGGCTGAAGATGGCGGCGTCCTGCACGTCACTGAGGGTGGCGAGGTGGACGACGGAGCCGTCTTCGACGCGCACAATGGAGCCCGTCAGGCCGTAGATCACGGTGAACGTGAGGTAGATCAGCAGGACGGAGCCAAGCGCACGCGGCACGCTCTCGCCGTAATCGCACAGCCACTCGACGAACTGGTCGCGGGCAAAGTCGAGGTAATGGCGGGCAGCGCGTTTCCAGCGGTGTGCTTTTGCCGCCACCTCGGCGCGGAGGCGGGCGTGCTGCTTCTGCATCCGGCGGCGGCGGCGGTAGGCCCACGACGCCGCCTCGGCATAGCCGAACTGCTCGAAGTTGCGCTCGAGCGTCAGGTACGCACCCGCCGCGCCTTCGTAATCGTCCGCCAACTCCTCGCCCACTTTCTCGCCCAGTTGGTGCCGGTCGAGGCGTGTGCGCTCCATCCAGGCCCCGTGCAAATGGATGTTCTGGAGCGTCGATGCGGTGAGGTCGAGATCCTGCAAGCGCGCGCCCTGCAGGTTGGCCCCGGCGAGGTTGGTGCCGCTGAGCTGCGTCTCGCGCAGGTTGGCCCCGGACAGGTTGGCTCCGGCGAGATCTGCGTCGCGCAGGTCGGCCCCGGCGAGGTTGGCGTTGCGGAGGTCGGCCCCGGCGAGCGATGCCTCGTGCAGCCGCGTGCCGACGAGCGACGCGCCCACGAGCGTGGCCCCGTCGAGATGTGCGCCCCACAGGTCGGCCCCGTCGAGCGTGGCGTCGTCGAGGGCGGCACCGTCGAGGCGGGAAAAGCGCATCGCGGCCCCCCGCGCGTCGATCTCTTCGAGGAGGGCGTTTTCGAGGTTCGCGCCGCTGAGAGCCGCTTTCCGCAGGTCGGCCCCGACGAGGTCGGCGTTTTCGAGCGTGCTCTGTTCGAGGTCGGCCTCGCCGAGGCGCGCGCCGCCGAGCCCGGCGTCTTTCAGCGTCGCCCCGCGCAGCCGCGCGCCGGTGAGGTCGGCCATGCGAAGGTTCGCGCCGGACAGGTCGGCTCCGCCGAGGTGCGCGCGCGCCAGCCGGGCCGTCTCGCGCTCGGCGTTCCACCACGACGGGTGCGGCGACCGCAGCGCGTTGCGCGCCCCCAGCGCCTGCGGGCTCAGGTCGAGGCCGCTGAGGTCGGCGTGCGCGCCGTTGCTGGCTTCCAGCCGAAGCTGCCCGTCGGGCGACGCCTCAACGAGTGCGAGCACCAGCCGACCGCGCTCGGCCGGGCTGGCGGCCGCCAACGACGTGAACACCGACGGGGCCACGGTGCGGAGTTCGGCATCGGAGAGCGGGCGCGGCATGAACGGGAGGAGGGTGGATGGAAAAGGGAGGATAGACAATGGCGGGGACGGCGCCTGTAACGCTCCATCACCGATCTTTCCGTCCGCGATGCTCCGTCTTCCTTCTTCTTTCTCCGAGCCTCCAACCGCCTCCATCCGCTATCTTGCTTTCTCCACCCTCGCTCCACCAGCCCGTCGCCATGCCCCGTCTGCTCTCGCTCCTCGCCGCCTGTCTGCTCGTCGCCGGTAGCGCGCACGCCCAGCTCGCCCTGCGCGCCGATACGGTCTACACGATGGCCGGTGCGCCCATCCCCGACGGCGTCGTGCTGGTGAAAGACGGCAAGATCGAAGCTGTGGGCCCGGCCTCCAGCGTGCGCGTGCCCGACGGCTACCGGGTACTGCGGGGCCGCCTCGCCACGCCCGGCCTCGTCGACGCCCGCTCGACGGTCGGGCTCTCGGGCATCCTCAACCAGACGCAGGATCAGGATTACCTCGAAACCTCCAGCGCCATCCAGCCTGAACTGCGCGCCGTGGACGCCTACAACGGGCGCGACACGCTCGTCGCGTTTCTGCGTGGCCTCGGCATCACGACGGTCAACACCGGCCACGGGCCGGGCGGGCTCGTGAGCGGACAAACGATGGTCGTCAAAACGTGGCCGCACGAAACCGAAGCCGCCCTCGTGACCCCGCTTTCGATGGTGGCCTTCACGGTGGGCGAGGGCGTCTCGTCGCGCTTCTCGACGCCCGGCACACGCGCCAAAGGCATGGCGATGCTGCGCGCCGAACTCCTCAAGGCGCAGGCGTACGCGCGCAAGATGGACGATGCCGACGCCGACAACGACCCTGAGCGTGACCTCGAAATGGAGGTGCTGGCGCAGGTGCTGCGTGGCGACGTGCCCGCACTCGTCTCCGCGCACCGCGCCAACGACATCCTGAGCGCGCTGCGCCTCCAGCGCGAGTTCGGCTTTAAGATGATCCTCGACGGCGGGGCCGAAGCCTACCTCGTCCTCGACGATCTGAAAGCGGCCGAACATCCCCGTCATCGTCCACCCGACGATGATGCGGGCCGGCGGCGCGGGCGAGAATGCCTCGATGGAAACCGCCGCCGCGCTGCACCGGGCAGGCATCCCGTTCGCGTTCCAGAGCGGCTACGAGGCGTACGTGCCCAAAACGCGCGTGGTGCTCTACGAGGCCGCGCTGGCCGCCGCCAACAAACTCGGGCGCGGCCCGGCGATGGAAGCCCTCACGATGGGCGCGGCGCGCATTCTCGGGCTGGAAAACCGCGTGGGTTCGCTCGAAAAGGGCAAGGACGCCGACGTGGTGCTGTGGGACGGCGACCCGCTCGAATACACCACCCACGCCTGCACCGTCGTGGTCGGCGGCGAGGTGGTGAGCGAGGTGTGCCAGTAGAATTTCATGCGGTTTCGCCGTTGCGCTTCCCCCGCTGCGTGGTAGCTTCGTGCATCTTCAAACCTGACGGGTTTTCAAAACCAGGTTTTTATCAGCCGCTTTTTCACCCCACCATGCCACGCACGCTGCTCCTCTTCGCGCTCATCCTGGCGGCCCTGCCCGCCGCTGCCCAGCCGACGCTCCGCGTGCAGCCGTACGCCGACGGTCCGGCATCGGCGCTCAACATCGCGCGCGGGCCGATGCAATCGCTGCGGCTGACGCTGCCAGTCTACCGGAGCGTCCGCGTCTTCGCCGAAACCGGCTACGCCGACGCCACGAGCACGCTCTTCAGCAGGGGCGGCGTCGAGATTTATCAGCCCGTGTTTCCGCGCGTGTCGGCGCGCTTTCATGCGAGCCTCGCCAGCGGCAACCTGTCGCGCGACTTCAGTCGCCAGTACACGCTCGTGGAAGCAGGCGTCGGTGTGGGGTACGCGGTGGAGATGGGTCGTTTCGAGATCGAGCCGGGCGTCGTGGCGCGCTACGACGGCGTCCGCTTCGATGCCGCGCAGTACAGCTACCGCACCGGCCACCGGGATCGCGGTTGGATCGGGGCCGAGGTGCGCGTCGGGATGGCGCTCACGCGCTTCGCCCGGATCGAAGCCACGCCGGGCCTGCTCGTCGGCACGCACCACGCCGGAGCCTCGCGGCCATTCGGGTCGGTGGCATTCGTGGCAGGGTTCTGATCTGATTGTTCGTCTGGAATCGGTAGGGGCGTAGCGCGCTACGCCCCTACCTGTTGAACCACCAGCGCATCACCCCAACCGCAACCCTTTCGGCACTACGACGCGCCCGACCAGACCAAAAAACCCCTGCGCGATGAGCGCCAGCAGCGCCGCCGGGATCGCGCCCTCTAAAATCAGCGCCGTGTCGTCGAGCCTGATGCCCGTCAGGATGGGCTGGCCGTAGCCGCCCGCGCCGATGAGCGCGCCCAGCGTGGCCGTGCCGATGTTGATGACCGCAGCGGTCTGGATGCCCGCCAGAATCGACGGCGACGCGAGCGGCAGTTCGACGCGCCACAGCCGAGTGCGGGCAGGCAGGCCGAGCGCCCTGCGCGCTTTCGACGAGTTCGGGCGCGATGCCCGTCAGCCCGGCGTGCGTGTTGCGGACGATGGGCAGGAGGCTGTAGAGAAACAGCGCCACCATCGCGGGCAGCGCGCCGATGCCGAGAAGGGGAATCATGAACACCAGCAGCGCCAGGCTCGGGAATCGTGTAGAGCACGCCCACCGCGCCCAGAATCGGCGCTTCGAGCCACGCGATTTTTGCTGCCGCCACGCCCAGCGGGATCGCCAGCGCCATCGCCGCCGCGAGCGACCACCCGACGAGCCACAGGTGTTCTTTCGTGCGCTGCCACACGCGCGCCGCCCGCGACGGCACGGCGACCTCGGCCCGGATGCCCAGCGCCTCGTCCACGAACGCCGCCGCCACGACGGCTTCGGGCGTCTTGTCGATCTTCGCCTGCCCGTTCATCGCCCCCATCGCGCGCTGCGTCAACCGCACCTTCGAGCTTTTTCCACGCTTCCACGACCTGCGGGGCGCGGGATTCGAGATCCGCCCGGTAGAGGAGCACGGCGTCGTAGCGCGGGAAAAAGTCCCGGTCGTCCACAGCGTACGAAGGCCGTAATACGCGATCTCGGCATCCGTCGAATACAGATCCACCACGTCGAGCGCGCCGGAATCCAACCCCTGGTAGGCGAGGTCGTGGTCGATGCCGCGCACGTCGCGGTGCGGCAACGCGTACGCCTGTTTCAGCCCGCGCCATCCGTCCGCGCGGTCGATAAACTCGTTCGAGAAGCCGAGTTTTAGATCGGGGTGATCGCGCAGGTCGGAGAGCGTTTCGATGCCCAGGCGTGCTGCCTCCCCCTCGCGCATCCCGAGGGCGTACGTGTTGTTGAACCCGAGCGACCTCGTCATCCGCACGCCGCGCTTTTCGAGCGCCGCCGCCAGCGCGCTGTCGCTGCCGACCGCTTCATCTGCCAGCACCTCCTGCACGAGCGTGCCGGTGTAGTCGGGATAGGCGTCAAGGTCGCCCCGCAGGAGGGCTTCCCACAGCACCCGCGTCCCGCCGATCTCGCGCCGGTGGATCGCGTCGGCACCGGCACTGCGCGCCACCAGCGTGGCGATTTCGCCCAGGATCACGCCCTCGGTGAACTTTTTCGATCCTACCGTCACGTCCTGTGCGTGCGCCGCGAACGGCATCAGCAGCAAGAGAAAGGCGGCGACGATTCTCATAGCGCGTGGGCCTGCGCGGCCATGAACCGCGCCACGAACGGCGTGGCGGGGGCGTCGAGAAACGCCCTCAGTGCGCCGCGCTGCACGATGCGCCCGGCCTCCATGATAGCGGCACGATCCGCGAGCGCGTTCGCCTCGTGGAGGTCGTGCGTGACGAACAGCGTGGTTTTGTGGAGGTCGCGGAGCAGCGCGCCGAGGTCGGTCTGTAAATCAGCGCGGGTGATGGGGTCGAGCGCGCCGAGCGGTTCGTCGAGGAGCAGCACGTCAGGGTCGAGAAAGAGCGCCCGCGCGAGCGCCACGCGCTGCCGCTGCCCGCCGGAAAGCTGCGCGGGGTAGCGCTCGAACAGCGCGACGGGCAGGCGCGTGAGATCGGCCATCTCGCCGATGCGCGCGTCGATGCGCGACGAATCCCAGCCGAGATGCCGCGCCAGCAGGGAGGCGTTGGCGCGGGCTGTGAGGTGCGGAAACAGCCCGCCTGACTGGATCACGTAGCCCACGCGCCGCCGCACGGCCTCGGCGGTTTTCTGGGATACCGGCGTTGCCGCCCACCTCGACCGTTCCGCCGTCGGGCTTTACCAGCCGCAGCACGCACCGGAGCAGGGTGGACTTGCCGCTGCCGCTCGTGCCCAGCAGCGCCACCGTCTCGCCCCGCGCCACGTCAAGGTCGGTTGGGTAGAGAGCAACGGTCGAGCCGTAGGTTTTGCTGACGCCGCGGAGGGAGATCATGCTAGCCAAGATAGCGGCCCCCGCGCCGACGCGGCGTGTCTGCTGCCGGGAGATTATGCGCCAAAGACGCGTCCGCCGTTAGCGATAGGAGCAGTAGTGTCCTCGTACCATAACATACTCCTCGGGCGTGCAGGATGTGTTAGAGATCTGCGTCGCGCAAGCGTCTCGGGGAGTGACTCTGTTGAGGAGGTTTCGTGTTGGGGAACCTTGCCATGCTCATTCATCCCCCCAAGTTCGATGAAACATCGTCTACCGAATCGCGGCGCGCTGCTGTTGCTCGCCTCCCTGTTCCTCCTCGTCCTGCCCGCCCGCGCTCAGCAGGTCTACTGGACCGAGTGGACGTCCAAAGTGGTCAGCCCGACGAACGGCTCCGTGACCGGAACCATCACACTGCCCGACGGCACTACCGTGGGCGTGACGTTTACGGGCGACGTGACCTTCGCCAACATCAACGGCGAAGGGCCGAACTACTGGATTCCAGAGGCTCCCTACACCAGCGCCGACGTGGCCAACTCGCCCGCTGCCACTAAAGACATCATCGCGCAGTCGCAGGGCAGCAACGTCGTCAACACCGTCACGTTCGACAAGCCCGTGCGGGACGTGCTCTTCTCCGTCGTGAGCCTCAACGGGGCCAACCACCTCTTCAACCGGCCCATCGAGGTGTTGAGCTACGGAAACGGCTACTGGGGCAATGGCACCCTTTCCGTCAGCCAGGACACGGTGCTCGCTTCGACCGGCGAGGGCCACGGCACCATTCGGATTCCGGGCGACTTCACCTCGTTCACCTTCCAGCATAGCAACCCGGAATACTGGACGGGCTTTACCGTGGGCATCGTCGCGGCGTCCCCCGAAATCGGGGTCTTCGACGGCGCCGACACCTCGGCACCCGAGTTGACGGACGGGCAGGCCACGGCTGTCGATTTCGGGACGAGCTTGGTGGGCGTGCCCGTCACGCGGCAGTTCACCATCGAGAACACCGGCAGCGGCGCGCTCGACCTCTCCGGGGTCACGTTCGTCGGGGCCGAAGCGGGTGACTTCTCGACCTCCTTGGTCACGGCCTCGGTGGGGCCTGGTAACTCGTTCACGTTCTCGGTGACGTTCACGCCCGGCGCGGCCGGAAACCGGATGGCGACGATGCGGATCGCCAACACGGATGTGGACGAGAATCCCTTCGACGTGCCGCTGACGGGCACCGGCGATGCCATCGTCATCACGCCGACGGAGAAGATCAGCCCGGTGCTGGATTCGCTCGTCACGAACTGCGATGGCACCTACACGGCGTTCTTCGGCTACCTCAACCGCAACGCCTCGACAGTCACCATCCCCACGGGCTCCGACAACCGCTTCTCGCCTGCCCCCGAGGATCGCGGGCAGACGACCGACTTTCTCGCCGGACGTCAGCGCAAGGTCTTCGCCGTCTCCTTCTCGGGTCCAAGCAACCTCGTCTGGACGCTGAGGAGCCCCAACGGGCAGCAATCGACGGCCACCGCCGGGCCGGGTGCGGCGCTGCCGCCGCAGGGCTGTGCGTGCCAGAACCCTGTGGCTCCGAGCTACGCGGGCGGCTACGTGCTCAACGCTGCTCAGACGCGCGCCTTCGTCGTCGTCCAAGCACCCGAAGGCGCCACCGAAGCGCGCTTCTACAACACGACCAACCTCGTCGTGGGTGAGCCCGAGACGGGCCTCGAGTCGAACACGGCCATCGGCGGGGTGACGCGTTCGGGCAACACGTTCTCGTTCACGAGCGATCCGACGGTGCTCTACTTCCCGATCACGACGGCGGGCGGTGGCACCCACGTTGCGTTCTTCCTCGCCGTCAGCGATGCGTGCGACCAGACGGTAGACGTCGATCCGAGCTTCACGGTGATGGGCGTGTGCAGAGCGAGCTTTCAGGCTTCGCGCTGGCCTCGGCGGCCCCTAGCCCGACCACGGGCGCGGCGACGATCCGCTTCTCGCTCGACGAAGCGAGGCGAGGTGACGCTGGCCGTCTACGACGTGCTGGGCCGTGAAGTCGCCCGCCTCGTCGATGGGTCGATGGCTGCAGGCACGCACGAGGCTGTCGTTCGAGGGCAGCGAGTTGCCGTCGGGTCTCTACCTCTACCGCCTGACAGCGGGCGGGCAGACGCTGCAGAAGACACTCACCATCGCGCGGTAATCCTTTCTCACACCAGACACGTTGCTGATATGAACACTCAACCAGTGCCCGAAACGCGGAAGCCGTTCGCCGCGCCCACGCTGCGCCGCGAAGCGCGCCTCGCGCTCGTAACAGCAGGCTCCTTCGATCTCTTCATCCCCAACGGCTGATTCCCGTCGTCGCTGAACGGCGAAAGGGCCGGACTTCCCGCCACGGGAGGCCCGGCCCTTTCGAGTTTTGCCTGTTTGCACGGCCCGCCACACGCGGTGTCCCTACGGCATCCGCCGGGAGTAGTGGCCCCCGAACACTTCGGTCGGACGCAGCACGAGCGTCGTGATGCCGAGCGTGTCGACGTGGAACATGTGGACGTCCACGGTGCCTTGGCCCGTGGGCTGGAGGTAGAGCGCCAGCGAATCGTCGAAATAATCCCAGCGCTCGCCCTGTAGCGGCGGGTCGTTCTCCACGCGGAGCGTGCCGTCGTCGTTGAGAAACAGCGTCATGCCGTCTTCGCGTTGCCAGATGCCTTCGATGCGGGCGTCCGAGCGCGACTCGTCCGGGTCGAGCGCCGTGGGATCGGGCGCGGGTTGCGTCGTGCAGGCCGCCAGCAGCAGGAGCGTGAACAAAGAACGCTTCATGCCTCGGCCTCCAAGAGCGACACGTTGGGCGCGCCGAAAAGCTTGACGACACCCTGCATCAGCGCGGGTGTGGGCTCGACGACGAACAACCGGCTCCGCACACGCTGCGGCTGCGGCAGCATCGCCGATTCGAGGTCGAAATACAGCTTGCACGTGCCCCGGTTTTCCTCGCACAGCATCTTCAGCGTATCGATGTGCTGCGGCTGCGCCCGCTCCAGGTTGACGCGCAGCACGATGCTTTTGACCATCTGCTCGCGCACCTTCCACATGGGCATCACGTCCTGTACGACGAGCCGCACCGAGCCGCCGCGCAGTTCCACGGTGCCTTTGACGAGCACGACGTCATCGACTTTCAGATACGATTGCACGCGGTCGAACTCGCGGGCGAAGAGCGTCAACTCGGCCTGGCCCGTGTAGTCTTCGAGCGTGGCGAAGACGATGGGTTTGCCGCTTTTCGTCGTCCGCCGCTGCACGTCGGTGAGGATGCCGCACAGCCGATGGCTCGGCCCCCGGTCGCGGCCCCAGCCTTTGTCCTCCTGCGGCGTCTCGTCGGGCGGCGTCTCGGCGAGCGCGCCGACGGTCGTCGTGGCGAAGGTGCGTGCCTCCACCTGGAAGGCGTCGAGCGGGTGGCCGGAGACGTAGAAGCCGAGGAGTTCGTGCTCGTGTTTGAGGACGACGCTGCGTGCCCACGGCTCGGCGTGGGGCAGGGCAGGCTCCAGGCTGGGCGCGCCGCCGACCTCGCCGAAGAGCGACGACAGCCCTTTTGCGGCGTTCATCTGCGCCGTCTGCGCGTACTGGACCGCCATGTCGAGCGCGCCCGCCATCTGCGCCCGGTGCCCTTCGAGCGCGTCCATCGCGCCGCTGAGGATGAGCGATTCCAGCGCCTTTTTGCCGACGGCGCGCAGGTCGATTTCCTTCGTCATGCCGAAGAGCGAACGGAACGTCCCCTTTTTCGCGCGCACCCCCGCGATGTGCTCGATGGCCGACAGCCCCACGCCTTTGATCGCGCCCAGTCCAAAACGGATCTTGCCACCGTCGACGGTGAAGTGCGCCTGGCTGCTGTTCACGCACGGCGGCAGCATCTCCAGGCCGAGGTGCCGCGCCTCCTCCAGCACGACGGCCAGCTTTTTCGTGTCGCCCATTTCGTTCGTCATCGCCGCTGCCATGAACTCCGCCGGGTAGTGCGCTTTGAGGTACGCTGTCTGGTACGCTACAACGCTGTATGCAGCCGAGTGTGACTTGTTGAACCCGTAGCCCGCGAACTTCGCCATCATATCGAAGACCTCATTGGCCTTCTTTTCGTCTACACCTTTGTGGCGCGCGCCATCGACGAAAACGACGCGCTGTTTGTCCATCTCGCTCTGGTCTTTCTTGCCCATCGCGCGCCGCAAGAGGTCCGCGCCACCGAGCGTATAGCCGCCCATCACCTGCGCCATCTGCATCACCTGCTCCTGGTAGACCGGGATGCCGTAGGTGGGCGCGAGGATTTCTTCGAGCATCGCGTGGGGGTGCTCCACTTTTTCGCGCCCGTGCTTGCGGTCGATGTAGTTGGGGATGAGGTCCATCGGGCCGGGACGGTACAGCGCGTTCATCGCGATGAGGTCGTCGAGGCACGTGGGCTTGAGCTTGGTCATCCACTCGCGCATGCCGCTCGATTCGAACTGGAAGACCGATACGGTGTCGCCTTTCTGGAACAGCTCGAAGGTTTTTGGATCGTCCTGCGGGATGGCGTCAAGGTCGATCTCCACACCGTGGTTTTCCTGGATGAGCCTGAGCGCATCGTCGAGGACGGTCAGCGTTTTGAGGCCGAGGAAGTCCATCTTGAGCAGGCCGAATTTCTCGACCCACTTGCCGTCGTACTGCGTCGTGACGGCCTCGCTGTTTTTGGACTTGACGAGCTGCACGGGGATGTAGTCCGACACGTCGCCGGGGGCGATGATGACGCCGGCGGCGTGGACGCCCGTGTGCCGCGCCGACCCTTCGAGCACCTGCCCGAACTGGATGAGCTGACGGATGCTCGTGTTGGGGTCGTCAGCGAGGGCGCGAAACTCGGGCACCTCTTTCATCGCCTGCGCGAGCGACACTTTCGGCCCATCGGGGATGAGCTTGGCGATGCGGTCGGCTTCGGAAAGCGGCACGTTGAGCACGCGCGCCACGTCGCGGATGACGGTTTTCGCGCCCATCGTCCCGAAGGTGATGATCTGGCACACGTTGGCGCGCCCGTACTTCTCGACGACGTAGTCGATGACCTTCGAGCGCCCGCGGTCGTCGAAGTCGATGTCGATGTCCGGCATCGAGACGCGCTCGGGGTTGAGAAAGCGCTCGAACAGCAGTTCGTATTTGAGCGGGTCGATGCCTGTAATGCCGAGGCAGAACGCCACCGCCGACCCTGCCGCCGAGCCACGCCCCGGCCCGACGCTCACGCCGAGGGTGCGCGCCGCCGTCGTGAAGTCCTGCACGATGAGGAAGTAGCCTGAAAAGCCCATCGACGAGATCACCTTCAACTCGAAGTCGAGACGCTCCACGACGTGCTGTGGCAAGCCGGGATAGCGCACCTTGGCGCGCTCGAAGACGAGGTGGCGCAGGTACGCGTCCATGTCCGCGAAGCCCTCGGGCAGCGGAAAGTGTGGCATCAGCAGCCCCCCCATCGGCAGGTCGAAGGCGCACTTGTCGGCCACCTCGCGCGTCGTGTCGAGGGCCTGGTCCACCAAGCGAGCGGGGAGGTCGCGGCCCAGCGCGGCCTGCATCTCGGGCGCGCTCTTGAGGAAAAACTGATTGTTCTCGAACCGCATCCGGTTGGGATCGTCGCGGTCTTTGCCCGTCTGGAGGCACAGCAATACATCCTGCGCCTCGGCGTCGGCCTGGTAGACGTAATGCACGTCGTTGGTGGCAATCGCCTTTACGCCGTAGTGCTCGGCCCACTTGACGAGGACGCGGTTGCACGTCCGCTGGTCGGCGATGTCGTGATCCTGAAGCTCGATGTAATAGTCGTCGCCGAAAATGCCGAGGTAGTCCTCAAAGACCTTCCGCGCCTCGTCCTCTCCTTTTTTGAGGATCGTCTGGAGCACTTCGCCCTGCAAACAGCACGTCGTGGCGACGAGGCCGCCGCTGTACCGGCGCAGCGTTTCCCGGTCGATGCGCGGCTTGTAGTAGAAGCCGTCGGTGTACGAGAGTGACGACAGCTTGATGAGGTTGCGGTAGCCTTCCTCATTTTTGGCGAGCAGCACCTGGTGGTAGCGCGTGCGGTCGCTCTTGTCGTCCATGCCCGACGGCGTCACGTAAAACTCGCACCCGATGATGGGCTGCACGCCCGCGCTCTTGGCGCTTTTGTAGAACTCGGGCACCCCGTAGAGATTGCCGTGGTCGGTGATGCCGACGGCGCCGACGCCCATCTCGGCGGCGCGCGTGACGAGGCGCCGGGCGTCCGCCGCGCCGTCGAGGAGCGAGTAGTGCGTGTGGCAGTGCAGGTGGCAGAGTTCAGGCATGTTTTGAAACGCGGAAGTGGGAACGCGGAATGCGGAAGTAGGGGCGCAATGCATGGCGCCTGGCGCGAAAATCGAAGGTCAGTGCTAGGGGCGCAGCGCGCTGCACCTGCGGACCGTAAGGACGTGCCGTGGCACGTCCTGGTGGCACTGTGCGGAACGCAGCCCCAGCCACGCGCAAGGTATCCCGCCGGGCGAAGCGCCGCGTCGCGGAAACGCGGGGTCGTCCCGAATTCCCGGAGCGTCCACGCGCGCAGCACGCAAGTCCCCGAAAAGATTCGACCTGCGGCCTCTTTGCGCAACCCCTGTGGATAACTTTCGGTGCGGCGTGGCAGGCGGCTATTTTGTGCGCTCTTTCGCCGCCTTCCCTGCCATGTTCGTCCGCCTGTTTTCGTCTCGGCTCCTGCTCGTCGCCGTGTGCCTCACCGCCGCGTGGCTGCATCCGGCGCAAAGCTTCGCCCAGAGCGTCGCCCGCGACACCGTCTACCTCCGCGTCAACTTGCTGGGGTATCTGGCGGACGACGCCAAAGAAGCCATCCTGTTTTCGTCCGCGCCGCTCGCCGGAAGCGTGGCCGTCGTGGACGCCGCGACGGGCGCGGCGGTGGCCGAGATGCCCATCGAACCGCTCACGGAGCACGCCTGGAACGACGGTCGCCACTACGGGCGCGTGGATTTCAGCGCCGTGCGTGCCGAGGGGCGGTACGTACTCGAAGCCCGGCGCACCGGCGACCGGTCGGCACCTTTTGGCATCGGGCGCGCCGCGTACGGGACGCCGCAGGAAAGTCTGCTCCTGTTCCTGCGGCAGCAGCGGTGCGGCTACAACCCCTACCTCGACCGCGTCTGCCACCGCCGTGACGGGCGCACCTTCTACGGTCCGATGCCCGACTCGACCTTCATCGACCTCTCCGGCGGCTGGCACGACGCGGGCGACCAGCTCAAATACCTCATCACCGGCAGCAACGCCACGGCCCGTCTGCTGCTCGCGTACCGCCTGTTGCCCACGCGCTTCGCCGACCAAACAAATGCCCTCGGACAGCCGGGCGCGAACAGCTTGCCCGACGTGCTCGACGAGGCGCGCTGGGGGCTCGACTGGCTCGAAAAGATGCACCCCGCACCGGGCCAGCTCTTCCACCAGATCGCCGACGACCGCGACCACACGGGCTGGAAGTGGCCCGACGCCGACAGTTCCGACTACGGCTGGGGGCCGAACAGCTACCGCGCCGCATACTTCGCCACCGGCACGCCGCAGGGCTTGCGGAAGTACCAGAGTGAGGCCACGGGCGTCGCCAACCTCGCCGGGCGCGTCGCCGCCGCCTTCGCCCTCGCCACCGACCTGCCCGCCTTCGCCCTCGACGCGCCGCGCTACCTCGAAAAGGCGCGCTCGGCGTACGCGATGGGCAAAGCGCAGGAGGGCTACCAGCAGGGCAACTCGTACGGCGCGCCCTACCGCTACAGCGAGGACACCTGGGCGGACGACATGGAGTGGGGGGCTGCCGAACTCTTCCGCGTCACGGGCGACAGCACCTACCTCTCCGACGCTAAACGCTACGCCCGCCTCGCCAGCACCACCTCGTGGATGCCCCGCGACTCCGTCGAGCACTACCGGTACTACCCGTTCGTCAACGTCGGCCACTTTGCGCTGTACCCGCACGTGGAGGCGGCATTTCAGGACACGTTGGCGGGCTACTACCGCGCGGGCATCGAGGCCACGATGGCGCGGGCGCGCAAGAACCCGTACGGCGTCGGCGCGCCGTTCGTGTGGTGCTCGGCCAACCTCACCACGGCGCTCATCACGCAGATCCTGCTCTACGAGCGCATGACGGGCGATCTCCGCTACCACGCCTTTGCCCTCGCGCAGCGCGACTGGCTGCTCGGGCGCAACCCGTGGGGCACGTCGTTTTTCACCGGCCTCCCGCAGGGCGGCGAGTTCCCCCTCGACGTGCACACGAGCGTGTGGGCGCTCACGCACCAGATGGTGCCCGGCGGGCTGGTGGATGGCCCCGTCTACGCCTCCATTTACGAAAGCCTCAAGGGCCTGCACCTCAACGAACCCGACGAGTTCGCCCGCTTCCAGACGCCGTATGTCGTCTACCACGACGACATCGGCGACTATTCCACCAACGAGCCCACGATGGACGGCACGGCGGGGGCCGTCTTCATGATGGCGCTCTTCGGGATGGACGCCGCTGAATGAGGATTCTCGAGTCTGGTGAGGCATGCCGGAGTTGCGCCCACGCACAAGCACAAGGAGTTGCGCCCACGCACAGGCACAAGGAATTGCGCCCCTACCATTGGCTTCGCTCAGAGCGCAGCGCCCCTACTTCCGCGTTTCCATTTCCGCGTTCCGACTTTCAACCATGACCTATCTGCTCTTGCTCGACGACCGCCACCTCGACGACCTGCTGTTCACGCCCGCGCTGGGGCGGACGATGAGGGCCTCGAAGCGGCGCGTCGTGCTCGTCCACGGCAGCGGCGGGCAGGCGGAGCGGCTGCTCGAAGCCAACGGCTTTTTCCCGGAGAGGCGGCAGGACGTGTTTCCGAAGCTCACCGCGCCCGAGCGAGCGCTCGTCGAGGCGGGCGTGCGCCGTGCCAACCGGACGGTGGTCTCCACGCTCACCGACGCACTCGTGCCCGCCGTCGGCTTCCAGGGGGGCGACCGTGGGCTGTTGAAGGTGGATGCGTCGGGAAAGGTGACGGGAGGACAGACGCGCTGGCTGGATACGCTGGTGGGGCAGGGGGGCGTGCCCGTCGTGTCGGCGCTCGTGGCCGGGCCGGAGGGCGGCGTGCTGGTGTCGCCAGGAGAGGCGGCGCGGGCGCTGGCTGAGGCGTGGGAAGGGGACGTGACGGCCGTGGTGCTCACCCGCACCGACGCCCCCGGCCTGGGCGTGCCGCCTGCGCCCTCGATGGCCCCGGATGCGCTCGACACGCACCGCGATGCCCTCGCCGATCCCGACGCCGCGACCCGGCTCGCGCGGGCGGGCATGCCGCTTCTCGTCACGAGTGCGGCGGCGTTTTTCGACAGTCCCGCGCCCTCCGGGACGGCAATCGTTACCGAAAAGCACGATTAAGGCCCAGAAACGCGCATTTTGTGCCTCAAAAGGCACGTCGTAACCTTGACTCGCTGGAAGAGGGCACAGTATGTTGCCCGAGAACATCCGTTAAACGGCGCTTTCGGCGCTGTTTTCGACCTTTCAGCCCCACTTCAACCCGAGGACCACATGGCACGCTTCAACGATCTCAAGAACTTCGTGGACGACCTGGAAAAAGACTTCCAGCAGTTCTACGAGAAAAACAATAAAGCCGCAGGCACCCGCGTCCGCAAGGCGATGCAGGACCTGAAAAACATGGCGCAGGACATCCGCGTCGAGGTGCAGAACAAGAAGAACGACGCCTGAGCGCTGGCATCTTGCCAAAGCTTCGGCTTTTTTCCTTGCAGGGGAGGTTGTGCATTGCACGGCCTCCTCTTTTTTTGACGGCCTCCTCTTTCCCCTGCCGCCGTGCTGCGCTGCCTCGTCCTCGTCGTGTTTCTCCTGCCGCTTGCCGCGCGCGCCCAGCCTGCCGATCCCGATAGCCTCCAGCGCTGGAACGTCTCGCTCATGAGCATCCTCAACGGCTCACAGGCCGCCTACAGCAACTGGACGCAGGGCGGCCTCAACACCATCGCCGTGACGACGGTGCTCGACGGGAAGGCCGAGCGGCAGACTCCCAACTGGAACCAGACGCACAGCCTCCGCATGGCCTACGGCCTGGTGAAACAGGACACGCTGGCGCTGCGAAAAGCCGACGACATCATCCGCCTCGAAACGTCGCTGCGCTACCTCGGCGAGGGCTTTTTCCGCCACCTGCGCCCGACGGTGGCCGTGGGCTTCCGGTCGCAGTTCACCTCGGGCTACAGCTACGACAAGAACCCCTTCAAGGACGGACGCAAGCCGCCCGTGCGGGTGTCGGATTTCTTCGCCCCGGCCACGCTGACGCAGGCCGTCGGCCTCACCTACCAGCCCAGCGACTGGTTCAAGCAGCGCTTCGGGCTGGGTGGCAAGCAGACCATCGTGGCGGCGCGCAGCCTGCGCCCGCTCTACAGCCTCAGCCTCGATAAGCTCGCGCGCGTCGAGGCCGGGCTGGAGTCGCGCACCGACGTGGACGCCGAGGTCGCCGAGAACATCCGCATCATCTCGTCGCTGGCGCTCTTCGCCGCCTTCAACCGCCCCGACATGCCCGACATCACGTGGGACAACGAGATCAAGATGAAGGTCAACAGCTGGCTCACGACCAATCTCCAGGGATCGCTGCTGTTCGACCGGGATCAGAGCACGCAGCCACAGCTCAAGGAGGTGCTGTCGGTGGGCATCTCTATCACGCTCATTTGAGAAAGTGACGCAGGCTCCCCGCGCGCGGCTCCTCTGGATGGCGCTCCTCTACGCCACGTGCATCGGGGCGATGAGCGCGGTGCCGCTCCTGCGCGTGCTCCACGCCGAGTCGTCGGCGCTGGTGGCGGGCGTCGGGTGGATGCTGGCGGGCGGCTTCGCGCTGGCAGCGTTCCGGCGGGGTGAGGCGTTCGGGGAGGTGTTGAAGACGAGCCTCGTGGCGCTCGCCGTGCCATGGGCGCTCTTGACGCTCTCGCTCTTCTGGACGCCCAACGCGGGCTACGCGCAGGGATTGCTGCTCTTCGTGACGTTCGCGCCGCCGTCCGTGGCACTCGCCGTCGCGCTGGCGTACGGCCTCACGGGTACCGATCTGAAAAGGCCGGGGTGGACGTTTTTCATCGTGACGCTGGTCATCCTCGTCGCCACGCCGCTGTACGACCTCGGCTTCCACCCGCAGTTTTACCACTACGACCACGTCTGGGGCGGCCTCCTCGGGCCGATCTACGACGAGGAACTGGCGCTCCGGCCCGGCCTGTTCGCCTTCCGCGGGCTGACGCTGCTGTGGGCGCTCGTGGCGTTTCTCTACGGCGAGGCGCGGCGCGGGCGACCGCAGCGCGTCAGGATGCGGGTGGCGCTGGCGCTCGTGGCGCTGACGTACGCGGCGGGGGGATGGCTGGGCATCGTCACGCCCGCGTGGGCGCTGCGGCAGGCGCTCGCGGGGCACGCACAGACACCGCACTTCGACGTGTACTTCGACCCCGCCGCGACCGACAGCGCCGACGTGGCGCGGCTCGCGCGGCTGCACGAGTACCGTTACGCGCAGCTCCGCGAAACCCTCGGCGTGGGCGTAGAGGGGCGTGTGCAGAGCTACGTCTACCCGACGCCACGCGCACGGGCGCGGCTGACGGGCGCGGCGCAGACGAGCGTGGCCCCGGTGTGGCTCCGCACGCCCCAGATGCACCTCGTGGCCTCTCACGTCGAAAACGTGCTGGCGCATGAACTGGCGCACGTGTTCTCCCGATCGTTCGGGCTGCCCGTTGTGCGGGCGTCGCGGTTCGTGGGGCTCGTCGAGGGCCTGGCCGTGGCCGTCGAGCCGCCCGACGGGTTGCCGTCACCGCACGAGCAGACCATCGCCGCCGCGCTCGCCTCGGGCGACGCCGACCTCGGGGGCCGCGTGGCGCGCTCGCTGGGGCCAGGCGGGTTCTGGACGGCCCGCGGCGCGGTGTCGTACACGACGATGGGCTCGTTCACCCGCTTCCTGCTCGACGCGTACGGGGCCGAGAAGCTGCGCGCCGTCTACCCCTGGGGCGATTTCGAGGGCGTCTACGGCGCCTCCATCGACACGCTCGCGGCCCGGTGGGAGGCCTACCTGATGGATCTGGATCTCATTGCCCGCGCTGCCGCGCCGCTGGCCGAGCAGCGGTTCTCGGTGCCGTCGCTCTTCGAGAAAACCAGTCCACACTACGTGCCGCGCCACGTGCGGCTGACGCGGCGGGCCGCCGAAGCCACGACGAGCGCCGAGGCCCTCGAAGGGCTGGAGCAGGCACTGGTGCTGGCGCCGGCGTACGCGCCCGCGCTGGACGGATGGGCGCGCATCCTGCTGCGACGCGGCGAGCCTGCCCGCGTGCGGCAGCGCCTCGACACGCTCGAAACGGATTCGCCCACCCTCCTGCTGCGCCGCGCCGACGCTGCCGCGCTCCTCGCCGACGCCGACGCGGCACGCACGGGCTACGCGCAGGCCCGGGCGGCGCTGCCGCTTTACGCCCACGCCGCCCGCGTGGCGCTGGGCCTGCGGGCGTCGCTGGCACCCGACCCCGCTGCCGTCGCCGCGCTCTATGCGGAGGCCATCCCCCCATCGTTCACGCCGCCCGCGCTGACGGTGTTGCTGGCCGTCCGGGCGCTCGACACGCAGCCGGAGAGCGCCTATGCCGCGTTGACGCGTACGCCGCTGCCCGAGGATTTCTGGGCGACGCCGGGCGAGCGGGCGCTGTTCGAGGCGCAGCGGGCCGCATGGCAGGCCGAGGCTGCGCTGGCATCGGCGCGGTACGCGGCTGCGGTGGAACGGGGGCGCGAAGCGGCAGCGGCCTTCGCCGTGCTGGGCGACGCGCAGGCAGCGGCGCGGTGGCTCGACGTGGCCCGGCAGGCCCGGTGGGCACAAGCGCCGCCCCTCCCCGTCGTGGCGAAACCATCGACCGGCGGCAGACGTGCGAGCCGTCTTTACCCCTGACCCATGCGCGTTCTCGTTCTCCTGTTGTGTGTGCTGTTGAGCGCGTGCGCCGCCACCGACCCGGCTTCCAATCCGGACGCCCGCCCACTACGCGACCGCGTGCCGGGCAGCGCGGGCACGATGGGCCTCGCACCCGACGTGCCGAGCGTGCAGACCGTCCAGCTCTATGCCGGGCAGAACCAGCAGGCGCTGCCCATCCTGCAACTGGGCTCGGGGCAGACGCTCACGCTCGCCTTCGACCTCCTCGGCACGCGCGGGCAGGCGCTGTCGGTCTACTACTACCACGCCGACCGGCGCTGGCGGCGCGACCTGATGGCCATCGACTACATGCAGGGCTTCCAGCGCGACGATCTCATCCAGTACACGTCGTCGCGTGGTACGCAGCTTCCGTACACGCATTACGAGCACCGCTTTCCGCAGAACGGGACGGCGTTCACCCTCAGTGGCAACTACATCCTGCGCGTGACAGAGCAGGGCAGCGAAGACGCCGTGCTGTTCGAGCGCCCGTTTTTCGTGTCGGAGGAAGGCGTGGCGGCGGAGCTGGGGTTGCAGCCCGTGCTGCTCGGCGGCGGGGGCGGCAGCAGCGTGCAGCCCATCGTGCAGTTCGCGCCTCTGGCCGAGCAGGGCTACAGCGCGTTCTCGTACGACGTGTGCTTCGTGCAGGATGGCCGCTACGCCGCGCCGCGCTGCACCGACCAGCCCACCCGCACCGATCCGCGCGTGCTGACGTACTACCTCCAGCCGACGGATGCCTTCTCGCCCAACACGGGCGTCTACTACCTCGACCTGCGCGACCTGCGCGTCTCGACGCGGGTGGAAAAGCTGGACCTCGGCCAGACGCCCTACCACGTCACGCTCTCGCCCGACGCCGCGCTGTTTCCCGCGACGGTCGGCGATCCGCTGCTCAACGGGCAGATCGTCACGCGCGATGCCCGTGCCCCCGGTGACCCGGCGCTCACGGCGGAGTACGTCGAGGCGCGCTTCACCTTCGTCCCGCCGGACGAAGCGCCGCTCCGCAGCGTGTACCTCTCCGGCGCGTTCAGCGGCTGGCAGCGCCTCGCCGAGCCGATGACGTGGGTGCCCGACGAACGACATTACACGCAGAACGTGCTGCTCAAGCAGGGCCAGTACGAGTACCGCTACGTCTCCGACGATCCGCAACTCGCCCGCGCGCAGTCCAACGTGCTCGGCCGCCCCGACCTCTCCTACACCGCCTTCGTCTACTACCGCGACCCCACGCGCCAGACCGACCGCCTCATCGCCACACGCACAGGATCGAGCGGTTTGTGATCGGAGCGCCGAGTGGGGAGACGGGCAGGGGCCACGCGTAGGGGATTCCCCCGCCACTCGGGTACGGGAGGCCGGGTTGAGTTTTGCGGAGCGGCAGGGTACGTTGATGCAGGATTTCGCTTTCCCATGAACCTCGGACTCGTTTTTCTGGCCGGCCTCCTCGGCAGCGCGCATTGCGTGGGGATGTGTGGCGGTTTTTCGCTGGCGCTCGCGCACGGCTCGGGCGAGCGCGTGTGGTCGCGGCAGACGCTCTACCACGGGGGGCGCATCGGGATGTACACGGCCCTCGGCGCGCTGGCGGGAACGTTCGGCTACGCGCTCTTTCTCGCGCGCGGCACGCAACTCGTGCTGTCGGTGGTGCTCGGCATCGCGCTGATCGTCGCCGGGTTGAGTTTGTGCGGTGTGCTGCGCCGGTGGGTGCCGCTCGAACGGCTGCCCATCCCCGCGTTTTTCGGGCGCGCGGTGACGCGGCTGGTGCAGCACCCGTCGCCCGGTGCGGCGCTGGGGCTGGGGATGGTCAACGGGGTGCTGCCGTGCGGGCTGGTGCTGGCGCTGCTGGTGCAGGCGGCGGCGGCGGGCAACCCGGCGGACGGCGCGCTGACGATGCTGGCCTTTGGAGCGGGGACGGTGCCCGCGCTCGCGCTGACGGTGTTCGTGGGGCAGTGGTGGTCGCCCGCGCGGCGCATGAAGGCGCAGCAGTGGGCGGGCGTGCTGCTCGTGGTGATGGGCGCGATCACGGTGGCGCGGGCGACGCCGCTGGAGCAGATGACGCACACGTGGCTCCACGGTGATCACGCCGCGCACGCCGCTACGGACGACGAGTGGTGCCGACTGCCGGGATAGGCGGGCTGGTCTGGAAAGCCATCAACCAACCCGACCAACCTTTCCTCCTCACCCCAACACGGCGCGTACGAGGAGGATGATGGTGATGGCGAAGCCTGCCACCACGAAGTAGACCCACAGCAGCGCCTCACCGCGAGAAGTCTGGCCGGTGCGGTGCGGCTCGTCGGCCACGGCAGAGGGAATGGCACCTACCGGGCTGCCGTGGACGCGTTGCTCCTCGCGCGCGGCGCGGATGGTGGCCTCGTGGCGGGCCCACTCCCAGCTTGCCACGTCGGCGTCGGTAGCGGCGCGGAAGGCCGCGGGCGCGCTCCACACGTTGCCGCGGCCCACCCGCCAGTAGTAAGGCGTGTTCACCTTTGGCAGCGCGCTCTGCAGCGTGAGGTGCGTGATGCCTTTCACCGGCACCTCCCACAGCACCTCCTCGAAGCGCCGGTCGGCGGCGAGCTGGAACAGCAGGTCGTCGGTGGGGGCCGCCTGCCACGAGAACGTGGCGAGGGCGGCGTCGGCGGGGTGGTGGGCCGTCGGGGAGAGCAGGACGGGGCGGCGGGTGACGGAAGCAGTCATGAGGACGGAGGTGGATCGGAAGGAGGTTCGTCGTCGAGGAGGAGGCGGTAGGCGGGGGCCTGCGTATCGTCGTACTGCCCGTCGCGCACGGCCCAGCGGAAGCCCCACACGCCGAGGCCTGCCAGCACGAGGGCGGCGGGGATGAGCAGGTAGAGGATGTTCATGCCGAGCGCTGGAAAGAGGGCAACATCGCGCCCGCGACGACGACGAGCGACGACAGTGGCATGGCGACGGCGGCGGCGAGCGGGGTGACGAGGCCTGCCAGCGCCAGCGCGACGCCCGCGACGTTGTAGGCGACGGAGAATGCCAGCAGCATCCGCACGCGGCGGATCAGCGCGGCCCCGGTGACGAGCAACCGGCGGACGGGCGCGAGGCCGGGAGCCGTCGCAAACACGTCGGCGGCGACGACGCTCACCGTCGTGCCGCCCGCCACAGCCATGCCCACGTGCGCGGCCTGCAACGCCGCCGCATCGTTGACGCCGTCCCCGATCATCATCACGGTGGATGTGCGGGCGGTTTCCCGAACGAACGCGGCTTTTTCTTCAGGCGAGACGTGCCCGCGTGCGCGGGCGGTAGGCAGGCCGAGGGCCTCGGCGGTGCGCGCCACCACGGCGGGGGCGTCGCCCGAGAGCAGCCAGACGGCGCGCCCCTCGCGCTGCCACGCGCCGACGAGCGCCGCGGACTCGGGGCGCAGCACGTCGCCGAAGCCCGCCATAGCCACGAGGCGGCCATCCACAGCCACACCCACGGGCGTCAGCCCTCTGTTGGCCCATGCGTGCATCTTCAGGCGCAGCGCGTCCGGAATGGGGGAGTGGTCAGCGGCCCAGTCCGGGCGGCCCACGCGCACCGCGTGCCCATCCACGTATCCCGCCACGCCTCGTCCCTGCTCATGCTGCACGTCGGAGGTCGCGTGGCGGCGGGCAGCTTGCGGGTAGGCGCGCGCGAAGGCGCGAGCGATGGGGTGGCGGCTGTGCGATTCCAGCGCCGCGGCCAGGGGGAGGGCATGCTCGTCGCCGTCGTGGGCCGCGAGGGTGAGGCGGCCTTCGGTGAGCGTGCCCGTTTTGTCGAGCACGAGGGTATCGAGGTGGGCGGCGCGTTCGAGCGCGGCACCGTGCTTGACGAACACACCGTCGCGCGCGGATCGACCGATGGCGGCGGCGAACGACAGCGGCGTGGCCATGCCGAGCGCGCACGGGCAGGTAATGACGAGCAGCGCCACCATGCGCTGCACCCCGTCGTCCCAGCCGGTGCCCAGCACGAGCGCCAGCACCGCCAGCACGCCGATGGCGACGACGTAATAGGGCGCGAGCGCGTCGGTGAGGCGGACGGTCGGCGCTTCAGCGTGCGCGCCTGCCTGCACCATCGTCAGGAGCGCGCCCACGCGGGTATCCTTGCCCGCCGCCTCGACGCGCAGGTGCAGCGCGGCGCGCAGGTTGGTGGAACCCGCCTCGACGCGCGCCTCCGGCCCGACGGCCACCGGCGCGCTCTCGCCCGTGAGCACGGAGCAATCGAGCGCGCTCGCGCCCTCGACCACGACGCCATCGACGGGGATCACGTCGCCCGCGCCCACACGCACGAGGTCGCCCACGGCGAGGCGGCTTGCGACGACAGTTTCCGACGTGCCATCGGGCAGCACACGCGTGACCTGCGTGGGCAAGAGCGTCAGCAAACGGTCCGACGCCTCGCGGGCATGGCGCAGGGCGCGCAGGTGCAGCCACCGCGCCGTCAGCAGCGCAGCGACGAGGGTGAGGAGCGAGTCGAACCACACGGGCCCGGTGCCGCTGACCGTCGCCCAGGCGCTTTGCAGGTAGCCGCCCCACAGCCCGATGGAGATGGGCAGATCGAGCGACAGCAACCGGGCATCGCGGGCGGCGAGCGCGCCGCGCAGCGAGGCGATGGCGCGTCCAAAAAACACGCGCCCACCGACAGCGAACGACGCTGTGGCGAGGCCCCAACTCAGGTAGCGGGCGAAGTGCGCCAGCGCGCCGTCGGCCTCTCCCAGCCCGGCGTAGAAGGCAAAGGCCAGCAGCATCGCGTTGCCCGCCAGCGCCCAGCAGACGCCCATCTGCACGAGCAGCGTGTGCTCGGCAGCGCGGACATGCGCGAGGGCGTCGGAGGAGGTGGGCACCACGCGGTAGCCGAAGCGCGCCAGCCACCGCGCCACGCGCGACAGCGACGTTTTTCGGGGGTCGAACGACACGTCGAGGCGTCCGCGCGTGAGGTTGAGGCGGGCGGCGTGGACGCCGTCGAGGTGGTGGGGTAGCCGCTCCACGAGCCACACACAAGCGGCGCAGTGCGCGCCTTCGAGGTGCAGTGAGGCGAGGAGCGTGCCGTCGGACTGTGCCGTGGCGACGTCGGCCAGCACGTCAGGGCTGTCGAGCACGGCGTAGGCTTCTTCCTCGACGCGCTCGGCGGGGCGGCCTCGGTCGTGGAGTTGGTAGTACGAGGCGTCGAGGCCGGCGGCGTGCAGCGCGTCGTGGACGACTTCGCAGCCTGTGCAGCAGAAAAACGGCCCGTCGCCGATGGGGTCGTGGCCGACGGGCAGGCCGCAGTGGGCGCACGGCGCGTCCGGGCGTGGCAGGGAGATGGCCCTGGTGCGGGGCGGGGGTGGAAGCGTGGTCGTCACTGCTCGTCCACCTCGACGCGCTGCGTGGTCTCGAACACCGTCGTGCCGCGCCGCGCCACCACCGTCACGTCCCACAGGCCCGGCGTCATGGCGGGCACGCCCACGGCGTAGCCGTCGGCGGTGGCATGGAACGGCACGCGGGCGACGACGCCGATCTTGCTCGGCCGCCGGATTCTGATTTCGCCTTCGGCATCGGCCACCGGCGCGCCCGCGTCATCGACGAGGCGGAAGGCGAGCGTGCGCAGTCCGCCGATTTCGGCCCCGGCATCGAGCGTCACCTGCCAGCCCGTCGCGGCGCTCTGGGCGTCGGCGTGCAGCGTTTCGTCGTAATGGAGCGCGCGGGTGTAGTAGTCGGGCACCGTCTGCGCGCCACCGTCCGACCGGGCGGCCAGCACCGCGGACACGCCCATGCCGATGCTCAACAGCAGCAGTCCGGTGATGAAAAGCGGCCAGGTGACGTTGGGGGAAAGCGTGAAGCGCATGGCGGAACGGGACGCGGTGGAAACGGAGGACAGGTGCGGCGTGCTGCCGGGGTCAGGAGCGCACCGACGGCGACAGCAGCGGGAAGGTGACTTCCTCCTCGGTACCATCCGAGAACACGACGACGAAGGTGGCCTCGCGCGTATCGCTCCTGAGTACGTCGGCGTCGAAGATCGCCCACACCTCCACGCGGGTCGTCTGGCCTGCGGGCGCGTGTACGGGCTGCACGCCCAGCACGCGCACTTCGGCCCCCTCGGGCGCGGTGACGGCGACGTTGAAGGTGAGGTCGTTGCGGCTCTGGTTGCCCACGCGGAAGGTCAGCCGGTTGGCGATGCGGCCGTCGGGAAGCGTCAGGAACGGCGCGTCGGCCACACGCCCGACGTACACCTCGTGGTCGGCGCGTGTGACGATAAGCGTGGTAAAGCCGGTCAGCAGCGCCACGAGCAGCACGCCGTAGACGACGGTGCGCGGGCGCAGTACCCGCGTCTTCACCCCGTGCAGCGCGTTCTCGGACGTGTAGCGGATGAGGCCACGCGGCTTTCCGACGGCGTCCATAATGTCGTCGCAGGCATCGATGCACTGGGTGCAGGCGATGCATTCCATCTGCAACCCGTCGCGGATGTCGATGCCGGTGGGGCACGTCCGCACGCATGCGTAGCAGTCCACGCAGTCGCCCAGCGGAGCGCGCTCGCCCGCCATCTCCTCGGCGATCTTCTTCTTCGAGCGCCGCGCCCGTGGCTCGCCGCGCACGGGATCGTAGGAGACGATGAGCG
The DNA here is from genome assembly GCA_963829705.1 of Rhodothermales bacterium. Lineage (GTDB taxonomy): Bacteria > Bacteroidota > Rhodothermia > Rhodothermales > BA12 > CAWHJN01. The sequence goes on from CAWHJN010000005.1 coordinate 1,205,505, forward strand.
AGTCGGGGTCGAGCAGTACGGATTGCAGGCGTGCGTACGGGCACGTGATGGTGCAGAACTGCTCGCGGAAACGCCCGAAGTCGAACAGGATGAGGCCCGTCGTACCCGCCATCAGCACGAAATACCCCCAGTGCTTGGCGGGCGGACTCGTCATCCACGTGATGAGTTGCTCCCAGCCTACGATGTACGACACGAATACGTGCGCCAGCAGCAGCGCGATGACGAGGTAGGTGGCCCACGTCAAGCTCACGCGCCACACCCGGTCCCACGTCCACGAACCCTCGTCGCGGCGCTTGCGGACGTGCTCTTTGCCCTGGAAAAACCGCTCGATCGGGCGGAAGACGAACTCGAGGTACACCGTCTGCGGGCACGCCCAGCCGCACCACACGCGCCCGAGCAGCGCCGTGATGAGCACCACCGACACGAGAATCGAGATCGACAGCAGCAGCAGCAGGAAGGTATCCGTCGGGTAGAAGATGCCCCCGAAGAGGTAGAACGTCCGCGTGGACACGTCCAGCAGCACCGCCGGATGCCCGCCGATGGGCACGATGGGCAAGAGCACGAACAGGGCGATGAGCAGCCATCCCACCACGAGGCGCCTGCGCCAGTAGCGCCCGCGCGACTCGGTGGGGTAGATCCACAGCCGCTTGCCCTCGGCGCTGAGCGTCGTCAGCACCTGCTCGGGCGAGTCGAGGATGCCGAAGTCTTCTTCGGGTAGAAAGGCGCGGGCCATGGAAGTACGGGTCAATGGTCGTTGGTCATTGGAGGAAGACACGGGTGCGTTTTCGGCCTCCAATGACCCGTGACGAGTCGCTATTCTGCCGGCGGCACGTAGAGTTCGCCCTGGGGCTCTTTGGCCCCCGGCGGGTCGGTGCCTGCGAGCGAGCGGACGTAGGAGACGAGGTTGGCGCGTTCTTCTGCAGAAAGTGCCGCCTCCCACGCGGGCATCCCTTTTTCGAGCTCGCCGTGCGTGATCACGTTGAAGATGTCGAGGTTGGAGGGGCCGTGCAGCCAGTAGGTGTCGGCGAGGTTGGGGCCGATGAGTCCTTCGCCCTGCGCGCCGTGGCAGGCCGCGCACACGCTGGCGTACGTCACCGCGCCCGCCTCGGCAGCCGACGCGCTCGCCACGAAGCTCTCCAACGCCTCGTCGCTCGCCTCGAAGGTGGGGTTGGCAGCCTCGTAGGCGGCGCGGCGCGCGTTGAGGGCCGCCGTCTGCTCGGCCAGGTCGGCCTGGTACGTGTCGATGACATCGGTGAAATGCACGAGGGGCACGTAGGCCACGGCGAAGAGGCCGGTGAGCCAGAACATCCCGACCCACCAGCGCGGCATGGGGTTGTCGTATTCCTTGATCCCGTCGTAGGAGTGCCCGGCGATCAACTGGTCTTCGGACGGCCCTTCGGGCTGTTGGGGCAGCGGAGTCGGAGTGTCGGCCATGTCAGGAAGCGTAAAGGTCGTCGCCCCCATCTACGCGGGGCAGGTTGTCGAGCGGCTGGTTTTTGAGGTCCTCGCGTTTCGAGCGCGAGAGCGTGAAAGCGTACACGATCACAAGGACGAACGCGACGAAAAAGGCGACGAGCCCGATCTGGGCCAGGTGTCCCGTTTCAAGCGCGTGAACGACGTCGCGCATCATGGCGGTGGAGAGGGTTTGGTGAGGTGGCTGACTTGGCCGGAATTGGTAGTTTGCGGGGCTGGGTGAACCATCAGCCATCGACCCGCGCTCACATCTGCGCTACCGCCGCCGAGTCCGCCGGGACGGGCGTGGGCGTGTCAGCGGGCGGCACGGGGTCGGCGTTGCGGAGGTCGGTGCCCATGCGCTGGAGGTAGGCTACGAGGGCGACGATCTCTTTGCCGTCGAGGTTTTCGGGGCCACCCTGCGCGGCGATCTCGGTGGCGACGGTGCGGGCCTGCTCGCGGGCAATCTCGACGGCGCGGGCGACCTCGTCGTCTGAATACGGCACACCGACGGCGCGGAGCGCACGCAGGCGGGCAGGCAAATCGTCGATGTCGGCGTCGTTGCGGAGCAGCCACGGGTACGGCGGCATCAGCGAGCCCGGACTCGTCGAGCGCGGGTTGTCCATGTGGCGCACGTGCCACAGGTGCGGGTACTTGCCGCCGACGCGCTGGAGGTCGGGGCCAGTGCGCTTCGATCCCCACAGGAACGGGTGCTCGTACGCGGTCTCACCCGGCTTGGTGTAGTCGCCGTAGCGCTCGATCTCGTCGCGGAAGGGGCGGATCATCTGCGAGTGGCAGCCCACGCAGCCCTCGCGGATGTAGAGGTCGCGCCCGGCGATTTCGAGTGGCGTGAACGGCTTCACGCTCTCGATGCGTGGCATGTTGCTCTGCACGAGAAAGATGGGCAGAAACTCGACGATGCCGCCGACGGCGACGGCCAGCGTCGTGAGCACGGTGAACAGCAGCGGCCAGCCCTCGAGCTTGCGGTGCCGTCCGTTTTTGTCGATGAAAGCCATGGTGGAAAGTCGGAGGTGAGAACGCGGAACGCGAACCGGGGGAGAGTCGGAAAGGGAAATGCGAAGCGGTGGAGCGGAGAGTCGGAAGTGGAAATCGTTCCAGATTCCGGCTTCCGCGCTCCCCGTTTCACGCCTTCACCGGCACCGGGCGCTTCGGCACGGCCACGGCGGGGTCGGGGAGGTGCTTGGGCGCGCGGCGGATGGTCATGAACAGGTTCACCATCATCAGCACCACGCCCGCGAGGTACATCAAGCCGCCGATGAGGCGCACCCAGTACATGGGCACGATGCGCGTGACCGTCTCGACGAAGTCCGGGTAGAGCAAGCGGCCCGCCTCGTCGAAGGCCCGCCACATCAGCCCCTGCGTGATGCCCGCGTTGTACATCGCCAGGATGTAGAGCAGGATGCCGAGCGTGCCCACCCAGAAGTGCCAGTTGGCGAGCTTCTGGCTCCACAGCGGCGTGCGCCACAGGCGGGGTGCGAGCCAGTAGATCATGCCGAAGGTCATGAAGCCGTTCCAGCCGAGCGCGCCCGCGTGGACGTGGGCGATGGTCCAGTCGGTGTAGTGGCTGAGGGCGTTGACCGTCTTGATCGACAGCAGCGGCCCCTCGAACGTCGCCATGCCGTAGAACGTGATGCCGACGACGAAGAACTTGAGCACCACGCTGTCGCGCAGCTTGTGCCACGCGCCGCGCAGCGTGAGCAGGCCGTTGATCATGCCGCCCCACGAGGGCATCCACAGCATCACGGAAAACACCATGCCCAGCGTGGCCGCCCACTCCGGCACGGCGGTGTAGTTGCAGGTGGTGCGGCCCGGCCCAGATGTAGATGAAGACGAGGCACCAGAAGTGGACGATGGAGAGGCGGTAGGAGAACACGGGCCGCTCCGCCGCCTTCGGCAGGAAGTAGTACATCAGGCCCAGGAACGGCGTCGTCAGGAAGAACGCGACGGCGTTGTGGCCGTACCACCACTGCACGAGCGCGTCCTGCACGCCGGCGTAAATCGGGTAGCTGCGGAAGAGCGACGCCGGCATCGCCAGGGAGTTGACGATGTGCAGCATCGCCACGGTGATGATGGTGGCGATGTAGAACCAGAGCGCCACGTAGAGGTGCGGCTCGCGGCGCTTCTTGAGCGTCAAGAAGAAGTTGACCGCGAAGACGACCCACACCACCGCGATGGCGATGTCGATGGGCCATTCGAGTTCGGCGTACTCCTTCGCCGTGCGTAATGCCGAGCGGGAGGGTGATGGCGGCGGCGACGATGATGGCCTGCCACCCCCAGAAGTGGATCTTGCTCATCACGTCCGAGAACATGCGCGCCTTGCACAGCCGCTGCGTCGAGTAGTAGATGCCGGCGAAGATGGCGTTGCCCGCGAACGCGAAGATGACCGCGTTGGTGTGCAAGGGGCGCAGCCGCCCGAAGGTGAGGTAGGGGCCGAGGTTGGCCTGCCAGAACGGAAGCTGCAACGCGATGAGCGCGCCGACGGTCATGCCGATGAAGCCCCAGAGCGTGGTGGCAAGCACGAACTGGCGCACGATTTTGTCGTCGTACTGGAAAACGTCCAGGCCGGGCGACGCGGCGGAGCGCGAGAGCGAAGAAGGTGGCGCGAGGGTGTCCATATCGGAAGAGATGCCAGAAATGACTCAGCAAGAATAAGATATTGGCACGAACGGCACGTGCCGGAAGCCCCCCACGCGGGGTGTAGGGTTTCGCCGGGCCTGTGCAGGGAAACCCCCTACATTCCGCGTAGGGACGCCCCTCGGGGACGCAGCACGCGCCGCGCAGTACTCTTGATCGTATGGAAACCCCTGCCCAGCATATCGCGCAGTTTGCGCGCACCGCCACCCGCCTCGATGAACCCGAGCGCGCCCGGCAGGCCGTGGCCCTGGTGGCCAGCCTCGACGGTGTGATGGGGGCGGCGTGTGTGACGGCGGAGGGCGTCGTCGAGCATACCGTGGGCGCCGCTCCGCACGTCGAGGAAGCGTGGTCGGAGGAGGCGCGGGCCGTGCGCGTACCGCGGCTCTTCACGCGCCAAACCACCACGACGGCCGTGTGCGCCGTGCCTGGCACCGCGCGGGTGCTGGCCGCCTGCGGCCCCACGCCTCTCCCCGTCGACACCCTCCTGCACCTGCTCAGCCTCGCCAACGTGCTGGGCGACGTGGCCCTGCTCGCGTCGGTGGGAGAGGCGCTCCAGTTCAGCGAGGCCCGCGCTCAGGCCATCCTCGACACGACCGTCGACGCCATCATCACCATTGACGAGACCCGGACGATCCTGTCGTTTAACTCTGCCGCCGAGCAGATCTTCGGCTACGCCGCCTCCGAGGTCATCGGGCAGAACGTCAACCTCCTCATGCCTGAGCCGTACAGGTCGGAGCACGACGCCTACGTCGAGCGCTACTTGCTTACCGGGCAGCGCCGCATCATCGGGATCGGGCGCGAAGTGACAGGCCTGCGAAAGGACGGGTCGGTGTTTCCGATGGACCTGGCGGTGAGCGAGGTCGAGATGCCGCACCGCCGCATCTTCACCGGCATCGTGCGCGACATCTCCGAGCGGCGCACACTGGAGCAGGAGGTGCTGCGGATCTCCGACCTGGAGCGCCGCCGCATCGGGCAGGATCTGCACGACGGGCTTGGGCAGATGCTCACCGGCATCGGGTTGATCGCGGGTGGGCTGGCGCGCCGCGCCCGGACGGAAGCGCCGCAGATGGCCGAGGACGTCGAGGAGGTCGTCTCGCTCATGCGGGAGGCCGACGCCTTCGCGCGCGGGCTGGCCCGCGGCCTCGTGCCCGTGGACATCGAGCAGGGCGGACTCGTCGGCGCGCTCGAGCGCATGGTCAACACCGTTCCGCGCCTCTTCGACGTACAGTGCCGTTTGCACGTGCAGGGCAACTATCAGATCGAAGACCAGACCGTGGCGATGCACCTCTACCGCATCGCGCAGGAGGCCGTCTCGAACGCGGCCCGCCACAGCCACGCCGAGCGCATCAACGTGCTGCTCGTGCTCGGCGACGAGCAGGTGCGCCTGCGCGTGCGCGACGACGGCGCAGGCCTGCCGCCCAGCCTCGCCGACGATCCCCACGAGGGGCCGCGCGCGGGCATGGGGCTTCGCATCATGCACTACCGCGCCCGCATCATCGGCGCGTCGCTCGACGTGTCGTCGTCGCCCGGCGGCGGGACGACCGTGCTCTGCACGCGGCGGCACGACGGCCACACCCCGGCGCGCTCCATCGAAGAACAACTCCGCGACCTGAACACCGAATCCTCATGACCCGCATCCTCATCGTCGACGACCACCCGCTGATGCGTAAGGGCCTCGCCCTCACGCTCGAATCCGAAGCGTCGTTCACTGTCGCCGGGCAGGTCGGGGCGGCCGAAGAGGCACTCGACCTCATCCACCGCGAGGACTTCGACCTCGCCGTCATCGACATCTCGCTGCCGGGCATGAGCGGCCTCGAACTCGTCAAGCACCTGCGGGCGATGCGGCCCGAGTTGCTCACGCTCGTCGTCTCGCGCCACGACGAAGCGCTCTACGCCGAGCGGGCGCTCCGGGCGGGCGCGCGTGGCTACGTGATGAAGCTCCAGGCCGCCGACGTGATCGTGGAGGCGGTCCAGAAGGTGCTCAACGGGCACGTCTACGTCAGCGCGCACGTGCGCGACCGGCTGCTCGAAGGCCTCGTCAACGGGGCGAGCCTGGCGCAGCAGTCGCCGCTCGACCTGCTCAGCGACCGCGAACTCGAGGTGTTCGAGATGACCGGGCGCGGCAACAGCACGCGCGACATCGCCGAGCGGTTGCACCTGTCGGTGAAGACCGTCGAGAGCTACCGGGCACGCATCAAGACGAAGCTGAATCTCTCGTCTGCCGCCGAGTTCATGCAGCACGCCGTGCAGTGGGTGGGCGGCGAGTCGCGCGAGGCGAAGCCGTGATGCCGACGAGGCCAGCGGATCCGGTATCAGACACGAAAAAAGCCCCCGGCAGCATCGACCGCCGGGGGCTTTTGTGCAAAGCGGAGTCGGGTCAGCGAACGACCGTCATCTGGCGCGTCTGGACGGTTTTCTCGCCCATGGCGCGCAGCAGGTAGAGGCCCGATGGCAGCGCCGAGGCGTCGACCGTGAAACGTGGCCGTGCCTTCTTCGAGCAGGCCGCGGTGGAGCGACTGCACGAGGCGCCCCGTGGCGTCGAAGAGGTCCACGCGCACCTGCTGCGGCGCAGACACGTACAGGCCGACGCTCGCTACGCCCGAGGCCGGGTTGGGCCGCACGGCGGAGAGCGCAAACGGCGCTTCCGACGCGATCTCGACGGAAATCTCGTCGCTGGCCCACGTGCTGCCGTCGAAGTCGCGCTGCACGAGGCGGAAGACGTGACGGCCCGGCGTCAGGTTTTCGGCGGCGAAGGTGTACGTGTTCTGCTCGAGCGTCGTGCCCTTGCCCGCGATGAAGCCGAGCGACGTGAACACACCGCCCACGCGCTGCTCGACCTCGAAGCCGACGTTGTTGGTCTCGCTGGCCGTCGTCCACGTCAGCCGGGCCGTCGTGCCGTTCGAGACGGCATCGAACGACACCATCTCGACGGGCAGCGGCCCTTCGTTTGTCGTGTAGGCCCCGAGTCCGTTGTTGGTGGCCAGCACGAAGAGCGTGAAGGTGCCATCGCCGTTGTCACGCACCGCCACGTCGCCGGTGCCGCCGGTGCTGGGGCTGCCGGAGGCACCCAGGGTCGGCGTGGAGCCGTAGGACGTAGCCGTGGCGAGGCCGTCGGTGGCATCCACGATGAGACCGTTTTTCGCGCCGAAGTTGAAGATGCCCACGTAATTACGGCCGCCACTGGTGAAGGTCGTAAGGGCGGTGCTGGCGGTGCCGACGATGGCAGTCGAGAGGGTGCCATCCGTAGTTCCTGCTGCGGAGTAGACGTTTACGTTGCTGCCGTTGCCGGTGCCATAAAATCCACCAGCGCCCGAGAAGTCCGGCGTGACATCCGGCGTGCTGCCCATCGAGGCATCGACCGTAACCGTGGTGGGCGCGTCGAAGGAAGCACAGTTGGTGGTCGTGCCGAATTTGTAGACCGTCGTGCTGTTGCCGCTGGCTGCCCAGAGCGTGGCCGTGTTGGTGGCGCAACTGCCCGTGAGCGTGATTTTGTCGCCCAGGCGGTCGGCGGCCCCGGCGGCGTACGTGATCACCGGAGTCGGCGCGTCGGCTTCGGTCGTCCAGGTATAGCAGCGGAATTCGTTCGTGTCGGCGCTGGCGTTGAGCGTCATGTTACACGCCATGATCACGCCGTCGTCGGATACCTCGATGTCGTTGATAGGATAGAGGCCGCCTGCGATGCCGGTCACGTCAAGGGTGCCCACGTCGGCACCCGTGCTGGCGTCGAGAATCTGCACGTTGGTGCTGCCATTGCGCGAGGCGACGTAGAGGCGCTCGTTGACGCCCACGGTGCCGTAAGCGAGGCCGCGCTCGGTGCTGGCTCCGAACCACGAAGGGAGGTTGCTCGCGGCGAGGCTGCGCTGCCAGTCGGTGTTGTACTGCGCGGATGCGGGAAGCGCGAGGACGAAGAGGAGGAGGAGAGTGGTAGTCAGTCGCATGTTTTGGAGGAGAACTGAATGGGGGGAAACGGACGCATATAATATGCGAAATTAGATGCGTTAGACACCCACGCCTTTAAACTCCCTTCGCATGTCCATGCCCCGTTGCCTTTCTCGTCTGTTCATCGTCCTGTACCGTGCCTGCGTGCTGGCGGTCGTCGCGTTTTCGGTGGTCGTGCCCACCTCCGCGCAGACGGCTTTCGACCCCGCGCGGATGTTGCACGACGTGCAGGTGCTTTCGTCGGATCGTTTCGAGGGGCGGCGGACGGGTTCGGCGGGCAGCGCGCTGGCGCAGGCGCACATCGTCGGCGCGCTGCGCGACGCGGGCGTCGAACCGCTCGGCGAATCGTACGAACAACCGTTCACGTTCTCTGGTCGTGACGGGAGCGAATCCCACGGCGTTAACCTCGTCGGTGTGATTCCGGGCACCGAGCGGCCCGGCGAATACCTCGTGTTGTCGGCCCATTACGACCACCTCGGCGTGCGCGACGGCGAGGTGTACAACGGCGCGGACGACAACGCCTCGGGCACGGCGGGCGTGCTGGCGATGGCGCGCTACTTCGCCCAACATCCGCTGCGCCACACGCTCGTCGTCGCGCTTTTCGATGCCGAGGAGATGGGCTTGCGCGGCGCGCGCGCCTTCTTGGACGCCTCGCCGGTGCCTGCCGATTCCATCGTCCTCAACGTCAACCTCGACATGGTCAGCCGCAGCCCGAAGCGCGAACTCTATGCCGTGGGCACAGCGGCCTACCCATTCCTGCGACCTGCGCTCGACACACTCGCCACGCCGCCCGGCTTCTCGCTGCTGTTCGGCCACGAAGCGCCCGAGGCCACCGGCAGTGACAACTGGACGTCGGCCTCCGATCACGGGGTTTTCCACCGAGCAGGCATCCCGTTCGTCTACTTCGGCAACGAAGACCACCCCGGCTACCACCGCCCTTCGGACGAGTACGAGGCCATCACGCCGGATTTCTACCTCAACAGCGTCGAAGTCATCCGCCGCGCCGTCGGAGCGCTGGACGAGGCGGCGGATGGATTTCCTGAACGGTGAGGGGGGTGCGGTGGCGGGCATCTGACCTTCGCGCGCTCGAAAACGAAAGCATCTTCCCTTCACGCTCCGCCCTTCCATTATGCCTTTTGCACGGGCAGGGGCGTGCATTAACTTTCTGCCAAGACCTCCGGGCCTGTCCCTGATTCCTGACCTCAGCCTGTCCACACGCCTTCGTAGCCTTCGCTGTTAACATCGGGAGGAGCCCAGTGGGCTTCTGTATGCCTGCGGGCAGAGGGGCGTCGTGAACGGCCACGTCCTTCTGCTCAACGCCGATTACAGCGCCATGAGCGTGTGCAGCGTCGAACGCGCCGTCGTGCTCGTGCTGCTCCAGAAAGCCGACATGCTGCACAGCCGCGACGACCGGATGATCCGCTCGCAGCGGATGCGGGTGCCCTTTCCCTCCGTCGTGCGCCTGCGCGCCTACGTGCGCGTGCCGTACCGCCGCATCATGCTCACGCGCAAGAATGTGCTGCGCCGCGACGGATTCCGCTGCCAGTACTGCGGCGGCCGCGACCACCTGACCATCGACCACGTCCACCCGCGCTCGCGTGGGGGGCGCGACACGTGGGAGAACCTCGTCACTGCCTGCACCGACTGCAATTCGCGCAAGGGCAGCCGCACGCCCGACGAGGCCCGGATGCCGCTGGCGCGCAAACCATTCCGCCCGAGCCACGTTATGTTCATCCGTGATTACGTGGGGCGGCTGGACGAGTCGTGGAAGCCGTATCTCTTCCTGTCGTAGCGTTCCTGTCTGCCGCCCGCCCACCGGCCTGTTTCTGTTCTCTACGCCCGTGCCCGTCTCTCCCGTCCGCGCCGTCGCGCGCCTCATGTGGCTCGCACCGCTCCTGCTGGTGCTCTACGGCCTCTACCTGCTCAAAGTCCCCTTCGACTACCGCCGCACGCTGACCGACGGCGTAGAGATGAACGCCGACATCGTCGAACTCCACATCGACGAGCGCGTCGATGTGTCGATGGATTACGTGACGCTGGCCGTGACGCTGCCCGACGGTGAGCGCATGGTGGAGGAGCACGTGCCGATGCCGCACAGCCTGGCGTCGATCCTCGCAGGCCACGAAACCGTACCCGTGCGCGTGTTGCCCGATTCGCCCAAGCCCATCGTCATCGTCTCCGACGGTGGCCGCGTCGCACTGGGGCGGGCGCTGTGGCGGCTCTCGGCCATCAACGGGGTGATGTGCCTCCTCATGGCGATGATCTTCGGCACCGGCATCGCGCTGTGGAACCGCTACCTCACGCGAAACGGCGACCCCGCCGAGCGGCACGTCGAGGCGATGCAGATCGCGCCGCTCGCGTGAAGGTCGACCTCGTCGCGGCCCGCCACGCTGCCGAGCGCGCCGCCCGCGCCGCCGCCGACGTCCTCCGGGAGTTCGAGCGCGAGCGTGCCACGCTGCGGCTGCGCGACAAAGGCACCAACGAACTCGTCACCGAAGCCGACGTGGCCGCGCAGCGTGCCATCGTCGCGGCCCTCGACGGCATCGTGCCCGGCGCGCGGTTTCTCGGCGAGGAGGAAAACCTCGGCCGCGAGCATGCCACCGACGGCCTCTGCTGGATCATCGACCCTCTCGACGGGACGACGAATTTCCTGCACGGCGTGCCGCCCTACGCTGTCAGCATCGGGCTCGTGGAGGGTGCGCGGGGGCTCGTCGGCGTCGTCTACGACGTGCCGCACGACGCGCTTTTCAGCGCTGCCAGCGGGCAAGGCCTCACCGTCAACGGCGAAAAAGCCACCGTCAGCGCCACCGATGTCCTCGCCGACAGCCTGATTGCCACCGGCTTTCCGTACCGAGCGTTCGCGCATATGGACGCCTATCTCGCCACGCTCGCGCACCTCATGCAACGCACGCGCGGGGTGCGCCGCCACGGAGCGGCGTCCGTGGACCTGGCGTGGGTGGCAGCCGGGCATTTCGACGCCTTTTTCGAGAGCGGCCTGAGTCCGTGGGACGTGGCGGCGGGCGTGGTGCTCGTCGAGGAAGGCGGTGGGCGCTGCACGCCGTTCGAGGGGGACGCGAGCCCCGTCTTCGCCGGACAGATCATTGCCTCCAACAGTCGACTCCATGCGGCCGTGCAGGAGGCTACCGAAGGGTTGCGCGGCGCGCGGGAGTGAGGAGGTGGGGGTGGCGGCAGCGGAAGTACGAGCCTGCCCATCGAATCCAAAGGACCCATGCCCGATCTTCACTGACGAGCGAACGAATTGAACATTCTCAGACCGCGTCCCTACCTTGACGCTCTCTCATCCAACCCTCTGTTTACGATGGCTACGCCTGCTCACGGCCTGCTCGAAGGCAAAACCGGCATCATCACCGGTGCCCTCATCGAATCCAGCATCGCCTGGAAAATTGCCGAGGCCGTCCACCGCGAGGGCGGGCGTTTTATCCTCACCAACGCGCCTGCCGCGCAGCGCATGGGCGAGGTGGACGCGCTCGCCGAACGGACCGGTAGCCCGCTCGTGTGGGCCGATGCCACGAGCGACGACGACCTGACGGGCCTCTTCGAGAAGGCCAAAGAAGAGTACGGCGGCGTCGATTTCCTCGTCCACTCGATCGGCATGGGCCTCAACGTCCGCAAGAACAAGAGCTACGAAGAACTCAACTACGACTGGTACCACAAGTCGCTCGACATCTCCGCGATGTCGCTGCACCGCATGGTGACGAAAGGGCTGGAGACGAATGCGCTTCGGGCAGGGGCGTCTGTCGTGGCGCTGAGTTACATCGGCGCGCAGCGCATCTTCTCGAAGTACTCCGAGATGGGCGACGCCAAGGCGCTGCTCGAAAGCATCGTCCGCTCCTACGGCGCGCGGCTGGGCAAGCGCGGCATCCGCATCAACGCCATCTCGCAGAGCCCCACGCGCACCGTCGCGGGCTCGGGCATCGCGGGCTTCGACTCCATGTTCGACTTCGCCGAGCGCCTCTCGCCCCTCGGCAACGCCGACGCGGAATCGTGCGCCGATTACACGGTGACGCTCCTCAGCGACCTCACGCGCATGGTCACGATGCAGACGCTCTACCACGACGGGGGCTTCTCGGCAATGGGCATCTCGGACGAACTCATCGGGGAGTTGAACAAGCTGGCCGAAGGCAGCAAGGCGTCCTGACGGTCCCTTTCATGCAGACGATCACGACGGTAGCGGCCATGCAGCAGGCGGCGCGGCGCGCGCGGCAGGCTGGGCAGCGCCTCGGTCTCGTGCCCACGATGGGCGCGCTCCACGACGGCCACCTCGCCCTCGTGCGCCACGCCCGCGCCCACGCCGACCACGTCACCGTCTCCCTCTTCGTCAACCCCACGCAGTTCGGGCCGGGCGAGGACTTTTCGCGCTACCCGCGCACCCCCGACGCCGACGCCGACAGGCTCCGCGAGGCGGGCGTGGACGTGCTGTTCATGCCGTCGGTCGAGGAGATGTATCCGTTCGGCACCGACGAAGGCGTGTGGGTGAAGGTCGAAGAGATGGACGCGCACCTGTGCGGACGCCACCGCCCCGGCCACTTCCGCGGCGTCACGACAGTGGTGACCAAACTCTTCAACGCCTGCGCGCCCGACGTAGCCGTGTTCGGGATGAAAGACGCGCAGCAATTTTTCATCCTCCAGCGCATGACGCGGGCGCTCCAGATGCCCGTCGAACTCGCCGGCCACCCCATTGAGCGGGAGGCCGACGGGCTGGCGCGGTCGTCGCGGAACGTCTACCTGAATGCCGACGAGCGGGCGCAGGCCGTCGTGTTGTTCGAGGCGCTCGAAGACGCCCGGAAGCGCATCGGGCAGGGGGAACAGGACTCTGAGGGCCTTGTTGGCGCGATGCTTCGCCGCATCGGCACCGCGCCGCTGGCCCGGGTGCAGTACGCCGAGGTGGTGGACGCTCACACGCTCCAGCCCCTCGAACGCCTCGAAACCGGCCAGCGCGTGCTCGTCGCCCTCGCCGTCTATTTCGGAAAGACGCGACTCATCGACAACCTCCTCCTCGACGTTCCCGCCTCGCACCTTCCATCGCCATGACGATCACGATGTTCAAAGGCAAGCTGCACCGCTTGCGCGTCACCGAGGCCGATCTGTACTACGAAGGCTCGATTACGCTCGACACCGAACTCCTGCGCGCCGCGGGCATCCTGCCGTACGAGAAGGTGCAGGTCGTCAACGTCAACAACGGTGCGCGCCTGGAAACGTACACGATCCCCGGAGCCGCCGGCAGCCGGATCGTCTGCCTCAACGGCCCCGCCGCCCGCCTCGCCACGAAAGGCGACGAAGTGATCGTGATGTCGTACGCCGACATGACGCCCGACGAGGCCCTCACGCACCGACCGCGCGTGGTGCTCGTCAACGAGCGCAACGACCCCAAGGAGATCATCGACCTCGACGTGGCGGCGCACCCCGAGGCGCTGCCGGTGGCCGAAGCCGCGAGCGCCTGATGCGCGCGCGCTGGTTTGCCGCAGGGCTCCTCACGTGTTTGTTTGCCGCGTCGGTGAGCGCACAGCCGCGCTTCGCCTTCGACCAGAACGGCCGCGCGGGCTTCGTGGACGAGGCGTGCCAGGTCGTGATCCCACCTGAGTACTCCAGGGTCGGGCCCTTCGAGGAGGGACTCGCTCCTGCCCGGCAGGATCGCGCGTGGGGCTACATCGATGCATCGGGCGCGTGGGCCGTGGCCCCGCAGTTCGACGATGCGTTTCCGTTCGAGGAAGGCCGCGCGCGCGTGCGGCTGGGCAAGCGGTGGGGCTTTGTGGACCGCAGCGGACGCGTGGTGATCCCGTTCGACTACAGCGATGCCTTCGACGCGGGCGAGGGGCGGGTGCCGGTCCAGCATCCCGCCGCACCGCTTGCGTTTTTCGACCGCTCGCGCTGGGGCTACCAGACGCTCGACGGCGCGCCTGCGATCGAGCCGGCCTACCACCGCGCGCTGCCGTTCTCCGAGGGCCGCGCCGCCGTGCAGTTCTTCCGCCGCTTTCTCGGCATCCTCGTCCCCGGCGCGTGGGGCTACGTAGACGCCACCGGCGAGCGCGTCGGGGAAGCCACCTACCGCGTTGCGTACAGGTTCTCCGAAGGCCTTGCCCTCGTCCACGACGACACCTCGTACAGCTACCTCCGCCCCGATGGCACCGAGGCGTTCCGCGTGCCGCACGCCCGTGCCTACTCGTTCTCGGAAGGCCGGGCAAAGGTGTGGGACGACGGGCGCTACGGCTACATCGACACTACCGGGGCCGCCGTCGTGCCGCCGCGTTTTGCCGAGGCGGCCGACTTCCACGAAGGGCTTGCCGCCGCGTCCGACGGGCAGGCGTGGGGTTACCTTCGCCTCGACGGCACGTGGCAGATTCCGCCACGCTTTTCGTACGCGACGCCGTTCCGGCAGGGCTTCGCGCTCGTCGAGGACGGAGACGTTTCCCGCCTCATCGACGCCCGGGGAACGGTGATCTGCACGCTGCCTCGGTAACGGAGCACTCTTTTTTCAGCACCCTTTCTTCTCCCCAGGTATGCAAATCAAACACGTCGTCGTCGTCGGAGCCGGGACCATGGGCAACGGCATCGCCCACCAGTTTGCGCTCAACGGCCACGCCGTCACGCTCGTAGACCTCGACGACGCGGCGCTCGAACGCGCGCTGGCTACCATCACCCGCAACGTCGAGCGGCAGGTGAAAAAGGAGCAGGTGACGCCCGATGAGAAAGACGCCGCGCTGGCCCGCATAACACTCTCGACCGACCTCGCCGCCGCCGCCCGCACTGCCGACCTCGCCGTGGAAGCCGTCGCGGAGCGACTGGACGTGAAGACGAAGGTGTTCGAGGTGCTCGACCGCGAAGCGCCAGCGCACGCCATCCTGGCCTCCAACACGTCGTCCATCTCCATCACTGCCATCGGCGGCACCACGCAACGCGCCGACCGCGTCATCGGGATGCACTTCTTCAACCCTGTGCCGGTGATGAAGCTCGTCGAAGTGGTGCGCGGGCTGGCGACGAGCCAGGAGACGTTTGAAAAAGTGTTCGCGCTGGCCGAGGCGCTGGGCAAAACGCCCGTCGAGGTCAACGACGCGCCGGGCTTTGTCTCCAACCGCGTGCTGATGCCGATGATCAATGAGGCCGCCTTCTGCGTGATGGAAGGCGTGGCCACGCCCGAGGCCGTAGACGACGTGATGAAGCTGGGCATGGCGCACCCGATGGGGCCGCTCGCGCTGGCGGATTTCATCGGCGTGGACGTATGCCTGATGATCCTGGAAGTGCTCCACCGCGAGTTGGGCGACGACAAGTACCGCCCGTGCCCGCTACTCCGCAAGATGGTCGCTGCCGGTCGGCTGGGCCGCAAATCCGGGCAGGGCTTTTACGTGTACGAGGGCGCGTAACGCCCTAGAGCGCCACGGCAGGCCGCGATGCCACGACGAGGCGCCACCTTCTCTACGACGCCTCCTCAGAACCTTCTCTCGAGGTAGCGGGCAGGGGGAAGGTGTTGTTCGCGTCTGGCGCATCGCCCAGGTAAGGCGGGGCTCCTCTGCGGGCAGCAAGAGGAGAAGGAACAGGCGAGTGCTCGCATGCTGGAACAGCGCATCCGGACGTGACGGGTAGGCGTGGGGATAGCATCCAGTAAAAGCGCTTTCCCCCACGCCGGAATTACAAGCATGTCACAACATTAAGCGCGAGGTCAATGCGCCATTGGCGCATCGTGAATTGGTGGGACCATGCCTACCCTTGTAGCACCTGACAGAGGCCGACGTTCAATGCCTGATCGTCGGCCTTTTTCGTATCTCTCCTCACCTTCCCGTCCCTCATGAAAGCGAAGCTACTCCTCCTCGGATGTTGCTGCCTGGCCTGGCTGGCAACACCGGCGCACGCACAGATCACCTGCGAAGCCACCGACCCCACCACCGACATCATCGTGCCCAGGAACGGCGGCGGGGGCGGGCCGGCGCAAAACACCTTCCGCGTCACGTTCTGCGGCTCGGAGTACAACGCCGTGGCTGACCAGACGACCTTCAAGTACAAATTCTCGGAGTTCAACATCAAAAACGACCTGAGCCACTGGGTGCTCGGGCTGTGCCAGCGTGCCCTCAACGCTTTCGTATCCGGCAGCGCCAGCCCCGCCTCAGGTGCGGTACTCGGCACCGACGGCAGCACGGGTGCGGTGGGCATCAAGTGGAACGTGGGCGGCGGTTTCTCGATGGGCGAGTTCTCGTTCAGGTTGAACGGCAACTTCTCCACCACCGATGTGCCGGTGATAGCCAAAGCCGGACCCAACTACAACCAGTTGACGCCTGCCACCATCGAAGGGCCGAGCTGCGAGGTCAATGCCTGCGCGAACCCGGTTGCGCCTTCCTACGATGGCGGCTACGTGCTCAACGCCGCGCAGACGCGCGCCTTCGTGAAGGTAGACGTGCCGCAGGGAGGCACGATGTTCGAGTTCTACAACACGAACAACCTCGCTGTAGGCGACCCCGTCGCTTCGCTGGAGAGCGTCACGCCGCTCGCGGGCTTCACGCGCACGGGCATGAAGTTCACCTTCGCCGACGGCAGCGAGCCCACGCAGGTGTTCTTCCCGATCTCCCGCGACAACCCCAACACCGCGATCGTCGCCTTCTTCCTGCGCGTCTCCGACGATTGCGGGCAGGTGGTGGATGTGGACCCGGCGTTTGCGATGGCTGAAACGGAAAGCGTAGGCGTGTCCGAGATGTCGCTTTCGGCTCAGCCTAACCCCGTCTCGGATCGCACCGCTATCCACTACGCCCTCGCAACGGCGGGCGAAGTCGACCTCGTGCTCTACGACGTCATGGGACGCGAACTGATGGTGCTGGCGCGCGGGACGGTAGAAGCCGGCGTACACGCGCTGCCTGTGGATGTGAGCGCGTTGCCCTCGGGTGTTTACCTGTGCAAACTCACCGCCTCCGGTAGCGTCCTCACGCGGACGCTGACCGTCGCCCGGTAACCGCCTAACATGACTACGACTATGACAATGCATAATTCTGACAGCGCGCTCGTGAAGAAGCCTTTTCAGCAGCCTGCTGTGAAACGCGAAGCACGGATGCCCATCGTGACGGCAGGCTCGTTCGACCTCCTCATTCCGAACGGTTGACGCTACCCACCGGGTAGAACTCCAGCGCCGGGTGCTCGAAAGGGTACCCGGCGCTTTTGCGTGCGGGGCAAGCCACCACCGGCGCCGTACCCACCCGGCTGAAGCAGAGGAGGGCCTACATTCCTGCACGTGTTTCCGCGTGCCACAACTCCTCGATAGACCCTGCGTGGGACTTGTACTGCCCTGATCCCGGCATCACCAGAACATGCCTACGATCACCGCCGTCGTCAGGAGCAGCACAACGGTGTAGAAGCGATGCTGGCGGTACCACGGGAGCGTCGCATCCTCTGCGCGCCACAGCGCGGGCGTCCACACCAGCGCTATGGTCTCGCTGGGCGGGGGCGCCGTCGCCAGACTCGCCAGCACGAGCGCCAGCGTGCTCCCCGCGAATACGATCACGGCGATGTACAAAAAGTGAATGTCCACCGGCGCTACCGCCAGCGCAATCGCCAGTGCCAGCCCCGAGGTGAGGGCAGCTACCGCGCCGGCCGTGGTGGCGCGTTTCCACAGCGCGCCGAACAGAAAGCACGCGGCCACCGGCGGCGTCACGTAGGCCAGCAGCGTCTGAATGTATTGCCAGAGGGACGGAAACTGGCTGATCTGCGGGGCCCACACGATCCCGAAGCCGACGACCAGCACCGTCGTCAGCCTCCCGATCTGCACGAGTGCGCGGCCTGAAACCGCAGGTCGGAGGCGACGAACGAAGTCCATCGTCACCAGCGTGGAAGCGGCGTTGAGCGTCGAGTCGAGGCTCGACATGAGAGCAGCCAGCAGCGCCACGATCCCCACGCCACGAATGCCGACCGGGAGGAGATCGAACAGCATCGTCGGAAAGGCAAGATCGGCCCGGGCGAGGTCGGGGTAGAGCACGCGCGCGTACAGGCCGGGGAGCACGACGACGAAGAGGAGCGGGAGTTTGAGGAAGCCCGCGAACAGCGCCCCGAGGCGGCCATCGTGGAGCGTCTTCGCCGCCAGGGCCCGCTGAACGATGTACTGGTTGCTGCACCAGTAGTAGATGCCCAGCAGCGGCAGCCCCGTCACGAGCCCCAGCCAGGGAAGCGCCTCGTCGGAGAGCGGCTGGATGAGGTGGCGCGAGGCCTCTGGCGTGTGGGCCACAACGTCGGCCCACTCCACGCGCCCCATCACCACTACCGAGACGGCCAGCGCGCCGGCGAGCAGCACTACCGCCTGCACGGCATCGGTGTAGACGACCGATCTCAGACCTCCCGTGGTGGTGTAGAGGCCCGTAAACACGCCGAGGCCTGCCACCACAGCCCAGAGCGGAATCGCCGGGTAGATGAGCTGGACGATGAGCGCGCCGCCGTAGAGCGCACCGGCGGTTTCCAGAAACAAACTCGACAGGATCGACAGGGCGGAGACGTAGAGGCGCACCCGCACGTCGAACCGGCGCTCCAGGTATTCGGGCAAGGTGTACACCTGCGCGCGAAGGTAGAGCGGCAGAAAGACGACGACGAACAGCACCAGCGCAACGACGGCAAACCACTCGTAGTTGTACACCGAGATCCCCGAGCGGTAGGCATCGCCGGTGAGGCCGATGAAGGATGAACTCGAGATGTTGCTCGCGAACAGCGACGCGCCGATGAGCGGCCACGTGAGCGAGCGCCCGGCCAGGAAGTAGTCTTCCGTCGTCGTCTGCCTGCGAGCAGCCCACAGGCCGAGAGCCAGAACCCCCGCGAGGTACACAGCCATGACGATGACGTCGGCGGGCGCGAGGTGGAACGCCGGCATGGCTACGCGAAGAGGAGTGGGCAGAACCTGAGTCGAGGCGGCAGCGGCATCTGCCGCGCCAGTCTGGGGCAGGCGAATAGTACGTTTGAATCAGGAACGGAGGCCAGAACTGCTGCGGAAACCCGGCGCGCCTACCGCGCGACCGTCAGGAGCCGACTCGACGCGCCCTCCGCCGTCGTCATCCGGACAACGTAGACGCCGCTCGCCAGGTCCGAAACGTCGGCGCGCAGCACGTGGGTGCCTGTCGCTACGGAACCGTCGAGCAGCAGCAGCACGCGCCGCCCGAGCAGGTCGTAGAGTTCGACGCGGGTGGGGCCGGGGCGCGGCGTGGCAAACGTGATCTCGGCGACGCTCCGGCTGGGGTTGGGATGCGGAGAGGCCAGCGACAAGGCAACCTCGCCGGGCGTTTCCACGGCGGTCGTGTTCTCCAGCGAAGCCGTCAGGTAGTCCTCCGAGACGGTCTGTGCAGCAAGGCCGGGGCCCGTCCACGAGAGTGCAGCCTCTGCCACGCGCGACAGGTCGCGGTACTCGAAACGGAGCGGCACCTCGGCCGCCGGTAGCACCACCGACCCGGACCGTCTCTGAAATCCTGTTTCGCTCCACGCATCCACGACGAGTGCGCCGTTGACCCAGAGCCGCGCGCCATCGTCGGTCGCGGTCGTGAAGCGGTACGTCCCCGGCGCGGGCACGCGGAGATTGCCGCTCCACCGGATCGAGAATCCACTCGTGGGAAACCCGTCGAGCGGCGCATCGGCGCCCCAGTCGAAGCTCACCTGCGGGTCGATGCGGACGGTGGGGGTGCCGGAGAGATCGGGGGTGGGGAAGTATTCGGCGATGAGGCCGGCGGGCGTCGCCGGCGGGACGGCCACGCCCGAACCGTGGGCGCGCATCCAGTTCAGGTTGAGCAGCGCCCCGGAGGCCTGTTCGTTGCGGAAGACGACGTAGAGCGTGTGGGTCCCGCCGGGATCGGTGACGGGCACCGTCACGTCCTCGTAGGACTGCCAGCCGCCCGTGGGGGAGACGCGCGCGGTCGCCACGAGCGGGCCGTCGGCGGCGTCGATGCGCGCTTCGATGCGCCCGCCCGCCCCATCGGAGGCCACGCGGTACGTGAGAAAGTCGATGCCCTGGAGGTTGACCGGTTCGAAGGCGATCCAGTCGCCGTCCTGCACGTTGCCCACGCTCTCGCCCCCGGCCCAGTCGCTCGCCGTCTCCACCTGCACGCCAGAGTGGCGGGTAAAGTGCTCCGCTTCGAGCCGTTTGGGCCGGAGCACTACCTGCCGCCGCCCCGTGAGCGCGCCAACACCTGCCGCGCCGTCGTCGGTGTAGCGGGCTTCGACGACGAGAAAGACGTTCTCGGCGTCGGCTCCGTGGCCGCCGGGGACCTCGAAGCGGCCCGCGCAGCCTTCGTACTCCTCCAGCGGATGGTTGTGGTCGTCGTGTCCCACGCCAGGCTGCACGACGATGCGGGCGCAATCGAGGGTACCGTCGGAGGTGCTTCCGTCTTCAGCGTCGGTAGCCGAGACGACGAAGTCCACCACGTCTCCCCAGGTGTAAAACCCGCCATCGGCAGGCCGGGCCACCTCCACGACAGGGGCCGAGTTGCCCGCGACGATGGCGACGGTGGCCGTGGCAGACCGTTCGTTGGGGTCGGTCACGGTGAGGCGGGCCAGGTAGGAGCCGTTGCGGGTAAAGGTGTGCGCGGCCTCAGGCGTCGTGGCGTCTGTCGTCCCGTCGCCGTCGAAATCCCAGGCGTAACGGAGCGGAAGGCCCTCGGGGTGGAACGTCCCCGCGCTGGTGAACGAGACGGCCAGCGGAGCCGGGCCGCTGGAAGGCGACGCCTGCATGCTGGCGACCGGGGCGCGTGCGCCGCTGAGGTAGGCGATCCGGCTGAGGGCGGCGTCGGGATTGCCGCCGCCGAAGCCCGACCCCCATTCGAGCAGGTAGAAGGCTCCGTCTGGCCCCACCTCCAGATCCATCGGGCGGTGCAACTCGAGGTTCGGCAGAAACCGCTGAAAGGCGAGCGGCTGCCCGTCCGCGTCGAGGTGGGTCTCGACGATCCAGTTGCGCGACCACTCGTAGACGAAAACGGAGCCGTCGAAGTACGCTGGCAACTGCGCATCGCCGCGGTCAGCGTCGCGGCGGATCACCGGCCCCGCCATGACGGTCCGGCCGGGGCCGTCGGGCAGATCGGGGAACTCCGGCGACGGGGCGTACGGATACCACGCCCAGGCAGGCTGCGCCGCTGGCAGGGCGAGGGGCGCCTGCGCTACGTTCGCGGAGGCATTGACCGGTGCCGCGCAGTCGAACGCCGGACCTGCAACGCCGGTAGCAAAATTGTAGTCGCGGTAGGGCACGTTGTCGGCGATGCAGTAGGGCCAGCCGAAAAAGCCCGCCTGGCGGGCCTGGTTTACCTCGTCGTAGCCCCGTGGCCCCCGCGCCGCGCTGGTGGTGCTCGCGTCCGGGCCCACGTCTCCCCAGTAGAGCCAGCCCGTCGCCGGGTCCACGCTGAGGCGGAACGGATTGCGAACCCCCATCGCGAAGATCTCGGGTCGCCCACCTGAGCCATCGGCAGGGAAGAGGTTGCCGTCGGGAATGGCGGCGGTACCGTCGTTCAGAGGCCGGATGCGGAGCACCTTCCCCCGGAGATCGTAGGGATTGGCGGACGTCCGCTGGGCATCCCACGACGCCCGCCCCGGCCGCTCGTCGAGGGGCGCGTAGCCATCCGAGTCAAAAGGGTCGGTGTCGTCGCCGGTAGCAATGTAGAGGAGTCCGTCGGGATCGAAGGTGAGCGAGCCTCCCGAATGCCCGCCCTGGTCCCGGTCGGTCGGGACGGTGAGCAGCACGGCTTCGGAGGCGAGGTCAAGCGCGTCGCCGACGACGGTGAAGCGCGACACCTGCTGGATGGACCCGAGGCCGGCGGGAGAGTAGTAGAGGTACACCCACCTGTTCTGGCTGAAATTCGGGTCGAGGGTGATGCCGAGGAGTCCGTCTTCGTAGCTCGTCGTGACGGGCAGCGTGGCGGCTACGAGCGTCTGCGCCCGCTCCGGGTGCCAGATCTTGACAGCACCCCCACGCTCGACAAAAAACACCCGTCCATCCGGGGCCACCGCCAGCTCCATCGGGTCGCGCACGTCGGCGTCGAGGATCGTCTTTTCCCAGCTCGTCTCCACCGTAGCCGAGCAGTTGCCCTCGGCCCAGCCCGCTGCCCACGCGAGCCCGCCCCAGAGGTGGTCGAGAAAGTGGGCCTCCTGAAACGCCGCGCCCGTGTGACCACCCCCCGTGTAAAACGAGCGCCCACCCTCGTAGATGTGGCACCACGCGATGGGATGGTCGCCGCCCATCGTGCCGCCGCCGTACGTCTGCTCGTCGAGCGTGGCCAGGACGTGAACGCTGCCGCGCGGGTTCGTGCGGTAGTTGTACCACTCGTCCGTGCGCGGCCACACCGCCGGGAGCGAAGCCGTCGCCGGATGCACACGGTCGACCACGTGGACGACTGCGTCGGGCGTGCCCGCCGGGTGGCTCTGGAAATACGCCCCGACGAGCCCGCCGTACCACGCCCACTCGTACTCTGTATCGGCTGCCGAGTGGATGCCGACGAAGCCTCCACCGGCCTGCACGTATCCCTCCAGCGCGGCCTGCTGGCTGGCGTCGAGGACGTCGCCGGTGGTATTCAGAAACACGACGGCATCGTAGGCCGAGAGGCCTTCGCTGTTGAACACCGCCGCGTTTTCTGTTGCCGTCACGGTAAATCCGTGCGTGCTCGCCAGCGCCTGCACCGCGGCGATCCCGTCGGGGATGGAAGCGTGGCGGAACCCGGTCGTGCGCGAGAAGACGAGTACCTGCCCGCCCGGCTGCGCGCGTGCGGAGGCCGGGGCGAGCAGGAGCAGGCTCAACAGGGCGAGGGCGGCAGGGCGGAGACAGGACATCGGCAGAAGTCTTGAAAACGTTTTCAAGGAAGAATATAGCGTCACCTGCCGCGCTGCGCGCCTCCGTTACCGCACGGCGACCGCCCGGTACCGGTCGAAATAGGTGCGGGCACGCGCCGTGTCTCCCTGCATCACCAGCAGCCGCGCCCGGTTGAAGAGCATCTCCGGCGACTGAGGGTTGCGCCGCTCGGCGGCTTCCAGAAACGCCTCGGCCTCGTGGAAGGCGTCCTGCCGGAGGGCGAGCACCGCGAGGGCGTTGAGGCTGAACGTGCTCTCGCTGAGCCGGGCCGTGTACCGGGCCAGCGCTCCCGTCTCGGCATCGTAGACCGGGTTCGCCAGCGCGTAGCCGACGGCCTGCTCCATCAGCGCCTCGTTGAACGGCTGCCAGCGCAGCAGCGCCCCGTACAGACGCAGGGCCGCCAGCGTGTCCGTCTCCGCGCGTGCCTGCTGCACGGCGGCATCCAGCGCATCCGTCATGGGCCTTCCTTCCAGCAGGATCTGCGCCGCGAGGGCATCGGCGTAGCGCCCCGAGCGGGCCACCGCGGCGACTTCGGCGCGGACGGCGGCCTCGGCCTCGGCGGGCGTCCGGTCTTTGCGGAACGGGTAGCCGTTGGTGAGCAGGGCAATCTGGAGGCGGGCATAGGTGGCCTCGACGGGGTCGAGGTCGGACGCGGCGGGCGCAGGGCGGGGGGCCTGGCGAAGCGCGGGCAGGGTACGGCGCATCGCGTCCGCGAAGGCGTCGGCCATGAGGGCGTAGCCCCGCGCGTTGGGGTGGAGGTGGTCGGTGAACAGCGCCGAGCCCTCGAGGCCTCCGGGACTCGCTGCCCGGAACTGCTCCTGCACGTCTACGAGCGTCACGTGAGGGAACGCGGCTGCCAGGCGGCGCGCGACGGCGTTCATCTCCTCAGGTGCGCGGAAGCGAAGGCCGTCGGCTTCTTTCGCCTCGACGAAGGCCGAGCGGGCGGCCGTCGTGTCGCCCTGGTTCAGCAGCGCCTGCCCCCGGCGGTACGCCTCGTGGGCAGCGGGTTCGTCGCCCAGCGGCGGCTGATCAGCCAGGTTGGAGGTAAGCGTGGCGAGGAAAACGGGGATGCCTGCCTGCTCGAAGCGCGTGAGGGCCGCGCCGAGGTTGGCCTCGTACTGCGCGATTCCGGCGCGGTACGCCTCGCTGTCCCGGTCGATGGCGGCGTTTCGGACGACGCGGGCCATCATCGTGCGCCGCTCGCCGGCGGCGGCGTATCGTCCCGGCGGAGGGCGTCGAGGCCCGCGACAATCGCCCACTGCGACGCGCCGATCAAAAACCGTTTCAGCGCGACCGACGTGCCCGTCCAGCCCTGCGTCCCGGCCGTTCCGTACGCACCGTAATACTCGTTCTGCCCGGCATAGATCACGACGGCATCGGGGCGCTGTGCCACGACAGGCCCTGCAAGCGCCTGAAGCGTGTAGCTGTTCGTCGCCGTCATGCCCGCATTGACTACCTCGACCGCTGTTCCGGGCAGGGCCGCCGCCAGCCGGTCTTCCAGGCGAGCCGGGAATCCATAGTAGCCGTGGTACGGAAAGCCCGCCGTCGTCGAGCCGCCGAGGGCGACGATGCGGAGCGTGCTCGGAGGCTTCTCGGCGACGAAGGGATCGAAGGCGACGCCGGGCCGGAAGTCGCGGAAAAACAACGTCCCGTAGTCCGGGTCGAGCGCGACGTAGGAGGGGTGACCCGCGAGCGGCTGGAACGGCGCCCGGCGAGCCTCGCCAACACCCAGAAACCTGAGGCTTGCTTCGATCAGCAGCAAAACCGCCACGGGCAGCACGACGGCTACCACCCTGAAGACGACCGCTTTCGTCCGGGACGGGTGGGCGGCACCGGGGGAGGAGTTCGCTTGCATCGGATAGGGTGGCGGAGTACCTTGCGAAAAGGTTTTCAGACGGAGAAGTTGGCCTCATGAGCAGGGTTCCCACGATACGCAATGTGGCGCAGCGAGCGGGGGTGTCGATCTCGACGGTTTCCCGCGTGTTGAACAATTCCGCCTCGGTCGACGGGGCGAAGCGGCAACGCGTAGAAACTGCCGTCCGCGAGTTGGGCTACATCCCGAACCCTGCCGCACTCAGCCTGCTGGGCCAGAGCAAAGGGGGCATCGGCGTGCTGCTTCCCTACATCGCGGGCGACTTCTTCTCCGAGTTTCTTGAAGGCATCGACCGGGTCACGAGCGACAACGGGTACTTTCTCATCGTCTCGTCCTCCCATCGCAACGTGAAGGAGTTTAGGGCCGTCATTCAGGGCCTCAACCGCCGGGTGGATGGCCTGATCATCATGTCGACCGAGGTGCCCGCCCGGACGGTGTGTGGCTGGCTCTCTGCCGACATGCCCCTCGTGTTTGTCAATACGGACGTGGAGGACGTAGCGACCGAAGCCGTCAACTTCGACAACTACGGCGGGGCGTACCGGCTCACCGAGCACCTCCTCGATCACGGCCACCGCCGCATCGCGTGTGTCACCGGTCCGCCGGGTGCGCGCGATGGGAACGAGCGGTTGGCCGCGTTTCGCGCCGCGTTGCGGGCACGTGGAATCGAGCCCGATCCCGCCCTCGAACTCCCCGGCGATTACACGATGCAATCCGGGCTCGACGCCGTTCCAGCGCTGCTGGCCCTCGATCCGCGCCCGACCGCCATCTTTGCCGCCAACGACCTCTCGGCCTACGGCGTCCTCAGAGGGCTTCGGGAGGCCGGGCTCGACGTACCCGGCGACATCGCGCTGGCGGGGTTCGACGACATCCAACTCGCGCAGTTCGCGTTGCCCTCGCTCACGACGGTGCGCGTGCCGGTGCGCGAGATGGGCCGCCTGGCTATCGAGAAGCTACTCGCGCGGATCAAACAGGAGGACGGAGAGGCCCGCGCCATGACCGTGCTTCCTACCGAAGTCGTCCTCCGCGAGTCGACCTTACCGCTCGCAGGTTGATCCCTCTTTTCCTTCTGCACTCCTTACCTGTTCCATTCGACATGAAAAGCTTTTCACGCATCGATTGCCTGCCTCTTCGGGGCGGACTCCTCGGCCTTCTCCTCGTGGTTCTGTGGGCCGCTCCACAGGTGCGCGCCCAGGACGCTGCGCGGGTGGAAACCCTCCTGCAGCAGATGACGCTGGAGGAGAAAGTGGGCGAGATGACCCAGCTCACGCTCGAGGCGGTGTCGGCCTCGATGGCCACCGACTCGACGGCGCACACGCTCGACCTTGCCAAGCTGGAAGATGCCGTCGTCGGCCACCACGTCGGTTCTATCCTGAACGTCTGGGACGTGGCGTTCACGCCGGAGCACTGGCGCGAGGTCATCACGGCCATTCAGGATGCTGCGCGCCGCCGCCGCACCGGCATCCCGGTGCTCTACGGCATCGACGCCGTCCACGGCCACCATTACATGCAGGGCGCGACGGTTTTCCCGCACAACCTCGCGCTCGCGGCCACCTTCGAGCCCGCGCTGGCGCGGGAGGCGGGGCGGGTGACGGCCCGCGAGATGCGCGCCAGTGGCATCCCGTGGAATTTCTCGCCGGTGTTCGACCTGGGGCGGCAGCCACTCTGGAGCCGCTTTTTCGAGACGTTCGGGGAGGACGTTCACCTGGTGACGCAGATGGGGGTGGCGACGGTCGAGGGCTTGCAGGGCGACGATGTGGGCGCGCACGGGCGCGTGGCGGCGTGCGGCAAGCACTTCTATGGCTACAGCGTCTCGCGCTCCGGTCGCGACCGGACGCCCGCGTGGATTCCCGAGCACATCCAGCGGGAATATTTCCTCGCGCCCTTCCGTGCGGCCATCGAGCAGGCCAATCTCCGCACGCTCATGGTCAACTCGGGCTCCATCAACGGCGTCCCCGTCCACGGCAACCCCGCCATCCTGACCCGCCTGCTGCGCGACGAGATGGGCTTCGAGGGCGTCGTGGTGACGGACTGGGCAGACATCGAGAAGCTCGTCAACCTCCACCGCGTGGCGGCCAACGAGCGCGAGGCCACGAAGATGGCCGTACTGGCGGGCATCGACATGAGCATGGTGCCGTACAGCCTTTCGTTTTACGACACGCTGCTCGATCTCGTCCGTAGCGGTGAGATCCCGGAGAGCCGCATCGACGCCTCCGTGCGGCGCATCCTCCAACTCAAACTGGATCTGGGGCTGTTCGACGATCCCTACCCGTCGGCCGACCTGGTGGCGGAGATCGGCAGCGCCGAGCACCGCGCTGCCAGCCGCCGCGCCGCCGAGGAGGCCATCACGCTGCTCGAGAACCGCGGCGTGCTGCCCTTTGCACGTAGCTCCCGCCTGCTCGTAACCGGCCCCGGTGCCGACGATCCCGTGATGCTGCACGGCTCGTGGACGTACTCGTGGCAGGGTACGGTTCGGGGCATGTACCCGGACACGAGCCGCACCGTGCTGGACGCGCTGCGCGACGAGGTGGGCGCGGGCAACGTCACGTACGTGCCCGGAGCCACGCTCACCGAGCCTCTCGACGTGGCGGCCGCCGTGGCTGCGGCGCGGGCGGCGGACGTGGCCGTGGTGGTGCTGGGCGAGTGGCCGAGCACCGAGCAGCCCGGCGACATCGAGACGCTGGAGATGCCGCGCGCACAGGTGGCGCTGGCCGAGGCCATCCTCGACACCGGCACGCCCACCGTCCTCGTGCTGCTGGAGAATCGCCCGCTGCTCGTGCGCGACATCGCCGACCGCGCGGCGGCGGTGGTGATGGGCTACCAGTCCGGCCCCTACGCCGCCGACGCCATCGCCGACGTGCTCTCGGGAGACCTCAACCCGAGCGGACGCCTGCCCTTCACGTATCCACGCTACCCCAACGCCCTCCTCACCTACGACCACACGCAGAGCGACGAAGCCGGCCCGAACGGCTTCAAACCGCAGTGGCCCTTCGGGCACGGCCTGTCGTACACCACCTTCGAGACGACGAACCTGCGCCTCGACCGCGACGCCGCGACAGCCAGCGACACCGTGGGCGTTTCGGTGGACGTGGCCAACACCGGTAGCCGCGAGGGCGATGAGGTCGTGATGGTGTTCGTGCGCGATGAATATGCGTCCCTCGAGCCGCCGGTGCGCCGCCTGCGGGCCTTCGAGAAGGTGACGCTGGCCCCGGGCGAGCGGCGGACGCTCTCGTTCGCCATCCCCGTGGCCGACCTCGCCTTCGTGGGGCTCGACAACCGCTACGTCGTAGAGCCGGGCACCTTCGAGGTGCAGGTCGGCAGCGCCCGCGCCACCTTCGCGGTGAGCGGCTCCTCCAACGGCACCCGCTGATTCCGTGCGATACCTTCTCCTCTTCCTCGCCGGGCTGCTCGTCGCCCTGCCGACGCTCCACGCCCAGCCGACCTCCGCGCCCGACTTCGGCTCCGCCGGCGGCTACTACCACACTGCAGGCGCACGGTTGGTGGGGCCAGATGGGCAACCGGCCGTGCTGCGCGGCATCGGGCTCGGGGGCTGGCTCATGCCTGAGGGCTACATGCTGCGCGTGCCCGGCTACGGCTCGCCGAAGACCATCCGCGAGGCCGCCGTGGACGTGGCGGGCGAGGAGGGGGCCGACCGGTACTTTGCCCTGTACCGGGAGAACTACGTCCGCGAGGCCGACATCGAGAAGATCGCCGCGTGGGGCTACGACCACGTCCGGCTGCCCTTCCACTACAACGTCCTCTGGGACGACGAGACGGGAGGCGTTTCGGGAAGAGGGGTTCGCGCTGATCGATACCTTCCTGGGCTGGTGCCGGACGTACGGGCTGCCCGTCATCCTCGACCTGCACGCCGCGCCGGGTGGGCAGAGCGCCCACAACATCGCCGACGCGCACGGAACGGCAGCCCTGTGGGTGGGGCCGGACGCCGCCGCCAACCAGGCCCTCACCGTGAAAATCTGGGAGGAGATCGCGCGGCGCTACGTGGACGACCGCCTCGTCATCGGCTACGATTTCATCAACGAGCCTGTGCTGCCCGAAGGCGTCACCCGCGCGCAGCTGCGCGCCTTCTACGTCCGCCTCCGCGACGCCGTCCGCGCCATCGACCCGCACCACGTGCTCTTCATCGAGGGCGATTTCTTCGCCAACTTCTTCGACGGCATCGCCCCTGCCTTCGACGACAACATGGTCTGGGCCTTCCACAAATACTGGAGCCCGACCGCACCCGCCGACATGGCGCGCTTCGTCGAACTGCGCGACACGACGGGCGTGCCGCTGTGGCTCGGCGAGACCGGCGAGAACTCCAACGACTGGTTTCACGAGGTGGCCACGTGGGCCGTCGAGAACGGCATCGGGTGGAACTGGTGGACGCACAAGAAAATCGAAACCGTCACGAGTCCCCTCTCGGTGCCGATGCAGCCTGGCTACCGCGCCCTCGTGGACTACTGGGACGGGAACGGGCCAAAGCCCGACCGCGCCACAGCGGAGGCGGCCCTGATGGCCCAGGCCGCCGCGCTCCACATCGACTCGACGACGTTTCGCCCGGATGTGCTCTGGGCGCTTTTCGACCCGGCGTGGAAGACGGAGGCCGTGCCGTTCCGGACACACACGCTGCCCGGCACCCTCGACGCGGTGGACTACGACCTCGGGGCCGACGGGGTGGCCTACCACGACGCACGCTCGAAAAACGAGCAGGGCACGCCCGGTCTCGCCAACGAGGGCGGCGTCTACCGCAACGACGGCGTCGACATTGCCCGAGGCGAGCGGGCAGGTGGGCCGCCCTACCACGTCGGCTGGACGGAAGCTGGAGAGTGGCTCCAGTACACCGTCCGCGTTCCAGAAGGGGGAACGTACGCGGCCTCGGTCTCCGTGGCGGCACCTGGTGCTGGCGGTCGGCTCGCGCTCACCCTCGACGGCCAGGTGTGGGGTGAAGCCGAGGTGCCCGCTTCGGAGGGCGCGTGGATCGACCTGCCGCTCGGCGAGCACGTGGTGTCCGAAGGCACGCATGTCGTGCGTGTGCTCCTGCACGGCGGCGGCTTCGATGTAGGCCGCCTTACGTTTATGCTTTCCTCGAACAACTGAACCGGCCCGCGCGGGCCACGCTCATGTACCGCCTGATCCTCCTCGTACTCTTTTGCTGCACGGCCAGCGCCGCCGCCGCCCAGGACTGGCAACTCGTCTGGTCCGACGAGTTCGAGACGCCGGGCCTGCCGGACCCTACTCGGTGGAACTACGACCTCGGGGGGCACGGGTGGGGCAACCAGGAGCGCCAGCACTACACCAGCCGGGCAGAGAACGCCCGCGTCGAAGGCGGCGTGCTCGTGATCGAGGCGCGCGAGGAAGAGTATCAGGGCAACCCCTACACGTCCGCCCGCCTCGTCACGCGCGGCCACGCAGCGTGGCAGTACGGGCGCATCGAAGCGCGCATGAAGCTTCCCTTCGGACAGGGCATCTGGCCCGCCTTCTGGATGCTCCCCACCGATTCGCCCTACGGCGGATGGCCCACCAGCGGCGAGATCGACATCATGGAATACCTGGGCCACGACACCGACCGGGTCTACGGCACGCTCCACTACGGCGGCGGCGACATCGGCCACCGCTTCACCGGGACGAACTTCACGCTCTCCTCCGGTACCTTCGCCGACGGCTTCCACACGTTCGCCATCGAGTGGGAGCCGCGCAGAATTCGATGGTTCGTAGACGGGCAGCTCTATCAGACGCAGGTGAGCTGGAGCTCGGGGGCCGGCCCCTACCCGGCGCCCTTCGATAGCCCCTTTCACGTGCTGCTGAACCTGGCCGTCGGGGGGGAGTGGCCCGGCTATCCGGACGCTACGACCACGTTTCCGCAGCGCCTGGAGGTGGACTATGTGCGCGTGTATCAGGATGCGGACGCCTATCCCCACGTCTCGCTCGACACGCCGACGGGAGGGGCGAGCCTGGAGGCGGGCGCGACGGTTTCGCTGTCCGCTACGGCGACCGATGGCGGAGCCGTGGGGAAGGTCGAGTTTCTGCAGGGCGACGGGGTACTCGGGGCGCTGACCCGTGCGCCTTACACCTTCGATGTAGCGGGCGTGGCCGATGGGTGCTACGCGCTCCGCGCCCGCGCCACCGACGACGTCGGTTTCGTGACCGAAACCGCCGCCACCCCGATCACCGTCGGCGCGGGATGCCCCGAAGGAAGCACCGCGCCGTACCTGATGGTGCCGACGGCGCTTCCCGGCACCCTCGAGGCCGAGTACTACGACCTGGGCGGCCCCGGCGTAGCCTACCGCGATCTGTCTGAAGCCAACGAAGGGGGCGGCATACGGCAAGGCGAAGGCGTCGACATCCGGCCCTCCCGCGACAGCGGCGCGGGCCACGACGTTGCGGGCATCAACGCGCGGGAGTGGCTGGCCTACACCGTCGAGGTGACGCAGGCCGGGCGGTACCGCGTGACGGCGCGCGTCGCCTCCGGCACCGGTGGCACGCTCCGCCTCGCCCTCGACGGCGCCGACCTCCTGGGCGACGTTGCGCTCGCGCCGACGGGTGGAGACCTGACCTACGGCAACGCCCTCATCGGCGACGTCGAACTTCCAGCAGGGCAGCACGTGCTCCGCCTCGACGCGCGCAGCGCGGGCTTCGCGTTGAACCGCCTCGTCTTCACCCTGCTAGAAGCGACGTCGACGGAGCAGGAGGGCATCGGGGGGATCGACCTGCACGTGACCCCCAATCCGGCGAGAGGACGAGCCGAGGTCATCTACCGGACGGGCGCGGCGGCGCGGGTGGAACTCGCACTGTTCGACCTCCTCGGGCGGCGCGTCCGGTTGCTTGCATCGGGAAGCGCGACGCCGGGCACGCACCGCATCGAACTCGACCTTGGCACACTCGCGGCAGGAACGTACCTGTGCGTGCTCGAAACAGAAGGCGAGGCCCGATCTCGACACCTGACGGTTTTCCGCTGACTCATGTACCCTATGGAAGGGGGCGGCAGAAGTGCCCCTGGAAGCGCTTCAAAAAGCGCACGGGCTTCTTGCAATCACCATACGCTTCCATATATTGAGATTTGAAAAGGTTTTCAAGGACGGTGCCTGGTACGCGCTTTCCGCTTCATCCCAACCCCTCTGATGCCATGAAAACAGCTACACACCTCTGGGCGCTTCTGCTCCTGATGATGCTCGCCAGCCCGGCAGCCATCGGTCAGACGCTCGGCGACGAGTTCATCTTCTTCGTCAACGGGACCAACGTGATGATCCCGACCTCCCAGGCGGTGGCCGTCAACGACCCGCTCGACCCCACGTCGGGAGACAAGGTGGCCAAGTTCAACACCGCCGACTACACCCACGCGGGATTTGCCTGGGGGCAGGCCACCGGCGTGGACGCGAGGGCGAGCGTGGGCGCTGCCTACGGCGAGAGCGACACGCTCTTTCTCCGGATTCTCTCCGACCCGGCCAACGCGGATGAGCCGAACCTCTCGCTCATGTTCAGCGACAAGTCGGACGGCAGCGGTGCCAACGATGGAACCGCCGACAACGAGTTCCGGCTGATCTGGCCGATCCCCGCGTGGGTCCACGACGGCCAGTGGCACGACCTCGTGATTCCGCTGCCCCCGACCACGCGTGCGGCGCTGGAAGAAGCGAAGGCAGGAGGCACGATGGACACGCTGGCGGCCAAATGGGATTACAGCGGCGCCTGGAGCACCGGCGGATTCGGCATCGGGCCTGGCTTCGGTGGGACCACCGACGATCCGCTGTGGCGCGAGTTCGAGTGGGATGCCGTGTACAAATTCGGCCCCTTCTGGGACAACAACGTCAACGCGGGCGGCCCCATCTACCTGGACGACGTCTACATCGGCGGGACGAGCACCGACGTCTCGGCGGCCGCCGGAGCGCCGTCGGCGATGAGCGGCGTCACCTTCACGGCAGAGGATCAGGTCAACGTGGTTTCGTGGAGCGAGAACGCGGAGTTCGGTGGCTACCACGTCTACGCGAGCGAAAGCCCCATCACGGACGTGTCCGCCGAGGGTGTCATCCTCCTCAAGACGGTCGCCTTTGGTGAGAATACCGAACTCCGGCACCGCTATGAGCTGCCGCACCCGTCGCTCGGTTCGACCCCGCTCTACTACGCGGTCACGAGCCTGAGCGCATTCGGCGTCGAGAACCCGGACGTTTCGGCCAGTTCGGGCGAGATTGCCAACGCGACCCTGCAGCAGAAAGCGTTCATCCGGCAGCTTCCCTCCGCCAACGCGGACGCGCTGTTCGACGACGTCTCGGCAGGAAATGCCACCGACGCCAACTTCCCCGCCGCTCAGCCCGTCTTCCACCTCGACGCGGGTCACCGCTCCCCGGGCGATGGCACGACGGAGGCGACGCTCCCGACGGAAGCCGACAACTCGGGCTTGTTCAAGCTGGGCTACACGAGCCTCAACGAGCTGTTCATCTACGGCGAGATCACAGACGACCAGGTGACGTTTGCGCCTGAGTCGGAGACCGGCGCGGGCACGTGGAATTACGACTCCGCCGAGATCGTCTTCGGGCACTACGACGTGCGTACCACCGAGGGCGGCAGCATTCTGCTCGGCTCGCCGCACCAGGATATGCTGCGCGGAGCCGAGCCGGACTACGGTATTCGCATCACGGCCTTCCAGAATGCCAGCGGCGAAATCGCCCGCACGAGCACCTGGGTTGGCTGGAGCATCGACACCGATTTCGTGAGCGCCACGGCGGTCGAGAAGACGGCCACAGGCTGGCGTTTCCTCACGCTGCTGCCGCTCGACCAGATCCAGAACACGACGGAAGGCGACGTCTTCATGCCCGTCCCCGGCGCGACCGAACTGCAGATGATTCCGTTCATCATCTCGATCAACGACGCTGACGGTGCCACGCGCGAGACCCAGCAGGTCTGGTCGATCAAGCCCAACCTCACGAATCAGTGGTGGAATACGCCCGCGATGTGGGAGACGGTGGCCATGGCCGGCCTGGACGTTGCGACGGCCACCGAAGACGTGGACGCACATGGCGAGTTCTCGCTCGCACCGAGCGCGCCGAACCCGGCAGACCGCGAGGCCCGCTTCTCCTTCACGCTGGCCACGGCCGAGCACGCCACCGTCGAGGTGTTCAACCTGCTCGGCCAGCGCGTGCTGACGGTTGCAGACGGCACGTTCGCGCCGGGCAAGCACGACGTGTCGATCGACACGTCCGCGCTCCCGGCGGGCGTCTACGTGTACCGCCTCGTGGCGGGCGTTTACACCGACACGCAGCGGATGCTGATTCTCCACTGAGGACGCATCCCTCAGGGTCGGCACCCGACGCCGGCCGCATTTCGTAGATCGAGAGGGGCACCGGGTATGCCGGTGCCCCTCTGCCGCCGAGCGTTCACGTTCTCGATTCTCACATGCTTACTCGGTCGTCAAGCTTCTCGCCTTTCCTGCTGCTCTGCGCCCTGGGCCTGGTTTCCCTGTTGGGGAGTGCTCCCGCGGCGGCGCAGACCCTCGGTAAAATCGCCGGGCGCGTGACCGACACCTCCGGGCAGGGGCTCGTGGGGGCCACGGTGATGGTCCAGGGCACGACGCTCGGCGCGTCGACGGACGTGGACGGGTATTACTACATCCTCCAGGTGCGTCCGGGTACGTACACGCTTCGGATTTCGTACATCGGCTACAGCTCGAAGATCATCGAGAACGTCGAGGTAGAGGTAGACCGGACGACGACGATCGACGCCACGCTGGCCGAGGAAATCTTTGAAGGGGAGGAGGTGGTCGTCCAGGCCGACCGCCCGCTCGTCGAGCCTTCCCGGACGACGACGACCGCCGTGCTGGAGGCCGAGGAGTTGCAGGCGCTGCCTATCGTGAACGTGCAGGATGCCATCAACCTCCAGGCGGGCGTCAGCGATGGGCACTTCCGCGGCGGACGCATCGGGGAAGTCGCCTACCTCGTCAACGGGGTTCCGATCAACAACGCCTTCAACGGGCAGCAGGCATTTGAGATCGAGCAGAACATGGTGCAGAGCCTGGAGGTGATCTCCGGGGTGTTCAACGCGGAATACGGCCAGGCCCTCTCCGGGGTCGTCAACATCACGACGAAAGGGGTGCCGGCCGAGTGGAACGCGCAGGCTCTCGGGTACGTCGGCTCGCTGGCGTCGACGCGTGAGATCGAATTCGTCAGGCGCACCGCGGAGCCGGGCACCGACCTGTCGGTCGAGGACTTCGAGAGCGAGCGCGTGAGCTATCTCGACGCCGCCGCCTTCCCGAACCTCCAAGACTACCAGATTTCGCTGGGTGGGCCGCTGCTGGCACGGCGCGTGGGCTTTCAGGTATCGGTGCGGTACTTGAGCAACAACTCGCATTTCATCGGACGCGACCTCTTCGCACCGAGCGATTCGTCCGTCGGGCTCAACACCGGGCTCGATCCGCAAAACTGGCGGCTGGTTTCCACGGGCGATGGGGATTTCGTGTCCATGAACAAGACCGACCGGCTCTCGCTCAACGGCAACGTCTCGTTCGACGTGACGAGCGATTTCCGGCTGAGCTACGACGGGTTTTATCAGGGGGGCACCTACTACCCGTATTCGCACGCGCTCAAATACGTCCCGCGCGGGCTCAACCACACCGACTTCGTCAACCACACCCACATCCTGGCAGCGCGGTACACGCTGGGCCAGAGCGCCTTCGCCAACCTCTCGTACAGCTACCTCTTCGACGATACCGACGTGGAGTTGTACGAAAGTCCCACCGATCCGCGCTACGTCAGCTCCCAGGTATCGTCGCTTCAGGGCGTGAACGCCTTCCAGGTCGGCGGCAACGACCTGTCCACGTCGCTTCAGCGCACGGAGACGCACACGGTGGTGGGCAACTACACCCACCAGCTCAACCGGGTGCACCTGGCGAAGGCGGGCTTCCAGGTCCGCCGCCACCGCATCCGCAACCGCGATTTCGGCATCGAGCGCTCGTTCCGAACCGGCTTCCAGCCGCAGGTGTCGCCCGACCAATTTTCCGACAACCGGCTCGAGACGAACCCCGCTGAACTGGCCATCTACGTCCAGGACAAGATGGAACTCGGGACGATGATCATCAACGCGGGCCTTCGGTTCGACTACTTCGACCCGGATTACCTCATCCCCATCGACTGGGCGCAGGCCAACCTGGAGCGGATTCCCAACCCCGAAGCGCCCACCGACTCCATCTCGAACCGCACGCAGGCGGGCATAGAATACCAGATCAGCCCGCGCTTCGGCATCGCCTTTCCCATCTCGTCTACGGGCGTGATGCGCTTCTCTGCCGGGCTGTTCTTCCAGATTCCGAGCTTCAGCCTGCTCTACACCAACCCGGAGTACGAAGTCAACCCGCTGTCGAGTTCGAGCCAGTTTGGCAACCCGTCGCTGAAGCCGGAGCGGACGCTGGCCTTCGAGCTCGGTCTCCAGCAGGGGCTGACCGACGAGATCGGCGTGGACCTCACCGTGTTCGCCAAAGACATCCGCAACCTGGTGGGCCAGGAGATCGTGCGGACGCCTCGGGGCGATTATGCCGTGCGCTGGATCAACACGGATTACGGCAACGTGCGCGGCTTCACGTTCTCGCTTTTCAAGCGGGGCCTCAGCCCGCTCTCCGGGTCGCTCGATTACACGCTTCAGTTTGCACAGGGCACGGCGTCGTCGCCCGGCGAGGCCTTTGGCCGCCAGCAGTCGGGCCTGACCGAGACGCTCTCGCTCATCCGGCTCGGCTGGGACCGCCGCCACATCCTCAACGGCACGCTCACCTACGCCCCCAGCACGGCCACGTCGGTTTCTGCCGTGGGGCGGTTCCAGAGCGGCACGCCCTACACCACCGTCCGCAACTTCGTGCGCTCTCCCGTCGACAACAACGCCGACCGGCCCCTCAGCTTCGTGACCGACCTCCGGGCTTACTACAAGCCTCCGTTCCTGCCTGTCGATGCCAGCCTGTTCCTCCAGGTCGAGAACGTCTTCGACGCCGAGATCCAGACCAACGTCTACAACGACTCGGGCCGCGCCGACGAGACCATCACGCTGTCGCAGTATGAGCAGCAGGGCGTTCAGGTGGGCGGCGTCAACAGCCTCCGCGAGTTTTTCTACCGGCAGGAGTTCTACGGGGCTCCGCGCCGCGTGAGCCTCGGGCTCCGCATCGACCTGTAGCCTCTCCTTCCCGCGTTTTTCCTTCGCGCCGTCTCGTAACCGGTGTTTACCGTGCAGCTTCCGAATCTTCGCCTCGCCCTTTCCGCGACCGCTGTCGCGTGTCTGTTCGTCCTCGTGGCAAGCGTGCCGACCGCCAGCGGCCAGGGCTCCGATATTCCGCCCGAGTACCGGGGGCAGGAGTCCTCCATCGCGCGCGGCGTGCTCGACGGCAACCTCATCGAAACCAACTTTCGCAACCAGGGCGAGCTCGCGCGCTACGACGACGCGCCCTGGGGCGTGTGGCCGCGTGGCATCGGGGGGCGCCATATCGACGGCATCGGCGTGATGGTGGCGGGCAGGGTGGCCGGTGAACGCACCGACTATCCGCAGTTCTACCCGAACGCGACGAGTGACACGACGCTCAACCCCGTCATCCTCAACTACCGCGATGCGGGCAAGCGCGTGGGCCCGCGAGGCGAGATCTGGGGCTGGCTGCCCTTGCCAGGCTTCCACAACCCCAACCGCCTCGACCCCATCACAG
Source organism: Rhodothermales bacterium (assembly GCA_963829705.1). Lineage (GTDB taxonomy): Bacteria > Bacteroidota > Rhodothermia > Rhodothermales > BA12 > CAWHJN01. The sequence goes on from CAWHJN010000005.1 coordinate 1,242,873, forward strand.
GGCAGCGCACGCCGACGCCCGCACTCAGCGACGATCCCACGTCGTGGCCGCCCTTCTGGCCCGACCGCCTCGACAACCCGGACGATCCGGGATGGGCCGGTAGCTGGGACGGGTTCTTCGGCAAAGGCGTCTTCAACGCAGACCTCGAAGGCTTCTACGTCGTCGATGACATGCGCGACTGGGAATACATCCTCGACCCGCAGACGGGCACGCCGTTCAGCCCCTACGGAGTCTTCTACTCGCGCCCCGGCGATCCCACCGCAGGCGGGCTGGGGATGCAGACGAAAGTGCGCCTCTTTCAGTGGGCCAACGTGCTCGCCGAAGACCTCATGTTCATCCTCTACCGGATCACGAACGTGGGCGATTACGACCACGACCAGCTCTATTTCGCCCAGGCGATGGACTACGGCCTCGGTACCGAGGAAGGCGACGAGAACGCCGCCTTCGACCCCATCGAGGACGTCGCGTATGGCTGGGATCAGGATGGCCTGTGCACGCGCACGACCGGCGGGCAGTACAACTGCGGATACACCGGCTTCGCCTTTCTCGAAAGCCCAGCCCTCGAAAGCGACGGCCTCGACAACGACCAGGACGGCCTCACCGACGAACTGCGCTTTGGCGGAGCGGGTGCGCTCGTGGAGGGGCAGGCACAGATTCAGGCCGCCGCAGGGGCCTACGACCTCGCGCTTTTCGAAGCCTACTACGGACCCGTCACCGAGCGGCCCGCCTACCGCGCCGGACGCTGGTGGACGGGCGACGAGAACATGGACTGGGTGGGCTACGAGGACGTCAACGGAAACGGGACGCACGACCTCGGCGAACCCGTCAACAACGACGTGGGGCGCGACGGGCTGGGGCCGTTCGACCTGGGCTACCCAGGCCCCGACACCGGCGAGGCCGATGGGATGCCCACGCCCGGCGAACCCAACTTCGACGAACTCGACGTCGACGAGTCGGATCAGGTGGGCCTCACCGGCTTCGACCTCAACACGCGCCCGTTCTACGAGAACGGCGACAACCTCCGCAGCGACACCTGGCTCTTCGACCGGATCATCAACTACGCCCAGTTTGAACTCGGCACACCCGCTGCGGACTTCCAGGCCGACATCGAGCCGTTCCTACTGTTCGTCTCCGGCCCGGTGACGCTGGCTCCGCAGACGACCTCGTTCTTCTCGACCGCCTGGATCTTCGGTGCCAACGAGGCCGACTTCTTCAAAAACCGGCGTGTGGCGCAGAACATCTACAACGCCGATTACAACTTTGCCCAGCCGCCGTTCACGCCCACGCTCACAGCGGTGCCAGGCGACGGGCGCGTCGTGCTCAGTTGGGACACGGTCGCCGTCGGCAGCTTCGACCGCTTCAGCCAGCAGCGCGACTTCGAGGGCTTCCGCCTGTACAAAGGCACCGATCCGCTGCTCACCGATGCGCGCCTGGTTACGGACGTCAACGGGACGCCCACCTTCTACCGGCCCATCGCGCAGTGGGATTTGGCCGACGGCATCCGCGGCAGCGTGCCCGTGCTCGGGGGGGACGCGGTGTACAGCCTCGGCAACGATTCCGGTCTCCAGTTCTTCTACGTCGACGAAAACGTGACCAACGGCGTGACCTACTACTACGCCCTCGTCGCCTACGACCGTGGCTTCACCGATCCCAACAACCCCAACTCGCCGCCCATCGACCCGCAGGAAAACACGTTCAACTTCAGCGTCAACCAGGCGGGCCGGCTCACCGGGCTTTCCCAGAACGCAGCCGTCGTGACGCCCCGCGCGCCCGCAGCAGGCTACGTCGCCGGTGGAGCCAACGAGGACCTCTCCCACGTGACCGGCGGCCTCGGGACGGGGTCGGGTGGGGTCGAGATCCTCAACGACGGCGACCTCACGGCGGACGCTGTGTACCGCGTCACCTTCCATTCCGAGTTTCTCGAGAACAGCGAGCTCTACGAAACGACGGCCTACTCGGTCACCGACATCACCTCGGGCACGAACCTGCTCGACCACACCCGGATGTCGATGGTGACGCCTTACCTCGACGGCTTCGTGTTCCAGATCAACAACGCGGCGGGGGTGGCGCTGGCACCCGCGCGCACGGGCTACGTGGGGCAGCAGGACGGCGCGACCACCTACAACCTCGACCCGACCCAACTGCCAGACGTGAACGCCGGGTGGATCGCCACCGTACGGCGCGACACCACCGGGCTGGGCACGGTGACGCCGTGGGACTACGAGTTGCGCTGGGTGAACGAGGCGGATTCGCTGTACTCGCCGCCGCGCGTCGTCGGCTTTTTGCGGCAGCCTATCCCCGTCTTTGCCGTCAACACGAGCAAGAACACGCTCGTCGATCTGCTGCCGCGTGACGTGAATGGCAACGGCACGTTCGACGTGGAAGACGAACTCGTGATCGCCGAAGCGCCCCGCTCGGGCATCGGGCGGCGCTACCGCTACCGGGTCTCGTTCCGCGAGGCGAGCGGCGGGGCGGCACCTGCCCCCGGCACCGCGCTCCACATCGGTGTGACGCGGCCCTTTTTCGAGGGGGATTTTTTCCAGTTCACCCTGCGTGGCTCCTCCACCGACGCCGACGCCGCGCGCGAGCAGTTGAACCGAATTGCCGTCGTCCCGAACCCGTACATCGGGGCTTCGGTCTACGAGGCGCGTTCCCAGATCGAAGGCCGGGGCGACCGGGTGGTGCAGTTTATCCACCTTCCGCAGCAGTGTACGATTCGCATTTTCACGCTCCGCGGCGAGTTGATCCGCACGCTCCGGCACGATGCAGCAGCGAGCGACGGTTCTGAATCCTGGAACCTCCGCACGGAGGGCAATGAGAACGTCGCCTTCGGGATCTACATCTACCACGTAGAAGCTCCAGGCATCGGCGAATACGTCGGGCGCCTGGCCCTCGTGAAATGAACCCATCTCGCGCAATGACCTCTTCTCGCCTCGGGGCCTGTGGCCTCTCGCTCTCCCGCACGCCTGGCCGCCGCCATGTGCTGCGCTGCCTCGTGCTGGTGCTTGCCGTCGCGGGGGCGTCGCTTCCTGCCCGCGCCCAGGACCGGGTGGGCACGACGGCCGGGACGTTCCTGACCCTCGGCGCGGGTGCGCGCGCCCAGTCGCTCGGACACGCCTACGCCGCCACCACCACGGGCGGCGACGCGCTGTTCTGGAACCCGGCAGGAGCCGCGCGCCAGGACGCCTGGAGTCCGGGGAACGCGGGCGGCTTCCACGGCAACGTGTTTCTGACCCAGCACGAGTGGATTGCCGACATCCGCTACAACGCCGCCGGCGCGACGATTTCGATTGGCCCCACCGGCACCCTCGGCCTGAGCATCGCCTCGGTCAACTACGGACGCGACGAGGTCCGCACCGAGCAGCAGCCAGAAGGCACCGGCGAAACGTTCGGGGCCTCCGACTTCAGCTTCGGCCTGACGTATGCGCGCCCGCTCACCGAGTCGTTCTACTTCGGCGGCACGGCCAAAGTCGTCCGCCAGTCCATCTGGGACATGAGCGCCACCGGCGTGGCCGTCGACCTCGGCATCATCCTCGAAACGGGGTTCAACGGCGTCATCATCGCGGCGTCGATCCAGAACTTCGGCAGCAAGATGAAGATGCGGGGCATCAACGCCCAGCGCTACGTGGACATCGACGAGAACAGCGCGGGCAACAGCGAGAACGTGACGTTCGAGATGGACATGGAGAGCTGGGACATGCCGCTCTCGTTTCGCTTCGGGACGAGCGCGCCCCTCGTGCGCGCGGCGGGACTCGAACTCCGCCTCCTCGCCGACGCCCAGCAGACCAACGACAACGTGCTCAACGCCGATTTCGGCGGACTCGCCAGCTACGACGCCGGGCCGGTCGGCCTGGAACTGCGCGCGGGCTACCGGGACGCTTTCGTCGACAACGTGGACAACCACCTCTCCTTTGGCGGGGGCGTCCGCGCCCGCGTCTCCGGTGTCGCCCTCGGGCTGGACGTGGCCTACGTGCCGTTCGACTTTCTCGGAAGCACCACGCTGATCGACCTCCGCCTTGATTTTTAGGAGCACTATGGGCCCGGGGAGGCGGTGGGGCGTCTGCGTCGGCCTCCTCCTGCTGGGCGTACTGACGGTGGCCGGAGGCTGCTCCGGGGCGACGGACGAGGTGCCGGCCGCGGCCACCATCGACGGGCTGGCGTTGAGCGGCGACGAGTTTCTCCGCTCGTACCTCGATTACCTCATCACGACCGGCCAGAACGACACAGAAGCGCTGCGCCGCCGCCACTTCGACGCGCTCGTCGATGCGTACCTGCTGGGGGCGGAAGCCGAGCGGCGCGGCTTGGGCGAGGACAGCACACTCCAGGCCGAGGCCCGCCTGGCACGTCGGCGGCTGATCGGGGCGCGCTTCTACGAGAAGACCGTACTCGACACGCTCGCCGCGCTTTCCGAGGCCGACGCGCAGCGTGCCTACGCACTCAGCGAGGAGCAGCGGATCGTGCGGCACCTCTACTTCCGCAGCCCGGACGCGGCGGCGGCGGCGCACGCCCGCCTCGAAGCGGGCCGCCCGTTCCTGGAGGAGGCGAGGGCGCTCTACGACACGCAGGATAGCCTCGCGGGCTACCTCGGCGCGGTGCGCTACTGGCAACTCGACGACGCCTTCGCCGAGGCGGCCTTCTCGACGCCCGTAGGGGACCTATTCCCCGCCGTTCCGCAGCCGCGTGGGCTACCACATCGTCTACGTCGAAGACCGCCTCCGCAACCCCATCCTGACCGAAGACGCCTTCACGCGGCGGCGCGCGGGGATCGAAAACCAGCTTCGGCTTCGCAGGCGACGCCTCGAAGGCGATGCCTTCGTCCGCAGCTTCATGGAGGCGCGCAACGTGGCCGTCAACCGCGCGACCCTCCGCGCGCTGACGCGCACCATCGCCGCCCTGCAAGGCGACGCCCTGCCCGACGCGCAGCAGGGACCGAACGCGGTGTTTCTGGCCTCCGAGGAAGCCGAGATTCTGGGCTCGTTGCCGCCGGATACGCCTCTGGCCACGTACGAACTGGGCGGCCTGCGGCAGACGTTCACGCTCGCCGATTACGTGTTCTGGCTCGACGTGCTGCCGCCTGCTGAGGCGCGCAACCGCACGGGGGCTTCGCTGGGTCGGGCGCTTCGCAACGAAGTGCTGGCACGCGCGGGTGAAGCGTCCGGCATCGGCGACGAGCCTGAGGTCCGCCGCGAACTCGAACGCCTACAACGGCTCCGGCTCGCCGATGCGCTCCGGGCGCAGCTCCGCCAGGCAGCGCCTGCTCCTGCCGACACCGCCCGCCTCGCCCGCATCGCCGACAGCCTGGGGGTGTCGCCCCGGCAGCAGGTGGCCGATTTCTGGGTGGTGACGTTCCCGACACGGGAGGAGGCTGAGCGGGCACGGCCCGTTCTGGCCGCGGCACCGGGCCGCGCGCCGTCGCGGCCCGGCTTCCAGCAGTACGAGGGCGTGGCGCTCCGTGAGGTGCGGCCGTGGGCCGCCGCTGTGCGCGCCGCACCGCTGGGCAGCGCCGTGCTGGCCTCAGCGGAAGACGGAGGCTGGGCCGTCCTCTACGTCACCGACCGCCGGACGGAGAGGGGCGCGCCGGGCGGCGAGAGCCTCGCGTCGTTTGTTGCCGAGGCCGACCTTCTCCGCCGACTCCGGCAGGAGCGCCCCGTCGATGTCGACGAGGAGCAGGTGCAGCAGCTCATTACTCCGCCCGCCGTTCCGCAAGGCCGCCGCTGAGCGCGCGGCCCCGTTCCCCTCTACCCATGTCTCCTCTCCACCGCGGATTGCTCCTTTTCACGTGCGCCTGCGCGGCCCTCGCGCTGGCCCTGCCGACCGCGGCGCAGAGCGGCGGTTTCTACACGACCGCAGGCGGGCAGATCGTCAGTCCGGACGGGACGCCGGTTGTGCTCCGCGGCGTGGGGCTGGGCGGATGGCTCGTGCCCGAAGGCTACATGCTCCACATCAACGCCCCGGACGGAGGCTCGCCGCGCACCATCCGGGCGCAGGTCGAAGACCTCATCGGAAGCGAAGACGCCGACACCTTCTTCCAGCTCTACCGCGAGCACTACGTCCAGGAAAAAGACATCGCCGCCATCGCCGCGTGGGGGTACGACCACGTGCGGCTGCCTTTCCACTACAAGGACTTCTGGAACCCCGAAACGGAGCAGTTCCGAGAAGAGGGGTTCTCGCTGCTCGATACCTTCCTGAACTGGTGCCGGACGTACGGGGTGGACGTCATCCTCGACATGCACGCCGCGCCGGGCGCCCAGAACAGCGGCAACATCAGCGACAGCGACGGCGAGGCCCGCCTCTGGACCGAGCCCGATCCCTACCAGGATTGGACGGTCGCCATCTGGGCCGAGATCGCGCGCCGCTATGCGAGCGACACGCTCATCATCGGGTACGACCTGATCAACGAACCCGTACTGCCCGCGAGCGTCCCGGCAAGCGATCTCCGGAACCTGTACGTCCGCCTCCGCGACGCCATCCGCGCGGTCGATCCGAATCACATCCTGTTTATCGAAGGCAACTACTACGCGACGGACTTCAGTGCGATCGAGACGCCTTTCGACGACAACATGGTTTACGCCTTCCACAAATACTGGAACGCGCCGAACCAGGGCTCCATCCAGTACCTGCTCGACCTCCGCGAGCGGACCGGCGTGCCCCTCTGGCTGGGTGAGACGGGAGAAAATTCGAACCCCTGGTTTTACGCGACGCGGACGCTCGCCGAGGCCAACGGCATCGGGTGGAACTGGTGGACGCACAAGAAAATCGAGACGATCAGCGCGCCCGTCTCGGCGCCGTTTGCACCCGGCTACCAGGCCCTCGTCAACTACTGGCGTGGAGCCGGGCCGCGCCCTTCGGCTGCCGCGGCGCGGCAGGCGCTCTTCGCCATGGCCCGCGGCCTCGACCTCGACGCAACGGTGACCAATATTGGCGTGCTGGCTTCCCTTTTCGACGACAGCTTCGGCACGACGGCCCGGCCCTTCCGCGAGCACCGCATCCCCGGAGCCATCCACGCGGTGCATTACGATGTCGGTAACCAGGGCGTGGCCTACAGCGACCAGGACCCGTGGGCCGTCGCGGGCACTCCGGGCAGCGGCAACACGGGCGGCGTGTACCGCAACGACGGCGTCGACATCGAGCCGTCGGTGGATCCGCAGGGGTATGCCTACAACGTGGGGTGGATCGAGGCCCTGGAATGGCTCCAGTACACCGTCACCGTGGAAGAGGCCGCTACGTACGACGTGGAGTTTCGCGTGGCCAGCGGCGGCTCGGGCGGACGATTCAGCGTTTTGCTCGGCGGCGACGTGATCGGGAGCGTGACCGTCAGTGGCACGGGCGGCTGGCAGGCGTGGCGGTCGGTGTGGCTCCGCGGCGTCGAACTGCCCGCCGGGGAGCACACGCTCCGGCTGTCCGTCCGCACGGGCGGTTTCAACCTGAACACGATGCGGTTCGTCAAAGCTGAGGAGACGGACGTTGATGGAAACGCCTCGTTCGAGAGCGCGCTGCTCGAGGTATTTCCGAACCCGGCTCCGGGCCGGGCCACCCTGCGGTTTCGCACGACGCAGCCGGGCGAGGCGTCGGTGACGGTTTTCGACGTGCTCGGGCGGCCCGTGCGGACTCTGGCCCTCGGCCTGGTAGGCCCCGGCGACCACCGCATCCCGCTCGACCTTGCGCTCGCTTCGGGAACGTATGTACTTCAGCTTTCCGTAGACGCAGGGAAGGACGTCCATTCCTTCCGGCACGTGGTGAACGTGATCCGGTAGTCCACCGGCAGGCACGCCGTGCAGCCTGTAGGACTCTTTTCCTCGACTCGCCGGTACTGAGCGGCCCGTTTTCCCGCTCGTCCCCCTCGCGTCCTTTTCTCCCTGCCATGATCTCTCCGAGCTTCCGGGAGCCAGAACCGCCAGAACCCTCCGCCCTCACCGACGCCGTCGAGGCGCGCATCGACGACCTGCTGGCGCGGATGACGCTGGCCGAGAAAGTCGGCCAGATGTGCCAGCGCAGCAGCACGTACGCCGACGATCCCGAAAGCGTGCTCGCGTCCGTGCGCGCCGGAGCGCTCGGTTCGCTGTTCAACGAAGTCGACCCCGACGCCATCAACGCGCTGCAACGGGCGGCAGTAGAGGAGAGTCGCCTGGGCATCCCGCTCCTCTTCGGGCGCGACGTCATCCACGGCTTCCGCACCATCTTCCCGATTCCGCTGGGCCAGGCGGCCACGTGGAACCCCGCGCTGGTGGAAGAAGCCGCGCGCGTCAGCGCCGTCGAGGCCGCCTCGCAGGGCGTGCGGTGGACGTTCGCGCCGATGATCGACGTCAGCCGCGATGCCCGCTGGGGACGTATCGCCGAGAGCCTGGGCGAGGAGCCGCACCTGGCCACCGTGCTGGGCGTGGCGATGGTGCGCGGGTTTCAGGGCGACGACCTCGCCGAGAAGGGCCGCATCGCCGCCTGCGCCAAGCACTTCGCGGGCTACGGAGCCGCCGAAGCCGGGCGTGATTACAACACCACGTTCCTGCCCGAGGAGCACCTCCGCAACGTCTACCTCCCCCCGTTCGAGGCCACCGCAGCGGCGGGAGTGGCGACGTTCATGACGGCCTTCAACGAGATCAACGGCATCCCGGCCTCCGGCCACGACGCGCTCCTGCGCGAGATCCTGCGCCGCGAGTGGGGCTTCGGCGGCGTCGTGGTGAGCGACTGGATGTCTGTCACCGAGATGATCGCGCACGGCTTCGTTGAGGACGCCCGCGCCGCGGCCCGCGTCGCCGCGACGGCGGGGGTGGACATGGAGATGGAAAGCACCTCGTACGCCGAACACCTCGCCGCACTGGTCGAAGCCGGGGAGGTGCCGGTGCAGGTGGTGGAGGAGGCCGCGCGCCGCATCCTGCGCCTCAAATTCCGGCTCGGCCTCTTCGACGATCCGTACGTCGATCCGGGCGCGTTCCCGGCGCTGCTGGCAGACGCGCACCTCGAGGCTGCCCGCGAGGCTGCGCGGCAGAGCGTGGTGCTGCTCAAAAACGACGGGGTGCTGCCGCTCCAGGAAACCGGCACCGTCGCGGTGATCGGGCCGCTCGCCGACGCCTCGCACGACCAGATGGGCACGTGGGTGTTCGATGGCCGCAAGGAAAACACCGTGACGCTGCTGGCCGCGCTGCGCGCAGAACGGGGCGCGGAGCGGGTGCGCCACGCCCCCGGCCTCGCGCTCAGCCGCACCCGCACGACCGATGGCTTTGCGGAGGCCATCGAGGCCGCGCGCGGGGCCGACGTGGCGCTCGTCGTCGTCGGCGAAGAGTCCATTCTGTCCGGCGAGGCGCACGCGCGCGCCGACATCGGGTTGCCGGGCGCGCAGGATGCGCTGATTGCCGCCGTGGCGGCAACCGGCACGCCGGTGGTGCTCGTGGTGATGGCCGGGCGTCCGCTCACCATCGGGGCCGCGCTGGGGCACGCCCGCGCTGCGCTCTACGCCTGGCACCCTGGCACGATGGGCGGGCCCGCGCTCGTGGACCTGCTCGTGGGCCGCGAAGCGCCATCGGGCAAGCTACCGGTGACGTTCCCGAAGATGGTGGGCCAGGTGCCCCTCTACCTCGCCCAGAAAAACACCGGGCGTCCCGCCCCCGACGATCCGCTCACGCTCGACGAGATCCCGGCGGAAGCCCGGCAGGACTCGCTCGGCAACACCTCGTACCACCTCGACGCAGGATCGGGGCCGCTTTTTCCCTTCGGCTACGGCCTCTCCTACACCACGTTCGCCTACGACGCGCTGCGCCTGTCGCACCCCACGATGCCACCCGACGGTCAGATCGAGGTATCCGTCGACGTCACGAACACGGGCCGCGTCGCCGCTGTCGAGGTGGTGCAGCTGTACACGCGCGACCTCGTCGGCAGCCTCACACGGCCCGTCAAGGAGTTGAAAGGCTTTCAGCGGGTGCACCTCGATCCGGGGGAGACGCGGACGGTGACCTTCACGCTGCGCGGCGACGCGCTGGCGTTCTTCAACCGCAACCGCGTGTGCGTCACCGAGCCCGGCGCGTTCCACGTCTGGGCCGGCGGCGATTCGCATAGCGGCCTCCATGCGTCGTTCGAGGTCGTGGAATAGCCATCGTCCCGCGTACCTACGGCCTGGCAGCCTCGGGGCGTCCGTCGGTCTGCGGTCCGCGCCTCGTGTGGAGGCTCCATTCCGAGTGGTGCGCCGCGTCCAAGCGCGGGCGGTGGGCCATCAGCAAGTCGCTCCGTGTGAGCACGCCGGACATCCGCTCGGGCTCGTCGCGGTCCACCACGACGAGGCGGCCCACGCCCTCGCGGATCATGTGATCGGCGGCCTCGCGAAGCGTGTTGTCCTCGTAGACGACGACGGGTGGGCGCTTGACCACGTCGCGCACGTGCCGCTCCGATGGCACGGCGGGGTCGAGGAGGTCGCGGTGCGTGACGACGCCCACGAGCGCTCCTCCGGCATCGACGACGGGAAAGCCATGGTGCGTGGTGCCGCCGTCGGCGATCCAGGCCCGGACACTAGCGAGCGTGTCGTCCGCCCCGAGCGCGGCGACGTCTCGCGAGGTCGCCTGGCGGACGGTCACTTGGGTGAGGTAGTCCACATCGTACTCCATTCGCACGGCGGTTCCCCTGCGGGCCAGCTTCTCCGTCATGATCGAGTGCTGCATCAGCAGGTGCGAGACGAGGTAGGCCGCGCCCGAGCCCGCCAGCAGCGGCAGCAATCCCATCGGCTGCTGCGTGGCCTCAAAGGCGAAGACGATGGAGGCCAGGAAGGCGTGGGAGGCCCCAGCGAAGATGGCCGCCATCCCCACCAGCCCCGCCACCCCGGCCACGACGCCCACCTCGGGAAACCATCCGGCCGCCATGCCTCCGAGGGCCGCGCCGATGCCGCCGCCGATGATGAACAGCGGCGCGAGCGTCCCGCCTGAGGTGCCGCTGCCGAGGTAGACCGACCACGAGAGAAACTTCAGCCCCACGAGCACCAGCAGTGCCCATCCTACCAGGTCCCCGGCCAGGATCTCCTCGATGAGGTAATAGCCCACGCCCAGCGTTCGAGGCTCGGCATAACCCACGACGCCAACGACGATGGCCCCCAGCGCAGGCCACCACATCCAGTGGAGCGGGAGCCGCTCGAAGCCGTCCTCGATGGCGTAGACCGCCCGCGTGACGGCCACCGACACGAGCCCCAGTACCCCGCCGATGACAGTGTAGACGGTCAGCGCCTCCCACGTGAGCGGGGCCACCTCGGGCATGGCGAACACGGGTGCTGAACCCACCAGCGCCCACCGCGCGGCCGTCGCCGTCGCTGCCGCCAGCGCCACCGGGATGATCGAACGCGCGCGGTACTCGAACAGCAGCAGCTCGATGGCCAGCAGCACCGCCGACACCGGCGTGCCGAAGGTGGCCGCCATGCCCGCCGCCGCCCCCGCTGCCAGCAGCGTCTTGCGCTCGTCTGCCGTCGTCGGGATCACCTGTCCGACGAGCGATCCGAAGGCGCCGCCCGTGGCGATGATCGGCCCCTCGGCCCCGAACGGCCCACCCGTGCCGATGGCGACGGCCGACGAGAGCGGCTTGAGGAACAGCAGCCGGGGCGAGATCCGGCTCTTGCCGTAGAGCACCCGCTCCATGACTTCCGGGATGCCGTGCCCCCGGATGGCCGCCGACCCGTAGCGCGCCATCACCCCCACCACGAGCGCGCCGAGGACGGGAATGCCGATGGTCCACCCGCCGAACACGGCCGTCGTGGGCGGCACGGGCTCGAAGCCGACGCGGCCGTAGAAGGCAAGGTTGGTGAAGAGGTAGATGAGGTGGAGCAGCGCCTCGGCGATGAATCCGCCGACCATGCCAATGAGGACGGCGACGCCGGAGACGGCCACCACCCGCCAGCCCACCGGTGCGTCTTCGTGGGGCATCCGGGCCGATGCCAGCAGCGGCCCCATCGAAGGGGCTACAGGGAGGCCCTCCGTCGTCGAGGAATCGCGAATTTCATGCTCTCTCATAGGCGGCATAGGCGGGCGAGGGGGCCATCCGCGTGTGCGTGGCACTCGTCAGGAGGCGAGGGGTCGCACGCCCTCGGCGCTCCCGACGCGCCAGACGAAGTCGCGGAACGCCTCGAGGAACGCGGCCATGTGCATTCCACAGGGGACCAACTCCTGCGCCGCGCGCAGTAGCGCCCGGTTGTAAGAGCCGCCCCACAGGCTACCGGCGATGCCCAGCACGCGGATCGGAGAGAATTCAGGCTTATTCATGCGCAAGGGGGGTAAGGGGGCGCACGAGAGCGGAATGCCGGAAGATCCGCTGCAACGGGCCTTTCACCTTCCTGTTCGGGCACCGGCGGCCCGGAGGGCCTCATAGCCGCCGACGTTGCGGGCCTGCGCGAACCCCATCCCGTGGAGCAGGCTCGTGGCCTTGCTGGAGCGGCTCCCCGAGCGGCAGTAGAGGTAGACCGGCGCATCGGGGGAGCTTCAGCGCGTTCACACGCGCGCGGAAGTCAGAGGCCAGCACGTCCACGTTGACGGCGCCCGCGAGGTGCCCCGAGGCGTATTCCGCCGGAGTGCGGACGTCGAGCAGCGGCGCGGCGGGGTCGCGCTGCGCGACGAAGGCCTCGGGGCTGAGAGGAGCGGCAGGGGAGGGTTTGAGAAACCGGGATAAGAAAGACATGACGTGCGGAAGTAAACAAAGAAAACGAGAAAGCGGGGTGTGCTCAGGCGTCGACGGAGGGAGCGGGACGGCTGACGGCGGCGAGCCGCCTCCGAACCTGCACGAACCGCACGATGCCCACGGCGGCGACGACGGGCGCGGCGACCACCAGGCCCCAGCCCACCAGATGCAGCACGTCGCTGTCGAGAAAGTGGGCGAGCGCCGCCCCTCCGGCGAGCAGCCCGAGCGCCGTCCGCACGTAGGCCAGCAGCGTGCGCTCGTTGGCCAGCACGGTGCGGTCAAGCGCAAGCCAGTCTCGCAGGGTGATCGCGTCGGGGGAGGTGGATTCGTAGGCGCGGCGGAGCTTCACAGGGCGGACGGGACGAGCAAAAGACGGGACGGGCGAAGGTTCAGGCCGCGATGGGCGCATCGGCCCGGCCTGTGGCCGTCTCGTGCGCGGCGGCGTAGTCGGCAAAGGCCCCGTTGACGTATTTCACGTCGTAGCCCGCACGGGCCAGGAAGGCACTCGCTGCCGCGCTCCGTGCGCCCGAGGCGCAGTAGACGAGCAGCGTCTGGCTCACCGGGATGCGGTCTTCGAGGTAGGCCGGGAGCCGGGTGTAGGAGGCGCTCGCGGCACCCGGCACGTGGCCCGCGGCATACTCGCTGGCGAAGCGCACGTCCACGACGGCGGTGTTCGCGTCGTCCTTCATCCGGGCGAGGTCCGCAAACGTGATTTCGTCGATAGACGCGGCCTCGCCGCCGTCCTCGAAGTAGCGGTCGAGCGTGTCGGGCGTGGCGTAGCCTGCGACGGCGTCGTAGCCGATCCGTACGAGGTCGCGCACGGCTTCTTCCACGGACTCCTCTTCGACCACGAGCACGAGCGGCGTCGTCTCGTCCACGACGAGCGAGCCGACGACGGTGTTGAAGCTCTTGTTCATCGGCGCGTAGAGCGCACCGGGAACGTGCCGGGCCATGAAGGCCGAGCGGTCGAGGCGCGTGTCGACGACGAGTGCGTCGCCCTCTGCAATCCGCTCTCCGAAGGCGCGGGCGGTGAGCTTCGCGGGCTGCGGCAGACTGCCGAGCAGCGGCACGCCGTCGCGGTTGTCGCGCTTCATGCGGGCGAAGTACATCTGCGGCTCAGGCTGCCCGTCGAGGATTGCGTCGACGAAGGCGTCTTCGCCGCGCGCCGCCGCTGCGAGCGAGGCGTTGTAGCGCTTCTCGTAGCCGACGGTGGTGGTGGGCACGGCCCCCAGTGCCTTGCCGCACGTCGAGCCCGCGCCGTGGGCGGGCCACACCTGGAGGTAGTCCTCTAGGGCGCGGAATTTCGGGAGCGAGGCGTAGAGCGCGCGGGCGGCGTCCTCCTGCACGCCGTGCATCCCGGCGGCCTGTTCGAGCAGGTCGGGCCGGCCGAGGTCGCCGACGAACACGAAGTCGCCCGAGGCGATGCCGATGGGCGTCGTCGCGCCCGCGCCCCGGTCCACCACCACGTAGCTCACGTGCTCGGGCGTGTGGCCGGGCGTGTGGAGGGCCTTCACCTCGATGTTACCGACCATGAACGTGTCGCCGTCGCGCAGGAACGTCGCGTCGTAGTCGCCGCCTTTGGCCCAGTTGGAGGCCCAGCCCTCTGCCGCACCTTCGTCGGAGAGGTAGAGCCGCGTCCCGTGGCGCTCGGCGAACTCGCGCGCGCCGGAGAGGAAATCGGCGTGGATGTGCGTCTCGGCGACGGCAGTGATGGTGAGCCCTTCCGCCGCGGCGGCCGCGACGTAGCGGTCGATGTCGCGCTCGGGGTCGATGAGCAGCGCCTCGCCCGTTTTCTGGCAGCCGACGAGGTAGGCGTACTGGGCGAGCTTGGGATCGGCGTACTGGCGGAAAAGCATGGTAGCGACGGGTTTCAGGAACGGAAACAGGGGTCAGGCGGCATCGACGGCCCGGCGCAGGCGGTCGCGGATGTCAGCGGCGATCTCGCCGAGCTGGTCGTTCTCGACGGCCATCATCGAGGCCACCGGGTCTACGGCGGCGATCTCGGTCTGCCCGTCGGCGGTTTCGTGGAGGACGACGTTGCACGGCAGCATCGTGCCGATGAGGGGCTCGGCCTGGAGCGCGCGGTAGGCGGCGGGCGGGTTGCACGCGCCGAGGATCTTGTAGGGTCGGAAGTCCACGTCGAGCTTTTTCTTGAGCGTGGCCTGCAGGTCGATCTCGGTCAGCACGCCGAAGCCTTCTTGCTGCAGCGCGTCGCGGACGCGGCGTTCAGCCTCTCCGAGCGGGGCGTCGAGGGTGCGGGTGTAGTGGTAGGTAGCCATGATGCGAGTGTACGGATAAATGAATCAGTGTGGGAGACGGTCGCGGACGAGCGCGTACGTCCACGTGCCGGCGAGCGCGGCGACGAGCGCGGCGAGCATGACGGAGACGCCGCCGCCGATCAGGGCGACGAGCGGGCCGGGGCACGCGCCGACGAGCGCCCACCCGAGCCCGAAGGTGATGCCGCCCATCCAGTACCGCGCGCCCGGCACACGCGAAGATCCCCACGCCTTCGGGCTGAACCGGATAGGCTCGCCGTGAACCGTCGTGAGGTTGAGCTTCTTGATGATCCACACCGACACCGCCGCCGTGGCGACGGCGCTCCCGATGATGCCGTACATGTGGAAGCTCTCGAAGCGAAACATCTCGAAGATGCGGAACCACGAGATCACCTGGCTCCGGGTGAAAACAACGCCGAGGTACACCCCGAACAGGGCGTAGACGGCGAGCGCGAGCGGGGCGTTGCCCTCGGCGATCGCACGGTCGCGCAGGCCCACCGGCACCTGCTCGGTGTCGATGCACGCGTCAGGGAGATCCACGTGCGGCGCGCGGACGGGGGTGGCAGGTGGTACAGGGGCCACCTGCTCCGCGTCGAGGCAGTCGGTGGGAAGCCCGTCGCCGTGCCGGGGGGTGAACGTCAGATCGTCAGACATACGGGAGGATCAGCCGAGCAGGAAGGGGAGCAGGAAATGGGTCACGGCGAGGCCGCCCACGAAAAAGCCGACGACGGCCACGAGCGAGGGAAGCTGGAAATCTGCCAGCCCACTGATGGCGTGGCCGGAGGTACATCCGCCGGCCCAGCGCGCGCCGAAGCCGACGAGGAAGCCGCCGCCGAGCACCATGAGCGCTCCGGCGGGCGTGAGGAGGCCGCTCCACGAGAGGAGTTGCGACGGCACGAAACCCGTCACGTCGGTCACGCCCAGCGCGCCGAGCGCAGCGAAGGTCTCTGCCGAGAGTGCCAGCGGCACGCCCGGCTCCGAGAGCAGCCGGATGCCGATGAAGCCCCCGGCGACGATGCCTGCGGCAAACGCGAGGTTCCACAGCCCCACGCTTCGCCAGTCGTACTGGAAAAAGGCGGGCCGCTTCGCAATCGGAAGTGCCGCGCAGGCGTGGCGCAGGTTGGCCGACAGACCAAACACTTTTCCGCCGAAGAGCAGCAGCGCCGGGACGATGAGGCCAATGAGAGGGCCCGCGACGTACCACGGCCAGGGTTGAACGAATTCCATATTCTGGGCACTGAGTCAGATTCTGAGAGGTAACGTACAACTATGTGGTTGTTTGTGTTCGGGGCGTTCTGACAAAGGAATGGTGAATCGGCGGCGTGAGCGAAGATGTGTTCCGGTAATACACAGGCGGCGCCCCGCTTCTAATGACCGACTAGTTGTGTGGCGTCGCAACGGAGTGCGCCGCTTTTCGTTCGGGAGAGAAGGTGCGGATCTCAATCTCACCGCAGAGGAAAGCAGGTCGGTGGTGGAAAGAGGGCATCCGTCAGGAAGAGCGGAAGTGGGCACGAGGCCCCCTCATCCGAGCAGAAAACTTTAAATCGGGCGTTGTCAAACTGCCTCGCGCCAGCGGCTCCAGCCTGTCGCCACCAGTCGCCCGTCGGCCTCGCGCACGATGCGGTGGACGTAGCAACCCGGATCGTCGGCGGCGCGGGCGACTTCGGTGACGAGCACATCGCCGCGCAGCGTCTCGGCCTTGAGCGTCATGTCGAGGTGCGTCTGCACGTGCGCGTCGAGGAAGTCGGGGTCGAACGCCTCCACCATCCACGCCGCGTAGTGCGTGTTGTTGGCGTGCCGGTTGACGTCGAGGTCGGCGTGGCGGACGTGGACGGTGTGGCGCGACAGCACCTCGTCTTCCGGCGCGGGCGGGTCGGACAGCGCGAAGGCCTGCGGCATCGAGGAGGGCAGGAACGTCTGCAACTCGGGCGACGTGCGCCGGGGCCGCCGCTTCTCGACGTCGATGATGAGCCAGCGCGTGGTGCCGCGCGCGACTTCGGTGCCTGCGGCGTCGAAGGCTCGCACGTCGCGCCAGGCGAACAGCGCCTCGACGCCCGACGGCCACGTTTCGATGCGGATCGGCTCGCCCACGCGCGGCAGCTCGCCCACCTCGATGCCCATCCGGTTGAGCACCCAGGCGGTGTTTTCCTGGAGCAGCGCGTCCATGCCGAAGCCGAGGTGGGCGGCGTGGTGCCCGGCGAGGTCCTGGAACAGGTCGAGAAACGCGGGCAGCGTCAGGCGGTCGCCCATGCCGGTTTCGAACGCCCCGACGCGGTACGTGTCGCTGTGGAGGAGGTCCATGTGGAAGAGGTCGAAGGGTAGAGATCGGAGATGGGCACGGGACGCCAACCTCCGATCTCCAACCTTCCAGGTTTCTAATTTCCCGGAGCCATGCTTTCGGGCAGCAGCACCACCTGCACGTAGCGGTCGAAGTCGATGTACTGCTGCGCGGCCTGCTGAATGGTCTGCGGCGTGAGGGCGTCCACGCGCGTCTGGAAGGCATCGAAATCCGCCGGGTCGAGGGTGGGGCGCATCGCGTAGTAGTCGAGCGTGCTCACCCAGAACGGGTTGGTCTCGGCCTGCGTCTCGCGCGTGCGCCGAAGCTGCTCCTGCTCTTTGGCCACGTCCTCCGCGGTCACGCTGCCGTTCTGCACCTTTTCGATCTCCTCGCGCACGGCGGTGGCGAGTTCGTCGGCGCGCTGCGGGTCGCACACGAAAAAGACGATCATCTGATAGGTCGAGTCCGGCACGTCGTCGGTGCTCGCCTGTACCTGCACGCCGTAGACGCCGCCCCGGTTTTCGCGCAGCTCCTCGCGCAGCTTGATCGAGAGCACGTCCGCCGTGGCCTGGAGGGCGAGGCGGTTTTCCGGCGTGTACTCGGGCATCGGGCCGTGGAAGAGCATCAGCACCTGGCTCTGCGGGGCCTCGCCCTTGTAGACGGTTTTCGTGATGACGCCGCCGGGCAGGTCGGGGAAGACGTCCTGCCACGCATCGTCACGGCTGCCGCCGGGCACGGTGCCGAGGTACGTCTGCGCGAGCGTCGTCAGCGTGGGCACGTCGAAGGCACCGGCAAAGGTGAAGACGAAGTCGGAGGCGTCGCGGAAGCGGTCCTCGTAGATCGTCTTCAACTCGGTGGCGTCGAGTGCGTCCACCTGCGCGAGCGTCGGCGACTGGCGGCGTGGGTGGTTGCCGAAGAGCGCCTTCTGGAGCGTGTCCTGCAGCGCGGCGATGGGCGTGGCCGAGCGGTTGGCGAGGAACGCCCGCTGGCTGTTCTGGAAGACGGCCAGCGCGGCCTCGTCCACGCGGGGCTGCGTGAAGTAGAGGTGGAGAAGCTGGAAGAGCGTCTCCAGATCCTGCGTCGAGGCGCGATCCGTTGAAGCCCTCGTTGGTTTCGCTGATGTACGGGGCCACCTGCACGGTCTTGCCCGCGAGCATCTTGTCGAGCGCTGTCCGGTCGAACGCGCCGATGCCGCTCTGCGTGGCGACGTTCGCCGCCACGCCCGCCGCGTACGTCTGCGCCTCAGGCAGCCGCGACGAGCCACCGTACGACGTGGCGGTGAACACCACCTCGTCGCTCTTGAAATCCGTCGGCTTCATCCGCACGCGCACGCCGTTTTCGAGCGTGATCTCCGTTACCCCGAGGTTCGGGATCTCCGTCGTCTCGACGACCTCGGCGGGTGCGGGGATGGTTTCGAGGAGCGCTGCGGCGCTGACCTCATCTACGTACGCATCGAGCGTCTTCTTGCTGATACGATCCGTGAGGCTGACGTAGAGCGTTTCGAGTTCGGCATCCGTCATCTCGTTCTCGTCGGGCCGGTCGGTGGTGACGACGAGCACGCCGCGGTTACCGGGGGCCAGCAGTTCCTGCACGTGCGTGTTCACCTCGTCCACGGTGATCTCGGGCAGCAGCGCCTGCGCCAGCCCGTACTCGTAGCCGATGCCGGGAGCGGCGTCGTCCTGCAGGAAAAGCTGCACGTATTCCATCGCCAGCGCGGCGCTCTGCGTGTTGTCGCGCTCGGCGTAGGCGTCGGCATACGAGCGCAGCACGTCGGTCCGGGCGCGTTCCAGTTCCGAAGCCGTGAAGCCGTGCTGCCGCACGCGCTCGACCTCGGTGAGTAGGGCTTCCAGCCCGCGCTCGATGCCCGTGCCTTCGACGCCTGCCCGGAGGCTGTACACGTCGAGGCCGCGCACCAATCCGCCGCGCGTCACGCCGGCCTGCAGGAACGGCGCATCGGCCTGCCGCTGGAGTTCGCCCAGCCGCGCGTTGAGCATCGTGCTGAAGAGGTCGAGCGCGAGCCGCTCGCGGTACCCGCCGACGGTGGTGAGCGGCGTCGCGGCCTGCTTGACTACGACCTCGACGGAGGTGACGGGATACTCCCTGTCGGCGACCACTTTGTACACCGTCTCCGCGTGCGCGGGCGTCGGGATGTCCACGCGCGCGGGCGCACCGGCAGGCGTCTTCAAACTGCTGAAGTGCTCTTTGACGAGCGCCTCGGTGGCGTCGAGGTCGATGTCCCCGACGACGACGACGGCCTGCTGGTCGGGGCGGTACCAGTCGCGGTAGAAGCGGCGGATGGTTTCCGGGCTGGCGTTCCGCACGATGCTCGTGTCGCCGATGGGCAGGCGCGTCTGGTAGCGCGTGCCGTGCAGGTACACGGGGATCAGCCCTTTTTCGAGCACGCGGCCCTGCGCGTTCTGCTGCCGCGCGCGCCACTCCTCAATGACCACGCCCCGCTCTTTGGCGATCTCCTCGTCCGAAAGCGTCGCGTGGCCCGCCCAGTCCTCCAGCACGTCGAAGGCCGTCCGGTACAACGCGGTGCTGTCCGTCGGGATGGTGAGCATGTAGACCGTTTCGTCGAAGCTGGTGTAAGCGTTCAGGTCGCCGCCGAAGCGCATCCCGGCGCGTTCGAGAAAGTTGACGATCTCCTGCTTCTCGAAATTGCGCGTGCCGTTGAAGAGCATGTGCTCGAGAAAGTGCGCCAGCCCCTGCTGGTCGTCGCCTTCCTGCACCGAACCGGCGTTGACGGCCAGCCGGAGTTCGGCGCGGCGGGCGGGTTCGGTGTTGCGCCGGAGGATGTAGGTGAGGCCGTTGTCGAGCGTACCCACCCGCACCTGCGGGTCGAGCGGGAGGAGGGCGTCGGGCGCGAGGCTGGGCGGCGCGTCCTGCGCGGCGGCGAGCGCGGGCACGAGCAAGGCGGCGAGCAGCAGCCAGAGGCGGGAGATCGAGGGCATGGGGTACGGAAGGAGGATCAGGAGAAAACCAGCGGACAGCCACCGGGTGGGCAGCAGGGTGCAACGAACGTGAAAGGCGCATCGCCCACCGGATCCGCGCGAGGTGGCAGGCGGGTTGGTACGCGCATTCACGCAGCCCAGATTCCTCCAACCCTCTCCCACGCATGGAACCTCTCGCCTCGCTCGCCGCCTTCCGCGGCACCCACCGCCTGCTGCTCGTGCTGGCGCCTGCTGTGCAGAGCCCCGCGTACGAAAGCCAGATGCTCCAGTTCACCGACACCGACGAGGCACGCGCCGCGCGCGATCTGCTCATCGCGCAAGTGCTGTTCGAGGGCGCGAGCCGCGTCGGCAAGCAGGCGCTGGGAGAAGCCGATGCCACCGCGCTCCGCGCCCACTTCGGCGTCGAGGACGACGGCTTTCTGGCGGTCCTCATCGGCAAGGACGGAACGGAAAAAGAGCGCTACGATGCGCCCGTCGCCGCTGCCGCCGTCTTCGAGGCCATCGACGCGATGCCGATGCGGCAGCGAGAAATGCGAGAGGATGACGACGGCGAGGCGGGCGATGCGTGACGCGCTCTTGCCCCTCGCCACCGCCGTCGAGACGTGGTTCGATGCGTGGAAATCGCGCCTCGCCGACCGCCTCGGGCCGCCGGGCGCGCCGTTTATCCAGACGTACCGGGGTTTCGGAACGGCAGACGCCGTCACCGTGCAGGGCCGGGTGCTCGAAGATCCGCGCCTGCGGAAGCCACAGGATGACGACTCGGTGCTCGACAACGTTCTGGCGACCGTCCGCCGCATGGAGACGGATGAATTGCCCGGCGTGACGCTGCGCGTTGCCTTCGGCGGTGCCGAGGTGGAGACCGTCACCGACGAGGAGGGCTATTTCAGCGCCACGCTCGCGCCCGTTCATCCGCTCGACGCGGGCGAGCGGTGGCACACCGCGCGCGTCGCGCTCGCCCGGAGCCCGCGCCACGCCGAGGGCACCGAGGCGAGTGCTCCTGCGGAGATCCTCGTGCCGCCCGCGTCGGCGCAGTTCGGGCTGATCTCCGACATCGACGACACGATCCTGCAAACCGGCGCGACGAGTTTTCTTCGGATGGTGCGGACGACGCTCACCGAAAACGCCCTTACGCGCCTGCCCTTCGAGGGCGTCGCGGGCTTCTACCGCGCCCTCGCCCACGGCACGCTCGACACCGACGACAACCCCGTGTTCTACGTCTCGAGCAGCCCGTGGAATCTCTACGACCTGCTCGTGGACTTCATGGCCTCGCAGGGCATCCCGCGCGGCCCGATCCTGCTGCGCGACCTTGGCCTCGACGCCACCAAGTTCATCAAAGCGCCGCACGACACGCACAAAACCGCGGCCATCACCCGCATCCTCGACACGTACCCCGACCTGCCGTTCTTCCTCGTCGGCGACAGCGGTCAGCACGACCCGGAGATCTACGCCGCCATCGCCCGTGCCCATCCGGGCCGCATCCGGTGCATCTACATCCGCGACGTGGCCTCCGACGCACGCGACGCCGAGGTGGCAGAGATCGCCGCGAAGCTGGCCGCCGAACACGACGTCGAGATGGTGCTTGCCGCCGACAGCTTGCAGGCGGCCCGGCACGCTGAGGCGCGCGGCTGGATCGTCCCCGCCGACCTGCCTGACGTGGCGGCAGAGAAGGCGAAGGACGAGCAGGCCGGGCACGAATCTTGACTTTGGGGCAGGCGTTGTATCCCCACGCCTTTCCCCGCCCATGCTCCACTACCGCCGCTTCGACCGTTCGCCCGATGCCGAGTGGGTCGTGTTCGTCCACGGCGCTGGCGGCTCATCGAGCATCTGGCACCGCCAGATCCGCGAGTTCAGCGCGCAGTACAACGTGCTGCTGGTGGATTTGCGCGGCCACGGACTGTCGAAGCTCTCCGAGGCCGAGGCGGCGCGCAAGCTCTATTCGTTCGAGGACGTCAGCCGCGAGGTGCTGGATGTGCTCGACCACGCGGGCGTCGAGAAGGCGCACTTCGTGGGGATTTCGCTGGGCTGCATCCTCATCCGCACCATCGGCGAGATCGCGCCGCAGCGCGTGCAGACGATGACGCTCGGCGGGGCCATCGTGCGGCTCGACCTCCGGTCGCGTTTTCTCGTGGGCGCGGGGCACCTGCTCAAGCGGTTCATCCCGTTCATGTGGCTCTACAAGCTGTTCGCGTGGATCATCATGCCGCGTCGCCAGCACCGCGAGTCGCGCCTGCTGTTCGTGAACGAGGCCAAAAAGCTGGCGCAGCGCGAGTTCTTGCGATGGTACAAGCTCACGGCAGGCGTGAACCCCATCCTCCGCTTTTTCCGCGAGAAAGAACTCGCCATCCCCACGCTGTACGTGATGGGCGAGGAGGATCACCTGTTTCTCGCGCCCGTGCGGCAGGTGGCGGCAGCGCACGCGAGCAGCACGCTGGCGGTGATCGCCAACTCCGGCCACGTCGTCAACGTCGACCAGCCCGAGCACTTCAACGCCCTCACGCTCGACTTTCTGGGCAGGCACCGGGCGGCGTGAGCACGCGGCAGCGAACCAGCCGCCGATAAGCGGGCGACCGGCTTGGCTTCGGCGTAGATTCGAGGCGTCCGTGCCACACGCGGCGTGTCGCACGCTCCTCCAAGCCCCGACTCGATGGCTGCCAAGACCAAGCTCAAGAAAAACCTCACGCTTTTCGACGTCTACGCCGTCAGCACAGGCGCGATGTTCTCCTCGGGCTTCTTCCTGCTGCCCGGCCTGGCGACGGCGCAGGCGGGGCCTTCGGCTATCCTGGCGTATTTGCTGGCGGGCGTGTTCATCCTCCCCGCGATGCTGTCGATCGCCGAGTTGAGCACGGCGATGCCCAAGTCCGGCGGCACGTACTATTTCCTCGACAGGAGCCTGGGGCCGCTGGCAGGGACGGTAGGAGGGCTGGGAACGTGGCTTGCGCTCGTACTCAAAAGTGCCTTCGCTCTCATCGGAATGGGGGCCTACCTCGTGCTGTTCATGGACGAGGTCCCGATCAAGTCGCTCGCCGTCGGGCTGACGGTGGGCTTTACCGCCCTCAATATTTTCGGCGCGAAGGAGACGACAGGCTTGCAGCGCATCCTGGTAGCGACGCTCGTGGCTGTGCTGGCGTTTTTCGTGGTGCAGGGGCTTGTGGCGGTGGGCACGCTGGGCGCCGCCAACCTCACGCGGCAACTCACCCCCTTCGCCCCCTTCGGAGTGAGTGGACTTTTGAGCACCATCGGGTTCGTGTTCGTGAGCTACGCCGGGCTGACGAAGGTGACGAGCGTGGCCGAGGAGGTGCAAAACCCCGACCGCAACATTCCGCTGGGCATGGTGCTCTCGCTCGCCACGGCCACGTTTATCTACGTCGTCGGCGTGTTCATCATGGTGGTCGTCCTGGAGCCGAACGAACTGCGCAGCGACCTCACGCCCGTGGCCACGGCGGCGGAAAGCTTTTTCTCGTGGCTTCCCGGCAACCTCGGGCTCGTGCTCATCATCATCGCGGCCATCGCTGCGTTTGCCTCGACGGGCAACGCGGGCATCCTGTCGGCCTCGCGGTATCCGTACGCGATGGCGCGCGACCACCTCGTCTCGGCAAAGCTGGCGCGCGTCGGCCGCTTCGGGACGCCCGTGCCGGCTGTGTTGCTCACCTCAGTGCTGATGATCGCGGTGATCGTGCTGCTCGACGTCGAGGGCATCGCCAAGCTGGCGAGCGCATTCCAGCTCATCATCTTCGGCCTCATCAACGTCGCCCTCATCGTGATGCGCGAGAGTCGTATCCCGGGCTACGTGCCGGGCTACCGGAGTCCGTTTTATCCGTGGGTGCAGATAGTGGGCATTCTCGCGCCTGTGGTGTTGGTGGCACAGCTGGGCGCGCTGACGATTGGCCTGACTCTGTTGCTCGTGCTGGCGGGCGTCGGGTGGTACATCGTGTACGTCCGCAACAACCCACAGGTGGCGCGCGAGGGAGCCATCTATCATCTGTTCGCTCGCCTCGGACAGAAACAGTATGCCGGGCTCGACGGCGAGCTGCGCGTGATCCTGAAGGAAAAAGGCATGGCCGACGAGACGCCCTTCGAGGAGCTCGTCACGCGCGCCGCCGTGCTGGACGTGAACGAGGATCTGACGTTCGAGGAGGTGGCGCGCCGGGCGTCGGAGGTGCTGGCGAGATCGCTACCGCTGACGGCGGAGGCCCTGGCGGCACGCTTTCTCGAAGGCTCGCGCTACGGCGCGACGCCCGTGGCGCTGGGGGCCGCCCTGCCGCACGCGCGCCTCGCAACGGCGGTAACGTCGCACCTCGTCATGGTGCGGATGCGGCGCGGGATGCACATCCAGTTCGAAGATGCCGAGCCGTTTCACGACCCCGACGAGCCCGTCTACGCGCTCTTCTTCCTCGTAAGCCCAGAGGACCCACCGGGGCCGCACCTGCGGACGCTCGCCAACATCGCCAGCCGCATCGACGAGGAGGGCTTCCTCGATGCCTGGCGCGGCGCGCGGACGGAGCAGGAGTTGAAAGAAGCGCTCATCAGCCACGAGCGCTACCTGTCGCTGCTGCTCGAAGCGAGCGGCCCCACGGCTGCGCTCGTCGGCAGGCCGCTGCACGCACTGCGCTTTCCCGAAGGCACCATGGTCGCGCTGATCCGCCGCCGCGGGCAGAGCACGGTGCCCAACGGCTCCACGGTGCTCGAAACGGGCGACCGCATTACGATCATCGGCGACGCCAGCGGCATTCGCGAGATGCAGCAGACCTACGCCGCCTCGTAGTCAGCCGGGGCGAAACAGGTAGGGACGGGCCTGAAGCCCGCCCCTACGTGGCCTCACGCGGTCGCTGCCTTCGTCGTCTCGATGGTCAATCCTGAACCATCGTCGGTGGCGTCGATTTTCAGCGTCTCGCCTTCCTCGACCCAGCCGCTGACGCTTCATTCGTATGTTGCGCCCCCTCACGAACCGACTGTATGTCTGCTCCTCCTATCCACACACTCACCGATATCTTTCGCAGCACCGATTATGCGCTCGACCTGTTCACGCCGGAAGAAATCGCCGCGCTTGAACTGTTTGACCGGAAAGGGAAGCCCTATCTCCATGATCCCATCCGAGATCGTGACCTGCTGGCAAAGCCGGAAGAAGTCGTCCGCCAGCTTTTCCTGCGTCAATTAGAGTCCCTAACAAAACCGCGATGTAGATTGGGCTCATGGCCCAACCTCTCGTCTCCGATGCGCTCTGGGCAGTGACCGAGCCGCTGCTGCCTGTCGAAGCGCCCAAGCCCAAAGGCGGACGTCCTCGTCTTCCAGATCGAGCGGCTCTGACGGGCATCCTCTTCGTGCTCAAGAGCGGCATCCCGTGGGAGATGCTGCCCCAAGAACTCGGCTGCGGAAGCGGCATGACGTGCTGGCGGCGCCTGCGCGACTGGCACGAAGCCGGTGTGTGGCATCAACTGCACCGCACGCTGCTCGACCGCCTCGGCGAAGCGGGCCAGATCGACTGGTCGCGTGCCTGCCTCGACTCTGCCACCATCGCAGCACCGGGTGCAGGTAAAAGGGGGCTACCTGCCTCACCGCCTGCGTTGGCCCGAACCCGACGGATCGCGGCAAACCGGGCACGAAGCGCCATGTTGTGGTAGATGCACGGGGCACACCACTGGCGGTGCTGCTCTCCCCGGCCAACACGCATGACTCGCTGATGCTCGAGCCGCTCTTGGACGCTATCAACCCGGTACGTCTGCCGTATGGCCGACCGCGCAAGCGTCCTGGCAAGGTGCATGCAGACAAGGGCTACGACTACGCTCGCTGTCGCCGAGCGCTCACGCGCCGCAACATCTTGGTGCGCATCGCCGAGCGTGGCGTCGACTCCTGCCATAAGCTGGGCCGACACCGGTGGGTGGTGGAGCGGACGCTGGCGTGGCTATCGAAATACCGGCGCTTGAAGGTGCGATACGAGCGGCGGCGGGACATTCACGAGGCGTTCGTTGTGCTCGGCTGTGCCCTGATCACTTGGAACGCTGTCCAGAGGTTTTGTTAGGGACTCTTAGTGGGGCGGTACGGATATCCCACCGAACGCATCGGCGTGGAAAAGCCGGTTCGCATGGGCCGTGACACGTCGAAGTCTGCCGACATCATCATCTACGATGCAGACGACCCGGAGGCAGCATACATCATCATCGAGATCAAGCGCCCGAAGGAGAAGGACGGGCTGGAGCAACTGAAGACGTATGCGAACGCGCAGGGAGCCCCCATCGCCGCGTGGACGAACGGCGCGCGGCTCGTCATCCTGCACCGGGAAGACCCGAACCGCTACGTCAAGGTGCCGCGCCTGCCGCATGCAACCGAGACGCTGTCGGACGTGCTCAACGAACAGGTCACCCTCGAAGACCTCAAGGCGCGCAACAAACTGGTCACCGAGCGGCTGACGTTGAAAAGCGTCATCCTCGACCTTGAAGACCTCGTGCTCGCCAACGCGGGTGTGGATGCGTTCGAGGAGGTGTTCAAGCTCATCTACGCCAAACTCTACGACGAGTGGGCGGCGGCGCACCGGCGGAGAGATCGGCGGGTGACGTTTCGCATCAGCGGCAGCACCGACACGCAACTCTACGACAAGATCAACGGCCTCTTTGACGAGGCGAAGGAAAAGTGGCAGGGGGTCTTCCTCGACAGCGAAAAGATTGATCTCAGCCCGTCCAGCTCCGGACGTGCGTTTCGTTTCTCCAGGACATCGCCCTTTTCAACTCCAACCTTCAGGTCATCGACGAGGCGTTCGAGTACCTGACGGTGAGCGTGGCGAAAGGCTCGAAAGGGCCAGTACTTCACGCCGCGTCACGTGATCGACATGGCGGTGAAGATGATCGACCCGAAGCCGGACGAGTACGTCATTGACACGGCGGCGGGCTCGTGTGGCTTTACCGTCCACACCATCTTTCACGTCTGGGGCGGCGAGTTCACCGCCGACGGGCCGACGGCCAAGCAGGCCGAGTACGCCCGCGAGATGGTGTATGCGCTCGACTTCGACCCGCGTTCGGTGAAAGTGGCGCGGGCGCTCAACCTCATCGCGGGCGACGGGCGCACCAACGTGCTACCGCGCCAACACGCTGGACCCGCGCACGTGGGACGAGGACGTGCGCGTGGGTCTGAAACCGCGCTTGTCGAAAGCGCTCGGGCGTGGATCGTAAGCAGAACGAGAAAGATTTTCGCTACTTCGACTTCGACGTGCTGCTCGCCAACCCGCCTTTTGCGGGCGACATCAAGGACTCGCGTCTCCTGCGGCAGTACGAACTGGCCCGCAAGTACAAAGCCGTAGACGTGGAGAAGCTGACCGACGACCCGGACGCGCTCGCCGAGTACCAGAGCGATCCGCAACGGCATGCCTTCCGCGCGGGCGACTGGCAAACGAAGCAGCCGCGCGATGTGCTCTTCATCGAGCGCAACCTCGACTTCCTGCGTCCGGGCGGGCGCATGGCCGTGGTGCTGCCGCAGGGCCGGTTCAACAACGTCACCGACGCCGCGCTGCGCTGGTGGGTGAGCCGCCACGCCCGCATTCTGGCCGTGGTGGGGCTGGGCGTGGACACGTTCAAGCCGCACACCGGCACCAAGACGAGCGTGCTCTTTCTCCAGAAGTGGAACGACGACCCCGCCGCCGGGCCGCTCTGCCCGTTGTCAGGAATCGTACCCCATCTTTTTCGCCACGTCCGAGGTGCCGGGCAAGGACACGCGCGGCGAGTACGTGTACGTGCCCGCGCCGGAAGGCGGCGCGCTGCTCGACCTCGAAGGCCACCCCATCGTGGATCACGACCTGTTCGACGTGAAGGACGTGCTGGCCGAGCAGTTCGCGCGCTGGAAACACCGGCTCAGGGACGACGCGGGCGCGCTGGCGGCGAAGGAAAAGGAATACCGAACGATCCTGACGCACCTGCCCGGACGCGACACCATCGCCGAGGCGTTCATCGCGTTTGCCGAGGAGCAGGGGCTGTCGTTTTGGACGGAAGACGAGGACTGAATGATGGCGGTTTGGGGTGTCGTTCAGCGAGAGGATCTTGAGGAGTCGTGGCGTCTCGACGCGCAGTATTACCAGCCCGTGTACTTGAAACAGGAAGGCGAGGTAAGGGCGCTACGAGCACAACCTCTGGAAACACTTGCTTCGATTTCGGATGGCAATCACCTGACGATTAGCGGTCAGTTTGGGCTGGGCTCAATCCCCTATCTCCGGGGTGGAGACCTGTCCAACTTCTTCCTGCACAATGTGCAGGCCGAAAGCATTCCACTTGATGCTTATCGGGCGCTCAAACGTTCTCATATGAAACCTGGCGATGTTTTGTTAAGCATCGTCGGTACAATTGGGCAGACAGCACTCGTAACCAGCGAATATCCCAAGCTTACGGGTAGTTGTAAAATTGCCATTATCAGGCCGCGTGGCATTCGGTCAGGTTATTTGGCGGCCTATCTCGCCTCTCCTCTGGGGCAAGATTTGATTGCCCGGCGGGTACGCGGAGCGGTTCAGCAAGGACTGATCTTACCGGATCTGAAAGCTTTGCCTGTTCCGCGTCTATCTGAGGTACAGGAAGAGCAGATCGAAATGCTCGTTGGTGAGGCATACGCGACGCTCAAGCTCTCAACTTCTCGCTACGCCGAAGCCGAAGCCTTGCTGATGGACGCGCTGGGCCTGAACGACCGCTCGCTGCCGACGGCCAAAGCGTACGTGGCCGAATTCAGCGACGTGCGCGACGCCGAGCGGCTGGATGCGGAGTTTTTCAACCCAGCGCACCAATTTGCACGCGCGTATCTGACAGATCGATTTCAGGGACAACCGCTCGCGCATTCGTGCATCGTTACCAAAGGCAAAACGCCTACGGAATACACGTCGCAGGGCGTGCCGGTCGTGCGCTCCGGCGACCTCGCCGACCTCGACAGAGCGGATCTGCTGCGTACCGATCCGAAAAACGCAGCGTTTCGCCTCAAGCCCGGCGACGTGCTCATCTCGTCCATCGGCTTCGGTTCTATCGGGAAAGTCCAGGTGTTCGATGCGCCGGATCGCCACACGACGGTTAGTGAAGTAACGGTCGTGCGCCCGCAGGGCATGAACCCGTACGCGCTGAAGACCTTCCTCGCGTCGCCGCTGGGGCAGGTGCAGATCAACAGTTGGGTGACGGGTGCCACGGGGCAGCTTCATCTCTACCCGCAGCACGTCGAGAAGATCATCGTGCCGCATCTGCCGGATGGCTTGCAGCGTCAGATCGAGGAAAAACATCGTGAGGCTACATCCCTGAAACGAGAGGCGGCAACAATGCTGGAAGAAGCAAAACGGCGCGTGGAGACGTTGGTGCGCGAAGCCTGATGCACCATGCCCACCTCGTCCATGCAAATCGTCGTCTTCGTCGCCTCACCCGGCGACGTGCCGACCGAGCGCAAGGCGGTGGATGCCGCCGTGGCCGAGATCAACCGGACGGTCGGTGAACACGAGGGCTTCCACCTCGTCGTCAAAAAGTGGGAGACGCACACGCGGCCTGCGGCGGGCCGCGCGCAGGGCGCTATTAACGAGCAGATCGGGCCATACGATATCTTCGTCGGCCTCATGTGGACGCGCTTCGGCACCCCGACGGCCAAGGCCCACTCCGGCACCGAAGAGGAGTACGAACGCGCACGGCAAGCGTGGAAACGAAAACGCAAGCACAAGCCGAGCGTGATGTTCTACTTCCGCACTGGCACCCCCCGCGCTCTGTCGAAGATCGACCCAGCACAGTTGCAGCAGGTCAACGATTTCAAGAAGCGCGTCTTCAAAGACAACCTCGCCCGCGAGTACGCTACACCGAAAGAATTTGCGGGCCTCATCCGCGAGCACCTCATCCACGAAGCTCGTGCCATCCTGATGCGCAGCGATCCGAAACCGCGCCGTACCCAGGTCACGCCTAAAGCGTCCACACCACCAGTCCCGGCGAAAACACGCACGCCGAAAGCCACCTCCCCCAGCCGACGCGCGCGTTCGCCTGCGCTACCCGTTCCCAGCGTGCCACGCCGTATCACGGATGACGACCGGGCGGCGTTCGCGCGCAAGGGCTTTAACGGCATCCTGCGTCACTTTCGGGAGGCAGCGGTGGCCTTTAACCGCGCCCACGCGCACGCCCGGATCACAATACGTAAGGAAGGCAACGATGCTTTCGTATGCGAAGCGCTGGTGTACGACGAGCGGCGTAGTCTGGCACGCATCCGGGTTCGGAAACCCGAATGGGGGAGTGCCTGGCATCTGGTGTACGAGACGGCAAACGGCTATATGGTCTCCTACGGCGAACCGTACTTCAGCGAAGAGCAATCGGTACGCGTAGAGGACGAGGCGGGTGGGCTCCGGTACCGTGCCACTCGTGCCGCTTTTGCCGGTCACCGCTACGACACGGAAAAGCCCGTCGAAGTGGCGCGGCTCTTCTGGGAACGGTTCACCGCGCCGCTCAAGGGTGCATCGTTCCGCTGATCAGTCGTGCAGCCCTAATAAAACCTATTCCCTGCTGACAGAGGGTTGGCACAGGGGCCGCGTGTATTGAGCTATCTCGTTTACATCCCACATCGTCAACATGGCAAAGCGCACCACGCAACACGTCGTCCCCAACCCGAACGGTGGCTGGGATGTGAAGAAAGGCGGCTCCGAGCGCGCCACTCAGCATTTCGACACCAAGCAACCTGCCGTTGATCGCGCCCGTGAGATCAGCCGGAATCAAGGGGCCGAACTCGTTATCCACCGGCAAAACGGCACCATCCAACGGGCCGACAGCCACGGCAACGACCCCAGACCCACCGAAAGACAAACGGTGAGTTTACCGATGGGGGACCTTCTTCAAACGCTGGACAGATGGAGCGCCCGGAAGGTGACGTGGCTGGATCGGTTCGGGGTAGGAAACTGGATTCGCCTGTTCTCGACGATCTTCATTCCTGTCTGGGCGCTTCTGCTCGACAGCAGCTTCGTAGACAGCGGATGGATCAAGGGCGTCGGCTTCGTGCTGTTCGTGCTGGCGCTCGTCGCGCTGACCCAGCTTAACCGGCACCGCAACACGGCAGCGCTGAACCAGATTTCCACCCGCCTCCGAGACACGAATGCGGCGTTTGCGGGAGCCATCGAAAGTCTGGGGAAACGAACGCGCACGTCGCGCCTCAAAGAGTCTGACAGCCGCGCGCTCTGTATCTCCCTGCTGGCTCGCACGCTCGAATACGCCTACACCGCGCTCGGGCAAAGTCCGGAAGACGTGCGGATGAGGGCAACGCTCGCCGTGCCGATACGCAATGTGTCCGGCGACTGGACGCACCTGCGCGTGTGGTGCTACGACCGTTCGTACGACGACCGCAACTTTACCGTTCTCGAACGTGGCTGGGCGGGCGCACCGCAAGCGTTCGAGCAGCGCGCCGTTGCCATCATCGATGACCTGCGAGAACTCGATCTCCCTGTGAGCAAAGACCGCCGCTTCCGCAGCGTGATCTCGTTTCCTGTATCGGGCCGCCCCGACGGCGATGATCCGTACGGGGTCATCAGTCTCGACGCGCAACCCGTCGCATTCTTTGGGGTAGAGGACACCGAGCGGCTGAAAACCTACCTTCAACCGGCCATTCAAACCATTGGCCTCGTTCTGAACCACCGTCAGAAAAATGCTTCGTTCACTTTTGAATAGCCGCGTGAAACAGCGCAGAGACGTGAGCAGTGGCCAGGTCAAGATCGTTAAGACCGATCACGGCTGGCTTATGTACTATCTCGATTCCAATCCTGAGACGCGGTATCAGCCGGTCGGTGAAAAGACACTTCGCCGTCTGAAAAAGCAAGCCGAAGCTGATTACGCCGAACGCATCAAGGAGCGCGAGTTGTCTCGCTCTCTCTAAAGCGCTGCTGCGACCAGAAAGCCCCGCCGACCATTCAGGTTCAGCGGGGCTTTTTTGTGCTGTGGACGAGCGATTGAGTATCAGGCGGTGGCGGCCTTCGTCGTCTCGATGGTCAGGCCCGAGCCGTCGTCGGTGGCGTCGATTTTCAGCGTCTCGCCTTCCTCGACCCAGCCGCTCAGGATCTCCTCGGCCAGCTTGTTGGCGACCTCGCGCTGGATCAAGCGCTTGAGCGGGCGCGCGCCGAAGACGGCGTCGTAGCCCTTCTCGGCGAGGTACGCCTTCGCCGCGTCGGTGATGTCGAGCGTGAGGTGCTGGCTCTTCATCGCCATGCCGCGCAGCCGTTCGAGCTGGATGTCCACGATCCCCTCCATGTGGGCGCGCTTGAGCGGGTGGAACATCACGATCTCGTCGATGCGGTTGAGGAATTCCGGGCGCAGCCGCGTCCTGAGCAGCGCCATCACCTCGTCGTGCAGCCGCGCTTCGGCCTCCTCGGGCACGTCGCCATCGAACACGTCGAGCCGCTCGCGGATGACTTCGCTGCCGAGGTTGCTCGTCATGATGACGAGCGTGTTGGTGAAGTCCACCGTGCGGCCCTGCGAATCGGTCAGACGCCCGTCGTCGAGCACCTGCAACAGGATGTTGAACACCTCGGGGTGCGCCTTCTCGATCTCGTCGAGCAGGACGACCGAGTACGGCTTGCGGCGGACTTTCTCGGTGAGCTGGCCGCCTTCTTCGTAGCCGACGTATCCGGGAGGCGCGCCCACGAGGCGGCTCACCGAGTGGCGCTCCTGGTACTCGCTCATGTCGATGCGGACGATGGCGTCCTCGTCGTTGAACAGGAACGCCGCCAGGCTCTTGGCGAGTTCGGTTTTGCCGACGCCCGTGGTGCCGAGGAAGATGAACGAGCCGATGGGCCGCGACGCTTCCTGCAAGCCCGCGCGCCCGCGCCGGACGGCGCTGGAGACGATTTCGAGCGCTTCGTCCTGCCCGACGACCCGCTTACGCAACTCGTCTTCGAGGCGCAAGAGTTTCTGCCGCTCGCCTTCGAGCATTCGGGAAACGGGCACGCCCGTCCACTTGCTCACGATCTGCGCGATGTCCTCGGCATCGACTTCCTCTTTGAGCAGGGCGCCGTTGGTCTGCATCGTTTCGAGCGTCTGGTGCGCCGCCTCGATCTTGGCCTCCACCTCGGGCATCTTGCCGTAGCGGATCTCCGCCACGCGCCCGTAATCGCCACTGCGCTCGAGGTTTTCGGCCTCGACTTTCAGCTTCTCGATCTCCTCTTTGCCCTGCTGCACCTGCTGGATGAGGTCGCGCTCTTCCTGCCACCGCGCGCGCAGTTCGGTGCGCTCGGCTTCCAGATTGGCGAGCGTCTCGGCGATGCGGTCCACCTTGGCGGTGTCGCCCTCGCGCTTGACGGCCTCACGCTCGATTTCCAACTGGCGGATCTGCCGTTCGAGCGTGTCGAGTTCTTCCGGCATCGACGCGATCTCGATGCGCAGCCGCGCCGCGGCCTCGTCGATGAGGTCGATGGCTTTGTCGGGCAGAAAACGGTCGGTGATGTAGCGGTTCGAGAGTTCGGCGGCGGCGACGATGGCGCTGTCGGTGATGCGGACGCCGTGGTGGACTTCGTAGCGGTCTTTGATGCCGCGCAGGATCGAGACCGTGTCCTCGACGCTCGGCTCGTCCACGAGCACCATCTGGAAGCGGCGTTCGAGGGCCTTGTCTTTCTCGATGTACTTGCGGTACTCGTCGAGTGTCGTCGCGCCGATGGCGCGGAGATCGCCGCGCGCGAGGGCGGGTTTGAGGATGTTGGCGGCGTCCATCGCGCCCTCGGCGGCACCGGCGCCCACGAGCGTGTGCATCTCGTCGATAAACAGGATGATCTCGCCGTCCGACTCGGCCACGTCCTTGACGACGGCTTTCAGCCGGTCCTCGAACTCGCCGCGGTACTTGGCCCCGGCCACGAGCGCGCCCATGTCGAGCGCGAGGATGCGCTTGTCGTCCAGGCCCTCGGGCACGTCGCCCTGCACGATGCGGATGGCGAGGCCTTCGGCGATGGCGGTCTTGCCCACGCCGGGCTCGCCCACGAGCACAGGGTTGTTCTTGGTGCGGCGCGACAGGATCTGCAGCACGCGGCGGATCTCCTCGTCGCGCCCGATGACAGGATCGATCTTGCCCATTCGAGCGGCCTCGTTGAGGTCGCGGGCAAAGCGTTTGAGCGCTTCGTAGCGGCTCTCGGCGTGCGGATCGGTCACGCGCTGGCCGCCGCGCACGTCTTTGAGGACGCCGAGGACGGCGTCTTTCGTCACGCCCTGTCGTCTTGAGCGCGTCGCCAATGGCGTCGGGCGAGGCGGAGAGGGCGATCAAAAGATGCTCGCTCGACACGTACTCGTCCTTCAGCGTCTCGGCTTCGGCGAGGGCGCGGTCGAAGACTTTCTTGAGCGCCTCGCCCACGTACTGGCCGCTCACGCTCGCGCCGGTCACGTTGGGCAGCTTGCCGAGCGTCTCGTCGGCGCGCGCGCCGAGAAAGTCGAGGTTGGCCCCGATCTTTTTGAGGATCGAGACGACGACGCCGTTCTCCTCGGCCAGGAAGGCCTTGAGCAGGTGCGCCGGTTCGATGCCCTGGTGGTTGCGCGAAGCGGCGAGTTGCGCGGCTTCCTGCACGACCTCCTGGGCTTTGACGGTAAATTTCTGCAGGTTCATGTATCGAAAAGGGTTTGTTCACGAGAAAGCACGCCACCGTGTCAGCCCCGACAGCGCGCGCGCGTACCCTTTTCTCTGCTCGAAAAATCATTCCGCCGCCGCCGCGTGTGCCGAAATGACGGGGAAGAGGTGAAGAGGGAGGGGCAACCGGCGACTGGTAGACGACAGGAAAGTCGATGCGCGCACCCTCGTCCTCTGCGTTTACCCGTCACCGCACCGTCGCGGGCGGCATGTCGTCGGCCTGGATGAGCGCGACGCCGCCGGTGGCGCTGGCGTCGGTGAGGACGAGCGTGTGGGCGGGGCCGGCAGCTACGACCACGTCCTGGTTGAGCAGCAGGCCACCTCCGCCGGTAGGCGACACCTGGAGGCGATAGGTGCCGGGGGCGAGGTCGAGGTAGCCGGTGTTCTGCCGGAATTTGACGGAGGTAAACGTGGGAAGGGCGGGCAGCGACGCAGCGGGCGCGAACGTGACATCGACCGAATCCGCGAGTGCAACGGCGTGGACGATCCTGACGTGCGCCGCCGAGGAGCCGGTGAAGAGGCTGTCTCGCAGCACGATGGGCCGGATGAGCCTGCGAACGCCCGCGGCGATGATCGTCTGGGGTGTGTTGGGGACGAGGTTGGCGACGAAGCGCAGGGGCGCGTCGCTGCGGTCTTGCGACGAGCGCACGCTCACGTCCTGCTCCTCGGCCTGCACCTTTTCGTAGCCCGTCACGTCGCCGAAGACGAGCGCGTCGAACACGACGCGGTTGCCGATGACTACGTCGAGCGAGTCGGTGTTGGCAGAGGCGTGGAGAAAGCGCACGTCGCCGTCGTCGGGGCTGCTGCCCTTGCAGGCGGCGAACAAGGCGAGGACGAGCAGGGCGGCGAGCAGGCGCATAGACGTGCGAAAGGCGAGGTACGAGGGTCGGGGTACGAAGGGAAGGGTACGGGGTGGGGCCGAAACCGGGCACGTACCCAGTAGCCGTTCGACATCGTCCGAAACGCCCTCCGTTGCCACCGGTTCAGGAACCGCGCGCGGGCCTGCCGGGTGCGCGGCTCTCCTTTTTCCAGCCTTCCGATATGCGCGTCACTGCCCTCCTGCTCGTTCTCCTCGCCGCCTGCGCGCCCACTGACACGCCCGACGCCCCGGCTTCCGGCACGCTGTTCGTCGTGCAGCAGGAGGGGCGCTACGGCTACATCGACGCCGCGGGGACGCTCGTCATCCCGGCGCGCTACGACGAGGCGGCACCGTTCCACGACGGCCTCGCGCTCGTGCGCCGCGACGGCCTCTTCGGCTACATCGACGCCGCAGGAAAGGAGGTCATCCCGGCGCGCTACGCCGATGCGTGGCACTTTTCAGAAGGCTACGCGCCCGTCTTCGCCGACAGCGCGTGGACGTTCATCGACAAGACTGGCGAGCCGGTGGACGCGCCGCCGTTCGACATTGAGGGCGGCCTGACGTCCGCCGGCCCTGCCGATGCCACGCCCGATCGGTTCGAGGTATCGGGGCAGTACGGCTTCGTCGGCGAAGCGGGCGACACACTCGTTGCGCCGCAGTACGAAGGCGCGTGGGTGTTCCACGACGGCCTCGCGCGTGTGCGGCAGAACGGCAGGTGGGGCTTCCTCGACGCCTCGGGCGCGTTCGCCATCCCGGCGCAGTACGACCAGGCGTGGGACTTCGAAAACGGCCTGGCGCGCGTCGAGGTCGGCGGCGCGCGCGGCTACATCGACAGAACCGGGCGCTACGTCTGGAATCCTTCGCGCTGACGTTTTCCGTCAGGGCAGGTAGATGAACGAGCGGGCCTGCGAGGTGCCGCCACTCGTGAGGTGCCATTCGTAGAAGCCGGGCGGCAGTGTGCCCCCCAGCGCGTAGCGGTGCTCGCCTTGCGGCGTCGCCCCATCGGCGAGCCGCTCCACCTCGCTGCCCGTCACGTCGCGCACACTCAGCACCACGTGAGCGGGGGCCCGAAGGACGAACGCCACGTTGCCTTCCGTGCCGGGCGGCTGGGGAAGCAGTTCGATGAGTGCCTGCACCGGCTGGAGGCCGGAGAGGTCGTGGTACCAGACGCCAGCGGGCAGCGTGCTGATGAACAGCGTGTCGCCCACGCACACGCCCTGCGTGGCGAAATAGCCGTCGGGGAGACCTGGGCTGAAGGCGTGCCAGGTGAAGCCTCCATCGTGGGAGCGGTAGAGACGCGTGCCGTCCGCCTGGCGGGCTACGAGGATACCACCCTTGCAGGCGACGAGCACGAGGGGGATCGTGTTGCCTCTCGCGTAGACGCTCTGCCAGGTCAGCCCATCGTCCGAGCGGAAGATGGCCCCACCGCCGCTAGCCCACACGGCCTGCCCCACGCACAACGCGTTGATGAGCACCGACGATGGCAGCCCGAAGCTGGCTCCTTCCCACGACTCGCCGCCATCGCGACTGCGGCTGATGCCGAGCGGGTGCGCGGCGTAAAGACCCTGATGCCCGGAGGCGAGGGCATAAACCATGAGGTTACTCGGGAGGGTGGGCAGCGCGGCCCGGGCCCACCGGCGGGCAGGCGGGCGGGCGTGGTAGAGGCCGGAGGCGAAGGTGCCTGCCACCACACCCGATTCCGCTGCGACGAGCATCGTCACGAGGTCGTCCGCGGGCAGGCCGGCGGAGGCGTGTACCCACGCCGAACGGTGCCGCCGGTACAGGCCGCGCTCGGTGGTAGCCAGCAGCCCCTCGGGCGTGGCCAGCAGCGCGAGTGGCTCGGCGGGGAGGGCGTCTGGGGTGGCGTGCTGCCACGTGCGCCCGGTATCTCCAGACGACAGGACGGCGCCATCGGCTAGGGCGGCCCAGACGGTGTGCCCGTCGGACGCCAGTACGGCAGGCAAGGCTGGAAGCGAAGCGGAAAGCCAGCAGTCGGCAGTCATCAGAAAAGTCAGTCAGGAAAAGAATGCGTCGCTGCTGTCAGCGGGCGAGCAGGCAGTGGAGCGCGTCGGACTGCATGGGGAGGTGGTGACGTCCCACGATGGCCAGCACCCGCTCGCCATTGCCTACGGCGGTAGCGAGGACCTGTGCCATGTGCTGGTTGCGGAAATGGCTCGATGCCCGGTTGGCGGTGGGGAAAAAGTGGGCCTGGTCGTCGAAGCGGAGCGGGTCGAACCACGCGCCCGGCACGGCTGTCCAATCGAGTGTGGCATCGACGTGTGCGCGCGTGAGCACGTCGAGCCTTTCCGTCGTTGTGATGGGCAGGCCCATCGGCGCGGCTTTTTCGAGCAGCGCCGCGATGGCCGCGCGGAGCGAGTCGCCGGCGAGGCCGCGGCGGTCACGCAGACGTGCCGTTTCGCGCAGCACGAAAAAGAGGGCGGCCTTTTCCGCACCAACTGTTTCCGCCACGGCAGCAAAATCGGCGGGCGGCGGCGGTTCGAGCCCGGCGGTGGAAGCGCCCATCTGGGCGGCCAGAAAACGAGCGTAGCCCGATTCCCCCAGCATGCGGATGGTGGCCTCGCGTGTGGAGTGCACGCCCCGGTCGGGACCCTCGAAAAAGACGACGGTCGGCCGAAAGCGCGCAGCGAGGCTATCGAGGCGTCCGAAAAAAGGATCGTCCGGATCGCTCGTGTGATTCGGGACGCCGATGTAAAAGAGCTCGCCTCGCCCCTGAAGATGCAGCGTATCGCCAGAAAGCAGTGGGGGCGCAGCGTCGTAACGCGGCACGCGGTCGAGGCAGGATGACGGCTGCGCCCTGACATCCGCGGCGGCGGTGAGCAGCAACACAGCAAGAACGACGAGTTTCATCGGGCGAGAGGAAAACGGTGCGGGTACAGAAGAAGACTACCGCTTTCGCTCGGGGGGCACATGGGCCAAGCGTCCTATTTTGCGCGGAACGCGATGCGCAGGCACTCAGCTCTCTTGCAGAGCCAGCAGGCGCGCCGCCACCGCGCCACGGCCTTTGCCGCTGAGATCCATCTTGGCCGTGAGGGACTCGACGTGGTGGCGCACCGTGTGGCGGCTGACGAAAAGGCGCTCGGCGATGGTGTCGTTGCTGAGGCCCTGTGCCACGAGCAGGGCCGTCTCCGCCTCGCGTTTCGTCAGGTTGAAGCGTGCCCGCAGATCGTCCGGGGAAGGAAAGGCGGTGTGCGTCGCCTGAGCGCGGACAGACAGGAGAAACGCCTCGCGCGGGCCAAACACGTCCGGGCGCAGCAGCGATCCGCTGAGCGTGTAGCGCGTGTGCGCTGTGGCGACGTCGAAGGTGAGGGCGGTGTGGTCGACGGTGTCGCGCAGGCGCGGAAAGCCGAGCGGGCGCATCTGGCGCGCCAGGCGGAGCAAACCGGCCTCGACAGACGCGGCGTCTGGATCCCGGGCGAGTAGGCCGACGAGCGCCGGGTTGCGGTGGATCTCGCGGCCGTCGGCGTCGAACACGGCGAGTGGTTCCGCCACGAGGTCGAGCGTCGTGCGGTGCGCGTCGAAACGGTCGATGGCTTCGAGGCCCGCCCGGAAGGCAGGCACGAGCGTGCGCAGCAGCGCTACCTGCCCGTCGGGGTTGGAGTTGCGCAAGCGTGGAGAGAGCGTCCACAGGATGGCGTCGCCCTCGGGGCGCGTGGTGATGAGTCCGGCGTAGTCGAACACCCCGTTGCGGAAAAACACTTCGTTCCAGACGGGCGCGCGCGCGATAGAAAACCCGCCCTGCCGGATGACATCCGAGACGATATCGAAGTTGAACGCCTCGATGCCGAGCGCACGCCGGTCGCGGTGCCACACGTTGGGCGTGTCGTCCCAGTAGGTGATCATTTCCGGCGTCACCTGCTGCGCAAACGTCATCAGCCCCTGTACGATCTCGGCTCCGTCGTCGGTGTAAAACTCGCCGTTTCCCGTGGGCAGGCGAAACAGCGAGTGGTCGCCGCCCAGAAGGGCACCGAGGGCACGCGTCACCTCGCTCTGCCAGGCGGCAAGCGTGGGAAACGCAAGCGGACTGAGCAGCGACCGCGCCGTCGATTCGAGCCGCGTCAGGTCGGCGGTGGTAAACGGCGTACTCATGGTGACGGACGGTTACGGGTGTATGTCCAACTGAATGAGGCGCGCCGCCACCGCGCCACGGCCTTTGCCGCTGAGATCCATCTTGGCCGTGAGGGACTCGACGTGGTGGCGCACCGTGTGGCGGCTGACGAAAAGGCGCTCGGCGATGGTGTCGTTGCTGAGGCCCTGTGCCACGAGCAGGGCCGTCTCCGCCTCGCGTTTCGTCAGGTTGAAGCGTGCCCGCAGATCGTCCGGGGAAGGAAAGCGGGCTTTCTCCTGGGCGGGCGTCACCGAAACGAGCAGCGCCCCCGCATCGCCGTACGTGCCGGGCGGAAGCAACGTGGCCCGCAGCGTGTACCGCGTGCGGGCGGTCTGAACGATTGTGCCGGGGACGGCAATGCCCGCTCGCTCACCTCGCAGCGGAAATCCCAGCGCGCGCATCTGAAAGGCGAGCCGTGCCAGCGCGCGGTCGATCTGGGCCGCCTCGGCATCGCACGCGAGCAGCATGGTGAGGGATCTGTTTCGATGCACCTCGGCCCCATCGGCGTTGAAGATGGCCACGGGCTCCTCGACGGCGTCGAGCGCCGCGCGGTGCGCGTCGAGGCGGGTCAGGGCGTCGAGCCCGACTTTGAACGAAGGCAGGAGCACGCGCAAAAGGGAGATGTGCTCGCCCGGCTCGGGGGGGCAGCGAAGCCCGTGGATGCTGAGTTGAAACGACCCTTGGGGTTTTTGGACAAAGAGCACCTGACTGTCCTGCGTGCCCAGCGGAATGGCTACTTCGTTCCAGAATGCGGAACGCCTGCTGGCACCGCCGCCGCCCAGTGCGGCGTCCGCAGATGCGTTGTCCCACGATTCAAGGCCCAGTCGCCCGGCAATCTGGCAGAAGAGATCCAGCATGGGATCGGGGCCGGGGCCGAGGTTGCCCCACGCCGGTCCGAGAAACACGTCCATCGTGTGTCCCGCCGTGTCGTCCATGCCACGCGTGAGGTGCGGCCGGTCTCGTCCTGGAAAATGAAACGAGGCCGTTTCTGCACCCAGCAACTCGCACATCGTGTGCATGACGTCGGCACGCCACAGGTCCACGTCGCCAGAAGCCAACGGCGACAGCAGCACGCGGGATGCCGCTTCCAGGCGGGTCATCAACTCCGTCGAGAACGCGGGAGCTGGCCGCGTAGCCGCAGCAAGCGCGGGGGCATTCATCGTAACCGTGGGGTACCGTGGACAGAGCTACTCAAACACTGCCGAAATGCACTATGCAGCGCAAGTGTACGGTGCCTGAACCCTCCTGAAAAGAGGGAGCACGTGCTATTTTTTCGGTGGAGGAGGGGGTAGGGAAAGGCGATCAGCGCGCCGCTGTGTGTCCGGTTTGCGGGTGATACTGCACGGGGATCAGGTCGCGTGAGTTGGCGGCGATGCATCCACTGAGGCATCGCACGGAGGGCCCAGTTGCGTACGCCGCGTGCCCAGGGGCGCTGGGCGTGGGCCAGCCTGCCGAGCGTCCAGGCGGTCGCGCCCAGCCGCGCCGTGCGGGCCTTGCGCTGGTGCTCATAGTGCGCAAAGGCTTTTTCCGGCGTGGCACACGTGGCCAGGGCATCCGCGAGGAAATAGGCGTCCTCTATCGCCTGTGCCCCGCCCTGGCCGAGGTTGGGCGTCATGGCGTGGGCGGCATCTCCCAGGAGGACGGCCCGCTGGCTCCACCAGCGTGGCAGGGGCGGCAGGTCGTGGAGATCCAGGCGCAGCACGTCGGCTTCGGCGGTGTGCGCCAGTATTTCGGGGATGGGAGCGGGGAACGCGGCGTAGCACCGCCGCAGGTCGCCGAGGCTCTCGGGCAAGGCCGCCTGCCCCGGCGTGGTGCTGATGGGCGCGAACCAGTACACCTGGTCGGCGGTGACGGGGGAGAAGCCGAAGCGGAAGGCACCGCCCCACACCTCGCGCGCCACGTGGCGCAGGGCGTCAGGCAGGTGGAAGGAAGTCAGGCCCACGTAGCACGCCTGCCCTGCCGAGCGCAGCGGCGCGCCGGGAGTTACGGCCTCGCGCACCCGCGAGTGGAGCCCATCGGCCCCGATCAGCACATCGGCCACGACCTCGGTGCCGTCGGTGAAACAGGCGGTAACGCAGTCGCCTTCGTGCCGGACGTGCTGAAGCTTTTTGCCCAGCTGGATGGCCTCTGCGGGCAGCGCTTCCCGAAGCACCCCCTGCAGGTCCGACCGCCGGATGGCGATGCTGCAACGTCCCCACGTTTCGCGCAGCCACGTCAGGTCGATGTGTTGCAGCACGCCGCCCGCCAGGTCGACGATCTCGGCTCGGTCAATTTCGACGCCGCGCGCCGCGATGGCATCTCCAAGCCCGAGCTGGTCGAGAACAAGCAGCGCGTTGACGGGCACACCGATGCCCTTCCCGATGGGCGCGAGTTCCGTGGCAGCTTCGTACACGGTGGCGTCGAAGCCGCGCTGGCGCAGGGCGACGGCCGCTGTAAGCCCGCCGATACCGCCGCCGATGATAGAGATGGTCTTCATAGAAAGGAGGAGAGAAGAGTTACAGGGAGTGATCCGCGTGCGACCAGCGCCGGTACGTGGCCCACAGGCCGCCTACCGACGCGATCCCGACGACCACGTAGCCATGCAGGCCGATAGGCTCGGCATTCGGCCCCGCCATACCGCTCAACAGCGCGGGCACCGACCAGGGAAACCAGCCTCCCCAGCCTGTTGCGGCGACGATCTGGGCCAGGAAGACGGTGAAAAAGGCCCAGCCGAGCGGAGCGAGGTAGCCACGCCCGAGGCTGGCGACGTACGCCACGGGTGTACTGACGAGAACGGTGAGCACGCCCGAGAGCAGCATCGCGCCGAGTCCTGAGCCAATCGTCGAGGCAGATCCACCGGGCAGTCCGACGGCAGCCCCCAGGCCCAGCCCGAGAAGGCTCGCCAGCACCGTCAGGCCCAGCATCCATCCCGAGGCCACGATAAACTTGGCGGTCACGAGGGCGCGGCGCGACGTGGGAAGGGCCAGCAGGTTCTTCAGCGTCCGGTCGGTGAACTCGCGCCCGAATACCCACGCGGCGACGATGGCGAAGACGATCAGGCCGCCTACGGAGACGGCCTGGGCCAGCACCGAGAGGTACGCTTCCCACGTAGCGGTGCCGGCGGTGAGCTGTGCTTTCGCACGGATCAGGCCCCAGGAACGTGCGCGTGCAGGGTCTTTGAGGATGACCATGAAGAGCGCGCCCGCCAGCGGGCCGAGCGCAAAGGCGATGGACGTGAGCAGCGGCATCCGCGACCGACGGGCCTTGAGCGTCTCAGCCCAGAGGGGCGCACGGAGCATCGTCATGGCTGGCCCTCGGTGAGGCGGAGAAAATGTGCTTCGAGGCTTTCCTGCTCGGTCGCCAGGTGGAAGGGGGGAACGTCGGCGGCGGCGAGGAGGCGGGCGACGGCCTCGGGTGCCTCCAGCGCGCGCGCGTCGCTGAGCCAGAGCGCCGGGTCGCCGGGCTGCCGTTCGACGTGGTAACCGGCGGCCACGAGTGCGTGGCAGGCAGTCTCCGGGTCGATGCACGCGCACGCACAGGCGGGCGGGGCGCTGCGCCAGGGCCTGCGCGGTGAGCTCCTCCACGAGGCGTCCTTCGTGCAGCACGCCGATGCGCGTGGCCACGTGCGCGACTTCGGCCAGGAGGTGGCTCGACAAAAACACCGTCCCGCCTTCGTCGCGGGCGAGCGAGACGATCATCTCGCGGATCTCGACGACCCCTGCCGGATCGAGCGCGTTGGTGGGTTCGTCGAGCACGACCAGTTCGGGGCGGTGGATGAGTGCCTGCGCCAACCCCAGCCGTTGCAGGTTGCCCATCGACAGCGCGCCCGCCTTCCGGGTGGCGTAGCGCGTGAGGCGAAAACGTTCGATCACGTCTTCGACGGCCTGGCGATCTCGAAGGCCGCGCAGCCGCCCCACGATCTGGAGGTTTTCCTCTACCGTCAGGTCGGGATACGCGGAGGGGCTTTCCACCAGGTGACCCGTGCGGTGCCACGGGCCGTGTCCGTCGCGCACGTCCTCGCCGAAAAGCGACACGCGCCCACGGGTCGGACGGATCATGCCCAGCACCATGCGGATGGTGGTCGTCTTGCCCGCTCCGTTGCGCCCCAGGAAGGCGTAGACCTCACCCGGTTCCACGCGCAGGTCGAGCCCGTCTACGGCTCGGTGCGCGCCGTAGTGTTTCGTAAGGTCGGACGCGTGGAGGACAGGCGGCATCGGGTCAGCCCTTTTCGTTGCGTACGGGCGCGAGCGTCTGGAAATACGCCCACAGCGCGGCGATTTCGGTGTCGGAAAGCACCTTCGTGGCTGCGATGGGCATCACCGGGTCGAGCGTCCGACCGTCGGGGCGGATACCTGTTCGAAGCGCGCGCCGCAAGTCGTCCTCCGACCACGCGCCCAGCCCGGTGTCCCGGTCGGGCGTAAGGTTGGCGGCTACCACGCCCAGGCCGGGGATGGCACCTCCCGCGTAGTTTTTGCCGTGGCAGCCTGTGCAGCCGCTGGCGAGGTACGCGCCGTACTCGGGTGTCGGGCCAGCGGGTGGAGACGGCGTGCGGGGCGCGTCGTGGCGCACGACATGCGCCGGGACGAGGTCGAGCACACCCGCTGCGTTGAGGGCGTGTCCGAGCGGACGCACCGAGGTGCTCGGCAGCGCGCGCGCGACGGGAGGAAGGCTCCGCAGGTACGCGACCATGGCCGTCAGGTCGGCGTCGCTGAGGACATGGAACTCGTTCGCGGGCATGACGAGGTAGCCTTTCCCATCGGCGCGCACGCCGTGGCGCACGGCCCGGTCCCAATCGGCCATCGTGAAGCTTGCCGTCCGTCCGCCCGGGGTGAGGTTGGCGGTCACGACGCGTCCCAGCAAGGGATCGTCGATCATCACTTTGCCGCCGAGGTCGGCGTCGTGGCAGTCGTTGCAGCCGCGCAACGTGGTCAGCCGCTCGCCCGCAGCGAC
The DNA here is from genome assembly GCA_963829705.1 of Rhodothermales bacterium. Lineage (GTDB taxonomy): Bacteria > Bacteroidota > Rhodothermia > Rhodothermales > BA12 > CAWHJN01. The sequence goes on from CAWHJN010000005.1 coordinate 1,287,496, forward strand.
GAGCGCGGAGTCGGACGCGAAGGCGGTGTTGAGCAGCGCGCCTTCGGGTACGTCGAAGTGGGCGTTCATCTTGTGCACGCTCACCGCGTAGGCCGTAGCGAGCAGCACAGCAAACAAGGCGAGAACGCCCAGCAGACCACGGCCAGCCCAGCGCAGCACACGGCGTGTACGCGAAGGACGAGGCGAGGGGGATAGAGATGCGGACATGAGAGGAGAATTCGGATCGGAAAACAGGGAGAAAGCATCAGGACTGCGCCGCGTACGGGGCGAAGAGTCCCGTGTAGCTTCGCGGTGAAAAGACTCAGCCTGCCACGCGGCGCGTCAGGCCGCCCAGTTCGATGCGGTACTGGTGGCGCTTGCCGTCGTACTTGACGGTGTAGCGCGTGGGGTAGTAGCCGGGTTTGGCGAAGGCCTCGGGCTGGGCGAGCGTTTCTTCGTGCGTGCTGCCGCTGGCAGGCAGGTTTTTGAGAAAGGCCCGCGTGATCATGGGCTCGGCAAAAACGACTTCGCCGTCGTAGCTGCCCCAGATAAAGACTTCGCTGAAGCCCGGGCCGGCCGGCGCATACGTGGGGTCGGTAGCGTCCACCCAGTGCGTGCCCATCATCGGGACGGGTTCCGTGCCCGGCGGGGTGAAAAAGCCTTGCGGGATGTACTTCGCGGCGGGCATCGTCAGCCCCTTCTGCCCGAAGAGCGGGTCGGTGGGCATCCACGCCATGCGGGCGGCCTCGGGCACCATGTAGAAATGCACGTCGAAGTGCGGCAGGGTGAACAGCCCGTCGGGCTCGTGGCCATGCGGATTCCAGTCGAGCGAGAGGTGATCGAACGGCAGCCCAGCGGCTTTCGCGGCGGCAGGAATCTGGAGGATGGTCGAGCGCTCGTGGTCGTGGCCGTCGCCTACCTGCCCGTCGGGCAAGCCGTCAAGCGCGGTGGCGTCGAGGAGGATGCCCACGGCGGCGGGCGTGTCGTCGGAGTTCATCTCGACATAGAGGCGGACGTTGCCTTGTCCTACCGACGCGGTAGGGCTGTAGAGCTTCTGGGCGTCGTCGCTCGACGAATCGCACGCCGCGAGGGGCAGCATCAGCAGGACGAGCAGCAGCAGAGATGGGAATCGGGTATTCATGGTCGTGGGCGGTGTGGAAAGAGCAATGTGGCCGGCAAAGGCGGGCTGTGTCGTGGACGATGGAAACGTTACCACATGCGCCCACGGGCAGGCATGGGCCATACGGCCTAATTCGCAGCGGCGAAAATGGGCAGGTCCGCCCATGTAGTGGGGCAGGTCCGTGGCGGATCATGGTGAGCATCCACCACGCGCCTTTTCGGTGCGCGCCCCTCTTCAATGTCCACTCTGCCGTCCATGCGTATCCGTCCCCTGGTTTTCGCCGCTCTGCTGCTCTGCGCGTTGCTGGGCACCACGCGCCCTCTGTACGCGCAGGAGGCACTCTACCAGCACCTGCGCCCCCTCGCGTCTGCGCTCGATGCGGATGGCACGCTCGACCCCGCGCCGTCCACGGGCGCGCTCGACGCCCGTGGCTACCGCCTAACGACGACCGCCACGGGCGCGCCACGCTTCGTGCCCGAGGCTATGGCGACTGCCGCCGACGGTGCTTGGGACGACCGCTTCGGGCTGCCGGGCGTGTCGTGGTCGGAGATCACCACGCTCCTCGTCCACGACACCGATCTGTACGTCGCGGGCTTTTTCTCCCAAGCGGGCGAGGCGCCTATTGCCTCTATCGCCCGCTGGGACGGGCACCGCTGGCACAAACTCGGTGCGGGCATCGACGGCACGGCGCACGCACTCGCGTGGTACAACGGCGAGCTGTACGTCGGCGGCAGCATCGACAAGGCGGGGGCCATCCTGGCCAACGGCATCGCGCGCTGGAACGGGACGGAGTGGAACCCGGTGGGCGACGGCCTGGCCGCGCTCAACGGCGGTCCCGACGTGCGGGCGCTGGCGGTCTTCAACGGGAGTCTGTACGCGGGCGGCGTGTTCAACGAAGCCAGCGGGGTGCCTGCCATCGGGTTGGCGCGCTGGGACGGCACGGCGTGGAGCGCGCCGGGCTCGGTGTTCAGGGGCCCCTACGACGAGCCGAGCGAGGTGTACGCCCTCGCGGCGTCGGGCACGCGGCTGTACGTGGGGGGCGCATTCGACAAAATCGGCGGCGTCGAAGCGGCGGCCATCGCCGTCTGGAACGGAACTGCGTGGGCACCCCTCGGCGCGGGCATGGAAGGCGAGTTCGTAGCGAAGGTCAACGCCCTCCACCTCGCCGGCGAGAAGTTGTACGCGGGGGGCGGGTTCATTAAGGCTGGAAACGTCTCCGCCCGCAACGTCGCGGTGTGGAATCAAGCGTCGCAGACGTGGAGCGCGCTCGGCGGCGGCCTCAAAGGCGATTTCGACAGTGGCGAAGTGTACGCCATCCAGAGCAGCGGCGCGGACGTGTACGTCGGAGGCAGTTTCGATTTCGCCGGGAGCAAGGCTGCCGTCAACATTGCCCGGTGGGATGGATCGGGCTGGAACGCGCTGGTCCAGGACGGCTCGAATGGCGTCGTGGATTTCATGCCGGTGCAGGCGCTCGCACCGTCTCCCGGAGGCGTCTACCTCGCGGGCGGCTTCGACCACGCAGGCGGCATCGCCGTCAACCGCGTGGCGCGCTGGGACGGTAGCCGGTTTCGCACGCTGGGCGAAGGACTGCAAAACTCGGCAGGCTTCGGCGGGACGGTCTACGACGTGGCCACGAGCGACGATGGCAAGGTGTACGTCGTAGGCCAGTTCAGCTTTGCCGGGGGGCGCCTCGCCGAAAACGTGGCGATGTGGGACGGTGTGGACTGGCACGCGCTGGGTGCAGGCACGGACGGCATCGTCCACGCCGTGGCCACGCACGGCACCGACGTGTACATCGGCGGGCGCTTCACCTCCGTGGACGGCATCGCGGCCAGCCACATCGCCCGGTGGGACGCCGCCACCGAGACGTGGCACGCACTGGGGGCGGGCGTCAACGGCGACGTGTGGGACCTCCTGCCCGACGGCAACGCCCTGTACGTCGGCGGCAACTTCACGAGCGCCGGAGCCGTCGAGGCGTTCGACCTGGCGAGGTGGGACGGCGCGGCGTGGGAGAAGCTGGGCATGGGGGCCGTCCTCCAGCCCGGCGGCATCGCCTACACGCTCCTGCTCGACGGCGACATGCTGTGGATAGGCGGCGACTTCCAGACCATCCAGGTAAACGGGCAGTCAGGGCAGGTAAACAGCCTCGTCGCCTGGAATCGCGCGACCGACTCGTGGTTCGGCACAGGCGGCGGCGTCACGCGCTCGACGGGCAGCAGCGACGTGTGGGGCCGCGTGTTCGCCCTCGCAAAACTCAACGGCGAGTTGTACGTCGGCGGCCAGTTCGACAAAGTAGGAGGGGCCGTCGCCGCGAGCGGCGTGGCGCGCTTCGACGGGACGAGCTGGAACGCCCTCGGCAGCGGCATCGGCGGGGAGTTGCTCCTCGAAGTGTCCGCCCTCGCCGTCGACCGCACCGATCTCTACGTCGGCGGGCGCTTCGCGGCGGCAGGTACGGCCACGTCGCGCGCTGTGGCCCGGTGGAACGCGACCACGCAGGCATGGGCGAGCCTGGAAGGAGGACTGAGTGGCGAAGGCCTCGTCTACGTTCACGAACTGGCCGTCATGGGAGGTAACCTGTACGTAGGCGGCAACTTCTCCTCTGCCGGGCCTGCCCAGGCAGCGGCGTTTGCACAGTGGCACATCACCGGCACCCCGCCCGACGCCTCGGCCACGCTCCAGCTGTCTGCCGCCGAGGTCACGTTCAGTCCGGTCATCGAAGGCCAGAGCGGAGAGACGACGTTTACGCTCACCAACATCAGCAACGCCGCCACGCTCACCGGCGTCGTAGAGGGGACAACGGGGCCGTTCAGCGTTGTGTCGGGAGGCGGCGCGTTTTCGCTCACGCCGGGCCAGTCGCGGAACGTCGTGCTGCGCTTTTCGCCGACGACGACGGGCACGGTCTCGGGTACGCTCCGCATCACCCACAACGCCGGCAACACCACGAGCCCCACGACGGTGCCGCTGTCGGGCTATGGCGAGAGCGCCACGCAGGCCGTCACGCTGCGCTATTTCAATCCCAGCGAGTCCCAGTATTACGTCACCATCGCCGGAGGCAGCGCCGCCGAGGGCTTCGTCTTCGGCACCAACAAATACCAGGACCGCGCCAAAGGCATGGCGTTCACGCTCCCCGACGGGTTCGCGTCCGGGACGATCACGCAGGTCAAGGCGTGGTTCGCCTACCGGACGGCGTCGGCGTCGGGCAAGACCTATGATCTCAAGATCTACAACGGCACCGCCCAGAGCGGCCCCACGGGTGCGCCCTTGTATACGAAGACCTACCGCATCGTCGATATCGTGGCGGACGACAACCTCAACACCGGCTCCTCGGCGACGACGTTCTTCCTCGACGGGCCCGTGGCCGTCGGCACCTCGTTTTTCGTCGTCTTCGACTTTGGCGACTACACGGTCGCCGAGGCTCCGCTCGCCGGGCTCGCCAGTTCCAACCTGGTCGGAGAGCGGGTGGAGGAGGCGTGGGAGCAGTGGGCCGATGGCAGCTGGGCCAACGTCTCGGACGCGTGGCGGGGCACCGACAGCCAGCCAGGGACGGGCACGCAAGGCTGGTATCCCTGGATCAGCGTGGACGCGACCGTGACGACGACCACGCCCACCGAAGTGCCGGGCACCCCGGCGCTGACGCTGCTCGCGCCCAACGCGCCCAACCCGTTTGCCGATCAGACGGCGCTCGCCTTCACGCTCGCTGAGGCAGGCGCGGTGCGGCTCGCCGTCCACGACGTGCTGGGCCGCGAAGTCGCCGTGCTCGTCGATGAAACGATGCCCGCGGGGCCGCACCGCGTGCTGTTCGAGGCGAGCGACCTGCCGAGCGGCACGTATTTCTACACGCTCCGGGCGGGCACACACGTGCAAACGCGCCCGATGACCGTCGTGCGGTAGCCGTCGCTATCTCGCCCTGCCATCCGCGCGCCGCGTGGGGGAAGTGGAAATGGGCATTCTGACCCATGTGGCGCCTCCCGCTCCGCTCGTAGCATCTGGTAGTCAAAAAACACGCATCTCTATGTCACGCTTTTCCCGTATCTCACCCTTGCTGACCGCGCTGCTGATGGCGATGGTGCTGACCGCACCTTCCGCCGAGGCGCAGATCTTGAGCCGCGTCAAAAACGCCGCCCGCCGAGGGGCCGAGCGCGCCGCCGAGCGCGAAGCCGAAAACCGCGCCGACCGTGCCGTCACCCGTGCCGCCGACAAAGCCGAGGCCACCCTCTCCGGCGGTTCGGCCTCGTCGCCTGCCGCCACGTCGCCTGTGAGCACCGCATCTGCGAGCCCGCTGCCGCCTGCTGCAGAACCTGCACAGCCGGGCGACCTCGTGCTCGTCAACTACGACTTCGTGCCGGGCGACCGCATCCTGTTTGCCGAAGACCTCGAAACGGAAACCGTAGGTGATTTCCCTACCCGGCTGACCTTTAAATCGGGCACGTACGAAGTGGCGGAGTGGAAAGACCGCCGCTGGCTGCGCGCGGCAGCGTTTGGCGAATTCGCCATCGACCTGCCCGAAACGCTGCCCGAGCGCTTCACGCTGGAATTCGACGCCGCCGTGCCATCGGGGTGGGTACAGGAAATCAGGTTTGACGAGTACCCGACCAACTTCGCGCGCTTTGGCGCGGAGGATGGAGGGCTGGAGCGCGCCGCGTCGAGCGGCGTGCGGGCGCTCGCGCAGCCGTCGGCGCTGCCGGGTAAAAACACCGTATTCCCTGTCAAGATGATGGTGGACAAGGGCTACGTGAAAGTCTACATGAACGGCACGCGCGTCGCCAACGTCCCCAACGCCGAGTTGGGCCGCTCGCGCACGATCACCTTCAAGGTGAGCGCGAGCCAGAGCGACCCCGCGTACTTCGGTGCGTTTCGCCTTGCCGAAGGCGGACGGGCGCTCAAGGCCGTGCAGGAAGCCATCGCCGTAGCCGAACCTGAAGCGCCACTCGTGCTGACGGGCGTCGTCTTCGACACCGGCAGCGCCCGCCTGCGCAACGAATCCGGCCCGACGCTCGACGCCGTCGCCGCGTCGCTCAACGACCATCCCGATGTGCGCGTGCGCGTCGAAGGCCACACCGACAACACGGGCCTGGCAGACGCCAACCAGGCGCTGTCGCAGGCACGCGCCGAGGCGGTCGTCGCCGCGCTCGCCACACGCGGCGTCGCTGCCGATCGCATGACGGCGCAAGGTTTGGGCGCTACGCAACCCGCTGTTTCGAACGACACGCCCGAAGGCCGGCAGCAAAACCGCCGCGTCGTGCTCGTGCGGCTGTAAACAGCACATCCCACTCGCCTTCCCATGAAACACACGCTGATTGCCTTTTTTCGTGCCCTGCTGGGCTTTTCGTTCGCGGTTGTTGCCGTGTTGCCCGCACAGGCACAGCCCGCACCGTTCGACACCGCCCTCGACCCAGAGGCGCGGCACGCGCTCGTCGAAAGCGTCCTTGCCCGACTCGACGCCTCGTACGTCTATCCCGAAACCGCCCGAGCGATGGCTCTCGACGTGCGCGCCCGCGAGCAGGCAGGAGCCTACGACGCCCTCGACGACGCTCGCGCCCTGGCCGATTCTCTCACGGCGCACCTGCGTGCCGTCAGCCACGACAAGCATCTCTCCGTGTTCGTCAGCCCCCGTCCGTTGCCCGAGGTGCCGCCCGATCCGGCTCGCGACCCCGATGTGCAGCAGCGCATGGACGCGCAGCTGCGGTTTCTGAATTACGGCTTCGACGCCGTGCAGCGCTTGGACGGCAACGTGGGCTATATGAAGCTGAGGGGGTTCGCTCCGGCCTCAGGAGACGGCGCGAAGGAAATCGTCGCGCAGGTGATGGGCGTGCTCTCGCGCACCGACGCGCTTATCATCGACCTGCGCGACAACCAGGGCGGTGAGCCAGAGATGGTGCAGCTGATTTCCAGCTATCTGTTTGGCGACGAACCTGTACACCTCAATTCGCTCTACTGGCGCGCCGCCGACCGGACAGAGGAGTTCTGGACGGATGACACCGTGGCAGGCCCGCGCTATGGCCCCGACCGGCCTGTGTACGTGCTCACGAGCAGCCAGACGTTCTCGGCAGCGGAAGAATTCGCATACAACCTCCAACAGCTAAAGCGTGCCACCGTTGTGGGCGAGACGACGGGCGGCGGCGCGCACGACGGAGACGTGCAGCGCGTGACTGAGCACGTAGGTATGTGGATGCCCATGGCACGCGCCATCAACCCCGTCACCGGCACCAACTGGGAAGGCGTGGGAGTCGTGCCCGACGTAGCCGCCGGAGCGTCGGAGGCGCTCGCCACTGCGCATACGTGTGCCCTGCAACACCTGCTCTCTCAGACCGACCATCCCGGCTTGCAGCATGCCCTGCAAGCGGCGCTGGACGCCATCGAATCTGCGAAATAACGCTCTTTGACCTACATGAAAACCCTTCACGCCTTTGCCGAGCGCGTCATCGCCGCGCCTCCTGCACCGCTCTACGCGATTGTCGCCGACTACGAAGACAGCCACCCGCGCATTCTTCCGCCGCCGTACCTCTCTAACCTGCGGGTCGAAAAAGGCGGCTATGGCGATGGCACCGTCATCACGTGCGAGATGCGGGCGATGGGCCGCTCCTTGCCGTTTCGCGCGCACGTGACCGAGCCCGAGCCGGGGCGCGTGCTGCAGGAGGCGATCCTCGAAAGCGGCCTCGTCACCACGTTCACCTTCGAGCCTGTGGGCGGCGGCCAGCGCACGCGTGTCCGCATCGACACGCGGTGGCCCGCGCCGTGGTGGCGCGCCAGGGTCGAGCAGGCACTGATGGGTCGCCTGCTGCGCAAAGTCTACGATGCCGAACTCCAGAACCTGTCGTACGAAGTTTCTCGTGCGCACGCCGAGGCCGCGTAACCCGATGAAAGATTCCTGTTCGCTCTGCCTGCTGCTCGCTTTTCTGCTCGTCGGAGCGGGATGCGCGAGCAGCGTCCCGCTCGGTTCTGGGCCGCCACGCGAGGTGGCCGTCACCCGCTTCACGCTCGACGTAGAGGGGCTGGAGGCCGATTTCCCCGACGAGGGCGGGGGCCTGGTACCGCTCGCCTCGCGCATCGTCAACGACGGCAAAGACATCGTGGAAGCCGCCCGGACGATTGCGCACCCCGAGGGCAGCCCCTTTATGCAGGTCGTGGACACCGTCTACGCCTCGTTCGTAGCTGCGACGGAGACACATTTCGGTCTGCGCGTGCTGCCGCTCGACACGCTGCGAGGCGAGGTGCCCTACTACGTGGGCCTGCCCTTCGGCGACACCCGCGAGGTGGCGCAACGCGGTGCGTTCGACGGGGCGTTAGAGGTGGAAGCGTACGTCACCGTCCCGGATGCGGGGAAGAGCGGCTGGTCGGTGCTGGGCATCGGAAGGGCGCGTGTGAAGGGCCATCCCGAGATGCTGCTGCGCGTACGGCTGCTGGACAAAAGCGGGGCCGTCGTCTGGCGCGACCACGTGCGCGTGCGCTCGAAGGAAAAGGTGGAGTTGAGCGAGAAGTGGGTGCTGGGCATCCGCACCGACCGCGACGTGACGAGTCCGGTACCCACCCTTCCCGACCTCATGCGCGAGGCCGTGGCCCGGCTGGCCGGCCGCTGACGCACGCGTTTTTTGTAGGAGCACAGGTTCAGGCGGCAGCCATAAGGCGCGCAGCCACGGCAGCACGAGCGGTTACGTCCAGCTTGCCCATCACGTTCTCGACGTGGTGCCGGGCGGTATGAGGGCTGACGAACAGCGCCTCGGCGATCTGCCCGTTGGTGTGGCCTTCGGCCAGCAGCAGCGCTACTTCCGCCTCGCGCTTCGTCAGGCCCAGCCGTGCCCGGAGGGTGTCGGAGGAGGGCATCGTGGCTACCTGTGGGGCCTCGACGGTGACGAGCACACTCGCATCTGGCCCGAATGCCCCGGCAGGCAGTAGCGAGGCGCGCAGCGTGTACGCGCCCAGCGGCGTCTGAACGGTTGCGAGGGCGGGAGCCGCCGCGCCGCCGTGCCGCCCCTGCGCGTGCCGGCTCATCGTGCGCCCCGTCGCCGCGAGGCACGCATCCACGAGCGCCCGCTGCGGGTCGGAGGCGAGAGCGGTTTCGAGCGCCGGGTTGCGATGTACCTCGCGCCCGTCGATGCCGAAGACTGCGAGCGCGTCCGAGAGGGCGTCGAGCGCCGCGCGGCGTGCATCGAACTGCGCCAGGTGCGCCAGCCCGGTCTGGAACGCCGGGTAGAGCACCCGCAGCAGCGCTGTCGCGTGCTCGCCCAGGGGGAAACCACCTCGCGTGCGGTGTAGCACCCAGATCATCGCCTCGCCGTCGGGCAGGTTGCCGATCATGCCCGTGAAGTCGCAGAAGCGCTGACCTTCCAGCACCTCCTTGACGATGGGCGAGTCGTCAGGGCGCAAGCCCGCGTCGGCAACCATCTGCATGTTTTCGTCCCACGAGAACACGTTGAACGACCGCGCGCGGCGCATCTGGTGCCACGCGTCCACGATGGCATCGGAAAAGTAGATCCGGTCGGTGGTGAAAGCCTGCAGATAGGCCGCCGAGCCGGTTGCCACTTCGGGCGCATCGAGGCTGAAAAAGGGCGACTCGCCCGGCGAGGGAGGGCGTTGCAGCACCACGCCTGTTCCGCCGATGGCTGCGCGCACGGCCTCGCCTGCGCTGGTAAACCACGCCTGCGTGTCGGAGGCGGCAAGCGGGGAGAGCAGCACTCGGCTCGCGGCTTCGAGCTGCGCCAGGTCGTGGGTAGGAGAGCGTCATCGGTATACTGCGAGAAGGGGTTGGATGTGCGACAAAGACGGATCGGTACGCGAGCGAAAGGCGCCCACCTGCCCTGCCATTTTTGCAAAAGGTCGGCTACGGAAAAGGCATTTTCAAGATGCGGCGCGCGTGTTCAAAAATGGGCAGTTTGGCCCAAGCCAGAAGGATGCGAAAACGGGTAACGTTGAGGCGTTCTTTTACTCCTGTACCTCCATGCAACGCACGTACCACGCTCTTTTCGCCGCCTGCTTCTTCCTGCTCGCGGCACACGCTTCCCAAGCGCAGACGGTCTTCACCATCGCCAACTTCAACGTGCTCACGGGGCCGCACACCATCACCTCGCGCGACATCCTCAACCCCGAAGCCTTTAAAGGCCTCACCGGGCAGGGCGGCACCGTCAACGTGTTCGATCTGCGCGGTGCACAGGTGTCTGCCGATTCCACCGCCTCGTTCACCCCCGTCACGTGCAGCGCGTCCATCCCCGGGTGCGCTAACGACATGCTGAACGGGGCTTCGCTGGTGCTTAAAACGCCGAGCACCGAAGGAGATGCCTATGCCTTCTACGACCTGACCTCGAGTGGACTCGCCATCCGAGGGGGGGCAGGCACGTATTTCGACGAGGACAGCCAGACAGATCAGACCATCGAGACGATTTTCTCGCCCGCCTCTCGCGTGTTTGCGTTTCCGCTTCAGGTGGGCACCACGTGGGCGTCGGAGTACGACGTGAACCTGGGAGCCGGTGGACAGTCGTTCCCTGTTCTGCACTCCAGAGACGAATACACCGTGCGCGCGTCGGGCACGATGCAGACGGATTTCGGCACCACCAACGTGCTGCTGATCGCCCAGCGTTCTATCGAAAAAGGGCTCTTCGGCATCGAGAACCCCGACACGAGCTACATCTACACGTTTTTCTCGCCCACGCTCTCGGCGACCATCGAGATGGACGCGGACGGAACGGTGACGTACGGTTCTATCGAAACCATTGCGGAGGGCACGAACACGTCGGTCGAACCCCCTTCGCCCGTCGAAAGCGCGCGGTTGTTGAGCGTTCAGCCCAACCCGTCGCGCGGACAGGCGCAGGTGACGTTCACGCTCGACGCGGCCAGCCCCGTTGTGCTCGAAGTCTACGACCTGCTCGGGCGCCGCGTGGCGACGCTGGAAAACGGGACGCTGCCCGCCGGGCCGCACACACGGGCGTGGAGTGACGCGGCTCCCGCAGGCATTTATTACGTGCGCTTGCAGACAGGCGGCGAAGTCCACACGCAGAGCCTGACGCGGCTCGACTGATGCTTTTCTACACTTTGACCTCATGAAACAGAAAGCCCTATTTCTTGCCCTCCTGTGCCTCACCGGATGCGCCACCCAGCGGCCTGTCGCCGACGCGAGCGGGCTGCGCGATCTGCCCGATCACTTTCTCGTCGGCACGCATACCGGTGCGTCCACCTCGGAGCCATCGCCGGGTGACGGCTGCCGCAACCCGATGGTCGATCCGCGTGACGGCACGCGGCTGACGCTCGTGCGGTCGGAAGGGGGCCGGGGCGATTACCAGGTGCCCGAAGGCCAGTACGGTGTGGATCGACGTCACTTGCTACGGCTCGACTGCGCGAGTGGGCGCGCCGTTGGGATCGTCCGGCGCTGAGATGGGGAGCCGGGGCGCGGGGCGGGGACGCATACCATGCGGAACCGCCCCGCGTTGGTAACGGTGGTTGCCTCCACTCCCGATTCTCACCCGCACCATGGCCGACATTCTCTGGATCGACGACGAAGTCGATTTTCTACGTCCGCACATCCTCCTGCTCGAATCCAAAGGCCACACCGTCGCCAGCGTCACCAACGGCGTGGACGGCGTCGCCAGAGTCCGCGAGAAAAAGCCCGACCTCGTCTTTCTCGACGAGCAGATGCCCGGTATGGGCGGCCTCGACGTGCTCGCCGAGATCGCGCAGTTCGCGCCCGAGGTGCCCGTCGTGATGGTGACGAAAAGCGAGGAGGAGCACCTGATGGAGGAAGCCCTCGGCTCGAAAATCACCGACTATCTCACCAAGCCTGTCAACCCGAGCCAGATTTTGCTCACGCTCAAGCGCGTGCTCGATCGCAAGCGGCTCGCGGGCGAAAAGGCACAGCAGGACTACCTGCAACGCTTTGGCGAACTCTCGCAGCGCCTCGGCGGACGCCTCGCCCACGACGAGTGGGTCGATCTCTACCTCGACCTCGTCCGCTTCGACACCGCGCTCGACGCCGAGGAGGGCGTGCGCCAGGTGCTCGACGACCAGCACCGCGACGCCAACAAGCAGTTCGCCAAGTTTGTCGAGGACGAGTACGAGGACTGGATCGCCGCCGACGGCCCGGACGACAGTCGGCCCATCCTGTCGCACGAGGTGCTCGGCACGCACGTCGTACCGCACCTGCGCGACGGAAAAAAGGTGATCTTCATGGTCGTGGACTGTATGCGCTACGACCAGTGGCTGGAGATGGAGAAGCTGCTCCACCCACTATTCGACATCCAGAAGGATTTCCACTACGGCCTCTTGCCCACGGCCACGCCGTACGCGCGCAACGCGCTTTTCAGCGGCCTCTTGCCGCGCGACATCGCCCGCCGCTACCCGCGCCTGTGGAACGACGACGAGGGCGAGCACTCGATGAACCAGCACGAGGAGACCTTCCTGAACGACTATCTCCAGCGCAAGCACCTCAAAAACCTGCGCGTGCGCTACGACAAGGTCGTCTCGTCGAAAGACGGACGCGACTTCGCCGCCGGCGCGACGGATCTCGTCCAGCACGACCTCGCCGCCGTCGTCGTCAACTTTGTCGATATCCTCGCGCACTCGCGCTCCGACAGCCCTGTGCTGAAAGAAATCGCCCCCGACGAGCGGGCGTACCGCGCGCTCACGGGCACGTGGTTCGAGCATTCGTGGCTGCTCCAGGCTTTCCAGACGCTGGCGAAGCAGGACGACGTGACCCTCGTGGTGACGACCGACCACGGGGCCATCCGGTGTTTGCACGCCACTAAAGTCATCGGCGACCGGGAGACGAGCACGGCGCTGCGTTACAAGCACGGCCGTCAGCTCCGCGCCGACGACAAGCACGCCATCTTCGTCAAAGACCCGGAATCGTACGGCCTGCCGCGCCTGAGTTTGAACGAGAACTACATCCTCGCCAAAGAGGACTACTACTTCGTCTACCCGACGAACTACCACCACTACCTCAACATGTACCGCGACACGATGCAGCACGGCGGCGTGTCGATGGAGGAGATGATCCTGCCCATCCTGACGCTCACGCCGAAAGGGTGAGGAGAACGTCGGAGGGGGAGATTGCATCCGTAGGGGCGCGCCACAGCACGCCCGGCGCGGAAGCCGAAACGTGGACGTAGCGGTGCCATCCTTTGCGCCTGGCCACTGCCCTGAGCTACCGCCCCGCCACCACGACCGGGCGCGTGGCGGTGAAGTCCGCGCCTTGCACCCGGACGAAATACACGCCCGGCGGCAGTGTGGTGGCGTCGACGGAGAGTGCGAGGTCGGTGTCGGCTGCGACCACGCCGTCGTGGAGAACAGCCACGCACCGCCCCTGCACGTCGAACACCTCTGCGGTGACGGGCTGGGGGCGCGCCACGCGCAGCGTCAGCGCTGCGCGGTCGCGCGCGGGGTGGGGACGCGGCGGCGACAGCGTGAACCCGGCGCGGGCATACTCGGCGGGCGTGACGGCGACGGGCTGGGGAAAGGTGGCGTCGAGCCACGTGAGGCGGTTGCGGAGCCACGTTTTGAGGTAGCGCACCTCCGAAGCGTACGTGTAGCCGATGTACATATTGGGCCAGACGTAGGTGCCCAGCACGGGCCACCGCTGGAAGTTGCGAACCTGCGCCTCACCGAGCAAAGCCGCGTTCGCGTCGATGGTGGCGAGGACGGAATCGGTGTGCAGGAATCCCTTCCGCAACGCGCTCCAGCGCTCGGCAAGCATGGCCTGAAATCCGCTGCTCTGCGACAGTTTCGGCCACCAGAACGGCATCGGGAACGGGTCGTTGCGCTGGTTGAAATCCACTTGGAAGCCTGCCGTGTTGCTGCCGTCGTAGTAGTCGGCGTTGCCGTAGGCGAGGTTGAAATCCCAGACGGGCCCGGCGTGGAGCAGACCGCCGTTCGAGTCTTTGTCTTTGTAGAGAAACGCGCTGAGGCGGTAGCCGTCCACGTTGCGCCCGACTTCGTTGACGAGGAAGTAATCGACGAACGACGCGAGGTCGATGTACGCCGGATAGCCTGTAGCGGGATCTTCGAACGTGCTTTCCGTCATTGTCTGCTCGAAGGCCCGCACGTACTCGCGGATGTACGCCTGCTGCTCGGCGGCGATCTCGTCTGCCTTGGGCTCTTCGTACTGGTAGTACACGCGGGCGCTCGTGGAATAGCCGGGCTGAAACGCCGACGTCCAGCCGCCGCCGTCGCTGCCCGTCGTCTTGTCGATCTTGATGATGTAGCCGCCCGTGAGGTCGTCGCCCGAAGTTTCGTCGGGTTTGAGCTTGTTGATGTCCACCCGCTCGGCGTCGCGCTTGATCTTTTCCATGAACACGTAGACGCCCTGGTACTGCCCGTTGAGCACGACCTCGCAGAAGCGCGTGCGGCTGGCGTAGTGGCCCATCTGGCGTGCCATCCCGTAGGCGAGCACGTTCCGCATCAGCGACTTGTCGCTGTACGGCGCGTAGAGCACCCAGTCGCTCTCCTCGGGAAAGCCGAGGATCGACACGTCGAGGTCCTCGCCCGCGGCGTCGCGCGTTTCGATGCCGTACTGCTTTTTGGGGAAGTTCTGGGACGACGAGCCGCGCTTCTCGATGCCGATGAAGCCGTCGTAACCCGTCGGCGTGTCGGTGACGGCGTTGCGCACGCCCGGCCCGTTGTCGATAATCTGCATCCGCGCCGTCAGCTTCGGCTCGTCGGGGATCTCCTTCCCGTCGGTGTCGAGCAGCACGATGGGCAGGTTGGACGAGGTGAAGGCGACCTGCTGCGCGGCGGCGGTCGGGGCGAGGGCCGCGGCGAGCAGCGCGCACAGCAGCAGCGATCGGTGGAAACGCGAGGACATACGGGTAGGAGAAGAGCGGAGAGACACCGGGTGTATCCAGGAGGATAGCGGGTGGGGTCTGTTTTCCAGCCTCCAACCCCTATCCTCCTGATCCATCGAAACAAGGCGTGCAGCAACCGTGCCGCCCGGTGCTTGAAACTAAGGCCGCGATGGGCTTGCGCCCGGCGTGCAGAAACGGGAAGTTGAGGCGTCTCCGCTCACTTCCCTTCCCTTTCATGATCAGACCCTCGCTCACGCTGGCGCTCTGCGCCATCCTGCTCGCCGCCTGCGTGCGGCCCCTTCCGCCCGCCACGTCACCGGAGGCCCCCGTACGCGTGATGAGCTACAACATCCGCTACGGCACGGCCAACGACGGCGTCGATTCGTGGCCCAACCGCGCCGACCGCGTGGCGAACCTGCTGCGCTTCTACCGGCCCGACGTGTTCGGCCTCCAGGAAGCCCTCGCCTCGCAGATCGACTTTCTCGAAGAGGCGCTGCCCGGCTACGGCTGGATCGGCGTGGGGCGTGACGATGGTGAGGCCGCCGGGGAGTTTTCGCCTGTGTTCTACAACCGCGAACGGCTCGAAGCGCTGGAGAGCGGCACGTTCTGGCTCTCGCCCACGCCCGACGTGCCCGGCAGCAAAGGCTGGGACGCCGCCATCACGCGCGTCGCCACGTGGGCGCGCTTCCGCGACCGCGCGACCGGAGAAGCGTTCCTCTACCTCAACACGCACTTCGACCACGTGGGGCAGCAGGCGCGCGTCGAGAGCGCGAAGATCATCGCCGACACGCTCGCGTCGATGGCGAAAGGCTTGCCGAGGATCGTCACGGGCGACTTCAACGTCACGCCCGACAACCCGGCGTACGCCACCATGACGGCGGCCCTCACCGACGCGCGGCTCATCTCCGAAACCCCGCCGCACGGCCCCGAGGAGACGTTTTACGGCTTCGTCGTCAAGCCCGACGTACCCGGCCGCCGCATCGACTACGTGTTCGTGTCGGAGGGCATCCGCGTGCTGCGCTCGGCGACGTTGAGCGAGCAGTTCGAGGGGCATTACCCGTCCGACCACCTGCCCGTGCTGGCCGACGTGCGCTGGTGACACTGCGCGTTTACGCCGCCTCCGTCTCGAACGCGCCCATCGCGCTGAACTTGGCGAGGCGCTGGTCGAGAAGCTCGTCCGTCGGGATGGTTTCGAGCGCGGCGAGAGCTGTAGCGATGGCGCGACCCACGGCGTCGAAGGTCGCCTGCGTGTCGTGGTGCGCGCCCCCGATGGGTTCGGGGATGATCTCGTCGATCACGCCTACGTCGATGAGGTCGGTGGCGGTGAGCTTGAGCGCGCGCGCGGCTTCCTCTTTGTAATCCCACGAGCGCCACAGGATGGACGAGCACGACTCGGGCGAGATCACCGAATACCAGGCGTTTTCGAGCATCAGAATTCGGTCGCCCACGCCGATGCCCGAGCGCCCCGCCACTCGCGCCTTCGCCGATGACGACGACGACGATGGGCACGGGCAGCCGTGCCATTTCGAGCAGGTTTTTGGCGATGGCCTCGGCCTGCCCGCGCTCCTCGGCTTCGAGGCCGGGATACGCGCCGGGCGTGTCGAGCAGCGTCACGACGGGCTTGCCGAACTTGGCGGCCATCTTCATGAGTCGAAGCGCCTTGCGGTAGCCCTCAGGGTTGGGCATCCCGAAGCGGCGGAGCTTGCGGCTGCGCGTGTCGCGGCCCTTCTGGTGGCCGATGAGCATCACGGTGCGGTCGCGGTAGTCCCAGCGCGAGCCTTTGAACCGCGCCAGCCCGCCCACGATGGCGGGGTCGTCGCCGAAGAGGCGGTCGCCGTGCAACTCGAAAAAATCGTCGGTGAGCGCGTCGGCGTAGTCGAGCGTGTAGGGGCGCAGCGGGTGGCGGGCGATCTGGACGCGCTGCCAGCGCGTGAGGTTGCGGTAGATCTGGCGGCGCAGCTCGTCGACGCGGCGTTCGAGCGCGCGGATCTCGGGCGACAGGTCAATGTCGAGCTTCTCGGCGTCGAGCGCCCGCATCTCGTCGAGCTTGCTTTCGAGTTCGTAGAGGGGCTTCTCGAATTCCAGCAGATGCTGCGTCACGGGCATGGTGGGGTGGGATAGGCGACGGGCGAGCAACCCGCGATCCGGGCGCAGGTTCAGGAAGGAGGGCCGTCATCGGTCATCGTCATTGTCGCTGGCGGTTGCGATTGGAGATTAGCCGAAGGAGGGGGCTTCTACTGATGGGGGAGGCAGCAGATGCGGCAGGCCTATTCAGATGAGAGTACGCAGCGGCGGGCAGAAGTCAGGATGGTGGCTGCGATTACACGTCTGTTACAATTGGGGGGGGGGCATTGTGTCTTGACATTCCCACGTCCGGTGTGTAGCATCCTCACGCGCTCGCCTATTCGTTATAGAGCGCTCCGCCATGAGGTGCCTTCTTTCCCCGCCTCTCACGCTCTGCGCCGCGCTGTTCAGCGTGTTGCTTCTCTTCGCTGCGTGCGACACAGGTGCAGACCGCCCGGCTTCCATCGACGACGTGCCGCCGGAGCGCCTGATGGCTTTCACCGCCGTCTATGCCGAGACGCTGCCCAGTGGTGCTCCCATTCAGCGCATCGTCGTAGCCGACCGACTCAACCCCCAGGTGTGTACGCGAGGCAGGCGCGTGGAAGCAGCAGTTTCTCAACCCTACGTGGGACTCAAAGCACCAAATCATCGTCACATCATGGTTCTCGCTTGACAGGGTACAAAGCCCGCCACAGAGAGCACCCGTGTACGTTCTGGTATCTAAACTTGACCAGGCTACCTCTCAGGTTTTCGAGTTGGACGACACAAATACTTATCTGTCTCCATACTGGATTGAAGACGTAGGCATCGTTGTGGAAGCAGCACCTTACGGCCAGACCGACTGGCGCACGCATAGGTTGCTTGTCATCAATCCCGAGACGGGCGCGGTACGACCCTTTGCCGATCCGGCGCTCTACGGAGCCGTCGGGCTACGTATTGCCCCACGCGGGCAACTGAGCTTCTTTTAATCCAACCACAGAATGCCTATGACAAATATCGAAATGCCCTCTACGCGATAAGGCTCCAAACTGGTCTCCGGTCAGAGTCGCCAGCCTGAAGCCTCATCGCAAACCCCACAGTCATCTCCATTTGCCAACAGAGGTCTACCATGAGGTACGCGCTTACACTTCTCTTTTGCACAGCGGTTTCGGCCCTCGCACCGCTGCAAGCTCAAACTTCCGACGAGGCTGCCCGAAACGCCAGACGTGCTGCCCGTGAGCAGGCAGTGCAGGCATTTTCCGCCCTTCACGCCTCGGTAGAGGTGCAGACGGATTCGCGTACGGGGGCAGTCACGGCTCTTATCGGGGGATGGTTTTCGCATCCGGCATCCACCCCTGAGGTCGCCGCACGTGCGTTTCTGAACGAGCATCGCGTGATGTTCGGTCTTTCAGACGAGGCAGCGGAACCTCAAAACGGTTCGCACCCGTCCCTCTCCGCACGACACCAAGGTGATTTTCGAACAGAAGTATCAAGGCGTGCCCGTACTGCACAGTGGATATGTGATGGCCGTGGACGGGTCGAGTGCCATCACGTTCGTCAGCGGCGACGTATACCCCGACATCTCGGTTGATGTGACGCCGAGCATGACGCCGGGCGAGGCCACTGCCACCGTTGCTACAGACCTGAAACCGCCCTCAGATGCGACGTTGAGCACGCCGGAGCTTTTTGTGGCCGTAGACGACACCAGCGGCGATGAAGCCTCGTACCACCTCGTCTATCGCATAGAGACCACAGCAGAGAGACAGGCCGAAGCGTGGATGTACCTGATCGACGCACACACAGGAACGGTTTTTCAGAAGAAGAGCTTGGTAGAGCGGGAGCTTGACCATCCTGTGCCGAGCGCACGTGGCAGTGAAACCTCGTTTCTGCGCCATTTCGAGCAGGCAGATGCTGCACACGCGGCGATGCCCTACGTCACGGGAAGCGGAATGGTGTACGCATCGAACCCGCTGCACGGTAGCCCGGTGTCGAAGTCGCTTTTTGGCCTCAACAACGTGACGCCGCGCGTGCTCGACGGCGAAAACATGCGTGTGGATCGGTACAACGCAGCGGATGCTTCGTCCAGTACCGGCGTGTTCAACTACACGCCCTCAGATGCGCGCTTCGACGAGGTGATGGTCTACCATCACAGCGATACGTTCGAGCGTTTCCTAATTCCGCTTGGTCTTGGTCAAACGCAGGTGAGCAAAGTCACAGCTACAACGCAGTATCCTTACGGATATGCATATGTAATTGCGCCACAGCGCCTTGTTTTCTTTCAAAATGGCTCCTCAGGACTCAACAACCCAACGCACGAAGCGGCAGTTGTGGCGCACGAGTACATGCATATCGTGAGCGAGACATATAATTCGCTCGTTCAGGGGAGTGAAGCGGAGGCTATGGACGAGGGGTACTCGGATTACTTCGGAGTAGCGTATCGTCATATTGTGGCAGGAGTAGCATCAACAATTATTGGTGAGTACATCGATCAATCCGGTGGGCCTACATACTACCGCAACGTCAACAACACCGCCAATTATAGTCAGTTTGGGTCTGATATAGACGGTAGTGGTGGGATTAGCCCGCACGACGGAGGCATGATTCTGTCTGGTGCAATGTGGGCGTTTCGTTCAAACACAAGTGTATCTGCATCTGTGGCAGATGCCATCGTGCTTAACTCGTTGAGCTACCTCGACAACAGCCCCACGTTTCTCGACGCCCGAAACGCCACGCTCGCGGCAGCCAGCGCGGCGGGCTACGGCAGCTATGCCTGTGCTATCCAGAAGGCCTTCGCAGATCGCGGCATCGGCACCGCCTGCCCGCCGCCGTTCGTGGTCACCATCACCGGGCCGAACGGTCTCACCTTCAAGCAGGGCGGGCAGTGGACGGCGACCTACTCCGGCGGCACCTCCACCGGCACGCCCTCCTACCACTGGTACAGCCGCAGCGTCGGCTCCTCCACCTGGATCGACACCTACTTCTACGGGCAGACCTACGCCCAGACGATGTTCTCCTCCGACTTCGAACTCCGCGTCGATGTCACACGCGGAAGCGATTCGGGCACCGATTACCACACCGTTTAATACGACGATGGCGGCGCGCTACGGGCTGCCGAGACGGAAGTGCTGCCCGAGGTCTTCGCCCTCCACGGCGCAGCGCCCAACCCGGTGCGCGATAGGGCAGAGGTGCGCTTCGACGTGCCCGAGGAAGCGCGCGTCGTGCTCGCCGTCTACGACGTGATGGGCCGCCAGGTGGCGCGTCTGGTGGACGAGACGCAGAGCGCGGGCGTCCACACGACCCCGTTCGACGCCTCGCTGATTCCGAGCGGCGTCTACCTCGTGCGGATGACAGCGGAGGGAGCGAGCGGCGTGTTCCAGCAGGTGCAGCGCGTGACCGTCGTGCGCTGAGGCATCTCGACCAGCCAAAAAAGGGGGCGGCGTCCACACCGGGCGTCGCCCTTTTTGGGTCATTCGTCGCTGCGCATGAGTTGGGCGCTGCCTGCTTGCACCACTCCATGACACATGACCACCATCCAACGCGCAGACTTCCGTGACAGCATTGCCACAGGTGCCGATGCATTTTGGGAGCGTCGGTTCACTCAACCTCTCCGCTCACGATGCCTCGCCTCTTTCTCGTCCTCGCGTTCCTGCTTTTTGCCGTCGCACTTCCCGCCGCCGCGCAGCGCGGGCCGGGCGGCCGCGCCACCCCCGAGCAGATGGAAGCGCGCCTCGACGCGCGCGTCGCCCAACTCGACAGCGCCCTCGCTCTTTCGGACGAGCAGGCCACCGCGCTCAAAGAACTTCTCACCGAGCAGATGCGCGAGATGATGGCCCTGCGGGAGGGCGGACGTCCCGACCGTGCTCAGATGAACGCCCTGCGTGAAGGCCACCAGAAAGCAATTGAGGCGCTCCTCACGCCCGAGCAGATCGAACCGTACCGCGCCTTCGTCGAGAAGGAACGCGCCAACAATCCCCGCCGCGGACGCCGCGGCAACGGCTGATTTCTTCACCGCCGACCCGCACCGTCATGCGAACCCTCCTGTTTCTCGCCTGCGGACTCGCGCTCGCGCCCGTCGCCTTTTCCCAGATCGCCGCCCACCGGTCACGGGGCGCGTGCTCGATGCCGCCGACAGCACGGCGCTGCCCGGTGCCACCGTCGTCGCCACGGCCCTCGTGGATTCGACGCGCCGCGTGGGCGTGGTGACGAACGCCGACGGCGCGTTCACGCTGCGCCTGCCCGCCACCGGCACGTACACGCTGCGGATCTCGTTCGTCGGCTTCCAGACGTTTGAAACCGTGCGGACCGTCGGCGCGGACGGCGTACAACTCGGCACCGTCGTCCTCCAGACCGATGCGCTCGCGCTGGCAGACTTGATCGTCGAGGGGGTGCAGGAGCGCGTGCGCCTCAAAGGCGACACGACCGAGTACAACGCGACGGCCTTCAAGGTCAACACGAGCGCCAACGCCGAAGACCTCGTCTCGAAGATGCCCGGCGTCACCATCGAGAACGGGCAGGTGCAGGCGCAGGGCGAGACGGTGAAGCGCGTGACGGTCGATGGGCAGGAGTTTTTCGGCGACGACGCCACGCTCGCCCTCCGCAACCTACCCGCCGAAATCATCGACAAAGTGCAGGTGTTCGACCGCGCCAGCGACCAGGCGCAGTTCACCGGCTTCGACGACGGCAACAGCGAGAAAACCATCAACGTGGTCACGCGCGGTGGCATCCGCAACAGCCAGTTCGGCAAGGTTTACGGCGGCTACGGCTCCGACACGCGCTACCTCGCCGGGGCCAACATCAACGTCTTCAGCGGCAACCAGCGCCTTTCCCTCATCGGGCTGACGAACAACGTCGGGCAGCAGAACTTTGCCATGGAAGACCTCGCGGGCGCACTCGGCGGAGGCGGTGAAGGCGGACGGCGCGGAGGAAGGGGAGGACGTGGCGGCGGCGACGCGGGCAACTTCCTCGTCGGCCAGCAGAACGGGCTGACGACCACGCACGCCGTGGGGCTCAACTACAGCAACCGCTGGGGCGAGAAGCTGCAACTGAGCAGCAGCTACTTTTTCAACGGCACCGACAACACGAGCGACGTCGAAACCGAGCGTTTGTACGTGCGCGACGGCGACGCAGGCGAGCGTTACGACGAGGGCCTCGACGCCGAGCGCACCAGCTACAACCATCGTTTCAGCGCCCGCCTCCAGGCCGATCTCGGCGAGCGCGACGCCATCACGTTCTCGCCGCGCCTGAGTCTGCAAAAAAGCACCTCGTCCAGCCTCGTCGGCGGCGCGACGTTCCTCCCGGATGGCGCGCTGCGGAGCGAACTCACCAACGCTGCCACCTCCGACGGCCTCGGCGTCTCGTCGTCGGCCAACCTGACGTACCGCCACCGCTTCGCCCGCGAAGGGCGGACGCTGTCGCTGGGCCTCTCGGGCGGCCTCGATGCGCAGAACGGCGATGCCACGCAGAACGCCCTCAGCCTCCTTTATCGCGACGGCACGCCCGTGCCCGACCCGGCGCTCTCCTACAACCAGCTTCTCGACACCGACGTGGACGGCCGTAACCTCTCGGCGCGGCTGTCGCTGACGGAGAAAATCGGCGCGAACGGCCAGCTTCAGCTGAGCTACAACCCGTCCGTCCGCAAGAGCACGTCGCAGCGCAACGTCCTCGCCTTCGACGAAACGACCGGTGCATACGCGCGCCTCGACACGGCGCAGACGAGCCAGTACGAAAGCCTCTCGACCGTCCAGCGCGGCGGCCTCGACCTCCAGTGGCGTAAAGATGCCTGGCGCGTGTCCGTCGGCCTCGACGCGCAGCACGAAAAGCTGACGGGTGACCGCGTGTTTCCGACGCCGTTTGCGGTCGAGGAAACGTACACGTCGATTCTGCCCTCGGCGCAGATCTCCTACCAGAAGTCGCGCACCAACAGCCTGCGCCTGTTCTACCGCACGTCCACCTCCACGCCGTCGGTGGGGCAGTTGCAGGACGTCGTCGATGTCTCCAATCCTCTCTTCCTCTCGACGGGCAACCCCGACCTCAACCCCAGCTACGCGCACCGCGTGTTCGCCCGCTACAACAACACCGACCCGGCGGGCGGGCGCGTGATCGTGGGCTACGCGAGCCTGTCGCAGACGAACGACTACGTGGGCAGCGCCAACCTGTTTGCCCGCGCTGACACGCTCGTGCGTGGCGTGCTCGTCCCGCGTGGCGCGCAACTCACGTACCCCGTCAACCTCGACGGGCAGTGGAGCGCGCGGACGTTCGTGAGCTACGGCCGCCCGGTGGAGATTGTGCGGAGCAATCTCAACGTGAACGCGGGCGTCGATTACAGCCGCACGCCGGGCCTCGTCGATAACGTCGAGAGCATCTCCGACGTGCTCGGGCTGACGGGCGGGCTGGTGCTCGGCAGCAACATCAGCGAGCAGGTCGATTTCACGATGAGCTACGAAGCGCGCCTGACGACCGCGAAAAACTCGGCCTACGAAAACCTCGACAGCGACTACACGCGCCACCGCGGCAGCCTGCGCCTCGTGTGGCAGCCCGTCGGCGGCTTTTTCGTCTCGTCGGACGTCAACGCGCTGGGCTACCAGGGTCTCGACCCCGATCTCTACCCGACGACCGTCCAGTGGAATGCCGGGCTGGGCTACCGCTTCCTCACCCGCGAGCGCGGCGAGGTGCGCCTGACCGTCGCCGACTTGCTCGATCAGAACAACAGCCTCGACCGCACCATCACCGAACTCTACGTCGAGGACACGACCACGCAGGTGCTGGGCCGCTACGTGATGCTGACGCTCACCTACAACCTCCGCAACTTCCAGATGGGCGCGGCCCCCATTCCGCCCCCGGGCAGCAGGCGCGGCGGGCGAGGAGAGTGATACCGGCTCCGTTTACAAAGTCGCTTGAGAGGTAGAAAAGCCGTCGCATCGGTGCGGAGACACGGCGGAGGGTGCGTTCAGCGGGCGAGTGTGAGCATGCGCGTGCGCGTCTCTGCGCCCACCGTCAGCCGGTAGAGATAAAGCCCCGAGGGCAGCGCGGCGCCGTCGAAGATTGCCTCGTGCCAGCCGCCCGGCAGCGGTCTCATCGACCAGAACCGCCACCTCACGCCCCAGCGCGTCGTAAACGGCCAGACGCACCTGCGCGGGCCGTGATAGCGAAAAGCGCAGTACCGCCAGGTCGGTTGTGGGGGAGGGCATCGCCTGGAGCAGCGCCACGCCTGTTGGCTCTGCCTTTTCCACATCTGTAGGCCTTGTGCAGGCGGACATCGCAGCCAGTACAGCCTGCTCAGAGTTGCACGTGGAGCCACCGTTCTGGGAGATGCTGACGGTGCTGCTTACTTCCGTGAAAGCGAAGGTGCCAGTACTCGTTTCTGTGGCGAGCCTGCGGAGCGAGCAGGCGCACGCAGTCAACGTCTTGTTGTTGTTGATGCTGAGCACTCCGCCGGCGCTCCTAAGCGCGCTGAGCCCGGCGAGCGAAGTAAGAGCGTCGTTATTTCGGATGAGGATGTGTCCGCCAACCGTCGTAATAGCATCAAGTCCGTCGAGCAACGAGAGCGCGTCGTTGTTGTTGACGATGAGGTTGTCGCCAACGTTTGTGATGGCATCAAGCCCGGCAAGCGAGATGAGCGCCGCATTGTTTTGGACAATGAGGTCTTCGCCGATGTTCATGAGCGCATTGAGCCCGCCGAGCGACGTGAGTGCGCTGTTGCCGGCGACTAAGAGATTTCCACCGATGCTTGTAAGTGCATTGAGCCCGTCGAACGATGTGAGCGCGCTGTTGGCGACGATTCCGAGGTATCCGCCGATGCTCGTGATGGCATCAAAACCGTCGATCAACGTTAGCGCTTCGTTGGCGAAGATGCTGAAGAATCCGCCGACGCTTGTAAGTGCATTGAGCCCGCTGAGCGACGTGAGCCCACTGTTGACGGCGACTCCGAGGTTTCCACCGACGCTTGTAAGTGCATTGAGCCCGTCGAGCGACGTGAGCGCGGCGTTGTTGGAGATCAGGAGTTCTTTTCCGACGCTCGTGATGGCTTCGAGTGCTTCGAGAGAGCCGAGCAAGGGGTTGTAATCGACGATGAGGTTTCTGCTGACGCTTGTGAGCGCGCCGAGTGCCGCGACTGAGGTGAGTGCGGCGTTTTGGTAGATGTAGAGGTCTTCGCCAATATGGGTGAGTGCGCCGAGTCCTCTCAGCACGATAAGGGCCTCGTTATTTCTCACGGCGAGGCTTCCACCGACACGGGTAAGTGCGTCGAATCCTTCGAGCACGGTTAGCGCAGGGTTGGTGTCTACGACGAGGTTTTCGCCGACGCTACCGAGCGCGTTGAATGCTGTGATCGAGACGAGCGCGGCGTTTCGGTAGATGAGGAGGTTTCCGTCGATGCTTGTCAGTTCAGACAGCCCGTCCAGATTGACGATGCTGCTAATGACGCTCTCTTGAACGGTCAGACTACCTGTGACGCTCGCACAATTGAAGGCATCAACCTCCGCCTGTGTCGTAAGAACGATGTCGCCGGTGCAGGTTTGCGCGAGCGCGCTGGTGGTGAGCCACATGCTTAGCAGTAATGCCACAAGCAGCATTAGCACACGCCGGGTGAGGGTATCAAAGGAAACTGTACAAAGGGCCTTCATGCGTGTGGAGTGTGCAGGCAGAACGGGCAGCAAAATTGGCCTGTTACAGTAAGTGTTTATCGAAGAGCAAGAAGCTACTCCGCCTGACCTGCTCCGTCAAATGAGGCCGCCGAACCTCACTCGAATCACACTCACGCTAGAACGGAACCTATGCGTAGGCGCTGGAGGATGAACGCGCGCAGGCGTCGAGTGGTGTGTATCATGGTAGAGTCACCTCCACTCATCCCGACTGCCATGCTGCGCGTTTTCCTGTCGATGGCCGTCGTCATGTGCCTGCTGACTAGCACCGCGACGGCCCAGTCGCCCTCGCGTCCCAACATCGTCTACCTCATGGCCGACGATCACGCCGCGCACGCGCTGTCGGCCTACCGCGACCATCTCGCCTACGGAGCCGCTCTGCCGGACACGCCCAACCTCGACCGGCTCGCCGCCTCGGGGATGCTGTTTACCAACGCCTTCGTCACCAACTCCATCTGCACGCCCAGCCGCGCCACGCTGCTCACAGGCCAGTACGGGCACCTCAACGGCGTGATGACGAACGCCGACGCGCTGCCGCCGGGCACGGTCACGTTTCCGGGCCTGCTCCAGGCCAACGGCTACCAGACGGCGCTTTTCGGCAAGTGGCACCTCCGCACGCCGCCCGAAGGCTTCACGCACTACGAGACGCTCGTGGGGCAGGGGCCGTATTACAATCCGCGTCTCGGCAGCAGCACCGACACCACCGAGCACACCGGCTATACCAACGACATCCTCACGCGGCGCGCGCTGGACTGGGTGGAGGCGCAGCACGAGGCTGCCGCGCCGTTTCTGATGATGCTCCATTTCAACGCGCCGCATCGCTACTGGGACGCTGGGCCGGACGCCCTCCCGCTCTTTCGTGACACGCTCTTCGCCGAGCCTGCCACGTTCTGGGACGAGGGAAAGGGCCGCGCCTTCGCTACGCGCGATGCCGAGATGACCGTCGCCCTCGACCTGTTCGACCGCGACCTCAAACTCGAATCCCCGAACAACCTCACGCCCGAGCAGCAGGCGCTGTGGGATACGTTTTACGATCCGGAAAACACTGCCTTCCACGCGCAGTCCCTTACCGGCGACGCCCTCACGCGGTGGAAGTACCAGCGCTACATTCAGGATTACATGCGTGCCGTGCTGGGCATCGACAAAGCCGTCGGGCAGGTGCTGGATGCGCTGGACGCGCTCGGACTGGCCGACAACACTGTCGTCGTCTACACCTCCGACCAGGGCTTTTTCCTCGGCGACCACGGCTGGTTCGACAAGCGCTGGATGTACGAGGAATCGCTCCGCATCCCGCTCCTCGTGCGCTGGCCGGGTGTCGTCGAGGCGGGCAGCGTCAACCGCGACCTGGTGATGAACCTGGACTTCGCGCAGACCTTTCTCGACCTCGGCCAGACGGCGGCACCCGAAACCATGCAGGGTGCGAGCCTCGTGCCGCTGCTGCGCGGCCAGCGGCCCGGCGACTGGCGCGACGCTCTGTACTACCACTATCACGCCTACCCCGACTGGCACATGGTGCCGCGCCACTACGGCCTGCGTACCGACCGATACAAGCTCATCCACTACTACGAAGCCGACCGCTGGGAGCTGTTCGACCTGATGCGCGACCCCGGCGAACTCCGCAGCCTCTACGCCGACCCGGCATACGCCACCACCGTGCAGGCACTCGAAACTCGCCTCCACGCGCTTCAGCAGCAGTATGCCGTGCCCGCCAGCGACCCTGCGCCGCATATTCCCTTCGACACGTCGCCTGATCTGCGCCGTCCTCCAGGGGAGCGCCCGCCCATCTGGGGGCAGTGAGCGTTCGCTTTCACGCCCCGCCTGCTACCGGCTCCGCGCCCAGCCAGTGCCACGCCTGCGCCTCTTCGTCGAGGTCGAAGGAACGCAGGTCGGCCTTCATCAGCGGATCGACGGTGGAGACGACGCCGCGCATCCACGCTGGACCGCCCACGAGCGCGTACCGGCGCACGTGGCGAAGTGCGTCGAGTTTGGTCTGGAACAGGTCGCGGGTGAACGCTCCCCACGGAACCGCCGGGAAGGATTCGATGCGGACGAGGAAATCCACCTCGTCGTGCGCAGCGAAGGCGGCCTCCATTTCGGGAATCAGCGTTTCCACGTCCCGCGCCGAGAGCGTGTCGCGGATGGCGTAGGCGTACACGTCGTCGCGGTTGGTGGGGATGCGCGTCAGGCCAGGGGTGGACGTGTCAGGTTGCTCGGCGGCCCATGCGCGCGCCGCGTCGCGCTCATCCAGCGGGAAGGCGCGCACGTGCGCGAACGGCAGGATTTTGTTCTCCCACCGTGCCAGCGTCCGCAGCCAGTCCACGTCGGTGGCAAGGGCAACGTGGTAGAAACGGTTCAGGTGGCGAAGCTGCTGGAGGCCGTAGCGCACGTCTTTGAGCATCGCTTCGGCGGTGACGCCGCGCGGCGACGCCAGCTCCACGTACAGCCCGATTCGGTCGTGTGCGTCGAAGGCCGCGTTGAGGGCGGCAACGAGCGCGTCGTAGTCGTCGCCAGTGACTTCGCCCGTCACGCGGCAGGCGACGACGTGGGAGGGTGATTCGAGAAAGTCGATCATGGGACAGGTGGGAAGGTGAATCCTCTCCCTCACATTCAGCGCGCCGTTTGGTTGCCGCTTCACGACATCGAAACACGCAGATCGACCGCATAAAAAACGCCGGGCCTCCCGAAAACAGGAAGCCCGGCGGCGACCGGCAGTGCGGTTTGCGGCGACGGTGCTACGCCGCAGACTGCAACTTGGCGCGGCCATTCGTGCGCGGTTTCTGCGCAGGTTCGGGTTCAGCAGGCGACACGTTGGAGCTGCCGTAACGTGCTTCGAGGCGTCCGAGCAGGTCGGCGACCTCGGCGCGCGTGAGGTCTTCGAGGTGATCCGCGCCGCAGTAGTGGCGGGCGGCGGTGAGCAGGTTGGCACGGTTGAGGCCGTGCGCTTCTGCCGCGTCGAGCAGATCTGGCAGCGTAGGACCGGTCACCGGTGCGGGGGCGGTGCGTTCCTCGGCTACCGGCTCGGGCTGGACGATCTCGGGCGCGGGCACGTCAGCGGGCTGCAACTCGTCCATGCGCGCCAGGAACGTCGTGAACGTCGGGTTGACGAGTTCGAGTCCGACAGGAAACGCCGCCGAGTTGGACTTGACGACGCGCGCCACGCGCACGGTCTCGAAGCCGTCGAGGCGCAGCGTCATCTCCACCATCACGTCGACGAAGTATTCGAGGCCGCCCGTCGTCATCGGTACCACGCGGCCGCGCTCGTTTTCCTCGCGGTCCTCGCGGCCTTTGGCGGCGATCTGGTCGGTGATGACGACGCACGCGCCGGAATCCACGCACAACCGGCGCAGCACTTCCTGGTAGACCATCTGGTCGGCGGCGAGTTCGTCGGCAGTGGGCTGGGCGAGCGGGTCGCTCGTCCGGTCGCGGACGGCCTGGACGAGTTCGCGGTGTTTGCGGGCGAAGTACATGGCCCACGAGTCGAGCGCGTAGCAACCGTAGCCCTGTTTTTGCCCTTCCGGCCCCAGCGCCCAGTCGATAAACTGCGGCAGCTCGTCCGGGTGCTCGATCTCGAGCGCGTCGAAGGTCGCGCCGTTGGAGCCGGGGAGGAGCCGCGCCTTGCGCTCGGTGTCGAAGAAGCAGAGCCGCCCGAGGCCCGCGTCGGCGAGCGAGGAGGCGAAGACGCTCTTGCCCGTGCCTGCCGCGCCACGCACGGCCACGACGAGGCGGCGCTGACGGGGACGGCGGCTCAACGGGTTGAAGTTCAGCGTGGACATGGCACCGCGGGTTTTGAATGGATGGCAAACCGGTCACGCCTGCCAAACTATCCTTCCCGGCTGACGCCCTTGTGTCACAGGGCTACGCCTTTTGAAATCAGCAGGTTGGGGCGGCGCGCATGTCGTTAATCCCACTTCCGACCTTTCCCTTCACCCGAGCCGCATCAGCGCCAGGGCGACGCCCGCACGGGTGTGAAGGCCTAGCTTTTCGAGCACGCGCTCGCCGTGTCGGCGCACGGTGTGGGGGCTCAGGTCGAGGCGGACGGCGATCTCCTTGCTCGTCAGACCCTCGGCCACCAGCAACGCTACCTCGGCCTCGCGCTCCGTCAGCCCGAGGCGGGTTCGCAGCCGCTTCGGCGACGGCATCCGCACGCGGTATCCGCGCAGGTGGATGAGCGCGGCGTGGGCGTCGAGCACCACGCGCGGCATGAGGCTGGCGTGGAGTTCGTAGCGGTTGCGCGCCGTCCGCAGGGTACGCGTGAGGGTGTAGGCTTTGGAGGCATCGTGCGGCGGTGTATCCGCACACAGCGCCACGGCCAGCGCGGCAGTTTCGCGGCGCACGCGGGAGGCCTCGGCATCCCCCCGTAGGAGACGAGTGAACGCTGTGCTGCAACACCACTCGTGGCCCTCGGCGTCGAAGACGGCCAGCGGCTCGCCCAGGTTCTCGAAAACCGCCAGCGAAGGAGGCGGAGCGGGGGCGTCGGGACGGGAGCCTGCGAATGCGCCCAGCGCCGGGAGCAGCAGGGTGAGCAAGCGGTGCCCCGGCGTCCCGTAGAGCGGAGCCGCCGGGTCGTCGAAGGCGAGGTACATGGCGGCCCATCCGTACGGCGT
Organism: Rhodothermales bacterium; assembly: GCA_963829705.1. GTDB lineage: Bacteria > Bacteroidota > Rhodothermia > Rhodothermales > BA12 > CAWHJN01. Next base: position 1,317,644 of record CAWHJN010000005.1, read on the forward strand.
GGCGGCACGCGCGCCCAGCACGTGCGGGAATCCATGTGCCTCGAAGCACGCTGCCGACGGCGCGTCGGCGTCGCAGCCGGTGAACACCTCCTCGGTACCGGGCGCCATCGCCACGGGTGGAAGGGCACGCGCGCATGCATCGAATGCAGCATCCCCGGCGCTGGTGGGCTGGCAGGTTGTACAGAGCGCGACGTGCGGCGTAGCGAAGAGGGTGCGGAGCGCAGCCTTGCCTGCGTCTATCGACTGCGTACACGAGGCGCGAGGGGCGAGATGCGAGAGCAGCACCTGCTGCGTGGCATGTAGTGCGGCAAGCGAATGCTCGGGCAGCACGAGGGTAACGTCGGGCAGGGAAAGCATAGATGGACCCGGAAGCAGGGATGATAAACCTCTCTCGTAGTCGAGCCGTGGTCGCTGAACGAGGCGCAAACGTCGCGCGGAAATACAAATCATGACGCACAGCTTCCGGGAGAGGATATAGGGCAATTGCCCCATTTTTCCAAGCGGGCGGAAGGTTATGTTACCGTGCGATTCGCTTCTACCCGGTCGCTCCGCACGCGCTGCCGTACCGCGAAGGTTTTTTTCCGCCTCGCCGCGTGCCCCCCGGAAAAGGTTATGGTTGGAAGCGCGCCGCGTCTGTTTGTGCAGGCATCCGCCGTGGATGCCCGCCTCCCCGTGTTCCGTCCGGTTCAACCCACAAGCACACCATGCCCTCAACGCTCACCTACCCCGGCGTCTACGTCGAAGAAATCCCCAGCGGCGTGCGTACCATCAGCGGGGTCGCCACGTCCATCACCGCCTTCGTGGGCTTCCACACGCGCGGGCCAGTCAACACCCCCGTGCGGTGTTTCAGCTACGGCGATTTCGAGCGCGCCTTCGGCGGGCTGTCGGCGCAGAGTGAGCTGTCGTACGCCGTGCAGCAGTTCTTCGCCAACGGCGGAGGGCAGGCGTACGTCGTCCGCGTGGTCAACACCGACGCCGCGGGCACCCTCGCCACGACAGCGGCCATTGCCGCGCGCAGTGCGGCGACGGGCGGCGCGGACGCGATGACGTTCTCCGCCCCCAGCGCGGGCGCGTGGGGCAACAACCTGCGTGTCGAGGTAGATTACAACACCCCCACGCCTACGACGACGTTCAACATGAGCGTGCTGGAGGTGGCAGATGTAGGGGGGCGCGAGGAGGTCGTCCGGTCGGAGACGTTCCGTAACCTCGCCGTCAACGCCGACCTGCCCGTTCGCATCGAGGGTGGCTCCGAACTCGTCCGCATCAGTGGCATCCCACCCGCCTCGACGGCCCGCCCCGCCCAGACCGGCACGGCTTCGACGGCGCTGCCCGCCGACCTCAGCACGCTCGCGGCAGCGCAGGAGATGGAGGTCACGCCGCAGGGCGCGACGGGCACGTACACGGCCACGTTCGATCTCACCGGTGTCACCCGAGCGTCGGCGATGGCGGCGGCGATTCAGACGGCGCTGCGGGGCATCACGCCCGCCGGGGGCGACAGCTTCGACCTGTCGCGCGCCACGGTGCAGGTCGTCGGCGACGCGGCTGTGGCGCAGTACCTGCTCGTCCGCGCCGGGCGCAACACCGATCTGCTCCAGTTTGCCGACAGCGGCGGCAGCACGTTCGCCTCCACGCTCGGCCTCGACGCCGGAGCCAACGTGCAGCGGTATGTGGTGGGCAGCAACGTCAGCGCAGGCGCGCAGGTGGCGGGTGGGCTTTTCGGCGCGCCGGGTAACGACGGAGCGCTGCCGGGAGACACCGACCTCATCGGGCAGGACGTACCGCCGCGCACGGGCATCTACGCGCTGCGTGGCGTCGATCTGTTCAACATCCTCAGCATTCCCGACACGCTGCGCCTCAGCGATACGCAGGCCAACCAGGTGTTCACCGCCGCCACCAACGTGTGCGAGGAGGAGCGCGCCTTCTACCTGCTCGACGTGCCGCATCCGAGCGCCAACCCGCGCGACCTCGTCACCGAGATGGAGGACTGGATCGGCGACAACGCGACGCTGCGGCACCGCAACGTCGCCACCTACTACCCGCGCCCGCTCGTCGCCGACCCACTCGCGCCCGACGACCGCCTCCGGCCCGTCGCGCCCAGTGGCACGATGGCCGGCGTCTACGCTCGCACCGATGGCGAGCGGGGGGTGTGGAAAGCGCCTGCTGGGACGGAAGCGGTGCTGCGCGGCGTGCAGGCGCTCGAATACCGCCTCACCGATCCGGAGAATGGGGTGCTCAACCCGCTTGGCGTCAACTGCCTGCGGTCGCTGACCACCTTCGGGCGCGTGGCGTGGGGCGCACGCACGCTCGTGGGCGCGGATTCGCAGGCGAGCGAGTGGAAGTACGTGCCCGTGCGTCGCCTGGCGCTTTACATGGAAGAAAGCCTGTACCGCGGCCTGCAATGGGTCGTCTTCGAGCCCAACGACGAGCCTTTGTGGGCGTCCATCCGGCTCAACGTCGGCGCGTTCATGAACACGCTATTCCGGCAGGGAGCCTTCCAGGGCGCATCGCCGCGCGATGCGTATTTCGTGCGCTGCGACCGCTCGACGACGACGCAAAACGACATCGACCGCGGCGTCGTCAACATCGTCGTCGGCTTCGCGCCGCTCAAGCCTGCCGAGTTCGTCGTGCTCAAACTCCAGCAGATCGCCGGGCAGATAGAGGTGTGAGAGGTGACTGGTGAAGGGGGATGGGTAACTGGTTGGAACGGATACCTCGTCGCCCTGATGTGTCGCTGCTCTCTTTCAGACGGGGCGCACTACGCGTTCAGAAAGAGCGCAGCACGCTGCCAGAATGGGCGCAATGAATGGCGCCCCTCAGCCAGAAACCCACCGCCGCAGAACGTGCCACGGCACGTCCCTACCTCCCCGTTCCGCATTCCGAACCCATCGTTCCGAAATCCCACCTCCGAAATCCGACTTTCACCATGGCCCAGTTCACCGTTAATCCGAACCGGTTCGACCCCTACAAAAACTTCAAATTCCGCGTCAAGTGGGACGGGCGCTATGTGGCGGGCGTCTCCAAAGTGGGCGCGCTCAAACGGACGACTGCGCTGGTCGAGCACCGCGACGGCGGCGATCCGAGCACGAGCCGCAAGTCGCCCGGGCGCACGCAGTATGAAGCGATCACCCTCGAACGCGGCGTCACGCACGACGAGGAGTTCGAGAAGTGGGCCAACAAGGTCTGGAATTACGGCTCCGGGCTGGGCGTGGAGGTGTCGCTGGCAGACTTCCGCAAGGACCTCATCATCGAGTTGATGAACGAGGCCGGGCAGGTGGCACGCTCCTACAAGGTGTACCGCTGCTGGGTGTCGGAGTACCAGGCGCTGCCCGAACTCGACGCCAACGGGGAGGCCATCGCCATCGAGATGATCAAACTCGAAAACGAAGGCTGGGAGCGCGATTACGACGTCGCCGAGCCTGCCGAGCCGTCCTTTACCGAGCCCGCCTGACGTGTACGCGCTCACCTCCACCGACACGCTGCGCCTCTGGGAGCACGCGCAGACCCACCGCCCGCCCGCCCGCACGCTGGCGCTTGTGGCGGCGGCGTCGCCCGGCGATGGCGAGGCCATGCTGCGCGCGCTGCCGGTGGGCGCGTGCCACGCGCGGATCCTGGGCCTGCGCCGCGCGATGCTGGGCGCGACGATGCCGTGCGAGGCGCGCTGCCCGGTATGCCACGAGAAACTGGAGTTCGACCTGTCGGCGGCAGAGTTGCTCGACAGCGCGTCGGGCAGCGCGGCCACCGTCGAGGTGGACACGCGAGGGGGTCACGTTTACCTTTCGCCCGCCCACGCTGGGCGACGTGCTCGACGCGCAGCGCCACGACGACCCCGAGGCTTTTCTGTCCAGGCGCTGCCTCATCGCGCCCGAGGGGGCCGAGGTATCTGCCGACGCGCTGCGGGAAGCCGAGGCGAAGCTGTCGGAGGCCGACCCGCTCGCGCTCGTCGTGATCGGCCTCACGTGCCCGGCGTGCGGCGCGGACTGGCAGGAGACGCTGGACGTGGCAGGCTACGTGGCGCATGAAATCGGACAGCAGGCAGAGACGCTGTTGTACGACATCCACCGGCTGGCACGCGCCTACGGGTGGACGGAGGCCGACGTGCTCGCCCTCAGTCCGTGGCGGCGGCAGCAGTATCTCGCGTGGGCGGAGGCGTAGCGATGGGGTTTTTTCGCCAGTTGATCGAGGAGAGCCGCGCTCCGCAGAGTAGCATCCGGCCGCGAAGCGTGTCGCTTTTCGAGGCCGCGCGCCCCGCGGTGGAGGAGGGGGAGGCCGGTTTCTACGAGGCCGTCGCACCGCGTCCGGGCACGGCCACGCCCGCGCCGCGCGAACCCCAGCGTGCGCCGCTGCAGCCGGAAAAAGCACAACTCCCGCGCGCAGAACCGTCATCCAAGACCTTCCGGCCCGAGGCCGCTGCCTCACCTGCCGATGAATCCACCGATGCGCCTGTGCCGATGCCGCGCCGCGCCGCGCCGCCACCTGCTGCGGAGCAGGTTTTCGAGATAGCGAACGACGTGGTTCCCGCGCCGCCCTCCACACCCGATCATGCGCCGCGCGTGCCACCTGTGGAATCGGCACCCGAACCCATGGAGCGCCGTGCTGACCCCGCGCCGCCCATGCCTCGCGTCGGCGCCCGCCCACCATCGCCCGCAGCGTCCCCGTCAGCGTCCGCACCGCCCTCCGCTTCATCTGCCGCTGCACCGTTACCCCCAAGCTCCGCGCTGCCGAAAATCGAGCAGGCAGAAGCAGGGCCGCGAGCTCCCGCGCCGTGGCAGGTGTCCGCACCGCCCCCTGTGTCGGCGCGCGAAGCCGAGCAGGTGCCGCCTGCTCCAAAACCGGCTGTACGTGCGCCGCTGACGGTGCTGCCTAGCCGAGTTGCTTCGGTGCGCGGGGTGCAGGAAGCGCCGCCCGCGCCCATAGCCCCCACCATCGACATCCACATCGGACGCATCGATGTGCGGGCGGTGGAGGCAAAACCTGCTGCACCGGTGCCGCAGAAATCTGCGCCGCCGATGTCGTTGAAGGCGTTTCTGAAAAACGGAGGCCGCGCATGAGCAACGCCCTCGCCCTCGCTGCCGTCACGGCGGTCATCAAAGACCTGCTCGACAACGCCCTCGTGGACGCCTCGATCAACTCGGCGGTGGGTTCGGCAGTGGCGGTGACGGCGCTGCCGCCCGATCTCGTGGACGTGAGCGGCGCAAACGGCCCCCAACTCAATGTTTACCTCTACCGCGTCGCCCCCAACCAGGGGTGGCGCAACCTGGCGATGCCGTCGCGCGCGGGCGACGGCACGCGGCTGACGAACGCGCCGCTCGCCCTCGATCTGTATTATCTCATCAGTGCCTACGGCACGCAGGATTACGAGGCTGAGATTCTGCTGGGCTACGCGATGCAGCAACTCCATGAGCGTCCCGTGCTCACGCCGTCCGCCATTCGAGCCGCGCTCGCCGCGCCGTCGGTCGTCAACGGGTCGATCCTGCCGCCCGCGTTGAGTGCGCTCGCCGCCGCCGACCTCGCCGAGCAGGTCGAGACCATCAAGATCACGCCCGAGACGCTGGGCATCGAGGAAGTGTCGAAGCTGTGGTCGGCGTTCCAGGCCAACCACCGACCCTCGGCGGCCTACCGCGCCTCTGTCGTGCTCATCGAAAGCCATCAGCCGGTGCGCGCGCCGCTACCCGTGTTGACGATTGGTGCGAGCGACCGCGGCCCGACCGTCGGCGCCAGCCTCATTCCGCCGTTCCCTACGCTGGAAGCCATCGAGTACCCGGACGCCAAGCCGAGCGCGTACCTGGGGGAGAGCGTCGCGTTCACTGGCCACCACCTCGATGGCGACGCCGCGACGCCTTACACCGTCGAACTCGCACACGCGGACCTGGCTGCACCCATCGCGCTCACGCCCGCGAGTGTGGGTGAGGGCCGCGTCACCGCCGTCCTCGGCATGGCCGCCAACGCCGCGCCCGCGGGCGTCTACGGCGCGACCCTTCGCCTCGTACGCGACGGCTCGCCGCGCAGCACCAACACGCTGCCGCTCGTGCTCGCCCCGCGCATCGACAGTATCGGCGCGAGCGTGGCGGGGGCGACGACGACGTTCACCGTGCAGGTGACGCCCCAGGTGCGGCCCGCGCAGCGCGCCGCGCTCGTCGTGGGCACGCGGGAGGTCCCCGCCCAGCCGCACCCCGCGCAGACGGGCACGCTGACGTTCGAGATGGACGGGCTGGCCGCGGGCACCTACGCCGTGCGCCTGCGCGTGGACGGCATCGACAGCGTGCTCATCGACCGCACGACGACTCCGCCGACGTTTCTAGCTTCCCAGCAGGTGACGGTATGACGGCGATTGCTTCCACCTGGACCGACGCCAACCAGCGATTCCTTACGGCGCACCTGGCGCGCGTGCGCGGCTACGTAGAGCACCGCACGGACGACACGAGGATGCCTGCGTGGGATGACGCGCTTGCGCCGCCCGCGCTCGTGCAGGTGCAGACGGCTTTCGGCCTGAGCGACTTCGAGCGCGACGTACTCTTGTTGTGTGCAGGCCTTGACCTCGACACGCTCCTCGCCGATACGTGCCGCCCCACGCCCGACGCCGCGCCCCGCGTGACGTTCGGCTTGGCGCTGGCTGTGCTGCCCGGCGCGTACTGGAGCGCTCTCTCGCCCGGTGCGCCGCTGCGCTACTGGCGTTTCGTGCAGGTGGAAAGCAGTGCCTCCGTGGCCAACGCCGCGCTGCACATCGACGAGCGGATGCTGCATTTCCTCGCGGGCGTGCAGCACGTCGATGAGCACCTCGAAGGCTTCGTCGCGCCCGTGGCGACGGGTGGGGCACTGTCGCCTTCGCACGAAAACGTCGCCGGGGCCATCGTGCGGGCATGGCAGCAGGCGGAGGGCGCGGAGGCGCTGCCCGTCGTTGCGCTCGCCGGAGCCGACCATGCCGCCAAACCTTCCATTGCCGCGCGCGTCTGCCAGCAGTTCGGGATGCGCCTTTTCAGACTGGAAGCCGACGCGCTGCCTGCGCCCCCCGACGCCGCCGACGTGCTGCGGCGGCTGTGGACCCGCGAGGCCGTGTTGAGCCGCGCCGCGCTCTTCGTCGAGGCCGACGATGTGGACGATCCCGTGCTGCTGCGACGTCTCGGGCGGTTCGTGGACGGGGTGGGCAGTCCCGTGTTCGTGGCCCGCTCACAGGCGCAGGCCTCCGGCTTCCGCCCGACACTGACGTTCACCGCCGACCGCCCGCCGCGCCCGGAGCAGAAGACGACATGGGAAACGCTGCTCGGCGAGACGGGCCGCCGTCTCAACGGTCACCTCGATACGCTCACGGCTCAGTTCAGCCTCGAAGTGCCTGCCATCAAGGCGGCGGTGCTCCAGGTGCGGACCGCCGCCGACGAGGGCCGCGACGTGGCCGACGCGCTGTGGGAGGCGTGCCGCGTGCAGAGCCGCCACAGCCTCAGCGGGCTGGCGAATCGCATCGAGCCGAAGGCGTCGTGGGACGACCTCGTGCTGCCCGAGCTGCAACATCATCTCCTGCGCGATCTCGTCGTCCACGTCCGGCAGCAGGTCACCGTGTACGAAACGTGGGGTTTCGCGAGGTCGTCGTCACGCGGACTGGGCGTGGCGGCGCTGTTCGCCGGGCCGAGTGGAACGGGCAAGACACTCGCCGCCGAGGTCGTCGCGCACGCGCTGCGTTTGGATCTGCTGCACGTGGACCTGAGCCGCGTCGTGAGCAAGTACATCGGCGAGACGGAGAAGAACCTCGGGCGCGTCTTCGACGAGGCCGAGCGCGGCGGGGCCGTGTTGCTGTTCGACGAGGCCGACGCGCTCTTCGGCAAGCGCAGCGAGGTCAAGGATAGCCACGACCGCTACGCTAACCTCGAGGTGAGCTACCTCTTGCAACGCATCGAAGCCTTCCGTGGGCTGGCGATCCTGACCACGAACCTCAAAAAAGCCCTCGACGACGCCTTCCAGCGCCGTCTGCGCTTCGTCATCCCGTTTCCCTACCCCGATGCCGCCGCCCGCGCCGACCTCTGGCGCAAGACGATCCCCGCCGAAGCGCCGACCGAAAACCTCGACATCGAAAAGCTCGCCCGCCTCAACGCCAGCGGCGGCACCATCCGCACGATTGCCCTTCACGCCGCGTTCCTCGCCGCCGACGCAGGCACGCCGCTTGACGATGCCGCACCTGCTCGCCGCCACGCGCCGCGTCTACGCCAAGCTCGAACAGCCCCTCACCGAAGGCGAAATCCGGGGGTGGGAAGTGCCGGGTGACGAGTTGCGAATCACCCGTGACAAACAATCCATGACAAACGACCGATGACGAACGACTCCACGCCCAACGTTCGCCTGCACATCGACGGCATCGTGCTCCACGGCTTCGAGCGGGTGGACCGGACGCGGGTGCGCGCGGCACTCGAAGGCGAACTGTCGCGGTTGTTCAGCGACGAGGGGGGGAGCGCAGGTCTCGGTCGTTTGCGCTCGACGCCCCGCCTCGACACCGCCCCGCTGCGTGCCGCGCCCGACGCAACGCCCGAAACCCTCGGTCTTCAACTTGCCCAGACGATTTACGGAGGATTGACCCGATGAAAACGCACGCTTTGGCTCGCACCACATCTTCCACGCCTCAGGCAAACGGAGGCCCGCATCGGGCGCCTCGGCGTGCCGGGTCTACTGCGCCCTTGAGCCAGGCCACACGGGCGAGTTTTTCCGCTGTGCCCGTGTTCGCGTCCTCAGGAAACGCAGGGCACGACCGGCTGGGCAAAACCGTGGAAGCCGAAAACGCCGATCAGACGCTCTTGCCGCCTCTGCTCGGGCCACTGGCACCTCCTGTTTCTCCAACACCAGGTACGCTTACGACATCCTTCCCGGCACACATCCGCGCCTCTACCACACCTGCCGCCATGACACAGGACCGGATTCCGCCGCGCGTCGATACGCCTGTCGCGGTGACGGTCAACGGCTGGACGCCTCCCATGTTGGACGCGGAAATCTCGGTGGCGGGCAGCGGCGGTGGAAACGGCAACGCGACGGTGGATGGAGGAGCCGTGGCATCGCTCAACGCATCGGCGACGGTGCAACTGCGCGGCACGGTGCAAACCAGTCCCGGAAAAGCAGGCAACCTCCACCTCGTCGCCCGGCACGGCGGAACCGAAATCGCTCGGAGCCCCGGCTTCTCGGTGGCATCGGTGCTCCAGAACGTCGTCGTCAGCTTCAACTCGCTCGTGACTGGCGCACGACGCGGCTTCGCCGTAGACACCACGTTTTCGTCGGACTCGGGCGTGATTGGCGACCTTGACGAAGTCGAGTTCTCCGAGCAGGTGCAGTACGATGCGGGTACGGGATCGCTGGCCGGGGGCGGTGCCGGGATGCAGAACTCAGGCTACCTGCCCGCCACAGCGGGACCGTTCGTCGATACGCACAGCCGCGCCGTGAGCACCCTTACCGGGCCGGGTACGCTCACCGCCGAGCAGACTTTCATCTTCAAAGACGCTCGCACGGGAGCCAACGACATTCCCGCACGCGGCTCGGGGTTCCGCATTTCGCGCGTGGTGACCGAGGCTACGCCCGGCTCCATTTTCATCACCACGTCCAAAGTCGGTGTGGCGACGACGGCCAACGGCTTCGCCTCTACGGCAGGCAGCGGGTCGGTGTCGCGCACGCAGGCCGTCTGACACGCCGAGTTCTCTACCGATATGTACCGCATTCCCCGAAACCTCTCCGACCTCCAGCGCCTCGTCGATGGCGTGCCGCGCCCGGCTTTACCTGAGGACGTGCGCGTGGCAGAGCGATACGACGCCTTCGACGACAAGGGGCCGCTGGTTGATGGACGCCGCTACACGATCCTCACCGCGCGGACGCGCTACGCGGTGGGCGATGAGGTGCGCGTCGTGCATGTCTACGAAGTGCAGGCCGAGGGCGTCGATATGGACGCGATGGGGCCGAAGCCCGTCTATGGTGAATTCGCCGATGGTACGCGCGCCACCCCGTCCTCGCCTGCTGGTGGCGTGTATGACGGCCCCTGCGTGCTCAGTCCAGCAGTGGACTTTTTCTTCGATGTGACCACTTACCGGTTCGAGACGCCCGGAGAACACACCCTTTACTGGCAGCCCGGCACTATTCGGTCGAACACCGTGCGGCTCACCATCACGCCCGAGGTGCGCTGATCAATGTCCGGTTTCACCCGCTCACCCCGCGTGCAGAAAGGCGCCATCGTCGGCGTGGACCTCGCCAACCCGCTGGCGAGCATCATCGTGTTTCAGTACAACCCGGACACGCTCACGCGTACGCTGACGGCGCAGGGTGCCCCCGAGGGCGGCAGCCCCGGCGAGGCGATGCGCCTCAAGGCACCGCCCAAAGAACAGATCCGCATCACCGTCGAGATCGACGCGACGGATCAGCTCGAAAAGAGCGACGCGCAGGCCCGAACGATGGGCATCTACCCGCAGCTTTCGGCGCTGGAAATGCTCCTCTATCCGAAGTCTGCTCTCGTGATCGCCAACGAGGTGCTCAAAGCGATAGGCGTGCTCGAGATCGTGCCGCCCGTCGGTCCGATGATCCTGTTCGCGTGGGGCCTCAAGCGCGTGCTGCCGGTGAAGATCGCCTCGTTTTCGATCACCGAAGAAGCCTTTGACCCCAACCTCAACCCCATCCGGGCGAGCGTCGAGTTGAGCCTCGATGTGCTCTCGTACCACGATCTCGGCCTGCTCTCGCCCGGCGGTGCACTCTACATGGCGCACCAGATCACCAAAGAAGTCATGGCCACGCTCAACAGCGTCGGCACGCTCGCGGGAAGCGCCAGCGTGTCGTTCTCCATCTAAACACGCCCATGTTCGATCCGAAAAGCCGCTACGCACCGCTCGCCACGGCCACGCACGTCTTCCCCGATGGGCGCGAGGTGCGGTTCGTGCGCCGCCGCTTCGTGCCAGCGCCGGGGGGCGAGGTCCTGGCCGAGCATACGGTCGAAGGCGGCGACCGCCTCGACCGCATCACGGCCCGCTACCTCGGTGACCCCGAGGCCTTCTGGCGGGTCTGCGACGCCAACCTCGTCATCCACCCGCCCCACCTCACCGACGAACTCGGCGCACGCATCGCCATCACGCTGCCGAGGCTTTGAAGGTTGACTTGCTACCAGACTCTATAACCATCTAACCCATCCCATGCTCACCGACCTGCTCGGCATCCGGCTGATCCTGCTCCTCGGCGACGTGGTGCCGCTTCCGGCGTCGCCGTCGGTGATGGATGCGCTCGACACGGTGCAGGTGACGACAGGCGGCGACGGCGACGGCTTTCAGATCACCTTCAAGCTCGCCCGCACGTCGCTGTTGGATTACGACCTGATTCAGAGCGGAGCCGTCGCGCCGATGAAGCGCGTCGTGATCGGCGTGGCGTTCGGGGTCGTGCCCGAGGTGCTCATCGACGGCGTGATCACGCACCACCAGTTTCAGCCGGGCATCGAGCCGGGGCAGGCGACGCTGACGGTTTCGGGGCGCGATCTCAAGACGGTGCTCGACCTCGAAGAGAAAAACGCGCAGTATCCCAACCAGCCCGATTTCATCATCTTCAGCCAGATTATCGCGGGCTACGGCCAGTACGGTCTGATTCCGATGCCGACCCCCACGGTGGACATTCCGATCGAGCTGGAGCGCGTGCCGCGGCAGCAGGAGACCGATCTGGCCTTCGTGCAGCGGCTCGCGCAGCGCAACGGCTACGTCTTCTACATCGAGCCCGTCACGCTGGGGGTGAACACGGCGTACTTCGGCCCCGAGAACCGGCTGAGTTTCCCGCAGCCCGCGCTGACACTCGACATGGGCGCGGCCACCAACCTTAAATCGCTCTCGTTTCAAAACGACGCGCTCGCGCCCGAGGGGACGAGCGGGACGTTCGTGGAGCCGTTTTTCAAGACGGCGCTGCCCATCCCGCAGTTGCCGTCGCTGAAAGTGCCACCGCTGGCGCTCAAACCAGCCCCCGTCTACCGCACGACCCTCACGCGCGAGACGGCCAACCAGAACCCCGTGAGGGCGGGCGTGACGGCGCTGGCGCAGGCCACCAACACGCCCGACGCCGTGACGGCCAGCGGCGAACTCGACGCGGTTCGCTACGGGCACGCGCTGCGGGCGCGGAAGCTCGTCGGCGTGCGCGGCGCGGGCGTGTCGTACGACGGTTTGTACTACGTCCGGAGCGTGTCGCACAGCGTGTCTCGCGGCACGTATTCGCAGTCGTTCACCCTCAGCCGCGAAGGTACCGGCCCCACCCTTCCCGTCGTGATGCCGTGAAGTTCGTCTTTTGTCATCCGCAGGGCGCGAGATCCTTCGGCCACCCGCAGGATGACGTGCTCCAGCATCGTACGTCCGACCTCGGCCTTTTCTGCTTTCCGCATTCCGCCTTCCGCGTTCCCTCTTCCGACCTTCCAAAAAATGCCCCGCGACACCTTTTTCGGCAAGTACCGAGGAGTCGTCACAGACGTGATGGACCCGCTCATGACGGGCCGCATCAAGGCCAAAGTCCCCGACGTGATGGGCGACGAGGAGAGCGGCTGGGCCTTGCCGTGCGCGCCGTTCGGCGGGCAATCGACGGGCTTTTTCGCGCTTCCCATCGTGGGCGCAGGCGTGTGGATCGAGTTCGAGCACGGCGACCCGGACTATCCCATCTGGGCAGGTGCGTGGTGGGGGAGTGCCGCCGAGGTACCGCCCATCCTGCTGGCACCTCCCTACAAAAAGGTGATGATCATTACCGAGGCCGGCCACAGCATCACGCTCGACGACACGCCTGGCATCGGCGGCATCCTGCTGGAGACGGCGACGGGCCAGAAAATCACGCTCACGCCGCTGGGCGTCGAGATCGACAACGGGATGGGCGCGTCGATCAAGATGACCGGCCCGCAGGTCTCCATCAACGGCGGCGCGCTGGACGTGATATAGCCACCGGGCGCAAAGCATTGCGCCTCTAATTCCGATAGCGAAGCTTCCCGAAAGGAGATCTGCATTCCCACTTTCCACTTTCAACAATGCCCGGATTCATCCTTCACGTTGGCGCGACGGTGCTGTGTATGCACGGCGGGCAGGCGCAGGCGACGGCGCCCAACCCGCGTGTGATGGTGGGGGGGCAGCCCGTGGTGACGCAGGCGGCACCGCACACCGTCGCCGGGTGCCCGTTCACGACGCCCAGCGGCGCGCCCTTGCCCTGCGTGACGGCGCAGTGGATCACCGGCGCGACACGCGTGCTCGCGGGCGGTCAGCCGCTGCTGTTGCAGGACAGCCAGGCCGTCTGCGTACCCAACGGCACGGGCGTCAACATCGTCGTCACCCAGGTGCGGGCGAAGGCCACGTGACCCCCTCGGCTCTGCCCGGTCCCTCTCGTGTGGGGACGACTCGCACCGCAGCCTTTCTCGTCCCTCCCTTCACCCGTCACTCTTTACCCATCACCCACCATGCACATCGACTATCCCTATGCGCTCGACGGGCGGGGGCGGACGGCGCTCACGGGCGACGATGAGTACGTGCGCGACCTGATGGAGCAGGTGCTCTTCACGACGCCGGGTGAGCGCGTCAACCGGCCGACGTTCGGGAGCGGGCTGCTCCAACTCGTCTTCGCGCCCAACAGCGACGTGCTGGCCGGGGTCGTGGAGACGACGGTGCAGGCGGCTCTCCAGCAACACCTCGCCGAATACGTGTTGGTCGAAGGAGTGAACGTCGAGGCGGACGACGGGACGCTGTTCGTGACGGTTCGCTACGTGCTGCGCCGCACGCAGGAGCGGCAGACGGCGCAGTTCAGCCGGGAGGTGTAGCATGAGCGCCCGCTATTACTGCGAAAACCGCAACCGTCTGGAGCGCGTCGCGCTGCACCCGACGCTCAACGGCATCGACTTTCTCGACGTGCTCGACGCCGATGCTCCGCCGGGCAGCCCGCGGCAGCAGACGCTGCTGGTGCATTTCGCCAAAACGCTGCCGGGGACGTTTACCGAGCGCAACGTGCGGATCGAGGCGAAGCCGCGAGCGGCGCAGGTAGGGGTGGTGTGGGCACGGCGTGCCTCTGATGCCACCGTGCTGCGGGCCGAAGGCCGCATCAGCGTGGCCGAGCGGGATTTCCTGCTCGCCCTCCCCGACGCCGACCGCGTGCTCGCCGTCCGCACCGACGGCACGGGCGATTTCTCGACCTACACGCTGCGCCTCGCCGCCTCGCCCACCGACCCCGCAACGCCCGATCCCATCGACGTGCGGCTGGCCGAGATCACGTTCTCGTTCAAGGTCGAGTGCCCCAGCGACTTCGACTGCGCGCCCGATGACGACTGCCCGCCCGACGTGCCCGGTGCGCCGATCATCGACTACCTGGCGAAAGATTATTCGAGCTTCCGCCGCCTGATGCTCGACCGGCTGAGTGTGACGCTGCCCGGCTGGCAGGACCGCAGCGCCGCCGACGTGCAGGTGACGCTCGTGGAGTTGCTGGCATACGTGGGCGACCACCTCAGCTACGCCCAGGACGCCGTGGCGACGGAGGCGTACCTCGAAACCGCCCGCCTCCGCACGTCGCTGCGCCGCCACGCCCGGCTGCTCGATTACGCCGTTCACGAGGGCACCAACGCCCGCGCCTTCGTGTACCTGCGCGTCGAAAGCGGTGGAGCATCGGATGGCACGTTTCTGCCCGCCGGGGCTGCCTTTGCAACACCCGGCACCACGCCCATCGTCTTCGAACCGCTCGACACCGTGCGCCTGCGCGCCCGCCACAACACGCTCGATTTCTACACGTGGAGCGACGACGAGTGCTGCCTCGCCGTGGGCACGACGCAGGCCACCCTCCTCAGCGTCGAAAACGGCTCGGGCGAGGCTCCGCTCACGCTCGCGGTGGGCGACTGGCTCGTGTTCGAGGAAGTCGTCAGCCCGACGACCGGCGTGGCTATCGACGCCGACCCCGCGCACCGGCACGTCGTGCGGCTCACCGAGGTGAAGCCGACGACCGACGCGCTCACCGGCGACGCCGTCGTGGACATCGCGTGGCACGACGACGACGCGCTGCCGTTCGCGCTGTGCGTGTCGGCGCGCGTGCCCACCGGCGCGGGCGGCTTCGGCGTGGTGCCCATCAGCGTGGCGCGCGGCAACGTCGTGCTCGTGGACGAAGGCGAAACCGTCGTAGACGAAGACCTCGTGCCTGAGCGCGTGACGGAAGGCCGCTACCGCCCGCGCCTGCGCGACGGCGGCATTGCCTACGCCGTGCCGTACGACGTGACGGCAACGCCTTTGCCGTCCGCAAAAACGTCTATGGAGCAGGACGCCCGCCGCGCGATGCCGTCGCGCCTGTCGCTGTGGGACGGCGACGAGACGTGGATGCCGCGCCGCGACCTGCTCGGCAGTGACCGTTTCGCGCCCGAGTTCGTGCTGGAAACAGAGCATGACGGACGCGCCTACGTCCGCTTCGGCGACGACGTGCGCGGCAAGGCCCCGTCGGTGGGCGCGTCCATCATGGCCACGTACCGGCGCGGGCGGGGCACGGCGGGCAACGTCGGCGCGGGCGCGATCCAGCGCGTTATCGGCGTGCCGGGCATCGAGCGCGTGCGGAATCCGCTCGCCGCGCGCGGGGCTACAGCCCCTGAAAGCGCCGATGAGATCAAGCTCTACGCCCCGCAGGCCTTCCGCACACAGGAGCGTGCCGTGACGGAAAGCGACTACGCCCGCGTTGCCGAGCGGCTTCCAGGCGTGCAGCGGGCCGCGGCGCGCTTCCGGTGGACGGGCTCGTGGACGACCGTTTTCCTGACGGTGGACCGCGTCGGCGGCCTGCCCGTGCGCGAGGACATCGATTTTCTGGAAACCCTGCGCGCCCACCTCGACCGGTACCGCATGGCGGGCTACGACCTCGAAATCAACGACCCCGTCTTCGTCCCGCTCGACGTGTCGTTTTCCGTCTGCGCCGCGCCCGGCTATTTCAGGAGCGACGTGGAAGAAGCCCTCCTCAAGGCCTTCAGCACGCAGTCGTTCGGCGACGGTACACGCGGCTTTTTCCACCCCGACGCCTTCACCTTCGGGCAGCCCGTGTACCTCAGCCAGCTTTTCAAGGTGGCGCTGGGCGTCGAGGGCGTCGCCTCGGTGGAGGCCGTCACGTTCCAGCGCTACGGACGCCGCGCCGCGGGCGAACTCGAAAAGGGCGTCATCCAACCGTCGGATCTCGAAGTGCTGCGGCTCGACAACAACCCGAGCGCGCCCGAGGATGGCAAGCTCGTCTTTCAGATCGCAGGAGGCGTATGAGCACGACATCCAACACCCAACCCTGCGGCTGCTGCGAAGGCGTTGAAGCCCGCACGCCCGAAGCCCTCGCCAACCGGCCCGGGCTGTCGGCGCTGCGCTACCGCGTGGGCACCTACGGCACGTTCCGGCAGGCCATGCAGGTGGCGCTGCGCGGTGCGCCCGCCCTGCGCGACCTTACGAGCGAAAGCGACGATCCCGCCGTGGCGCTGCTCGATGCCTGGGCTGTCGTGCTCGACGTGCTGACGTTCTATCAGGAGCGCATCGCATCGGAAAACTACCTGCGAACGGCGACAGAGCGGCAGAGTGTGTTGGCGTTGGCGCGGCAGATCGGCTACGAGCTGCGGCCCGGCGTGGCCGCGGGGACGGTGCTGGCCTTCACGCTCGAAGACGCGCCTGGCGCGCCGCGCGCGGCCCGCGTGCCTGTAGGTACGCGAGCGCAGAGCGTCCCCGGTCAGGACGAGAAGCCGCAGAGCTTCGAGACCATCGAGGAAATCCACGCAGACGCCGCGTGGAACGCCATGCGCGCTCGGCAAAGCGTGGCCTACACGCCCGGCATGAACAGCCGGACGGTCTACCTCGCAGGTGTGGTCACCAACCTCCAGCCCGGCGACACGCTGCTGCTCGTCGGCGACGAGCGCCAGCGCAACGCGGGCAACGAAAACTGGGACGTGCGCCGCGTCAAAACCATCACGCCCGACCGTGAGCGTGGCGTCACGACGGTCACCTTCGACCGCGGGCTGGGCACCCACCTGCCGCTCGTCTATCCCGCTGCAAACCCCGTCGTCTACGCGTTCCGCACGCGGGCGTCCGCCTTCGGCTACAACGCGCCCGAGTGGCGCACGATGCCCGACGTCGTCAAGCGCGCGCACCTCGGCCTCGGCGAACGGGACCCGATCCCGTTCCACGCCGACTGGCCGAACCTCACCCTCACGTCGATCTCGAACGATCGGACGGGGCGCACGCTCTTTCTCGACCGGATCTACAAGGAAATCGTACCCGATAGCTGGATTGCTGTCACGACGGGCGATTATGCCGAGGTGTACCGTGTAGACCGGGCGGCGGAGGATTCCAGAACCGGCTTCACGCTCGCCTCCAAAACCACCCGGCTGACGCTCGACGGCGAGGGTCTGCTGCTGCGCTTCGATGGCGACGTGCGCGACCTCGCCGTTCACGCGGCGAGCGAGGTGCTGGCACAGACCAACCGTCCGCTCTACACACCCGTGCGGGGCCGCGAAGTGTATCTGGATGTGGCCGTCGAAGGGATCGAAGAAGGCCAACTCGTGGCCGTTTCGGGGTTGGATGCCGCGACCGGTGAGGCGCGCGTCGAGGTCGCCGAGGTTCTCCGCACCGACGCCGTCGAGGGCACGACGCGGCTGACATTCGTGGCGGATCTCACCTACACGTACACGCGCGAGAGCGTCTTATTCAACGCCAACGTCGCCCGCGCCACGCATGGCGAGAGCCGCACCGAGGTGCTCGGCAGCGGCAGCGGCAGCGCACCGTTCCAGGACTTTACGCTCCGCAACAGCCCCCTCACGTACGTCTCCGCGCCTACCCCCAGCGGCCTAGAAAGCACGCTCGACGTGCGCGTGGACGGCCTCCTGTGGGCCGAGGTGCCGACGCTCTACGGTCAGCCCGCCGACGCGCAGGTCTACACCACCCGCCTCGCCGATGACGGCGCGGTGACGGTTCAGTTCGGCGACGGCGAGACGGGTGCCCGGCTGCCCACGGGCGTCGAGAACGTGCGCGCCTCCTACCGCATCGGCACGGGGCTGGAAGGGATCGTGGACGCCGGGCAGATCAAGCTGCTCACCACGCGGCCTCTCGGCGTCAAAAGCGTCGTGAACCCGCTGCCGTCGAGCGGGGCCGACGAGCCCGAGGCGCTCGACGAGGCCCGCGACAACGCGCCGCTGACGGTGCTGACGCTCGATCGCGCCGTGTCGTTGCGCGACGTGCAGGACTTTTCGCGTTCGTTTCCCGGCGTGGCGAAGGCGCAGGTGGAGCGGCTGTGGGACGGCGAGACGCGCTTCGTCTACGTCACCGTGGCGGCGGCAGACGAACAGCCGCTCGTGACGTCGTCGGCTCTCTACCAGAACCTGCGCGACGCGCTCCTCGGCGCGTGGCACGGAGCCGAGCGCATCGAGATTGCCACGTACGACGGAAGCACCTTCGGACTCGAAGCAGGCCTCACACTCGACCCTCGGTACGTGTCCGACGAGGTGATGGAAAACGCGCAAACAGCGCTCGAAACGGCGTTCTCGTTCGAGGCGCGGGCGCTGGGGCAGGGCGTCACAGCGGGCGAGGTGATGGCCGTGTTGCAGGGCGTCGAGGGGGTCGTTGCTGTGGACCTCGACACGCTCGACGGGCGCGACGCGCTCCGCAACCCGCGTCTGCTAGCGCTCCCGGCCCGTCGCGAGCGAGGCCGCGTGCGCCCCGCTCAGCTTCTCACACTCGACCCCGCAGGTGTCACCCTCTTCGAGGTCGTGGCATGACGGGGCAGCACCACGGTGCAGGGCGCAATGAATTTCGCCCCTACACGCGACACTTGTAACTCGACACTCGCATGACCGCCGATACGCTCTACGACCTGCTGCCCGCCATCCACCGCATCCGTGATGCGGAGCGGGGCGAGGTGTTGCGCGCCCTCCTCGACGTGATCGCCGCGCAGGGGC
The DNA here is from genome assembly GCA_963829705.1 of Rhodothermales bacterium. Classification (GTDB taxonomy): domain Bacteria; phylum Bacteroidota; class Rhodothermia; order Rhodothermales; family BA12; genus CAWHJN01. The sequence goes on from CAWHJN010000005.1 coordinate 1,336,527, forward strand.
AGATCGTCGAGGCCGACATCGACCGGCTCTACGACAACCTCTTCATCGAGACGGCTGACGAGTGGGTGGTGCCGTACATCGGCGATTTGCTGGGCGTGGGGCACCTCTACACGTTCGCGGAGACGGCCGCTTTCAGCCAGCGTGCCCGCGTGGCCAACACGCTCGCCTACCGGCGGCGCAAGGGCACCGCCCCGATGCTCGAACAACTCGCCTTCGACACGACGGGCTGGCGCGCCCGCGTCGTCGAGTTTTTCGAGACGTTGGGGACGACGCAGTACCTCAACCACCTGCGGCCCCACAACCTCCGCACGCCCGACCTGCGCGACGCAGCCGCGCTCGAACTCGTCGGCACGGCCTTCGACCCCGCCACGTATACCGCCGACGTGCGGCCTATCTCCGACGGTGCGGCTCGGCCCAATATCCCCAACATCGGCGTGTACCTGTGGCGGCTGGCGGCCTACGCGATGCCGCGCGGCCAGGCGCGGCCCGTCGCCGCCCCGCCAGACGGGCGGTACACGTTCCACCCGCTCGGCCTCGACGCTCCGCTCTTCAACCGCCCGCAGACGGAAGACGAGATCACGCACCTCGCCGAGGAGATCAACGTGCCCGCGCCGTTGCGCCGCCGGGCGCTCTACGACGAACTCGAAGCGCGGCGGCAAGCTCTCGCCGAAGGCCGCGTGCCCACGTACCGCTACTTCGACGACCGCGACGCGGCGCGCTACCCGCCGGTTTTTCAGGTGTTTTTCGACGAGATCCGCGACGGCGCCGGGCGCTTCGTGCCGGTGCCGCTGGACGAGGTGATGATCTGCGACCTCTCGACGTGGGACGACGCGGGCTGGTCGCCACCGGCGCGTCGAAAACCTACGCTGTCCCCCAGCCCGACGGCACGACGGTGGACGTGGCGATGCCGATCCGCGCCGCCGTCGATCCACTGCTGGGACGGCTGGCGCTACCCGCTGCCGAGACGCCGGGCATCGTCCACGTGAGTTACGCCTATGGCTTCAGCGGCGACGTGGGGGGAGGGCCGTACAACCGGCGCGGTAGTCTCGATGCTGCCGTGCTCGAACACGCGCCGTGGCTCAAAGCCGTCGGAAGGCCAGCGACGCTGGCCGACCTGGGCACGGCGGCAGACGGCACCACGTTTTTCGAGACGATCACCGACGCCGTCGTCGCGTGGAACGCGCAGACCGCCAGCGCCTCGGGCGTCATCGTCGTGCTCGACAACGCCTCGTACGAGGAAGATCTCGTTGGCCCTGCCGCCATCCAGCTTGCCGAGGGGCAGCACCTCACGATCCTCTCCGCTGACTGGCCGGGCTGGGTGGCGGCCGGGCGGCTCGTGCCCGACGAGCGCCGCGCGCACCTGCGGGGCCGCATCGAAATCGACGGCACCGCCGACATCGCGAGCGACGCGCCGGGCGAATTGACGATCAACGGACTGCTGGTCGAAGGCCGCGTGGATGTGCTACCGGGGCATCTGGGGCGGCTGTCGGTGGCGCACAGCACGCTCGTCGAGGGCGTGCGCGTGGACGGCTCCGATCCCTTCCGGGCGCACCCGGATCTGGTGGTCGCGCTGGATCGCTGCTTGAGCGGGCCGCTCGTCGTGCCTGTGACGGCCCGCGAGGTGCGGATCGTGGATTCGCTCGTCCACGCCCGACCGCTCACCGGGCCGCCCGGCCTTCCTGGCACGTCGCTCGCCGCCAACGCCGCCGCCGACGCTGCCGGGCCGCCCGCCGTCATCGAGCGCTCGACGCTGCTGGGGCGCGTGTTCGTGCAGGCCATCACGCTGGCCTCCGACAGCATCTTCGCCTCGTCCATCGTGGCGGAGCGGTTGCAGCAGGGGTGCGTGCGGTTCTGCTACGTGCCGCCCGCCGCCGACGGGCGCGCGTCGCGGACGCCGCGTCGCTACCGATGCCAGCCCGACCTCGCGCTCGACGCCCGCGCCGCCGCGCTGGGTGTGCCTCCCGGAACGCTGCCTGCTGCCGAGGTGCGCCGCGTGCAGACGCGCCTCGTGCCCGGTTTCACGTCCACCCGCTACGCCCGGCCCGGCTTCGGGCAACTGAGCGTCGCCTGCCCTGTCGAAATCTGGACGGGCGCGGAGGACGGCTCGGAGATGGGCGTGTTCTCCTTCCTCAAAAACCCGCAACGCACCGCCAATCTCCGCGCTAGCCTCGACGAGTATTTGCGCCTGGGCCTGGAGGCGGGCCTGATCCTGGTGACGTGAAAGGGCGAAACGCGGATCGCGGAAGTATGGGATCCACCGTTCCTCTCTTGATCACCGCCCGTCTGACAGACCCGAACTCATCCAACCCCGAACATGCCGGGAGCAGAGCCGACGAAAAAGTCAGTAACCGAACTCGTCCACTTCCGCATTCCACGTTCCGCATTCCCACTTTAAGATGAAAGGCGACTTTTCCCGCTCCACCTTCGACCGCCGCAACCACTACAGCAGTGTGCGGATGCAGCAGGGCCGCGTTCAGCTCGACGCCGACTGGAACGAGCAGGCCGATCTGACACGCTACCGCATCGAAACCGAGGCGGCGGATCTCATCGGTGGCTGCGGCGCGCCCCTCCATGCCGATGGCTTCCGCACCGTCGAGACGGCGGCAGACCTGACGCCTGAGGAAGCCGCGCGCATCGTCAACGCCGACGTACCCACGCTGGAGGCGGGGGATTTCCTCATCACCGGCGGGCGGATGTACGTGCGCGGTCGGCTGGCCGAGTGCGACGCCATCGCCCGCTACCGCGCCCAGCCGCACCTGCCCGACCCCGGCGCTGCCCCGGCGGGCACATACGTCGCCTACCTCGACGTGTGGGACCGGCACCTGACGGCGCTCGAAGAACCGGAACTGCGCGAGGTGGCCCTCGGCGGGCCCGACACCGCCACGCGCACGCAGACGGTGTGGCAGGTGAAACTGCTCGACGTGACCGAAGAAACACCCGACGGCGGCATCACGTGCGCGTCGCCGCTGGATGCATGGAACGCCCTCGTCACGCCCCCCGACGGGCAGATGTCGGCGCGTGCTGAGGAGAGCGCGGCGAGCACCAACCCGTGCATCGTCACGCCTGGCGCGGGCTACCGGGCACTCGAAAACCGATTGTACCGCGTCGAAGTCTACGGCACGGGCACGCGCGACGCCGTGGCGTTCAAGTGGAGCCGCGACAACGGCACCGTCGCCGCCCGATGGACGGGTGAGACGCCCATCGACGCCGCCAGCAAGCGCATCACCGTGAGCACCCTCGGGCGCGACGCTGTGCTGCGGTTCCTGCCCGGCACGTACGTCGAACTCACCGACGACGCGCACGAACTGGCCGGTTTGCCCGGCACGCTCGTCGAGGTCACCCGCGCCGAGGACGGCGAATTGACGCTCGACCTCACCACCGCTATCGGCACGGAAACAGACCTGGCCGACTACGACAACCCGCGCGTGCGGCGCTGGGACGGCGTCTTGCAGAACGTCACCAACGCCAACTTCGTCGCGCTCGAAGACGGCGTGCAGGTGCGCTTCTTCGCGGGCAGCTTCCGCAACGGCGACTACTGGACCGTTCCCGCCCGCACGGCGACCGCCGATGTTGAGTGGCCCGTCAACAATGCAGGCACGGCGCTGCGGCTGTCGCCCTTCGGCATCGAGCACCGCTACTGCAAGCTGGGCGTGCTCACCTCCGACGGCGAGACGTGGACGGACGTGGAAGACTGCCGACCGCTGTTCCCGCCCGTCACCGAGTTGACGAGCCTGTTCTACGTCAGCGGCGACGGGCAGGAGGCGACGCCACGTGCCGACGGCGCGGGCACGGCGCTCGATCACCCGTTGCAGGTGGGCGTCGCCAACGGGCGCTGGCCTGTCGCGGGCGCATCGGTGCGCTTCCGCGTGACGCAGGGCGGGGGGGCGGTCAACGGGGTGTCAGAAACTGTCGTCGAGACAGGCGCGGACGGCGTCGCGGGCGTCGGGTGGACGCTCGGCGGCGACGTCGAGGCGTTGCAGCAGGTCGAGGCCACGCTGCTCGACGCGGGCGGCGCGGCCATCCACCTCCCCATCCGCTTCACGGCGCGGTACCGTGAGGGGGCCGTCGAGGAGCCCGGCTTCCACGTGCTCCGCATCGAGGCGGGCGGGGCACCACTCGTCAACGACGCCGAACTCTCCGCCGACCGACTCGCGCGTGGCATCGAAGTCCGCTGCGACGCGCCGTTTATCGACACCGACGCATTCGGGCCGCGCAAGCCCGTGTGCTTCGTGACGCTCTACCTGCCGTGGCCTTTCCAGCGCGAAGACCTCAACTTCTGGGGCGCGCAGCTTCCCGTGGCCACGCACCCCATCCGCCTCAATGCGAGGGCGGCGGCCGACGACGACAGCATCTTCTGGAATGCGGAGACCGACACAGGCGCGTGGCTGCGCGGCAACCTCTTCAACGTGCTCGAAGAATTCGGCTACGAGCGCCCCATCCTCGGCTATCTGACGCTCAAGGGCGATTTCATCTGGGAGCAGGAAAACCCGCGCCGCTACCTCGACGGCGAAGTCTTCGGCGAACTCCGTGAAGACGGCGGCACGGATGCGCGCCTGCCCAGCGGCGACCGGCGGCGCGGCGGCGACCTCGAAGTCTGGTTCCACCTCGTCCGCAGCGAAGGCGAACCCGACATCCGCGTCGAACCCGATGATCTCGTCTTCGGGCTCGTGCCCGCAGGCGGTACGGCGGAACTGGCATTCGACATTCTCAATCAGGGACTCGGGGCTCTCGTCGTAAGCGCGATGCGGATCGACAGCGCCGTGTTCCAGGTCCTCGACCCCGCGCCGTTCTCAATCGACGCAGGCGGTTCGCGGCGCGTGCGCGTGCGCTTTAGCCCATCGCGGGCGCAGCAGCACACCGCCACGCTCACCATCGACAGCAACGACCCCGACGCCAGGCCCGAGCAGCGGACAGTGAACCTGTTCGGCGAAGGATTTTCGAACCCCACGCCGCGCCGCCGCGCACGCGTGCAACTCATCCACAACGTCGCCAGCGTGCCCGTGCGGCTGCGCGTGGGCGACGATGTGCTCGTCGATACGCTTGCGCCGGGCGAGGCCACGCCGTTCTTCGACATCGTGGCGCAGCGCGCCCGCGTGCAGGTCGAAGCCGCCGACAGCGGCGAGGTGATCGACCAGATCGAGGTGACGTTCGTGAACGGGCAGGCCTACGGCCTCGTGCTGTGTGGCGCGGCGCGGCAGTCGCGTCTCATCCTGCTCGAAAACGCCCGCGAAACGTCACAGGCCGCGAGCGACGTGGACGTGCGCGTGTTCAACGGCATCCTGTCGCCGCCCGTCGTGACGGTGCTGCGCGAAGCCAATGCCTCGTTCTCGCTCGACGGCTGCCGACCCGCCGAAGCGTACGCCACGCTTGCCCCCGGCGCGCTCACCGTCCTCGTGCAGCAGGCGGACGGGCAGCAGGGGCAGACGTTCGCCTTCGACCTGCGGCAGCAGGGCGGCCAGGCCTTTACGATGCTGTCGGTGGCCGTGGCGCTGGGCAGCGGGCCGGCTTTCACCGTCTACGGCATTGACGGGCAGGGCCGCCGCATCCTTCCCATCCAGAACCGTGGGGGCCTCGTGATCGCGGGGCCGTCGGAAGGAGGGAGGACGCGCGTGGGTCGTCAGCCCGACGTGGCGCGGGGCGAGGTCACGACGGTGCGCGGTGTGGGCGAGGCCTTTGCCGAGCGGCTCGGCGAGATCGGCATCCGCAACGCCGGGCAACTCATGACCTACGACGCCGACCGGCTCGCCGCGAAACTGGGCATCGGAGCCGACCGCGCCGCCGACATCATCCGAGAGGCGCGCGCCCTGTTGCCACCGCGCTGAGTGTTCTGGACGAGGTCAGGGCAGGGGGGCCTGCGCCGTGTTGCCCTGGCTGATCGTCCACTGCACCGAATATTGCAGCAGCACGGACACCGAGTCGCAGCCCAGCTTTTCCTTCGCGCGTCGGCGGTACGTCTCGACGGTTTTGCGGCTCAGGTTGAGCTGCTGGCTGATCTCGTCGAGGTTGTGGCCCTGTCCCATCATCTGGAAAACGGCCATCTCCCGGTCCGTCAGTTCGTCGATGGCGAACGACGGCTCCGACGACTTGCGCCCGGACGCCACGCGCGAGAGCAGCCGTGACGACATGCGCCGGGAGAGGTAGATCTCGCCGTTGACGACCGCGCGGATGGCCTCGACCACCTCGTCGGGACTCTCGCTCTTCATCAGATACCCCGACGCACCCGCACGCAAGGCACGCTCGGCGTAGATCGTCTCGTCGTACATCGAAAAGACGACCACCTTCACGTCGGGATACACCGCGTGCAGGCGCTGCACGAGATCCAAGCCGTGCGCGTCGCCGAGCGCGATGTCGACGACGGCCACGTCGGGGCGCTCTTTCATGACGGCCTCAAAGGCTTCGTCGGCAGAGGCCGCCTTGGCCATCACGTCGAGGTCGCGCTGGGCGGAGATGGTTTCGTTGAGCGCGTAGCGGATGGCCGGATGGTCATCCAGAATCAACACGCGGATCGGAGCGGATTTGGCAGGCGTCATTGCAGGAAAGGGTGTCTACGGGCAGAGACCGCAAAGGCGTCGGGTTGCGGCAGGGGTACGAACGAGGATCGTGCCAAATTGAGCAAAAAGAGCGACCTGCATGGCATATCTCTTCGTTCGACATATTCCTTATAGCGCGCCGACGGTGCGTTTTGTTGCCGATGTCGTGTGAGCCGTCGGCGCACAGGTTGGGCGCGGAAGGATGAAGGCACCGCTACTGCCTCGGAAACACACACGTGATGACCGTGCCCTGTCCAGACGCGCTGTCGATGGCGAGCCTCCCGGACAGCGCCTGGCTTCTGTACCGCATACTGGAAAGCCCCAGCGATTTGCCCCCGGAACGTCCGGGATCGAAGCCCTCGCCGTCGTCCTGGACCTGAAGCGTGAAGGCGTCGTCAGTGCTGGTGAAGGTGATGGCAATGTGCCGTGCCTTCGCGTGCTTGAGCGCGTTGTTGACCGCTTCCTGCGCGATCCGGTAGGTGTGGAGCCGCGCCATCTGGTCCTCGATTTCGCAATCTCCCTCCGACTCGAACGAGCAGATGATGCCCATCCCTGTGCTCACGCTCGACGACAGCGCCCTGAGTGCACCTCTGGCTCCTTCTTCTTCGAGCCCGACGGGCGCAAGGCCGTGGTAGATGGCCCGGATGTGCGCCGTGGCCTCTTGGGCGTACGAGGCCAGCTGCCGCGCCAGTTCGAGGTGCGGACTTGTCTCGTCCTCCAGCCGCCGGACGAGGTTCTGCCCCAGCAGCCGGATGCCCGTCAGGAGCTGCCCCACACCGTCGTGCAGGTCGCGTCCCACGCTCTGCTGTTGTTCCTCGAGCATCGTCATGGTGCGCCGCTCGTTCTCCACCCGCTCGGTGGTGTCGATGACGCTGATCCAGATCTCGTGCAGCGCCCCGCCGCTGACGAGCCCGATGGCGTGTAGGATGAAGTGGAGCGTGTGGCCCGCATCGTCTTTCACGGTGACGGGCATACTGTTGAGCCGGTGCCCGTTGGTGACGAAGTCGCGCGCCAGCGAACGCATCAGGCCGCGTAACGACGAGGAGAGGGCCTTGAACTCCGTCCGCAGCCCGACCCGCACCAGCATCCGCCGGAACTGCATGTTGGATTCGCGCAGGTGCGACTCGCGCAGCAGGCGCTGCAGACGGGTGTTCAGCGGCAGCTTGACCGGCATGGCCGTGGCCAGCGACAGGCAGGCGACACCCTCGGCGATGGCTTCGACGAAGATGCGCCGCCGCTCGTGCGCACGCACCTCCTCGCTCACGTCCTGTATAACGAGAAATACTGAGGCTGGCTTGCGCGCCAGCGGCACCACCGACACGCGCGCCGTTCGCATTTCTCCGCCGGGCAACTGCACGAGCACCTCGGAGGGAGCCAGCGAGCGCGCCGCCTCGACGGCCTCGTGAAGTTGCTTGCCCGCCGTTCGGTGCCGGGGGATGAGCTGGCCGAAGTCGACCGAGGCCAGATCGCCTCCCGGGATCTGCAAGAACCGGAGGGCCGCGGGGTTGGCATACTGAATGGCCTGGTCGCTGTAGATGAACAGTGGCTCGGGATGCTGCTCGACAAGCTGCTGCCACCGCTGCTGGTTTTCGTCGAGCGCCTGTTGCATACTCAGGTACCGCAGTGTGGACGACATCATGCCGGCCAGTACGTCCACGATGCGCCGCTCGGCGGGCGTGAAGGAAATCCCGGCCAGCCGCTCCAGCAAAAAGTACCCGAAAAAGCTGTCATCCGACGACAGGATCGGAACGACCAGCCGGTTGCCGTCGGTGCCGTTGGAGAACTTCTCCGGGTATACGGAAAGCGAGGGAGTAGCGGAAAACCCGGCCTCTCCCGAGAGTCCCGCCGCGTTGGAGGCGCGAAACCATGAGTACGCTTCCACTTCGTCCCCCGCGTGCTCCCGGATGCCGAGCATCTGGAAATGATGCTCCTCAAACAGCGTCAGGTGGATGGCTTCAGCGTCTAGGGCCTCGCCCACCACCTCTACCAACCGCTGAAAGTTGGGGACGGGAGACGTCAGGAGGTGCAGGGCTTCGCCTAGTACGCGGGTTTCTTCGGCCTGTGGCATACCGGAGGAGGAAGAGGGGGAGAAAGAGAAGAGCGCGAGACGCAGCCTCACCCCGCCAAAACTGATCCATCCCACATGAGGCTATGCGCCAAACATAGCATACCGGCCACGGGGCTGCGGCGTAGGTTTTGTTCAGAGTGCGGGCCATCCCTGGCACATGATCCCCCCGATCGCCACTGCCCCCCGTATCGTATTATTCGTCTATGTTGCTTTCTACGGCTATCCTCGTTTCCGCGCTGATCCTGGGCCTGTTGGTCTCGTTCAAGGTCGTGCCCGCGCTGATCACGTTTTCGCTCGACCGTAACCTGGTGGATCAGCCGGACACGTTCCGCAAGCGCCACCTCCAGCCCACCCCCCGTATCGGAGGCGTGGGTATTTTTGCGGGCTTCGGCGTGGCGCTGGCATACCTGTTCGTCATAGACGCCGCGCTCGGCTTGAACCTGACGCTGCCGTCGTGGCCGCTGATGCTGGGCGGAATGGCCATGTTCGGCGTAGGGTTGTGGGACGATCTCAAGGAACTGGGCTTCAAGAAAAAGCTGCTCATGCAGATCGTCGTGGCCTACGGCGTGTACGTCGGCGGCGTGCAGTTCGATGTGTCTGCCATGCTCGGGTTGCCTGCCGAGTGGAGCGCATATCTCGCGCTGCCGCTCACGATGCTGTGGCTCGTGGGCATGATGAACGCGATCAACTTCATCGACGGGCTGGACGGGTTGGCCGGTGGTGTGAGCCTGATTACGCTGGTGGGCCTGGCGGTGCTGTTCGGGTTGCAGGGCAACCTGGGCTTCATGCTGGTGTGTGTCGCTGCGGCGGGCGGCATCCTGGGCTTTCTGGTCTTCAACTTCAATCCGGCTTCCATCTTCATGGGAGACTCCGGCAGCCTGACGCTGGGCTACATACTGGGCACGTTCGCGCTGTACCTCGCCCCGGAAACGATGACGTCGCTCTCGTTCGCGCCCGGGCTCGTGATGCTGGTGCTCATGGGGCTACCCATCACCGACACGTCGCTCTCGATGGTGCGCCGCGTGGCCTCGGGCAAGTCGATGGCTGCTCCCGACCGCGACCACATTCACCACCGGCTTTCGAACCGTATGTCGGTGCGTCACGCGGTGGTGCTGCTCTACGCCGTTACCGCCGTGCTGGGTCTGGTGGCTGTTGCCCTCGCCCTCGTTCCTGTGATAGTGGCTGTGCTGCTCGTAGTCCTCACCGGAGTCGCGGCGGTGACAGGGCTCTACCAACTGGGCTACATCCGCCCGATCTACCTGGCCCCGCGTGTGCGGCTGCTGCCAGCCCCGTACCATCGGGCCCGTCAGATGGCGGTGAAACAGGAACGCGTCAAGGCGACCCGCGCGCGCGCCACGGCCATCCGAACCCTCGAAGGCGTCGCGGAAAGCTCACAGGCAGCCTAAAATTTGGCCTCTGTGGTGCGTTTGGCACTGTGTTCGCATTATTCTGTGAACCCCGCCGAATACATTACTCGCCGTGAACGCCGATACATTGACGCTACAGACGAAGGTTCAGGCAGCACCGGACGTGCTGGCTACCAACATGGGAGACGAGACCGTTCTCCTCAGTCCTCAAACAGGTACGTACTACGGCCTCAACAGCGTGGGTCAGCGTATCCTCGAACTCGTGCGCGAGCCCCGCACACTGGATGAGGTGGTGAAAATGCTGGCGAAGGAATACGACGTGGAGCGCACCATGCTGGAGCGCGACGTCATGGCGTTCGTGCAGGATCTGGTCAGGCACAGCCTCGTAAGCCCGGCGGATTAATCTGTCAGGTGTATGAAGTCCCCTATGCGCGAACGTCTGGCCCGGCTCACGCCCGGTCGCTGGCCGGTGCTGGCGGAGGCAGCAGCAGCGGTGCTGCTGGCTCGCTTTCTGCTCGACCGGCAGCCGTACAAATCGGTCGATGCGCGTTTTACCGCGTGGACGGAGAAGTTGAAGCGCACTGCGCGTCCCTCCGACAGAGAGTGGGAGCGCGTCGTCTGGGCGATCCGGGCTGTGGGTCGCCGCACACTGGGCGAACGGCCGTGCCTGCCGGAAGCGCTCGCTGGACGTCTGATGCTGCAGCGCCGGGGTTACGAAGCCAATCTGCACATCGGCGTCCGAAAAGGCGAGAAGGGCGATCTGCTGGCCCACGCATGGTTGGAAAGCGGGCCGAGTATCGTGCTAGGCGGTGGGCAGTCGCCGGTGAACTTCCGGCGGCTCGAAAACATCGGAACACGCCTCGCGGCGGCTTCCGAGGATGCGCAGCCGACTTCGTAACGGCTCTTTCGTAGCAAGGCGCTTGAGTGGGATGTATCATCGAGAGGGACGCGGGTGGCATGCCCGCCTTTCCCATCTCCACCACCAACCGTCTCTAAGCAATGCGTACTCGCTACCTCTTCTCTTTGCTGCTCGTCAGCAGTTTCGCCCTTGCCAGCATCGCTGCGGCTCAGAACCGCCAAGTCACGGGCACAACGGATGTGAATGGCATTTATGTTCAACAGGCAGGGCTCGTCAACGGTAAAGTTCACTATAGAGATGCCGGGTAGCAATTTGTATATCTACTGGTGTGCTACGAGCACACCTTACCGTAATGAGGCAGACCAAGCCATAACCTGCGGGGCCAATATCTGGCTCATTGCTAATCAGCCTTACTCAGGACCCGACACGCCCATTGCTTCAACCCTGTATGGATCCATCTCGAGTGCTGACGCGCCTCCTGCAGGCACTTACAATGCCACGCCTCGCGGTGCATCTCCCAATGCAGTCGTGGCTGATACCCCGCTCCCAGTCGAACTGACGTCGTTTGAACCCGCCGTGGCGGGGCGGAACGTCCGGCTGAACTGGACGACGGCCTCGGAGACGAACAACGCTGGGTTTTCGGTTGAGATGAAGGAGGGAGAGGGATTCGTCGAGAAAGGGTTTGTGGCGGGGCAGGGCACCACGCTTGAAGCGCAGCGCTACTCGTTCGACGCTGGCACGCTGCTGCCGGGCACCTACACGTTCCGGCTGCGCCAAGTCGATTTCGACGGCGTGTTTGAGTACAGCCCAGAAGTCGAAGTGGCAGTCGCGCTCGACGAGCCGTTCTTCTTCTCGGCTCCGCAACCCAACCCTATGCGCGCCGAGAGTCGCGTGCATGTGTCAGTGCAGCAGACGCAGAAGGTGAGTGTGCGCGTCTACGACCTGTTGGGACGTGAAGTCGAGACGCTCATGGACGGCGTGCTCGCCTCGGGTGAGGCGCGCACGCTCGTGCTTGAACGCGGCAACCTCCCCGCAGGCCTCTACCTGATCCAGCTGCAGGGCAGCGGCTTCCAGAGCACCCGTCAGGTGACGCTGCTGTAAGCGTTTCGCAGCGCTCGGCCCGTAGCGGGTTGAGGCGCGACACCATCTGCCACCCAGTAGGGGCGGCGTCCACAGCGGGCGTCGCCCCTTTCTCGTGCTGTAGCTGCTCTTCCCCGAGGTTTAGCGGTGGCCAAGTGCGAGGCCGTCTATCTTCGGCGGCTTGCTCTCCTGCCCATGCACCTTTCCGAAAATCTCCGCGAGACGAAGGCTATGCTCCTGCTGGCCGCGCCCATCGTGCTGTCGCAGCTTGCGCAGGTGTCGAACGGGCTCGTCGATACGCTCATGGCTGGGCCGCTCGGGCCGGAGTCGCTCGCGGGCGTGGCGCTCGGCGCGTCGGTGTTTTTCTGGCCCGTCATCATCTGCCTCGGCATCGTGCTGGCCGTCGGGCCGATGGTGTCACAGGCACACGGCGCGGGCGACGATGAGGCCGTCACGCGCGCAACGCGGCAGGGGTTGTGGATGGCGCTCGTGCTGACCCTCCCGGCGGTGGGGGCGCTATACGTAGCCGGGCCACTGCTCGTCTACAGCGGGCAGGACGCCGAGGTGCAGCGTATCGCGACGGGCTACCTGCGCGCCATCGTGTGGGGCGTGTTTCCGTTTCTGGGATTCGGCGCGCTGCGCTCGTTCATCGAGGGGCTGTCCAAGCCTGTTCTCGTCACCGTCATCGCGCTCTCGGGCGTCGGCGTCAACGCGCTCGCCAACTGGACGTACATCCACGGACATTTTGGTTTTCCTCGAATGGGCGCGGTAGGCGTCGGCTGGGCCACGGCGACGTCGTTCTGGTACCTTTTCCTCACGCTCGTGCTGCTGATGCAGACGCAGCGCACGTTTCGCCGCTACGGTGTGCTTGCGCATCTGCGTCGCCCCGACCGCACCTACTTCCGCGAACTCTTCCGCATCGGCTGGCCGATGGGGCTCTCGTTCGGCATCGAGATCGGGTTGTTCACGACGACGGCCATTCTCGTCGGCTCGCTGGGAGCCACGTCGCTCGCCGCACACCAGATCGCGCTGCAATGCGCCGCCTTCACGTTCATGGTGCCCCTCGCCATCGGCATCGCCGGGTCGGTGCGGGTGGGGCAGGCGGTCGGAAGGGGGCAGATGGCGTCGGCGGCGCGGGCGGGGTGGACGGCCATCGGGCTCTCGTTCCTGTTCATGTGCGGCACCGCGGTCGTGTTTCTGACAATCCCCGAAATCATCATCGGGCGTTTTCTCGACCCCTCTGAGACGCGCAACGTGCCCGTCGTCGCGCTCGGGGTGACGCTGCTGGGCATCGCGGGTGTCTTTCAGGTATTCGATGGGATTCAAGCTGCCGCCATCGGTGCCCTGCGCGGACTCAAAGACACCCGCACGCCCATGCTTATCGGGCTGGTGACCTACTGGGGGTTGGGCCTGACGACGGCGTACGTGCTGGGCCTGCGCCTCGGGTACGGCGCACCTGGGCTATGGTGGGGACTCGTCATCGGTCTGGCAGGGGCTGCCGTCGGCATGACGAGCCGGTTTGCCTGGCAGATGCATCAGCAACAATCCGTTAGATAGAATCAGTCTGAACAGTACGTGTAGCACAATCGTGACAAGGCCGGGGTCAGGTATTCTGCGGCTTCACTTTACCCTATTTTCAATCCGGGTTGAACGCGCCGCTGCGCGATCCCCTTACCTTAGTCGCCCGTCCTCACCCTCTCAGTCGCTCGCTTGCGCGACTCCGCATGGCTCAACTATTCCCCAAGAAAGCCAACGCCCTTCCCGTGCTCTCGCTCGTGGGCCTTGGCGTTGGCAGCATCGTGCTGCTGCTCGCCGTCTGGTACTACTTCTCTCCCGAGTTCACCGACGTCGGCTATGCGCCCGAGCAACCCGTGGCCTACAGCCACCGCCTGCACGCCGGTCAACTAGGCATGGATTGCCGCTACTGCCACAACTGGGTGGAAGTGTCGGCGCACTCCAACGTGCCTCCCACGCAGACGTGCATGAACTGCCACAACCAGGTCAAGACGGCCTCGACGGCGCTCACGCCCATCCGGCAGAGCTGGGCCACGGGCCAGCCCGTCGAGTGGGTTAAAGTGCATCATCTGCCCGATTACGCGCATTTCTCACATGCTATACACGTCAACAATGGCGTGGGCTGTGAAACCTGCCACGGTCGCATCGACGAGATGGAGGTCGTGCAGCAGGTGTCGTCGCTGTCGATGGGCTGGTGCCTCGAATGCCACCGGCAGCCCGAACTGTACCTGCGCCCGCAGGAAGAAGTCACGACGATGGGGTACGTGCAGCCCGCCACGTTCGTCGAGCGCAACCTGGCGCGCGTTCGGGCAGAGGGCATCCAGCCGCCCACCAACTGCTCGGCCTGCCACTATTGATGCTCCGGGCAGACGGCCACGCACGTCGCCCTTTTCCTGCTATTCCTTTCTCATGATCGACCTCCCTATCCTCGGAGACGAGCGTCCGGCGGGCAAGGGCCCGCGCCAGTGGCGCAGCCCGGCGCAGCTTCAGCAAGACCCCGCGTTTCAGGCCCGGCACAGCGGCGAGTTTGCCCCCGGCACGATGGACGCCCCGTCGCATGCCAACCGTCGGCAGTTCATCCAACTCATGGGTGCGTCGCTGGCGCTTACCGGCCTGACGGCCTGCCGTCGCCCCGTCGAGAAGATCCTGCCCTACACGCGCAAGCCTGAAGAAGTCATCGAAGGCATCGCACGGTACTATGCCACGGCAATGCCGCACCGTGGGCACGTGCGTGCCGTGCTGGCCGAGAGCCACGAAGGCCGCCCCACCAAGCTCGAAGGCAACCCCGAGCACCCCGTGTCGCGGGGCGCGTCGGGGCTGTTCGAGCAGGCGGCGATCCTCAATCTCTACGACCCTGACCGCTCGCGCACGGTGCGGCGCGGCGCAGATCTGGCTTCGTGGTCGGATTTCGTCGCCTTTGCCGAGACGCTCACCGGGCCGGTGTGGGTACTTGCCGAGCCGTCATCGTCGCCCACCGGAGCGCGGCTGCGCGACCGCCTCATGGCGCGCTACCCCGGCAGTCGCTGGATCACATACAATGCCGAGGGCGACGATGCAGGCATGATGGGCGCGCAGATGGCGACAGGCCGACCGCTCCGCGCGCAGTACAACTTCGACCAGGCGCAAGCCATTGTCAGCCTCGACGCTGATTTCCTCGGCTCGGCGGATGCCAACGAGGTCCACAACAGCCGGACGTTCGCGCAGAGCCGCCGCCCCGAAAGCGGCCAGATGAGCCGCCTCTACGTGGTCGAGAGCACACACTCGACGACGGGCAGCGCCGCCGACCACCGCCTGCGGATGCGGGCGAGCGAAATTTCTGCCTTTGCTGCTGCGCTGGCGGCTCGCCTGGGCGTCGGCGCCGGCGCAGGTGCGCCCGTTAACCTCGTCGGCAAGCAGCAGCAGCACCTCGACGCGATGGTCGAGGACCTGCGGCGCGCGGGTGGCCGCGGCGTCGTGCTCGCTGGGCAGACGCAGCCGCCCGAAATCCACGCGCTCGCGCTGGCGATCAACAGCGCGCTCGGCTCTATCGGCACCGCCGTCGTGCTCTACGACACAGGCGTCGAGCCGAAGCGTCCGCAGGGCGAGGAGATGGCCGAACTCGTCGCCGCCATGCGCGCCGGTGCCGTCCAGAACCTGCTCGTCCTCGGCGCCAACCCCGTTTACGACGCGCCCGCCGAACTCGGTTTCGCCGAGGCGCTGCGGAGCGTCCGCAACGCCATCCACGTCGGCCCGCACCTCGACGAAACCGCGGCGCTGTGCGGGTGGCACCTGCCGCGCGCCAATTTCCTCGAGTCATGGGGCGACGGGCGGGCCTACGACGGCACCCTTTCCGTCATCCAGCCGCTCATTGCACCGCTCAACTTCCGCACGACCGAGGGTGGCGAGCGCAACGACGTGCATTCGGAGATCGAGATCCTCAACCTGCTCGCCGACGGCACCGACGTGAGCGGCTACGACCTCGTCCGCGAGACGTGGCGCGGTCAGCTTTCGGGCAATTTCGAGGAGGCGTGGCGCGCGGTCGTCCACGATGGATTCCTGCCCGACTCCGGCTTTGCACCCACCAGCCCCGCCGTGGGAGCCGTCGCGCTGCCCGTGCGCCCGGCATCGTCGGACCTCGAGGTCGTCTTCCGCCTCGATGGCAAACTGCTCGACGGCACGTTCGCCAACAACGCTTGGATGCTCGAACTGCCCGACATGGTCACCAAGATCGTGTGGGACAACGTGGCACTGATGAGCCGCGCGACGGCCGCCGCACACAACCTCGAGGTCGAGTACGACGACGGGCAGTTCGAGGTCAGCCGCGTAGAACTCAGCGTCAACGGGCAGAAGGCCACACTGCCGGTGTGGATTCTGCCGGGGCATCCCGACAATGCCATCACGGTACACATGGGCTGGGGCCGCGAGATCATCGGCATCCACCCCGAGCGCCGCGATAGCTGGTTGCACCGGCTGGTGTCGGTCGAGGAGCGCAACCGAACCGACCGCTACGGCTTCGGCCCGGTCGGCAACGGCGTCGGCGTCAACGTCGCGCCGCTGCGAGGCGTTACCTACGGCGCGATTGCGCCCGTTTCGGTGCAGCGAGCCCTGGGCGACTACCGAATCGTCACGACGCAGGAGCACGGCTCGATGGAGGAGCGTCCCATCATCCTGGAAGCGACGCTCGACGAGTACCGCGCCGACCGAGACGCCATCCGCCATCAGACGCCCCATGTGCCTGGCGAGGGCCTCTGGGACGAGGTCGAACCTCTGTGGGGCACCGAGCGCGAGGCCGAAAACCAGGCGTTTTTCAAGGACAACCCGTACTACCGCAACCAGTGGGGCATGGTCGTCGACCTGACCACGTGCAACGGGTGCCAGGCGTGCGTGGTCGCGTGCCAGGCGGAGAACAACATTCAGGTCGTCGGCAAGGACGAGGTCGGGCGCGGGCACGAGATGCACTGGCTGCGGATCGACCGCTACTTTATCGGCGAGGACGTGGACGATCCGCGCATGGCGTTCCAGTACCTGACGTGCGTGCATTGCGAGAACGCACCGTGCGAGTCGGTTTGCCCGGTGTCCGCGACGGTGCATTCGCCCGACGGCACCAACCAGATGATCTACAACCGCTGCGTGGGCACGCGGTACTGCTCGAACAACTGCCCGTACAAGGTGCGGCGCTACAACTGGTTCAACTGGACGAAAGACCTGCCCCTCGAGGTCCAGATGCAGCAGAACCCCAACGTCACCGTTCGCTTCCGCGGCGTGATGGAGAAGTGCTCCTACTGCATCCAGCGCATCCGCGAGGTGAACCAGCAGGCCAACATCGAATCGCGCAACATCCGCGACGGCGAGGTGCAGACGGCGTGCCAGCAGGCGTGCGCCGCCGAGGCCATCACCTTCGGCGATCTCGCCGATCCCAACTCGGCCGTCGCACAGGCCAAGCGCAATCCGCGCCGCTACGAACTCCTCGCCGAGCTGGGCACCAAGCCGCGTACCTCGTACCTCGGCCGCATTCGCAACCTGAACCCGGCGCTCGCCGCGCTGGAGCCGCAGCGCGAGATCGAGCCGCACCCCGCCGGGCAGCGCGACGACCTGCCGGCTGAGGCGCATTCCTGACTTTCCTCTTTAATACGACGTCTCCGTGAGCGATTCGCATCACAAGAACCTGGCGTTCACCGCCCACTACGACGAGCCCGAGCCGCTCGTCAAGGGCGGGCTGGGGTTCCACGACATCACCGAGCTGGTCTCGTACCACACCGAGAAAAAGACGCCGCTGGGCTGGTACTTCGCTTTCATCGCCGACTTCACTTGCTGATGGTACTGCTCGGCGCGCTGAGTTACCAGGTGTACAACGGCGTCGGCGTGTGGGGCAACAACATCCCCGTCGGGTGGGGCTGGCCCATCGTCAACTTCGTGTGGTGGGTCGGTATCGGCCACGCGGGCACGCTGATCTCGGCCATCCTCTTCCTGTTCCGGCAGCGGTGGCGCACGTCCATCAACCGGGCGGCGGAGGCGATGACGATTTTCGCCGTCATGTGCGCGCTCATCTTCCCGACGTTCCACGTGGGCCGCGTGTGGGTGGTGTACTGGCTGCTCCCGATTCCCAACCAGATGGAGATGTGGCCGCAGTTCCGCAGCCCGCTCCTGTGGGACGTGTTCGCGGTGTCGAGCTACTTTATCGTGTCGCTGACGTTCTGGTACGTGGGCCTCATCCCTGACCTCGCCACGCTGCGCGACCGCGCGACGGGGCTGCGCGCCAAGATCCTGGGCATCTTCTCGATGGGGTGGACGGGCGCAAACCGCCACTGGCGCAACTACGAGAAAGCCTACCTCATCCTGGCAGGCCTCGCCACGCCGCTCGTGCTCTCGGTTCACTCCGTGGTGTCGTTCGACTTTGCCGTCTCCATCATTCCGGGCTGGCACACGACGATTTTCCCGCCTTACTTCGTCGCGGGTGCCATCTTCTCGGGCTTCGCAATGGTGGTGACGCTGCTGGTGGTGGCGCGCAAGGTCTACAACCTCGAAAACCTCATCACGATCGATCACCTGGAGAAGATGAACATCATCATCTTGCTCACGGGCACCATCGTCGGCTTCGCGTACATCACGGAGTTTTTCATCGCGTGGTACAGCCAGGTCGAGTACGAGCAGTACCAGTTCTTCTCGGTGCGGTGGACGGGGCCGTTCGCGTGGGCGTACTGGACGATGATGTTCTGCAACCTCGTCGCGCCGCAGCTTTTCTGGTTCAAGAAGCTGCGCCGCTCCATTCCGGTGATGTTCGCGCTCTCGATCGTCGTCAACATCGGCATGTGGTTCGAGCGCTTCGTGATCACCGTGGTGTCGCTGCACCGCGACTTCCTGCCGTCGTCGTGGGGCTACTACAGCCCCACGATCGTCGACGTGCTGACGTACCTGGGTACGTTCGGGCTCTTCTTTACGATGTTCCTGCTCTTCCTGCGCTTCCTGCCGATGGTGGCGATCTCGGAAGTCAAGGCCATCCTGCCCGAAGCCGACCCGCACTTCTACGATCCCCACGAGGGCGACGGCCACGCCAACATGGACGTGCCCTACGCGCAGCCTGCCTCGGAGACGGATTCCAAACGGCCCGACGCCCTCTGATGCCATGAAAGAACTCCTTACCGAAGTCAAAAGCACGATGGGCATCTACGACGGCGACGGCCCCGTCTACGGTGTCCTGGCCGAGTTCGCACATCCGGGCGCGCTGCTGAAGGCGGCGAAGACGGTGCGCGAGGCGGGCTACCGGCATTTCGACACGCACTCGCCGTTTCCTGTCCACGGCATGGACCGGGCGATGGGGCTGCCGCCGTCGAAGGTGGGTTTCGCCGCGCTGGGCGGCGGCCTGACGGGCCTGGCGCTGGGCACGTGGCTGCAATGGTGGACGAGTGCGGTGGATTACCCGCTCAACATCTCCAACAAGCCGCTCTTTGCCTACGAACCGAGCATTCCGGTGATGTTCGAACTCACGATCCTGCTGTCGGCGCTGGGTGCCGTGGCTGGCATGTTCGCGCTCAACGGGCTGCCACGCCCCTGGAACCCGCTCTTCTACAGCCCCTCGTTTGCCCGCGCCACCGACGACGGCTTTTTCCTCCACATCGCCTCGTCCGACCGGCAGTTCGACCTCGACGCCACCGCGCGGGTGCTCACCGACGCGGGCGCGCTGCGCGTCGAGACGCTGCGCGAGCCCGACGCCGTCCGCGACACGGACGACCACGCCGTGGCCCTCGTCGATGGCGAGACCATCTACGTCACCTCTGAGCCCTCTTCGCACGCATGATGCGTTTCTCCACTGCCTTGCTCGCGTTCGCTGCCGCCCTGGTGATGCTCACCGGGTGCCGGGGGATGGTGTCGGAAAAACCGCCCATCCACCCTAACCTCAACATGGACTTCCAGGAGAAATTCGATCCCCAGGAAGCCAACCCTTACTTCGCCGACGGGCGCGCCATGCGGACGCCCGTGGCGGGTACCGTGCCCCGTGGCTTCCTCCGGTCGGACACCCGGCTCTACAACGGACGTGGCGAGGGCGGTGAGTATCTGGCCGTGATGCCTGTTCCGTTGACACGCGAGCTGCTCGTGCGCGGGCAGGAGCGCTACAACATCTTCTGCTCCGTTTGCCACGGCAAGGCGGGCAACGGAAAGGGCATCATCATGACGGGCGGCTACGGCTATACGCCTGCGCCGAGCTACCACGAGCCTCGGTTGCGCCGGGGAGGCGACACGGGTGCGGACGGCTACATCTTCGATGTCATCACCAACGGTGTGCGCTCGATGCCGGGTTACGCGCAGCAGATCCCCGTGGCGGATCGCTGGGCCATCGTCGCCTACATCCGTGCGCTCCAACGCTCGCAGAACGCCGAGCGCGGCGACCTTCCCGCCGACGTGCTCCGCAACCTGGAGCAGAATCAGAGCGCCAACATGAGCGGCGGTTCTACCGGCACTGCGCCCGGCACCACTCCCAGCGACGCCGCTCCGACGCCCGACGAAAACTGAGCCGCCTCCGGCGCTTTTACCTCACCCGACCTCATGGCTTCTACGCTTCGTTCCAGCGCCCTCGCCACCTGGCTCCTCGATCCCTTCGAGGCGACGGTGGATGCGCACGCCGACGCGACGTTTCGTTTGCGCGAGGGCAGCAAGCCCTGGTTCATCCCGCTCCTGGCGAGCCTCGCCTTTCTCGTCATCGCCGCCGTCGGCTGGGTCGTCGATCCGCAGCGGTTCTACTTCGCCTACCTCGTGGGCTGGATGTTCTGCGTGACACTGTCGCTCGGCGGGTTGTTCTTCGTGATGATTCACCACCTCACGAAGTCGCACTGGGCCGTCGTCGTGCGGCGCATCGCGGAGGTGCTGGCGATGTCGTTTCCTGTGCTACTGCTGCTCTCGATTCCCATCTTCATCGGGATGCACGACCTGTTCCACTGGACGCACCTCGACCTGTACGATCCCACCTCGCCTGAATTCGATCCTGTGCTCGCGGGCAAACGATCGTTCTTGAACACGCCCTTTTTCATCGTCCGCGTGCTGCTCTACTTCGCGCTCTGGACGCTGATCTCCTACAGGCTCTACAAACTCTCCGTGCGGCAGGACGTCGATCCGGCGATGGACATTCCCGCGTTGCAGCGTAAGACGAGTGCGTGGGGCATCCCCGTCTTCGCCCTCACGATCTCGTTCGCGTCGTACGACCTGCTGATGTCGCTCGACCCGCACTGGTTCTCGACCATCTTCGGCGTCTACATCTTTGCGGGCGCCTTCTGGTCGGCGGTGGCTTTCATCGCCATCGTCGGCATCCTCCTCCAGCGCATGGGCGTCCTGCGCGGCGTGGTGACCAAAGAACATTACCACGACCTCGGCAAGTGGATGTTTGCCTTCACCGTGTTCTGGGCCTACATCGCGTTCTCGCAGTACATGCTCATCTGGTATGCGAACCTGAAGGAGGAGACCATCTGGTTTCTGCACCGGATGGAACACGGCTGGGGGTATCACAGCGCCGTGCTGCTCGCGCTCCACTTCATCCTGCCGTTCATCATCCTGCTGCCGCGCAGCGCCAAGCGCTCGCTGCCGCTGCTGTCGATCATGGCCGTCTGGTTCTTCATCATGCAGTGGTTCGACCTGCACTGGCTTGCGCTGCCAGGCCTGACGACGCTCCACCCCGAGCAGGCCACCTTTAGCTGGATCGACATCACGGCATGGCTGGGCCTCTTCGGGTTGTTCGTGAGCCTGTTTCTCTACCGGCTCGGGCGGCACAGCCTGGTGCCCGTCAACGACCCGCGCCTGCCCAAGTCGATCGCGTTCGAGAACGTCTGATGAGACGTTCGGTAGTTTCTGAAAGCGTATCGCCGCTCGTTCACTCCTGACCTGACCCCGTGGGTGCCGGGCGCGTACCGCCCTGGGATCCCGCGTATGAATATGGCAAACGTCTCTTCCCGCACCCCGTTGACCGACCCCGTCCTGGTGTCTCCGCAGCGCGAAGCCCCGGTGACGGGGCGCGAGGTGGAACTGCGATGGGAGCCCGTTCGAGGGGCTCGCGCCTACCTTGTGCAGATCGCCACCGACACCGACTTCAGGCAGGTCGTGCTGGAGGAATCCGCAGGGGCAGAAACCTCGCTGCGCCTTCAGGATGCCTTTCCCGAAGACCGCACGACGTTCTACTGGCGCGTGTTCGCGCAGGGCGAGGGCGGCGAGAGCCCGGGCGAGCACGTCGAGAGTTTCATCGCGATGACGCCGGACGAGGTGCAGGCCGCGCCAGTGGTGGAACCGGACACTGAGGAGTCGCTCGGGCCGGGCGCAGCATTGGTCAAGGCCGCCGGTGCCGAGGCTGCTGCCGAGGCAACGGGTAGCGACAAGGCCGCGGTACAGGCCAACGCGATGGGCGTCGAGCCCGAGGGCGTCGAGTCCGCGCAGATCCTGGGGATCACCCTGAGCGTGATCGTGGCGCTCGCCATCATCATCGTCCTGCTGTTCAACTGGAAGGCCACCGTCAGCGAAGCCACGGCGGTGCAGGCGGTGGGCGAGTCAGGCTATCCCGAACTACGGGAAGTGGAAAGCTCCGCCGCCCGCGAACTCGACCATTACGAAGTCCTCAACGACGCCAATGGCGTCTACCGCGTGCCCATCGACCGGGTCATCACGATCCTGTCGAACGAGGCCCGGACGAGCAGCGACACGGCGTATTCATCGGAACTGCCCTTCTTCAATCCACGTTGATCCCCGCGCCTGCAACTCGTTGTTTTCCATGCGTCTGACGGCTCTTTTTCTGCTGCTGGCCGTGTTCGTCACGGGGGCGCTCCAGAACGCGCAGGCTCAACTGGCGGAGCAGACGGTGCCGGGCACGGAGGACGTCGGGCTGGACGACCACATCGGGCAGATGCTGCCGCTCGACCTGACGTTTACCGACGAAAACGGCGAGACCGTGCAGCTGGGCGACTACTTCGCGGACGGCAAGCCCGTCGTGTTGAGCCTCGTCTACTACGACTGCCCGATGCTGTGCAACCTCATCCTCGACGGCTTCACGCGGACGATGACGGAAATTCCGCAGACGCCCGGCGTCGACTACACCATCGTCACGGTTTCCTTTGATCCCAGCGAAACGACCGAACAGGCACGACGGCAGAAGGCCCGGCACATGGAGATGCTGGGCCGGGAAGGCGCGGAGGACGGCTGGCACTTCCTCACCGGCGGCGACGACAACATCTTCGCGCTCGCCGATGCCGTCGGCTTTCGCTACCGCTGGGACGAAGATTCGCAGCAGTACGCCCACCCCGCCGCGCTGACGTTTGCGCAGGCGGACGGCACCATCTCGCGTTACCTCACGGGCGTCACCTTCACGCCCACCGACCTGCGCGCTGCCCTCACCGAAGCCTCCGAAGGCAAGACGGGTACGTTCGTCGATCAGTTCATTATGTTCTGCTTTCAGTACAACCCGGACACGCACACCTAT
This sequence comes from Rhodothermales bacterium, assembly GCA_963829705.1. Lineage (GTDB taxonomy): Bacteria > Bacteroidota > Rhodothermia > Rhodothermales > BA12 > CAWHJN01. Next base: position 1,359,874 of record CAWHJN010000005.1, read on the forward strand.
TCGCTCATGGCGTCGCGCCTGATGATGGCGGGTGGCGCGCTGACGGTGCTGCTGCTGGGACTGACTCTTTCGCTCCTCTCGCGCCGGCACGACACGGCGTCGCCGCTCGCCTAACCTTACCCGACGAATCATTATGGAAGACAAGGGCACGCTCTGGCTTCCCGAGTCCGCCTCCACGCTGGCCCCGACGATTGACTGGTTGTTCAACTTCGTCAACTATGTCAGCCTGCTATTCTTCCTCCTGGTGGTGGGAGGCATGCTGTACTTCGCCTACAAATACCGGCGGCGCAGCCCCAATGAACGCCCCGTCCCGATCAAGGAGAGCAAGCTCCTCGAAGGCGCGTGGATCATCGTCCCGACGCTGCTGGTGCTCGTGGTCTTCACGTGGGGCTTCAAGGGCTACGTCCAACTCAACGTCGCCCCGCCCGACTCCTACGAGATTCAGGTGACGGCCTACCAGTGGGGCTGGAATTTTGCGTATCCCAACGAAGGCTTCACCACGGCGGGCGAGATCTACGTGCCCGTCAACCGCCCCGTCCGCATCCGGATGCACTCGACGGACGTGCTGCACTCGTTCTTTATCCCCGCCTTCCGCGTCAAGCAGGACGTGCTGCCGGGCCGCTACTCGTCCGTCTGGTTCCAGGCGACGAAGACGGGGGTGTACGACATCTTCTGCACCGAATACTGCGGCACGAGCCACTCGGCGATGCTGGGCAAAGTCCACGTCGTCGATCAGAACACCTTCGACGACTGGGTGCTCACGGGGGGCGCGGGTGACGCGGCGAACCTGCCGCCCGCCGAGTACGGCGCCATCATCGCCAATCAAAATGGCTGCTTCGCCTGCCACTCCACGGATGGCTCGCGCATGGTGGGGCCAACGTGGCAGGGTCTTTTCGGGACGACAGGCCACCCGACGAGCGCAGGGCCGGTGACAGTGGATGAGAATTACATCCGCGAGTCGATCTTGATGCCGGGAGCCAAGATCGTCGAGGGGTACCCCAACGTGATGCCCGCCAACTACGCTTCGATGACGGAGGATCAGCTCAACGCGCTCATCGCCTACATCCAGTCGCTTCAGTAATTCTACAGCACAGACCCGGCGGTTTTGGAAACCCGCCGGGTCTGGATGAACCTCCACTCCTATGGCACATACCGCCACCGCCCCGGCTCCTGCCGCGCACGCACACGCCGCGCACGGGGCCGATTACAACTACCTCAACGCCGAGAAGGGCCTCAAGTCGTGGTTGACGACGGTGGACCACAAGCGCATCGGGATCATGTACCTGATCACGCTGGCGCTGGTCTTCCTGGCTGCCGGCACGTTTGCCATCCTCGTCCGCACCGAGTTGATCTCGCAGGGGCAGACGATCATGACGGCGGAGAATTACAACTTCACCTTCACGATGCACGGCGTCTTTATGACGTTCCTGTTTCTCGTGCCGGCCACGCCTGCCATCCTGGGCAACTTCATCCTGCCGATGCAACTCGGGGCGAAGGACGTGGCTTTTCCGCGCCTCAACCTGGCGTCGTGGTACGTCTACCTCATCGGCGGCGCACTCGTGATGGCGTCGCTCTTCGTCGGTAAGATGGACACGGGCTGGACGTTCTACACGCCGTACTCGACGCAGACCAACTCGTCGGTCATCTTCCTGACGCTGGCCATCTTCATCGCGGGCTTCGCCTCGATCTTCACGGGCATCAACTTCATCGTGACCATCCACAAGATGCGCGCGCCGGGGCTGACGTGGAACCGCCTGCCGCTGTTCGTCTGGGCCATGTACGCGGTGAGTGTGGTGCAAATTCTGGCCACGCCCGTGCTCGGCGTGACGATGCTGCTGCTCTTCGCCGAGCGCATCTTCAGCATCGGCATCTTCGACCCGAACCTCGGCGGCGACCCGATCCTGTTCCAGCACTTCTTCTGGTTCTACAGCCACCCGGCGGTCTACATCACCATTCTGCCCGCCTTCGGCATCATCTCCGAACTGATGGCCACGTTCTCGCGGCAGCGCATCTACGGCTACCGCGCCGTGGCGCTCTCGTCGGTGGCCATCGCCCTCCTCGGGTTCCTCGTATGGGGCCACCACATGTTCGTGAGCGGGCAGTCGGCCATCGCCGCGATCATCTTCTCGCTCATCACCTACCTCATCGGCATCCCGAGCGGCATCAAAGTCTTCAACTGGGTAGCGACGATGTACCGCGGCTCCGTGTGGCTGCAAACGCCGATGATCTACGCGCTCATGTTCCTCTTCATGTTCACCATCGGCGGGCTGACGGGCATCATGGTGGGCGTGCTGTCGGTGGACGTGCACCTGCACGACACGTACTACGTCGTCGGCCACTTCCACTACGTGATGATGGGCGGCTCGGTAGTGGCCCTCATCGGCGGGATGTATTACTGGTTTCCGAAGATGTTTGGCAAGATGTACCCGGAGCTGCCGGCCAAGATCGCCGCGATCTTCGTGTTCATCGGGCTCAACACGACGTTCTTCACCCAGCTCATCCTGGGCTCGCAGGGCATGCCGCGCCGCTACTACGATTACCTGCCCGAGTACGCCACGCTGCACATGATCTCGTCGATTGGCTCGTACATCCTGGCTACCGGTCTTTTCATCGTGCTGGGTACGTGGATCTGGGGGCTGCTCAAGGGCAAGAAGGCCCCGGCAAACCCGTGGGGCGCGGCCACGCTCGAGTGGACGAACGCCACCAGCCCGCCCGATCCGCACAACTTCACGCACACGCCCATCGTCACGCGCGGGCCGTACGACTTCCACCTCGCCGACGAGGTCTTCGTCACCACCACGGGCGACGGGCAGGGCGATGGCGCTGCGGTCGTGAGCGCGCGTCCCCTCAAGAGCTGAGTCTGTCTGTTCGTCGGTTGGTCGGGTAGGCAAGCACCCGCACCGACCCGCCGGCTAACCTCACCAATCTGCATTCCATGGCCTCTTCGTCCGCGATCACCGTCGATGCGCCCGGCACCCACGCCGAGACGCATCACGACCACCCGCCTCACCTGCAGCACCATTTTGTCTCGTCCGAGCAGCAGTTCGACTCGGCCAAAATGGGGATGTGGCTCTTTCTCGCCACCGAAATCCTGCTCTTCAGCGGGATGTTCGTCTCCTACACGGTTTACCGCGTCTGGAACCCTGAGGTGTTCGAGCAGGCCTCGCACGCGCTCAACCCGTGGCTCGGCCTTGGCAACACGCTCGTGCTGCTCGCTTCGTCGTGGACGATGGCGATGGCGATCAACTCGATCCAGCGGGCCGATCAGGCAGGGCTGACGCGCTACCTGCTGCTGACTATCGGAGGCGCCCTCCTCTTCCTGCTCGTCAAGGCTTACGAGTACGGTACGAAGTTCAGCCACGGCATCATGCCCGGCAAGTACTTCCATCCACACGGCGAGTATGCCTCGTTCGACGTGCCGATGATGAAGCAGTTCTTCTCGATCTACTACATGGCCACGGGCATCCACGCCATCCACATCATCGCCGGGGTGGGCGTGCTCGTGTGGATGTGGTTCCGCGCCCGCAAGCGCGAGTTCTCGTCGGCCTACTACACGCCCGTCGAGTGCGCCGGGCTGTACTGGCACCTCGTGGACATCATCTGGATCTTCCTCTTCCCGCTGATTTACCTCATTCACTGAGAACGTAGAGGGTGGAGATCAGAGGTTGGAGTAGCACTGCGTCTCCCGGCCTCCCATCGCTAACCTCGAACCTTCATCTCTCGCATGGCAAACGCACACGCCCACGAAGAAGGGCACCACCACTACATCGCGCCGCAGTCGCTGCTGCTGAAGATTCTGGCGTGGCTGGTCGCGCTCACGGTGCTCACCGTGCTCACCGGCACCGCCGACTTCGGCCCGCTCAACTTTATCCACGTGCCGCTGGCGCTGGCCATCGCGGCGGTGAAGTGTACGCTCGTCGTCGCCATCTTCATGGGCCTCAAACACGACAACCGCGTCAACATGCTGGTGCTGTCGGTCGGTGCCATCTTCGTCGTCGTCTTCCTGACCTTCACCCTGTTCGACGTTGCCTACCGCGGCGACCTCGACAACGTCGAGTCGATGACGATCGTCAAGATGGATGCGCTGGCGCGAGAGGATTCCGTTCGTGCCGCGCAGTACGTCAACCTGAAAGTGGCCCCCGGCGATTACCTGGTCGCCGATTCGAGCGCCGCGCCGGCCGCATCTGCGCCCGCAGACACCACCGCTGAGGCCGACATGGCTGCCACAACGGACGAGGCCGCCGAGACATCCAACTGAGCCGCCATGATCTGGCCCGTCTTCGCTGTTTTCCTGCCGCTGCTGTTCGTGCTGGTGGTGTGGGCAGTGGTGACGGCGTGCCGCCTGTTGCTCCCTGAGGAGCCGGAGCCGTTCACGTCAAGTGACGCCGTGGTGCGGGCGGCGTCACGGCGCCCCGTGCAGGTAGGCGCCCGTGAGATCCGCGCCGACATTCGTTTCCGGCAGCGTCACGAAACGAGCTCGTATTCCTACGCCGACCATGCCTCCGGCGGTCTGCCAGAAACGTGGTGCAAGGACGTGTCGCACCGGCTGAATTGAGACGAAAGTCGAGCGCTCGGCGGCGCCTCGCCGCTATTTTTCCTCGAACGTCGGTAGCACCTTGATGAGCGTGGCGGCGAGGGCTTCGTTGGCGCTGCGGCGCGTCTCGCGCACGTCGGCATCCGCCGCGTGGATGCTGCCCGCGACGGTCTTGAGAATGTGGCAGGGGAGGCCGTACGTGGCCGTGACGAAGGCCACCGCGTAGCCCGCCAGGTCGCTCGCCTGCGCGATGCGGCTCCAGTAGCTGCGGCTCTTCTCGTCGTCGAGTGCCATGTTCTGCGTCACCAGCGTGACCGTGCCCAGCTTCTCGAAGGGCACGTCGAGCGGCATCCGGGGGTAGCGCATGGCGGCCATCTCGATGCGGTCGCCTTCGAGAACCTGCGAGACGCCCACCACGGTGCCCATCGCCAGGTCCTCGCTGAGGGCCGTACACATGCCCGCGTGCAGCACCCGCTGGAGCGGCAACTCGCTCTTGAAATGCCGGAGCACGCGCTCGGTGCGGAGCGTCGTTTTGATGAGCCCAGTGCCGGTGATGGCCACGAGCACGCGGTCGTCGTAGAGGGCATCGCCGGCAGAGAGGCCTTCGAAGCGCCCGCGTTCGTATTTTTGCAGAAACGGAGCTGCTTCGTCTTCGGTCGAGAAGAGCAGGGCAGTCATGGGCAGAGAGACTTAAACGATTGGGAGCAACGAGCAGCGATGAAGATAACCGAACAGATCGAGCGCGCCACGTCACCGCTGATCTCCTACGAGATCATCCCGCCGAAGCGGGGCGGGGCCGTCGAGGATGTGCTCGCCGCCGTCGAGGCGCTGATGCCGTTCGAGCCGCCGTTCATCGACGTGACGAGCCACGCCGCGCAGGTGTATTTCGACGAACTGCCGGACGGAACGCTCAGGCGGCACGTCAAGCGCAAACGCCCCGGCACCATCGGGCTGTGCGCTGCCATCCAGGGGCGCTTCGGCGTGCAGGCCGTGCCGCACCTGTTGTGCAGTGGCTTCACGCGTGAGGAGACTGAGGACGCGCTCATTGAACTCAACTACCTCGGCATCCGCAACGTGATGGCCCTACGGGGCGATGACGCCGAGTACCAGAAGCCGCAGCGCGCCGACCGCACGCGCAACGCCTGCGCCGCCGACCTCGTCGCACAGATGTCGGCAATGAACGACGGGCGCTACCTCGAAGACCTCCTCGACGCCGCGCCCACCGATTTCTGCATCGGCGTGGCGGGGTATCCCGAAAAGCACTTCGCGTCGCCGAACCTGTCGCGGGACGTGCAGAGCCTCAAGCAGAAAATCGACGCTGGAGCGCATTACGTGGTCACGCAGATGTTTTTCGACACGCGCCACTACTTCTCGTTTGTCGAGCGGTGCCACGTGGCGGGCATCGAGGTGCCCATCATTCCAGGGATCAAAATCCTGACCTCGCGCAAGCAACTCGCCTCGCTTCCGCGCAACTTCCACGTCGAGATCCCCGAGGCGCTGGCAGCCGAGGTGGACGCCGCGCCCGACGCGCACGTTCGGGAGATCGGCATCCGGTGGGCCATCCGGCAGAGCGAAGAACTGCTGGACGCAGGTGTGCCCGCGCTGCACTTTTACATCATGCAGAACGCGGGCACGGTGATTCCTGTCGTCGAGGCGCTGCGGAAGATGGCGTGAGGCCGTCCAGGGCGCGTGTCAGCGGTAGATGAACCGCTCGGGGTCGGTGCTCTTGACCGTGTCTTTGTGCTTGACGAGCGCCCGCCGTAGCCGGGCGATGCACTTATCGATGGCGGCCTCGTGCGTCGGGGCGGTTTCAGTGGCAAACAGATCGGGGCCCTTCACGCCGAGACGCATCTCCGCTTTTTTGTCGAGCCCTTCTTCGGAAAGCACCACGTGGGCGTCGTGAATCTGGCTGTAGACCTTGCTGAGTTTTTCGAGTTGTTCCTGCGCGTACACGCGGTGGTAGGTGGTGGCGTCGGTGTGGCGGACGGTGATCTGTGTTTGCATGGATACGGAGGTGTACGTGAAACAGGAGGTGGATTCAGACGCGGAGCAGCATAGCGTAGCGGGTGGATGAAACAGGTCAGATGTGAAGGTAGCGGGTTTCGAGGACGCGCATCCTTTCTCGCTCGGCAGCGGTGGCGTCATCGTAGCCCAGCAGGTGAAGGACGCCGTGGATGCAGTAGCGGAAAACTTCGTTCTCGAAAGAGGCGTCGAACTCCGCGTGGCGCTCCAGCGCGGTGTCGAGGTCCACGTAAACCTCACCCTCGATACCGGCCGTCGTTCCGTCCGACAGCAAAAAAGACAGCACGTCGGTGACGTAGTCGTGGCCCAGGTACTCGGCGTTGAGGGCGTGGACCGTGGCATGATCGGCGAGCACGAGCGTCACCTCGGCGGGCGTCGCTCTTTCTTCGTCGAACAGCGCCTGCAGGATCTCACGGAGACGCCGCTCGTCCACGCGGAGCGTAGGGTGCTCGTGGGCGATCTGAACCGGTTCGACCTCCATCGTGCGCCGTCAGCCGAGGTCGTTGAAGAGCGACTCGGTCATGGAGAGGGCCACGCTGCTCATCACCAGCTCGGGCGGCAGCGAGGTGAAATCGGTCGAGATCAGGCGCTCGTCCACGTGGGCGTAGAGCGAACATCCCGCCTCGCGCTCAATGACGAGGCCGCTCGTGGCCCCACCGCGCCGGGCGAAAAAGATTACCTCGCCCAGTTCTTCGGAGGCGATGAAGCCCGTGCAGCCCTGGATCTGGAGAAACGACGCCGGAGCGTAGACCGAAACCAGATTGGGCGGCTGCTCGGCGAGGGCATCGGGCAGTGCGAGGGCGGTGCGGATCTCGAGCGACAGCTTGCGCCCGGTTTCGGCATCGCGCAGTTCGAAGCGATGGAGGTCGCTGTCGGAAGTGAACGAAACGTCCAGCACCTGCGCGATGCGGCTGAGATCGTCGGAACTGAAGTCGAAGGCCATCCTGCGAGCGGGGAATAACGGCGTGTACACGCCTTTACACCGAAGGTACGGCGCAGCCGAGGGCGACACAATGCGCAGGCACGGCTCAGGACAGCGGGGCGACGGGTTGGGCGGACGGAGCCGGCGCAAACTCGGGGCCTACAGGCACGCCTGGCACGGCGTATTCCTCAGGCTGGGGAGGCTGGAACCGCGCTTGAGGCTCTGACGCCTCGGCCGGTACCCATGTGGGGTCGGACGAGATGACGTGCCGAGCGTGGACGCCCTTCGGGCCGTCGTGCAACTCGAAGTCAACCGGCTCGTCGGTGTGGAGCGTGCGAAACCTGTTGTCCGACTCGATGGAGGTGTAGTGGACGAAGATGTCGGCTTCGCCGTCGGGGTGGTGAATGAATCCGAAGCCCTTCTTGGCATCGAACCATTTGACCGTACTGGTCATCTTCATAGGGGTGAATCTCCCGCCGGTGCATGGATAAACATCACTGGCGATTAACTAAATACTGTGGAGGAGCATTTTAGGGATGTCAGACCAATAGTGCAAACGTTTCCTTTCGGTGCGGGGGCGGCGTCGAAAAGAAAAACGCCCATCCCGGACAGGCATGGGCGTTGAGGCGCGCACCGTGTGTCATTCCACTGTGTCGGGAGGGGCCGCAGCGGGCATCATCATCGTCTGGCGGGCCTGCGGGAGCCGGGCGCGGGCGTCGGCGGGCGAGAGGGCGAACGACGAGTCCTGGAGCACGTCGGCCACCTTGCTGCTGAAGGTGGCGGCCTCGTCGAAGGCTTCGGCCCCGATCAGCCCGAACTGCACGATCTGCGCGAAGCGAAGCGGGCGGTCGAGGCCCTGCACGTTCTCGCCCTTCTGGTACCGCTCGAAAGCGTCTTCGAGCATGGCGAGCGCGTACGGCTCGGCCTTCTCGAAGATGGCGCGCGCCCGCGCCTGATCGCCCAGTAGCAGGTAGGCGCGGGCCATGAACGGGAACGACTGGTCGTCGCCGGGGATGGTTTCGAAAGGCACCTTCTCCATGATGAGGTCGAGCAACGCGCGGGCGCGATCCGGGTGGCCGTCTTCGATGAGCGACTCGGCCACGCTCGTGAAGATGTTGCGGTAGTTGTCCACCATATTGCGGATGTTCTCGTCGAAGTACACGTCGGGATCATCCAGCCCGCGGAAGCGGAAGTTGAGGAGGTTCGCGTCCGTGATGCCCGGCACCACGCGCCCCTGCCGCTCGTCGTGGCGGATGGGCACGACGCGGTAGGCCTGCCCTTCGAGTTGGAAGTAGTTCTGCAGGTCGAGCTGCCCGTCGGGGCTGACGGTGACGGCGAAGTAGACGGGCCGCTTCCAGTCTTCGCGCGCGTTCGTCTGCACGATGTCGAGCACGGCGAGGTCGTTGGGGTAAAGCGCGAAAAGGTCCTGCCCGAACTGCCGCCCGGTGAGTTGCCACGTCATCGGGCTCTGGAGTTGCGCGGTGCCTTCCTGCGTCGACACGAGGGACTGCGACATCTCGGTCGATTGCGTGAGCGCGTCGGTGTTGACGGGCAGCGAAATGTCGCGCGGCTCCCAGCGGACGGCCTCGATCCGGTCGATGGCGCTGTCGTCCATCGAGAAGGGTAGGGGCAGCGACTCGCGCGATGCCTGGTTCTTGAGCTGCTTGATGTACCACGGCGTCTGCAAGAGCGACAGGTTCGCCACGCGCACGTCCGTCCGCTCGCGCTCGACTTCCTGCAAATACCACAGCGGGAAGGTGTCGTTGTCGCCGTTGGTGAACAGGATGCCGTTTTCGGCGACGCTGTTGAGCATGTTGTAGGCGTAGTCCGGCGCGACGTAGCGGCCCGAGCGGTCGTGGTCGTCGTAGTTCTCGACGAGCATCCAGCCCGGCACGGCCACGAACACGAGCGCGGCGAGCGCCAGCGCGACGGTTCTGCGGGCGGGCTCGGCGGCCTGCTTCATCGCCTGCACCACCATCTCGACGACGCCCGTGCCGCCGATGCCGATCCACAGCGCAAAGGCGAAGAACGATGCCACGTACGAATAATCGCGCTCGCGCGGCTGGAAGGGTGGCTGGTTGAGGTAGATGATGATGCCGAGCCCGGTGATCAGAAACAGCACCAGCACGGCAAACGCCCGCCGCCAGTCGCGCACGAAGTGGTACACCATGCCCAGCAAGCCGAGAATCAGCGGGAGCGCGAAGTACCCGTTGCGGCTCGCCTTCTCGCTCGGCGTCTGGAAATACGCGGCGCGGTTGGGTGTATTCTGGTCGAGCGCCGCGACGCCGGTGATGACGGGCGCGCCCTGCCTGTCGGAGTCCTTGCCCACGAACTGCCAGCCGAAATAGCGCCAGTACATGTAGTTGACCTGGTAGCCGACGAAGAAGCTCCAGTCCGAGTCGTACTCGCGGTACATCTGCTGGTGGTTGGGGTCGGGGCTCCAGCGGCGCGGGAACGTGACCTCGCGCGTGGAGCCGTACGTCTGCCCCTTGAGCAGCGGCGTCGAGCCGTACTGCTCGCGTTTGAGATACGAGACGATGGCCTCGGTCGTCTCCGGGTCGTTCTCGTCGATGGGCGGGTTGGCGGCGCTGCGGATGAAGATGACGCCGTAGGTCGAATAGCCGAGCATCAGAAACGTGATGCTGAGCATGACGAGGTTGAGCGCGGGCATCCGGCGCTTCTGCGTCTGCCACACGCCCAGCCCGATCAGCACGGCGACGACGAGCAGGAGCAGCAAGGGAGCGCCCACGGCTCCGGCAACCGTCGGCAGCACCTGCACGATGCCGGGGTAGACAAACAGAAACACGAGCGACGACACCGCGCCCGCCGCGATGAGGCCCAGCACCCGCTTGCCCGTCGTCCACTCCTCGCGGTCGTACTCGGTGAAAAAGAAGATCAGCCCGATGAAAAAGACCGCCAGCAGGTTAAGTAGGTGGACGCCGATGGCGAGGCCGAACAGGTATGCGATGAGAATGAGGTAGCGGTTGGCGCGCAGGCTGAACGGGTGCGCGTCGCCGGCCAGCGTGGCCTCCTCGCTGCGCGCGGCCTCGCTCCACTTGAGGATGAGCCACACAACGAGGGCCGTGAACAGCATCGACCCGGCGTAGACCTCGGCCTCGACAGCGTTGAACCAGAACGAGTCCGTCACGGCGAACGTGCAGGCCCCGATGACGCCGCCCACCAGCGCCGAGATCTCGTGCATCGTGGTGCGCGGCCCCTCGTCGTCCTGCCACGTTTTGACGAGTTGGACGATGATGAGGTGGGCTAGCAGGATCGTGCCCGCGCTCGAAAACACGGAGACGAGGTTGACGGCGAGCGCCACGTATTCCGTCGGCACGAACATCGAGAACAAGCGCCCGACGAGCATGAAGAACGGCGCGCCCGGCGGGTGCGACACCTGAAGCCCGTGCGCGATGGCGATAAACTCGCCGCTGTCCCAGAACGACGTCGTCGGCGCGACGGTGAGCAGGTAGAGGACGAGGGCGTAGACGAAGACAAGCGCGGCGACGACGCGGTTCGTGCGGGGCCAGTTCATGCGGACGGGGTGGGGTGGCGAGAAGAGCGCGCTGCAACGCAACCGTTACGGGCAGGTTGCGGTGCATACTCGGCTGGAGTCACGGGTCTTGAGTCTTGGAGTCGAAATACCCGAAGTCGGCTTGAATGACCCATGACCACCCCAAAACGCAGGCGGGCCGACCGCCGAAGCTGCCGACCCGCCTGTCCACCCATCGTACATCCGTACGGCAACGCCCTACGGAGGCCGGAGGCGATAGTTACGTTAGCGCCCGAGGGCGAACAGGACGCCGCCCATCACGGCCACACGCGTGCCGTCGTCGACGGTCATGCGCGCCTGCACGAAGGGCCGGAGCGCCGCCGCCGGGTTGAAGACGGCTCCCGCAAGCAGGTTGAGGCCGCCGCTGGTGTCGCTGTCGCCGTCGTTGCTGGCGTAGAGGATGCCGAGGCCCGCGCCCACGTACGGCGTGAACGACTCGCCCGCGCCGCCGCTGATGGCATAGAGCGCGTTGACATCGAACTGAAGCACCGTCACGTTGTCGACGAAGAACACGTCGACGCCGGGCTGCACGGTGATGGGAATGGCCGAGAGTGGAAAGCGAGCCTGCCCGCCGACGAGGAATTCCTCGAAATCCACGTCGTACCCGGCGTGAACGCCAAACGCCGTCTGGGCGCGCGTGGGGAGCACGACGAGGGTGCAGAGCAGAGCGGTGAAGAGCAGAAAGGGTTTCATGCGATATGTGTTGCTGGGTGAGTGTGTATTGCGCGGGCGAAGGTAGCAAGACTACGCGGACGAGCGGCCAGAACAGGTCGCTTCGTTACGACTACGTACCGGCACGCTGTGGGGGAGGGCACGGGTAGAGGAGCCCCGTGCCGATGCCTACCTTTGCGGCTCCCAGTTTCGCCTTTCTCGCCCGTGCTCCGTCTGCTGCCACTGTTTTTACTGTGTACCGCCGCGCAGGTCTTCGCGCAGCAGCCGCCCGCCGTCGGGGTCGTCTACGCGCCCGCGCGCACGTACGAAGCCGTTGCCTCCGACTTCCGGCAGATGCAGGCCGCGGGCGTGCGGGTCGTGCGGATGCCGCCCGTCGCAGACGACCGCCTTCTCACGCTGGCCGACACGCTCGGCCTCGCGCTCTACCAGGAGTTGCCCTCCGCCTATCTCACGGCGGCGCGGGCGCGCACCGACACGGACGCGATGGAGGCCGCGCTCACCGACGTGCTCACGCGCAGCCGCGGCCACCGCTCGGCACAGACGTTCGGGCTGGCGCGGCGGCCCGATACGGGCGACGCCCGCGTGTGCCGCGTGCTCGAAAGCCTCGCAGAGCGCGTGCGTACGCAACTCCCACGCGCTCGCACCTACTACGTCGCTCCCTTCGCCAGCGGCGACCGCTGCGTGGACGCGGTCGATTTTGTTCTCTTGCCCGCCCTCGACGCGCCCGACCCCGCCCGTGTGCTGGCACGCTGGCAGGCAGCGCACCCGTCCACCCCGGCGGGCCTCATCGTCGGGTGGCGCGTGCAGGCCGATATGCGCGGCACCCAGAACGCGCACTCGCCCGAAAACGTCGCCGCGCGGCTCGACACGGCCCTCACCCGGCTCCTGCGCGCACCGGCGGAGCAGGCCCCTACGGCGCTGCTCGTCTACCGCTGGCGCGACGCGGGCCCGGCGGCCACCGACCTGCAAGCCGTGGCAGGGCCGTCCTTCGGGGTGCTCGAACGCGACGGCGTGCGCCCGGCGTACGACGTGCTGCGGGGGCATTTCACCGGCACGCGCAACGTGTTCGCGCTGCGGAGTGGCGCGCAGGTGCCGCACCGCCACCGCGGCAGCCTCGTCGTGCTGACGTGGCTGATGGTTGGCCTGCTGGGCTGGGTGATGCGCCGCGAGCCGCGTGTGCGCCAGATGGCGACGCGCTACTTTACCGCACACGGCTTCTACCGCGAGAGCATCCGCGACGGGCGCGACGCGCTGGGCCTGTCGGTGCTGGTGCTGGCGCTCGCCACGGGCCTGAGCGCCGGGATCATTGCAGCGGTGCTCCTCGATGCCGCGCAGTCGTCGCCCGCGTTCGGCTTCCTCGTGTCCGCGCTGCCCGTCGGGGTGGGGCGCGTCGTGGCGCGGCTGCTGGCGTCGCCGGTGCTGCTGGCGCTGTCGGCGATGCTCGCCTTTCTCGTCGCGCAGGTGGTGCAGGCGCTGGTGTTCGCAGTGGCCGTGCGGCGGCGCTACGCCCTCAAACCCGTCCAGCCGCTGTCGCTGTCGCTGTGGAGCCACTGGCCGCTGTTGCCACTGGCCTTCGCCGCGCTCGTCGTGGATACGCTGCCGCCGCCTCAGGGGCTGCGCGGCATGGGGATCGTCGTCGCACTGGCGCTCGCCGTCGAGGTGTGGGCGCTGCTGCGGACGCTGTCCGACCTGAAATCGCTCACGCGCATCCCGGTCTACCTGGCGGGGGCGCTGCTGCTGGCGCATCCGCTCGTCCTCGGCGCCGTGGCCGTCGTCGTCTCATCGCTCGACTACGGCAGCGCCTACGCGTTCTTCGTCAACCTCGCCCGGCACGGGCTCTGACGCGCTACGGCGTCTCCACACGTGGGGATGACTCTTCGAGCAGCGTGCCGCAGCGGCGGCAGAAGCGGGCGTCCGATGGGTGGAGGAGTTCGGGATGGCGAGGGCACCGCTTTGCCGACGGAGTGGCCGCCGCGCTCGCCGCCGCGTCGGCCGCCTGGCGCGTCGCGTTGGCAATCTCAACGGTCACGATGCCTGTCGGTACGGCGATGATGCCATAGCCCATCAGCATGATGATCGACGCGAAAAACTGCCCCAGCGGCGTCACCGGCGAGATGTCGCCATAGCCCACCGTCGTCAGCGTCACGATGGCCCAGTAGACGCTGCGCGGGATGCTCGTGAAGCCGCCCTGACCGGCCTCGACGATGTACATCAGCGACCCCAGAATCGTCACGAGCGTGACGACGGTGCTCATGAAGACGACGATTTTGCGGCGGCTGGCCGCGAGGGCTTTGCTGAGCGTGTTGGCCTCGTCGAGGTAGCGGACGAGCTTGAGCACGCGGAACACGCGCAGGATGCGCAAGAGCCGGATGACCAGCAGAAACTGCGCGCCGGGGATGAACACGCTCAGGTACGTCGGCAGGATGGCGAGCACGTCCACGATGCCGAAAAACGACAGCGCGTAGTGGCGCGGGTGGCTCACCGACACGAGCCGCAGCGCGTATTCGAGCGTGAACAGGAGCGTGAAAATCCACTCGGCCAGGCGCAACTCCGGTCCGTACACGTTGCGGATTTCCGCGACGGATTCCAGCATCACCACGATCACGCTGGCCAGGATGGTGACGATCAGCGCCACGTCGAACCCTTTGCCCGCGGGCGTGTCCGAGTGGAAAATGACCGTGTACAACCTGTGCCTCCAACTCGATGCCGGGGGCGCTTCGCTCACGTCGTACGCAGTCGGTTCTGCATCTGCCATACGTGGTAAAGATAGAACGCGCCTACCACGAGCGCGTGCGACACTTCGCCGCGCCCGATCAAGCCGGGTACGTCGCCGGGGTCTACGAGCACGACTTCGAGATCTTCCGTCTCGTCGAACGCCACGGCCTCGGTGGGCGTCACGCCTTGCGCGAGGCAGGTGTAACACGTGTTGTTGAAGAGGGCAGGGTTGGTGGCGACGCTCCCCAGCCGGATGACGTTTTCGGTGTCGTAGCCCGTCTCCTCGCGCATCTCGCGCCGCGCCGCCGCCTCGGGCGACGCATCGCCGGCGTCGATGATGCCGCCGGGGATTTCGAGCGAGACGGCATCGGTGCCGTGCCGGTACTGGCGCACGAACACGATCTCCCCGCCGGGCGTGACGGGAATGACGTTGACCCAGTCGCGGGCCTCGATGAGCACGAAGTCGTGCTCCGTTCCCGTGTGCGGAGCACGCACGCGGTCTTTGTAGAGGTCGAACACGCGGTAGTGTCCTTCGTGGCGGCGGCCCAGCCGCTCCCACTTCTCGATGCGCGACGGAGGCAGGGGAAGCGGCATCAGGCGTACTCCAGCGTCAGGTGGCCATCGGCGACGAGGGCGGCGGCGAGGTCGGCAAAGTCGGGCGAGGCGAGGTGTGCGGCGCAGCGTGTCGGCGTCGAGGCGTCGGTGGTCGGCAAAGAGGGGCGCGGCGAAGGCGAGGGGCTTTTCCAAACGGTACGCCTGCCCGCCCGCGAACAGCATGGCCTCGCCGTCCGGCAGGCGCGTGAACGCGAAGCGCGCGCCGGGCGCGTGGAGGAGCGATCCGCCCTTTTCGATGGCCTCCTCGAGTTCGGCAGCATCGA
This sequence comes from Rhodothermales bacterium, assembly GCA_963829705.1. Taxonomy (GTDB): domain Bacteria; phylum Bacteroidota; class Rhodothermia; order Rhodothermales; family BA12; genus CAWHJN01. Next base: position 1,375,170 of record CAWHJN010000005.1, read on the forward strand.
CGTCCACGCCGTCGGCCTCGTCAAAACCGCGGCGCGACTCGGTCATGAACTTCCCGAACCATTCGCGCAGCGCGGTATCGTCGGTCAACACGTCGTGCAGCACGCCGCGCACCTGATCGAGCGCCGCGTCGTCGATCTCGCCGGGATGGGCGGGCGGCGTGAGGCCGGGGTCGGTGTAAAAACGATCGTCGGGGATCGTCTGGAGAGCGTTTTCCAGGAAACCCGCGACGAGGTCGGCGTGCGACGGTGCGCGGAAGCCGACGGAGATCGTCAGGCAATCGTCGAGCGCCACACCCTCGTGCGCGATGCGCGGCGGCAAGTACAGCATGTCGCCCGGTTCGAGCGTGTATTCATCCGTCCACTCGAAATGGGCGAGCACGGACACATCGAGATTCTCGACGAGCGAATCGTCCTCGACGGGCGCGTTGCCGATGCGCCAGCGCCGCCGTCCCATGCCCTGCAGCAGAAACACGTCGTACTGGTCGATGTGCGCGCCTACGCCGCCGTCTGCGGGCGCGTAGGAGATCATCACGTCGTCGATGCGCCAGGAGGGGATAAAGCGGAAGTGATCGCGCAGCGCGGCGATCTCGGGCACGAATTTATCCACCTCCTGCACGAGCACGGTCCACTTGTTCGGGGGCAATTTGCCGAGTTCCTCGGGCAGAAACGGCCCGTGGTGAAGCTGCCACGGGTAGTCGCCGCCTTCTTCGAGCACGAGCCGCGAATGTGCGTCGTCGCGCGTGGCGAGGGCTTTGAGGTCGTCGGGCGTGACGGGCGAGGTGAAGCCGGGAAACGCCTGCCGGATGAGCAGTGGCTTTTTCTGCCAGTAGTCGCGGAGAAATTCAGCGGGCGTAAGGCTGCCGAGCGGTTCGGACATGGAAATTTCGGAGGTGAGATTTCGGACTTCGGAGGGAGTAGAGGCGCGGCAGCTTTACCGAGCGCCGGTAGTAGGGGCGCCATGCATTGCGCCCTGTGACAGGCATCGCGTCCCGGCGCAGAACCCGGATTTGTGCCGCGGCACGTTCGCACACACAGCCAGTGGGCAGCTTCACCCGCGCAGCAGCCACCGGATGCCCTCGAGGAGCGGCCACAGCATCAGCAGCGCGAAGGCAATGGCAGCGGCTTTGCTGACCTTGCGTTCGGGTGGGAATTCGTAGCCGCAGTACGGGCACTCGGCTGCGTCGGCGGGGCCTTCGAGGGCGCACGCGGGGCACTCGCGCAGGGCGTCGGGCATGGCGTTACAACTGGTCGGCGAGTTCGCGCACAAGGGCATCGCGCTCGGCCTCGTCCAGGTTCTCGGCGTCGATTTCGAGGGCGACGGTGGGCAGGGGCCGCCGCTCTGGTGCGGGTTTGATGCCTCGGATGGCGGCGGCGAACACGCCGGTGGCCGCGGCGGTGAGCAGCAGCGCGCGAACGGGAATGGACATAGAAACGGGTGGATGGGTTGGCGGGACAACGCGGCAGCCGGTGACCTGGTGCCGCGACGGTCAGCGCAGGTACGGGTTGTGCCGCCGCTCGTACCCCACCGTCGTCTCCGGGCCGTGGCCCGGCAGCACGCGCGTGGCGTCGGGCAGGGCGAGCATCGTTTCGTGGAGGCTCTTCTGGAGCGTGGGCAGGTCGCCGAGGGGCAGATCCGTCCGCCCGATGGAGCCGCGGAAAAGCACGTCGCCCGCGAAGACGACGCCGTTGGCCGCGTCGTAGAAGGCGACCGATCCGGGCGAGTGGCCGGGCACGTGGTGCACCGTCCACCGCAGCGCGCCGAACGCGACTGCGTCTCCCTCGGCCAGCGGCAGCGTCGTGGCAGGCGGGGGCGCGTCGAGCGGCGTCCCGAAAAAGCGCGCCTGCTCCCCGGCGTGTTGCAGGACGATGCGGTCGGCGGGGTGCAGCGCCCAGTCGAGTCCGTACGCCTCCGACAGCGCCGCGCAGCCGAAGACGTGATCGAGGTGCGCGTGCGTGAGCAGCAGGTGCTTGACCGTCAACCCGTTTTCCTCGACGTACGCCCGCACCTGCGCGTGTTCGTCGGCGCGCGACGAGGCCGCGTCGATGATCGCCGCCTCGCCCTCGCTGGCGACGACGTACGTGTGGGTGCTGAACGGGTTGAAGGTGAACGTCTGGATCTGCATGGCGGGATGAAAAGGCGGCCTTTCCGTACGCCGAGCGCCGCGCCGCGTTCGGCAACCCGCCGCCGGGCGTGCCGTTCGTCCGGGCTATGCAACAGCAGTTTCTCTTTTTTGCCCTCGTCGGCATCGCCGTCCTCTTTGCCGTCGATCTGTACGTGTTCAGGCACTGGCAGCGCTTCGCCGGCATCCGCCCGCGCCTGCGGTGGACGCTGCCCGTCTACCGCGTCGCGCTCGCGGTGATGCCGTTCGTGATGCCGGTATATGCGTATTTCTCCGACTGGTGGGCCGTCGAGCCACGCCTCGCGCGCTGGGGCGTCGTGGCGCTGTGGCTCGTCTACTACGTGCCGCGCTTCGTCGTCGCCGCCGTGCTGGTCGTCGTGGGCACGGCGATGAAGGCGCGGACGCTCTTTATCTGGTTCCGCCGCAGGCTGCTCTACGAGGCCCCGCGCACCGTCGGCGAGGAGCCGGATGTGCGCCCGCTCGACCTGACGGACATGAAGACGATGAGCCGCCAGCAGTTCTTGCAGACGATGGGCTGGTCGGCGGCGACGCTGCCGTTCGTCGTCGTCGGCTACAGCGTCTTCCGCTCGCTCTACGACTTTGACGTGCGCCGCGTGACGGTGACGGTGCCGGATTTACCGCCCGCGCTCGACGGCCTCACCATCGCGCAGATGTCGGATCTGCACGCCGGGTCGATGTTCTCGGACAAACCCATGCAGGACGCCGTGGACGTGGCGCTGGCGCAGAAACCCGACCTCATCACGATCACCGGCGACTTCGTCAACAGCCAGGCGCGCGAGTTGCCCGCCATCACGGGCGCGCTCGAAAAGCTGCGCGCCCCTCTCGGCGTCTACGCGAGCCTGGGCAACCACGACCATTACGCCAACGTGGCCGAGGTCGGGCGCGGCGTGCGCGAGACGGGCATCGATCTGCTCGTCAACGCGCACCGCTCGCTCGCCATCGACGGCGCGAAGCTGCACGTCGTGGGCACCGACAACACGGGCTTCCGCCAGCACTTTGCCGACCTCGACGGCGCACTGCGTGGGGTGCCCGAAAAAGGGGAGGACGACAGTTTCCGCCTCTTGCTCGCCCACGACCCCACGTTCTGGGACCAGCCCGGCGGCCCGCGCGACAAACACATCGACCTGATGCTGGCGGGCCACACGCATGGCGGGCAGATCGGGGTGGAGTGGGGGCCGCTCAGGTGGAGCCTGGCGCGCGTGGCGTATCCGCGCTGGGCCGGGCTGTATTCCGAGAAAGGCGCGAACGGCACGCAGCACCTCTACGTCAACCGCGGCATCGGCACCGTCGGCCCGCCGCTCCGGCTCGGCATCCGCCCCGAAATCACGCTGGTCACGCTGGTGCGTGGGTGACTGGTGAAGAGGGGAAAACAGGGGGCGTTGCGTGTCGTTGTCTGCCTCCGCTGGGGCGCCATGATCCTTTGGCTCTGCTCAGGATGACGTTGTGCGCCTACCCGTTACTCTGCACCCTTCAGCCTTTACCCGCTTGAAAACTCTCCACCGGATGATCCTGCGGAAGTTGCCCGCGCCGTTTCTGGCGTGGATCGGGACGCTGGTGTTTCTGCTGCTGATGCAGTTTCTCATCCGGTACCAGAAAGACCTCGTGGGCAAAGGGCTGCCCCTTGAGGCCATTGCCGAACTCATCGTCTACAACCTCGCCTACATCGTCGTGCTGGCCGTGCCGATGTCGGTGCTGACGGCGGTGCTCATCGTCTTCGGCAAACTGGCCGACACCAACGTCTACAACGCGGCGCGCGGCGCGGGCATCTCGCTCGTGCAACTGGCGTGGCCGGTGCTCGTGGCCGCGCTGTTCGTCGTCGGCGCGATGGCGTACTTCAACAACGTCGTGCTGCCCGAGGCCAACTACCGGGCGCGCAACCTGTGGCAGGACATCCGCCGCAAGCAGCCCGGCTTCGCGCTCCAGCCCGGCGTGTTCTACTCGGGCCTGAGCGGCTACAGCATCCTCGTCCAGGCCACCGATGGCCCCAACCGCCTGCGCGAGGTGACGGTGTTCGATTACACCGAGGGCGCGGAGCGGCGGCGCGTGATGCGGGCCACGCGCGGCGAGATCGTGCCGCTGCCCGGCGACCAGGTCGATCTCATCCTCGAAGACGGCACGCTCGACCGGGCGGTGCCGCTGCCAAGCGGGCAGGAGGCGCGCTACGAGCAGAGCCGCTTTGGACGGCTGCGCTTCGCCCTCGACCTGTCGTCGTTCGCATTCGAGCGCTCCCAGGACCGCGACGGCTACCGCACCGACCGCACCATGCCGACGATCGAGATGATCGCGTACGTGGATTCGGTGGAGGCCGGCATCCGGCGCGAGCGCGAAGGGCTGCGCGGCCTCAGCGCTGCGCTGCTGGCCGATTCGCTCTCGGCCGGTGGCGAGGGATTTCTGCCGCGCCCGTCCGAGCCGCCGTTCCACGCCACCGGCCCTCCTGAGGCGCAAAACACGCTCGCCGGGCTTGACAGCGCCGCTGCCGCCGCCGTCGTCGGGGAAGCCGTGACGCGCGCGCGTGGGCGGCGCAGCCAGGTCGAGAGCATGGCGCAGACACTGCGCTACGAGGAGCAGCGCGCCAACCGCTACCGCGTCGAGATCCACAAGAAGTTCAGCGTGGCCGTGGCGTGCTTCATCTTCGCTCTCATCGGCGTGCCGGTGGGGCTGATGGTGCGACGCGGTGGGCTGGCAGCGTCGGGCGCGCTCGCGCTGGGCATTTTTCTGTTTTACTGGATCACGCTCGTGCAGGGCGAGAAGCTGGCCGACCGCGGCCACCTCGAACCCGCCGTGGGAATGTGGGCCGCCAACGTGCTCATCGGGCTCGTGGGGCTGCTTCTGCTGACGGGCTGGGGGCGAGGCGCACGCCGCCCCGCGTGGCTGCGCTGGCCTCGCCGCACTGCCTGACGGCTGTTGTGCTTCTGGAGGCGGCGTCGTACCGTTGAGGACGTAGTCCTTCACCTCCTCCCATCCAACCGCCGGAATCCATGCTGAACGAATTCAAAAAGTTCGCCATGAAGGGCAACATGGTCGACATGGCCGTGGGCATCATCATCGGTGCCGCCTTCGCCACCGTCGTCAAGTCGCTCGTGGACGACGTCATCATGCCCGTCGTGTCGGCGGTGTTCGACGCGCCGGACTTCAGCAACCTCTTTTTCGTCCTCCGCAATCCGACGGGCGAGGCGTTCACGTCCATCGAGGCCGCGCGCGAGGCCGGAGCGGTGGCGCTGGGCTACGGGCTTTTTCTCAACGCCCTCATCGCGTTCCTGCTCGTCGCCTTCGTGCTCTTCCTCATCGTCCGCAGCATGAACAGGCTCATGGAAGCAAAAGCCGAGGAGGCCGCCACCCCCGACGCCCCGCCCGAGCCGACGGCGCAGGAAACGCTGCTGGCCGAGATCCGAGACCTGCTGCGCGCGGGCGGGCGTCCCACCGCGCCGCCGCTCGCCTGACGATTTCGGAAAGGCCGATGCCGTGTGTGCGGCGGTGGAAGCTCAGAGCCACCGCCGCACGCGGGTTTTGTAGATGGCGTACGCCTCGCCGAACGCCCGCGACAGGTACGCTTCCTCCCGCCGGATGACGACGCGCCCCAGCGTCCACAGCACGGCGGGCAGCAGGAGAATGGGCCACGACGTGCCCGCCCACAGCGCCATGCCCACGTACAGCAGGGCCAGCGCCACGTACATCGGGTTGCGGCTGAAGGCGTACGGCCCGCGTGCGAGCAGTTCAGACGCTGGACGGTGCGGCAGGATGCCCGTGCGTGCCCGCCAGAATGTCCACAGCGCCCACCCGACGAGCAGCAGCCCCGCGCCCACGAGTGCCCACGCCAGTGCGAACAGGAAGATGGAAGTCGGCAAAAACAGGCCGAGCGGCCAGAGCCGCTGGAGCGCCAGGCCCACGAGAAAACCCGCGACGAAGAGCAGCGGGGGCGGAAAGTAGACGTGCGGATGGTCGCGTTGCATGGCGTTGGAGAGGAGCGAACCGGGTGGACGAGACGCCGCCCATTAGGTTACGCATCCGTTCCGTCGGCGCGCATCGGGTGGCACCTGTTGACAGCACATATTTCAGACATATACTATGGGGCGAGCCACCACCTGCTTTCCCCATGACGCCTACCGACATTCTCGAACTCCTCCGCGCCGCTGCCAGCCTGGGATCGCTGCTGCTCAACCTCGGCTACCGCGCCGACACCCGCCGCGGCGCGCAGGCCGTCGCCGACCGGATCGAGCCGTCGCACCGTGCGCTTCTCACCTCGGCCTCGGGCGCACGACTGCTCGACGCGCTCGTCATCGACGAGGGATTGCTGGGCGATCTGATGCAGCAGGTCGCCCGTGTGCAGGTCGAGTACCGCCGCGCCCTCCGTGCGGCGGCGACGCCCGAGGAGCGCCGCCGCGCCGACCGCTGGGCCGAGCGCGAGGTGTGCGAGCACCTCCACCGCATCCGCATCCGCAACGGCGGCGAGCTGCCGCTGGGCGAACTCCAGGACGTGTGGCGCTCCTACGGCTGTGCGGAGGCGTACGCAGCCACACCGCGAGCGCTGGCCGAATAGCTCAGCAGCATCGGGCAGCAAAAGCGCCGATCTTGCCTGTTCGCTTGATTCCCCGCCGCGTCTCGAAGGGGCGCCGCGCGCTGCGCTTCTACTACCCCGGCCATTGGGTCGCTGCAACCCACCAGAACGTGCCGCAGCAGGGCGCAGAAAATCGCGCCCCTACACAGCACTTCTGACCTTGACGTTCGCCCTTCCGCGTTCCCAGTTCCGACTTTCATCCAGATGCTCTACCTCGTTCCCACGCCCGTCGGCAACCTCGAAGACCTGACGTTTCGGGCGCTGCGTATCCTGAAAGAAGCCGACGTGATCGCCTGCGAGGACACGCGCACGACGGGCATTCTGGCGCAGCATTACGGCATCGAGACGCCGCGCACGAGCTACCACGACCACAACGAGCGCCAGAAAGCGCCGCACCTCGTCGAGCGGATGCAGGCGGGCGAGACGGTCGCGCTCGTCACCGATGCGGGCTCGCCGGGCATTTCCGATCCCGGCTTTTACCTCGTCCGCGCGGCCATCGAGGCGGGTGTGAAGGTCGAGGCGCTGCCGGGCGCGACGGCGTTCGTCCCCGCGCTCACGGCCAGCGGATTGCCGACGGAGAAGTTCGTGTTCGAGGGCTTCCTGCCACAGAAAAAAGGACGGCAGACGCGCCTCAAGCTCCTCGCCTCCGAGCCGCGCACGATGGTGTTCTACGAGAGCCCGCACCGGCTCGTGAAAGCCCTCGGCGAGATGGCCGAGCACTTCGGCCCCGACCGACCCGCCGCCGTGGGCCGTGAACTGACCAAAAAATTCGAGGAAGTGCAGCGCGGCACGCTGGCCGAGTTGGCTACGTACTTCGGCGAGGCCGCCAGAGTACGCGGCGAGATCGTGCTCGTCGTCGGGGGCACGCCGGACGCATAAAAAAGCCGCCCGGCAGCGCGGAAGCACCACCGGGCGGCAGCATCAGACCTCGGCTTTTTTACGGCTGGCTCCCCAACTCGTCGAGCGTCGAGGCGAGCAGGTCGAGGCGGCGCGGCGCGGCGTCCATGCCGTCGAGCATGGTGCGGACGGTCGTGGCGAGGCGGGCGAGCGCGGTGCGCTGCTCAGAGGCCACCGACATCGCCTCGGCGCGGTCGAGTTCGGCGCGGATGCGGGCGGTCTGCTGCGCGTTGAGGGCCTCGTCGCGCGCGAGCTGATCGACGTAGGCGCGGGCGACGGCGAAGCTGGCGGGCCACGCCACGCGCGTCTGGTTCTGCGGGTTGACGGTGTGGTTGTCTACCGACGCGGCGGCAGCAATCTCGCTCGCGCTCAGGTACTCGCTCGGCTCCAGCGTGAACACGTCCACGCCGCGCCCGATCTCGGAGGCGATGATGTGGCCTTTGTACCAGTAGGCCGACCAGTAGCCGCCCATCACCATCTTCGTCGAATCCATCGGGCCACGGTCGAAATACGCGATCTCGACAGGGTTCGACGGGTCGGTGAAGTCGAAGACGGAGAGCCCGCCCTGGTACCACGCCTGCACCATGATGTCGCGCCCCGGCACAGGGATGAGCGACCCGTTGTGGGCCACGCAGTTCTCCTCGCTCGTCTGAGGCGCGGGCAGCTTGTAGTAGCTCTGGAAGGCCAGCTTGCGGTCTTCGATGGTGAAAACGGCGTTCGCGCCCCATTCGGGCCGGTCGGTGACGCGGCAGCGCGGGTTGGTGCCGCCGCCCCACTCGTCGGTGAAGATGACCTTCGAACCGTCGTTGTTGAACGTGGCGGAGTGCCAGTAAGCGAAGTTGGCGTCTCCAGCCTGGTCGATGCGAACGGGGTTGGTGGGGTCGGAGATGTCGAGCAGGATGCCGTAGCCCGCGCACGCGCCGCCCGCGAGGCCGACCTCCGGGTACACGGTGATGTCGTGGCACGAGTCTGGGCCGGGTCGGGCTTCGCCCGACGGCTCGGGCTGGCCTGCGGCCATCATCTGGTTGACGATCGTGGGCAGCAGGGTGCGCACGGCGGCGGTATCCTCTGCCGTCGCGGCTCCTGTGCGCTGGTTCTGCTCCATGACGTAGGCCAGCGCGCGTCCGGCCATCACGTCGCTCATCACGTAGATCTGGTCCTGCATCGTCACCGTAAACGCGCCGCGCGCACGAGCGGCCTCGGCTTCTTCCATCGTGGCGGCGCTGAGGCCGAGGTTGCCGGCGACCTCGTCGGGCGTCGCGCCGCGGGTGGGCGGGGCTGTCAGGCCGAGCAGGAAGCGCGCCTCGTTGACGATGCGGGCCTCTTCAGGATGCGCGAGCGGCACCTCGATGACCTCGATACGGAATCGCGACGTGTTGGGGTCTTCGTTGGAGGTGTCGGCGCAGCCTTCGAGTTCTTCGCCCGAGCGCACCTGCGAGGTGCCCGAGACGTAGACGTACACGTTGGCAGGGTCGTTCAGGTTGGGCACGAGCGTGTGCGTGTGTGAGCCGCGGCACGTCTGCACCGCCGCCACCTGCTGCGGGCGGTCGAGGTTGGTGATGTCGAAGACGCGGACGCCGCGGAAGCGCTCGCCGCTGACCTCGTCTGCCACACCCTCTGGCCCGCAGTCGAGCCGCCCGCGCGTCTCCTCGACCGACATGAACAGCAGGTTTTTGTAGACCGACACGTCGCCCTGGCCGCCGTAGCAGCTGATGGTCAGGCGCAGCGTCGGGTTGGTGAGGTCGGAGATGTCGTAGACCTGGATGCCGCTGAAATTGCCCACGAACATCGTGTCTCCCTTGAAAGCGAGGTCGCTGTTCATGAAGCCGAAGTCGCCGATGTCATCGGGGTTGTAAAACCCTTCGGCCCGGTCCACGTGTCCGACGAGCGTGAGGTTCATCGCGGCCTCCTCCGCGTCTTTCCACCCGGCTTTGAGGCCCACGCGCGGGTCGGTGTGCGTGGGCGTAGCGTGTGTGTCGTGATCCTGCGCCCGCGCCGCCGGGAGGGCAGCGAAGAGCAGCAGCACCGGAATCAGGGCGCGGAAGGTGGCCCGGCGGAGAAGTGGGGTGGGCAGCGGCATGGGAGTCAAAAGGGCTGGTGAAAAGTGGAGAGGAGCGATCAATTGCGGCGGAGAATCGACGGCAGCGGCGGGGTGTCGAGCATACCCAGCATCCGCTGGATGTCGGCGCGCTGGTCGGCGTCGATGTCGGTGATGATGTGGTAGACGTCCGGGGCCTGCGCGCCACCGTGCGCGGCCAGCAGGTCGGCCACCATCAGCAGGCCGCCCTCGTGGTGGCGGATCATGTACTGGAGGAACAGGCGGTCGAAGTCCTTGCCGGTGGCGTTTTCGAGCAGCGCCATCTCGTCGGGCGTGAGCATCCCCGGCATCATCGTGTGCGCCATCCCCGGCGCATCTTGCATCATGGCGTGGTGGGCGGCGTGGTCCATGCTCTTGCCCGCGAGCGCCGCATCGACATCGGGCACGTCCTGTCCGTGCTCGCGCAGCCAGCGCTGCATCCATCCGATCTCGTCGTGCTGCGACACGTCGATGCGCTCGGCGAGCGTCAGCAGGGCGGGCGTGGTGGTGCGCGTGCGCGCCAGCGCCGTCATTTCGAGCGCCTGCGCGTGGTGGTGGATCATGCCCTGCATGAAGCGCACGTCGGCCTCGGCGAGGGGCGTGTTCGCGGTCTCGGGATCGCCGGAGAGGACGCGGCTGGGCTGGCCGGGCGCGCCGGGCCGGATGCTGACCACCTGCGCGTGGGCAGGGGCGAGGGCGGTGCTGACGAGCGCGGCGAGCAGCACGGTGCGGAGGAGCGTAGCGGGCATGGACGGGGGCGCGAAAGAACGGAGAGAGCCGCACGCCCGCCGCTGCCTGACGTTCCGCCCGCGACCGCTCTGGCGTCAGATGTTGATCGCCTGCACGGCCCCGCCGTCTACGCGGTAGTTGGAGCCGACGACGAAGCTGGCGCGCTCGGAGCACAGAAACGCGATCACGGCGGCGACTTCCTCGGGCTTGCCCCGGCGTTTGAGCACGAGGTGCGGGCGCTCTTCTTCGAGAAAGGTCTCGATGGCTTCGTCGAACGAGATGCCCTTTTCCTCGGCGCGCTTTTTCATCATCCCGTCGGTCATGTCGGTGGCAATGAACGCCGGGGCGACGCAGTTGATGAGCACACCTTTGGGCGCGTAGACCTGGCTCATGCCCGTCGCAAAACTCAGCGTAGCGGCCTTCGAGGCGTTGTAGACGACCTCGTCGTGGTAGGGCTGCGCGACGTTCTCGGACGTGACGAAGACGACGCGGCCCCAGCCTTTGTCGAGCATCGGTGGGATGAAGGTTTTGGAGACACGCACACCGGAGAGGAAATCCGTCTGCCAGGCGTGATTCCAGTCCTCCTCGGTGATGTCGCGCAGCGGGTCGCCCTTTGCGCCCGTCACGCCGGCTGCGTGAACGAGGATGTCGGCGTGCCACTGGCTCTTTTCGCGGATTTTGTCGGCTCCTTCCTGGCTCGTCAGGTCGGCCACGACGGACTTCACCCGGTCGCCGCCGCCGAGGGTTTCGACGGCCTGTTGGAGTTCTGTTTCATCGATGTCGGTGAGGAGAAGCGTGCAGCCTTCGGCGAGCAGGATTTTGGCGGTTTCGCGCGCGATGTCGCCTGCCGCGCCCGTGACGAGGGCACAGCGCCCGTTGATTCCGAGGTCCATGAGGAGTACGTGTGTTGAAGAGGAGGTGGTGCCTGGCGCACCCCCTCACAGGCTGCTGCGCAGCACAGTTCCACCGCCCGCCCGCGCGCGCCGACCTCTGCCGACACCTTCACACTCGCGCGTCCTACCGTTGGCGAAACGTTCTCGTCTGCCCGAATCAGCCCCGCACGGGCCGGGTTGTGGCGGCTTCTCCATCTGTACACCTCCCATGTTCTCTTTCGACCTCCGCCACCTCGCCGATCTCCACGGCCCCACGCGCGCCTTTCTCTCCATCTACCTCGCCTCCGAAGACGACCGCGGCCTCCTCGACGCCCGCTTCCGCGAGATCCGCGCCCTGCTCGACGATGAAACCGAGCGCGCGTATTTCGAGGAAAACCTGACGCTCGCGCAGCCGCTCATCGACGCGCCGTTCAGCGAGACGAGCCGGGCGCTTTTCGTGTGCTGGGCGCTCGATTTCAGCGAATCACACGACCTCCCCATCGCTGTCGCCACGGACGTGCGCGTCGATTCGTCGCCCTACGTGCGCCCGCTGGCGGAAATGCAGGACGAGCACGAGGACTTCGCCGTCGTGGTGGCGGACAACCGGGGCGCGAGTGTGTATCTGGTGAGTGCGGGCGAGATGGAGCAGGGGGGACGCGTGCGCGGCGACGTCAAGAACCGCGTCAAAAAAGGAGGATGGAGCCAGAAGCGCTACGCCCGGCGGCGCGACAAGGAACTCGAGCGCTACGCCACGCGGGTGGCCGAAGAACTCGACGCGCTCCACGCCGAGTCGCCTTTCGAGCGGCTGGTGTTGCTGGGGCAGGACGAGGCCATGCAGGCCGTCGAGCACGCGCTGTCGAACCCCATGCGTGCCCGCGTCGTCGGCAAGGATTCCATCGACGTGAACGACGACGAAAGCGTGGTCGAAACAGCGGCGGAAGCGCTCTACGAAGCCGAGGAGCGCGCCGAGGAACAGCGCTTGTGGGAGGCGATCCGCGAAGGCTATCTCTCGGGCGGATTGGCCGTCGCCGGGGCCACACGCACGCTCGACGCGCTGGCGGCGGGGCGCGTGGAAGAACTGCTCGTCAGCCGCGACGCAACGCTCGCGGGCGTCCGGTGTCGCGTCTGCGAACACCTCGCCCACGGCACGCCCGCGACGTGCTACGCCTGCGGCGCGTCGGACCTGTTCGAGGTCGATCTCGTCAACGAACTCGTCGAACTGGCGGCGCAGACGAGTGCGGCAGTCGAATTCGCCGATGCGTTCCCCGCCCTCGAAGAGGTCGGTGGCGTGGCGGCGCTCTTGCGGTACTGAAGCCGTCTGCCTTTTCAGCCCGTCGACCCTGCGCAGCACGACGCGGGCCGACGGGCTGGAAAAGACGCTGCGCCCCTACCGCACGAGTACCATCTTGCCGGACTGAAGCCAGCGTTCGCCATCTCCCGCGCTGTTTGCGCGCAGCCGGTAGAAGTACACGCCGCTCGCCAGGCCGTCCGCATCGAACGTCGAAGTGTGCCAACCGGCGGGCTGGAGTTGCTCGGATTCCAGCACGGCCACCCGCTGCCCGATGACGTTGTAGACGTCGAGCGTGACCGTCGCCGGGCGCGGCAACGCGTACCGGATCGTCGTCGTCGTGCTGAACGGGTTGGGCGCATTCGGTTCGAGGAGAACCGTCGTGGGCAATTCGGCGGGATCTTCGGCCCGCGTCACGACCACGTCGGGTTCGCTCTTGACCGTCTCGGTGTTGCCTGCGTAGTCGGTGGCGAGCACGAAAAAGCGGTAGGCTTTTCCGGGTTCGCCAGGGTAGACGAAGCGGGTGTCGGTGAGGTCGGTGGCGTAGGGCTGGAACGCCTCGCCGCTTTCGGAAACGTAGAGCGTGTACGTGGCTACGCCCGCGCCCGCCGCGTCGTCCTCGCCCGTCCACGACAAACTCACCCGGCCTTCCTCCGGCGCGCTTTCGAGCGCCGCGATCTTGCTCGTCGGCGCGACGGCATCCACGGTGTTCGTCCAAGGCGGCGTCTCGATGGGCGCGTTGAGATCGAACTCGATGGTGGCTTTCGCCTCGACGATGTCGCCGGTTTTGGCCTCGGGGTGCGGGCGAACCGAGTAGCTCACGAAGCCCTCGCCGTGCCCGAGCGAATCGTTGATGGCGAGCACGCCCACGTACGGGTTGGAGGGCAGCGCGCCCGTTGCCGGGTCGATGGCGCGGAGCGTCCAGAACGCCTGCTGCGTTTGCACATCCACGCCCGCGCTCACGTCCACGTAGACGCCCAGCGAATCGCGCACGTCGAGGCGCGTGGTGTAGAACGCCGTGTTCGCGGGCACGTCGAAGCGCAGCAACCCGAAGCCGAAGCGCCCCAGCCGGAACGTCCGCAGGTCGAGGTCAGGGTCGAGCGGTAGGGAGATGCGGATTTCCTGCGCCGGGGCGGTGGCGCGCTCCGCGTCGTTCTCGAAGCGAATCGTGTACGGCAGCGACTGCGACTGCGCCACCCACCGGGCGTCGCCGTAGCCCTCCGGCCCGACGATGTCGTTAGGGTCGAGCGACAGCAGCAGCTTGTTGCAGACGACTTCTTTGGCGATGCAGTTGAGCGCGGACGCGATGCCGATGCAGCCCGCCAGGCTCAGGTCGGTGCCCGTCGCGGCGCTGGCGTTGTCGAGCGCCGGGGTGCAGCCCGCCGTGACGCCAAAGGCGCACATGGCCGCGCTCGCGCCCGCCGAGAGCGGGATAAACGCCAGCTCGGGTGTGCAGTCGAGGATGGCCGCCACGCACCCAGTCACGAAGAAAATGCTGTCGCACGTCTTCTTGAGCACGTCGCCGTACTCGATCACCTGCGAGTTGCGCGGCAGGATGTCCGGGATGCGGTCGAGCGCGTCGTCGATTTCGCTCTGATCGAGCATCCCCGCGCGGCGGTAGCCGTCGAGCATGTACTGCGCGAACTGGCGTGGATTGCGCGCCATGTCGGCGATCTGCGGGTGGATCTGGCTCTGCTGGTTGAGCGCCGTCCGGCGGAACTCCTCGATGGTTTGCAGCTGCTCGGTGATAAACGTCTGCGGGTCTTCCACCTTCACCGTCACGCGGACGGGGAATTCCTCCGGCCCGGTGGGCGTGACGGGCACGACGGTCACCTGCGCTTCGAGCGGTTCGCCCGGAGCGACGCGCCGCACGAACATCGGCATGAAACGCTCGCGCTGGCCGTCAAACCAGTAGGGCTTGTCCTCGTCGTCACCCGCCTCGTGGCGCAGGTCGGCGAGCGTTTTGAGGCGTCCGTCGGATTCCACCTGGATGCCCGTTCCGACGGGTACGGAAATCAGGACGGTACCGAAGGGCACGTCGATGTTGCCGGTGTTGCGGAACTGGAAAACGTACTCCGTCTTGCGCGCGGCGAGCAGCGCGCCCGGTGCCGCATGCACCGTTTCGAGGCGGGGCCGCACGACGGGCTCGACCACGACGGGCGTGGCGAGCGGCGTTTCGGCAGCGCCTTCGCGCACTACCAACGTGTACGAGCCGATGGGCACGGAGGCCAGATCCCACTGCACCGTCATTTCCGTCGTGGACGGCACTTCCAGCGTCGTCGCTTGGGCCACGACCGTTGCGCCTTGCTTCAGCACGGCTTTGGTCGTGGAGCGGAAGCCCGCACCGGTCAGCTTCGTCGTCACGACGCCCTGCCCGAGCCGGCGCTGCGAGATGCTCGCCACGCTGAAGCCCAGGGCTTCGGCGAGGAGGGTGAAGTCTTCGTTCTCGAAATAGAGGAATTCGGCCCGCACGAGGACGTAATACGTGCCCGCTTGCGTCGTCGGCACGGTGAGCCGGTGGATCTCGTCGCTGGCATTGGCGGCGGCGAAGTCGTAGTCGCTCGGCGTCGGCACGCGGTTGTACGCGACGTAGAGGCCGCCGGGGATCCGGCCTGCGCTGCGGCTGAGGGTGAGCCTGAGGTCGAGGCCCGCGGGCACGTCCACGCGGTAGTAGTGGTCTTTTCGGAACGCGTACGCCTTCGTCACCGGCGTGCCGAGCGGGAGGACGGGCACGTCCACCTGCACCTGCGCGGCGGAAACGGCGAGGTTGTTCGTCTCGTCCACCTCGCGGATGTTGTTGCGCAGGTCGGCGCGGACAATGGCGTGGTACCGCCCCGGCACGACGCCGGGAACGGGGCCTGTGACGCGCTGCGAGTCCGCCGCGACGGAGGCCGACAGATCGACTTTGTGGCTGACGAGCATCGAACCGCCGGGCGGCAGGTTGATCTGCTGATCGGTGACGGCATAGACGAGCGGGTCTTCGACGCCCCACGCCGTGTCTGCCGAAACGTAGATGCCCGTCGTCATGCGCCCGAAGGCGGCGTTCGTGCCCTGGTTTTCGAGTTTGTACGTCACCAGCACATCCTCTCCCACCGTCGCCGTAGCGGGAATGCGCACGTCGCGCACGACGAGGTCCGCGGGCGGCGGCAGCACCACCTCGACGGGCACCACGCGCGTGTTGTTGTTTTCCCGGTTGCCTTCGTAGATGCGGAATTCCGTGTCGGTTTCGAAGAGCAGGTAATACGAGCCGGACGAGTAGAAGGGAATCGTCACGTCGGCTGTGGCGGTGTAGTCTCCGCCGGGTGCCAGCGCCGCCGTGCGCGCAAACCGCCCGAGCTTGAGCGCGCCTGCGGTGCGGTCGGCGGTGCGGGCCAGCCACACGTTGTCGTACCAGAGCGTGTCGCGCGTGGTGCCGTCGCCCGCGTTCTGCACCTTCCACGTGAGCGTGACGGGCTGGCCCGCCGTGAGGGTGCCGGGCGCGGTGGCCGTTGCCACGACGAGGTCGGGGGGCGGGTTGGGCGTGAGCGTAATCGACGAGGTCCGGACGTTATTGCGCAGGTTGGCATCGTCTTGCCCGTAGCTGTCCTGAACGAGCAGGTAGTACGTGCCCGGCTCCCACTCGTCCGGCAGTTTCACGCTCACGGTGCGCGTGTACGTCTGGCCGTTTGCAACAGCCTGCGCGCGCGGCGTGGACACGATGAAGCGCGCATCGCTGGTGAGGGAATCGGCTTTCGAGAGGTACACGTCGTCGTTCCACGAGCGGGCGAGCGTCGCGCCGCCGTTGTTGCGCACGGTGTACGTGAGCGTAACCGTCGTGCCGACGGGCGCTTGCGCGGGCGCGGTGACTTGGGTGACGGCGAGGTCGATGGCGGGGTACGCCGAGACGCGCATCTGCCCGCTGCGCGCGACGTTGTTGCCCTCGGCCTGGTGCTCGTATACCGCTCCGCCTGCATCGACCACGACGTAGACGTAATAGTCGCCGTTGGCGAACGCCGTGGGCAGCGTCAGCGACGCGCTCCGGTTGATCGTGGCCCCGACTACGCAGCGAGTCGGGCGCGTAGGCCAGCCCGAGGTACGTGGCCTCGCCACGCGCCCACGCCGCTGACGGCGAGACGAACACGCTGTCGCGCCAGTTTGCGGCCCGCGCCGTCGCCGCGCCGTCGTTGCGCACCGTCCAGTTTACCGGAATCGTCTCGCCTGCCCTGGCGAGCACCGGTGCATCGACGCGTGCGGCGACGAGATCCGCCGAGGGGGACAGCGTAACGGAAAGGGCGCGCCCCGCGCTCACGTTGTTGTTTTCGAACGGGCCTTCGAACAC
The DNA here is from genome assembly GCA_963829705.1 of Rhodothermales bacterium. Classification (GTDB taxonomy): domain Bacteria; phylum Bacteroidota; class Rhodothermia; order Rhodothermales; family BA12; genus CAWHJN01. The sequence goes on from CAWHJN010000005.1 coordinate 1,392,047, forward strand.
GCCGTTTTCGGCGTCGGTCACGGCAAACAGGTACTGCGTGCCGCTGATGCCATCGGGCAGGCGCACGGTTTTCTCCTGCGTGTAGGTGTCGCTCGCCGCGAGGGAGCGGGCGTTGTAGAACGTTTCGAGCGCCGTCGCTGTGGTCGTGTCAAACGTGGACGTGGGCGAGAGGTAGAGTCGGTCGCGCCAGTACGTCGTGGTCGTGCCCGGCCCGGCATTCTCGACCGTCCACGAAACCGTGATGGGCTGGCCCGACGCTGCCGTCGCGGGGGCGGTCACGACCTGAGCCGTGAGGTCGGCGGGGGGCGTGAGCACGGCGTTGAAACGCACGCGCTTCGTGTTGTTGGATTCGCCGCCCGGCTCGAACTCGTAGTCTCGGAAATCGACGACGAGGTGCGCGTAGACCGTTCCTGCCACCGAATCAGGCAGCGCCAGCGGGTACGTGTGGGTGTAGCTGCTGTCCGGTTTGATGTTGAGGATGCGGCGGTAGAACACCTTCGCCAGCACGCGCTCCGGCACGAGCACGGAATCGCGCGTGAGGTAGACCGCGTCGTCCCAGGCCGAATTGTAGGTCGGGCCGTCGCCTGTGTTTTCGACCGTCCACCGCACGTCGAATTTCTGCCCGGAAAACACCGTCGGCGGCACGATCAGGGCGGTGGGTTCGAGGTCGGGCGCGGGCGGCAGGATGAGTTGAATGGGCGTCGCCCGCACGTTGTTGGTGTCCGCCGCTTCTATCTGATGCTCTCCGCCCGTGCCCGTATTCGTCACCGCGATGAGGTAGAGCTGCCCGAACTGGCGGCGCGGCATGAGCACGGTAGCCTTGTTGACGTACTGCTTACCCGCTTCGAGAGCCGTCGCGTTTTCGGCGCGGTGCACGCGCACGTCGCCCACCTGCCCGGCCCCTCCGGACCGCGGCGGATCGAATGTGTCGTCGGTGGAGAGGTAGAGGTCGTCGTACCAGCGCGGAACGCTCGTGCCCGCGCCGCCCGCGTTCTCGACCGTCCATGCAATCTCGACGTGCTGGCCGGATTCTGCCGTCGCGGGCGCCTCGACCTTCACCACGCGCAGATCGGGCAGCTTCCGCACAGTGAAGTGCCAGACGGGGCCCTCGTTCGTTCCGGCTCCGTTTTTCGCTACGACGCGCCACGCGTACCTCGCTCCGGCGACGAGCGTGTCCGACACGGCCACCTGCGTCGTCTGGACGTTGGCGAACGTCGGGGTGGACGGCTGCGTCAGTCCGTCGCGCCAGAGGTACACGTCGTACCGCAGCGCGGCGTCGGCGGGTTGCCAGGCGAAGTACGGTTTTTCCGGCACGCCCACGGTACCATCGGCGGGGATGGGGCCTGCGGGTGCGCCGGGCAGGTGAATCGTGAGGTCGACCGTTTCGGGCGGGGTGAGGGTGTTCTGGTTGAACGCCACGTCGCGTGCGATCACGCGGAGGGTGTAGGTGCCGGGAGGCGTCGTCTGCGGCACCGCGAAGGTCGCCTGCCACGTGCCCGCCTGCGGCGTGCCGCTCACCCTATTTGCCGCGGCATACAGCACGTCCTCGCCGTCCGCATTGGTCAGGTACATCGACACGGTGGCGATGCCCGCAGGCACGTCGCGCAAGGGCACGGTGGCGACGAGCGTGCCCGCGCCGGGCGTGAGGTCGAGCAGCGCGGGCGCGAAGACGGCGGCGCCGTCGAGTGTCGGCGCGGCCTGGTCGCCTCCCGTGATGACCACCGGCAGGTCGGGCGCGAGCGTGGCGAAGTTGTCTTCCCGGTCTTCGACGGTGACGAACAGCGCGTACGTGCCATCGTCCGCGTTCTGCGGAATCTCGATGGCGGCGCGCCACACGCCCTGGAGGCTGTCGCCCGACGCGAGGAGTGCCTGTTCGCTGTGCGAGGAGCCGTCGTCACCCAGGGAAACCCGCGCGTACACGTTTTCCACACCCGAGGCGTCGCGCACCGGGATATCCACCGTGAGGATTTTTGGCCCCGTCGTCAGGTCGATGCTCGCGGGGGTTCGCGTGATGGGGCCTGTGAGCGCGGGCGGCGTCACGTCGCCGCCGGTGATGGTGAGCTGCGCGGGCGTGTCGATCTCGCGCACGTTGCCCGCCTCGTCCTCCACGTCGAGCACGAGCGTCCACACGCCCTCGGGCGTGCTGCGCGGCACCTCGAAGACGACGCTGTATGTTCCGTCGAGGGCGTCGCCCGACGTGCGCGTCGCTTCGTTGTCCGGGTAGAGGTATTCGTTGCCCTTCTCGAACCGCGCGTATACCGATGCCACGCCGGTGTCGTCGTCCTGCACGCGCATCTGCACGGCAACGCTGGCACTCGTGCGGGCGAGGCTGACGCTGCTGGGCGTGACGGTGGGCGTGCCGACGAGCGTGGGCGCCTGCGTGTCGCCCCCGCCGACCTGGAGCTTCAGGCCCGTCGCCACGTCGCCGCCGTTGAATGCCTTGTCGGTGGCGTAGACGACGACATCGTAGAGGCCCGGTGCGGTGTTCTGCGGGATCGTCGCCTCGACCGTCCACACGCCGCGCTCGGCGGTGCCCGATTCGAGCGTGGCGCTGCCGCCGAAGACGGATTCGTCGCCCATCTCGAACGAAACGCTCACGAACTCCACGCCGGCGGGCGCATCAGCGAGGGGCACCCGAACGGTCACGGATGCCTCACCGCCCGACAGATCCACCGTGTTCGGGGTGATCGTCGCCACGCCGTCGAGTACGGGTCCGTCGAGGTCACCCGTGCCGGTGACGGTCAGCGTGCGCGTCGTTTCGAGAAACGCGAACCCACCCGACGTGCTCGACGCGATCACGGAGAGGGCGTACGCGCCCGGCGCGGAAAACTGCGGCACCGAGACGGTGGCCCGCCAGATGCCGTTCTGCGCCGTGCCCGACACGAGCGTCGGCGCGCCGAACACCGAGGCTCCCGAATTCGGTTCGCTGAGGAAAAACGAGGCGTTGGACACCCCGCTGGCGTCGAGAAGCTGTACTTCAACCACCACGTCCACCGCTGCTGCGCTGGTGTTCACCGTCGCCGGTGTAATGGAGATCGTGGAGCCGAGCGTAGGATTCGAGGCGATGCCGGTCGCCGTGCTGGTCTGGTTCACCATCCACGCCGCCGACCCACCCGGCGACACGGCCTCGACGATCAGCATAGGCGCTGATAGAGCAGAACCCGGAAGCGGAGCCTCCCAGCCTTCCGCCCCGCGCCGCGCGGCCCGTACCGCCCTCTGCACCAGCACGGGCGTGGCACGGCCGGCGCGGTCGGGGGTGGCGCGCACCTTGCCATCGAGCACCCAGCGAACGTTCGGGCGTACCCCGAGCCGGCGGGCCACCTCTGAAGGCAGAGGCACGGCCTCGTACACCAGGATCGTCGCTGCCGCCGGCGCACCCGCAAGTTGGAACGAGACGCGGGGCGCTACCGAAGCAGCCGACGCTTCCGTGATGTGGACATTGGAAAGCTGCTGCGCGTGTGCGGTGGAGAGAAGGCACAGGGCCAGCAGCGCAAATAGATAGATGCGAGGCATCAGAAAACGAGATAGAGCAGCGAGGGAAGGATCGCGCCCAAAATCCCCCGGTGCCCCCGGCCTCTGCATGGGCCGACCTGCCTATTTATGGCGTCGCTCTAAAAGAACCTTGCAGGTACCAAACAAAAAAGGACACCCCGGAAGAACATCCAGAGTGTCCCGTGATGTGGCAACCACGTGCCCGTTGTCGAACTCTACTGGCGTTCCTCGTGGGAGAGCGCCGGATGTACAGCGCGGGGATAAAAGGGACGCCCGTAAGGTCAGCCGGTCATCTCTGCTTCACCCCCGGCAGCATCTCCCCATGCTCCAGCAGGTTCAGGTGTAGCTCGAAGGCCCGGCGCAGATCGTGCGGGATGTGCCCGGTGCGAGCGTCTCGCACGTAGTCACGCAGGTAGTCCCTGTACATCGGATGGGCGCAGCGGTCGATGATCGTGCGGGCGCGTTCCATAGGGCCGAGCCCCCGCAGGTCGGCCAGGCCCTGCTCGGTGACCAGGATCTGAACCGAGTGCTCGTTGTGGTCGACGTGCGCCACCATCGGTACGATGGACGAGATCGCTCCCCCCTTTGCGATGCTGGGCGTGACGAGGAAGCTCAGGTACGCATTACGGGTGAAGTCGCCAGAGCCGCCAATGCCATTCATCATCATCGTACCGGCGACATGCGTGGAGTTGACGTTGCCGTAGATGTCGGCCTCGAGCGCCGTGTTGAGGGCGATGACGCCCATGCGCCGGACGACGCCGGGGTTGTTGGAAAGCTCCTGCGGGCGCAGTACGACGCGGCTACTGAAGAAATCCATGTTGGCGTATAGCCGCTGGATCTGCGGCTCGCTCAGCGCGAGCGCGCTGGTCGAAGCGCCCAGCAGGCGCTCATTGAGCATGAGGTCGACGAGCGCATCCTGAAACACCTCGGTATACATGTAGAAGGGCGGCACCAGGCTGTTTTCGCCCAAGCCGTGCATGACCGCGTTCGCCACATTCCCCACGCCCGACTGCAGCGGCAGGAAGTCGGGGGGGATGCGTTTGGCGTTCAGTTCGTGCAGCAGAAATTCGATCACGTGCTCGGCAATCCGCTGGCTCACCGCATCGGGCGGCGAGAAGGGGGCCACGTCGTCGCTCTCGTCCGTTTCCACGATGCCCACGATCTTGTCGGGATTGACGGCGGCAAAGGGCACACCCATCTTCGAGAGCGGGTGATGGATTGGAATCGGGCTCCGGTTCGGTGGGGGCGGCAGAATGGCGATGTCGTGCATCTCCCATAGCCGCTTCGAGTGCCGCTGGTTGACCTCGATGATCACCTTTTCGGCGTGGCGGAGATAGCTCGGCGAGGCCCCGACGGATGTCGTCAGGTAGACGCGCCCGTCCGTCGTCACCTCCGTCGCCTCGATCACAGCGAAGTCGATCTTGCCGAAGAAGCCGAATTCGAGCATCTGCGGCACGTGCGACAGGTGCATGTCCACGAACTGCGTCTCCTGGTTGTTGATGCGCTGGCGCAGCCGTCGCGACGACTGGTAAGGGGCTCGCCAGGCGACGGCGTCGGCCTCGGCAAGAGCCTCGTCGAAGCTTTCGCCTGTGGAGGCGCCCGTGAGGATGCGCAACTGGAATGGTTCGCCCTGTGCATGAAGAGCCTTGGCCCGCGCCGCGAGGGCCCGTGGTACGGCCTTGGCTGCGCCGGCTGGGGTGAAGCCGGAGAAACCCACTGTAGCACCATCGGGAATGAGGGCGGCGGCGTCTTCTGGAGACAGGATTGGAAACGCGTGCGTACGATTCATAGCTCAAGAGATACGAGATGAATTGACCACCTGATCAATCACCCCCGAAAAACTAGCCCAATCGATGAGTCGGAGTGAGTACGCCGCCTGGATCGCCGCTAGTACGAAGGTACTCGAGAGCCACGGTGCTCTCTTGCAGCCCACTCGCGCGGTACTAAGAACGGGTACCCAAGCAGGTACCCAGGAGAAAAAGCAAAGCCCGTAAGCGCCTAGAGTAAATGCACGTACGGGCTTTGGTATGTGGACATCACGTGCCCATTATCGAACCTGTGCTGAGGAAATCGCGGCGCTCTACTCTGCCATGCAACTTTACATGGAATCTGGTTAAGCCACCTACTCTCGGCCATCCGCTCCTCAAATAACTGCTTATGTATTTTAGCAAATGCTGAGTTATCAATCGTTGACGCTGTAGTACTAGGCATCCCCCAATCGTCTGGTGTGCGCCGAATCCATTGTCTGAACCCAGGTCGGGAGGTATCAATGGGTTCAGGCTGCAAACCCAACCCCTCGTGGGGCACTCGTTAAGGCGATGGCTTTCATGTCGATTCGAGTCTGTTGGAATGCCATTCTCTGGGTGCAGCAGTTCAGATGGTACGCGTGCGCCTACCGGGTCTACTCTCGGCGTTGCGTGGCCTGCATCCTCCTGTCGAGATCGCGGAGGAGGTGCTCCGTGCTCGTCAGGATGAGATCCGTCAGGTGGGCCTGTTCGGAGCTTGCATGTTGTGCCAGTGAACTGGCCAATCCCGCGATAGCGGACAGCGGGCTGCGGATCTCCTGCGTCACGGCTTCGAGGAAGGCGGCTTGGGCCAGCGATTGCTCCGCCACGCGCGATACGCCCTCTACCCACTGTACGGCCCGGCGAATGAGTTCGGTGTTGTGCTCGACGCCGAGCTTTTCCTTGATGCGGGCGCGGTAGCTCTCGACGGTCTTAGGACTCAGGAGCATGGCGTCGGCGATCTCCTGTGTCGTGCGGCCGAGGCCCATGTGCTCGAACACCTCCAGCTCTCTATCGCCGAGTCGTTCCGGAACTACGGTATCGCCCAGCTCCACCAGCAGCAACTGCTCGGCCCTCCCTTGTTCGTTGGTGAGCGGCACGCAGAGCCACTTGCAATGCCGGATCGCACCCGACGAATCGGTCACCGTTTCAGTCAGGAACTGCGTTTTGCCCGTGCGCGCGGCTTCGGCACAGACCGCACGATGCCAGTGCGGATCCTCACGGCTGCGCTTCTCGTGCTCATTGTTGGAGGCTTGATCAACTCTCGAACTTTTTCTCCACAGCGAACGAGCGCGATGAGGGGCATTGCGATGGACGAGCCGCCCAGTTGCGTCCACCAACGCCGCTGGAAACGGCAGTAGGTCAAGGATGCTGGAGTAGGGGGAAGGGAGGGGCTGAAGGGATACTGCCATGGGTAACCTTGTGGCGACGGTGCCCGTCATGGTTGAACTGCAGGCCAAGCAGTGATGCGTCTTCAAGACGCAACAAAGGCTGCAGGTCAAAGCTACCCGCACCTGGGTGAACTCCATTGCCATCGTCGCCGCCTGTGGGGGGCAGGCATTCGCTTTCCCGGCTGTGGGAATTTTCCGTACGCTGCCCACAGGAAGAGGCGCTCCTGCTTACCGCAGAGGACTCCGTTTCTCAGTCGACCAGGGGTGCCTTATGCTCCGGTGCTGGTGACGAGGCGTTCAGACGCAATCAAGCATCCGCCTCTACCCACTGTACGGCCCGGCGAATGAGTTCGGTGTTGTGCTCGACGCCGAGCTTTTCCTTGATGCGGGCGCGGTAGCTCTCGACGGTCTTAGGACTCAGGAGCATGGCGTCGGCGATCTCCTGTGTCGTGCGGCCGAGGCCCATGTGCTCGAACACCTCCAACTCACGGTCGGAGAGCCCCGCCATCTGCGACTTACCTTCCTGGGCGTGGCCACTGGCAAACTGGAAGAGGATCTTCTCGCTTATGGCCTCACTCACGTAGATGCCACCCCGCAGCACGCGCCGCACAGCCTTCACGATAGTCGTATCCGCCTCGGCCTTCATCACATACCCTTTCGCGCCCGCCTTGAGCGCGCGGTCGGCGTAGATGAATTCGTCATGCATGGAGACGACGAGCACAGGCAGGTCGGGGCGCTCTGTCTGGAGAGTCTTGATCAGTTCCAGGCCGCCCATCCCGCTGCCCAGCGTGAGGTCGGAGATGACGAGGTCAGGCTCGCAAGCACGGATCTTCTCCAGCGCTTCGAGTCCTTCCCCGGCTTCGCCGCAGATCTCCAGGTCAAGCTCTTCGCGGATGATGGTCGTGTAGCCCCGGCGCATGACCGGGTGGTCGTCAACGATGAAGATGCGGTTCATGGGGCATGGCTGTTGGGGGCAGCAGCGGGGGCGGGCTGGCCCGTGTCGTTGAGCGGCAGGACGCAAGAGAGCAGCGTCCCGCCGGAGGGTGCATTCTCCAACTGCAACATCGCGCCTACTTGATGGGCGCGGTGCTGCATCACGTGGTATCCGATGCCGGAGCCTCCAGGCGGTGAGTGGGGGAGTCCCACGCCGTCGTCCTGCACCGTCAGCATGATGGCCTGCTGCTCGAATGCCAGCCGTATCCAGATGTGGCAGGCTTGCGCATGTTTGAGTGCGTTGGTGACTCCTTCCTGCGCGATGCGGTAGAGGTGGAGCATCGTTTCCGCGTCCAGCGGAGGAATGTCGCCTTCGCCTCTGAACTGGCAGGGGATCCCGGAGAGCTTCTGCATGGTGGCCGCCAGCTCCTGCAGAGCCGATTGCAAACCCAGGTCGGATACGGCAATAGGGTTGAGTCCGCGTGCGAGCAGGCGGGCCTGCTGTGCTGCTTCCTGTACCAGCTCCGCGATTTCTTCTATCTCCTCCTTCTGCAGCGGGATGCCCTTTTCCAGGCGGCGGACCAGGGCACGGCACGACATGGCCACGCCCGTCAGGTGCGAGCCCAGACCGTCGTGGAGGTCTTGCCCGAGGCGTTGTTGTTCTTGTGCGCTCACCTCCAGCACTTCGCGCTCCAGTTGTTTCTGCTCGCTCAGGTCGCGGATCAGGGCAGTGAAGATGCGCCGGTCATGCAGGTGTACCTCGCTCACCGTCAGGTTTATAGGGAACACCGAACCATCCTTTTTCAGCCCGGTGACCTCGCGCCCGATGCCGATGATCTTTCGTGTGCCGGTGGTTTGGTACGCGTGGAGGTAGCCGTCGTGTGCATCGCGGTAGGGCGAGGGCATCAGGATATTGACGTTCCGACCGACGACTTCCTCAGCTTCATAGCCGAAAATCTTCGCGGCGGCCCGATTGAACACCTCGATAGTGCCACGCTCGTCGATGGTGACAATGGCGTCGGCGGTGGCTTCCAGAATGGCCTGTGCGCGCGCCTCGCTCTCTCGCAGGGCCAGCTCGGTGTGGAAGTGATCGGTGACATCTAAGGCGATCGAAACGAACACCGGTGGAGCGGTAAAGGTAGACAACTGGAGGCTCACGTCTACCGGGTAGTACGACCCATCCTTGCGCCGGTGGATCGTGGAGAACAGAACGTGCTGTTGTTCGCTGCTCCGCAGCGGGGCGATAAGCTGCCTGAACGAGGCAGCTGTGTACTCCGGTTTCAAGTCTACCGGGGTCATCTCGCTCAGCTCCTTCATCGTGAACCCGAGGTTTGCTCGGGCAGCCTGGTTAACCTGAATGAACTGGAGGGTGTCTGCGTCGAACACATAGATCTCGTTCTTCGAGTTCTCGAGGATGTGCCCGATCCAATGCTCCCGCGATTCGAACAGCACCAGGCGGGGGTCAGGCGGAGCGTTGGCAGTTGCTCCTGTAGGTGCAGATGGGTGGTCCATTCTGTCAGGGGGCACCAGCAGCAGGCCCTTTGTTGTTTCGATGTGCTCCCGAAGTGCCTGCTCACCGCAGCTTCGTTCTTTGAACGAGGCGGCATCCAAGATGACAAGCACATGTTGCCCTAGCCGAAGTCGGTAGCGGCTTTTTCAGGCCAAGCGTAGAATTCCGGCGCGTACCTCCAGTGCCCGGGCTGCTTTGCCAGAGGTGCCCGTAGGATTGGATCGGTGGTAAAGGCCAGCGCTTCCATGTCTACCTCGCGTCTATTTGCCGCACTCCCATTGGCGGTCGCGGCCACTCACCTCCTCGCTTGGGCAAAGTAAGCTGTAATTGCTACAAACGCGAACCGCATGCGATTCCTTAAGGCGCCTCGTCTGCTGGCCCGCTCCCACTCAGGAATTTCCCTACACGGCGAGTCTATTGCGTCTGGCAGCCCACTCGTGTGGGGTGCCCGTAGTTGAAAAGGAGACTTCAGAACCGGTCGTCGTGGGGGATCTCTGAAGTCCCGAACACGCGGAGGGCTCGCCATGAAACACAACGTCGGAACGCTTGACCGGGCTCTCTCTGACGGCCAGGTCAACGACCTCCGCGCCACACTCCCGCCGAATCTGCGGAGCCTCTGGTCCATGGGGTGTCGATCTGACATTGCACGCGCCTGCGGGCCCTACAACATTCACAAGAAGGAGAAGTCGCCATGAGACGTGTAGAAGGTAAAGTCGTCCTCGTCACGGGGGGCGCCAAAGGAATCGGCAGAGCTGCCTGCCTGCGGCTCGCCGAAGAGGGGGCTAGCGTCGCCGTCACGGATGTCGCGCGAGCCGAGGGCGAGGCAGTCGTTCGCGAGATTACCCAGGGGGGTAGAAACGCTGCCTACTGGGACTTAGACGTGAGCGACGAGGCTGCGGTGAAAAGCGTCATGGGGCAGGTCCGCGAACGGTTCGGGCGGCTGGATGTGTTGGTTAACAATGCCGGTATCTCAGGTGCCGATAAGCCCACGGACGAAGTCACCGAAGCAGAGTGGGACCAGGTGATGGCGATCAACGTCAAGGGCGTCTTTTTCTGCACGAAGTATGCCGTGCCATATCTGCGGGCTGAGGGTGGCGGCAGCATCATCAATCTGTCGTCCATCTATGGGCTCATTGGTGCGCCCAACGTGCCGCCGTACCACGCGTCGAAAGGGGCCGTCCGGCTGATGACGAAGACAGACGCTCTTCTGTACGCTCGCGACAAGATCCGCGTCAACTCTGTCCACCCTGGCTTCATCTGGACCCCTATGGTGGAGCATTTTGCCGCCGCGCAGTCCGGCAGCGTCGACAAGACGATCTCGGCCCTGGCGAGCCAACACCCCCTCGGGCACATCGGCGAGCCAGACGACATCGCGTGGGGCATCGTTTACCTCGCCTCCGACGAGGCGAAGTTCGTCACCGGCAGCGAGCTGGTCATTGACGGCGGGTACACGGCTCAGTGAGGGAGTCAGCTGCCACCCCTTTTTCATCACAGCCAAGCCGGGGGCATCCCATGAAGGAAGCGAAATACATTCGGTGGTTCGAGGATCTTACCCTCGCCGACGTGCCCTTGGTAGGGGGCAAGAATGCTTCGCTGGGGGAGATGACGAGCGCTCTCCTAGACGTAGGGGTCAGGGTCCCACCGGGCTTTGCGACGACGGCAGGGGCGTACTGGGCTTTTCTCGAGGAGAACTCCCTGGCACCCAATGCCTCCGCCTCGTCTCCGCTCCAGCAGCTTCTCGGTGCCTACCGGGAAGGGAAAGCTTCCCTGGCGGAAACCGGCGAACAGATCCGCCAGCGGCTGCAGGAGGCCCGGCTTCCGGACGACTTGGTGGGAGAGCTGCGTGAGGCCTACCGCGAGCTGGGACGGCGTTGCGGCCACGAGCCACTCGAAGTGGCAACGCGCAGCAGCGCTACCGCCGAAGACCTCCCCGAGGCCAGCTTCGCCGGGCAGCAGGAGAGCTTCCTGGGAGTGCAGGGGGAAAAGGCCCTCCTGGACGCCTGCCGGCGTTGTTACGCGTCCCTCTTCACCGATCGGGCCATTGCCTACCGGGACGTGCATGGATTTGACCATATGCGCGTGGCGCTCTCGGTGGGGGTGCAGCAGATGGTGCGAGCCGACGCCTCTGGCGTCCTCTTCACGCTCGACACCGAAACCGGCTTTCCCGATGTCGTGCTCATCAACGCGGCCTGGGGACTGGGTGAAAACGTCGTACAGGGCACCGTCACCCCCGATCAGTACGTGGTCTTCAAGCCGTTCCTCTGGATGAAGAAGCTCGTGCCCATCCTCAGCAAGACCGTGGGTGCAAAGGAGAAAAAGCTGGTGTATGTGGAAAAAGCGGACGATACGAAGCTGGCCGAAGGCCCCGGCGGCGCGAAAATCGTTAACCTGGAAACCAGTGAAGCCGAGCAGCGCGCCCTGGTGCTGAGCGACGACGAGATTCTGAGCCTGGCTCGGTGCGGACTGGAGATTGAGACGCACTACGGGCTCCCGATGGATATCGAGTGGGCCAGGGAGGAAGACACCGGTCATCTGCTCATCCTGCAGGCTCGCCCGGAAACGGTGCAGTCGCGCCGAGACTCTACGGCGCTCTCCACGTACCGGCTCAAGGAGCGCGGCGAGATCCTCGTGCGCGGCCTCGCAATCGGGGATGCCATCGACGCGGGGCGCGTCTGCGTCATCAAGAGTGCGGACGACATTGCTGACTTCGAAGACGGGGCCGTGCTCGTCACAGAGGCAACCGATCCGGACTGGGTACCCATCATGAAACGGGCTGCCGGCATCGTCACCGACCACGGGGGGCGCACCTCTCACGCTGCCATCATCAGCCGCGAACTGGGTGTACCGGCCATCGTGGGCACCGGCAACGCGACGGAAGTACTCCAGCGCGGGCAATCCGTGACGCTCTCCTGCGCGGAGGGCGAGAACGGAATCGTCTACGACGGCCTCCTCGACTTCGAGGTGCAGGAACTGGATCTCAAGGACGTGCCTGAGACGCGCACGAAGATCATGATCAACATCGCCTCTCCTGCGGCGGCGATGCGGTGGTGGCGGCTGCCTGCGAAGGGGGTGGGGCTGGCCCGTATGGAATACCTCATCAGCCAAGTGATCAAAGTCCACCCGATGGCGCTCGTCCACTTCGATGCCGTCGAGGACCCGGAAATCCGCGAGCAGATCGAGGTGCTCGCGCGGGGCTACGAAAGCAAGGCTGACTACTTCGTGAACAAACTTGCCGAAGGGATCGCCACGATCGCGGCGTCTCGGTACCCGGACCGGGTGATTGTCCGCACGAGCGACTTCAAGACAAACGAGTACGCTCACTTGCTCGGCGGCGCAGGCTTCGAGCCGCACGAGGAGAATCCGATGCTCGGCTGGCGCGGGGCGTCGCGCTACTACAGCGAATACTACGCCGCGGGCTTCGCGCTCGAATGCCGCGCTCTGCAGCGCGTCCGTGAGACGATAGGCTTCACGAACGTCGTTGTGATGATCCCCTTCTGCCGTACCGTCGACGAGGCGAAGCGCGTGCTCGCGGTCATGGCCGAGAACGGCCTGCGACGCGGCGAAAATGACCTGGAGGTGTACGTCATGGCGGAGATTCCCGCCAACGTAACGCTCGCGGAGGAGTTTGCTGAGCAGTTCGACGGCTTCTCCATTGGCTCGAACGATCTTACACAGCTCATGCTCGGGGTGGACCGCGACTCGGAACGGTTGGCCTATCTCTTCGACGAGCGCAACGAAGCGGTGCTGCGCGTCATCCAGGAGTTGATCGAGAAGGCGCACCGCAAGGATCGGCCGGTGGGCATCTGCGGCCAGGGGCCGAGCGACCACCCTGACTTTGCAGACTTCCTCGTCAAGGTGGGCATTGACTCTATCTCGCTCCTGCCCGACAGCATGCTCGACGTGATCCACCGGGTCGCCGCACTCGAAGCGCGAACTACGCCGTAAACGAAAGCGGCCTCGCCTGAGTCAGCGGCTCCGCAGTCACAGAAGGTGTCCAGGGGACAACCGGCCGTTGCAATCCCCAGAAGATGCTGTTCGTGCTGGAGATCGGAGGCGCTTTTGTAGGCGTCAACGAGCCGGCCGACCATGGGGCGGGCCAGGTGCACCAGTGGTGCGATTGCGAGGCAGTCGTCGGCGTGGGGGATCGACAGGAAACGCTCGAGCAGATGAGCCTCGGCAACCGCGTCTTCCGTAGCCGACGCTGATTTCGAGGTGGCACAACGCTTGGGTGCCGGGTGCGGAAATCCCCCACATCGGGCTCAGACTCTGGCGTACCGGACGAGCAGAAATCTGCTCTCCACACGGAGCCGAGCAGGGGGATAGCTTGGCGTGTAGAAGGGTGCACGGCACCCGTCGCTCGATTGCGGTGCTCGGAAAGGCTGCACGGCGAAAGTCCCACACAAACTCATCATGGAGGGCATCATGGAAAACTACAAAACCGCAACTGAGCTTCAGCAGGACGTGATGGACGAACTCAACTGGGAGCCCAGCCTCGATGCGGCCAACATCGGAGTGAGCGTCGACGGCGGGATCGTCACTCTCAGCGGGTACGTCCCGAGCTTCGCTGAAAAATTCGCCGCCGAACGCGCCGCCGCCCGTGTGAAAGGGGTGCGCGCAGTCGCCGAAGAGATCGATGTGCGCCTGCCAGGTTCCAACCTCCGGACGGACGCCGACATTGCCAAGGTGGTGCTCGACACGCTGCGCTGGCACACCTACCTGCCGGAGGAGAAGATCAAAGTGAAGGTGGAAGACGGGTGGGTGACGCTGACAGGCGAGGTGCCGTGGCACTACCAGCGCACCAGTGCCGTGAACGCCATCCGTCACCTGACGGGCGTCAAGGGCGTCTACAACCTGCTCACCGTCAAGCCGAACGTGGTTATCGGTGAGATCAAGACCAAGATCCGTAAGGCGCTCGAACGCGTCGCCGCCGAGGACGCAGGGCACATCACCGTGGACGTGAAAGGCACCGAAGTGACGCTCGGTGGGCACGTTCGCACCTCGATGGAGCAGCAGGAGGCAGCAGATGCCGCCTGGGCTGCGCCGGGCGTGACCAGCGTGAAGAACGAGACCAAGATCCAGCCAGCAATCTACGCATGAGTACTCGTGCGTACTTCGGACGCGCGGCGGGTTGCCTCTGGCGGCCCGCCGCGCGGACGTTTATCAAAACCACGAAGGGGTTCGTCAGGGCACACAAGCAACTGCTGTTTCACTCCAAGGCACGCGAGAAAGTGCTGCGTGGTACGCTACGCTCACCGATGCCGTCTGCGTGATCTTCGGACTCAAGTCGACGAGGGTGCTCCTCGAACGGAAGTGGGAGAAGCCGCTCGTTGGCAAGGGTGGCGTCCCGGTTGCCCGCGCGATCGACCTCACGGATCATGAATCGAGAGACGACGCATCCAGCGTGGCCGAACGCGTCCAGCCTGGCATCTGGGTGTAGGGCGGGGAAGCGGCTACAGGCTGAGGAGGTGGTAGAGCGCTCTGCTCACCAGCCGCTGCCACCTCGTCTGATGGTGCCACACTTCCAGGGTTACCTCTTCGGCCCGACCGGCGTTTTCGTAGAATTCCCGTTCCAGCAGTTCAGCTAAGCGTGCATCCGTTGAAGCGATGCCGACCTCCAGGTTGTGCTTGCCGCCGTATGCGTCCACGTTGTACGAGCCTACGATGCTGGTGTGGCTGTCGATGGTGATGCATTTGGCGTGGAGCGTCGGGTCGCGCATCTCGTAAATCCGCACGCCTGCCCCGAGCATCTCGCAATAGAGATGACGCCCCGCGAGGTGGGCAAGAGGTACGTCGGACCGGCCTGCCGTGAAGAGGCGCACGTCCACTCCTCGTTGGGCCGCCTGCACGAGCGCCTCTCTGAACCACAGCGGCGGGATGAAATAAGGGGTCATGAGGAAGACCTGTCGCACCGCGCTGTGCAGGGCGTCGTGCAGGGCCAGGTCGAGGTCTCGCTCGTTCCGCCGCCGGTTCAGCACCAGCACCTGCGCCGGGACGCCGTTCGGGCACAGCGCGTGACGCGGAGGCAGGGCAGGTGCTGTGCCCCTCGCCATGCGCAACGAGCCGAGCAAGGCATCTGCCAGGTCCTGCACTACCGGCCCCTCTACCTGGAGGGTCAGATCGTAGAAGCGCTCTGGCCTCTGGCCGCCGTACTCGCGGCTGACGTTGCGTCCGCCGCAGAACCCGACATCGTCCGCGATCAGGATTTTCCGGTGGTCGCGGTGGAGCAGGGGGGCGAGCTTGCGCCCGAGCTTGCGCCAGGGCAACACGGGGTTATAAACAGCCACGCGGCCACCAGCGTCTAGGAGCGGGCGCGCGTAGCGTAGGTTGAATCGGGGGGACCCCCAGCGATCGAACAGCAGGATCACATCGCATCCACGCCGCGCCGCCGCGGCGAGGGCCTCCAGGGCGAGGTGACCAACTTCGTCCGGCTCGAAGATGTACATCTCTAGCCACACACGCGACTGTGCACGTGCGATGGCCGCATAAGCTGCCTCAAACGCCGCGCCTCCGTCAATGTGGAGCGTGAGCACGTTGCCATCGGAAAGGGGGTAGCGCACGGCTGAGAAGGGTCGGTTCGCACCCCCCGCTCTGGCCCGCTCGGCAGTGCGCGAAGGCTACTCGTCTGGCAGCGAAGATAGCCGCCTGCCTCGGCCTTCGCACGCCGAGCGTCACGATTCGGGGCGTAAGGAAATTCTCCACAGGGCGAGCAGACCTGTGACTGCATCTACGTCAAGCGCCGACTGTGAGCGAACAGGTATCCGGAGGGATTACTTGTTCGTGAGATGCATCAGGCATCGCAGTCTGCATGTCCCAAATCAAACCCAGGAGGTGGATTGTCATGGCAACCTTAACCCATTATCGCCCCTTCCGACCCATGGGCTCGCTGCGCCATGAACTCGACCGTCTCTTCGGCGACTTCTTCCCCGGAATGGGCGAGGAAGGTGACGGTGAGGCGTTCTCGGCCGTCTGGTCGCCGCGCATGGACTTGACGGAGACGGAACACGAGTTCGTCGTCAAGTTGGACCTGCCGGGCATCGAGAAGGAACAGGTCAACGTGGACATCGAGGACGGCAGGTTGGCGGTGAGCGGTGACCGCAAGGAAGAGAAGAAGGAGGACAAGGAAAACTATCTCCGCATGGAGCGCACCTACGGCCACTTCTTCCGCTCCATTCCGCTGCCGAAGACGGCGAAGGTCGACGAGGTGAAGGCCGAGTTCCACAACGGTGTGCTGCGGATTCGCATCCCGAAGACGGAGGAAACCAAGCCTCGCAAGGTAGAAATCATCTGATGTCCGGGGCGGGCCGGGACCGTTTTACTCCGAACGGTCCCGGCGTGGCGGTCGCCTGTTCTGCGATGTACACCCCGTACCTGGACCGCGCGCCTGTTGCAGCAGACCGGCCCGCTATCGGCAGTGCGTGTCAGCGCACCCACGACAATGCGTACAGCGAGCGATCTCCTGACAGTGCTGGAGCAGACCAAATATCTGGCCCTCGGGATTCTCCTTCGCCCCTTGCATCTCCGCTGGGGACGTCGGAGGCCGAGTTGCGCGCCGTGCTGCCGGGCGACGAGTCGCTTCAGGAACCGGTGACCTATGCTACCCAGCATGCGACCACCCTCCACGCCCCGGCAGCGCGCGTCTGGCCCTGGCTCGCCCAACTCGGACAGGGTCGCGCGGAGTTCTACAGCTACGCCTGGCTGGAGAACCTCTTCGGGCTCGGGATCCACAACGCTGACCGCGTACATCCCGAATGGCAGGGGGCGCCTCCGGCGACCCCATCTTCGCCACACCCGGCGGATGGTTGGGGCTCGACCAGCGCTTCGGGTGGAAGGGGTCGCTCCTGGAGCCCGAACGGGTAATCGTGCTGGAGGACTGGGGGGCTTTCGACTTGCAACCCATCGACGCGCAGACGACCCGGCTGATCGTCCGGACACGCGGCAGCGGCCATTCGTCCTGGGCGGACGTGCCGATGGCCCCCTTTGGCCTGATCGTGTTCGAGCCTGCCCACTTCATCATAGAGCGGAAGATGCTCCTCGAGATCAAGGAGCGGGCTGAAACGGTGTAGTAGCGCGTGCTCGCACCGCTTGTGTTTTCCCTACGTCGCAATGCGGTTTTGCCCGCTAAGACGACGCAGGAGATTGCTGAGGGGCGTTCGTGAAAGACCGCGTACGCTGTCAGCGCATCCTTCCCTTAACCCAGACGAAACCATGAGCATCAAAAAGATCGACCGCGCACAGTGGGGCACGTATTTCGACGCGTTCTCCAAGACGCTCGCCCGCACGCACCGGACCGACTATGCCGAGGTGCAAGTCTTGTCGCCTGAGGATGGTGCGCAGCTGGAAACGTCGTGGCTGCCGCTCATCGGTATCAGCTACGACCACAAGAGCGACCTGCTTGAGATCCTCGTTGAGAACATGGACCACCTGATACTGCATCCAGAGCACGTCTACGTCGATGAGACGGAGGAGGGCCTGTTGACCAGCTTCGAAGTGGTCCGCAAGGATGGCACAAAAGAGGTCATCGAGGTGCGCTGATCTGGCTGGCAGTACGTGCCAACTCCCACCTGAAGTGGAGCCCCGATGAACTGTTGCGCCCTGTTGCTCTGTCATGGGGGCTCTAGTTGCGGGCCTCGGCTGCGGCGTGGCGGTCGGGGCATCGCCTCTACAGGTGCTCGACGCAGCACTGCTGTTCGCGCCCGTTAGCGTCGCTCGTCGTCGAGGCGCTGAAGTCGGTCGACAAGGGGGGGGGTGTCGGGTGGGATCCACCTGAGCGACCGTTCCTCCTCTCCGTACGCGCTGCTTTGGGGCGAGCGGACGATTCGGTCGGTGGCAAGCCTGACGCGGCAGAGAAGCGTTTGTGGCCAGTGTCGGAGTTGCCGATCTCGACGGTGACGGGCGCCTACCTTCGGTGCAGCGAAGGAGGAACTGGCCGCCCTCCACGCCGGGCACCTCGAAGGCGCGGCTGTGCTCGTTCTCTGAAAAGACGCGCCGTGTCATCAGGGCGCGCGTCAGGCACGAACGTGAGGTAAGGAAAATCCCTACGGGCGCGGCCACCGGTTCCGCTCAGTCCAGCGCTACGCTCTCCGCTCGACCAGGCCCCTGCGCGCCTGTAGCTTGCTCCTTGAACGTGGGGCCATTTCTGCGCGCCGCGAGACTCGATGGAGGCAACCGATGTATCTCAAGATTCTGGCCTGCGACCTCGACGGCACGCTCGCCACCGATGGGGAGGTTTCCCCCGCCGTGTGGGAGGCGCTGCGCGAGGCCAAGAAGTCCGGGCTTGCCCTGTTGCTCGTCACCGGTCGCCGGCTGGAAACGTTTGCGGCGGATGGTCCCTTCGCCGAGGTCTTCGAGGCTATTGTAGCAGAAGACGGAGCTGCGGTCTACTACACCCGCAACGACTCTGTCGTGCTGCCTTTCGGGCGGTTAGCTCCTGAGGTGGTGCGCCGTCTGGAAGAACTCGACATCCCCATGGAGCATGGGCTGGCCATCGCCGCTACGTGGGTGCCGCACGACGCAGCGGTGTCTCAGGTACTGCGGGACACAGGCGGCAGCGCGACGGTGGAATACAACAAAGGGGCGGTGATGGTCATCCCCCCTGGTGCGACAAAGGGCTCCGGACTGCGCATCGCTCTGGAGGAACTGGGGTACTCGCTCCGCAGCGTCGCCGTCATCGGGGACGCCGAGAACGACCGCAGTCTCTTTGAAGTGGCCGAGTACGCGGTGGCTGTCGCGAATGCAGAGCCAGAGATAAAAGCCCTGGCAGACGTGGTACTGCCCGACGGGAATGGAATAGGCGTCCGTGGTTTCATCGAGGGGCTCCGAGAGGGGAACGTGCCGACGCCGAAGATGCGGCAGGAACGTCGGATATGCATCGGGCAGCGCCCCGACAACTCGCCCGTCTACCTCAGCCCATTCACGCTTCTAAGCGATAACATTGCGCTCGTGGGCGGTAGCGCGAGCGGGAAATCGCATCTGGCGGGTTTGCTGGCGGAGGAGTTGCTTCAGCACGGCTACCAGGTCTGCCTCATCGACCCGGAGGGGGATTATTCTGGGCTGCGTGCATTTCCGCACACGCTCGTTCTGGGGGGCGCGCAGACGCGGCTGCCTCCCGTCGCCGATGTCGTTACGCTGAGCGAATACACGAGCGTGAGCATTATCGCCGACCTGTCAGCCTACGAGCTGGTGGAGCAGAGGACGTATGTGCAAGAGTTGCTGTACAGCCTGAGCAGCCTGCGTGCTCATCGAGGGCGCCCGCACTGGTTTCTTCTCGACGAAGCACACGCCTTCTGCCCACCTGAAGGGGGCGCGCTCACGGATCTGCTGCTGAAAACCATGCGCGAAGGCGGCGTCGGCGTCGTCAGCTACAGGCCTAGCCTTGTGAACGCCGAAATCCTCCAAGCAGTAGACCACTGGTTTCTGACGCGGATGTCGCTGCCGGAAGAGATCCGATGCCTGAAGGAGCGGCTGGGGGAATGCTACAGCAGCTTCGATGCCGGGCAGCTGGCTACGCTCTCGCTCGGTGAAGCGTGTCTCTGTACGGGCGAGAGGGCAGACGTAGGATCGGGCCTCATCAGGTTCCGCGCAGGAAGGCGTGTCATCCCGC
Organism: Rhodothermales bacterium; assembly: GCA_963829705.1. Taxonomy (GTDB): domain Bacteria; phylum Bacteroidota; class Rhodothermia; order Rhodothermales; family BA12; genus CAWHJN01. Next base: position 1,411,757 of record CAWHJN010000005.1, read on the forward strand.
ACGTACGCCATCTCCACAAATACCTTCGTACTCCGCTGCCGGAGCACAAACGCTTCTATTTCCACGCCAGCGGCACCTCGCGCGGGTCCCAGGCGGCCGCGAGTCTGTGGGAGTTCCGAGAGGCCCTGGCGGCGGTGCCGACGGAGGTGTTGCTGTTTCACCTCGAACGCGGTGACTTCGAGCGGTGGATGCGCGAGGTTATCCACGACGAGGAATTGGCGCGTCAGTTGCGCAAGATCCGCCACCGGGTGCCAGAGCAGGCTCAGGTGCGTGAGATGCTTGTCGCGGCCGTTTCAAATCGCTACAAGGAGCTGGAGAGCCTGATATGAAGGCCAGCGCCGTGCATACAGCCGTTTTGCCGAGCCTGGGCGCACCCGAGGCCCCGGCGGCGCCCAGGGAGACTCTACCTTGGCATGCCCGCACTGCGAACGACGTGGTGCAGGCTCTCCGCGCGGACCCGGAGCAGGGACTTTCCACAGATGAGGCGGAGCGCCGCCTGGCAGCCTGCGGCCCGAACGCGATCGAAGCGGTGCCCCCTGTCCCGTGGTATCGGGTGCTCGGGCGGCAGTTCACCGAGGTGCTCGTCGTGGTCCTGATGGCTGCCGCGGCAATCTCGTTCTTGGTCGGGGCTCTTGTCGATGCCTTCACCATCCTCGCCATCGTCGTGCTAAACGGCGTGCTGGGGTTTGTGCAGGAGTGGAAAGCCGAGCAAGCCATTGAGGCGCTGCGACAGATGCTAGCGCCCCACGCGCGCGTCCGCCGGGATGGGCATGCGCAGGAAATCGACGCACGCCATCTTGTGTTCGGTGATCTTGTGTTGCTGGAAGTGGGCGATCAGGTGCCAGCGGACGTGCGGGTGCTGAACGAGATTGAGCTGGAGGTAGACGAGTCCACGCTGACGGGCGAGTCGGTGCCGGTCGCCAAGATGGCCGAGCCAGTGCCGCACGAGGCTCCGCTGGCCGAGCGCCACTCAATGGCGTGGATGGGCACTACCGTCACCAACGGCCGCGCTCAGGGGCTCGTGACGGCCATCGGCATGCAGACCGAGTTTGGCCGCATCGCCCACCTGACGGGCGAGCTCGAAGAGGAAAAAACGCCCCTGCAGAAAAAACTCGTCGTGCTCGGACGACAGCTCGGCCTGCTGGCTGTCGCGGTTTCTGCTCTCATCGCCCTCGCGGGTTGGCTGACGGGAAAAGGGTGGCTGGAGATGTTCATGACCGCCATCGCACTTGCCGTAGCCGTCGTGCCTGAAGGGCTGCCGGCGGTGGTGACCATCACCCTCGCCCTCGGCATCCGGGCAATGGTGAGGCGCAACGTGCTGCTTCGGAGGCTTCCAGCGGCTGAAGCCATTGGGGCCGCCACGGTCATCTGCACCGACAAAACGGGCACGCTCACACAGAACGAGATGACGGTGCAGCACCTCTGGCTGCCAGGTATTGAGGTTACCCTGACCGGCGTAGGTTACGATCCGGAAGGGCACTTCGAGCAGGACGGGCAGCGCCTCGACTACCGAGCGCGACCTGACTTGATGGCGCTGTTGGAGACAGCACTGCTGTGCAACCACGCCGAAGTAAACCGGGACGAAACGGGCTGGCACGCCGTGGGCGATCCCACTGAGGCCGCGCTCGTCGTCGCCGCCTACAAGGCCTGGCTCTCGGCGGAAGCGCGGGAGACGGTCGCCGAGTTCGCCTTTACCTCCGAGCGAAAGCGCATGACGGTTGTGGAGCGAGCGGGAGAGGAACTGGTGGCGCACGTCAAGGGCGCGCCGGAGATCATCCTGTCGCGCTGCACCTTCGTTTTAGTCGGAAACGAGGTGTGTCCGTTGACGGAGGCGCATCGGCAGGCAGCCGAGCAAGCGTACCGCCGCCTCGCCGCTTCAGGGCAGCGAACGCTTGCGCTGGCCCGCCGCACCCTGGGTTTACAAGCACCCGACAACGCGAACAACGTCGAACAGCAATTGACGTTGCTGGGCATCGCGGGCATCATAGACCCTCCACGTCCAGAGGTGCCGGACGCCATTCGGCTGGCGCGTGCGGCCGGTATTCGCGTCGTCATGATCACGGGCGACGCGCCCGAGACAGCGCTTGCCATCGCGCAGCAAACGGGCCTCGACGTGGACCGGGCGCTGACAGGAACGGACCTGACGGAGATGGACGAACAGGCCCTCAGTGAGGCGTTGAGAGGCCGCGTACTCTTTGCTCGCACAACACCCGAGCACAAGCTGCGGATCGTGTCGTGCCTGCAGGGGAGCGGAGAGGTAGTCGGGATGACCGGCGATGGGGTGAACGATGCCCCGGCACTCAAAAAAGCCGACATCGGCATCGCAATGGGGTTGCGGGGCACCGATGTCGCACGAGGAGCGTCCGACATGGTGCTCGCCGACGACAACTTTGCCTCGATCATTGGGGGGCTTGAAGAGGGGCGGCGGCAGTACGAGAACATCCAGAAGTTTGTGCGCTACCTGCTCAGTTCGAACACGGGCGAGGTGCTCGCGATCTTTGGAGGCATACTGCTGGGAGGCCCCCTTGTGCTTTTGCCTGTCCAGATTCTCTGGATGAACCTCGTCACCGACAGCCTTAGTGCCGTCGCCCTGAGTCTGGAGCCGGTCGAGCCGGGTACGATGCGACGCCCACCGCACGATCCGAAGGCACCGCTCCTCGGATACCGCTCGTGGATGATTACAGGAGCGATCGGTACCTATCTCGCACTGGCGACGCTTTTCCTCTTCAACTACCACCTCTGGCAGGGTGGCGCAGAGTCGTTTGCACGGGCGCAGACGGCGGCCTTTACCGGACTCGTCGTCATGGAGAAAGTCAACGTTTTCAACTTCCGCTCCCTGCATGCCCCCCTGCGGACGATCGGCTTTTTCTCGAATCCGTGGCTACTGGTGGCCGTGGCGGGCATCATTGTGCTACAGGTGGCGGCCATCTACGTGCCGTTCCTCCAGACGGCTTTGCAGACGGTGCCGCTGGGGTGGGACGAGTGGAAGCTAATCGCGCTGGTAGCCGCCCCTATTTTCGTCGTCCCGGAGGTCTACAAGCTCATCGTCCACCATCGTGCGAAGTAGCGTAGGGGGATCCACCACGGTTCAAGCAGCAATCTATGCACACCTCATCACGTCGATGGCATGTCATGTAGTGCGGGATATGTGTTGAACTTGGCAATGGACATTCCTATTGCGGAGTCTCATCAGATTATGAGTGTGGCACGCTCCTACTTGATTCGGTCTCTGGTCGTCCTGCTGGTTGTTGTGGGACGAGTAGAGGTGGTCGTAGCACAGCGTGCCAGCGATGTGCAGGAACGCCTCGAAAGGCGCGCCGCGGAGTTGCCGGGCGGGCTCATGACTTTTTACCAGGCGCGCCACTTCGCGCCCATCTGGACGAGCAGCCCAGAGGGGCACGGGCAGGCGGAATCGTTCATCCGCGTGCTACTCGACGCGGATCAGGAAGGCCTTTCATCCGATGTCTATGAAGCGGAGCAGTTTGCCGTCCGGCTGAGTGAGCTACCACAGGCTACACCCGCACAAGCCGCCGACGTGGAGTTGGACCTAACGGGAGCGCTGTTTCGCTATGTCGCACACCTCACCCGAGGCCGTGTGCCAGCTACGACTCTCCACCCGGGCTGGGTGGAGACGCACGCAAGCGACGATCTGCCGGGGCTTGTCGTGGCCTCGTTGGATCGTGGCGAGATGGGGCAGTCGCTGGGGCGATTACGGCCGCCTTACGCGAGCTACATAGCGCTCAGGAGGGCGTTAGAGGACTATCGCCAGTTGCAACAGGCGGGGGGGTGGGCCGTGCTACACCTGGACGAGACGCTGGAACATGGCGACCGGAATTCGGCTGTCGAGCGGCTGCGGGCCCGATTGTCCGTCACGGATGGACCGTTGCTGACGCTGGATGTCGACGCAGATCTGTTCGACGACTCGCTTGATGCGGCGGTGCGGGCGTTCCAGCGACGGCATGGACTGGAGCCCGATGGAATTGTCGGGGCTCGCACGGTGGCGGCGCTCAACGTGCCTGTCGAGGCGCGTATCCGGCAGATCGAGCTGAGCATGGATCGTTGGCGCTGGTTGCCGCGTCCACCCGATCCGCAGTGCGTCGTCGTCAACATTGCAGGGGGGCGTCTGCAGGTGTTCGAGCACGGACGCGAGGTCATGGGAATGAACGTCATCGTGGGGACGCCGCGCACGCAAACACCACTTTTCCACGCATCCGTCGAGGGCGTTGTGCTGGCTCCGTACTGGAACGTGCCCGCGAGCATCGCGCGCAACGAGATCCTGCCTCGGCTGGCGCGCGATCCAGGCTATCTGACGCGGCAGCACATGCACCGATTGCCGGGCGGCCAGCTTCGCCAGGATCCTGGCCCTACCAATCCGCTCGGGCGGCTGAAATTCGACTTCCCCAATCGCTACAGCGTCGGGTTGCATGACACAAACCAGCCGCAACTTTTCGAGCGGGCAGACTGCGCCTTCAGCCACGGCTGCATCCGCCTGGAGAAGCCACTTGAGCTGGCTCTGTTCGCGCTTCGGCGCGACACGACATGGACGCGGGAGCGGCTAGAAACGACCATTGCCCGTTGGAAGGAGACGCGCATCGACATCGATGCGCCTATTCCCGTCTACATATTGTACTGGACCGCGTGGGTAGACGAACAGGGCACGATCCATTTCCGGGGCGACCGCTACGGGCACGACGCGGCGCTGGAGAGGGCACTGAGCCGGGTGGCGCAGGCCTCTCGTCGATAGCAGGTGGGGCAGACTCGTGTAGAAATTTTTTCTCACACGGACGATCGCCTGATTTTCGCACTGGAATCCACCCAAGGCGCTATGCCCGATCTGTTAAGGTCGCGGAGATGGTTGTGCTGACCTACACGGGCACTCGACCAACCTCTACCCGCCATGGAAGACTCTCAACGCGTCCTCCATGCCCGCCTGCGCTGGGTAACCCCTCTCTTAGAAACCGGCAATGCCCGGCTCACCCACGCTGCGCAAGTGGGCGCGGCGTTACAAAGCCGAGGGAGAAGCAGGATTACCCGAAGCCAAGCGGCTCCACGACATCCGCTATCAGGTCACTCTGCCGAACGATCGTTCGGCGACGAGTACGTGGCCTGAAAGCGAAGCTTCCCGAAGGAACCGACGCATGGGAGTCGAGCTGTCGTTCGAGGCCCATGGCCGGATTCGCTACCGTAAGCTGCGCTTTCAGGCCGAATGCATCCACCTGCCATGCGGTGCCGGAAAGGGCCGTGTGGGGTGCGCCCCTACACCACGCTCCGGTTCCGCTCTACATCGCGTGGCGTCGCTTGCTGGCGACTGTCTGGTAGGGCAGGACGCACTTTGCATGTGACCGTCGTCTGTCCCATGATCTGACTGCGGCTGAAGCCCGAGGGAGCGTACTGCTCACGCCCAGCCCCTACCGCCATGGCGATCTGCACCCTTACCCGTACCGAGCGGAACGCCTACCGCGGCGCCTTCTCGTGTGCCAGGCACGCAATAGGGCGCCTCGGCTACGCTGAGACCCACGTACTGTCGGTCGAGAACGGCGTGCAGCAACAGACCGGATGGCTACCGCTCCAGGGCCTCACGTATGATCTCCAAGACGACCTGCTGGACGTGAAAGTCAGCGGCCTCAATCACCTCATCAGCCACCCGGAGGCCATCTACATAGACGAAGAGGCGGGCTGTCTGAGGCCTCTGGAGGCGCCTGCCGAGACAGAATGAAGCAGATCATCGAACTACGGTAGCGGAACGCCGAGCGTATGTCCCGCTGCCCGCTACCCCTTGCGTTGCCTGCTATGAACCAGAGCCACGACTCCCTCCGCCTGCGCACCCTCCTCTTTCCCACCGACGGATCGGCGTGGGCAGAGCGGGTGTTCTCGCAGGCCGTGTACTATGCAGGCCACTACGGTGCCGCGCTCCACGTGCTCACCGTCTTAGAGTCGTCGACACCGGGAACGGCGGCTCTCGCCTTCGCCCGAAACCGCCTGCTGACGCTCGAAGCCGAGTCGGCCGGGGTGGACCTCGTCCAGGCGACCGTCGAAAGCGCCTCGCTCACCCAGGGGATTCTCGACTACGCCGTGCTCATCGATGCCGACCTGATCGTGATGGCCACTCACGGTCGGACAGGTCTCGACCACCTGCTGCTCGGCAGCGTTGCCGAGGCCGTCGTCCGGCGCGCGGAGCGCCCCGTGCTCACGGTGCGTCCCATGGGCGAACACGCCGGTACACGGGCCGAACGCATCCTCGTCCCAGTGGATTTCTCCATCGCCTCGCGCCTGGCGCTCGCCCACGCGGCGGCGCTGGCCCGCGTCCACCGCGCTGCCCTCGACCTCGTCCACTTCGTCGAGCCCGTGATGCTGTCGGCCGTGACGGAGGGCGTGGTGAACTGGGCCTACCCCACTGCCAACCAAGTGGAGCAGGCCCGCGTGGCGCTGTACGACCTGTCCGAAGAAGCTGACCTCGACGGCCTCTCCGTTCGGCTTCACGCGGGGGCAGGGCACGCCGCTGTGGGCCTGCTCGGCGTGGCGACCGAGACCGGGGCCGGACTCATCGTGATGAGCACGCACGGACGTACCGGCGTGCGCCGGTTTTTCCTGGGCAGCGTCGCCGAGAAGGTCGTGCAGCAGGCCTCCTGTCCTGTCTTCGTCGTCAAACCCTTTGGCAAGAGCCTGCTGCCCGTGCCCGCCGACGAATCCGCGGCGGCGCAGCGAGAAGAGGACGCGCTGCCTCACTAACCCTCTTACCGCACTAACCCTTCTACCGCCATGTCGCTCTACCGCACCCTCCTCTTTCCCACCGACTTGTCGGCGTGTGCCAGCACCGCCCGCAGCTGTGCGCATGCGTGTGCCGCGCACAGCCACGGGGCACACCTCTTGTACGTCGGCACGTTCTTCGACACGAGCGAGCACCTCGACACCGTCCGCAGGAGCCTGGAGGCGCAGGCCGCCGAGTTTCCCTGCGCGGCCCACGTCAGCGTGCTATACGACCCGGTGCCCGCGCTGGCCATTCTCCGGCAGGCCGTCGACCACGACGTCGACCTCATCGTGATGGGCACACATGGGCGGCGTGGGTTTTCGCGGCTGCTGCTGGGCAGCACGGCGCGCGAGGTTGTGCAACTGGCTCCCTGCCCGGTGCTGACGGTGCGCTGCGCGCACGACGAGTCCGCGCCTCCGCCGCTCGAAGGGGGTGCCCTCCTCGTCGCCATCGACTTTTCCGACGCCTCGCGTGCGGCCCTTCGACACGCCGCCCGGCTGGCCCGCGCCTTCAATGCGCGGCTCGACCTCGTCCATGTGAACGAGGATCTGTTCCGCCCTGTGGGCGAAGGATACGTGCTCCGCGCCACGCGTGACCTCGACCCCGGCCTCGACGAGCGGCTGCTGGACACGCTGCGCGCGTGGGGCGATGAACACGCCCGCGACGGAGTGCGGCTGGGTTCGATGGTGGTCGCTCACGGCCTCGCGGTGAAGAGCATCGTCGACGAAGCGCAGCGGCGCGAGAGTGCCCTCGTTGTGCTGGGTACGCGGGGGATGCGCGGCATCGATCACCTGGTGATGGGCAGCGTCGCCGAAGCCGTCGTGCGCATGGCCCCCTGCCCCGTACTCACCGTCAAAACGGACGAGGCGTTGGCGCTGGCGCGTGTGGCCCTCGTGGAGGACATTGAGGACGCCACGGGCGACCTACGCATCCGAACCAGGCCGCTTCCCGTGTTCTGATCTCGCTCGCACGTACGATGAATCTACCACAGACCCTCCTCGTCCCGACGGACTTTTCGCCCGTCTCGGAGCAGGCCGCAGCCTACGCCGTGCGCCTCACCGATTTCTTCGATGCCGAAGTAGTGCTCGACCATGTCTTCTCGTTTCCGTACGACTGGTACTACTGGGACGTGCCCGAGTTGGACGCGCTGCACTGCGGCATTGAGGCTCACGCGCAGGCGAAGCTCGACGCCCTGGCCCACCGCTTGGCGCGGCGCGGCGACGCCCTGCGCACCCGCCTCGACGTGGAGAGCGGGGTGGTGGACACCGTGCTGGCATCCGCTGCCGCCGAGCACGCCGGTCTCATCGTGATGGGCACGACGGGCTGGCGAGGGGCCCAGGGGCAGCTGGGCAGTGTCACCGAGCAGATCTTGCGCCGCAGTGCCTGCCCGGTGTTCGTGGTGCCGGAGCACGTGCGAATGCTGGCCGAGCACCCGCGTGTGCTTGCGACGCTCGACCTGTCCACAACCTCGGTCGCTGCACTGCAGTGGGCCAGCCGCCTCGCTGTCGCCAGCGAAGGGCAACTCCTCGCCCTTCACGTGCTGCCCGCGCTGCCTGTCACGCCCGACTACCTGGGTGACGAGCCGGTGGGATCAGAAGAGGCCCCGATGAGCGAGCTGCGGTTGCGTGCGCTGAGGCGGTTCCTGCACCGCCACGGGGCCGACCTGTCCGGCGTGGTGCTGGCGTACGCGGAGGGCGAGGTGGTCGAGGAAATCCACCGGTACGCAGTCGACGCGCAGGCAGACATCGTGGTTGTGGGGCTCTCGCGGCGGAGCAGTCTGCGCGTGGCGGAACGGCTGACGCAGGGGGCGCACTATGCGGTGCTGGCCGTGTCGCTGCCCGGCGTTCATGGTGCCGGGAAGGTTACCGCATCCGGTGTGCGCGATACCGAGGAGGCCCTATGATGCGGCCTCTACGCTTCCGCATGGCCGTGGCCGCCCTCATCCCCACACTGCTCGGCGGGTGTGCAATCGTGCATCCTACTGTGCCGGTGGAGGGCGCGTCGCAGGCCCTGGCCGGTATATGGCAGGGGTCCTACCGCAGCAACGACGCCGTCCGCAGCGGGTCCATCTACTTCGCCCTCACCGCAGAGGCGGGGAACCGGAATGCAGCCGTCGGGGAGGTCGTGATGCAATACGTCGGGGGACAGGCGTCGTTTTATTCGCCCGACGTCGCACCCGTCCCCCGCCCGGTGGCATCCCCCGCAGCGGCGGCCGTGCTGACCATCCGGTTCGTACGGGTGGGCGGAGACCGGGTCTCCGGCAGCCTGGCCTCCTACCACGACCCCGCGTGCGGGTGTCTCCTCGAGACCACGTTCGAGGGCACGCGGGTAGGCGATACCATCGAAGGAACGTACGCAGCCCAGAGCCGCGAGCATGACCGCGTGCAGCGCGGGACGTGGCACGTCGTCCATCACAACTGACCGGGACATGCACCTCACCTTCAGTACCCATGTCTTCGACCGGTCGTATTTCGAAGCGGCCCGCGCCGCGCACGGCCATGAAATCATCTACACCGAGGCTCGCGCTCGCCTGACGCCCCGGCTGGCAGAGGGATCGCCAGCCGTCTGCGCGTTTGTCAACGACGACCTGTGCGCGTCCACGCTGGCAGTCCTCCACGGACAAGGGGGAAGGCGTCGGCTGTCATCGGTGCGAGCATGATGGACGGTGGGCAAGCAGATGGTGGTCGTGACGCGCTTCGGCGCACAGCGCAGCTCGTTGAGGGTGTTTTGGCGTACGACCGGTTGCTCCTTTCGAAAGGAGCGCCGCAAGAGCACTTGGTCAAAGATCTTTGATGGACGCTATGCTGGCCGTTTTGGCTCAGTGAGATCAGGCGTCTGCTGCTCCAAGCAGCCCGGCAAGGCGCTGGCACTGCGGTCGAAGAGCGCGAAGCCATGGAGGTCTCGCAAACACACAGGTGCAGACCGTAGACCCTCCTGAGCATGGGCGCCCGAGCGAGGAATCCGTACCCCTGTCAAATAAAAAGGCGCTAAGACCATGTAAAAACCAGTCTTAGCGCCTCTTGAATGTGGAGATGCCGGGAGTCGAACCCGGGTCCGAATGAGCAGGCTCACAAGCCTCTACGCGCGTAGCCGGTCCATTAAAGTCTCGCTCTCGACGTAAGCTGACCGGCGGTGGCCAGTCGAGAGCACAGGCTGGTTGGTTCTCGTCGCGCGGGCTCAGCCGGAGCCGCTACGACCAGTCCATCTAAAGTCGGTGCCTCATGAGTAGGTCCAATGGACGAGCCCTACCGGAGACAGATGGGGCTTTACGCCGCCATCGCGTACGAGTAATCGTTCGCAGTTACAAGATCCTGACGAGATTTACGAGCATACCAGGAAGCTCGGCGCGCCACCTGTGACATACGTCACCCGTCGAAGCCTTTACATCCCCAATGTTGTGAAAGAACACCGCCTGAGCGGACATTTACATACTGCGTCACCTACTGCCGGTTCCTCGGCGCGTGGCCCGGTCGGCGCGTTCGCCGCTGAGGACCACGTCGAACCCTTCGGCTTCGAGCGCCTCGATGAGCGGCGGCAGCGTCTTCCGCCGCATGGCTGAGGGGAGATAGGAAATCTTGCCGCGCCCGCCGGTGATGTACCGCCGGTATGGATGAAAAAGTACCCGGACGTACGGCCCTCCCAGCGGCAGCACCTCGACCGACAGGTACGCCTGGTATAACCCCCAGTCGCTCATCCGGCGTGGCTCGGTGGCGAGCGTACCGTTGGCGGGTGAGGGAGCGAGTGTCCAGCCTGCCGCTTCCAGCGCCCGCGCAGCCCGCTCGCTGGACGTGCCTTCCGATGCGGTGGCGAAGTCGCGGTACAGCGGAGCCAGGCGCGGGGTACACCCGGCACTCAGCAGTAGCGAGAGGAGGAGGAAGAGACGCGGCATAGCGTGCTAACGATAACCGCACTGGCGGGGCGAGCGAAAGGGTAAAAAAAGAGCCGGGCAGACGCGCTCACCCTTCGCATCTGCCCGGCGTGTGCGTTTCGCTGCACAGCGGCAACCCTCAGGAGGTGGGGCTACGGCGAAAAGCAGATTCAAGGTGCGTGCCAGTTGATCGGATCTGGTTTGTATGGGCTTTAAAAACAGTTATTTAGGCCATTTATGCTTCCTCCCTGTACATCATGGCGGACACGTTGTGTTGCGCGGCATACACTCGCCGGAAGGCAATCCCTTGCAAGAAGGAGCGCGCGATCGCGTTGAACCGCTCGGGCTGCTCGATCATGGGCGCGTGCCCGCACGCATCTACGATTTGCAGGGTGCTGTTGGGAATGAGTGCGTGGAACCGGTGTGCCACGTCGAGCGGCGTCAGCCGGTCCTGGGCACCCCAGACGAGGAGCGTGGGCATCTGGAGCGTGGTCAGCAGCTGCCCGATGTGCGTGTCGCGCGCCGAGCGGGCCATCGCGATGAGCCGCGTGAGCGAGGCGCGGTCGGCCAGCAGTGCCATCATCCGGGTCACGAGAGAGTCGGTGGCGTGCGCGGGGTCGTGGAACGTGAAGGCCGTCCGGTCGCGCACGAAGGCGCGGGAGAAGCGGCGCGGCGTGGTGGTGCCGATGGAAACCTCGCCCAGCCCCGACGCTCCGCAGAGCACGAGCGCGCGCACCGAGGCGGGACGCCGCGCAGCCACGCAGACGGCCACGTGCCCACCCAGCGAGTTGCCCATGAGTACGCATGGCTGGGGGCAATACGCATCCAGAAACCGGAGCACGTACTCCGTCAGTCCCTTGACGCTCGTGTGTGTGTGGGAAGCGGTGTAGACGGGCAGCAGCGGCACGAGGACGTGGTAGCCTGCGGCAGCCAGCGCGGGCACGGTGGCATCCCAGTTGTCGACGTCGCCCAGCATCCCGTGGAGCAGTACGACGGGCGGCGCGTCTTTGGGCCCGGCAGCACGGTGGGGGAAGGGCGTGAGCAGAGGCGAAAGCATGGCGCAGCGAGGCGGCTCAGGACGGTGCAACGGGGGCATTCTTAACGTAAGCCTCAGAATCGAGTTCGGCTGCGCGGAGAACCCGGCGCGGGCGAAGCCGTATATTGCCGTCCTGCACGATTGTCACAGCGAATACCAGACTCCACTCTATCATGCCCTGCGGACGGAAACGGAAGCGTCATAAGATTGCCACGCACAAGCGCAAGAAGCGGCTTCGGAAGAACCGTCACAAGAAGAAAGCACGCTAGGCTCTTTTTGTGAAGCCTTTGGCGTTCAGATAGGTGATGCCGCTCTCACATGCTGTGGGGGCGGCATCACGCCGTTGCAGCGGAGGCATCTTTTACCACGCCGCACAGCGAAACTGCCCCCGCGATGCGGGCGTTTCCTATCTTGCTTTACTCTTCCGAACCCCAGCCCTTCCCTCATGAAAGTGTTTTCGCTCTCCACGGTCGTTCGCGCAGGCACTTTCGGAGTGCTCCTGGGGGGAGCAGCGGGTTTTGCTGCTGGTCTGCTCGTGGCACCCGAGGAAGGCCGTAAGATTCGTCGACGTCTTATCTACCAGTTGGAGCGGGCCGCCGAGCACCTCGGAGTGCTGGTCGAGCAGGTCGCTCGGCAGCCGCGTGGCACGGGTGGAGCGCGATCGACGGGGGCCGCCGTTGTTGAGAACGCGCAGGAGGAGGCTGCCCGCATCCGCGCCGAGATCGACGCCCTCATCGGGGAAGTGCGGCAGGGACGCTCCCGCACCTCGCCGTCGCTCTGACCGGCACCGCCTCCATGCCCGACTTCACCATTCTGATGCCCCCTGCCGAGGGCAAGCAGCCCGGCGGCAATCCGCTGGCTCCCGACATGTTCGACTTGCGCGCGTCGGGCACATTCAACTTCTTCCGCGAACTCAACCCGGAGCGCAAAAAACTGATGCGCGCGCTCCAGGAGCACATGGAAAGCGGAGACGACCTCGAAGCCTTTTTCGGCGTCAAGGGCGACGTGCTCCAGCAAGCCATCGACGCGAACACGGCCCTTTTCGGCGCGCCGCTGATGGCCGCGCTGGATCGTTACAGTCCGGGCGTCATGTACGGCGCGATGGACTTCCCCGGCTTGCCCACGGGCGCGCAGCGGCGTTTGCTCGAACACGCGGTCATCTTCTCTGGCCTGTTCGGGTTGCTGCGGCCCGACGATCTGATCCCGCTCTACCGGCTGAAGATGGATGCCGTGCTGCCCGAGATCGGCAAGGTGAGCCGCTACTGGCGGCCCATCCTCTCGCCCGTCATCAACCGGGAGGTCAAAGGCACGTGCGTCTGGAACCTGCTGCCTGCTGCCCACCAGGATGCGTGGGACGACGAGCACACCTACGCGGAGATGATAAAGGTGCAGTTTGTGCGCGAGCAGGGGGATGAGCGCAAGGTCGTCTCGCACGGCATCAAGCCGCTGCGCGGGCAACTCGTCAACTACCTCGTGCGCGACGGCGCAGACTCGGTGCAGGCGCTCGACGAATGGCGCGCCCCCGACGGCTACAAGCTGGAAGAAGAATCGACCGAGCACGACGACGTGACGCGCACGACGCTTGTGACGTACGTGCGGCGGGGCTGAGCGTGCATCCCGTCGTCATCGGTATCGCGGGCGGCTCGGGCTCGGGCAAATCCACCGTGCTGCGCCGCATCATCGAGCGGTTCGGGCCCGAGCACATCGCGATGCTCGACCACGACTCGTACTACCGCGACCTGTCGCACCTGCCGCACGAGGTGCGTGCCGCCTACAACTTCGACCACCCGGACACGCTCGAAACGCCGCTGCTGCGTGCCCACCTCGACCGGCTCCTCGAAGGCGAGAGCGTGGACAAGCCCGTCTACAACTTCGTCACGCACAGCCGCGAGACGGCCACGATTCACGTCTCGCCGCGTCCGGTGGTCATCGTCGAGGGCATTCTGGTGCTGGCCGAACCGGCGCTCGTCGAGAAGATGGACATCAAGCTGTTCGTCGATGCCGACGACGATGTGCGGCTGATGCGGCGCATCCGGCGTGACCTTGAGGAGCGGGGCCGGTCCATCCACGCCGTGCTCGACCAGTACGAGCGCACCGTCCGCCCGATGCACCTGGAGTTCGTCGAGCCGTCGAAGCGCCTGGCAGACGTGATCCTCCCACGTGGTGGGCACAACCGGGTCGCCATTGAAATGGTGATCGCGCGGATCGAGACCCTGCTGCGCGAAGCGGCGCGTTAGGCGCGGGTGGCCTGCCACGCCACGGCGTCGCGGATGCCTTCGAGCACGAGCAGCGGGCGCACGGCGTCGATGCGAGCGATGTGGCGCGCGGCGAACGCACCCCACCCGCCGGTGGCGACGACGAAGGGCGGCTGGCCGAGCGCGCGTTCCAGCCGTGTCAGCATCCCGTCGATGCCGTCGAGGAACCCATACACGAGGCCGGATTGCAGCGCCGCCCGCGTGGAGTCGCCGATGGGAGAGGCGGGCGCTTCGAACGGTACAGCCGGAAGCTGGGCGGTGTGCTCGGCGAGGCTGCGCACGAGCAGCGCGGCACCGGGGGCGATGGCGCCGCCGAGGTACGTGCCGCCCGCGTCGACGACCTCGTACGTCAGCGCCGTGCCCGCGTCGAGCACCACGACGGGGCGCGTGCGGCCGTATCGCGTGTAGGCCGCCAGCGCCGCGGCGAGGCGGTCGGCACCGAGCGTCTCGGGCGTGGCGTAGCCGATGCGGAGCGGCAGCGGCAGGTGCGCGTGCAGGTGAGTGGGCCCCGGCCATCCCCGCGTTTCGAGTATCTGCTCGACGGCAGCGGTGCGGTGTGGTACCACAGAGGCGAGGCCGGTAGCAGAGGGCGCGGGGCGCGCGTCGAGCCATTCGGCCAGCGCAGAATGCCAGTCGTCGGCCCACGGGAAGCGCGCTGCCGTCACCGCGTCGCCGTCGAAAAGCGCGGCTTTGAGGGCACTGTTGCCGAGGTCGAGCGCGAGCATCACGAGGCGTGGGTGGTGAGGTCGCCCACGCGAAAGGCGCGGAGGCCGTCAGCGGTGTCGAGTTGGAGCGCGCCCGTATCCGTCAGCCCCACCAGTCGGCCCTCGATAGGCTGCGACGTGGAGGATTCGTGGAAGACGACCGGCCCGCCGAGGCCCGCGAGCCGGGCGCTGTAGAGGTGCAATAGCACGCGCCGCCCCTCGCCCGCGCAGAGCGCCATCAGCGGCTCGAAGTGATTCAGCACGTCGGCCAGTACGGCGGCGCGGTCGTGCCGGGTGCCGGTGGCGAGCGTCAGCGAGGTGGCTTTTTCGGCGATCTCGTCGGGGAAAACGTCCTGGTTGACGTTGATGCCGATGCCGACGACGAGCGCCGAGGGCGCGTCTCGGAGGTGAACGGTTTCCAGCAGCAGCCCGCTCGCCTTTCGGCCATCGAGGAGGACGTCGTTGGGCCACTTGACGTGGACGACGCTGTCGGGCGCGTGCGTTTCGAGCGCGCGGGCGATGGCGACGGCGGCGGCGAAGCCGATGAGGGGCCAGTCGGGCATCGGGCCGTGCGGATGCACGAGCAGCGAGAACGTCAGGTTGGCCTCGGGCATCGCCTGCCACGTACGGCCCATGCGCCCGCGCCCGGCGTGCTGGTCGTCGGTGAGGACGAGCGTGCCATCGTACGCGTGCGTCCGCGCGGCATCGTGCGCAGCGGCGTTGGTGGAGGCGGTGCGGGGCAGGTACACCACGGTGCGCCCGAGCGTGTGCGTGGTCAGGCGTGGAGCGAGGTCCGCCAGCCACGGCGGGGCGTCGGATTGCGTGGAGGTCGGCACGGAACGATCTTTGGGAAAAAGAGCGGGAGCATGGACGGACAGGTGCCGATGATCAACATACAGCGTTTCTGGATGCCCTGCGTGCTCGCGCTGCTGGGGTGCCTGTGCACGTCTGTCCCGGCGAGTGGACAGGATGCGGGGGCGAGCGAGGTCAGCCGGGAGTTGCACCGCGCCGAACTGGCGTGGCGCAGCGGCGGGAGCCTGCTCGAAGCCAAAGCGCGGGTGGACCGCGTGCTGAAGATGGAGCCGTCGAGTGTGGCCGGGCGCAAGCTGCGGGCGCATGTGCTCCTCGGGATGGGCCGCCCCGCCGAAGCGCTCCTCGACGCCCGCCGCGCCGTCGCACTCGCCAGCAGCCAGGACCCCGAGGCGTTGCTACTCGTCTGCGAATCCGCGCGCCTGAGCGGCCGGCGCGACGAGGCCCTCGCCGCGCTCGACGCCGTCTCCGGGCAGGCCCTCACCGATGCCGCGCTGCACGTCCGCATGGCGTGGAACGCCGCCGAGATGGGCCTGCTCGACCGTGCCGAGGCGTTCGCACGCATCGCGCTTCAGCAGGACACCAATCTGCCCAGCGCCTACCTCCAACTCGCGCGCGTCTTCATGCAGCAGGGCGAGACCGCCGCGGCGGCGTCCGTCGTCGTGCGCGGCATCACCCTCGGCGCGCTCGACCTTCGCACGCTCCAGGCCGACGAGGTGCTGAAACCGCTCGTCGATCATCCCGACGTGCAGGCGGCGCTGAAATAGTTCAGCGGAGCGTGAAGGCGTAGTAGGCGAGGGCGCGCTCGAAGCGGCGCGGTGCCCGAAGGGGAAAGACCGAGGTCGTCGAAAAGCGCCCCACGTCCGGCACGTAGGTTTCGCCGAGAGGGCGGATGCGGAGGAAGAACGTGCTCGCCTCCGAGAAGCCCAGCGCGTCATCGCGGCGGTAGAGGCGCGCGGCCAGCACGGCGTGCGTGTCGCGGTGGAGATAGTAGCGCACCTGGCGCACCGAGGGCGCGGGGTCGGCATCGGGGCGCGCGGTGATCTCGACTACCTGCACGGGCAGGTTTCCCAGCAGGGTGTCGGGCAGGAGTCGGTAGTCGTAGGCGTCGTAGTGACGCGGCTGGAGGTAGGCGGGGTCGGAAGGGAGAACGTAACGCGACAGGTCACGGGCGTCGGCGGGAGGTGGCGCGAAGGCGCGCTGGAGGCCGCTCCCTGCCGGGGCGCCCGTGTCGCCCAGCGTCTGCACGGCTCCATCTGCGACGCGCGCGATGCGGGTCTGCGCCTCGCCGGGCGTCCCGCCGACCGCGTGCGTCGTGCGCTCGTAGCGCGAGTACGTGAAATCGGCGAGGCGGTCGTAGGCGTGCCGGAAGGTGGACGTGTCGGCCTGGGCGAGCAGGGAAAGCACCTGCTCACGTTCGGGCGTGTCACGCGCGGCGTCGCGGCCCGCTTCAGGGGCCGAACAAGCGCTGACGAACAGGAGCAGAAAAAGCAGACGCATAGACTGGGCGGGGTGGAGAACGAGAGGCGTAGCGCGCTGGCAGGTGCCGGGTTCGGTGAAGAATAGGCGCAACCCCGTGCTGCGTTTCGCGCCTGTGCTACTTTTGCGGGACATATGCCTGTGGGGGTGCCCGTTGCGAATACGCCGGGCTGAGAACACACCCTTAGAACCTGATCCGGATAACGCCGGCGAAGGGAATCAGGCGGGCGACCTGCTGCTGATGGCACGGGTCGCGCGCAGCAAGCACCCCGGCAGGTGACGTTTTTCGTCCCACACTCCCGTCCGGTCATGCGCTGTTTTGCTGCCCTTGCCTTCGTCTTTGCCCTCGTTCAACCGCTCGCCGCACAAACGCTCACGGGCCGCATCGTCGGCGATGACGCCACCGGCCTGCCCGGGGCCACCGTCGTCCTGCTCGACCCAGCTTCGCGGGCGCAGCAGGCGGGCACGGCGGCGGACGCCGAGGGTCGCTACACGCTCCGCACGCAGCGGGCCGGGACGTACCGCGCCCGTTTCTCGTTCGTCGGTCGTGAGGCGCACGAGCGCACGGTGACGCTGGCAGCAGGCCAGACGCAGACGCTCGACGTGATGCTGCCGCTGCTGGCCCTCCCCGGCGACGAGGTGGTGGTGGCGGCGGGGCGCGCGCCCGTCGGGCTGGCCCCGGTGACGGCCACCAACGTCACGGCGCTCGAACTGGCCCGGCTGCCTGCGGTGAAGGATCTGCCCGTCCTCCTGAGCACCAAGCCGTCGGTCACTTACTACTCCGAAAACGGCAACGGCGTCGGCTACACGTACCTGCGACTGCGCGGCTTCGACGAGCGCCGTGTGGCGGTTTCCATCAATGGCATCCCGCAAAACGAACCCGAAGACCTGAGCGTCTACTGGATCAACTTCTTCGATTTGCAGGGGGCGGTGCGCGATATCCAGATCCAGCGCGGCGCGGGGACGGCGGCGTACGGCTCGGCGGCCATCGCGGGCGCGCTCAACATCGTCGCCGATCCGTACACGCCGACGGCGTATGCGATGGCGGAGGGTGGCTACGGCGCGTACGGCACGCGCCGCCTCGCGGCGGAGGCGAGCACGGGCTTGCTCGGAGGCGGGTGGAGCGCCTTCGGGCGCGTCAGCCGGACGGAGTCCGACGGCTACCGCGACTGGTCGTGGGCGGAGTTCACCCGCTTCTTCGCGGGCGTGACGCGCTACGGTGAGCGCTCCCGGCTGACCATCCAGGCGTACGGCGGCCCGCAGCGCGATGCGCTCGCCTACTACGGCATCGCCAAGGCCGACAACGACGTCGAATCGCTCCGCAAGGCCAACTACGCCGCCTCTACCCGCGACGTGGAATCGTTCCACCAGCCGCACCTCGAAGTGCTGCACGAACTGCAGATCGGCCCGGCGTGGACGCTCTACCAGACCGCCTACGCCATCCGTGGCGCAGGGTATTTCGACTTCGACGCCTCGTGGCGCAGCGCGAATTACCTGCGCCTGCCCGCTGGCTTCGCGGGGCTTTCCGACGACGAGCGGGCGTTGCCTCTGTACGAGGTCCTCGACGACCCGACGGCGCAGTTCCGGGCGTACGTGAGCATGTGGCACCTGGGCTACCTGCCACGCGCGACGTACGAGCGCGGCACGACGCGGCTGACGCTCGGCGGCGAGGTGCGCCGCAGCACGTCGCTGCACTGGGGGCGCGTGCAGGAGGCGGCGATGCTGCCCGAGGAGGTCGTCGGCAGCGAGGCGGACGCGCGCGTGTACCAGTACCGGGGCCAGAAAACCGTGGTGGCGGGCTACGGAAGCCTGCTGTTTCGGCCTGTCCCCGCGCTCGCCGTGCAGGCAGATCTCCAGACGAGCTACCAGCAGTACCGCTTTTTCGACGAGCGCTTTTTCGGCCATGCCTTCACGACGCCGTTCGTGTTCGTCAACCCGCGCCTGGGGGCGACGCTGTTTCCCGAGCAACCCGTGCGGTTCTACGCCAGCGTGGCGTACGGGCAGCGCGAGCCGCGCCACAAAGACCTCTATGACGCCGACGAGGCGGGCGCGGGCGCGGAGCCGCAGTTCGAGCGGCGGCCCGACGGTACGCTCGACACCGGCGCGCCGCTCGTGCGCCCCGAGCGCGGCACGAGCGTCGAGCTCGGCGGTGCGCTCGAAATGCGGCGTGCCCGCCTGAACGCGACGGCCTACGGCCTCTTTTTCGACGACGAGATCGTGCCCTCCGGCGGATTGGATCAGTACGGCGTGCCGCGCACCGGCAACGCCGAAAGAACGCGCCACGTGGGCCTCGAACTCGACGGAGCCGTCCGCCTCGCGCGCGGCCTCGACCTCGAAGGCAACCTCACCCTCAGCCAGGATCGGTTCGTGCGCTTCACCGAGTTCGAGTCCGACGAAAACGGTGCGGTGGCGCGCCTCGACCGCAGCGGCAACCCCATCGCGGGCTTCCCGTCGCGCACGGCCAACGCCGCGCTGCGCTACGAGCGCCGGGGCTGGGGCGCGCGGCTGGGCGCGCACCACACCGGCACCATCCACGTGGACAACAGCGGCTCCGACGATGCCGAGTTCGTCGTCGATCCGTACACGCTCGTTGATGCCAGCGTCTCGTACACGCTCGCCGTGCCACGCGGGTCGCTGCGGTTATCGGTGGATGTCAACAACGTCCTCGACCAGAAGGTGCTGCTGTACGGCACCTCGCCGGGTACGTTCTTCCCCGCCGCCACGCGCCACGTCTACGCCGGACTGCGCTACACGGTGCGGTGAGTGCGTGCTCTCGCCTGGCACGTAAAAACCTCCGGGACTTGCGAGAGTCCCGGAGGTTTTTCGTTTGACGGCACGTGAAGGGGCGGATCAGCGGGCGAGGGTGCCGCTCTGCGTCATCGTCTTGCCGTTGTGCGTGAGGCGGTAGAAGTACACGCCCGCCTCGCGGTCGGCGCCGCTGAAGACGGTGCGGTAGCGCTGCCCGGCGGCGGCCTCGCCGTTGAACAGCACCGCCACGCGCTGCCCGATGGCGTTGTAGACTTCGAGGAGGGCCACGCCTGCCGTCGGCACGGTGAAGGCAACTTCCTGGTCTTGGCTGAACGGGTTGGGCGAGCCGGGTTCGAGCGTGTAGCCCTCGACCACGCTGGTGGCCTTGAGCGCGCGCGCGCCTTCGACGGGCACGGTGACGGTTTCGAAGCCGACGAACGACACGCGCAGGCTCGCTTCGATATCGCCCACGTTTTTCAGCACGAAGCCCCCGTCGCGATCTGTCGCCGCGCCGATCTGCGTGCCTGCCACGACGACGTTCGCGGCGGGCAGCGGCTGGCCCGTCCGGCCATCGACCACCCTGCCCGTAACCGTCTGCCCGTTGCGCTGCACGTCCAGCAGGCGGAGGCCGTTGGCATCGCCCGTGACTTCTTGCTCCACACCCAGCTTAAACGTGATGGGCAGCGTCATCTTCGTGTTGACGGCCACGCCGCGCTGCACGCCGGGGCGGAATTTCGCCGCGCGCACCACACGGAGGGCTTCTTCGTCGGCCCCGGCTCCGATGCCGCGCACGACCTGCGCGTTTTGCACCGAGCCGTCTTTCGCCACGACGAACTGCACGATCACGCGCCCTTCGATGCCCGCGTCTTTCGCCAGTTGTGGATAACGCACCTGCTGCGCCAGCGCGGGCAACCCGCCGATGAGTTCAGGCATCTGCTCGACGACGACGAACACCTCGCCGCCGGGAGCCGGAGGGGCGGGTGGCGGAGGAGCGGGGGCGTCGCCCGGGGCGGGCGGCGGAGGGGGCGGCGCGTCGGGGAGGCGGAAGGTGATGGGCAGCGTCATCTGCACTTTTACAGCTTTGCCGCGCTGCTTTCCAACCTCGAACTTCGCCGCCCGCACGGCGCGGAGGGCTTCTTCGTCCAGCCCCGCACCGACGCCGCGCACGATGAGAGCGTCTTCCACCTCCCCGGCCTCGTTGACCACGAACTGCACGATCACGCGCCCCTGCACACCCGCCCGTTTGGCGATCTCAGGGTAGTTGAGATCGGCCTGGATCGCTTCCAGTCCACCGATGAGCACGGGCTGCTGCTCGACGACAACGAACACATCGGGCGCGGGCGGTGGGGGGGAGGCGGCGGCGCGTCCTGCGCCTGGAGCGACAGGGTGAAGGCGAGGCTGAACAGCAGCAGCAGCGCGGGCACGAGGCCCTTCGAGCGGAGGTCGAGTATGTGTTTCATGGCGTGTACGCGGGGGTTGAGGTGATGAACGGAAGCGGAAAGAGCGGCGACGGGCGCGGGCAGCGCGCCGAAGCGCAGCAGGAGGTGGGCGTACGGGCGGCGCTCGGTGGGAAAGCGCCCGAGGACGAAGGCATCGGCGGCCTGCTCGCGGCGCAGCGCGGCCTGCGCGCCCAGTTTGTGCGCGAGCGGGTGCCACGGCACGCACGCCGTCGCCACACGTGCCAGCCCGTGCCACAGCGCGTCGCGGTTGCGGACGTGCGCGACTTCGTGCGCCAGCGCCAGCTTCCAGGCGGGCGTGTCCCTGCCCAGCGCGACCGGCAGCACCACTACGGGCCGCAGCCAGCCGTACGTGAACGGCGATACACCCGCATCGACGTGACGGACGCGCAGGCGCGGCACACCCATCGACGCCGCGACGACCTGCGCTCGCGCTGCTTCATCCGGCAGTGCCACATGCGGGAGCGCGCGCAGCCATCTGTAGAGCTGGACGTGCCGAAACGCCAGCAGCCCGAATCCCACCACGGCACCCCCGAGCAGCAACAGCGTCAGCAATCCGAGCACGACGGGCGCGGCGGGCGGCGCGGAAAGCGGCGCGGCGGTGGGCAAAAAGGCGGGCGCATCGGGCGTGACGAAGGCTTCGTCTGCCGTGACGGTGATCTCGCCGAGTTGGAGATAGCCCAGCAGCGGGGCCACGGGGCGCGGCGCGTCGGTCGGGTGCGTGGCGCGCAGGGCAATGCCGAAGGGCAACGCGACGAGCGCGGCTACGAGCAGTCGCTGCCGCACGAGCGGACGCCGCAGCGCGAGGCGCGCATCGACCAGGTAGAGCGTGAGCGCGAAGAGTGTCCACAGCGCGAGCGGCAGCCACAGCGCGTCTACGCTCCACACGCCGAGGTGGGCGAGCGCGTCGAGGGAGAGGTCAGGTGTCATGGCCATCCTCCGCGTCCAGCGTGTCGATGAGGTGGCGCAGCGCGGTGAGGTCATCGGCGCTCAGCGATTCCTGCTGCACGAGCGCTTGCACGAGTTGCACGGGCGATCCGCCGAAGACCTTGTCCAAAAGCGTCTGCGCGACGCTGCCGCGCACGGTTTCGGGCGAGCGCGCGGCGCGGTAATGGTCGCGCGTGCCCTCGCGGCGGGCGGTGAGATAGCCCTTTTCGGCCAGGTTTTTCATCACCGTCATCACCGTCGTGTAGGCCACGCTTCGGTGCTGCTGCAGGCGGGTGTGGACGTCGGCAACGGTCGTCTCGCCGAGCACCCAGACGTGCTGGAGCACTTCGAGTTCGGTTTCGCCGAGGCCGACGAGGGAGGCTTTGCGTCTACGCATCTTTTGGGGTACGAGGTACGAGGGTGTTCGTACTATATAGATAGTAATGGAAGGCGAAAGTTTCTCGCCGGGGGCAAAAAAATCTACGCGCCGCGCTCGTCGCCGTAGCCATAGGCGCGGGCGAGGGCAGCGGGCGGCGTGCCCGCGAGGTAGCGCGCCCACAGCCGGAGGTTTAGCCACTGCTGCCGGAAGGGGCCGTTTTTCTCGAACCGCCGCGCCGACGTGACGACGGCTTCGGAGAGAAAGCGTAGGCCGCCATGCGTTTTGAGTTTCTGGACCATCTCCAGATCCTCGAACACCGGAATCTCGGGAAAGCCGCCGAGGGCCTCGAACACGTCGCGCCGCACGCCCAGTGCCCGGTCGCCGAAGGCGATGCGCGTGTACGGCACGCGGGTGCTCCACTCGTAAAACCGCAGCAGCGGCGAGGCGGTGTCGAAGCGCAGCCGGAAAACGGTGGCGTGCGTGGTCGCCTGCGCGTACGCCTGTCTGAGCGCCCGGCCCGCTGCCGGGGTCAGGCGCGTGTCGGCGTGGAGGAAGACGAGCACATCGCCGCCCGCGGCCCGCGCCCCGGCGTTCATCTGCACCGCCCGCCCGGCAGCCGAGCCGACGACCTCGGCCCCCGCCTTCCGCGCCACGTCTCGCGTGCTGTCCACCGAGCCGCCATCGGCCACGACGACGCTCGCCGCCCCGGCCTCGAACGCCGACGCAATCGCTGCGCCCACACGCGCCGCCTCGTTTAGCGCGGGAATGACGACGGTGAAGCGCATGGGAAGGGCGAAATGCGAACGACGAACAGGCAAAAGGTACAGGGTGCGCGGTGCGGAATCTGCGGTGGCCCATCGTAGCTCGCACCTCCGAGCTTTACCAGCGCGCCAGTTTCATGCAGAACACCGACCCACCGGATTTCAGGAACTCGTCCGTGTCCACCTCGACGGGCGTGAAGCCGGCCTCGCGCAGCGCGGCGTTCGTCTCCGTGCAGCCGCGCTGGATGACGACGTGCTCGCCGTCGGGGCAGTGGGCGTTGCAGGCGAACAGCGTCCGCGCCTCGTCTTCGGGCACGCTAATGAGGGTGGGGATGAGGGCGCGCAGCAGGCCCAGCCCCTCCTCCTGAAACGCCGACGGCACGTAGAGCGCCGTGTGTTCATCCAGCAAACTCAGGCACGTGTCGAGGTGGTAGAAGTCGGGGTCGTCGAGGCGCAGCACGCAGATGGGCGCGTCGAGCAGGCGCGCGGCTTCCTCGTAGGCTTCGAGGCCCGTGCGAAAGCCGTAGCCGCCCCACAACAGCCGTCGCCCGGCGTGCCACAGCGCGTCGCCCATGCCTTCGAAACCCTTCTCGACGCCCGGGGGCAGGGTGTGGACGGCGTAGCCTTCGCGCTCGAAAAAGGCGCGGTAGAACGGCACCTCGCCGCGGCGCTGCGGCGCGTGCATCTGGCTGAGGAGCACGGCTTTCGAGCCGTCCTTCCGCAGGAAGGGGAGCGTCTGGTTGGCGCAGAAGACCATGTCCGGCAGGTCTGCGCCGCCCTCGACGACCTCGACGTCGAAGCCCAGTGTTTCGTACGTCTCGCGCAGCGCCTGCCACTGCACCCGCGCCTGCTCGGCATCGACCGTCCCCACGTTGCCCGCCATGTGCGGGTTGATGACGTAGGCGACCTCGAAATGCGAGGGCGTGGTCATGAGCACCTTGCGCGGCGGCGGCAGGCGCGGCAGGTCTTCGAGCGTGAAGTCGAGGTCGGAAGCGGTCGTGTACAGCATGGAAGGGCGGAGTGGGAGGCGCAAAAGTACGTCTGCCTGCGCCGCCGCGCCGCGCCGTTTCCGCTAGGGACCGAGCGGCCCGTCGTCGGCGCTGAAGTTGGAGGGGGTGCCCGGCGCGAACGGCGGCGGCGTCTCGTCCTGGCGCAGGTAGAGCGTGCGGCGCGGGAACGGGATCTCGATGCCCTCGGCCTCGAAGGCTTCCTTGACGAGCAACCGGAGGTCGCGCTCGGCCTGCCACTGCTCACCCGGAATCACCTGCACCACCACGCGCGCCGTCACGGCAGAGTCTGCCAGGTCGAGGATGGCCTGCACCTGCGGGGCTTCTTCGAGCAGGATGTCGCGGTGCTCCTCGGCCCACGCCTCCGCCACGCGCTGCATCACGTCGAGCACGGGGCGCGTGGGCTGTTCGTAACTCAGCCCCACCGTCACCACGGCGCGCGCGTAGCCGATGGAGCGGTTGCCGAAGATCCGCAGTTCGCCCGCGGGCACCATCAGCAGCTCGCCGTTGAAGCGCCGCACCTTGATGAGCCGGATGCCGATGTGCTCGACGGCCCCCTCATCCTGCCCCACGCGCACGAGGTCGCCGATGTGGAGCGTGTCGTCGAACAGCAGGAAGACGCCGCTGATGACGTCGCGCACGAGCGTCTGCGCCCCGAAGCCGAGCGCCACGCCCGCGATGCCAGCCGTGGCGATGAGCGCGCCCACCTGCACGCCAAGTTGCCCGAGCACGACGATGAGCACGAGCGGCCACACGATGTACCGGCTCACCGACGTCATCAGGTTGGTGACCGTGTTGACGCGCTGCCGCCGCGGGTGCAGCGCCGGCAGGTGCTCGAAACGCTTGCCGTACGACGTAGCCACGCGGTCGATCAGCCGGACGACGAAGGCGGCCAGCACCACGATGACGATGACGCGGAGCGTCAGCCCGATGAAGCCGATCCAGAGGGCGGGGTCGAGCAGGCGCTCGGAGAAATACATCCACACCGCCGACACCGTCTCCACAGGATTCGTGACGTGCTCGACGAGGCTGGTATCGGCGCGCAACCGGTCGGCGAACGACAGCGAATCGTTGATGAGCAGCGTGTCGGGCGACGTCGGGGGAGCGGTCTGCGGCAGCAAGCGGAGCATGGCGGAACGGGCGGCAGGGGAGAAGATCGAAGTCCTCCGAACCCGCCCGGCGCGGCGGAGTGTCTGAGGTTCGGGTGAAAACGAGGGTCGAGTGGGGATGAAGGGGAAGGCCGGGTTCTCCTGGCACCACTACTCGAACGACCGGAACCGCCTGCATCTTCCATTCCCCATCCCGTGACCCCTCCGTGATGGCGCACCGTGCAGGAATCCCGTTCTTGTGCTCCGACCCCAGCCGCCTGTGCCCGTGGAAATCCGCCAGCCTACCATCCTCGTCGTCGAGGACGACCCCGACCTCGTCGCCCTGCTTGATCTGCACCTGCGCGACCTCGGCTACGCCGTCGAGACGGCGTCGAGTGGCACGCGCGGGCTGGAGATGGCACGCAGGGGGGATTACCGCCTGCTCGTGCTCGACGTGATGCTGCCCGGCCTCGACGGCATGGAGGTCTGCAAGCGCCTCCGCAACGAACGCAAAGACCTTCCCGTGCTCATGCTCACGGCGCGCTCCGACGAGTTCGACCGGGTGCTCGGCCTCGAACTCGGCGCGGACGATTACCTCACCAAGCCGTTTTCCATCCGCGAGCTGCTCGCGCGCGTCAAGGCCATCCTGCGCCGCGTGGACGTGGAAGCGCAGCGCGCGAGGGCGCTCCCGGACGACGTGTTGACCTACGGCGACCTCGTGCTCGACACCGAGAAGCGGCGCGTGACGCTGCGCGGGGCACCGCTCGACCTCACCAACAAGGAGTACGAGTTGCTGCTGTTGTTTGCACAGCATCCGGGGCGGGCGTACAGCCGGCAGGAACTGCTCGACCTCGTCTGGGGCTACTCGTACAGCGGCTACAGCCACACCGTCAACTCGCACATCAACCGGCTGCGCGGCAAAATCGAAGACGACCCCGCCCAGCCGCGCTTCGTCAAAACCGTGTGGGGCGTCGGATACCGCTTCGCCGAACAGAGTGAGGTAGGAGAGAATGGCTGATTCTTCAACTCGTTAACGACCAATTATCAACGGGCCGTAACGTGTCCAATGTCATGGCAATTTTGCATCTGGTCAGCAACTAAATCATTGAAGGAGTAGGCGCTAATGAGCTTTTACCTCAAGTTGTCCCTCATTTTTCTGCTGCTCGTGGTGATGCTGGCGGTGGGGCAGGGGGTGATCGGCATCCGCACCGTGCGGATGTACGAGGACGAGGTCGAGCAGAAGCTGCAGCGGCACGTGGCGGCGCGCCTGGCCGAACGGTTCGCGCCCACCTTCGACGGCCGCGCCGACGGCGGCGCGCTCGACGAGCAGTTGCGGGCGGCGGTGATGGAGGTCGTGGGCCTCAACCCGCGCCTTGAAGTGTACCTGCTCGGCCCCGAGGGGAATGTCAAAGCCGCCTACCCCGGCCCGGCAGATCCGTCGCAGCGCGTCGAACTCGCCCCCATCCGCGCCTTCCTTGACGGGGCGCCGCTGCCGCTCTACGGCACGCCGCCCAGCGACCCCACGCGGTCGGTGCCGTTCTCGGCGGTCCGCGTCATGGCCGACGGGGTGGAGTGTTACCTGTACGTTGTGCTGCAAGGCGCGGCCTACCAGTCGATGTCGGCGATGGTGGCGGGTTCGTACCTCGTGCGGAGCGGGCTGATGGCGGGGTTGCTGCTCGTCGGGGTGACGCTCGTGGCGGGGCTGCTGGTTTTTTTCTACCTCACCCGCCGCCTCCGCGGCGTGCAGCACGCCGTGGCGGCCTTCGAGCAGGGCGACCACGCCACGCGCGCGCCCGTGGATTCGCACGACGAGATCGGGGCGCTGGCCGTCGGCTTCAACCACATGGCCGACACCATCGTGGCCCAGCTCGACCGCCTCCGCCGCGACGACCAGCTCCGGCGCGACCTCGTCGCCAACGTCTCGCACGACCTCCGCAGTCCGCTCGCTTCCATCCAGGGCTACCTCGAAACGCTCCTCCTCAAGGGCGACACGCTCGCGCCTGCCGAGCGGCACCGCTACACCGAGACGCTGCTCCGCAACACGGAAAAACTGAGTCGGCTGGTCGAAGACCTCTTCGCCCTCTCGCACCTCGACGCCCGGCAGGTAGAGCCAAACGTCGAAGCGTTCTCGCTGGCCGAACTCGTGCAGGATGTCGTCGTCGGGCTGATGCCGCTGGCGCAGCGCAAAGGCGTGACGCTGGCCGTCGAGCCGTCGGCCCGCCTCGCGCGCGTGCAGGGCGATCTGGCGCTCGTCGAGCGCGCCGTCACCAACCTCGTCGACAACGCCATCCGCTACACGCCCGAGGGCGGCCACGTCCACGTGCGGACAGAGCCGGATGGGGACGCCGTGCGCCTGTGCGTCGAGGACGACGGCGTGGGCATCCCGGCGGAAGACCTGCCGCGCATCTTCGACCGCTTCTACCGCGTCGAAAAAAGCCGCGCGCCCGAGCACGGCGGTACCGGCCTCGGCCTCGCCATCGCCCAGCGCATCGTCCAACTGCACGGAGGCACGCTCGACGTGGAGAGCCGTCCCGGCGCGGGCACGACGTTCGCCTTCACGCTGCCACTGGCGTGAGGCGGTTGAGGACACTCCATAGCGGTCTCTCGTCGGATCGTCACGCTATCTTGCTTCCATAGCTCACACCCGTATCCGTGCCTGACGCCGCGCTCATCGTCTTTGCCAAAATCCCCGAGGCGGGGAACGTAAAAACACGGCTGTGCCCGCCGCTTGTCGCCCGACGAGGCGGCGGCGTTGTACGCGGCGATGCTGCGCGATGCGCTCGAAGCCTACGCCACGCTCGGCGTACCCGTGCGGCTCTACCTCGGGCCGAGCGAAACGACGTTGCCGGAGAATCTCGTGCCGCCGCAGATCACCATGCACACGCAGCAAGGGGAGGGCCTCGGCGCGCGGATGCAGCGGGCGTTTCTCGAAACGTTTCTCGCGGGCTTCCAGCGCGCCGTCGTCATCGGGACGGACCATCCGAGTTTGCCGCTCGCGTTCGTCGAGGAGGCATTCGCGCTCGTCGAGTCAAAAAACAGCCTCGTCCTCGGTCCCAGCGACGACGGCGGCTACTACCTGCTCGGGATGCACGGCTTTTTCCCGGCGCTGTTCGAGAACATGACGTACAGCCACGCCGACGTGTTCGCACAAACGGTGGCGCGTGCCGCCGACACCGATGCAGACCTCGCCATCCTGCCGCCGTGGTACGACGTGGATGATGCCGCTGCCCTCCAGAAACTGCGCGCCGACCTCGCCGATGCGCCCGGCATCGCCCCGCACACGGCTGCGTTTCTGCGCGGCACGGCACTTGCGGAAACGCGCCGCGCGTAAACTTTCGCGCTGCCCGGCTGTGAAAGCTTGACAGGAACGGCATCCGGCTATCGGAAGCGCTTCCATTTTGATCGTAGCATCCGTCTTTCGAGACTCACCTTTTCCCATGACCATCAACCAGCACGACGGCACCGTCCGCACCTCCAGCGCCCGTTTCGTGACGCTCGAACAGTTCATCATCGAGCAGCAGGAAAGCATCCCCGAATCCACCGGCTCGTTCTCGCGCCTGCTGCGCGACATCAGCGTGGCCGCCAAGATCGTCAACCGCGAGATGCGGCGGGCCGGGCTGGGCAACGTCCTGGGCGACAGCAGCATCCTGGGCGACACGGGCGAGATCAACGTGCAGGGCGAGACGCAGAAAGTCATGGATGCGGTGGCGCACACCGAGTTCGTGCGGGCGCTGCGGCGCGGCGGCGAGTGCTGCCTCATCGGGTCAGAAGAACACGCCGAGGCCATCCCGCTCAAAGCAGGCAACAGCGAAGGCAGCGGGCGCTACATCGTGCTGCTCGACCCGCTCGACGGCTCGACCAACATCGACGTCAACGTGTCCGTCGGGACGATCTTCTCCATCTACCGCCTGCCCGAGAGCTGCCCCACACCGGCCCTCGAACATGCCCTCCAGCCCGGCGTGCAGCAGGTGGGCGCGGGCTACATCGTCTACGGCTCCTCCACGATGCTCGTCTACACGACGGGCCACGGCGTCAACGGCTTCACGCTCGAACCGTCGATCGGCGAGTTTCTGCTGTCGCATCCCAACATCCGCACGCCCGAAAACGGCTCCATCTACTCGATCAACGAGGGGAACTACAACACCTGGGCGCGCGGGCTGAAGCAGTACATCAAGTGGTGCCAGGAGGAAGACAAAGCCACCGAACGACCGCTCACGGCCCGTTATATCGGCTCGTTCGTGTCGGATTTCCACCGCAACCTCATCCGGGGCGGCATCTACATCTACCCCGCCAACAACCGCTCGCCGAAGGGCAAACTGCGCCTCATGTACGAGGCCAACCCCATGGCGATGATCGTCGAGCAGGCCGGCGGCATGGCCACCGATGGCGAGACGCGCATCCTCGACAAAACGCCGGGCTCGCTCCACGAGCGGACGCCCGTCTACATCGGCTCGAAGGCGATGGTAGAGCAGGCCCTCGGCTTCCTGCACGCAGAATACGCGCCCGAGTAGGTGAAGACAGCGTGAAGGATCGGGACAGGTGTAGAAAAGTCGAAGGTGAGATCAGAGGTATCTGGGTTGGAACGCCTCACTCGGGCAGGTCACTTCGGTGTGAGGCCTCTAAAAATTAATAGAAAGCGCTTTGCAGTTGTGGCTTGGGAAAAGTGGGTGGACTTGCGCGCGAGCGCAGCCAATGGGGAGTTTGAGGGATTCACGCCCTCCGCGCATGACCGCTTCCCGCCCCTTCTTTGCTGACACGTCCGCACCTGCCGTGCGCGACCGGGGGCGTACAGGGTTGCCCGACGGAATCCGCCTCGCGGCGTCGATTCTGCTCGTGATCGTCCTTCTTCTTCTCGTCCTTACCTGAACGAGCCGGTCGACCTGTAGCATCCATGAGAGGCAGAGAGGTTGACCGCAACCTCCCGCCCGATGCTCCGACCCACCGACGAAAACAGCCGCCCCGCGCACCGCAGCGACACTGTCAAGCGCGGCTACACACGCGCCCCGCACCGCAGCCTGCTGCGCGCCACAGGGGCCATCAAAGCCGAGAGCGATTTCGACCGCCCGTTCATCGGCGTCTGCAACTCGTACATCGACCTGATTCCCGGCCACGTGCATTTGCAGGCCTTCGGGAAGGTCGTCAAGGACGCCGTGCGCGAGGCGGGGGGCGTGCCGTTCGAGTTCAACACCATCGGCGTGGACGACGGCATCGCGATGGGGCACCTCGGGATGCGCTACTCGCTGCCGTCCCGCGAAATCATCGCAGACGCCGTCGAAACCGTCGTCAACGCGCACTGCCTCGACGGCATGGTGTGCATCCCCAACTGCGACAAGATCGTGCCGGGGATGCTGATGGGCGCGCTGCGCGCCAACGTGCCCGTCGTGTTCGTTTCGGGCGGGCCGATGAAGGCCGGAAAGATGCCCGGCACGGGCGAGGCCATCGACCTGATCTCGGTCTTCGAGGGCGTCGGGCAGTATTCGACGGGCGCGATTGACGACGCGCGCCTCCTGGCGCTCGAGCAGAACGGCTGCCCCACGTGCGGCTCGTGCGCGGGGTTGTTCACGGCCAACTCGATGAACTGTCTGATGGAAGCCCTCGGCCTGGCGCTGCCCGGAAACGGCTCCATCCTCGCCGTCGACCCGCGCCGCGAGGCGCTGGCGCAGGAGGCTGGACGCGCCATCCTGCGGCTCGTCAAGGACGGTCTGCGCGCCCGCGACATCGTGACGGAAAAAGCCTTCGACGACGCCTTCGCGCTCGACATGGCGATGGGCGGGTCGACCAACACCATCCTGCACCTGCTCGCCGCCGCCCGCGAGGCCGAGGTAGACTACGACCTCGCCCGCGTGGACGTCATCTCGCGCAACACGCCGTACCTGTGCAAGGTCGCCCCGGCGACGAAGAACGT
This sequence comes from Rhodothermales bacterium, assembly GCA_963829705.1. Taxonomy (GTDB): domain Bacteria; phylum Bacteroidota; class Rhodothermia; order Rhodothermales; family BA12; genus CAWHJN01. The sequence goes on from CAWHJN010000005.1 coordinate 1,442,929, forward strand.
CCATATGGAAGACGTGGACGCTGCGGGTGGCATTCCCACCATCCTCAAACAACTCGACCGCGCCGGGCTGCTCAACACCGCCCGCCCGACGGCGGCGGGCACGCTGCGCGAAACGGTGGAGCAGGCGAAAGAAGCCGACGGTCGCGTGATTCGGCCCATCGAAAACCCGTTCCGCGCCACGGGCGGATTGTCGGTTTTGTACGGCAACATCGCGCCCGGCGGGGCCGTCGTGAAAACCGGAGCCGTCGAAGAGTCGATGCTGACCTTCAGCGGCCCGGCGCGCATCTACCACTCGCAGGACGAGGCCGTCGAGGGCATTTTGCACGGCGAGGTGGTACCGGGCGACGTGGTGGTGATTCGCTACGAGGGGCCGAAAGGTGGGCCGGGGATGCCGGAGATGCTCGCGCCGACGAGCGCGCTGGCCGGGCAGGGGCTCGACACGAGCGTCGCCATGATCACCGACGGGCGCTTTTCGGGCGGCACGCGCGGCCTGTCCATCGGCCACGTCTCGCCCGAAGCCGCGAGCGGCGGCCCCATCGCCGCCATCGCAGAAGGCGAAACCATCCACATCGACATCCTCTCGGGCGCGCTCTCGCTCGACGTTCCGGACGACGAGATCCAGCGCCGGCTCGACGCGCTGCCCGCGTTCGCGCCGCGCATCCGGTCGGGCTACCTCGGCCGCTACGCGTACTTCGTCACCTCCGCCTCGGAAGGCGCCGTGTTGCGGCTGCCAGAGGCCGCGCCCGCCCCCATCGCCGCCACCTGAGCGCGTGATCCTCCGAATCGCTTCGCGCGCTCAGGAGGGCGATTCCGCCATTGACCATTCTCTAATCTTGTCCAAGCCCATGGAAGCAACCGCCACCTACGCGCCTCCCGCGCCGCCTGCTGACGCGCCGGTTCTCTCCGGTGCCGAGATTCTCGTTCAGTCGCTCGATGCCGAGGGCGTGCGCTTCGTCTTCGGCTATCCCGGCGGAGCCGTCATCGGTATTTACGACGCGATGGCGCGGCTGCAACCGCAGTTCGAGCACGTGCTCGTGCGCCACGAGCAGGGCGGCACGCACATGGCCGAGGGCTACGCCAAGGCCACAGGCGACGTGGGAACGGTGCTCGTGACGAGCGGGCCGGGGGCGACGAACTGCGTCACCGGCATCGCCGACGCGCTGCTCGATTCGATCCCGCTCGTCGTCTTCACCGGGCAGGTGCCCACGCACCTCATCGGCAACGACGCCTTCCAGGAGACCGACATCATCGGCGTGACGCGCTCGATCACGAAGCACTCGTTCCAGGTGCGCGACGTGACGCAACTCGCCACGACCATCAAGGCGGCCTACCACATCGCACGGACAGGGCGGCCCGGCCCGGTGGTGGTGGATCTGCCCAAAGACGTACTCGCGGCAAAAGCCCCGTTTGCGTACCCGGAGGAGGCGGCGGTGCGCGGCTACTCACCCGTCGGCGCGGGCGATCCCGAGGTCATCGCCGTGGCAGCGGAGATGATCGCCGAGGCGAAGCGCCCGCTCCTGTACGTCGGCGGCGGCACGATCTCGTCCGATGCTGCATCGGACGTCACCGCCTTCGCGCGCCGCGTCGGCATCCCCGTCACGACGACGCTGCACGGGCTGGGCGCGTTTCCCGAGGACGATCCGCTCGCGCTCGGGATGCTGGGGATGCACGGCACATGGTGCGCCAACCAGGCCGTGCAGACGACCGACTTACTCATCGCCGTCGGCGCGCGCTTCGACGACCGCGTGACGGGCAAGCTCGAAGCGTGGGCCCCGCACGCCCGCGTCATCCACATCGACATCGACCCGTCGTGTCTGCACAAAAACGTGCCCGTCGAATGCCCCATCCTCGGCAACGTGAAAGACGTGATCGTGCAACTCGATGCGTATGTCGAGCCGAAGGACACGGCGGCGTGGCAGGCGCAGATCGCGGCGTGGAAGGCGGAATGCCCGCTCGACTACGCGAAAGACGGCGCGCTGCGCCCGCAGGGCGTCATCGAGATGCTGCGTGACTTTACCGGCGGCGAGGCCGTGCTGGTGACGGATGTAGGGCAGCACCAGATGTGGGCCGCGCAGCACTTCAAGCACGTCCGCCCGCGCGGCCACATCACGAGCGGTGGGCTGGGCACGATGGGCTTTTCCGTCCCCGCCGCCATCGGCGCGGCGTTCGGACTGGCCGGTAGCGACACCCCCATCATCTCGCTCTCGGGCGACGGCGGCTTCGTGATGAACGCGCAGGAGATGGCCGTCGCGGCGCGCTACAAGCTGCCCGTCAAATTCTGCGTCATCAACAACGCCTTTCTCGGCATGGTGCGGCAGTGGCAGGAGCTGTTCCACGAGGAGCGCTACAGCCACACCGACCTGTCCGAACTCAACCCCGACTTCGTCACGCTCGCCGCCGCGTACGGCATCCCCGGCTTCCGCGCCACGACGCCCGAGGAGGCGCAGGCCGCCATCGAAAACGCCTTCGCCCTCGACGGCCCGTCGCTCATCGAGTTCGTCGTCCCTAAAGAAGAGATGGTCTTCCCGATGGTGCCCGCTGGGGCGGCCACAGGCGACATGATCGTGCGGCGCTACCGGTTTGAATAGGGGAGGGTTGAGAAAGCACCCCTTCTCAACGCTCCAACGCTTCGACTGCCGACCTCACATCTCCAACCTCTAATTCCCATGTCCACCCTCACCCCACAGCAGGTTTTCCGAAAACGGGCCGCAGGAGAGCCCGTCGAACCCGGCGAGGCACCCGTCGCGCAGCGCTGCGTGCTGGCCGTCAAGCTCGAAAACCACATCGGCGCGCTCAACCGCGTGGCCAACCTCTTCTCAGCCCGAGGCTTCAACCTGGAGTCGCTCACCGTCGGGCAGACGCACGAAAGCGGCGTCTCGCGCATGACGATCACGACGACCGGCACGACGCGGCAGGTGGAGCAGACCGTCGCGCAGATCGACGGGCTCGTGGACGTGCTGGAGATCGAAAATCTGACAGACGCCGAGCACATCGAACGCGAGATCGCGCTCGTGCGCGTGGCCTACGAAGCCAGCACGCGCGCCGAACTCATCGACCTGATCGCCATCTACAAAGGAACCGTCGTGGACGTGACGGAGGATTCGATGATGGTCGAGATCACCGGCCCGGCCACCAAGATCAACTCGTTCGTCGCCCAGATGGCACGCTTCGGCATCACCGACCTCGCCCGCTCAGGCCGCGTGGCGATGCGGCGCGCACTGATCTACGGTGCGTGACGGCGGCGTGCCTCCGCGTCATCGGGGCGCATGAATGGCGCTCCTACTTCCGAAATCCGACCTCCGAAAGCGAAGCTTCACCCCAGTAAATCTCCCCTTCAAATGAACGTTCACTACACCGCCAACCCCGACCTCATCCGCTCCAAGAACGTCGCCGTCATCGGGTACGGCAGCCAGGGCCACGCCCACGCCCTCAGCCTGCGCGACAGCGGCGTGGACGTGTGCGTGGGCCTGCGCGACGGCTCGGCGAATGCCGACGAGGCGCGGGGGCAGGGCCTCACCGTCAAATCCGTCGAGGACGCCGCCGCGTGGGGTGACGTCGTCATGATCCTGATTCCCGATCAGCACCAGGGGCGCGTCTACGCCGATCAGATCGCGCCGCACATCACGCCCGGCAAGGCGCTCGCCTTCGGGCACGGCTTCAACATCCTGTACGAAACCATCCAGCCGCCCGACGGCGTGGACGTGTTCATGGTGGCCCCGAAGTCGCCAGGCCACATGGTGCGGCGGATGTACGAGGAGGGGCGCGGCGTGCCGTGCCTCGTCGCCGTGGCGCAGGACGCCTCCGGGCAGGCGCTCGACCTCGCGCTCTCCTACGCCGACGCCATCGGCGGAACGCGCGCCGGGGTCATCGAGACGACGTTCAAGGACGAGACCGAAACCGACCTTTTCGGCGAGCAGGCCGTGCTCTGCGGCGGCGCGGAGGCGCTCGTGCGCGCCGGGTTCGAGACGCTCACCGAGGCGGGTTATCCGCCCGAACTCGCGTATTTCGAATGCCTCCACGAACTCAAGCTCATCGTAGACCTGATGTACGAGGGCGGGCTGGCGCGCATGAACTACTCGATCTCCGACACGGCGGAGTACGGCAACCTCACGCGCGGCCCGCGTCTGATCACGGACGAGGTGAAAGCGCGCATGAAGGACATCCTCGCGGAAGTCCAGAGCGGCCAGTTCGCCCGCGAGTGGATTCGCCGAATGCGAAGGATGGCGGCGCGCAGTTCGAGAAGCTGCGCGAGGCGTCGCGCGAGCACCCCATCGAGACGACCGGACAGAAGCTGCGCGGCATGATGAGCTGGATCAAAGAGCAGGACGCCCCGCAGCCCGAAGCCGTCGCCACCGATGCCTGAGCGTGTCCTGAACATTGCCCTCCTGCCCGGCGACGGCATCGGCCCGGAGGTGACGGAGGCGGCCATCGGCGTGCTGCGCGCCGTCGCCGAAACGACGGGATTAGACGTGCGGACAAGCGCGCACCCCGTCGGCGGGGCGGGCTACGAGGCGTGTGGCGAGCCGCTGCCCGAAGCCACCCTCGCCGCCTGCCGCGAAGCCGATGCCGTGCTGCTGGGAGCCGTCGGCGGACCTCGGTGGGACGGCGTGCCGTACGACAAACGCCCCGAGGCAGGGCTGCTGGCGCTGCGGCAGGCGCTCGGCGTGTTCGCCAACCTGCGCCCCGTGGCCGTCTCCGACGCGCTGGCCGACAGCTCGCCGCTGCGGGCGGAGCGCGTGCGGGGGACGGATCTGCTCGTCGTGCGCGAACTCACGGGCGGCCTCTACTTCGGCACGCCGCGCGATCTGTCAGGCGCTGCGCCGGGCCGCATCGCGCACAACACGATGGTTTACACCGAGGGCGAGATCGCGCGCGTGGCCGAGGTGGCGTTCCGGTGGGCCGAGAAGCGGCAGGGGCGTGTGACGAGCGTGGACAAGGCCAACGTGCTGGAAGTCTCGCGGCTGTGGCGGGCCGTCGTGACGGAGATGCACGCAAGCCGCTTTCCGCACGTCGCGCTCGACCACCTCTACGTCGACAACGCCGCGATGCAACTCGTCCTCGACCCGCGTGCCTTCGACGTGGTGCTGACGGGCAACCTCTTCGGCGACATCCTGTCCGACCTCGCCGCCACGCTGCCCGGCTCGCTGGGCGTGCTGCCGTCGGCGAGCGTTGGGGGGAGCGTGGGGCTGTTCGAGCCCGTCCACGGCAGCGCGCCGGATCTGGCGGGCAAAGACGCGGCGAACCCGACCGCCGCGCTCCTCAGCCTCGCGCTGTTGCTCGACCACAATGGCCACGGCACCGAAGCTGTTGCGCTGCGCGCGGGCGTCGAAAAAGCGTTCGCCGCCGGCCACCGCACCGCCGACCTCGGCGGCACGTCCGGCACGCGGGCCTTCGCCGACGCCGTCGCTGAACGCGCCGTGGCCTCGGTGAAAATCGCCCCCGTGCCCTCGTAGGGGCGCAATGAATCGCGCTCCTACCCTCGAATCCTCCGCAATCCGACCTCCGAAATCCATGGACTCCGTCATTTTCTTCGACACCACGCTGCGCGACGGCGAGCAGGCCCCCGGCGCGGCGATGACGCTGGGCGAGAAAGTCCGCATTGCCCGCGCGCTCGACGCGCTCGGCGTCGACGTGATCGAGGCCGGTTTTCCCGTGTCGTCGCCCCAGCAGTTCGAGGCCGTCGTGGCCGTCGGCGAGGCGGCGCGGCGGCCCGTGGTCGCCGGGCTGGCGCGCGCCGTCGAGGGCGACATCCGGGCGGCGATGGACGCACTCCGTGGCGTTGAGCGCCCGCGCATCCACACCTTTATCGCCACGAGCGACATTCACCTCGAAGCCAAGTTCGGCGACGCCCGCTACGGCGCGACGCTGAAGGACAAGCGGCAGACGATCCTGCGGATGGCGCGCGAGGCCGTCGCCTTCGCCAAGACGTTCACCGACGACGTCGAGTTCAGCGCCGAGGACGCCGGGCGCACCGACCTCGGCTTCCTGTGCGACGTGCTCCTTGCCGCCGTCGAAGCGGGCGCGACGACGCTCAACATCCCCGACACCACGGGCTACTGTCTGCCGCACGAATACGCCGCGCTCTTCACCGGCGCCCGGGCGTGCCTGGGCAGCCGCGACGTGGTCTTCTCCGCGCACTGCCACGACGACCTCGGCCTGGCGACGGCCAACTCGCTCGCCGCCCTCGGCGCGGGCGCGCGGCAGATCGAGTGCACCATCAACGGCATCGGCGAGCGGGCGGGAAATGCAGCGCTCGAAGAAATTGCGATGGCCGTCAAAACGCGCGGCGAGAGCTTTAACGTTACGACGAACATCGCCACCGAAAACCTCACCGCCCTCAGCCGCACCGTCATGCAGGCGACCGGCTTTCCCGTTCAACCCAACAAAGCCATCGTCGGGCGCAACGCCTTCGCGCACGAGGCCGGCATCCACCAGCACGGCGTTCTCAAAAACCGGGCGACCTACGAGATCATGCGCGCCGAGGACGTGGGGCAGGACCCCGAGGGCATCCGGCTGGGCCGGCACTCGGGCCGCAGCGGGCTGTTTTCGAGAATGCAACGCCTCGGCATCGATGTCGAACTGAACGACCCTGACGGCCTCTACGCGCGTTTCCTCGAACTCGCTGACGCCAAAAAGGAGATCTTCGACCAGGACCTCCGCAACCTTCTCCACGACGAACCCACCATGATCAAACCCAACTACCAGCTCCAGTCGATGCGCGTCGTCGTTGCGACGGACGCCGAGCCGCAGGCCGACGTTACCGTCTACGAGCGCAACACCGAGGCCACGCGCACCGAGCGCGCCACGGGCGACGGCCCCATCGACGCGCTCTACGCCGCCATCGACGCCGCCACGGGCCAGCCGCACGAACTCGTCTCGTACTCCATCCGGTCGGTGTCCGAAGGCTCCGATTCCGTCGGCGAGGTGACCGTGCTCATCGGCCACGCGGGCGCGTACTTCCGCGGCCTCGCCCGCCACACCGACGTGTTGCAGGCCTCCGCGCACGCCTACGTCGAAGCCCTCAACCAACTCGAAGCCCACCGCACGCAGCGCGAGAGCGTTCAGTTCGTCGGCGAGGGCATTATGAACTCGTTCGGCGGGTGAAAGAAAAGTCGGATTTCGAAACGCGGATTTCCGAAGTGGGGATCTGCGATCTGGCATCTTTGCTCGCGTGCGGCGCTCTCGTTCCGAAATCCCACTTCTTCGCTGGGTGTGCCACGGCACGCCCCTACGTCCACATTGCCACTTCCGCGTTCCCACTTTCCCATGACCATCACCGAGAAAATCCTGGCGAACCACGCCGGTAAAGCCCGTGTGACGCCGGGCGAGACCGTCTGGGTAGACGTGGACGTGTTGATGACCCACGACGTGTGTGGGCCGCCGACGTACGAGATCTTCAAGCGCGAATTCGGGGCCGACGCGAAGGTGTGGGACCGGGAGAAAGTGGCCGTCATCCCCGACCATTACATCTTCACCCAGGACGCCCACGCCAACCGCAACCTCGTGCTGCTGCGGCAGATGGCGGAGGAGCAAGACCTGCCGCATTTCTACGACGTAGGCACGGCGCGCTACAAGGGCGTCTGCCACATGGCGCTCGCCGAGGAAGGCTTCAACCGGCCCGGCCAGGTGCTCTTCGGCACCGACAGCCACACCTGCACAAGCGGCGCCTTCGGGACGTTCGCGACGGGCGTGGGCAACACCGATGCGGCGTTCATCCTCGGCACGGGCAAACTGTGGGTGAAGGTGCCGCCGACGATGCGCTTCGTCTTCGAGGGCGCGCTGCCGCCGTACCTGACGGCCAAAGACCTCATCCTCCAGATCATCGGCGACATCGGCATCGACGGGGCGACGTACATGGCGATGGAGTTCGACGGCGAGGCGGTGTTCGATCTGCCCGTCCACGAGCGGATGACGCTCACCAACATGGCCATCGAAGCGGGCGGCAAGAGCGGCATCATCGCGCCGGACGAGAAAACCCTCGACTACGTCCGCGCTCGCACCGACGCGCCCTTCGAACCCGTCTACGGCGACGCCGACGCGCGTTTTTATCAGGAATACCGCTACGACGCCCGCACGCTCGAACCCGTGGTCGCTAAACCACACCGGCCCGACAACCGGGCGAAGGTGAGCGAGGTCGTCGGGACGAAGATCGACAAGGCGTACATCGGCTCGTGCACCGGAGGCAAGCTCGAAGATTTCGAGGCGGCGGCGCGCGTGCTGAAAGGGCAGGAAGCCGTCGTGCCGACGTACATCATCCCCGCCACCACGCTCGTCGGCCAGCAACTCCACACGACCCACATCGACGGCGAGAGTTTGTACGACATCTTCCAGCACGCGGGGTGCCGGATCGGCCACTCGTCGTGCGGCGCGTGCCTCGGCGGTCCTGCCGACACGTACGGGCGGGCCGAGGGCACGGAAACGGTGATTTCGAGCACCAACCGCAACTTCCCCGGACGCATGGGCTCGAAAGGAGCCGCCGTTTACCTCGCCTCGCCGCTCACCGTTGCCGCGAGCGCCCTCCACGGCACCATCACCGACCCACGCGAAGTGCTCGTATGAACCCCCTGAACTCCCAGGCACCGGCTCCCGCATTGCGCAGCGCGGCTCGCTTCGCATCCTTGTTCCTGCTCGTCGCCGTTCTGCAAGGGTGCGGCAGAAGCGTCGTCAAAGAAACCCAGCGTGTGGGAAATCCCGTTTTCGAGGGATGGTACGCCGACCCGGAAGCCATCATTTTCGACGACACCTACTGGATTTATCCCACCTATTCCGATCACTTCGGCGCAGTGGATTCGGCGACGGAGTTTACCGACTACCAACGTGAACTCCGCAAAAACACCATCAACCAGAAATACCTCATTCAGACGTTTCTGGATGCGTTCTCGTCAAAGGACCTGAGCAACTGGCAAAAGCATCCACACGTGCTGGACATCAAGGATGTGAAATGGGCCGCGTATTCTATATGGGCACCTTCCATCACGCGGAAAGAGGGCAAGTATTACCTCTTTTTCGGGGCCAACGACATCCAGAGCGACGAGCAGCCCGGTGGCATCGGCGTGGCCGTGGCCGACTCGCCTGCCGGGCCCTTCAGGGATTACCTCGGCAAGCCCCTGATCAACAAGTTCTACAACGGGGCCCAGCCTATCGACCAGTTTGTTTTTCAAGACGATGACGGTCAGTACTACCTCATTTACGGGGGCTGGCGGCATTGCAACATCGGAAAGCTCAACGATGATTTTACGGGCTTCATTCCGTTCGAGAACGGTGAGATGTTTAAATCCATCACGCCAGAGAACTATGTGGAAGGCCCATTCATGTTCATCCGAAAAGGCAAGTATTATTTCATGTGGTCCGAAGGCGGTTGGGGAGGGCCGAATTACTCGGTGGCGTACGCGATCGGCGATTCGCCCTTCGGTCCGTTCGAGCGCATCGGCAAGGTGCTGCAGCAGGATCCCGAGATTGCCACCGGCGCCGGGCATCACTCGGTCCTCCACATCCCCGACACCGACGAGTATTACATCGTCTACCACCGACGCCCGCTGACGACGACAGACGGAAACCACCGCGAAACCGCCATCGACCGGATGTATTTCGACGAGAACGGGTACATCCTGCCCGTGCAAATCACCAACGAAGGCGTCGAGAAGAGAACGTTGAACTGATGCCCCGAAAAAAGGCTCGTTTCAAACAAATTCTGTTCATACGGTCTTCCGGTTCTCACGACACGCCACGTATCTGCTATGCCTCCCACCATTCGCGGCCTCGCCTACGTCCTCGGCGACTCGGTCGATACCGACCAGATCATCCCCGCGCAGCACCTCGTCTACAGCCTCACCGACCCCGAAGAGCGGACGCTCTACGGCAAGCACGCCCTCAGCGCCGTGCCCGAGGGCCAGCGCGGGCTACCTCAGGGCGATGTGCCGTTCATCGAGGGCGACGGCCACACGAGCCCGTACCGGGTGATCGTGGCGGGCGGCAACTTCGGGTGCGGGTCGAGCCGGGAGCACGCACCGTTTGCGCTGCGCGAGGCAGGCATCGAAGCCGTCGTGGCGTCGTCGTACGCCCGCATTTTCTACCGCAATGCCGTCGATGGCGGCTTTCTCGTGCCGTTCGAGAGCCTGACGGATCTGCATGAGACGATCAAAACCGGCGACGAAGTCGAGATCGACACGCACGCGGGCACCCTCACGCACCTCGCTACGGGCGAAACGCACCTGCTCCACCCCCTCGGCGACGTGGCCGATATCGTCGATGCAGGCGGGATTTTCGGCTACGCTCGGCAGCAGGGGATGATTTAGCGCGGTTGGTTGACCGCTCGGCTTCGCCTCGCTCGTATTTCGCGCGCGCCGCTCCCTTGTGGTTATGGGTCGTGAATGAAGAAGGGTCACCGACCACGACCGCTTACTGACAGGAAGCACAACACGCGCGTCCACCAACTCCCAACGCATGCCCCCTTCCCTCGCCCTCGTCACCGCACCCGCGTCGCTGTCCAACCTCGGGCCCGGCTTCGACGCGCTCGGCCTGGCCGTCGAAGGGCTGGGCGACACCGTCGAGGTGTGGCGCGACGATGAACCCGGTGTGCGCGTGGTACCAAACGATTCCGGCGCTGCGTGGACGATGCCGGACGACCGCCAGAACACGGCGGTCGTCGCGGCCGAAAGCGTGCTCGATAAAGCCGATGTGCCGTTTGGCCTCAAACTGCGAATCCGCAAGGGGCTGACGCCCGGATCGGGACTGGGCTCGTCGGCAGCGAGTGCCGTCGCGGGCGCGTGGGCGGCGAATGTCGCGTGCGGCACGCCATTTTCCAAAGCGCAACTCGTGGACGCCGTGCTCGACGGCGAGGCCGTGGCCAGCGGTGCGCGGCACGGGGACAACGTGCTGCCGTCGCTCTTTGGCGGGGCCGTGCTCGTCGCGCCGGGCGATCCGACGCGCTACCGCCGCCTGAAGCTGGGCGCGGCGCTCCACATCGCGCTTCTCGTGCCGCAGGTCGAGGTGCTGACGAAAACCGCGCGGGCCATGCTGCCCCAGCGCGTGCCGCTACGCGGGGCCGTCGCCAACGCCGCCGAACTGGCCTTCCTGCTCGACGCCCTCGCGCACGGCGACGTCGAGAGCGCCGGGCAGTCGATCATGCGTGATACGCTCGTCGAGCCCATCCGCGCCACGCTTGTGCCGTGCTACCCGGACGTCCGCGCCGCCGCGCTCGAAGCGGGCGCGTACGGCTGCGCCCTCAGCGGCTCCGGCCCCACGCTGTTCGCTCTCTGCGCCAGCCCTGCCGCCGCCGAAAAAGTGGCGCGTGCGATGAAGCAGGCCAGCGAAAGCACCGGTATCGCCGCGCTCGCCCACGCCGTCGAAGCGTGTAGCCAGGGCGCGACGACGCTGGCCGAAACGCTGGTGTGAAGGTGGGAACGCGGAGGTCGGAAGGCAGAACAGAATGGTTCATCTCCCAACGTTTTTGAGTCCGTCACCCTGGGCGAGCGAAGCGAGCCGAAGGGTCTGTTGCCACCCGCGCCCGGCCACGCCACCGGGCCGAGATGCTTCGAGTCGCTGCGCTCCCCCAGCATGACGGTCGGGGAGGGCGGGGGCGCGCTTCCGTCTTTCGCCCGTTCGAAACGCCCGCATCTTCCATTTCTCCGTCCCCATTGCCCAGTCACCCGTGACCTACACCAGCACCCGGGGCCATGCCCCAGCCGTGCCGCTGCGCACCGCACTCCTCGACGGCCTCGCTCCCGACGGGGGCCTGTACGTGCCGGACGCGATCCCGCCGCTGCCCGAGGGCTGGCGCGAGGCCGACACGTTCGCCGAACTCGCCGCGAACGCGCTCGCGCCGTGGTTGGAGGGCGAAGTGCCCGGCTGGGAAACCGCCGTCCGCGACGCGCTCGATTTCCCCGTCCCGCTGGTCGATCTGGGCGGCGATCTCTTCGTGCTCGAACTCTTCCACGGCCCCACACTCTCGTTCAAAGACTTCGGCGCGCGGACGATGGCGCGGCTGATGGATCGCCTCCGCCCCGACGCCGCCCCGCTGACGATCCTCGTGGCCACGAGCGGCGACACGGGTAGCGCCGTCGCCGACGGGTTTTCCGGGCTGCCGGGCATCCGCGTGGTGCTGCTCTTTCCCGCTGGAGGGGTGAGCGAGGTGCAGGAGCGCCAACTCGTCGCGACGCGCCCCGGCGTGACGGCCCTCCGCGTCGAGGGGACGTTCGACAGTTGCCAGCGGCTCGTCAAGAGTGCGTTCGCGGACGACGAACTGAACGGAATCGCGCTGTCGTCGGCCAATTCCATCAACATCGGGCGGCTCTTGCCGCAGATGCTCTTTTACGTCGAGGCCGTGCGGCAGGGCGGGTTCGAAAACGTCGTCTTCGCCACGCCGTCCGGCAACCTCGGCAACCTGACGGGGGGCGTGCTCGCCTGGAAAGCCGGGCTGCCGGTGGAAAAATTCGTCGCCGCGCACAACGCCAACCGCTTCTTCCCCGATACCCTCGCGGGCCGCGACGCCGAGATGGGCGTGTCCGTCCGCACGCTCTCGAACGCGATGGACGTGGGCGCGCCGAGCAACTACGAGCGGCTGCAGCACCTGCTGGGCGCGGAGATGACACGGAAAATCTGGGGCACGAGCGTCAGCGACGAGGCCACGCTGGCGGCGATGCGGCGCGTGTACGAGACCACCGGCTACGTCGCCTGCCCTCACACCGCCGTCGGGCTCGAAGGCGCGCGGCGCTACCGCGAGGCCACCGGCGACGCCACGCCGCTCGTCGTGCTGGCGACGGCGCACCCCGCCAAATTTCCGGACGTGGTGGAACGCGCGCTCGGCCACGCGCCCGACGAGCCGGAAACGCTGGCCGCCCTCCGGCGTGTAGCCCCGCGCTTCGCAACCATCCCCGCCACGCCCGCCGCCCTCCGTGCCGTCCTCCTCGCCTGAGCTGCCGCCGCCCGGTGCGCTGCCCGCCACGCTCGTCCGCCCCCAGCAACTCGATCTCCACTTCGAGGGCTTTTCGGAAAACGCCTTCGCCACGCTCGAAAGTCTCCGCGAGCACCCCCATGTCGAGCAGTACCGGAAGGTGAAGGCCGAGATCGACCGGCACGTTACCGGCTCGTTCAAGCGCTACCGCGACGATCTCGCGCTCAACTGGGTGATCCCCAACGCGCTGCCGTTCGAGACGGAGAAAAACGTCTTCAGCCGCATCCTCAAGAACGATTTCGGAGCGGGCGGCTCGCACCACCACCTGTGGATGTCGTTTTACCGGGTGGGCAGCAAACGTCTCCTCGACCCGCAACTCTCGCACTCTATCAGTCCGGACGGCTTCCGCGTGGGACTCTACGTGGGCGATTACGGGCAGACGTGGGTGCAAGCTCTCCGCGACAGCGCCCTCGCCGAGCCGGAGCGTTTTCGGGCGCTGATGGATGAGATACTGGCCGACGAGGCGTGGCAGGCGTTCGCGTACGTCGGTTCGAAAGGCGAGAAGAGGCCCATTACGGCGGACGCACTCGCCGACCTGAGTGCCTGGATGCCGCGTCTCAAAGGCTTCTGGGTGCGCCGTATTTTCGACCGCGCCGACGTACGCGCGTGGGGGCCGGATCTCGTCCGCCACAGCCTCGATGCGCTCGACCGCGTTTGGCCGCTCTACCGCTCTCTTTTCGACGCCCGTTCTGCATGAAACCCACCCGAGGCCGCCCTTCTTCGAACGCCGACGACGGCACGCTCCTCGTAGGCCGCAACCCCGTCCGCGAGGCGCTGGAGCGCGGCGATGCGCGCCTCGAAAAGGTGATGCTCCAGAAAGGGCTGCACGGCCTCGACGGACTCCGCAAGCTGGCGCAGGAGCAGGGCGTGCCCGTGCAGTTCGTGCCGCAGCAGAAGATCGAGCAGGTCGCGCGCGGGCTGACGCACCAGGGCGTCGTCGCGCCCATGGCCGCCGTGGCCTACGCCGACGTGGACGAGATGCTCGCCGGGATCGCGCCGACGTACGCCGCCGTGCAGAGCGCCAAGCCTGTCCTCGTGCTGCTCGACGGCATCAGCGACCCGCATAACCTCGGCGCGATCCTGCGGAGCGCCGTCGCCTCGGGCGCTGCGGGGGCCGTCGTGCCCGCGCAGGGCAGCGCGCCGCTGGGGGCCGTGGCCCTCAAAGCGAGCGCGGGCACGGCGCTGCGCCTGCCCGTGGCCCGCGTGAACGACCTCGCCGCGCTGTGCGAAGCCCTCAAAGAGCGCGGCTACTGGATCGTCGGCGCGGCGGGCGAGGGCGAGACGGTGTACACCGACTACGACTGGAACCGCGCCGTCGCGCTCGTCATCGGCAGCGAGGGCGATGGGTTGAGCGCCAAGATGCGCCGCGCCTGCGACGAACTCATCCACATCCCGATGCGCGGCCCCGCAGAATCGCTCAACGCCTCCGTGGCGGCGGGCATTCTCTTGTTCGAGGCGGCGCGTGTGCGGGTGGGTGCCGCGTAGATTTGAGCGCGATTTGCTGAACTGCCCATGCGTCCTCTGCTGCTGGTTGCCATACTATGCCTCTTTCCGCGCAGGCGCAGGCGGTGCCCGACACCGTCTGGTTCCGCAACGACACGCGGGCCATCGGGGTGATGACCGTCGAGCGCGACCGCGACGGCGTGCCCTCCCGCGTCACTATTCCCGGCGGCGACACGTTCGCCCTCGACTTTCTCACCGGCTTTACGATGGGCGCGCGGCACCTGCGCGTGGTGCCGGTGATGATCAAGGGGAAAGGCGCGTACCGGGTGGTCGAGCGCGTACACGACGGGCCGCTCGGTCTGTACGCCGGGTGGGGCGAGCGACCGGCGCAGGCGGCGTTTTTCGAGACGCGGGCGGGCGAGGTGCTTCCGCTGACGTGGAGAAACCTGCGTCCGCACGCGCGCGGTGATGCACGCAGCCTCGGCTATGTGCAGCAGGCGCGGCGAGGCGACGCGGCGGGTCGCGTGCTGGTGCTGGCAGGCGGCCTCGCGCTGGCGGCAGGGATCGCCGACGTGGTGCTCACGTCCGCAGAGGCGCGGCAGACGACCGTGGGCACGCGGTCGGCGGTGCTGCTGGGAGGCGGCGGGCTGGCCGTTGGCGCGGGCATCGTGTGGCGTGCGCAGACCGGCCCGAGGCTGCGCGCGGCGGTGCAAGCCTACGGGCAGTGAACACGCGGCCAAAAAACCGCTACGGCGGGCGGGGCGGGAATAGGATGCCCGTGGGCGCGTTGTCGGGATCGCCTTTATTGCTGCCACCATGCCCGCCGTTCCACCGCTCATCCTCGACCGACTCACGCGCGAATACCCCGAGGGCGACGGCGTGCGGCGCGTGCTCGACGGCGTGTCGGCGCGCATCGAGCCGGGAGAGTTTGCGCTCTCTGCTCGGGCGCAGCGGCTCGGGCAAGAGCACGCTTCTCAACCTCATCGCGGGCATCGACCTGCCCACGAGCGGGCGCGTCCGCTACGGCGATACCGACCTGACAGACCTCTCGGAGCGCGAGCGGACGCTCTTTCGCCGCCGCCACATCGGCTTCGTCTTTCAGTCCTTCAACCTCATTCCCACGCTCACCGTCGGCGAGAATGTGCGGCTGCCGCTCGATTTGACGGGGCAGCAGGCCGGAGCCGAGAAAAAGGTGGCGGATCTGCTCGGGGCCGTCGGGCTGGCAGATCGGGCGCGGGCGTTTCCCGACACGCTCTCGGGCGGCGAGCAGCAGCGCGTGGCCGTCGCCCGTGCGCTCGCGCACGATCCTGACCTGATTCTGGCCGACGAGCCCACGGGCAACCTCGACCTCGACACCGCCGAGCGCGTCGTCGATGCCCTCGACACGCTGGCGCGGCAGATGGGCAAAACGCTCCTCGTCGTCACGCACGACAAAAGCCTCGCCCGCCACGCCGACCGCGTGCTGACGCTCCAGCACGGAAAGCTGATGGAGGAGGAAAGTGCTCGCGTGGCTCGCTGATAGATTCGCTTCGCTGCTCGTTGGTCGGTTGGTTTGTTGCCTGCCTCGATGAAGAACCCGGCAAACCCAACCACCTAATTCACTCATGCTCACCCGCGCCAGCGCTCGTTATCTGCTCCGGCACCCGTGGCTGCTCGGGCTGTCGCTCGTGGGCGTGGCGCTGGGTGTGGCCGTCGTCGTCGCCATCGACCTCGCCAATGTGAGCGCGACGCAGGCGTTTCGCGTCTCGACGGAGAGCGTCGCCGGGCGGGCGACGCACCAGATCATCGGGGCGGCGGGAACGCTGGACGATGGCGTCTACGGAGCGCTGCGACGGGCCGGCGTGCGCGAGACGGCACCGGTCGTGGAGGGCTACGTGACGGTGCGCGGGCGCGTGATGACGCTGCTCGGCGTCGATCCGCTCGCGGATGCGGCGTTTCGGTCGTTCACACCACCGGGCCTCGACCTCGGCGTGTTCATGGCCACGCCCGGCACCGTCTTCCTCTCACCCGAAGCCGCCGCCCGGCTGGGCGTGGCCGTGGGCGACACGCTCGGCGCGCAGACGGACGGGCAGACGCGGGTGTTGCGCGTCGGCGGCGTGCTCGACAGCGGCGACGAGGGCACGTCGCGGGCGATGGAGAACCTGCTCGTCGCAGACCTCTCGACGGCGCAGGACGTGCTCGGCCTCGCGGGACGCCTCAGCCGCATCGACGTGATGCTGGGCGATGGAGAGGACGAAAAGCTGCGCGAGATCGAAGCCCTCCTGCCTGCAGGGGCGCGTGTCCAGAAACCGGCGGCGCGCACCGACGCGCTCGACAGCATGACGCGCGCGTTCCGCCTCAACCTCGCCGCGTTGAGTTTTCTGGCGCTCGTCGTCGGCGTCTTTCTCGTTTACAACACCACGACGTTCTCCGTCGTGCAGCGTCGTCCGCTCCTCGGACGGCTGCGGGCGCTGGGCGTGCAGCGGCGCGAGGTGTTCGCGCTCGTGCTCGGCGAGGCCGCCGTCGTGGGCGTCGTGGGCACGGCGATGGGGCTGCTGCTGGGCGTGGCGCTGGGGCGCGGGCTCGTCGGGCTCGTCTCGCAGACGATCAACGACCTGTACTTCACCGTCGCCGTGCAGGTGGATGCCGTGCCCGCGTGGACGCTCGTGAAGGGCGCGCTTCTCGGCATCGGCGCGACGCTGCTGGCGGCCGTCCTGCCCGCCCGCGAGGCGGCGCAGACCGAGGTGACGACGGTGCTGCGGCGCTCGTCGTCGGAGACGAACCTCCGGAAGATGCTGCCGCGCCTGACGCTCGCGGGCGTCGGGTTGCTGGCGTTGAGCGTGGTGGTGCTGTTCATCCCCGACGGGTCGATTGCGCTGAGTTACGGCGCGCTGCTCGTCGGGCTCGTCGGCTTCGCGCTCGTCGTGCCGCTGGCCGTCGTGGGCTGGGCGCACCTCGTGCGGCCCGTCGTCGGCGCGCTCGCCGGGGCCGTCGGGCGGATGGGCGCGGGAAGCCTGCTGACGCACCTGAGCCGCGTGGGCGTGGCGGTGGCGGCGCTGACCGTCGCCGTGGCCGCGACGATTGGCGTGAGCGTGATGATCGGCTCGTTCCGCGAAACCGTCGTGCTGTGGCTCGACGGCGCGTTGCAGGCCGACGTCTACGCCCAGCCGCCGAGCCTCGTCGCCCGGCGCGGCGAGGCGAGCCTGACGCCTGCCGTCGTGGCAGCGCTGCGGGCGACGCCCGGCGCGGCAGCCGTTTACACCGTGCGCAGCCTCGACGCCTCGTCGCAATTCGGGCCGACCCAGGTGCTCGCCATCGGCGGCGGACGCGCGCAGGAAGCCACGTTCACCCTCAAAACGGGCGATCCCGAAACCGTCTGGCCGCGTGTGCAGAAAGGCGAGGCCGGGCTCGTATCCGAACCCTTTGCGCTGCGTCACGGCGTGGCTGTGGGCGACACGATCCACCTCGATACCGACCGAGGCCCGCGCGATCTGCCCGTCGCGGGCGTCTACTACGATTACGGCTCCGACCTCGGCCTCGTGCTGATGCACCGCAGTTTGTACGAAACGTGGTTCGACGACCGGGGCGTTTCCGGTCTCGCCCTCGACGCCCTGCCCGGCGTCCCGCCCGACACGCTCGCCGAGCGTGCCCGGCGGCAGGTGGCGGGCCAGCAGAACGTCATCCTGCGCTCCAACCGAGGATTGCGCGACTACTCGATGGCGATCTTCGACCGGACGTTTACCATCACGAGTGTCCTCCGCGTGCTCGCCCTCCTCGTCGCCTTCGTGGGCGTGCTGAGTGCGCTGATGGCCCTCCAACTCGAACGCGCCCGCGAGATGGCGACGCTGCGCGCGCAGGGCCTGACAGGGCGCGAACTGTGGTCACTCGTCTCGATCCAGACGGGTTTGATGGGGCTGATCTCCGGCCTCTTGTCGATTCCGCTCGGGCTGGGATTGGCGACGGTGCTGGTCTATGTCGTCAACCGCCGCTCGTTCGGGTGGACGTTGCAGTTTGTCGTCTCGCCCGGCGTGCTCGTCGGCGCGGTGGGGCTGTCGCTGCTGGCCGCGCTGCTGGCCGGCCTCTACCCCGCGTGGAAGATGGCGCGTGCGAACCCGTCGCAGGCGCTGCGCGAAGAGTGAGCGCACTCAGCGCACGAGCACGAGGGGGTGGGTGCGCGTCTGCGTGGACGTGGTGAGGCGGAGAAGGTAGACGCCTGCTGCCAGACCAGCGGGTGACCAGGGCGTGACGTGCTCGCCCGCGCCGAACGCTCGATGCGTCAGTGTCGCCATTCGGCGGCCGTGCAGGTCAAACACGTCGAGGCGCACGGCATCGGGCGTGGGGAGGGTGAAGCGCACCGGCACCGGCGTTCCCACGCGAGCGGGCTGTGGGCCATCCACGCCGAGCGAGAGGCCCATCCACGCATCGGAGGACTCGGCATCCGTGCGGGTGAACACGGCGGTGTACTGCATGTCCGTCACCTTCCCCGTGCGATCCAGGAACACGAGTGCTCCGGCGGCGCTGGCGCTGAAAAAGGTAACGGTATAGGACGAGTCGCGGATTACGAACGATTGTCCGCCGGAGACGACCGTCGAGGTGGTCACGTATTTCGTGCGCACGCTGAGTACATCCGCTGTGCCGGACGGCAGTACCAGCGTGCCCCAGCCCTGCACCTGAGCCTGTTCCTCGACTTCCGTCGTGACACCCGGCGTGGGCGTGCCTGTATCAAACGCCCAGCGAGTCGTCCACGTGGACTGCGACGTGAGCGGCAGCGGGTAGACCAGGCGCGTCGGGGTGTACGAGAAGCCGAACGTGGTATCGACACCGTTGCGGCGGGTGGTGCCCGACAGGCCCACGATCTCGAAGGCGGCGGGCGTGATCCGGTGGAGGGAGTACCAGGTGGAGTCGCCTCGCGTCGTGCGCTGCGTGTACTGCTGCGCGTGCGTGGCGCCGACAAATGGTGCGCCGCTGGCTCCCGGAACGGGCAGCGTGGCAGGTCCCACCTCGTACGACAGCGATGGGTTGAACGTCAGCGCACTGAAGTCCCACGTCTGACCAGCCCCCGACAGGTCGGCCAGCGCCTGCATCTGCGCGAGCGCTGCGCCCGAGGTCAGCACGCGGTAATTGGTAATGCGTGCCGATGCCGTAAGCTGCGCCAACACGTCAGCCTGGGTGACGATGGGCTGTGCGTGCGCGGCAGCGGCGAGGCTGAGGGTGATCCACAGCAGAACAACCAGGAGGTTAGACCGACGCATGAGGCGGGGTGTAATGGTTATACCATTTAAATGTAGTGGTGCGCGTTGGCCCCGCGCAACGGAGGGCCGTGCCAGGATGCAGCCGGTATTCGATTTCGGACGGAGCAGCATCTACCTCTACACATGGGCGTTGTCGGGGTGCTGATCCGAAAAACCCCATGCGCCCTCGCACGCTCGTTCTCCTTCTCGTTGCCGTCTTCGCTGCGCTGGCGGTGCTGGCCTTCGGGCTGAACGGCGACGCGACGCCCGCCACGTCCGACATCGACCTGGCCGACGCCATGCGCGCCGACACGACGGGCTACGCGCTGGCACTCGGGCCGCAGCCGTTCACGTTTCCCCGCGACCACGGCCCGCACCCGGATTTCCGCACCGAGTGGTGGTACTACACCGGCAACCTCCGCGCCGACGACGGACGGCCCTACGGCTTCGAGCTGACGTTTTTCCGCATCGCCGTGGCCCCGCCGAACCCGACCCTCGACGCCGACACGAGCGCGTGGCGGTCGCGCCAGCTCTACATGGCCCACTTCGGGCTGACGGACAGCACGGCGGGCCGGTTTTACGCCTTCGAGCGCTTCGGGCGCGGCGCAGCGGGGCTTGCCGGGGCCGAAGCCGCGCCGTTCCGCGTGTGGATCGACGACTGGCGGGTAGAGGAGGGGCCGGCCGGGATGCCGCAGATGACGGTGGCCGGTCGAGCAGGACGGCATCGGCCTCTACCTCGAACTTCAGGCCGAAAAGCCGATGGTGCTCCAGGGCGATCAGGGCTACAGCCGCAAGGGCGCGGGCGTGGGCAATGCGTCGTTCTACTACACCTACACCCGCCTCGGCGCGACGGGCACCGTCACGACGCCTGCCGGAACGGCCACCGTCGCGGGCCGCGCGTGGATGGACCGGGAGTGGAGCACCTCGGCGCTCGATTCGAGCCAGGTGGGCTGGGACTGGTTCGCCCTCCAACTCGACGACGGGCGCGACGTGATGGCCTTCCAACTCCGCGACGCCACGGGCACGCCCACGTATGGCACGGCCACCGTCGTGGCCCCGAGTGGCGAGGCGGAAAAGCTGACCATGGGAGACTTCGACCTCGCCGTTACGCGGCGTTGGACGAGTCCGCACTCAGGTGCGGTGTACCCGGCGGGGTGGACGCTGAACGTGCCCGGCCAGAACCTCGATCTGCGCGTCACGCCGGTGCTGGACGATCAGGAACTCAACGTGTCCGTCCGCTACTGGGAAGGAGCCGTTCGGGTAGAAGGGGAAGGCGGGGTACGCGGTGTCGGCTACGTGGAGATGACGGGTTACGACGCGGGCGGGAACACCACGCGGGGCCGCCGTGGCTGACCCCGAAGAACCCCTCGACCTGCCCGCCTTCTCGTTCCAGACGCGCGCGGTGGGCGCCCGCGCCGAGATCTTCGACGCCGTCCGGCGGCGCTGGGTGCGGCTGACGCCCGAGGAGTGGGTGCGTCAGCACGTGGCGATGCTGCTCGTCCACCACCACGGAGTGCCGCCCGCCCGCCTCGCCATCGAGAAAGGCTTCACCTACCTCGGCCAGCCGCGCCGCGCCGACCTCGTGGTGTACGACCGGCAGGCCCGCGCGCGCCTGCTCGTCGAGTGCAAAGCGCCCGCCATCGCGCTGAACCAGACCACGTTCGAGCAGGTGGCGCGCTACAACCAGGTGCTCGGCGCGGACGTGATCATGGTCACCAACGGACGCCAGCACTTCGTCTACCGCGTCACCGGCGACTCGCCAACGTTTGATTTTCTGCCGGGTCTGCCGGAGTTGGGTGACGGGTGAAGTCACTGGAGAGATCGTCGTCGTCAGGGCGGGGCAGGCTGGCGCAGGGACTTTCACGCGGACGTGCCGCGGCACGTCCCTACGTCGCCCGTGATACCTCGCCGCTCGACCTTCCGACCTCCGACCTTCGACTTTCCCAGGTGCCAAACTAAATATTTGCTGAGATCTATGCTGAGCAGGTAGCAGGCATTATTATGGCGGCGCTTTTTCTCCGTCACCTTTCTGTTACATCCCGGCGGCCATGCGTACCCTCTTTTCCCTGCTCTCCCTCCTCCTGCTCGCCACCACGGCGGCGGCCCAGTCCGCGCCGATGAAGTGGGGCGACGTGCCCGACGAGCAGCTCCAGATGAAGGCGTTCCCCGCCGACAGCAACGCCGCCGCCGTCGTGCTGGGGGCCTATGGTGAGACGTATTTCACCTCCAACTTCGAGCAGGTCTTCGAGGTGCACCGCCGCGTAAAGCTGCTGCGTGAGAGCGCCTACGACGACTACGGCACCGTCTCGTTCTCTTACCCCATCGGGCGCAACGGCGCGCGGCTGCGCGGCCTCAAGGCGCAGACCATCGTGGTAGACGCCAACGGCAAAACCATCCGGCACGAAGTCGACCGCAAGAGCCTGTTCAAGGAGAAAATCGGCAGCGACTACGAGCGGATGACCTTTACTTTTCCGGCGCTCGAACCCGGTGCCGTCGTCGAGTACACGTACAAGCTCGAGACGCCATTCGACATCTTCCTCCAGCCGTGGACGTTTCAGGAGGGCGAGCCGGTGCTGATGAGCGAGTACCGCATTGAGCTTCCAGCGCAGTTGGAGTACATCGTCTACACCGTCGGCGACACGTTTGCGCGCCTGAGTGTCAACGAGCAGGACCGAGCCAACCGGCCGGGTGGCACGTACGTCAAGACCCGCTGGGTGATGGAGAACGTGCCCGCGCTGCGGACGGAGCCGTACATGACCACACCCGCCGACTACCGCTACGCCGTGCGCTTCCAGCTTTCGGGTATCCGCGTGCCCGGTTGGAGCACCGACGGCTTCATCAACACGTGGGAAAAGCTCGCTGAGGTGCTGCTGGCCAATGACGGGCCGTACGGCAAGTACCTGCGCGCGCCGGGCCGCGAGGTCAAAGACGCCGCCGAGGCTGCCGTGGCCGGAGCCGAGACGCCGCTCGAAAAGGTGCGCGCCGTCTACGATTACGTCCGCACCAACGTCGACTGCGACTGCGGCGCGGGCATCTCCGTCGAGCAGTCGCCCAAAGACGTGCTCAAAAACAAGACCGGCGACAGCCCCTCCATCAACCTGCTCCTCGTGGCGATGCTGCGCGAAGCGGGCTTCACGGCCCATCCCGTGCTGCTCTCGACGCGCGGCCACGGGCGGCCGCGCACGACGTATCCCATCCTCAACCAGTTCAACGACCTGATCGTGCAGGTAGAGGCATCGGGGTCGCGCCTGTTCCTCGACGCGACGGACGAGTACCGCCCTGTGGATCTGCTGCCCTACGAATCGCTCAACGGCGAGGTGTGGGTGGTGCGCCAGCCCGGCCCCGAGTGGGTGGGCATCGGCACCGAGCAAAAGCACCAGCAGCAGCGCATGGTCACGATGACGCTGGCCGAGGACGGCAGCGCCACGGGCACGCTCCAGGCCGCCGACGGAGGCTACGCCGCCCTCAGCACCCGCCACGACCTCGCCGATGAAGACCTCGACAGCGAGGAAGCCTACGTGCGCGACGACGTCTTCGACGGCCTCAGCGGCCTGACGCTCTCCAACGTCGCCGTCACCAACCCCGACGACCACCGCGAGCGCGTGCAGATCACGTCGGACTTCACGCTCGACGCCGCCGCCAACAGCGCCGGGGACTTTCTCTACCTCACGCCCATCCTGCTCGACCGGGTGGAGGAGAACCCCCTCAAAGCGCCGACGCGCGAGTTTCCGGTGGACATGGGCTACGGGCGCGACTATCACTACGTAGCCACCATCACGCTGCCCGAGGGCTACGGTGTCACCGAGGTGCCGCCCAACCAGCGCTTCGCCATCCCGGGCGGCGGCGCGCTCTACCAGCGCGTCATCGAGGCGCAGGGCGGCACGCTCCAGGTGATGAACCGCCTCGTCATCGCCCGGTCCACCTTCGAGCCCAAGCAGTACGCCGAGTTGCGCGCCTTCTACGACCGCGTCGTCGCTGCGCAGGCGGATCAGGTGGTGATCCAGCGCGTGGGGCCGGCCGAGGCGGCGGGCGACGAGAGTGAAACCGGCGAGGGCGAAACCGGAGAGGGACGATGACCCGGCTGCTGCTCGCCCTCCTGCTGCTCGTGCCCGTCACCGCAGGCGCGCAGGACTTCGCCATCGCCGACCTCGTCAACCCTGTCGCGGTGCTCGACGCCGACGTGGTCGTGCGGCTCGACGACACCGAGTTCGAGGTCAGTAGCCCCGAGAGGGCCACGCTACGCCGCCACTTCGTCGTCACGATCTTCAAGAAGAGCGGCAAGGAAGCAGGCTTCCACGCCCTCGGCTACGACCGTTTTCGGAAGATCAAGAAGTTCGACGGGCGGGTGCGCGACGCCAGCGGCAAGGTCGTCAAGCGGCTGGGCAAAGACGACGTGCTCGACGTGCCCGCCTCCGACGGCATCACGCTCTACTCCGACAGCCGGATGCGCGTGGCGGCGCTCGAACACGGGGCGCTGCCGTACACCGTCGAGTACGAAACCGAAGTCGAGATCAAGGGCATCCTGGGCTTTCCCGACTGGTACCCGCAGCGCAACGGCGTGCCCGTCGAAAAATCGACGTTCCGCATCTCGGCCCCGAAAAACGTCGGCGTGCGCCACCGGATGCAGCACCTCAACGTCGAACCCGCTTACGCCGACGACGGGCAGCGCGAAACATGGACGTGGTCGCTCGCCGATCTGCCCGGCTTCAAGCCCGAGCCGTACGGCCCCACGTGGGAGGAGCAGCAACCCGCCGTGCTGACGGCCCCGACGCGCTTCAAGTTGGACGATTACGAGGGTGCGATGGCGACGTGGCAGGACCTGGGCGGTTTCATGGCCGGTCTCTATAAAGGGCGGCAGACCCTGCCCGACGAGGCCCGCCGCGACATCCACGCGCTCACCGACGGGTTGACGGACAACCGCGAAAAGGCGAAAGCCGTTTACGACTACGTGCAGAAGCGCACGCGGTACGTGAGCGTGCAACTCGGCGTGGGTGGGTGGCAGCCCTTCGACGCGCAGTACGTCCACGCGCGCGGCTACGGCGATTGCAAGGCGCTCACCAACTACACGGGCGCGCTGCTCAAAGAAGTGGGCGTCGAATCGTATCCCGCCGCCATCCGGGGCGGGGGCCGAGAAGCGCCCGTGCTGGACGATTTCCCCAGCAACCAGTTCAACCACGTCATCCTCTACGTCCCGCTCGCCGACGGCCCGTTGTGGCTGGAGACGACGAGCCAGACGAACGCCTTCGGCCACCTCGGCGCGTTCACCGGCGACCGCTACGCCCTCGTGATGCGGCCCGACAGTTCGTTTCTGGCGCGCACGCCTGCCTACGCGCCCGAAGACAACACCGAAAAACGCCGCGCCCGCGTCACGCTGATTTCGACGGGCAGCGCGAAGGCCGAACTGGAAATGGCCTTCACCGGCGAGGCGCACGGCCAACTCGTCGGCGGGCTGCTGCCGATGTCGGCCCGCGACCGGGCGGCGTGGCTGCGCCAGATGATCGACGTGCCGTCGTTCGAGATCACCGCGTCGGACTTCAGCAGCATCGACGCCCGCGCCGATACCGTCCGCCTTCCCGTCGCGCTCGAGTTGCCGCGCTACGCCTCGGCCTCGGGCACGCGGCTGTTCGTGCCCGTCAACGTCTTCAACCGCTGGCAGCGCATCCCCGAGGCCCGCGACAAAGACCGCGCGCAGCCCGTCCAGTTTTTCCCCTACGCCTTTCTCGACGAAGACGAGATTACCTTCGAGGTGCCCGCGAGCTACGGCGTCGAGGCGCTCCCTGCGCCCGTGACGCTCGAAACGCCGTTCGCCACCTACGACGCGCGCGTCGAAGCGCAGCCCGACGGCACGCTGAAATACACGCGCCGCTTCGAGGCCCGCGCCACGCCGCTCGAACCCACCGAGTACGACGCACTGCGGACGTTCCTGGAAAGCGTCGCCCGCGCCGACCGCGCGCAGGCGGTACTGCGGAGGGAGTAGGAGGTCGTGAGGTGGCGATGTGGGGTGAAGTCGGGTGGCAACAGAACGCTTCCCGTCGCATTGCCTGTGGAAAGCAGCCAGCGGTGATGCGAACGCCGACCTGTCGGTGCATCCCCACACACGACCGGCAACCTCACCACCGCGCCACCGCACGACCTTTCCCGTCAATCTTCTGCAAAAGCGCCCGAATGGGCATCCGCGGGGTGGGGGGCTGCGTTGACGGGCGTGTTGCCGTCGGGTATCTTGACTGTTCTGTGATCGTCGGGCGCGTTTTCGCGCGTGCGAACGGCGCATTGCCCGATGGTGTAACGGCAGCACACCACTCTTTGGAAGTGGTTGTGGAGGTTCGAATCCTCCTCGGGCAGCTCTCTTTTTCTCTCCGTCTCGACGCGCGCTCCGGTGAACAACCACAACGCATTTCGCCTTCAGCACCCCGGTCGCGAAGTGCCCATCACCATTTTTGCCGGGCGCAGCAACCATCCGCTCGCCGAAAAGATCGCCGAGGCGTACGGGCAAGACCTCGGCAGCGTCACCATCCGCGAGTTTTCGGACGGGGAGATGTACGTGTGCTACGACGAGTCCATCCGCGGCTCCGACCTGTACATCATCCAGAGCACGCAGCCGAGCGGCGACAACTGGATCGAGCTGCTGCTGCTCATCGACGCGGCGCGGCGCGCGTCGGCGGCGCGCATCACGGCGGTCGTACCGTACTTCGGTTATGCGCGGCAGGAGCGCAAAGACCGCCCCCGCGTCTCCATCGCTGCCAAGCTGATGGCCAACATGCTCACGACGGCAGGCATCGACCGGCTGCTGACGATGGATTTGCATGCGCCGCAGATCCAGGGCTTCTTCGACGTGCCCGTCGATCACCTCTACGGTTCGGCAGTCTTCACGCAGCACTTCCGCGACCTGAAGCTCGACAACCTCGTCGTCGTCGCGCCCGACGTGGGCGGCCTCAAGGTCGCCCGCGAGTACGCCAAGCGGCTGGATTGCGACCTCGCGGTCATCGACAAGCGACGGCCGCGCCAGAACGAGGCCGAGGTGATGAACATCATCGGCGAGGTCGAGGGCCGCAACGTGCTGCTCATCGACGACATCGTGGACACAGCCGGGACGATCACGAACGCCGCGCGTGCCATCAAAGAGCGCGGCGCACTCGACATCCGGGCGGCCGCCACGCACGCGTTGCTGTCGGGCAAAGCCTACGAGCGCATCGACGCCTCGCCGATCACGTCGTTTGTCGTCACCGACACCATTCCCCTCGCGGCCCCGTCCGACAAGATCGAGGTCGTCAGCGTGGCTGATATTTTCGCCGACGCCATCAAGCGCATCTACACCGACGAGTCCATCTCGACGCTGTTCAAATACTGAGTTTCGTCAACAACAACCATCTGCCTCCGGGCGCTTTATTCACACGATCATGGATACCCTCAAACTCGACGCGACGCCGCGCACGCCGGGCAAAAGCGGCGCGCGTGCTGCTCGCCGCAACCTCGAAGTGCCCTGCGTGCTCTACGGCCACAGCTTCGAGCCTGTCACCTTCCAGGTGCCCGAACTCAGCCTGCGCCCGCTCATCTACACGTCGCAGACGCACCGCGTGACGCTCGCCGTGGCCGACGAGCAGTACGACTGCATCCTCAAGGAGATCGACTTCCACCCCGTCACCGACCGGCCTTTCCACGCCGATTTCCAGGTGCTCCGCAAGGGCGAGACGATCACGCTGACGATTCCTGTGCAGTACCACGGCAAGCCCATCGGCGTGCGCGAGGGCGGCGACATGCAGGTGATCATGCACGAACTCACCGTGACGTGCCTGCCCAAAGACATCCCCTCGCACATCGACGTGGACGTGACCGACCTCAAGATCGGCGATTCCATCCACCTCGGCGCCATCGAGATCGAAGGCGTGGTGTTCGACGCCGGTGAAGACACGACGCTCGTGGCCGTCCACGCGCCGCGCAAGGAGGAGGTGGCCGAGGAAGAAGAGGCCGTCGAAGGCCTGGAAGGCGAGGAGGAAGGCGAGACCGACGAGGCCGCCGACGAGGACGAAGGCTGAATCGAAGGTTGAACGTCGAAGTGCGAAGGGCGAGCGGGGGATTCCCGTCGTCCTTCGCACTTCGTACTTCCAACACCCGGTAGCTTCCCAATGGCCCGTGCACGTAGACTCATCGTAGGGCTGGGGAATCCCGGCGCACAGTACGCGGGCACGCGCCACAACGTCGGCTTCGAGGTCGTCGAGCGCGTCGCGGCGCGTACGCGCATCACGCTGGAGCCCGAGCGCGCCCGCACCATCGGCGGGTGGGGCTCGTGGCGCGCCCGCGCCTTCGGCGTGGCGATGCCGCAGACGTACATGAACCTCAGCGGCGAGGCCGTCCTCGGGCTGGTGCGGGCCCACGCACTCGCCCCCGAGGACGTGCTCGTCGTGGTGGACGACATCGCGCTTGACGTGGGCGCGATCCGCGCCCGCCCCGGTGGCAGCGCGGGCGGGCACAACGGCTTGCAGAGCATTGCCGACCTGCTGGGCACCGACCAGTACCCGCGCCTGCGGATCGGCGTGGGGCGGGATTTCCCGCGTGGGCGGCAAGCCGATTACGTGCTCAAGCCATTCACGCCCGAGCAGCGCGTGCTCATCGACGAGGCGCTGCCGGTGGCCGCGGAAGCCGCGCTGACGTTCGTGGCCGACGGCATCCAGACGGTGATGAACCGCTACAACCGTTTTCGCCCGAGTGGGCCGGAGCGCGAGGCGGAATCCGCCGCGCCCGAGTCCGAAGTCTGAACGAAAAAAGGGCAAAGGGCCATCGCGTGCGGCGCGGGGCGGTATTTTCGCCGTCCTCTACACTGCCGGGGTGTGGAAGCGTCCTGTGGGCGGCCAAACTTCCTGGTAAACAGGCCCTTCCGGGGCCTTTTTCCATTCCATCCCACAACACTTCTATCTCCTTATGGACTGGGTATTGTACCTCGCGCCCATCGCGGGCGTGCTGGCGCTCCTCTATGCTTTCACCCGCGCGCAGTGGGTGGGCAAGCAAGACGCGGGCACCGACGAGATGCGCGAGATTGCCGCCAACATCGCCGACGGCGCGCGCGCCTTTCTGCGCCGCGAGTACCGCGTGCTCATCGTCTTCGTCGTCGCCGTGGCCGCGCTGCTGGCCGTCGCCAACGAGATGGACGCCAACACCGAATCGTCGTGGATGGTGGCCGTCTCCTTCGTCGTCGGCGCGTTCTGTTCGGGGCTGGCGGGCTTTATCGGCATGAGCGTTGCCACGAAAGCCAACGTCCGCACCACGAACGCCGCGCGCACGGGCCTCGGCCCCGCGCTCAACGTCGCGTTTTCGGGCGGATTGGTGATGGGCCTGTCGGTCGTCGGGCTGGGCGTGCTCGGGTTGAGCGTGCTGTTCATCGTCTATCAGAACCTCTTCGTCGACCCCGACGTGACCGTCGCCACGGCGCGCATCATCACGACGATCTCGGGCTTCTCGCTGGGCGCGTCGTCCATCGCGCTGTTTGCGCGCGTGGGCGGTGGCATCTACACGAAAGCCGCCGACGTGGGTGCCGACCTCGCCGGTAAGGTCTACGAAGGCATCCCCGAGGACGACCCCCGTAACCCCGCCACGATTGCCGACAACGTGGGCGACAACGTGGGCGACGTGGCCGGCATGGGCGCCGACCTCTTCGAGAGCTACGTCGGCGCGATCATCGGCACGATGGTGCTGGGCGCGGCCTTCGTGACGGGTACCGAGTTCGCCGGTGCGCCCCTCGCGGGCGTGCTCTTGCCGCTCGCGCTCGCGGGCGTCGGCATCCTCGTCTCCATCGTGGGCGCGTTCTTCGTCAAGGTCAAGGAAGGCGGCAACCCGCAGGCGGCCCTCAACCGGGGCGAGTTCGGCGCGGCCTTCGTGATGGCCGGTTTGTCGTGGGTGATTATCCGCTTCATGATGCCCGCGACGTGGGTGCACCCGCTCGGTGCCGACCTCAGTGGTTTTTCCAACTACACCGCCAACGGCATCTTCTTCGCCGTCGTGATCGGGCTCGTCGTGGGTACGCTCATCGGCCTCGTCACCGAGTACTACACGGCGACGGACAAGAAGCCGGTGCTCGGCATCGCCCGGCAGAGCCTGACGGGCTCGGCCACCAACATCATCGCGGGTCTCGGCGTGGGCATGTATTCGACGGCCATCCCGACGATTCTGCTCGCGCTCGGCATCATCGGCGCGTTCGAAGTCGCCGGCCTCTACGGCATCGCCATCGCCGCCGTGGGCATGCTGTCGGTGACGGGCATCCAGCTCGCCGTCGATGCCTACGGGCCGATCTCGGACAACGCGGGCGGCATCGCCGAGATGGCGCACCTGCCTGCCGAAGTCCGCGAGCGGACGGACAAGCTCGACGCCGTGGGCAACACGACGGCTGCCATCGGCAAGGGCTTCGCCATCGGCTCGGCGGCGCTGACGGCGCTGGCGCTCTTCGCTGCCTTTATGCAGCAGGCCAACATCCCCACCATCGACGTGTCGCAGCCCATCGTGCTCGGCGGGCTGCTCATCGGGGCCATGCTGCCGTACGTGTTCTCGGCGATGGCGATGGGTGCCGTGGGCCGCGCTGCCGGTGACATGATCAAGGAGGTCGGGCGGCAGTTCCGCGAGATTCCGGGCCTGCGCGAAGGCACCGCCAAAGCCGAGTACGCCAAGTGCGTGGACATCTCGACGCAGGCCGCCATCCGCGAGATGGTCGCGCCGGGCATTCTCGCCATCGCGGTGCCGGTCTTTATCGGCTTCATCAACAAGGACATGCTGGCCGGGATGCTGGCGGGCGTGACCGTCTCGGGCGTGCTCTTCGCCATCTTCCAGTCCAACGCCGGTGGCGCGTGGGACAACGCCAAAAAGCAGATCGAGGGCGGCGTCACCATCGACGGGACGGAGTACCGCAAAGGCTCCGATGCGCACAAAGCCGCCGTCGTGGGCGACACCGTGGGGGATCCGCTGAAGGACACCTCCGGCCCGAGCCTCAACATCCTCATCAAGCTCATCGCTGTCGTGTCGCTGGTGATCGCGCCGCTGATTGCGTGAGCGGAAGAGGGTAGTGAGTGGAGAGCAGAAGGGCGCGCCTTTCCAACCTCCAACCTCAGACATGCAACATCAAGGCCCCGGATGTCCTCGTGACTTCCGGGGCTTTTCGCTCGCTGCGCTGCCGGGACATCTCCCTTGATCTGCGCGTTGGCGGCCTTTCGTCTTTCCCACGTTTCCATGCGCGCGCTTCTCCTGTCTCGCACCGCCGACGGCATCCAGCCCGAGGTGCAGTCGCTCTCCGACACCGACCTGCCCGACGTGGGCGAGGTGGTGGTGGATGTGGCGTATTCGAGCCTCAACTACAAAGACGCTCTTGCCGTGACGGGCAAGGGCAAAATCATCCGGGGCGACTACCCCTTCGTGCCTGGCATCGACCTGGCCGGGACGGTCGTGCGCTCGTCCGATGCGCGCTTCGAGACGGGCGACCGCGTGGTGGGCACCGGCTTCGGTCTCGGCGAGACGCACTGGGGGGGCTACGCGCAGCGGATGCGCGTGCGCGCCGACGGCCTCGTGCCACTGCCCGAGGGCCTTTCGCCCTTCGAGGCGATGGCGCTGGGTACGGCGGGCTTCACGGCGATGCTGTCCATCCTGGCGCTCGAAGCGCACAACGTGCGGCCCGGCAGGGGCGATGTCGTCGTGACGGGCGCATCGGGCGGTGTGGGGTCGATTGCCATCCTGCTGCTGGCGCACCTCGGCCACCGCGTCGTGGCGTCGTCGGGGAAAGCCGACGCCGAGGCGTACCTGCGGTCGCTGGGTGCTGCCGAGCGCATCGGACGCGGCGTGCTGGGCGAGGGGCCGGAGCACGCACTCGAATCGGCCCGGTGGGCCGGGGCCGTGGACACCGTCGGGGGCAAGACGCTCGCCGCCATCCTGAGCCAGTTGCAGCGCCACGGAAGCGTGGCGGCGTGCGGCCTCGCAGGCGGCGCGGAGCTTCAGACGACGGTGATGCCGTTCATCCTGCGCGGCGTCAACCTGCTTGGCATCGACTCGAACACGTGCCCACGCGCCTTCCGCGAGCACGCGTGGCGGCGGCTCAACGTGGCCATCCCGCGTCAGGCGCTGGCGGATCTCACGGAGACCGTCGCGCTCGACGCCGTGCCCGCGTGGAGCGAGAAACTCTTGCAGGGCGGCGTGACGGGCCGTGTGGTAGTAGACGTGAACGCATGACGACGATGGCGACGGTTTCTTTCTGGCAGCGCCGCGCCCACGAGCCGGACGTCGGCTGCGACGTGGCCATCGTGGGCGGCGGCATCGTTGGTGCCAGCACGGCGTACCACCTGGCGCGGCGCGAACCGGGTGCCCGCATCGTGCTGCTCGACGCAGGTGCCGTGGCGTCGGGAGCCAGCGGGCGCAACGCGGGCTTCCTCCTCCAGGGCGCCGCCCCCGATCCCGTCTCCGACCACGCGCGCTACGGCGCGGAGCGGGCGCGGCGGCTGTGGCTCTTTACCCAGGAAACCCGCGACGCCCTCGCGCACGAACTGCACGGCGTGGACATCGGACTCGAAACGACGGGCGCGCTCGTGGTGGCGCACGGCGAGGAGGAGGACGCCCGTTTGAAAGCGTCGGTGCGGCTGCTGCGGTCAGACGGCGTAGGCGTGGCGTATCTGCCGCCGCGCGAACTCGCCCGCCGCCTCGACGCCGAGGGCTTCCGGGGCGGGTTGTACGTGACTTCAGGCGCGGCCCTCGACCCGGTGCGGCTCGTCCGCCACCTCGCGCAGGCGTCCGGGGCCGAGGTGTTGGCGCACCACCCCGTCGTGTCCATCGAGCAAGCGGGCACGCGCGTCGTCCTCGAAACGCCGCAGCGCCGCGTGTTCGCCTCGCGCGTCGTGCTGGCGATGGGGGCGTACCTGCCGCGCCTCGTGCCCGCGCTCGGTGCGTACGTGCGGCCTGTGCGGGCGCAGATGCTCGCCCTCGAACCGTCGAAGACGCGCTGGCTCTCGCACCCCGTCTACAGCCACGAGGGCTACTTCTACCTGCGGCAGCACCCCTCGGGACACCTGCTCGTGGGCGGCGCGCGGCACCTGCACGAGAAGGAGGAGGTCGGCTACGAGGACGCCACGACGCCCGCGCTTCAGCAGAGCCTCGAAACGTACCTCCACACGCACTTCCCGCGCACGCGAGGCCTGCGCGTCGAGCGGCGCTGGAGCGGCACGATGGGTTTCTCGCCCGACGGCCTCCCTGTCGTGGGCGACGTGCCCGGCTGCGATGGGGCCGTCTTTGCCACAGGCTTCACCGGCCACGGCATGAGCTACGGCTTCCGCTTCGGCAAGCTCATGGCCGAACTCGCCGGCGGCACCGCCGAACCCGCCTACCTCGACCTGTTCGCCGCCGACCGGTTTTAGAGCAGGTAGGTACGGGGTACCCCATACCTACCCGCGACCCCGGTCACGCGCCCGGAATGCCCGGCTCGGTCATCTCGCGCACGTCCAGCACGGCGTCGAGGTCTTCGTCCGTCGCCAGGTTCAGCTCGCGGACGACCTCGCGGACGCTCTTGCGCTCGGCAGCGGCTTTTTTGGCGACCTTCGAGGCCAGGTCGTAGCCCAGCGTGCGGTTGAGGGCCGTGGCGATGGCGGGGTTGCGTTCGAGCAGTTCGCGGCAGCGGTCGCGGTTGGCCTCGATGCCTTCGAGGCATTTTTCGCGGAAGGCGTCGAGGCTCGTCGTCAGGATGTCGATGCTCTCGAGCATCGCGTGCGTCATCACAGGCATCATCACGTTGAGCTCGAAGTTGCCCATCGCGCCGCTGACGGTGATCGTGGTGTGGTTGCCCATCACGCGCGCGCACACCATCATCATCGACTCGCTCATCACCGGGTTGACCTTGCCCGGCATGATGGACGAGCCGGGCTGGAGACTCGGCAGGCGGATCTCGGCCAGCCCGCTCGTGGGGCCGCTCGACAGGTGGCGGATGTCGTTGGCGATTTTCATCAGCGACACGGCCAGCGTGTTGAGCGCGCCTGCGGCCATCACGTAGGCGTCTTTGGCACTCTGCGCCTCGAAGTGGTCGTCGGCCTCGCGGAAAGGAAGCCCTGTCATGTCGCTGAGGTACGCGATGGCTTTCTCGGCAAACCCCTGCGGCGTGTTGATGCCCGTGCCGGTGGCCGTGCCGCCGAGGGCCAACTCGGCCAGCTCGTCGGACGCCTGCCGCACGCGCCGGATGCCGTGGGCGATCTGCGCGGCGAAGCCCCCGAACTCCTGCCCCAGCCGCACGGGCGTGGCGTCCATCAGGTGCGTGCGCCCGCTCTTGACGACGTCGTCGAACTCATCGGCCTTGCGGCGGAGGGCGCCCTCGAAGCGCGTCAGCGCGGGCACCAGGCCCTCTTCGAGCGCGATGCGTGCGGCCACGTGCATGGCCGTCGGGATCACGTCGTTAGACGACTGCGACATGTTCACGTCGTCGTTCGGGTGGATGGCGTGCGGGTCGTCGCCCGAGGCCAGCGAGGCGGCGCGGGCGATGACCTCGTTGGCGTTCATGTTGGTCGAGGTGCCGCTGCCCGTCTGGAAGATGTCCAGCACGAAGTGCGCGTCGAGATCGCCTGAGGCCACCTGCCGCGACGCCTTGATGATGGCCTCGGCCTCGTCAGCAGGCAGGATGCCGAGGTCGCGGTTGCTCATCGCCGCGGCGGCCTTCACGAAGCCCAGCGCCTGAATGAAGCGCCGCCCGAAGCGGAGGTCGGAGATGGGAAAGTTGTCGCGCGCGCGTTGCGTCTGCGCGCCATAAAGCGCGTCGGTGGGAACGGAGACGTCGCCGAGCGAATCGGTTTCGGTGCGGAAGTCAGACATGGATGGCGTAGGGAAAAGGCAGAGCGTTCAAGATAGCCAGCACAATCGTGGGCAATGCGTCAAATCGGTCGTGGGTCGTGGGCAAGAGATTCCTCGGCGCTCAGTCCCTTACCAGACCACCGGGCCGTCGGGGAACACGTACGACCTGTGCCTCTGAGGACGCAACGTTCCGGTACGCCGGGCGCATACAGACGGCATGTTGTTTGACCACTGGAGGAAGGCGACACTATTTTCACGTCGTAACCGCCCCGCCCGATGCGCCTGTTCGTCCCGCTCGCCCTGCTCGTGCTGCTCGCCGCAGCCTCGTTCCTCGCGCCGCCCGCGGCCGCACCATGGGCACCTTTTTCCGAAGGCGCGCCGCACTACCTGCTGGAGCAGACGATGCTCTACCGCCGGGCCGACTCGCTGTTGCCTGTCACCCGGCTGCCGTTCCGCACGACGCTTTTCAAGATCGCATCGGAAGGCGCGTGGACGCAGGTGCGGACGGCGGAGGGCGACGTGGGCTACGTCTACGGAGCCGTGCTCTCGAACGCCTGGGTGCGCGTCTCCAAGCACGACAAGAAGCTGTATCTGTACGAAGGCGGTACGCTCGTCACGACCTACGCCGCGGATTTCGGCTATAACCCCGTCGCCGACAAGCGGCAGCGTGGATCGGCCCTGAGCCGCGACCACTGGCGCACGCCCGAGGGCACGTTCTTCGTCGTCGAGCGCAACGCCCGCAGCCAGTTCTACAAGGCCTTCCTGCTCAACTACCCCACCGCCGAAGACGCCCGGCGCGGCTTCGCCGATGGCCTCATCTCGCGGCGCGACCACGACGCCATCGTGGAGGCCGAGGCTGGTTTCCGGCGTCCGCCGATGAACACGCCGCTGGGTGGCATGATCGAGATCCACGGCAAAGGGACTGGCGCGGGCGTCAACTGGACGCAGGGCTGTGTGGCCGTTCGCAACGACGACATCGATGCGCTCTGGACGCACGTCCACACCGGCACGCCCGTCGTGATCGAGCACTGAGGATTCGCTCGAAGCACAAGGCGCCGCTGGTGCTTGCGGCGCGTGGCCTCTGTGCAGGATCTTATGCTGCTCAACTCTCCGTAACCCGCTGTCCGATGGAGGCTGTTTCCACGCGCGCCTACACGTCCCCGAACCACCACAAGTACAACGGGCACAACCGGTTCTACATGCACCATCTCGAGCGCTTCATGCAGGCGTACACCGAGATGCTCGCGGCCACCGAACCCGCCACCGTGCTCGACGCCGGTTGCGGCGAGGGCTATGCGACGGATTTCATGGCGCGCCTGTTGCCCGGCGTGCAGTTCACCGGCATCGACCTGAGCGGTGAAGCGGTGGCGTTCGCGCGGGAGCAGTTCGGCGAGGCGGCGACGTTCGAGCAGGGCAGCCTGTACGAGCTGCCATTCGCCGACGGCCACTTCGACGCCGTCGTGTGCTCGGAAGTGCTCGAACACCTCGACCATCCTGAAAAGGCACTGGCCGAGCTGGCCCGTGTAGCCCGCCACCACGTGCTGCTCACCGTGCCGCGCGAGCCCATCTTCAAGTGGCTCAACGACCTGGGCCGCGCCCTCGGCTTCAGCCCCGACCCTGGCCACGTCAACTTCTGGACGCCAAAAAGCTTCGAGCACTTCGTGCGCGCCCACTTCGACGCGGGCACGTTCTGCACGCACGGCATCTACCAGATCGCGCTCGTACCCGTCTCGTCCTACCGCGGGCGGCCGTGAATCCTGCAGCGGGAGGCCGCGTAGGCGACAGAGACACCTTTCTGCCACCACGATGCGCCTGCTTGCTTTTCTGATGTTGCTGCTGGCCGTGCCCGGTGCGCGTGGGCAGACCAGCGACGCCTCCGACGCGCTCACCTTCACGCCCCCTCTTCCGCTCGGCCCCGCCTTCGTCGTGCCGGTCGACGGCATGATCGACAACGGGCTGTCGAAATACATCGACCGGGCGCTTACCGAGGCCGAGGACGGCGGCGCGTCGCTCGTCGTCTTCCACGTCAACACCTTCGGCGGATTGGTCGATGCCGCCGACGCGATCCGGCAGCGCATCCTGCGCTCGACCGTCCCCACGCTCGCCTTCGTGGACCACAACGCCATCTCGGCGGGCGCGCTCATCTCGTACGCCGCCGACAAGATCGTGATGTCGCCCGGCAGCACGTTTGGCGCAGCGACCGTCGTGGAGGGCATGGGCGGCGAGGCAGCACCTGACAAGTACCAGAGCGCCATGCGCGCGCTCATGCGGGCCACGGCGGAGGAAAACGGGCGCGACCCGCGCATCGCCGAGGCGATGGTGGATGAGCGCATCGCCATCGACGGTATCACGGTGGAAGGCGAGGTCATCACGCTGTCGGCGGAGGAAGCCCTCAAACTCGGCGTCGCCGACGCCATCCTGCCGAGCGTCGAAGCGGCTGTGGTAGCCGCGGGGCTGGCCGACCACGATATCGTCAACCACGACGCGTCGATGGTCGAGCGCGCGCTGCGCTTTTTTGGCTCGCCCGTCGTCCAGTCCATCCTCATGCTGATGATGATGGGGGGCCTGTATTTCGAGCTTCAGTCGCCCGGCGTGGGTTTTCCCGGACTGATGGCCGCGCTGGGCGCGCTGGCGTTTTTCGCGCCATCGTATGCCCTCGGGCTCGTCGAAAGCTGGGAGATCGTGCTGTTCTTCATCGGCGTGATCCTGCTCGCGGTCGAGATTTTCGTGCTGCCGGGCTTCGGCGTCGCGGGCGTACTGGGCTCGCTGCTCGTGATCGTGTCGCTGGGCTTCGCGCTCGTCGCCAACGTGGGCCTGGCGTTCCCCATCGAGGGCCTGCGGCCTGCGATCTGGACGATGGCGATCACGCTGGTACTGCTCGTGCTGCTCGTGTTCTCGGCGAGTCGCTACCTGCCACAGTCGCAGCAGATGAACCGGCTGGTATTGCAGGACGCCATTGAGCAGGGCGAGGAGACGCGGTTCCTGCCGTATGCCATGGTGGGGCAGAAAGGCGTGGCCCTCTCGACGCTCCGCCCCTCGGGCACCGTCCAACTCGACGGACGCCGCGTGGATGCCGTCTCGACGGGCGAGTTCGTCCTTCCTGGCACGCCTGTTGAAGTGGTGCGCGTACACGCGGGGCACGTAGCCGTGCAGCCCGTCGTTTCTCAGTCGCTCCCGGCCTGACGTTCACATGGAAGTCTTCCTGCCTCTGCTGTTCATCCTCCTCGGACTGGTGCTCATCGCCGTCGAGGTCTACGTGGTGCCCGGCTTCAACGTCGTGGGGCTGTTCGGCTTCCTGAGCATCATCTTCGGCATCGGCTACACCTTCACGCAGCACGGGCTGACAGGCGGCATCGTGGCGACGATGGGCACGCTCGGGCTGGGGTCGGCGCTGTTTTACGTGCTCTGGCGCAGCGGCGCGTGGAACCGCTTCGTACTGTCGACGAGCCTCGCACCCGACCGCGCGCTCGTGGAATCGACCGAGCAGACGCGCAGCCGCTACCTCGGGCAGGCCGGCGTGGCCGTGACGCCGCTGCGCCCCACGGGCGTCGCCCTCATCGACGGCGAGCGGCTCGAAGTGGTCACCGAGGGCGAGTTCATCGCCACCGGCTCGCGTGTGAAGGTCGTGGCGATGGACCGCCGCCGCTTTTTCGTCCGCCTCGACGACTGAGCGGGGAAGTCGAAGCGCGAAAGGGGGAACGCGGAAGGGAGAAAGGCGAGGTAGGGGTGCAATTCGTTGCGCCCAGGTCGAGAAGCGGATGCGGGCTGTTGTAGGGACGTACCGCGGCACGTCCCTACATTCCATATCGTTCACCTCCGAAATCCGACATTCACGTATGCGCGCTTTTCTGCCCCTGTTCAGCCTGCTCCTTCTCGCCGCGTGCGGCGGCGCGTCCGACCCCGTCACGGTGCCCGATGGCTGGGTGCGCGACGGGGCGTACTTCTGGAAGGCTGACGTAGACACGACGGGCCTTTTCCGCGACCTCGAAACGCTCGATGCGATGGGGCTGGCGGGCGAGGCGGGCAACGACGACCGCCGGGCGTTCGTCGAGCGCAACCTCAAGCGCAACCTGCTCGTGCTCTACCGCCACCAGCCTGAAATCGTCGATTCGCTATTCGAGGAGATCGCCATGCCGCTCATCGACGGTGCTGACCTCGGCGGTTCGCTCAACGAAGCCGTGGCCAACCTGGAAAAACCCGCCGGGCAGGCCATCGGGCAGCGCTTCAAGCAGCCCATCCCCATGCGCGACGTGAAGACGGAGACGTCGTACGTTTTCCCGGACAGCCTCCAGAAGACCATCGGCGCGGCGCGGGTGCGTCTTCAGGTCGCCCTCGACGCCCAGGGCGATCCGCTCGCCATCGAGGTGCTCGAACCCGTCAACCCGACGCTCGACCTCATCGCCGTGCGGACGGCGACGGAGCAGCACTGGCAGCGTATCTACCTGTACCGCGACCGCGAGTGGATTGGC
Source organism: Rhodothermales bacterium (assembly GCA_963829705.1). Lineage (GTDB taxonomy): Bacteria > Bacteroidota > Rhodothermia > Rhodothermales > BA12 > CAWHJN01. Next base: position 1,481,793 of record CAWHJN010000005.1, read on the forward strand.
ATTCCGGGCTGGGTGCGCTACAACGTCGTCTTCGGCGATCCGCGTGAGATCGTAGCGCCCGAGGCAGAAACGCCTGCGGAGGCGTCGTGAGCGACCTGCTGGCGTCGGACGGATTGCTGGCCATCGCCTTCGTGGTAGGCGGTTTCCTCGTCGGCTTCGTGCTGGAGCGGGCTGTACTGAAGTGGTTGCAGGGCGTCGCGCTCCGCACGTCGTTTGCTGCCGACGACGTCATCGTGCCGGCCTTTCGCGGGCTGGTGCTGTTCTGGGGCGTCGCCGCCGGGCTTTACCTCGCCGTCCGCACGACGACCCAGGCGGGGCCGTGGGAAGAGGTGCTGCGGCGTGCGTTTGTCGTCGCGCTGGTGCTGTCGTTCACCATCCTGGCCGCACGTATCGTGGCGGGGCTACTGCGGCTCGCCGCCACGCGCGAAGACTCGCTGTTGCCGCGCACGTCGCTCGTGCCCAACCTGGCGCAGGTGTCTGTCTACGTGATGGGTCTGCTCATCGTGCTCAACACGCTCGGCGTCTCCATCGCGCCGCTGCTGACGGCCCTCGGCGTGGGCGGCCTCGCCATCGCGCTCGCATTGCAAGACACCCTCTCGAACCTGTTCGCGGGCATCTACCTGCTCGCCTCGCGGCAGGTGCGCGCGGGCGATTACGTGCGGCTCGACACCGACGAAGAAGGCTACGTCGTCGATGTCGCGTGGCGGGCGACGTCGCTCCGCACCATCCACGACAACGTCGTCGTGGTGCCCAACAGCAAGCTCGCCTCGGCCATCGTCACCAACTACACGATGCCGCGCCCGATGCACCTGTTGCCCGTGCCGATGGGCGCGACGTACGACAGCGACCTCGAAACCGTGGAGCGCGTCGTGCGCGAAGTCGCCGAAAACGTCACGCGCGCCGCGTACCGCGTGCCGCCGGGCGCGCCGCTGGAGTTGCCGCCGGATTTCCGCTACCACACCTTCGGCGAGTTCTCGATCAACTTCACCGTGCTGTTGCCGGTGCGCGAGTACACCGAGGGGTTGAGGCTGCGCAGCCAGTTCGTCAAAGCCCTCGTCGCCCGCTTCCGCGCCGAGGGGCTGGCGATGCCGTTCCCCATCCGCGAGTTCGAGATGGAAGTGGGTGCGCAGGGCGAAACGCTCCTCACCCGCGCCCAGGCGGCCGATGCCGGTGCCGACCCCGAGCCGCTGCGGAAGCGGTAGAGGAGGTGGCTGGTTGGCTGGATCTGTTGAGATGGTTATCCATCAACCAACCTGTCCGCTTCCGCATTGCCCCTTTCACCCTCACCCCGCGCGTCCCGGCAGTCCCGTCTCAGGATCTATCCGCACGGCCAGATCGCCGCTGAGGAGTTTGAGGAGGTCGTCGCCCATGAAGTCGCGCCGCCAGCCCGTCAGCAGGGCCTGCGCGGGATCGTCGGAGCGGGCCAGGTCGGTGATGTCGGTGCGCGAGGCGACGAGCGCGGGATCGACGCCCTCGGACAGCCCGCGCCCTTTGAGATACGCCAGCATCAGGTCGATGCGCGCGCCCAGCGTCTCGTCCTCCTCGGGCTGCGGCGGCATCTCGGGTGGGTCGATCTTGCCCCGTTCGATGCCGTCTTCGAGCGCGGCGACGAGGTCGGCGGCGTAGCGGCGCGGCACCCCTTTCAGGATCTCGGCGGCGTCGGCAGTGCGGGGCTTGCGCTGGGCGACGAGCACGAGTGCATCGTCCGAGACGACGTGCCCGCGCGGCAGGTTGCGGCGGCGCGCTTCGACCTCGCGCCACGCCGCCAGCGACCGCAGCGCGCTCTGCTCGCGGGAACGGAGCCGCTTCATGCCCTTCACGCGCCAGAAGGCATCCTCGGGGGCGCGTTCGGTGTAGAGGTCGGGGCTGTCGAGCGTCGAGAGTTCGTCGCGCATCCACGCCTCGCGGCCCTTCTTGGTGGCGCGGCGCTTGATCTCGGCGGCGGCCTCGCAGAGGTAGCGCACGTCGTCGAGGGCGTAGGCCGTCTGCGCGTCGGTGAGCGGGCGCTGCAGCCAGTCGCTGCGCGACTCCGTCTTGGGCAGGTCGATGCCGACGGTTTCCATCAGCACGCGGCGCAGCGACAGCGTGCTGCTCAGGCCCGCGAAGCCCGCCGCCAGCCGCGTGTCGAACACGTTCTGCGGCAACGCGCCCGTGGCAATGTGGAGCAGCGTCAGATCCTGCGGCGCGTCGTGGAGCACCTTTTCGACGTTCGCATCTGCCAGCAAATCGCCCAGCGGCGCGAGGTCGAGCACGACGGCATCGACGAGGTGGACGTCCACGCGCGACCACCCCACCTGCACGACGCCGAGGTTGGCGTAGTAAGTGCGTTCCCACACGAATTCGGTGTCGAGTGCCACGCAGGGCTGCTGGCGCGCGCGGTCTACGAGGTCGCGCAGGGCGTCGTCGGTGTGGATCACGGTGTTAGAGAGGAGGGAGGAGAGGACGCTGCGAAAGGTACCCCACATAGCCCACGTAGAGCGCGAGCAGCAGGGTGCCTTCCACGCGCGAAAGCGTAAACCCAGAACGCAGCAGCGGCAGCAAGAGCGCCGTCAGGCCTACCATCACGTAGAGGTCGGCGGGCGCGATGCCGTCCGTGGCGAAGGGATGGATGAGGGCGGTGACGCCGAGGATGAACAGGATGTTGAAGATGTTGGAGCCGACCACGTTTCCAATCGACAGGTCGCTCGCGCCCTTCGACGACGCCACCACCGACGTCGCCAGTTCAGGCAGGCTCGTGCCCACCGCCACGATGGTCAGCGCTACGAACGACGGCGGGATGTTCAGCCGCGCCGCCAGTTCGAGCGCCGCATCCACGAACACGCTGCCGCCCACCACGAGCAACCCGATGCCGCCCGCCACGAGCGCCACGGCCATCAGCGGTTTCATCGCCGTCGGCATCTCCTCGGCCAGTTCCTTCTGCAACACCCGGTCGCGCCGCGCCTGATGGATCGAGAACCCGATGTAGCCGACGAACAGCGCCGTTAAAAGCAGCCCGTCGAGGCGGCCCAGCGTGCCGTCGAAGGCCAGCGCGACGAGCAGCAGCGCCACACCGAGCGCAATGGGCACGTCGAGCCGCACGAGCTGGCTCTGCACCTTCATGGGGCGGATGAGCGCGCTCAACCCCAGAATGAGGGCAATGTTGGCAATATTGGAGCCGACCACATTGCCCAGCGCCACCGCACCCAGCCCGTCCAGCGCCGCCCCGACGCTCACCACCAACTCCGGCATCGACGTGCCGATGGAGATCACCGTCAGCCCGACGAGCAGCGGCGTCACGCCCAGCCGCAGCGCAATCGACGCACCGCCGCGCACGAGGGCTTCGGCTCCCGCATACAACAAGGCTATACCGAGAAATAGCGAAATGAAAAGCATAGATGTTTATGAGTTATTACGCGCCATTTGCCCCGATCTCTGATGATCCCTGACAAATGCCGAGTCACCAGGGGCCCTTCTCACACCTCACACCAGCACGCCCGCGATGGTGGCGGACATACACGTGGCCAGCATCCCCGCGAGCACGGCGCGCAGGCCGAGGCGGGCGATCTCCGACCGGCGCGAGGGCGCGATGCCGCCGATGCCGCCGATCTGGATGGCGATGGAGGAGAAGTTGGCGAAGCCGCACAGCGCGTACGTGGCGATGATGACGCTGCGCTCGCTCAACACGGCCTTGGCGTCGGCGAGGGCGAGGTAGGCCACGAACTCGTTGACGGCGACTTTCTGTCCGAGCAGCGACCCGAACACGAGCGCATCGTTCCACGCGACGCCCATCACCCACGCCACCGGGGCCAGCAGAAAGCCGAAGATGGCTTCGAGCGAGAGGCTGTCGAAGCGCCCGCCGGTGGCGCTGGCGATGCCCGCATTGAGGTCGTAGAGCGCGCCCGCGCCGCCGAAAACGGGGTGGCCGATCCAGCCGAGGATGGCGTTGAGCATGGCGATGAGGGCGAGGAACGCCAGCAGCATCGCGCCCACGTTGAGCGCGAGCGAGAGCCCGTCGCTCGCCCCCGCCGCCGCCGCTTCGATGACGTTGTCCGCCACCTTCTCGTCGTTCAGCTTCGACGAGCCCATCGTCAGCGGCGTCGTGGTTTCGGGAATCATCACCTTCGCCAGCAGCAGCGCCGCGGGCGCGTTCATGATCGAGGCGGAGAGCAGGTGGCGGGCGAACTCCGCCTCCTGCACGGGATCTCCGCCGCCCAGAAACGTGATGTACGCCGCCATCACCCCGCCCGCAATCGTGGCCATGCCGCCCACCATGAGCGCGAACAGCTCGCTCGTCGTCATCTTCTCGATGTACGGCTTGACGACGAGCGGCGCTTCGGTCTGCCCGATGAAGATGTTGGCCGCCGCCGAGAGCGACTCTGCGCCCGAGAGCCCCATGATGCGCGCCATCGCCACGCCGATGCCGCGCACGATGGGTTGCACGAGCCCGAGGTGGTAGAGCACCGCCATCAGCGAACCGAAAAAGATGATCGTCGTCAGGATCTGGAAGGCGAAGACGACGCCCGCGGGGCCTGTCGGCGTGCCCAGCGGCCCGAAGATGAACTCCGACCCGGCGCGGGTGAAGTCGAGCAGGTTGGCGAAGCCCTGGCCGATCCACGAGAACAGCGCGTTGCCCGGCCCGGTTTTGAGCACGAGGAGCGCGAAGACGATCTGAAGGGCCAGCCCCGCCCCTACGATGCGCCACCGGATGTGCTTTTTGTCCTGCGAAAACAGGTAGGCAATGCCGATGAGCACGGCAAGTCCGAAAAAGCCGCGCAGCGCGGCAACGAGAAAATCCATCCGGCGGGGGATTCAGAGAGCAGAGGCGCGAAATATAGGGGGGAATGGGAAAGTCGGAACGCGGAACGCGGATTTCGGAAGGACGAACGGGGGAGGAGCAGGGCACGGGGGGCTCAATGCTCGGTGACCCTCCTACCTCGTGTCTTCCCGGAACCCCCTTTCGGGCGCATCCGTACCAAAATGTGACAGACTGGTTGCCTCGCCTGTATCACCCGCGACGGAGCCGTTTAAGCACTCTTGTATCATTTAGCCCAAGCGACACCATGGCACGCCGCCGCAGCCAGCTCAACGACAATTGGACCCGCGTTCGCACGCAAATCGAAGCGATGTGGGGCGACGTGGATTTTGACGACACAGAGATGAAGAGCGCACGGGGCAATTTGAGCCGCATGATCAACCTGATCCAGACGAAGACGGGGGAGACGCCCGCCGAAATCCGCCGCAAGGTGATGACGATCGTCTGAGCCTCCCGCTCGACCTGCTTTTCAGAGGCAGCACGGCCCCGCGCCGCGCTGCCTTTTTTCGTGAACCCCGCGCTGATACCGCCCTCCGCGTTGAACGGCGCGCGGGTCGCGGATTACTTTCAAAAAAGCCCTTCCACTCCGCTACTCGCTTTTTATGACCTCGACTGATCGCTCTGCCCTCGGCACGCCTCTCGATCCAGAAAGCAGCGCCGTGCAGCGCCGCCGCAAGGCCTACGACGCGCTCCTCGACACGCTTCAGACGCGCCGCGAGGAGGTGGAGCAGGGGGGCGGGCAGAAATACATCGAGCGCGAGCACAGCCGGGGCAAGATGACCGCCCGCGAGCGCATCGCCGCGCTGTGCGACGGAGGCACGCGCTTTTTCGAACTCGGCACGTTTGCGGGCTGGGAGATGTACGAGGACGAGGGCGGATGCCCCGCGGGCGGCACGGTGATGGGCTTCGCCACCGTCAGCGGGCGCAAGTGCCTCGTCGTCGCCAACGACGCCACGGTGAAGGCGGGCGCGTGGTTTCCGATCACCGCCAAGAAGAACCTCCGCGCGCAGGAGATCGCCCTCGAAAACCACGTCCCGATCGTGTATCTCGTCGATTCGGCGGGCGTGTTTCTGCCGATGCAGGATGAGATCTTCCCCGACAAGGAGCATTTCGGGCGCATCTTCCGCAACAACGCGCTCCTGTCGAGCCGGGGCATCCCGCAGATCGCGGCCATCATGGGCTCGTGCGTGGCGGGCGGCGCATACCTGCCCATCATGAGCGACGAGGCGCTGATCGTGGACGGAACAGGCTCCGTCTTTCTCGCCGGGCCGTTTCTCGTCAAAGCGGCGATCGGCGAGGTCGTGGACAGCGAGACGCTCGGCGGCGCGACGACGCATTCGGCCATCTCGGGTGTGACGGATTACAAGATGCCCGACGACGCCACGTGCCTCGCCACCATCCGCGACCTCGTGAGCCACTTCGCGCCCATCCCGCCCGCGCCGTTCGACCGCACGGATCCCCAGGACCCTGCGTTCTCACCCGACGAGATCACCGCGCTCATGCCCGCGAGCGGCGCGCAGCCGTACGACACGCACGAGTTGCTCGCCCGGCTCATCGACGCAAACACGTGGACGGAGTACAAGGCGGAGTACGGCAAAAGCCTCGTCTGCGGTTACGCGCGCATCGACGGGTGGAGCGTGGGCATCGTCTCCAACCAGCGGACGGTGACGAAGACGCAGACAGGTGAGATGCAGATCGGCGGGGTCATCTACGCCGACGCCGCCGATAAGGCCGCACGCTTTGTGATGAACTGCAACCAGAAGGGGATTCCGCTGGTGTTTTTGCAGGACGTGAGCGGCTTCATGGTAGGCACGCGGGCAGAGCAAGGCGGCATCATCAAAGACGGCGCGAAGCTCGTCAGCGCGATGTCCAACAGCGTCGTGCCCAAGTTCACCGTCGTGGTCGGCAACTCGTACGGCGCGGGCAACTACGCCATGTGCGGGCGCGCGTACGATCCGCGCTTGATGCTCGCCTGGCCGACGGCCCGCATCGCCGTGATGGGCGGCGCACAGGCGGCCAAGACGCTCCTCCAGATCCAGGTGTCGAAGCTCAAAAAGCAGGGCAAAGAGCTGTCGGAGGACGAACAGCAGACGCTGCTCAAAACCATCGAGGCGCGCTACGAGCACCAGACGGAGCCGTATTACGCGGCGGCGCGCCTGTGGGTGGACGAGATCATCGACCCCGCCGACACGCGCGCGTGGATCAGTCTCGGCATCGAAGTGGCTGCCCTCAACCCTGAGCGCCCGCGCTACAACGTGGGCGTGCTGCAAACCTGACCTTTTCGCTATGCGCTTCCGAACCCTGCTACTCGTTTTCCTCGTCGTGACCTCCGCGTGTGCACAGGACGTGTCCGACGCCGCGCGCCCCAGCTCGGAGTCCCGCAGAACCGTCGCCGTCACCATCGACGACCTGCCCACGGTGCACGCACCGACGCTGGAAGAAAAACAGTACATCACGCGCAACCTGCTGGAGCACCTGCGCGCTTCTGGCGTGCCCGCTACCGGGTTCGTGAACGAAGGCAAGCTGGGCGAAAGGGCGGATGCCGAACAGGTCGCGTTGCTGGAAGCGTGGCTCGACGCGGGGATGACGCTGGGCAACCACACGTATTCGCACGCCTCGTTTTTCACGACCCCGCTCGAAGCGTTCAAGTCCGAGGTGCTGCGCGGCGAGGTGGTGACGAAACGCCTGCTCCGAGCGCGCGGCGATTCGTTGCGCTACTTCCGCCATCCGTACCTCAACACCGGCCCCGACCGGGCCACACGCAGGGATTTCGAGGATTTCCTTGCCGAGCACGGCTACACCGTCGCGCCCGTCACCCTCGACAACGACGAGTGGCTGTACGCCTTCGCCTACACCAAAGCCGAAGCCTCGGGCGACACGCTGCTCGCGGCGCGCATCGGCGCGGACTACCTGCGCTACATGGCCGAGGTGTTCGAACACGGCGAGGCACTGTCGCGCGATCTGCTGGAGCGCGAGCCCGCGCAGGTGCTGCTGCTCCACGCCAACAAACTCAACGCCGACTACTTCGACGACTTGGCGACGATGATGCAGGGGCGCGGCTATGCGTTCGTGTCGCTGGAGGAGGCACTCGAAGACCCGGCCTACCGGTTGCCGGACGAATACGTGGGCCAGTGGGGAATTTCGTGGCTGGAACGCTGGTGGGTGACGCAGGGCAATTCGCGGCGTGGCGGGCCGAATGCACCCCAGTGGGTACACGACGTGGCCTATCCCGACGGGCAGTGACGCGGGCATGAAACGCGCCGCGCTGGTGGCGCTGCGACTGCTGATGGGGCCGGTGATGCTCGTGCTATTGGTCCACGATGCGCCGTGGCCTTACGCGGCATCCATAGTGCTGAGGCAGGGACAGCACGACGTGCCCAGCCTGTGGCACGCGGTCAGACTTCGCAACGCTCAGTGCCCTTCGGCCTAACGGGTCGCCCCAGGCCCCCTACCGATCAAGAGCCGGTAGGGGGCGGATGCGCCGATTATGCGGTGAACGGAGGGGTCAGAACGTGAAGCGATATGGGCCGGCGTGGTTCGAGTAGTTGCCTCCGCTCACGCCGTACGTGCTCACCTCAATGACGTGCGCTCCGGTCAGCGTCAGCGTCCGGTTGCCGGTCGCCTGGGTGCGCGAGGTGAGGTTGGTGAATGCCGACGCGAAAACCGGATCGCTGTAGAACGGCTGCGAAGCGTTTGGCTGCCGCACAAGAAGCGCTGCCACCAAGCCTCCCGACGGGTGCGAGAGATCCCAGGCGCGCACGTCGCCGCTGGTGCCGGTGAACTGGTAGAAGTGATGATCGCCCAGCGTCGTGAGGGTGTCGGTGACGGTGGTGCCGGGTGTAACCGTCGTGGGCGCGTCGATCTCGGCGAGCCCGAGCCGGTAGCTGCCCGCGCCGTCGCTGTTGCCATCGACGACGATCTGGTAGTCGCCGTCGCTCGGCAGCGCCTGCACGCCGGTTTCGCTGTAGAGCGACGTGCTCGACGTCGAACGCACCAACTGGCCCGTCGGGCCGTAGAGCGAGGCCCGGAACGAGCCCGTGAACGGCTCGCCCAGCGTGGCGATGTTGACCAGGTCGCCCGCCGTGCCGGTGAAGCGGTAGACGGCGAAACGCTGCGCCGTCAGCGTGCCGGTGGCCTCGCTGTCGGTGGCCAGCGCCAGCGGCGTCGGTGTCAGCACGGTGACGCGGTAGTCCCCCGTGTGCGTGGCGCGCGTGCCGCCCGAGACGCCGTAGCTCTTGACCTCGATGATCCAGTCGCCGGGGGCGTCGAGCAACCGGGGCGTGATCTCGCCGGAGCGCGTGGTCGTGTTGGTGGTGATCTGGCCGACGGTGCTTCGCTGGTAGAAGGGCTGGCTGCCGGGGCGTTGCAGCAGCGTTTGGGCGGCGAGGCTGCCGGTGGGGTGGTCGAGCGCGAGGTTGTGCACGTCGTAGAGCGCGCCGGTGAACTGGTAGAAGCGGTGTTTGCCGAGCACGTCGAGCGTGCCGGTGATGGGCGTCTCGGCGGCGAGCGTGACCGTCGTGGGCGCGTCGATCTCGGCGAGCCCGAGCCGGTAGCTGCCCGCGCCGTCGCTGTTGCCATCGACGACGATCTGGTAGTCGCCGTCGCTCGGCAGCGCCTGCACGCCGGTTTCGCTGTAGAGCGACGTGCTCGACGTCGAACGCACCAACTGGCCCGTCGGGCCGTAGAGCGAGGCCCGGAACGAGCCCGTGAACGGCTCGCCCAGCGTGGCGATGTTGACCAGGTCGCCCGCCGTGCCGGTGAAGCGGTAGACGGCGAAACGCTGCGCCGTCAGCGTGCCGGTGGCCTCGCTGTCGGTGGCCAGCGCCAGCGGCGTCGGTGTCAGCACGGTGACGCGGTAGTCCCCCGTGTGCGTGGCGCGCGTGCCGCCCGAGACGCCGTAGCTCTTGACCTCGATGATCCAGTCGCCGGGGGCGTCGAGCAACCGGGGCGTGATCTCGCCGGAGCGCGTGGTCGTGTTGGTGGTGATCTGGCCGACGGTGCTTCGCTGGTAGAAGGGCTGGCTGCCGGGGCGTTGCAGCAGCGTTTGGGCGGCGAGGCTGCCGGTGGGGTGGTCGAGCGCGAGGTTGTGCACGTCGTAGAGCGCGCCGGTGAACTGGTAGAAGCGGTGTTTGCCGAGCACGTCGAGCGTGCCGGTGATGGGCGTCTCGGCGGCGAGCGTGACCGTCGTGGGCGGTCGATCTCGGCGAGCCCGAGCCGGTAGCGCCCGCGCGTCGCTGTTGCCATCGACGACGATCTGGTAGGCGCCGTCGCTCGGCAGCGCCTGCACGCCGGTTTCGCTGTAGAGCGACGTGCTCGACGTCGAGCGCACCAACTGGCCCGTCGGGCCGTAGAGCGAGGCCGGAACGAGCCCGTGAACGGTCGCCAGCGTGGCGATGTTGACCAGGTCGCCCGCCGTGCCGGTGAAGCGGTAGACGGCGAAACGCTGCGCCGTCAGCGTGCCGCTGGCCTCGCTGTCGGTGGCGAGCGCCAGCGGCGTCGGTGTCAGCACGGTGACGCGGTAGTCCCCCGTGTGCGTGGCGCGCGTGCCGCCCGAGACGCCGTAGCTCTTGACCTCGATGATCCAGTCGCCGGGGGCGTCGAGCAGCCGGGGCGTGATCTCGCCGGAGCGCGTGGTCGTGTTGGTGGTGATCTGGCCGATGGTGCTTCGCTGGTAGAAGGGCTGGCTGCCGGGGCGTTGCAGCAGCGTTTGGGCGGCGAGGCTGCCGGTGGGGTGGTCGAGCGCGAGGTTGTGCACGTCGTAGCGCGCGCCGGTGAACTGGTAGAAGCGGTGTTTGCCGAGCACGTCGAGCGTGCCGGTGATGGGCGTCTCGGCGGCGAGCGTGACCGTCGTGGGTGCGTCGATCTCGGCGAGCCCGAGCCGATAAGCACCGGATACCGACACGTTTGAGCCCACCAGCCGGATGCGGTACACGCCGTCGAAGGGCAGGGCGAGCACGCCGGTTTCGCTGTAGAGCGACGTGTTCGACGTCGAACGCACCAACTGGCCCGTCGGGCTGAGCAGTTCGGCCCTGGCGAGCAGACCGGTGCTCTCCGGCAGCAGCGCCAGATTGAGGAGCTGTCCGGCGGTGCCCTGGAAGGCAAACAGGTCGGGGACGCCCGCCGCCAGCGTATCTGTCACCTCCTGATCCACCGCGATGCCGGTGTAGCAACCGAGGCTGATGGTGTAGGCGCCCGGTTCGTTCTGCGTGCCGTCTACGGCGATCTGGTAGGTGCCGGTGGCCGGGAGGGTGAGGAAGCCCGGTGCCGACTGATTGGGTCCGAAGGGCGCGGTGGCAAAGACGGTCCCGCTCGGATCGGCAAGGCGTACCTCGCCTCGTAATTGGGAAGCGGTCCCTGCCGCCACGGCGATCTCCACATAATTGCCGGCCGTGCCGCTAAACGTCCACACGTCCACCTCGCCCATGGGGTCGATTGTGGCGTTTTGCATCGTGCCGCACGCCAGCGGGCCACCGGGCGTACCCGGCTGCCGTCGCGTGGGGATGATGACCGTCGTCCGCCCTCCAGCCGGCACCGTCGTCGTGCGCGACCCCTGCGTGGTGCCGTTGTTGGCGTTGGCGGTGAACACGATGGGGACGCCGGGGGGGACGGGCAGCCCTGCCGGAGCACCGCCCGCTGGAACGTTCGTGTTGCGCGGCCCGCCCACCGGAAGCCCGTTTCCGGGCTGCGGCGCGCCGGTGATGTTGCCGGGCACGCACGAGCCTGGAATTTCGGTGCAGAAATCGTCGCAGAACGGGTTGCCGTCGCAGAATCCGTCCCAGTCGTCATCGTCCCACTGGTCGCCGTCGCCGTCGAAATCGCCCTCGCAATCGCCCAGGCCGCCGCAGTCCGGGTTGCCATCGCCATCGTCATCAGGCGGCGGTGGGGTAGGGAAGCCTGCGTCGGCACACATGCCCCGGATGCCCACGGCGCACAGCCGGATGTTCAGGGGCGAGGCACCGTTCGATCCGCACCAGCCCTCGGGGTCCTGGCACGGATCGGGTACGTCGTCGTCGTCGTCATCGTCGGGCGGGGGCGCTACGGGGATGGGATTGGGGTACCCGGGGTTTGGAGCCACGTCGATGTTCCACCACGAGAAATGCGTTACCTCGCCCCGAAGGGCAAAGCCCGTGGGCGATCCTTCCGACGCCACGACGGTCCCCGCGCCTTCTTGCACCCAGGTGCCCGCCTCCTCGTTGAGCGCCCAGAGTGGCAGGGTGTCGCCCAGGGCCACCACTGTTCCGTCCAGGTTCTGCCCGATGTACACGGGGATTTCGATGGTGGCCTTTTTGCCGGGAGCGAGGTTTAGGTCGTTCCCGTTCTGGGAGAAGACGTACTCGGCGGTGCCGTAGCTAAGGATGAGGTCGGCGGGACCGTCAGGCGTGACGCCCTCGAACTGGCCGGGAAACGCGCCCACTGCCATCGGATCCGATACGTCTACGGGCGTCAGGTTCACCTCCACGGCACCCGTCACGGGCGTGCCGTCGTCGTGCAGGAGGCCGTCTACGGGTAGATCGACCATCACCCCTTCCATACCCGTCACGGTGCCCCCCACTTCGGCGGCGGGCAGCATCCGGGCGGGTGCGCGCGGCAGCAGCGTGACTTCCACGTACCCCGGTGCGGTGCCCATCAGCGTCAGGCGGCTCCGCTGCGTGGCGAACCCTTCTCGCTGGAAGTGGATCACGAGTGGACTGCCCACAGGCAGGCTGGTGAGCGTGAAACCGCCCGTGAGGTCAGACGTCGCCGCGGTCGTTTCCCCTTCCACGTGCACCGTCACGCCTCCAAGGCCCTGCCCGTCCGGTCCGCGCGCAATGCCGCGCACCTGCCCCCCCTCCGACGTGGGCGGCGGTGCGGCGGCGATGACCACGTCTTGCGTGGTGGAGGCCGTCGCGCCGTAGACCGACGCCACGGTGAGCGTGACGGTGTACGTGCCGGGCTCAGCGAAGAGGTGGGCGGCTTTGACGCCTCCGGCCCGCACGCCGTTGCCGAAATCCCAGCTGTACGAGCCGATGGCGACGCCCGCCGGAGGTGCTGAGCCGCTGGCGTCGAAAAAGACCGGCTGGTTCTGCTCGCGCGTGCCCGTCACGGCGATGGCGGGCGTGGGGGCCGCCGCCGCCGTCATACGCGCATCGACGGTGGCCGCGCCGTCGAGCACGCGCTCCACCTCCTGCGTGACGTAGCCTGCTTTTTCGAAGACGAGCACCACGTCATCTGCCTGTGCGGTGCTCTTGCTGCTCGACCTGACCGCCGCGCCCGCACTCGGCGTTGTCTCCGGGTCGCGGTAGGTCTGGACGAGGTCGAAGCGCAGCAACTGGTTCGAGACGAGCACGAGCGTCCGAGCGGCGGTGAACCCGTCGTTCCCGAAGCGGAGGCGGTAGAAGTAGACGCCCGCCGCCAGCAGGTTCTGCGCCGACACGCGGCGTCCGGCCACGTCGAAGAGTTCGAGTGTGGGCGTCTCGGGGCGGTTGCCGGGCACGGTGTAGCGCACCGGAACGCGGCTCAGGCCTGGCGCGATAGGGTTCGGGTAGATCTCGTCGACCCAGTAGCGGGTGGGCGTCGTGCCCGTCTCGGCACCGTCAACACCCGTCACCACGATGGAAGCAGCGTAGCGCCCGTCGGCGTCAGTGAAGATCGAGTCCTCTATCAGCGAGCGGTCGGTGGCACGCAGCAGCGTGACGCGGGCGCGCAGCAGGCCCTGCCCCTCGTCGTCGGTGACGGTGCCCTGCACGGTGTACGTCTGTTGCCCGAGCAAGGGGGTGCAGGTCAGCAGCGCGAGACTGGCGAGGGCGAGCGTTCGGATGAGAGAGGCGTTCATCGCGGTAGAGGGTTCTGTGAGCGAAATGCGGCGGCGTTTTCGCGGGGGCGTCCGGCACGCAAGGCGGGTGTTGTGGATAGAAGCCGAGCTGTCCGGCGAGATGGATCATGGCGCATCAGAAAAAATGCGCCGTCGCACCGCGTGCGCCAGCGATCCGGACGCTGCGCGAGCGAGGACGCGTCGTAGGTTGGGACTTCTTCTTCGCTACCTATAAGCCGCCATGTCCTACTGCCCGCTCGACACCCGCTACGACACGATGACCTACCGCCGCGCCGGTCGATCCGGGCTGCTGCTGCCCGCCGTTTCGCTGGGCCTGTGGCACAACTTCGGCGGCGTAGATGCCTACGAAACCGGGCGCGCCATCGTCCGGCGGGCGTTCGACCTCGGCGTGACGCACTTCGACCTTGCCAACAACTACGGCCCGCCGCCGGGCTCAGCCGAGGAATCGTTCGGAAAGATGCTGCGGGACGATCTCGCGCCGTTTCGAGACGAACTGATCGTCTCGACGAAAGCGGGCTACCGCATGTGGGAGGGGCCGTACGGCGAGTGGGGCTCGCGCAAGTACCTGCTCGCCTCGCTGGACGCGAGCCTGAAGCGCATGGGCCTCGACTACGTGGACGTGTTCTACAGCCACCGCTTCGACCCCGACACGCCGCTCGAAGAAACGATGGGCGCGCTCGATACGGCGGTGAAGCAGGGCAAGGCGCTGTACGCGGGCATTTCGAGCTACAGCCCCGACGACACGCGCCGCGCGCTCGGAATCCTGCGCGAGATGGGCACGCCCATCGTGCTGCATCAGCCGCGCTACAGCATGTTCGACCGCCACATTGAGGACGGGTTGCTGGACGTGCTGCGCGACGAAGGGCTCGGCTCCATCGTCTTCTCGCCGCTCGCGCAGGGTTTGTTGACGGACAAATACCTCGACACCATCCCCGAGGACTCGCGGGCCGCCAAGCCGCACGGCTTTTTGCAGGAGAGCGCCATCACCGACGCGCGGCGGCATCAACTCAGAAAACTCAACGGCATCGCCGGGGATCGCGGGCAGTCGCTCGCGCAGATGGCCGTGGCGTGGGTGCTGCGCCAGCCCGAAGTCACGTCCGCCCTCGTCGGCGCGAGCAGCGTCGCGCAGCTCGAAGACAACGTCGCTGCCCTCGACCGCCTCGACTTCTCGGACGACGAACGCAGTGCCATCGACGGGATTCTGGCGGAAGGCTGACCGCGCGGATTATTCCTGCGTCTGCTTCAGCGTCTCGACGGCTTCGGCGGCGCCTGGGATGCCGCTCTCGGCGAGGCCGTATTCTTTGGGGAGCTCATCCGCGAAGCGCTCGAAGGCCATGTAGCTCGAAATCGTGAGCGAGCGCGGGTCGAGTTCCTCGCCGAAGCGGTCGAGCAGGGCCGACTGCTTGCCCATCGGAAAGCGCACCTCGGAGGTCTGGCTGTCGCGCGCGGGACGGCTTTCGCGGCTCCACTCGCGCCGGAGATACTCGTCGTCCTCCGGCTCGCGGTCGTAGATAACCTGGAGGACACCGGGGAATTTCAGCTCGAACTCGCCTGCTTGCCTGCTCTTTTTGAGGATCTCGTCGCGCTCGGCGGGGAAGCGGTTCTGCTGCTGCCGGCCTCCCAGCCCGCGCGGCTGCCCCAGGCCATTTTCGGGCGGCAGCAGGTACAGGTGGAAGCCGTTGTCTTCGAGGGTGCCCGCGACGAGCGAGCGCATGAGGTGGCGGAACGAGCCCTCGTAAGCACGGCGGCGGTTGGCCTGCCAGCGCGCCGCCTCGGCACCATCGGCCGGGGTCATCTCCTCGTAGAGCGGCTCACCGTTGAAAAAGTTGTAGTTGGACTGCGCCTCGAAATCCGTCAGCACGTAGCGTGCGCGGTAGCCCAGCGCCTTGTTTTCGATGATGAGAGGCTCCGATGCCGTCGCTTTCAGCGTGCCCATCCGCTCCGAGAAATCGAGCACGTACGGGTTCTGGATCTCCGTCTCGCGGGCGTTCGCGGACTCGCCCAGAAAGCGCGTCTTGAACCGTTCGTAGCGCTTCTGCCACTTCTCGTCGCGCTCGGCCTCGACGGTCACCTCGCCCACCGACACGCTCGACTTTTTCAGCCGGAAGTCGTGCGTCTGCGTCTCACCGGGTTTCCGTAGCACGAGGTCTTTCGCCTCGGGTGCATAGCCGATGACCGACACGACGAGCCGCTGCGCGCCGATAGGCACGACGAGCGTGTACCGCCCCTCGGCATTGGTCGTCGTACCGCGCTGCGAGTTGGCGATGAAGACGTTGGCGTTTTCGAGCGGCTGCCTGTCGGGGCCGGTGATGGTGCCGGTAAGCGTGACGGTGGCGGGCTGAGCGGCGAGGGGCAGCGCGGCGAAAAAGGCGAAGAACACAACGGCGACGAGCCGTGAAGAGACGGTGGGCATGGCGTAAAAAAAGGAACCTCGGGATAGACTAACGATGAGAGGGGGCGGTTCGTCTCTTTTGCTTCCAGCGTTTTCCTTCATCGTGCACATGGACTTTACCGAGCTTCTCGGCTTTGCCGCTGCTTTTTGCACCACGGTCGCGTACCTGCCGCAGGTCGTCAAAAACTGGCGCACGCAGTCGGCGGGGGATCTGTCGTTTCTGACGTTCACGACGCTCAACGTGGGCATCGTGCTGTGGCTCGTCTACGGCGTGATGGTCGAAAGCATGCCCATCATCCTCGCTAACGTTTTCACCTTCATCCTCACAGGGGCCAACCTCGTGCAGATGATCCGCTACCGCAACGCCGATGTGCCTGTGCAGCCGTAACGCCTCTCCTTCTCGCTTGCTATTCGGCTGTCTCCTGGCCGTGCTGTTCGCGGCGTGCGCGACCTCCCGGGACGCTGTAAACGGCTCGGAAGGATACCGGCGCGTGGCCCTGCCGACGGGGGCCGACAGCGCGGAGACGGCCCGGCGCGTGGCCAGCATCGAGGCGCTGCCGACCGAAGGGTTTGCCGCAGATACGTTCCGCGCATCCAACGGCGTCACACTGCGCTACCGGTTGCTGCCGCCGGTAAACGCACAGCCGGGCACGCGCTATCCGCTCGTCATCGTCTTCCACGGAGCGGGGGAGATCGGGACGGACAATGAAAAACACCTCGACCGCTTTCCGCTCGCCTGGTCGCGCCCCGACATTCGTGCTCGCTACCCCGCGTACGTGCTCGTCCCACAGATGCCCGCCCGATCTGCCGTGTACAACGGCCCGGCCGGAACGCCCGGCCGCCAGTCGGAAGCCGCGCCGCCGCTCTACGCCGCGCTCGACCTCATCGACCACGTGCGTGCCACGTTACCTGTCGATGCGGCGCGCATCTACGCGCTCGGCTTCTCGATGGGAGCTTCGACGACGTGGAACGCCGTCGGCCTGAGGCCTGACCTGTTCGCCGCCGCCATCCCCATTTCCGGCGTGCCCAACCCCCGGCTCGTGGACACCGTCGCTCGGACGCCCCTGTGGATCGTGCACGGCAATGCGGATACGGCCAATCCCATCGACCAGGACCGCGAGATGTATGCGCTTTTGCGGCAGCATCCTGAGGCGCGCGTGCGCTTCTGGGAATTCGAGAAGCTGTGGCACGCCGTCCCGCCGTCGCTGCTGGCCAGCGATGAGTTTGCCGAGTGGCTGTTTGCGCACCGGAAATAGCGACGTTCAGCGCTCTCCGTGAAGGTCGCCGTAGAGCGTGAAGGTGCGGAGCTTGTAGGCGAGTTCATAAGCCCGTTTGACACGTGTCTCCGAGCGCTTGGCGCCGGTGACGTACGAGGCGAGCGAGCGCTGCCGGCCCGGGGTGAACGAGAAGAAGCGCGCGGCCGCCTCTTGGTCTTCTTCCAGCACGGCCTCGAATTCCTCGCCCAACTCGATGCGGTCGGGGTCGGGATCGGGGCGGATCGTCACCTCGACGAGGTCACCGAGATGGAGGCCGAGGTCACGGCGCAGGGCCTGCCCGAGCAGGATGAAGCGCTCGCCGTCGTGGCGTCCCTGCACGGCGCGGCGCACATCGTGGCCGTTGAGCGTGCAGACGAGGCGCGTGATGCCTTGTTCGAGCAGCGCCTCCGACACGTCCTGCGGGAGTGGGAGGTAGTGCATCTTCATGCCCGACTCCTGCCGGAGCACGGGTGAGGGAAATGCGAAGGCCGTCGCGCCGTCCGTCACCGCTTGGCCCGGTTGTCGAACAGGCTGGTGATAGAGGCCATGCTGTGGCCATTGGCGGCGCTGCCCGTTTTCATGGCGGCGTAGAAATCCGCGTCGTAGGAGCGCGTGCGGACGACGATGGGCATCGGCATCGCGTGGCCGAGCACGAGGGCCTGTTGCTTGGAATCGAGCGAGGCGAGGATCGAGCGCAGCGCCGACGCGCCCGCGTGGCCGACGAGCGCGGCGGCGATGTCTTTCTCGTCCGACAGCTGCGCCACGAACTTGGTCCCGATCTGGCTCAACACCTCGTCGTCGATGGCGCTCGGGCGCTGGTCCACCACGAGCAGGGACACGAAGTACTTCCGCATCTCGCGGGCGATCTTGCCGAAGGGCGTCTCGCGTGCCACGCCGGGCGCAAGGAATTTGTGCGCCTCCTCGATGGTGATGAGGAGCTGGTTGGGCTTGTCCGCCGGGTTGTCCGTCCGCAGGTACGTGTTGGCCATCTCCTCGTATTCCGCCCGCAGCCGCCGCGTGATGACGTTGGCGACGAGCAGGTACACGTCGAGCGAATTGTACCTGCCGAACTCGAATACAATCGACTTGCCCTGCTTGATGAAATCGAGCATCTCACGCACCAGGTCGCGCTTGCCCTTCGACGCTTCGAGGCTGAAAAAGCTGTGGCGCTCGTAGTTGCTGAGTTTGCGCCGGAGCGCGTCGAGCGACATCACGTGTGCGCCGCACTGGTCGGCGATCTCCTGGAGCGCGTCCTGGCCGTCGGCTTTTAGCAGCGTCGTGAGCCACGCATTTCGGTAGCGGCGGAAGAGCAAGCGGCTCGACTCGGCGGCGGTTTCGGTGAGGTTGAGCGTCTGCTGGAGCGGCAGGATGTCCTCGGGCTCGATCTGGTCGGCGTAGAGAAACGCTTCGAGGTCGACGGGTGCGCCGCGCCTGCGGGTGGATTCGGCGTCGAGCGACACCATCACCACCTTCGACCCGAACAGCTGCCGCAGCCCTTTGACGCTCTCGTTGACGCCGTTGTCGTTCTCCTTGGTGCCCTTCCACCCGTACTCCGAGTGCATATCGAAGACGAGGTTGACGGCCTGCCCCGTTTTGATCGCACCCGCGAGCAGAATCCGGGTGATGAACGTCTTGCCCGTACCCGTTTTGCCGAAAACGGCGCTCGACCGCTCGACGAAACGTTTGAGATCGAGCGCGACGGGCACGCCGTCCATGCCGAGCGGCTCGCCGATGGTGAAGTAGCGCGCGGCGTCGTTGTGCTCGCTGCCGAAGATGCGCGCCACGTCCTCGTCGGTGGCTTTGGCGACGGGCGAGAAGTGCGCCGGGACGGTTTTGACGGGGCGCGGCGGCTCGTCGTTCAACTCGGCCCGTACGCGGTCGCTGGGCAGCATCAGCATGGGCTTGAGCGCAATCGTCGCGTAGGTGCTCATGCCCTGCATCACCCGGCGGAGCAGCGGCGCGTCGGGCGGAGGCGGGTAGAGGAGGATGCCCTCATTAGCCGCGTCGATGGTGACGTCGGTGATGAGGCAGAAAAAGTCGAACTGCGCACCCTGCACGACGGCAAACGTGCCTGCGACGATTTCCTCGATGGGGTGATCGGCATCGAGCTTCATCTCGACGCCGCCCGTCAGCGAGCCGTGCGTGATGACGCCGAGCGTGTCGGGCCGGGTAGAGGAGAAGGTCATGCGCCGCGCAGTGGGTTACGTCTGGGCGAAAGGTACTGCGCGAACGGCGCGTGGCATCCGTTCCGAAATCTCATCATCACACAGCGCGCGGCCCCCCACAACTCCAGTCTGCCTTCGTGGCTACCACATCCGCGTTCCCACTTCCACCGTCAAGGCTTCACGATGCGCGACGGCGCTTTCGTCTCGCCCGCGGCATCGACGGCTTTCTCCGCCAGCAGGCCCGCGATCACGACGGTCACGACCTCGGCCAGGATGCTGAAGAAGAAGTTCTTGAACACGAAGCGGACGGCGCGGGGCAGGAGCAAAAACAGGCCGGCGCCGCCGAGGAGGCCGAACAGCCAGCGGGAAAGGGGGTCGCGGTTCATAAGGGGAGAGCAGGGCTTAAACAAAGCTCCAAAGTAGCACGGGGCGTGCATGGGTGGCGATAACGTTTCCGCAACGAAGCCCTGCGGCGCAAGGGGATCGCCGTGTTTCAGGGCGCAGGGGCGAGGCTCCGCGTGGAGAAGCGCGCCCCCAGTGCCGACGCGTCTATGGAATCCACACGGAGTTGAGCGGGCGGCACGCGGCGCAGGTTCAGCCGGTGCCGCACCGAGTCCACGGCGGCGGTGGGGCCGGAGAGCGTGGCGACGAGGCGTGGGTACCGCCGCAGCGACTGCGCGACGCGGTCGATGTCGGCGTCGGTGGGGCGGGCCGTGTTCAGCCGGAGGCGGGGCAGCGCCACGTAGCGCAGCGTCGCGTGGAGGGGCTGGCTGGCGAACGACTTCTCGAACTGCCGTGCCACGATGGCCTCGGCATCCGCCGACAGCGGGCGCGGGGCGGTGTAGACGACGCCCACGCCGAGCGTATCGGAGGTGCCGATCTCGACCGTCGCGTCGAGTGCGTGCACGCTGTCGGGCAGCGCGAGCGCGTCGAGTGCGGCGACGAGGCGGCTCCGCAGGAAGCGCAGCATGTCCGGCACCTCGGGCGCGGCCACTGTCTGCGCTGCCGTGGCGTCCGACGCCAGCGGGCGGGGGCCGAACATCTCGGCGATATGCTCGATGTCCTCGCCTGCCGCCGGGATCTGTTCGAGCACCAGCCGGATGGGCTCGCCAGCCTCTGCTGATGCCAGGCGCTCGAACTCGGAACGGGCCTCGTCGCCGTACCACTCCGCCGTGGCGATGCGCGCGATGACGCGCGTGGGCGTGGCGTCGAGAAACGTCTGACGCGAGAGGATGGACGAGCGCCCCGGCTGGTTGAAGACCGTCACGGCCTCCGCCACTGCCCGCTCGATGCGCGTCTCGCGCACGATCTGACTCAGCGACGTGCTCAGCGGAAAGCCGACGAGCACGACGAAGCCGAAGGCCAGTCCGAGGCGCGCCAGCGGGGAATCGAGCATCCCGATGGAGCGCACGAGCGGCTTGACGTCGAGCCACGCCGCGAGGCCCTGGTAGCTGGCCGTCGTGTGCCACTGCCGGGCCGCCTTCACCACGTTGGGCCGCTGCATCCCGACGAGCAGGAACAGCGCCATGCCGCTCAGGACGATGCCGCCGAGGTTGGCCCCGAAGAGCAGCAGGCTCCCGTGGATGAGCGCGGCGTCCCAGCCCACGCCGATGCCGAAGCCCGCCACACTCAGCGGTGGCACGAGTGCCACCGAGATGGCCACGCCCGGCACGGCCGCTGACAGGCGGGTACGCCGGGCGACGGTCACGACGGCTCCCGCCAGGCCCGAGAAAACCGCGATGGCGAGGTCGAGCGTCGTCGGGCGCGTGCGGGAGAGGATCTCGGGTGTGACCGTGTGGAACGGCAGCAGCGCCGTCAGGAGCGCCGCCGATAGCACCACGCCCATCATGCTGAGGGTGATGACGATGAGCATCTGCACCGCCAGCCGCCCATCGCCCACGGCCAGCGCCATCGTCAGCCCGATGATGGGCGAGAGCAGTGGCGCGATGAGCATGGCCCCGATGACGACGGCAGCGGAGTTCAGCGCCAGCCCGAGCGTGGCGATCGCGCCGGAGAGCAGCAGCACCATCCAGTAGGGCAGCCCCACCTCGGTGGCCGCCTGCGCGGCGTCGCGGAAGATCGCCGGGCGGTCCCAGCGCTGCACGCCGAGTTTCTCCGCCGTCGCGGTTTCTTCGTCATGGTCTTCTTCGTGCTCCTCCTCGACTTCAGGAACGTCTTTCGGGGCGGCTTCCACAGGGGCGATGGGCAGGTGCGGACTGGAAAACTACGAACAAGGAGATGGCCGCGCGCCGCGTGGCGCGGCTCACAACTGCGAGCGGATGGGGCGGACGATGACCTCGGCGAAGCGCTCGCGGAACGGCCGGTTTTCCCACATCTCGAGCGTGTACTCCTGGCTGCGGGCGAGGTCGGCTTCGAAAAGCTGCTCCATCGACCGGGCGAAGGCGTCGTCGTAGACGTTGAGGCTGGCTTCGTCGTTGAGTTCGAACGAGCGGATGTCGAAGTTCGTCGAGCCGACGGAGACGAGGTGGGTGTCGATGATGAGGACTTTGTTGTGCATCATCGTCGGGGTGAACTCGTGGATCTCGATCCCCGCGCGCAGCAGGTCGCCCCACAGCTTCCGCGACGCGAACCGGACCGTCTCGGCGTCGATGTGCTCGCCGGGCACGAGCACGCGCACGCGCACGCCGCGCTTCTGAGCCGCGACGAGCGCTTCGATCACGAGCGGATCGGGCACGAAATACGCCGCTTCAAGGTCGATGCTGCGGGTGGCCGAGGCCAGCGCCATGAGGTACATCAGGCGCATGTTGGCGTTGCCGCCACCGGGCGATGAGGTGAACATCTGCGCGTCGAATGTGCCCGCAGAGTCGAGCGGCGGGAAAAACGCCGCGCCGTGGAGCACCTCGCCGCTCACCTTGACCCAGTTGTCGAGAAACGCGGCTTGCATCTGCGCCACGACAGGCCCCTCGACGCGGAAGTGCACGTCGCGCCAGTGGTCGGGGTCCTGCGCGTCGCCGCGCCACGGATCGGCGATGCCGACGCCGCCAGTGAAGCCCACGCGTCCGTCGACGACGAGCAGCTTGCGGTGCGTGCGGTTGTTCATGCGGTCGAGCGCGTACCAACTCAGCGGGTGGTAGCGTTGGACGTGAACGCCCGCCCTCTCCATCTCCTCGATCAGGACCTCGTCCATCTTCAAGCTTCCCGCCCAGTCGAGCATCACGTAGACGCGCACCCCGGCGCGGGCGCGGGCGGCGAGCGAATCGGAGAAGACCTGCCCGATGGCTCCCGACCAGTAGATGTACGTCTCGAACGTGATGGTCTCGCGCGCCGCCGCGATGGCGTCCAGCATGGCCGGGAAGATCTCCGCGCCGTTGTTGAGCACCTCGACGTGGTTGCTCGGCACGATGGTGGGGCCGAGCAGCACGCTCATCTCGCGCCGGAACTGCGGATCGGTGGAGTCGTGGAGGTGGGCGATACGCCGCTCGATCTGCTTTTCTGGGCCGAAAAAATTCAGCGCCACGAGCAGCACGACGACCGTGGCGACGATGGTGGGCAGGACGACGCGGAAAAAGCGGCGTTTGGTCACGGCAATTGGGTTGAGAACGGAGGCGAAGAGTACGCCCTGAGAAGGGGACGCCGTGTGCGTTCTGTCCGGAAAAATCCCCTGCGCCGCGTCAGGCAGCGTCCGCCCGCACGGCGAGTTGCCCGCACGCAGCGTCGATGTCCTGCCCCCGGCTGCGCCGCACCGTCACGGTCGTGCCTTTCGAGACGAGCACGCGGATAAAGGCGTCGAGCGTCTTCTCGTCGGTCGGTTGGAAAGGCAGGCCCTCGACGGGGTTGTACATGATGAGGTTGACTTTCGACGGCACCCACCGCGCGACCTCCGCCAGCGCACGCGCGTCGGCGGCGCTGTCGTTGAAGCCTTTGAACATGCAGTACTCGTACGTCACCTCCGTGCCCGTCTGCGTGTGGAAGTGCGTGATGGCCTCGCGCAGGGCCGTCAGGTCGGTGGCCTCCGACCGGTTGACGGGCATGATGGACGAGCGCTTCTCGTCGAACGGCGCGTGCAGCGACACGGCGAGGCGGAAGCGGACCTTTTTGTCGCCCAGTTCGCGGATGCGCTTCGCCAGCCCGACCGTCGAAACCGTGACGCGCTTGGCGCCGAGGCCGAAGCCGTCGGGCGAGAGCAGCACGTCGGTGGCCTGGAGCACGGCGGCAGGGTTGAGCAGCGGCTCGCCCATGCCCATGAACACGACATTGGAGATGCCTTTGCCAAAGTGCTCGCGGGCGATCTCGTCCATGATCCGCACCTGATCGGCGATTTCACCTGCGGCGAGGTTCTGGCGGAAGCCCATCGTGCCCGTGGCGCAGAACGTGCAGCCCATCGCGCAGCCCACCTGGCTCGACACGCAGACCGTCAGCCGTCGGGCATCGCCGCCGGGCATGAAATCGGGGATGAGCACGGTTTCCACCTGCCGCCCCGAGGCGAGCGTGAGCAGCGCCTTGAGCGTGCGGTCGGTCGCCTGCTGAAGCTGCGCGAGGACCGGTCCGTCGAGCGTGGCGGTGCGGGCGAGGGTTTCCCGGAACGCCTGCGGCAGGTCCGTCATCTCCTCGAATGTGCGGACGCGCTTGAGCCACAGCCACCGAAAAAGCTGCCGCCCCCGGAATCGCGGCTGCCCGTGCGCCTGCACGAACGCTTCGAGTTCGGCGAGGCTGAGGTGGGTGAGGTTGGTTTTCGAGGCGGTTTCCATGCGGCGCTGAACGCGGCGGAGGGCGGGCGGGTTGCCCTGGAGGGTGAAGAGTGAAGGGTATCTGGTGACGGGTAGATGCACTTCCGTCTCTTCACCCATCATCCATTACGCTTCGCCCCTTCGTACTATCGACGCGCCCCGATTCGTCTCTGCCCATGGCCGCCCCTGTCGTTTCCTCCACCGCCCCTGCCGCCGGTCGCTTCGGCACGTTTGCCGGCGTGTTCACGCCCAACGTGCTCACCATTCTGGGCATCATTCTGTTCTTGCGGACGGGCTGGGTCGTGGGGCAGGCGGGCCTGTGGGGCGCGCTCATCATCATCGGCATCGCCAACGCGATCTCGTTTCTGACGGGCCTGTCGCTCTCGGCCATCGCCACGAGCATGGACGTGAAGGCCGGGGGCAACTACTACCTCATCTCGCGCTCGCTGGGCCTGGAGATCGGCGGGGCCATCGGCATTCCGTTGTACCTGTCGCAGGCGATTTCGGTGGCGTTTTACATCATCGGTTTCACCGAGGCGATGTCGGCGGTGCCGTTTTTTGCTGCCTTCGACCCGCGCCTGGTCTCGACCGGCGTGGCGCTCGCGTTCGTCGTGATCGCGTACGTCGGGGCCGACTTCGCGCTCAAAATCCAGTACGTGATTCTGGCGATCCTGGTCGCGGCGCTCGTGTCGTTTTTTGCGGGCAGCTGGGGGGATTTCATGCAGCCCAACCTGGCTCCGCAGTACACGGACGGCATCTCGTTCTGGGTCGTCTTTGCCGTGTTTTTTCCTGCCGTGACGGGCATCGAGGTGGGCATCTCGCTCTCGGGCGACCTCAAAGACCCGAGCAAAAGCATTCCGCGCGGCACCATCGCGTCCATCGTGGTGACGGCCATCGTGTATGTGGGCGCGGCGGTGTGGTTCGCGTTCCACCTGTCGGCGGACGATCTCAAGAACAACACCAACGCGATGGCGTCGATTGCTGCCTTTCCCGCGCTGATCCTGGCGGGCGTGGCCGCCTCGACGCTGTCGTCGGCTCTGGGGAGCGTGCTGGCCGCGCCGCGCACGTTGCAGGCCGTCTCGAAAGACCGCGTGGTGCCGGGCTGGATGGCCTCGCAGATGGGCAGCGCCACCGAGCCGCGCATGGCCGTGCTGCTCACCGGGGCCGTCGCCGTCGGGGTGATCTGGATGGGCGACCTCGACCTCGTCGCGCCCGTCATCACCATGTTTTTCCTCAACACCTACGGCATGGTGAACCTGGTGGCGACCATCGAGCGGGTGGTGGGCAACCCGAGTTTCCGGCCTCGCTTCAACGTGCCGTTGTGGGTGTCGCTCGTGGGCGCGGTGGGGTGTTACGGGGCGATGTTTCTCATCAACGCCCCCGCCACCGTCGGGGCCATCGTGATCTCGTACGGCATCTTTTTCTTTCTCAGCCGCCGCCGGACGGTGAGCACGTGGGGCGACGTACGCAGCGGAGTGTGGACGTCGCTGGCGCGTTTTGCGCTTCTCCAACTCGACCAGGGCGAAACCGAGCACGTTCGCAATTGGCGGCCCAACCTGATGGTCTTTACCGGGCAGCCCCACAACCGCGAGCACCTCGTCACGTTTTCGGGATGGCTCAGCCGGGGGCGAGGCATCGTCACGTTCTCTCAACTTATCACCGGAGCCGTCGACCAGCCCAACAAGCCCAGGCTACGCAAGACGGCGCAGAAGCACATCCAGACGTACATCCGCGATCACCACATGCGTGCGTTTGCCGAGGCGCAGATCGTGCCGGACTTCGCGCGCGGCGCGGTGTCGGTCGCGCAGGCACACGGCATTGGGCCGCTGGAAGCGAACACGGTCGTGATGGGGTGGAGCGGCACGCCGAAAGGCCGGGCGATGCTCATGGACGTGCTACGCAACCTGTCGGATCTGCACAAGTCCGTCCTGTTTCTGAACGTCGATCCCGAGGTGGGTTTCGGCCAGCGCCGCGTGATGCACGTGTGGTGGGGCGGGCGCGGTGGCAACGCCGATTTGATGCTGCTGCTCGCGCACGTCTGCGCCCAGCACCGCGACTGGGACGGTGCCGAACTGCGCCTCTTGCGCGTCGTCGATGGCGAGGAGGGCGTCGAGCAGACCCGCCGACACACCGAGAGGCTGCTCGAAGAAGTACGGGTCGAGGCAACCGTCCGCATCGTGGTTCGCAAAGATGCCACGCGCCCCATCGCCGAGTTGCTGGCCGAACACAGCCGCGACGCCGACCTGACGTTTCTAGGGATGCAGCGTCCGCCCGAAGGCCAGAGCGAGGCGTATGGCGAACGCCTCAGCACGCTGGCTACCGCCGTGGGCAGCGTCGTGCTCGTGCACAACGCCGAGCCTGCGGACGGCTTGCTCAAAGGGGCGTGAAGGTGAACGTGGAAGGTCGAAACGCGGAGTGCGAAACGTAGAGGCACGTGCTGGTAGCGCGGTAGGCGCGTGTACGTTCATCCTGTACCCCCACCATACACCGGCCGCCGCGCCGTGACGACGGCCCAGGCCAGCATCAGCGCGGCGAACAGCGCGGAGACGAGCAGGCTGAACGTCAGCGGCGGCCCATCGAGCGGCGATGTGCCCGGCGCGTAGAAGCCTGCCCGCAGCACCTCGACGCCGTAGTACACCGGGTTGAGGCGGATGAGCCACGCCAGCACAGACGGCGCACCCGCCAGCGGAAACGCCGCGCCGGAGAGAAACCACAGCGGCATCAGCACCACGTTCATCAGCGCGTGAAAGCCGCGCGTCGTCTCCACGCGCCACGCCATCACGAAGCCGAGCGCGGTGAAGCCAAGTCCGAGCCCGAGCGCCCCGGCGAGCGTCAGGCCGAGCCCGGCGAGCGTGTACGGCTGCCCCACGAACGGCAGCGCCAGCCAGAACAGCAGCGCCTGCGCGACGGCGAGCGTCGTCCCGCCCAGCGCCACGCCCAGCACGATAGACGTGCGCGGCGTGGGGGCGACGAGGGCGGCCTGAAGAAACCCGTTTTTGCGCTCCTCGACCACGTAGATCGTCGAGAAGATGGCCGTGAAGAGCGCTACGAGGGCGACGATGCCGGGGAAGAGATACGCGAGGTAGGGCACCTGCGCCGTGCCCTCGGGCATCCTGAACGTGCCGCCGAAGCCGAAGCCCAGCAGCACCCAGAACGCCAGCGGCTGCGCCAGCGCCCCGACGACGCGGCTGCGGTCGCGGGCAAACGTGCGGATCTCGCGGTGCCAGAGCGCGGTGACGGCGGACATGGGGGAAGGGGGAGTTATGGGCGTGAAGCCTTGCTTTCGGAAGCAGAGAAGGCTGGCGGGAGGCACAACCCGGTGCGCCTCCAGGAGCATCCCGTCGAGCCAGCGAGCAAAGAGGACAGCCGGTATCCGGGTTCCACGAGGATGGCCTACCTTTTTGGTCGAAAGACGAAATCCGAATTCCCATGCTTCGCCGCACCTTTCTTCGCGCCGCCACAGCGGCCTCCGCGCTGGCCGTGGCGCCCGCCGTCGGTCACGCCGAGAGTATCTCTGGCCCACACGACGACACGCCGTTTCGGCTGGATTTCGCGCCCCACCTCGGCCAGTTCACCCACTTGTCGGGCGAAGGCATCGACGCGCAGATCGCGTTCATGCACGCGGCGGGCTTCCGCTCCATCGAGGACAACACCTACCGGCTGCGTCCGCCCGATGAGCAGCGCGCGATCACGGCTGCGCTCCGGCGGCACGGGATGCGAATGGGCGTCTTCGTGGCCGTCATGCCCGACTGGGCCGAAAAAGCTCCGATGCTCACGGCGGGCGACGCCGACTATCTCCGCTATTTCCTCGACGAAACACAGGCCGCCTCCGACCTCGCGCTCGACATCGGCGTGACGTGGATGACGGTGGTGCCCGGCCACCTCCATCCCATGCTCCCGATAGACGTCCAGACGGCCAACGTGATCGACGGACTGCGGCGCGCGGCAGACATCGTCGCGCCGCGCGGGCAGGTGATCGTCATCGAGCCGCTCAACGCCTACTTCGACCACGCCCGCATCTTTCTCCGGGACGTGTGGCAGGCCTATACCCTCTGCCGGGGTGTGGACTCGCCGGGCGTCAAAATCCTCGCGGACCTCTACCACGAGCAGGCTTCGTCCGGCAATCTCATCGGCAAGCTCGAAGCGGCGTGGGACGAAATTGCCTACGTGCAGGTGGGCGACGTGCCGGGCCGCCGCGAGCCGACGACGGGCGAGATCAACTACGCCAACGTGTTTCGCTGGCTCGAAGAAAAGGGCTACACCGGCATCGTGGGCATGGAGCACGGCATGGCGGGCGAGGGCAGGGCGGGTGAGCAGGCCGTCCTCGACGCGTACCGGCAGGTAGATCCCGTGGCCGAGACGCGGCTGTTCCGCAGGCCGGGCGGGTGAGATTGGAAACGCGCTGTTGGCACCCCTTCACGTTATCCATACATTCTCCGGTACCGTTTCCACTCCACCCGATGTCGCTGCTGCACGCCCCCATCACACGCCGCCGCGCGCTCGAACGCCTGTCGCTCGTCGTGGGCGGTGCGCTGGCGGCCCCGCTGGCGTCGGGGCTGCTCGCCGGGTGCCGCCCGCCTGCACCGGGCGAAGCGTACACGTACCGGCTCCTCGACGCCGAAGGGCAGCGCCTGCTCGCCGCGCTCGTCGACCAGATCCTGCCCGCGACGGATACACCCGGCGCGTCGGACGCAGGCGTGCCGCAGTTCATCGACACGATGCTGGCCGACTGGTACAGCCCGGAGGAGCGCGACGAGTTCATGTCTGGTTTGATGGATTTCGATGCGCGCGCGCGGCAGGAGACGGGGAACGCCTTCGCCGCGCTCGACGCCAGCGAGCAGAGGGCGCGCGTCGCCGCCCTCGACGCCGCCGCGTTCGCGCCCGCCGAGGCCCCGGAAGCCCTCGACGACGACGTGGCCGAGGCAGCGCAGGAGGGCACCTTCGCCGCGCAGCAGGAGCAGCAGAACGAGGTGGCGGGCACGCAGGGCGAACTGGGCGAGGCGATGGGCGACGAGGCACCCGCCGACGTGGGCACGGGCGAATCCGGCGGCGACCCCAACGCCCGCGCGCCCTCCGAACGTTCGCGCACCGCCGCCGATGCGCCGCGCTTCTACACGCAGCTCAAGCAACTCACGCTCGCCGGCTACTACACCTCCGAAGCCGGCGCGACGCAGGAACTCCAGTACAACGCCGTCATGGGTCGTTACGACGCCGACGCGCCGCTCTCCGAAATAGGCCGCGCCTGGGCCTGACCACCACGCATCATGCAAGACGACGCGCACGGCGATGGGGCCGTCTCTCCTATCGACACCATCCGCACCGTGCGGGTGCAGACCTCCGAGCCGTTCGATGCCATCGTCGTCGGCTCTGGCATCTCGGGCGGGTGGGCGGCCAAAGAGCTGTGCGAGAAGGGGCTGAAAACGCTCGTCCTCGAACGCGGTCCGGGCGTCGCCCATGGCACGGATTACGTCACCGAGCACCGCCCGCCGTGGGAGACGCCCTTTCGCGGGCGCGGCGACCGGCGGGTAGCCGAGGCGCGGCACTTCCGGCAGGCGAAGGCCGGGCCGTTCAACGAGAACACCGCCCACTGGTACGTCGACGACGTTGATCATCCTTATGAGACGGCAGCCGACGACGATCCGCAGGAGTTTCTGTGGGTGCGCGGCTACCACCTCGGCGGGCGCTCGCTGATGTGGGGCCGCCAGTGCTACCGCCTCTCCGAGATGGACTTCACCGCCAACGAGCGCGAGGGGCGCGGCACGCCGTGGCCCATCGGCTACGCCGACGTCGAGCCGTGGTACGCCTACGTCGAGAAGTTCGCGGGCATCTCCGGCGAGGCGCTGGGCTTGCAGCAGGTACCCGACAGCGTCTTCCTGCCGCCGATGCCGCTCACAGCCGTCGAGCAGCACGTCAAGCGTTCCATCGCCGAGAAGATGGGCGGGCGCGTGATGACCATCGGGCGGGCCGCCGTGCTGACGCAGGCGCACCAGGGACGTGCGGGCTGCCACTACTGCGGGCCGTGCGACCGCGGCTGCACGCCTGGCTCGTACTTTTCGAGCCTGTCGTCCACGCTGCCCGCCGCGCAGGCCACCGGTAACCTCACCGTCCGCCCCGACGCCATCGTCCACTCGCTCGTCTACGACGAGAGCAGCGACCGCATCACGGGCGTGCGCGTCATCGACCGGGTGACGAAAGAGCCGGTCGAGTACCGTGCGCGCCTCGTGTTTCTGTGCGCGAGCGCGATTGCGTCGGCGCAGATCCTGCTGAACACCACCACGCCGCGCTTCCCCGACGGACTCGGCAACCAGTCCGGCACGCTGGGCCGGGGCATCATGGATCACCACTTCAAGTGCGGAGCCACCGGCGACGTGCCGGGCTTCGAGGACCGCTACACGTACGGCAACCGGCCCAACGGCATCTACATCCCGCGCTACCAGAACCTGCCGTGGGAGCCTGCCTCGGCACGCGACTTCGCGCGCGGCTACGGCTTTCAGGGCGGCTCGTGGCGCGATGGCTGGGGACGCGGGGGCAACCAGCCGGGCATCGGCGTGGCGCTCAAGGAACGCCTGCGCGAGCCCGGCCAGTGGAAAATGGTGATGTCGCCCTTCGGCGAAATCCTCGCCAACGACGACAACCGCGTCGAACTCACCGACGCGCGCGATGCGTGGGGCCTGCCTGTGCCCCGCATCGTCGGCGGCCTGGGCGACAACGAGTTCAGGATGCGCGAGGGGATGAAAACCGACTCCGCCGAGATGCTCGAAGCGGCGGGCGCGCAGAACATCACCGTGTTCGACAGCCCCTACCGCCTCGGCGAGGGTATCCACGAGATGGGCACCGCCCGCATGAGCCGCACGCCCGATGAAGGGGTCCTCAACAAGTGGAACCAGGTCCACGACGTTCCCAACCTCTTCGTCACCGACGGCGCGTGCATGACGAGCGCCGGTTGCCAGAACCCTTCTCTCACCTACATGGCCCTCACCGCCCGCGCCGTCGATCACGCCGTAGATTCGATGAAGCGCGGCGAGTTGCGGGTGTAGGATGTAGATGATGGAGAAATGACCCCCGTATTCCGAACAGGGCACGCCCCGACACGCCTCTACTCGACATTCGACACTCGTAACTCGACACGCCCATGACCCGTCGCCAGTTTGTCTACAGCGCCGCCGCCGGAGCGGCCGTTCCGCTCATCGTTCCGCGTCACGTCCTCGGCGGCGTGGGCTTCCGCGCGCCGAGCGACAAGCTCAACCTCGCCGTCGTCGGAGCAGGGGGGATGGGCATGTCGAACATGTCGCGCCTGACCACCGAGCACCTCGCCGCCATCGCCGACGTGGACCTGGCGATGGTGTTCAAGAACTCGGCCAACGCCCGCCGCGACCGCGACGGCAACGCGCGCCCGGACTTCGAGGCGCTCGACGACGCCTACCGCCAGGCGACTACCTACGCCGACTGCCGCGAGATGCTGGATGCCGAGAAAGACCTCGACGCCGTGCTCGTAGCCACGCCCGACCACTTCCACGCCGTCGCCGCGCTCCACGCGATGCAGCGCGGCCTGCACGTCTACGTCCAGAAGCCGCTCACGTACACCGTCAACGAATCGCGAGCACTCGCCGCTGCCGCCGCCAAAAAAGGGCTGGTGACGCAGATGGGCAACCAGGGCCACTCCAACGACGACGGGCGGCGGGCCGTCGAGGTCATCCGCAGCGGCGTGCTCGGCACCATCTCGGAGGTGCATTCGTGGACGAACCGCCCCAACGGCTGGTGGCCGCAGGGTGTGGGGCGGCCCGAACCGCTGCCCGTGCCCGAGGGCGTCAACTGGAACGTGTTCCTCGGCCCCGCGCCCGAGCGTCCGTACTACCCCGGCATCCACCCGTTCGGCTGGCGCGGCTGGCTCGACTACGGCGTCTCGTCGCTGGGCGACATGGGCGCGCACCTGCTCGACTTCCCCGTGTGGGCCTTCGAACTCGACCGCCCCGTGCGCGTCGAGGCGCGGCACACGCCGTGGGGGGGCGACCGCGACGACCCCGCCACGTATCCGCTCGCGATGGTCGCCTCGTACACGTTCGACCTCGGCGACCGGATGCTGCCGCTGACGTGGTACGACGGCGGCCTGATGCCGCCCACGCCGACGATCGCGCCGAAGGGCTACCGCCTCAATCCCGACGGTGGCGTGATGTACGTGGGCGAGCGCGGGATGCTCATCCACGACACCTACGGCGAGAACCCGCGCCTCTTTCCCGAGTCGCTGGCCGCCGAGGCCGCCACGGTGCCCGTCACGCTGCCGCGCATCGAGACGAGCCACGAGCAGAACTGGGTGCGCGCCATCCGGGGCGAGACGCAGGTGTCGTCGCCTTTTTCGTACGCCGCGCACCTGACCGAGATCATGCTGCTCGGCATCGTCTCCGCCCGCGCCGACGTGCCGCTCGAAATCGAGCCGTCCACGGGCCGCATCACCAATCACCCCGAGGCCGAGCAGTACTACACCCGCACCTACCGCGACGGCTGGGCATTGCCCGTGGTGTAGGAGAGCGTCATCGGTCAGTAGAAGTTGGAGATCGATCAGATGACGAATGACACGTAACCCATAACCCTCTTGCCCATGCACCGCCGATCCTTCGTCAAACATGCTGCCTACGGCACGCTCGGCACCTCCGCGCTCCTCCACCTCGCCGCCTGCACGCCCGAGGCCGCCGACGTAGCTGTGAATACGCCTGAACAAACCGGGCCAGATGCCACCGCGCGCGCCGTGCTCGGGCACGTGGGCGTGCAACTCTACACGCTCCAGTCGCGCGCGCAGCAGGACTTCGACGCCGCCCTGAAGGCCGTCCGCGACGTGGGCTACACCGAGGTCGAA
The DNA here is from genome assembly GCA_963829705.1 of Rhodothermales bacterium. GTDB lineage: Bacteria > Bacteroidota > Rhodothermia > Rhodothermales > BA12 > CAWHJN01. Next base: position 1,514,749 of record CAWHJN010000005.1, read on the forward strand.
CTGGCCGGGCACTACGACCAGACGGGCGCGCACATCGCCGAGGTGCTGCAGGAGTCTGGGGATGACGGCCCCGGCGGTGCATCTGGGCTACGACCTGCTCCGGGACGACCTCGACACGTGGATCGCCGCGTCGAAGGCGGCCGGGCACACGTACATCGTCTGCCCCTGGCTCGGCCAGGATCAGCGCGGGTCGCTGGATGCGTACCGCGAGCACGCCGCGCGCTTCAACGAGTGGGGCCAGAAGTGCCGCGATGCCGGGCTGCGCTTTGCCTACCACAACCACGATTTCGAGTTCGAGACCTTCGGCGGTACGGAGTCGGGCTACGACGTCCTGCTCGCCAACACCGACCCCGACCTCGTCGAGATGGAACTGGATCTGTTCTGGATGCACCGGGCAGGCTTCGACCCCGTCGCCTACTTCGATACGCACCCGGGCCGCTTCCCGCTGTTCCACGTCAAAGACGCCCTCGCCGACGGCGAGATGACGTCAGTAGGCAATGGCGTGATCGACTTCACCCGCATCTTCGCCAGCGCCGAGCGCGCCGGGCTGAAACACGCCTTCGTCGAGCACGACGATCCGCCCGACGCGATGGCCACCATCACGGCGAGCTACGCCTACCTGGGCACGCTCACCCGCGACGCCTGATTTACTTCCGCCCTTACCTCCTCATCCCGATGCCCACGCCACGTTTTCTTTCCGCCCTCAGCCTCGTGCTCGTGCTGCTCGCCACGGGCTGCGAACCCGCCGAAGAAGTGCCGCCCGCCGACGACATGCCCGCCACGCAACCGGCAGACGCCAACTTCCTGACACCCGCCGAGGAAGAAGCAGGCTGGCAACTGCTGTTCGATGGCAGCACCACCAACGGCTGGCACACCTACGGCCAGGATACCGTGCTCTCGGGCTGGTCGGTGGACGATGGCGCGCTGCACTTCGCGCCGGGCGGCGAGGGCGGCGACCTCGTGACGGCGGCGACCTACGGCGATTTCGAGTTGTCGATGGACTGGAAAATCGCGGCGTGCGGCAACAGCGGCGTCTTCTACCGCGCCCGCGAAACCGACGACGAGATCTACTGGAACGCCGTCGAGATGCAGGTGCTCGACAACACGTGCCACTCCGACGCCGCCACGGTTTCGCACCAGGCCGGTGCCGTCTACGACCTCTACGAACCCTCCGCAGACGTGACGCTCGACGCGGGCGAGTGGAACCACGCGCGCGTGGTCGCCCGCGGCCCGCACATCGAGCACTGGCTCAACGGCACCAAAGTCGCCGAGTACGACACGTCGAGCGACGACTGGAAGGCGAAGATCGCAGCCAGCAAGTTTGCCACGCTCGAAGGCTATGGCATGAACCCGAGCGGCATCATCGGCCTGCAGGATCACGGCAACGAGGTGTGGTTCCGCAACATCAAGATCCGCCCGCTTTCCTGAGCGCCCGCGCTCTTCTGCACCCTCTCATCCTGTGCATCCATGAACGACCGCTCGATCACGGCGCGCCTGAGCGCGATGATGTTTCTGGAGTTTTTCGTCTGGGGCGCGTGGTACACCACCGTGGGCGTCTTCATGGCGAACAACGGCATGGCGGACCTGACGCACTGGCCATTCACCGTGAACCCCATCGCGGCCATCGCCGCCCCTTTCTTCGTCGGTCTCATCGCCGACCGGTACTTCGCGACGGAGAAAGTGCTCGCTGTGCTGCACATCGTGGGCGGCGTCATCATGTTCGTCACGCCCTCTTTCGCCGCCACGCCGACGCTCTTCATCCTGCTGCTGCTGGCGTACAACCTGTGCTACATGCCCACGCTGAGCCTGGTCAACACGCTGGCGTTTCACCACATCGACGATCAGGAAAAGCAGTTTCCCACCATCCGCGTCTTCGGCACCATCGGGTGGATCGTGGCGGGCCTGCTGATCAGTTTTGGGCTGGGGGCGTTCGTGGCGGAAGGCATCCGGCCCGAGGCCACGGCGCTGCCGCTTTACCTCACGGCGGCAGCCAGCATCGCGCTGGGGCTGTACAGCTTCACGCTACCCCACACGCCGCCGCTCGCGGCAGGGGAGAAAGTGTCGGCGCGCAGCATTCTCGGCCTCGACGCGCTGAAGCAACTCGGCAGCCGGTCGTTCTACACGTTCCTGGCAGGTTCGCTGCTCATCTGCATCCCGCTGGCGGCCTACTACAACTTCACGCAGATCTACCTCGGCGTCGCGGGCTTCGACAACATCGCCGCCACGCAGACCATCGGGCAGGTGTCGGAAGCGTTCTTCATGGTGCTCATCCCGTTCTTCTTCGTCCGCCTCGGCGTGAAGTGGATGCTGGCGGCGGGCATGGCAGCGTGGGTGCTGCGCTACGCGCTGTTCGCCTTCGGCGCGCCCGACGCCGTCACCTGGATGATCATCGCTGGCATCGCCATGCACGGCATCTGCTACGACTTTTTCTTCGTGACGGGGCAGATCTACGTGGACAAGAAATCGACTCCGGCTATCCGGGGGCAGGCGCAGGGCCTCATCGTGCTCGTGACCTACGGCGTGGGCCTGCTCATCGGCGCGCAGATCATGGGCGAGCTGGTGTACAAGCCGTTCCTCGGCGATGCCACCGCGCTCACGCTCGACCAGTGGCACGACTTCTGGTGGATACCTGCGGCCTTCGCGGGCGCGGTGCTGCTCTTCTTCATCGTGTTCTTCAACGACAAAGTGAAGGACAAAGCCGTGTCCACCGCCGAGGCCGACCGCGCCGTGGCGGCTGAAGGAGGGTTGTGATGGCGGGCGGAAAGCTGACGTACGGCATGGTAGGCGGCGGGCCGGGCGCGTTCATCGGAGCCGTCCACCGCCACGCGCTCGCGCTCGACGGCGAGGCGGTGCTCGCCGCCGGGGCGTTCTCGTCGCGGGCGGAGGCGTCGCGGGAGATGGGCGAGGAGCTGGGCCTCGACCCCGCACGCGTGTACACGTCGTACGAAGAGATGGCCCGGCGCGAAGCCGCGCTGCCCGAAAACGAGCGGATCGACTTCGTCGTCGTCGTCACGCCCAACCACCTCCACGTTCCCGTCGCCACGGCGTTCGTCGAGCACGGGTTCGACGTCGTGTGCGACAAGCCGCTCTCGACCCACCTCGACGACGCCCGGCGGCTGGCGGCGCTGGTGGAGGAGAAAAACGTCGTCTTCGCGCTCACGCACAACTACAGCGGCTACCCGATGGTGAAAGAGGCGCGGGCAATGGTGGAAGATGGCGTGCTCGGCACGGTCCGCAAAGTGATCGTCGAATACCTGCAAGGCTGGCTCTCGACGCCCGTCGAACAGACGGGCTCGAAGCAGGCGAGCTGGCGCACGACGCCTGAACTCGCGGGGGCAGGCGCGCTGGGCGACATCGGCACGCACGCCGAGCACCTGGCCCGCTACGTCACCGGCCTCGGCATCGAGCGCGTCTGCGCCGACGTGAACACGTTCGTCGAAAACCGCAAGCTGGACGACGACGCCAGCGTGCTCCTCGGTTTCGGCGGCGGCGCGAAGGGCGTGCTGACGTGCTCGCAGATCGCCGTCGGCGAGGAAAACCGTCTCAGTCTGCGCGTCTACGGCACAGAGGCGAGTCTGGAATGGCGGCAGGAAAGCCCCAACGAACTCGTCGTGCGCCGCGCCTCCGGCCCGCGTGAAGTCTACACGCGCGGTATGGACGGGCTCTCCGAGGCCGCGCAGCGTGCCACGCGCGTCCCTGCCGGGCACCCCGAGGCGTTCATCGAAGCCTTCGCCAACGTCTACCGCGACGCCCTCCGCGCCGTCCGCGCCCGCAAGAGCGGCGCACACGTCGACCTGGCGGATTTCGACGTGCCCACGGCGCAGGACGGCATCGCGGGTCTGGCGTTCATCCGGGCCGTGCTCGAAAGCAGCGAGCGGGGTGGATGGGTGGACGTGACCGACTCATAGCCCTTCAGGGAATCCCTCCGCATTCCGCGTTTCCACTTCTGACTTTCCAAAAATGCCTCGTCCCGTCACGCTCTTTACCGGTCAGTGGGCCGACATGCCGCTTGAAACGCTCGCCGGGAAAGCCGCCGCGTGGGGCTACGACGGCCTCGAACTCGCCTGCTGGGGCGACCACTTCGACGTGCAGAAGGCGCTGTCGGACGACGGCTACTGCCAGGGCCGCCACGACCTGCTCGCCCGCCACGGCCTGAAAGTCTGGGCGATCTCCAACCACCTCGTCGGGCAGGCCGTCTGCGACGATCCCATCGACGCGCGCCACCAGTCCATCGTGCCGCCGCACGTGTGGGGCGACGGCGAGGGCGAGGGCGTCCGGCAACGCGCCGCTGACGAGATGAAGGACACCGCCCGCGCTGCCGCGAAGCTGGGCGTGAAGGTCGTCAACGGGTTCACGGGCTCGTCCATCTGGCGCTTGCTCTACTCGTTCCCGCCCAACCAGCCCGGCCAGATCGACGCGGGCTTCGACGATTTCGCCCGCCGCTGGCATCCCATCCTCGACGTGTTCGACGAGGTCGGCGTGCGCTTCGCGCTCGAAGTGCATCCGAGTGAAATCGCCTTCGACGTGGCCTCTGCCGGGCGGGCCCTCGACGCTCTCGACGGGCGCGACGCATTCGGCTTCAACTTCGATCCCAGCCACTTCGGCTACCAGAACGTCGATTACGTCGCTCTCCTCCACCGCTTCCCCGACCGCATCTACCACGTCCACATGAAAGACGCGTGGTGGAGCGACGTGCCCACCGAGGCAGGCGTCTTCGGCGGCCACACCGAGTTCGGCGACCGCCGCCGCTCGTGGGACTTCCGCTCACTCGGGCGCGGCAACGTCGACTTCGAAGCCGTCATCCGGGCGCTCAACCGCATCGGCTACGACGGGCCGCTTTCGGTGGAATGGGAAGATGGTGGAATGGATCGTGAGCACGGGGCCGAAGAAGCCGCCGCCTTCGTCCGATCGGTCGATTTTCCACCCAGCGCACTGGCCTTCGACGGGCAGTTTGCGCGCCGGGATGACGTATCCTGAACCTTCACCCAGTCACTCACCAACTCCATCACCGCTATGTCTTCGATCTCCCGCCGCCAGTTTCTCGCTGCTTCCGGCGCCGCCCTCGGTGCCACGACGCTTCTCGCCGCCTGTGGCGGTGGCGGCGGTGACGTGACCGCCGCGTCGTGCGAAGGCTACGACACGCTCACCGAAGCGCAGCTCGCTCAGCGACAGGCCCTCAACTACGTCGACAACTCGACGACGCCGGGCCAGCGGTGCGACAACTGCCGGTTCCACAACGTGAACGAAGGGTCGGCGTGCATGGGCTGCCAGCTCTTCCCCGGCCCCGTGGCTCCGCAGGGCTGGTGCAGCGGCTGGGCTGCCCTCACGTGAGCGCGCTCAGGGGTTCGGCGGCGTACGCCTGACCCGTCGCGTTGAAAAACACGTCGTCCAGCGTCGGCGTGCGGATCGTGGCACTCGCCATTGCGCCGGGGCGTGAGGTGGCGAGCTGCGCGAGCACGTCAGCGGGGCGAGCATGGTCGATCCGCAGCGCGTTGCCCACGCGCGTGGCGCGTCCGCCCTCGATCACCGGCACCTCGTGGTCGAGCGTGCCGCCGGGCTGCGGGACGATCCACAGCGTTTCCTTGCCCAGACGGCCTTTGAGCGCCTCAGGCGAACCCTCAGCGACGACCGCGCCGTGGTGCAGGATGGTCACCGCGTGCGCGTCGTCGGCTTCGTCGAGCAGGTGCGTGGCCATCAGGATCGTGACGCCGTCGTCGGCGCGCAGCTTCTGCAGGAGGTCGTGAAAGTGGCGGCGCGCCGTGGGGTCGAGGGCCGTCGTGGGCTCGTCGAGCAGCAGCAGGGCAGGCCGGTGGACGAGGGCGCGGGCAAGGTCCGCACGGCGCTTTTCGCCGCCGGAGAGGGTCTTCACCCGGCGCGAGGCCAGCGCGTCGAGGTCGAGAGCAGCGAGGAGGGCATCGGCACGCGTGCGGGCGTCGGCGCGCGGCAATCCGTAGAGTGCGGCCTGCACGTCGAGGTTTTCCCGCACCGACAGCGCGTCGTCGAGGGCGACATGCTGAAACACGACGCCGATGCTGCGGCGCACAGCGTCGGGATCGTCCGTCACGTCATGCCCCATCACTCGCGCGTTTCCTTCCGAGGGACGTAGCAGCGTCGTCAGGATGCGGAAGAGGGTCGTTTTGCCGCTGCCGTTGGGGCCGAGGAGCGCGTGGAAGTGTCCCCGTTCTACCGTGAGCGTGACGTCGCGCAGCGCGGGGTGCTCGCCGTAGCGATGCGTGAGGTGCTGGGCCGAGAGGGCGGGCGTGTCCATGCAGAATGTCGGCGCGTCAGATGAGCACGTCGATGACGAGCGCGGCGACGAGCAGTGGGATGTAGAACACCGACGCTTTCAGCACCTTTTTGGCCTGGGGGCCCGTGCGGGTGCGCAGAAACACGAGCGACGGGCGCAGGAAGTACGCGCCCAGCCCCACCGCCGCCGCGCCGTACACCCACGACGCCAGTCCCATCCACACGGGCAAGAGGCTCGCCGCGACGGTCAGCACCGTGAACGCCACCATCAGCGCGCCCGTGGAAAGGCCCGTGTCGTCGTCGATGGCGCTCATGCGGTACCCGCCGCGCGCGTAGTCCTTGCGGTACATCCATGAGAGCGCCAGGAAGTGCGGCATCTGCCATGCGGCGAGCACGAGGAAGACGGCCCAGCCCGGCGCACCGAATGTGCCCGTGGCAGCCACATAGCCGCCCAGCGCGGGCAACGCCCCGGGGATCGTGCCGATGAGTGTGTTCCAGACGGTGACGCGCTTGAGCGGCGTATAGACGTACACGTAGAGCACGACAGTCAGAATTGCCAGCCCGGCGGTCTGCGGGTTGGACGTAGGGCACAAGAGCGCGACGCCCGCGCAGATGCTGCCGTAGCCCATCCACTTGGCCTGCGCGACGCTGATGCGGCCCGACGGCAGCGGGCGCGACGCCGTGCGGTGCATCGTCGCGTCGAAGTCGCGCTCGACGACGTGGTTGAGGATGGCACCTCCCGCCGATGTCAGCGCCACGCCCACGAGCGTCGCCACGAGCGTCCAGCCCGTCGCGCCGGGCGCATCGAAGCCGAGCGCGAAGCCTGCCAGCGTCGAGAGCACGACGAGAAAGGTGATCTCGGGCTTGGTGAGCGTCATCACGTCGCGGGCGAACGACGGTGCGTGAGCTTGCAGAAATCGACTCGTCTCGGCTTTTTCGAGGACGTTGGACATCAGGAGGTGGGAAAGCGGTGGCCCGTCAGCGCCTCGAAGTGGGCGGCGGGGTCGGGGAGGGCGCGGTCGAGCACGCGCACGCGCTGCCGCGCCGCGAGGTAGCGGCGGCGGAGGAAAGGCGCAAACGAGAGCACGGCGGGCGGCGGCGCCTGCCGCGTGTGGTCGAGGGCGGCACGCCGCGCCATCGGGTCGTGGAGGGAGGCGCGCAGCCCGTCAGGGGTTGTGGGCGAAAGCAAGGCTTCGTTGCAGAACAAGAGGAAGACGATCCACAGGAGGTCTGCCGTCAGCAGATGCACGAGCTGCATCCACACCGGCGCTTTGAGGAAGATCGTCCACGCCCCAGCGGCGACCTGGGCAAGATACAGCCCGAGGGCGACCTGCCCGAGCGTCTGCACGCGCGCCGAGGCGTGGCGGCGCTGCACGTACAGCACCGTGGCCACGAGCAGCACGCCGAAGCCGAGCGCGAGCGCGGGGTGGTAGATGCGCAGGCGTTCGAGGAAGTGGGCCGTGCTCTCCGAGGCCCGCGCGAGCGCCTCCCCCGTGCCCGCAACGCGGAAGAGCGTGTCGCCCAGCGCCGTCACGGCACCCGCGGCGCTCACGACGAGCATCGTCACCAGCGAGGCGGCGAGCAGCACGCCGGTCCTTCCGTGCCCGCGGAGCGAGGGCTTCTCGTGCCCCATCGCCCACCACGCCGTCAGCGTCAGAAAGGCCACGAGGATAAAGGTGTTGACGAGATGCACGACGGTCGAGAAAGTGCGGACGGCGGAGGCGTTGAAGGCCACCCACTCGAACAGCACGATGACGGCCCCGACGGCCCCTTCGGTGATGACGAACACGAGCGAGCCGAAGGCTCCGGCGCGCACCCGGTGGCCGCGCGGGTACTTCCTGAAGGCCCACCACGCCAGCCCGATCACGAAGAAGCCCGCCAGCGCGCTCGTGAGCCGGTGCGACAGTTCGATCAGCGTCTCGATCTTCGGACTCTGCGGCACGACCACGCCGTTGCACAGCGGCCAGTGGCTGCCGCAGCCCGCGCCCGAACCCGTCGCCCGCACGAACGCGCCCCACAGGATGACAGCGAGCATATACCCCACCACACCCCAGGCATATCTGGCAAACCGCGCGTGCTGATCCGGCATGTTCGAAGCTTTCAACTGAGGCCGAAAACCTGTGCTCGGGGAGCCGGTTTCGTGGATTCACGGGGAAAGTCGAAGCGTGGAAGTCGGAACGCAGAAGCAGGGGCGTGATCTTTGGAGGTGGACGTGGCGTGTCTCGTCACCGACGCGGGACACGCCACGGCACGTCTCTACGGTATTTCGCGTCCGCACTCGGCGCAATGACCCTTCGACGTTGCGCCCCGACTTCCGACTTCTCACCTCCGAAATCCCACCTTCATGAAAACCCTCATGGTCTCCATCTCCGGCATTCGCGGCATTTTTGGCGCGGGGCTGGATGCCGCCGTCCTCGTCGATTTCACGATGGCCTACGGCACGTGGGCGCGGCGCGAGGCGGAGAAAGCCGGACGCGCGCCGCTCATCGTCGTCGGGCGCGACGCGCGCGTGACGGGCGACGTGTGCGCCCGCCTCGTCATGGCGACGCTTCAGAGCGTCGGCTGCGACGTGGTCGATGCGGGCTTGGCGACGACGCCGACGGTCGAGATGGCGGTGCTGTTCGAAAAAGCGCAGGGCGGGATCATCCTGTCGGCCTCGCACAACCCAGCCGAGTGGAACGCGCTCAAGCTGCTCAATGAAAAAGGCGAATTCCTGACGCCCGACGAGGCGCAGACGGTCATCGACCTGTCGAAGTCCGGGGGCAGCGTGACGGCCTCATTCGACGCGCTCGGCAGCTTCAAGCAGCACGAGTATCTCGATCAGCACATCCAGGCGATTCTCGACCTGCCGTTTATCGACCGGGAGAAAATCGCCGCACAGGACTTTCGCGTCGCCGTGGACGGCATCAACTCGGTCGGCGGCGTCGCCATTCCGGCGTTGCTGCGTGCGCTCGGCATCCCCGACGAGCGCATCCACTGCCTCAACTGCGAACCCACGGGCCGCTTCGCGCACAACCCCGAGCCGCTGCCCGCGCACCTGACGGGCATCCTCGACGAAGTGAAAACGTCCGGTGCTAATCTCGGCATCGTCGTCGATCCCGACGCGGACCGGCTGGCGCTCGTCGAGAACGAGGGGCGCTACCTCAGCGAGGAGCTGACGCAGGTGGTGGCGGCAGACTTTCTGTGGGGCGTTCGCAAGGGTGCGTTCGTGACCAACCTGTCGTCGTCGCGGGCCATCGAGGACGTGGCGAAAAAGCACGGCGCAGACGTGTACCGCAGCGCCGTCGGCGAGGCGAACGTGGTGGGCAAGATGAAAGAGGTGGGGGCCACCCTCGGTGGCGAGGGCAATGGCGGCGTCATCCTGCCGGATCTGCATCACGGACGCGACGCGCTCGTGGGCGTGGCGATGGTGCTCCAGCACATGGCCAACACCGGGCAGTCGCTCTCCGAAATCCGCGAAGGGCTGCCGCAGTACGCGATCTCGAAAAACAAAGTGTCGGTCGAAGGCCTCGACGTGGATGCGCTGCTCGAAAGGCTCGCGACGCGCTACGCGAATGCCCGCGTCTCGACCCTCGACGGCGTGAAGGTGGACCTGGACGAGGGCTGGGTGCACCTGCGGAAATCAAACACCGAGCCCATCGTGCGGATCTACGCTGAAGCCGCCACGCCCGAGGCGGCAGGCGCGCTGGCCGAACGCTTCAAGGGGGAGTTCATCGGTTGAGGTGAGCGAGTAGGGGAGCGCCCGGCACGGACGTCAGGGTGCGGCTGTCAGCGTCTAAGGCGTGAACGGCGGTATGTTGGCGTCACACTCGCTACTTACGTGTCATGCTGCGCCTCCGCACCATCCTCCTCGCCCACGACCTGACGGCCACCGCCTCCGCCGCCACCACCTACGCGCTGCGCGTCGCCCGCAAAACCGGCGCGACGCTGCACGTCGTCTGCGCCGACACGCTCTACGGCAGTCCCCCCGCGCAGGGCGCGCACGCCGCCAGCGGCACGCGGGCACCGGAGTCAGACCGGTGGCTCGAAGAGACGCTGGCGCTCGACACGTCTGGCGTCGAGACGCGGTACGCCTTCGTGCGCGGCCTCGCGCCCGCGCCAGTGCTGCTCGACTACGCCCGCGACAACGACATCGACCTCATCGTCACGGGCACGCGCGGGCGGCGGGGCGTGTCGCGGGTGCTCATCGGCAGCGTGGCCGAGGAGATCGTGCGGCACGCGCCGTGCCCCGTCCTCACCGTGCGCCCGGGCGCGACCGCCGTGGCGAGCGTGTCGCGCATCCTCGTGCCCATCGACTTTTCCAGCCACTCCGTGCGCGCGCTGCGCCATGCCCTCGCTGTCGCTGATATGTTCGGCGCGTCGCTGACGCTGCTGCACGCCGTGGAGAACCGGCTGCACCCGGCGTTCTACGGGGTGGCGCTTCAGTCGGCCTACGACGCCGACCCGTTCCTCGACGACAAGTCGATTGCCCAGATGAAGAAGGTGCTCGCCGAGGCCGGGGGCGACGAAGACGCCGCCGAATTTGTGGTACGTGCGGGCGTTGCCCCAGGCGTCATCCTCGACGTGGCGCGCGAACACGAGGTGGACCTGATCGTGATGGGCACGCACGGCCTGACGGGCATGGAGCGCTTTTTCATGGGCTCGGTGGCCGAGAAGGTCCTCCGCAACGCGCCGTGCCCGGTCTTCACGCTCAAGAGCTTCGGCAAGATGCTCGTCGACGCGCCGGAGGCCCCGGCGAGCGGCGCGTCCGCGTAGCCCTTTCTGTCAACACCGTGTCAAATCCCGGCCCGGAAGGGCACGGGCAGAACCTCTTTTTGCTTGCCGGGTGAAGAAATCGCCCTTCCACCTCTCCGCTTTCCATGTCCCAGAACCTCCGCCCTGATCCTTCCTACGACGTCTTCACCTCCAGCCGTGCCGGGCTCGATGCTATCTTCGCGCCGCAGCGCGTGGCGGTCATCGGCGCGACAGAGCGCCACGGGGCTGTCGGGCGGACGATTCTCTGGAACCTCATCTCCAACCCCTTCGGCGGCACCGTTTATCCCGTCAACCCCACGCGCGACAGCGTCCTCGGCATCAAAGCCTACCCCAGCGTACGCGACCTGCCTGACCAGATCGACCTCGCCGTCATCGTCACGCCCGCGCCGAAGGTGCCGGGCATCGTGCGCGAGTGCGCCGAGATGGGTGCGCGCGGCGCAATCATCATCTCGGCGGGCTTCAAGGAGGTCGGCGAGGAAGGCGTGCGGCTCGAAAAAGAGGTGATGGACGCCGCCCGCGATGCGCAGATGCGGATCATCGGGCCGAATTGCCTGGGTGTGATGCGGCCCACCAACGGCCTCAACGCCACCTTCGCCGGGGCGATGGCGCGGCCCGGCAGCGTCGCCTTCGTCTCTCAGAGCGGCGCATTGCTGACGGCCATCCTCGACTGGAGTTTTAGGGAAAACGTCGGCTTCTCCGCCTTCGTCTCCATCGGGTCGATGCTCGACGTGTCGTGGGGCGACCTCATCTATTACCTCGGCGACGACCCGCGCACCGAGAGCATCGTGCTCTACATGGAGTCGATAGGCGACGCGCGCTCGTTCCTGTCGGCGGCGCGGGAGGTGGCGCTCAAAAAGCCCATCATCGTCATCAAAGCCGGGCGCACGGCACAGGCCGCCGCCGCCGCCGCCTCGCACACGGGCACGCTGGCAGGCTCCGACGACGTGCTCGACGCCGCCTTCCGCCGCTCGGGCGTGCTGCGCGTGGACAGCATCGCCGACCTCTTTTACATGGCCGAGGTGCTGGGCAAGCAGCCGCGCCCGAAAGGCAACCGCCTCACCATCCTCACCAACGCCGGGGGGCCGGGTGTGCTCGCTACCGACACGCTGGTGCAAGGCGGCGGCGAACTCACGCCGATCTCGGAGACGGCCATGAAGCGCCTCGACGCCTTCCTGCCCTCCGCGTGGAGCCGCAACAACCCCGTGGACGTGCTGGGCGATGCCGACCCCGAGCGCTACGCCAAAGCCCTCGAAATCGCCGCCGAGGACGAAAACAGCGACGGCCTCCTCGTCGTGCTCACGCCGCAGGACATGACCGACCCCACGCAGACGGCGGAGAAGCTCAAGGCGTACGCGCACTCGACGGGCAAGCCTGTGCTGGCCTCGTGGATGGGCGGTGCGAGCATCGAAGCGGGCGAGCGCATCCTGAACCAGGCGGGGATGCCCACCTTCGGCTATCCCGACACGGCGGCGCGCGTGTTCAACTACATGTGGAAGTACAACTACAACCTCAAGGGCATCTACGAGACGCCCACGCTCATCGACGACCCCGCGCACGAACCCGACCGTGCCGCGGCGGCGGCGCTGCTCGCAGGCATCCGCGCCGAGGGCCGCGACCTGCTCACCGAGCACGAGTCGAAGCAACTGCTTGCCTACTACCACATCCCCGTCACCCAGACGGTGCGCGCCACTACCGCCGACGACGCCGCGCGCGAGGCTACAGCGATGGGTTTCCCCGTCGTCGTCAAGCTCGATTCGCGCACCATCACGCACAAGGTGGACGTGGGCGGCGTGAAGCTCAACCTCCGCACGCCCGACGCCGTGCGATCGGCCTACGACGAGATCCGCGCGAGCCTCGAAAGCCTCGGCAAGCTCGACGCCTTCGACGGCGTGACCGTGCAGCCGATGGCGAAGCGCGGCGGGCTGGAAATCATCCTCGGTTCCAGCCTCGACCCGCAGTTCGGGCCCGTCGTGCTGTTCGGCTCGGGCGGCTCGCTCGTCGAGGTCTACCGCGACCGCGCCCTCGGGCTGCCGCCGCTCAACACCACGCTGGCGCGGCGCATGATGGAGCACACGAAAATCTACCAGGCGCTCAAAGGCGTGCGCGGCCAGAAAGGCGTGGATATGGACGCGCTCGAAGCGCTCGTCGTCCGCTTCTCGCAGCTCGTCGCCGAGCAGCCGTTGGTGAAAGAACTCGACATCAACCCGCTGCTGGCGTCGCCGGAAGGCCTCGTGGCCCTCGACGGGCGCGTGGTGCTGCACGGCCCGGACGTTGACCTCGGCAGCCTGCCGCGCCTGGCGGTGCGCCCGTACCCGCGCCGGTACGTGCGGCCCTTCACGCTGCCGAGTGGGCGCGAGGTGCTCATCCGCCCCATCCGCCCCGAGGACGAGTCGCTCATCGTCAAATTCCACGAGGCGCTGTCGGAGGAGAGCGTGTACCTGCGCTACGCCCGCCTCATGCACGTTTCGCAGCGGACGGCGCACGAGCGCCTCGCGCAGATCTGCTACAACGATTACGACCGCGAGATCGCGCTGGTAGCCGAAGTGCAGGACACCGTGGGGGACGAGCCCCAGATCGTCGCTATCGGGCGGCTTACCAAGAAGCTCGGCACCCGCGATGGCGAGTTCGCCATGCTCATCTACGACCCGCTCCAGCAGCAGGGGCTCGGCACGGAGATGCTTCGCCGACTGGTGGAGGTCGCCGAGCGTGAAGGGCTGGCGCGCATCGTGGCCGACGTGCTGCCCGAAAACCTCGCCATGCAGCGCGTAGCGCAGAAGCTGGGTTTCACCGTCGAAGGGGACCCGGCGAAAGGAATGCTGTGCGTGGTGAAGTATCTCTGACGGGAGGGCGCAGGGTGCTCTAAAGGTTGGAGGAAAGACCTCATTCTCTTACCTCCAATTTCCAACCTGCACACTACCTTTCCTGTCCCACCACACCCGCCTTCCCTGATGTCCGAGGCACATGGTTCTGCTGCTCGTCCGCAGGGCGAGCGCACCACGCTGTACGAATTCGCCTTGCTCGCGCTCGCACTCGCGCACGGCACCGACGACCACCTAAGCGCTTTTGAGTTGGAGTCGCTGGCGGATCGCCTGTACCTCCACCACATGGGCTGGAGCCGGGAGGAGGTGCAGAGTGTGGTGCAGGACGCGCTGCACACCTACACCGCCTCGCCCGACCGTTGGGAGCGGGCGCGGCAGGCCGGGTTGCTGCTCGCCCACGCGCTCGATGCCGACGCGCGGGAGCAGGCGCTCAACGACCTCCTCCTCATCGCGCGCGCCGATGGCGTGGTGCTCGAAAGCGAACGGCAGTTCGTCGCCAAGATCGCCGCGTTCTGGAACGCCACGTCCGCCAACCTGCCCGGTGGCTGGACGCTCCTGCACGACCTCGCCTACCTCTACCTCGCGCTCGCCCTCGGGGCCGACGACGACCTCTCGGGCGATGAACTCGCGCGCATCCGCCACGCCATCGCGTCCGGTCCGCTCGCTCCGCCCGACCCCGGCGCCGTGGGCGTGATCGTGCGCGAGGCTCTCCAGTTTTACACCACCCACAGCGAGCCGTCCACGCGGGAATCCGTCGCGGCGCGGCTCGGCGAAGCGCTCGGTGAAGCGCAGCGACAGGCCGTGCTCGCCAGCCTCGTCGAACTCGCCAACGCCGACGACCGCTTTCTCGACGCCGAGGAAGACCTGCTCAACGGCCTGGCGATGGCGTGGGACGTGGACCCCGGTGCGCTCTTCGATCCGCCCGCGCTCGACTGACGACGAAGCCAGGAGAATAAAAACCTGCGCCTGTTAAGAGCGGCGCGGCGTGTCCGATCACGTAGGGTAAAGTCCCCTACCTCATCGGATGCGATACTTCATCGGCCTGCTGGGCCTCCTGTGCGCCACGACCACGATGGCGCAAACGTCCGACTCGACGGACGCGATCGAAAGGCGCGTCGCGGCGCTGGAAGCGGCGGCTTCGCGTGTGCGCTTTTCTGGCACGTTCTACTCGGCCTATGGCTACAAAACGACGCCCACGGGAAAGGCGGCGCACGCCAGTGCCTTCACCCTCGACCGGTGGTTTTTGACGGCGCAGGCTCGCCTGAACGAACACATCAGTTTCACCGGCACGACAGACATCCGGCCTGCTCTCGCAGATGCCAAGCACGGGCACGCCGTCATAGTGGCCTATGCCTATGCGGACTGGGCCGTCCGCCCGCGCCTCTCGTTGCAGGCGGGCATGGTACACGGAGGATGGGTCACACAGGTGAGCAAGCTGTGGGGCTACCGGGGCATCGCGCGCGTGCTGGCGGACGAGGAGAAGATGCTTTCCGTAGCCGTCGTCGGCGCTTCGGCGACGTACGCTTTTCCGGGGAAACGGGGCGTGGCAGGCATTGTGCTGCACAACGGGCAGACGCGCCGCGCCGAAAGCGACGTCTTCAAAGAAGCGAGCGCGTACGTCTTCGGACGTCCGATGGACGGTTGGCCGGTCGTGGCAGGCGCGCAGTTCTCGCACTCAGACGCGCCGGGAAGCGCCGGTCTCGATCGGTGGGGTGGGCTTGCCGGGCTTCAAGGCACCCGCGGCATGCTGGCGTTTAACTACGAAGCCTTCCGCACCGCAGGCACGACGACGCAGGGGTATGGATTGCTGTCGAGGGTCGTGCTCGGGAAAATCGAAAGACTCGGCACTGTCTCGTTCGTGGGCCTCGCCGACGTCTACGACCCCGACACCGACGCCGCCGACGACGAGCGTCTCCGCACCGTCACCGGCCTCGCGCTGAGTTTCGCGCCCGGCTTCAACGTCTCGCTCGACTACCAGCGCTTCCACACGCCGACCGATGTCTTTGCTACGTACGACGGCGCGCTCACCGATACCGACGCCACGCTTTTCGTGCACGTCTTCCTGAACTACTGATCTTCCGCGCCGACGCGCGCACAGCTACCGGACCGACGAAATGAAAGTCTTTCCCGCCTTGCAGGCCCGCTTCCAGCAAGCGCCCATTCGTAAAAAGTTGTCGCTTCTCGTCGGCATCGTGCTGGTGTCTGCCGTGGGCACGTTGTCTGTCACGTCCATCTGGAGCCAGTGGCGCACCAATGAGCACGAGGTCGAAGCGCTGATGCAGCAGAGCGCCGCCGACCTGCTGGCGCAGGTATCGAGCCGCGTCGAACAGAGCGTGAAGACGCTGCAGACGCTGGCACTCTCCGACGGACTCCTCGCAGAGGCCACCGGCGAAGACGACGCCGTTTTGCAGGCGCTCGATGCCGCCTGGCAGGCCGATGCTCCCGAGGCCGAAGCACGGGTGACCGAGGTGCAGGCCAGCCCGGTGACCGAGACGCTGACGCGGTTCAAGGAGGCCTTCCCCGAGTTCGTCGAGGTGTTCACCACCGATGCGCGCGGCTACAACACCGCGATGACGGGCCGCACAGGCGATTATTACCAGGCCGACGAGGCGTGGTGGACCGAAGCAGCCGGCCTGGCGCGCGGCGAGTATTACGTCAGCAGTGTCAGCTACGACGAGTCGGCCAAGGAGTACGCGCTCAACATCGCCATGCCGCTGTTCGATGCTTCCGGGGCGCACGTGGGCGTCCTGCGCGGCACAGCCAACGTTTCGGACGTCCTGGCGCTGCTGCCGGCGCGGCGCGTGGGCAAAGAAGGGCGGGCGGCGCTGCTCAGCGCAGACGGCACCGTCCTGTTCTCGCACCTGCCCGACCAGATTCTCAAGCCTGCTCCCGAGGCGTTGCGCGCGGCGCAGGCGGCGGGCAGCGGGTTCTACCAGACCGTCGACTTCGATGGCGATCCGGCGTATGTGACGCTGGGTGCGGGTACGGAAGGCATCGGCAAAAAACTTGGCTGGTGGATCGTGCTCGCCCAGAAGCGATCCGAGATCACCGCCGCCCTGCTGGGCCTGCTGGCGCAGAGCCTGTTCGTCGGCCTCATCGTGTTCGGCGTGATGCTGTACGTCGGCGCACGGATCGGGCGGTTGATTGCCCGGCCCCTGCACGACCTTTCCGACGGCGCACAGCGCGTGGCTGACGGCGACCTGAGCGTACAGGTGGATGTGCAGGCAAAAGACGAAATCGGGGCCCTCGGCGGCGTCTTCAATCAGATGGTGGTGCGCGTGCGGACGACGCTCGATGAGGTCGAGGCGGAGCGTGCCGCTGCCGAGCAGGCGCGGAACGTCGCCGACGATCAGCGCGCCGTCCTGGCCAGACAGGTGGAAGTCATGCTGGGCGCGATGACGCAGTTCGCAGCAGGGCAACCTGACGGTGCGGCTGCCCGAAGATGTGGACGGAGACGTGGGGCGCCTCTACAACGGCTTCAACCGGGCAGTGCACGCACTCGAAGACGCGCTGCTCCAGGTCAGCGACACCGCCAGGAACGTCGTCGGCTCCACCTCGGCTATCCAGGGAGCCACGCGCCATCTGTCAGCAGGTTTTCAGGAACAGGCTTCCCAATCCTACGAAGTGGCGGCAGCCATCGAGGAGATGACGACGACGCTGAACCACAGCGCGGCCAACGCATCGCGGACGGCCGAACTGGCCGAGATCGGGCGCGAGGCCGTGCAGGAAGGCCAGCAAACGATGACCGAAACACTCACGCGCATTCAGGAAACCGCGACGGTGTTCGAAGGCACGTCGGAACGCGTCGCCAGCCTCGGAGACGCCAGCAGGAAAATCGGCGATGTCGTCGGCGTCATCTCGGACATCGCCGAGCAGACGAACCTGCTCGCGCTCAACGCCACCATAGAAGCGGCGCGGGCCGGAGAACAAGGGCGCGGATTTGCCGTCGTTGCAGACGAAGTGCGCAAACTGGCCGACCGCACCGCGCACTCCACCGACCAGATTGCGGCCATGATTCACGTCGTGCAGCGCGAAACGGAAAAGGTCATCGAATCCATGTCCGAAGGGCGTGATAAGATGGAATCCGGCCTCGGGCTGGCGCGGCAGGCCGATGCCACGTTTGTACGTATCCTGGGCAGCATGATGGAAACCACGGAGATGACGCAGCAGATTGCGGTCGCCAACGAGGAGCAGGAGGTCACCAGCCGGCAGATCGCCGAGGCGACGAGCATCATCTCGACGGCATCGGGCACCGCAGTGTCTGAGGTCGCCCGCATCTCCGGTTCCACCGACGCCCTCAGCGGCCTCGCGCAGCAGTTGGAAACTCTGCTCGCAGACTTCGAACTGTCATCCGCGCTGGTGCGCACCGGCGACGGGATGAGGGCCGCAGAACCCGTCTTCTCCACCTGACACGCAGACGACCAAGCGGCATCCGCCCTTCTCAGAAGCGATACGATGCCCCCAGCCCGAACAGGAGGTCGTTCGACGCCTCATTCAGCCCGGCGTCGAACGAGGCGTCGAGTTGAAACTGCGGCGAGACGAGCAGCAGGATGCCG
The DNA here is from genome assembly GCA_963829705.1 of Rhodothermales bacterium. Classification (GTDB taxonomy): domain Bacteria; phylum Bacteroidota; class Rhodothermia; order Rhodothermales; family BA12; genus CAWHJN01. The sequence goes on from CAWHJN010000005.1 coordinate 1,533,125, forward strand.
GCACCGGCAAACGCGCCGTTGTCGCCGGGATTAAACGTGTACGCGCCTTCGACGTAGCCCGAAATCTGGGACGAAAACGGGTAGCCGACCGACCCGATCACCGCGCCCGAAAGCGTATCTGAGAGGTCGTTGATCGTCCCGCTTCCGATAAGGGTGCCGCCAAGCGCGACGCCGTTCGCCAGCATGTGGCCGAGTGCGAGGGTCAGCGCCGCTGCCGGGTCGAACGAATCCTCTGTCGAGACGAGGACTTCGGGCACAAGGGCGGCCTGCACCGAGGCGGCCGCGTCTGTAAGGCCAAATTTGGCTCCGAACGAAACCGCGTCGAAGCCCACTTCGCCATGCGAATCCGAGTCTACGCCGTCGCCGCTCACCGACATGGCGTTGTAAAGCGACGTGGACGCGCGCAGTTCGATGCGCTCCGCCACGCCCACGCGCAGCAGCACCGGGAAAGAGTACGAGGTGAACGAGGCTTCGCCTTTGCTGACAAACGAATCGGTCGGTTCGTTGAAGAAAAACGACTCGAACGTGTTGCGGCTGACCTGCGGCACGCCCGCCTCGATCTGCACCACCGACGCGCCGACGGTGGAGGTGCCGGTACCCAGACCGGGCCGGTCGGTCGAAATCTGCGCGTGCACGGCCAGTGGGAAGAGAAAAAGCGAGAGGGCAAGGAGGCGTTTCATGGCGAGGAGAGGGAGGAAGAGGTGAAGCAAAAGCGCCGCGAAGATAAACCTCGCAGAGCGCCCAGACGCGAAAAGCCTCCGAGATCCCGAAAGACCCCGGAGGCTTTTGTGTTTACGCGACAGCGCTGGAGTTTTTAGAAGTCCATGCCGCCCATGCCGCCGTCGGGCATCGCGGGCATCGATTTCTCCTTCTCCGGCTTGTCGGACACGACGGCTTCCGTCGTCAGCAGCAGCGCCGAGACAGACGCGGCGTTTTCGAGCGCCGAGCGCGTCACCTTCGTCGGGTCGATGACGCCCTGCTGCAGCAGGTTGCCGTACTCCTCGGTGAGCGCGTTGAAGCCGTAGTCGCCTTCGCCATCCTTCACCTTCTGCACGATGATCGAGCCTTCCAGACCCGCGTTGAACGCGATGGTGCGGAGCGGCTCCTCGAGCGCACGGCGGATGATCTGCACGCCGACCTTCTGGTCTTCGTTGTCCGTGTCGACGTTGTCGAGCGACGAGAGCGCGCGCAGGTACGCGACGCCGCCACCGGGCACGATGCCTTCCTCGACGGCGGCACGCGTGGCGTGCAGCGCGTCCTCGACGCGGGCCTTCTTCTCCTTCATCTCCGGCTCCGTCGCCGCGCCGATCTTGAGCACGGCCACACCGCCCGACAGCTTGGCGAGGCGCTCCTGGAGCTTCTCGCGGTCGTAGTCGGAGGTCGTCGTCTCGATCTGGCTGCGGATCTGGTTGACGCGCGCCTCGATGTTGGCCTGCGAACCGGCACCGTCAACAACCGTCGTGTTGTCTTTGTTGATGACGACGCGCTTGGCTTTGCCGAGGTAGTCGAGCGTCGCATTTTCGAGCCGGTAGCCCTGCTCCTCGCTGACGACCGTGCCGCCCGTGAGCGTCGCGATGTCTTCGAGCATGGCCTTGCGGCGGTCGCCGAAGCCGGGGGCTTTCACGGCGGCCACGCGCAGCGTACCGCGCAGCTTGTTGACGACGAGCGTGGCGAGCGCTTCACCCTCGATGTCTTCCGAGATGATGAGCAGCGGGCGGCCCATCTGAGCGACTTTCTCCAGGATCGGGAGCAAGTCCTTCATCGCGGAGATCTTCTTGTCGTGGATGAGCACACTGGCATCCTCCAGAACGGTCTCCATCGTGTCCGGGTTGGTCACGAAGTAGGGCGAGAGGTAGCCGCGGTCGAACTGCATACCCTCGACGACGTCGAGCTGCGTGTCGGTGCCTTTGGCCTCCTCGACGGTGATGACGCCGTCTTTGCCGACTTTGTCGAACGCCTCGGCAATGAGGTCGCCGATGGCCTTGTCGTTGTTGGCCGAGATGGTGGCGACCTGCGAGATCTCGTTCTTCGAGTCGATCTCGCGGCTCTGGTCACGCAGGTTGGCCACGACCTGCTGCACGGCCTTGTCGATGCCGCGCTTGAGGTCCATCGGGTTTGCACCCGCGGTGACGTTCTTGAGGCCCTGCGTCATGATCGCCTGGGCGAGGACGGTCGCCGTCGTGGTGCCGTCGCCGGCTACGTCGGAGGTCTTGGAAGCGACTTCCTTGACCATCTGCGCGCCGACGTTCTCGATCTTGTCTTCGAGTTCGATTTCTTTGGCGACCGAGACGCCGTCTTTGGTGACGGTGGGGGCGCCGAATTTCTTCTCGATGATGACGTTGCGGCCCTTCGGCCCGAGCGTCACTTTGACGGCGTTGGCGAGGGCATCGACGCCGCGCTTCAAGCCAGCGCGCGCGTCGGTGTCGAATGTGATCTGTTTAGCCATTTCTGGTATCTAAATAAAGTTCGTGGGTAAAAGAGGAGCGGTACGCCCGGTGTCAGTTGATGACGCCGAGGATGTCGCTCTCACGCATGATCATGACGTCGTTGCCGTCGAGCGTGATCTCGGTGCCGGCATACTTGCCGTAGAGCACCTTGTCGCCGGCCTTGACGGTCATGTCGACCTTGGTGCCGTTTTCGACTTTGCCCGGCCCAACGGCGATGACTTCGCCGCGCTGCGGCTTCTCTTTCGCAGTGTCGGGGATGAACAGGCCGCTGGAGGTTTTTTCCTCGGCGGCTTCCGGTTTGACGACCACGCGGTCGCCCAGGGGTGTGATGCTTGCCATTGAGGTCAAACAGAGGTTTAATGAGTGGGGTGCAAAGGTACGGGCGAGCGGCGTTGTTAGCACTCTCCCCGAATGAGTGCTAAAACAGGCCGGGCCGCGCCCCTGTTCCACGGATGCCGTGTGGATCTCGCCGAGAACGGAGCCTTCGCATTATCTTAAAAGAGCCCTGCCGTTCTGCCCATGCCCACACCCACCGCTCTCCTCGAACTGACACCCCGCGCGCGGCGCGGTGGTGCGCTCGTGGCCACGGCGCTCGCCGGTGTGCTGTGCGTGCTGATCGCGTCGCCGCCGTTTCTGGGCGAGGCCGGGCGCACGGTGATCATGCAGGCCTTTCACGCGGTCTGCCACCAGTTGCCGGAGCGCTCGTTTCACGTGAGCGGCGAGGCGATGGCGGTCTGCCACCGCTGCACGGGCATTTACGCAGGGCTGCTCATGGGCGCCCTGCTGTTTCCCCTCCTCGCCCGCGCCGACGCTTTCCTGTGGCACCACTCGCGCCTCTTGCTCGGCCTGTCGCTGCTGCCGATGGCGGTGGACTGGACCGGCGACGCACTCGGCCTGTTCGCCAACACGCCCGTGAGCCAGGCGACGACGGGCCTGGTGTTCGGCTTCGCGGCGGCGTACCTGCTGGCACGCGGGCTGGCCGGGCTGTTCGCGCCGCGCCCGCAACGCGCTACCGTACCGTCTGCCGCGTGATTCGTCCGTCGCACCTCACCCTTCGTACCTCGCAACTCGACACTCCCTCCACTCACCCAATCGAAACCATGCCCACCAAAACCCAATCCATCCTCATCGGCGGCGTTGTCGCAGGCGTACTGGCGATGCTCGTCAACTTTATCCCGTTCGTGGGCAGCTGCATCGCCTGCTTGCTGTACCTGGGAGCCGGGTTGATCGCTGTCTGGCACTACACCAACACGTATAATCTCACGATTCCGAGTAGCGAGGGGGTGAAGATGGGCGCACAGGCAGGTGTGGTGGGCTTTCTCACCGGTGCGCTTCTCGGCCTTGCCTACTGGGTCGCCATCGGGATGCCGAATATGCGCGACTTCATGGAGCAGCGCATGGCGGCGTCGGGGCAGGCGAACGCCGAGGGCATGAATGAATTTCTAGGCATGATGGACAACCCGCTCATCATCGTGGGCATCGTGGGCGTGTCGCTGCTGGTGTGGGTGGTGCTCGGGCTGGCGGGGGGCGCCATCGGCGCGGGCGTTTTCAAGAAGGGCGATGCCCAGCCGCTCGTTTAACCATTGGCCGAATCGCTGCCTGTGCCGAGTGTGTCGCGTTCGATCCTCGTAGGTGGGCTGGCCGGTTTCGGGTTGAGCCTGATGCTGGTGTGGGTGCCGGGCATGGGGCCGGTGCTGTGCTGCGGCGCGCTCGTGAGTACGGGTCTGCTGGCCGTGTGGCATCGTGTGGCCGTCACCCGGGCGACGCTCGCCTCAGCGGTCGGTGTGCGGATGGGCGCGCAGGCGGGCGCGGTCGCGTTCATCGCGTCGGCGGTGCTGACGGCACTCGGGTGGTTGTTCACGGGCGCGCCCAACATGGCGTCGCTTCTGCGAAGTCAGGGCGTTCACGTGAGCGACGATGTGCAGCAGAAGACGGTAGAGGTCGTAGCGCAGGCGCTCGACCAGCCGGTGGTGGTGCTGGCGATGGTGCTCGCGTCGGCGGCGCTCTACGTCGTGCTTGGCCTCGTCGGCGGGGCGCTCGGTGCGGGCATCTTCCAGCGCGCCGACCTGCCGGGATCCGACGAACGCTGACGGTTACCGTCCCAGCCGTCGCTGCGAGCGGGGCCGTCCGAAAATCTCGCTGTACAGGAACGCCTGCTCGGCGGCGTCCGAGGTGCGGAGTTTTTCTACCGTCGAATCGGGACGAGCGGCGGAGGGGGTGGCGGGCTTTCTGACGCCGAGGTGCGGCGCGTCGTGGGGCGGGAGTGAACGTGTCACGCCTACGCTCGAAAGCGTCCTCGGACAGCTCCGCGCGGCGCTCGTGGAATTCGGCATCGACGCGCTTCGGCGCGAGCGGTCGCGTCGATGGGGCGCGGTTTTTCGAGGCGTGCCGGAGGTGTTGGGCGCGGCGCTTGCATCCGAACCGGCGGCGGTACCGGGCGCGGCGCGGGGGCACGCGGAGTCTCGGTCGGCATCCCCAGCGCCTCGCGGATCTGGCGCAGCGCGTCGTCCATCTCGGTGTCGCTTTGCGCGAGACGTTCTGCCTCGGGTGCATCGCCGGGCTGCTGCGCGGGGCGTTTTTGCTTGTTGGCGAGCGCCCGCAGCGCGAAGAACACGACGAAGAGCAGAAGGGGAAGGAGCGATTCCATCGGGTTCAGGGCTGAGGAGTGGCGGCGCGCTCGGCGCGGGCGGCGGCGATGGCGCGGCGGAACGCCTCGGCTTTTCGGTTGTGCTCGGCCAGCGTGGTGCTGAAAGCGTGCGTGCCGTCGAGCGCGGCGCTCGCCACAAAATAGAGGTAGTCGTGCTGTTCGGGTGCCAGCACCGCACGGATGGACGAGGCCGACGGATTGGTGACGGGCCCGGGCGGCAGGCCGACGAATCTGTACGTGTTGTACGGATGGTCGAGCTGGTAGTCGCGGAAGAGTAGCACGCGCTTCTGCCCCTCGCGCTCCTGCACGCCGAACTGCACCGTCGGGTCGGCGTCGAGCTTCATGCCGATGCGAAGCCGGTTGAGGTACACGCCTGCCACGCGCGGCTTCTCGGCATCGACGTTCGTTTCCCACTCGACGAGCGAGGCGAGCGTGGCCACTTCCAGGGGCGTCAAACCCTGCGGCGGCGGGCCGTTCTCGTCGATCACCCTGTCGAAGGCGCGCTTGATCTTTTCGACGACCTCCTCGGGCGGCGTCAGCCAGTAGAAGAAGTACGTGTCGGGCAGCAGCACGCCCAGCACGTACGGCGTCGGCACACCCACGGCGTCAGCGAGGGAGTCGCTGCGGAGCGCGTCGTAGAACGTTTCCGGCCCGAAGGCCATCTCACGCCCCGCGACCTCTGCGATGCGTTCGAGCCGCGAGCCCTGCGGAATCCGCACCCGGATGGGCGTTTGCAGCCCGCGCCGCAGCGTGCTCAACACGTCGAAACTCGACGCGCCCGCCTCGAACTCGTAATACCCGGCCTTCACCTGGTCGCCCCAGCCCGTCGCGTTGCCCAGCAGCCCGAGCATCACCGGCGAGGCGATGACGCCGGAGGACGAGAGCGAGTCGAGCACCGTCTCGAATGCGCTGCCGGGTGGGATCTTGACGCCGCGTTTTCCTTCGAAAGCAGGCGTGTTCGGCCCGAAAACCGCGTAGCCCCCGCCCGCAGCGAACACGATCAGGATCAACACGACAATCACCAGCACGTTACGGAGAGAACGGGACATGGGCAGTTTTGAAAGTCTGATTTCGGAAATCGGAGGTGGGAGCGCGGCTTGCTGGGCCTTTTCTGCAATGTGGAGGTTGGAAGGGTGATTGGCTGATCCGAGATCAACGAACCAATCATCAACAAACTCAACCAACTACTCCGCGTCGTACTTGTGGCGTTCGCTCGACCGGGTTTCGTCGATCACGCGCTCGAAGAGGCGGCGCACGGAGGCGTCGCTCATCGGGCCGGTGTTCGAGTCCAGCACGTTCTGGATGACGGCGTCTTCACGCGAGGGTGCGTAGACGGGCAGCCCGACCTGCTTTTTGATGTGCCCGATTTCGTAGGCGCACGCGAGGCGCTCGTTGAGCAGGCGCAGGATCTCGCGGTCGAGCGCGTCGATGTGCGCGCGCCAGGGTTGGAGGTCGTCGGCGGACGGCGTGGCGGGGATCGCGGCGCGGGCAGCGTCGAAGTCGAAGGGAGGCAGGGGCATGAAAAAGGCAGCTATCCGAACGACAGGGCGGGCGCGGCGGTGAGCGTGAGCGGACTCGTCTGCCCGGCGCGGAAGCGGAAGTGCGCCGTCACGGCGATCATGGCCGCGTTGTCGGTGCAGTAGCGCGGCGCGGGCACGTGGAGTGCCACACCCATCTCGTCGGCGAGGCGCGCGGCGGCGGCGCGAAGGCCCCGGTTGGCCGACACGCCCCCCACGATGGCGACATGCCGCACGCCCGTCTCCGCGATGGCGGCGCGCAGCGGCTTCATCAGCATGTCGATGACGGCCTGCTGGAACGAGGCGGCGAGGTCGGCGGCGTGCGTTTCGAGAAATGCGGCACGGTCGGGCCGGGCATCGAGGAGGTAACGGACGGCGGTTTTGATGCCGCTGAACGAGAAGCTACCATCGGCCAGAAACGTGCGCGGGAGGTCGGCAAACGCAGGATCGCCCTCGGCGGCGAGGGCATCGAGCAGCGGGCCGCCGGGGTAGCCGAGGCCCATCATCTTGGCCGTCTTGTCGAACGCCTCGCCCGCGGCGTCGTCGCGTGTGCGGCCCAGCGTGGTGTGCTTGAAGTCGCGTTCGACGAGCACGAGCTGCGTGTGACCGCCTGAGACGACGAGGCACAGGTACGGAAACGCGGGCGCGTCGCCGTCGAGAAAGACGGAGTACAGATGCCCTTCGAGGTGGTTGACGCCCACGAGCGGCACGCCGAGCGCGAGCGCGTAGGCTTTGGCAAAACTCAGCCCGACGAGCAGCGCCCCGGCGAGGCCCGGCCCGTACGTCACCGCGACGGCGTCGAGGTCGCCGCGGTCGATGCCCGCCTCGGCCAGCGCGTTCTGCACGACGGGCACGATGGCCCGCTGGTGCGCCCGCGAGGCGACCTCGGGCACGACGCCGCCGAATACTGCGTGCTCGATCTGCGACGCCACGACGCTCGACCGGAGCGTACCACCTGCGATGACGGCGGCGGCGGTGTCGTCACAGGAGGATTCGATGCCGAGCAGGACGGGGGAAGGGAGCACGTACGAACGGGGGTGGTGGCGCGTTGGCAGGGCAGAACCTTTGGCCTGCCCTCCGGTTCTTGACGCTGCCCTCGCGGCGGTCTATACTTCCGTCACCTCTCGCGGCCTTCTACCTCTCTGCCATGCGTTCTTTCGCCTGCCTGCTCGGCTTCGTCTTCGCGCTTGCGCTCGTGCAGCCCACCTCGGCGCAACTCCGCGAAGACGCCCGCGTCCTCGCGTCGCAGGACGCGCCGAAGCTCTACGACGCCGGATCGGCGTTCTCGCTCAACAAGCTGTTCAGCCGCGAGCACTTCCGTATGGGACATGCCTATGAGCTCTCCGCCGGTTCGATGGGCGGCAACGGCTACTCGATGGGCGTCTACACCAACTCGCTCATGTGGCAGTTCAACCAGAAGCTGGCCGCGCGCGTGGATCTGAGCGTCGCCCACTCGCCTTTCGGCAACGCGCCGGGCAACATGTACGGCCAGAACGTGACGGGCGAAGGGCAGCCTTTCCGCTTCTTCGTCCAGAACGCCGAAGTCGCCTACCGTCCGACGGAGAACACGGAGCTGCACTTCTCCTTCCGCCAGAGCCCCTACGGCTCATACTACAGCCCGTATGGTGCGAACCCATACGGCTACAGCCCGTACGGACGCGGCTACAGCGCCCGCTTTGCCAATAGCTCCGATGGCCTTTTCTGGCGCGATGCCCGCTGAACGTTTTTCGTAATCGATGCCTCGCGCGGCACGTCTGCCTCGGACGTGCCGCGCGTTCTGTTTCTGCCCATGGCCCCTTCTCCCGAACGCTCCTCGTCGTGGCTCGCCAACGCCGGGCTGGTCGTCGGTGGGCTCGTGCTCGTGCTGCTCGCCTACGGCCTCGTCACGCGGCTGATGGGTGGCGACGTGCCGCCGATGCCGGGCAGCGCGCCGACAGGCGAGATTCTCCAGGTCGGGGTGCGGAACGCGACGGAGGTAGAGGGACTCGCGGGGCAGGCGCGGGCCTACCTGCGCGATGCTGGCTTTGATGTCGTGGAGGTGGGCAATTACAGCCGCCGTGACGTTGAACGCTCGTTCGTCATCGACCGCGTGGGCAACCTGGAGCAGGCCCGCCGCGTGGCCCGGTCGATGGGCATCGACGAATCGCAGGTAGAGCAGGACGTGCGCGACGATCTTTTGCTCGACGCCACCGTTGTCATCGGAGCCGATTACGCGCTGCTTCCCGCCTTCACCGAGGATTGAATTTTTCTGACCCTTCCATCAACGCGCTCTCTGTTTTGAGTACATCCACCTCCGCTTCGATTCCTCCGCTGAAAAAACGCAGCACGCAAGTGCCCGTGCGCCGGCTGGCCCACGCCGCCGTGGACGCGCTGCTGGATAAAAAAGCCCTCGACATCCGCGTGATCGACGTTCACGGCGTCAGCGGCGTGGCCGACGTGTTCGTGATCGCCACCGGCGCGGCCGACCAGCAGATGCGGGCGATGGCCGAGGCCATTCGCGAAACCGTCCGCGAGCGGCACGGCGAGCGCCCGTGGCACGTCGAGGGCATGGAGCACCTCCAGTGGATCGTGCTCGACTACGTCGACCTCGTCGTGCACCTGTTCATGCCCGAGAAGCGCGCCTTTTACCACCTCGAACGCCTCTGGGGCGACGCGCCGTCGGAGGACGTGCCCACCGACGCCACCGCCGACGATGTCGCGCTGCTGCGCGAACCATCGTGATGCGCCGCTCGCTGCCTCTGATCGCGTTCGCGGGCGTGTTGCTGGCCGCGTGCTCCGGAATGCGGCGCGACGTGCCGCTGGAAGAGCGCTTCGGCGTGCGCCCCGACTCGCTCGACGACGGCAGCGAGCGCATGGACGTCACCGCGCCGGACTCGGCGCGTGACTACTTCTACGCCCCGGCCATTCTCGAAACCGTCGTCGTGCGGACGGGCCCGTTCGATGTGGCGGCGGATACCAGCGGCGGCGTGCCCGTCGAGGTGCTCATCAAAGGCGCCCTGCCCGATGCGTGCTCCGAACTGCACCGGGTGACGCAGGAGCGCGTGGCACGCCTCGTCGACATCCAACTCACCATGCGGCGTCCGCAGGGGGCTGTGTGCGCGACCGTCGTGCGGCCCTACCGTTTTTACGTGCTGCTCGACGGACTGTACGAGCCGGGGGCCTACGCGCTCCAGGTCAACGGCACGTCGAAGCCCTTCGAGGTTCATGCCCCCCGTACCGATGGATAATCGGCGGACGGCGGCGACGCTGGTACTGTTGGGCGCGGCACTCGGCGCGCTAGCGGTGGCGACGGGTGCCTTTGGCGCGCACACGCTGGCGGCGCGCGTGCCGCCGGAACGGCTGGCAACGTTCGAGACGGGCGCGCGCTACGCGATGTACCATGCGCTCGCGCTCGTGGTACTGGGGGCGGTGGCAGCGGCGTGGCCGCAGCAGACCACGCTCCTTCGCCGCGCAGGCTACCTGTTCGTCGCGGGCACGGCGCTTTTCAGCGGGAGCCTGTGGCTGCTCGTGCTCACCGGCGTGCGCGCCTTCGGAGCCATCACGCCGCTGGGCGGGGTGTGCTTTATCGCCGGGTGGATGCTGTTCGCGTTCGCGGCGTGGCAGCAACGCAAAACCCCCGGCAGCGTGTAGGCTACCGGGGGCTTCAAGTCACGGAAAAAAACCGCGTCATTCGTCGTCGTCTTCCTCGAAGCGAAGCGTGATGCTCGGCATGAGGTTGCGGTCGCGGGCCAGCATCATCAGCGCCTGCGCTACTTCCTCGGGCGTCTGGTAAGCACCGTACTCCTTGCTGTCCACGGCGAGGGCGTAGCCGATGTCGTCGTCCGCTCCTGCCTCGTAGTCTTCCCACTCGGTGGCTTCCTCGATGACGAACTCGCCGCTGTCGGGCAGATAAGCGGAGACGAACAACTCCTTGCCGTTGGTCTCGTCTACCAGGCTGAGGTTGCCGCCGACGCCGTACTCCTCGTCAAAAAAGAGCGTTTCGCCGATGAGACGGCGCAAAAAATGGTCGGTGTTGAATTCAGTCATGTCCAATGGGGTGATGTGCGTTGAAAAAGGAGGGGGCCCGCAGGCCGCACGTTCTTTCTACCTGACCGGCCGGGATCGGTTGCTGCTCTGCCGAAATCGCACGGGAAGAGCGGAAACGCGAGGCACGGCGTGCTACGCGCGCACGTCGTCGGAAGCGGGAAACAGGTCGGCACCGAAGACGTCGCCGAAGTGGGCGAGCAGCTTTTCGGTGGCCTCGTCCTCGTCCACGCGCGCGCGCGTTTCCACGTCCAACGACGTCACGCCGCGGTCGTCGATGCCGCAGGGGACGATCATCTCGAAAAAGTCGAGGTCGGCGTTGAGGTTGAAGGCGAGTCCGTGCATCGTCACCCATCGACTGCACGCGATGCCCAGCGCGCAGATCTTGCGTTCCGGGCCGCGCGCATCGGGCCCCACCCACACGCCCGTCCGCCCCTCCACACGCCCGGCCTCCACGCCATAGTCGGCGCACGTCTGGATGACGGTCTCTTCGAGCGCTCGCAGATACAGGTGCAGGTCGCGCGCGAAGCGGTCGAGGTCGAGGATCGGGTAGACGACGAGTTGGCCCGGCCCGTGGTACGTGATGTCGCCGCCGCGCTCGACGGGGTAGAACGTGGCCCCGCGCGCTTCGAGTTCGGCTTCGGAGAGCAGCAGGTTTGCCCGGTCGCCGCTCTTTCCGAGCGTGAACACGTGCGGGTGCTCGACGATGAGGAGGCGGTGCGGAAGCACTTCGCCGCGCCGCTTGGCCGCCACCATCGCGTCGCGCAACCGGCGCTGGAGCGCCCACGCTTCGGCGTACGCCATACGCCCGAGGGAGCTGACGTGGATCGTTTGCCGGGTTTTTGCGAGGGGAGCCACGTGGGTGGTAGTTCGTCAGCTTTGCTCACTCGGTTGGCGGTGGGTGGAGATACAGCCGGTGCCACGATTGTCCACCCCCATCCACCCAACTCAGTTCGACGTGATGCTCACCCGAACGGTGAACAGGCCCGTGATGTTGGTGAAGCTCGGCGTGCGCGTGTCGCCCTCGAAGCGCTCGTACTTGAGGCTGAAGTTGCCCTGCACAGAGTTCGAGAACTGGTAGCCAACCGTCGGGGTGACGGTGATGCGGCTCGACGAGGTGTTGACGCTCACGTAGTCGCCTTCCTGGATGTCGCTCGTGGACAGGCTGGGGTTGGTGCTCACGGCGTCCTCGACGGCCTTGCGGAGCAGCAGCTTGCGGTCGTCGTTGACAGAGCGCTGCACGGCCAGCGCCAGCGTCACGCGGTTGTTGAGTTTGCTGCGGACGAAGGGCAGTTTGAGGCCCTGCTTCTGGTAGTTGACGGAGAACGCCAGCTCGTCGGTGTGCCGCCGGAGCACGTCGTAGTTCGTCGTCGAGAGCGTGTAGAGGTTGCTCGTGTTGAGCTGGAGCGTCGTGCCGATGTTGCCTTTCAGACGCAGGTCCACGCCGATCAGCGGCGAGAAGCGCTCGTTGACGTTGACCGACGACGCCTCGTAGCGCGGCAACTCGAAGCCGACGACGCGGCCCCCCAGCCGGAACGACGACGCCGGGATGGTCTCGGGGTTGGACTGGTACGCCGACGAGTAGTCTGCGCTGTAGTTGTGCCGCAGCGTGGCCTGCTGCGCGATGACGCGCACGAGCGGCCAGCGCGAGATGCCGGTGTAGCTGATCTGCCACGATGGCATCGGGAAGGGCAAGAGGTTGCGGCTGTCGACGGTGCCGAGGCCGCGCGTGAAGGTGTCGAGGAAGTCGTCCACGACGGCGCGGTTGGTGAGCGCCACGCGCCCATCGCCGTTGGCGTCGCGGACGGTGTCGCCCGGTGCCGTCAGCGCTTCGTCGGCGAGGAAGGCGTCGCGCTGCCGCTCGAAGAGGTCGCCGTAGTTAGCGCCGAGCACCCACACGAAGGCGCGGTTGCCGCCGCCGAGCTTGCTCTGCCGCCGCAGCGCGCCGTCGTTGAAGCGCAGGGCGTCGTCCTGTCGGCTCTCCCACGACACGTCCCACGACAGGCTCACCGTCAGCGACGATGCCGGTTTGAGCGTCGTGCGGGCCGTCACCTTGTGGTTGTCGGTGAAGTTGTCGCTCACCTGCACGTTGCCGTCGAGCACGCGGTCGTCGTCGTCGATGGTGCGGGTGAAGCCGAATCGGTAGCCCAGCGACGGGCCATGCCCGCCGAGCGCGTCGATCAAACTGTACGGCGTGCGCGTGCCGTCGCCACCCTCACCCACGTTGGTGGACTGCGACGAGAAGCCGCCGGTGTACTGCATCTGGATGTCGGTGATGCCGCCGAGGGTGAGCACGGCGCGCCGCAGGATACTCCGCCCGGACGGCAGCGGCAGCTTCAACCCGCCGCGCTTCGGCTGCGCCAGCCCGGCGGTGTCGGCGAGGGCCTCGGCGGGGAGCGTGGGCGTGGGGGGCGTCGCCACATCCTCGACGTCTTCATCGGCCACATCCTCGTCGGCGATGTCTTCGTCGGGGGCGGCCTGCGTCGAGTCCGAGGCGGCGCGGAGGGCTTCCAGCTCGGCTTCGCGTTTGGCGGCCTCGCGCTCGCGCTTGCGTTCCTCCTTGCGCGCCCGCGCCGCGCGCTCGCGCTCCTGCCGCCGCGCCGTCGCCTCGGCCTCGGCGCGGCGCTGCTCGTCCTGGAACGTCTTGTAGAAGCCAAACTGGCTCCAGAACGTCTCGGGTCGCAGCGTCAGGCCCGTGCCCACGGTGACGTTGGTGCGGACGCCCGCGCCGAAATCCTGCCCGATGGCTCCGTTCGTCCACGTGTACCGCGCGTTGTAGGCGAGGTCGTTGAAGACGATCCACTTGACCTTGTTGCTCAACCGAGGCGAGAGCGTCGCGGTAAAGCTCTGCGTGTAGCCATCGGTGCGGAAGTCGTCGTCGCCCGAGAACGCCCGCGCCACGGCCCGGCGGAAGGGGACCGGCCGGGCGCGCTTCTCGACGAAGGCACCGGCGTTTTCGGGCGCGCTCGGGTTGTCTTCGATAAACTCCGCCTCGCCTTTCGTGATGGGCATGGCGATCTCTTCGCCGTCGACGAGCGTGACGCGGTTGTAGAGCGAATCGACGCCGAGCAGGCTCAGGCTCTGGTCCACGCCGGTATCAAACGACGTGCGGAGAAACGAGAACGGATTGTACTGGAGCGAGAAATCGCGCCCGTGTTTGAAATCGTGCCCCTCGCGGAAGGGGTAGCCGATGCGCGAGGGCAGCGTGTCGCGGGCCGACGTGCGGATCACGTTGGCGCGCTCGCGGGTGACGGAGTAGGAACGCGCCGCCGACGCGGCAAACGACAGCGTCGAGGGCACGTAGTTGTAACGCAAATCGCCGAGGATGCCGACGACTGGAATGGGGTCGAGAAACCACAGCGGGCGCAGCGTCTTGGGCTGCTGCGTGGGCAGGCGGTACGACAGCCCCGTGTTCCAGCGCCACGAATCGTTGATGCGCCGGGCGGCGCTGCTCTGCTCCGATTCGCTCGTGGCGAAGTTGAAGGTGAGGCCGTCGAGCGTGTTGCGGAGAAAGGCCGATTGCGAGCCGCTTTTCGAGATGCCGTTGAGCGCCAGCGAGCGCGACGACGAGCGCGTCTCGGCAGCGGCGATCTCTTCCTGCTTGAGCGCCTCGCGCTCGCTGCGGCTCAGATCGTCGCGCTGGTCGATGCCATCCAGGATGGCGTCGAGGCGCACGTCGCCGCGCGTGGGGCTGAAGCGCGGCGTGGTGGTGTTGGACTGCGCACTGACGTTGAGCGGCAGCGTCCATCCGAAGCGCTCGGGGACGAACTTGTCGAGCCGGAAGTCCGAGTTGACGCTCCAGTTGAACACGGCGTTCTGGTCGCGCTCGGCCAGCGTGCTCGTGAGCGCGCCGAAACCATCGGTCTGCGCTGTCACGGCGGCGCGCAGCGTGGCAAAGTCCGCCAGGCGCATATCCACGTTGGCCAGGCCCGACCAGCCGTTGGTTTCGTCGTAGCCGCTCACGCGTAACTCGTTGACCCACAGCACGGCCTCTTGCACCACGTCGTCGGGGTCGGTGGAGGTCGAGTCGGCGGTGTTGCGCAGCCCGATGACGATGGTGTTGACGCGGTTGAGCGACGGGTTGCCCCGGATGCCGAGGCGCGTGCCGGGCGGCGCGAAACGCGACACGTCGGGCGCATCGGGCAGCGGGTTTCCATTGGCGTCCTCGGCGTACCACAGCGAGTCCTGCGCGATCTGGCCGGCCCGGCTGTCGCGGGCGAACTTGAGCTGGTTGAAGGCGGCGATCTCGACGTTCATCTCGTTATCGGTCGGCCACAGCAGCTGCGGGTCGGCGGAGACGGCGGAGGTGGGCGTGAGGGGCTGTTCGTACTCGTAGTACGCATCCGTTTCGCTCGCGCCGAAGCGCACGAACATCACCACGCGCCCACGGTCGGCCTCGGTCCACTCGCGGCCCAGGTCGCCGCCGTGGAGGTGCGCGAACATGCGGAGGTTGCTGTACTTGAGCAGGTCGAGCGTCTGGTTGGAGTAGGCCTTGAAGATGCCCACCTGCGCGCCCGGTTGCAGGCGCTCGACGTTGAGCACGAGCGACTGCTCGCGGGCCTCGGTGGCCTGTCCGCTGATGCCGCGGTTGATGGGCGTGACGGTGCCGAGAGGCTTGCGGTAGACGCGCGAATCCTCTTCCGTGTTGACGCTCGAGATGGTGTAGCGCGTGTCGAAGGCGTCCGCCACGCCCGCGAGGCGCTCGTCGGTGACGTCGTCGGACTTCTGCCACTGGCTGCCGACGAGTTCGAGCGTCGCCAGGCGGATCGTGACGGGCACCTCGTGGCCCGTCGTCCACAGGCGGATCGACTGGATGCTGTTGAAGTCGCTGGCGTCGCCCACGCGGCGCGTGTAGTTGCGGACGGGGATGCGGATCTGGTAGTAGTTCGTCCGCTTACCGTCGGAGCCCACGATCTCGCCCACCACGAAGTCGTCGTCGCGGCCCGGCTGGCCGAGGCGGTCGAGTTCAGCCTTCGACAGCGGCACGCGGTACTGGAAGTAGTTGTTGATGCCGTCGACGGCCGAGTTGTTGTTGAGGTCCTCGGTGTCGGGCAGCTTCGAGTTGCCGCGCTTGATGGTGGAGGTGACGTCGAGTTCGTTCTGGCCTTCGAAGGAGTTGAGCTCCTGGGCGGCGAAGTAGCGCAGGAAGCGCTGCTGGAGGGTCGCCCCGCCGGGGAAAAACTCCTCGCTGAAAAAGCGCTCGTCGAGGTAGTGGTGGTAGTCGTCGCCCGAGGGGTCTTGCAGCGTCCGCGCTTTCTCGGCCTCGTGAAACTCGCTGACGCGCCCCGATGCTTCGGCAGCGGCGACAAAGGCGGCGAAAAAGTTCTGCTCGGTCGTCTCGGTCGTGTACGGATCGGTGTTGTACGAGACGAGGCCGTCGAGCCCGAGGTCTTCGGTGCGCCGCCGGTCGCGGTCGAGGTCGACGAGGCCGTTCTCCTGGAGCGTCGCGCCGCGCCCGTAGGCGGTGAAAAAGTCCGTCACGTCCACGTCTTCGAGCGACAGGCCGTCTTCGGTGGAGAGCTCCTGGTCGGGCAGGATGTCTTCCGAGATCGTCCCGAGGTCCACGTAGAGGTAGGCGTCGGGGCCGGGGTCGTTGGCGGGGTTCTCGGCGAAGGCGCGGACGACGAACTCGATGAACTCGACGTTCTTGTTCTGGAAGTCGCGGTAGCCGTCGGGCAGCGCCGTCGTGATGCCACCCCACGTGTCTCGGGGGTTGGCGAAAAAGGCGTTGAGGTCGTCGGTGTAGTTGTACGGCCCCCGGATGCGTGGGTC
This sequence comes from Rhodothermales bacterium, assembly GCA_963829705.1. GTDB lineage: Bacteria > Bacteroidota > Rhodothermia > Rhodothermales > BA12 > CAWHJN01. The sequence goes on from CAWHJN010000005.1 coordinate 1,549,531, forward strand.
GAAGTAGAGGTCGAAGGTGTTGATGGTCTCCGGCCCGTTGCTGTTGTTGGTGGGGCGGTCGGGGTAGATGTCGCGCACGCCGGGCACGTTGACGGCCTCGGGACTGGTGCGGATGGTGGCGTTCTGCAGCTCGCGCAGAATGTTCTGGTTCATCTGGTACCATGCCATGCCGCCGCGCCACGCCGTGCGCCGCTGGTCGCCTTCGAGGCCCTGCACCACGCCTCCGGCATCCACGATGCCGAGCGAGTCGGGGGCGGCAGCGAGCCGCCACGCGCCGGGCGCTTTGAGCGAGTACGTGTTCTCGAAGCTCTCGAAGTCGTCCACGTACGAGACGCCACGCAGCTCGTCCTGCGAGAAATCCATCCCGTCGTCGCGCAGGTCGCGGCGCGTCTGGCGGAAGGCGATGGTCTGCGCGCCGCCGGGGCGGAGCTGGGCGAACTCGGCGCGCACGTCCACCTTCGAGGCGGCGCGCGTCTGGATGAACGGCAGCGCGTCGACGGCCTGCGTGAGCCAGCGCGGCTCCGTGGTGAAGCGCCCGTCCACGCCCCAGATGGTGTTCTGGATGGGCTCGTCGCCGATGCGGAACTTGTCCACCTGCGAGCGCTGCGACATCCGCATCACCGTCGCGCCGAGTTGGAGCTTGTCCTCGTAGGCGTAATCGGCGCGCAGCCCCAGGAGCGTTTTCTTCTGCAAGTCGAACAGGGAGTTCTGCTCGAAGGTGATCTCGATGTCGCGCCCGGCGTTGACGAACGACTGGTTGATGATCGTGACGGTGCCGCTGCCGGTGTAATCGACGGTATAATCGACGCCCTCGCTGAGGGTCACGCCCCCGGCGACGACGCGCACCGACCCTTCGACGAGCCCCGACCATGCCTTTAGGTCGAAAAAGCTCTGCGCCGCGCCCTGGTACGACCCTTCGATGCGGTAAACGTCGAACTGCGTCTGCCGCCGCGCTGTCTCTTTCTTGCGCGTGTAGAGGTCGGTGAAGACGTAGCGCTGCGCGTCCGGGTTGGTCTGCGTCTGGTTGTCGATGCGGCTGCCGAAGGGTTCGAGGTAGGGGAAGATGAGCAGCCCCGTGCCCGGGTCGATGGTGAAGCGGGTGATGTAGTCGAACTGGTTGTCGGCGCCGGGCGCACCGCCCGCCCCGGTGCGGTCGAGGCCGAGCATCTGGAGCAGCGGCGTCTGGCTGCCCGGCAGCGTCGCGCCGGCCTGGCCGCTCGGCGGCTGGAAGCGCACGTCGAGCTCGAAATCGTCCGGGCGGATGCCGCCGCCGCGCAGGCTGTAGAGGTTTCGCATCTCCAGGTACCACGTCGTCGGGACGACATCGTCGGAGGGGGCGACGGGGTTGGTGCCGCGCAAGAGCTTCGTCACGAGCGCACCGTTGCGGATCTGGCCGCTGGCTCCACCCGAGGTGCCCGCGAGGTCGCCCACGGTCACGACGTTGCCGTTGGTGTCCTGGTAGCGGAAGGCGACGGCCAGTGCCTCGGTGTCGGCGAGGCCGTTGCGGAGCGAGAGGTAGCCGAGCGTCTCGTCGAAGGTGTAGTCGCGACCCAGTTCGAGCAGCTTGAAGCGCTGGCCCGTCTGCACGTCGCTGTCGCGCAGCCCTTTCTGCGTGACGAGGTAATCCTTGGCCGACGAGCTGTCGGCGTCGGAGCGGCGCAACCGGCTGTCGATTTCGGCATCCGAGTACTGGTCGATGCCGGGGCGCGGGGCGACGACGCTCGTGTAGAGGTTGCCGAGTTGCTGCGACCGCACGGCAGGCTGCTCGCCGAGGTCGGAGATGGCGACGATGGAGGCGCGGTCGGTTTCCTGGATGGTGTTGCTCTGGAGCTTCCACACCTCCAGCGCGATAATCTTCTCGATGCCCGGCGCGCCCGTCTGATCCTGCAGGAGCAGCCGCACGCGCGGCGGCGCGCCGAGGGCGAATTCCCAGTTGTTGCGGAAGTAGTAGGCGAGGAAAAAGTGACGCGACTCGTCGTAGTCGGTGGCCTTGAGCTCGAACCGGACGGCCTCCGAGCCGCCCGAAATGTTGAGCGCGCTCGACTGCCCCTCCTGCTGCGACGCCACCGTCGTCAGTTGCACCCCGCCGATCTGGAACTGGCTCTTGATGCCGAAGAGCGACTGCCCGCCCCGGATGAGCGACGACGGCGTCTGGAGGAACACGTTGCCCGCTTCGATGGACTGGATGATCTCGTCCTCGTAGCCCGTGTACTGGAGCTTGAGCTGGTTCTGGTAATCGAACTGACTCTGCGTGTCCCAACTCACGTCCACGCGCAGCTTGTCGCCGATGGTGCCGTTGATGGCGAGGCTGAGGTCCTGCTTGAACGTCGGGTCCACCTGCGAGGCCCGCCCGCCCGCGGCAGCCTGCTGCTCGCTCTTGCGGTAGTCGAACCCCGCGTTGATGTTGGCCTGCCCGTTGACGCGCAGCGACACTTCGTTCTTGCCGAAGATGGTCGAAAACGCGCTTTGCCGCCCGCCGGGGATGACGACGTTGAAGAGCGGCCCGCCGCGCCCCGTGCCCCGGTCGGATCGCGCCTGCTGGGCGAGGAGCGTGCGGAAGTTCTCGTCGATACCCGCCTGGAAACGCGCCTCGGCGTAGCGGTCGAAGCCGACGCGCACGGGCAGCCGCACGTCCTGCTGGCCCACCTGCTCTTTGATGAAATACGCCCGCTCGGTGGAATCGAGCGTGACGGTGCGCGTCCACACGCTGGGGCGCGTGGGAAACAGGGGAGCCGGGCGGTCCACGAGCGCGCTCGCCACGCCGGGCCGCCGCAGCCGGATGTAGCGCTGCACGCGCCCGGTGTCGGGCAGGAGCGAATCGGCCCGCGTGCTGTCGGCACCCGCGAGGAGCGTCGTGTCAGGGGCGAAGTCTTTCCGCAACCGCATGGGCAGCGCGTCGACGGCCACGCTGTCGGTGTCGGCTACGGCGAAGGCGCGCTCGAAGGTGCCCGCGCCGTAGCGGTGGGCCGAGCCGGGACGCAGCAGCACGCCGAGCGCCCCGAAGAGGACGACGAGCGTGACGGCGAGCGTACGCGCTACAGGAAGCGGGGCCCGTTCCGAGGGAACAGGAGGGGAGACGTGTGGCACAGACTCAGTTCTGAAACAGATTCCGGATGCGGCCCCGTGGGCCGCCGTTCGAGCGATCAGTAGCAGCGTGCGATACGCAGTCTCCGGTTTGGTAGTCAGAACTGAGGGGGAGGGCGGTCGTATAGACGGCCCGGACGGGCGTTTTCGTGTGCCCCGCGTGACGCCGGTTGACACGGGAATGGCGCGGTCGGCAAGATAAAGAGCGTGTCCCGTTCGTCACAAGTCCCAAAAACCTTGCCTGTTATGCCTTCACCCGCGCGTCTTTTTCTGCTGGGATCCACGATGCTGCTGGCCGCGTGCGGAACGAACGAGCCGGCACCCGCCGAGGCGGACGAAAAGGCGCAGATCGCGGCGGTGCTCTACGCGCAGCAGGAGGCGTGGAATCGGGGCGACCTCGCCGGGTTCATGGACGGCTACTGGAACAGCGACAGCCTCCGCTTCGCTTCGGGCGGCACCGTGCAGCGCGGCTGGCAAACCACCCTCGACCGCTACCGGAACAGCTACCCCGGCACCGACGCGATGGGCACGCTCGCCTTCGACAGCCTCGACGTGCGCCTGCTCGGACCCGACGATGCGTACGTGTTCGGACGCTGGGCGCTGGCACGCGACACCACGTTCGCGCCCGCCTCGGGCCTGTTTACCCTTATCCTCCGGCGCACCCCGCAGGGGTGGCGCATCGTCCACGACCACACCTCCTCGGCCCGCTGACGCGGGTTTCTCATCCCTTCTCGCTATGCCCGATACCGACCTTCGCGGACTCAAAATCGCCGTCACAGGAGCCGACGGACGGCTCGGAAAAGCCGTCGTCCAGACGCTCGCGCGGCACGGGGCCGCCATCGCCGCCGTCGTGCGCCACGAAGCCGACGCTGCCACGATCCCGTTTCCCGACGATGCAGAAGGCTGGGCGTTTCCGTGCGATGTGACACGCGAGGATGCCGTCGTGCCGTGCTTCCAGGCCATTCACCACCAGCTCGGCGGCCTCGACGCGCTCGTCCACACCGTCGGCGGCTGGGCGTCGTCGGATCTCCACGAGACGTCGCTCGACGAGTGGAACCGGCTGATGACGCTCAACCTGACGAGCGCGTTTCTGTGCTTCCGTGAGGCGTCGCGCTACATGACGGGCGGCAGAGGTCGCCTCATCGCCATCGCGGCGGGGCAGGGGGCCGACAAGGGCCGAGCCGGGCAGGCGGCGTACTCGGCGTCGAAGGCGGGCGTGATCCGGCTCGTCGAGGCCGCCGCCGAGGAATTCCAGGGCCACATCACCGCGCATGCCATCGCGCCGTCGATCCTGCTCGAAGACGGGGAGACGGGCGAAGGCGTGTCCACGAAAGCCATCGCCGAGTTGTGCGCGCACCTCTGCGCGGGCGGCGGCGACGCGCTCAACGGCGCCACGCTGCGCGCCTACGGCCTGGGGTAAGCCCCTCGCCGTTTTATCCGACCTCTTCCTGCGACGCCTGCGCCAGCATCGCGTCGGTGACGCTGACGTAGCCGTCGAACCAGCGCTCGCGGATGCCGATGCCGCGCTCGCGGATGGCGTCGAGGTACGCGCCCCGGTCTACGACGTACTCGGGCGGGGCCGCGCCGCCACCGGGCACCTCGCCGCGTGCCAGCCGCAGTGCCAGCACGACGGTCGGGATCGCCGTGGCGCGGCGCATGGCGGTCGTCTTGTCCTCGGCGTCGTACTCCTCGATGGTTTCGTAGAGCAGCGTCTTCTCGACGCCGTTTTTCTTGCCGCGCACGAGCACGCGCATGAGCAGCACGTCGGGCTGCTCGGAGCCCAGCCGCTGCCGCATCTTGCGGACGAGCACGTCCCGGTACGTCAGGTGCGTCCGCACGTCGATGGTCTGCGCCTCGCCGAAGCCGAGGGCCAGCAGAAACTGCATCTGCGCGGCGTGGCCGGGCCAGCGGATCGTCTTGTGGTCGAGGTGGGGCACCTTGCCTTCGAGGCTCCGCGCCAGCGTCGACAGGCCGCCCTGCGTGCAGAAGGCTTCCAACTCGCCGAACGGCGGCGCGAAATACAGGTGCTCGAGGTGCGATAGCGGCGCGTGCGTCGTCACCTCGCCGTCTTCGATGAGCTGCACCGGGTTGGTGTAATCCTCGATGATCTTCTCGGGCGACCACGACACGGTGAAGTTGAACGGCGGCGTCGGGTCGAGGGGGATGTCGCCCACGCGAAGCTGCGCCGCCTCGACCTCGTCGAACTGGTCGAGGCCGTGCAAACACAGCACGTTGATGAGGCCGGGCGCGAGGCCGCAGTTGGGTACCACCCACACGTTCTGCGCGCGCGCCGAGGCGTCGAGCCGCAGCAGGGATTCCACGACGGGGTCGGCCCCGCCGAGGTCGCAGTAGTGGATGCCGAGATCGACGCACAACTCGGCCAGCGCGGCGTTCTTGCCCGTCGGCGCGGCCCCGATGACAACGTCGGAGTGCTCGATGATGGTTTTGAGCACGAACAGATCACGCGCGTCGATCTGAAACGAGCGCAGGCGCGGGCTGCTCAGTCCGTCCTGGAGCGCTTGGAGCGAGCGCGCCCGCGCGTCGCACACCTGCACGAGATCGACCTCGGGGATGGCGTGCAGTTCGTGGGCGATGGTGGCACCGATGCTGCCCGCGCCGATGACGGAGATACGCATGGAAAAGAGATTGGAGGGTGGCGGTTAGAGGTTAGGAGGAGATCTGGAGGAGACGCCCTGCCTCCCCAATCTCGCATCTCTAACCTCTACATAGACGAGCGCCCTTCGAGGGCGCGGGCGAGCGTGGCCTCGTCGGCGTATTCGAGGTCGCCGCCGATGGGCAGGCCACGCGCGAGGCGGGTGAGTGGCACGCCGAGCGGCTTGAGCAGCATCGACAGGTAGTGCGAGGTGGTGTCGCCCTCGACGTTGGGGTTCATCGCCAGGATGACCTCGCGGATCTCGGGTCCCTGGCCGTTCTCGAAGCCCGCGGCCTTTGCCGCGACGTCCTCCGTCACGGCCAGCGTGCGCGTGACGCGGGCGACGAGTTCGCGCACCCGCAGGTCTTCCGGCCCGACGTTGTCGAGCGGCGAGATCGCACCGCCGAGCACGTGGTAGACGCCCCCGAAGTCGCCCGTGCGCTCGAAGGCCATCACGTCGGTCGCTTCTTCGACCACGCAGATCGTCTGCGGGTCACGCCGGGCGTGGGCGCAGATGGGGCACGGCACGTTATCGGTGACGTTGAAGCAGATGGGGCAGAAGCGCACGCGGTCCTTGACGGCCACGAGCGCCTTGGCGATCTCGACGACCTCCTCGCGCGGCATCTTGAGCACGTACGCGGCCAGCCGCTGCGCCGTCTTGCGCCCGATGGTGGGCAGCTTGGTGAACTGCTCGACGAGTGCCTCGACAGATTCGGACGTGAACTGCATGGGGGTGGAGGGTCAGAAGTAAAGAGTCGAGGGCGCGCGATGCGCGCGCGTCCGACGTGCAAAACACGTCACAGCACTCTTCGTCACAACCCGAATTGCCCGAGGTCGAGGCCCGGCGGCAGCATCGAGCCGGCGGTTTTCTGCATCTCGGCCTGCGCCACCTTGTGCGCCTCCTCGAGCGCCTTGTTGACGCCCGAGAGGACGAGGTCTTCGAGCATCTCGACGTCGTTGGGATCAACGGCGGAGGGCTCAATGGAGATCGACGTGACGCGCTGCGCGCCGTTGGCGGTGACTTTGACCATGCCGCCACCGACTTCGGTGGTGACGGTCTTCTCGGCGAGGGCGGCCTGGGCGGCCTGCATCTGCTGCTGCATTTCGGCAAACTTGCCGAACATATCTGCCATGTTCATGCGCGTGCGACGGGTAAGCGGGAAAAAAGGGCCGTGCGGCGCGAGCCGCGCGTGCTACTGCCAGACGACCTCGCCGCCAAACTGTTCGAAAATGGCCCTGACGACGGGGTGCTCCTGGCGCTGCGTTTCGATAAAGGCCAACGGATCGAAGGCGCTGCCAGTTTCGGCGGCGGCAGCGCTTTGCAGGCCGGGCTGCACGTCGCACCGCAGCCGCGCCGGGCGCAAGCCGAGGTGGTGTTCGAGCAGCGCGATGAGCGTGTTGGCCCCGCCTTCGATGGTGCGCGCGGAGGCGGCATCGGGGGCGGCGAGCACGAGGACGTCGTTGTCGTAGGCGGTGGGCACGGACAGCGACAGCATCGCCTGCAACGCGGGCCGCTCCACCTGCGCGCACAGCGTGGACCACGCGGCGGCGAAGCGTTCGAGCGTGGCGTCGGGTATGGCGCGCGTCGAGAGGGCCGCCGAGCCTTCGGTGCGCGGAGAGGGGTCGGTAGAAGCGGGCGCGCGTCGGGTTTTGAGCGCCGGGCCGCTGAACAGGTCGTCGTACGGGTCGGTGCTATGGGCGGCGGGGCGCTGCGGCGCGGACGCAGGCGCGTGCTCCTCGGGCGCGTCGGCAGACGGGCGCATCGGGTGGATGCTGGCGTGCCGGGGTGTCTGCAACGGCTCGGGCGCGTCGTCGGGCGCGGGCAGTGTGTTGGCAGGGGCGCTTGCGGCAGCGGGCGAGGGTTCAGCCGAGCGGGGCGGAGCAGGATCGGGGGCCACGTCGGGACGCCGGCCGGGCGTGTCAGCCTCGTAGGCGCGCTCGGGTTCGCGGGCCAGCACGGGAGGCGCCGTCGCGCCCGGCAGGGTGGCGGACGACGGCAGCGCCACGCCAGAGCGCACCTGCGCCTCGATGCGCGCCAGCGTGTCGAGGGCTTCGTTGAGGTCGATGGCTTTTGCGAGCGCGGCCATCTTCAAAAGTGCCATCTCCAGCCGTAACCGGGGCTGCGACGCCCCTTTCAGCGCGTCCTCGGCCTCGGCAGTGAGCGTCAGCAGCCGCAGCACATCGGCCTCGTCTAACCCTTCGGCCGTCGCCTGGTAGCGCGCCTGCACGGCCGGGGCAGCTTCGATGAGGTCGGTGTCGGGCAGGGTGCAGGCGACGAGCAGGTTACGCAGGTGCTCCTGCAAACCGGAGACGAACTCCTGCAGGTCGTGCCCGCGCCGCATCAGCGTGTCCACGAGCGTGAGCAGGCGTGCCGTGTCGCGGGCCGCGACGGCATCGGTCACGTCGAAAAACAGGTCGATCTCGACGACGCCGAGGGCGTGGGCGAGTTCGGTGTAGGTGAGCGTCGTGCCGCAGAGCGCCACGGCCTGGTCGAAGGCCGAGAGTGTGTCGCGCAGCGCGCCGTCGCCTTTGCGCGCGATGAGGAGGAGCGAGTCGTCGTCGGCCTCAATGTTTTCGCTCGCGCAGATCTCGCGCAGCCGCTGCACGGCGTCGGCGACGGCGATGCGGCGGAAATCGAACCGCTGGCAGCGCGACAGGATCGTGGGGATGACCTTGTGCGGCTCGGTCGTGGCGAAGATGAAGAGGACGTACGGCGGCGGCTCTTCGAGCGTTTTCAGGAGCGCGTTGAAGGCGCTCGTCGAGAGCATGTGGACCTCGTCCACGATGTACACTTTTTTCTTCGCCCCCTGCGGCGGCACGCGGACGGTGTCGCGCAGTTCGCGGATGTCGTCCACCTTGTTGTTCGAGGCAGCGTCGATCTCGATGATGTTGAGCGAACGGCCCTCGGCAAACGACCGGCACGACTCACACGTGCCACACGGCTCGGCCCCATCCTCACGCGCCTCGTGCGGCGTCTGGCAGTTGATGGCCTTCGCCAGAATACGCGCCGCCGTCGTCTTGCCCACCCCGCGCGGGCCGCTGAACAGGTAGGCGTGCGCCAGCCGCTCCAGCCGGATCGCGTTCTTCAGCGTCTCGGAGACGTGCTCCTGCCCGACGAGGTCGTTGAAGCACGTCGGGCGGTATTTGCGGGCGGTGACGAGGTAGCGTTCCGAGGGCATGCGGCGGGGAAGAAAGGTGGCGTCAACATAGCCCGGCGCCCCCCCGCGATCAAATGAAAAGCGTGGGTTGACGGGCGCTTGCGCACTGAGAATGCTCGTCGTATAATATGTGTTCAATATATATGTAAACGGCGATGCCGATCCTGCGCGAGAAAACGCTCCACAAGCTGGAAATCCTGGCGGATGCGGCCAAATACGACGTGTCGTGCGCGTCGAGCGGTGGAAAACGAAAGGGCCAGAAGGACGGGCTGGGCAGCGTGACGGGCGCGGGCATCTGCCACTCGTTTACCGCCGACGGGCGTTGCGTGTCGCTGCTCAAAATTCTGCTCACCAACCACTGCATCTTCGACTGCGCCTACTGCGTCAGCCGCCGCTCAAACGACGTCGAGCGGGCCGCTTTCAGCGTGCAGGAGGTCGTGGACCTGACGATCAATTTCTACCGGCGCAACTACATCGAGGGGCTGTTTCTGTCGTCGGGCATCTTCAAGAACGCTGATTACACGACCGAAAGGCTCGTGCGCGTGGCGAAAGTGCTCCGGACGGAGGAGGGGTTCAATGGCTACATCCACCTCAAAGTCATTCCCGGCGCGAGCCCCGAACTGATCGACGAGGCGGGGCGGTGGGCGGATCGGCTGAGCGTGAATCTGGAGATCCCGTCGGAGGAAAGTCTGAAAACGGTCGCGCCAGAAAAAGACTACGACACGGTGCTGCGCCCGATGCGGCGCGTGCGCGAGAAGATCGACGAGAGCCGCGAAATCGCGCCGCGCCACAAGCACGCGCCGCGATTTGCGCCGGGCGGCCAGAGCACCCAGCTCGTCGTCGGTGCAACGCCCGAAGACGACAAAACCGTCCTCCACCTCGCCGACGGTCTGTACCGCGAGCAGGACTTGCGGCGCGTGTACTACTCGGGCTACGTGCCCATCAGCCCGGACGCGCGCGTGCCGCAGGGCCAGCCCGCGCCGGTCGTCCGCGAGCACCGCCTGTACCAGGCCGACTGGCTGCTGCGCTTCTACCAGTTCGCCGTCGAGGAAATCGTAGACGACGCGCACCCGCACCTCGATGCCGATGTCGATCCCAAGCTGGGCTGGGCGCTCCGCCATCCCGAGCAGTTTCCGGTGGACGTGAACCGTGCGCCGCTCGAAGCGCTGCTGCGTGTGCCCGGGCTGGGCGTCACGAGTGCACAGCGCATCGTGAAGGCGCGGCGGCAGGGACGGGTTCGCTGGGACGATCTGCCGCGCTTCGGCGTCGTCGTCAAGCGCGCCCGCTATTTCCTCGACGTGCCCGGCTACCGCGACACGCTGCTCGAAAAAAGCCCGCTCGCCGTGCGCGCTCGCCTGGTCGAAGCGCCTCGGGCGAACCAGTTATCGCTCTTCGAACGAGCGGCGTGAGCAGGCTATGAACACCTACCGCTACGACGGCACATTCAGCGGATTTCTGTCGGCTGTGTTCGAGGCGTACGTGCGACGCGACGAGGCTCCGCAGTTCGAGAAAGGTACAGGTACAGCGACGATGTTCGGCGAGACGGTTGAGGTCGAAGTGCGCCCGCAGCGCATGGCCCGGCTTCGGCGCGGCATCGTCCGCAGCGGTGGGCAGGAGGTCTGGCAGCGCGTGCGAGGGGCGTTCCTGTCCGAGACGCCCGGCATCGATGGCGTGCTGTTCGCCTACCTCCGGCTGCTGTTTGCACACGGCGTAATGGCCGCCGACAACCCGCTCGGCACGCCCGGCCCCGTCGTCTGGCAGGCGGCGCGTGCCACGAGCCGCGAGGTACACCGGATGCACGCCTTCGTGCGCTTCAGCGAAGGCGCGGACGGGAGCTGGCGATCCGTCGTCGAACCCGTGTGCAACGTCCTTCCGCTCATCGGGCCGCACTTTGCCGAGCGGTACGCCGCGCTGCGCTGGATCATCGTGGACGCCCGGCGCGGCTACGCCCTGTTGCACGATACTGGCGCGGTGCATTTCGTCGGCGCGCCGCAGACGGCGCTGCCTGTTGCCGAAGACGAAGAAGCCTGGCAGCAACTCTGGAAAACGTACTACCATGCCGTCGACATCCCCGAGCGCCGCAACCTCGCCCTCCGCGCGCGCCACATGCCCCGGCGCTACTGGAAGCATCTGACGGAGATCGACGAACGTCAACGCTGAAGCACGATGACGCGCGTCTCGGCGAACGTGGGGGTGGCGACGCGAACGAGGTACATCCCGCTCGCCAGCGTGCCCGCCTGCACGTCCAGCAGGTGGACGGTGCGGGCGGGGAGCACGCCGTCGTAGAGCACGCGCACCTCGCGCCCGAGGAGATCGAACAGGCTCGCGCGCACAGGCTCCGAGCGCGCGAGCGTCAGCGTGAGGCGGGTGTGCGTGGTGAACGGGTTCGGAAAAGCCCCTGAGAGCGAGGCACCACGCGGCCCAGGCGGAGGCTGCTGCACGGCGACAGGCAGGCGCTCCGGCTCCACCTTCATCATGAAGAGGTCGTTTTGCCCGGCGCTCGTCCGGGTGTCGGGGCCTGCACCGGTGTCAAAGTCGGTCGTGTTGGTGAAGGAGCCGGTGAGGAGGACGTATCCCTGGTCGTCCGCAGCGACGGCGTGACCTACGTTGAGGCCATCGCCGCCCACCTGAAAGGCGCTCTGGAACGCCCCTGCGGGGCCGTAGCGGGCGACGAAGACATCCGAGCCCGCGCCCGACGTGAGCGCGCCAGCCCCAGAGGCCGGGTCGAAATCGAGGGTGCCGTTGAAGGTGCCCGTGACGACGCTGCCGCCCGTGCCGCGTGCGGCGACGCCGAGGGCGGTACCGGGGCCGTGCGGGACGGAAACAAAGCGAAACGAGCCGTCGGGTCGGTAGCTGGCGACGAACGCGCTGCCGCCTGGCATCGACGTGACCTCCTCTAAATCTCCATTGCCGTCGCTATCGGTGGGGTCGAAGGCAGAGGTGCCGGTAAACGACCCGACGACGGTGACGTTACCTGTGGCGTCCAGCGCGACGGCCTCGCCGTGCCCTTCCGGGCCGAAAAAGTGCAGAAAGCGGCGGGTGCCATCGGGCGCGTAGCCAGCGAGAAAGGCGCTCGCGGAGCCGGAGCCGCCTCCGCCCGATCCGCGCTTCGTCAGCGTCGCCGTGTCGAGGCGGCCGGTGACGTAGACGTTGCCCGCGGCATCGACGGCGATGCCCTCGCCCGCGTCTCCGTCCTCGGAGCCGAGGCTCCAGGCCGAGCGGAGGGCCCCGTCAGCGTCGTAGCTGGCGATGAAAAGGTCGGTGCTGCCGGCGCTCGTGAGCAGCACCGGTTGTGGCGCGCCGGGGGCGAAGTTGATCGTGCCCGCAAACGAGCCGGTGACGTAGACGTTGCCCGACGTGTCGATGGCCACGGCGCGACCGGCTCCGGCGGATCCCGATCCGCCTTCCGGCGCGACGGCAAAGCGGAACCGCCCGTCGGTGTCGTAGCCCGCCACGAAAAACCTGCCGGTGCGGAGTGCCTCGCGCGTCGGGTCGGGGTCGAAGTCGATGGCCCCGAAGGGCTGGCCGCCCGTGACCACGAATGCTCCTGCCGGGTTGACGGCGAGGCCGCCAGCGCTCTCAGAGGTGGGGATTCCATTGGCGATGGGAAACGCGAAGCGGAACGCGCCCGCTGGATCGTAGGAGACGACGTACACATCCGTCTGCGTGCTCGTCAACTCGGCCACGCCCGCACCGGGGTCGAAGTCGAGCGCACCGCGAAATTGGCCGATGAAATAGGCGTTGCCCCCGCTATCGAGGCCGACATCCGTGCCCTCGTCGAAGCTGAGGCCGCCCAGCGTGACCACGTAGGGTGCGTGCGAGGCGGGCGGGCGTAGGTCGTAGTGGTATGCGCTGCCCGCGTCGTTGCCGCCGTCGTCGTCGAGAGAGGCCCCGACGAGTACGTGCCGCCCGTCCCCGCTGAGGGCGACGGACGCCCCGAAAAGGTCGTCCGCAGCGCCGTCGCTGGCATCGATCCGGCTCTTTTGCGTCCATGTGCTGTCCGTGCGGGAGAACACGTACATGCTTCCGGAGCGCACGCCCTCGACGTGGTGGTAGAGCGCCCCCGCGAGGGCCCGCGTGCCGTCGTCACTGATCGCGACGTCATAGCCCAACTGATCACTGGCCTCGCCATCGGAGGCCGTGAGTTCGGCCTGTGGCGTCCAGGTGGTGCCGGTGCGGGCGAAGACGTACGCGCTGCCCGCATTGTCGGCCCGTGTCGTGTCCAGCCGGGCCCCGACGAGGGCATAGCGGGCGTCTCTGCTGAGGGCAAGACGCCATCCGAAGTCATCGCTCGTCGCACCGTCGGCGGCGGTGAGTTCGGCCTGCTGCGTGTAGGTGCCGCCGCTCCGCTCGAACACGTACGCGGTCCCGCGCCGGTATTGCCGAAGCGCGCGCCGACGAGGGCGTACCCGGCGTTTCCGCTGAGCGACACGTCGATGCCGAAGCCCTCGCCAGCGGTGCCGCTGAGAAGGGCGCGCTCGGTCCACACGCTTCCGGTGCGGGTGAAGACGTAGGCCTGGCTCACGCCCACGGCGCCGATGAGGGCGGAGCTACCGTCGTCGCTGAGGGAGACGGCGTTGCCAAAATTGTGAGACGCACCCGCGTCGGAAGCAGTGAGTTTCGCCTGTTCGGTCCACGTGTCGCCTGTGCGGGCAAACACGTAGGCACTCCCGGAAGCCGCCCCCGCATCGTCGTCGCTGAACGCGCCGATGAGGGCGTACGCACCGTCTGCGCTGAGCGAGACGCTGTTTCCGAAGTAATCGCCCACCGCACCATCGCTGGACGTGAGGATAGCCTGCTCAGCCCACGCGCCGCCCGCCCGGACGAAGACGTACACCCGGCCCTGCGAAGCCTGGTACCCCTGCGCGGTGATGAGGGCATAGGTACCATCTCTGCTGATAGCGACGGTGGATCCGAAGTTGTTGAACGGCATCCCGCCGCTCGGGAGCAGCTTGGTTTCGGGAAAGCGCTGGGCCTGCGCGCGCGGCGCGAACGCGGCGATCAGCAGGATGCAGAGGAAAAGCAGCATAGCAACGGATCGAGACGTCATCGGGAAAACCTCGTCGGGTAGCATCAGCGAAAGGAGAAGGGGAATCGTAGAGGCACAGCCTCACCGCACGAGGACGACGCGCCGGGAGGCTCTGACCGCCACCCCCACGACGCGGACGACGTAGGGGCCCGCCGGAAGCGATCCGGCATTCCACACGAACGGGTGCGCGCCCGCCGCCAGCAGACCCTCGTGCAGCACGGCCACGCGGCGGCCCAGCAGGTCGTAGACATCCATGGTGACGGCTTGGGGCTCGGCGAGCGTCAGCGTCAGGAGTGTCTGCGTGCGGAACGGATTGGGCACAGGCACGGACAGCAAGGTGGGCGCGTGCGGCGTGGCGTCTTCCACCGCCGTCGCCGTGGGCACGCCGTAGATGTAGGCGGCCCCGGTGGCCGCTACGGGCTGGTCGTGGTCGGGAGCGCCGACGAGCACCACGCCGTCGTCCATCGCCACCGCCGAGCCGAAGTCGTCGCCCGCACCGCCATCGGAGGGGACGAAGCCTTGCTGCTCTACCCACGACTCCGTGACAGCATCGTAGGCGAAGCGGTACGCCTTGCCCGACGCGTCCTCGTTGAGAGGAAACCAGTTTTTGGCCCCGACGAGTGCCTGCGTGCCTTCCAGCGCGACGGCGCTGCCGAAAAGGTTGAAGCCCGAGGGATCCGACGCCGTGATCTTCTGCTCGTTGGCCCACGCGGCACCGTCGAAGTGGAACACGTAGGCCGCGCCCGCACTCGCGCCCACCTCCCGGTCAAGTGGCGCGCCGATGAGCGCCCGGTCCCCGTCGAGGGCGACGGTGAGGCCGAACTGGGTCCGCGCCAGACTATCGGAGGGAACGAGCCGCGCCGTCTCGTTCCACATGCTGCCGTCATACTCGAAAACGTACGCGGCCCCGGTGTTCAGGCCCTGCGGCGGCTCGTAGCCCCACGCGCCAATGAGCGCCCGGCTCCCCGACAGCGCCACCGACTCGCCGAAATAAGTCCCGCTGAACGATTCGGGCGAGGTCAGCTTCTGCTCTTCAGCCCATGTACTGCCATCGTAGCGGAACACGTACGCGGCACCTCCCTGGATCGCCGAGCCCACGAGCATCACGTCGCCCTCGATGGCGAGGGAATGCCCGAAGTCACCCCCCTGGGCCTCATCGGGCGCTCTCAGCTTCTGCGCTTCAGCCCATGTACTGCCATCGTAGCGGTAGACGTAGACGGCCCCGGCTCCTACGGGCAGGCCTTCGTCGTTGCGGGTGCTCACGAGCACCACGTTGCCGCTGACGGCGACCGCCCGCCCGTACCATTCGTAGTTGCCGCGCTGGGGAGACGTCAGCTTCTGTTCTTCGCGCCACGCGCTGCCGTCGTAACGGTACACGTACGCCGCCCCATACTCGCCGACGTGGTAAACGGGATCGTCTTCGCGGAACGCGCCGACGACGGCCACCACGCCGTCGAGCGCGACAGCGGCCCCGAACTGCTGATCGACGAGGGGAAGCGATGAGGTCAGTTTGGCGTCGGGTGCGGGCTGCGCGTTGCCGGGCGGCGCGACGAGTGCGACGGGCAGCAGGCGCAGCGCCCACCGGAGATATGCAGAGTAGAGCGAGCGCATAGGGGATGCCGGGCGTGGGTGTGTAGAAGGGATGGCGACGTTTCCTCCCGCAACTGGACATCCGCGCCGGGCATTTCCTCGCGCGGCGCGGCGATTCTTGGTTATGCCCTTGCGGAAGCCCTCCTGCTGCGGTTGATTTAACCCAGGCTTCGGCCGGCTTCTTTCCCGCGCACCATGCCGACTGCCACGGTCACCGATCTCCTGCACCGCCTCCACGACGGCGACGGCGAAGCCCTCGAAATGCTGATGCCGCTGCTGTACGACGAGCTACACGCCCTCGCTCGGCGGCAACTCCGCGCCGAGCGCGCCGACCACACGCTCAACCCCACGGCCCTCGTCAACGAGGCGTACCTCCGGCTCGTACAGCAGTGCACGCTGCGCGCCGAGGACCGGGCGCACTTTCTCGCCATCGCGGCCACCACCATGCGCCGCCTCCTCGTCGATTACGCCCGCGCCCGGACGCGCCTCAAGCGCGGCGGCGGCGCACAGCCCGTCCCGCTCGACGACGTGCTGCCCTTCCTTTCTCTGCACGAAGCCGACGAGATGCTGGCGCTCGACGACGCCCTCGGACGGCTCGAAAAGATCAACCCGCGTGGCAGCCAGGTGGTGCAGTACCGCTTTTTCGGCGGGCTGAGTCTGGAAGAAACCGCCGAGGTGCTCGACGTGTCGGTCAAGACGGTGCAGCGCAGTTGGACGGCAGCGCGGGCGTGGCTACGCAAGGAAGTCCACCTGGCTTTGTCGGAGTGACCCGTGATGGAAGCGCCGTGGGAAGAGATCGAAGCCGTTTTTGCCGAGGCGCTCTCGCGCGATGCCGCCGAGCGCAGCGCCTGGCTCCGAACCGCCTGCGCGGGACGGCCCGCCGTGCTGTGCGAAGTCGAGGCTATGCTGAGGGCGCACCAGCAGCCGCTCGGCATCGAGCCGCGCCTGCTGGCCGGAGACGAGCCCGCCGCGTCCAGTCCGCTGGTGGGGGCGCGTATCGGGCCGTACATACTGCTGGAATTGCTCGGCCACGGCGGGATGGGGAGCGTCTGGCTGGCCGCCCACGCCGATGGCGTGCTCGACCGGCGGGTGGCCGTCAAGCTCGTGCGGGTGCCCCACACCGTCGGAGAGGCCCGCGCGCTTCAGCAGCGCTTCGAGAGTGAGCGCCGCATCCTGGCCCGGCTCGAACACCCGGGCATCGTCCGGCTGCTCGAAGCGGGGACGGCCTCACCGGTGGAGGGTGCCGGCGGTGGCTATCCGTATTTCGCCATGGACTACGTGGCGGGGCTGCCCATCACCGCCTATGCGGCCGCGCACACGCTTCCCCTTCGCGCCCGCCTGCGGCTGTTCGTAGAGGTCTGCGAGGCCGTCCACCACGCGCACCAGCGCCTCGTCATCCACCGCGACCTCAAGCCTTCCAACATCCTCGTCGCCGAGGACGACGCAGGCGCCGCGCACGTCAAGTTGCTGGACTTCGGCGTGGCGCGGCTGCTGGACGACGATGCCGCGAGCCTGCGTACCGAGACCGGCCTGCGCCCCATGACGCGGGCCTACGCTGCTCCCGAGCAGATCCGCGGGGAAGGCGTAACGACAGCGGCAGATGTGTACGCCCTCGGGGTGGTGCTCTACGAACTGCTTACCGCGCAGCGCCCGTTCGACGCACCTACGGCGGCAGCACTCGAACATGCCATCCTCACGGTTTCTCCCGAGCGGCCCAGCGCCGTGCTCGCCCGTGCCGCCGCGCCCGTACCCGGCCTCGATCCGCACGGCCTGCGTGGCGATCTCGACGCCATCGTGCTGACCGCACTGCGAAAAGAGCCCGAGGCCCGCTACGCCTCGGCAGAAGCTTTTGCCGCCGACATCCACCGCCACCTCGGCGGGCATCCCGTGCGCGCACGGGCCCCGTCGGCGGCGTACCGGTTTGGCACGTTTGCCCGCCGCCACCGCGCGGGCGTCGCCGCTGCCGCACTGGCCGTCGTGCTGCTCGTCGGTTTCAGCGTCGTGCTCTCCGTGCAGCAGCGCGCCACGGTCCGCGAGCGCGACACGGCGCAGGCCACGGCGCGCGTGCTCGAAGAACTTTTCGGAGCCGCCGACCCGTTCGCGGAGGAGCGCCTCGACACGCTCCGCATCTCTGATCTGCTGGCCCGAGGCGTCGAACGGGCGCAGGAAGACCTGGCAGATGCGCCGCGCGTGCGTGCCCGGCTGCTCTACGTCATCGGGCGGTCGTACGTCCGGCTGGCGGCGCAGGCCGAGGCAGCCGGGCCGCTGACCGAGGCCGCCGCGCTCGCGCGGGCAGAAGACGACGCGGCGACGCTGGCGGGCAGCCTCACCGAACTGGCGGGCGTGCGGCAGGTGCAGTGGCACCTCGGCGAAGCCGAAGCGCTCGTCCGCGAGGCCCTGGCCCTCCCGGCCACGCACCGCGACCCACCTCTGACAGCCCGCGCCGAGCACGTGCTGGCGCTCACGCTGCTCAATGCCGGGCGGTCCGACGAGGCGGAGGCGGTGCTTCAGTCCTCGCTCGCGCGGCAACGCGCGCAGCCCAACGGCGACCGCACCGCCATCCTCATGGCCGAGCAGACGCTCGCACGGGCGCTGATCGATCAGCAGCGACATAGCGAGGCCGAGCGCCTTCTCCTCGACCTGCGCACGCGGTATGCCCGCCGGTTCGGGCCAGACGATGCCCGGCTCGTCGGCATCCTCAATCCGCTGACGTTCCTCTATCTGGCACAGGGCCGGATGGCCGAGGCGGAGGCCGTGGGGGCCGAGGCGGTGGCCCTCATGCGCGACGCCCAGCCCGGCAGCAGCGCGCTCAGTCAGACGCTTGCCACCTATGCCTCCGTGCTGCACCGGCAAAAACGCCTCGACGAGTCGGAGGCGCTGCTCGTCGAGGCGATAGGCCTGCCATCGGCGCGCCCAGGGTCTCACGCTATCCCGCTGGGCACCCTCGCCTCAATCCGCGCCGAGCGGGGCGACCCCGCCGGGGCCATCGACGCGCAGCAGCAGGCCTTGCGATTGCTCCAGGCCGACACCACCTTCGCCGCCAGCGCCGCCACGATTGGCTTCAGCCAGGTCAAACTGGCCGGGTTTTTACAAGACGCCGGGCGCTATGCCGAGGCGGAACCCCTGCTGCTCGCTGCCCTCGCTGCCGAACAGCACGCCGGGCAGGAACAGCACCACGCCGCCGCGCGCGCCGCCGCTGCCCTCGTGGCTCTGTACGAAGCCTGGGGCCGCCCCGAAGAAGCCGCCCGGTGGCGCACGACGCGCGGCAACTGACTTGGTCTTCAGGGGCTATTACAAACGCGTAGGGGCGGATCTTTTTACGACCCGCCCCTACGACAGCGTTCACGAGCTTCTGTGGCTCAGTTCACCACCACGTCCGGCGTTTCCACGTGGCCGTTGGCGACGGGCTTCTTCTCGGCGTCCGGGATGCGGAAGAACGCTTCAGGGTCGCGCACGGGTTCGTCTTCCAGCACCTCTTTCAGTACCTCCTCCATGCGCGTGGCGTACTTCACGTCCAGCCCTTCGAGCGCGCCGTCCTTGATCTCCTTGACGTCCTTCTCGTTGCGGACGGGCAGCATCACGGTTTCGATACCCGCGCGGCGGGCGGCGAGGACTTTCTCCTTGATGCCGCCGACGGGCAGCACCAGCCCGCGCAGCGTGATCTCGCCCGTCATGGCCGTGTGGTTCCGCACGCGGCGCTGCGTGTAAATCGACACCAGCGCCGATAGCATCGCCACGCCCGCGCTCGGCCCGTCTTTCGGGATCGCGCCCGCGGGCACGTGAACGTGGACGTCCCAGTAGCGGAAGGCGTCGAACGGGATGCCGAGGCTGTCGGCGTGGGCTTTGACGTACGAGAACGCGGCCTGCGCGCTCTCGCGCATCACGTCGCCGAGTTGTCCGGTGAGCACCAGCCGGCCCGAGCCGCGCGCGACGCTTGCCTCGATAAAGAGGATGTCGCCGCCCACGGGCGTCCACGCCAGTCCCGTCGCCACGCCGGGCACCTCGGTGCGCTCGGCGGTGTCGGAGAAAAAGCGTCGGCTCTTGAGGTACGTCTCCACGTCGCTTTTCTCGACGGCCACCTTGTCGGCGTTGCCGCGCGCCACCTGCGCCGCCACGCCACGCGCGACGGATCCGATGGTGCGCTCCAACTGCCGCACGCCCGACTCGCGGGTGTACCCGTCGATGATTTCGACGAGGGCTTCCTCCGAAATCGTGAGCTGCCCTTCGTCCAGGCCGTTGCGCTCGATCTGGCGCGGCAGGAGGTACTTCTGGGCGATGTTGAGCTTTTCTTCGAGCGTGTACCCGGTGATCTCGATCATCTCCATGCGATCCCGCAGAGGCGCGGGGATCTGCTCGACGTAGTTCGCCGTGGCGATGAAGAGCACCTTCGACAGGTCGTAGTCGAGTTCGAGGTAATGGTCGTTGAAGGCGTGGTTCTGCTCGGGATCGAGGATTTCGAGCAGCGCCGACGACGGATCGCCACGAAAGTCGGAGCCGAGCTTGTCGACCTCGTCGAGGATGAAGACGGGGTTGGCCGTCCCGGCTTTCTTCAACCCCTGGATGATGCGGCCCGGCAGGGCGCCGACGTACGTGCGGCGGTGGCCGCGCATCTCGGCTTCGTCGCGCACGCCGCCCAGCGACATCCGCGCGAACTCACGCCCGAGCGCCCGGGCAATCGACTTGCCGAGGCTCGTCTTGCCCACGCCCGGCGGCCCGTAGAAGCACAGGATCGGCGCCTTCATGTCGCCTTTGAGCTTCAGCACGGCGAGGTATTCGAGGATGCGTTTTTTGACCTGCTCCAGCCCGTAGTGGTCTTCGTCGAGGATCTCCTCGGCGCGGTTGAGGTCGAGGTGGTCCTCGGTCGTCTCCATCCACGGCAGGTCGAGAATCCAGTCGATGTAGTTGCGCGTGACGGCGTAATCGGGGGCCATCGGGTTCATCCGGCCCAGCTTGTCGAGTTCTTTGTCGACGGTTTTACGGGCGTGCTCGGGAAGGTCTTTTTCCTGGGCGCGCTCGCGCAGTTCGACCATCTCGGAGGTGTTGCCCTCGCCTTCGCCGAGTTCGTCCTGGATGGCCTTGAGCTGCTGGCGGAGCAGGTACTCGCGCTGCTGCTTGTCCACGTCCGTCTTGACCTTCGAGCGGATCTCCTCGCTCAGGCGCAGCACCTGGATTTCGCGCTTGAGGTGGTCGGTGACGAGGTCGGCGCGCTCGACGAGGCTGTCGGTTTCGAGCAGCTGCTGCTTCGGCTCGACCTCGATCTGGAGGTTGGAGGCGATGAAATGGATGAGGAACGTCGGCGAGTCGATGTTCTGAATCGCGTAGGCGGCCTCGCTGGGCAGGTGCGGCGAGAGGTTGACGATCTGGATCGCCAGCTCCTTGATCGAGCGGATGCGGGCCTCGACCTCGACGCGGTCGGACTCGTCGCTCGGCTCGCTGAGGGCCTTGCACGCGCGCGCGCAGGTACGGCTGCTCCTGCACGTACTCCTCGACCTCGAAGCGCCGCTTGCCCTGGATGACGATGCTCTTGGAGCCGTCGGGCATCTTGATGAGCTTCAAAATCGTGGCGACCGTCCCATGTTCGTACAGGTCGTCTACGCCGGGGTCTTCGACCTCCGCATCCCGCTGCGCGACGACGCCGATGAGCTTGTCGGACGAAAAGGCGTCTTTGACGAGCTTCAAACTCGCGTCGCGCCCGACGGTGATCGGCAGCACGACGCCGGGGAAAAGGACGGTGTTGCGAAGCGTCAGGATGGGCAGTTCGACGGGAATGTCGGACTGCTGCATCTCCTGCTCTTCGTCGCGCGTGGGGAGGGGAATGCTCTGTTCGGGATCGTCAGGAGCAAAGAAGAAAGGTTGGATTGGCATGTATCAGTAGGATAGGACGGGGGCAGCACGCCAGCCCGTCAGGGGGATACCTGCACGAACGGAGCCGTGCGGGGTGCCCGTTCCAACGCAACCCTTTTGCCAAACGTGCTTCTGGAAGGTTTGCTGACAGAGTGGCGGGGAAGTGCGCCGACTGGCGCGTGGTGATGAAGCCGAGGTTGCCTCATCGCCGCTCCCCTGCTTTTCGCGCTCGAAAACAAGGACCTCTTCCTTCACCGTTCACCCCTTTCCCAGCACCCGTTGCAGCGTCGCGTCCACCTCCTCGATGCGGAAAGGCTTGGACAGAATGGCCGTGACGACGTTGTCGACTGCGCCGGGCTCGGTGTCGCCGCTGAGGAGGATGATGGGCAACTCGGGGCGGCGGAGGCGCAGCTTTTCGGCGAGCGTGCGGCCGTTCATCTCGGGCATCCCCAGATCCGTGATGACGGCGTCGTAGGGCGCGCGGGCCTCCTCGGCGAGGGCTGCGCGCCCGTTGTCCACCACGGTAACGTCGTGGCCGCGGCGGCGCAGCAGCTTCGAGAGCACGTTGCTCACCATCGGCTCGTCGTCCACCACCAGCACGCGCGCGGCGCTGCGGGTCGTCGCCACGCTTTCGGTGGGACGCTCGGCTTCTTTCGTGGTGGCGAGCGGGAAGCTGATCTGGAAAATCGTCCCCTTTCCCAGCTCCGACGTCACCTCGATGCGGCCTTCGTGGGCCTGGATGATGCCGTACGCCACCGCGAGGCCCATGCCCGTGCCCTGCTCGCCTTTGGTGGTGAACATCGGCTCGAAGATGCGCGCTTGCACCTCGGGCTTCATCCCCGTGCCGCTGTCCTGCACGCCCACGTACACCTCGGAGCGCAGCGTGTCGTGGTCGCACACGAGCCGCAGCCGCCCGCCGCGCGGCATCGCCTGGACGGCGTTGAGCACGAGGTTGACGAACACCTCGCGCAACTCGCTGCCCGAGCCTTTGATGGGCGGGACGGTGTTGAGCTGCGTGTAGAGTTCGATCTGGATGCCACGCCGCCGCGGCTCGTTGAACCAGTACGGGCGGGTGAGCGTGATGGACTCGTTGAGCAACTCACGCAGATCCAGCGGCTTGAACTCGACTTCCTTCTCCTGCCGCACGAACCGCTGGATACGCCCGACGATCTCGGCTCCGTCGAGGGCGGCACGCTCGATGGTGTCTACGTGCTCGCGGAGGTCGGCGTGATCGCGGTAGGGGGCGAGGTCTTTGAGCAACTCGGCGTGGCCGAGGACGCCGCTGAGGAGGTTGTTGAAGTCGTGCGCGATGCCCATCGTCATGCGGCCCAGCGTTTCCATGCGGTGGCGGCGCGTCTGCGCGAGCATCCAGGAGGCGGGTTCGGCCAGCGCCTCGCCTGTCACGCTGACGGCCACGACGGCGCGCGGCTCGAGGGCGTAGACGGGCACGAAGTGCAGCAGCACCGGCACGGGCGCGTCGCGCTCGGCGCGCTCGACGCTCATCACCTGGTGCGTGACGAGCGTGCCCTGTGCGGCTTCGGCGAGGCACTGCCGGGCCGCCGTCTGGTCGGCGGTGAGCAGGTGGATCCAGGCGTCGTCTTCGCCGCCGAGCAGGTGCTTCCACGCAGGATCGCGGTAGGTGGCGCGACCGTCCGGGCTGAACGACGCAGCCAGCACTTCCGCCGCGACCACGGGGTCGGAATGGGCTGAATCGGGCTCCA
This sequence comes from Rhodothermales bacterium, assembly GCA_963829705.1. Taxonomy (GTDB): domain Bacteria; phylum Bacteroidota; class Rhodothermia; order Rhodothermales; family BA12; genus CAWHJN01. Next base: position 1,572,610 of record CAWHJN010000005.1, read on the forward strand.
CGGGCACGGGGGAAAAAACGGGCGGACGGGGAAGCTCTCGGAGCATGGCGCGTATCTTCGGCGCCCACTCTGCAATGCTTCAAGATACTACGGTTCTCCTCTATGTGGTTTGACAGCGTGCTCGACACCGTCGGGCAGACGCCCCTCGTGCGCTTCAACAAACTCTTCGCGCACCTGCCGGTGACGGTGCTCGCCAAGGTCGAATTCTTCAATCCTGGCGGCTCGGTCAAAGACCGCATCGGCGTGGCGATGATCGAGGCTGCCGAGCGCGACGGACGCCTCAAGCCGGGCGGGACGATCATCGAGGGCACGAGCGGCAACACGGGTGCCGGCCTCGCCATCGCCGCTATCGCGAAGGGCTACACGTGCATCTTCACGACGACGGACAAGCAGAGTCAGGAGAAAGTGGACGTGCTGCGCGCCTTCGGGGCCGAAGTCATCGTCTGCCCCACGGCCGTCGCCCCGGACGATCCGCGCTCGTACTACTCCGTCGCCCGCCGCCTCGCCACCGAGATTCCCAACGCCGTCTATCTCAACCAGTACGACAACCCCGCCAACGCCGAGGCGCATTACCAGACGACCGGGCCGGAACTGTGGGAAGGGACCGAGGGCCGCATCACGCACTACGTCGCGGGTGCGGGCACGGGCGGTACCATCAGCGGCGCGGCGCGCTACCTCAAAGAGCAGAACCCCGAGGTGCAGGTCATCGGCGTCGATCCGTACGGGTCGGTCTACCACAAATACTTCCACACGCGCGCGTTCGACGAGAAGGAGATCTACCCGTACCTCATCGAGGGCGTCGGCGAGGACATCCTGGCCGAGAACATGGACTTCGACCTCGTGGACGATTACGTGCAGGTCGACGACAAGACGGCGATGCAGATGACGCGGCGGCTGGCGCGCGAGGAAGGCTTGTTCGTGGGGCAGTCGTGCGGGATGGCCGTCGCGGGCGCGATCCAGTGGCTGGAGGCGCACCAGGCCGATCTCAAGCCCTCCGATGTCGTCGTCGTGGTGCTGCCGGATTCGGGCTTTCGCTATCTCTCGAAAACCTACAACGACGCCTGGATGCAGGGCCACGGCTTTCTCGAAAAGCGCGCCGTGCTCACCGCCGAGACGGTCATGGCGCGGCGGCGGGCGCGGGGGACGGCCCTCGTCAAGGCCGCGCCGTCGGACACGCTGGGCGCGGTCATCGCCGTCATGGCCGAGCACGGCATCTCGCAGATGCCCGTCTTCGACGGCGACGAGCTGGTGGGCAGCCTCAACGAGTCGGTGATCCTGTCGAGCCTGATCGCCTCGCCCGAGGCGCGCGAGACGCCCGTGCGCGACGTGATGGGCGATCCGTTTCCCGTGGTGCCGCCCACGCTGCACCTCGAACACCTCACCGCGTACCTTGACGAGCCCACGGGTGCCGTGCTCGTGCATCCTGCGGGCGACGACGGCTACGGCATCCTCACCAAGAGCGACCTCATCTCCGTGCTCGCCCAAGCGGGCCGCACCGCCGTCGAGGCGTGACGGCAAGCGCCATCGTCCGATCCGGACGCAATGCGTCAAGGGCGCATTGACGAGGGCGCGACACGGCACGCCCTTTCATCCACGTTTCTGCGTTCCACGTTTCCACTTCCGACCTCCAAAATTCCCCATGTCCGACGACCCCATCGACGCCCAGGAGCATCAGCAGCCCCAACTCAACATCGAACTCAGCGAGAAGATGGCCGAGGGCGTGTACTCGAACCTCGTCATGATCGCGCACTCGCCCGAGGAGTTCATCCTCGACTTTATCCGCGTGATGCCCGGTTTGCCGCAGGCCAAAGTCAAGAGCCGCATCATCGTGACGCCGCAGCACGCCAAGCGGCTGCTGCACGCGCTCGAAGACAACATCAGCCGCTACGAGCGTGCCTACGGCGACATCGAGGAGGTGACGATGCCCAGCGACGGCTTCCACTTCGGCGGGCCGGGTGGCGTGGCGTAAGCAGGTCAGCTGCGTTTGTTGGGTTTCGCAACCACCAGCAAACCTGCCCTTAACCCACCTCACTTTCTCGCCGCCAGCAGCACGAGAACGGTCAGCGCGGCGAAGATCGCGTGGGGGAGCCAGGCGGCCATCAGGGGCGAGAGCGCGCCGGTGGTGCCGAAGGGCTCGATGAGCTTCTGCGCGGCGAGGTAGAGAAAGGCCGCGAACAGGCCGAGGGCGAACGTGATGGCCGCGCCGCCGCGCCGCCGGGGAGCCGCCAGTGGCAAGGCGAGCACGATGAGCACGAGGTGCGCGAACGGGTAGGAGAACTTGCTCAGGTACGCCACCTGCGAGGCGGCCACGTTGCCCGAGCCTGTCCGTTCGAGTTGGGCGAGGTAGTCGCGCGCTTCGGGGATCGTCATGCCCTCGACGTCGCGCTCCGACTGCGCGAGGTTGACGGGGAGGACGTTCAGCACGGTGTCGATCTGATCCACGTGGCGCATCGTGAGCACGCCGCCGGGCGCGAAGGCGCGGCGCGTCACGTCTTCGAGCCGCCACCGCTCGCCGGATTCGTCCCACGCGATGCGCGAGGCGTCGAGGCGTTCGCGCAGTGTCGTCCCGTCGTAGGTCAGCAGCGAGACGCGGTAGCCGATGCGCTGGTCGTGGTCGTAGAAGCCGACCGTCAGGAAGCTGCCCGGCGCGTTCTGGCGGTGCAGGTCGCTGACCTCGATGGGGCCCTGGTCGTTTTTGAGGTACTGCTGGTCGTACGCCAGCACGATACGCTGCGCGCGCGGGACGACGTAGCCACCCAGCCCGTACAGCGCCGCCGTCACCACCACGCCCGCCAGCACGTACGGCACGAGCAGCCGGTAGAGCGATACGCCGCTCGATTGCAGTGCCATCACGGCCAGCTGGTTCGAGAGCCGGTTCGTCACATACACCGCCGCCAGAAACAGCGACAGCGGCGACGTCAACCGGATGATCTCGGGCGTGAAGGCGGGGTAGTAGATGCGGAAGATCTCGCTCAACTCTGCCCCGCGATCCAGGAAATCGTCCACGTATTCGAGGTAGTGGAGGACGATGAAAAACACCACGAGCGCGCCGACGAACAGCACATAGCCCGCCAGCAGGCGGCGCAATAGGTGACGGTCGAAGGTGGTGAACACGCGGGCGCGGGCAGACTGTGAAAGCCCCGGTGAGAGTTGGCCGGGCAGAAAGGGGTTCCGTAGATTCTCTGAGCACGTTTTACGTCCTCCGGCGTCTTTTCGTCTGCCTGCTTGCCTTTCGGCCCAGCGCCAGACGCCTCGCCTACCACCCGTCCAGAGGACGCTCACCCTATCGTCTCCTCCATGAAGCTCCACGAATACCAGGCCAAAGACCTCCTCGCGCGCTACGGCGTCACCACGCAGCCGGGCCGCGTCGCCACGACGGTCGAGGAGGCTGTCGCCACCGCTACGGCCATGCAGCGTGAAGACGGCACCGACACGTTCGTCATCAAGGCGCAGATCCACGCGGGCGGGCGCGGCAAGGGCGGCGGCGTCAAGCTGGCGCGCTCGCTCGACGAAGTGCGCGAAAAGGCCGAGGCGATCCTGGGGATGCAACTCGTCACGCCCCAGACCGGCCCCGAGGGCCAGAAGGTCCGCAGCGTGCTCATCGCGGGCGACGTGTATGCCGACGGTGCGAAGGAATACTACCTCGGCGTCACGCTCGACCGCGCCAAAAGCATGAACGTCATCATGGCGTCCACCGAGGGCGGTGTCGAGATCGAGGAGGTGGCCGAGCACACGCCGGAGAAAATCCTGAAAGTGTGGGTCGAGCCCGGCGCGGGCCTCCAGGGCTACCAGGCGCGCGAACTCGCTTTTGGACTCGGACTCGAAGGCCCTGCCTTCAAAAAAGCCGTCAAGTTCATCGCCGCGCTCTACAAGGCGTACGAAGAAAGCGATGCTTCGCTCGCCGAGATCAACCCGCTGCTCGTGACGCCCGCGGGCGACGTGATCGCCGTCGATGCCAAGATCACGCTGGACGACAACGCGCTCTTCCGCCACAAAGACCTCGAAAGCCTGCGCGACATCCACGAGGAGGATCCGCTCGAAGTCGAGGCGGGCGAGCACAACCTCAACTACGTCAAGCTCGACGGCAACGTGGGCTGCATGGTCAACGGCGCGGGCCTGGCGATGGGCACGATGGACATCATCAAGCTCGCGGGCGGCGAACCGGCCAACTTTCTCGACGTGGGCGGCGGCGCGAACGCGCAGACCGTCGAGGCGGGCTTCCGCATCATCCTCAAAGACCCGAACGTCAAGGCCATCCTCGTCAACATCTTCGGCGGCATCGTGCGCTGCGATAGGGTGGCCAACGGCATCGTCGAGGCGGCGCAGAAGGTGGACATCCACGTGCCGCTCATCGTGCGCCTCCAGGGCACGAACGCCGAGGAAGGGCAGCAGATTTTGAAGGACAGCGGTTTGAAAGTGGAGACGGCCATTCTTCTGAAGGAAGCTGCCGAAAAGGTCACGACGGCCCTGGCGGCGTAGGGAACGTGGGTCGGGTTGGTTGGATGGTGAGTGGGTGGATCCGCATTTCCCTTCTAACAGCCAGCCAGCCATCCCGCAATCAACCAACCTGCTCCCATGGAACCCAGGAAAACCGAGGCGCTGACGCTACGCGAAGGGCTCGACGGGCTGACGCCCAGCCGCATCGTGACGCTGTACCGCCGCGCGCCGCTCTACCGCGCCGTGGCGGACCCGGCAAAGGTGCAGAAGATGTACGAAAACGCCTCGTTCGTGCTGTCGGCGTGGCACGGCAAGCGGCTCGTGGGCGTGGCGCGCGTAATGACGGACGGCGTGCTGTTCTCCTACCTGTGCGACCTCGCCGTCGAGCCGGACGTGCAGGGGGTGGGCATCGGACGGGCGCTCATCGACGGGGTGCTCGAACGCTGCAAAGGCACCGAACTGCTGCTGCGCGACTCCGATATGTCGGTGCGGTTCTACGAAAAGCTCGGCTTCAAACGCGTCGGCAATGCGTGGGGAATCAACGCATAAGAGATAGCCCCTATCCTTCTTTCCGCACGTGCAGGTGGGCCACCACGCCCTCGACGCCCCGAACGGCACGCACGGCGTCGACGACGAGCTGGCGGTCGAGCGCGTGTGCGACGGTGCCATGGAGCGTCACGACGCCGCCCTGCACGTAGAAGCGCACGCCTTGCAGCGAGGTGTACTGCAAGTCCCGCTCGAATACGCGCGCGAGCTTCAAGGCCAGATGCTGGTCGTGCCGGGTGCGCTCCTGCTCCATAGATCGCGGGGGGTGCGAGCCTCGCAGGCGCTTTACAGGATGCCTGAGCCACTGCGACACGCGGGCGCCGAAGGGCAGGGGGGCGTCGTCGGAGGAGGCACGGTCGCGCACGCGAAAGGTAGCTGAGAGGGCATCCGCAGGAGGGTTATAAACAGCCACCTACGCAGCGGATTTTGGGCAGATCCGCGCCTCTTCATCCGCAATCCACGTGCCGTCTCGTGCCACGCCTCAGAACAGGTTGGGCGTGCGCGACCGGGGCTGGTCGAGCCGCAGCAACTCGCGCAACTTGCCGCTTTTGACCTGAAGTGTGAACGAGTACGACTGGTAGCGCCCGAAGGGAATCCACGAGAACGACATCTCCCAGCACTCGAAGTCGCGCAGAAACGACAGGTTGGTGGCGCTGATCTCTTTCTGGATGAGATCGTAGCCCGACCGCCCCTGCACTTTCCAGTTGGGTGTGAGGCTGAAGTCGAAGCTCGTGTTGAAGATGGCGCGCGGCGTGCTGTCGAGGCGGTACGTGCCGTCGGGCTGGCGTACTTCCCGGCGGGAGAGGCCGTACGAGAAGTCGCCCGACAGCGTCCACGGGATGCTGAAGTCGGCATACGGCGCGCGGCCAATCAGGCCCGCGGCCTGGCGCGCGGGGTCGTAGCGGTCGGGGCCGTACGCCTCGTCGAACGCGCCCCGCGACGCGCCCGGCACGAAGTCGTCGAACGTCGCCTGCTGCGACGGGCGGGCGGCACCACGCCGCTTGCTCGCCAGGCGCGTGCTCGCGCTCAACGTCAGGCTCGTCAGGCGCGCGAAGCTGAGCTGGCGCAGGTTGAAAACGGGCGTCGAGGCGTCGTTTCCGTAGCCGTACGGCGAAAACGACGACGACACGTTCACGTCCACCTGCCCGAACAGCCGCGTCCGCGCCCGCACGCTGATGGGGGCGAGGCGCAGCGAATCAACGGCGAAGTTGTAGGCTGTGCTCGCGCTGAGGTTGAGGAGCGTCACCGGCTCGCGGCGCACGGCGCCGGTCGTGTCGGTGCGCGTGCGGCGCGTCTCGAAGACGTTGTCGAGGTTGAAGGTCAGCGCGGCCACCTCGCCCTGCCGCACGTCGCTCACGATGGGGTAGCGGATCGCCGCGCCGCTCGTGTCGCGGTAGGTGCGCGTGTAGCCCCACGTGGGGCGCGAAAAGTCGGGCTGGTACGAGAAACCGAACGTCGGGCGGACGGTGTGGCGCAGCCCGTCGTACGGTCCGGCGCGCAAGGGGAAGATGCCGTAGATCGTCGTGTTGGCGTTGAGCGAGGTGCTGAACTGCCGGAGCGCGAAAAAACCCGACTGTGGCGTCGTCACCACCCGCCCCGTCGAATCCACGACCTCGCGTCGGTCGGTTTCGAGATACCACGTCTCGCGGTAGTCGAAACTCGGCACGAGCGTCGCCCGCAGCGGGGTGCCGAGGAGCGGGAGTTTTTCCACCTGTACCGAGGCGTTGACGGGAATCGTGTGCGTCGTGCGGAAGCGGTAGCCCGTGCCGTCGTCGAGCGTGGCGCGGCGGTACTTGGAGGGCGAAACGAGCGCCTCGAACCAGTCGATACTCGCCGCCGCTGTGTCGCCCCGGTTGACGAGGACGGTGTCGGCCCTCGGGTTGAACGAAAAGCTGTTCGACACCTGCCCCGAATAGCGGTACGAGATCGACTCCAGCAGCGACTGCCGCCTGCCCGAAGGCCCGCCACGCTTGAACGGATGCCGCTCGTTCTGTGAGAGGTTGAGCGTCGGCAGGGTCAGGTTCACGCTGCCCGTCTGCAGCTGCTGCTGCTGCGACACACTCAGCGACAGCGACCGCCCCGCCGTGGGCCAGCGCGTCGAGTAGTTAATCGAACTCGACACGGTCTGCGCCACCCGGTCGCCGAAGCGGTCGGAAGCGCGGCGCAGGTAGTTGGTGGACGACAGGTTGACGTTGCCGTTGAGCGTCGCGCGCTGCCCGAACTGCTGGTTGTGCTGCCACCGGATGGACGTGGTGGCGTACTGCTGGAAGTCGCGGTCGGTCTTCTCGCCGCTGCGGTTGTTGCCGTAGGCGAGGTCGAGCGTGCCGCTGTAGTAGTAGCGCCGGTTGTAGCGGAACGTGGGCCGGACCTCCCAGCTTCCGCCCGTCCAGAAGCCACCGCGCACCTGCAGGTCGGCGTAGTCGCTGAGCGGCCAGTACCAGCCGAAATCCTTGAGGTAAAAGCCGCGCTGGTCCTCGCCGTACTGCGGCGCGAGCGGCCCGGCGCGGCGGCCTTCGATGTTGGGCAATACGCCGAACGGCAGCCACAGCGGCGTTGGGATGTTGAACAAAAACAGCTGGATGGGGCCGGTGTAAATCCACTCGTCTTCGACCTTCAGCTTGCCCGCGCGCAGCGAATACGACGGGTCGTCCACGCAGTCGCACGTCGTGTAGATGCCGTCGCGGGCGTAGGCCGTCGAGTCCTCGTCCACTTTCACGACGCGGGCTTTGAGAAAACCGTCGTCGAGATTGGTGCGGGCGTTCTGGAAGCGCCCGCGCTGCGTGCTCAGATTGAAGGCGATGCGGTCCATCTCGAACGTTTCGCTGCCGCGCGCGAACGAGGGGCGGCCCACGTAGCCGGTGTCCGTTTCCAGGCCGCGCGCTTCGAGCAAATCGAGGCCCAGCAGCACGTCGATCCGGTGCGCGCCGAGCGTCACCTCGCCGTAGGTGATCTTCGAGTCGCCGTAGAGCGTCGCCGTGTCGCCGCTCGCCTCGTCGAAGATGAGGACGAGCGAGTCGCGCGCCGCCAGCACGATGGGCTTGTCTACCGTCCGGGGTGCGGGCGTGCCCGCCGTCTGCGCCTGCGCCGTAGCAGCGAAGGCGAGCAGCAGCAGAAGATTAGACCACCAGGCGCGAGGCGCGTTCATCCGCCTGTTCGAATATCAGGTGCGCCGCGCCGAGCATCCCGGCCTCGTTGCCGAGCGTTTCCTGGAGGATTTCGATGCCGTCGCGCAACCCCGTCAGAACGTAGCTCTGCACGGTTTCGCGCGCGGGCTGGAGGATAAAATCGCCCGCTGCCGACACGCCGCCGCCGACGATGACCTTCCGGATGTCGAGCAGGTTGATGACCGATCCGAGGACGCAGGCGAGCTTCTGGCCCGCCCATGCGAGCACCTCGCGCGCCGCCACGTCGCCCGCCTGCGCGGCCTCGTGGAGGTGGCGCGGCGTCATCCCGGCGAGGTCGGGGCCGAGGAGCGTGAACACGAGGCTTTCCGGGTGCTTGTGCAAAAAGCGCCGCGCGTGCTCGACGAGGAAGGCGTTGCCCAGATACGCCTCGATGGCTCCGCGCACGCCCGAGTTGGCCGGCGGTCCGTCGTAGTCGATGGACATGTGGCCGATTTCTCCGGCGGCTCCCGTGACGCCGCGAAACAGCTTCTTGTTGAAGACGATCGCGCCGCCGACGCCCGTGCCCAGCGTCACCATCAGGAACGATTGGAAGGGCCTTCCCGCGCCAAAAAACGCCGATCCCAGGCCCGCGACGTTGGCGTCGTTGTCCACCACCACGCGCAGGTTCGGGTTGATGCGGGTATGCAACTCTTGCTCGATGTCCACCACCGTCCAGCCCGGCAGGTTGGGTGGGTAGGACACCGTCTGCCGCGTCAGTTCGATGGAGCCGGGTGCGCCCACGCCCACGCCCACCACGCACGCCAGCCCGACCTCCGAGGCCGTCTCCTCGATCAACCCCGCGATCAGGTCGAGCACGTGCGCCGGGCCGAGGTGCGCCTCGGTGGGGCGGCTCGCCTCGCGCACGATGCCCGTGCCACGCTTCACCAGCGCCGCCTTGATCGACGTTCCTCCGAGGTCTATCCCAATGGCGTACACATCACTCAGGGTTAGCGTGAAAGGGGATAGACGGTCTCGCCGGGGCGGCGCATCCCGTACTGCTCGCGGGCGACCTGCTCGATCACGTCGGGCGCGTCCACGGATTCGAGTTGCTCCTGCAACACCTCCAGTTCGTCCTGCAACCGGGCATTCTCGGCCTGCGTCTCGTGCAACTCGTACGTCCACCGGGCGCGCTGCACGATGTTGTGCGTGTCGAAAAAGAGCACCCACAGCCCGACGAACACCAGCACGCCGAGCACGATGCGGCGGACGAGGGGATGGGATTCGGAAGTGGACATGGCCAGGAGCGGATAGCCTGCGAGGATGATACGGAATGCCGGGGTGATTGGCGCAGGGCGACTGGTAACTGGTGGAGGGCAGGGAATGCTGTCTCTAACCATTCACCCTTTACTCTTCACCCTTCTTCAAAACCGAAACGCATCCAGACCGGGAAACAGCGCGGCTTCGTCCAACTGCTCCTCGATGCGGAGAAGCTGGTTGTACTTGGCGATCCGGTCAGAGCGGCTGGCGGAGCCGGTTTTGATCTGCCCCGCGTTGGTGGCCACGGCGAGGTCGGCAATCGTCGTGTCCTCGGTTTCGCCCGAGCGGTGGCTGACGACGGCCGTGTAGCCGTGCTTGTGCGCCATCTCGATGGCTTCGAGCGTCTCGGTGAGCGTGCCGATCTGGTTGACTTTGATGAGGATCGAGTTGGCAGTGCCTTCGTCGATGCCGCGCGCGAGGCGCTCGGGGTTGGTCACGAACAGGTCGTCGCCGACGAGCTGCACTTTCTGGCCGAGGCGCTGCGTGAGCGCGTTCCAGCCGTCCCAGTCGTCCTCGGCCATGCCGTCTTCGATGGAGATGATGGGGTACTTCTCGACCCACTTTGCCCAGTACTCCACCATGTCCTCCGACGAACGCTTGCGGTCGGGGTCGCTTTTCCAGAAGACGTACGAGCCGTTTTTGTACATCTCACTGATGGCGGGGTCGAGCGCGATCCACACGTCTTCGCCGGGCGCGTAGCCCGCCTTCTCGATGGCCTCGACGACGACCTCGATGGCTTCCTCGTTGGACTTCAGGTTCGGCGCGAAGCCGCCTTCGTCACCTACCGACGTGTTGAGGCCGCGCTTTTTGAGGATGCCCTTGAGGGTGTGGAAAATTTCCGTGCCCATGCGAAGCGCCTCGCCGAACGTCTCGGCACCCGCAGGCATCACCATGAATTCCTGCATGTCCACCGTGTTGTCCGCGTGGTGGCCGCCGTTGAGGATGTTCATCATCGGCACGGGCAGCGTGCGGGCATTGGGGCCGCCGAGGTAGCGGTAGAGTGGCAGCCCGGCGGAGAGCGCGGCGGCTTTCGCCACGGCCAGCGACGCGCCCAGGATGGCGTTGGCGCCCAGCGAGCCTTTGTTGGGCGTGCCGTCGAGGTCGATCATCAGGTTGTCGATGATGACCTGCTCGTAGACGCTGTAGCCCAAAAGCTCCGGCCCGATGGTGTTCTCGACGTTGGCGACGGCGTTCTGGACGCCCTTGCCCATATAGCGGTCCTCGTCGCCGTCGCGCAGTTCCACAGCCTCGTGCTCGCCCGTGGATGCGCCGCTGGGCACGGCTGCGCGGCCTACCAGACCCTCCGCGGTTTCGACTTCGACCTCGACGGTGGGGTTGCCACGGCTGTCGAGGATTTCACGGGCGCGGACATCGGCGATAAACGACATGGGAAGCAGGGGCTTGGTGAGTGTTGACGTCTCAAAATAGGGGACCAGAGAGGTTGGAGGTTGGAGATTTGCGATGGAGAAACCGCTTTCAGATGCCAACAAAAAACCGGCGGCACCCAAAAGTACCGCCGGTCTGAGTAAAGCATCAGAGGTGAGGCGAGGTCATCCAACCTCCCGCATCACCGCACCCGCGTCGTGGCTCCGAAGCCGCAGCCAACCGGGTAGCTTGATCCACGCTGGATGCCTTTGAGAAAGAGGTCTTCCGTCGAGGGATACCCACGGCGCGCACCGGCGATGCGGCTGCTGGCCGTCTGGGCTACGCTCGGGTCGCGCGAGGCGGCACGCTCGTACCAGTCGGTGGCGTACCAGTAGATCGCCCCCCGGTCGATGCCGGTCCCGCAGGCGCTCGCCATGATGGTGTCGCCGATGCCGATGATGGCGGCTCCGTAGTTGGGGTCGATGTCGAGCGCCTTCTGGTAGGCCGCACGCGCGGCGCTGATCGAGCCTGCGCGGTGGCGCATGATGCCGATGTTGTACCAGATGTCGCGCTTGTCCTCGTCGGTTTCGCTCGCGGCGATGGCCTTCTCGTAGAGTTCGATGGCCCCGTTGTCGTCACCGGCATCCGAGCGGATACCCGCGAGGATGCGGTACATGCGCGCCGACGGCTCCGCCTCCAGCTTCTGCAGAATCTGCGGTTCGAGGACCGACATCTCTTCCGTCCACTTTTTGCGCGTGGCGATGTCGATGATGATGTCGAGCGCTTCCTCGTCGTCCGGGTTCTCGGCGAAGCGCGCCTTGTAGAAGTCGAACTTCTCCTCGTCGGTGCCGAAGAGCGAGCCCATGTAGTTATCGACGTAACTGGTCAGCGCCGTGTCAGCCGGGAAGCGCTCCTTGATCTCGTTGCCGAACTCCAATGCTCTGGCCTTGTCGCCCTTCTGGAGCAGGTCGGCGTAGAGGAACTGCACGGTGTAGCTGTCCACGCTGTCGGGCTGCAACTCGTAGGCTTCCTGGTACAGCGTCGTCACCTCGCCCTGGCGGTCGGGCAGGTCCTGCGCGTACTTCTGGAGAATGCGGCCTTTCTCGATCTTCGCGTACGCCGGGTTGACGGGCGTACCTGCCTTCTCGATCACAGGCAGCATCGCGTCGTAGGTGACGAGGACGGAGTCGAGGTAGGCGGTCTTCGTCGCCTGATCGGTGGCCTCGGTGGCCATGTGCTCGTAGATCTCCATCAAGCGCCGGAAGTGGCGGTCGTTGCTGCTGCTGGCGTTGAAGGTGGGCGCGCAGCTGATGATCCAGCGCAGGTGCGGCAGGGCATCCACGTACGCCTCGTTCTTGAACGACTCGTAGTAGAGTGAATAGTTGATCGCTTTGTCGTCTTCCGTCACCTCACCGCAGTCCACGGAGAACAGCGGCGCTTGCGCTCGCGCAGTCGGAGCCACGACCAACAGGAGGGCGAAGAGAAGCAACTTGGAAAAGGTCGATGTCATGGCGTCAGGGTTGATCCCGGTGGGTGGGTGATCTGGTGGATTAAGACACGCGGAGTTCAGCGGAGTTTCTGGCGCTCGAACCACCGCTCGCCGATGTTGACGATCAGGCCGATGCGGTAGTAGCGGTCGCGCACGAGGTCGTTTGCTGCTTCGCCCCGCGTGCCTACCTCGAAGTTTAAATCAAGCTGCGTGCCAGCGAGCAGCGTGGGCAGGCTGAGGCCGCCGGTGACGGCGTAAGTGCTTAACGCATAGTTGCTTACCGGATCGACGTAGTTGCGGTCGTAGTAGGCGCCCAGCCGGTAGGCCACACGCTTCAAATACGGCCCAAACGGCCTGCTTCCGGCGGGTACCACCTCGATTCCGCCCGACAGTCGCACCCGGTCCGCGAAATAGCTTTCGCCGCCGGTTTCGTAGCCTGGAAGCCCGAAATCGCTCTCGAACGACGACCACGGCTCGTACCGCCCATCGACCACGAACGTCCACCGACTGCCCACTATATAGGACGCTCCGCCAGCCAGTGTGAGCGGCAGATCCATCGACCCGCGGGCGGAGGTGGAGAGCGTGTCGGTGTCGAGGCTTTCGCCCAGCGACTTCACGCGCCGCCCGACGAGATGCACCGGCGCGCCGATGGTGCCGCCCAGCATCAGCGCGTTGCCCTCGCCACCGACGCCGTCGAAGCGCCCCTGCACGCCCACGCTCGCCGAGAAACCCGACAACCGCGTGGTGTTGTTGAGCGTCGTCCCGAAGTAGCCGGGTGTGGTGAAATTCGTCCGCCTCCGGTCTTCGATCAGGCCAAAGACGGCGCCTACCGTCGCGCCGACGCGCACCGCGTTCGACAGCGCCGCACCCACGCCCGCATCCACGCGGTGCAGGCCGCCGCTGCCCTCGAAGCCGACGCTGTAGTTGAGGGTGTCGCTCGACACCGGGTCGATGAGCGTGGCGGGCTGGCGCACCTGGTACGAGACGCGGCTGTAGGGCGCGTACTGAAGGCCCACGCCCATCTTGAGATCGGTGATGGGGAACGAGACCTGCACGGCCCCCAGCGCCCCGTCGGAGAGGCGCGTCTGCTCGTCTGTGGCGTCGGTGATCTCGATGCCTTCGAGGAAGCCGCCGAGGCTCAGACGGGTAAGCACCTGGTTGGAGAGCGACGCCGGGTTGGCGAACGACGTATACGCCGGGGTGGAGAGCGCGTAGCCGCCGCCGCCCAGCGCCGTCGCCCGCGACGATGGCAGCAAGATCAGTTCGCCCAGCCCGTAGCGGCTGTAGAGCGAGCCGTTGAAGGCGTTCTGCGCCTGCCCGGCGCCTGCCGTCAGCGCCATCAAAAGCAGGAAAAGGAAGATGCGTGGCATGAGGCTCATTCGATGGGGATGACGGTGAACACCAGCGTGGGGGCCTCGTCCGTGCCCGGCGCGCGCAGCACGGTGGCGCTGAGGGTGCCCGATTCGGTGGGCGGCCTCAGAAACGCGCGGTTGATGGGGCTCGGCTCGTCCAGCAGCAGTAGGCGCCCCACGGAGGTGAGCGGCGCGCTGAAGAAGACTGCGCGCCCTTCCGCGGTGGGGCTGGCCTTCGCGCACACCACGGCGCGCTCGCACAGCGTGTTGGCCGTGGCCGACCGGAACAGGATGGTGCCCGTGCTGTCGGCACCGAGCAGTTCGAGTGTGGACAGCGTGGGGCGGACGAAGTTGGGCGGCGTCTGTGCCAGTAGCGTGGGATCCGTCTGGATCTCGAGCGCCACGCGGCTCAGGTCGTTGCCTTTCACTTGGTCGAGCGGGGGCGAGTCCAACGGGAACGAGTAGGTGTTCGAGAAGCCGTCCTGGATCAGCACGTAGCCATCGGGCAGCGTGGGCTCGGTCACGCGGCGGGTGAGCGTGGCGCTCTTGTTGGCCACGTACGCCACGGTGTCCTCGTCCGTCACCGCGAAGAGGCGTACGGTGCCCGGCGTGAAGCCGATGACGGCGTTGCCGCCGCTGGCCTGCATCCGAAAGCCGTTGAAGCTGGCAGGGAAGATGCTGCTGCGGAGCGTGGTGTCGTTGGCGGTCACCCACGACGCGGGCAGCGGCACCTTGACGAGCGAGTCGGGCAGGGCGTAGCTGAACGTCGTCACGAGGCTGCCGATGGAGAACGCGGTGTCCGGGTCGGCGTCGGTGGGGAGGCCGATCTGGTCGAACTCGTCGGCGAGGTCGTGCAGCGTGAAGGCGACCGTGGAGAGGGTATCGCCGTAGAGGTAACGGCGCGGCATCTGGAGGTACGCCTGCCGGACGGTGGCTCCGCGAAAGCGGGAGAGGTTGCCACTCCCGACGGCGCTCGGGTCGCCGAAATCGAGGTAGGCATCGGCCTGCATCTCGCCGAGGAGCGGATCGGAAACCTGCCCGGCGAGCACCAGCGCGGTGCCGCCGCCGATGTCGTGCTGGTCTTCGTCGAGCACGAAGGGGGTGGCGGGCGTGCGGAAAATCTCAGGTGCGCCTCCTTCGCCGCCTACCAGCCCGAGGCCGACGTTGGAAGGATCGTCACAGGCCGACACGAGCAGCGCCCCGAACAGCACGAGGGGCAGAAAACGTCGCAGCATAAGCAGGCAGCAGGGAGGGAGAGCCAGAAGTGGAGAGACGCTTGAACGCGACCGTCGGCAGGAATCGTATCAGAACCGGGCGTGGCGGCCAAGCAAAAACCCCGCGGGTACGCACGGGGTTTTGACGGCGCGCCCTACGGCTGCGCCAGAGAAGGGGTTTCCACCCCGCCAGGACTTCGCATTCACGCGGGGACTTCGCCGAGGACGCTGGCATACACCGCCGTGGCGTCGGCCAGCACGGTGTCGAGGCTCTCGAAGCAGGGGCCGTCGCCCTCTTGGCCGGGAGCGCGCATGATGGCGTGGGCGTGCTCGCGGGCAACGGCGTCGAGGGTGCGCTGCTCCACCTCCGAGCCGTCGTGCCCGATGGTCGAGAGCAGGCCCGGCTTGAACGAGGTCGCGGCATCCATGCCATCGGGGGTGTAGACGACTTTGGCGTTGCCGAGGAGTTCGTCGTCGGCGTAGTCGGTCTGGATGAGGTACGGCGTGAAGGCCGCCGCCCATCCGAAGGCGTGGACGATGTCGGGTGACCAGCCGAGGTTGTGGATGGTGCGGAGGGCGGCGCGTCCGAAGAAGAGGGCGCGCTCGGCGTTGTCGTCGTAGACCTCGCCCTGCCTGTCGGCAAACGATCCCTTACGCTTGAAGTAGCGCGTGTTCTCCATGAAGTAGATCTGCAGCCGGATGCCGGGGATCGAGGCCACTTTCACCTTGAGTACCTCTTTCTGGTCGCCCACCATGAGTTCGGCGCCGGAGAGCCGGATGACTTCGTGCAGGCGGTTCTTGCGCTCGGAGATGATGCCGTAGCGCGGCATCATGATGCGGAGTTCGTAGTCGCCAGTGTCGTTGAGTTGCTCGGGAAGCGCCCGGACGAGGGCGGCGAGGTCGGTAGCGGCGGTGAAGGGGGCCGCTTCGCTGGCGACGAACAGTACCCGGGTGGGGGTGGGCATAATGGAAGCGTAGGATTACAGAGGGAGGCGGCGGCGGCGCAATTCCGCACATGGCGCGTCCTCAAAATTACGGAATTCTCCGGTTTTCTTCAACCGTTTTCCACCGTGCATTACCGGCAGCGGGGACGGAGAGCGCGATGCGCCTCAAAAACGTCACCGCGGGGCCTGCTCGCGCAGCAACTCGAAATAGCGCTTGATGAGCGTCTGGTAGTCGGGCGCGTAGCCGCTTTCGAGGGCGCGGATGAGGTCGCGGCGAAGCTGCTCGGCGGCGGCATCGGGGGTGAGGGCCTCGGGCGTAGTGGGCTCCGTGTCGCGCGCCTGGCGGCCTTCGCGCCGCTCTTCTTGGCCGCGCTGCTGCATCGACCGCTGCGCCTCCAGCATCCGGGTGAGGATCTGCTGCTGCCGCTGGATGAGAGGCCGGTCCACGCGCCCGCGCTGCATCTCTTGGATGGACTCTTCCATCTGCTCGGCCAGTTTTTCGAGGTCGCCCAGAAGCTGCCCGCGCGATTCCGGGTTGCGACTCATCTGCCGAAGCTGCCGCCGGATGGCCGCCTGTTGCTCGGCAAGCTGCCGCAGCCGCTGCTGGCCCTGGCTCGACAGCCGATCGCCCTGCATGTCGTTGAGCATCTGCTGGATCTGCTCGTTGAGTTTTTGCTGGCCGCCGGTCATCTCGCCGAGTTGCTCCATCATCTGCTGCATCGACTGGCCGCCGCCCTGGCCCTGCTGACCGTTCATGGCCTGGTTGAGCACGTCCGACAGCCGGAGGGCGAGTTCGTTGAGATCCGTCATGGCGGCCTTCTGATTCCCGGCGGCCTGGGGCGGCTGGCGCTCGCTGAGGCGTTCCGTGGCGCGCGTCATCTCGCGCTGCGCCTCGGCGGTGAGCCGCTGCACAGCGCGGGTGACGTTGGGGAGCCGCTTGGCGACGGCCTGGATGGAGTCGCTGACGGTCTGGAAGTTCTCCGACAGCGCCGTTTGCCGCCGGGCGGCCTCGCGCAGCGCGGGGTTATCGGGCGTGCTGCCCTCGACGGAGCGACGCAGCGCCTCCTGCTGATCCGACAGCCGCAGCACGTCGTCGAGGGCCCGGCGCAGCGCCTGCGCGTTGATCTGCTGCTGTTGCTGCTGCATCTGCTGCTGCATCTGCCGGGCCTTCTGGGCGACCTGCTGGAAATCCTGCTGCATCTGCTGCTGTTGCTGCTGCGCGGGGCCGAACTGCTGCTGCTGCAACTGCTCGCTGTTTTCTTCCAGGTTCTCGGGAAGCTCCTTGCGTTCGGTTTGCTCGCGCAATTGGTCCATTTCCTCGCGCGGGGCCGTCTTGCTCTCGTTCATGCGCTCCTGCGCCTGCCGGAGCTGCTCTTCCAGCGCCCGCGCTTCCTCGGCGCTGCGCTGCTGCTGCTCGGCAAGTTGCTCGCCGGTTTTCTCCTCGCCCTGCTGCTGGCCGTCTTTCTGCTCGCCGTTCTGCTCTTTTTCGCTGCCCTGCTGTTCGCCTTCTTGCTGCTGGCCGTCGGATGTGTTTTCGTCGCCGTTCTGCTCGTTGGCCTGCTTTTCTTCGGCCTTCGCGGTTTCCTCGGCGAGGCGCTCCTGCTGCTCGGCGAGGGTTTCGGCGCGCTCGGCGATCTCTTCCAGCTCCTGCTGGATGCGGAGGTTTTTGAACAGCTCCAGCGCCCGTTCCAGCCGCTCTTTGTACTGCTCCTCGTTGAACTGGAACTGCTCGAAAGCGCCCTCCATCTTTTCCAGATCGAGATTTTCGAGCGCCTCGCGCAGCGCGTCGAGGGCCTCGCGGAGTTCGGGAGCCTGGATTTCCTCCATCACCTGCTGCAGCTGCCGGTACTGCTCCAGCGTCTCCTCGCTCACGAGGCTGTTGTCGCGCAGCGATTCGGTGACCTCTTCGAGCGTCTCTCCGAGCTTGTCGACCTGCTCCGACATCGACTCCTGCTGGCTTTTGAGGGCGTCGAGCTGGCGGTTGTCCTCCCAGTCGCTTTCCTGCTGGCGGCGCAGCTCGTCGCGCAGCTTGTCGAACTGCTCGCGGACATTGTCGCTCTGCTGCATCAGGTCTTCGAGCGCGGTCTCGGCCTCGTCCTGCGTCTCGTCGAGGGCGTCGAACTGCTCGGCGAGGGATTTCAGCAGCAGCCGGTGCGTGGCGGTGCGGGCCGTTTTGTAGCCCGCCACGGCGTCGTTGTCCCACACCTGCACGTGGTACTCGACGACGTCGCCGGGCAGGAGGTCGAGGCCGGTCGCGCGCAACCGCCAGTCGAAGCCTGCCGCCTGGTCGAGCGCGCGTGGCGCGTCGAGGGGGAGCGTGACGAGACGGCTCGTGTCGGGCGCGGGGCCGTAGCGGCGCTCGACGAGGCGGTAGACGAGCGCGAGGCGGCTGAAACCGAAATCGTCGGTGAAGCGGTAGCGGAGGGGCGTCTGGAGCGAATCGTCCAGTTCCACGTCGGCCTGCGGGTATTCGAGCGTGATGGCGGGCGGCTCGTCGCGCAGCGGCGTGACGGTGTAGGCGACGGGGTTGGGGTTGAAGAGGCCGTCGGCGTTTTCGGCGAGCACGCGGTAGGAGGCTGCGCCGCCCACCACGAACGCGCCCTGCGCTTCGCCGCCGTCGGTCTCCAGTTCCATTTGCCGCCCGCCGAAGTCGAGCAGCACCCGGCGGAGCGCGTCGCCGCTGACGGTGGCGGTCACGTCCACCCGTGTGCCGGGCAGCGCCGTCACGTCGCCCACACCCGCGGGCAGCACCTGGCGCGGCAGCCCCGTGTAGCGCGGTGGCGTGAGGGTGAGTTGGAGGCCGCGCACCGTCGGCGGCTCGCCCACCGTCACGCGGTACCACGGCGTCTCGACGGGCGCGGCGACGACGCGGTACTCGAAAGCCTGCCGCACGTTGACGAGCGTGTGCATGTAGCGCCCGCGGTCGTCGGGCTGGAGCGTGAAGGCGTCGGTGGCGTCTTCGCCGGTGCGGCGGACTTCGAGCGTGAGACGGGCGGGGAGGGCGCGGCCCGTGGCCTCGATGCCGACCACGAGCGTGTCGCCGCGCACGACGGCGGCGTTGCCGGGTGTGACGGCGAGCGCGAACGGGGCGGGGCGGAGGAAGACTTCGGTGGGCGCGAGCAGCCGTGTCGAGGCCGACGAGAACGTGGACGGCGCGGCGAGCCAGAACACCGCGAGCAGCGCGACGGGCACCCAGGCGTAGCGGAGCGCGCGGCGCGGCGCGTCGAAGCGCTCGACGTGCTCGATGGGCACGCCCTGAAGGTCATGTTCGAGTCGCGCCACGGCGCTCGCCACGAGCGGTGCCGGTGCCGCCGACGCCCGCCCCGCCGACAGTTGCAAGAGGTTGACGAGCCGATCCTCGACCTGCGGCGTTGCCTGCCCCACGCGCCGGGCGAGCAGTTCGTCCGACAGGCCGGGCAGCACGCCGAGGCCGCGCAGCAGCGCGCGTCCGCCCACCCACGCCAGCACGCCCAGCCCTGCCGCGAGCACGAGTCCGAGCAGCGCGAGCCGCCCACCCGATGGCAGCCACACGGCGGCTTCGACGCCCGCCGCCAGCGCCCACAATGCCGCGACGACCGCCACCGCGAGCAGCAGCGCGAGCAGCACGCCCGCCAGCGTCGTGCGGCGGCGCAGCACATCGAGGCGGCGTGAAAAGCTGGAGGAAGAAGCGGGAGCCATGCAAAAAGCCGCGATACGACAGGGTAACGCGGCCTCAACCGAGCCTATTGCACCGGGTTTCGGGAGGGCATCGGCTTCGCCTCCGGGTTGGCTGGGTTGGTTGTCGGGCGGAGTAGCAAACCCGCCTTACCGCAGCAGCACGTACGCCGCCGCGGCGGCCTGCACCACCAGCACGCCGAAGAGCACGAACACCTGCGCGCCGTTGAAGTGGCGGGCGGGCTCGAAGGCCCGGCGGATCTGGGTGGACTTGACGAAGCCCTTGCCGTCGCTGCGGTGCAGCGCCCAGATGGAGAACAGGAACGAGCCGAGCGTGAGCAGCAGCAGCCACGGCCCCAGCACGAGGGGCAGCGCGGTGGTGACGAGCGCCAGCGAGAGTGCGACGACGAAGTACAGGTGCGTGACGTTGCGCGCGAGCATACCGGAAAAGTCAGCAGCGAGAATCATCGCGTCAGACAGGAAGCCGGGGTACGATACCCACCGTCCGTTCGTCCAACAGACATTACAGGTATTGTACGCCGGTTTTCCCTTTTACCTGAAGCCACGCCCTGTATTTTCACCAGACGCTCACTCACTCCCTGCAGTCTCAATGGACAATATGCTCGCCATCATCCTCGGCGGGGGAGCCGGTACACGGCTCTATCCGCTTACGATGCACCGCTCCAAACCCGCCGTGCCCCTCGCGGGCAAATACCGGCTGATCGACATTCCGGTCTCCAACTGCATCAACTCGGGCGTGGACCGCATCTTCGTCCTGACGCAGTACAACTCGGCCAGCCTCAACCGCCACGTTTCCAACACCTACCGCTTCGACCGTTTCTCGGGTGGCTTCGTGCAGATCCTGGCCGCCGAGCAGACGATGGCCTCGCAAGAGTGGTTTCAGGGCACCGCCGATGCCGTCCGCCGCTGCATGACGCACGTGCGCAACTACATGCACGAGGAGGTGCTCATTCTCTCGGGCGACCAGCTCTACCTGATGGATTATCAGAAGCTTTACGCCCACCACAAAGCCACCAACGCGGACGTCACCGTCGCCACGATTCCCGTGCGGGCGGACGAGGCGTCGGCCTTTGGCATCCTTAAAACGGACGAGAATGAGCACATCACCGAGTTTCACGAGAAGCCGCCGCTCGACCAACTCGAAGGCAAGGACAGTCCCGTAGACGACGATCTCAGGGCGGAGGGCCGTATCTACCTCGCCTCGATGGGCATCTACATCTTCCAGACGGACGTGCTCACGAACCTGCTCGAAAGCAGCCCCGACGACCACGACTTCGGCAAGCAGATCATTCCCGAGGCCATCAAAACGTGCAACGTAGTCAGCTACTCGTTCAAAGACTACTGGAGCGACATCGGCACCATCCGCTCGTTTTACGAGGCCAACCTCGCGCTGACGACCTCGAAGCCCGAGTTCAACCTCTACGACGAGTCGATGCCGCTCTTCACCAACGCGAGGATGCTGCCGCCGGCCAAGATTCACCACTCGTACATCCAGGATTCGCTCATCGCCGAGGCGAGCATCATCATCAACGCCCACGTGTCCAACTCGGTCATCGGGCTGCGCTCGTACATCGGCAAGAACGCGACGGTGAAAAACACCATCATGATGGGGTGCGACTATTACAACTGGCACGACCCCACCACGCGCTCGCCGGTGCTGGGGCCGCTCTACCCCGGCATCGACGAAGAGACGTACATTGAGGGGGCCATCGTGGACAAGAACGCGCGCGTCGGCAGGCGCTGCGTCATCAAGAACCGCGACCAGGTCGAGGAGGGCGAGGGCCCCGGCTTTTACATCCGCGACCGCATCGTCGTGATTCCCAAAAACACCACCATTCCGGACGACACCATCATCTGATTTCATGACGCACGTTTCTTCTTCTCGCGTTTCCACGGGCCTGCTGGCCGCGTTGCTGCTGCTCACCGGCTGCGACCCCATCCTGCGCTTCTACGGGGACGATTACGGCAACACCGAAGAACACCAGGAGCAAATCCGCATCCTCGTGGCCGACCTCGACGCGAGCTTGCAGCGCAACCAGGCGGATCTGGCGCGGCTGGTGCAGGCTGCGTCGCTCGACCCGGCACTCAGGCCCTACGCCGAGCAGATGGCGCTGCTCGTGGCCACACAGGAGGCCGTTCTGGCGGAGCAGCGCGAGTGGGTCGCGGGCATCGAAGACGAGGACGATTACCGCGAGCTCAACCGTCATTACGGCGCGTTCATCACGCAACAGCAGATGATTCAGGATCGGTATGTCGACATCGCGCGCCGCATGGAAGGCGATGCGCGCGTGTCGTCGTACGTCGATTTCGCCGTCAGCGAGTCGCGTTATGCTCTCATGCCACCGCAGTACACCCGCATCGCCAATCGGATGCACACGCCGTCGCTGCCCCTGCGCGTCGTGGCGGCTCCTGTGGTGCCCGGCGTCGTCTCCATGCCCGACACCACGGCAACGATGCCTCCGGATACCACCGCCGGCACGAGGTAATGCGATGATTCGACCTCTCGCGGGCGGGTTGCTGGGCATCGGTTTGACAGGTCTGCTGGCGAGTGGGGCCGCCGCGCAGCAGCCCGACACCACGCTGCGGCAGTACGACATGGCCGAGGTGGTGGTACGCGATGCGTCCGACGGCAGTGCGCGCGTGGCGACGACGCAGCGGATCGGCGTGGCCCAACTCGCCCTTCTCGCGCCGACGACGGCAGCGGACGTTGTGCGGCTCATCCCGAGCGCGCACCTGCAAACGAACTCGCGCGGTGAGGCGCTCGTGTACCTCCGGGGCGCGTCGGAGCGGCAGGTGGCGCTGTTCCTCGACGGCGTGCCGCTCAACGTTCCGTGGGATGCGCGCTTCGACATCAGCCTGGTGCCCGCCGCGCTGCTGGGAGCCGTCGAGACGACGAAGGGGCCGTTTTCCGTGCTCTACGGTCCCAACACGGCGGGCGGCGCCATCGACCTGCGGACGAAGAGCCTATCCCGCGCCGGCACGCTCGTGGAGGCCGAAGCCGCCGGTGGATGGCCCCGGCGGGCCGAGGCGAGCGGCATCGTTCACGTCCACACGAACACGATGCAGTGGGACATGGGCGCGGCGGCGGCGGGGCGCGACGGTGATGCCCTGCCCGATGGCGCGGCGCTGCCCTTCAGCCAGCGCGGCGACGCCGAGCGCACCAACACCGACCGGCGGCAGGCCGGCGCGTTTCTCCGCATCGGGCGGACGCTGCGCGAAGGGCGGCGTGTGGGCGTGACGGCGGTGTACCTCGACGGGGAGAAAGGCGTCGCGCCCGAGAGCCACCTCGACCCCACCACCGAATCCGTTCGGTACTGGCGCTATCCGCAACTCCGCATGGGACTCGTGACGCTGGTTGCCGAGGAGGAGGTGTCTGCCAGCGCTCTCGTGCGCGCGCAGGCCTGGGTGCAACACTATGCCCAGCACATCGACCAGTACGCGACAGCGGCCTACGACGTGCTCGACGCCACGCAGCGCGACGGCGACTACACGACGGGCGCGCGATTGTCGGCCCGAGTCGTGGGCCCCGCCACGACGGTGCGCGCCAGTCTGCTGGGCTACTCGTCGCTGCATCGGCAGGTCGATGCAGAGGGAGGCATCGCCGATCCCGTGCAGCGCTATCGCCAGCACACCGGCAGCGCGGGCGTCGAGGTGCTCCAGAACATCGGCGGGGGCTGGTCGGCGCGCGGCGGCGCTGCGCTCGAGGCCTTCGCTACGCCGCTCACAGGGGATAAGCCCGCTCTCGACCCGCAACTCACGTGGAGTGGCGCACTCGGCTTCGCGTGGCAGCCCCGCGCCGACGCCACGTTGCACATTGGCGGCGCACGCAAGACGCGCTTTCCCACGCTGCGCGAACTGTTCGGGGTGGCGCTCAACAAATTCCTGCTCAACCCCGACCTCCAGCCCGAAACCGTGTGGTCGGCAGAGGCGGGCGCGTCGTGGGAACGAGCGGCAGGTCGGCTCGACGTGGCCGTGTTCACGCAGCGCACGGCCGACGCCATCGACCAGCGCACCGTCGAGGTAGACGGCGAGAAGCTGCGGCAGCGGGTGAACCTCGACGGCAGCATCGTCTACGGCGTCGAGGCCTCCGGTCTGTGGTCGCTGCACGAGCGGGTGCGGATGGAAGGCCACATGACAGCGCTGCGGGCGCGTGGCTACGAAGATGACCGCACCGTGCCGCTGGCCGAGAAGCCTGCGCTCACGGCGCTGCTCGCCGCCGACGCCCGTGTGACGCGCGGGCTGCGCGTGTCGGTAGACCTGAGCCGGGTGGCCGGTGCGTATTCGCCCGAGCGCGACGGGTTCTTCCCACGTCTGCCGGGCACATGGCTTTGGGGCGGCAAGGTGTCGCAGAGGCTCCCCGTGGGCCGTGCGGCGCTACGCCTCTTCGGACGCCTCGACAACGCCTTTGACGCCGTGCTCCTGCCACAGGAGGGCCTGCCCGCGCCGGGCCGCACGGTCACCATCGGCCTTTCCGTCCAGGATTGATCGTTCGCCTGTAGCGTCCTGCGCCGCGGGTCAGTCGCGCGTCATCTCGTCGACGAAATGCCGAGCCTGCCGCTGTTTCTCGAACAGCTGTGCCTGGAGGCTTTCCCGGTTGAAGCCGCGGGTGCGGCAGAGGGTGTGCAGGGCGGCGGTGGTGCTGAGTTCGGCGGGTGGCGTATCCGGCACGACGAGTTCGCACGTCGCGTGCTGAGCCACCATGACGGCCAGTGCCACCTGCCGCATCACCGGGCTCGCCATCTGCCCAGGACGGTGGATGTGCCGCAGCACCTCGGCGATCTCGGGTGGAAGCTGCCACACGTTGACGGCCTGCTCCAGCAGCGCCTTGTTGTCGATGCCGAAGATGAGGCGCTCGTCGTGCTCGGGAGGCGGCCAAGGGTGACCGTCGCGCATCCACATGGCCTCGTAGTCCTGCATCCGGTTGTAGAAGAGTACCAGGCGGCCCAGGTTGCCCAGCAGCGCGACGGTGTAGGTGAGGCTGCGCCCCTCCATGTCGAGTTGCTGCCCGATGAAACGGGCGTAAAAGGCCGATCCTATGCAAAGGCGCATGATCGACCGGAAGACCGTCACCTGCTCGTCGGAGGTGAGCGCGAAATCAATCCGGCTGATCGAGGCCGTCATGACGAGTTCGCACACGTCGCGAAAGCCCAGTAACCGAACGGCGTGGTCGAGGTCGTTCACCCGCTGCCGCAACCCGAAATAAGCCGAGTTTACACGCCGCAGTACGGTGGCTGTGGTGAGTGGGTCGTACTCGATGGCACGCACGAGCGCTTGCAGGGACTCGTCCCGCTGAGGCACCGCGATAAGACGCGAGACTTCGATGAGCGTCCTCGGCAGGGGCGGAAAGAGGACGTCGAAATTCAGCTTCTCGTTGAAACGTGTCGCGGGAGGCTGAGACGGCATATCCATGTGGTGGGCGGGAACTGCCTGTGATGCGGAATTGGTCAAGCATAGTAGCGCTCAGGGCAAAGGAAATGCAACATCAGATGGAAGTCACGCGCGAGCAGGAGCACGCCTGCGCGCGGGAGGCGAAGAGGCGCCGGGTTTCGGCCCAGGTGGTCACGAAGAGGTCGCTATGGCGGTAGGCGTCGAGGGCGTCGGTGTCCTGCCAGAGGCTGTAGGTGGAAAAGCGCGTGGGGTCGTCGAGGTCGCGCCAGAGTTCAAGGTGGTGGCACCCGTCGAAGGCGCGGATACGCGGGGCGACCCCGGCAAAGAGGCGCTCGAACTGTGCTACGGCGTCAGCGCGGAAGTGGAGGTGAACGAGTCGGACGAGCATGGAGGACAGGAAGGATCGTTCCCCGAGGATACGGCGTCGGTGGTTACGAGGTGCTGGCCGACAGCGCACGAGAGGCAGCGTCTCGCCACGCAGTAGCTGCGCTCTAACTCGTGCAGCCCCTGCGTGTGAAGCAGCGACGGTTTCCAGGCGTCGGGAAAGGTGAAGCTGCGCGTGAGCCGATCGTCCTCGGCAGGCAGCGTGGCGAGCAGGTGCAGCGCGTGGCCGCGCACCGCGTCGCGCATCCCGGCGGCCGCGAGCGCGGCGGGCAGCAGGACGTTGACGAGCACGCGGCGGCGTGTCGTTGCGCCGATGTGCGTAGGGTGCGCGGCGGAGGCTCGGTCGATCCGGTAGTGGGTTTCCCAGAAAGGGTGCGGGGCGGCGTCGAAGAGGTCGTGGAAGGCGCGTTCGGGCGCGCGGCGGCGCAGCAGATTCGCGCAGGCGTCGATGCCATCGCCACTCAGCAGTGCCCCCGGAGCTGCCAGGGCAGCGAGCTGCGCGATGCGAAGCTCAGGGAAGTTGGCGGGGCGCAGGCGAGCGTACTGCCATTCGGTGGCCACGAGCGGGGCGTGGTCGCGTGGCTGGATGGCCTCGAACCGGCGGAGCAGGCCCGCAGCGTACGCGCGCGTCACGTCGTCTTCGAGCGCGGCGAGCGCCCCAGTGCCGGGCAGCAGGCCCGCCATGCCCAGCAGTAGCGCCTCGCGGTCCTGCGCGCTCCGCAGGGTGACGAGGTCCGAGAGGTTGACGCGGGCGGAAAGTCTGCGCATGGGTTCGGCGTTGGGACGGTAGCCCAGCGCCGCCGCTGCCTCGGCGTAGACGGCCGTGTGGAGGTCGGGGCGCGAAGCATACCGCTCGGCGCGGCGCGTCAGGCGCTCGGCTGCGCAGGCCCGCAGCCACGCTTCGAAGTCGGCACGGGGCACTCCAGCGAAGCCCCACGCGCACGGGCGCGCGGGCGTGGCACGGGTGAAAAAGCGGAACAGCCGGTCGCGGAGTGATCCGTCCAGATGGGGAGCGAGCACGAGTTCGGGCAGTGCGGTGCCGTCGGCGCGGCGCAGGCTGCCCGTCCACAGGTCGGGCTGGAGCACGACGTGCAGCACGACGCTGTTGTAGCGCGCGTCGGTGTCGTGCGCGTGGTCGCGCCATCCGCGCGAGGTGGTGTGGATCTCGACATCGCCGAACCACACGGTGTCGCCGATGCGGAGGCGGGCCATGCGGAAGTCCGGCCCCCCGTCGGTGTTGAGTTCGCCCGGCGCGATGACCTCGACGGGCTCGCCCCCCGTCGTGCGGAGACCCGCGGCGCGCATCCGCTGATCCCGCCAGATCTCCTGCACCACCGCTTCGGGTACCTCCGTGCCCGGCAGGGGTTCGTGCCAGTTCAGCCGAAAAAGTGTGCTGTCTGCATCGTAGAACAGGTGGGTGGGGGCGAGAGCGTGCATGGCGGAGGCGCTTTCGCCACAAGACCCGGACGGCGGGGCTGCATAACCTGTTGGGGGTACAGGGTACGGAGGCGACCCTCGCTCCCAGTTCGTACCTCCCACCTTGCCTCATCGCGCCAGCGTGTCCCGCAGTGTTTTCGCGGCGTCAGCAGCATGCTCGGCGAAATCGTCGCCGCTTCCAGCATATAAAATTCCGCGGCTGCTGTTGACTAGCAGAGGGGCACCATCGGCACCGGCAGCGGCCATCACGGTCTGCGCGTCACCGCCCTGAGTGCCCACGCCGGGAATGAGCAGCGGCAGATGGGGCGCGAGACGCCGCACGTCGCGCAGCGCCGTTTCGTCCGTCGCGCCCACCACCAGCCCCGCCGTCCCCGAGCTCTCGGCGTCCCACGCGGCGACGTGGCGGACGACCGTGCGGTACAGCGGCTCGCCGTCGCACACGCGGTGCTGGAAGTCGGCAGCGCCGGGGTTCGAGGTGCGGGCGAGGACGAAGGCGCAGCGCCCCGGCGCCTCCAGAAACGGCAGCACGCTGTCGCGCCCCATGTACGGAGCCACCGTGATGGCGTCGGCTCCGAGGTCGTCGAAGGCGGCGCGCGCGTAAAACCGCGCCGTGTTGCCAATATCGCCCCGCTTGCTGTCGGCGATGACGAGCGCGTGCGGCGCGTGCTCGCGGATGCGGGCGACGGTTTCGTAGAGCACGTCGAAGCCCGCGCGTCCGTACGCCTCGTAGAACGCCGCGTTGAGCTTGAAGGCGGCCGCCAAGCTTCCCGTCGCCCGGACGATGGCGTCGTTGAAAGAGGCGAACGCATCGAGCACGGGACGGTCGCGCAGCGGCTTCGGGAGCCTGGCGGCGTCCGGGTCGAGGCCCACACACAGGCAGCCGCCGCTGTGCGAGGTGGCGGCGTCGAGGCGGTCGAGAAAAGAGAGGGACATGTCAGGAAGCGAAAAGCGGGTGGAGAAACTACGGAAGGCGCTTGTGCGGGCGTGTGGGCAACCGGACAGAGGAACCCACCTTTTCAGGGGCGTGTTCGGAAATCTGTCCGCTGGAAGCGCTTTCAGCTTCCGCCCTTTGTTCTTCATTACGCGTATATATGTCGACCGTTGACCTCAGCAAACTCAAGAATGTATCGGCCCAGGATCAGAAGATGATCGCCGACATCGAGACCATGATGGGGCCGGAGCCCTCGCAGATGGGGTTCGTCAAGAACCTGTTCTGGGGGCGCTTCCGCTCCGATCTCGTCCTCCCGTACCCGCACGAGAGCAAGGAGGAACGCGCCAAGTGCGACGCGCTGCTGGAAGAACTCGAAGCGTATCTCAAAAACGAGCACCCGTCGGTCGAGATCGACCAGGAGGAATACATCCCGCAGTGGGTCTTCGACCGCTTGTTCGACATGGGCGTGATGGGCATGACGGTGCCCGAGCAGTACGGCGGGCTGGGGCTGGGCGTGACGAGCTACAACCGCGTGCTCGAAATGCTGGGCCGCTACTGCGGCTCGTCGTCTGTCGTCGTCTCGGCGCACCAGTCGATTGGCTGCAAGGCTATCATGCTCTTCGGCACGGAGGAGCAGAAGAAGCGGTTTCTGCCAAAGGTCGCCCGCGAGTACCTGTCGGCCTTCTGCCTGAGCGAGCCGCAGGTGGGCTCCGACGCGGCAGGGCAGGAGACGCGCTGCGAGTGGAACGAGAAGGAGCAGTGCTACATCCTCAACGGCGAGAAGAAATGGTCGACGAGTGGCGCGCTCTCGGGCATGTTCACCGTGATGGCGAAGCAGCAGGTGCGTGATCCCAAGACGGGCAAGACGAAGGAGGGCGTGACGGCGCTCATCTGCACGCCCGACATGGACGGCATCGACATTTTTGAGAAAAACCGCTCGAAGACCGGCATCCGGGGCACGTGGCAGGCGCGCATCCGCTTCACCGACGTGAAGGTGCCGAAGCAGAACCTGCTCCACAAAGAAGGCAAGGGCCTCAACGTCGCGCTGACGTGCCTCAACTACGGACGCTGCACGCTGTCGGCGGGCGTGAGTGGGGCGGCCAAGCGGGC
This sequence comes from Rhodothermales bacterium, assembly GCA_963829705.1. GTDB lineage: Bacteria > Bacteroidota > Rhodothermia > Rhodothermales > BA12 > CAWHJN01. Next base: position 1,601,303 of record CAWHJN010000005.1, read on the forward strand.
CTTCGAGCAGGGCACCAAGTGGGTACAGACGCGCTACCAGTTCGACCGCGCGCTGGCTGAATTCGAGGCCGTGCAGCAGCGCGTGGCGCGCATGGCGGCGTACACCTATGCGATGGACGCCATGCTCTACATGATGACGGGGATGCTCGACCGCCACGACAGCGACATCATGGTCGAAACGGCGGTCACGAAGGTTTTCTGCTCGCACTTCGGCTGGGAAGTCATCGACGACGCCATGCAGATCATGGGCGGTGAAGGGTACGTGACCGAAAACGAGTTCGAGCGCCTCTGGCGCGACAACCGCATCCACCGCATCGTCGAGGGTTCGAACGAGGTGATGCAGTCATTCGTGTTCGCCTACGGCGGCAAGCAACTCGCCGAGCAGATGATCGGCGTGCAGGAAGCGCTCGCGTGGGACGCCGACCAGACGACGGGCGAAAACGTGCAGCGGCTCGTCCGCAACGGACTCAACCCGCAGATCGTGCAGCGCGCCATCCCGCTGGGCCTGCAACTCTTCCTCGGCCTCAAGCCGTCCGCGCCCGAGATCGACGGCGTCCACGCCAGCCTGCGGCTGTTTGCGCAGCGCCTCTCGAAGCTCGTCCAGCTTCACTCGCACAGCTTCAAGATGGTGAGCAAGTGGGAGCGCGAGGCCATCGTGACGCGGCAGGTGCAGCAGGCCCGCGTGGCCGACAATGCCGTACTGCTCTTCGCGCTCGCGGCGTCGCTCTCGAAGATGGACAGCCAGATCCGCAAGGGCGAGAGTGGCCCGGCCTACGCCCGCGACCGCGCCGCCTTCGCGCACGTCTTCGACCTGTTCGAGGATCAGATCCACGCCAACATCGGCGAACTCCGCGACAACGCCGACGCCACGATGCACCCGGCGGCGCGTGCGGCCTTTGCCTACATGGACACGCTCCCGAACGCCGACTACGCCATCCACGAGTCGTCGCCCGTGGCGCGGGGGATGGGCATGACGCTGCCCGTCGAGCACGTGAAGCAGTTCCCCGGCGACGGCTACGTGAGCAGCGGCGACGGCGCACCGGCGGCCCTCGAAGCCCGCCAGACGGCCTGACGTTCGGCGACGTTCGCACGCACCCCGCGCCCATCACGTTACGTGAAGAGGGCGCGGGGTGTCTTGTGTAATGGCCGGTCGTGTCGATAACGACGAACACGCGCCTACCAGCCATCGGATAGCCACAAGGAGGGTTCGTATCCTCTGAAATATCAGGAAGTTGGAGTCTCGTGAAGGGCGGGCGAAATGCAGGCCGGTCATGCAAACTTCAACCCGGCGGGCATGGTGTTTTCTTTTATTGATGAGGCTTTCCCGTCTCACTTTCCCTCACCTTTAGAGCCGTTCGGTACATGACGTCTGGTTCGTCGTCGAAAGAGTCCTCTCGTGGTGAAGCGCCCCTCCGCGCAGATTCGCGGGTGCTCGTCGGCGAGGGCGATGTCGTTGGCGTGGTGCTGTTCGGGCTGGGCGGCCCGGCCTCAGCAGATGAGATCGAAGCCTACCTCTACGAGGTACTGATGGACCCGCTGCGCGTGCGGCTCGGCTGGCTGCCGCTGGTGCTGCGGAAACGGGTGGCGCGTTTTCTGGCCCACCGGCGCGCCGAGGGCCTAGCGGGATCACTCAAATCCATTGGCGGCGCGGCACCGGATCTGCGTCTCTTGCGCGACCAGGCGCGGGCCCTCGAACAGGAGTTCAAGCGCCAGGCCGATCCCCGCCACGGCTTCACACTGCGCGTCTACACCGCCAACCGCTACGGAACAGGCGGCGCGGCGTCGGCGATTGCGAAGATGCGGACGGACGGGGTGACGCGCGTGGTGCTGGTGCCTACTGCGCCGGTGTGCCTGACGGCGATGACGGAGACGTGCGTGAAGGCGTGGCGTGCTGCCGCGCGCGAGGCGGAGTACGAGCACGTGCCCACGACCGTCGTGTGGGAGTATGCGCACTCGCCGGCGTACGTGCAGGCCCTCAGCGACCGGCTGGATGAGACCTTGCAGCGCTTCCCGCGTGCGTTGCGTGCCGACGTGCAACTCGTCTTCGCGCTGCACCCTGCTTCGGCCCTCGACTCGCCCGACGGCACGCCCGAGCGCACCCCTCTCGCCCCGCTCGTCGATACGCTCCGGCACCAGCGCGTGGAAAGCCGACTGTGCCATTACGCGTATGTGCAGAATTGGGGCCTGAGCCGCCAGCCGTCGCCGAGTCTGCTAGAGGTGTTCGAGACAATCGCGGCGTCAGGCTGTACCGGCGTGGTCGTCGTCCCCGTCGGCTTCACGACGGACACCATGGAGACGGCCTACGAACTGGACGTGGTGCTGCGCGCGCACGCCGAGGCGCTGGGCCTCCAGCAGTACGAGATCTCGGCGGCACTCAACTGCAACGCCCTCTTTCTCCAGGCGCTCGTCGAGAATATTGGTAACCACATCCGTTTGGGCGACGTGCCCGGCGACGGGGTGCTGGTGCCGCTGCCTGCGCCGCCCACGGTGGCGCCGCGTGATGCGCGCCTCTGAGCACCTGCTCCGCACACTCGCCTCCGTCGCGCCCACCACGAAGGTGCTCGACGTGGACTGCGGAAGCGGCGCGCGCGTGGTGCCGCTCGCCCAACTCGGCTTCTCGGTGACGGCAACCGACTGCGACGCCGCTCGCCTCGACGTGCTGCGCGGCACGCTGGACGCCGAGGGTCTTTCCGCGCACCTCGCCGATGCTGACGCCGCGCACCTGCCTTTCCCCGACGACGCTTTCGACTGGGTCGTTGCCGACCGGGTACTCGACGGCTGCTCGCTCGCCGAACAGCTCGACCTGCTGGCCGAGTGGCGGCGCGTGCTCGCGCCCGGCGGCTGGCTCTACCTCACTGCCGATCCCGCGACGCCACTGAAAGCGGTCGAGAGCCTGCTCGCCCGCGCCCGCTTCGAACGTTCCGAAGCGCCGCGCATAGACCCCGTCGAGCGCGTCGTGCGCGGCATCTTCCGCCGCGTGGAGGAAGACACGGTCGGGTGAAGGGGGAAACGAGGAGGTAGAAAGGAGGGAGCATCTGGCCGTCTGTTCCCCATCTGGCATCCGCCCGTTCCGCATTCCGAAATCCCCGTTCCGCACTTTCAACCTCCCACAGGCGGGCGCTGCTGGTGGAAGTCCGTGGCTTGCTGGAAAGCATGCGCCACACGCAGCGCCGCCGCGTCCTGGTCGAGCGCGCCGATGAACGAGAGGCTGCCTGGATTGCGGCGGTCAGGCTGGTTTTCGACGGGGTTGAAGGCATTCGGCAGCACCACGCAGGGATGGCCCGTGAGGTTGGTGATGCCCAGGATGTTGCCACTGAACGACGGCGACACGATGACGTCGTAGTCCGCGAACACCGACGCCATTTGCTGCATGAGCAGCGTTCGCGCCCGCGCCATCTGGAGGTACTCGACGGCGGGCACCAGGCGCGCGGCGCGGAAGACGTGCGGCCACGCATTGCGCGTCTGCCGCACGAGCTCGTCGGCGCGGTTGGAAAGCGTGAGGTCGCTGAAGGCCGCCGCTGCTTCCACCGACAGCATCGAGGTGAGCGTGCCGACGGGTAGATCCGTTTCGAGCGTGACGGGTCGCAGATTGGCGCCTGTGCCGCGCAGTGCGTCGAGCGCGGCGTTGTCGGCGTCGCGCCCGCTGTAATCGGCGTCGAACAGGTTGGCGAAATAGCCGATCCGCAGGCGCGAAAGGGGGAAGTCCGGATTGAACGCGAATGGCACCGACCGCGCCGATGCGTCACCCTCGTCGGCTCCGTGGATGGCGTCGAAGACGAGCGCGCAGTCGAGCGCGGAGCGCGCCATGGGGCCGAGCTTGTCCATCGTCCACGACAGCGCCATCGCGCCGCTGCGGCTGACGCGCCCGTAGGTGGGGCGCAGGCCCGTGACGCCGGTGCGCGTCGAAGGCGAGACGATGGAGCCGAGCGTCTCGCTGCCGATGGCGAACGGCACCAGTCCCGCTGCAACCGCCGCCCCCGGCCCCGCCGAGGAGCCGCTGCTGCCCTGCTCGACGTTCCACGGGTTGCGCGTGGTGCCGCCGAACCACACGTCGCCCCACGCGAGCGCGCCCAGCGTCAGCTTGGCGACGAGCACCGCCCCGGCCTCGCGCAGCTTCTCGACGACCGCCGCGTCCGCGTCGATGACCTGATCGCGGTAGGGCATCGCGCCCCACGTCGTCTTCGCACCGCGCGCGGCCAGCAGGTCTTTCGCGCCGTAGGGGACTCCGTGCAGCGGCCCACGCCACCGCCCTTCGGCGATCTCCCGGTCCGCCTGCTCCGCCTCGGCCATTGCGCGCTCGGGCATGAGCGTCACGACGGCTTCGAGTTGCGGGATTGTAGCGTTCGAGGCGGTCGAGGAACAGGCGCGTCAGTTCCACGCTCGTCACCTGCCGCGTTTTCAGCAGGTTCGCCAGCGTGGCGACACCCGCGAAGGCGAGGTCGGCGTCTGCGGCAGGACGCGAGGCGTCCGGGATCCACAGTTCAGGCGCGCGCCCCGCCGTGTCCATCTCGGAGCGCGCCGGGCGGATGCCGCCTGCGAACGGATCGAACCGCACCGCCGGGGCGACGCTGTTGGGGATTTCGAGTGCTCGAAGCGCCTCGTAGCCTTCGAGTGCCTCCTCGACATCCTCCACCAGCATCTCGCGCTGCTCGGGCCGGAACGACACGCCCGCGACTTTTTCGGCCCCGGCGATGTCGTCCACCGTCGGCGCTTCGTCTGGCGCGGGGCCGAGGGCGTCGGCTGGGCGGGGCGAGAACGGCGGCAGGGCGGCTCCGAGGGTGAGCAGGCCCATGCGTTCGACGAATGCACGACGGTCGAGCATGGCGGGAATGGAAGGGTGGAAATGCCGGAAAACGCCAGCTTCTGATCAGCGAGATCAGGCGCGGGAGTTGCCGTTAGACGGCTCTACCTTCTCGTACGCCTCGATGATCTCTTTCACGAGCCGGTGCCGCACGACGTCGCGCTTGTCGAAGTCCACGAAGCCGATGCCTTCGATGCCTTCGAGGATGCTGCGGGCCTGCACGAGGCCGCTCATCTCGCGGGCGGGCAGGTCGGTCTGCGTCACGTCGCCGGTGATGATGGCGCGGCTGTTGACGCCGAGGCGCGTCAAGAACATCTTCATCTGCTGCGCCGTCGCATTCTGCGCCTCGTCGAGGATGACGAACGCGGAGTTGAGCGTACGGCCCCTCATAAAGGCCAGCGGGACGATCTCGACGGCGTTCTGGTCGAGCGCGGCGCGCAGCTTCTCGGGCGGCATCATGTCTTCGAGCGCGTCGTAGAGCGGGCGCAGGTACGGGTCGATCTTCTCTTTCAGGTCGCCCGGCAGAAAGCCCAGCCGTTCCCCCGCCTCGACAGCGGGGCGCGAGAGCACGATCTTCTTGGCCTGCCGCGATTTGAGTGCCGCCACAGCCAAGGCAACCGCGGTATACGTCTTCCCGGTTCCAGCTGGGCCTACCGCGAAGACGATGTCGTTCTGCCGCGCTTCCTCGACGAGCTTGGTCTGGCCGGGCGTTTTGGCCTTCACCATGCCGCCGCCGGGCGTGAACAGGATCACGTCGCGCGAGCCGAGGGTCGACGTGCCCAGCCCGCCGCCGACGCTCGTGAGCGCGAGCACGGTCTCGACGTCGTTCTCGGTCAGGTTGCTGTTGCGGTTGAGCAGCAGGATGAGTTCATCCAGCACCTGCTCGATGCGCGCGATCCGGTCAGGCTCGCCGCGCAGGTACACCTGGTTGCCGCGCGCGGTGATCTGCGTCTGCGGAAACGCCTCCTCGATCTTCCGGAGGTAGACGTCGTTGAAGCCGAAGAGGAGGAGCGGTTCGGCGTTCTCGATGAGGATGCGTTTCTCTGCCAAAAGCCTGTCTGATTAACCACGTACGAGTACACGGGTGAAACGGAAACTGATCGTTGAGTTTACGAAGATGAACGGCGCAGGCAACGACTTCGTCGTCGTCGACAACCGTTTTTATGCCTTCACGCCTGCCGAGTTTACGCGGCTGGCCCGAACGCTGTGCCGCCGCCACGAGGGCATCGGGGCCGATGGCCTGCTGGCCCTCGACGCCCCCGCCGACGAGGCAACGCACCACTACCGGATGCACTACCACAACGCCGACGGCTCGCGCGGGTCGATGTGCGGCAACGGGGCGCGGTGCCTCGCCCGCTACGCCCGCCTCGCGGGTATCGAGGGAGATCCGCTCGTCTTCGATACCGATGCTGGAACGTACCGCGCCGAGGTGCCCGAAGACGTGGAGGCCGACGTCACGCTGCACGTCCCGCCGCCACGCGGTTTCCGGGGGCTCGACGGCGAGGACGCGCGCTTCATCTGGACAGGCACCGAGCACGCCGTCGTGTTCTGCGAAAGTGTCGAGAACGCGCCGGTGGCCGAGGAAGGACTCCGCCTGCGCCACAGCGCCCAACTCGCGCCTGCGGGAGCCAACGTCAACTTCGTTCAGGTGCAGGCATCCGGTCCGCCTCGTCTGCGCGTACGGACGTTCGAGAAAGGCGTCGAAGCCGAGACGCGGGCATGCGGCACGGGCGCGCTGGCCTCCGCCCTCGTCGCCGTCTTCGAGCATCGCGTGGACGGATTTCCCGTAGAAGTCCACATGCCGGGTGGCACGCTGACCGTCGGCGCGACGCGCACGGGCGATGCCGAGGTCGAAAACCTCACGCTCGCCGGACCCGCCGAAGTGACGTTCCGCGGCACCGTCGAGTGGGGCGGATAACACGCAAAAACCCCGAAGGCTGGTAGGCCCTCGGGGTTTGCTGTGCTACGTCAAACCGCTGTCAACTGTCGAGGCTGGCGCGGTTGTCGCGGATCTCGGCGTTGTCACGCAGACCTTGGAGGAACTGCGCGAGGATGCGGGCGCGGCGCTGCGAGAGCAGTTCGTTGCGGATGGCGCTGCGCTGCTCATCGGCGAGGGGCGCGCCCTCGGTGACGCTCGTGACACGGGCCACGAAGGCGGCGTCCTGGCTTTCCACCACGCGCGTCGTCTGGCCCTGCGGCGTCGCGGCGACGGCGCCGGCGAGGCGCGGCTGCGGGCCGAAGCCGGTCACGAACATGTTCTGCCCGCTGCTCGACATCGAGGCCTGCGTGCCGTTGACGCGCGCGGCCAGCCCGTCGAAGCCCTGCGACAGCCCCTCGCGCAACCGCTGCACGGCGATGGCCTTCTTCTTCTCTTTCGTCGCCAGGGTGCGGACTTCCTCGCGCACCTCGTCGAGGGGACGGAAGCCCTCGGGCGTCACGCCGCGCACGTAGAGCATCACGTAGCGGTCGTTGAGTTCGATGATGTCGCTCAAGTCGCCCTCGTCGGCGTTCTGAAGAAAGCGGCGGACGGCGCTGCTGCGCCCGATGCCGGGGTAGACCTGCTGCTCGATCTCGACCGTCTGCGTCTCGTAGCCCAGCCCGTCGTCCTGCGCTTTGGCTTCAAGCTGGTCGAGGGTGCCTTCCTCGACGACGAAGTAGCGGAAGTCGTCGAGCGTGTTGCGCGCTTTCTCGAGCGTCGAGCGGTCAGCACGGATGGGCGTGGCGAACGTGACCACGTCGAGTTCCTGGCTGGTCTTGCCCGTGACCTCGATCAGGTGGAGGCCGAAGCGCGTCTGCACCGGCCCGACGAGCGCGCCGACGGGGTTGTTGAACGCGGCCTCGTCGAACGGCCCCACCATCGCGCCGCGCTCGAACCAGCCGAGGTCGCCGCCCTGCTGGCCACTGCCCGGGTCCTGCGACACCTGGCGGGCGAGCGCCTCGAATGACGCGCCGTTCTCGATCTGCGTCTTCAATTCGTTGATGCGCGTGCGCGCCGCGGCGACGGCGTTTGCGTCGTCTTCGGGTGCCGAGATCAGGATGTGACGGGCGCGGGCGTAGGTTTCCGTGCCCTCCCGCGCGCCGCGCACCTTGATGAGGTAGGCGACGCCGTTGTCGATCACCGGCCCGACGACCTGGCCCACCTGCGGGTTGGGCAGCACTGCCGAGGCGACCGCCGGAGGCAGTTCGCTCGGGCTCTTGAAGCCGCCACTGTACGGCTCCTCCGAGCCCTGGTCGGCGAGGAACGTCGAGTCGTTCTGGGTCTGCACGAAGCTCGGCTTGATGCGGTCGAGCTCTTTCTGCACGGCAGCGGTGTCGGCGGCGGTGGCCTGCTTGGTGACCGACACGATGCTGAGGTCGAGCGTCTTCTCCCGCGCGTAGTCGTCGCGGTGCGCGTCGTAGTACGCTTTCAGGTCGCCGTCGGAAACCGTCACGTCGGCGTCCGGGATAGAGGCGTAGCGCAGGCCCACCACGTCGGCGTTGACCGTGCGGCTGCGGCGGCGGTACTCGGCTTCGACCTCGGCATCCGAGACGCGCGCCATCGACTCGATGAGCTTCTGGAGCTTGGTCTGGCGGCGCTCGCTGCGGATGTAGTCCTCGAGCTGCTTGAGCTGCTCCTCGTACTCGGGAGCCTCGATGACGGCCTGAAGCTGCGCCCGGTCCACGCCGCCCTGCCCGTCGGGGAAATACGCCTTGACGATGGGGTGGGGGTCGGGGCCGATGAACAACTGCCGGACTTCCTCGTCGGTCACGCCCAGCCCGAGGCGCTCCATCTCGCGCTCGGCGAGGCGCTCGCTGATGAGCGATTCGTACGCCTGCTCGTCGGCGGCGTCGAACTCCTGCGGACCGGCATCCGGGTTTTGCTGCGAAATCTGCGAGCGCATCCCCTCGACGCGCGCCTGGTACTCCTGCTGGGTGATGCCCTCGCCATCGACCGTGATCACGTTGAGCGCGCGGTTGTTACTGAGCGCGTCGAACATGTTCGTGTCCTGGAGCATGAAGATGACGCCGAACGCGATGACGAGAATCCACAAAATGACGCCGGTGTTGTCCCGGAGTTTGTTCATCACACCCATAGGTGACCTCGGAGGCTGGCTGATTTCAGAGAAAGACAGAAACAAAATCGCTCCGCAGACGCCGTTTTCGGGGCCATCTGCGGAGCGCCCCTCGCGGGGCCAATAGCAGGGAAATATACGGCGCAGGGCCGTCCCTTATTGTGGATTTTGGCAGGGGAAAGGGATGACCGGGGAAGGGGGACTGGTAGGAAAACAACGAGGCGAATCCTCAATAAACCAGTCACCAATCCCATCACGCCGCCTTCGCGCGTACTTCGTGCAGCCGGGTGCGGAGGTTGAGCAGCGTCTTGCCCAGGATCTGCGAGATGCGGGCCTCGGTGAGGCTGAGGAGTTCGGCGATCTCACGCAGCGTCAGGTTCTCGTGGTAGTAGAGCGCCAGGATGCGCTGCTCGCGTTCGGGGATCGTCTTGATCATGCCCTGCACGTAGTCTACCATCGAGTTGAACTCGATCTGCTCGAAGTGTGCCTCGGCCTCGTCGTCGGCGATGAGGTCGATGAGCGTCAACTCGGCGTCTTCGTAGAGGATGCTGTGCAGCGACAGCGCGAAGCGGCGCTGGGCCTGTGCCAGCAGCTCGTGGTATTCCGATTCGCCAAGTCCGAGGTAGTCGGCCACGTCCTCGTCGGACGGCTCGCCGCCCATCGTCTGGCGCAGGATCTCGCGCCCGGCCTGGACTTCGGCGAGGCGGCGTCGCTGGTCGCGCGAGAGCGGGTCGATAGACCGCAGGTAATCGATGAGCGCGCCGCGGATGCGCCCGTACGCGAACGTGGCGAAGGGCGTGCCGCGCGTGACGTCGTACTGTTCCAGCGCCTGCAACAGCCCGATGAGGCCCACGCTCTCCAGGTCTTCTTTCGAGGCCAGCGGGTTTTTCGGCACGCTCGTGCGCCCGACGAGGCTACGCACCAGATGAACGCCTTCGCCGATGATGGCAGAGCGGTTGCGCTCAGTAGGATCGGCGAAATAGGCTTCGACGAGGGTCTGGAGGGGCGTGGCCATGGGGGCGGGGGAAAGGTGAAGGGGGAGTGCTGGAAGGCATCCGTCCGTTTATCGGCACCCCACGCCGTCAGCAAAGGGCTGTGGATAAGTTGGTTGTTGGTCAGGGAAAGCGAGGTTTCCACGCTTTTTTCCTTTTCGGACCGTCACCCTGAGCGAGCAGAGCGAGTCGGAGGGGCCTGTTGCCACTGTCGCTTTTTCGGGCCACCGAGCAGCACGAGGCCGTGGCTTCGTTCGGCATGGCGATCGGGGAGGGCGGCGGCGCTTTCGGCTTTCGCGCACTCGAAAACATCCCCATCTTCCCTCCTCCATTCCCCATCACCCCCGTGCGCGTCCTCTCACGTTCTTCTCTCGTGTTCGCCGTGTGCCTGGCCCTCGTGGCGGGCAGCATGGGCGCGCTGCTGTCATGGCGGTTGGGCGCGTCGCCGTGGTGGGGCGTGCTCGTGGCGGCGCTCGTGGCGCTCTACCTGCTGCGCGACGCGCGGCGGCGGGCGCTGGCGGTGCAGCACCACTTGCCCGAGGCCGAACGCGCGTGGCTGGCTGCGCACGTACCGCTCTACGCCGACGCCACGCCCCGCCACCGGCGGCGTTTCGAGCGCGATGTGCAGATGTTCAGGGCCGAGCAGCGCTTCGAGGGCGTGCGGGGCGTCGAGGCGACGGAGGCGCTCACCCTCATGGTGGCCGCAGGTGCAGCGACGCTGCTCCACGGACGCCCCGACTGGGCGCTGTCCACGCGGCGCACGTTCCTGTTCTACCCCGGCCACTTCGACGCCGACTATTTCGACGACAACGAGGGCGATTTCGACGGGATGGCGCATCCGCAGGGGCCGGTCATCTTCTCCGCACCCGCCGTCGAGGCGAGCTGGGAATACCGCAACGGCAACAACGTCGTGCTCCACGAACTCGCCCACCTGCTCGATTTCGCCGACAACGACGTCGACGGGGCACCGTCGCTCATGGACAGGCGCTCGGCGCAGGCGTGGTCGGCGCTCGTCAAACGCGAAATCCAGCGCATCAAAATCGGGCGGTCGATGCTGCGGCGCTACGCGGCCACCAACCACGCCGAGTTCTTCGCGTGTGCGACCGAGGCGTTTTTCGAGCGCCCGGACATCATGGCCCGCCAGCACGCGGAGTTGTTCGAGGCGCTGTCGGCCTTCTACGCCGTCGATCCGCGCCCTTCAGGTGACGGGGCCGGAGCGGTGGAGGGGGAGAGAGAGGTAGGCGCCGGTGCGTAGCGCGTCCACGAGGGCGTGGAAAAACCGCTCGACGTCGTCCGACGTGTTCCACACGAACGGGGCGAGGCGCAGCACCCGATCCTGGCGGCTGTCCACGTAGATCTGCCTCGTCTTCAGGTACTCGGCGATGCGGAAAGCGTCGGGCACGGCCAGCACCAGCATCGCGGCCCGCCGCTCGGCGTCAAGGGGCGTCACGACGGGGATGCCGTGCGTTTCGGCCAGCATGAGGGCGTCGCCGGTGAGCGCGCGGATGTGCGCGGCGACGTTGTCCAGACCGGCATCGAGCAGCACGCGCAGCCCCTCGACGCTGTGGTAGAGCGGGGCGATGGCCGTGGTGCCGCCCAGAAAGCGGCGGCGCACGTCGGGGTGCGGAGCGGGTGCGGCCTCGAAGCCGAACGGATCGGCGTCGCCGAACCAGCCCGTCAGGCGCGGCGTGAGGTCGAGGCCAGGGCGGAGGTACACGAACGTGTTGCCGGATGAGCCACAGCCTTCCTTCAGCAGCCCGCCCATGTACACGTCCACGTCCAGCGCCTGCACGTCAAGCGGCATCTGCGCCGAGGCGTGGTAGCCGTCGAGCGCGAGCAGCCCGCCGCCCTCGTGGACGCGCGCGGCGAGGCGACGCACGAACCCATCCGTCAGCTTCTCGCCCGTCGTGAAGCCGACGTGCGACACCACCACCAGCGCCGTGTCGGACCGGACGGCCGACAGCAGCGCGTCTTCATCGATGAGGTCGCCTGGACCGTTCTCCACGACGGCGACATCGAGGTTCAGCCCCTCATCCCACCGCTGCACGTTGTGGAGCACGGAGGGGAACGCACCCGCCGTGGTGACGACGTGCCGCCCACACGCCCACACCTCCGGGGCCGAAAGCAGCGCCTGCACCGTCCAATGCACACTCGGCTGCATGATGACGCTGCCCGGTGGCGCGTTCAGCATCGGTGCAACGAATGCATCGCCGAGGTACGCGGGCAGCGTCCACCAGCCGACTTTCTCATTCGAGCCGGGCCGCCAATGGTTCGGTACCTCGTTCCACGCATCGACGCCGCGTGCCCGCCAGTCGTCCACGAACGCCTCCATCATCGCCGGGACGGTCTTCGGCATCAGCCCGTGCGTAAACGCGCGCAACTCGACGGCAGGCGGGGCGGGGTGGAAGAAGGCGTTGCGGAGCATGAGGAGGCTGTAAGTTGGAGAAGCAGGGCCCTTCCAATCTCCAACCTCGAACCGCCAACTTCCAACAGAAAAACGCCCCTGCACCCGAAAGCGCAGAGGCGTTTAAAGTAGAGAGCGAAAACGCTCACGCATCGACGGGGTCGATGTGGACGAAGCTGCGGTTGTTGCGGCCTTTCGCGAAGCGCACCGTGCCGGTGGCCTTGGCGAAGAGCGTGTCGTCGCCGCCACGGCCCACGTTCGTGCCGGGGTGGTGCTTGGTACCGCGCTGCCGGACGATGATCGAGCCCGCGTGAATGGTCTCGCCGCCGTAGGCTTTGACGCCCAGCATCTTCGGGTTGGAGTCGCGTCCGTTCTTGGTAGAACCTACGCCTTTCTTATGTGCCATCGTTCTTGGAGTTTTGGAAGGGCAGGTTGGAGGGGAGATCCAATCTCCAGCCTCCAACCCCCATCAGTTCATCGAAATGTCGCCGATCTGGATCTGCGTGTAATCCTGCCGGTGGCCACGCGTGACGCGGTACCGCTTGCGGCGCTTTTTCTTGAAGACGGTGATCTTGTCGCTCTTGACATGGGCGAGCACCGTCGCCGCGACGGAGGCCCCGTCGATGGTGGGGGCCCCGACGGTGATGTCGTCGCCGCCGACGAGGAGCACCTTGTCGAAGGTGAGCGTGTCGTCCACCTCGGCCTGCTGGCGGGGGACGTAAAGTTTGGCCTGGGGCTCGACCTTGAACTGCTTGCCCCCGATTTCGACAATCGCGTACATTGAAAAGCTCTGCTTGGGCGCGCCGGGTTCGATACCGCCGCGAGAGTGAATAGCCGCCTCTGCAACGCGCAGAGTCTGCCAAAATACGAGCCGCGCCCCGTTCTGTTCAACCCGGTGAGGACCCCACACTTTGGATATCACGCTGCCCACGAGCCGCCACACGCTCGTCCCCGGTAAAATCCTGTGCATCGGGCGCAATTACGCCCTTCACGCCCGCGAGATGGGCAGCGAAGCGCCGGAAACGCCCATTCTTTTCTTAAAACCTTCGTCGGCCCTCGTCGGCAACGGAGGCCGCGTGGTGCTGCCGCCGCAGTCGCAGGACGTGCATCACGAGGTCGAACTCGTCGTCGCCATCGGGCGGGGCGGCAAGAACATTTCCGCCGAGCAGGCCCTCCAATACGTCGATGGCTACGCCGTCGGGCTCGACATGACGGCACGCGACGTGCAGGCCGAGGCCAAGAAGAAGGGCCTGCCGTGGACGGTGGCCAAGGGCTTCGACACGTTTGCACCGCTGGGCGAGATCGCGCCGATAGCGTCCATCCCGGACCCGCAGGCACTCACTGTCACGCTGCGTGTCAACGGCGACGTCCGGCAGCAAGGCCGCACGGCGGACATGATCTTCTCCGTCGCCGAGCTTGTCGCGTACTGCTCCACCATCTTTACACTCCGCCCCGGCGACCTCATCTACACCGGTACGCCCGAAGGGGTCGGGCCGGTGCAGGTGGGCGATCACCTCGAAGCTACCATCGACGGCCTGCCGCCGCTGAGTGTGCGGGTAAAGCGGGAAGGATGAGAACGGAGAACGGGGACAGGCCTGTGCGGCGCTGTCCCCGTTCCCGATATCTGTGGTATAAGCTCGGCCGTCTCAGCCCTTGAAGCGGTAGCCGATGCCGTAGACCGTTTCGATGTACGTGGGCGTGGCCGGGTCAGGCTCGATCTTCTTTCGCACCGACGCCATGTGCCGGTCGATGGTGCGGGTGACGATGTCCTGCTCGATGCCCCACACGTCGGTGAGAAGCTGGCGGCGCGTGACGGTTTTGCCGCGGTTGAGGATCAGGTAGCGCAGGATGTCGAACTCCAGCGCCGTGAACGCGACGGGTTCGCCGTTCTGCTCGGCCTCGTGGGTGCTGAAGTTGATCGTCACGTCGCCGATTTCGTAGATCTCCATTGGCGCACGGTCGGGCGGCTGGGTGCGCTGGAGCACGGCGCGCACGCGGGCGAGCAACTCGTCGGGGTTGAAAGGCTTGACGATGTAGTCGTCCGCGCCGAGGCCGAAGCCTGTCAGCACCGCTTCCTGTTCGCCGCGCCCGGTGAGCATCATGATGGGCGCGTCGAAGCCCATCTCCTGTGCGTCTTCGAGCACCTCGAAGCCGCTCTTGCCGGGCAAAGACACGTCGAGCAGCACGGCATCGAAGTCACGCGGGCGCTCCTTGATCAAGCGGAGAGCTTCTTCTCCATCGGCGATCAGCGTGGTTTCATACTCGTGGGTGTCGAAAAACGACTGGAGCGCCTCGCCCACGTCCGGGTCGTCGTCGACGATGAGAAGGCGATACGGTTGGGCAGCAGAGTGCGGCATAGAACTCGATGAGGTAGAACTTCAGAGGGAGAGGAGAAAGCTAATCGACGGGCTTTCGCGCGCGCGCGTCAGGACACCCCGAGGTCGACGGGAAGCGGGCTCGTTGCGCGAATGTTACCTTTTAGCCACGCTTCGACCGCGTCGAGGGCAGGAGGGCGGAAGCCATAGGTGACGAGCGCGGGCGCGGGCACGTCGAGCACGGCGTAGGGATTCCACAGCGCGAGGTGCAGCGTGGGCCTGACGAGGGCCGCCAGCGCCTGCGCGTTCTCCGGCAGCCGGTGGCGCGACGTGGTGGCAAAGACGACGGGTGTACCGGGCCGGTGAAATTTCTCGAACGACGCCTCAGCGGCGAGGGGGTCGGCGGTGTCGTAGGCCACGGCGCGCAGGTCGTAGAGCGCGCTCATCCGGGCGACGAGCACCGAGCCGCTCATGCCCGGGTCGCTCGCGCCGCCGCCGACGGCAGACTCGGGCACGACGAGCGTGACGGGGGAGCCCGGGGCGATGGGGGAGGGGTCGCGGTAAGCAGTCAGGCCCCGCTCCCAGGCCGTCGCCATCAGGGCTTCATCCCGGTCGCGGACGTCGCCGGTATACGGAATCTGATCCACCGGGTACGTGGCGGCGAGGGCGCGGAGGCGGGCGTCGCGCGTGGCGAAGTCCGCGTCGCTGAGGGTGCCCTGCGCGTGCGCCTCCACGATCACATCGGCCATGCGGCGCTGCTCGTCGAGGTTGCCCAGCGTCATCACCATGTCCGCGCCCGCTTCGAGCGCGAGGCGTGCCGCCACCCCGCCGGGGTAGCCATCTGTGATGGCCTGCATCCGGAGCGAGTCGGTGACGATGACGCCCTCGTAGCCCCACTCGTCGCGCAGCAGTCCGGTGAGGATGGGCCGCGACAGCGTGGCGGGGTGCTCGGGGTCGAGGGCGGGGAAGACGATGTGTGAGGTCATCACACAGGGCAGGCCTGCCTGCACGGCTCCGGCAAAAGGCAGCAGTTCGAGCGCGTCGAGTTCGGCGCGGCTCTTGGGCACAGTCGGCAGGCCGAAGTGGCTGTCCACCTGCGTGTCGCCGTGGCCGGGAAAGTGCTTGATGCACGAGGCGACGCCCGCCTCCATCAGCCCCTCAGCCCACGCGATGCCCAGCGTGCGGACGCGCTCGGGGTCGCTGCTGAACGAACGGTCGCCGATGACGGGGTTGAGCGGGTTGTTGTTGACGTCGAGCGACGGGGCGAAGTCCCAGTTGAAGCCCATCGAGCGCAGCCCGCGCCCCGTGGCGGCCCCGACGGCCCGCGTGAGGGCGGGGTCGTTGGAGGCGCCGAGCGACATCGCCGACGGAGGAAACGGCAGCGTGCGCGTGCGGACGACGCCGCCGCCCTCCTGATCCACGCCGATGAGCGCGTCAGGCCCGATGAGGCCGCGCAGCGTCGAGACGAGGGCGGTCGTCTGCGCCTCGCTCCGCATGTTTCCCTGGAACAGCACCGCGCCCCTGATGCCATACTCCTGGATGAGGTCGGCGGTGGCAGTGTCGAGTTCTTGGCCACTGATGTTGATCATCATGAAGCGGCCCGGCATGAAACGTCGGTCGGAGAGCACGGTGGGGGTGCAGGAAGCGAGCGCAAGCGCGGCCGAGGCAGCGGCGGTCTGTTGAAGGAACGTGCGGCGGTGCATGAAAGACGGGGAAACTGGCAATGGTGAAGGGGAGGGTGGAGAAGGGAAAAGAGTCGCGTGCGTACCAGTCGCCACTCCACAATCCCCGGCCATCCATCACCCGTGCAACGCTTGATGTCGGCGGACGAGGTGGAGCACCATCTCCATCGCCTGCTCGGCGTTGAGGCGCGGGTCGACTTCGGATCGGTAGGCGCGTTCGAGGTCGTCGTCGTTGAGGCCGCGCGCGCCGCCGGTGCATTCGGTCACGTCTTCGCCTGTGAGTTCGAGGTGGACGCCGCCGAGACGCGATCCCAGCCTCGCGTGGATCTCCATCGACTGGTCGACCTCGGCCTGGATGTTCTCGAAGCGGCGCGTTTTACGACCTGATGGCGTCGTCTCGGTGTTGCCGTGCATGGGATCGCACACCCAGAGCACGGTGTGGCCCTCGGCGCGGACGGTTTCGACGAGGCGTGGCAGGTGGTTCTCGACCTGGTCAGCGCCCATCCGCGCGATGAGCGTCAGGCGGCCCGGCTCGTGCTCGGGGTTGAGCAGGCGCAGCAGGTCGCGCAGCCAGTCCGTCGTCATCGCCGGGCCGACTTTCACGGCCAGCGGGTTGGCGATGCGGCGGGCGTACTCGATGTGCGCGCCGTCGGGCTGGGCCGTCCGCATCCCGATCCACGGGAAGTGCGTCGAGAGGTTGTACGGATCGGGCAGGCGGGGGACGAAACGCGTGAGCGCCTGCTCGTAGTGAAGGTGGAGCGCCTCGTGGCAGGTGAAGAACTCGGCCCGCTCCATGTCCGAGAGCGGCGCGTTCGACAGCGTGCTCACGAACGAGATGGCGTCGCGGATAGAGGCGACGATCTGGTGGTAGGTCTCCGCGTAGGGCGAGTGCTGCACGAACGCCAGATCCCAGTACTCGGGGTGGTGGAGGTCGGCGAAGCCGCCCTGCGACAGTGCCCGCACGAAGTTGAGCGTGAGCGCGCTCTTCGAGTAGGCCCGCACCATGCGGTGGGCGTCGGGCGTGCGCGACTCGGGTGTGAAGGCGGCCCCGTTGATGATGTCGCCCCGGTAGGCAGGCAGCGTCACGCCATCGCGCTCCTCCTGGTCCGACGAACGCGGCTTGGCGTACTGGCCCGCGAAACGCCCCGCCCGGATGACGCGCGTACGCAGGCCGTAGACGAGCACCAGGCTCATCTGCATGAGCACCTTGAGCCGGTTCGTGATGACGTCGGGCGTGCATTCCGAAAAACTCTCGGCGCAGTCGCCCCCTTGCAGCAGGAAGCGCTTGCCCGCCGCGGCTTCGGCGAGTTGCGTTTTAAGGCGGCGCACCTCCCACGACGTCACCAGCGGCGGCAGCGTAGACAGGTGGCGAAGCACACGCTCCAGCTTGGCGGCGTCGGGGTAGTCGGGCTGCTGGAGCGCGGGCCGCGCCTGCCAGTGCGCGCCGGGGTGACGAGACGTTACGGTATCAACCATGCGGGTGGGATCAGGGAGCGGGAAGATACGAGCACCGGGGCCGCATTCGCCGATGAGCCGGTCCAGCCGCTACGCGCCGCGCCGCGCCAGCAGCACGTCGAGCCCGAACACGACGGCGACGGTGCCGCCCAGCACGACGAGCGACAGCACGGGCTGCCAGATCACGAAGCCGCCGATGGCACCCAGGATGCCGCCGAGGTACTTGATGTAGTTGAGCTGCTCGTTGCTCGTGTTCTTGAGCAGGTTCTCGAGCTGCTGCTCGTCGTACTGCCGCATGTTTTCGGTGACGAGCGCGTAGATGTCGAAGCTCTCGACGAAGTCGAGCACGGCGCGGGTGGCCCACGCCTCGACAGCGTGCGAGTGCTGTTCGAGGCGGGCCGGGAGTGCATCCAGGCGCGCGTCGAAGCCGTCGAGCAGCGGATCGACGGCCTCGGGCAGCGCGGCGACGGCCTCCTCGACGCGCCGCTGGAAGTCGTCCTCGCCCAGCAGCCGGTACGTCCGCAGCGCCACGCCTGCCAGCCCCTTGCCCGCGAACGAGTCGATTTTCTCGACGGTGAAATCCACGATGCGCTGCCGCAGTTCGGGCGATCCCAGCGTTTCGCGGGCGTAGTCGGCGGCGAGGGCCTTCACGTCACGGCGGAAGTCCGGGTCTTCGATCACTCCGCGCGCCACGTCGAGCATCATTGTGCGGTAGCGCGGAATGAGGCCGCTTTCCTCGATCTTGCGCTTGATGAGTTCGGGCGAGATGAGTTCTTCCGAGACGGCCTTCGCCAGCCGGAAGATCACTCGCTCGCGCTGCGCGGGAATCAGGCCCTGCCCCAGCAGCGGACGCCGGTGGCGCGGGTGGAACAGCATCGTGATGGCGAGCCAGTTGGTCAGAAACCCGATGTAACCGCTCACCGACAGGATGCGGATGAGGCCCGCCAGCGGGATCGTCTGCCCGAAAGCGGTGAGGGTCTGGGTGGGGAAGTCCCACACGAACGAGAAGGCGAACGCTGCGCCGAGCACCCACGGGATGACGCGCAGCACGCCCAGCAGGGCCGCGTGCGAACCTTTGACGCGCGGCGGCTCGGAGGGGGCGTGCGCGCGCTCGGAGCGCTGCGGAAGGTGGCGCTTGACGTAGGTGGCCAGCAGCGCGCCCAGCTCGCGCAGGCGTGATTTTTCGGCAGGGGTTTCCATCAATCAGAGGTTCTCGTCGAAAATGCGGTCGCGGCGGGCCTCCATGCCCGCGATGACGCGGGCGAGGTGCGCGTCGAAGTCCACGCCCAGCGCCTCCGCGCCTGCGTACACGTCGTCGCGGCTGACGGCGGCGGCGAAGGCCCGGTCTTTGAGCTTTTTCTTGACAGACTTCGGCGTCATGCCCACGATGCCCGTCGGGCGCACGAGCGCCGCGGCGGTGATGAGACCGGCAAGTTCATCGACGGCGAACAGCGTCTTCGCCATGCGCGTCGTGCGGGCCACGCCGGTATACAGGGCGTGCCCGAGAATCGCCTCGCGGATCTCCTGGGGGTAGCCGAGTCGTTCGAGTTCCTTCACCCCCACGTACGGGTGCGCGTCGGTGGAAGGGTGCTTCTCGTAGTCCATGTCGTGCAGCAGCCCGGCGATGCGCCAGGCCTCCACGTCCTCGCCAAAATGCTGCGCGTACGCCTCCATCGCCGCCTCGACGGCGTAGGCGTGCCGCCGCAGGCTGGCCGTCTCGGTCCATGCGTGGAAAAGCGCGAGGGCGTCGTCGTAAAGCATCAGGAAGGTGGGGTTTCAGAGGTCGGATTTCGGGGTCGGATCGCGAAATCGTAGGGGCGCAATTTATTGCGCCTGCCGTGATGCACTCCCACTTCCGCGTTCCGAGATCCGCGTTCCACTTTCAAAACACGTCGATCAGGCTGAGGTGTTTGAGGTAGCGGCCGGGGTGGCGCTGGAAGTCGAGGAGCAGGCTGTCCACGCGGCTTACGGTGGTGTCGAGGCGGAAGTAGAGCGTCGAGTCGTTGAGGAGCATCCCGAGCGTGCCCTCGCCGTTCTCGACGCCCGCGAGGAGCGCGTCGAACGACTGCGCCGTGGTGTCGATGCGCCCCAGGCTGCCGTCGAGGCGGCGCAAGAGGGCGTTGACCTGCGTGACGGCCAGCGTCAGCGAGTCGCGGTTGGTAGCCGTGAAATCGCGCAGGTCGCCCGTGAGGGCCTCGGTGTTCTGGAGCGTCGTCTCGAGCGTGGCCGACTGCGCGCGCAGCAGGGCGTTGAGGGCGTTCGTCGTCTGGCGCAGCCCGGTGAGGGCGAGGCGCAGGTCGCTGTTGGGGTCGGCGATGAGCGCCTGCACGGCCTGCGTGGCGAGGGCCGCCTGGAACAGCAGCGTATCGGTGCGCGCGGTGATCGACGGCACGCGGCTCGTGAGCGTGCCGAGCAGGTCGGTGGCGGGCGCGGCGGGCACCTCCGAGCCGGGCGCGAGCGGCGGCAGCGACGGATCGCCGGGGCTGAGCGTGAGCGTGACGCTGCCGAAGGTCGAGATGCCGCTGATGGACGCCACCGTGCCGGGGTACACCTGCACGCCGTCGTGCAGATCGAAATCCAGCCGGACGAGGCCGCTCTGGCTGTCGAGCACCACGTCTTCGACGCTGCCCACCGTCACGCCGCGCAGCCGCACCGCGCTGCCGGGCGTGATGCCGGAAGCCATTTCGAGCCGCGTATAGAGCGAGTAGGAACCGGAAAAGAGCGGCAGCCCCTGAAAAAAGCGGATGCCGAACACGATCACGGCCAGCGTCGCCAGCAGCGTCAGGCCGACGGTCAGTTCACGGGTAAAGCGCACGGGCGAGGTGGGTCAGGCGGTGGGAAGGGCAGAGCCGATCTGGTATTCGTTGGCTTTGACGAACGCCATCAGCGTTTCGTCGTCGCTCGTGTGAAGTTCATCGAGCGTGCCCTGCCAGTGCAGGCGACCCTCGTAGATGAACGCCACGCGGTCGGCCACGCGCAAGACCGAGTGCATGTCGTGCGTGACGACGACGGAGGTGATGTTCATCCGGTCGCCGAGGTCTTTGATGAGCTCGTCGATGGTGTTAGACGTTTCCGGGTCGAGGCCGCTCGTGGGCTCGTCGTAGAGCACGTAGCGCGGTTCGAGCGCGATGGCGCGGGCGAGCGCGACGCGCTTCTGCATTCCGCCCGAGATTTCCGACGGTTTCTTGGCGCCTGCATCGGGCAAGTGCACGAGGTCGAGGCATTCGTCCACGCGCTGCCGCAACGCCGCCTCGGACTGATGCGTGAAGGTGCGGAGCGGAAAGGCGACGTTCTCGAAGACCGTCATCGAGTCGAACAACGCGCCGCCCTGAAACAGCACGCCGAACTGCCGCCGCACCCTGCGAAGCTCGGCGTACGAGATGCGCGCGAGGTCGTGGCCGTCCACCGTGACCGTGCCCTGGTCGGGCGTCAGCAGCCCGATGGTGTGCTTGAGCAGCACGCTCTTGCCCGACCCCGACCGCCCGATGATGGCCAGCGTCTCGCCCTCGCGCACGTCGAGGCTGACGTTGCATAGCACCTCGCGTCCCTCAAACGACTTGCACAGGTTTTGAATGCGAATCATGGAAGATTTGTCAGGGGTCGTTGGTCATTTGTCAAGCGTAAAAACACTCGAATGCATTCTGAAAGTCTAACGGCAAATGTCCAACGACTATCGACTAAAGAAGCAGAATCGCCAGCAGCAGATCGGCCAGCAGGATGAACACGCACGCCGTCACCGCCGCTTCCGTCGTGGCCCGGCCCACGCCCTCGGCACCGCCGCGCGTGTAGTAGCCCTTGAAACACGCCACGCTCGTGATGACGAAGCCGAAGGTGATCATCTTGATGACCCCGAACCACGCATCGAACGGACGGAAAAATTCGCGTGCGCCCTGGACGAACTCGCCCCGCGACAGGAAGCCGCCCAGATCCGCGACGAGAATCGAGCCGCCGATGCCGACGACGCACGAGACGACGTAGAGCACGGGAAACATCACCACGCCTGCCAGAATGCGCGGCAGGATGAGGTAGCCCACCGAGTTGAGCCCCATCGACTCCAGCGCGTCGATCTGCTCGGTGACGCGCATCGTGCCCAGCTCCGCCGCGATCCGCGCGCCCACGCGCCCGGCAAGGATAAACGCAGGCACGACGGCCCCGAGTTCGAGAATGATCGACGGCGCGACGATGGAGCCGATGACGGACGCCGGAATAAACGGCGAGACGAGCTGATACGCCGCCTGCACCGTCGTCACCGCGCCCGAGAACAGCGACGCGAGCGCGACGATGGGGATCGACTCGTAGCCGATGCGCTGCGTCTGGATCAGGAAGTTCTGGCCGTAAGTGCGCCCTTCGTGCAGCGACGCGAACGCCCGGCTCATGAGCAGGACGAAGCGGCCAAACGTCTGGATGGGCGACAGCGCGCGCGCGGCGAGGGCCGAAAGCATGAACGGGGGTGAGGCGGAAAGAAAAAGATAGACCGCGCCAGAACGCCGTGCGGATCTGCCCGCCGAGAAAGGTCGCCCGTGGCGATGGTTCCACCTGCCGCGCCGGCGGCTCCGTGCTGACGCCGGGCTGTCACGCGGGCCGCGTACCTTGCGCGTTCCATCAACCCGACGACGCCCGTGGCGAAGACGAAAACGCTCTATGTGTGCCAGGACTGCGGCAACACCTCTCCGCGCTGGCTGGGCCAGTGCCCGGCCTGTGAAGCATGGAACTCGTTTGCCGAGGAGATCAAACCGGCGGCAAAAGCCCCCGCCATGCGCGGCGCCGCCGAAACCTCGCGGCGTGGACCCACGCGCGCGCCCCAGCGCCTGCGCGACATCACCCTCACCGACGAGTCGCGCCTCGTGACGGGCGTGCAGGAGTTCGACCGCGTGCTCGGCGGCGGGCTGATGCGCGGCTCGCTCGTGCTCCTCGCGGGCGACCCCGGCATCGGCAAGAGCACGCTCATGACCGAGATGGGCCGCTACCTGCCGGGCAAGAAGATTCTCTACGTCACGGGCGAAGAATCCATCCGGCAGGTGAAACTGCGCGCCGAGCGGCTGGGCGTCAACACCGACGCGTTCCTCTTGCTCGCCGAAACGGATGTCGAGGAAATCGTCGCCGCCGTCCACCAGACGCAGCCCGACGTGCTCATCGTCGATTCCATCCAGACGGTCTTCCGGCCCGACATCGAGAGCGCGCCGGGGTCGGTGACGCAGGTGCGCGAGTCCACGGCGACGCTCCTGCACACCATCAAAGCGCTCGAATGCCCGGCGTTTCTCGTCGGCCACGTCACCAAGAGTGGGCAGGTGGCGGGGCCGCGTGTGCTGGAGCACATGGTGGATACCGTGTTGCAGTTCGAGGGCGACCGGCACCACGCCTACCGCATCTTGCGCGCGACGAAAAACCGGTTTGGCTCGACCAACGAGATCGGCGTGTTCGAGATGCGCCCCACGGGCCTGGCCGAAGTCGTTAACCCCAGCGAGATTTTCCTGTCGGAGCGGCAGTACGGCGCGAGCGGATCGGCGGTCGTGTGCTCGCTCGAAGGCACGCGCCCGCTCCTCGTGGAGATTCAGGCGCTCGTGGCCGCGACTTCGTACCCGTCGCCGCAGCGCACCGCCACGGGCTTCGACGGCAAGCGCCTGCAAATGCTGCTCGCCGTGCTCGACAAGCGCGAGGGCCTGCGCCTCGCCACGCAGGACGTGTTCGTCAACGTCGCGGGTGGCGTGCGGCTCGACGAGCCCGCGGTCGATCTGGGCGTGCTCGTCGCCGTCGCCTCGTCCTTCCGCGACGTCCCCGCCGACACCGGGACGGTGCTGATGGGCGAAGTGGGACTCGGCGGCGAGTTGCGCGCCGTGAGCCAGGTGGAGACGCGCTTGAACGAAGCCGCCCGGCTAGGCTTCGAGCGCGCCGTGGTGCCGCAGAGCAACTTGAAAGGCATCCAGAAGCCGAAAAAGCTGGACGTCGTCGGCGCGAAGACGCTGCACGAGGCGCTGGCGGTGGTGCTATAGACACGCGCAGAGCGTCGGCAGTCCCGCCTGCCGCCCGTGCGTGCAGCCTGCACCTTCCGGGGTTTTTACGTCAAGGGCGACGCGCCCACTGGCGTGGCACCGTAGGTTTGGCCTTCGCATCGACTCACCCGCTTTTCACCCCTATGCAGCAGATCAAGTTTGGCACCGACGGCTGGCGCGCCCTCATCGCCGATACGTACACGTTCGAAAACGTCGAGATCGTCTCGCGTGCCACCGCGAAGTGGCTGCTCGACACGTACGAAAACCCGTCGGTGGCGCTCGGGCACGACACGCGCTTCGCGGGCCGCGCATTTTCGGAGCACAGCGCCCGCGTGTTCGCCTCGCACGGCGTCAGGGTGATTCTGGCCGAGACGTTCGCGAGCACGCCGGCCATCTCATGGGCCACGCTCGGGTACGGATGCAGCGCGGGCATCGTCATCACGGCCAGCCACAACCCGCCGTCGTACAGCGGCTTCAAAATCAAGGCGCACTACGGCGGCCCCGCCTCGCCCGCGATGATCGCCGAGGTCGAGAGCCGCCTCGACGCGAGCGGCGCGGGCAGCTACACGCTCCGGTCGTTCGACGATCTGAAACGCGACGGCCTCATCGAGGAGCGCGACATCGTGGCGGATTACCTCGACGTGCTGCGCGAACGGCTCGACATCGACGCCATCCAGAAGAGCGGGCTGAAAATCGTCCACGATGCTATGTTCGGGGCAGGGCAGGGGCTCGTGAGCCGCCTCGTGGGGCACCACAACGTGCTGCCGTTGCACCACGACCTCAACCCCGGTATGCACGGGCAGGCCCCCGAGCCCATCGAGAAAAATCTGGCAGAGCTGGCCGGTACTATCTCGCGCGAGGGCGCGGGCGTCGGGCTCGCCAACGACGGCGACGCCGACCGCATCGGCATGTACGACGAGCGCGGCGAGTTCGTGGACTCGCACCGGCTGCTGTGCCTGCTCGTCAAATATCTCCACCAGGAGCGCGGTCTGAGCGGCAGCATCGTCAAGACGTTCTCGACCACCCACATGCTCGACAAGATGGCCGAGAAGTACGGTCTGCCCATCGAGACGACGAAGATCGGCTTCAAGTACATCGGGGAGAAGATCGTCGAGGGCGATGTGCTCGTCGGCGGCGAGGAGTCGGGCGGGATGGCAGTGAAAGGTCACATCCCCGAGCGCGACGGGGTCTACATCGGGTTGCTCGTCGTCGAGATGATGGTCAAGCGCGGCAAGAAACTGTCGGAGCTGGTCGAGGAGCTCTTCGACGAGTTCGGTCCGCACTACGCGCCGCGCCTCGACGTGCGGACGACGAACGAGAAGAAGGAGGCCGTCCTCGAAAAGCTGGCACAGGGCGGTTTGACGGAAATCAACGGCCAGAAGGTGACGCGCCTCGACACGCTCGACGGTTTCAAACACATCACGCCGGAGGGCTGGTTGCTGGTGCGCCCGAGTGGCACGGAGCCCGTTCTGCGCGTCTATGCCGAGGCAGATTCGATGGAGAAAGCCGACGCCATGATCCACGACGCCGCCCGGCAACTGGGCGTGTGACCTTGTCCGTATCTATGCTTCGACTTCTGCTTCTGTGCGTGTGGATGCTGCCGGTGACGCCGGGGGCGCGGGCGCAGGTTTCCGACAATCCCGCTGCCGACTCGGCGCAGGTGTTCGTGGCACACGTGGGGTTGCTGGCGGCGCACGCCGAGCGGAGCGTGGTGCTGGCCGAGGCATCCGAGCCATGGACGGCGTTCGAGGACACCAGCGACACGGCCTCCGTTGCCGCACGGACGTTCAAACCCGGCCGGTTCTACGGAGGCGTGGGCGGCATCCTCGCCGCCGACGCGCTGGTGATGGCGGGGCTGTCGAGCCTCTGGTACGACGGCGACCACGTGCCCTTCCACTGGTACAAACCCGCCCCCAGCTTCGACGATGGCTGGCTCGACGACTGGCACACCAACGTGCAGCAGGACAAGCTCGGCCACCTGTTCGTCTCGTGGCAACTCGCCCGCGTCTTCGGGGCGTACGGACGCTGGGCGGGACTCACGAACAGGCAGGCGGGGTTGTTCGGCGGCGTCGTGAGTGCGGCGTTCCAGACGCAGATCGAGATCTTCGACGGCTTCGACGAGGCGTACGGCGCCTCGCGCACCGACATCGCGGCGAACGTCGTCGGCGGCGTGGTCGGTGGCCTGAAGGTGGCCTATCCCGAGAAACTCGCCTGGTTCGACGCCAAGTACTCCTACCACATCTCGCCGTACTACGACGAGGGTGTGTCGGACAACGCCGTGCTCGGCTACCTCGGCAATGCCATCAAGGATTATGACGGCATCACGTACTGGTTCGTCATTCACCCATCGGAACTGGTGAGCGAGGAGGATCGGTGGCCCGAGTGGGTTTCGCTGGCGGTCGGGTACAGCGGCACCAACCTGGCGCACGCCATCTCGGGGATGTCGGATCCGCGTAACAAGGGCCTGCCCAACGTCCACGAGCGGCAGCTTTTCCTGAGCCTCGACTTCGGCCTCATCGAGCGGCTGCCGCTGCCGAAGGTGCTGCGCCCGGTGCAGACGTTCTTCTCGTTCATCCACCTGCCCGCGCCTGCGCTTTCCATCGGCGCGGGGGGCAACCGCTGGTACTGGCTCTACTACTGACGCGCCGTGTAAACGCGCCAGAGTGGGATTGCGCCGCCCGCGTGGGGAAGATAGATTGGTCTATCCTCCCAACCCCCCGATGGCATGGACGCCGCGAAGTGGCACCAGATCCGTTCGCTCTTCGACGAGGCGCTCGAACACGAACCCGAGACGCGCGAGGCTTACCTCGACCGTGCCTGCCCCGACCCCGTCCTGCGCCGCGAGGTGGATTCGCTGCTCGCCGCCCTCGCCGGTGCCGACGAGCATGGCGTGCTCGCTGCCGAGGTATCCGCCCCCGACGCCTCGCAGGCCGGCCTACAGGTCGGGCCGTACGTGCTGCGCGAGTTGCTGGGGCGCGGTGGGATGGGGGCCGTCTACCTCGCCGAGCGCGCCGACGGGCAGTTCAAGCAGCGCGTGGCGCTCAAGCTCGTCGAGCGCGCCACCGGCGGCGAACTCGTCGAGCGCCTGCTGGCCGAGCGGCGCATCCTGGCGCGCCTCGAACACCCGCACATCGCCCGGCTGCTGGGCGGCGGCATGGGCGAACCCATCAACGGGCGCGGGGTGGCGATGCCGTACCTCGTCATGGAATACGTCGATGGCGTGCCCATCACGGAGTACTGCGCGCAGCAAGATGCCAGCCTCGAAGCGCGCCTCGCGCTCTTCCGGCAGGTGTGCGAGGCCGTGCAGTACGCCCACCGCAACCTCGTCGTCCACCGCGACCTGAAGCCCTCCAACGTGCTCGTGACGCCCGAGGGCGAGGTGAAGCTGCTCGACTTCGGCATCGCCAAGGTGCTCGCCGGGGCGGAGGACGACGACGAGACGGCACTCTCGCCGCTGACGCGCACGGGCGTGCGGATGCTGACCCCGTACTACGCGAGCCCCGAGCAGCTTCGCGGTCAGGTGGTCACGACGTCGTCGGATGTGTACGCGCTGGGCGTGCTGCTCTACGAGATCCTCACCGGTCACAGGCCCTTCGACCTCCACGGCCTCACGGCGGGCGAGATCGAGCGCGTCGTGGCCGAGCAGGAGCCCACGCGCCCCAGCGACGCCGAGCGCCGCACGTCCGGCGCCGACACCACCCTCGTGCGCCCGAGCTACGAAGCGGCCCGGCGCCTGCGGGGCGACCTCGACCAGATCGTCCTCAAGGCGCTCCGCAAGGAGCCCGAGCGCCGCTACGCCTCTGCCGAAGCCCTGTCCGACGACGTGCGCCGCTACCTCGACGGGTTGCCCGTCGAGGCGCGCCCGGACACGTTCTCGTACCGCGCGTCGAAGTTTGTGCGGCGGCACTACGCGGGCGTGGCAGCGGCGGTGGTGATGCTCGTGCTGCTCGTCGGCGGCATCGTGGCCACGACGGTGCAGGCGAGGCGCGCCGAGGCCGAAGCCGAGAAAGCCGCGACGGTCAACACCTTCCTGCTCGACATGCTCGCCTCTGCTGACCCCGACCAAGAGGGCCGCGAGGTGACCGTCGCCGAACTGCTCGACGCCGCCGCCCGCGAAGCCGACGCGGGCCTGGAGGCGCAGCCCGCCACCGAGGCCGCCATCCGGCTGACGCTGGGCAACACCTACGCGGCGCTGGGGCTCTACGACGAGGCCGACGCGCAACTGGATCGCGCGCTCGCACTGCGCCAGCACCTCTACGCACCCGACCACGACGACCTGGCTGAGGCGCAGGCAGCGATGGGCAAGTTGATGCGCTTCAGGGGCGACTACGAAGCGGCCGACTCACTCTTTACCCTGGCGCTCGCCACCACCGAAGCCAACAACGGACGTGAGAATACGCGCACGTCAGATCGCATCAGCGAACTCGGCATCACCAAGTGGGAATCGGGCGATTACGATGCTGCCGAACCCTTGCTGCGCGAATCGCTCGCCCTGGACGAGCGGTTGCACGGGCCCGACGACGAGCGCGTGGCCACCTCGCTGGGCAACCTCGCCACGCTGCTGTCCGACCTCGACCGCAAGGACGAAGCGGAAGCGCTCTACCGTCGCGAACTGGCGATCTACACGCGCCACGGGGGCGAGCAAAACGCCCGCGTCCCGCAGGCCATCAGCCACATCGCCATCCTGCGCCACGACGCGGGCGCGCTCGAAGAAGCCGACTCGCTCCACCGCCGCGCGCTCGCCCTCTACCGCCGCATCAAAGGCGACCGCCACCCGGACGTCGGCTACGCGCTCAACAACCTCGCCACGGTGCAGGCGGATCTGGGACGCTTCGACGAGGCCATCGCCATGCAGCGCGAGGGCATCGACATCTACCGCGAGCAACTCGGCGACGTGCATCCCAACATGGGTATTCTGTACAATAACCTGGGGTACACCTTCGGGCGCATGAAGGATCTGCCCCGTGGGCTGGAGGCGTACGAACAGGCCCTCAGCATCTGGCGGGCGAGCCTGCCAGAAGGCCATCCCTACCTCGCCTACGGGCTTCAAAACGTCGCGGCCAACCTCATGCAGCAGAACCGCCCGCGCGAGGCCGAGCCGCTGTTCCGCGAGGGCTTCGCCATCCGCAAGGCCGCCCTGCCCGAGGACCACCCCGACGTGTACGTGCTCGAGGGGATGCTGGGCGAATGCCTGGGAGAAGTGGGCAAAACCGGTGAGGCCGAGCCGCTGCTGCGCGAGGCGTACGTCAAACTCCGCGAGATCAACGGTCCCGACCACCCGCGCACGGTGGAGGCGGGAACGCGCCTCACCGATTTTTACGAGGCGCTGGGGCGGGGAGAAGAAGCCGCCCGACTCGTCACGCCCGTCGCAGAGGTTCAGGCGCCGTAACGCCGCCCGAGCATCGCGCAGAGGCGTTCGAGGTGCTCCTGATCGACGGCGTCGAACGCGTCGGGGTCGTTGGAGTCCACGTCGAGCACCGCGAGCACGTCGCCGTTCGTGCCGACGATGGGCACGACGATTTCCGACCGCGTGGACGACGAGCACGCAATGTGACCGGGAAACGCCTCGACGTCGGGCACGAGTTGCGTCGCTTTCGTGCGCGCCGCCGCGCCGCAGACGCCGCGTGCGTACGGAATGCGCAAACAGCCATGTCCGCCCTGGTACGGCCCGATGGTGAGCATACCCGGAGACGTGCGGCGGTAGAAGCCCGTCCAGTGGAAGTGGTCGAAGGCGTGGTGGAGTTCGCACGCGACGGTCGCCATCGCGGCGATCCAGTCGGTTTCGCCATCGAGGAGGGCATCGATGCGGGCGCGGGTTTCGGCGTACAGCTCGGCGCGGGCAACGGCCGTCGTCATGGTTGTACCTCCACGCCTTTCCAGAAGGCGACGTGGCCCTCGATCTCGCTCGCTGCGCTCTTCGGTTCTGGGTAGTACCACGCCGCGTTCGCATTGCGGGCGCCCTCGACCACGACATCGTAGTAGCTGGCCTCGCCTTTCCACGGGCACGTCGTGTGGTGCGAGGAGGCTTCGAAATGCGCGCGGACGAGGCTGTCGGGTGGGAAGTAGTGGTTGCCTTCGACCACGACGGTGTCGTCGCTTTCGGCGAGAAGCGCGTTTTTCCAGGTGGCTTTCATGGGAAGGGGTGAAGCGTGAAGGGGAGAAAAGAGGTGCGGTGGGTTCGAACTTCCAACGCTATGCCGCCGCCCCGTGCCAGCGGCTCAACATCCCCACGACCAGCGCGGCGCGTACGAGCCACGCGAGTGTGCGGATCCAGTTGGTGGCGACGAGGCGGGCGTGGGCGGTGGCATCGAAACCGGATGCGAGCGCGCGGTGCAGCGGCACCTGCACGACTGCCGTCGAAAGCCAGATCACGCCCACGAGCGCCAGCCCGGCCCACGCCATCCACGCGGGAAGCCATGCGGGGCGCGCGGCGGCGAGGGCCAGCGCCGTCACCAGTTCGAGGCCCATCAGGGGCAGCACGATGTACGTGATGCGGCGGCTGTGCTGCGCCTCGAACGCAGCGAAACGGGCGACATCGACGTGATCGAACAGCGGGTAGTGGACGAGTTGCACGACGAGAATCACGCCCACCATGGCCAGCGTCGCGGCGGCGTGTGCGAGGACGAGGGCGTTCACGCCAGCGTGGTCCGGATGGCCTCGGCGGCGCGGCGTCCCGTTCGCATGGCCCCGTTGATGGAGGCCGTCGAGAGGTGGTCGCCGCAGCGGAAGAGGCCGTCGTCGAGCTTCACCGCCGGGTCGCGCTCGACGAGGTAAGGCGGCGACTGGTCGGGCAGGCCGTAGGTGATGGGATAGGTGCGGAGGTGCCGCCACTGCGCCACGGCATCGCCGTACCACTTTCGGAGCTGGTTGCGGACGGCGAGTTCGAGCGCGCCGGGGTCGCCGGTGTGGGTGAGCACCACGACGGAGACGAGCGACTGCCCCGGCGGCGCGTAGCGCGGGGCCACGTTCGAGAGCACGCTGAGGTTGTTGATAGGGCCGCTCTCGGCGCTGAGAATGAGGATGGGCTCGTCGGTGGGCGGCGTGGGCATGGCGTAGTACAGACACATCTCGCCGACGCTCGCCGTCGTGGTGGCGGCACCCCGGTGGAGCATCTGTGCGGCCGGCGCATCGGTGGCGATGACGACGGCCCGCGCCTGGATCTCCTGCCCGTCGGCCAGCGTCACGCTACGGGGGCGCACGCTTTTGACCTCGGTGTTGAGTGAAATTGCGTCCTCGGGCAGGCTCGCGGCCAGCTGCTCGGGGATGCAATGCATGCCCTTGCCGGGCAGCGCGGCGCTGCCTTCGGAGAACATCCGGAAGACGAACTCGAACGTGCGCGACGACGCGGCCAGCGCCGGGTCAAGCGTGATGCCGCCGACGAACGGGCGGAAAAAGCGCTCGATGATGGTGGGCGAAAACTTCCAGCGGTTGGCGAGCGCGTCGCGCGTGGTGAGCTCAGGGCGGGCAAAGAGGGCGTCGAGCGAATCGGCGCGCAGGCGGTTGCGGGCACGCGCCACGCGCAGCTTGTCGCGCAGCGAGCCGACGGGCGAGACGAGCGTGGACGGTGCGCTCGCGGGGTGGCGGATGGGATCGGCGACGCGGTGGAAGGCGCCGTCGAAGCGCACGAGCGCGCCATCGTAGAACGGGCACAGGTCGAGGGCGTCGTAATCGAGCAACGCCTGCGCCTCGGGATACGCCGTCAGAAACACCTGGAAGCCGCGGTCGAAACGAAAGCCATCCACCACATCGGTGGCGATGCGCCCGCCCACGCGGTTTTCCTTTTCGAGCACCCGCACGGGCAGCCCGGCATCGTGCAGGTAGCGGGCGCACGTCAGCCCGGCGAGGCCCGCGCCTACGATGACGATGGGGATTTCCTGAGCGGCGGGCACGGTTACTCGGCGGGTGAAGGCGTGGCAGGCGAGTCGTTCTTACCCAGCAGATGCCGCAGGGCTTCCTCTAACTCGGGAAAGCGAAAGTCGTAGCCATTTTCTTCCAGCACCACGGGCCGTACGCGCGCGCTCTGGAGGATCGTCTCGTCCGCCATCTCGCCGCCGACGAACCGGACGAGGCCCGTGGGCACGTTGAAGATCGTCGGGCGCGAGAGCACCTTGCCGAGCGTGTCCGTGAACGTCTCCATCGTCACCGGATGGGGCGCGACGGTGTTCATCGGCCCCTCGAGGGCGTCCGTATCGAGGGCGTGGCGGAGGGCTCCCACGACATCGTCGAGCGCGATCCACGAAAACCACTGGGCGGCAGGCCCGACGCGCCCGCCCAGCCCCGTCTTGAAGGCGGGCAGCATCAGTTCGAGCGCGCCGCCCTTTGGCGAGAGCACGACGCCGATGCGGGGGTGGACGACGCGGATGCCGGCGTCGGAAGCGGGCTGCGCGGCGCGCTCCCACTCGCGGCACACGAGGCTCAGAAACCCGGCCTCGGCGGGCGCGGAGGCTTCGGTCAGGATTTCGTCGCCGCGGTCGCCGTAGTAGCCGATGGCGGAGGCGGAGACGAGCACCGACGGTTTCTTCTCCAACCCGGCGAGCGTCTTCGCCACCAACTCCGTCCCGGCCACGCGCGAGGCGAGGATGCGCTCCTTCTTTTCCTGCGTCCACCGCAGCCCGAACACGTTCTCGCCTGCCAGATGCACGACGGCATCGACGCCTTCGAGCTTGTCCGCTTCGATCTCCCCCTTGCGCGGATTCCACACAACAGTGTCAGCGTCGCGGCGGGTGCGCGAGACGGGCACCACGGTGTGGCCGTCGGCGGTGAGCGCGGTGGTAAGCGCGGTGCCGAGGAGGCCCGAGGCCCCGGTGATGGCGACTTTCATGGAGGTTCTGGGAGTTGGAGGTGGGTCGTTGGAGCCCTCTGCCTGAGCGAGCGAAGCACAAGGACGGGCGCGTGTTCTACGTTCCTACTTCCGAAATCCTGCATCCGAAATCAGAGCAGCCCCGCACCCGTGTCGCGCCAGCGGAACTCGTCGAGCAGCACGTCGAGGCGCGGGGAAAAGCCGTCGGCCCACTCGCCGGGGACGTGGGTGAGGAGGTAGAACGGACGGCCCCGATGCGTGCCGATGCACAGGATGCCCGACGCGTTGCCTGCCACGTCGCGGTACGTATAGCCCTGCTCGGCCCACAGGCACGGAGACACGCCGGCACTCGACAACTCCCAGACGCGCGTGGCGAGCATCCCGTCGGGACTCGTCACATCGGCGTAGACGGAATCGGCGTTGACGTGCTCGGGAAAGACGAAGGCGGCGTACACGTCGTCGAACTTCTGCCCGGTGTCGTCCGCCGCCACGAAGCGCACGTCGAAACCGTGCTCGTCCTGCGCGGCCGTCACTACGAAGAAGCTGTCGGGCATGAACGTCGTGAACGGTGCTTCGGGCACGTCCACCTCGCGGAGCGTGACGGCTTCCTCCATCCCCTCGACGCGCAGCGTGCCGGGCTTTGTCTGCTCGGCAGGGCGGGGGGGCGGGGGCGCAGGCGTGTCCGGCTCGTCACGCGCGCACGCGGCACACGCGAGGCAGAGGAGGAGGAAAAAGGCGCGGGGCATCGATCAGTTGGGGGCGGGAGCGCGGAAGAGCGTCGATTTCTCGAAGGCTTTCGCCTCGTCGATGAACAATTGGAGGTGCGGAAATGGGATCTCGATCCCGACGGCGTCGAGTGCCTTTTTGACCTTCTCGACGTACTCGAACCGCACCGGCACTTCGTGGCTCGGGTCGGTCAGAAACACGCGCAGTTCCATGTTGACGCTCGAATCACCCAGCTCGGTGACGACGACCTTGGCCGGGTGGTCGGGGTCGAAGCGCTCGTCGCCCTCGACCGTCGCCAGCACCGCCGCGCGCGCCGCGTCGATGTTTTCCTTGTACGCGATCCCGAACGCCACCTGCACGCGTGTGAGCCGCAGCATGGCGTGGTTGATGAGCTTCTGGTTGATCATCTGCACGTTGGGCATCACCATGACGGTGTTGTTGAGCGTGCGGAGCCGCGTCGAGCGCAGCGAGATCTCCATCACCGTGCCGTACGTGCCATCGACCTCCACCTGATCGCCCACGCGGAAGGGGCGGTCGAGCAGGATGGTGAGGCCCGAGAAGAAGTTCTCGAGCGTGTCGCGCGCCGCAAAGCCGACGGCGAGGCCGATGATCGACAGCCCCGCGATGAGCCCGGCCACGTTGATGCCGAACTGCGCGAGCGTCATGATGAAGATGAACGTCAGCATCGCCACGCGGAACGACTTGAGGACCAGTTCCTGCAAGCCTGTGTCCACGCGGCGGCTGCGCTGGAGCACGCTCTTGAGCAGCGAGAAAAGCACGCGGTAGACCGCGTAGAACAGGATGAAGACGAACACCGCCTTCACCAGCATCGGCACGAACCGCACGACGAGTTCCGCCGCGCCGTCGTAGAGTTGCGTCAGGAACATCGACCACTCACCCTGCGCCAGCAGATCGCCCGCTTCGCCCAGGTCGCGGCTGATTTTGTCGATGGTGCCGGACGTGTCGGCGGCGGTGGTGTCGGCAACTGCCTGGGGCAGCACCGGGACTTGCAGGAACGTCATGCGCGCGCGCGGCGCTGGGCCGCTTCGAAAGTGTTGCGGAGCAGCAGGGCAATCGTCATCGGGCCGACGCCGCCGGGAACGGGGGTGATGTGCCCGGCGACTTTTTCGACGGCATCGAAGTCCACGTCGCCCACGAGCCGGTACCCACGCTCGCGCGAAGCATCGTCGATCCGGTTGATGCCCACATCGATGACCGTCGCGCCCTGTTTGACCATGTCGGCGGTGATGAAGTGCGGGCGTCCGATGGCGGCGATGAGGATGTCGGCCTGCCGCGTGTGGTGCGCGAGGTCGCGCGTGCGGCTGTGGCACACGGTCACCGTCGCGTCAATGCCACGTGCGAGCAGCAAACTCGCCACGGGCCGCCCGACGATGTTCGACCGCCCGACGATGACGACGTGCGCGCCCCGCGTCTCGACGCCCGAGCGCTTGAGCATCTCAAGGATGCCCGCGGGCGTGGCCGGTGCGAAGCCGCCCAGCCCCATCGACACGAGCCCGACGCTCTCGGGATGAAACCCGTCCACGTCTTTTTCGGGATCGATAGCCCGGATCACCGTCCCCTCGTCGATGTGATCGGGAAGGGGAAGCTGGACGAGGATGCCGTCCACGCCGTCGTCGTGATTCAGCCCGTCGATGACGCCGAGAAGATCGGCCTGCGAGATGGACGCGGGGTAGGTGAGTGTGTCGGAGCCGATGCCCGCTTCCGCCGCCGCCTTCGTCTTGCCGCGCACGTAGGACTGCGACGCCGGGTTTTCGCCGACGAGCACGACAGCGAGGTACGGAGCGCGGTACCCTGCCCGTGTGTGCGTGTCTACCGCCGCGCGCACCTCCTGCCGCACCTCGGCAGCGAGGGCCTTTCCATCGATGAGTGTTGCCATGCAGAAAAAGAGAGTGGACGGAAAAATACTCCTGCGGTACGGGCGCGGGCGTGAAAGGATCGTTCGAGTGTTGAGTGTCGAGAAGGGTAGAGGCGGGCTCCCGATTTTCGTCTGCTCGAAAACGCGGGCATCGTCCAATGACATGTGACTCCTGACCCTTGTCCCGTCCCTCGCCGGAACCGCTTTCGCTCGCTTCACGCTCTCTTGACACAACGCCGATGCGGAATCCCGCATATTGGGCACGTCGCATCGGCTTTCGGGTCGGTGCGATGCTCATCCAGAAGGGTGGAGGGATTTGGCCCTGTGATACCCTGGCAACCGCTCGGAAACAGCCCGCTGGCTCGACCGGGAATGGTGCCAATTCCAACCTCGCAAA
The DNA here is from genome assembly GCA_963829705.1 of Rhodothermales bacterium. Lineage (GTDB taxonomy): Bacteria > Bacteroidota > Rhodothermia > Rhodothermales > BA12 > CAWHJN01. The sequence goes on from CAWHJN010000005.1 coordinate 1,636,793, forward strand.
CGCGGGAGGAGATGAGCAGACAGAGTCAGCCTTCTCCGTATCTCGGAGCGATTGCCTCTTCTGCTCACGCGCAGAAGGGGTTTTTTTATGCCCCGGCGCGTCTCACCCGCCAGCGGTGTGGAAGGAACGATGAGCCACCCCGCACTCCACAACCGTCTCCGAGACCCACCATGAGCCAGAAACAGCGCTTCGAAACCCTCCAGCTGCATGCCGGGCAGACGCCCGACCCCACCACCAAGTCGCGCGCGGTGCCCATCTACGCCACCACGTCGTTCGTCTTCGACGACGCCGCGCACGGGGCCGACCTGTTCGCCCTCAAGCAGTTCGGCAACATCTACACGCGCATCATGAACCCGACCACCGACGTGTTCGAGCAGCGCATTGCCGCGCTCGAAGGCGGCGTGGCGGCCCTCGCCACGGCCTCCGGGCAGGCGGCGCAGTTTCTGGCCCTGACGACGCTCGCGGGCGCGGGCGACAACATCGTGTCGGCGAGCTTTCTCTATGGCGGCACTTATAACCAGTTCAAGGTCGCCCTGCCGCGCCTCGGCATCGACGTGCGCTTCGCGGAGGGCGACGACGCTGACTCCATCGAAGCCCTCATCGACGAGAAGACGAAAGCCATCTACGTCGAGACCATCGGCAACCCGCGCTTCAACATCCCCGACTTCGAGCGCATCAGCGCGATTGCTGAAAAACACGGCGTTGCCTTCGTGGTAGACAACACCTTCGGCGCGGGTGGCTACCTCTTCCGGCCCCTCGAGCACGGCGCGCACATCGTCGTCGAGAGCGCCACGAAGTGGATCGGTGGTCATGGTACCACCATCGGCGGCGTGATCGTGGACGGCGGGACGTTCAACTGGGCCAACGGGCGGTACCCCGAGTTCACGAGTCCGAGCGCGGGCTACCACGGCCTCAATTTCTGGGAGACGTTCGGGCCGGACGGCGTCGTGGGCGCGAACGTGGCGTTCATCATCCGGGCACGCGTCGAAGGGCTGCGCGACTTCGGGCCGGCGCAGAATCCGTTCGGGTCGTTTCTGCTGTTGCAGGGCCTCGAAACCCTCAGCTTGCGCGTAGACCGCGCATGCCAGAACGCGCTCGCGCTGGCAGAGTGGCTCGAAGCGCGCGACGAGGTGGCGTGGGTGAGCTACCCCGGCCTCGAAAGCCATCCGTACCACGAGCGCGCCACGGCGTACCTGCACAACGGCTTCGGGGCCGTGCTGGCCTTCGGCGTACACGGCGGGGCCGAGGCCGGGAAGAAGTTCGTCGAGAGCGTGAAGCTGGCCAGTCACCTCGCCAACGTCGGCGACGCCAAGACCCTCGTCATCCACCCGGCGTCTACGACGCACCAGCAACTCGCCGCCGAGGAGCAACTGGCTGCGGGCGTCTCGCCCGACCTCGTGCGCGTCTCCGTCGGCATCGAGCACATCGACGACATCACGGCGGACTTCGAGCAGGCCCTCGCCCTCGCCGCCGAGCCTGTCGGTGCGTAAGAAACAGATACGAGGCGCAGGGTCCGGGGAACGCTGGCATCCTCCACGTACCCTGCGCCTCGTACCCCCGCGTTGCCCATGCCCCTTCCCTCCGTCCATACCCTCGACTCGTTCGCGCTCGAAAGCGGCATGACGCTGCGGCACGTGCCCGTGGCGTACAGGTCGTGGGGCGCGCTCAACGCGGCGCGCGACAACGCCATCGTCGTCTGCCACGCCCTCACGGGCGATGCGGACGCGGCGGCGTGGTGGGGCGGATTGATCGGGCCGGGCCGTGCGCTCGACACCGAGGCGTTTTTCGTGATCTGCCTCAACACCCTCGGCTCGCCCTACGGCACCGCCTCGCCCGTGTCGGTGAACCCGGCGACGGACGAGCGGTACGGCGGCGCGTTTCCCCTCGTCACCGTGCGCGACACCGTGCGGCTGCACCGCCGCGTGCTGGATGCGCTGGGCGTGCGGGGCGTGGCGCTGGCTGTGGGCGGGTCGATGGGCGGGATGCAGGCGCTCGAATGGGCCTTCGACACGCCGTTCGTGCGGGCCGTCGCGCCCATTGCCGTCGGCGGGCGGCACTCAGCATGGTGCATCGCGTGGAGCGAGGCGCAGCGGCAGGCCATCTACGCGGATGCCCGGTGGAACGGCGGTCACTACGCGGCGGACGCGCCTCCAGCTTCGGGGCTCGCGGCGGCGCGCATGATGGCGATGGTGTCGTACCGCACGCCCGAGGCATTCGCCGCCCGCCACGGACGCGCGACGATGCAGGACACGGACGTGTTCGACGTCGAAAGCTACCTGCGTTACCAGGGTCAGAAGCTCGTGGATCGGTTCGACGCCGTGTGCTACGTCCGCCTGACGCAGCAGATGGACACGCACGACGTGGCGCGTGAGCGGGGCGATTACGAAGCCGTGCTCGCGTCGCTCGACCTCCCGGCGCTCGTCGTCGGCATCGACACGGATATTCTGTATCCGCCCGCCGAACAGCGCGAGCTGGCCCGCCTGATGCCGCAGGCGCGCTATGCCGAAATCACCTCCCCCTACGGCCACGACGCGTTCCTCATCGAGTTCGATCAGATGAACAGCTTGCTCACCCCGTGGCTGACCTCGCTCGAAGCGCACGCCGCGCTGTCTGCCGAGTAAGGCCCAGCACGCTGAGCTTCTATGAGCCCCCGACCGCCGTTCATTCGTTCCAGTCATTACCAGTCACCCTTCACCAGCATCACCCATCATGACCCCCTACCGCGTGGGCATCCTCGGCGCGACGGGCGCCGTCGGCCAGCAGTTTATTCGGCTTCTCCACGATCATCCGTGGTTCGACGTCACCGCGCTGGCGGCGTCGGAGCGCTCGGCGGGCAAAACGTACCGCGACGCGGCGCGCTGGACGCTCACCAGCCCGCTGCCGGAAACCATCGCCCGCATGACCGTGCAGCCCTGCACGCCCGACCTCGACTGCGACTTCGTGTTCTCGGGGCTGGATGCGAGCGTCGCGGGTGAGATCGAAGGGGCGTTCGCGCAGGCGGGCTATCCCGTCATCTCCAACGCCCGCAACTACCGCCTCGACCCCACCGTGCCGCTGCTCATCCCGGAGGTCAACCCCGACCACACGGCGCTGATCGCGCGGCAGCAGTGGGAGGGCGGCGGCTTTATCGTCACCAACCCCAACTGCTCGACCGTCGGGCTCGTGATGGCGCTCAAGCCGCTCCACGATGCCTTCGGCGTGGCGCAGGTGCAGGTGACGACGTTGCAGGCGCTCTCGGGCGCGGGCTACCCCGGCGTGGCGTCGCTCGACGCGCTCGGAAACGTCGTGCCGTTTATCGGGGGCGAGGAGGAGAAGATGGCCGTCGAGCCGCTCAAGCTTCTCGGCACGCTCAACGGCGGCGTGCTCGTCGCGCCCGACATCGCCATCAGCGCGCAGTGTACCCGCGTGCCGGTGATCGATGGGCACGTGCTGTGCATCTCGGCAAAGCTGCGGAAATCGGCCTCGGCGGAAGAAGTCGAGGCGGCATTCCGACAGGTCGAAAACCCGCTCGACGCGTACGATCTGCCCTCGTCGCCCGCCGCGTGGCTCTGCCTCCACGACGCCCCCGACGCGCCGCAACCCCGCAAGCACGTGGACCTGGGCGGCGGCATGACCGTCTCGATAGGCCGCGTGCGCCCGTGTGCGGTACTCGACGTGAAGTTCGTCGCGCTCGTCCACAACACCGTGCGCGGCGCGGCGGGCGGCGCGATCCTCAACGCCGAACTCCTCGTGCGTCAGGGCCTGCTCGTCCCGCGTTCCATCGCAGCCTGATGTCCACCACCATCCGCCGCGCCACGCCCGCCGACGCCAACGAGATTCTGGCGCTGTTCGCCGCGTTTGCGAGCGAAGAATCCGCCCGCGACGAACGCCACGCCTTCTCCGACGACGCCGCGCTCCGCTACGGCAACGACCTGCGCGGCTGGCTCACGAGCGACGCGCACGCGATCTTCGTGGCGGAAGCAGACGGCGGAATCGTCGGCTTCCAGACCACGATGCTGTGGTACCCCCCGCCGCTGTACCGGGCGGGCAAAGAGGCGTTTCTGAGCGAGGTGTACGTACACCCGGAGGCGCGGCGGCAGGGCGTGGCGACGGCGCTCATCCGCGCGGCACAGGCGTGGGCGCAAGCACAGGGGGCCGTCCGGCTGCGGTGTACCCTCCTCGACGCCAACGCCGCCTCGCGGTCGCTGTGGGAAGCCCTCGGAGCGACGGTGCTGTTGCATACCTTCACGCTCGAACTGTCGCCACCGGACGCGCCCGAGAAACCTCGCCACCCGCTGGGCTTCTCGACCTGACGGCGGCGTTTCAGGATTTGATGAACGCGCCGCGCCGCGTTGACAGGCCTCCGGCAGGTGCCGTATCATAGGCACCCGCTCGACACGCAGGCGGAACTAGCTCAGCTGGTAGAGCGCCACCTTGCCAAGGTGGAGGTCGCGGGTTCGAGTCCCGTGTTCCGCTCCAAATACGCCCCGAAGGTTTTTCGCCTTCGGGGCGTTTTTTCGTGGGTGGATGCTTCTCAGAGGCTGAGGTGCCGCTCCAGATTTTTCCAGGCGTCGAAGCAGAACGCCTCGGGGGCCTGCTGCGGGTCGCCACCGTACCACGCGCTCTGCCAGCCCGCGCCGAGCGCGCCGCACACGTCGGAAGTGAGCGAGTCGCCCACGTAGAGGATGTGTTCGGCGGCGGCACCAGCCTGCGCGGCGGCGTACGCAAAGATCGCCGGGTGCGGCTTCATCACGCCCACGTCCTCGGAGATCACGATGTTCTGGGCCGCCTCGGCCAGCGCGGGAAAGCGTTCGAGCTTGGCGCGCTGCACGTCGGCGAAGCCGTTCGTGAGCAGGCCCACGGGGTAGCGAGTAGCGATGCGCCGATACGCGGCGAGCGCGGCGGCGGGGAGATGCCAGTGGCGGGCATACGCCGCCAGATAGTGGGTACCCACCTCGGGGGCCTGCGCCACATCTGCGCCGACCTCGGCGAGCAGCCGGGCAAAGCGCTCGTACTGCACGGTCGCGCGGTCGATGTCGCCGGCACCGTAGGCGGCCCACAGCGCGGTGTTGTGGCGGTGGTAGACCTCGCAGACTTCGTCTGCGTCGTGGCCGCGGAAAGCGTCGAAGGCGTCGCACGTCTCGCGCAGCGCACACGTTTCGGCGCGTCGGTGGTCGAGGAGCGTGTCGTCGAGGTCGAAGTAGACGAACGCGATGGCGCCGGGCTCAGTGCTCATGCGATCTGCACGTCGAACATGCCGTAGCGCTTGTCGATGGCGGTGCCGAGGTTGTCCAGAAAATTGCGAAGGCGGGCGTTGCCTTCGAGCACCCAGCTCAGTTCGCACGAGTCGTAGCCCATCGGCACGCCACGCGTGATGGTTTCGTGGACGAGCCACGCATCGAGGCCGCGGCTCTGGTACGCCTTGCGGACGCCCATGAGCGGCATCCGGCTGTTGTAGACGGCCCCGGTCTTGGCGTACGTGAGGATTTTGGCGAGCCCTGTGGGGAAGAGCCGCCCGTCGCGCACGTGGATGAGTGCCTGGTTGAGATCCGGCAGCAGGATCGAAAACGCGATGGGCTGCCCCTCGTCTTCGATAAACAGAAACAGGTCCGCTTCCAGCACCTGTTTGAGGTCCTGGGCCAGCTTCTGCGCCTCGGAGTCGGTGTACGGCACGAAGCCCCAGTTTTCCGACCACGCGTCGTTGTAAATCTCCATCGCCGCCCGCACGTCGTCTTTGAACCGCTTCGGGTCGAGGGCACGGAGCGTCATCGTCGGGTTGCGTTTCTGGACGATCTCCGATCCGCGCCGGAGCTTGTCGGCGTGCATGTACTTTTTATGCACGTAATACGACAGCATCGTGATGGCGCGCTCGAAGCCGTAGTCTTTCAAAAAACCCTCGTAGTACGGCGGGTTGTACGGCATCAGGATCGACGGCGGCAGGTCGAAGCCCTCGACGAGCAGCCCGGCAGTGTCGTTGAGGCTCGGGTTGGCCGGGCCGCGCATCGTCGTCAGGTTCAGCGTTTTGAGGAACGCTGCGGCGGCGTCGAGGAGGGCGCGGGCCACGTCCGGGTGTTCGACGGTCTCGAAAAAGCCGAAAAAGCCCACGCCGTCGTGGTAGCGCTCCAGGTGCATCCCGTTCTGGATGGCCGCGATGCGCCCGACGACCGTGCCGTCGGCCCCGCGCGCCAGGAACGGCTGGATGGTGCCATGCTCGAAAAAGGCGTTCTTGTTCGCGTCGAGCAGATGGTACACGTCGCGCCTGAGCGGCGGCACCCAGTTGCGGTTGCCCTCGTAGAGTGCGAACGGGAAATCGACGAAGGCGCGCAGGTCACTTTTCGACTGCACCGGCGCGACGGTGAGGGGAAGTTTGACGGCGTCGCCGGTGAGCGAAACGTAGGAATTGGTCATGCGGCACGGGTCATTGGAAGGAGGGAGAAAAGTAGCCCATGACCCGTGCCCCATGGCGAAGGGCGGCTGCTCAAATCACCCCGTGTTTTTTACCTACCCGCTCAAACGCATCCAGAATCATGTTGAGTTCTTCGTCGGTGTGCGTGGCCATGTAGCTCGTCCGCATGAGCGATTGCCCCTGCGGGACGGCGGGCGGCACGACGGCGTTGACGAAGACGCCTTCTTCGAGCAGGTCTTTCCAGAACACGAAGCACGTCGTCATGTCGCCCACGACGACGGGGATGATGGGGCTCTGGCTCGTCCAGACGTTGAAGCCGAGGTTGGCGAAACCTTCGCGCATGTAGTCCGAGATGGCCCAGAGGCGCGTGAGGCGTTCGGGTTCGGCTTCGAGGATGTCGAGGCATTTGAGCACCGTCGCCACGTTGGCGGGCGGCATCGACGCGCTGAAGATGTGCGCCGAGGCCGAGTGGCGGATGAACTCGATCACGTCGTGCGCGCCCACGACGAAGCCGCCGAGCGAGGCGAAGCTTTTCGAGAACGTGCCCGTCGTCATGTCCACGCGGTCGTCGACACCGAAGTAGGCGGCGCTGCCCCGTCCGCCCGGCCCGATCACGCCCACGGCGTGGGCATCGTCGAGCATGAGCGCGGCTCCGAATTCCTCGGCGAGTTCGACGAGTTCGGGCACGGCGGCGATGACGCCGCTCATCGAGAACACACCGTCGGTGACGATGAGTTTGCCCGCACCTCCCCGCTCGGCGTCGGCGCGTTCGAGCAGCCGGCGCAGGTGCTGCATATCATTGTGGCGGTAGCGCCACGTTTCGGCCGCCGTCACCTTCGTGCCCGCCACGATGCACGCATGGTTGTCCTTGTCCGAGAACACCACGTCGCCCTTGCCCGCGATGGCCTGCACGACGCCCTGGTTGGTCATGTAGCCCGTCGAGAACAGCACGCAGCTTTCCTTGCCCATGAAGCGGGCGAGCCGCTCTTCGAGCTCGATGTGGATGTCGAGCGTGCCGTTGAGGAAGCGGCTGCCCGTGCAGCCTGTGCCGTAGTTGGCGATGGCCTCGGCGGCGGCTTCCTTGACACGCAGGTCGGACATGAGCCCGAGGTAGTTGTTCGAGCCCGCCATGATGACCTCGCGCCCGTTGATGATGGCGCGTGAGCCGTCGTTGCGCTCGATGGCGCGGAAGTACGGGTAGAGGTCGGCAGCCCTCACCTGCGCGTAATCGCCCTCGACATCGAAGAAGCGAATGGTCTTGTCGAAGATCGTCTTGTTGGGCAGCGTCGCCGGGTGAGACGGTTCGAGAGCCTGCTGGCCGAGGGAGTTGGGAATCGACATAAGATCAGGGGATGCGGTCAGGAGGCTGCCAGGGCGGCAGGGGAGGCGTGGCGCAGGCGGGGCGGCGTGAGAGGGGTGTGCTGCGCGAGGATGCGTTCGATGCACGCGACGGCCTCGTCGTTGCCCATGCCGCAGTAGCCGTCGCGCAGGCGCTGGCGGTAGCGGTCGAGGCGCTCGAGAAAGCCCGTCACGTCGGCGGCGGTGAGGGTACGGTCGTGGACGGCCTCGCCGAGTCCTTCGCGTTCGAGGAAGAGGGCGTTGAGCGTCTGCTCGAACGTACCGTGGTTGGGAACGACGAGCGCGGGCTTGCCGAGGTACAGGCTCTCCGAAATCAGCGTGAAACCAGCGGTGCAGATGACGGCGCGCGCCGAAGCCAGGTCAGCCACGAAGCCCGTCAGACTGGGGGCCTTGAACGTCAGGTTGGGGTAGCGGTGGGCATCGCGCGGCGTGAAGTTGTAGAGCACGAAGCGCGCCTCCACACGGGCGAGCATCTCGACGACGCCCTCGATGCCGCGCGTTTCGTTGAAATAGACGATCACGTGGTCGCCCGGTGTGGGCCGCGCTGCCTGCACCTCCCGCCGGATGATGGGCGGCACCAGCGTCGTCCGCGCGGGGTGTTTGAGCGGCGGGAAGAAGAACGACGTCAAAAGCACATGTGCCGGGTTCTGCGGCGCGATGTGCTTGATGACGCCGGCGATGCACGCTGCATTCCATTTGTAGGCAGCGGGCACGTCGTAGTCCGTTTCCGTCAGCACCTGTTGGTGGTTGAACGAGACGACGGGCAGCCCGATGCGCCGCGCGGCGCGGGGCGTATACGCCTCGAAGTCCGTCACGAGCAGGTCGGGCCGAAGGGCCTGCATGGCGTCGGCGAGGCGGCGGATGATGCGCGGGGCGAAGAGCACGCGCCGCCAGTTGCGGGCCACCGTGCGCGTGAGCGAGAGCTTGTTGCCGACGATCTCCTGACGGAGCGCGGGAACGGCGAGCACCGAGTGCCCCTGCGCGGTGAGGATCTCGCGGGCCTGCCCGCCGCAGGCGAAGTGGACCTCGTGGCCCCGTGCCTGCAACGCCTCCGAGACGGCCAGCACCCGCGAGGTGTGACCGCGGCCCTGTCCACTGAGAGCGTATAGAATGCGGGCCATGCAGGTTGGGGCGAGGGGAACAGCGGTACGGAACGGGAAACGCAAAAGATACGCACGCCCCTAGAAGGCCTGCGCGCAGCGAGCGTCAGGGAAGGCGGAGGCGCAGGTCGAGCGCGAAACCCTCGGGATGAGGCGATAGGCGCACCGAGAGGCGCTCGTCGGTGTCGAAGTCGATGAGGTGGGCGTTGACATAGGCGTCCAGCACGGACAGCCCATACCACAAGCCGCCACCAATGAGCGAAAGGTCACGGTTGCGCCGAGATTTTTCGCGCGCCTGCCGCAGGAGGGTGCCGCGCCCGTTGGCGATGAGCGTCGCGTACTGCGCGGCCTCGTCAGCGTACTGGGGAAAATCCTCGGGCCGCTCGGCGTAGCGGAAGACGCGCTGGAAGTGCCGGTAGCGCCGCTGGTTGTAGACGGCCAGCACGGCGATGCCGCCCGCGCCCGCGTAGAACAGCCCTGCCTTCACAGGCTGGTGGTTGTAGAGCTGCCCGCTGCCGGGCACCAGCAGCGCGCGGCGCAGCGCTACCTGCGGATCGTGATCCGGGCGGATGGGCGGGGCGTTCTGTGCCTGCACCACACCCGCCGCGGCGAGCAGTAACACGAACACGAACGCGCAGCCACGGGGGAGCAAAGGCAGTATCATGCCCGGCGAACACCGCTCCCGAACCCAGGATTCTTAAAAGCACGGGCGGGATATAGTCTTCGTTTGCATGTGCCGATACCATCAGCATCCTATCCATTCTCCTCTCCATTCCCCATTCAAGCTGATGTCCCGACACCTCTTCCTCCTCCTGACGGCGTCTGTGCTGCTTCTGGCATCTCGTGCCGAAGCGCAGAGCTACTCGATGACGGCGCGGTCGTTTGTGCAATCGCCGTCGGTCGTTGCCATGGGCGACGCCGGTGTCGCCTTCGTGACCACCGAGACGGCCTTTTTCTACAACCCCGCGCACATTGCCCAGGTGGCTGCGGGCCGTCCGCACATCACCTTCCTCGGCGTGACAGCGCGCGCCAGCGATGGCCTGACGGATTGGTACGATTTCTATCAAGACGACCTCAGCCCCGCGCTCGACGAGGGTGTCGAGAACATGAGCGGCCAGGAGCGTCAGGATCTCTACGACCGCGCCTTTGAAATCGCGCGTCGCCGCGAGTCGGTGAATGCCGACGTGCTGCTGCCGTCCGTCGCGTTTCGCCTTGGGCCGGTGGGCGTCGGCGCGGGCCTCTTTACCGACGTGAACACGCAGATGCAGATCACCGACGCGGGCGGCGGCGTGCCACACATCGACGTGCGCGGCCAGGCGGATCTGATGGGCCTCGCCACGGCGGGCGTGCAGGTGGCGGGCCTCTCCGTCGGCGCGACGGCCAAGTACGGACGCCGCTACATGACGCTCAAGAGCAAGCCGCTCGATGCCTTCGCCGAGGAGGAGGCCGTGTACCTGCTGCGCGGCGACCGCCTGGGCTTCGACGTGGGCGCGACCTACACGCTGTCGTTTGTGCCCGTGCCGGGTCGACTGACGGCGGGCGCGGCGCTGTTCGACGTGTTCGGCAACGACTATGAGTACGAAGTAGACCGCTCGTTCAACGAGGCGGGTGAATCCGCGCAGGTAGAGGCTGAAGAAGTGGCCCTCGCCAACGCACTTCAGGTGTCGCCGTCGTACCGCGTGGGCGTGGCGTATCAGGTGCCGAGCCTGTTTGGAGTGTTCCGCGAAACGGGCGTGGCGCTGGACTACATCGGCTACGACGAGCCGTTCATCCGCGACCAGCCCTTCCTGGCGCACCTCCACATGGGCGCGCAGGTGCGGCTGGCCAAACTGCTCGCCGTGCGCGGCGGACTGTCGCAGGGCTATCCGACAGCCGGCGCGGGCCTGTACCTCGGCCCCGTCCGTGCCGACTACGCCTACTTCGGTCAGGAAGAAGGCCGTCTTCCCGGTCAGAATGCCTCGTGGCACCACCAGGTGCGCCTCGTCTTCGGCCTTTTCTGATCCACTCCTCCTCACTCCGCGCACTTTTTACGCATCCATCTACATGAAATTCAATCGTTCAACCTCTGTTGCGCTACTGGCAGCTTTGCTGCTCGTCGGATGCAACGTGTTTGAAGGAGCCTACGAAGCCGGTTCCAGCAACGACCCCAAGGTTCTTCTCATTGACGCCGAGCAGGCCATGCAAGCTGGCGAGCCGGAGAAAGCCGTCGTCATTCTGGAAAAAGCAGCCGCTAAAACCGACCCAGCCACCTTCCAGGGTGTCCAGGTCAACAACCTGCTGGGCGACGCCAAGCTGAAGGTTGCAGGCATCGGGGTGCTGCAGCTCCAGCAGATGGTCGATGACCTCAACGACCGGATCGAAAACGGCACCTTGGGTAAAGTCTCCATCGACCCGACGGCCGTGTGCAGTTTTGCCAGCCCGGACGAAGCCGTGGGCGTCGTCACGCTCGACGACATTCAGGGCTACACACCCATCCGCAATAACCCTGAGTTGATCACGGAAGTGCAGATAGCTCACTACGCATACGATGCAACGGATGGCGTATTTGCAAGCGCATTACGGGAAAAACCCCCTGCCAAACGGCAGCGAAACGCAGCATCCCGACTACATAGCCTACCTCGTTGACGAGTATATCCACAATGGAATCAATCTCGATACCGGCTTTGAGTGCAAGCCAGGAAGCAATTGTTATAAACTCAATCGCGAAACTATCGCAGCCATGGCATTGCGAGGCACAGTCGTGATGATCGGTGGGTCGCTACACGAGCTCAACCAGGCTGGTGGGGATGAGATCACGTGGTACCGCGTGCGTAAAGGATCGGAGCACGTGCTCGGGTACTGCGCGCCGTCTCAGGAGGTGCTCGACCGCGTCGAGGCACAGGCGTCCTGCTCCATGAAGCACTTCGAGTATGCCACCGGTTGGCTCGAGCATCGGGCACGGCTTTTCCCGGAGAGAACCTTTGCTCATGACATCGCCAAGCTGGCGCGAGAAGGCTACGACCACCTGGCTGCAGAACTCAGTGGTGAATGCAGCACGTTTAGAACCGACTTTTAGCGCGTTCAGGGTGCTTTTTTACGCCCCCGGTTCTCTGGAGCCGGGGGCGTTTTGCGTTGCCGTGCGGCGTGCCGCTTCCACCGCAAAACAGGTGGAGCGAGGGGCTTAAGTCGCATGGTCTGCAGGACGATACGGGCTGTACCCAACGAGTTGTTTTCCTCCCCGATCATCCTATGAAAAAGCTTATCGCCCCCGCTTTTGCGCTGGTTCTCCTGCTGACCGGCTGCAACGTCTTCGAAGGGCTCTACGAAGCCGGCACCAGCAACGACCCCGAAGTCCTCCTCGCCGATGCCGAGCAGGCGGTGCAGCAGGGCGAGCCCGAAAAGGCCGTCGTCATCCTCGAAAAAGCCGTCGAGCAGACGCAGCCCAAAACCGTGCAGCGCTCGAAAGTGCAGATCCAACTCGCCACGGCGAAAATGCAGGCGGCCAAGATCGGCGTGCTCCAGTTGCAGCGCATGATCGAGGACATGAACGACCGCATCGAGATCGGTAAAACTTCCTCCGGCAAGATCGGTGCGTTCGCCTCACAGGTGTGCAGCTACGAACCCACCGATGAGCGCCTGGAGCAGATCACGCTGAACGACATCGACGGCTACACGGCCATCAGCCAGAACCAGGACGTGCTCAGCGAAGTGCAGCGGCTCGTCAACGAGGCGCTCAACTTCAGCGGCGACCCCGGCGAGCGCTTCGACATCCAGGCGCGCATCGACTCGCTCCAGCAGGCGGGCCTGTCGCAGCAGAAAATTGCCGAGGCCCTGCTCAACGCCTCGCTCGCCTACGTGGGAGGTTCGTACGACGACATCGTGCAGGTGGGCGGCGACCAGATCGAGTGGTACCGCGTGCGCTCGGCCTACGAGGGCTATTACCTCGGCTACTGCGCGCCGTCGCAGGACGTGATCGACACGGTGAAAGCGGAAACGGCCTGCTCGATGGACGACCTCAAGTTTTCGGTCGATCTGCTGCGCGCGCGCGCGGCTTTCTACGACCCGAACAGCCTGGCGGGCGAAATCGCGGACAAGGCGCAGGAGGGCTATGACAAACTCCAGGACGAACTCGACGGCACCTGCGGCGGGTGAACCCGTCTGGATCGTGACGCAATTGCCCTCCTGCCGTGCGCGGTAGGAGGGCTTTTTTGTTGAAGGTCGGATTTCGGATGTTGGAGGAAGGAGCGTGCCACGGCAGGGCTGACGGCGTGGCGATCCAGACGGGGCGCGGATGTGCTTCTGACTTTCGCCTGCGCGAAAACGTTCGCATCTTCCACCCTCCAACTTCAACCTCTATGCGCCTTTACCTCATGCGCCACGGCATCGCCGAAGACGCAGCCTTCGGGCAGTCGGATTTCGACCGCGCGCTGACGGAAAGGGGCGTCGAGAAGATGCGCGGGCAGGCGAAGGCGCTACGGCAGGTGGCGTGGCCCATCGGCGCGGTCGTGACGAGTCCGCTCGTGCGGGCGCGGCAGACCGCCGAACTCGTTGCACCCGCCTTCGGCCTCGAGGCCGCCGTGGACGAGCGCCTCGCGCTGGGAGCGACGCCCGAGCAGTACGCCGTCACAGCCCTCGATACGGGAACCGATCACGTGCTGCTCGTCGGCCATCAGCCCGACATCGAGGTTGCTATTCATACCTTTACGGGAGCCATCGCACGGGTACGGAAGGGCAGCATCGCCGTCATCGACGTGCGGCACCTGCGCCCACGCGGTGGACGCCTCCGGGCGCTCTACGACCCGTCGGACCTCGCCGTACTCGGCAACGACTCCGATCTTCTCTGAATTCACCTCGCATCCCGTTCCCTCGTCTGTCCATGATCGAACGCCTGATGACCCGGCGCGCTGCGCTGTGCCTGTCCCTGCTCGCCGCCGGTTGCGCCACCACCGAACCTGCGACCCCGTCGCTGCCCGAGGCACCGCCGCCCGTCCGAACGCATGAAAACCTCAACGCCACGCTGTGGGTGCAGACGGCCGCCGAGTACGCCGCCGCCACGCGCTCGCTCTACACGATGGGGCAGCACCTCATCGACGTCGCGCTCGAAGACACGGTGTGGTCGGCAGATCCGCAGCAGCAGCGTGCCGGCGGCTACGGTGCGCTGCCGACCGCCATCGTGATGGACGTGGACGAAACCGTGCTCGACAACAGTGCCTACCAGGCCCGCCTCGTCGAGGACGACACCGTATACGCCCGCGCCTCGTGGAATGCGTGGGTGGAAGAGGTGCAGGCGACGCCGGTGCCCGGTGCGGCCGAGTTCGTCAAGCACGCGCGTGCGCGCGGCGTCGTCGTCTTCTTCGTGACCAACCGCACCGCCGAGCTGGAAGCGGCCACCCAGGCCAACCTCGAAGCCTACGACTTCGGCACCGAGCACCACATGGCGGGCGATGTGCTGCTCATGCGCGGCGAGCGCCCCGAGTGGGACACGAGCGACAAGGAGCCGCGCCGCGCCTTCGTGCGCGAAAACTACCGCGTGATCCTCTACGTGGGCGACAACCTCGGCGACTTCGTCTCGGGCGAAAACACCGACCTGGAGGCCCGGCAGAAACTCGTCGCTCCGTACGAAAAACTCTGGGGCCGTCGCTGGCTCATGGTGCCCAACCCCACCTACGGCTCGTGGGAAGGCGCGCTCTACGACTTCGACTACGCCCTTTCCCCCGACACCGTCCGCACCCTGAAATACCGGCGCTTGCAGACGCTGCGCGACGCCGCCGACTGGCAACCTGGTTTCTAAATCCGGCGTTTGGCGGGGCCTATGCCTTCCGCCTCCCCATTGCTCTCGCAGACCACGTTCGTCGTGGCCGACACCGAAACCACGGGCGTCGTCGCGGCCACGGACCGGGTGATCGAGATCGGGGCGGTGAAGGTGCGCGGCGGCGTGGTGCTGGAGCGGTTCTCGCAACTCGTCAACCCCGGACGCTCCGTCCCGCGCCGCATCACGCAGATCACTGGGCATCACGACGGCGGCACTCGTGGACGCGCCGCCGATGGCCGAGGTGCTGCCGCGCTTCCGCGCCTTTCTGGGCGACGCCGTGCTCGTGGGCCACAACCTGCCGTTCGATGTGGGCTTCCTCGATGCCGAAGCCGCCCGCCTCGGCCTCGAACCGATGGGCAACCCGGCGCTCTGCACGCTCAGGCTGGCGCGTCGCATCCTCAAAGGCCACCGCTCAAAGGGCCTCGGTGCCGTCGCAGATCACTACGGCATCGCCATCGTCGGGCGGCACCGGGCGCTGGGGGATGCCGAGGCCACGGCGCAGGTACTCGGCCGCTTTATCGCCCACCTGGCCTTCAGCGACGACATCGAGACGCTGGACGAGCTGCTGGCGTACCAGTCGTCGCGCTACCTCAAAGGCGGCGAGCCGCGCCACCTGAAATCGATCCGCCAGACGCTTGACGTGTTGCCTGCGACGCCGGGCGTGTACTTCATGAAAGACGCCAGCGGGACGGTCGTGTACGTAGGCAAGGCGCGCAGCCTGAAATCGCGCGTGCGATCCTACTTCACCGCCATCGAGGCGCACCCGCCGCGTCTGCGTCGGCTCGTGGAGGTGGTGCGGACGGTCGAGTGGAAGGAGACAGGATCGGAGTTGAGCGCGCTGCTGCTGGAGTCGCGCCTCATCAAGGAGATGCAGCCGCAGTTCAACCGCGCCGCGCGTCGCTACCGCAGCCGCCCGTTCATCCGGCTCGACGTGCAGAGCGCCTTTCCGCGCGTCTCCGTCGCCCCGTACATCCTCGACGACGGGGCCGAGTATTACGGGCCGCTCGCGGGGCGAAAGCAGGCCGAGATCGTCCGCGAGGTCATCGACCGCTTTTTCCACCTGCGCGAGTGTGACGACGCGGCCTTCGCGCACGGCCAGAAGTGTCTCTACCACGCGATGGGCCGCTGCCTCGCCCCCTGCGCCGATGCGGATCCGGCGTACGCCGCTGAGGTCGACCGCGTGCGCGACTTCCTCCTCGGGCGCGACACCACCACGCTCGACGCGCTCAAAACAGCCATGATGGATGCCGCCGCGCGGCGCGAGTACGAACTCGCCGGGCAGTACCGCGACTGGTTCCGCGCGCTCGACACCATGCGCGGCAAGCAGCAGCAGGTGGCCGCCTCCGTGCTCGACCACCACGGCGTCATCGTGCAGCCGGGCGAGGTGAAAAACACCCGGCAGTGCTACGCCATCCGCTACGGCCGCCATGTCGAAACGCTGACGCTCGCCGACCCGCTCGCTGACGCCGACTCCGCGCGCCTCACCGAGCTGGCTTGAAACGCATTTCGCCCACGAGCCGCCGCGTCCTGAGCGCTACCTGAAACGCGAAATCGACGAGGTGCGCGTGCTCTCACACTGGCTCTACGTCCACCGCGGCAGCGCGCAGCAGGTGCCGTTCACGCCCGGCACGCCCGTCGAGGATTTCGCGCAGCGCGTGCGAGAGGCGTTGAAGTGAAGGGGTGAGCGCGCCATCATTCCACCACGCCGTGCAGGTGGTTGTAGTCGCGCAGCACGGTGCGGGCGAACTGCACCGGGGGCATCTCGGTGGTGACGCCGAGGCGGTGCTCCAGGCCCGCCTTCACGTCGAGGCCCACCTGCCGGGCGCGCGGCGTGTAGCCGTCGCTGACGAGGAGGTTGTACGCATCCTTGACGACCTCGATGTCGGCGTCGGTGAGTTGATCGACCTGCGGGAACGTCAGCGTGTGGTCGGCCTCGGTGTGCTGGAAAATCGTCTCGCCCATGTCGCGGCGCTTTTTGAGCGAGACGACCGTCGTGCCCGCCGCGAGGTCGCCCAGCCGCTGCGAGTGCTTCGTGGCGAGGATACACACGAGCGCGACGAGCCCGTTGGCGATCCAGAAGTCCACGATGCGGGTGATCCAGCGCAGCAGGTAGTTGCCCAGCGTCGGCTCGCGCCCGTCGAGGCGCATCACGCGGATCTGCCGCACCTTCTTGCCAATCGACTGCCCGTTCCAGAAAACCTCGCAGATCAGGTGGTAGAAAAACGCGGGCAGGACGAAGAGCAGAAATCCGAGCGTGGTGGTGAGGTCGCTGCTGTCTCCCACGACCGTGTCGACGAACGCCAGCAGCCCGAAGACGAGAATTGCGTAGGCGAACAGAACGACGATGTCGAGGAGGTAGGCCAGGATGCGGTCGCCCACACCGGCGATCTCGTAACGCAGGGCGACGTTCTGGGCGGTCTGGATTTCGACGTGCTGCATGGCGGACTGCGGGTGGCGCGTGGATGATACGATAGCAGGCGTATCTTGGGCGACACGCTTTTTTCTATGCGCGAAGTCTCGTTTTTACGCCAGCGGTCGGAGTCATGGAAGCGCGCCGAGGCGCTCGTCGAAAAGGCCAGAACGGCCAACCCGGACGATCTCGCGGGCCACTTCGTCGAACTCACCGACGACCTCTCGTACGCCCGCACGTTCTACCCCGACGGGCGCACGACGGCATACCTCAACGAACTGACGGCGCGCTTTTTCGGGCTGATCTACAAAAACCGCCGTGAGGAGGCGGGGCGCATCCGGCGCTTTTTCGCGCGCGACGTGCCCCTCGCCGTGCGGCGCGCGCACCGGCACCTGCTCGCCGCCACGGTCGTCTTTCTCGTCGCCGCCGCCATCGGCGTGCTCTCGGGCCGCAACGACCCCACCTTCGCCCGGCTGATCCTGAGCGATTATTACGTGGACATGACCGAGGCCAACATCGCCAAAAACGACCCGATGGCGGTGTACAAGGAGATGAGTCCCGTCGTGATGTATTTCCAGATCGCCTTCAACAACTTCCGCGTGGGGGTGATTTCGGTGGCGCTGGGCGTGTTCACAGCCATCGGCGCGGGGTACATCCTGTTCAACAACGGCGTGATGGTGGGGGTCTTCCAGGACTTCTTCGCGCAGCGCGGGCTGGGCCTCGAATCCGCCCTCGTCATCTGGATTCACGGCGCGCTCGAGATTCCGTCGATCGTCGTCTGCGGCGGAGCGGGGCTGCTGCTGGGCAGCGCGTGGCTGTTTCCCGGCTCGTACCCGCGCGGCGAGGCGTTCCAGCGCGGCGCGAAGGACGCGCTGCGTATTTTCCTCGGCACCGCGCCCGTCATCCTCTTCGCCGCGCTGCTCGAAAGCTTCGTCACCCGCTACACCGGGATGCCCGTCTGGCTGAGCCTCGCCATCATCCTCGGCTCGCTGGGCTTCATCGTCTGGTACTACGTCCTTTATCCCATCCGCGTCACCCGCCATGCTCGCCCAACCCCCGCTTGACCTGCGCCAGGACCGCGACTTCGGCGAGGTCTTCAACGCCACGTTTGCCTTCGTCAAGCAAAACATGGCTGTGCTCGTCAAGAGCATCCTCTTCTTCGTCGCCCCGGTCCTCGTCGTCTCGTCGATCTTTCTCGGCGATTACATATCGAACGTCTTTGGCATGATGGGGCAGATCGAGGCCGACCCGGCGGCGGTGCTGGCCGTTCTGCCGTCGATGGCGCTCGGGTTGCTCTTCTCGCTGTTCGCGTGGATGGCGATCGATGCAACTCATCGTGATGGGGGTGCTCAAGCTTCACGAGGAGGTGGGGCCGGGCCAGTTCGAGCCCATCGACGCGCTCCGCACGGGCTTCCGGTACTTCTGGTTGCTGCTCGCCCTTCAGGCCGTGCTGGTCGTCGGCTTCGTCGTCTCGGCGTTTCTGAACATCATCCCGTGCCTGGGTACGCTGGCGTGGATCGTCGGGGTGGTGTACGTGGGCGTGCGCGTGGCGCTGGCGTCGTACGCCGTCGTGATGGACGACCTCTCGATCACCGACGCGCTCAAGAAGAGCTGGGAGTTGGTGGGGCAGGACTTCTGGCAGACCTTCGGCGTGCTGTTCGTGATGTGGCTCCTGGCAGGCATTCTGGCGTACATCTTCCAGATACCTGTCTTCATCTACACGATGACGCAGTCGCTGACGAGCACCGACCCGATGGCGGCCTTGCAGAACGGGCTGCCCCTGTGGGTACGGGCGATGATGGTGGTGTCGCAGGTCGCGCAGTACCTGCTCTACGTCCTCCCCGTGGTGGCGGGCGGCATCCAGTACGGCAACCTCAGCGAAACCGTCGGGCAGGCGGGGCTTGTGGACCGGGTGCGGGCCTTCGGCGCGGGACCGTCGGCGACGGGGCAGGAGGGCGTGTGAGCGCAGTACAGGCCGTTTCGTTTCCCTTCGTCCTGGCGAGCGGAATCTTAGACCTCGCAAGGACCCCTGCTCAACAGGGCCAGACATGAGAATGCTCGTGCTGATGCTGGCGCTGGTGTCGGTCGTGCCCGTGGCGCGCGGGCAGGAGGGCGTGATCGACACCACGGCGCGGGTGCCCCGGTCGGTGTCGCCCGCCGCGCTCGACGCCCTCCGGGCAGAAAAGGCGTTCGTGTACCGCGATGCCGCCGAGAAAGTCGAAGGCACGTCGCTGTGGGACGCCCTGATGCGATACCTCAACAGCTTGTTGAGCGTCGCGTCGAGCCCTGTGGGGCGGCCGCTGGTGTACTTCCTGCTGGGCTTGCTGGTGCTGTGGGGGATTCTGAAGCTGCTCCGCATCGAGCCGTCCGCCGCCTTCCGCCGCGCCGCTGCGCAGGTGCGCGGCACGGGCGGCATGCCCGACGACCTCTCTGCCCTCGACTACCGCGCCGAGGCGCAGCGGGCACGCTCACGGGGCGACTTTCGGCTGGCCATGCGCTACCTCTTCCTGCACGTGCTCCAGCGGCTCGACGAAGCCGGACGCATCGCCTACCGACCCGAGAAGACCAACCGCGCGTACCTGCGCGAAATGGGCGCGCTGCGCGCCGACGTGGAGCCGTTCGTGTATGCCTTCGAGGTGGCGTGGTACGGCCACGTCGATCCCAGTCCGGCACGCTTCGACGAGTTGGAACGCGCGTTTGCGCGGGTTGACGAAACGCTGCGCCATGCGCGGTGACGCCAAATACTGGCTCGTGCTCGCCCTCGTGCTGAGCGCGGCGGTGGCGTTCGAGACGCTCCGCCCGCGCCCGCTCGACTGGACGCCCACGCTGCTGCCCGGCGACACGCGCCCCTACGGCGCCGAGGCGCTCTACCGCCTGCTGCCCGGCCTCGTCGGCGGCGAGGTCCGCGTCGAGTCCGCGCCGCTGCTCGACCTCTTCGAAACGCTCGACACGGCGGAGACGCTGCTGCTCATGGACGTGCAGATGAGGCTGTCGGATTTCGAGGTACGAGAGCTGCTGGCGTTCGTCGAAGGTGGCGGCACGGTGGTGCTGGCCGCGCACGAGTTGCCGCCCGCGATGGACGACACGCTCGGCCTCGACACGTTCTCCAACCCGCTGGCTCGCCTGCTGCCCACCTCCGAAAAGGTCGATACGCTGACCGTCGAGTTCGTCGCGCCCGGCCTCGACGGCCCGCTGCGCGTCGTCGAGGCCCTCGCGCCCGCCGAGGCTGATCTGCTCGATCCTGACTCGACGCGCTGGGCGGTACCACGTCAGACGCTCGCCACCGACGGCCCCGGCAGCGTGCTCGCCGTGCGCTACCCGGTGGGCAGCGGCGCGCTCGTGTTCACGCACGCGCCGCTGCTGCTGTCCAACTACGGCTTCGTCAACAGCGAAGGCGCGGCCTTCGCCGAAAAGCTGTTCGCCTACGTCCCCGAGGGCGACGTGGTGTGGTGGCGGCGCGGCTTTGCCGAGGCGCAGACGCCGCTGCGCTACGTGCTCCGGCAGGACGGCCTGCGGCGGGCGTTCTACACGGCGCTCTTCGGCGTGCTGCTCTTCATGCTGATGGCTGCCCGGCGGCGCGAGCGGCCCGTGCCCACCGTGGCCCCGCCGCGCAACGCCACCGTCGATTTCGTCCGCACCATCGGGATGCTGTATTACAACCGGGGCGACCACGCCAACCTCGCCGCCAAGCTCCGCGCGCAGTTCCACGCCTACGCCCGCGACGTGCTCAACCTGTCGATGCCGCCCGACGCGCCCGACTTCGCCCTCCACGTGGCCCAGCGCTCGGGCGTCGCGCGGGAGCAGGTGGATGCGCTGCTCGCTCACCTCGACCGCTCCGAAAAGCAGCAGAACACGTACAGCCGCGATCTGCTCGACCTCTCGCACGACCTCCAGGCGTTTTACCGCGCCAGCACCCGCACTTCCCGCCAGCCCGCATGAACGCTTCTTCCGCCCCCAGTCTTTCCCTCGATCAGGTCCGCCAACTCGCCGACGATGTGCGCCGCCAGATCGGCACCGTGCTCGTGGGACAGGAGGACCGCGTGACGCTTATGCTCGCCGCGCTGCTCGCCGATGGCCACGTGCTCATCGAAGGCGTGCCGGGCGTGGCCAAGACGCTCACGGCCCGGCTGCTCGCCAAGACGCTCGACGTCGCCTTCGCGCGCATCCAGTTCACACCCGACCTCATGCCCGCCGACATTCTCGGCACGTCCGTCTTCGACCCGCGCTCGACGCAGTTCTCGTTTCGGCGGGGGCCGATTTTCTCGAACCTCGTCCTCATCGACGAGATCAACCGCGCGCCCGCCAAGACGCAGTCGGCACTGTTCGAGGTGATGGAGGAGCGGCAGGTCACCGCCGACGGCGAGACGCACCCCCTGGGGCCGCCATTCATGGTCGTGGCCACGCAGAACCCCATCGAGCACGAAGGCACGTACCGGCTGCCCGAGGCGCAACTCGACCGCTTCCTGTTCAAGATCGAGGTAGGCTACCCGACGCTCGACGAGGAGACGCGCATCCTCGAAACGCTTTCCAGCACGATGGCGACGCACCGCGTGGACGACGTGCAGCCCGTCTTCAACGCCCACGCGCTCGCGCAGAGCCGCGAGGCGGTGCGCGGCGTCCACGTCGAGGCGCAACTCCTGCGCTACGCCGCCACGCTCGTCCACACGACCCGCAACCACCCGATGCTCTACCTCGGCGCATCGCCGCGCGCGTCGCTGAGCGTGGTGGCCTCCGCCCGCGCCCTCGCCGCGCTCGCGGGCCGCGACTTCGTGACGCCCGAGGACGTGCAGGAGGTCGCCTTTCCCGTGCTGCGCCACCGCATCCAGCTCACGCCCGAGCAGGAGATGGAGGGCGTCCGCCCCGACGAGGCCATCCGCAACGTGATCGACCGCGTGGAGGTGCCGAGGTAAGGAAAAGCGGGATTTCGGAGGTGCGAGGGAAGACGCTATGCTCGTCCCTCGTCCTTCCACTCACCCCAACGCGAGGTAGGCCAGCCCGGCGAGCGCGCCGCCCAGCAGCGGGCCGACGACCGGCACCCAGGCGTAGCCCCAGTCGCTGCCGCCTTTGCCGTAGACCGGCAGCACGGCGTGCGCGAGGCGTGGCCCGAGGTCGCGCGCCGGGTTGATGGCGTAGCCCGTGGTGCCGCCCAGCGACAAACCCACCACCAGCACGACGAGCGCCACCGGCAGCGCGTCGAGCGCGCCGAGGCCCACTTCGGGGGCCGCCAGAAAGAGCACCGCGAAGACGAGCACGAACGTTCCGATGGCCTCCGAGATGACGTTGTCGAACGGCGAGCGCACGGCAGGGTCGGTGGCGAAGACGGCCAGTTTGGCGGCAGGGTCGTCGGTGAGGCGGAAGTGCGGGCGGTACTGCACCCACATCAGCACGGCCCCGAGAAACGCGCCGAGCATCTGCGCCGTCAGGTAGAGCGGCACGTCGGCCCAGGCGAACTTGCCCGCGACGGCGAGGCCCACGGTGACGGCCGGGTTGAGATGCGCGCCGCTGGCAGCCGCGACGGTGAAGACGGCCACGAACACCGCCATCGCCCAGCCCAGCGTGATGACGATCCAGCCGCTGCCCTGGCCTTTGGTGCCGCGCAGCACCACGTTGGCGACGACGCCGTCGCCGAGCAGCAGCAGCAACGCCGTACCGACGAGTTCACCGATGAAGGGAGTCATGGGATTGGAGATTTCGGATGTCGAATGTCGGATTCTGGGTGTCGGAGCGCTGCGTCACCCTGAGCGAAACCAAAAAGATCAGCCGCGCGGCTTGAGGCGGACGGTGAAAGCCAGCAGCACGATGCCCACGAAAGTAGCAGCCAGGATGCTGTAGAGCGCTGCGTCCCACGAGTAATGCTCGGCCAGCCAGCCGATGCCCTTGCCCTGGATCATGCGCCCGAGGTAGCCGAAGAGCCCGATGAAGCCCGCCGCCGTGCCGACGGCCTTCTTGGACGAGAAGTCCAGCCCGGCCACGCCGAGGAGCATCACGGGCGGATAGATGAAAAAGCCGATCAGCGCGAAGAGCGTCATGTCGAGCCAGAGGTGGCCGGGCGGTACCAGCAGGATGCCCGCGAACGCGCCGAAGACGGGGATCATGCACAGAAAGCTGACGAGGCCGCGCTTGCCCCCCATGCGGTCGGACACCCAGCCCATGAGCAACGTGCTGGCAATCCCGGAGAACTCGAGGATGAAAATGCCGAAGCCACCCCCCTCGACGCTCGCGCCTTTGACTTCGGCGAGGTACGTCGGCCCCCAGTCGAGCATCGCGTAGCGGGCGATGTAGACGAACAGGTTGGCGATGGCGATGAGCCAGATGAACTTGTTCTTGAGCACATAATCGAAGAACAGCTCGCGGAAGCTCAACTCGCGCTCGTGCAGGATGCCCTCCGGCGAAATGCGCGCGCCCGAGCCCGCCTCGCGCGCGGCGCGTTCCTCGGACGGGTAGTCGTTCTTGTACTCTTCGATGGGCGGCAGGCCCTCCGACTGTGGCGTGTCGCGCAGCCGCCACAGCAGATACACCGCTCCGATGAGCGCCAGCACGCCAGGCACGAAAAAGGCGTACTGCCAGCCGCCGAAGTAGACGATGCTGTAGGCCGCGATGAGCCCGATGAGGCCGCCGCCGACGTTGTGGGCTACGTTCCACACCCCGAAGACCGACCCGCGCTCGCGCACGCTGTACCAGTGCCCCAGCGACCGCCCACACGGCGGCCAGCCCATGCCCTGCACGAAGCCGTTGAGCGTCCACAGGAGCAGATGCACGGTGTAACCGGTCGACCAGCCGAAGGCGAAGTTGCAGATCGCACTCAGGATCAGGCCCGCAGGCATGAAGTAGCGCGGGTTGCTGCGGTCGGAGAGCGCGCCCATGAAGAACTTGCCCAGTCCGTAGGCGATGGCCGTGGCTGCGAAGATGTTGCCGAAGGCGTCCTTCGAGTAGCCCAGCGCGTCGCCCATCGTCTCGGCGGCGACGGGCAGGTTGTTCCGCACGAAGTAGAACGTGGCGTAGCCGATGAAGGTGGCCTCCAGGATCTGCCACCGCATCTTGGGATACTTGCGGCGTACCTCGTCTTCGGGAAGGCGCGGGCGCAGCGGGGCGGGGGCAAACAGGCGGCCCAGCGGCGACGTGTGCGGGGTGGGTTCCGACGAGGAGAGCATAGGCGGGGAGGAGAGGGCGAGACGCCTGGGGCGCAAACGTGAATCAGTCGAGGCCGAGCACGCCGCGCGCCCGGTCAGGGTAGTCGGTGATGAGGCCGTCCACGCCGAGGCCGATCATCCTGCGCATGTCCTCGGGCGTGTTGACCGTCCACGGAATCACCTGCATCCCGCGCCGGTGTGCGGCCTCGACGACCGCGGCGTCGAGCAGGCCGTAATTCGGGCTGTAGATGTCGGGCGTGAAGGTGAGGCGGTCGAGGTTGGCGGCTAGGCCGTCTTCGTTCTCGACGAGAAAGGCGAGCGTGACGGTGGGGTCGATCTCGCGCATCGCTTCGAGCGCGCGGGGGTCGAACGACTGCACCGTCGTGCGGGCGAGGACGTTGTGGCGGGCGAGCACGTCGTAGAGCGCGCGGGCGTACGCGGGCGGCAGCGGCGTGAACACGCTGTCGCGCGCCGGGCTCGATTTGATCTCGATGTTGTAGCGGATGGCGTGGCCTGCGGGGCGGGGGTACGCCTCGGCCATCTTCAGCACGCTGTCGAGCAGGGGCTTGGACACCTTCATGCGCTGCTGCTCCGGGAAGCGCGGGTTGCCGCGCGAGCCGCAGTCGTAGCGGGCGATCTCGGCGTACGTGAAGCCACGGAGGCGGTATTCACGGTCCGAATCGTGCGGCACAGGCTGGCCTTCGGGTGTGGTGCAGATGTCGCTGTTGAACCAGGGGTCGTGCGAGAGCACCACCTGCCCGTCTGCCGACACCACCACGTCCATCTCGAGCGTCGTCACGCCCAGTTCGAGGGCGTGCTCGAAGGCGGGGATGGAGTTCTCAGGGCGCAGGCCGCGCGCGCCGCGGTGCCCCTGCAGGTCGAAGTGCGCCGTCGGCCCGAGGAGTTCGGCCATCGCGGTGGCAAAGCGCCCACCGAGCACGCGGTAGCTGGGCGTGTCGTAGTGCACGCGGTCTTTGAGCGTGAGGTCGCTCGCGGTGATCATCGTCACACGCGGCAGATCCACCCGCGCCTGTTCTGCCTTGACGGCGTCCCAGTTGACGTAGCGCTCCGGGCTCGTGTGCGGGCCGATCTGGGAGAACACGATGGGCAAATCCGGCTGGCCAACGTCGCGGCGGAAGTCGTGGACGAAGCGGGTAAAGTGCGCGGCCCACGTGTCCGGGCGGCGCGGCACGCCGTGGTAGAACGCGCCCTCGTGCGCGTCGCTCTCGCCCTGCAGGAAGATCATCCCCGCCAGGTGCCCCATCGGCATGGCGGCGCGGACGCGCTTCAGGCACGAGCCGTAGAGCGTGGCGTCGTCGGGGCTGCGCTGCCACTCCTCGATGATCGTCGCGCCCTTCGCGCACGGGATGAGGCCGACGATGAGGCCGGGGTGCGTTTCGCGCAGCGCGTCGGCGAAGGCCCGCGACGGACTGAAGCCCGCGTTGGCGTCGAGCGAGGCGCTGTCGACCTGGTTCTCCGGGCTGTCGACGGGTTCAGTGGCGAGGTGCCAGCGGTAGTCGTTGCCGAAGACGTAGACGTGCGGATCGGGCGGCTGCACGTCGGTCAACTCGCCTCGCCCCGACATGTTAGACTGTCCGGCGAGCACGAACAGCGCCAGCCGCCCCACGTGCGCCGAGTCCACGCCTACGGGCGTCGCGGGCTGCGCGCTGGCAGGCCATGACAACGACAGGAGCAGGAGCACGAGCAGGCAGCACACACGCATAACGTCAGGCGGGCTGGAGGGTGAAGTGGAAGGCGTCGTCGAGGATGTAACCGGCAGCGAGGGCCTCGAAGGTGGCGATCTGTTCGGCTTCCCAGGCGTCGTCGTGGCCGAGTTCGCGGGCGAGCAGACGCGCCACCTCGGGCGCGGCATCGCGGGCGGCGCGGGCGTCGAGCAAGAGCGCACGCGTGCGCCGCGCCAGCACGTCGTCCACCGTCCGCGCCATCTCGTGGCGGGCGGCCCACACGACCTCGCCGCGCAGGTACGGCAGGCGCGGGTGGAGCGGCTCGGTGCCCTGCTCGACCTCGTCGAGCACCCGGCGCACGGCGGGTGCGTCGGCGCCGTAGACGGCAAGCGTGTCGGCGTCGGCGGGGCCTTTCAGCCATCCGTGCAGGCGCAGGTGCTCGGTGGAGGAGGTGTGGGGTTCGAGTCCTGCCGCCTTCACTGCCGCGTCCACGGTGTCCTCGCCCATCTTGCGGTAGGTGGTCCACTTGCCGCCGGTGATGGTGACGAGGCCTGCGTCGGACACATTGAGCCAGTGGTCGCGCGAGATCGAGGCGGTGCGCCCGGTGCCCTTGTCGCTCACGAGCGGGCGCAGCCCGGCGAAGGTACTCCGCACGTCGGCGGGCGTCGGCTGGCGCGACAGGTAGCGGCCCGCGTGTTCGAGCAGAAAGGCGATCTCCTCATCGAAGGGGCGCGGCTCCAACTCGATGGTGTCGACGGGCGTGTCGGTCGTGCCCAGCACGATGTGGTCGTGCCACGGCACGGCGAAGAGCACGCGGCCATCGTCGGTGTGGGGGAGCATGAGCGCGGCCTCGCCTGGCAGAAACGACCGGTCGAGGACGAGGTGGACGCCCTGGCTGGGCCGGATGACGGCGTGCGCCGATGGGTCGTCCATGTGGCGGATGCTGTCGGCGAAGACGCCCGTGGCGTTGACGACGACGCGGGCCAGCACCTCCATCTCGCGGCCTGTCTCGACGTCCTCCACGGCGACGCCGACGACCTTGCCCTCGCGTTTGATGAGGCGTGTGACGCGCGCGTAGTTGAGCGGCACGCCGCCGAGGTCGAAGACGGTCTGCGCGAGGTTGACGGCGAGGCGGCTGTCGTCGAACTGCCCGTCGTGGTAGAGCACGCCGCCGCAGAGCCCATCCGGGTTGACGGTGGGCAGCAGGCGGATCGTCTCGTCGCGCGAGAGCAGTTTGGAGCGCCCGAAGCCGAGCTTGCCCGCGAGCCAGTCGTAGACCTTAAGGCCGATGCCGTAGTAATAGCGCTCCCACCGTTTGTAGCACGGCACCACGAAAGGCTGGTCGTGGACGAGGTGGGGGGCGTTGCGGAGCAGGTGGCCGCGCTCGCGCAGCGCGTCGAGCACGAGCGAGATGTCGCCCTGCTGGAGGTAGCGCACGCCGCCGTGGACGAGCTTCGTCGAGCGGCTGGAGGTGCCCTTGCCAAAGTCGCTCTGGTCGAGGACGAGGGTGTGGTAGCCGCGTGCGGAGGCCTCCACGGCGGTGCCGAGGCCGGTGGCGCCACCGCCGATGACGACGACGTCCCAGTAGGCCGGTTCGTCATCGAGGCGCGCCAGCAGGGTGCTGCGGTCGGGGAGTTCTGCGGTCTGGTTCATGCTGTTTCCTCCTGTGCCCAGTTTCTCGCCCGGTCGAGCGCGCGCGCCCATGTGGCGGTGAGTTTTCTGGTGATGGCCGTCTTCATCTGCGGCTCGAAGCGTTTGTCCACCTGCCACTGCGCGGCGAGTTCGTCGAGGCCGCCCCACACGCCTGTCGCCAGCCCGGCCAGAAACGCTGCGCCCTGTGCGGTCGTCTCGGATATGCGGGGGCGCACGACGGGGACGCCGAGGATGTCCGCCTGGAACTGCATCAGCAGGTCGTTGGCCGTCGCGCCGCCATCGACGCGCAACTCGGCCAGCTCGATGCCCGCGTCGGATTCCATTGCCCGGATGACGTCGGCGGTCTGGAAGGCGATGCTTTCGAGTGCGGCGCGGGCGATGTGGCCCGCCGTGCTGCCGCGCGTGAGGCCCACGAGCGTGCCGCGCGCGTACGGATCCCAGTGGGGCGCGCCGAGGCCGGTGAAGGCGGGCACGAGGTAGACGCCGCCGTTGTCGTCCACCGACGCCGCCAGCGCCTCGACCTCCGACGACGAGCGGATGATGCCCAGCCCGTCGCGCAGCCACTGCACGACCGCCCCGGCGACGAAGATGCTGCCTTCGAGCGCGTACTCGACGCGCCCGTCGATCTCCCACGCAATCGTGGTGACGAGGTTGTTGGTAGAGGCCACAGGGGTTTCACCTGTGTTCATGAGCATGAAGCAGCCCGTGCCGTAGGTGTTCTTCGCCATGCCCGGCTGCGTGCAGACCTGCCCGAACAACGCCGCCTGCTGGTCGCCTGCGATGCCAGCGATGGGAATCTGACGCGAGAACAGGGCGCCGGAGGTGTGGCCGTAGACGTGGCTCGACGGGCAGACCTCGGGCAGCAGCGAGCGGGGCACGCCGAAGAGCGCGAGGAGGTCGTCGTCCCACGCGCCCGTGTGGATGTCGTAGAGCAGCGTCCGCGAGGCGTTGGTGACGTCGGTGATGTGGCGCGCGCCGCCGGTCATCTTCCAGACGAGCCAGCTGTCCATCGTGCCGAAGGCGAGGTGGCCCGCCTCGGCATTGGCGCGCGCGCCTTCGACGTTGTCGAGCAGCCAGCGGATCTTGGTGGCGGAGAAGTAGGCGTCGAGCACGAGGCCCGTTTTCTCGCGGAGGAGGTCGGCGTGCCCGGCTTCGCGCAGCGCGTCGCAGAAGCCCGCCGTGCGCCGGTCCTGCCACACGATGGCGTGGTGGATGGGCTCGCCCGTGCGCCGGTCCCACACGACGGTCGTCTCGCGCTGGTTGGTGATGCCGATGCCCGCGATGTCGGCGGGCGCGATGCCCGCGCGCGTGACGGCCTCGGCGGCGACGCCCGCCTGGGTGGCCCAGATCTCGTTGGCGTCGTGCTCCACCCAGCCCGGACGCGGGAAGTGCTGCGTGAACTCGCGCTGGGCGACGGAGCGGATCGTGCCGGTGGCGTCGAACAGGAGGGCGCGCGAACTCGTCGTGCCCTGGTCGAGAGCGAGGATGTATGGCATGGCGTGAAAGTCAGAAGAGGAAACGCGGACGCAAGGCCACGTGCTACCGGGCCAGCGTGACGGCCTGCACGACGCGCCCGCTGGGAGTTTCAAGCACGACGAAGTAGAGACCGGCGGCGTGGCCGGCGGCGTCCCAGCGAACGTGCCGGGTGCCCGCTGCGACAGGCCCGTCGAAAAGCGTCGTCACGTGGCGGCCGAGCACGTCGGTCACGCGCAGCCGGGCCATCCCGGCGGTGGGGATGTCCACCGTCAGCGTTGTCGCGGCGCGAAAGGGGTTGGGCGCGGAGGTGAGGCGCAGGGTTTCACCGGACGCGGCGGGGGACGGAATCGCGCTCGTCACCACGTCCTCGCCGAAGATCGCGCGCGCGGGCAGGCTGTAGACGAACGGGTAGAACACCGACCAGGCGCTGGCGCTCTTCTGGTAGTAGTCGGCACTCGACTCCGAGTTGGTCCAGAGCGTGCCGTCGGGGAAAAACGACAGGTCTTCGATGCCGTAGGGCACGGTGATGCTGCTGTCGGGCGTGGGCTCCCGCCAGCGCTCCAGGCGCGAACGGGGCACGCGCAGGATCTCGGCGACGCCCCGGCTCTGGCTCACGTTGCGCGACATGAACGCGTACGTCTCGCCCCGGTGGACGAAGAAGTCTACGCCCTGCACGCCGCGGGGGAGGGCGTAGATCTGCGGCGCTCCGCCTGGAACGGGCCGCCCGTCAGAGGCGAGGGGGTAGCCGTAGAGGTAGGGCGCGTTCTGGCTCGCCGTGCGCCAGTCACCCACCCACAGCGTGTCGCGGTGCTCGGAGACGAACGAGGCGCGGCCGTAAACGGAGATCGTGCCGGAGGCGTCGGCGGCGAGGTCGAGGTAGCGAGGCGCGTCGGGGCCTTCGTAGGCAGGCAGCGGGTACCGCTCGAGCGTGCTCGACGACGACACGTAGAGCGCGTCTTTGACGTAGGCGATGCCGCCCGCGTGCGAATAGCCGAGCGTACCCATCAGCCGGAAAGTGCGGCGCACGTGGCCCGTCGCGGCGTCCATCTCGGCGATCATCGAGCGGCGCTGCCCGGTTTTGCCGTCGCGGGTGAGGTGGTAATACGCGAGGTAGACGAGTGCCGTCGTGTCGCTTCCGTGTACCTCGACGTGCGTGGCCGTACCCTGCGGCACGAACTCGTCGTTGACGTACGGCACGAAAAAGCGGTGCCGGGTGGTGGCCACCTCCGCTCGGATGCGCTGATCCATCGGGAGGTGGAAGGTGCCGAGGTCGTAGTCGTGGAAGGCGGGCAGGCCGTGGTAGAAGCTGCCGTCGAGTGGCACCGACGAGGTCAGGTAGGCATCGGCGGCGACGTAGTCGCGCACGAGCGCGGCGAAGAGGTGGCCCGTGAAGCGACCTTCGAGCGTGAAGGTATCGGGCGTGCCGGTGGCCTCGGTGCCCACGAAAAAGGGGCGCGCGATGACGTAGGGCGAGGGGATCGAGAGGTCGGCGGCCGTCGTGCCCGCGACGTGGCCGTTGACGTAGAGCGTGAGGTGGAGCCGCTGGCTCGACACGTCGAAGCGCGCCGTGGCGGCGATCCAGGCCGTTTCGCCGTCGGCGAGGGCATCGCCAGCGTCCACACGGATCTCACGCCCGCCGGCCAGAAGAATGAAATACGGCGTCGCGCCGTCGAGGCCAAGGTCGAAGCTGCCGCTGCCCGAGATCTGGTTGTTCAGCAGCGTCACGCGCCCGTTCGAGGCGGCGTGTTTGATCCACACCTCGGCGGTGAGGCGGGGGCCGAGTGCCTGCGACAGCGCCGCCGTCTCGGTGCTCCGCAGCGTTGCGCCGGGGGCCTGAAACTCGGCGGTGTAGGGTGCGCGCAGCCCCCATCCACCTGGCCCACGGGCGACGAGGTCGCGCGGGTCGAGGTAGATCCCGGCTTGGAGGTTCGCCGCCACGACGGACGACGACAGCGTGGGCTGGCCGGGCAGATAGCGGAAGATCACCCCGGCGGCACGTGCCTCGCGGGCGGGCAGCGCCGCGACGAGGAGCACCAGGAGAAAGGCCGACAGGCGGGCCGAGCGAAAAAACATCAGCAAAAAGGGGAGCGACCGGCAGGCAGGCACTGGGCCGCCCGCCGGTCGCTCGTTCAGGGTCGGAAGGTCACTTCACCAGCATCATCTTCTGCACCAGGCGCGTGTCTCCGGCCTGGAGGACGTAGAAGTAGACGCCGCTGGCGAGCCGGTCGCTGTCGAAGCGCACGGTGTGCGTGCCCGCTTCCATCGCGCCGTCCACGAGTGTGGCCACGCGCTGGCCCAGCAGGTTGTAGACGTGCAGGTTCACGTCGGCTGCCATCGGAACGCCGAAGCGAATCGAGGTGGACGTCCCGAACGGGTTGGGGAAGTTCGGGTCGAGCGTGAAGACCTGCGGCACCACGGCTTCGCCATCGACGGCGACGAGCGTGGAGATGTCCACCCACGTCGGAGCCGAGGCGGGGTCGAGGACCGGAGGCGACTGGCCGTCGAAGCCTCCGAGGTCGCCGTCGAAGCCGTTGCCGGTGGCATCCACCGCGACGTCGCCGCTGCCTTCGTCGAAGTGCCAGAGCGCGAGCGTGAACGCATCGGGTTCGTACGGTGCAGTCGGCAGCTCGAAGTCAGTCTGGTAGCGATCCACGACGGAGAAGCGCACTTCGTCGATGATGCCGCGGAAGCTTTCGAAGCGGCTGTTCCACAGGTCTTCGTTGCCGCCGCCGATGGCGATCTGCTGGTTCCCGCCGAGAAGCGGGATGTCCGACAGTTCGGCATCGACGAGCTTGCCGTCCACGAACAGGCGCATCGAGTCGGCCACGTTCCACGTCACGGCGACGTGGTACCAGCGCGGGTAGTACGTCTCGTTGGTGTTCTCAGACGAGTACACGTTGACGGTCTTCGTGCCGTCCTGCATGAAGAACTGGAGCCGCCCTTCGCCGCGCTCGAACCCGATGCCGAGGTCGCCGGGCTGGTTGCCGCTGAGGTTCTTGGTGAACAGGTACGTCCAGTCGGGCGGGTGCGTGTTCGAGGTGATGATGGAATCGGGCTTGAACCACATCTCGATGGTGCCCCTTTCGAGGCGCAGCGGGAGCGTCTGCGGCGCGTCGCGGATCTCGACGCGGTCGCGCTCCCACCACGAGAACGCGAGGGCATTGCCTGTCCCCCACGGGTGCGCCACGTCGACGAAGTCGTCGAGGCCGGCCAGCCCACCCGTCGTCTGCGCGGGCGAGTACGCCGTGCTGGCCACGTCGCTGTGGACGACGAAGGGATCGACGGCGAGGATGTTGGCGTCGGGGTCGCGCGTGATGGAGCTGGCCATGTTGGCCGGGGCCGCCGTGCTCTGCGGGAACTCCCAGTCGACGCCCGCCGGGTCGCCAGCACCGGCGAGGGTACCGTAGGCCACGTAGGCGTCGTATGCGTCGTCGGAGGCGCGCAGCACGGCCACGTCGCCGTCTTTGTCCAGCCCGTCGCCGAGCATCCCCGAGGCAGCAAAAACGTGCGTGAGCATCGGGTCGGTGTTGTAGCCCGGCACGTTCGTCACGTCGCCGCCGCCGAAGACGGCGACAAACGTGCGCGGGGCCAGCTTGTAGCCCTGCGGGGAAGGTGAACGTCGTGCCGCTGGCGTCGCCGACGCTGAAGCCGGAGAGGTCGGCGGGCATCGCCTCGCTCACGTTGACGAGTTCGATAAACTGATCCTGCATCGCGTCGAGCGTGCCGTCGCCGTTGGCGTCGGTGGCGGCGTCGGCGAGGATCTCGTTGATGACGATCGTGACGGGCGGCTGTGCCAGCGGCAGCAGGGCGTTGCCGTCGATGGTGAGGCCCGGCGACCACGGCGCGCTGCTCACGGTGAGGTGCTGCACGAAGGGATCGTCTACGTTGACGTTGCCGTCCGGAAAGCGGGTAACCGAAGCGTCGCCGCCCGCATTGGCAGCGGTGTTGATCTCGAACTCGAACTCGACGCCTTCGGGCCGGTTGGCGGGCCCGTTGCCTGTGGCGAGCGTGCCGTAGGCGAAATACGTGTCGTACGAGCCGTCGGGCGAGAGCAGCAGCACCACGTCGCCGCCGTTGGCGAGCCCGTTGCCGATGCCACCGAGGAAAACGCTGTCGGCGACAAAGGCGCGTGTGAGAAGCGGGTCGGCGTTGTAGCCGGGCACGTTTTCCACGTTGCCACCACCGAAGACCGTCACGATGCTGCGCGGAGCCAGCATGTAGCCCTGTGGGAAGGTGAACGTCACTGCGCTACTCGGCTCGTCGTCACCGAGGGTAAAACCGGACAGGTCGAACGGGGTGTCGCTCACGTTGGCCAGTTCGACGAACTCGTCGCCCGACGAACTGCGCTGCCCGTCGCCGTTGGCGTCGCCGAGGACGAGGTCGGTGGACGGGTCGGCGAGGACTTCGTTGATGATGAGGGACATCGGTGGCGACACCCTCGGCGCGACGGTCGCGCCGTCAACCGTGGTGCCGGGCGAGAACGTGGCCGTTCGCACGTCGGTGTGTTTCATCCACGGATCGGCGGCGAACGTGTCGCCGTCGGGGAAGCGCGTGACGGACACATCCTGGGACGCCTCGGCGCCCACGTCCATCGGATACTCGAACGTGACGGCGGCGAGTTCGCCACCCGTGGGGGCACCCTGGCCCGCCCGCGAGCCGTAGCTCACGTAGGCGTCGGCGTTGCCGTCGGGCGAGAGCAGTACGATGGTTTCGCCGCCGTTGGCGAGGCCGTTGCCCACACTGTCGCCGGGGGCGAACACGCGGGTCTGCATGGGATCGGCGTCGTAACCGGGAATGCTCGACACATTGCCGCCGCCGAAGACGACGACAAAGTGACGCGGCGGCAGCTTGTAGCCGTTCGGGAAGGTGAAGTTGACGCGCTCGTCGTCGCCCAGCCGCCAGCCCGTCAGGTCGAGCGTGTCGCGGCTGACGTTGAGGAGTTCGACGAACTCGTCATCCTGCGCGCTGCGGACGCCGTCGCCGTTGGCATCGCCCAGCGACACGTCGGCGGCCGGGTCGGCGAGGAATTCGTTGATGATGAGCTTCTGTTGCGCGTGCGCGGAGCCGAAGCCTACCGCGAGCACGAGCAGAAGGGCGTACCACTTGGTCATGATGCTGGGGTTGTTGGTGGAGGACGACGGAAAGGATAGGGCATCAGCGGCGGATGCTGATGGTGAGACGGTGCGTGTCGTTGAGGACGCCCCACTGCGCGTAGGTGTAGTCGGCCGCGACGCCGATGCCGCCGAGCAGACGGCGCTGCACGCCCGCGCCGAAGGAGGTGCCGCCGGTGCGGTCGGTCTCGAACAGGGCGACCATGCCGCCGCGTAGCGAGAACGTATCCCAGAAGGTGTACTCGCCACCCAGGTTGATGGCCTCGCTGTTGTCGGAGGGGTGGAGCAGGTCGGTGGCGAGCGTAAAGCGGTGCAGGTCGCCGAAATTCATCTCGTAGCCCAGGCCAAAGCGGAAGTAGAGGGGCAGGCTGTAGGCGTCGGTTTCGAGGCGGGCGTTGAGCTGGTCGTTGCTCGCGTTGCTCGGGTCGTCGTCGAAAGGGCGCAAGAGGTCGCGGCCTTCGAGTCGCATGTCGCCGCCGAAGTTGCTGACGCTCGCGGCGAGGAAGAAGCCCGGCAGCTTGGTGCGGTAGCGCACGCCGAGGTCCACGGCGAAGGTGGAGGCGGTCTCGTTCCAGAGCCGCTCGCGCACGTACTTGCCCGTCACGCCCGCCGAGAAGCGATCGGTGAGGGCGACGCCGTAGGTGAGGCCGAGGGCGAGGTCGGAGGCGCTGTAAAACTCGCCCGTGCCCATGGGCTGATCGACGGTGCGGACGGGCTGCTCGTCGATCATCTGGAAGTTGAGCACGCTCAGGCCCACCGACGAACTCGGCGAGAGCGCGAAGACGGCGCCGACGTAGTCGAGCTGTGTGTCGGCCATCCACGCGGTGTGGTCGAAGGCGAGGTTGAAGGTGCCGCCGAGGCCGGCGATGGCGGCGGGGTTCCAGAACATCGCCGTGGCATCGCCCATCATGGCGGTGCCCGCGTTGCCCATCGCCTGCGCCCGCGCGCCGACGCCGATCTGGAGAAACGCCGCCGCGCTCGTGCCCGCGTTGGTCACGTCGTCCACGTAGCCGGGCGGCGTGTCGGCTTCCTGGGCCAGGGCGGGGAGCACGCACAGGCTCGCCAGCGCTCCCCAGGCTATCATCCGCTCTAGTCGTGCAATCATGAGAAGCTTACTTGATCAGGGTGAACTTGCCGATGCGCTCGCCGATGCCGGGCGCGTCCACGTGGTAGATGTACACGCCGAAGGAGACGCTCAGGCCGTCCTTGGAGACGAGGTCCCAGCTTTCCGTGCCGTCCTGCATAGGGGCGTCGTGGTAGAGCGTCTGGACGAGCTTACCGGCGGTGTTGTAGATGGTGATGGTGCATTGCGGCGGCAGGTTGACGAAGTCGATGCGCCGTTCGCCGCGCCCCTGCGCGTTGAACAGCGGGCGCTCCCACGAGGCGTTGGTCACGTACGGATCGGGCACCACGTAGATATCGTCGAGCGACGACGTGGCGAGGAGGTCGTCGAAGGCCGACGCGCGCGTCGAGAAGGTGACTTCGTCGAGAGCCGAGTACGGCTTTGAAACTTTCAGCGTGAACACGTCGCCTTTCTCGGGCAGCACCACGTCGCCGCTGGCGGGGATGGCGAAGGTGAAGGCCCAGCCGAGGCTGTACTGAAAGCCCCTCGCGTCGAAGACCATCGTGACGACGTCGCCGGGCGTGATGCGTCCGTCAGCAGGGGCCACCTCGTCGAAGAAAAAGTCGTACTTCTGGCCCGTCGTGGTACCGTAGACCTCGAAGTCCACGGGCGTGCCCTGCTGGAAGACGAACTCGGTGTAGGACGTATCGACGCCCATGTCTTTGATGCGGATCTCGACGTCCTCGGGCAGCGCTACGCCACGGTTGGAGGGCGGCAGCGCCACATCGGCGCGCAGCGTGCTGTTGCCCTCCGTCCAGGTCGCCATCTGCGGCATCGGCGTGGGGGGCGTGTAGACCTTGAACAGCATCCCGTCGATGAGCTGCGTGGCCAGCGCCACGCTGTCGAACACCGCGGATTCGTAGACCACGCGGCCCGCGTTGAGCTCTTCGATGCGGATGCCCTTCGTCAGCCGTGCCTTCGTGGTGTCGGTAAAGGTGACGCGGTAGGTATTGGCGTTTTCGAGGCTGTCGGGTAGCACCACGTCCACGTCCACCCGTCCCGTCGCCGGGCCGGTGTGCGTCACCTCGCCCTCGATGCCGCCTGCCACGTACCCACTCGCGGGCGCGTTGGGCACCACAGAGGCCGTGTTGCGGTCGAGGAAGACGACGTTGCCGACGAGGTCGGTCTGGATGATCTTGGGACTCTCGCTCGGCGCGATGGGCACGAGCTTGTCGCGCTCGGCGATGCCGCGCTGGAAAAAGTCGGTGTCGTAGCCGCTGTCGTACGAGACGACGGCGTAGTAGTAGCGCCGCCCGTTGTCGAGGCCCTTGTCCACGTAGTAATACTGGAGGCCCGTGTCGCCGCCGGTGTTGTAGACCGCGCCCGACTCGCCGATCTGGATGGGGTGGGGGCCTTCGAGCCCGTTCTTCTTGTCGAACTGCGCGATGGGCTTCCACAGAATCGGGTTGCCGTAGGCGTCGGTGATCGTCTTGACGTTGTTGAACGACGGGTCGGTGGAGCGGTAGATGAGGTAGCCCTCGAAGTCGCGCCCGTAGATGGGGTCGCGCGAGAGTTCGGCCGAGTCGTCCCACTTGAGCACCACCTCGCCGTCGCCTGCCGTGGCCGTCAGGATGGGCTTGTTGGGCGGCTTGGCGAAGGAGTAGTCGGCGTCGTAGATGCGCTGCATCGTCCGCTTGTTGCGGATGATGTCGTCGAGATCCGTCCCGAAGACGGTGGCGATGGCGAACTTGCGCGTCTCGCCGACGGGCAGGGAAAAGTAGCCCGAGCCGTAGATAAAGGCGACGTTCGAGGGCAACTCGCCGCCGAAACGGCCCGGCTCCATCTCGCTCCACGTGCGCGCGTCGTCCGAGACGTTGCCTGCCGGGCGCAGCAGAAAGCTCGTCAGCCCGATCTGGTCGGACTCGTTGTTGTCGGTCTTGCCGAAGTTGGGCTCGCCCTGGTCAGGCTGGTTGTTGCCTTCGGTGCCGTCGCTGTCCGGGCCGAGGTAGCCCTCGTCGTCCGGCCCGACGCCGTCGGAGCCTTTGTCGTCGAGGATGCGCTCGTCGTCGTCGCGGGTGCCGTTGCCGTTGAGGTCTTCGAAGGCCACCCAGTCGAGGTCTTCGTCGCCCGTCCACCAGACGCCCATCAGGTAGGCCGGCTGGTTCTCGATGGGGCCGGAGGCGGCGATAAAGTTCTCCACGTCGTAATTCGCGTTGACGTAGGACAGGATGGCACTCTGGCCTTCGATGCGTGCGCCGCGGTCGTCGTCCTGGTTCTCGTCGGTGATGCCGTTCTCGTTGTTGTCGAGGCCGTCGAGCGGGTCGCCGGGGCTTTCGAGAAAGGCGAAGCCGAAGTAGCCGAGGCCGGGCCGTCCCTTGTTGTCGAGCCCGTCGCGGTCCCACATGTAGGTGATGTCGTCCTCGGCCTGGAAGTCGGCGAGGTCGTCCACCGAGTCGCCCTCGCCACCGATGGCAGGGTCGACGTACATGCCGAATACGACTTTGTCGAGGTCTTTGTCGCTGACGTTGGTAATGTCGTAGCGGACGATGAGGATGTCCTCGGCCTGGACGTTGACCCACTGGTAGCCGCGCACGGCCACTTCGAGGCCGAGGCCGCGCAGGTTGGTCGAGTCCTCGCTGCTGCCCGTGAAGGGGTAGTACTTGAACTCGTCGTTGTTGCGGTCGTCCATGACGTAGTAGCTCTCCTGGTCGGCCCGCGTGTACGCGCCGAACTCGCCGTTCCAGCGCCCGTCGCGCTCGCCCGGTGCGCCGGGGTAGTCGTGCGGCCAGGTGGCAGGCCACGTGTTTTCCATGTTGCTCATGGCCGGGAAGCCCAGGTCGTTGGAGGGGCCGGGGTTGAAGTAGCCCGCCAGCGGTTCCCAGCCGTAGGTGTGCGACCCGTCGGGGCTGATGTCGAAGGAGCCGGGGTTGGTGTAGTTCTCCGACACGATCTGCACCGTCCGGCCCTCGGCGTCGACGACCTCGGCACCGGCCATCATCGCGAACTCGAAGCCGTACCACTGCCCCGAGCCTTTGGGCCACTCCATCTTGGGCGGCTCCGAGCGCGAGCCGAGGTTGCCGAAGTTGGCAAAGCGGGTGTAGACGAGGTTGCCGTCGTGGATGCCCGTGCGGCGGTACTCGCGCCCGGCCTCGGGGCGGCGCTGCGCCGTGGCAGGAAGCACCAGCAGCGCGCACGCGAGCGCGCTCAGGAACAGGCGGGAGAGAGGCGAGAGAGACGTCGGCATCAGAGAGGAGTCGAGAACACGGAGGCGCGGCAGCGCGCGGGAAGTAAGGTCAAAACTCGAAGCTCAAGCCCGCGACGATGCGGCGGGGCGCCTCGAAAAAGTCCGGGCGGCGGTCGATCTCGTCGACCGTGAAGTTGGGGTTGCGCAGCAGCACCTCGGTTTCGCCGAGCGTGCGGTACGGGTGGAAAGGCGTGCCGGTGCTGCTGTAGACCGTCCGCGGGTTGAGACGGTCGAGCAGGTTGTACGCTTTGGCAAAGATCTTCACGCCCTTGCCGCCGAGGCGGATGTTCTTGGCGAAGTTGAGGTCGAGGTTGAAGACCGCAGGCAGCCGCTCGCTGTTCTGGAACTGGCGGCTGAGGGCGCTGCCGGGGTTCGAGGGCGTGTACGGCTGGCCCGTGTGGAAACGCCCGATGAGACTCAACGTCCAGTCTTTCGGGTCGCCGAGGATGACGGTGCCGTTGAGCGAGTGGCGCTGGTCCCAGTCGAGGGGCAGCACCTGTTTTTCGGGCTCGATGGGCGGCTTCGTCTGGTTGTTGACGAACACGCTGTTGGGGTCGGAGGCGTTGCCGCGGGCGACCTGGTAGGTGTAATCGACGGTGAAGCCGAAGTTGTCCTGGAACTGCCGGATGAGCGAGAACACGACGCCCTTGGTGTTGCCGTAGTCGCGGTTGACGTAGCGGGCATACACCTTCTTGTCGCGCGTGTTGATGATCTCCTGGCCCAGCAGGTTCTTGATGTCCTTGTAGTAGACGGTCAATTCCACCTTCCAGTCGGACGTGACGGCCTGTTGAAGCCCGATTTCGTAGGCGACGGTGCGTTCGGGCTTGAGGTTGGCGTTGCCCATGACGGTCTGCAGGTCGCCCAGTTCGACCTCGAATTCCGAGTTGTCGAAGATGTACGAAAAGCGCGGCACCTGGAAAAAGTGACCGTAGGAGACGTGCAGCACGCCGTTCTGCGAAATCGGGAAGGCGAGGCCGAGGCGTGGGCTGAGTTGCATACTCGTGCCCGCAGGCGTGCGGTCGGTCGCCAGCCGGATGCCGTCGTCGGGGTCGGTGGTGGCTTCGAGGTCAGCGGGAAGGTCGGCGTTCGGGTTCCAGTAGTCGAAGCGAACGCCCGCGTTGAGGATGATCTCGTCGATTTCGAGCTTGTCCTGCGCGTACGCGGCAAAGGCAAACGGGCGCTGCTCGTAGGCATTGTTGCGCGCCGTGTTGGCGGCGGGCACGCGCAGTTCGGGGGCCTCGTACACCGGCCCGTCGGAAATCGTCGTCCGCTCGTTCACCGCCACGCGGTGGAACTGCGCCTCCACGCCTGTCTCCACCAGGTTGATGCGGTTGACCTGGCTCGTCAGGTCGAGCTTGGCGAGCATCGTCGACTGCTCGGTGCGCGAATACCCGTTGCTCGTGCCGCCAAAGTTGAAGCCGTCGGTGGAGTAGGGCGAGCCCTGAAAGAGCGCGTAGAGCGGGTCGGTGGAGAGGTAGCTTTCGCGCGTGGTCGTCTGGTACGAGAGCCCCAGCCGGTAGAACGTGGCCGACGTGAGCGCGTGCGTGCCCGAGAGGATGTGGTTGATGCCGAG
The DNA here is from genome assembly GCA_963829705.1 of Rhodothermales bacterium. GTDB lineage: Bacteria > Bacteroidota > Rhodothermia > Rhodothermales > BA12 > CAWHJN01. The sequence goes on from CAWHJN010000005.1 coordinate 1,676,773, forward strand.
CTCGTGGATCGTCGGCTGGCCGTCGGGGGCGTAGCGGCGGCTGTCCTGGTAGCTCTTGCGGTCCTCGTCGTTGTAAAAGATGGAGTAGCCCAGCTTGAAGCCATCGAACGGGCGCGTGGACACGCTGCCGTGCAGCGACACTTTCGTGTTCGGGTTCATCGGCACGAAGGCCCCGTCGCCCGTCATGAGCGAGTCCGGCACGCGGATGCCGACGAGGTTCTCGGTGTCGCTGGCGTTCTTCTGCGCCTCCTGGATGTAGGCCTGGATGGGCACGGTGTCCTCGATCCGCACGCGCCGCTGCCCGTAGAGCCAGCCGTCGGAAGTGAAGTAGCGCCCGTTGAGGAAGAACGAACTCGCGGGCAGCAGGGGCACCGGCCCGCTCAGGTTCAACTCGCCGTTGTACTGATCCGCGCCCGCGCTGCCGAGGCCCATATACACGTCGTCGCGCGTGGTGAGGTAGCTGCCCACGAACGTCGAGGCGCTGCCGGAATAATTGCTCAGGCCGCCTTCTTTGGTGACGACGTTGATGACGCCGCTCTGCGCCTGCCCGTACTCGGCGTTGAACGTGCCCGAGATCACCTGAAGCTCCTGGATCCAGCTGTTCTCGATCTCGATCTTGCTGCCGCCGCGAAACTGATCCGTAACGGGGATGCCGTCCACGAGGTACGCCACTTCGCCCGCGCGTCCGCCGCGCAGGTGCAGGCGGCCTCCCGCGTCGATAGCCACGCCCGCCTGAAGTTGCAGCAGGTCGCCTACCTCCTGCACGGGCAGGTTGGCGATGGCGTCCGCGTTGATGTACGACGCCGACGTGGTGCGGTCGACCTCGACGAGCGGACGCACCGCCTCGACGACGAGCTCTTCGCCTGCGTAGACGAACTCGCGCAACTCGAAATCCAGCTTTGTCGTCCGGTCGGTCGATACCTCGACGTTCTCCACCTTGACCGTTGTGTACCCGATCATCGACACCGTGACGGTGTAGGTGCCGGGCCGCACGTTGAGGATCGTGTAGTAGCCGTCCACGTCGGTGGCTGCGCCCTGGCTCGTCTCGTCGAGCCGAACGGTGGCACCGGGCAGGGGCTCGCCGGTGGAAGCTTCGAGCACACGCCCCGAGATTTTGCCTTCCGCCAGCACGCGCGTGGGCGTCCAGGCACAGAGGGCGAGAAGCGTGAAGAGGGCAGTCACGAGCCGCATATGCACGACGGAGCTAAAGGGTAGAGGCCGGAGAAAGACGAGCGGCATCCTGCCGGGAGGGGCGTTGAGCCTGATCGCTTCCTGCTTGACTGATCAAAAGTATAGGACATTCGCACAAGAACAGTCAACAAATTGTTAAAAAACGATCATCAAAGAACATGATTGGGCGATAAAGTTGTATTATGGGGTGTAGCGAGGCAGACCTGCGGGGATAGTCTGGATGGCTGGTAGCGCGTGAGGTCCCGGCTCTGCCTGCCGCTGTCCTTTTCTGCTCCGCGCTCCGCGGGTTTCCGTACCGTGCGTGGCGCTTTTTGCCCCTTCTGGTATGCAGATTCCCGCCGAGCGCCACGCCCGCATTTTGCACACGCTGAAGGAGCAGGGCTTTGTGACCGTTTCGGGCCTGAGCGACATCCTCGACGTCTCGGAAGTGACGGTGCGGCGCGACCTCACTTTTCTGGAGGGGCGCAAGCTGCTCGAACGCACGCACGGCGGGGCCACGCCGCGCAACCACATCGTCCACGACCGGCCGGTTTCGGAGAAGGCGGCGCAGCACGTCGACGAGAAGCGCCGCATCGGGGCCGCCGCCGCCGCGATGGTCGAAACCTACGACCGCATCATCCTCGCCTCGGGGACGACGGTGATGCAGGTGGCCCGCCACCTCCGCAACCTCTCGCACCTGACGGTGGTGACGAACGCGATGAACGTGGCGTTCGAACTCCTCGGCACGCAGGAGGCCGAGGTGCATCTGCTCGGCGGGCTGCTCCGCTCGACCTCGACCTCGGTCGTGGGGCCGGCGGCGGAGAAGATGCTCGAGCAGTTCACCTGCCGCAAGCTCTTTCTGGGCGTCGATGGCTTCGACTTGCAGCACGGCCTGACAACCTCGAACGCGCTCGAAGCGCATCTCAACGCCTGCATGATCGCCGCTGCCGAGCAGGTAATCGTGGTGGCGGATGCGTCTAAGTTCGGGCTGCGTAGCTTCGGCCGCATCGGCGGCATGGAGCAGGTACATCGCGTCATCACAGATACCCACATCTCGCCCGTCGCCACACGTCACATGGAGGAGATGGGCATCGGCGTGACGGTCGTGTGAGGAGCAAAGGGGACTGGGGATTGGCGACGGGGAGAAACCCGATCCACCTGCCCCACGCAGCCCGCAGCTGCTCATCTCCGCACGCAGCCTCCCGCCAGGGCGCACCACTGCGCGCCTCAGCCAACCACCCTTCACCCCATTCCTCCATGTACCGCCGCACCTTTCTGCGCTCGACGCTCGCCACGCTCCCGACGCTGCTGCTCACGCCTTCGCTCTCCCTCGCGCTCCCGACGCGTCGGCAGGTGCGGGTGCGCGGGCAGGTGCGTACCCCGGGCGGACGCGGCCTCGCGGGCGTCCGTGTGTCCGACGGGCGCAGCGTGGTGCTGACGGATGCCGAGGGCACGTACACCCTCCTCGCCGACCGCCGCCAGCCGTTCGTCTTCGCGTCGATTCCGGCGGGCCATGCCATCCCGCAGGGGCCGAAAGGCTCTGCGAAACACTACCAGGCGCTGCGCGCGGACGACGAGCAGACGGCGGTGTTCGATTTCGAGCCGCTCGGCGAAAGCGACGACCGCCATGCGTTCCTCGTCCTGGCCGACCCGCAGACGCAGAACGCCTACGAGATGGGGCTTTTCCACGCGCAGACGGTGCCGGACGTGCAGCAGACGGTGTCGCGCCTCGGCGCGCCCGTCTTCGGCGTCGGCTGTGGCGACCTTATGTTCAACGAACTCTCGCTTTTTCCCGAGTACGAGCGGGCGGTGGGCGCGATGGGCGTGCCCTTTTTCCAGGTGGTGGGCAACCACGACCTCGACTTCGACGCGCCCACCGACGAGGGTTCCACCCGCACCTTCCGGCAGCACTTCGGCCCCACGTACTACAGCTTCGACCGCGGCGAAATCCACTACGTCGTGCTCGACGACGTGGCGTGGCTCGGCAACCAGTACGTCGGCTACGTGGACGATCTCCAGCTTTCCTGGCTCGCCGCCGACCTCTCGACGGTAGAGCCTGGGCGCACCGTGGTGGTGTTTCTGCACATCCCGCTGCTGGGCACCGGCGACGTGCGCGCGGGCAAGAGCAATCCATCGCCGGGCGGGGCGGTGGCCAACCGCGAGGCCATCTACGCGCTCCTCGAGCCCTTCAACGCTCACGTGATGAGCGGGCACACGCACGAAAGCGAGCACGTGTTCGAGGGCGGCGTCCACGAGCACATCCACGGGACGGTGTGCGGCGCGTGGTGGACGGGGCCGATCTGCTACGACGGCACGCCCTCGGGGTACGGCGTCTACGAGGCGAACGGCAGCGCGCTCGCGTGGCACTACAAAGCCACCGGGGAGGCGAGGGACGTGCAGCTGCGCGCCTACCCGCGCGGGACCGACCCGTCGGCTCCCGACGAGGTCGTCGCCAACGTGTGGAACTGGGATCCTGAATGGCAGGTGATGCTCTACGCCGATGGGATGCGGCGCGGGCCGATGGCGCGTCGGCGCGGGCGTGACCCGCTCTCCGTAGACCTCCACACCGGCCCCGAAAAGCCCGAGCGGCGTGGCTGGGTGGAACCGGTCTTCACCGACCACCTCTTCTACGCCCCTGTCGAAGCCGGTGCCACCGACGTGTGGATCGAAGCCACCGACCGCTTCGGAAACGTCTACCGCGCCACGCCCACGGCCCTCGGCTGACTCTCTCAAGATTTAGCCAAGCCTTTTCGTTTCGATTGCACCGCAGAGGCCCGCAGGTGTACCTTCTGCGTCCCCATTCGGAGAGGTGCCAGAGCGGTTGAATGGGCCGGTCTCGAAAACCGGAGTACCCTCCGGGGTACCGTGGGTTCGAATCCCACCCTCTCCGCAGCGCCCGGACGGCTCAGGTCGACCGGGCGCTTTTTTGTGCCCGCCCTTCACGGCTTTTCCCCTCCCGCGCGGGAATCACTGGCCGGGCCCATTCGTTGGGACAACAGGTTTTCCGGCAGCGCCCGCGTTACGAAATGCCGCCGCCTGCCGATCACGAAACCAACCCCCTCGAATACGAAAGCCTTTCTGAGATATGGATTTCCTGACGTGCAAAGCCTGTGGCACCGAAGCCGTCGTGCCTGTCGAACTGCCCCCTGACGCCAACTTCCTGAGCGAGATCGGGCAGGATGCCGACGAGGTGCATTTCTACTCGTGCCAGGTCTGCGGCGACAACTGGCTCTCCGTCAAGCGGGATGCCGTCGGCGGGGCGTGTGAGATCGAGTTTGTGCACCAGATGGGCATGAAGCCCACGCTGCGCCGCTCGGCGCTCTTGACGAACACCGTGGTGATGACCGAGGCCAGCGTCGATCACTGGTCGTATTTCTTCGGCGAGGCCGAGATCGAAGAAGACGACTGGCGCGACCAACTCGACGAGCGCCGTCACATCCTCAAGGCCACCAGCCTCAACTGACGCGCGGCTACCGCGCCTCGGCGACTTCCTCCATCACCGCCTCGACCGTCCAGAACTTGCCGGTCAGGAAGCGCCGGAGGCGTCCGTCGGCGCCCACTACGACCGTCACGAGGTTGTGCTGGAGGTCTGCGCCGCCGCCCAGCACGTACTGCCCGAACAGCGCGTAGACGCTGTCCAGTTGCTGGGGCGTGCCCGTCGCGAAACGCCAGCCGTCGGGCGTGTCGGTGTAGTGCTCGCGGTATTGCCGCAGCACCTCTGGCGTGTCGTACTCGGGGTCGAGCGTGATGCTGAGAAGCTGCACGCGTTCGTCATCCGCGTACGTCTTTTGAAGTTCGGCGAAGCGGCGGCTGAGGAGCGGGCAGAAGTCGGGCAGGGGGCAGCGCGTGTAGATGAAATCGAGCACGAGCACCTGGCCCCGGTAGTCCGCGAGGGAGAACGGTTCGCCGTCGTCGCCGATGAGCGTGAGGGGCGGGACGGCGTCGCCGGGGTACAGCACCTCGTCCGGCGGGCCGGGCGAGGTCGGCAGGCGGGAAGGCTGCTCGGCGAGCGCCAGCGTGACCGTGTCCGGCAGCGCGGCGATGCCGGAGATCCACGACCGCTCGCGCGTGACGTGCAGCACGAAGCCCACTTTGTCGCCGTATTCGAGCGCGGAGACGGGCGCATCCGCCACGAGCGGCATCGTCATCGCGGGCATAAAGCCTGAAATGGCCTCGTGCGCGACGATGACCGTCGAGTCGTTGTCGCCGAAGCCGACGATTTCGCCGCGCACGTCGAACCGTTTTTCGGACGCGCAGGCGGTGAGGAGCACGGCAAGCAGGAGAGGGAGGAGACGAGGCAGCATACACTGGTGGGTTGTGGAAACCCGTCCGGTTTCCTTGGTGCAAGAACATGAAAAAACCCCGCAGGAGCCTGTGCATCCTGCGGGGTTTGAATGAAAAGACGCGGGGATTATTCGCTTTCGGACGTAGGCGTTTCTTCCTCGGTTTCGGGCGTTTCCTGCTCCGGCTCCTCGGGCGCATCGCCGTCTGCCGCCGCCGCCTTCGCCTTTTTCGTCTTCTTGGTCTTGAACACCAATTCGGTCTCCTTCTTCTTCGGGTCGAAGTCGAGCACGATGGTGTCGCCCTCCTTGAGCGTCTCGTTCAAGAGCGCCTCCGCCATCGGGTCCTCGACGTACTTCTGGAGCGTCCGGCGCAGCGGGCGGGCGCCGAACTGCGGGTCGTAGCCCTTGTCCGACAAAAACGTCTTGGCCGCGTCCGAAAGCTCGACGTGGATGCCGAGGCTGCTCGACCGCTTCAAGAGATCGGCCAGCATGAGGTCGATGATCTCGAAGATGTGCTTTTTCTCCAGCGGGTGGAAGACGATCACATCGTCGATGCGGTTGAGAAACTCGGGGTTGAAGACCCGCTTGAGCGCGTCCTCGACCGTCGATTTGATCTTGCCGTAGTCGTACGAATCGGCGCTGGACGTGGAGAAGCCCATGCCCTTGCCGAGGTTCTTGATGTCGCGCGCCCCGATGTTCGAGGTCATGATGATGATCGTGTTGCGGAAGTCCACCCGTCGGCCGAGGCCGTCGGTGAGGATGCCGTCGTCGAGCACCTGCAACAGGATGTTGAACACGTCCGGGTGCGCCTTCTCGATCTCATCCAGCAGGACGACCGAATACGGCTTGCGGCGGACTTTCTCGGTGAGCTGGCCGCCTTCTTCGTAGCCGACGTATCCGGGAGGCGCACCCACGAGGCGGCTCACGGAAAACTTCTCCATGTACTCGCTCATGTCGATGCGGATGAGCGCGTCCTGGTTGTCGAACAGGTACTGCGTGAGCACCTTCGCCAGCTCCGTCTTGCCGACGCCCGTGGGGCCGAGGAAGATGAACGAGCCGATGGGGCGTTTGGGGTCTTTCAAACCGGCGCGCGTGCGGCGGATGGCGCGGCTGAGTTTGACGATGGGCTCGTCCTGCCCGATCACCTTGCCCTGCAACACACCTTCCATCTGCATGAGCTTGCGCGACTCCGACTGCGAGATTTTGTCGACGGGGATGCCCGTCATCATCGCCACGACCTCGGCCATGTTCTGCGGCGTCACGTCGTGAATCTCGGTCTCGGCGCGTTTTTCCCACTCGCCTTTGGCCTCTTCGAGCTGGTCGAGCAGCTTTTTCTCCGTGTCGCGCAGGCGCGCGGCCTCTTCGAAGCGCTGCGCCTTGACGACGCGGTTTTTCTCCTCGCGCGCCTCCTCGATCTTGGTTTCGAGTTCGACGATCTCCGGCGGCACCTTGATGTTGGCGAGGTGGACGCGCGCGCCGGCCTCGTCGAGCACGTCGATGGCTTTGTCGGGAAGCTGGCGGTCGGTGATGTAGCGCTCAGCGAGGCTCACGGCCAGTTCCAGCGACTCGTCCGAGTACCGCACGTTGTGGTGATCCTCGTAGCGGTCGCGGATGTTCTGGAGAATCTGGACGGTCTCTTCGGGCGTCGAGGGTTCGACGAGGATCTTCTGGAAACGCCGGTCGAGCGCGCCGTCTTTCTCGATGTACTGCCGGTACTCATCCAGCGTCGTCGCGCCGATGCACTGAATCTCGCCGCGCGCGAGGGCGGGCTTGAACATGTTGCTCGCGTCGAGCGAACCGCTCGCGCCGCCCGCGCCCACGATGGTGTGGAGCTCGTCGATAAAGAGGATCACGTCCGGGCTTTTTTCCAGCTCGTTCATGACGGCCTTCATCCGCTCCTCGAACTGCCCGCGGTACTTGGTGCCCGCGACGAGCGCGGCAAGGTCGAGCGTGACGATGCGCTTGTCGTAGAGCACGCGGCTCACCTTGCGCTGCACGATCCGCATCGCCAGGCCCTCGGCGATGGCCGTCTTGCCGACGCCCGGCTCGCCGATGAGCACGGGGTTGTTCTTCTTGCGGCGCGAAAGCACCTGCGCCACGCGCTCGATCTCGCGCTCGCGGCCCACGATGGGGTCGAGCTTGTTCTCCTCGGCCAGCTTCGTGAGGTCGCGGCCAAAGTTGTCGAGTACAGGGGTCTTGCTCTTTTCCATTTTTCCTCGCTCTCGGGATGCACTGGAGGATCGGCCCGAGCCGCTGCCCGAGGGGCGAGCAGAGGCCTTGCCGGAGATGATGGCGTCGAGATCGCTACGCACCTGGTCGTAGGTAACCGAGAAGTGCTCTTGCAGGATCTGCGCCGCCAGGTTTTCGTCGTCGCGCAGCAGGCTGAGCAGCAGGTGCTCGGTGCCGATGACGTCGCTTTTGTAGAGGCGTGCTTCGAGGTACGTGATTTTGAGCACCTTCTCGGCCTGCTTCGTCAGCGGGATGTTGCCCGACGGGGCAGCGCCGCCGACGGCGCGGACGGTGTCCTCGACGGCTTTTTTGAGCCGCTCGAGGTCCACGGTGAGGTTACGCAGAATCTTGACCGCGATGCCTTCTCCTTCCCGGATGATGCCGAGCAGGAGGTGTTCGGTGCCGATGTAGTCGTGGCCGAGCCGAACCGCTTCCTCGCGGCTGTGGCCGATGACTTCGCGCACGCGGTTTGAAAAATTTCCTTCCATGCGGGGGATTTTAGGCAGCCTGTCACGTGGGCAGGCGGTGGGGCTGTGTGAAGGCCATGCAAAACGCACGCCTATCGCCGCAGCCGGAAAACGGGAGCCGACGAAAAACTCAGGCGGCGAAGCTCGACCCGCAGCCGCACGTGGTGGTGGCGTTGGGGTTCTCGAACGTGAAGCCGCGCGCGTCGAGGCCGTTGTGGTAATCGACGACGGTGCCCATCAGGTACAAACCCTGGCGGCGGTCCATGTACACGGTGATGCCGTCGATCTCGAACTGGAGGTCGTGGTCGCGCTTTTTGTCGAAGCCGAGGATGTAGCTCATGCCCGAGCAGCCGCCACCCTTGACGCCCACACGCAGGCCGTAACCCTCGGGGATGTCTTTGGTCGACATGATGGAGCGGACGGCTTCCGCCGCGCCTTCACTCAGCTGGATGGGCGCGTCGAGCGCGGGGGTAGAGGTCATGTGTATCGTCGGGAAAAGAGGGCGGAAGAGACGGGCCGGAGCGGGGAAAAGTCTTCCCGGAAAGCCGCGTTTCGAACGAGAGGGGTACCAGACCGTTCCCCCGTCGAGCCGCGCTCACGACCCCTCGAAGAGGCTGGGAGACCGTTCGGCGGCGCGCAGCGCATCGAGCACCTTGCGGTTGGCGCGGGGGAATGCGTAGGCGTCCAAGTCCTCGACTTCTATCCACTTAACGGGTTGGTCGAGCCGGGGCGTCAGCACGCCGCTCGTCAGGCGGCATGCGAAGGCGTAGAGCGTGATGCGGAAGTGCGAGTAGGCGTGCTCGACGCGCGCCACGAGCGGCCCGACGGTGATTTCGAGGCCGAGTTCTTCGGCAAACTCGCGGGCGCAGCTTTGTTCGAGCGCCTCGCCGCTTTCGCGCTTACCGCCGGGAAACTCCCACAGCCCGCCCAACAGCCCGTCGTCCGGGCGGCGCTGGATGAGCAGGCGGCCTGCGTCGTCGCGCAGCAATCCCACGGCCACGTCGTGGTGCGGCACCGGTGCTTTCTTCGCGCTGACGGGGAAGGCGGTGGGCGTACCCATTGCGCGGGCGGCGCAGACGCGTTCGAGCGGGCACACGGGGCACGACGGGTTCGCGGGCGTGCAGACGCGCGCGCCCAGTTCCATCATGGCCTGGTTGAAGTCTCCGGGCGCGGCTGCGTCGAGGAGGTCGTCGGCGAGCGTCTGGAGGTCGCGGCGCGTGGCAGGTTTTTTCACGTCACGGGTCAGCGCCGTCACGCGGGCAAGCACGCGGATGACGTTGCCGTCGAGCACGGCGTAGGGTTTTCCGAAGGCAATCGACAGCACGGCGGCGGCGGTGTACGGCCCCACGCCCGGCAGCGCCCGGAAGGCTTCGTAGTCCGACGGCACGTTTCCGCCGTGCTTTTCCACCACGATCTGCGCGGCGCGGTGGAGGTTGCGCGCGCGGGCGTAGTAGCCGAGTCCTTCCCAGCGCAGCAGCACGGAATCGAGCGGGGCGGCGGCGAGCGCCTCGACGGTAGGAAAGGCGTCGGTGAAGCGTGTGAAATACGGCGTCGCCTGCTCCACCCGCGTCTGCTGGAGCATGATCTCCGAGATCCAGACGTGGTACGGATCCGGGTGGTCACGCCACGGCATCGTCCGTTTGTGGGCGCGATACCACGCCACGAGGTCGCCCCGAAAGGCGGTGGTGAGGGCGTCGGAGGGTGCGGCGTCGGGCATGTGGGCTGAACGCGGCTGCTCGGGGGCGCGTTTCGTTGGAGGGAAAGGGTTGGAGAGGGATGGGGCGGATGGCGCTTCGGCTCTCGCAACCCGCGCTTCGGCCTCCCGTAGCGGGCGCTTTTCCGGAAACCTGCTGCCATGCCCGATCCCATTGTCCGCGTCGACGGCCTGCACCACGCGCTGCCGCTGGGCGGCGAGACGATCCACATCCTTAATGGCCTGACGTTCAGCGTCGAGAAAGGCGAGTGGGTGGCGCTGATGGGGCCGAGTGGATCGGGCAAATCGACGCTGCTGGGCCTCGTCGCCGCGCTCGAAACGCCCACGTCGGGGCGCGTCGTGCTGGACGGCGTGGACGTGTCGCACGCCTCGGAGCGCGACCTCGCGCGGGTCCGCAACCAGTCCATCGGCGTCGTCTTCCAGTCGTTCAACCTCATCCCGAGCCTGACGGCGCTGGAGAATGTCGAGGCGCCGCTCTACGTGCAGCGCGCCCCCGACACCCGCGCGCGGGCACGGCGGCTGCTCGAACGGGTGGGCCTGGCGGATCGCCTGCACCATCGCCCGCACCAGCTTTCGGGCGGGCAGCAGCAGCGTGTGGCCATTGCGCGTGCGCTCGTCACGAACCCTGCCCTCGTCGTCGCCGACGAGCCGACAGGCAACCTCGACTCGCACGCGAGCACCGACGTGCTCGACCTGCTGGCCGAGCTGCGCGACGAGCTGGGCCTGACGATCCTCATGGTCACGCACGACGCCGACACCGCTGCCCGCGCCGACCGCGTGCTACACCTCGTGGACGGGCACTTCGTGGACGCGGAGGCGGCATGAATCCGAAGGTGTTGTTCAGGCAGGCCACGGCGGCGCTTGTGCGCGGCGGGCAGCGCTCGGTCGTGGCCGTGCTGGCGGTCGCCTTCGGCGTGGCGACGCTGACGGCGATGCTGCTGCTGACCGTCGCCATTCGCGACGCGGTGACAGCGTCGCCCCGGCTGTCGCAGGGCGGCGACGTGGTCGTGGAGGGGCCGCTGACGGATGCCCTCCTAGCCCGGCTGGACGTTCTGAAAGAGCAGGGCGCGGTGCGGTCGTGGACGCAGGACCTGACGCTGAACCTCCTCCTGGCGCAGTCGCAGCACGCGGGGCGGATGTCGTTCGTGGCACGGGTGCGCGGCGTCGATCCTGCCGCGCACCCGCTCTACGGAGCCATCGAACTCAGGAGCGGGCAGCCGCTCGCCGAGGTGCTGTCGTCGCCCGACGCCGTGGTGGTGACGCAGGATGTGGCGTGGCAACTCGGCCTCGCCCCCGGCGACACACTCCGGCTGACGGGCGAAGGTGGGCTGCGGAGCCTCCGCCGCGTCGTCACCGACATCGCCACGCGCACGCCCGATGTGTTCGGATCGACGGCACTGGTGCGCCTCGACGCCGTCGATCCGGCGTTCGTGACGAAGGCATCGGTGCCGGTGCGGGGCGACGACCCTGCGGCGGTCGCGGCGGCGCTCCAACGGGACGGCTTCGACGCCACCGTCGTCGCGGAGGAAAAACCGCTCGACGAGAACATGAAGCGGTTCATCTGGATGCTGCGCGGGGCGGGGCTGCTGGGGCTATTCGTGGGCGGCATCGGCGTGGCCAACACGATTTCGGTGCTGCTGGCGGGGCGCAAGACGGAGATCGCTGTGCGGAAAACGATGGGCTACCCGGCAGGGGCACTCTACGCGCTCTTCGGCACGGAGTCGCTCGTACTCGGCGTCGTCGGCGGCGTCGCGGGCGCGGCGGCGGGCTATGCGCTGGCGGCGGCGCTGATGCGCGTGTTGAGCCGTTCGCTACCGCTGCTGACGTCGGTTTCTGCCGATCCCGTCGTGCTGACCCTCGGTGTGGCCATGGGCGTGGCGACGGCACTGCTGTTTTCGATTCTGCCCATCGCCCGTGCCACGTCGGTGCGTCCCACGGCGCTCCTGCGCGATCTGCCGCTGCCGCGATCCGCCGGGCAGCACGCGAGTCGGCTCGGGCTGATGGCGACGCTCGCGGTGTTCTTCTGGATGCTGTGCGCGTTCGTGATGGGCAGCCTGGTGGCAGGGGCCGTGGTGATGGCCGTCGTGGCGGGCGGCTTCGTCGTCTTCGGCGGGATCCTCGCTGGGCCTGCTGTTCCTGTTCTCGCGCGTGCCGCTGCCCGGCGTGCCGCTGGCCCGCTTCGCTCGGCGCAACGTGATGCAGAAGCCAGGGCAGACGGCCTTCGCCCTCATCGCGCTCTTCGCGGGCTTTTTCGCCATCGGCATGGCCGTTGTGGTGCTGCGCAACGCCACGGGCCAGCGCGCAGGCCGCGCACCAGACCGCACGGGGTACAACCTCTCCGTCGTCGCCCCGCCCGCCGACACCGCCGCGGTGTTCGCCATTTTGCGGGAGGCGCGGGCGGATTCGATCCGCACGCGCCTCCTCGCGCCTGCGACGTATTTCTGGGACGACGGCGACGAGCAGACCATCATGGTCGAGGCCGAGACGCTGCCGCCGGGGATGGCGCAGCGCCGCCCGCGCTTCGCCTCGCGCAAAGACACCGCGCACGTGCACCTCGGCGGCACGGAGCGGACGTACTTCGTGGCGACGACGTTTGAAACGGAGCCGTCCGGCATGGTGTCGTTCATGGCACAGCCCGATCCGCTCCTGCGCCTGCCCCGCGCCGACGTCGAGGCGCTGGCGTCGCGCCGCGTGGGCATCACGGCGCAGGTGCCGCCCGAGGCGCTGAAGGCCACCGCTGCCGCGCTCATCCGCGAAGCGCCGCAGCGCGCCGTGCTGACCGTCGACGAGGTCGGCGCGTTTTTCGACCTGCTCTTTCTCGCGCTCTTTCAGTTTGCCGTGGCCGTGGCGAGCCTCGCGCTGGTGGGCGGCATCGTCCTCATCGCCAACGGCGTCACGCTCGCGCTCGTGGAGCGACGGCGCGAGGTGGGCGTGCTCAAGAGCATGGGCTACCACCGCCGCCACGTCCTCAGGATGCTGGCCTACGAATACGGCGGCATGGGCGCGTTGGCCGTGGGCGTGTCGCTGGGTGCCGTGGCGGTGATGGTCGCGATCATCGGGTGGCAGACGAAACGCCCGCTCCTCAACCTCGGCGCAGCACGCACCCTGGCGCTCATCGCCGCCGGTGTGGTGCTGCCCGTCGCCACCGTCTACCTCGCCGGATGGCGCGCCGCCGGTCGCCGCCCCCTCGACGCGCTGCGGAGCGAGTGAGGGGAGGGGGACTTCGGAGGTCGGAACGCGGCAATGGACGTAGGGACGTGCCGTGGCACGTCCGCGTAGAGGCTGAAGCAAACGAGGGAGGTAGGGACACGATAGATCGTGTCCTACGGCGTTCGGATTGGATTCACACCACGGCAGCGAACAGCGCTTCGAAGGCGGCCGCCACGTCCGCGCTGCGTCCGCCGCGCACGGCCCCTGGCTGGATGACCGTCGAACGGGGGGCGGTGAGCCAGTGGAAGCGCTCCGACGGTGGCAGTAACCCGATGGGCCCTGCCTGCGTGCCACCTATGCCGATCGCCACGAGCGCGTCGAGGTAGGCGTAGAGCACGTCCGCGCCGAGCCTTGGCGCGAGGAGCGCGAGCCTGGCCGCGTCCACGTGCGTGCGGACGCCCAGGAACCCTGCTGTCCGGCTGTGCAGCGCCACGCCGACGTTGAGGCACGCGCCGCTGCACACGTCGGGCACGAGGCGCAGGAGGGCGTAGTCGTAGGCGTGGATGGTCATCGCCGGTAGGGGAGCGCGGTGGGCGGCGTGGCGGCGAGCACGGCCTGCGCCCGGACAGCTGCATCGACGAACGGTGCGGTGTCGGCGAGGCGGGGCATGAGCACCGAGCGGTACGCCTGCCGCGCGGCGTCTGCCGTCTCGAAGGGCAGCGGCTGCGACGGCGGGGCGTCGAGGAGCAGCGCGTCGGGCACGTGCTCGAGGGCGCGTTCGACGGCCTCGGGCGTCAGCCGCGCGCGCATCCGGGCGTCGGCGGCGCGCAGGTCGCCCGCGAGGGGCAGCAACACGTGCTTCTCGATGGGCGCGAACGGCGCCCGCGCCCGCGACTCGTCCACCGCGTCCCAGTTGTGGTGGAAATACAGCGCCGCACCGTGGTCGATGAGCCACAGCTTTCCCTCTGCGACGAGCAGGTTAGGGTTGCGAACCGTCCGGTCGAGGTTGAAGGTGAACGCATCGAGCCAGACGATCTCGGCGGCGAGGTTGGGCGTGACGAAGTGCGTCGAGGCGAGCGCGTCGTAGCCGAAGGCGCTTTCGAGAAAGCGCAGCCCCATGTTCAGGCCGACGCTCGCCTTCAAAATGTCCTGGATTTCAGGGTCGCGCTCCGTCCGCCCGAACGAGGCGTCGAGCGTGACGAGGGCCACGTCCGGCATCGGCAGGCCCGCCGCCTCCGCGAGTGCGCCGACGATGATCTCGGCCACGAGCACTTTCGCACCCTGCCCGGCTCCGCGAAACTTGACGACGAACGTCCCGCCATCCGTCTCGACGACGGCAGGCAGCGAGCCGCCTTCGCGCAACGGGACGACGTAGCGCGTGGCGTCGTAGGTGGGCAGCGTGTCGATCATGGCAGCGTCCAGGATTGGCCAATGGCGAGGGCGTGAAGGAGGGGGCCGCCCGGCGTGTAGGCACGGCGCAGCGCATCGAGCGGTTCGCCGAGGGGCTCGTCGGCCAGGTCGAACGTGCCGTAGTGGACGGGAACGACATGCCGCACGCCGAGCGTCCGGGCGGCGTCGAGGGCTTCCTCGGGCGTCACGTGGACCTCCTCCATGAACCAGCGCGGCTCGTACGCGCCGATGGGTACGAGCGCCACGTCGGGCGGCCCGAGCGCGTCGCGGATCTCCGAAAGGTGCGTGCCCACACCCGTGTCGCCCGCGTAGTAAAGCGTGGCGTCAGGCATCCAAAGGTGCCAACTCGCCCACAGCGTCTGGTTGCGGTTGGTGAGCGCGCGCCCGCTGAAATGCCGCGCGGGCGTGCAGGTGTACGTGACCCCATCGAACTCGAACACCTGCCACCAGTCGAGTTCGACGATCCGCCGCGCGCCCATCTTCTCGACGATGCGGCCCATCCCGAGCGGCACGGCGAAGAGCGGGTCGAAAGCATCGGCGAGCCTCCTGACCGTCTGAGGGTCGAGGTGGTCGTAGTGGTCGTGCGAATAGAGCACCACGTGGACGCTCGGCAGATCGCGCACGTCGAGGGGGAAGGGCGCGAAGCGCTCCGGCCCGACGAACGAGAGCGGCGAGGCGCGGCGCGCGGCCATCGGGTCGAGCAGGATGGCAGCCGTCGGCGTCTGCACGTAGCTGGACGAGTGGCCGAGCCACGTCACGCGCAGCCGGTCCGGTGACTGGCGCAGCGCGTCGAGATCGACGGGTTTCGCAGCGGCGGGGACGTTGGCTTTGGTACGGAAAGCCCGCGTCATGATCCACCACGCCGCGCGCAGCGGCGGGACGGGGATGGGGGCGGCGTGGACGTTGCGAAACCCTCGGGGCGTGTGGTGGCGCGTATCGTGGCGGGGAAGCGTGGTGACAGTCGGGGGCACGGGCGGTATGGGAGACGCCGCGCGCGGCGAGGCGCAGGCGGCGACGAAAAGCAGCGCGAACAGCGGGCGGAGCACGGCAAAAAAGCGCGAAACTCGGCTCGGCTGCTCTGGTTTACACGCCCGCTATTTTCTGCACCCTCGGCGGCAGGGGTCGGCGCTTCCGATCTCCTGCCGCTTCTTTATTGACCTGGTCGATCTGATACTTTGAGCATTGAATTCACCGCGCTGGGCGACACCGGCGACATTGGCGCGAGCTGTCACCTGGTGACGATGGGCGAAACGGGCATCCTGCTCGACGCGGGCGTCCACCCCGACCGCGACGGCGTCGAGGGCCTGCCTGACCTCGACTTCATCCACGACCACGCGGATCGCTACGTCGATCACGTCCTCGTCTCGCACGCGCACCACGACCACCTCGGCGCGCTGCCCGTCGTGTTGCAGCAGTTTCCGCATGCCGTCGTCCACATGACGAAGGCCACGCGCGACCTCGCCGAGTTTTTGCTCAGGTCGTCGGCGCGTTTGCAGCGGCGGCGCATCCGCGAGGGGTCTTCGACAGCGGTGCCGCTCTTCAGCGAGGAGGAACTCGAATACTACGCGCACCTCTACCTCGGCCACGACTTCGAGCAGACGTTCAACGTCACCGGCGTGCGGGGCGGGCCGAAGATCGAGGCGTCGTTCCACTGGTCGGGCCACGTGCTCGGTGCGGCGGGCGTGCTGCTCGAACAGGGCGGAAGTGACCCGCGCCGCGTGTTTTATACGAGCGACATCAACCTGCGCCCCCAGACCATCGTGCCCGCCGCGCACCTGCCCGAGGCGCCCGTGGACGTGCTCATCCTCGAATCCACGCTCGGCGCGGACACCGAGGCCGAGAACACGACGCGGCGCACGGAAGAGGGGCGCTTCGCCACGGCCATCAGCGAGGTGCTCGCGGGCGGGGGCGTGGTGCTCGTGCCTGCCTTCGCGCTGGGGCGCGCGCAGGAAGTCGTCGCGCTCATCGGGCGCTACAAAGAGCGTGGGTTGATCCCTGCCGACACGCCCGTTTACACCGCCGGGTCGATGCGCGCGCTGGCAGATCACTACGACAAAACGCGCCTCACCACGCCCCGCCTCGACGACACCTTCGAGGTCTTCGGCGTCGAGCAGCAGCGGTTGCCGCGCTCACAGTCGGCCTTGCTCGACAGGCTCCGCGAGCCGTGCATCCTGGTGCTCGCCTCGGGGATGATGTTCGAGAAAACGGCGTCCAACGAAGTCGCCCAGTACCTCGTCGATCAGTCGAAACACGGCATTTTCCTGGTCGGGTACGCGAAGGAAGATTCGCCGGCAGACCTGCTCGTGCAGGCGGCGAAAAAGGGCGAGGGATCGCCGGTGGTGCTGTCGCAGGAAACCGGCGAGCAGCCCGTGATGTGCCGCGTCGAGCGTTTTCGCTTTTCAGGCCACTCGCACCGCCGCGACCTCATCGGACTCGTGGACAAGCTCCAGCCGAAGGACGTAATCCTCGTCCACGGCGAGGACGACGCGCGCGAATGGATGAAAGACAACATCCTCTTTTTCCACCCCGAGGTGCGCGTGCACCTGCCTGAGCAGGCCGTGCCGCTCATCCTCTGAACCGAAGACGCGACGTATCTTGAAAGGCATCTAAATCCGCTGCGTACGTGTCTGCTCCTGCCGTTTCCGCTCCGCTGGACGATCTCGCTGCCGCGCTCGCGCCGCGCCTCACGGGCGACCTCCGCACCGACACCGTTTCGCGCGCGCTCTACGCGACCGACGGGTCGATGTACCAGAAGATGCCCGTGGCCGTGCTGCGGCCCAAGACGCTGGACGACGTGTACGCCGCTGTCGAGGAAGCCATCGCGCGCGAGATCCCCATTCTGCCGCGCGGCGGCGGGTCGGCGCTGGCGGGGCAGACCGTCAACCACGCGCTCGTCGTCGATTTCTCGCCGTACCTGAATGGCATCCTCGAAGTCAACGGCGAGGAAAAGTGGGCGCGCGTGCAGCCGGGGTGCGTGCTCGATCTGTTCAACGCCGAGGTCGGAAAACACGGTCTGACGTTCGGGCCGGACCCGGCGTCGAGTAGCCGGGCGACACTCGGCGGCATGGTGGGCAACAACGCCACGGGCACGCACTCGCTCGTCTACGGCAACACCATCCACCACGTGCGGCGGCTCGACACGATCCTGTCGGATGGCTCGCGAGCTTCGTTCGAGGCGCTGGATGCGGCGGCATGGAATCGGGCGATGCAGAAAACAGGTTTCGAGGGCGACATCTACCGGGGGCTCGACGCGCTCATCGACGCGCGCGGCGACACGATCCGGCGGGACACGTCGAAGCACTGGCGGCGCAACTCGGGCTACCGACTCGAACATCTGCTGGAAAGTCCGCGCAACGTCGCCCGTTTGCTCTGCGGCAGCGAAGGCACACTCGCGATCACGACCGAAATAGAGGTCGGGCTTGTCGAGAAGCCGAAAAAGACGGCGCTGGGCGTCGTGCATTACGCCACGCTCGACGCCGCGCTGCGCTCGGCGGTGACGATCCTGACGACCGATCCTTCCGCCGTCGAACTCTTCGACGAGGTGGCCCTCGACGCCGCGCGGCGCTCGCCCGGTTTTTCGGACAAGCTGACGTTCGTGAGCGGAAGGCCGGGCGCGATCCTCATCACCGAGTACTTCGGCGACACCGACGCTGAACTCGCCGCCCGCCTCGACGCGCTCGAAGCGGCCCTCGCGGCGGCAGGCGAGGGCACGGGCGTCGTGCGCGCCCTCGCGCCGCAGCAGATCTCCAACGTGTGGGCTGTCCGCAAAGAAGGTCTGGGCCTCATCATGAGCGCGAAAGGCGACCTCAAACCCATCGCGTTTATCGAGGACGCCTCCGTGCCCGTCGAGCACCTCGCGGATTACATCGCGGGTCTGTTGCAGGTGCTGCACGACACGAACACGCCCGTGGCCGTCTACGCCCACGCCTCGGCGGGGACGCTGCACGTGCGCCCGTTCATCAACACGAAAGACGCCCGGGAAGTCGAGAAAATGCGCGACATCGCGCTCGCCTCGATGGAGCTCGTCCGCCGCTACGGCGGGACGGTGTCGAGCGAACACGGCGACGGGCTGGCGCGGTCGTGGCTGAACCGGGGCCTGCTGGGCGACGAATTGTACGCGGCAAACGTCGAGGCGAAAACGCTCTTCGACCCGCACAACCGCCTCAACCCCGGCAACGTCGTCGAGGCCCCGCCGATGACCGAAGATCTGCGCCTCGGCCCGTCCTACGAAACCCTCGACGTGCTGACGGAGCTGGACTGGAGCCGGGAGGGCAGCTTCGCCGGGGCCGTCGAGATGTGCAACGGCAACGGTGCGTGCCGCAAGCTGCAGAGCGGCGTGATGTGCCCGAGCTACATGGTCACGCTCGACGAGGAGCACTCGACGCGCGGACGCGCCAACGCGCTCCGCATGGCGATGTCGGGCGAGGCGGGGCGGGACGCGTTCACGAGCGAGCGCGTCTACGAGGTGCTGGATCTGTGCGTGTCGTGCAAGGGCTGCAAAACCGAGTGCCCGTCCAACGTGGACATGGCGAAGATGAAGATGGAGTGGCTGGGGCATTACTACGATGAGCACGGCGTGAGCGCGCGGACGCGCTTTTTCGCCAACGCGCCCAAGCTCGCCCGCGCGCTCAAGGGCCGCCGCGCCAGACTCGTCAACTGGGCCAACGGCAAGCCGTTTTTGCGGAAGCAGATGGAGAAGGTGATGGGCATCACCGCCCGCCGGCCCTTGCCGCCGTTCGCCGCCGAGCCGTTCACGACGTGGTTCAAAAAGCAGACGTGGCGCACCGATGGCCCGGAGGTGATCCTGTTCGCCGACACGTTCACCAACTACAACCACCCTGAGATCGGCAGGGCGGCGGCGCGCTTTCTCGACCGTGTGGGCTACCGCGTGACCGTCACGCCGCAGGCCGCGTGCTGCGGGCGCCCGTACCTGTCGAAAGGGCTGGTGAAAGAGGCGCGCGACCTGGCGAAAAAAACCGTCGATCTCCTCGCGCCCCTCGCTGCGCGCGACGTACCCATCATCGGCCTCGAACCATCGTGCGTGCTCACCTTCGGTGACGAATTCCGGTCGATGCTGCCCAACGACAGCCGGGTCGAAAAACTCGCCGCGCAGGCGATGCTGTTCGAGGACTTCGTGGCGAGCATCGCGCAGGCCGGTGCGCTCGACGGCGTGCGGTGGAAAAAGCGGGGCGAGCGGGTGCTCCTCCACGGGCACTGTCACCAGAAGGCGCTCGTGGGCACGAAAGGCGCGCTGGCCGCGCTCGCGCTGCCGGGCTACGAGGTCAGCCTCATCGACTCGTCGTGCTGCGGCATGGCGGGATCGTTCGGCTACGAGGCCGAGCACGTGGACATCTCGATCAAGATGGCCGAGCGCCGCCTCGCCCCCGCCGTCCGCGCCGCTTCCGAGGACACCCTTATCGCCGCAGGCGGCACGAGCTGCCGCGCGCAGATCGAGGACACGACGGCATCGCCGGCCGCTCCACCCCGCACAGATCCTGCTCGACGCGCTCGCCGAGGCGTAGCTGCTTCCGGCTCCCTGCTCTTCCCGCTTCGTTCCGACGTGTTTTCGTTCCTCGATCTGGCCGGTACGTTCGTGTTTGCCGTGGCCGGTGGGTTTCGGGCCACACGGCACGCTCTCGACGTGCTTGGCGTTCTGGTGCTGGCGGTGGCCACGGGCGTGGGCGGCGGGCTGATCCGGGACGTGCTGCTGGGCGCGACGCCGGCGGCGGCGCTGCAAGATGAACGCTACCTGTTCATCTGCCTGCTGGGCGGAGGCGTAGCGTTCGTCGCCGCGCCGCACGTCGCCCGCCACTGGAACGTCGTGATGGTCGCCGACGCCATCGGCCTGGGCGTGTTCGCGGCCATCGGAGCCGCCAAAGGGGCAGCATACGGACTGGGGCCTATCGGCGTGATGATGATGGCCGCGCTGACGGCGACGGGCGGCGGCGTTGTCCGCGATGTGCTGGTGGGGATCGTTCCAGCCGTCATCCGCCACGACTTCTACGCCACGGCGGCCCTCATCGGCGGGGGCCTGTACCTGGGCGCGACGTTCGTGGGGCTGTCGGAAGTCCTCGCGCTGTGGATTGCGGCCCTCAGCACGACGGGCTTGCGGTTCTACGCCATGCATGGCAACATGCGCCTGCCTGTGGCCCGCCTTCCCGACGAAGGCCCCACGCCGTAGCGAACCGGATTTCTCTCCTGCGCCTGCCGCACGGCCGCTTTGGGACTGGCATCGCCCAGGTCGGGCTTCTGGCCACGCGTGGTCATCTTCTCGATGGAAGATGTGCTCCCCCGTCGAAGCTCGTTCTGCTGGAGCAAGGGCCCTCGGGCGGCAGGACGGGGTCGTCTTTGCCGAAGGTGAGGAACGAGCCGTTGAACTCGGACGACTCCGCGCTGTGTGAGAAGGAGAAGCTGCGCGAAAGCGTTGCACTCAGTGAAAACGGCGTAGCTCAGGTTTCTTCGTCCACGAAGAGCACGCCGCGCACGAGGTCCTTGCTGTCGGCGCGTCCGCCGAGCGAACCCGCGAGCAGGCCCAGCGCGGCAACGAACAGGCTCACCTTCACATGGTCGAGCGTCCTCACGGCGGGGTCTACCGTGGGCCACGTTTCCATGAGCTTGCGCGGGAAGATGGTGACGGTGCCGAGGTACGTGAGGCCTACGAACACGGCAAACAGGATCGCCATCGTCAGGAGCAAACTCAGGCCCGTGGCGGCGCTCGTGACGACGGTGGACTCGGCCAGCACGCGTCCGCGACCCAGCACGCTGCCAAAGGCGAACGCCCGGTAGAGCACGACCATGGAAGCCAGCAGCGCCGCGACGGAGAAAAACGCGAGTTGGTAGAGTTCGACGGTGCTGCCGACGTCCCACACCTCGGCGCTGAAAAACAGCACGATCATCACCGACAGCGCCGCCGCGATCATCGTGGGGAGTCGGGTGACGAGTTGGAACGGGTTCGCGCGTCCGACGGCCCGGGCGATGCTGCCCGCGTCGCGGAAGAGCGTCTTCAGCGCGAAGGCGAGGTGTCCGCTGCGGCTCGTGCGCTCGTGCGCCTCGCGGGGCAGCGCCCGCCGCATGGCCTCTCGCTGCTCGGGCGTGAGGTGGGTCATCGCGGCGAGGCTGTCCACGCCCGCGAAGTCGTGCATGACGTTGCCCGCGTCGGAGGTGTGAGAGAGGTTGAGCAGGTGCCCGAAGCTGTGCAGCATGAGGGCAGCGAGGCGGTGCTCCACGGCCTCCTCGTCGCTGCCGCTGCCCCAGAAGGCGGGGTCGAGGCGCTTGGTGGAGAGGACGGCGACGTTGGTGAGCTGGCTCGGGAGCGCGAGCGTGTAGGCGAGCGTCGTCGCGGCGAGGTCTACCTCGGTGACGATGAGCAGGAAGTGCACGCCGCGCTCCAGCTTCTCGGTCATGCCGATCTGCAGAAAATCGAGCGGAGCGTAGGCCCCGGCGGCGGGCGTGAGGTGCGGCCCCTCGAAGGCGATCAGGTCTACGCGCACGCCGAGTGCGCCTGTGAGCCGGTCGCCAAAGACGTCCGTGGCCGCGCGCACGCGCTGGTGAAAGCGCTCGGAGTCTTTGCCCTCGACGTCCATCGTCATCACGCCTACGACGTATTCGGCTGGAGGCGGAGAGGAGGAAGAGGGCGAGGGGACGGAATCAGCATTCATGCGGCAAACACACGCGAGGAGGGCAGCGGGTTTCTCAGCGGCAGGCGGAGGGCGGCGCGAGCGTCTCGTCGCGTTTCATCGGTTTCACCGAAAGGTGCTGCACGGTCGCGGGTATCGTGGGGGCGAGCGTGATGGTGACGCGCAGATCGCCTGTGGCGCAGCGCATCCGCCAGGAGCCTCGGAGCGCGTTCTCGGCGTGAAGGTCGCCCTCGATACGGCATGCGCCACCGGCCTCGTCGCGCAGTGTCTCGATGGCCGCGCGCCGCCGTTCGCGGGGTTCGTCGAGAAAGAGGTTCATCGCCGCGAGGCGGTCGGCGAGGGCATCGTCCCACGCGTCGATGAGGCGCGACACCTCGGCCTGCCGTTCGAGGAGGATGGGCGCGGGAGTCACGGTGCGGGGTTCGAGGCCGCCGGTTTCGGCGAGCAGGTCGAGGGCTTTTTCCGTGACGGTACCCCAACTCGTGTACGTCCGGTTGCCGAGGGCGACGATGCCCACGCCGTAGCCGGGCAGCCAGCGCATGATGGAGCCGTAGCCGGGCAGGCCGCCGCTGTGCGAGACGAGGGCGGGGTAGTCACACGTCTGCCGCACGCCGAGGCCGTAACCGTAGCCGCCCGCGCTGAGGGTCACCTCGCCCGTGTCGGCGTTTTTCGAGGCGACGGCCCCGTTGTAGCGGTGCACCTGCTGCATCTCGCGCACCGAGGCGCGGCGCAGCGGGGCGCGTTCGTCGCCGTCGCGCGCAGGCCACGCTTCCAGCATGAACGCCACCCAGCGGCCCAAGTCGGTGATGGGCATCAGCATCCCGCCCATCGGGCCGAACGCGCCGTCGGGCAGGGGCGCTTCGTCGAGCCACGCGTCGTCCTGCAAGCGGTAGCCGTGGGCCAGGTGGCCGGCGGGCACGGCGTCGGCTTCGAGCGTCGCGCCGTCCATGCCGAGCGGGGCGAACACGTGTTCCTCGATGTAGCGCGCGTACGGCATCCCGGAGACGTTGGCGACGATGCGGCCCAGGAGGGCGAAGCCGTAGTTGGAATACTCGTAGTTCGTGCCGGGCGAGGTCGAGAACGGGATACCCCTCAGTATCATCTCGGACATCTCGTCGTCCGTGGCGGCGAGTTGCTGGTCGCCCCACGGGTTGTCCTCGGGAAAACCCGCCGAGTGCGTCAAGAGGTCGCGGATGGTGATCTTCGGCGCGTCGGTCGTGGGGTAGGCGAGCCCGGCGAGTTCGGGCACGTAGCGCTCCGCCGGGTCGTCGAGTTGGAGCCTGCCCGCGTCGCGCAGTTGCAGGATGGCGAGTGCGGTAAAGCTTTTCGTCATCGACGCGATGCGGAAAACGGTGTTCGTATCGACAGGCGCCTGGCCCGCCACGTCGCGCAGTCCGTGCGTACCCACGTGCACCAGCGCGCCGTCGACGACGATGCCGTAGGCGATGCCGGGCACCTGTTCGCGCTCGGCGAAGTCCTGCATGAGCGCGTCGATGGCGGGAAAGGCAGAGCGGAGTTTCTCGACCCGATGGGCGTCGGCGAAAGGCGCGGGATCGGCGGGGTGGCTCATGCCGGGCGTCTGGGCGTGGAGGAGGACGGGGCCTACCGCGGCGAGCGCGGCGAGGGCTAACAGGAAGCGGCGTGTCATGGGCGTGGATGAAAAATCCGGTGCGGCCAATCTACGCTGCGTGCTCGGCGCGCCGGGCAAACGAAAAGGGCGGTGCGCCACCACAAGCGCACCGCCCTCCCGCGGTATGAAACCCGGACTAAAAGGCTGGTCAGAAGCTGATTGCGGCTTCGACCATCACACCGCTGAACTCGGCTCCCGCGAACTTGGTGTTGGCATAGCCCGCACCGTCGTAGTTCTGCTGCACGTACTCGACTTTGGTGAGCACGTTGGGCGTCATGAACCAGCCGCCGCCCACGTTGAAGCGCGTCGTCTCGATCTTGGTAGCGTCGTCGTCTTCCATGGACTTGCCCGAGACGATGTTGTAGCGCCCGCCGAGGTAGAACTGCTCCATCGTCCCGAAGCGGTAGAGCGCTTCGCCGCCGAGCTGGGTAAAGCTCCCCGTGCCTTCTTCACCGCCCGAGCTGACCTCGGCCACGCCGAAGGCCTCGAAGCCCATGAACTTCACGAACGGGTTGATCTGGTAAGCCGTCTGGTATTTGAAGCCAGGGTTGAAGCGCGGCAGGGCGAAGGGGTCAGCCTCGCCATCGAGCCGGATGACGCTGTAGTACCGGGCACCGGCACGGTCGCCGCCGTAGAGGTAGTCGCGCGTGCCTTCCTTCGTGCTGTGGTAGACGGAGCCCGTCAGGCGGACGCGCAGGTCGGGGTTGACCTGGCCGTCGTAGCCGAGCTTGCCGTAGAGCGCCACGCCGTTGTCGGCTTTCTCAGAGATGGGCGTCTGGTTGAGGCGTCCGTTGGTCATGCCCGCCACGCCGATAAAGCCATTGGTGAACACGCTGACTTCGGCGAACGGCTCGGTCGAGAACGAGTCCATGATGTAGTTGCCCACGAACGGGTTGTAGATGACCTGCGCGTTGTCCGACCGGCGGAAGTGCGTGTCGCCATAGTTGTACTCGTCCATGCCGAAGCGCAGGCGCACGACCTCCATCAACTCGGACATGAAGCCCTCGCTGATGAAGTCGAGGTTGTCGACCTGGAGGTAACCGCCTTTCACGTACGCTTCGTTGTGGTGACGCGACGAGAGGTAGGTGCGGAGGTGCATCTTCATGCCCCGCGCAAGCTGCACGTCGAGGTTGAGGTTAGCCGTCGGCAGCGTGAAGTTGGGCGCCAGGTCGATGAGCGTGCCCGCGTCGTTGGACTGGGAGAGGCCCTGGAACTGGAGCGCGAAGTCGCCGCCGACGTGGATGACCAGCCCGTTGAAGGCGGGCGAGGCTTCTTTGGCAGGCTCGAACGTGTTGATGCCGGGCAGGCCGATGGGCCGTTTGTTGGCCAGCAGCGACGCGGGTTGAGCAAACAGGCTTCCTGCGGTGAGGAAGGCGGCGAGGAGGAAAACGGTGAGAGATCTCATCAGAGTAAGTGTGTTGAGGTGAGAAACGGGAAAGGAGGGATGCGAAGAGAAAAGGGTCAGGGTGTGGAGCCGGGGGCGCGCACCGCCGCGACGAGGTCGAAGCGCACCGTGATGCGGTCGTGGACTTTGATGAGCCCCATGAGGGCGGTGGGTGGGGTGATGCCGAAAGTGGTCATCTGCAGCGTGAGGTCGCCGGTGGCGCGGTAGGTGCCGTCGGGGCGTTTCTTCCCCTCTACGTGCAGCACCACGGGCTGCGTGGATCCGGCGATGGTGAGGCGTCCCGAGGCGAGGAGGGGATATGTCTCCGTGTTTCCCATCTCGGTGGCGAGCTCGACGGTGTCGAGCGTAAAGCGAATGTGTGGATGGTCATCGCCCTGAAGGGCGTCGTAGAGGTCGCGGCTCATCCGCCCGTTGCGGCAGTCGAAGGCGTCCACGGGCACCGTCACGGTGGCGTTCACGCGCGCCGCGCCGGGTTGGAAGAGGCTGCTGCCCTCGACGTGGCTCGCCGTGCAGGTAAACGAACTGACGGACGACGTGCCGCTGATGGCGATGCGGCTATCTGGATGCAGCGTCACGCGCACCTGTGCCGGGGCCGCCGGGGTGCTGCCCAGCGCGAGCAGCACCAGCATCATAGCGAGGCGTGTGGTGGCGGGGGCGTTCATGGCAGCGCGGCGCAGCCTGTTGACCGTCCAAACCGTTACTGCGTGCCCGCGAGCGCCGCCAGCAGGTCGATGTGGACCACCACGTCGTCGCCCGTTTTGAGCGTGCCCAGCATGGCCGTCGGCGGCTTGATGCCGTAGTCGCTCATCTTGACGGGCAACTGGCCGGTAAAGTGCAGCCTGCCATCGGGCATCGTCGTGCCCTGGAACGTCGCCGTGACGGTGCGTGTCTGGCCTGCGATGGTGAGCCGGCCCGTGGTTTTGACGGCGAAACCCGACCCGGTGCCTGCGCCCACCTCTGCCGACGAGAGCGTGAACATGATGGTGGGGTTGGCATCGGCTGCGAGCGCTTCGCGCACCTTGCCGTTCATCGTGCCGTTCTTGCAGTCGAGTGCCGTCGTCCGCATCCGGATCTCCGACCCAGCGACCGCGACCTTGCTGCCGTCCGTCGTGGCGTCGATCCACCCGGTGACGCGCGCAGCGTCGCAGTGCCAGTCGTGCAGCGACGAGGTGCCGGTGACTTTGAGGGTACTCGCGTCGGTGAGGACGTAGCGGGTAGGAGGCGCGGGCTGCCAGGCGGCGAAAAGGAGGAGCAGCGCCGTGAGGGAAATGGAGAGGCGTGTCATAGAAGTGGTGTGGTGTAGTACGTGGAGCAGGCCTCATTGCCTGTGTGCATCAATGATCGGCACTCCAGCGGTTCGGCTCTGCGAGGCATCCCCGTAAGGGACGTGTAAGCGCGTCCCCCTACGCCGTGTAGGGGTTTCACCCGCACAGAAGCACGCCT
Source organism: Rhodothermales bacterium (assembly GCA_963829705.1). Taxonomy (GTDB): domain Bacteria; phylum Bacteroidota; class Rhodothermia; order Rhodothermales; family BA12; genus CAWHJN01. The sequence goes on from CAWHJN010000005.1 coordinate 1,703,311, forward strand.
GCCGTGATGCCTCGACGCACCGACCGCGCCTTCATCCACGCTGCACACGCGACGACGCCCTGACGCGCACCTCGGCGCTATCCGCGGACGAAAAGGGCGGTTCGCGAAGCGCGTTGGGTCCAGCGCAGCGATAGGCGAATCCGCGAGCATCGGATGTGCCGCGTCGATCCTTCATCTCCTCCGAAGCACGGCTCACCGCCCGCCCGTCTCCGACCTCGCCACGTTGGTGCCGACGAGGTTTTCGCGCACGTAGTCCGTCAGCAACGTGAAGAGGTGCAGGCGCGTCTGTCCGCCGTAGATGCCGTGGTTGCGGCCCGGATACACCATCAGGTCGAACTGCTTGCCCTCGGCTTGGAGCGCGTCGACCATCTGGACGGTGTTCTGGTAGTGGACGTTGTCGTCGAAGTCGCCGTGGACGATGAGCAGGTGCTGATCGTCCTGCAAGCGGCCCGCGAGGTCGATGGGCACGTCGGCGTCGTAGCCCTCAGGGTTTTTCTGCGGCGTGCTCATGAAGCGCTCGGTGTAGATGGTGTCGTAAAAGCGCCAGCTCGTCACCGGGGCCACGGCCAGGCCCACGTGGAACGTCTGCGGCCCTTCTCCGGCCAGCATCGACATGAGCGTCATGTAGCCGCCGTAGCTCCAGCCCCAGATGCCCATGCGGTCGGCGTCCACGTACGGCAGCGTGCCGAAGTGCTGCGCGGCGGCGATCTGATCCTGCGCTTCGAGCTTGCCGAGGTTTTTGTACGTCGCCGTGCGGAAAACCTGCCCGCGCCCGCCGGTGCCCCGGTTGTCCACCGACACGACGATCACGCCCAGTTCTTCGGCGAGGTATTCGAGCCACAGAAAGCGCGAGCCGCCCCACGCGTTGCGGACGGTCTGCGAGCCCGGCCCGCCGTAGACGTACATCAGGAGCGGGTATTCGCGGCCCGCGTCGAAATCCGACGGCTTCAACACCAGCGCGTTGAGCATCGTCCCGTCGGCGCCCGGTACCTGCGTGAATTCCGCGTCAGGGCGGCGGTAGGTCGGCGAGCGTCTCGATGAGCGCGGCGTTGTCGACGAGCATTTTGACGAGTGTGCCGTCGGTTTTGTAGAGCGCCACGCGCGTCGGCTCGCGGAACGTCGAGTAGCTGTCGATGAAATACCGGCGGTCACGCGACAGGTTGATCGAATGCCAGCCGGGCGTCCGGGTGATCTTCTCAGGCGCGGAGGTCGTCGCCCGTCGCGTGCTTTCGTCACCCAGATTCACGCGCTGCCGGTACAGATGCCGTTCGATGGCGCTTTCCTGAGTCGAGACGAAATAGATCACGCCCGCGTCCTCGTCGGCTCCGAGGAAATCCGTCACGTCCCACTCGCCCGAGGTGAGCTGGCGCACGAGCGTGCCGTCGTTTTTGTAGAGGTAGAGGTGGCGGTAGCCGTCGCGCTCGGAGACCCAGATAAAGTGCTCGCCGTCGCGCAGGTACGTCAGCGCACCCACGTCGAGGTCGGAAAAGCCCGTCTCCACGTCCAGCCACGTATCGGAGGTTTCGGTGAGCACGGTCGTGACGGCCATCGTCGCGGGATCTCCATAGAGCACGTCGAGGTGGTTCTGGTCGCGGTTGAGGCGGAAGATCCACACGTCGCTGCCGCCGTTTTTCTCGGGGGGCGTCCAGCCGAAGAGCGGGATGTACTCGTGTGCCTCGCCGCCCGCGTTCCACGTATCGGTGTCGAAAAAGCGCGTCGATTTCGCCGCCACGTCGACGACGCCGACCTGGATCTCCGAGTTGGCCTCGCCCGCCTTCGGGTAGCGGAAGCGGACGTATTCGGGGTAGAGTTCGCGGTAATCCGTCATCGCAAAGTCGCGCGTGTTGGATTCGTCGAGCTTCACGAAGGCGATGTAACGGCCGTCCGGGCTCCACTGCCAGCCGTCGCGCAGGCCGAATTCTTCCTCGTACACCCAGTCCGTCGTCCCGTTGATGATGCCGCCGTCGCTGCCGTCCGAGGTGAGTTGCGTCTCCGCCATCGTGGCCAGGTCTACCATAAAAAGGTTGCGGTCGCGCACGAAGGCGGCGCGGGTGCCGTCGGGGCTGAGTTTGGCGAACATCTGAAAGCCCTTGCTGCGCGAGGCGAGCGGCGTCAGCGTGCCTTTCGCCACGTCGAAGAGGTAGTAGTAGCCTTTCGTGTTCTGCCGCCAGACGGGCTCGGAATCGGTGTAGAGCAGCACGGTGCCGCCGTCCGCGCTGTACGAAAAGTCCTCGATGCCGATGGTGCGGCTCACGTCGGCAGCGCGCAGGCGGCTGCCGTCGAGCAGCACTTCGCGACGGTCGGTTTCGAGGTTGTAGCTCATCAGGTCCGTCGCCTCGCCGTTGCGCTCGACGTAGACGACCACCGGCCCGTCCTGCGCCCAGCGCCCACCTGCGAAGCCTTCGCCCGAAAACACGTTCGAGGCGTGGATGTCGCGCAGCGTGAGCGCCTTCTGCTGCGCGTCGGCGGGGAGCGCGGCGGTGACGAGAAACAGGACGAGAAGAGCGGCGCGGAGCGTTTTCATGACGATGGATTAGAGCAAAATGCAGGTAGGTACCCGGTACGGGGTACTGCCGGAATCGAGCGCGTACCCGGTACCCTGAACTCCGAACCTACCCGAAGGGCGGTGGGGATGAAAATAGCATCCACGGTTCACAACGCGGGAAGAAAGCCCGAGATTGCGGCCCTTCCACGTCCTCACGCTTCCGTGCCGTTCGATCCCGCTCTACTAACTGTCACGCAGGCACAGGTGCGCCTCGGCGCGCTGCGTCACAACGTCCGCCTGTTACGCGAACACGCCACCCCGGCGCGGCTGCGTGCCGTCGTCAAGGCCGACGCCTACGGGCACGGGGCCGTCGCGGTGGCGCATGCGCTGCAAGAGGAGGGCATCGCGGAGTTCGCCGTCGCCACCGTGCCCGAGGCCCTCGTGCTGCGCGAGGCCGGGGTGGTGGGCAACCTCCTCGTCTTCGCGCCGCCGCAGGAAGCGTTTCTCGCCGCGTACGACGCCTACGACCTCGATGTATCGGTCACGTCACTGGACGCCTGTCGGGTCGTCGCCGCGCACCCTGCGCCGCTGCGCCTGCACCTCAACGTCGACACCGGGATGCACCGGTTGGGCGTGATGCCGGGCGATGTGCCCGAGGCGCTGGCGATCCTCCACGCCTCGCCGCACACGCTGGCGGCGCTGTGGACGCACTTCGCCACGGCCGACGAGCCGAAGAGTGCGTTTGCCGCCGAGCAACTCGCCCGCTTCGCTGCCGCCCGCGCCGCCGCGCCGGAAGTACCCATCCACGTCTCCAACAGCGGCGCGCTGCTGACGGGGCAGGGGATGCCGCCCGGTGCCGCGAGCGTGCGGATCGGGCTGGCGCTTTACGGGCTGCTGTCCGAAAACGAGCGTTCGCTGGGACGCGGGGCGTTGCGAGAAGCGATGCGCCTCACTTCGCGCGTCGTCGCGCTCCGAACCGTGGCGGCGGGCGAGACGGTGTCGTACGGGCGGACGTGGACGGCTTCCCATCCCACCCACATCGCCACCGTCGGTGCGGGATACGCCGACGGCGTCCGGCGGGGCCTGTCGAACGTCGGCGAGGTGGGGGTGCGTGGCGTACGGCGGCCCATCGTCGGGCGTGTGTGCATGGACGCCTTCATGATCGACGCCGGTCCGGCGGATGCCGCGCCGCGTGTATCCGTGGGGGATGAAGTCGTGCTGTTCGGACCCGGTGGGCCGAGTGCCGCCGAGGTCGCCGCGCAGATCGGGACGATCGCCTACGAGATCGCGTGCGGCGTCGGGCCGCGCGTGCCGCGTCTCTACGACGACGAACCCTGACGGGAAGGCGCCGCGCGGTGTACCTCGTCCACCCGCACGAGCAGGTGCGACAGCGTCGGCGCGTCGTGGCGGGGCAGGGGGTCCTGGTCGGAGGCGCGCGGCCCGAGCGCACGCGCGGGCGTGGCGAGGGCGCGAAGGGCCGAGGGCAGCAGGTCGCGCAGGAGCGTGGGCTGAGGCATGGTCAGGCCGGGTTGAGCGGTGCGATGAAGATGCCGTGCCGCTGCTGACACCTGTGTGTCACCCCGATCTTTACGATGAATCTGCGCGAGGCGGGTATGCAATGCAGTAGCAGGTTCGTTAACTTTCCCCGCTGTCACCCTCCCGCCGCCCGTGCGCCATCCCGTTTTGCAACGCATCGTGAGCCTCTGCCTCCTCGTGGGGACAGCGGCGTCACTGCTGCCGTTCGGGCACGAGGCGCTGGCGCAGGAGCAATGGAATCTGTGGGCGACCGTCCTGCACCGCTTCGCAGGCACGAGCCTGACGGCCGACCCGGCAGACGGCGCACTCGGCGCAGCCGCGAAGGCGGCGGAAAACGCGAGCGGCTTCGCCCGACGCGACGATCCGCGCCCGGCGTTCGTCCCGGCCACGATGCCTGCCACCCCGAGCGCGTCCGCAATGCCGCTCGTCGCGGTGGTGGCAGAGAGCCGCTACGTGCCCACCTCGCGCGCCTTGCCTGGCACGATGCCTTCGCGCGTCCCCTCGCCCGGCCACGCCGCCCTCGGCATGGCCATCGCGCCGCGCGCGCCCTGACGCAGTGGGCGGCCCGGTGCGCGCCGCCCTCCGGTTGTATCCCCCTTCTCTTTCGAGACCCCGGCAACGTTGCTGACGGGTGCCTCGTGACCACGGTATTTCTTTATCTATCCCAACGCCATGCGAAACAACGGCTTACGCATCGCTCTGGTGCTCTTCTTCCTCGTCCTCACGGGCTGGCGGTTGATCCCCTCGGTGCGCTACTACTTCGAAACCCGCAAGCTCAACGCCATGACCGAGGAGGCTCGGCTGGCCTACGAGCAGGAGAACTACGACAGGATCCAAGCGCTGCGCGACGGCGCGCTCAACCTCGGCCTCGACCTGCAGGGCGGTATGCACGTGACGATGGAGGTGCAGGTGGCCGAACTGCTCCGCGCCCTCGCCACCGAAACCGACGACGCCTTCGAAGCGGCGGTCGCCGAGGCGCAGGCCGCCACGGTCAACTCCGACGAGTCGTTCGTCGATCTGTTCGCCAGCGCCTTCGAAGCGGCAGATCCCAACGCCCGCCTGTCGCGCTACTTCCGCAGCGAAGTGTCAGGCATCTCGCGCCGCTCGTCGAATGCCGAGGTGCAGGCGTATTTGCAGCTGGAGGCCGACGAGGCCGTCGACCGCGCCATCGAGATCGTGCGGCAGCGCGTGGACCGCTTCGGCGTGACGGAGCCCTCTATCGTCAAGCAGGGCACGCGGCGCGTCGTCGTCGAGCTTCCCGGCGTAGACGAGGCCGAGCGCGTGCGTCGGCTCCTGCGCGGCACGGCGCGGCTGGAGTTCCACCTCATGGCCGACCCCCAGGCGCTCCAGCGCTCGGTGGGCGAGATCATCGCCTACTACGACCGCAACACCGACGCGACGCTCGACGCGGACACCACGACGGATACGACCGTCGCCGATGCCGCTGTGGGCGACACGTCGCTCTCCATCAGCGACCTCACGACGACCGGCGAGGAGGAAATCCAGAACCCGATTCTTCGCTACCTCGAGGTGTTCCCGCAGGCGTCGGTGGAGTTCGGCGTCGTGGCCCTGCGCGACACCGCCGCGCTCAACCGCGCGCTCTTCAGGCCCGAAGTGCTGGCGCTGCTGCCGTCGGGCGTCGAGTTGATGTACGAGGCCCGGCCGCTCGATGGTGACGCCGGCCGCATCCGGCTGCTCGGTGTGCGCTCGCAGGAAGAACTCACGGGCGAGGTCATCACCGACGCCTCGGTGGACTTCGACGAGACCAACCAGCCGCAGGTGACCATGACGATGAACGGCGAGGGCGCGCGCACGTGGGCCCGCCTGACGGGTGCCAACATCGGCAAGCAGATCGCCATCACGCTCGACGGCGTCGTGTACTCGTTCCCGAACGTGCTGGGCCGCATCGCGGGTGGGCGTTCGTCCATCACGGGCCTCGGCTCGCGCAACGAGGCCAGCGACATCGTGACGATCCTCAAGTCGGGCGCGCTGCCCGCGCCGGTGAGCATCATCGAGGAGCGCACCGTCGGGCCGAGCCTCGGGGCCGAGTCCATCCAAGCGGGCCTGATGTCGCTGCTGATCGGCTTCACGCTCGTGGTGATCTTCATGGTGTTGTACTACCGCACGGCGGGCGTGCTGGCCGACATCGCGCTGCTCATCAACGTCATCTTTATCCTCGGCGTGCTGGCGTGGTTCAACGCCACGCTAACGCTGCCGGGCATGGCAGGCATCGTGCTCACCATCGGCATGGCCGTCGATGCCAACGTGCTCATCTTCGAGCGCATCCGGGAGGAGATGAAGGCGGGCCGCACGCTGCGCGCCGCTATCGACGCGGGCTACTCGAAGGCCTTCAGCGCCATCTTCGACGCCAACGTGACGACGTTCTTCACCGGCCTGATCCTGTACTCGTTCGGCGTCGGCCCCATCAAGGGCTTTGCCGTGACGCTCATGGCCGGCATCGCCGCGTCGCTCTTCAGCGCCATCGTCATCACGCGCATCCTGTTCGACTGGATCGTCGAGGATCGCAAGAAGCTGATCTCGCTGGGATAGTCGTCGGCCATTCGTCATTGGTTGAAAAAGCCAGTGACGAATGACAAAGCCATTGTGCTTTAAAACGCTCGATACCCCGACATATTTTCGTGGTCCCAAACGGCCACCCATTACCATACTCCCATGCGTATATTCGAAAACACGCACTTCGATTTCATCGGAAACCGTAAGATCGCGTACATCATCTCGACGGTCCTCATCGTGGTAGGGATGATCTTTCTCGTGACCCGAGGCATCGAGGTTGGCATCGACTTCCAGGGCGGCACGGAGTTCGTCGTGCAGACGGAGAGCCCGCTGCCCGTCACGCAGGTGCGCGAGGCGCTCGCGGCCACCTTCGGGCGCGAGCCCGAGGTCAAGCGCTTCGACCAGGACGTGCTCATCCGCCTCACCGAGGTCCAGAATGCCGAGGAGGCCGAGGCGCGCGTCCTCGAGACGCTTTCGACGAGCTTCGCCGGTTCGAATCCGCAGATCGTCAAGAGCGACGTCATCGCCCCGCGCTTTGCCAAAGACCTGATGGAAGGCGCGATCTACGCCATCCTCGGCTCGCTGCTCGTCATCTTCGTCTACATCCTCATCCGGTTCGAGTGGCGCTTCGGCGCGGGGGCCGTCGTTGCCCTCTTCCACGACGTGCTCATCACGCTGGGCCTCTTTGCCATGCTGCACCACATCCTGCCGTTCTCGCTCCAGATCGACCAGGCCATCATCGCGGCGTTCCTGACCATCGTGGGCTATTCGATCAACGACACCGTCGTCGTCTTCGACCGCATCCGCGAGGAGATGGTGCCGCGCAAGGGCGAAGACTTCGCCACCGTAGTCAACGACGCCATCAACCAGACGCTCTCGCGCACGCTCATCACGTCCGGGACGACCTTGCTCGTGGTGTTCGTGCTCTTTATTTTGGGCGGCGACGTGCTCAAAGGCTTCGCGTTCGCGCTGCTCGTGGGCATCGGCGTAGGCACGTACTCGTCGATCTTCGTAGCTTCCCCCATCGTGGTCGAACTGCGCCAGCGGATGAAACCCGCCGCAAAGCCGGTCGTGGCCAAACGTTAACCCAACCTCACCCCTGTCATGAACTATTCCGTCGACGAGCGCTACGGCGCGGTTGTCATCACGCTCAAGGGCAACGTCATGGGCGGCCCCGACGGCTCCGAACTCCGCGATGAGTTGCAGCGCCTCAAAGACGAGGGCAAGAAGAACGTCGTCGTGGATCTGTCGAAGGCCAAGTTCATGAACTCCAGCGGTCTGGGGATGCTGATCTCCGGCCTCACGACGATGCGGAACGCCGGCGGCGACCTCCGCCTCGCCCACGTCGCCGACCGGATCCAGAGCCTGCTTGTCATCACGAAGCTCATCACCGTCTTCAAACACTTCGACACGACCGAAGAGGCCGTGCAGTCGTTCGAAACCGACCCGGTGGGCTGACGCGGCTGATCGTTCTACACCGAGGCGGCGGGTCGTAGGGGCCTGCCGCCTTCTTTGTGTGGTTGGTTTCGCTCCCATGGCGGGGCAGGCTGCGTTGCTCGCTGGTTGTGAGGGTTGGTTTGCTACCTGATTCGATGACCAACCCAACCAACGAACCAACCCAACAAACTCAATAACCCTCTTTCCCATGCCCGTCAGTGTCATCATCGGAAGCCAGTGGGGCGACGAAGGCAAAGGCAAACTCGTCGATCTGTTCAGCCAGGACGTCGACGTGGTCGCCCGTTACCAGGGCGGTGCCAATGCCGGCCACACCATCTGCTGGGGCGACGAGACGTTCGTGCTCCACCTCGTGCCGAGCGGCATCTTCCACAAGCACGTCACCTGCGTGATCGGCAACGGCGTCGTCATCGACCCCGTCGCCATCATGGAGGAGATCCGCATGATCAAGGAGTTGGGCTACGAGGTCGATGGGCGCTTGCTCATCTCGCACAACGCGCACCTCATCATGCCGTACCACAAAAAGGTGGAGCAGGCCCGAGAGGCCGCGCGCGAGGGGGGAGCCATCGGCACGACGGGGCGCGGCATCGGCCCGGCGTACGTCGACAAATTCGCCCGGACGGGCATCCGCGTCGTCGACTTGCTCGACCGCGACGTGCTGCGGAAAAAGCTGACGACGGCCATCGAGGAGAAGAACGCCGTCCTGAAGAGCATCTACGGAGCCGAGACGCTCGACGTAGACGCCATCGTGGAGGAGTACGTCGAGTTCGACCGCCTCATCGACCCGTACGTCACCGACACCGTCCACTACCTCAATGGCGCGCTCGCAGAGGGCAAGCGCGTGCTCGCCGAAGGCGCGCAGGGATCGCTGCTCGACGTGGACTTCGGCACGTACCCGTTCGTCACCTCGTCGCACCCGACCGTTGGGGGCTGCTGCACCGGCCTCGGCATCCCGCCGACGAAGATCGACACCGTCATCGGCATCGTGAAGGCGTACTGCACGCGCGTGGGCAACGGGCCTTTCGTGACCGAGCTGGACGACGAAACCGGCAAACACCTGCGCGAAGTGGGCCACGAGTTCGGCGCGACGACGGGACGCCCGCGCCGCTGCGGCTGGCTCGACCTCGTCGCCCTCCGCTACTCGTGCATGATCAACGGCTTCACCGAGCTGGCCATCACCAAGCTCGACGTGCTCTCCGGGCTCGACGAGATCAAGGTCTGCACCCGCTACCGCATCGGCGACAAAGAGACCGTACGTTTCCCTGTGGACGTGCCGACGCTCGAAAAGGCCACGCCCGTCTACGAAACGTTCCCAGGCTGGCACGACGACCTCACCGGCGCGTCGCACGTCAACGACTTGCCGGATGCGGCGCGTACCTACCTGCGCTTCGTGCAACAGCAGGTAGACGTGCCGATTTCGAGCATCTCCACCGGCCCCAAACGCAGCCAGACGATCCTGCTGGACGTGTAGCAGCGCGGGGGCTTCGGATGCGCAAGCCGTACCCGAGAAGCGCACGTTTGCCTCGCCCCTGGGGCTGCGCTATCATGGCGTATCGCTACCGAGGAAGGCCATGCCAGCGTTCGCGCAGGTGACGAGGAATACGCCCACACCCGAATCGTCCGGTGTGGAGCGCCACGAGCGGGCTCGCGCGCACGCAGAGGTGGGCCAGGGGCCTACGGCGGAGGTGTCCGCGCAGCTTGGTGCACACCGGCCCCACGACTTCAGCCGGATTCCCGTACATGCGTCGGCTTCGCAGGCATCCGAGGTTGCGGAGCTGTCGGCGCGCATCGTGGCGTCCGCTGGAAATCGCATGGTGCGCCTGCCGTTGCGCGGAATGGCGCACCCCGGAGCCGTCGAGATGTCTCGGCCCGGCGTTCGGTTTCGGTTGCCCGAGTTCAATCGCGTCAAGGCGGCGATGACCGACAAGGATCTGAAGATTCCGGAGTCGGTCATCAAGGAGCGCGTGGCCCAACTGCTGGGGCGCATGAAGATCGAGAAGCGCCTCAAGACGAAAGACCCGATCGCCGAGATCATGAAGCGGATCTTCCCGGCACCGGGCAAGATCGACGAAGCGGAGTTCAACAAAGTCATTGATCCGAAAGACCGGACGATGATCTACAAATCCGTCACCGATGCCGACCGTACGGTCAAGAAAGCCGACAAGGCCGGGCTGAAAACGGCGATGGCAGACGCGGCGAAGCTCATCAGGAAAGTGGAAAGCGATGCCGCCGGGCTCAAGGCGGTCTTCGGTACCGAGGATGCCCGCGCCAAGGCGAACTACGTCAAAGCACGCACGGCGCTTGGCACGGTGTCGAAGCACATGGATGCGAGCGTCTCGACCGATTACAACCTCGACGACCCCGAAGTGGGACTCGGGGGCTGGGCCGATTTTGGCGCGCAGCACATGCACCTGCTGGTCGAGGTCGTCAAGGTCGCCGACCCCAACGAGACGATCGTGACGCTCATCCATGAAGCGAGCCATCTGGCCGATCCTGCCGTGGATGACCATGGCTACTACGCCACGCCGGGCTTCGAGGCGATGACCGATGTGCAGAAGGCCGAGAATGCGGCGCACTACGAAGAACTGCCACGCCGGGAGCTGGGCACGACCTCGTTCCCCGGTGCCACGTTCAAGCCGGGTGTGAAGAAAGGCGGCAAGAAGATGACGCGCGAAGACGACGTCCGGCGGGAAGCCAGCGAATACCTGCGCAAGGCGTGGGACGCCGCCGTGGACACGCACACGTTCATCCGCGACGTGCGCAAGCAGTACGAGGCGGGCAGCAAGAAGCGCTTCAAGGACAACGAGGCGCTCATCATGGAGATTTCCAGGCTCATGGACCTGACGATCCACGAGCAGGCGGCGGGCGAGGAGATCGTCACCACGCTCGACGTCACGATCACCGAGAGCATCGCCCGCGGAACCAGCATTGTAAAGGGCCAGCTTTCGAAGGTGCCGTTCCCCTCGAAGAAGAAAGCGGCGAAGATGAAGGACGACGAAATCCGCGACGAACTCGTGGCGGCGGCGGTGGCGCGCTACGGGCACCTGCTGAAAGACGCAAAGCGAGACAAGAAGCTGCTCGACTGGTTCGTCGCCCATTACCGCAGCCTGCCGTAACGAGGAGGGTCTATGGCACGGGGATCCGACGAAGCGGTTCTGGTCGGCGGGCAACGCTTTCCGCTCGACACCGAGGTGGTGGAGCTGGTAAATGCGATGCTCCCGATCTGGATCCGCTCGCCCGCCTGGCGCGCCTGCGCGTGCTGCGGCTGACGTGGACGAATCCGCACCGCCGGCCTGCGCGCCTCCCGGTAGACCTGGACCCCCTCGCCGAGCTCGAACACCTCGAAGTGGTGGTGCTTCCGGGCCTGAACGTCCACGACCTGACGCCGCTGGGTGGACTGCACGCACTGCGCGAGGTGGACCTCAGCCGCACACAGATCGACGACCTCGCGCCGTTGCGTGGACTCGAGCATGTGCGAACGCTACGCCTGCGCTCCACCCCGGTGGCGAGCCTCGAACCGCTGCGCGGCCTGTCGTCGCTGAACCTCCTCGACGTGGCGCATACACAGGTGCGCGATCTGGCTCCGCTGGAAGGGCTCACGACGCTGACCGAACTCTACCTCGCGGGCCTACCCGTCGCGGATTTCGCTCCGCTTCGTCACCTGAAGCAGCTCGAAACCCTGACCTGCGACCGCACGCACCTCGCGTCCCTGCACGTGCTGGCGGGGCTCGACTGGTTTCGCACCGCCACGCGCCTCGACTTCAACGGCACACGGCTCGCGGATCTGGGCGGAATCGACGCCGCAGCGGCGGCCGAAGAACTGTTCCTGTTCAACACGCCCGTCACCGATCTGACCCCGCTCGCCGCGCTCCCGGCGCTACGCGAACTCCGGCTCGACAACACGCCGATCACCGAACTCGGGCCGCTGGCACGCCTGCCCCGGTTGGAGACGTTGAGCCTCGCCGGCACCTCCGTACGCGACCTCCACGCGCTCCACGGGCTCACGAGCCTGCACTACCTCGACCTCGAAGACACCCGGGTAGATCCAGAGCAGGTGGCATCCTTGCGGTCGGCACTCCCGAATGTCGAGGTGGTGGGCGCCGAGGACGAGTCGTAGCGCACTGCGCCGGTCTGCAACACCGGGTGCATTTTCCGGTACCGGCAGCATGAACACGCGCGTTTTCACTCTCTTTCGCTATGCGTGGGCCGCCCCCAACACGTTCGTAGGGCTGGCGCTCGCCGCGTACACGCGCCTGTCCGGCGGTGACGTGCAGGTGGTGGATGGGGTGGTGGAGGCGTGCGGAGGCGGTGGGGCGCGGCTGCTCGAAAAAGCTGTGCCGTTGCCCGGTGGGGCCGAGGCGATGACCATCGGCCACGTGGTGCTGGCGCGGAGCCGACACGCGGCCACGCGCACCCGGCGGCACGAGCGCGTCCACGTGCGGCAGTACGAGACGTGGGGGCCTTTTTTCCTGCCTGCCTACTTCGGCGCGTCGGCGTACCTGCACCTGCGCGGGCGCGACGCCTACCGCGACAATCCCTTCGAGAAGCAGGCCTATCGCGTGGGATGACGACGGCCGCCGACCTCGCCGACGCGCTCCGCGAGGCGCTGCGGACAAGCACGTTTCCTGCTGACGACCCCAACGGACTGTGGCGCGGCGACGGCACGCGGGCGGTGCGGAGACTGGGTATGGCGCTCGAACCGCCTCCCGACCTCGGCGCGCAGATCCGACACCATAGCCTCGACGCGGTGTGGCTGCATCGCCCGTGGCGCGCGGCAGACGGGCGCGCGGGCGACGTGCCGATTGTCGCGCACCACCTGAGCTTCGACGAAACGCTGACGCCGGGCTTCAGTCCCGTTATTGCACACACGTTTGGTCTACAAAGCGTCGTGCCCTTCGGGGAGAAAGAAGGCCGACCGCTGGGCATGATCGGCGACGTGGAAACGCGCCCGCTCGCCGCGTGGATCGATACCTTGCAGCGGGCTTTCGGCGGCTACGAGAACCTCGACGACGATGTTGCCGGCCCGGCCCTCGTGCGCCGCGTCGCGTTCGTGGGGGCGTTCTGGCCCGAACTGGTGCGCGCCGCTGCCGAGCGCGAAGTCGATCTCTACGTCACCGGGCAACTGCGAGCACCGGGGCGTGAGGCGTTGCGCGGAACGGGCATGACGGCACTCGGGCTGGGGCACGCGCGCTGCGAAACGTGGGGCATGCAGAAGCTGGCCGAGATCATCCGAGCCACGTATCCCGACGTGGAGATCGTCCTGTTGACGCCGTAGGGGCAGAATCAATTCTGCATCTACAACCCCAAGCCTCAGTCCAGCAGCGCCAGAATCGGAGCGGCATCTTCGAGCGAATCGAGCAGCAGGTCGGGTTCGTGGCAGGCCAGCGCGGCGCGGTCGAAGTGTCCCGTGCAGACGGCGACGGAGAACGCGCCCACGCCGTGCCCGCAGCGGATGTCGTGCTCGGTGTCGCCGATGATGACGATGTCGTGGCCGACGAACGTGTGGCCCGTCTGCTCGCGGGCGCGAGCGGCGGCGATGGCGGGCAAGTCGGGCCGGTGGTGGCTGTCGCTGCCGAAGGCACCGTACGAGAAATGGTGATGCACGCCCACCTGTTCGAGTTTGAGGAACGCCAGATCCTCGACGTTGCCGGTGAGCAGGGCAAGGTGCGCGTCGTCGCGCCCGGCCAGCGTGTCGAGCAGGTCGGCGACGCCGGAGAGCAGCGTCGTTTTGCTCGTCGGCAACGTCTCGCGCATCTTCTCGCGGTAGTGCGCGAGCATCGCATCGGCGAGCGCGTGCGCATCGCCGTTGGTGGCGAGGCCGTAGTGGTCGATGAGTTCGAGAAAGATCAGCGGGTCGGTCTTGCCCGAGAACGAGATGGGCTCGGTGCTGAGAGGGCGGCCCACGACGCGCTCGACGGCATACGCCACGGCGCGGCGGCCCGACCCGTGGGTGTGGAGGATGGTGCCGTCGATGTCGAACAGGAAAAGCTTCACAGGAAGGAGTATGGCGGGTGGAGGAGGGAGAGGATAGCGCACCGGAGAACGGAACCAACCGGCGAGCGGGTTTCTTAACGGAGGGCGCATGGGGGCGCGTGCACGGCATCGTGCAGTGCATCGGGCGGGATGAATTCCGCCTCTACGATCTGGCGCTTCGTATGCCTTTGCAGCACGCCACCCTCTATGTCGTGCGCAGCCACGCTGCGCCCCTACTTCCGCGTTTCCCCTTCCGACTTCCCACTTTCATCCATGTCTCGTCGCCTCTACCTGCTCGACGCGATGGCGCTGGCGTACCGGTCGCACTTCATCTTCATCTCGCGCCCGCTCGTCAACTCGAAAGGCGAAAACACGTCGGCGGCCTATGGCTTCACGACGGCGCTGCTCAAGCTCATCGAGGACCACGAGATCAGCCACCTCGCCGTCGTCTTCGACGCGCTCACGGGCGAGCCCACGTACCGCGACACGCTCTACGCCGAGTACAAGGGCAACCGCCCGCCCATGCCGGACGACCTGAAGCAGAACATCCCGTGGATCAAGCAGATCGTCAAGGCGCTCGACGTGCCCTCGATCACGCAGCCGGGCGTCGAGGCGGACGATGTCATCGGAGCGCTGGCGAAAAAGGTCGAGGCCGAAGGCGGCGAGGTCGTCATCGTCTCGCCCGACAAAGATTTCCGGCAGCTGCTGAGTCCGAGCGTGTCCATCTTCCGCCCCGCGCACCGCGGCGAGCAGTTCGACATGATGACCGTCGACTCGTTTCGGGAGCAGTACGGCCTCGAACCCGAGCAATTCATCGACGTGCTGGCGCTCATGGGCGACGCGTCCGACAACGTGCCGGGCGTGCCGGGCATCGGCGAGAAGACGGCCATCAAGCTGCTCCAGGAGTACGAATCCGTCGAAAACCTCCTCGAACACGCCGACGACATCAAGGGCAAGAAAGCCCGCGAGGGCTTGCAGAACCACCGCGCCAACGCGCTCATGAGCAAACGCCTCGTCACCATCCAGACGGACATCGACGTGGACGTGGACTGGGAGGGCTTCGAGGTAGGCACGCACGACCCGGACGCCGTGCGCGACGTGTTCGAGAGCCTCGAATTCCGCTCGCTCATCGGCAGGGCGCTGGGGCGGAGCGCGCCGAAATCTGGGGCGGCGGACCTGTTCTCCGTCGAAGACCCGTCGCTGTCATTCGACTTCGGTCCGTACGAGGAAGTCGTCCAACTCGACGAGGCCGAAACCGACTACCGCATCGTCCGCACGAAAGACGAGCTGCCCGAACTCGCCGAGACGCTGGCGAAGCAGGAGCGCTTCGCTCTCGACACTGAGACGACCTCCACCGATCCGATGATGGCGTCGCTCGTGGGCATTTCGGTGTCGTGGAAAGACGGGCAGGGCGTCTACGTCCCCACGCCGCTGCCCGACGGCACGCAGACCGAAGCGATCCTCGACGCGCTCAAGCCCGCGTTTCTGTCCGACGCGCTCAAAGTGGGGCAGCACCTCAAGTACGATCTGCTCGTGCTCGACCGCCACGGCGCGCAGGTGGCCGGGCCGCTGTTCGACACGCTCGTGGCGCACTACCTCATCGCGCCCGAGGAAGAGCACAACCTCGACGCCATCGCGCGCAAGTACCTGTCGTACCGCATGGTGCCCATCACCGCGCTCATCGGCACGGGCCGCAACCAGAAGTCGATGCGCGACGTGCCCATCGACGACGTGGGGCCGTACGCCTGCGAGGACGCCGACGTGACGCTGCGCCTCTACCCGATCCTGTCCGAGAAGCTGGCCGAGGTGAAGATGACGGAGATCGCCGAGACGATGGAATTTCCGCTCGTGCGGGTGCTGGAAAAGATGGAGAAGGAGGGCATCCGCGTCGATGCGAAGATGCTCGCCGAGATCAGCCGGACGCTGGGCGACGATATCAAGAAGCTGGAGACGGCGATCTACGAGGCCGCGGGCGAGAGCTTCAACATCGGCTCGACGGCGCAGTTGGGCACGATCCTGTTCGACAAGCTGGGCCTGCGCGTCGTCTCGAAAACCTCGACAGGCAAGCCCTCGACGAAAGAAAACGTGCTCTTCGAGCTGTCCACCGAGCATCCGCTGCCGGGCCTCGTGCTCGACTGGCGCAAGCTCGCCAAGCTCAAAAGCACCTACGTGGACAGCCTCGGCGACTTGCGCCATCCCGAGACGATGCGCATCCACACGAGCTTCAACCAGACGATCACGGCCACGGGGCGGCTGTCGTCCTCGAACCCGAACCTGCAAAACATCCCCGTGCGAACCGAGGTCGGGCGCGAAATCCGGCGGGCGTTCGTGCCGCGCGAGGGCTGCGTGCTGATGGCCGCCGACTACGTGCAGATCGAACTCCGCATCCTGGCGGCGATGAGCGGCGACGCGGCGCTGAAAGAGGCTTTCCAGAAAGGCCACGACATCCACACCGACGTGGCCGCGCGCGTCTTTGGCGTCGCGCCGGAAAAAGTCACGCGCGACCAGCGGCGCAAGGCGAAGGAAGTCAACTACGGCATCCCGTACGGCGTGAGCGGCTGGGGGCTGGCGCAGCGGCTGCGCTCGTCCATCAGCGAGGCCCAAGAACTCATCGACACGTACGCGAAATCGTACCCCGGCGTGACGCGCTGGCTGGCGCTCGAAGTCGAGAAGGCGCGGGCGATGGGGTACGTCGAGACGCTGCTGGGGCGGCGGCGCTACGTGCCCGGCATCAACGCCTCCAACCGCAACGAGCGGTCCTTCGCCGAGCGCGTGGCCGTCAACATGCCCATTCAGGGCACGCAAGCCGACATGATCAAGCGCGCCATGGTCGCCATCGACACGCGCATCGAGGAGGCGGGTTTGAAAGCCAAAATGCTGCTCCAGGTACACGACGAACTCGTCTTCGACGTGCCGCCGGAGGAGGTCGAACCCCTCTCCAAAATCGTCCGCGAGGAGATGACGACCGCGCTCCCGCTCGACGGCGTGCCCGTGGAAGTAGACATCAACACCGGCCAGAACTGGCTGGACGCGCATTGACGCTGGTTTCGCTCTCTTCGTTCGCTGTTGGTCTGCTGCGGGATAGACTCTGCGCCTGACACCCAAGTAATCAACCCGACCCACTTTGACCCACCCCCACTTCATCCCCGAAGACACCGTCAACGGCATCACCGCGTACCGACACCGGGAGAACGGCTTCAGGTGCTGCTGTATCCGCTGCGCGCCGCGCCCGTGGCGACGTTCATGGTGACGTACCGCGTGGGCAGCCGCGACGAAGTCACCGGGCTGACCGGAGCGACGCACTTTCTCGAACACCTCATGTTCAAAGGCTCGGCGCGCTACCAGCCTGCCAGTGGCACGTCGGTGTTTCAGGTGCTCCAGAAACTCGGCGCGCGCGTCAACGCCACCACGTGGCTCGACCGCACCAACTACTACGCGATGCTGCCCGGCGCGCACCTCGATAAAGCCATCGACATCGAGGCCGACCGGATGCGCGGCGCGCTGATTGCGCCCGAGGCCGTGGCGAGCGAGAAAACCGTCATCCTCAACGAACTCGACCGGGGCCAGAACGAGCCGCTCCGCAACCTCTTCCACCAGGTCTGGTCGGCAGCGTTCAGCGCCCATCCGTACGGGCACCCGACCATCGGGTGGCGCTCGGACGTGGAGGCCGTCACGGCGGAAAAGCTGCGCGGCTTCTACGACACGTTCTACTGGCCCGACAACGCCACGGCCTCGGTCATCGGCGCGTTCGACGAGCGCGAGGCGTTGGACGAGATCCACCGGGCCTTTGGCGAGATCGGACGCGCGCCGCAGCCGCTGCCCAGCGTCGAGACGCGCGAGCCGGTGCAGCGCGGTGAGCGCCGGATCGTGCTCCGGCAGCAGGGCGAGATCGGCCACCTCATCGCCGCCTGGAAAATCCCCGACGGCCTCCATCCCGACGCCGACGCCCTCGCCGTGCTGGGCCTGCTGCTCACCACGGGCAAATCCAGCCGCCTCCACCGCGCGCTGACGGACAAGAGCCTGACGACGTTCGTGAGCGGCATGACGAGCCGGCTGCGCGATCCCGGATTGTTCGCCCTCATCGCGCAGATCGCCCCCAGCGCGACGCACGCCGAGGTGGAAAGGGTGCTGTACGAGGAGATCGAAAAGCTGCAACACGACGGTGTCGCGCCGGGCGAGCTGGAGCGGGCGCTGGGTCAGATGAAGGCGCAGGAAGCCTTCGCCCGCGACGGCGCGTTCGCCGCCGCCGGAGGGCTCAACGAGGCCATCGCCGTGGGCGATTGGCGGCTTTTCGCCACCGCCCTCGAACGGGTTTCAAAAGTCACCGCCGCCGACGTGCAGCGCGTCGCCCAGGCGTACCTCACCGCCGACACGCGCACCGTGGGGCAGCACATCGTGGAGGGTGCCCATGTCTGACGCTCAGAATGTCGCACTCAGCACCCGCGTCGAGCGCCACCGCGCGGGCGGCAGCGACGTGTGGGCGCTCGCGCTCGACGTGCCCGACGCCGTCTCGTTCGCCGGGTCGCTCGTCACCGGAGCCGATCTCGGGACCTCCGAGCGGCAGATGCAGCGCTTCGCCGCCCGGCTGCTGGACCGCGGATCGGAGCGCCGCGACCGCTTCGAGATCGCCGAGTGGCTGGAGAGCCGGGGGGCGAGCCTCCACTTTTCGAGCCAGGAAGGGCGCGTCGCCTTCAGCGGGCGTGCGCTCCGCGCCGACGTGCCGGAGGTGATCGCGTTGGCCGCAGAACTGCTCGCCCATCCAAGCTTCGACGCCGACGAGGTCGAGAAGGTGCGCCGTGAACTCGACGCCTCCATCCGGCAGGCGCGCTCCGACACGGGCTTCCTCGCCGGTGCCGCCCTCAGCCGACGCGTCTACGATCCGCGCCACCCGGGCTACCGGATGCCGCTGGACGAGAAGGCGCAGCAACTCGCCGCCATCGGACGCGACGACCTCGTGGCGTTCCACCGCTCGCGCATGGCCCCGCGCCCCGTGTTGCTGGCACTCGCGGGCGACCTGACAGGCCTCGACCCTGCCGCGCTGCTCGGGCATTTCCCCGACGCCACGCCCGCGAGCGCGCCGCCACCTCCCGGGGTGGCAACGCACGTCGAAGGACGCGAGCGCCTCGACGTGGCCGATAAACCCAACCTCGACGTGCAGATCGGGCAGGGCGTCGCGCTCGCCCGTCACGACGCCGACTTCATCCCGCTCTACGTGGGATTGTATGCGCTCGGCGGCAACTTCTCCGCCCGACTCATGCAGGACGTGCGCGACAAACGCGGGCTCACCTACGGCATCCGGGCGGGGATGGAGTATGTCGACAAGGACCAGCAGGGCCACTGGAGCGCCCGCGCCACCTTCAGCACCGCCGACCTCGCGCGGGGCATCGAGGCGACGATGGATGTGCTCCGGCAGTGGGTAGACGAAGGGCTGACGCCGGAGGAAACCGAGAGCGTGCGCGAGACGCTGCTGGGCACCTACGACGTGAGCCTGTCGTCCACGGGTGCGCTGGCCTCACGCCTGCTCACGCGCGCCGAGCAAGGCTTCGGCCCCGACTACCTCGACGGCTACCGCGACGAACTCCGCGCCGCCACGACCGCGCAGATCAACGAGGCCATCCGCCGGCACGTCTACCCCGACGCCGTGCTGGTGGCCAGCGCGGGCGCGCATCCCGCGCCGTGACGGGTTCCTTACAGCCCACCGGGGACACGTCACCGCTTCATCACGATCTGCACGGCTCCTTCGCAGAAGCGTCTGAGTAAAGGACTTAACCACCGCCCGGAATCTCCAGGCGGTTCGTTTTCCGAACATCAGACGCGTACAGATACATGAGTGCCCGACTCGACCAGATCACCAAGCACCTCGCCGACATGCACGCCCTCGAGAAGCACATTCTCGAAGCCGTCGAGCGCCAGCGGGGCAACGATACCGTTCGCAACCACATCCACGTCAACAAAGCGCTCATCGAGATCGAGCGCGTGCTCAACGAGCACACCGACCACCTCGCTCGAATGTCGCAGGACTACGGCAGCGAGGGCGAATCCATGTTCAAGAAAGCCGTTACCACTGTGGCGGGCATCGCCGCCGGGCTCTACGACCAGGTGCGCGACGACACCATGACGCGGATGCTGCGCGACGATTACACCGCCCTCAGCCTCACGGCGATGGGCTATACGGCGATGCACGCTTTTGCGCTCGCCATCAAGGAGACGCGCATGGCCGACGTGGCCCTCACGCACCTCAAGCACATCACCCCGCTGCTCGTCGAGATCAGCAAAATCATCCCGCTCACGACGGTCGAGGAGACCGCCACCGACCACGACGGCTTCGCCGTGGACACGACCGTAGGCGACGAAGCGGTGCGTAATACGCAGCGCGCCTGGGATCGGGACGTTACCGCGAGTGTCGCCTGACACTTCCGGAGCGCCCACCATTCACCCGGTGAGGGTGAGGGAGCGAGAAGGGCTGATCGCCAGGTATGGCGGTCGGCCCTTCTCTGTTAGTTGGAGGTTGGAGGGTGGAGGTTGGAGATTAGGGCCGGAACGACGTGCTCCTTCAATCTCCACCCTCTTGTTTCCACCCTCCGACACATGCGTGCTTACCGCTGGTCATTGAACGTCAAGCTCGGGCTGGTGCTGTTCGCCGTCGCCATCGCGCTGGCGTCGCTCGTCTACACGCACAGCGTCGTGGAAAAGCTGCGGACGCGCGAGGCGTTTTTGATCGAATTGTGGGCGGGCGCGCAGAAGGAACTGGCTATGGCACAGTCGCAGTCGCAGAACCCGCACACCGAGGCGTTGCAGGCGCTCGAAGCGTTCCTCGCGGGCGACGATGCCCGCCAGCACGCCGGTTTCCTCGATGCCGTGCGGTGGGCACAGACGATGCCGCCGCCCGCCGAGGTCAACTTCATCACCGAGCGCATCCTGCGGCCCAACCTGTTCGGCATCCCCGCCATCGTCACCACCGAAGGCGGCACACCCGTCATCTGGCGCAATCTGCCTATCGACTCGACCCTCATCGGGGCCTCTTCCGATGACTCGGTGCGGATTCTGAGCAAGCTGGAGGTTTTCAAGCGCGAGATGGACGCCGTTCACGCGCCCGTCCCCATCGAGATCAGCTTTCCCGGCCCGCCGCCGATGGAGCTGCGGCAGGCGCTGCACTACGGCGAATCGGATCTCGTGCGGGCGCTGCGGCTGTTTCCGTACGTGCAACTGGGTTTCGTGGGGCTGTTCGTGCTGCTGGGCTACGTCAGTTTCTCGTACGTGCGGCGCAGCGAGCAGCGCAGCCTGTGGGTGGGCATGGCAAAGGAAGCCGCGCACCAACTCGGCACGCCGCTGTCGAGCCTGATGGGCTGGAACGAACTCATGCGCGACACCGAACTGAGCCCGCTCCAGCAGGAAGCCGTGCGCGAAACCGACCGCGACATCGAGCGGCTGCGGCGCGTGGCCAGCCGCTTTTCCGACATCGGCTCGGTGCCCCGGCTGGAGGTGCAGCCCGTCGCGCCCATCGTCGAGAACGTAGCGACCTACGTGCGCCGACGGATGCCGCAACTGGGCAGGCCCGTCGCCCTCACGGTCAACGTCGATCCTGCGCTGCGGGCGCGCATCAACGCGGAGTTGTTCGAGTGGGTGGTCGAAAACCTTCTCAAAAACGCCCTCGACGCCATGGAGCGCGCCGATGGTAAAATCTCCATCGTGGGATTCCTCGAAGCCGATCGGGTCGTGATCGATGTGGCCGACAACGGCAAGGGCATCGACCGGCGCAATTTCCGTAACGTGTTCCGGCCCGGCTACAGCAGCAAAAAACGCGGCTGGGGACTGGGGCTCAGTCTCGCCCGCCGCATCGTCGAGGACTACCACGGCGGGCGCATCCGCCTGCTGCAATCGCGCACCGGCACAGACAGCGGAACGACCTTTCGCATCGAACTCGACGCGGCGGGTCGATAGGCATGCGTCGTCTGCCCGTGGAGGAAAGCGCAGGTAGGTGCGGGGTACGCACTCGTTTCCAACGGTACCTCGAACCCCGTAACGCTACGGAGTAATGCGCTGCGCGAGCGAGGGGTCGAGGGTGGGGGTGACGGCGAGGTACACGTCGTCGCGGCTGCGCCAGAGGAGCACCTGGGTGCCGCGCACGTCGTGGAGGTCGAAATGCTGGTCGTCCTCGAGCTGGCGCAGTACGTCTGGTTCGAGCGTGGCGCGGCGAGTCGTCTGGTCGAGCATCGAGTAGGTGAGGACGTAGAGCGTGAGCGGGTCGCCGTCGTCGGAGGTGTAGCGGAAGACGGGTACACTCACGCCGTCGGTGATGTCGGCGAGGCCAGTGCCGTCGAGCGTATAGCCCTGGATGTCGGGCAGGGACAGCCGCCATCCCATATGCAGTTCCACGAACGCCTGCGCTTCGAGGGCATCGCGCGTCTGGAAGTTCACCGTGGCGTCCGCCGCGTGGCGTGCCACCAGGGCGACGAGGCTCGTCTCCTCCGCGCGGGCAGGGCGGCGAAGCAGGAGGAAGATGGAGAGGCCCACGATGGTGAGCAGCAGCGCCGCGTACCCCGCCCGCACCCAGCGGTGCAGCCTCGACGGCGGCAGCGCGGCCTCGCCGGGAGGCGGAGCGGCAGGCGGCGGGTCGAGCGTGGCGCGGAGGGCGGCGGGCACGGGCGTCAGTTCCTCCTGAAACGCCGTCAGGATACCGCGTCGCAGCGTATCGGAGGTGAGCAGTTCGTCCGTCATGGCACGCTCGTGGACGGACACGGACGCCAGTACGCGCTGCCGCAGCGTGTCACGTGCGGCCTGGTAGCGCGCGCACGCGACGGCCTCCTCTACGCCGAGCACGCGGGCAGCCTCGGCACAGTCCAGGCCCTCGACGTCGCACAGGAGTAGCAGCAGGCGCTCCGACGTGTTCAGCGACACCAGCGCGGGCGGCAGGTGCAGTTCGATAAAGCGGTGCGCGTGGCGCTCGCGGCTGGCGGCGAGGTCGTCGGGCGCGTCGTGGTGCCAGTCGGCAGGGGCGTCATCGGGGGCCGGCGTCGTGGGCGGCTCGCCGCGCTCCTCGCGCCGCACGTCGAGCAGCAGGCGGTAGAGGTAAAACCGCCCGGCGTCGCCCTCGGGCACGGCGGCGAGGCTGTCGAAGGCCCGCTCGTAGGTGGCTCGCACCAGCCGCGCCGCCGCCGTGGGGTCGGGCGTGACGAGCTGGGCGAAGGCGTAGACCTTGCCCAGGTGATGCAAGAGCGTGTCGGGAGCCACCGGGGTCATGCAGCCTGCGCGGTGTAGACGAGTGTGACGGGGGCGCCCCGGTGGATGGCGAGCAGTTCCGCCGCGTTGCCGCCGTTGACAGCGACTTCCAGCAGCCCGGCGCTGCCGTAGAGCAGCAGCGGATCGCCCTGCACGGCGTCGGCATAGGTGCGCGAGAGCGCTGTGACGGTCGTGTTGCCGACGTAGCAGCGGACGGGCCTGCCACCGCGGTGTTCTTCGACGTGCTCGGGCCGAATGTTCGAGATGCAGTTGCCGTAGCGGTCGATGTGGATGACGAAGCCGCGCACGCCCTCGGCATCCACCAGCGGCATCGGCCAGCGGAGTGGGCGGAGGCGGTGCAGCGGCGAGCCGACGGCCTGCAACGGGTAGCCCGCCGCGAGGTACGACGCCACCGGTGCGAACACGTCGCGTCCGTGGAAGGTGGGCGTGGGGTCGGGCACGCGCCAGTACTCGGGGCGGTCGAGCACGACGGCCTCGTCGAAGCCCTCCTCACCCAGCACAAGGGCGAACACCCCGTTGTCCGGTCCTACGAAGAGTTGCTGGCCCGCCCGCACGGCGATGGGATGGCGGGGCGTGCCCACGCCGGGATCGACGACGACGACGTGAACGGTGCCGTCCGGGAAAAAGCGGTACGCCTCGCGCAGCACGAAGGCCGCGTGCATCACGTCCTGCGGCGGCACCTCGTGCGTCAGGTCCACGAACGTGGCTTCCGGCTGGAGGCAGAGCACGCAGCCTTTCATCGCGGGCACATAGGGATCGCGAGTGCCGAAATCGGTCGTGAACGTCAGGAGAGGCATGCAGGAAAAGCAACGTCGGGCGTCGGGCAAAGGTAACGTCCCCGTCGGCGCGCCGTGCCGGGCCGCGTGCGAACTTCCTTCGAGATGGCGTTTTCATAACTTTCATCTTCCGCTGAAAACCTCCGCAACGCGATGCCTTCACCGCCCGACCCCACCGACGCCTGGGGTGCGCTCCGACCCGCGCACCGCGACGCCGTGGAGCGTTTCGTCCTCTTCTGGGGCGAGATGGCCTCCAACTGGGGCATCAACCGCACGATGGCGCAGATCCATGCGCTGCTCTATTGCAGCGAAGAGCCGCTCGACACCGACGTCATCATGCAGCGCCTGCACATCAGCCGGGGCAACGCCAACATGAACCTCAGGTCGCTGATGGCCTGGAACCTGGCCCGGAAGGTCCACCTGCCGGGCTCGCGCAAGGATTTCTACTACGCCGAGAAGAACGTCTGGGAGATCACCGCGCAGATCATGCGCGAGCGCGAGCGGCGCGAGTTCGAACCCGTCGTGGCGCAGATCGAGTCGTGCCGAACGCTGCTGCGCGACGGCGGCCCGCTGACCGACGACGAGCGGCAGTTCGACGCCCGCATGGCCGATTTCGTCGAACTCATGCAGGTGTTCGAGAGCGTCGTGCAGACGCTCTTGCCGCTCGTCCACAGCGGCAACGCCGAGGCCATCCGTGGCATCCTGACGGCGGCGCAGGCGCTGCTGTCCGCTCCACCCTCAACCCCATCCAGCCCATGACCCCGCACGAACTGGGGCAGCGCGGCGAGGCGCTGGCCGCGACGTTTCTGGAGAACCAGGGCTTCACCGTGCTGGACCGGCAGTACCGCTTCGAGCGCGCCGAGGTAGACCTGGTGTGTTTCGCGCCGTGGCCGGACGATGCCGGGGGCGAGATCGTCTTCGTCGAGGTCAAGACGCGGCGTGGGGCCTCGCACGGCGAGCCCGAGGAGGCCGTCACCGACGCCAAGAAGCGCAGCCTCATGAAAGCCGCCGAGGCGTACCTCTACGAACGTAAACTCGACGGCGCTCCCGCCCGCTTCGACGTCGTCGCCATCCGATGGGAGCGTGACGAGCCCGACATCCGCCACTATCCGCACGCCTTCGGGATGTTTTTTTGAAGGTCGGAAGTGGAAATGCGGAAGGCGGAACGGGAGATGTGAAGTGTGAGGTAGGGGCGCAACGTTCCCCTCAGCGCAGCCGAAGGAGCAATGCGCACCGATCGGGAGGCCGCGCGCACGGCATTTGCACGGCACCAGGGGGCGCGGCGGTGGCGCGTCCCGGCGCCGTTCTGCGCGTATCCTCACCCCAGCCGTCCGCCCCGTTGGACACCTGTGTTGCCATGCTGCTACGCCTCGCCTTCCTTCTGCTGGCCTTCAGCGCCTCTGTCTTCTCTGCCGCCGCGCAGACCGTGACAGCCTCGGCGCAGGTCACCGACTGGCCGCTCTCGACCATCGACAAAAAGCCCGTCGAGGCGCGCTACTGGCGCGGCTACGACATTCTTCCCTTCATCGACGCGTTGACGCTGACGATGGCCGTGACGCCGCAGGCCGAGGCCCCCGAGGTATCGGCGAGCGTCGTGTGGCGCATGGGGCGCGAGGGCATCAAGCGGGGCCGCCGCGTGCCCGCCGCCGAACTCCCGGCGGGCGTCCACCTCGTGGCCTTCGTGCTGCGCGGTGACGTGATCCAGAACGGCGCGCGCGTGGCAGGCCTGACGCTCGCCATCGACAGCACGCGCCTCGCGCCGGGCGAGACGCTCGTGCTCGACCCGCTGACGGACTGGGGCACGCTCTTCGACGACGTGGGCGCCGAGGAGAGCCGCCGCATCGTCGAAGCGGGCTTCACGCTCGAAAACCTGCAACTCGCCCGCGCCGCCTTCACCGTCTTCCCGACCGGCACCTCTGCCGCCCCCGATGCCGTGCCCGCCCCAAGCGACCGCCGCTCGCGCGACGAGGACGTGTACCGCACCGTCTACGTCACCGACGTGTGGGTGGACGTGGCGTGGAATCTCGGGTGGCTCTTCGGCCCCGACCCGTATCCCGGCAGGCGCGAAAGTGCCCGCGCCCTGGCGCCGCGCGGCGAAACGGGCCGCACCACACGCGAGACGAAGAAAAAGGAGGATGAGGAAGAAGACGACAGCGGCGAACTGCTACCCGCCGCCCTGATGGTGGGGGCGGGTGTGGCAGCGCTGGCGGTGTTCGGCGGCACGGCAGGCTACGTGGCGCAGTCGAACGAGCCCATCGGCGTGGCGGCGGGCTTTCTGCGGAAAGGAGGAGGCGTCATGTTGCAGGCCTCCGCCAACCCCGCCGCGCTCGGCATGGAGAAACGCGACGAGTCGATGAGCGCGCAGATTATCGGCTTCGCCGGAGGCTACGCCATCCAGCCTGCCGTTGGCCTTGGCCTCCGCTACCACGAGCGCGCCGGTGCCATGCAGGTCGATCCGGCGGTGACGCTCGGGGCCGTGTGGCGCGGCGGGCCCGTCTCGGCGCTCGTCGGCTACGAAGTCATCGCGGGCCGCGCCGCCTTCGGGCTGCTGTTTTCGTGGAAGACGCGCTGAAGCGAAGGGCAGAGGGTACGCGGTGCCGAATGTTCGCTGGCCGATCGGGCCTCGCACCTCGCCGATCACGACGCCTCGCGGATGTGGTCGAGGGCTTCGGGGAATTCCAGGCTCGTCGTGTCGCCGCCGTCCGATCCGAGGTACGTGGCGCGGATGAGGCGGCGCAGCACTTTGGCATTGCGCGTTTTGGGGAGTGATTGAGCGAACAGAATCGCGCGCGGCTTGAGCGGCTTTCCGAGCGCGTCGGTCACGTTCTGGACGAGCCGGGAGCGCAGCGCCTCGCTGGCCTCGACGCCGCCCCGCAGCACAGCGAAGACGACGACCTCCTCGCCCTTCACGTCGTGCGGCACGCCGATGGCGGCGCTCTCGCGCACGTCGGGGTGCGCGTTGACGACGCCCTCGACCTCGGCGGGGCCGAGCCGTTTCCCGGCGACTTTGATGGTGTCGTCGCTGCGGCCGAGCAGAAACCACAGCCCGTCGGCGTCGATGGCCGCGAAGTCGCCGTGCACCCAGACGCCCGGAAAGCGCTGCCAGTAGGACTCGCGGTAGCGGTCCTGGTCGCCCCAGAAGCCGCGCGTCATGCCGATCCACGGACCGCGCACGACGAGTTCGCCGACTTCGCCACGCACCGGCTGCCCGTCGGCATCCACCACGTCGGCGTCCATGCCGGGGACGGGGCCGGAGAACGCGCACGGCTTGAGGGGCTGCAACAGGTTGCCGCACAGGATGCCGCCTGAAATCTCCGTGCCGCCCGAGTAGTTGAGGATGGGTTTCTCGCCGCCGAGCACGTTCTCGAACGTCCACATCCACGATTCCACGTCCCACGGGCTGCCCGTCGAGGCGACGAGGCGGAGCGAGGATCGGTCGTGTTTTTTGAGCGGTGCGGTGCCGTGCGTTTTGAGCACCCGCATGAGCGTTGGCGAGACGCCGAGGTGGGTGATGCCGTGTTTTTCGACCAGCTCCCACACCCGGTCCACGTCCGGGTAGTCGGGCGCGCCGTCGTAGAGCACCATCGTGGCCCCGACGAGCAGCGTGCCGAAGACGAGCCACGGGCCCATCATCCAGCCCATGTCGGTCATCCAGTAGAGCGTGTCGTTTTTGGTGAGGTCCATGCAGTGGTACACGTCCTGCGCGCCCTTGATGGGAAAGCCGCAGTGCGTGTGGACGGCACCTTTGGGTTTGCCCGTCGTGCCGCTCGTATAGATGATCATCACGATGTCCTCGGCACCTGTCGGCTCGGTCGCGGCCTCGGAGGGTTGCCCGTCCATCAAGTCCTGCCAGCGCACGTCGCGGCCCTCGACGTAGTCCGTCGGCTCGCCCGCGATGCGCTCGTGGACGAAGACGTGTTCGACGCCCGGCACGTTGTGCAGCGCCTCGTCGGCGGTAGGTTTGAGGGCGATGGCTTTGCCACGCCGGTAGACGGCATTCGAGGTGAAGAGCGCCTTCGCCTCGCCGTCGTTGAGGCGCGTGGCGATGGCATCGGGGCCGTAGCCGCTGAAGAGCGGCAGGATGACGCCGCCGATCTTGATGGTGGCCAGAAAGGCGATGACGAGTTCGGGCGTCATCGGCATGAGCAGCCCGATTTTGTCGCCCTTGCCGAGTCCGCGCGCCCGCAGCCCGTTCGCGCACCGGCAGACCTCGGCGTGGAGTTCGGCGTACGTCAACGTCCGCGTCGCGCCTTCCTCGCCTTCGAACCTGAGCGCCACGCGGTCGCGGGCATCGGTAGCCTGCCACTTGTCGAGCAGGTTGTGGACGATGTTCATCTCGCCGCCCACGCACCAGCGCGGGAACGCCGGGTCGCCGGTGTCCTCGTAGACCGTCGTGTACGGCTTCTGAAACTCGATGCCGAGGTCGCGCATGACGGCATCCCAGAACCACGCCACATCCGTCCGGGCGCGGTCGAGGAGGGCAGGCAGTCCGTCGATGCCCTCACGCCGCATGAACCGCGCGAGGTTGGTGGTTTCTACCTGCTCGGGCGTGGGACGCCAGACGATTTCCTGATCGAAGGGAAAAGGCATGGTTGAAAGGGGGAAGTTGGAACGCGGAAATGGGAGAAGAGCGAGCGTCGAGGGCGGAAGTGCGCCGTAGGAGTGCAAAGCATTGCGCCCTGCGTGAGATGCAACCGAGATACGCCACGCGCACAAGAAAACACAACCGTCAAACCGGCTCACAAACCCCGTCGCGTCCCCGGCGTTACCCATCGCCCCGACCCCCTTGCACTGAGCACAACCGAAGGGCCACAACCTCATACCTCCATGTCCGACGATCTTCGCAGCCGCCTCACCGACGAACAGTACCGCGTCACGCAGCAGCAGGGCACCGAGCGCCCTTTCCAGAACGCCTACTGGGACAACAAGGAAGAAGGCGTCTATAAATGCGTCGTCTGCCACGAGCCGCTCTTTGCCTCCGCCACCAAGTTCGAAAGCGGAACCGGTTGGCCGAGTTTCTACGAGCCTACCGCCGAGGACAACGTCGAAATCAAGCGCGACCTGTCACATGGCATGGTGCGGAGCGAGGTCGTCTGCAAAAACTGCGGCGCGCACCTCGGCCACCTTTTCGACGACGCTCCGCAGACGCCGACGGGGATGCGCTACTGCCTCAACTCCGCCTCGCTGGACTTCGAGAAAAAGTGATGTTGCCGCCACTGCGCTCACCAGCGTCCAGCCTCACGCGCCTGCCGAAGTTGCCCCGTAGGCGTTCTCGATGTGGCGCAGCCACGCGCGCGCGCTGAGTGATTCGCCGGTGGCGTCGCGCAGGATGCGCGTGGCCGAACGCGACCGCCCGTGCCGGTGAACGTTCTCTCGTAGCCAGCCCAGCAGTGGCGCAAAGCGGCCTTCGCGGAAGTGCGCGTCGAGCGGCCCGAGGTCGCGCTCGGCGGCTTCGAATAGCATGGCCGACATCAGGTTGCCCAGCGTGTAGGTGGGAAAGTAGCCCAGCGTCCCGAGCGACCAGTGAACGTCCTGCAGCACCCCTTCGGCATCGTTGTGAGGGCGCAGGCCCAGGTACGTCTCCATGCCATCGTTCCACGCGGCGGGCAGGTCGGCCACGTCCAGCGTGCCCTCGACGAGCGCCACTTCGAGGTCGAAGCGCAGCATGATGTGGAGGTTGTACGTCACCTCGTCGGCCTCGACACGGATGGGGGAGGGGGCGACGTGGCGCAGCGCGGCATGAAAATCATCCAGCCCTACGCGCGCCAGTGCCTCGGGAAAAGCACGCTGGAGCGCCGGGTAGTAATGCTCCCAGAACGCGCGGCTGCGCCCGACGAGGTTTTCCCACAGCCGCGATTGAGACTCGTGCATTCCCAGCGATGTGCCCTCGGCCAGCGGCGTGCGGTCGAAGGCGGGGTCGATGCCCTGCTCGTACAATCCATGCCCCGCTTCGTGCAGCGTGCCGAAAAACGCCGACGGGAAAAAGCCCGCGTCGATGCGCGTGGTGAGCCGTACGTCCGACGTGCCGAAGGTCGTCGTGAACGGATGCGCCGACACGTCCTGCCGCCCGCGGTCGAAGTCGAAGCCAATGTCGCGCAGCACCTGCATCCCGAACTCCCACTGCGTCTTCTCGCCGAAAAAGCCCGTGATGGGGCCGAGGTCAGGTTGCGGGCGCGCGGCGATGCGCCCGACGAGTGGCACGAGCGCGTCGCGGAGTTCGCCGAACACGCGCCGCACCTCCGCCGTCGTCAGGCCTGGCTCGTAGAGGTCGAGCAGGGCGTCGTACGGGTGATCTTCGTAGCCGAGCAGCTCTGCCTGCCGCCGGTTCAGCCCGACGAGCGTTTCGAGGTGGGGCGCAAACCGGGAGAAATCATTGTGCTGCCGCGCCGCGCGCCACGCCGCTTTCGCGTGCCCGATGGTCTCGGCCATCTCCGCCACGAACGCCGACGGCAGCTTCCGCGCCCGCTCGTAGTCGCGCCCGGTGACCGCGACGAGCGCCGCGTCCCGTTCGTCGTCGAGGCTTGCTGTTTGTGCAGCATCGAGCAGGCGGGCGGTATCGGGGCTGACGAATCCCTCGTGCGCCAGCCGCCGGAGCGTCGCCACCTGTGTGGCCCGCAGCGCCGTCGCGCCCTGGGGCATGTACGTCTCCTGATCCCACTCGAGCACCGCCGCGCTGCTGGTGAGGTCGTGAAGGGTGCCGAGGTGTTCGCGGAGAGGAGAGAGGGCAGACATAAGCGGGGATGGAGAAAGACGACGACGTACGAATCCCTGCCGCGCGCGTGCCCAGTGGCAGTGGACAGGCGGGGTGAAAAAGGCATGAGGAGGTCTCCTGAGGCTCTACACGCCCGCCTCGCGCTGCCGATGTGCTTGACACCCACGCGGCGGGGCGCGTATTTTTGCAACCCTCGCCGATATAGCTCAGTTGGTAGAGCGGTTCACTCGTAATGAACAGGTCAGCGGTTCGAATCCGCTTATCGGCTCCTCAGAAAACGCCCCGCACGGTACTAAAAAGGCCGATTGCGGGGCGTTTTCTCTTTCGGCCAAGTTCCACCCTCCGCAGGTCCGTGAAACAAGGGTTAAACAAGGACGCCTCGCTAGAGCCCTTTCTACACCGTCTGCTGCGAGCCATGGGGCACCTGGCAACGAGCCCTCGTCCCGTTCGCCAGGGCGCTTCCTCGGCGACAGGTGGGCCCCCGAATCAGACGCTAAAACCCCTCGGGATAGACGTGGTCTTGCTGTACCGCCCCGTCAGAGAGCGAAGCACCCTTCAGCCTTGCGTGAAGGCTGCAGGGGAGAGGGCCACGTCGGGACAGGAGGCGAGCACACGCTGGTCGCTCGTGACGAGGGGCACGCCGAGCCCTTTGGCCAGCGCGACGAATTCGGCGTCGTAGGCCGAAAGGCCACGGGTCAACGCGGCTTCGAGCACACGCCCGGTGTCGGCTTCCTGCAGGGGCACTGATACGAGCACTTCGGCCCATGCCCACACGGCTGCGGCCTCGTCAGGCTGGAGAAGGCCCGCCCGTAGGTGCTGCACGAGCACGCTCCGAAACTCGCTCTTCCACAGGGCAGGAGCTGTCCAGTGCGGGTCGCGGAGGAGGACGGCTTCGGCTTCCTCGGTGCGCTCGCCTTCGAGTAGCAGGTATGCAACGAGATTGGTGTCCGCGACGATCACGGGCGCCCATCCTCGATGGCGCTCTGAAGCACTTCCTCTGTCAACCACACACCACGCTCCGCCATCGCGGTCCTGGTGCGGCGCACTTCCTGGAGAAACGCCTGGGGGTCGAAAGTCGCAGCGACAGTAGCTTGCTCGGCCACGCTGGTTTCGAGGCAGTGGATGGCTTCGCGGTTGAGGCTGCGGTGGTTACGGGACGCGCGCGCCTTGAGGCGGCTGTAGAGCGCGTCCGGGACGTTCTTGAGCGTGAGGGTAGCCATTGCGATGTGAGGTACCAGAATGCATCCAGAATGAATCCATGAGGGTCGAGGTTTCAAGGGTCGGATAGTGCCGTTTCTTCGATACCTCAAATCTGCGACAGAGCCTTCGAAATCAGAGATTACGTGCTCAGGACGGCTGCCTGCCGGCACACCAGCATTGCGTGCTTGCGGTGGAAGCCCATAGGGACGGCGAAGTCCCCGCAGGCAGGGACAGCTACCGAATTTCTGGCTTGGTGGCGCAAGGGTACCAGCGAGCAACGGCACCGATGAAGTGCTGAGCAAACCGAACGGGCCGTCGATGCGGTAAGGAAAACTCCTTAGCGTCGGTCACTCTGCCTCGCAGATCGCCCGGCAGAGCTCTGATTCGCGGAAAAACAGGTCGTGTGGAGGCACGAAAGCGTCGAACAAAAACCCTTCGGCAGATTGCGTATTCTTGCAGCTAGGAACCGAACACAAGGTTCGGTTGCCGCACTACGGATGACGGGCTCTTGCAGCCTCACTGTCCGTATGGTTCAGCAAGCCCTCCCAGGAGTGGACACTCCGTAGAGCCTGCTGGACTTAGCGTGTAGACATTTTAGCTACATGCGTATGAACAAGAAGGAGCGCGCGGCGATGTACGCCCTCTCCACACGGCCTTCGGGCGACGTGCAGGGAGATCTTCTCGGAGCAGATGGTCTCCGGGAGCCCGATGCGATCCAGAGCATCAGAGTTGAACTCGCCGCCCTCAAGGCGCTGCTCGAACGGCTCCTGGAAGGTGCCGAGCTCAACTTAGAGGCCGATAGTGCCTCTCGACTGCTTACCACCGAGGACGTTGCGTACCGGTGGCAGTGCAGCCCACGCACCGTCGAAGACCGGTTCGCCTCCGCTGAACTCGTCGCGACGTATATCGGTGGGGCACGGCGGTTTTCACTCGCTGCTGTGAAAGCGTACGAGCGGCACAACACGCGCTCGAAGCCGAAGCGCAAGAAAGCGCCCATGCGCCAGGCGGCGTGAGAAAGCATTGTCTCCGCGGAGACAACAGCGCAGGATGCATCCTGCAGTGCAGGTCAGACCTGCATCGCCTCCCTAGCGGGAGTGCTAGCTCGAACACATAAACAGCAATGAAAAATGTTCGCGCTCAGAAAACAGCCTCTACCAACAAGGAGGGGCTGCGCAATCATACCGTCCAGAATTCCACTGGAACGTCCGATGTGGACGCAGCCACGACTTTCGTGGGCAACACGAAAGCTGGCCCGAAAGACAAGCAGGCCTACGCGCTGATCGAGGATGGCTACGACGGTTCCTTTAACGGCGAGGCCTACGCAGCGATAGCGTCCCTCATGGACTGCGATACGACGGGCATAGAGCCGGCCACCGCGCTCGTCTCCTACAAGCTCCTGGCGGGCAAAGGCAACGCGTCGGTCAAGATGGTCAACCAGACCGTGCGCGAAGCGCTCTATCACCTGGGCTACAGCGCCCAGCGGTCTCCTGCCTTCCCGAAAAGCCAGATCGACGAGATTCTCGCCTACATCGAGGAGCACGACACCATCGAGGGTGCGCCGCATCTCAAAGAGGAGCACCTCGCGGTGTTCGACTGCGCCTTTAAGCCGGCCGGCGGCGAGCGCTTTCTGCACTACATGGGCCACCTCAAGATGATGGCCGCCGTGCAGCCGTTCGTCTGGGCGCATTGTCCAAAACGGGTCTGCTCCTGACCGAAACGGCAGTCACGCAGGGAGGGCTGCTACGCATTCACGAAGCGACCGGGCACCAGGCCGAGGAAACCGGGGAAATTACCACCGCCTCGGAATTTGTGCCGGAAGAGATCTCGGGTCTCTACAGAAGCAATCAGCCAGTGATCAGGTTGATGCTGCGAGACGGGAGAGAGATCAGGGGCGCTGCAGAACAGCACATCCGGGTTGCGACGGATGCCGGTCTGGAATGGAAGCCTTTCTGCCGCCTCGAAGTGGGAGATTATGTTGCCACCAAGCTCGGAACAGAAATGTGGGGCGACGTGACCGAGTTGCCTCTTCCCGATATGGGGGATGCATGGTGGGTAGGAAGAATCTCGGTACCGGAGACGCTGACGCCCGAGATCAGTTGGCTCCTCGGGGCGCTCACGGCAGACGGACACGTGACGCGATCGAATTACACGGTGGGAATCACCAAGAACGAGGTTGATGTTCTGGATCGCTTCGAGCGCATAGTTTCAGGCTTCGGACTCAGTGTCCGTCGCAGGACCGACGCCCGCAACGGGGTTACCTCGGCCTGTGTGAGCTCCAAGGCATTCGTGATGTGGCTCGACACCGTCGGGTTCTCCAAAGAGGCAATCCCGCTCTGCATCCGACGGTCGACGCGGGAAAACGTGCTCGCCTATCTGTCTGGACTCTACCTCGATGGCTATATCTCGCAGAGCGTGTCGATTTCGCAGAGGCACGGCTCGCTCATCCGGGACATCCAACTCGTGTGGGATAATCTGGGCGTGAAGACGTACATAAACGACAATGTCGTCCAGGGCACCAACTACCCTGTTCTTCACGTAGCGGCGGGTCATCGCGCCCGCGCCGCAAGGCTCATCGACTGGGACGAGGCGCACAAGAAGAAGCGCGTGCCCACCCTGAAGAACGGTCAAGGACCGGGCGCCCTTTCCGATCGCCCGCTCGGCCGTGATCCGTGCCGCTCGGGATCAGGCTCGAACTGCTGAGTTCCTGGACGATCTTCGACCCTCGCACGCTTTGCCCCACGAGGAAGAAAATGGTCGAGGCCGCCTCACAGCTCTCCGTGGCGCTAGACCCCGAATGGCTGGAGTACGAGTTCGTGAAGGTGGAGGGGATCACTCAGGAAGGCTCGCAGGATGTCGTAGCGACGGAATACCCGATCGTAAACGGCGTGCGCTGCGGCGCTGCTCCGAAGGCATCGCTCGCGCGCGTCGACCTCAGGAGCGGTTCAACCGTGGAGAGACGTATGGCGGCATAGTAGCTTCGTCGATACAGATGCCAGGGACAGGCGGCCTTTTCACTCAAGGCCGCCTGTTTGCGTACAGGCCTTCTTGGTAGAAGACAGCGATATAGCATGGCCCAGCCGATTCTCCACGGGTTCTACCCGCCGGCGCGGCGCGGCTCTTATGTTGCAGGGTCTCTGTCGTCCGACATCGGCAGTATTTGTTCAGGAGTCACATGCCGCCCTCTGTTTCCGCGCCTCGCTTCAAGCTCACGGCCACCAACGTCGCCCGCTTCTTCAAGCACCGCTGCGACCGGCTCTTCCGCTACGAGGCCGTCGAGGCGCGCCACCGCCAGAAGCCCGGCATCGGCTGGAACGTGCCCAAGCGCGACGCGAGCCGCATGCGCCCGGCGGTGCAGCTGCTCATGGGCGCGGGCGACACGTTCGAACTCGATCAGCTCGAGGCGCTACGCGCCGCCGCAGGAGAAGGCGCGCTCGTCGCAGGCGAGGTCGTCACCGGAGCCGGCGGGCGCCAGAGCGTCGCTGCGATGCCGCTCCTGGCGTTTAAGAGCCTCTTTGACGCCGAGCCGCCCCGGTACGTGGCGCAGGTGGAGATCGACCTTCCTGAGGCCGAAGAGAGGCGTTTCCTCGGGCGCTTCGGCCTGAGCGCCCGCGAGATCGCCGTCAGCGCCGCCAAGCCCGACCTCATCGAGATCATCCCGGAAGGCGGCGGCTACCGTTTGCGCATCTGGGACTTCAAGGCGAGCCCGGCGGCCCGGCACGAGCACTTCATTCAGGTCGCCTACTACTCGCTTCTCCTGGAGCACGCGCTCGCGGCGCTCGGCCTCGACCATGTCACCGTCGACACGGCGACCGGCATCATCCGCTCCCGCAAGGACGAGCCCGAGGAATTCGAACTGGCGCCGTACCGACTTGCCGCGACCGAATTTCTGACGCGGGCTATGCCGGACGTGCTCGCCACGGCCGCCTCGGACGCGCACTTCCACGTCTCGCCCAAGTGCCTGCTCTGCGAATACCTCGACGCGACGGGTGGCTGCCAGGAGGAGGCCGACGCGGGCTACGACCTCTCGCGCATCGCCTACCTGTCGAGCGAGTCGAAGCGGCGCCTGAAGGCCAGCGGCATCACGACGCACCGGCATATGGCCGTGATCGATCCCGAGGGCGAAGAGGCGGCCCGGCTGCGCGGTCTGAGTCATGACCTCTCGATCAACCTGACGCGCTATATCGCCGCGGCGCAGGCGCTCGAAGACGGCCTCGCCCGGCCGCTCGCGGCCTCGACGCTGCACGTGCCCGCGTGGGAGGACGTGCGCGTGGTGGTGAGCGCCGAGCAGGACGGCGTCACCGGCACCTGCTTCGCGCTCGGCATCAAAACCTACGAGGGCTTCGACGCAGGCAGGGAAAGCCCCTCGGCGCCGAAGAGGTGTTCGTCTCGCAATCGGCGGACGGCGAGGAGGATCTGCTCCGGCGTTTTCTCGCCCGGCTCAACGACATCCTGGAGCGCGTCCATGCGCACAACAAGGGCATCGCCCAGGTGCCCGTCGAAGACGATCCGGCGGTGCGGGCGGCGGCGGCCGCGTTCGCCGAGGCCGAAGAGGCGGCGGCCCTGTTTCAAGGAGAACAGCCCGGCCCGCCTCTACAAGAGCAAAGAGGAGCACCTGCCGCTTCTCGCCGAGCGCGCCCAGCTCGACAGCGACATCGGGGTGGCGAAAGCGGCCCACAAGGCGGCCGTCAAGGAGGCCCAGTGGCAGCGAAAAAAGGCCCAGACGTCGCTCCACTTCTACTTCTACGATACGCTCGATCTGAAGGCGCTCAAGATCCGGCCTCTAGAGCGCCATCTCTTCACGGAAGACGCGGGCCTCCAGCGCGAGATCGTGCGCCTGGTGCGGCTCTTTCCGCCCGAGAGCGTGCTGCCGGACGCGAGCACGTTCCGCACGATCCCCGGCTCCGTCGTCGTCGAAGCGCTCAGGAGCCTCGTCGCTTTGCCCGTGCCGTATCACTACGACCTCGAATCGGTCTCGGCGCTCTACCAGCCTCACGACGCTGAGCGGCGAGGAGCGCGGCTACGCCTACAGGCCCGCCTACGGCTTCGGGTGGAAGCATTCCAACCAGGTGGCCTTCGAGCGCATCCACGACGTCTGGAACGGCCATTCTTTCGAGACGAAGACGAAGGTGCTCTCGCCGGAGGGGGTGCGAAAGGGATCGAACGCGCCGTGCGAGACAAGCTGCGCGCCACCGACACCATCATTCGCCGCCTCAAAGAGGATCACCGGCGCGTCAAGGACGAGACGGGCGTCGGGCATGCTGCTCCTCCAGAAGGAGCCCTTCTTCCTGCACGAAGGCTTCGACCCGTCGGCGTTCGATCTCACGGACGCGCTGCACGTCTTTACGCTCGTCGAGGCGGCGCTCTCCGAGCTTCAGGTCAAGCACCTCCACACGATGCCCGCCGCTGACCGGGCGGCGCGCTTCGAGGCCATCACGGGCCTCCGGTATATCGAGGGCGCGGACGAAGAGGGCGGCGCTCTCTTGTGGTTCACCTTCGACGGCGCCTGCCGCGACGCCAAGTTCTCCGAGGGCGACTGGTCGCTCGTCGTGACGCCTGAGGACGAGCCGGAGATCCTCATCCATTCCGTCGACGGGCCGCTCTTTGCCGAGCGCGCCGGCTACCGCTACAAGAACTTCCGCGTGACGCTTGCGGCCTACGACCTGAAGAGCGCGCCGCCGCGCCTGGCGCTCCGGCCTGATAGCGCGAGCGGATTCCGGCAGGCACTCGACCTCTCGAAGCGCCTCGTGCTCGACAAGCTGCACGAGGACTTCCTCACGAACCGTGTCACGGACACGCTCTCGCGTCTGCGCGCAGCGCCCGAGGCAGCGCGCCACGTGGCTGAACTCCTCGCCACGGGCACCTGCAAAGGGTGGCAGCCGCTCTGCCGCGACATGCACCGTGTGCGGCACGCGCTGCGCCGCCGCATCGGGCGGGCGACCGGCAAGGACGGGCATCCCCTCAACGCGGATTCGATCCTCAACGCCGGGCAGTGGGAGGCGTGGCAGGGCGTCTTCTTCGAGCCATTGACGATGATCTGGGGGCCGCCGGGCACGGGCAAGACGCACGCCGCCGGGCACATCCTGCTCGGCTATGCGCTCGCCGCGCAGGAGCTTCGCCGCCCGCTGCGCATACTCGTCACCGCCGCCACGCACCACGCCATCGCAAACGTGCTGAGGAAGACGGCCGAGCTCGCCTCGGCCTACGGCTTCACGGAAGTCGGAACTCGCCATCACGAAGGTCGGCAAGGAGAACGCCGCCGACGCCGAGCTTCCGGATTCGGTTACGCGCACGGCGGAGGACCACCTGTCGGCTGCCGTCTCGGCAGATGCGCCCGCTTGCCTCATTGCGGGCTCGACCGTCTGGAGCCTCTACAAGACGATGAAAGGGGCCCGCGGGCCAGGCCTTCCGATGTTCGACGTCGTGCTCGTCGACGAGGCGTCGCAGCTTCGATTGCCGGACGCGCTCATCGCGCTGGCTAGCTCGAAGCCGCAGTCGAACGTCATTCTCGCGGGCGACGACCAGCAGCTTCCGCCCATCGTGCACGGCGTCTACCCGGAGGAGCACGCGCCGCTCCTGTCGTCGGTGTTCGCCTTTGCGCGGCACCGCATGGAGGAGCGCGCGGCAAACGACCCCGGGGTGGTGCACCGGACGCTCTTCCAGCTGACGGAGAACTTCCGCATGAGCGAGCCGCTGACGGCCTACCCGCGGCAGGTGATCTACGGCACGTACCGGTCGGCCTTCCCGGACACGAAGATCGTGTCGGAACCCGTACCGGTCTACGAGAGCACCTGTCCGGTCGATCTGGCCGTGCACCCGGATAGGGCGGCAGTGCTCATTTCGTACGCGCCGCCGCAGAGCTTCACGGCGCGCAACCCCGTCGAGGCGCTGCTGGCCGCCCGCATCGTAGAGAGGCTTTCGACGACGCTCGTCGATTCGAAGACAGGGCAGGTCTACACGCCCGATGCGTTTGCGAGCCGAGGGCGTGGCGGTGCTCTCGCCGCACCGGGCGCAGAACGCCGCCATACGGGCCGCGCTCGCCGAGATGCGCTTCGGCACGGTAGAGCGTCCGATGCCGCTCGTCGACACGGTCGAGAAGCTCCAGGGCAAAGAGCGCGACGTGATCGTGGTCTCCTACGGCGTCGCCGATGCCGAGTACGCCGAGGCGGAGGCGGAATTTCTGCTCTCGAAGAGCCGCTTCAACGTGGCGGCCACGCGGGGGCGCTTCAAGCTCATCGTGCTGTGCTCAGACGTCGTGCTCTCGGTCGTGCCGCCGGATCAGCGTGTCATGGCCGAAGCGATGATGCTCAAGGAGTTCAGGGCGTACTGCTCGGATGGGCAGGCGTTCGGCGACACTCGATCATGCAGATTATGGCGCTGTTGGAGGTGGATGTCATGTGGAGCGGGTTCTGAGGCCATGACTCGGGCCGTTAGTCAGTCCTGACGCGGCAGAGCCCATGTGCGGGCCGAACTCGATGGAGCACGGAGAACGACGTGACGCCATCACTCCATATCCGCGATCGAACAGCATCTCTGTGTCGAAATCGCGTGCGGGCTCTATGCTGGTTTGTGACGCCAGGCTGACTACCCTGCCTTTTTTGTCGCAGCCGGCAGCCTGCTGCGCCATCAACTGCCGCACGCGGCGCGAGGCGCGCGCCCCAAACCATGCGCAGAGAGCAGCGAAGATGGGCCGGTGTGCGGGTGACGTGCCTCAGCAAAGTGGATCCGCACGAAGCACGCCTCCGCCTAGGCGCCGCGCGTATGCCCACGCACCATGGAGGCGCGCCAAGGTGCGATGCGGGCCGAAGAGGATGCGAATTCGAAGGCAACAGGAAGAAATACCTGCCACAGTAGAGGGGATAGGGAGCCTTTCGGCTTCACACCTCAACCTAACCCTCTACGACCATGCAACTCGTATCCACCAACGGCACAGCGCCTCGAACGGACACGCTGCACACGCACCGCTCGCCGCGCCGCTCGCTCGTCATGCCCGCCCGTCCGGGCCGCTGCCCACGCGCTACGGCGCGCTCTCCGCACGCTCGGGCAACACTACTCTCGACCCCTACGCCGCGATCGAGAAAGAACCCCTCCAGACGAAGGACGGCATGAAGAGCCGCGGCTTCACCGTCCGCCTCGAAGACGACCAGCCACGACTCCGGCTGGCGCGAGGTCGGCGTCGTCTCTGAAGACTACCTGCTCGTCGCCAACGACGACGTGCGCAACCTCGCGTGCGAGATCGCCATGCAGGCCGGCGGCGTGTGGTCGCTCGCCAAGGAGTTCTTCGACGGCAAGCGCTACGCCTACGCGCTCTCGCTCCGCGACCGAGTGCCTCGAAGACGTCGCCGTCGGCGACCCGGTCGGCATCGGGCTCATCTTCGAGAACAGCTACGACGGCTCTCGCCGGCTTTCAGCGAGCGTCTACGTCAACCGTCTCGTGTGCATGAACGGCATGATCGCGCCGAAGCTCTTCCGCCGCGTGCGCTTCAAGCACGACCACTCGTCCGTGGGATGGGAGGACGAGACGGCGCGGGCGCTCGAGATGCTGCGCGCGCGCGCCGATCGGGCTCAAAGAACTTCGCCCGTGCGGCGCGCTCGCTGCAGAGCCTCCGCATGACGACGGACGAACTCTCGACGATCCGTGGGCAGGTGCTGGACAAGGTGCCGGTGACGCTCTGGGGCAAGATCATCGACCAGATGCTGCTCAGGGAAGAGTTGACGGGCTGGGGCCTCGTGAACGCGGCGACGCGGGTGCTCTGGCACGCGGAGAAGCGACGGCGTCGGACTTCGCGCACAACGAAGTCGATCATGTCGGCGCTCATGGGCTACGGCGGTCTCGAAGAGCGAGCGCACGAGGTGGCGGCATGAGCGAGAAGATGAAGCCCATCATCCGCGTGCTCGCCTCGCTCGCCGAGGCCGTGCTCGCCTTCGTCAAGGCCTACACGAAGTAGACGGCAGAGCTCAGCTGCCTGTCGGTGTCCCTGGCGCTATGCCCACGCACGGAGGCATAACGAAAGAGAAGGGCCGGCAGCGCGCCCTTCTCTTTTTTGCCTGGCGAAGGACTCTGCTGAGCCTGTGGTGGCGGACGTCTGCGGCCTGCTAGACACGCTGCCTCCGGTTGGTCACAGCGGCGCTCAGGGCCACGTAGGCGCCTCCGACACCCTGCGGGGACGCGTCGAAGCCGATGGCGTCCTCCGCGGCAATGGACAACTGGCTTGCCGACGCGATGGCGTCCTGGCCTGCCGCGAGGAAGACGAACTTCCAGGCGTAGACCTCCTGCTGGTGGTGGATCATCTCGGCGATGCGGGAGGAGCTGTAGCGGCGGCTGCTGTTCTCCTGGCCATCGGTGAGGATGGCTACGATCACGGTGCCGGGACGCTCGACGCCTCCATGGAGGCCAGGCGCTGTCCGAGGGCGTCGATGGTGTGGCCCACGGCGTCGAGAAGGGCGGTCATCCCGCCAGGGACGTACGTGCTCGTTCGTCAGGGGCTCGGCGGCCTCGATGGCCACGCCGTCGGCGACGACATCGAGGCGGGTGCTGAAGAGCGTGAGCGACAGGCGCGCCTGGCCAGGCTGTCCTGCTGCGCCTGGAGGAAGCTGTTGAATCCGCCGATGGCATCCTGCGCGAAAGGGTGCATGGAGCCGGATCGGTCGATGACGCAGGCGATCTCGGTAAGGTTCGCGTTCATAGCCGGCTGGGGTTGGAGGCTGAGTCGAGGAGGGAGGTGTCCGTGCTAGATACCCGGCCTCCCTGCCAGCAGAATGTCACAGGGGCGCAGCGTGGCAGAGGGTGCAGGAGTCCGTTGCGCGTGCTCTTGTCCTGCAGCCCTCGCGCGCGCACGCGCGCGGGTCCGCGCGCGAAGAGAGGCGGGTGAGCCGAAAGAGGCCATTTCATAGGCTTAGAGGCCGATTTCGACGGGGGCACGGCTGAATAAGAGCCGGCCCCGAAAACGGATAGGTTTCAGTTCCCGCGCTCAGCACTCGGCTGACTACGTGGGTCAACCTGGCCTTCCAGCATTCACGACCATGGCCGTTCCAGCCTACCCCCTTTCGTATCAGCCCTCAGCCATTGCGCCGCCGTCCGAAGCGACTACCGGGCTCGTCTCCCCCGTGCATCAGCCGGACGAGCAGCCCCCCGTACCGCTGCTCGTGTCTGCGTCTGGATCCGCTATCGGATCCGGTCGCGGATCGCATACCTCTTTTCAGTCGCCGCCCTGGTCGCACAAGCGTGACGCCTCCGGCGTTGTCTCCGCGGAGACACGCTGGGCCGTCGCGAGCAGCGAACTCTTCTTGCACGAAGACAGCGTCGAGGCGCTGTGCGACGCGCACCCGGGGCTCGCAGATCCGGCGGTGGCGAAGATGCTGGCCTACATCCTGACGGGGCCGCGCCGCATCCGCTTCGGCGCTCTCGACCGGGCAGGTGACAGGCGGCTGTCGCTCAGCCGGTCGATCCTGGCAACGCTCGAGGAGAAGGAACACGCCCTCCGCGCTAAACGCTACAAAGGCCACTCATTTCTGATGACGTATCAGGCCGTTTTTCCGGAGTTTCGCTACAACCGCTACGACCGCGATCGTAAACGTCCGCGGACGCTGCGCAGGAGCGGCGCGCCCTTCGAGGCGCTGGTCGAGGAGTTGTCACGCCCCGTAGCCCGCCGGGCACGCTGCTCGTCCGGCTCAGCACGCTCGAGACGCAGCCCGTGCGCGCCATCAAGAGCAGCTGCCCGAAGGCGCGCGAGCGCATGGGGTCGCTGAGCGTGTGGCCGGAGACGGCGCGTCTGTCTCAGCGTGCTCAACAACCAGTCCTCGCATTCGTTCTGCCCGCCTCATCGCCGAGCAGGCTCCGGACGCCGCCCGGGCGTGCACGGCGTGCTACGACAGGGGCGAGTGGTCGGAGGATCGGTTGCTGCGCGCACTCGCGCTCCTGCGTCAGGCGCAGCTTGTCCCGCGCGCGCTCTACGCGGGCTCGCGCCGCGCGCCGGTGCGCTCGGCCCGGGTCTTCGGTGTCCACCCGTCGATGCTGCCCATGATGCCGTCGGTGCTGCGGCGTGCCCTCACGAAAGGCTGCACCGAGTTAGATGTGCGGAGCGCGTACGTGCTGCCGCTGACGGTCATGTGGCACCTCCCCGCAACGCGTGCGATTCTCAGCGAGGGGACGACCTGTGGGACGTGCTCTCCCGCCAGGCACAGGCGCCTTATGCATGCCGCCCGCTCGTCAAGCATGCGTTTCCATGCTCACCATGATGGCAGATCCCACCAGCGTTAAAGGCGAACTCACAAAGCAAGGCGTGGGGCGAGACGTTACGGATCGCTTCATGTCGCTCCCGCGCGGTGCAGGAGGTGATCGGCGAGGCCGCCCGGGCACGGGCCGCGTACGAAGACCTGCAGTGAGTCGAAGACGTGTCGGGGCAGGTGCACTACCGTGCTCCGGGAGAACTCGCGGAGCGGTGGGCGGGCAGCGCACTCTCGGTGCAGCTGAGCGC
Organism: Rhodothermales bacterium; assembly: GCA_963829705.1. Taxonomy (GTDB): domain Bacteria; phylum Bacteroidota; class Rhodothermia; order Rhodothermales; family BA12; genus CAWHJN01. The sequence goes on from CAWHJN010000005.1 coordinate 1,746,676, forward strand.
CTACGAACTCGCCCTGTTTCAGGACGTGATCGGCGAAACGCGCGCGCAGGCGCTCGACCACGCCCGGCCTGACTTCTGGATCCGGCGTGGCAGCACGATGGCTTCACGGTCAAGAGCCGCAAGCCGAAGGACGTCGTCGTACGGCGTATCGAAAAGCTCGTAGCGGGGCGCGCCGTGGCGCTCGACCTGCCCGCGACCTCAAGGTGACCTTTCTCTAATGGCTCACCTCGGTGACGCCGCTCACGCTGCTGAACACCCTCATCCTCTCGAACCCCTTCACGCTCAACCTCCCATCGGTCATGGCAGTTCTCCGACCCCGATACGAACCACGGAGGATCGAAAAGCAGGCATCTCAGCGGCGATGGAGCCGAAATTTACGATCGAGACAGGACGGCCCGCCCGGCGCCTGGTGACGCTCCGGACGCGAGGACCCGTCCGTGCACACCGACGCCTCGTGGAACTCGAACGGCGGGAATCGCTGGGCCTCTTCGATCCCTGGCGCGAGAAGGCACCCCGAGCGGGGCGCGCTCGTCGGCGAGGCATGGTTTACAGTACCTCGAGGCACGGAGCGACCGGCGGGAAGCCACGCAGGCTGTAAAGGCGCGCAACTTCGAGGGGTTCGCGAAGATGCTGCCGCCGGGATGCTGCTGGGCCACGTCGAGGGGCACCACGTGACGCGCTTCGTCGACGCGCCCCTGCCTCGGGAGCCCCCGCAAGGCGTCTACGCGGCGGCGCTACTACGCGACGCTGAACACGTCTTCGCCTGGTGCGTGCGGGAGAGCCTGCTCGAGGGAAGCCCGATGGCGAAGCTCCGGCCGCCGAAGGTACACCAGGAGCGGCGCTTTCTGGAGGTGGAAGAGTACGAGGCGCTGGTGGCCTCCATCGAGGCCGACGCCGCGTCGCGGGAGGAATTGCTGGAGCGCGGCGAGATTATCTGGGTGGCACGGCTCGTCCACCTGCTCGTGGGCACGGGCCTGCGCATCGGCGAACTCCGGCGCTCTGCTGGCGCGACGTACGTCTCACCTCACGGCCCCACCTCATCGTGGGCGGGAGCGCGCTGACCAAGTCGGGCCACCAGCGGCCCGTGCCGCTGACGGGGCGTGCCCTCGAGATCCTGCGAAGCCTCAAAGAGGCGCCGGGTGACTCAGCCGACCCCGACGCCTGTGTTGTTACCGGGGTGCGCGGGCGGGCCGCTGGCGACGGACTACGCGTCGAAGCGCATCAAGAAGGCTGCGGAGAAGGCTGGTTTGTGGGGGACGGTGACGGCGCACGTGCTGCGCCACACGTATGGGGCGATGCTGGCGTCCGAGGGCGTGCCGATCTTCACGATCACGCAGACCATGGGGCATTCGTCGGTCACGACGACGCAGAAGTGCTACGGGCACCTGTACCCGGAGGCGCTGCATGCCGCCGTCGAGAAGGTGTTCGGGCTGGCTGCGTAGCTGACGCTGCAGGAGCATCGGTGAATCCACAGTTCTGGCCGAGTTCGGCGCGCCCGTGCCCGACTCCGGTTCATCCCCGCAGGCGCGGGGACAGGCGGTGGCGACGCGCGCCGGAGTAGCGATACAAACGGTTCATCCCCGCAGGCGCGGGGACAGGCGCGAGGACCCCTTCGTCGTCGGCGTGGGCGTACGAGTCATCCCCGCAGGCGCGGGGACAGGGACTAAGACGATCGAGCAGGCCGCCCGTCGGTTCATCCCCGCAGGCGCGGGGACAGGCGCGCGAAGGGGCTTCGTCGGACGTCATCGGTTCATCCCCGCAGGCGCGGGGACAGGTAATACCGCGCGCGCCGGGCTGCGCGTGGGGTTCGGTTCATCCCCGCAGGCGCGGGGACAGGGCAAATGCCGCCCCGCGCTCGGGCGCGCGCCCGGTTCATCCCCGCAGGCGCGGGGACAGGCGGCCCGATTGCGCGCTTCGAGTACCGGTTCATCCCCCGCAGGCGCGGGGACAGGCGCGCGCCGCGGCCAATGCGCCGTACCGGTTCATCCCCGCAGGCGCGGGGACAGGGCGAGCTGCGTGCTCGCGGGGCCGAGGGGTCCGGTTCATCCCCGCAGGCGCGGGGACAGGGACTACCGGTCAGCATCGCGGGGCTCGACGTCCGGTTCATCCCCGCAGGCGCGGGGACAGGACTAAAAAGTACGTCAAAGAACCCCGCTTCGGACGCAACCGGACGCTTTGGTGTCAACGTGCCAGACTCAACAGGCCGAGCCGAACGACTTTGCCGGACCTATGCCGCACCGAAGCGCCTCCAGCAGCCTCTCGAGATCTGTCACGCGGAGAACTCCATCGAAACGAACCCCGAAGTGCGGGATCGTCTGCTTCGTCAAGCCCCTTGTGGCCTGACCGCGTGGAGGAAGGGGCAAAAGCTCGTCGTGTGCTTGCAGCACCTCGAAGCCTGCCCGTTCTGCCTGGCAGTGCAGCCAGCCCCAGTACGTCTTGTCATGCTCGTGCTGGGCGACGCGGTGGGTGAGGGGTATGCGCGTGCCACCCTGCCGCTTCACCGGGTTTGCGACGAGCCGAAACCGGAGGGTCTGTCCTTGCTGCAACGCCGGGGTAAACCGCTTCGGGCCATCGGCGCGGAGGAGGTAGCCGTTCGCCAGCAGGGGCTTCCAATCCGGCGCGCATTCCGACTGGACGAGTACGACCGGTGCACGTCATATCCTGTTCGGGCTCCAGGCGAAACAGCAGGCGTCCCGCTTCCGGTTGCCCGGCAACAGCGCGCATGAGCGTGCGGTGGAGTTCGTACGCGGAAACCACGTCGCGGCGAGCCCCCGCGTTGCCGGGGTTGAGGGTGAGTCGGGAGAGGTGCATCGGTCAGCGCGTCGTCGTGAATTCCTGCCGGGGTCGAAACTGCCAGCGCGTGCGGCTCGTCGGGGTATCCCAGCGTTCGGTTTGCAGGCTGGAGTCCAGCCCGGCGTGGTCGTCGCCCTCCCAGAAGTATCGGATCGTTCGATCCTGCAACACAGCAGGTGCTGCTTTCGATTGCAGCGGGTGGCCGAGAAGGCAGTCGAGTCGAAGCCGGTAACGGGTAGCCGCTCGGTCGAGCGCGGCTTTCCAGCTTTTGCCTGCTCGAGGTACGGCATCAGCGGGAGCGCTGGCGGACACGCTTTGCGTCCCAGGTAGAGCGTAAAGTGAGGGCGGCGCAGGCGGTCGGCTATCTCTTCGAGCGAAGGGCCTACCTCGCTCGTTTTCCACAGGCAGACGAGGGTGTATTGATCGGCGTAGTACTCGCGGTGACTTTCCTTCGTCCCTGCCTCGTGTAGCAGCTCGAGTGTCCGTGTCGGCAGATTCTTCTCCTTCTTCGGCGACTGGATGGTGTGGTAGTCACGCAGGTAGACCCCGGCGCTTCGATCCGCACCGCGAAGCGCAAGCCATCGGCCAGCGCCCGGTGCTTCTCTTCCTCCGAGCGTTTGTAGCCGAGGGCTGCTGCGACGAAGCCAACAATAGCTGACTTGCTGGGCCGGTCGAAGGAAGGGCGTTCGTCGCCCACGGCAATGCTGCCCCACGAGGCAAGGGGGCCGTAGAGTTGGAAAACGAGGTGGGATTCTCTCATGCTTCCGCCTCGCCATGCGTGTTAACCAGTCGGTACGGTTGCGTACAAACGTGTAGAGATCCTCGAAACTGCCTTTGCCTTCAAGCGGATAGGCCTCGTACAGTGCGTTTGCACACGCGCCGTAGACGGTGTCCATGTTCGCGCGCACTTTCTGGATTTGCTCGACTGCGGCTTCCAGCACGTCGTCGTCGCGTACGGCCTTCTGAAACGCGACAGCCAGCGCGCGCGGCTGCTGGTCGCCGCACTCCGCCAGCACGTAGTGGGCGTAGGTGTGGTGCCCGTACGGGTTGCGCTTACCCGTCGGCGTGACCTTGGTGGCTGCACGAACGAGTGCCTCCGTGGCCTTGCCTGCCAGCGCCACAGGATCTTCGCCCCTATGCTTCTTCAGGTTCTCGGCGAGTTGGTCGCAGTCAATGCAGAAGTAGAGGTAATAGAGGCCGGAGCCGAACTTGGCCGTGTCGAGAAAAGCCGAACCGGCTCCGGATTCTTCGGCAAGATTCAGGTCGTCTACCGCCGTGTAGTAATCGTCTTCGACTTGACAGCATCGACCGTGAAGGCGTGTGCGACCTGAACGGCCCCTTCTTCCTGGAAGGTCTTCTTGTCGTGCGCGAGCATCCGCCCGAACATGGCGATGTCGATCATCTGGTGGTCTTCGTTGATGAGGTTTTCCAGTTCTTCGGTGATAGGGTGCGCGGTTCTCGGGCCAGAACATGAACGAGGTCGTCGATGGCTTTCAACTCGTCCATGCTGAACAGGAACGCCTGGTTGTTCTTGAGGCCCTTCCGCGAACCGAATTTGTCGGCGATAGCCTCTGCCCACCCCTCGATTTTCTTTGCAACGCGGACATCGTCAGCTTCTTTCTCGGCCTTGTTCGCCTTTTTCTGCGCCTCTCCTTCCGCGCCTTCCAACGCAACCTTTGCCGCATCCAGAGCATCTTGCTTCTCCGCATCCTGTCGTTTGGCTTCTTGATACCAGTCCATGTTTTCCCCGGCACGCTCGATGGCGCGTTTCACGACGAGGCCGATGTCGCGCGTGCGGACGCCCAGCATAGGGTGCAGCGTGATCTGCGCACCTTCGAGCGCCTTTTTGAAATGCTCCGACAGCGGCAAAGCACCGTCGCCCAGCGCTTGCTTGAACACATCGGAGGTGCGCCAGCTACGCTTGAGCGACTGTGACGAGATGCGCTGTCTCTCCTTGCCGCCGATACGGACCGTTTTGGGCCGGCCCAGGTCGTCGCGGTTCGGGTTGGAAGCAGGGTAGAACGTGAGGATGTGAACCTGGATAAACCGACTCATCGAGATAGAGGGTTGAGGTGAGGGTAAAGAAGAGGTAGCCGCGCGAAATCAAGCAGCGTCCTCAGTTTTTTCCTTGAGGGGAGGCAGGGCGATGGTGTAGTAGCCTTCAGCCCAACTCCACCGCGCGCGCGCGCTCCAGGTGAGGAGATCTTCCGCCTGGCGGGCGACATCAGCCACGTGACCTGTCTGTTGCAGCACACGCACGAGCCTACGGTGTACGTCAGCCGCGGAGTCTGCTCTGAGAAGCCGCTCGAAATGAGCTTCGGCTACGAGAGGCCGCTCGTCCCGTTCGTTGTGGGGAGCCGCGTCATGCCCCTCACGGAGCGCCGACAGGCGTTGCCTGGAACTGCCCGCGATCTCTCCCAGCGTCACGGGCCTTCGGGCGTTTTCTACGTCATGGCGCACATGCGCGAGCGTGGCGGCCACCAAGGTCAGGTTTCGATGGTTGCGGAAGGCTTCAGGGAGGGCCGCACGCAGGCGGTGGTAGCCCTTCAGCAACTTGGCCTCGCGTGGCGGCGCGCAGCGTTGCAGCGCCGCGCGCTCGCCGGGATGTTCTTGAGCAGGTCTGCCCACCAGCGACGCGCTGCCGGACCGACCGTTTCTGCCGTTTCAGGGGCCGCTTCCGGCGTGAGCAGCCGGGCGTAATACACGTCGGCCCAGCGCTCGCATGTATCGCGGCCCCAGTCGTACAACTCGCCAGCCAGCACCCCAACAGGCGCGTGGCGGCCCACCTGCTGCACGACGCGCCTGAGTTCGTCGTACGGGAGTGGCTCGCCGACAGAGGAGACCAGGCGCTCGAAACGGCGCTCCGAGAGAAAGGCACCGTCAGCGCCGCCCGTGAAGCAGGCGGCAAAGGTAGGCATCTCCGGAGCATCGCTTCTTACCTGTGCCAGCAGACCGGCCACGGCAGCCAGCCGGGTGAGGTCCACACTCGGTGTGGGTTCGGCGTCGGCGCGGCTGAACGTTTTTTCAACGGCGGTCTTCAGCCTCAACAGGCTCTGTTTTGCCCGCACCTTGCCGGGTGAGGTCGCGTCCTCACACACCCACTGTTCAGGCTGCTCGATACGGCGCAGATGAGCCTGCGCACCGGGGTCGTGCTCCAGGCCATACCACCAGTCGGTGACGGCGTGTTGGGCAGCGTCGTGTTTGAATGGATGGGTCATGGCATCAGGTCGAGGGCATGGGGGAGGAGGGTGAGAAACGGAAGACACTGGCTGTAATCGAGGTGGTAGTAGTCGGGGCCGAGGCGGAGGGGCTGGTAGTAGGCCGGACGATGGTGCCAGTAGTACGCTTCCGCAGGGATCGTCCAGGCGGCAAGGCCGAGATGCGCGGCAAGAAACCACTTCTCCAGTAACCGCGCCGTACGCCCGTTGCCGTCTTCGAACGGATGGATGTGG